>NZ_JAUCEN010000002.1:2733211-5466422 GCF_030348945.1 Peribacillus sp. ACCC06369
GACAGCCTTACAAATCCCAATAAGATATCTTTAAGCATTTGCTGCGCCGCAAATCCGATAACGACCCCTACAATCCCAGCTCCAGCTAAAATTCCTTTTAGGTCTATGAACTGTCCAATCAGATAAATGAGGAAAATCGCAGCAATGCCGTACCTAAGTGTAGAACGAGTAACCCCCTGTATCGTTTTTTCCACTTCTTCATCAAAAAAGGCGGACCTCTTAAAGAACCATTCGACCATTTTATTCAAAATATAATAAACCGCCATTAACAGTAATGCCAATATAAAAAGCCTCATTAATAAGAATTCTTCCAGGATATCCAAAGCACGCTCAGTTATATTCAAGAAGTCCATGTTCCACCTACATTTCCACTTTATTCAGAATCGATTAAAAGCCAGTCGTCATCTTTGCCTATTATCCCTTTATCAAGTATGAGTCTCGTTTTAAGGCGATAGGAAACCCCTCGCTTATAAGGCTCCTCCAACGTAGGCAGACAAAAGTTAAAAGGAATTTCATTACTTTCCCCAGACTTAATCACACTTGAAGATAAAATGGTGCTCGTCTTAAGGGTATTTTCCATCCCTGTCGAATGAGTATCCATTATTAAATCACATTCAATTCTCCTTATTCTTTGCTCTTGTGTACCACCTTTAATCAAGAAATACCCATTTATACATTCACCAGATTTATACGTATTTTTCGAAAGGATTAAATCAATTTGTGCCGAACCTATCCCTAAAAGTAACAAAGATTTTCTAAGTATCAAAGAACACACTCCATTTATATTTATTTGTTTCTATTATCAACCCAAAAGTTCATACATTTCCTAAGTATGCATCACTACAAAAAAACCTTTACACATTTTGGTAAAGGTTTACTAAAATAAAATAGACCTTTACCCATAGGTAAGGTCTGGCTAACAACAATATGCTGCCAACAACACCGAGAGCTATGAACTCCGTAATGACGATATTGTTGTAAAAGCTACTCCCCTTAGGAGAATGTATTCAATTATATTGTTTATCATACGGTAAGATTAGAAAGGTTGTCAAACCTTTATTTTTTTATTTTAGGGTTCTAACCAGGAAATTTCAGTTCTTTGCACATATATTGATATAAATGAAAATATATTGAATTAACTTGTCCAGATATTGCAAAAGAATTAACTACTGGGTTTTAAATAGGCCAGTTAGTGGAATATGAAGTATGTAACAGCCGTTGTCCTTCCATATCACCATTTCATTTTACAACTGGATGAACGCTCCTTTCAAAAAGAATAAAGTGAACAATTTATGTATATTTAATGAAAACTAAAATTAAATTTAAAAATTAACAATATTTCTCTTTTACTTATGATAATCATGTTGTAATATAAATGTAACAATTGTAATATTAATTAAACTTTCGTTACATAAGATATTAGGGATTGGGGAGATTAAGTATGAAAAAATTTTCAGGTATACTATTATCCATTATCATTCTATTTTTCACATTGAGTGCTCAAGTTACCGCACAAACCACATCACAGAATTTATCAAACGTAAATGCATTAAAGATAGCCGATAATGCCAGCAAACATTTTTGGAATGCATTACATGGGTACACTAATCGTTCATGTTCACAAAAAACATTCAATTATAAAGGGACAGAGTATTCATACCTTTGCCAAGAATTCAATACAAAAGCTAAATTGACTAACTACTTAGCAGAGACATTTACCAATAATGCAGTTGAAAAAGGCCTGAATAAATATAACTACATTACCCATAAAGGGAAATTAGCCCGTCCTATCGGAGACGGCGACAGCATGTTGTTGTGGAAAAAAGCAAAAATTAAATTAGTCTATCAAAAATTAAACGTAAGATCCTACAATTTAACTGTACCTACAGTCGACGGTGAATCAGTAAAAAGAACTGTAACCTTTTATAAGTCCGGATCTAAGTGGAAAGTTAATCAGTTCGATGCAGTTCAATAAAAAAATGGGTTAAATGCCATACCTCATATGCCGTATAGTTAGCTATAAACTATATAACATATGAGGTTTTTTTGTTTCCCGCTAGTACTTGAGAAATACCCAGTAGTGCCTTCATATCAGCTCACAGCCTTGAATTATCTCCCTCCCTTCCCCACTTACCAATTAAACCCTCATACAAAAAAACACAGCAAGGATGCTGTGCCTTAACGGATTTTTGCTTTTCGAAAGCCTTGATAGGAATCGTAGGCGGCAAAAAAGATTGTGATGAATATAAGCCCCCAGTAAATCGAGTTTTTCCATTCATCAATTGAATCATCAATTGAAAACAGTGTCATTTCGTATGCAATGAATTCCGGATTCAATAAATTCGGATTACTGATGACGATGATGAAAGTCAGAGTGGATAGCAGCTGGTAAATGGCATGGAAAAAAGCAAGTTTCAGAGTCCACTGTCTCAAGAATAATTTGTATATGGCCAAGATCACTCCAAAGATTACGACGCAAGAAACCAGCAGCCAATAGGAATTCAATACCTCTTGATTGAAAGAAGGTGTCACAAAAATGAGGCTGCCATTTCTTTTTTCATAGACGCCAAGGAGGTTTGCTGCATTGAAATAAAGGGCCGCAAATACAGAAAGACCTAACAAACTTGCAAAGACCTCGATCATATGAATGGCCTTTTTCTTTGAAATGTTCGGAATATCTTTTAGGTTTTCCGGTGTCCATGGTTTCAAATCTTTCGTTAAAGGAGACTGGTCTTTTGAAGTATCCATGCGTTCTAAAATGGCAAATGAAAGCGTTAGCCAGAAAAACACTTGGATACCTGTACTGATGATACCTGCTATCGCTTTCCCGATTATGGTGAGAACCGCGTCCATAACCGTATTATCCCCCATATCCCGAAACGGATTATCCCCTACTAACCCGATTAGTGATATAACTGCAGCGATAGGCAAAATCATTTTCAACAGACTGATATATACATCATAATAACGTGGTCCAATCAGATGCATCGGGCGATCGCGATAACCACTAGCCAGTGTAACAGGATCTCCTAATTTTAATAGAACCGCTTTTACATCTTGCTCCGTATGATTCTCCGGAAGCATATCTTCGATTGTTGACTGAAGCTCAAGCGCAATATCCTCCCGACTTTTTTCTGGCAGCCTGCGAGTCACTTCCTGAATATAAAGTTCAATCAGCTCCATCTTCTTCCTCTCCTTTTAATAATATATAAAGTTCTTGTGACGTTTTTTCCCATTCTTGCTTTAACTGAATGAAAATTTCTCCCCCATAATCACTTAAAGAATAATACTTGCGCGGTCTACTTTCAGAAGTATCCCAGCTGCTGGTCACCAATTCTTGTTTTTCCAGGCGGCGAAGCAAAGGATATAAAGTACTTTGATCAATGGTAATTCCCGACTTCTCTAAACGCTGGACAAGCGAGTACCCATACTGAGGGGTTTTGAGCTGACTTAGAACAGCTAGCGTTAAAGTGCCTCTGCGCAGCTCAGTTGTTAATGAATTCAGTAAATTGCTCATCCAATCACCTCTTCTCTATACTATGTGACGTACACCATACCTTATACTATGCATCATACACTATTTTAGTTCTTACACCAACATAAAAATGAAATTATAATTTATTGAAAGCATAAAAAAGAGAAGCGTTTTACGCCTCTCCGTTTGTCCATTATTACTATGTTCCGATTATTGTACCGAAAACGATTACAAGTCCAATGCTTGTCATCAGTCTGCAAAAACCGCCGTTAATTTTCTCCACAATCTGATTTAGAGGCATCCCAGGGCAAAACCCACAAATAAAGTGCCTAGAAGTAACGATAAGAACGGATGAAGCTTACATTTGGTTGTCGCCAGAACACGCAATAACCAAGACTATTCGCTGCCAAAAAGGTCCGCATTACTTGTTCAGCTGAAAATTCCAAAAATTCAGCTCCTCTTTCCATAGCTTCCTTTAAAGGTATTGGAGCTTTCACCAGACTATGAACACTTGTTATTCCATGATCATATAAAGCTTCAATACCAGTTCCGATTGATCCAGCCAAAACGAATACGGGAATACCATGCTTTTTCGCTTCTTGTGCAACTCCCATCGGTGTTTTTTCTAAAGCTGTTAGGTAATCGATTAGGTCCTCACCCGTAAAGACACAATCAGCATCGTATAGTTTTTCACCCAGTTTCGTATATTCCATAACAATATCTACGCCCCTTTTTGTTTCCGCATTGAAAAAGGGTTGAAAGGCACTACCGATTCCACATGCAGCACCAGCTTTATCATGCAAGTGAATGCCTGTCTTGACTTCCACTAAATCAGCCCATGATGTTAAAGCCTTATCTTGCATCTCAACCATGGCAGGAGTCGCCCCTTTTTGGGGATCCGAATACACTTGATGCCCCTTCCGGCCCGACTAACGGATTTTGAACATCCGAGGCAATCAAAAACTCGGAATCTGCTATTCTTGGATTAAAATCCTCCGTATTTATTTCTGATATGCGCGACAATTCGGCTCCACCGAATCCCAGCGGATTACCAACTGCATCAAATGCCCTCATTCCCAAAGCCTGGTGCATTCCAACGCCGGCGTCGTTGGTAGCGCTACCCCCCAATTGCTAAAATGAACTTTCGACAGCCATCATCCAATGCTTTTTGAATGAGCTCTCCTGTACCGTATGTAGTAGTGATCAATGGGTTCAACTCTTCTGGATTGACTAGGCATAAACCGGATGCACTAGCCATTTCAATCACACATGTTTCTTGATCCCCCAAGATTCCATATGCTGCCGGTATGTCTTCAAATAAAGGTCCTTTAACGGTCACTTCAACTTTTCGCCCGTTTGTAACTGTCACAAGGCTATCCATCGTACCTTCACCACCATCCGCTACAGGAACCAATTCTGTCTTGGCATCCGGCATAGCCTTCCTCACCCCTCGCTCGATTGCTTTCGAAAGCCTCTAATGCATGCTGACAAACTTCCCTTATAAGAATCTGGTGCAATGACAATTTTCATTCTCAGGCCCCCTTTGAATTTATTTTAATATTTATTTAATTATAATCTTAGGGAATATGTTAGTCATCGCCCAAACTAAATGAAAATTAGTATGACATAATGTATTTAATTTTTTAGCTATAATAAAATAATGGTCCCTCACCCTCCATGGTTTGAAACTCTGCACCATTTTCCTAAGTAACTTAAATATCGGGGAATGTGCAAAAAGAATGTATATAAATCGTAATTCCTTTATATACCGATTAAAAAAATCGTTGAAGGAAATTGTGAAATAAGACTGCTCATTTAAATTTTTTTCGTTTCTATCCCTATTAAGACCTTACATTGGAATTCTGTATAATTGATCGAGGTACCGAGTAGATTAACATTACATGATTTTTTTCCATATCAGGAGGGATTGGATGAGTGGTATCGCAAATATTTTAATAATCCTTGGATTTTCCATTATCTTCATCATCATCATTGTCTTGTTTTTCCTATTACTTTATATGATTTTCTTTGACCGCATGCAGAAGCATCATGCAATTTTAAGGAATTACCCAGTGCTTGGGAGGATACGTTACTTTCTGGAAAAAATCGGCCCTGAAATGCGGCAATATTGGTTTAACAGTGATAATGAAGGAAAACCCTTTTCCCGAGATGACTATGAACATATGGTGAAAAGTTCAAAATATTTACGAGATGTCATTGGTTTTGGTTCAAAACGGGACTTTGATGAAGAAGGTTTTTTTGTTAATAATAGCATGTTCCCAAAATTGGCCGAAGAAGAAAAATACGATAGAGAAACAAAAGTAACGACTAAAAGATACATTCTTTTGAAAGACCCGCTTTTCTCACAGCGAGAAGAACAATGGGGAGATGTAGAATCCTCTGCATTCTTATTGGATGATGAAGATGCCGTGATCATCGGCCCAAACACTAAGAATCCCTTTCGATTAAAAGGTCTTATCGGCATGTCCGCCATGAGTTATGGCTCTTTGGGGAAAAATGCAATCACTGCCCTGTCTGAGGGATTGGCCGCCGCAAAAGGCACATGGATGAATACAGGGGAAGGTGGACTTTCTCCTTATCATTTAATTGGGGGCGTCGATATTATCATGCAAATCGGTCCTGCCATGTTTGGGGTTCGTGATAGTATCGGCGAAATGGATTGGGATGAGTTAAAAAGAAAAAGTGAAATACCAGAAATCAAAGCATTTGAAATCAAATTGGCTCAAGGTGCCAAAACTCGTGGAGGACATATTGATGCTGAAAAAGTTAATCCCGAAATCGCTGAAATCCGTAAGGTCGTACCGTACAAAGCTATCGATAGTCCGAATCGGTTTCATCAATTCAATGACGTAGAATCCATGTGCGATTTTATCGAAAAAATCAGGGACCATACAGGCATCCCGGTCGGTATCAAAATGGTCATCGGTGGCAATGAAAGTGTTGAAGAGCTAGCTAGCTATATGAAAGAAACCGGGAAAGGTCCGGATTTCATTTCATTGGATGGCGGTGAAGGCGGCACGGGTGCATCTTATCAGGAATTGATCGATAGCGTAGGATTACCGATAAAATCCGCTTTGCCGATTTTAGTATCGACCCTGGAAAAGTACGGTGTCCGCAATCGGGTAAAAATCATCGCCTCCGGTAAATTGTTCACGCCTGATAGAATAGCGATAGCTCTTGCCATGGGGGCCGACCTTGTTAACATAGCTCGAGGTTTCATGATTGCCATTGGATGTATACAGACGATGAAATGTCAATCCAATGCTTGCCCTGTCGGGGTAGCAACCACCGATCCAGAATTGCAAAAGGCACTTGTCATCGATGAAAAGAAATACCGCGTGGTCAACTTTCTTGTTACCCTTAGAAAAGGATTATATCGAATCTCAGCCGCTGCTGGTTTGGATTCGCCCATTCATTTTCAACCGAAGCACATTAGCTATAAGGACGATAAAGGAATAGTCACATCCCTTGAAGATATCATGAAAGAAGTTAAGGGACTAATAGGAGTTAGACAATGAAAAAACCGCCGCCCAAATTGTGATGGGCGGTTTTTTCTTTATCAATTAAGGTAGCGCATGTAGCTGTATAATTTACAATATTATGTAAACCAGACCTCTTACTATAATAAATCAATTAGAATATGGGACAGTTTGACATTCGTTGTTAAATCAAAAAAAAGCTCATATGATATGAGCTAGATTCAATGTTCAATATATCAAATGGATTGATAATACCATTTGCCATCACGTTTAAACTTTCTGCATTGGTCATTCAAAAGAAGGTATTCAAGGTGAGCCAATGTTTCACCAACAGCAAACCTAGTTTCGTGAATGGGTAGATTTCCAAATAAGATATTGCATGCACTTTTAACAGTAATCGGCTCTTTCATGTTTTC
Source organism: Peribacillus sp. ACCC06369 (assembly GCF_030348945.1). NCBI lineage: Bacteria > Bacillati > Bacillota > Bacilli > Caryophanales > Bacillaceae > Peribacillus > Peribacillus sp. ACCC06369. Next base: position 2,740,603 of record NZ_JAUCEN010000002.1, read on the forward strand.
ATGAATTACATGCAACCGGTCCTGATGGTGATCCAATAATTCAACAATTCTTTTATTGGCATTTTGAAATGGTTTCCCATGTGAAGGGATGACATATTCTACGTCCAACTTTTGAATTTTTTTTAAAGAAGTAAAAAACTCTTCCAATGGGTTGCTTAAACCCTTAAACCAATAAGAAATATTAGGAGATACCCTGGGCAATATATGATCTGTTGAGAAAAGGACACTATTTTCCTTATTGTATAAGGAAATCAGGCCATCTGAATGCCCCGGCGTGAAGATCACTTCATACTCATATTTGCCAAAACGTAGCTTCAATCCTTCGTCAAGATGATGATTTACAGTAGGATAGGGTTTTACTTGTGGCATAAAGCTGCTTTCGTCACTAGATAAGGCGACAGCTATTTCGTCTTTCATCCCGCATGCCTCATAATTTTCTTTAAGCTTATTCAGAGAATCCGCTTCCCAATACGTAGTTCCCGCATGTTCATCCACTTTTGTCATCCAAACATCTGCACTGGTTAATTGTTGTAAAGCTCCTGCATACCCGAAATGGTCTGGGTGATAGTGGGTGATGATAATATCGGTAATATCATGTTTTTCAATAATGGGGTTCCATATATCCCTTGTAGTGTTATTATTTAATCCCGTATCAATGATTGTCCACCCTTTTTCACCTTCTGCCAGGAAACAATGGACATGGTCCAACCTAAAAGGCATTGGAATGGTAACCTGAGTAACTTTCAATTCATTCAGCAAGTATAACTTCTCCTTCCGATGTAACTTTCAATTTTATAAGTTCGAAATGAACATTGTTAAATAAAGGTATATTATTAATCAATTCGACGAATTATTTGCAGTTCCTCTAATCATCATCTACATTTATGGCCAATTGGATAAATCTAAGAAGATTAACCAGTGGCTAAGGGCATGTATAAAGAAAAACCGCCATCAATTGATGGCGGTTTCTCGTTTTACATATCTTCCTCGATTGTTTGAACAAGGATAAATAGAAAATGATAAATTAAATTGAAAGCTTGTTCCAATGACATGTCCTCTCGAAAACCTTTTACGTTATCCAAGGCAAAATTCACATCCCATAGTCCGTCACCCTGGTTAAACATTAAACTGAATGATCCAATGCCTTCTTGAAGTTCCTTTGTTAAATAGGTTTTTAAAACCTCTCCCATTTTTTTCTGGAATTTCAATCCGAACATCGCGTTATAAGTACCGAAAACATCATCCACTTCCAACGAAAGTGCTTCAACACCGATTAATTCAAACCATTTGGATTCAAAGTAAAGGAATTCTTCTTTATTATTTTTCAAATACCCGATCGGTTGTGATAAAAATGCAGAGTTCTCTTCAGAAATCAATTCTTCGCTCTCTTTATTACTGCGCTCGATATAAGCATCAGTAAAACGGGATGCATTTTCTTTTTCCACTATTATGATATCATCTGCGATTAATTTATGCTTTTCTGCATAATCCCTTTCTTCTTTGAACAACTCAACCTTGTTTTCGATTACGGATTTCGATATGTATGATTCCATTTGTTTTTTTAGCATGTTATGTCCTCCTAATATCTTTTCAAGCTTTCGCAATTTCAATCATAGCATATTCAATACAGATAAAATAACTTTGTGAAAGAAATTACAATATCGGCTGTGGCAATCGTTTCGTGTCTTCGATATAGTAATGGTAAGCGTATATATATATAAGAGAGAAATGAGATGTTAAATATGCAAAAAATCATTGTAGTTGGTGCAGGGATTCTGGGAGCTTCCACTGCCTATCAGCTGGCTAAAAGTGGAGCTGAGGTTATCATAATAGACCGCCAAGATGATGGACAGGCAACTTCTGCTGCTGCAGGAATCGTGTGCCCATGGATTTCGCAAAGGCGCAATCAAGCTTGGTATCTCCTTGCTAAAAATGGAGCTGCTTTCTATCCGGGTTTAATTGAAGAACTTGAACAGGATGGGGAAACGGAGACTGGTTATGCCCAAGTCGGGGCCATAAGTTTACATACAGATGAAGAAAAACTGATTGCCATGAAGAACCGAGCGGAAAAACGGAAAGAAGATGCACCGGAGATCGGGACGATCACATTACTTTCTGCAGAGAAAACAAATGCCTTATTCCCGCCTCTTTCCAGTGAATATGCAGCAGTTCACGTGAGTGGGGCCGCTCGAGTCGATGGACGAGCGCTACGTGATTCCTTATTGAGGGCATCACAAAAAAACGGTGCGAAACTTATGTATGGTGAGGCTATACTTTCATATAATGGTGCACATGTTACAGGTGTAACACTTGAAGATGAAATCATACCTGCTGATAAAGTGATTGTTTGTGCTGGAGCTTGGGCACCGGAATTACTGAAACCACTGGGCCTGAATTTTCAAGTCAGCTTCCAAAAGGCTCAAATCATTCATCTGGAAGCACCAAATACAAATACGAATAACTGGCCTGTGGTCATGCCTCCCAGTGATCAATATCTTTTGGCTTTCGATAATAATAAGATCGTTGCTGGGGCGACTCATGAAAACACGGACGTCTTCGATAACCGAATGACTGCAGGAGGGCTGCAGGAAGTTTTCAATAAGGCCCTGCATACCGCTCCAGGCTTGTCGGATAGTACGTTTGTTGAAGCGCGGGTCGGATTTCGTCCATTCACGCCTGGATTCCTTCCGGTTATTGGTCCTTTACCTAATTGGGAAGGAATTATCATAGCCAATGGTCTTGGAGCTTCCGGTTTAACTATGGGCCCCTATATAGGCTCCCAATTGGCAAACCTCGCACTTGATAGAAAAATCGATATCGATTTAGAAAAGTATGATGTTAGAGGTGCGCTTTTAACATAACTGCCAAAACATTACCTATCTGGATAATGAACGTATTAAATCAACTGACTCTGGAACTTTCCTAGGTCAGTTTTTTTAAAAAAAAGGCTTTGTTAAGTAGTATTGTTGTTTTTTAGGTATAAAATATGGGAACGTCCGTTTTGGACGTTCCCGTTCTTATTCCATTAAAGCCCCCTATAATGGAATAACTGTAAAGCTAATGAAGCTTTTTTAAAAGCTGCGTTTCGCTGCCCAAGCACCTTGCATTTTACTAAGGAATACAATTTGCCCAATATGATATGCGTCGTGCATTGCTAAACTCTTCAGTTCAAGCACTAATGAATTATCTCCTGGAACCTGTCTATACAAATCTTCATGTTCTGATTTTGCTAGTATTTTTCCAAGTTCGCGATGAACATAAAAATATTCTTGTTTTGTTTCCTTCCAATTTTCTAACGTCTCAGTTGGTAATCGAAATGTAGAGTCATTATTTTCTGCCTGTGGTTCATTCGCTGTTTCACCAAGAAATCGCATCATATATCTTTTTTCAAAGAAAAGTAAATGACAAACTAATTCCCAAATGGAATTCATTGCCCCATCAGCTGGTTTCCAAATTGCCTGTTCAAAAGTGATGTCCTCTAGCACTTTTTCAAGTGGTGGAAACCAGTCTTCTTCATCTAAGCAGCTTGCCCATTGTTGTAACAAAAGTGTCTTTACATCCATTTTCTATTCCCTCCAATTTAATCCCTTTAATAGATAATCCCTTTGGTAAAAATATTTGCGGCGTGTTGTAGATAGCTCACTAATTAAGGTGTCATGCCATTTCCTTGTTCAATTAAACTGGCCCTTTAACGGAACAATGAACGTTCTGTTATTTGGAAAATTCTGATATCCTTAGTTTATCATAAGTTGTGTTAACTGAGAAAGAACAACTGTCTAAAACCATTTTGGTTATCGTAAAGTTATCTTTTATATGTTTGATGGTGTCTAAGAATGGGAACCAGCTCAAATAATGGTCTAGATATTTAGTCGCTACACCATTAAAACGCTCCATCCAGCTCTTTAAACGGCTGTGATAACTATTTACATTCTGGATGTGAAAAATCCCTTTAACTCGCTCCCTACCATTTACTTTAAAGCGATGACGCTCAATTCCTTTTTCTTTGGCATAAGTCATAAACGCCCGCCAAGCATCCGTACATAGAACATTTTGTATTGATAGCTTGGAACCTAACGCTTCGTCCAAACTCTTTTTTATAATACGCCCTTTTCCTATTGTTTTGGAAAACGTTCTCTTTTGGCGGTCTCTGGCTATAAGAACGCATACTTGGTCCTTACTTATTCCTCTAAACTCCGAACTACCACCGCGTAACCTTGTTTTTCGACCTTGGATATTCCGTTTTCCTTTCTCGGAATAGAGGAAATAGGTTTCATCCATTTCTACTATGCCTTCGAAAAGAAAAAGCGTCACATAATGAGCACCAATGAGTTAAGCTGATTTCCGAAGGGAATACCTTTCAATCATACATTCGATGAACTGAAGCCATTTACTAGGCATATGAGTTCTGTGAAGAGGAGTGTTCGTCATATCTGTGAATGTTTTACCGCACTCTTTGCAGCGGTATCTTTGATGTTCATTGGTATTGATTGTAGTTTTTACTTGAAATTTACAGAAGCGAATGCCATTAGTGGATGGACAATGGGTGCAGGTGTAGCCGTCTTTGTGTTTCTATTCTGATACATCAGTGAATACAGACTCTGTTTCTCCCGCACTCCCTAATGAGTTTGTGAAGAACTCCTTCAATCGCTGCTGGTCTCTTTGGCTAAGATTTCTGATTTGGTTAATTATGTCCGCTAACGCCATTAAAACTCACTCGCTCTCAGTAATTTTATTTCATTGTAGAACGACCGTTCGAGCAAATCAAATAACAACATTATTCTTTAACAAAGCAAAAAAAAGATAAATTCCTTTCCAACCAAAGGGTTGAAAGGAATTTATCTTAAAAATGTTATTTGGGGATGAAAAAACATTTGGGTTTACAAAATGAAACTATTGATTGAATCTTCCGCGCTGGCGAAGTAATTCACGGTTCAGGTTTGGATCTTTTTCAAATGCAGCGCGGCCGTGAAGCCAAAATATATTGTTGACGACAACTAAATCTCCAACAGGCAGTTCCAGTTCAAGTACACTTTCATCGTTTTCTAATGAATTGGATAAATCGCGTAAGTATTTGGCTTGTTCGATTGATTCAGGATAAACAAATTGATCGATAAAACATACACCAGGTTTGTTATTATGATTGAAGAAAGTCAATCTTTCAATTTCCTGATCAATGTTCTTGCTTTTTGGAGACTTATACGTGAATTTTTGGCTAGATAATGGATGATTAACATACGTATCAAGCTCTTTCCAATCGTCTAGGTGCAATAAACGTGATTCGCCACCGCGGGCATTTTGTTCGATCATCTTCATCATTAGTAACCAGTCAGTTGGTTCATCTACAAATGTTCCGTCCGTATGAAGTGTAAATAAACGATAGGCCTGACGCAAATATGAATCACTGCTATCCGTATCTTGAACACTAAAGCGGGCATAATATTTTCCTGACATGGCATCATGGTTTGGAGTCCCCAGCAAGTATGAAATGGCCGTCGCAAAAATGACATATTCATCTGTATTTTCCGTGACACCCTCCAAGCCGAGGGTGAAGCCGCCAGATTCCCGGTCATGAACGATGTTCCGAAGCACTTCACCAAAGTCTTCCCCCACTTGATCCAATAGATATGATGCAACGATGAGTCGTGCATATGGTGTATATTCCAGATGTTGAACAGACTGATTATCCTTCGATACAGTTTCTAAAAAAGCGGCAATTGCCTCTTTTGAAATTTCAATATGATATAATCGGCTGGTTTGAGGGTGAACTTTCACCTCGTATTTTTCTGTTTTCCTTTCAAACTTCGCTCTCTTTTTTTCTGCAATGCTCATGAATAATTCCTCCTGTTATTTGTAATATAGGTGACAAAGTTAACGGGAAATATAAAAAGCCAGTCGCACATGGTCCCCAAATAAAATAGGAATCCAACTGTACAACTGGCTTATATTCACTTCACTGCTCTATGTAAATAGAGTCACAGCGAATATGCAGTTTATGTATGATTTATTTTTCCTGTTTCCAATTATTAAGATCTTTACACGATTCTGAAATGGAGTTTTCCAAAAGGTGTTAATGTCATAATATTGGCTTAATTCCATTAAAACGTTTTTTCGCAAAATTGTCAACACTTTTTTCATATTATTCTGATAAATCAAATTACTAACTTGGTAGTTTTGTTTTTTCTCCAGCTTTAATTTGCTGAAAATGGAGATCAAGGTCCTTCAAGGCCGCAATCAATGCATTAGCTGCTTTCCCACGATAATAAGATTGAATCATTTCTAGCAAGTCATCAACACCATCATTTAAACTGGCCCCTTTTAACAAACGCCCAATAAATTCCCGGCCATGTTCTGTTGCCAGTGTGCAAGAAGCTTCCAGGACAACCCCATATTTAGCATCTACTTCTGCAGTAATGGTCAATGTTTCAAATACACTTTTCGCTGCCATCCCCTGAGGTAAACGGGCATGACCAGCAATAAAAATTGTTTTACCATTAAACATGAGGCTTCTTCCTCTCGAATTTTATTTTGTTAATATGGCTTCCAATAAGTGTGATTGTTCCGGAATGCGGTTTACAACCTCTTTTCCAATTTCAATCGAAGCTGTTGCAGCAGGTGATGGTGCATTACATACATGAATGGTCCGTTTTCCCATGATAATATGAAAATCATCCACCATATTACCATCATCTTGTAACGCCTGGGCCCGGACTCCAGCAGGTGCAGGGATTAAATCATCCGCTTGAATTTCCGGAATTAATTCCTGCAGGCTTTTCGTGAATTGCTTTTTACTAAATGAACGGACATATTCATCCATCCCTTCCTTCATGAATTTACTGGCCAGCTTCCAAAAACCTTTATAGCTTAAAACTTCAGTCAAATCTTTCGCATTGAAGTCGGTCTTTTTATATCCTTCCCGTTTGAAACTTAGTACAGCATTGGGACCAGCATCTACTTCTCCGCTAATCATCCGCGTAAAATGAACCCCCAGAAATGGGAATTTCGGGTTAGGTACCGGATATATTAAATGATTGACAAGGAAGCGTTTATCAGGCTTCAATTTAAAATACTCACCGCGAAACGGGACAATTTTCATATCAGTTTTATACCCTGCAGCTGCTGCGATACGATCACTGTGCAACCCTGCGCAATTAATGACCATCCTTGCCTTTATGGTACCGTTGTTTGTGTCGATGATGACATCATCAAAATCCTCGTCAATCTTCTCCACCTTTGTATTCAGCTTAATTTCACCCCCGTTGCCTCGGATGATATCCGCCATCTTTTCACTTACCTGACGATAATTGACGATGCCGGCTTGCGGGACGCGAATTGCACCTAGTCCATTAACATGCGGTTCGATTTCCTTTAACTCACCCACACCGATTTTTTGTATAGCTAGTTCATTTTGCAAACCGCGTGAATATAAATCATCCAGTAGGGGCATCTCTTCTGGCTTTGTTGCAACAATGACTTTCCCGCAAATATCATGTTCAATTCCATGCATCCGGCAGAATTCCGTCATTGATTTGCTTCCTTGACGGGCAAACCGTGCCTTGAAACTGCCTGGTTTATAATAAATTCCTGAATGGATGACGCCGCTGTTATGCCCCGTTTGATGATCTGCAACAACAGCCTCTTTTTCAATGACTACCACTTTAGCATTAGGAAAACGCTGATAAAGTGCCATTCCCGTCGATAATCCTACAATTCCCCCACCAACAATTGCGAAATCATACACAATTAACACTCCTTTTATTGATGATTTTTAGTATTCAGCAACTCCATATACGATATTAAATTGTTCTTAGTCCGTAAGATGTGAAATTCTACTGCTGCCCTTAGTTCTGCAGGATCCCCTCTTAGTGCCGCTTCATATATCATCCGGTGTTCCCGTTGCGTTTCTGGGTAATGGTCAATCAGCAAATTCGGCGCAATGGGTGAGATCCCTAGTGTTTCTACCATTTTTTGAACCCTTGGCCATGGGCAACCTTTTCGGAGGGTTTCATGAAAAGCCGCATTCAAAATGATATAATGCTCATTGGTTTCATCAGATAACTGAATTCCTTCCATTTCAATCAAAATTCCCTTTAATTTTTCTTTATCCTCCTTTGTTAAATAAGGAAGCGATTTTTCCACGGCAAGGCCTTCAAGTAGAGACCTTGTATGATAAATTTCTTCAATATCATCCCGGGTAATCGGTGTTACAATTGCTCCTTTATGAGGAACCATTTCCACCAACCCTTCCATTTGAAGCTGTGTAAGGGCTTCGCGAATGGGCATTCTGCTTACTTCCAGGCGATCAGCCCATTCCTCTTGGATGAGTCGCTCCCCCTTTTTCAACGTCCCATTCAAAATCGCTTTCCTGAGGCTTTTTGTCACATTTTTAACAATTGTTGATTTATCTTTATTCGAATTAGATTTATCCAATTCAGCGTCCACCTTTCAATATTGGATACAATTTTAACTATATCAACTAAATAAAGCGATTACAATACTGAAAATTAAATATATTGTATCCAATTACAAAATTACTGGATACAATACATTAGGTAAACATCACATATGAACATAAATCTCATTTTCCATTCCTCGAAATAATTTGATACTGTGAAATCAGAATCAACTATATAAATAACTTTGCATTTTTTTAAAGACCATTAAAATTCACAAGTTTTTAATTGGTCATCTTTTGTGATTATGATATCATTGATACAATAACCAAATTTATACAAATGAGGGGTTGCTAGTTTATGAGTAATGAAGTCTATCTTATTGGCGAAATACGGACTAATAATTTCTCTGATAAGGATCTTTTCGAGAAAATTAGATCGTTGTGGGGCAAAACAAATGATTATCCAATTGATAATGATATGAAATATGGGATTTATCATCAGTACGTAAGCAACTATCGAGGAGATTATACTTTATCTATAGCTACCGAAACCCCTGTATCGAATGAAAAATTGATCATTCCAGATCATGAATACGAAGTGTTTGAATGTCTACAAGATGAACATTCCATAGGTGAAACGTGGAAAAAGATATGGCGGTTGGAAGATGAAAAAAAATTGAACAGGGATTATAGTCTGGATTTCGAAAAATATTATCCTGATGGAAAAGTGGAAATACATATTGCGATTAAATAAGCTATAAAAAGAACCCTATCTTAACGATAGGGTTCTTTTATGTTTACAATTGACGACTCCCTAGTTACCATAATAATATTATGGTAACTAAGAGCTGTTACATCACAAATGCTTCTAATATAATGTGTTGATAATTATCCCTCTAGAAAATGAGTCTATTTTTCTCAACAAAAAAAAGACTATACAATAGTCTTTTTTTGAGGAAGTCATTCGGATGAGATAAGTCCCCGTCCAATAAGGTTTGCAGAAACAGGCTTTTTCCCTGCTTCTCTTGCCCAAACTGATATTTGTCCTACATGGTGAATTTCGTGAGCAATGACATGCCGCATAATCTCACCCCAAGTATCTGTTACGATTTTTCCATCTGGCATAGTATCATGAAATAATTTATTTTCCATAACCACATTCCAATTGTATACAAAGTTATTCACTTCCGTCCGAAAAACAGCATCCAATTTCATGACCTGATCCAAACTCTTATATTTTTCAAAACTCTCAGTGAAGTCTTTTTTACCTTGTAAAAGGCGTATCCAACTCCACTCTACATCAACTATATGGAAGAGTGTTTGCAAAATGCTCCCCACTCCGCCAGTTCTGGAACGAAGAAGTTCTTCTTCGTTCACCTCACCACACCAACGATACCAGTCTTCTCTAACCATCCAGTTATATCGAAATAATGTTTGCACTGGAATCCCGCCATTGTAGGACTATGGTGATCATAAAAAAAATACTAAGTAATACATGAGAGCTGTAACTCGTCCCGTTCAGTTAATAATAGAAATCCATCAATGTTTCGTCCATTAAATCCTGTGTGAGTCCTATGTAAATCATCGTATCTTTTGGATTGGAGTGATTAAGGATTTGCTGCAGTAACGCAATATCCTTGAACTTTTGGTAATGTAAATAGCCGAAAGTTTTTCGAAGAGTATGTGTACCTACATCCGGAATGTCTGCCATTTCAGCTGCTTTGTTCAAGACCCTGTAGGCCTGTACCCTAGTTATTGGACCATTCCCTTTTCGACTTGGAAATAAATACTGTTCATTTTTCAAGTTCATCTTCCGGACATATTTCCTTACTTCCTTACGAAGTTGAGGATTGACCAGGAACCGCTTAATTTTATCTGTCTTTTGCTCCACAATGACTATATGCGTACCCTCAAGGATATCTTTCACTCGCAATTGCAATAGATCCCCAATACGTAACCCGATGTTTATCCCGATGGAAAACATCATATAATCCCTATAGCTGCAATATTTTAATAGTGACTTTTTCATCTTATCTATGTGATCCAGCCGCCGTATCGGCTGAACATTTTTTATTCTTTGAGAGGTTGCTTGCATGAATGGCTCATTCCCCTTTCCCCCTTCTTTCATTGTACGTGAACAGGCGAAAAAAAGGCAAGTTTTATAAATTTCAATCCCCTTATAAACCTTGATTTAACGCGTTTTCGAATGTATCAATAGAGGTCCTTTGTTACATTCGGAATATTCTTGTAAATTCTTTTGTGAAACCCCAATAATCTATTAATCGCCATTAAACGCTTATATAGCCTCATAGAGCGATTTTAATTCAAACTGGAATAAAGACTCTATGTATTTCAAACAATAGCTTTAAAACCCAAATATGAAGGTCGTTTTTTTGTCATTATTAAGACTTTTGTAAAATAATGTATAAAATATTAATCATCCTATCAATATCAATAATGACTTCCCTTTCCATTTATGAAGCATCCAACGTGTTAACGATAATTATGTTATGTAAACAATTGCATTTGATGATAAAGAGAAACTTATACATAATCCCTTTATCAAATCATACCGATTGATTAATGAATATAAAAACTGGCACCATCAATGATTTCTATTTCTTTGTAACTTTTCAGTTCATCCATCAACTGGAAAAGTGCTCCATCCTTTTGTTTAGCTTCAATCATGCAATCCAATTGTGGTAAGCTTCCCTTTATTTGTTGCAAAAAATCAATGAACATTCCTGTATCCACAAAGTCAGCGTGTGCTCGAAATTCTTTATCGGACCTTGGACTTGAAATATGCATTTTAGGAGGTAGTTTGGAATTGCTCCAGGTATGTAAGACCCTGTCCCAATGATCTTTCCAATTTTCACTTGGTAACTGATGTGCGAGGTAATGGTGATAATCAAAAACCATGGGAATCCCCAATTTCTCACATAAGTAAAGGGTTTCCGACAAAGTGTAGGTGGTATCATCATTCTCAAGTATGACCATCCTTTGAATCGATTCGGGAATCAACCCCCAATTATGGATAAATTGCTCCAAAGCCTGTACATGTTCGCCATAACCGCCACCAACATGCAGAACACAGCGATGCTCGGGGTCCACCCCCATTTTTTTCAATAAAGTATAATGCATCCTTAATGTTTTTAATGATGTCTTCAGTATATCGATATTTGAACTATTCAAGATGACGAAATGATCTGGGTGAAAATCTATCCTTATTTTTGGGTGATCAGTAATGAATGTTTTTAATTTAGCAAGTTCTTCTGCAATAGGATCAATGTAATCCCATTCTGGAATTTCTGGATGATTGGCTAAAGGGATAAGTTTAGAAGAAAGTCTAAAAAACTGAATATTATTAGCTTCGTTATGGATCAGTAAACGCCAACAATTATGAAGATTGGAAATTGAAATACGTTCAAGCTTCCTTATCGCTGCATCTCTGTCCTTAATTTTCGAAAACTGAGCAAAAGTCATCGTTTGGGATGGTGAACAGTTTGGCACATGGTTACTCATGGCTACATAACCTAGGCGAATTAATGTCAAATGGTTACCTCCTTTAAGATTTAATGGTTAATGGAAGTATTCCCCTTAGTGACCAATATTATATATGTGAAAGAATCCATCACGCCAAGAAAATAAAAAAATGGCATTTTCCGAATGAATATCGGGCAAAAGCCATTTTCCTAATTATCTTTCACGGTAGAATTTCATTTCTTTTTTAGTTCTTACACTTCAGGGGTTGGTGTTGGTTTGGCATATCCACTTTTATATTTTTCATCGACTTTATTTCGGATATCTTTGATGCTCATACCATCATTCAAGTCCAGTATGGATTGTGCAGCTATTTCTAAACAAACTCCACATCTAGTCCCGTGGTCATCCCAGACCACTTCACCATTTTTTTTATTTTCATGGATGAAACAATCATAATTGTTTTTATGGTTAGCTGATTCCCCGCAACCGCAGTAACAAGGTATTTTTTCTAGTAAATCTTTATTTTGAGCAACAGCTAAATAGATTGTCTTCATGTCATCTGGTTTTTCTGCTAAGAAATCCGGCGCTATTTCCTTACTGCTGGTCTCTTCCTGAAGATCTCCGGATACTGTATGTTCGGAATGTCCTTCATGACTGCTTTCTTTTTGTACAACGCTTTTCTCTTCACTTGAACAACCAGAAAGTATTAAAGATGAACAGACACCTAAAGTAATGGTCATTAATTTTAGCTTCATTTTTACACTCCTTGACAATCTTGATACTCCCATTTTATGGCCTGGAAAGAAATTCTACAAGCATAAAGGTTACAACACTTTAAGGATTAAAAAATGACAAGTATCCATAACATATATACTATATGACTATTTGTTACGACTTCGTACATATTTTTAAAGTATTAACCACACTTTAAGAAATAAGAATGAGGTGATATTGTCGTGAGGGCGCTTCCATCATTGTTAATTTTGTTAGGAACGTATTTACTTATTTTACTCCTTGACAACTTACAGGGCTTGAGTATATTGCACTCTTTCTATAGTATCAAACTATATTTGATAGTAGCTCGTGGAGAAGATTACTTTCTACTCTTGTTATTCACTATAATTTTTCTATATTTGATTGTATTCTCAGCAATCAAAAACCGGCAGCCTCCATCTTCATGAAACTGCTGGTTTTAATTTTTGTTTTATATATGCGGTAAGCAATAATAGAATGGGGATTCCAATGAGCAAAGGTAGATGCAAAAGGTAAGGAACTACTTTTAACCCTTCATTTATATGTGCCTGATAGCTAGGAGCAATCATAATCGAAGAGATGATAATAACACCGCCAACCAGATAAATGAATATAGGAGATGGTTTCATTTGAAATAAGTCCGCTGAGCCAATAATGGCACAAAAGAAAAATATCGAAATCTTAATGAAGCCTAAAATAATCATTAAAACAAGAATGAACGAATCCAGTCTTTCAATAAAATCAGCGATATTTATATAACTCACAGCTCTAAGAGCAGGGAAATTAGACCTTAATACCGCCTCTGGACCTAATACGGACAAAAGAATGATCGAATTAAGAGTTAAAGAAACTCCACCTATAATTATGGCAAAGAGGCCAACTTTAAAAGCGGAACTCTTTTTATTCAAATACGGAAGGATCATCGTAAACGTAATCAATTCTCCAAAAGGTACGGTGATACCTGTAGGAATCAACTCTTTCCATACCATTCCCCATCCGTTGCCTAATACAGGTTGAAGGTTTTCCAATTTTGTATATCCTCCTAATACAAACATAATGTTCAGAATCAAAAGGGCCACGATAATAATGGCAAAGCATAAGCATGCAACACGTGCAAATGCTTCCAAACCTAGATGAACTCCATAAATCAAAACAAGTATCATGCATATCCCCAGCGTTATAATGGAAGTGCGTCTATAAGTGGAGCTAATTAATAATTCTTCAAAATCGCGTAATATTCTTGAAGCCAGATAAACAAAATAGATGATATAGGTAAAACTCAATACGCTGCCGATATATTTACCCCAAATTTTCCGGACATAACCGGTCATCGGTAAGTCAGGGTATTTTTTGTATAATGAAATATACACGAAATAAAGTAAACAACCAAAAAGGGTTGATAAGAGATTCACAATCCAGACATCCTGCTTGGCCCCCTTACCTATATTAAGCAGTAGATTACTGCCAAACATAAAAATGATCATCATACAAAATAACTGAAATCCATCAATTTTTATTTTAGGCAATGCATCCTCACCTCCTCATTCTTTTATTTCGGCTCATAAGGTTCCATTAGCAATCCGGAATTGATAATCTCTACATTAACTTTCAATGATATCTGCGCATCTGAATATAGGTTATCCCAATTTTTTTTGTTCTGGCGCCAATAAACGGGATTTGTTCGAGACAAGGCATCACCAAAACCAAAAATATCTGACTTTTCTTTTTGAGTGATGCTAATCGTCCTATTAATTTGCTTTTTAATTTCTTTCACCATTTTTTTTTCGAATTCTTTTAACACTCTGGGATCGCTTAAATTAAGCTCACATGATGTTTCCAACAGTTCTCCCATTACGTTGATATTAGTATGAATGACAGGTTTTTCATGATGGATTTCGGTTAACATTTTACTTTTTACACCGATTGTGTTGATTGTCACATTGCCTCTTTCACAAGGTAACACAACGGGGGTATTTTTCACTTTCGATGTAACGAATTGAGCGGCTCGGGCCGTTTCTCCATCCAACCATCTCACCAATTTACCTTTTCTGAAAATGGCTAATCCCTTAACCTTAATAGTAGTCGGGTTCGTCGTCTCTAAATTTCCTGTTTGCTTCCCCTTCTGGGAAGCATTGCTTATACTGATTCCAGGAAGTGATGCATCTTTACCTTCACTCAACAGTGAAGAAATGATTTCATAAGCTAACACCTCACTAGATGATCCATACAACTTTTGATTATTTTGTGTTGTACTGATAATATTTTTACCTGGAGTATTCTCAAGAGGTTCAATTACCCCAAGTACATCCTTAGCAGTCTTCCCACGCGCAATAAAGATCGGGATACTTACCCGTGAATATTTTCCTCTATCGAGACCATCAAAGATTAAATCCAGATCATTTCGAGCTAACTTCTCACCAATAATAATGAGCGAGAGATGTGTTGTGTTATTTTCCCTCGGAATAACGGAAGCTGATTTTCCCAAAGTTTCCAAAAACGTTTTTCCTGTTACCGTATAGTTGATGACAGCGAGGCCTTGACCTCCTGTTGTGCTGGTTTGGGATAGGCCGCTAGGATTTATGACTTGATATGTTACTCGGTACGGTTGTTTTGGATCGTCATTTTGGTCAACTCCCATAGCTATTATGACACCTAGCTCGTTTAATTCCCGGTAATTTGAACAACCTGAAATCAGTAAGCAAATGGCTGCCATACATAATAGTGAAATATTCATTTTCATTTTTCGTCCCCCGTAATTGCCAGTTTTATTTTCTTGATGGTTTTTTCAATAGTGATGAAAGCGGGAAACGAAAAAAACCATCTCTTTGCTCCTTTAAACGAAATGGAGCAAATGGAGCAAAATATGGTACACCAAAAGATCTAAGGCTGCTCATATGAAGCCAGATACATAAAGTGAAAAGCAATATGCCATATAAGCCTATAAATGCTGAAATAAAAATCAACATAAATCGAATTCCACGAGTCACATTAACTAAACTGGTATTCGGCAGTGTAAAACTGCTGATTGCAGAAATGGCTACAATAATAACCACTGCCGCTCCCACAAATCCCGCTTCAACAGCTGCTTGTCCTAAAATGAGTGCTCCTACAATTGATACAGCCGGCCCAATCGCTCTTGGCATCCGAACTCCTGCCTCACGCAAAACCTCAAAGGCCATTTCCATTACCAGTATTTCGACAATTGCTGGAAAAGGAACAGTTTCCCTTTGGGCCATTAGACTGACGATTAACGTTGTAGGAATAAGCCCTTGGTGATGTGTAATCAGTGCCAAATAGATAGCGGAGGCATACGTAGCAAGAAAAAAGGCTCCTAATCTTAACAACCTTAAAAAGGAACTGATATATTGATTTTGATAATAGTCTTCCGGAGATTGAAAAAATTGAGAGAAAACAGCCGGGACGATTAAAACAAAAGGTGTTCCTTGTATGATGATGGCAATTCTACCCTCTAATAAATTTCCTACAACCGCATCAGGTCGTTCCGTATTTAAAAGAAGCGGAAAAATGGTTGTTCCATCATCCCGAATTAATTCCTCAATGTAATTAGATTCAAGAACCCCATCAATATCAATGCCCTTTACTCGTTCTTTGACTTCCTTCACGATACTCTCATCCGCGATTCCCTGAATGTACATGATTCCAATATCCGTTTGAGTGACGCTTCCGACTTTCAAGCTTTCTAAGCGTACATCAGGATTTTGAATCCTAGTACGAATTAATGACGTATTGGTTCTTAAATTCTCTGTAAAACTATCTTTTGGTCCTCTAATGACCGTTTGGCTTGTCGGTTCAGTTATTGCCCGTGACGGCTGTTTTTTCGTACTGGCGATGAATGCTTTTGTACTGCCATTCAGCAATACTGCCGTATCTCCTGTCAAAACCGCTGACACGAATTCCTGCCAACTTTCTTTAATGGTCAATTGAGATACTGTTAAAATATGGCTTGCTCGTTCTTCTATCAATTTTTGATTATTTTCATTAAACGACTGTATTAATGGATCCACTATGTTCTCGTTAATGATGTTATCATCAGCCAATCCGTCAAGGTGGATTACAGCTGCTTGTACCGATTTATGGTGCGGAGATTCAATCATTCGAACAGACAAATCAGAACTGTGTCCAAGCTCGTTCATTAATCTCACTACATTTTCATTCACCTCGTCGGATAAGGTATTTACTTGTATATGGTTTGTTGTAGGTTTTTCTTTAGACCTTTTAAGAGAACGTCCTATTCGCACTTCCCCGCCCCCTTTTGATTAAGTGTATGTGTATTTGTTCGTTTCACTAATGATTGATTTTATTATTTGTATCTAATTTAAATATATGTAATAAAAGGCTAGTGAGAAAAATTTTGTTAGTAATTTTATTACCGCATTCAACCAGTCAAAAAAAGCCGACGATTCCCTATAAGGGAATCATCGGCTTTAATATTTTGGTGGGTAATCGACACCATCATACAAGACAAAGTCAATATCGTTCACTAATTTACTTGCGTTTCAAATTTCCAATATGAAAATAACAAGTTTTTTTACTTCTTACTTTTCGATAAAGTAAGCGGAATGGTTACGAGCGAAACTCCTGCTGCAATCCATAACCAGCTGGTGTTTCGTTTTTTTTCGCTACCGCCTTTACTGGGTATACTTGATCCGTATGACTTTCTCGAGTTGGGCCGTTCTATGTCAGCTGTTTCATTCGCTTTATGCAAATGCTGATTCTCTGGTAATTGGGTGGTTCTTTCTAAATCGCTTGTATCTTCTCCCATTCCTTTAAGGAAGGTCATCAGGTAAGTCATAGCTTGTTTGACTTCTTGGTCATTCAAGGAGCGCAGCAAGGCTAAATAACTTGGCTTTTCTGGCTTTCCGTCAGGCTCGGCTACACGGGCAATCCCTGAATTGACTTTGAGGATAAGCGGTTCAAGCTGTTGAACATTCAGTGTACCTAACGTACCAAGTATGAGAAGGAGATTTTTTAGGGTATTTGCGGTTTCGGGAGTGTCTGCTGTCTTGACAAGAATGTTCAGCACCTTGTCCCCTTCCTTCAACAAACTGTTAACCATTGATAAAATCCCACGATCCTGCATACCTTTCATGACTTCAAACGTTTCTTTAATCACTTCTTTATTTTCCAAAAGGGTACGCTCGATATCCTCGAGTTCAATTCTTCTTCTTTCTTCATCGCTAATGGTGATTCGGTTGATCACTTTCGTTGCTTTAGCCACGGTTCCTCTCCTCCTTTTTGATTTTCAAGAGGTCACCAGGGAAAATATAATCTTCGCGGGCCCATTTTTTTTGTACTTGTACACCTATCTGCGGTTGTGGATTACCATTACGATGGTTGATGCTTGGTAATGGGTTGTCTCCTTTGATCCTGAGAACTTCCATTTTTGCCTGAACTTCCTTATAAGCAGGGGTATCAGTATCTTTATCTGAATGGGAGCTTGTCAATTGGTTTATTGCTCCGTCACCTGAATCGTTCATCGGCAGATAAACCTCTTTACCTTTTACACGATCTGTAATCAGGCATTGCACTTTTGCATTTCCATACGGTGAAGTAAGCCGAACAAGAGTGCCATCCTCAAGCCCTCTATCTTTTGCCAATTCACGGGATACCTCAAGGAAGACTTTTGGCGTTTTGGATGTGATGCCTTTTGATTGATAAGTCATGTTCCCTTCATGGAAATGTTCCAATAAACGACCGTTATTCACATGGATATCAAACTCCTCCCCAAAGTCAATCGGTTTGGTCCATTCGACTGGAAATAATCTTGCTTTTCCATCGGGGAATGGAAAATCCTCCGTGAATAAAAGCGGCGTATCTGTGCCATCTGGTGCTACGGGCCATTGAAGACTTTTATAACCTTCCAACCGTTCGTAACTTACTCCAGCATATAATGGTGATAGTTTAGCTGCTTCGTCCATGATTTCACTTGGATGCTCATAATTCCAGCCTGCTCCTAACGAATTAGCCACGTTCATGATGATTTGCCAATCAGGCTTAGATTCACCTAATGGTTCAAAGACTTGATAAAGACGTTGAATACGGCGCTCGGTATTCGTGAAAGTACCTTCTTTTTCAAAGCTTGGGCTTGCTGGAAGGACGACATCCGCGAATTCAGCCGTTCTTGATAAGAAGATATCTTGGACCACAAAGAAGTCCAGTTTTTCAAATGCTTCATGGACATGATTGATATTCGAATCGACCAGACCCATATCTTCACCTTTTAAGTACATTGCTCTAAGGGTACCTGCATGAATCCCTTCGACCATTTCATGGTTATTAAGGCCAGGGTTTTCTGGTAATTTGGCACCCCAGATGTTTTCATATTTCGTGCGGACCCTTTTATCCGTTACTTTTTCATAACCTGGCATGCGATCCGGCATACTGCCAAAGTCACTGGCTCCTTGTACATTATTATGTCCGCGTAAAGGATAAGTACCTGTTCCAGGTTTACCGTAGTTGCCTGTTATGAGCATTAGATTGGAAATTGCAGTACTCGTATCGCTTCCTCCGCCATGCTGCGTAACGCCCATGGCCCAAAGCGATGCAACGCTCCCCGCTTCATGAATGGCTTCTGCAAGCGTAATTAAATCTTCTTTAGCTACGCCAGTTACTTTTTCCGCATATTCCATTGTGTAAGGTTCTAAAGTCTTGATGTATTCCTCCATCCCATTTACACGGTTTTTAATGAAGTCTTTATCTGTCCAACCTTGGTCGACGATATATTTAGTCACGGCCGACAGCCATATGATATCCGATCCCGGAGCAGGTTGGATAAAGAGGTCGGAACGTTCGGCCATTTCATGCTTTCTAATGTCCGCCACTATCAGCTTCTGTTTACCTAGTTTATGGGAACGTTTGATTCTCGTAGCCAAAACTGGATGTGATTCGGATGTATTGGAGCCTATGATCAATACAAGTTCGGACTTTTCGATATCCTTTATGCCCCCTGTATCTCCGCCATATCCAACCGTTCTGAACAGTCCCAAAGTAGCCGGTGTCTGACAATACCGGGAGCAGTTATCCACATTATTGGTGCCAATGATTCCCCTTGCCAGCTTTTGCATTAAATAGGACTCTTCATTGGTGCATTTGGATGACGTTATGAAAGCCATCGAATCCGGACCGTGATCATCTTTTATTTCGGTGAATTTACGGGAAATCAATTCAAGGGCTTCTTCCCATTCAGCTTCTCTGAATGCATCCCCTTCTCTAATTAAAGGTTTTGTAAGCCTTTCCTCACTATTTACGAAATCCCATCCGAATTTCCCTTTCACACAAGTCGAAATTCCATTTGCAGGTGCCTCAACTTGCGGTTCAACCTTAAGGATTTTACGGTCTTTGGTCCAGACGTCAAAGCTGCATCCTACACCGCAGTATGTACAAACCGTTTTCGTCTTTTTGATTCTTGCATCCCTCATGGCGGATTCCATATCTGAAATTGCTAAAATCGAACCATAACCCGTTTCAACATTTTTAGTGATTTCTATCATAGGTCGAAGGGTTTGTTTAGCAATACCGGTTAAAAATCCGGCTTCACCTTCCATTCCTTTTTCCATCATCGCATTACACGGGCAAACTGTGGAACAATGACCACATGAAACACATGAAGATTCATTGATTGGAACTTTATTATCCCAAATGACACGTGGACGTTTTGCTTGCCAATCTATAGTCAATGTTTCTGTGACCTGTACATCTTGACAAGCTTCAACACAACGGCCGCAAAGGATGCATTGGTCCGGATCATATCGATAGAATGGATTTGAACGATCTACTTCATACGGTTTTTGATCAAAAGGCACACTTTGATGATTTACCTTCATTTCCTTAACGGTATTGTGTATTTCACAAGTGCCATTATTATAATCGCAAACCGTACAATAAAGCTCATGGTTATACAATATCTTGTCCATTGCCATGACCTGTGCTTCTTTTACATCTGCTCCAACTGTATCAATTACATCCCCATCATCGATTTTGGTAGAACACGACCTTACAAGTTCTCCATTTACGCTCACTAGACATGTATCACATGTTTCGATAGGACCTAGGCTGGGATGGTAACAAACATTCGGGACTTCAATGGAGCTGTCCATCAGCGTTTGTAAAATTGTTTGATTACCTTCCAGGGTGGCTTCAGCACCATTGATTTTTATATGTACTTTCTCTGGCAAAATTATCGCTCCCCTCAATATAAACGATAAATTTCAATCGTTATTATTTTCTACCCCGACAAATTTTTCACCAAACGTGCGGGAGTAAATTATGGAAGATTTCATTTGTCCAATAAATTTCAACAGATAATGAACTAAAGTCGAAGTGAGGCATAGTTGCTCACTTCGACTTTAGTTCATGCATTACAAGCTTATTTTCAATACAAGCGAACTTAAAGGGGGAACGGTTATCTGACTGCCTTTGATTCTTGCTATTTCTTCCAGGCCTGCCCGCTGACCATCCACTAAAACGGACCAATCTCTTTCATGGGGAAGTGTAATGTTTATCGCGTCCCAATTTGCATTATGAATCACTGCAATTTTTGAATCCTTTGTTATAAGGGTGAATGCAACCGCATTTGGTGGAGCATCAATGAATTGTAAATGCTCCTCAATTTCTTCTGGCGTGCTTAATCTAAAAACAGAATGGTTTTTCCTGAGCGAAATCAGCCCTTTCATATATTCCACTTCGCGATCTAACTCCGCTCTCCTTTTCCAATCCAAACGGTTAATCCAATCAGAAGATTGATAGCTATTTTCATCCCCATCCTTTGTTCGCATGAATTCTTGTCCAGCATGTATCATTGGTATTCCCTGTGATAACAGGACAATTGCGGAAGCTAGTTTATGCATCTGTTTTCGTTCTTGTTCTGTCGCATCTGGATTAGTGATGAGAAGCTTATCCCATAAAGTATAATTATCATGTGCTTCAACATAATTGATCACTTGATCTGGTTTTTGGTATGTGGCGATATGATCACCATATTTCAAGCCACCAGCGATTCCTTTTTTTATGATATCTTCCATACCTGGTTTGCCATTCACAAAACCTTTATCGTGTTCATTCATTACAAATCCTTTTAAACCATCTCGGATTGCATCATTAAAATGAGCGATTCCAGGCATTTTAAAAGCATTCTTTTGATTTGCTTTCAGCTCTTGGGCCAAGGGGGTATCCATATCCCATCCTTCGCCCAAAACAATGAGGGTCGGATCAATTTCTGCCAGTGTTTTTTTCACTTCATTCATCGTTTCCACATCATGGATCCCCATTAAATCGAAACGGAAACCATCAAGGTTAAATTCCTTCGCCCAATAGGTTACGGATTCCACCATGAATTTTCGCATCATTTTATTTTCAGATGCGGTATCATTTCCTACACCAGTTCCATTAGATAAGGTACCGTCGCCGTTATAGCGAAAAAAGTAGGTGGGAACAAGTTTATGGAAGTTTGAATCTTCCACTGAATAAACGTGATTGTATACAACATCCATGATTACTCGTAAACCGTGATCATGTAACCCTTGAATCATTTCCTTTAGCTCCCGAATCCTGACTTTTGGTTGATACGGATCTGTCGAATAAGAGCCTTCGGGAGCGTTATAATTCTGTGGATCATAGCCCCAGTTATATTGTGGTTCATTCAATTTCATTTCATTGACTGTAGCAAAATCGAATATTGGAATAAACTGCACATGGGTTACACCCAGATCCTTAATATGATCAAGACCCGTTTTCGCTCCTTCTGGACCTTTTGTTCCCGTTTCAATTACTCCTAAGAATTTACCTTTATGATGGATTCCACTTTCAGGATGAATCGACAAATCCCGTGTATGCAATTCATAAATGATTATGTCCTCAGCCTTATCGAGAGGTGGTTTATCCCGTGTCCACTTTTCAGGGTTCGTGTCTGTTAAATCTACCACGACCCCTTTATTTCCATTTACCGTAACTGCACGAACATAGGGATCCACGGCTTCACTCCAAATTTCTCCAATTTTCACTTTGTATGTATAAATCAACCCATCCTGATCACCCGCCAGTTCAATGGTCCAGGTTCCCTTTTCCGAACGAGCCATCTGAACCTCCATTCCATCTGAATCCTCCCAACGTTTATAAGTAACTAGCTTAGCTTCAGATGCAAGAGGTGCCCATAACCTGAATGCCGTTTTATCTTTAAGGTAGGAATTTCCTAAATCTTTTCCTTCATAGAAATACTGTGCATCCAATTCTGCCGGATTTACTGGATTAATACTTGGAATTGGCAGGGATTCAGCCTGGTTTTCCGTTTCTTTATCCTCCGGTTTGCGATTATTTGTATTTTCCTCTTCGAAATAAGAAAGTGAATCTTTAATAGGTCATTCCTCCATTGAAATTCCCATTTTATAACAGGATTTTTTTATATTTATAATCAAGGGTGAATCTTCCCCAATGCTATGATTCCACAGATATTCCCCTTCGAAACATCGGATTATGTTGAAAATTCAGAAATCTAATATTGGATTTGTTAGTTTAAATAACCAAATGCAACAACATAGTCATTCACGTTACTGACTGGACCTTTTTTTGTCCTTTTGAATGCCCATACCTAAAAAAGAAAAAAATGCCTCCATAACAGTTTTACGGTCTTGGAGGCATTTCTAGTACTCTTTATGGTGTTTTAATAATTTTCACAGAAGTATCTTCAACAATTGCAGTGAAGTTCTTAACGTCAGGTTGCTCAAAGATAAAGTCAGTGATGCCGTCTTCGAGTTGTTCTTGAAGTACCCGGCGGAGCGGTCTCGCCCCGAAAGCTGGATGATACCCGAGTTCAATCAGTTTTTGTTTTGCTTCAGAAGTTACACTTAAAGTTAACCCATTAGCAGCAAGTGTTTCGTCAAGCTCTTCAATCATGATATCAACGATTTGCAGAAGATCTTCTTTCTTCAATGCCGAAAATTCAATGATGCTATCGAATCTGTTCAAGAATTCCGGTTTGAAGAAATTGCCCAATGATTGAAGGATGGAAGCCTCTTCTACAGCAGTACTTGTACCGAATCCCATTACTTTTTGTTTTTCTCCGACTCCAGCGTTACTCGTCATGATGATCACGGTATCTTTAAAAGCTACGGTCCGGCCTTGACTGTCCGTTAACCGGCCATCTTCCATGATTTGCAGGAACATATGCATTACATCTGGATGAGCTTTTTCTATTTCATCCAATAAGATAATACTGTAAGGTTTGCGGCGAACTTTTTCAGTCAATTGCCCCGCTTCCTCATGGCCTACGTATCCAGGGGGAGAACCGATTAATTTAGAAACACTATGTTTCTCCATGAACTCACTCATGTCAAGACGAATCATCGCTTCCTTGTCCCCGAACAATTCCTCAGCAAGAGTTTTCGCCAATTCGGTTTTACCGACACCTGTTGGACCTACGAAAAGGAAAGAACCGGTTGGACGGTTTTTGGATTTTAATCCGGCACGGCTCCTTCGGACGGCTTTAGAAACCTTTTTGACAGCCTCTTCCTGCCCGATGACTTTTTTCATAAGTTCGTCTTGAAGATGAACCATTCTTTCCTGCTCATCTTCTTGCAGCTTGCCTACAGGTATACCAGTCTTTTGTTCGATGATTTTTTGAATGTCCTCAACGGAAACGGTTGGCTTAATTGCATTTTCTCCAGCCTGTAAAGATTTTTCCAGTCTTTCTTCTTCATCACGGAGGACGGCAGCCTTTTCGTAGGCTTCTTCTTTTAAGGCCATTTCTTTTTCTTTATAGATTTGCGCCAAGCGCTCTTTCATATTTTCTGCCTGGCCGTCTTCTATGGTCAAGTTCAATTTGGAACCCGCTTCATCCATCAAGTCTATTGCCTTGTCCGGCAAGAAACGATCTTGAATGTAACGGTTCGAGAGTTCAACAGCTGCTTTTAGCGCTTCTTCACTATATGAGACTCCATGATAGGATTCATAACTATCTTTTAAACCTTGTAAGATGACCAATGCCTCAGCTGTTGTCGGCTCATTAACCTGTACAGGCTGGAAGCGTCTTTCAAGAGCACCATCTTTTTCAATTTTCCTATATTCGGATAAAGTGGTGGCTCCGACAAGCTGAAGTTCACCGCGTGCAAGTGCTGGTTTCAAGATATTTCCTGCATCCATTGATCCTTCGGCTGAACCCGCCCCAACCAGTTGATGAATTTCATCGATGAATAAAATGACATTTTTTCTTTCCTGTAATTCACTGATCAATTGCTTCATTCGTTCTTCGAATTGACCTCTAATTCCAGTATTCGAAACAAGGGACGCGACATCAAGCATATATACCAGCTTATTACGTAATTTACCAGGCACTGAACCCTCAGCAATGGCTAAAGCCAGACCTTCAGCTATGGCTGTTTTACCGACTCCAGGTTCACCAATTAAAACTGGATTATTTTTATTGCGTCTATTAAGGACTTCGATGACACGTTTGATTTCTTCATCTCTTCCGATTACCGGATCAATAAGTCCTGCTTTAGCTACATCAGTCAGATTACGGCCATACTCTTCAAGCAAACCTTCACCCTCGTCTTGTTCGACGGAATCCGGTTTAGGAACTTCATTATAATTAAATGGATTGAATGAGTTTAGGGATCCGTTATACGGGAATTTCCCTGAATCCATTCCCCCCATTGCTGCACCCAGTTTATTTCGCTCTTCTTTATAACAAGTGGAGCACAGTTTCACATCATGCTCCTGACCATTCATATTTAGATGAACTTGAATATTAGCTTGGTTTACATGGCATTTTTCACAAAACATGTAGTACTCCTCCTTTAAAAATATTAAACTCAATTAAATCTTTGACCTTCTTTGACTTTCTGACTTTATTATACATTGACCTTCTTTGACTTTCAATAATTTTGTCTGTGAATTTTTTTGGAAACAAATTATAAATTCCCTCCAATTAGTTTGCTAATCATATTAAACTATCCATTTATAGTCAAATAAAAAGATTCTATGCATCTAGCATTTTCAATTATTATTGATTACCCATTTCAGCACGCACATAACCAATAAACCACCACTCACTTACTCTTTTTGCAAGAAAAAACTTACGTTAAACAATCATCTGTCTCATCAATTCTTATTTTTTAAAACAAAAAAAGAGACTTCATTAAGTCTCTTAGTATTTTATATTAAGTTGATTTTCTTCTATTATATACGTTTGGCACCAATATACTTTGGCTTCCAATAACTATTATTTGTTTTGGCGTATGACACTCCTTTAGATGATGAAGAGTGTATGAATTCATTGTTCCCTATGTAAATAGCCATGTGTGTAGGTTTTTTCGCTTTGTTTGGAGCAAAAAACATTAAGTCACCTTTTTGTAAAGTCTTAACTTTCTTTCCTTTTTTATATATATCGGCAGCCGTCCTAGGTAAATTCTTACCAGCCTTTTGATATGAATATTTCACTAAGCCGGAGCAATCAAAACCAGAAGTAGAAATGCCACCCGTTTTATATTTTGTACCTAATTCACTTTTTGCCACTTTAATCGCTTTAGTATGATATGAAGCAGCTTCAACTTGGTCCCCTGTAAAAGATACTGTTCCAAGCATAATAGCCAATGACAATCCGACGACAATTTTCTTAAACAAATTATTTACCCCCTGATGTGATTTGCTAAACCTAATATACTAGAAAAGGCATATCATCCGCATCACAGGATCTTTACAATTATGTTACATTTAGTAGATATAGGAAGAATGACCATATAAAAGATAAAAAAAAGTCGAAACAGACATCCAACATTCACCTTATTGTCAAAGCACTTTTACTTTTCCTCATAGAAAAAACAGTAGTAAGAAAACCACTGTCCAGTTTAACGACAAAAGGAGTTTCGGAATGCTCTCACCCCGAACCATGATTTAAATGAAATTTTATTATCCTTCATGTTTTTTTACTTGATTATACGTATGGAACCCTCTCTAGATTGAAGAAATTTGCGAAACTCCTGCCGAATAACTGGCTAGCCGAGACCCACAGGCGTTTGCGGCGAGGAGGCTCGGCAGACAGTCGGCGGAAAGGGAGCGGATTTCTGAAATCAACTGAAACTTTTTTTAAAAGAAAACATTGAAAGTAAACTGGTTCTTCACCAATTTGTCTATAGTCTGAACAGCGGTAAGAAAGCCACTGTCAAAATTCTTTTGAGAAAAATGGAAGAAATAACTTTACCCCACGTTTATTAAAAGGTAAAAACTTCATATCTGCAATTAAATGACTTATGTATCCTAAAACACAAGTAGTTAAAATCCCATCAATCCCCATGAATTCTTCGAATTGAAAGGCAATGATGCCAAAGAAGACGATTCCGGCAATCGAATGGGTGTAACTTCTATGCGGTGTAAAGGATGCTAGGATAATATAGACGCCCAACAGCCATAACCAGTTTTCCTGCCAAGATAATCCCCCGCCTAATACAACTAACCCAGTCAGGGTCAGCATATGCCTTTGTGTAATGAAAGATGAAATAATGATGATTCCGATTCCTGCCCCTACTCCAATCCACTTTTCAGTTTCAGAACCTTCCAAAACACAATAAAGGATCATTAAAATCCCAATCGTTTGTGCTAACGTTCGGATAAACTTATGTGAAAAGGTAATCCTATTACTTAACTTTCCATCAATATCCATATCGGGCATAAGGCCTGAAACGCCCCCAATCCCAACCAAGAATAAAGTGGTGGTTGGATCTGTTTGAAGTGTGTTAGCCGTCAAGAATCCAACCGATGCCCCTAATGCCATGTGTGCTGTACCGTTCACTGTCTCTCTCCTGTCCCTCTAAGAAGTAATCTCGCTCCCAAGAAACGAATGTTTGTTCGAATCCCTGCATTCTAACTATACAATATTTTTGAAGGAATTTCTTTAATTCTTTTAAAAAACCCGATCAATCATTATTACAGGACAAATAGAACCTAATGATTTAAGGTTCTTAGGACTCGATTGTTTATAGATTGCTATTATCTTTCTTTATAAAAATCTAAATTAAAATCTTTCTTCTAAAAGGTTATAAATGTATTTTTCAATGTAATTTTTATCAAAACCGCAAAAATATTTTTCTGTAAATGGAGGTTTTTCATGAAATTTTATCCATAATATGAATATACTAATCTATAAGGGGAGTGATTCAGATAGCTTTTTTAAACGCCTTCAATAATTTTAAAAAAGGGAAAAAGTCCAAGAAAATAAAGAACATGGATTTTCGGGAACAGGACGTAAAGAAATCGTCTGAGCTCATTGGTAATAATGTAATTGTCCAAAATATAATTAACAATCACCTTTCAAAAAAAAATAACCACTTATAGGGTGGTTTTTTTAATTATCATGGGTAATCGTTTCAATCTTTTTCTATCTTCTCGCTTACTTCATAAATATAGTTATACTGTAAATAGTAATCGTATATGACATTTTGCAGGATCTTGAGTAGTGATTTATCGAATGTATCGAATTCAGTTTGATAACTATTTAAGACAGTGACAAATTTCCCGTCTGTGTTTTCAAAATAATGGAGAAGAAAATTCTTGTAATATTCACTATCACTATTGCTTTTATTCGAAATGCACGGATCTCCGGTTTCGATCGACTTATCAATCATGGCTTTGATGGATTTAGGCAGCTTAGCTTTCTTGAACTGGTTCAAGGTATAGATATCATAGGTAAAGGATAGTCCTAATTGATTGGAGTAAAAGTCCATGGCACATTCCAATGTATAGATTAAGGGTGTTTTAAAGTCTTTGCTGTTGGCAATTTCCTCTGATATCTCCAATTGATATTCCTCGGATGTTAAATATGCTGCAAATTTCATTTTCGAACTGCTGACGCTGAATACCTCATAAACGGCTGCGTCTTGTTTTTCAATTTCAATTTCGATATTAAAAAACTTAAAGTGCTTTAAACGGTAAAAAGCAATCGGTGCCAATAGGAAAAGCAGTATCCATACAAGGTATAGAAATAACGTGTTAAAGATGATTTGATAAAATTCTGATGTTACTATCGGTTCGATGATTAACGTTATCAATGTATGTTCAAAGCCTTGAGAAATAGGAGGATTTTGTGTAATTGTTGAATCAACGGCTTCCTCTGGCTTATTCCAAGTTTGGATACCTAATTGAGCCATCGCAACAAGGGTATAAATAAAAATTAAAATAGTTCCTATCACATAAAATTTTGGCATGAACCCTATAATCCTGTCGAAAACAGAAATCCGCTTATCTTTCTGCTCCTCTATAGCCAATGTGGTTGCTCCTTTTAAGATTGATAAATGCAGGAAAAGTCCTACAGGGACTCAGAAGTTCCTGGAGGCTATCTATTTAATTTATATGTTTGAAATTATGTTAAAATACGTAAATATTGTTTATTGATTGACATATTCCAAAATACTTTCGACGTTTTCATTAACATAATAAATATTTCGTCATACAAAAAATGCCCATCCTCTTCAAAATTGAAAGGATGAGCTTAAAGTTTAAGTGATTTATTTAGGCTGGCCCTTTATCGCAAATTCCTCGACCTTCCTTAAAAACAACTCCATCGCTTTTGACGCTTCGAAATCTAACTTTCTCACGATTGAAAAAGGTCTTATAATGGGTTCATTTTTTAAATGAAAGGTTTTCAATTCATTGGATTTCAATTCTTTTTGTACAGTCAATCGGGATAACAAGGCAATGCCCAGCCCAGCCATCACCGCTTCTTTCACTCCTTGGATACTGGTGAAAATAAAACTTTTCTTTATGTTCAGTTCCAGGCTACTCAGAAGCTTATCCGAATATGCCCGGGTTCCTGATCCTTGCTCCCTTAGTACCCATGTTTGGTTTTGGAGCAAGCTACCCTCGATGATATCCATCTGTGAAAGTGGATGAACGGGGGGGACGACGACAATCATCTCATCGTTCATGAATGGGCTGACATCTATATCTTTATAATCCGTTTCCCCCTCAATCAAACCTATATCAAGCTTATTCGACCGTATTCCTTGAATGACTTCATTAGAATTCGAGATGATGATTTGTATGTCCACCAGCGGATATTGAGCAGCATATTCCGCTAAAACTTTTGGAAGGTAGTATTCCCCTATCGTGAAACTTGCACCTATTTTCATCGTTCCGCTAACCACGTTATTAAAGTCATTTATTTCCCTTATTGCTGTCTCATAATGATTAAGCATTTGCTTTGCATGTCTATACAAAATTTTTCCCGGCTCTGTTATTTGAACTTGTTTGGGAGAACGGTAAATTAATTTCGTACCTAACTCATTTTCCAGATTCCTTATGTGAAGACTGACTCCTGGCTGCGACAGGTTCAGAATATCGCCTGCTCTAGAAAAGTTTTTCTGTTCGATTACGGTTACGAATACCTTTAAAGGATCCATGGTTACCTCCCTATATACTTATGCATTTTATTTTATCATAAGTATTAGTAATCATTGAAATAGCAAAAATATATTTCACTTATTTTTACTTAAGCTTTAAAGTAAAGGCATCAACACAGATGGAGTGATCACACTGGAACAAACAGAGGTTCAAACGAGAAAATTCGGATTTATAAAAGGAATAGCTTTGACTTTGCTAATTGCCATGGCAGCAAAATACTTAGCAGAGCTTCCATTCCTGCATATAATGGGACAGCTAGTCATTGCAATACTGATTGGTGTTGTTTGGAAATCGGTCATTGGCGTTCCTGCTTACGCTGTTGCAGGTACAAATTATTCAAGTAAAGTCCTTTTGAGAATGGGCATTATCCTATTGGGGATGCGCTTGAACTTGAAGGATATTTTTAATGCCGGCCCGAAAACATTTGCAGTTGGGGCCATTAGTCTTATATTTGCCATATTAGTAGTTTATGGGCTGACCCGTCTATTTAAAGTTGAGAAAAAGCTAGGCATATTGACAGCTTGCGGAACAGGAATTTGTGGAGCTGCAGCCATCCTGGCAATTTCCACTCAAATTAAAGCAAAAGAAAAAGATACAGCACTCGCTGTAGCGACGGTTGCTGTTTTAGGTACAACCTTCACTTTCGGTTACACGATCCTTTACCCATTATTGGAGTTATCCGGGCCAGGATACGGTATATTTTCGGGTGCGACACTGCATGAAATTGCTCACGTCATCGCTGCGGCAGCACCAGGAGGAAATGAGTCAGTCGACTTGGCAGTCATGGTCAAATTGACTAGGGTTGCCCTACTCATTCCCGTTGCCATTTTAATTGGATTCATCATGAACTGGAAAGAGCGAGAAACAGACGGAAAGAAATTTTCCTGGAAGTCCGTTCAGGTACCATGGTTTATTTTTGGATTTTTATTAATGAGCGCCCTCTATTCAACTGGTGCAGTTCCCGAATCTATAGCTGATAAGCTTGTTATACTTTCCTACATCCTCATGGCAATGTCCATGGCAGGACTAGGATTGAATATAGACCTCATAACTTTTAAAAAATATGGCGGTAAACCTTTTATTGCTGGACTGATCGGTTCTGTTTTATTAACGTGTCTCGGCTATGTATTGGTTCATGTTTTCCAGTTAAATTAACATTTCACTAAGAACAAGCATCCCTTAATCGGCATGCTTGTTCTTTACTGAGGGATGCGGGACATTGGCACCATAAAAAATTTCATCCATCTCCGTTTGTAGCCTTTCAATTATTTCCTCCCTTTCTTCTGTATTTAGCTTTTCCTCTGTATAACCGAATAAGTAATTATTAATATCGAATCTTTTTAGCTTACATTTTGTATGGAATATATTTTCCTGGTATACATTTACATCAATCATGTCATATAAACCCTTTACTTCTTCAGGAATATAGTTTTGAATGGAATTAATATCGTGATCAATGAACAATTTCCGGCCATCTTTATCTCTCGTAAATCCTCTAACACGGTAATCTATCGTGATAATGTCGGTATCGAAGGAATGTATGAGATAATTAAGGGCTTTAAGCGGAGATATTTCCCCACAAGTAGAGACATCGATATCGGCCCTGAATGTGCTAATGCCTTCATTTGGATGGAATTCCGGGTATGTATGTACGGTAATGTGGCTTTTATCAAGTTGCATGACCACATTATCAGGTAAAGGTCCTGGTGATTCCTCATAAGTCCCAGTGGGTACTTCAACGACAGGACCTTCTGAAACAAGAATGGTTACACTCGCGCCTTGAGGGACATAATCCTGTTTGGCTGTATTTAAAACGTGTGCTCCAATTAAATCAGAAACGTTATGCAAAATCTTCGAAAGCCTTTCTGCATTATATTGTTCATCGATATAATCCAGATATGCCTCTCTCTCTTCCCTGGTTTTTGTATAACAGACATCATACATATTAAAGCTTAAAGATTTCGTAAGATTATTAAAGCCATGAAGTTCAATACGTTGCTCTGGTGTAAGTTTCATGATTGATTCCCCTTTATTTTTTTACAACTACCCTTATAGTTACCCTTTTTCTGAAATAAAAAACTAAGCAGGCAAGGCTCAACTTCCATCTTCTAATAGGCAATAGTAATTTTCTGGTAAAGAAACCTAATAAAAAGAGCCATTGCATCAGCATTGGCTCTCAGACTGTAGACAACCGATGAAAATGAGTTTGCCTATAGTTTTTTTATGACTTGTACAAATTGAACGTTGATTTCCGCTCCAGGCACTCGCTTTCCGCGGGCGGTCCGGGAGCCTCCTTGGCTTGTGCCTGCGGGGTCTCCCCTAGACGCGCTTTTCCCGCAGGAGTCTCGCACCTTCCACTCAAATCAATTTCGTTATAAAATTTAGATTAAAAACATACCTGAGAGTTTAAGGTGTTACTTCGAATCAGTTGGTTCGGGAACATCACTTGAACCTATACAAGGCCTCGCACAAAAGAAGGATTATTTCGGAAAAATGACTATTTTTACAATGACCACTTTGATTGTTACCTTTACCCTTCGGACGAAATTTAAAAGTACTCAACAACTAAAGAAGGTTATCGTGAGTACAAATCGCCAAAACAAATTAGTGCAACATGCTCATCTTTATCACTACAGAAAGCAAATACCATCAAAAGGGAGTGACACAGCGTCTGGCAAGCTTGTGTGGAAGAGGCAGATCATCTGCGTAATCATCAAGATAAAACCTATATATGCGAAATGAAAGAAACGAAAGGGGTTCGGAATAAAAAATTCCGAACCCCTTTCGCCTAGAAACTATGAGCCATTGCATCAACATTGGCTCTTTTATTGTTTTGACTTTGTTTTAGGCAGTATGAATTTTTTTCTTTTTAATCGGTGAAAGCAATCGTTCCAGCCATCCGAGTAAAAGATCTGACAGAATGGCCATCAATGCCGTCGGGATAGCTCCTGCAAGTATGATCGCGGTTCCATTTGAAGCATTCGTTCCCCTCACAATGATATCCCCCAGGCCACCTGCGCCCACGAATGTACCGACAGCAGTTACTCCTATTGCAACGACA
Organism: Peribacillus sp. ACCC06369; assembly: GCF_030348945.1. Taxonomy (NCBI): domain Bacteria; kingdom Bacillati; phylum Bacillota; class Bacilli; order Caryophanales; family Bacillaceae; genus Peribacillus; species Peribacillus sp. ACCC06369. The sequence goes on from NZ_JAUCEN010000002.1 coordinate 2,773,698, forward strand.
AGTGCTGTACGTAAGCCAGCCATTATGACAGACAAGGATAATGGCAGTTCAACCATTCTTAGTAACTGGAGCTTCGTCATCCCCATTGCCTTGCCAGATTCTAAATAAGCATGATCGATACTTGTAATTCCGACATATGTGTTCCTCAGGATTGGCAGTAAAGAGTATAGAAACAATGATAAGATTACCGTATTTGTTCCTAAGCCCATTACTAGCATTAGGAGAGCAAGCATAGCCAATGCTGGTGTGGTTTGTATGACATTCGTTATCGAAAATATCCAATTACTCAATTTCTTATGTTTCGCGATGAAAATGCCTATCGGGATGGCTACGATTGCAGCAAATAAAACTCCATAAGCGGACATTAAAAAGTGGCGATAAAACTCAGTAAGTACATACATCCAATTTTGGGAATAATAAGTTCCCAGCTGTTGCAAGGTTTCCATTGGTTTGCACCTCCCATTTATTCAAAATATTTATGTGCTTTAAGGAATTCAGTTGCTACGACCGATGGTTCTTTTAATTTCCCATCCACTTCATAGTTCAGTTCCTGCATGGTTTCAGTATTGATTTCGCCAATCAACTTGTTAAGTTCATCTTCAATCTCAGGATATTGTTCCAATAATTCTTCGGTAACGACCGGTGAACAGTCATACGGAGGGAAATATTGTTTATCATCTTCCAAAAGCTTCAAATCATTAACCTTAATCCGACCATCGGAAGAGTATGCAAGGACAATATCCATCTGACCGTTTTTGACTGCATCGTATACTAGGCCAATCTGCATCGGATAAGTTTCCCCAAATTCCAATCCATATGTATCGACGAACCCTTGATAGCCATCACCTTTTCTTTTCAGCCAAGCACTATCGACACCTAACCTTAAATTATCTGCATCCTTTTCCAGATCAGATATTTTCTTATATCCTTTTTCTTCTGCCAATTCATTTGAAATCGTAAAGGCATAGGTGTTATCGAATCCATAAGAATCAAAAAATTTGAATCCATATTGTTCTTTGAATTCCCTTTGTACAATTTCCATCGCCTTTTCTGGATCCTTTTCGATTTCCTGTCCCAGGACACTCGTTAAATCCGTCCCTGTATATCGAGTTGCGGCTATATCTATATCACCGCTCTCCATCGCTTTTTGCTGAACGAAATTCGAACCTAGATTTTTGACGATTTTCGTATCGAATTCCGTATTCCTTTCAAGGAGTTGAGCGATCATGTTCGCCAGGATTTCGGATTCGGTCATACTTTGGGCACCGATCTTTACAGTAGTTTCAGAAGATGAACCTAATCCTGGCAAAGAGCATCCGCTGATGATTAATGAACATACTATAAGGGCTATGAAAATTGAACTTCTCATTTTTTTATACATGGTATTCCTCCTCAAGCAACTTCCTTCATACCTTTTAATCCTTTTGGTACGACTTTTCGTTCAATGATCGAGAATACATAATCCACCAGGATAGCCATGATGATCACTGGAACTGCACCTGCGATGATATATTCTGTTTGGTATAAATTCAAACCGATAAATATGTAATCACCAAGACCTCCGCCTCCAATAAAGGAAGCCAAGGTTGCCCATCCAATTAGGTAGACGGAAGCCGTACGAATTCCAGCCATAATGACGGAAAGTGCAAGGGGGAATTCAACCAGACGAATCCTCTCCCAGCTTGTCATTCCGATGCCCCGGCCGGATTCCAGCAGATTTTCATTTACGCCTTTAATGCCTGTGTATGTATTCCTGAGTATAGGTAAAACGGAATAGAAAAATAGCGCTATGATTGCAGGGGTTTTCCCAACACCGAGGAAAGGAATGAAAAAGGCAAGGACTGCTAAGCTCGGCAGTGTTTGCATAATGTTTGCAATTCCGATTATAATTGATGCGCTCCTTTTCATTCGGGTCAACATAATGCCTAGCGGTACGGCGATTATTATTCCAAGGAAAACAGCGATCATGGATATATATAAGTGCTCCCATGCCTTATAAATCAACTCTTGCCAGTTCGTCTGTAAAAAATCGAGCAATGTTTCCATCTCTTGCACCTCCTAAAACATTTCTACCATTTCTGCCACTTGATTTTCTTCCTCTCCCCATAAACTGTCATAGACGATATCGACCAAGGTTGCCCTAGTAACAATTCCGACCAAAAGTTTATTCTGGTCAACTACCGGCACGTATTTGAATCCCCGTTTTAATATCTTCTGGACGGAATCACGGATTAAAGAATCCTGTTTCACTGAATAAACTTCAGTATTGATGACTTCACTGATAAATTTAGCTTTTTTTCGATATTCACTGATCGTTTCAATATCTACGTATCCTTTCAAAACATTTTGCTCATCGACCACAAGTAAAGAATCAACCCGTTTCTCGCGCATTATCGTAATAGCATCGGTAAGGGATTTTTCCTCTGTAATGGATATGGGATTACGACTCATGATTTGTTCAACCAACTCAACATTAGGTCTTGTTTGAAGCAATCGATCTTTACCGATGAATTCTTCAACAAACTCATTGGCTGGGTTTCTAAGGATTTCATCAGGTGTTCCAACTTGGACGATTTCACCAGCCTTTAAGATGACGATCCTGTCGGCTAGCTTAATGGCCTCATCCATATCATGGGTAACAAAAACGATTGTTTTATCAAGTGTGCGCTGCAGATTCTTAAATTCCTCCTGAAGGGCATCTCGGGTGATGGGATCCAGTGCGCCAAAAGGTTCATCCATTAAAATGAGCGGAGGATTGGAAGCAAGAGCTCTGAGTACGCCTATCCTTTGTTGCTGCCCGCCGCTCAATTCGTAGGGATACCTTTCCAGATACTCCGGTCCCATATCAACAAGCTGAAGCAATTCCAGTGCACGTTCTTTTTTCTTCTGATCATTCCATTTAAGAAGTTTTGGAACGAGGGTGATATTTTCAAGAATTGTCATATGGGGGAAAAGTCCGATTTGCTGGATAACGTACCCAATCTGCCTTCTTAGCTCGACTGGATCTTTATCCATTATATTTTCCCCATTAATAAGTATCTTGCCTTCAGATGGTTCAATAAGCCGGTTAATCATTTTCATAGTCGTTGTCTTACCACATCCACTCGGACCAATGAAGCAAATGAACTCCCCTTTTTTAATATCCAATGATATATTCTTTACAGCTTTCTTTCCTCCCTTATAGATTTTTGATACATTTTCGATTTTTAACACAAAAAGCACCTCCATCTTTCGCATACAATTACAAATTTTACAAAAATATTAATTTTTCATATGCACAGTCTCTTTTACCCATAAGATAAATGGTATAAACCTTTTAATTAAAAAAACTAGTTCATTGTAATTATATTGAATAAATGGAATAAAAAAAACTACCTCATTTTAATTGAGGCAGTCAATAGATTTAAGTGATTAATAATGAATTAAAACCCGATATTTTCAGAAATCAGGGTTTTTATGTTTTCATCTGACCCTGTATAGAGTGTTGTCAAAGGAATGTCCCGATGACGCCGGGCAATTTTATCGTCGCCCATATTTCCGTATCGATCATGTAACTGCATGCATTTTTCGGATATTCGCTTGGACATCTCCGTGATCCAGTATTTAGCCATCGATACTTCAGTTATGATATTCTCGCCATTTATATGTTTACAGATCAAACCATCAACAAACGTTCTTCCCAACTGAATATCGGTCGCTATTTCAGCAATGGTAAACTGTAACTTTTTAAATTCACTTATTTTCTTACCAAATGCTTTTCGTCCTTTTATATAATTCACCGTTAAGTGGAGCATGTCTTTAGCTGCCATCAAAGACCCAATCGCACACATAAGTCTTTCCTGCTGCAGTTTTTGCATTATATATGAAAGGCCCCTCCCTTCCTCCCCAAGGAGGTTCCCAACTGGAACTGGAGCATCATCGAAAAATAGTTCGGCTGTGCCTGAGCTATCCTGGCCTGCTTTTTCAAGCTTTCTGCCTCGGGTAAACCCTGGAGTATCTTTATCTACTAGCAACAAACTGATTCCATCATGGGAAGGAACAGCATCATGATCAGTTTTGCATGCTACTATCATGAAGTCGGCTTTAAAGCCATTTGTGATAAACGTTTTAGCTCCATTTACAATATAATACCCATCTTTCTTGATGGCAGTTGTTTGGATACTAGCAAATTCTGAATCCATCCCTGGCTCTGCCATTGCAAAGGCGGTAATCATTTCTCCTGTAATGAACTTAGGTAAATATCTTTGTTTTTGATCCATTGTTCCGAATGAAGCAATATAAGGGGCTACAACGTCAGAATGAATTGATATTCCTCTTAAGGCTGATCCAACCATTTCGAATTCTTCTGCCAATACAACTGAATATCCGAAATCTGCTCCTACCCCACCGAATTCCACATCAAGCCAAGGACATAAAAGTCCGTTATCCCCAACTTTTTTCCAAAAGGAGCGAGGGATCCCCCCCTCTTTTTCCCACTGATCATAAAAGGGGACAGCCTCCTTGTCGAGAAATTCACGAATTGACTGTTTAAATAATAAGTGTTTTTCCGTGAGGAAAGAACGTGAATCATTCATATTGATCGCCATCGTGCCAATCATGGGTTAACCTCCATTCGCTAATAATATAATCCACTACCATGATCAAGATAAATATGATAAATCCCGATGTAATCGCTTACACAAAATCACGAAACTGTTAAAATGGCCCACAATATTCATGTTCAACAAAAGATTTGAATTCCCTTTTTAAAATCTATTTTTTACCATTTTGAATTTATTTTTGATTATATTAATTGAAAAGAAATCCGATTTAAGAAAAAGATGGTTAATACTTAACTGCTTAAATATGGTTTAACCATATATTCTAGCGAGGTTATTTTTGAAATATTGTATATCATTATTTTAAGATTTATTGAAATATCGAGTTCGTACAAAAGGAAATTTCATCACTAGATGGCACTTGGGGAAGCAAGTCTGGTTATCAAATGAAGGCGATCGTATAAAAGTGTTATAACTCCTTAATCCAATCGAAAGTTAAAGTAATGGATAGTTAAGTAAAATAGTAAAAAGACTTCCATACTGAAGGAAATCCTTTTTACATGTTAATTATTAGATTATGAGTACGGTTGTCTAAGTCCTATTTAAAATTGGCAAGTATTCGTTTAATGGCTTCCAGCATTGAATTTGTGGATTCCCTCTTCAATCCAAGACTTGATCGTTACTAAAGCATGAATCACCAGGATTTATGTAACATCCGAAGGAATTAAAAGTTTATTTATTTTTATGTTATTTTTTTGTATTTCTCCTTTTCGCTGCTAAGCTTTGCGACATCCTCATCTTATCAATCGGACTTTTCACGCTCAAACTCTATTTCATTCATTACATGAATACTTTCCCCCATAGTTACATAATAAAATGATGTTTTAACAACCTTCATTAAAGATAAAGCACGTGTAAGCAGAATAAGAAACAGTTATATAACAACGTTCATGATATAATTATCATAGAAACCGTTTACAGAAATAAAACAAAATGATCAGTCAGAAAATTCATTCTTTTAGGAGTCGATGAAAGTTGACAGTGGACAATAAAATAAGTAAAGAACAAACTATTTTTAATCACATTGGAAATAAAATCAAAACGGAAGATAGAGAAATTAATATAATTACTAGATTAGAAGAACCTCTAATTGTGGTTTTAGAAAATGTTTTGAGTGACGAAGAATGTGACGAACTTATTAGATTGTCAAAAGACAAAATGCATCGTTCTAAAATTGGAGTTACACACGAATTAAATGAGATAAGAACAAGTAGTAGTATGTTTTTTCAAGATAATGAAAATGACATCATTTCCAAAATTGAAAAAAGAGTATCATCAATCATGAATATACCCATTGAACATGGGGATGGTATTCAAATTCTTAAATATACTCCTGGTCAAGAATATAAAGCTCACTTTGATTTTTTTACACCTACAAGTAAAGCCGCAAAAAATAATAGAATTAGCACAATCATCATGTACTTAAATGATGTGGAGCAAGGGGGGGAAACTTTTTTTCCTAAACTGAACTTTTCAGTGTCCCCACAAAAAGGCATGGCGGTGTATTTCGAATATTTCTATAACGATAAAAACCTAAACGAACTAACTTTACACGGTGGAGCGCCAGTTATAACCGGAGAAAAATGGGTTGCAACACAATGGATGAGAAGACAAAAATAGACTATAGATTTCCCACATGACTGTCCAAGCCAATCCTTTATATCTTTTATTAATGGATGAAGAATGAAGTGCGGGCAAAAAACTATTGGAATGAACAATTTTAATTTTTCTTAATGAACTAATGTACCTATTAGTTCATTAGGAATCTGCCTATTTAAAATGGGCACACGTTGAGTTCATAAAAAAAGAAAGATCAACAGCCAAGAAGACTTGTCCATTGAACCTCCAAAACTTCATCTCTTCTTTTATATGTTTATAAGGCAAAATATTTATAGCAATCCCACCGTTATCGTTATATGTACTGGTAAATTTTTGCGTCTATTTCAAGCATCAGCATGAATTGATGAATTCGTTTCATTCAAGTTCAAGTTCCTAGGCGTTCTGATCCCAATATTGAATATGTATTCCAACTATCAAGGATTTTAAAATGCTCTTTTTCTAAAATTTTATTTAATTCCAAAATATTGGCTGGCGGAACTTCCCTGAGGCTCCTAAGCTGTGCAAATCCTAATTCTGATTAGCCTTTCTTTGCATTTACTTTCCCCCATTCAGCATGTTAGGGACTTAAACTCTAATGATCATTTTCCTCTGTTACTATTTCTAAAAATATCGTAATCAGTCTTAATGTAATGAAATACCTTTGCGTTACCATTATGGTCTGGATGAGTTATTTTTAACAACCCTTTATATCCTGCTAACACTTCTTTATTACTCGCCATTTTTGAAAGCCCTAATTTTTTAATATAATCATTTGTATGAGTAGTGGAGCCTAGATTGTATTTGTCCCTTAGGTTCTCTTTTACTTTTATCAATTCATTACGTAATTCAATATTTTCTTTTAATAAATCCTTTGTTTCTTTTTGTAATTCACTTTTCTCATTCTTTAGAATTACAACTTCCTTTTTAAACATATCCCTTTGCTGAATCAATATTTTTTTTGAAGTCTCATTAAGTTCTTCAATTCCTTCTATATGCTTTTCTTGAGCTTGTATTTTTAATTTTAACCGGTGTATGATTTCATCCTTATTTTGATCGATAGAATCATTTATAGCCAGCCTTGAGGCTGTGTCATCGATTATGTATCCAGATTTCCTCTTCCCGTTTCCCTCGTATTTAATTTTCCCTTCTCGCAGCCAACGTCTGACTGTTTGTATACTACTACTTTCTGTTACCCCTGCATCCTTTAACAAGTCGAATGCTTGATCTGTGTCATCCATTATGTATCCAGTTTTTCTATTCCCGTTTCCTCCCTCGTATTTAATTTTCCCTTCTCGCAGCCAACGTCTGACAGTTTGTATACTACTACTTTCTGTTACCCCTGCATCCTTTAACAGGTCGAAAGCTTGATCTGTGTTCACAATGTTCCCCCTTCCCCCATATTACGCCATGTAAAGTTACTGAGTGATATTAGCTTATTAATAGAAAAAAATGAATCGATTCAACATTGGTAAATAACAGGCTTTGGATGATGTGGCAGATTGGCGAGAAAATGATCAATATATATTTGAATTGATTTAAGTCAATTTTCATATAAAACGATCAATTATATGAATTTAGTTCATTCAAGACTTGCATTTTTTCGTTTTTAACGCCCTATTTTCAGCACTGCGTGTCATCTCCCCTATTGGCGATATGATATTTCATTTTTCATATGTTGTTACATCCTATTTGGCTAGTATGTATGCTAATGGTTTAAATGATAGCATAGCCATTTTCTATACAAAGAACAAACAGATAAAGAATTGATGACAGATATCACAAAAGGATAACGTTAACGTATCAAAATCATGAAATGGCACTGGAATCATCAACGTAAGGGGTATTTTTTGAGCTAATAATATTCAAATCTTTTTCCGGGAGCCTACATCATGCATAAACGTGGTCTTGTTCTTCTTTTGATACCTGATATGCTTAACGTGTGGGAGGATCTTTAGCTGCTCATGAAAAGCGATAAGGATCACAGTTAAATTCCATAAGAAGGACCTAAAGCAAAACGTGGATTTTACAACGTTAGGGATATTCCAATATTAAGAATCCCAATCTCTCAGTGATATAAATGAGAAATCGGGATTTTTTTTGCGCCTTAAGTTGAAACTTGATTCACCAAAACAGCCGCTTTTGACTTTTTCCATGGGGCTATTTTTAACTAGAAAAAATTATTGCTTACCCTCTGTATAAATTTGGAAGGTTACACCGAATTTGTCCAATACAACCCCATAAGCAGGGCTAAAAAAAGCTTCCTGCAGCGGCATTTTCACTTCTCCATCTTGCGACAAGGTTTCAAAGATCTGTTTTGATTTTTCGATATCATCAATAGAAATACAAATCGTAACTTGGTCCCCAGTTTGACTGGTCTGACCTGGAAACGTATCTGAAAACATGAGGTCTGTTTCTCCAACCTTTAACATTGCGTGTGCCACAAGATCCCTTGCTTCTTCTGGTAGAGGAAATTCCGGGTTTTCAGGCATTTCTCCAAAAGTTTGATTAATAAGAACTTTCGCATCAAGTGCTTGTTCGTAAAATTGAATCGCTTCCTTTGCATTTCCGTTCATCATTAAATAGGGAGACAGTCGCATGGTCATAATTATATAGCTCCTTTTGTTCTAATTTTTGTTAGAAAGCTTGAGTAACTTCCAAGCCTCCTTTTGAACTTGTGGGCAATAACCACTATACCATTATTACCCATGACTGTATTTTATAATAGAGAACATGTGTTCGTCAACGAAAATCACTTGAATACTAACAATTTTTCAGGTGACAGACTGGTTTAAATAAAATATTAAATGATTATCCCACTAGCTTAAAGTGTTTGTTTTGTTCATGAACACATTGTTACAAAACACTGAACCATTCACCTTGATTTTCTTCGATTAAACAAAAACAAATACTTTTGCATTAAAATGAACAGTCTATCCAACTTGTTCAGTAAATTTTCCATTACAAAAATTGTTTTGCCTTTCATCATTTTCAAAAATAGAGTAGTTATGAAATAAGTTGGTCACTGCATATACTCCTTCTAGTTTTCAATAAGATTTATATTAAATCTACATATATAGTTTAATATGCTTTATACCGGTTAACTCTGTTGCAGTTATCCCTACTAATATAATTATCAGTAAGAGGCATCACGAGCGAAAATAATCAAGAGAGTAGCCCACCTTATCTACCATTTACTGTTGCATTAAAAAAATCTATTTTTTGTTTGTTATTCATAAAAGCTATAGTAGCAGGAGAAATCACGGTCCTTATCAAGCCTAATGATCATGACACCCAATTACGTTTAAGATGGAATTTCTTGAATCTCTTTGCTGGACTAATAGAAAAATCCTTCAGTATTCCTCTTTTAGCCGTACTTAACTAAAAAAGGAACCTGAAGGATTGCATAGACCAATCAATTCTTTTTTCCTCCGCAGCAGATTCATCGTAAAATTCCCTGCCCGGTACATGGTAGATTTTCTCTCCTGCACTTTGCCTTCCATACGCAGAGTACCAATAAAAAATGAAGCGAACAAAAAGTAGTCCCGAAATACACCATTTATGTAGTATATTTTGGGGCTACTTGACGTTTACTTAATTTTAGCGTTCATAGTTTACTTAAAAACTGAGTAGTCAGTCATATATTCCGGACTATCAGTTCTTTTCATTCCCACTTTTTTTGAAAGTTTGTCTAGTCTTTAATCTTTTGTAGCTTAGAATCATACTAATTTGCCCCTGGTTGTCCAATGGCTCTCAGACTAAATTTGTATCCCACTATTATATAAGTTACCCATCTTGTTTAAATTCTCACGTTCTAAAAAAGATGGAAAATAGCTATAGAATGTTGATATAAAAGTTTTAGAGGTAATTTATCTTGTGCTTGTTAGCACCAATTTAACTATATAACTGAAAAAAGTTCACGTTTTTCTTCTAAAAATAATTGAATGATGTCTTTAGTAACAAGCAAGAATTATAACCAATTTCACTTCCCTATTAACTATAACTTTAAATTATTTCATGTACAATTCCTAAACTCAAACCTTCGTCATTTGCAAACATGTACCATTCTTCATCTTCCTTTTCAGCATACAATTCTTCTGAAATGTTGGTATTTTCCACAACAAACTTCTTAATACGATTATCTAAACGATCATAGAAATTCATTGTATTTTTAGCCTTCTTAGAAGTTGATTGAACAGACATACTTCCATCATGAATAAGAATTATTGTATTGGGATATGCTTTTCTATAATGTCCGCTAATCAACAGTAACGCACCCATAGAAACACAAGATCCTACACCAATGGTTTCAACTTTCGTTTTACTTGATTTAATTGCATCAATGGCAGAAAAACCAGCCACTACATCTCCACCATTAGATGTTACATAAATTTGTATTGTCTTTCTTTTATCTATTGGAATATTTAACTCTTCATCTTCTCGATTCCATTCTTGAATCCAATAAACAATTTTATTGACAATGGTTGCATCCACATCATAATTATAATAAATCTTCCGTTCTTTCAGTCCAAGGTAAAACTGATACTCCTCAAGAGAATCAGGTAAATTTCCGATTAACTCCAAATATTCTTTATTGAATTCAACTATTTTCATTATAAATCCTCCTTAATAATATGCTGAGTTATAGGAAGAAAAAGGGTAATTACACAATCATATCTATTTATTAATCTATTCAGCAAGTACCATCTTCGCAACAGCATTCATCATCATTTTAAAGCCATTATTTTTTAGAACATAGATAAGTGAAATAAGGAAACATAACAAAAAGAAATATGAGAGCAACCCCTTATTTTTTGGTAAGAAAATATTACATAAGTGAAATCTTTTTAAAAATCGGTAATTTTTTTTTATGCACCTAACCAATGACAAAAAGAAAGAAATAAATGAAATTAAATAGATACATTGACATTAAAAGTAATATTTTTTATAAGCAGTACGCCATCTAGAGGCTGTTTTTTAATCCTGTCAGTACCAATGATTTCAATATCAAATCCATACTCTTCAAAAATAAGACGTAGTAGCTTTCCTTATTCAGCGATAAATATTCTTTTAAAACCATTAGTATATGTAATTGACTTTGAACTAACAGATTTCACATAAGGATTTATCGATAAGTTATTTATTATTTCTTTTCAGTAAAGTGTTTTATCCTCTTTTGAAAATTCACCAATTTTTTTTTTACTCATTACAAAAAAGAACCCCATATGAAGGGAAACCAAAGCCGATCGGTTTGATGATTACTTCTGGACATAACGGGTTCTAACAGCATACTACGGAGCCCTTTGTACTGTAAGATAAATTAACCGTCACATGCAGTCTTTGTCCAATGTATAAACATACAGAAAAAAGACCCAAATCCTTGTTATATCAAGGATTTGAGCCTTTGTTAGTTGATGACCTGTGAGGGATTCGAACCCACGACACCTTCCCTGTCAAGGTTAATTTAATATTGCCGTATTTCTCCTAGTACTATACACCTTGTACTATAAGGCTTCTGTAGCACAAAGTACTATTCTATAATATTATGGACGATATATTCCCCTTCCGACCAATGTCCTGTTTTGTTCTGCTAAAAAGCAGTGTCACCAGAAGGACCACAGAATAGGACAAGGTAGGTATTGGACAAATAAGAGAATGTAGAACCTTTTACAAAGGGAAAAACACAATAGCCCAATTTTGAAATTCCAAACCATTAAACCCTGACTCGATTTTCTTTAGCGATTATTTGCGTACAATAGTAGAAAATCAAAGGTTCTGGTGCATTTCAACAGAATATCGCTCCATCAAAAAAAAGGACCTAATCTATTAGGTCCTTTCAGTTTGTAGACAAAAGGGGTTCGGAATTAAAAAATTCCGAACCCCTTTTTGAGATTCCCTTTGAATTTTTGCCTGAAGTTAGGAGATTGGGGCTCTACGAGCCCACTATGTTAGGCCATTTTTGGACCTCGCCATGTCCAATTGGCCATCTTCTTTAAATTAATGGCAGCGAAAGTAAGCATCGCCTGCATCGACAATTTTTTAAGTCCCCTTAAAGTTGTCCAACGCATACCATGCTTTTCTTTTGCATCTGCGAATACACGCTCAATCGTTTCTTTACGTTTCGCATATATAGTTTTTACATCTTGATGATGACGCAGATGATCTGCTTCTTCCACATGTGTTTGCCAAATATGCCGTGTCACCACTTTTTGATGGTCTTTGCTTTCTGTACACTGAGATAAAAATGAGCATGTCGCACAAGTGTGTTTGGGTGATTTATACTCGCGATAGCCCTCTTTATTGGTTGTTGAGTACTTTAATAGCTCTCCCGAAGGACAAAGGTAACAATCAAAATGTTCATCGTATACATAGTCCTGTTTGCGGAAAAATCCTTCTTTGGTGCGAGGACGTGTATAAGGTAAAGCCGGTATGATTTCTTTGTTAAATAGGTAGCTTGTAATCGCTGGTGTTTTATAAGCTGCATCTGCGGCAACGGCTTCCGGTTTTCCAACTTTCTCAATCACTTGTTCAACTAGTGGCTCTAAGATCTGACTGTCATGTATATTTCCAGGTGTTACAATCGTTCCCAATACAAAACCGTTGCGGTCTGCGGCCGCATGGAATGAATAGGCAAACTGTTTTGTTCGTTCATCTTTCACATAGTAGCCACTCTCAGAATCCGTTGTACTTTCTTTAATCTCTTTGGTCTCTTCTTTATCAAATTTATCTGATGGAAAAGGCTTCTTTCCATGTTTTTCACGATCTTGATTGATTTCTTCTTGAAGACGCCCTTGATACGCTCGTGTTTCTTTACGAACGATTTTCTTTTCAAATTTCCTTTTATTCGCACTGGCTTTCACATGTGTGGAATCCACGAAAACGTGTTCAGCACTTATTAACTTTTTATTAGCAGCTGTCATTAAAATGCGATAGAAAATCTGTTCAAACAGGTCTGTATCTTTAAAGCGTCGCTCATAATTTTTCCCGAACGTAGAGAAATGAGGTACTTTATCATGGAAACCATAGCCTAAGAACCAACGGTAAGCCATATTGGTTTCAACTTCTTCAATCGTTTTACGCATGGAACGAATACCGAAGGTATATTGAATGAATGTCAGTTTAACTAAAATAACTGGATCAATACTTGGGCGTCCTACCTCTGAATACATCTCTTTCACCAAGTCATAAATGAAAGTGAAGTCAATGGCAGCCTCCATTTTACGAACCAAATGGTTCAGTGGCACCAGTTGATCTAACGTAATCATTTCAAGTTGATCTCGCTGAATAGAATCATGTTTAGAAAGCATCCTCATCACCTCAAGTTTTAATACTTCTATTTTAAAACAAAAATGACTCCAGGCAAAAGTGTTTATCTAAAAGGTAAGACAAAGTTGATTGGAACGGAAGGTACGAGACTCCTGCGGGAAAAGCGCGTCTAGGGGAGACCCCGCAGGCGAAAGCCGAGGAGGCTCCCCGACCGCCCGCGGAAAGCGAGTGCCTGGAGTGGAAAATCAACGGCCAAATTGTACAACTCATAAAAAATAGACAAACTCGATTTTCATCGAGTTTGTCTACAGTCTGAAAGGACCTAATCTATTAGGTCCTTTTTGACTTTAGTCTATTCGTTCTATTCGGTGAGCTACAAACTTGAAGCCGTGATAATTTTTATCCCTATTAACTTGCTATTGTTTCTGATTCTTGTCCTCTTTTAAGATTTGGTAACTTAGAGTCTATAGATAGGAATCGACTTCCATTTAATACTAGGTGAAGTGCAATTATCATAAGAATGAGATCTAATTCGAAACCTGTACCTTCTCCATTCCCCATAAAACCTGATGGAAATTTCACATAAACAATTGCACCAGCCATAATGATTATAAGGAGGGCAGAAATTATTCTTGTTCCAAGACCTAAAATTAAAGCAATTCCTCCAACCAATTCAATTGTACCAACTACATAGGCCATAAACCCGGGAATGCCTATACTTTGAAACCATCCTGAAGTGTTTTCCAATCCACCTTGGAATTTTGACAGACCATGCAACAAAAATGTAACTCCCAATATTACTCTTAATAAAAAGGTACCGATTTCCTGTTTATTCATGACACAACTCCTTTTATTTTATTTCACACTACAAAGTGTAGTGTAATGGTGTAAAAAAATCAAGTGAAAGTCATCAGACAATCACTATAGTCATTCCCAATAGTATAATCAAAACATATATAGAAACAAAAATCGTGGTAATATCAGCCCTCAAAGGAATTGTTTTATGGGGATCGACTAATTGCTGAAGTCTATAGTTAACCGATTCATTCGAGAAGTGGACAAGGACAGGAGAGGATTTATCAGAGCAACAATGTTTAATTAACTTCAACAAAGCAGCACTTATGCCTAATTCAGTCCCCATTTTATTAATCGCATATTCATCGGCTAATAATTCACTTATTATTTTGTAATTTTTATAACACCATTTTGTCAGTGGGATAAACCATAACGCATGTGAAATCAACTGTAAAATGAAGATTACCAGCGGATCGTATTTTTTTTGGTGAAAGGCCTCATGCTCTACTACCGCTTCTAGCTCATCAAAGTCCAATAATCGAATTAAACCAGTACTGATAACAATGAATGGTCGCCTGAAACCAAGTGTAAACGCAAGAGGTTGATCAGCATTCACAACTAAGATATCTTTGTTGACCCGTTTGAATGTTTCATTTATAGACCTTGTCTTTTCAACATTTTTGTAGATAAAAAGCTTTTGTTTAAACCTTCTGGATAAGAGATATTGCTCTGCAATTTTGAATAGGGTGCTCAATATACTATAGGCTATTACAATATTGAGCAGTGTGATGACCACAAAGTAGTATACTGAACCTTCCTTGAATAGACTAAAGCAAAATTTAAAAAAGTTGGCTTTAATATTTACTCCAAAAAAGATGTGTGCCAAAAAAGCTCCCATTTGGCTCCATACTAAACAGGCAATTAGTAGACTCAGGCTTATCACAAAATAAGACTTTTTCCTCCACATTATAATTTATCCTTTTTTAATGATTGAATTTTTTGTTCCAATTTTTCAATTAAACCTTGGTCAGCATCTTTCATGGCATCTAACATATGGCTAATTACAGCCCCTCCAAATTCATCCAGCAAATTCTCAGTAAGTTTCTTTGACTGCTCTTCTAAAAACTCCGCTTTAGACTGAACGGGGCGAAATAATGAAAGCCTTCCTTCAGACCGCTTTTCAAGAATGCCTTTTTCAACCAGTCGATTCATGACCGTCATTACCGTATTAAAGTTGATAGGTTTATCAAGCTCCAAGAACTGTTGAACCGCTTTAATACTCTGTTCATTTTCATTCCATAAATATTCCATGATATTAGCTTCCAAAGGGCCAAAGAAACGATTCAGTCCAACTTCATCATATTTAAAATTTTTAATATTCATTTTTCACCCTCCCACTACGAATTGTAGTGGAAATCCTTGTTAGAATCAAGTTTCAATCGGAAGATTAGATCAAGTATATCCAAAATTCCTACTGGGCCGGTACAACAGAAATTGTACCCCTTCGTAAGACTTTACCTGCCAACCTTTAACATTAGCTTCAATTGCTTTTCCAGCATCAATAGTTTCATTAAAACAGATCCCCTTTCTTCTTAAACGGGCATGAATTCTCAAAAAAAAATTTGTTTTTATATTAAAAAAACGAGCCTTTTGGAGGCTCGTTTCACTAATTAATAATTACCTCTTTGTTGCAAGTTTCTCTATTTCATCTGAATTATAAAAATAATATCCTCGTGCCGTCGTTTGGGCCGCTGCATACATTGCAGCAGCTACTTTGTTTGCTTCTATGGCACAATATGGACGTAATGGGCCCACAAAGAGAAATTTAGCAAAGGAACTTAGCATACCAGAGATCTTTTCACCTGCCCTAAATTCCTTTCGTTCACCAATAAGTAAGGATGGACGAAATATATGGACAGAATTCAATTCTAGGTGTTGTAGTGTTCCTTCCACATCGCCCTTAACACGACTGTAGAAAAACTTTGATTTGGAATCGGCTCCCATGGCTGTTATGACGAGTAATTTTTCAACATCGGACGCTTTCGCCATTTTAGCTGCCTCTATTACATAATCATAATCGACTTTACGAAAAGCTTCCTTCGATTTAGCATTCTTGATCGTTGTACCTAAACAAATGAAAACATCGGTGACGTTGAACAAATCGGCATACTTGGATAAATTTTCAAAATCCACAACGTGTCCTGTGCACTTGGGTTCCGTGAATTTCATTTCCCTTCTTGTCAGTAAGTGGATTTCCTTATAAATTTTGCTCTTGCTTATCTCTTTAACCAACTGGGTACCAACCACACCTGTAGCCCCTAAAATCAATGCCGTCTTAGTAGTCATGATTTCCTTCTTTCCTTCATTAGTTACTGAATATCATCCAGACCCATTTTTTAACCTAAATAAACTAAGTTAAATGATTAACTTGATTGAAATCATCTATTATCCAGGAATCGACATCAAATCTAATCGTACTCAAACATGCATTGAACAAGCGCATTTCGTTGGAAACGATAGACTCGTTTGACATCAACCGTAAAATGAAATGAATGACAGCGCCATGTGCAACAAGTATAACTTTCTTCTCGGGATACTCCTTTTGAATTTCCTGGAGCCCATTCATCAGCCTGTATTGTAAAGAATCCTGATTTTCCTGACCCGGATATACTTTATCCTTGAATGCAGCTTCCCTTTCAGCCGCTGTCATTCCTTCAGCGACACCAAAATTCTTTTCAATGAATTCCATTTTTTCGATAACCGGGACTTCAATATTACGGGAAATGATATCAGCCGTTTCCCTTGCCCTTTTTAGAGGGCTTGAAATAATTACATCCCAATCCTCTTTTGACAAAAATTCACCACATTGCCGTGCCTGTAACTTTCCTAGTTCATTTAAAGGGATATCAGTCTGCCCCTGAAGTTTTCCTATTGCATTCCAATCTGTTTGACCATGCCGCACTAAACATATAGTAGTAATTGTCCTCAAACCCCTCTATGTAGATTGTTATTTTATCACTTCTTCTATGATGGAGTGTCCTTCACTCTGCTCGAGATCAGACCATTTCCACTTTTCATGCAAGCGTATCCTTCCATCAGGGAGTATTTTAGGGGTGGAAAGACAGCTACCTCCTCTAATTTCACCTTTTTCATTGACATGATTATACCTGAATTCCAGAGATCCATCCATATTGACAAGCCCAATTAAAGTACCCTTAACAATCTCTCCGCCCTGATAACTTGCTGAAAGAATTGAACCTTCTTGTGAATAGTGGAAGGATGTACTTCCTGATACTTCTCCATTTTCAGAATTGACTTTAGCTCTGAATATCCGTCCATCATAATTAATCATGATCATTCCCCCATATTGAATTAATAAGGATAATGATACCAAATTAATGAAAAAAAAGAATATTTAAAATCTTATAAAAACATAATTCGTCCTCAATGTAAATGCCACAAAAAATACATAATATTTCCCATTGAATTCTTCTATTATTTTGTGGTTAGATTATGGAAGATGTTACATATGGTATGAACAATCCCAGAGGTGAAACATCTAAATTAATTTGAAGATATTGGTGAGGTGCTCATTTGAAAGAAATACTTCTGATTCTACTATTACAACTTATTTATGTTCCGATTTACACGCTGCGAACCATTTTCTTAGTAAAAAATATTACCATACTTGCCTCGATTCTGGGTATCGCAGAAATGTTAGTATACGTTTTTGGTTTATCCCTTGTATTTGGCGGTGACCAAAGCATACTCGCCATGGTTGTATATGCAGTCGGTTTTGGAATCGGAATAATTTTTGGTACGAAAATTGAGCAAAAACTCGCCATCGGTTTTATAAATGTAACCGTTAATACCCAAACCAAAAATGAATCCTTAGTTGATACATTGAGGAATAATGGATTTGGTGTCACTCTTTATACGGGCGAAGGCAGGGATAGCAACCGTTATCGAATGGAAATATTGACAAAACGCAACCGGGAACAAGAATTGATAGCAACCGTTGAAAAGTTTGAGCCTAAGGCTTTCATCATTTCATATGAACCACGTTATTTTAAAGGTGGATTTTTACTGGACCGGTTGAAAAATAAAGCAAGCTGAATATATGCAAAAGCCCATCTATAAAGATGGACTCAGACTGTAGACAATCTCGAAGAAAAGCGAGTATTATCTACAGTTTTTTCTTTATAATCGTTACTGTTGTTTTTAGAATTCCACTCCCTTTCCGCCGGCTGTCTCCCAAGCATCTTTGGTGTCTCGGCTAGCCACATATTCGGCAGGAGTCTCGCGAATTTCTTTAATCCAGTGAGGTTTTCATCCTATATTAAAACAGTAAAAAAATATAACCAAATCTTGTTTTAAAATCATGGTTATAATTCCCTCGAGTTGACCACTATGCTTTCGAAACGTAAATATTCAACGAGACCAAATTGAAATTATCGCGTTAGTCGAACTTGTGTCCCTGAACCACCTGGAGAAATGTATTCAGAAGTAGGGCACCCAAGTACTGATCCCTCGCTTTTAATAAAACTCTCATTTAACCTTTTGTCGACAAACAAAGCCCATCTATTAAAGATGGGCTTTTGCATTATTTGGTTTTTGATTTTTTAATCTTAACTGCCCTAGTAACCGGTTGTTTTTTAATCCACTTTACATATTTTTTTAATGCTTCATCATCTTTCAGCAAAACCACGTTATATAGCCGGATCGCCAGCTCTCGGTTTGAATACAATGCATGAATCTGTTTATGACATGATTTACAGAGATAGGCAATTGGTAAAAGGCTGCCTCCTAACTCTCTAGGAGTTAAATGATGGATGGTCAGTTGAATCTCACCCCTGTCACAAAGCTCACAAGTACCTTTCATCTCTTCACGCGACCGTTAAGGCTTTACGGATTTTCCTTCTTCAACAATATGAAACATCAAATGGGCAAGATGATGGATTGGCCCATACTCTTCTTTGTCATCATCTTCTTCTTCCACTTCCACTTCATCCATGCCTTGTAAATAAAGTGCCATGAACTCATAAAAATCATTTTTAGTAAAGGAGTAACAATCACTTGGATCCTGGTTATCTTCTTCATATTGTAAAACAAGATGAGATAAATCACCCTCATCATCTTCTGCATCAAAAAAAACGAAATAACCGATATTTGTATCCAGTTCAAATAATCTGCGAAAACCGCGTGATGTTGTTTTTTCAAACTCAGCCGCCGTCAATTTTTGCACTTGCATGCTGTCTACATTATCTTCTTGATGAAAGCCCACGATAAATGTGTTCATAGTCTACCTCCTGTTGAATATGGATAACCATTAGTATCCCCATTTACCCGGATTTATTCTATTTAGAGGGTAGTTTCCAAGACAACCGGGCAATGATCACTTCCCATTACATCGCAGTGAATGTTAGCCTCAATTAAAGAATCCGCCAGCCGTTTTGAAACAATAAAATAATCAATTCTCCAACCGATATTCCGCTCTCTTACTTTTGCCATATATGACCACCAAGTGTAGGCGCCTTCCTGTTTAGGATAAAAATGGCGAAATGTATCGATAAACCCTGCACCGAGTAATTCAGTCATCTTTCCACGTTCTTCATTAGTGAATCCGGAATTCCCAATATTAGGTTTCGGGTTTTTTAAGTCGATTTCCTGATGTGCAACATTGAGGTCCCCACAGAAAATAACCGGCTTCACCAAATCAAGTTTTTTAAGATAATCAATCATCCCATCTTCCCACTCGAGACGGTAATCAAGCCTTGATAAATCCCTTTTGGCATTGGGTGTATATACATTCACCATATAGAAATTCTCGAATTCCAATGTTATGATTCTGCCTTCGGGTTCCTCGTCCATCTCCCCAACACCATATTTCACTGAAAGCGGTTTTTCCTTCGTGAATATGGCTGTACCTGAATATCCTTTTTTCAATGCATAATTCCAATATTGATGGTACCCTTCCAATTCAAGTGAAATTTGCCCTTCTTGAAGCTTAGTTTCTTGAAGGCAAAAAATATCTGCATCCACATCTTTAAAGTAATCTAAAAATCCTTTTTTAACACAAGCTCTAATTCCATTCACATTCCAGGAAACCAATTTCATATTCGCTTAAATTCTCCTTATGGCCAACTAATTTCATTACATTTCCACTATACTATTTATCTGCTTTTTTTCCCATTAGAGGATATTCGAAAACAATCTGGCAAATGATTCTTTTGAACGTTCCAGTAAGCCACGATTGTTATAACTAATTAGATCTAGTTTGTCACTATCGATCATATCCTCTTTATAATGAGTGACAAGATCATCAATGGAACAGCTGCCCATAAGAAAGACATTCACTTCGAAATTCAGATGAAAACTCCTCATATCCATGTTTGCCGTCCCTATGGAAGCCATATCACCATCTACGATTATAATTTTCTGATGTAAAAAACCCTTTTTATACGTGTATACCTCTACACCGAATTGTAGCAGCTCCCCGAAGTAGGAGCGGCTGCCATATTGAGTTAAAAACCCATCATTTACTGCGGGTACCATAACCCTAACTTGTATCCCCTTAATGGCGGCATGTTTAATTGCTGCTTTAATCGCTTGATTAGGTACGAAGTATGGACTCGCTATCCAAATTGATTCAGTGGCGCTAGTGATAAGCGAATAGTAAAAATCACTCATGATTCCCTGTTGTGTATCCGGTCCGCTCGCAACTACCTGGACAGCTCCATCCCCTTGTTTAACATTATTTTTGAATACCGGACGTTTCTGCAATACATCTTCCCCACTTACATATTCCCAATCCAAAAGGAAAACAGTATGAAGCATATATACTGCTTCACCTTTTAGGACCATATGTGTATCTCTCCAAAATCCAATGTTCTTATTTCGTCCTAAATATTCCTCCCCTACGTTTAAACCGCCTACAAAGCCAATTTCCCCATCAATGATGATGATTTTTCGATGATTCCTAAAATTAAACTTTTGATTGAAAAAACCATGTTTCAGAGGCGAAAATGGATATGCTTTTATTCCTGCATTTTTCATCCGCTTTACTTCATTATTTGAAAGGCTTAAACTACCGGCGGCATCAAAAATGAATAAAACTTCCACACCATCTTTTGCTTTTTCTATTAGGATATCTATTATTTCGGTCCCCAGCCTGTCTGAACGAAAAATATAATATTCAATATGGATGAATTTTTCAGCCTTTTTTAACTGTTTGATGATTTCTGTAAACGTTTCGTTCCCATTTTTCAATACTTCCGTTTGTGAAGATGTACTTATAGTGGTCTCAGAAGCATTTTTGGCAAAAGCTGCGAATGCTTGCTGATGATTATTCAAGAACGTTAAATCTGGCGATGATACATGAGTGACAAGACTCTTCCATTCTTCCCGATCTTTTTTTCTTTTACTTCTAAACAAATACCCCTTTAAATAGAGCTGTCCTGAAAATAGATAAAACACATAACCAAATACAGGGAAAAACAAAAGCACGTACATCCATAAAAGGGTCTCGTGAGCAAATCTATTTTCCAGCATTAGTGAAAACATGGTAACAAACATGACAAAAATATATAATCCAATAAAAAATAGCTTCACGTTGAAGCTGACATGAGTGAACAGGATCATATAAACTGCAGCCATTAAAATAAATAAAAATACAATTTCCATTCTTCTTCTTCTCATCTTTTCATTCTCCTACACAGCAATATTTTATATATATCTAGACATATACCCATATTTGATGGTAAAAGAAACAAAACACTTACGAAGACTCTTTTCGCAAGTGTTTTGTGTAATTCCTATCCAATTATCACTTCTTGACAGGAGACAGGAATCAGAGATTCATATAGCTCCATATACTTTAAGGAAGATGATGTCCAACTGAAGTCTAACTTCATTGCGTTTTCGACCAGATTCCTCCATCTTTTCGGCTGGAATTTGTACAGCCCAACAGATTGTTCAATTGTATGAAGCATATCGTGAGCATTATAATTCGTAAAACTGAAGCCATTCCCCTCACCAGTAAATTGATTATACGGAATGACCGTATCACGAAGTCCGCCTGTCTCCCTCACTAACGGCAGAGTACCATAACGAAGGGCTAATAGTTGGCCAATACCACATGGTTCGAATTGGGAAGGCATCAGAAATAAATCAGAACCTGCATAAATGCGCCTAGCTAAACCCTCATCAAAAGATGTATTTACTGAAACCTGATTTGGATACTGGTCAGCTAAATGGCGAAATGAAGATTCATAATGCTCATCACCCGTACCTAAAAGGATGAATTGAATCCCTTGATTCATCATTTCATGAAATACATGGAGAATAAGATCGATTCCTTTTTGATCAACAAGTCTGGTCACCATTGATATAACAGGGATTCCATCATTAATCGGAAGATTCAGCGATTCCTGTAACTGACGTTTATTCTCCATCTTACCCTCATAGGAATCGAATGGAACAGGAAGATGTTCATCTTCCGCAGGATTATATTCCTCATAATCGACACCATTGACAATCCCTTTAAGGTCACCATTCCTTTTCCTTAAAAACCCATCCAGATTTTCCCCAAAATAGGGACTTTGAATTTCTTCCGCATAACTTGGGCTGACAGTTGTGACTATGTTAGAGAAAGCTAATCCAGCTTTCAAATAACTGACATTCCCATGGAATTCAAGACCATCGATATTAAAATATAACTCACTCAAATCCAGTAATTCTGCTAAAACAGCTTTAGGATAAACTCCTTGATAGCGTAAATTATGTATGGTAAATATCGTTTTAATATCCTGATAGAAAGGATGGTTATGATAATGAGCTTTCAGCAAAACACTGACAAGGCCAGTTTGCCAATCGTGACAGTGTATGACATCCGGCTTTTCTTCTAAATAGGGTAAAGCCTCTAATACTGCACGGGAAAAGAAGGCGAATCTTTCGCCATCATCAAAAAAACCATAACTCCCATGCCTTTTAAAATAATATTCATTATCCAGGAAATAATATGTAATTCCATCAGCAACAAGTTTTTCGATACCACAAAATTGCTGGCGCCAACCGACAGGAACTTCGATACTCGTCATATGTTTCAGTTCCTGTTTGAAGCGGTTTGGCAGATCCCCGTATTTAGGAAGGATGACACTTACATGGACACCCTGTTTTTTTAGCGCTTTCGGGAGCGCGCCTATAACGTCTCCGAGCCCTCCCGTTTTTATAAAGGGGGCGCATTCTGAAGCAGCAAATACAACGTTCATTGCCGCACCTCCTCTATTAAATTACTTCAGCTTTTTTTATTACAGTCGGCTGTTTTAAACCAATTACGGATTTTTCACTAGTAATTTTCACTTCTTTATCGGTAATGATATTTTCTACGATAGCGCCTTCTTCGATCACGCCTTTTTGCATGATGATGCTATTTTTTATAATCGCGCCCTTTTTAACCTTTACCCCACGGAAGAGAATACTGTTTTCGACAGTCCCTTCAATAACACAACCGTTGGCTATCAATGAATTGGTAACCTTTGAAGAACGTGAATATTTGGTCGGTGCCTCATGCTTGATTTTTGTATAAACATCCCAAGTATCTCCGAAGAAAGAACGGATGACCGAAGGGTTCAGGAAATTCATATTACTGGAATGGAAACTTTCAATGGAATGGATGAACGGCATATCTCCAGTAAAATTGTAGCCTTTGACGGTAAAACGATGAAGATTGGCTTTCACAGCATCTTTCAAAAAGTCATATTCTCCACTGGCAACACAGCTTTTGATCAAGTTCACCAATAGGGTTTTACTTATGATGAAGGTTTCTAGACAAACATGGTCACCAGGTCTAGGGATTGTGTAGAAGCTAATGTCAGTGATGTCTTCATCCGAATCTACTGAGCAGGTGTGATAGATTGGTTTTTCAATCAATTCCCCTTCATAATCCTTATATACGACCGTGATATCCGCTTTATGTTTTTTATGATAATCAAGCACTTCATTAAAATCCAATTTGCATACATGGCTTCCAGGAGAAATGATGACAGTATCTGCCTCTGCACGTTCGAAAAAGCTGAGGTGATCGTAGAATTGCTTCATATCGCCTGTTACCGTTTCATCCGGATGGATAGGGGGCAAGATGTATAATCCCCCTGAACGCCGATCCAAGTTCCATTCTTTACCTGATCCAAGATGATCCATAACCGAGAGATATTTTTCCTTTGGAAAAACGGCCACTTTCGATACATCCGCATTTATGAAGTTAGACATCGTAAAGTCAATCAAACGGTAGCGTCCACCAAATGGCACCGATGCTACATTACGGTGAGCAGTCAGATCTTTTAAATGTTGTTTTTCATTGATTAAGTTAATAATACCCAACACGTTTTCCATAGCATCTTCCCCTTTTTCCTAGTTCAGAGTGATCTTTTTTTTGTTTGGATTGATAATGGTCTGATTTTCGCCAATTAATGTAATATCGGATGTAACCGCTGAATTGCCAACTACGGCACCATCTTCTATTACGCAATTGCTGGCTATGATGCTTCTTTCTATATGAACGTTTTCACCAATAGTGACATTAGGCATGATGACTGAATCTTTTATGGTTGACCCATAGCCCACCTGAACATTATAGGATAAAACAGAATGTTCAATGTTCCCATGTATCAAGCACCCTTCATTGATAAGCGACTGACTGACCTCGGCATCTGACGATATATATTGCGGAGGGTGATTCGCATTGCGGGCAAAGATTTTCCATTGTTGATCATCCAACTGGAAATTTGGCGTTTCCTCCAATAAATCCATATGGGCCTGCCAAAGGCTTTCCACCGTTCCAACATCTTTCCAATAATCATTAAAACGATAGGCATATAGCTTTTTTCGGTCTTCAAGCATCTTTGGAATGATGTTGCTACCGAAATCATTAGAAGAATTTGCATCTTTTTCATCGTTTATTAAATACCGTCTTAGGGTCTTCCAGTTGAAAAGGTAAACGCCCATGGAAGCAAGATTACTCTTTGGATACTTTGGTTTTTCGTCGAATTGGGTGACTTTATCATCATCATTGGTATTCATGATTCCAAAACGGCTTGCTTCCTGCCATGGCACTTGAATGACGGCGATGGTTGCCTCTGCATTTTTTTTGACATGATAATCCAGCATCTTACTGTAATCCATCTTATAGATATGGTCACCTGAGAGAATCAGTACATGTTCCGGATCATAGTTATCAATGTATTGGATATTTTGATAAACAGCGTTTGCCGTCCCTTTATACCACTCACCGCCTTCTTTCCCTTGATAAGGGGGAAGAACGGATACTCCACCAACATCCAGATCGAGATCCCAAGCTTTGCCATTACCAACATAATCATTTAGAATCAATGGCTGGTATTGGGTCAGTACCCCAACCGTATCAATACCAGAATGAGTGCAGTTACTTAATGGAAAATCGATGATTCTATATTTACCGCCAAAGGGAACAGCTGGTTTTGCCAAACCGATTGTCAATTCACCTAACCTTGAACCCTGGCCTCCTGCTAATAACATTGCTATCCATTTTTTCGCTCCCATTATTCGTTCACTCTCCCCCGTCTTTTTTTTGTTTGCTTCATATAAATTGAAATGCCTAATGGAGGTACAGTTATTTCCATGCTGAATGGTTGATTATGGTATGGTTCTTTTTTGACATTAATGGGTTCTTCATTGATCTGGCCAGATCCTCCAAAAGCTGTCGAATCACTGTTGAAGACCTCTATATATTTCCCATGGGATGGTACACCTATTTGATAATGAGCATGGGTCTGCGCAGAAAAATTACATACAACAATGCAATAATCGCCTTTACGTTTCCCTTTTCTCATAAAGGTAATGATACTCTGGGTACTATTGTTTGGATCTATCCATTCAAATCCCTCCTGGACATGATCTAGTCTCCATAGAGAGGAAGTTTCCCTGTAAAATTCCTGAAGGGTACGGAAGTAATATGCCAGCTTTTCGTGAGATTCATATTCCAAAAGCAGCCAATCCAATTGTTCTTCATCTTTCCATTCTATGAATTGGCCAAATTCACTGCCCATAAATAGAAGCTTCTTACCAGGATGCGCCATGAAATATCCAAGGAGTAAACGCAAATTTGCGAATTTCTGCCAATAGTCACCTGGCATCTTGTTCAATAAAGACTTCTTGCCATGAACTACTTCATCATGTGAAAAGGGCAAGACGAAATTTTCTGAAAAAGCATAGAAAAATGAAAATGTTAAGAGGCTATGGTGATTTGGCCTTTCTCCCGTTTCAAGTTTCATATAACGAAGGATATCATTCGTCCATCCCATATTCCATTTGTAGTTAAAACCCAGGCCGCCTATATCGGTAGGAGAAGTTATAAGTGGCCGGTCTGTTGCTTCTTCAGCCATCATTAATGCATTGGGATATTTCTTGAAAACCACTTCATTAAGTTTTTGCAAAAATTGTATGGCTTCTAGATTCTCCTCGCCGCCAAACTGGTTTTTTAGCTTGACCGGCAAGGGATTATCATGATTTAAATAAACCATTGACGATACCGCATCGACACGGACTCCATCAATATGGTAAACATCCATCCAAAACATTACATTTGATATGAGGAAACTGATTACTTCCGGTTTGGTAAAATCAAAATTGTACGTACCCCATAACGGTCGCTCTGCCCTAGCATGATCAATTGGTTCATAGAGAGGCGTACCGTCAAAACGGGAAAGCCCATGAGCGTCTTTACAAAAATGGGCGGGAACCCAGTCAAGGATTACCCCAATGCCCTTTTGGTGACAAAGGTTAATTAAATACTTAAAATCTTCCGGTGATCCGTAACGACTAGTTACTGAATAATATCCCGTGACCTGGTATCCCCATGATTTATCATATGGGTGTTCCATTATGGCCATGATTTCAATATGTGTAAAACTATTATCAATCACATAATCAACTAATCTATCAGCCAATTCACGGTAAGAATAAAATTTGCCATTTTCTGTCTGTTTCCATGTTCCGGGGTGCACTTCATAAATGGACATGGGTTTATGATAAATATTTTCCTTTTTCCTATCGGCTATCCACTTCGAATCTTGCCATTCAAAATTATCAAGCCTTTTAATGACCGAGGCTGTTTTTGGTCTGACTTCCGAATAGAAGGCATATGGATCGGCTTTTAGGATACGTTTATTTCCAGGTGTATGTATTTCGTATTTATATATTTCCCCTTCTTGTAGCCCTGGTACGAACAACACCCAGATACCTGAACGCTCGATCCGCTTCATCACATGATCATTACCGTCCCAATTATTAAAATTACCGACTACTGAAACTTGCTTGGCATGGGGGGCCCAAACGGCGAAACGTACTCCTTCATTACCTAATGATGTTACAATGTGTGCCCCAAGCATTTTATAACTTTCATAAAGGGTGCCTTCATGAAACAAATATAAATCGAAATCGCTTGGATAATTCTCTTGTAGCTGGTCCATAATTGTACTCAATAAAACCCCTCCATCAGTATTAACTCGATAGTATTTTACCTATCCTTCCCCAGTTATTATATATATTCGGTGAAAATGACATTAATCCTTCAAATGGAGGTGAAGTTATTGTAATAAATGCCCGTTTTTTTGCAAATTAAAACATTATTTTGAAAAAAATAACCATTTAATGTAAAAATATTATTATACCACTAAAAACCCCCTCCATTTTATGGAAAGAGCTTTATGGTTTCTTGTATGAATGCTTCATGTTGCTTGTTCAGTTCGAACCATGTCAGTTTTCGTTAAGAATAAATAGGATAAAGAGACGGACCATGCCAGTGGAGTATTCCTATTTGGAATATCACTGCCTCCTATATATAGCTCAGGTACTTCCCAATTTTCCGGAATGATCATTTTCGTTTTATTTATATATTCCATTACTTTGTTCATCATGCCAAGTTCAAGATAGCATAGGCCCAACCACGGAAGCCCGAAACACCATTCCGCTTCTTGACCGTCATTATAATAAAGGTCCCTTTCATATCGTATACAGCCTTTTGTTCGTTCAAGGCGCTCTGTGACATTTTTCAATATTTTAAGGGCTATTTCACGATCTACCAGTCGATAAGGATAAATTAAGGATAAAAGGGCTAAATCCGTCTCTTTTGTATAACTTTCCCTTGGAAGCAGGAAACGGAGGGTTTCTTCTCCCTTTTTAATCAGTTCCTCCTTAACGTTGACCAGCATCTTGACTGAATTCAAACCAGCAATACATGCACCGATGCTTGAAGCGTGAATTTCGATATTTTCTTCCCACATCCCGTTATCTTCCGACTGCCAATATTGCAGGCATTCCAAGTAATTGACCAACTTTTGAACGATTTGTAAATCACGTTGGTTTCTTATAACCTTTTTCCCATGCCTGAATCCTTCACCGACACCCCATAAGAAGGAACCGATTGCATCATTTTGGGCATGCCCCCACTCATCGGGAAGTTCCTTAAGCTCAGTGGAATACCTTGCATGGATATGTTCAAAAAGAAACTGTGGTTTCTGTTCTGTATGAATATCTATCTTCCACTCATAGGATTGAAGTAAGTCGAATAAAGCATGATATGCTTTCTCGTAACGATTGGATGGATCATTTATAAAAGGCAATACTGTATAAACGACATCCCTTATCCAGACATAATTATAATCATCGGAAACGCTTGCAGTATATGCGCCATTTGGAAGCCGCATGCGATCAAGAACCTCTAGGGCACCATTTACATTCATCAATGAACACCTCCATAGTTATTTGCTTATTCCCATTGTTGACAGACTCCCATTTTCTAAACCTTGGTTCATACATTTTCTATTAGAAGCGCTTTCATTCCAGTTAACCAAAACGACATTTCAGAAGTTCATTCACCCTAGTTTATGTAATTACTGCCGGTTTTGATAATCAAGCTTTCAATGTTCATTAAAAAGCGTTATTTGCCTAACGGAAATGAACGAATTCAATAAGTTGCTGGTTATTCTTGTGAAATAAAAAACCAGTAATGGCAATCCATTACTGGTTATATCGGCCTATCACATAAAAGTTTAGGATTCATTAAAAGAAAAATCGTAATATCATCAAGGAAAGCACTCCAATCATTACCGTTCCCAATAGACTCCTCGTAAAAATGGCAACCAGGAAAGCTGGGAAAGCTGCGGCCAAATTCAATGCATTATCCCTAATTGAAAAGACCTGTTCCGATAATAGAAGTTCTTGAGCCAATAACGCCGCCATTACGGCCACTGGCACATGCTTTAACCAGTCGATGCCCCACTCAGGAATCTGCATTTTACTAAGCAGCATCAAGGGTACGACTCTAGGTATGAAAGTTACAATCGAAGTCCCTAAGATTACTATAAGGATATATCCGCTTATTTCCATCTGCCAATCACCATCCCTATCGTTGAAGCTACAATCGTTGCAACTATTACTCCAGTACTGCCAGGAAATAAGAAACTTACTGCAACAACGATTAATATGCTGCTAAAAGCGACTGCAAGATCTATAAAAAAGTCC
This sequence comes from Peribacillus sp. ACCC06369, assembly GCF_030348945.1. NCBI lineage: Bacteria > Bacillati > Bacillota > Bacilli > Caryophanales > Bacillaceae > Peribacillus > Peribacillus sp. ACCC06369. The sequence continues at coordinate 2,803,511 of NZ_JAUCEN010000002.1, forward strand.
TTTTTACTTACTATTTGCAAAACTAAAAGGCCGATGAACATCGCTGGCAGAGCGAAGTCCATCCCATATTTTTCGGGATTTGGAATCCATTGTCCAAAGAAACCGCCGGCCATATTTGCAATGAACCAATTTAAATAGGCTGCAAGATTCAGACCAAGCATCCATTTAAAATCGAGTTGTTTCTTTTTCTGTGCTGTTGTGACGGCCACTCCAAACGTTTCATCAGTTAACAAGGCCCCGGTTATCAGGTTTTGTTTAAAACTTTGATGTCTGAAATATGGAGTCAATGCCGCACTAAGTAATAAATGGCGACTGTTAACAAAAAAAATCGTAAAAATAATGGCCGATACTGGATGACTTGCAGCTATCATCCCTGCCGCTATGAATTGTCCAGACCCAGCATAGAGTAAAAGCGACATTAGTGCCACTTCCATCATACTTAATCCTGACGTTTTTTCGACGACCCCTGCAGCAAAACCGATACTTAGGTACCCTAATAATGTAGGAATACAATCCTTTACTCCTTGCCAAAAGCCTTCCCCATCAATGACTTCGGAAGTGCCATCGCTTTTCCATTCAGCATGATCCTGACTCATATGAATTCCACCCTTGTTTAAATAAGTTCCTTCAATTAGATTCCAGCTTACCGAGCAGAATTGGTAACTCACTATATATTTCAATGATCTCTTCTATCCGCATTCTCACTAAACCGCTGGAAGAAGGGGCAACGAATTCCATGGTCCGATTCGATGAAGGATCTTCCTGAAGACCCCAAGAGACCTTTCGAATTTGACGATATTCCTGATAGACACCCTTGCCTACAAAACAGACAAGTTTAGGTTTATACTTTTCAATTTTCCTTTTTAATTGCTTCCTTCCCCTTATGTACTCGTCTTTTGTGATTTCGTCAGCACCTTTTGTAGGCCTGGAAACGATATTGGTAAAACCATAACCTAAATCCAGTAATGACGAGTCTTCAGTTGGGTGATATTTCCTTGGTGTCAGCCCGGACTCGTATAGGATTTTCCAAAAACGATTGTTTGGATTCGCATAATGATGGCCAGTCTCTCCTGACCGAATGCTTGGATTGAAACCGACGAACAATATATCCAGATTTTCCTTTAAATGATCAGAGATGCCTTCCATGTTAAAACTCCTTTTCAAATCTCTTATATAATTATTGAGCAAAAAACAAAAAATATTTAACTACCTTTTCCGCCATTTTCCCAAACTTATGTCCAAAAACTTAAAAACGCTTTAATTAGAATGAAGGATGATAGTTCCATAATATAGCGATAACCTGGCAAATGGAAGATTGAAGACCTATTGCTCCGCTTGAATTTAGTATTCATTTTTTCCATAGAATGATAAATGCTTTAAAACAAGAAAAAACTACACTCATTTCTCTTTCTCGAATGAGTGTAGTTCAGGAATGAAATGACCATTAACCCAGCTTCCTTCATTCATTTCCCGAATAATGGAATGACTGATAAATCTAAAATACCCTAGCTTAGCAAACCAGTCGGGAAAGGACTGGATAAGTGGTATATACCCGAGTTCAAAAGAAACAGCCACCTTATAGATGACTGCTTATACATATACCTTATTGTGCGCAAGCCACTCGATCATAATTTTTTGATTAAGCGGGGTATTGATATCCAGATTACTTCAAAACTCTCAATATGAATGAAGATAAGGATGGCCTTCTTTAAGATAGGGGGGTTTTGATCCTTTGTCAGGAGAATAAAACTATATAGTTATTGGAGGCACAAGTCTCTCGATTTTAAAAAGGGTATACTTAATGGATAAGGTAATTAACAAAGCTATGGATCCAGAAATTAAATGAGTCTATTAAATAGAATCAGGAACCATTAAAATTAAACGCAACCTGTGTTAACTTTAAGGCGAATCGCATCAATCAAATGACTTTTCTCGTAGGTATTTATGTACCTACGAGTTTTCATGTTAGGTATCAGACTATCTTTTTATTAAATCCGCTTCTTTCTAAACGGATTTAGGAAACATTCTGACGTTGTTCGATATGATCATGTTTTCTTGCTGTGGACATCTTATTGATGGTAAGAAGAATTCCTGAAAGCCAAATTACTACGATAGCTGTATAGATATATATATGGGCTTCAATCGGAATCCATGTAGCTAATAGGGTTCGTACATTGATTAGGATAATAAAACCCCCTACTAAAACACCCATTAATTGAGCAGGAAGCATCCTGACGAGCCAAGCTGCAATTGGTGCGGCAACCACTCCACCAATTATCAACGCCACCACCCAAAGCCAATTGACAGCTTCCCATCCAAGCGAGAGGATAAAACCAAGACTTCCGAAGAAAGCAATGGCAAATTCACTCGTATCTACAGTCCCTACGGCTTTCCTAGCAGTCATTCCTTTTTTTGACAATAAAACAGGCGTTGCAATCGGGCCCCAACCGCCTCCACCTGTTGCATCACAAAAGCCTGCAAAAAGGCCTAACGGAATGGATTGTTTTGCGGTTAATGGCTTAACGGTTTCATTTTCTTTTGACGGTTTGAAAATAAATAAAAAGCGGAATAAAACGTAAACACCAAGGCCAAATAAAAATATGGCAATGTATGGTTTAGCTAATTCGGCAGGCAGGTTGCTCAGGAAACATGCCCCTACAAATGCTCCAACCGAACCTGGGATGATCAAGCGATAGACCATATTTTTATCTACGTTCCCAAACTTTATATGTGAAGCTCCGGACACCGCAGTGGTCACTACTTCCGATAAATGAACGGATGCTGATGCTACTGCAGGGGCAATCCCGAATGTCAATAATAAGGAAGTTGAACTCACCCCATACCCCATGCCAAGCGAACCATCGATTAATTGGGCTAAAAACCCGATAAAGGCTAAAACGATTAACTTTTTCATGACCTTCCCCTTTCACTAAAATAGAACCTTGATAACATCAATCCGACGGTACAGTTCACCTGTATAAATAGATCATTCAGGTTTCCATTAAGACACAAAGAGGCACCTAACCAATGGAATGACATGTTGGTTAGGTGCCTTCAGTTTTTCTGATCAGCCCAATGATATATTTTCTTCAGCTTCTACTGGCAAAAGCCTAGCTAAAAAACGAAATCTTTCTTTCAGGGAATATTTATAAATATCCTCTATTGAATCTTTCAATAACTTAGCTTTTTCCTCTTTTGAGAATGAACCATTTTTAATAATCATCCTTGCTTCGAAAAGGAATTCAAGATATTCTTCATATGATTCATCATATACTTCCCTTAAGTCATTGCGAATTTTTTTTGCGAGCGTTGGACTTGCTCCATTGGTGGAAACACTTATGGATAGCATGCCTCTATTCAATGTGGCTGGTATATGAAAATTACCTAGCTCATGATTACTAATTACGTTTACCAACTGACTTTGGGATGCATTCTCATACACTCGTTCATTAACTTCAGTGGAATTGGTTGCAACAATGATTAAAAACGCATCTTTATAATCAGTTTCTTCCACTTCTTTAAGTAAAACTTTAATCTTACCTTCCTTCTCCAACAGTTGAAAACCCGTGCATATCTCGGGGCTTACGACGGTCACTTCAGCACCAGCTTTCAATAAAGGGCCCGCTTTAAAGTAACCTATTTTACCACCGCCGATGATGACACACTTTCTGTTCTCGATATTAAGCGTAATTGGATACATAAGCTCCCTCCCCACTCACTTCATGAATTCGTTCCGATATTGCTTGTTCAATCTTTGGATGATAACCTAGATACCGGCAAAGTATGAATTTCTGCCTTCCAGTTTTTTGAATCTTTTTTAAACTATTTTCGATGGACTGCATTAAGAGACCGGTAAACAATAGGTAAGGAATGATAAATACTTGGTTTGATGGATATTCCTCTGCATATTCCAATGCTTCTCCAAAGCTCGGTGTGGCAGCTGTCAAATAGCACTCTTGCACACGGATTTTTGGAAACCTGTTCCTTAGCAAATCGGCCAATCGAGCTAAATCCCTTTTAACGTCGGGATCACTACTGCCCCTCCCAACCAATAAAACCAATGAATCCTCTGTAACCCTTACACTTGTTTCCTCCAACCGTTCCACTAAAATGTCAACCATTTTATCACTGACACCAATCGGCCTACCGTATTTCACGTCTACGGCAGGGTACCGTTTTTTCATTTTGTTCAATATGACTGGAATATCATGTTTTGCATGTACGGCTGTTAGCAATAGAACAGGAATGGCGATTATTCTCGTCGCACCTTTTTGTACACAGCGTTCGTAGGCGTCTTCTATCGTAGGAGTTTCCAACTCTAAGAAGCAATACTCCTGAATGGTATTGGGTTGTGCCGCCATACAAACTTTAATAAAATCAATGGCTTGGGCTGAGGCTTCTTTAACGCGGCTACCATGGCATATGTATAAAATGGCTTCCATTTAAAAGGCCTCATTTGCCAACAAATTTTCGGTTTGTTTTGCTTCAAACCATTTAATTTTCTCTCGCAAATTAACGACATCGCCCACGACTATCATGCAAGGGTTCGAAATCTGTTCGTTATTGGCGGTTTCCACTATATTAGCCAATGTACTGACAGCTGTCCTTTGCGTTTTTAATGTCCCCCAATGAATGAGGGCTACCGGAGTCTCGGGACTTTTTCCATGCTCCATAAGTTTCCCTTGAATATATGGCAAGTTTTTAACACCCATGTAAATAGCTAATGTATCGATGCCTTTTGCAAGTGATTCCCACTTGATATTATCTTCTTCATCCTTTTTCCGATGCCCGGTAACAATCGCAAAAGATGAAGCGTGATCCCTATGTGTAACTGGAATTCCTGCATAAGCTGTAGCGGCAATACCAGCCGTAATTCCTGGTACAATTTCAAAGCTCACGCCACTTTTGGCAAGGGCTTCCGCTTCCTCCCCACCTCTTCCAAAGACGAATGGATCGCCGCCTTTCAAACGGGTGACGACTTTTCCCTTTTTTGCATATTTGACAAGGAATTTATTGATGGTTTCCTGCTGCAACAAATGATAATCCGGAAGTTTACCGCAATTAATCAACTCTACACCGTCTTTTGCATGATTCAATAGTTCTTTATTGACAAGTCGATCATATAAAATGACATCAGCTTCTTGAATGCATTTTAATCCTTTTAATGTAATTAAATCTGGATCTCCGGGACCGGCTCCTACTAGATATACTTTCCCCATTTTTGCAACCTGCCTTCCCTTAGAGAATTGTTTCGAATTTCGATAAAACGAAACCTGCTCCATTTTTAATTTTCCTTTTTTCGTATAATGAGATGTCATCCACTTCAGGCATTTTCAAATAATGCTTTTCCAGCTCGATATCAACAAGCTCGAATGCTTTTTCATCTGAATCGGCAACAATGATGACATGGATCGGTTCTTCCTTGATAGTGACTTCAAAACGGTATAGATTCATGGATTGCTTACCTTCCCCTATTAAACGGCAACTTCCGCTAAAATATCATCTAGCTTTATTTGTAACTCTGTTATTCCTACCCTTTCCACGAAATCAAGGAAGGTTTCGGATAGAAGCTTTGTTTCTTTGAAAAATAGGATCAGTTCTTTCAGAACATGATAGAGCTGTTCAGATTCCACTTTTCCTTTAAGTTTTTCATTGAACTTCCCGCCTTCATTCAACGTTCCTCCGACGTATATCTCAAAAGCCTCGACCATCTTTTTATCCTGGTTCTTCATTTTTATGCCTTGCAGCCCTATCTCGGCGATGGCTCTTTGACCGCAATTATTAGGACAACCTACCATATGCATCCTTACAGGTACATCGAGATCTATCTCCTTGTCCAGTGTTTCAGAAATGGTCCTCATTCTGTTTTTTGTTTCAACGAGTGCCAGGTTGCAATACTCGATGCCTGTACAAGAAACGGAATAACCAATGAATTTTTTTGGTTGATATGGAAATCTTTCAAAGATGGATTCCTGCTTTAATTCCTCAAGTTTTTCATCCGGCACATTTGGAATGATCAGGTTTTGTGAATTACAGTTGCGGATTTCACCATTTCCATATTTTTTCGCTATTTCGGCAAACTCGATCACTTCGTCTGGATTTAGACGACCAACAGGTATATTGACCCCAACATAGTTCAGACCATCTTGCTTTTGTTTATGGATGCCGTAGAAATAACCTGCATTCCATCCCTTCACAGCACTTTCTCCCTTTTCAGGAAGCGGACCAGTGTATTCCAGCAATTTTTCCTTGAATCGTTCAGGACCCCAATCAGCGACAAGGAATTTCAATCGTGAGCGATGACGTTTTTCACGGTACCCAAAGTCACGGAATATCGTCGTGATGGCGGCCGCTACTTCGACTGTTTTTTCAGGTAAAATGAATAAGTCAAGTTCTTCTGCCAGCATCGGAACGGAGGATAGCCCACCGCCTACTTTTACGTGAAAACCAACTTCCGTTACTCCATCAATTACTTTAGTAGCCGGATTGAATGAAACACAGTTGATTTCAGCATTTGAAGCATTATGGATATTAGCACTTATGGACATTTTATATTTCCTAGGAAGGTTCGAATAGTCTTCGTTAAGGCGGAAATACTCAAATACATCATAAAGTACCTCGCGAGTATCAAAAAGTTCGTCAGAATCGACGCCTGCCAATGCATTACCGATGATATTACGTGTGATATCACCACAAGCACCGGCCGTAGTCATTCCAACCTTTTCCAAACGCTTTAAGATATCCGGGACTTGTTCGATGGTCAACCAGTGGAATTGAATGGCTTGACGGGTTGTAATGTCATATACATCCCTTCCGTAATCTTTAGCGATGTTAGCTAGAGTTATCTGTTGATCATAAGTCAAGATACCTCCGGGAATAACGACACGCATCATCCAGTAACCTGCTTCTTTTGGCCGTTGCAGGTATAGACCTGCCCACTTGAACATATCCCAATTCTCTTTAGGGATGGAATCAAAACCATTTGCAGCGTAATGTGGAATATCATCGAAAATCTTCAATCCGTCTTTTTCCAATTTCCAGATTTCCGTTTTATTTTTAGCGATTAGTGGATTTTCCGACCAAAATTTCTCGTAAACCATTACTTTTCCTCCTTGATTAGATCGCTTTCTTTGCTGTCAAATAGGCGATTACCTGTTCAACGCACTCTTCAATGCTGTATTGGTCGGATTCTAAAATGATTTCCGGTTGTTCAGGTTCTTCGTATGGAGAGTCGATTCCGGTAAAATCTTTAATGATTCCTTTACGCGCCTTGTCATAAAGACCTTTTGGATCACGCACTTCGCACTCTTCGATCGGACACTTTATGTATACTTCAATAAACTCCCCTTCATCGAGTAAATCACGTACAATCTGCCGATCTGCCCTGAAAGGTGATATGAAGGCGGTCAATACGAACTGCCCGCTATCCACGAATAACTTGGAAACCTCACCGATTCGCCTAATATTCTCGGTCCGATCCTCTTCAGAAAAACCTAAATCTTTATTTAAACCGTGGCGGATATTATCACCATCCAAAACATAACTTCGAATATTCCGATTATATAACTCTTTAGCTACCGCATTCGCAATCGTTGATTTTCCTGAACCCGAGAGTCCTGTAAACCATAGAACTGTGCTTTCATGCCCGTTCTGCTTCCGGCGGAGCTCCTTGGTCAATGACGTTTCATGCCAAGTGACATTCGTACTTTTACTCATTTAATAATCCCCCTCTTCATGTGATCCTTCAATTTATGTCCAATCAGTTATAAACTTCATTCTTTTTAAGACCTTCGATCAACACCTCGATGACTTCTTTACGGCTAAAGGTAGCTGGAGGAATTTCTCCATTACGCAACATTTCCCTTACCTTCGTTCCAGACAGGATGACATGGTCTTCCTTGCCATGCGGACAAGTTTTAGCGGAAGCCATATTGCCACATTCTTTACAGTAAAAACTATGTTCAAAGAATAATAGCGTGATCCCTAACTCATCTGCGTTAAAATTCCCAAAGATTTTTTGAGCATCATATGTGCCATAATAATCACCCACACCCGCATGATCACGTCCGACGATAAAATGGGTGCAACCGTAATTTTTACGGACCATCGCATGGAAAATCGCTTCTCTTGGTCCTGCATAACGCATGGCAGCAGGGAAAACTGCAAGTGAGACGCGATCCTTGGGATAATATTTTTCAAGCAACACTTTATAGCTTTCCATTCGGACATCTGCCGGAATGTCATCGGATTTAGTGGCACCTACAAGAGGATTTAAAAATAAGCCGTCGACAATCTCCAATGCTGTCTTTTGAATATATTCATGTGCACGGTGAACAGGGTTCCTCGTTTGGAATCCGACAACCGTTTCCCAGCCTTTTTCAGCAAAAGCTTTCCTTGTCTCAACTGGGTCCAGATAATTTGCTTGAAATAGCGGACGCTCTATTCTCTTGACTAACTTTATTTCTCCGCCGACATATACATCCCCGCGGTTATATAAATTTTTCACACCAGGATGCTTCTCATCATCCGTTTGATATACTAATGTCGCTTCCAATTGTTTATCGGGAGTGAAAATATCGGAAACGGAGAGAACTCCGTATGTTTCACCTTCATGAGTCAGCTTTACCTCTTCACCTATAGTAAGAGTTTCTGCAACTTCAACGTTCAAAGGCAGCGTAATCGGGATGCTCCATACATGGCCGCTGCTAAGCCTCATATCCTTGACAACTGTCTCATAGTCACTTTTAGTAAAGAAACCTTTGATCGGGCTGTAGGCACCAGTGCCTATCAATTCAAGATCACTTAAAGCTATTTCGTCAATTTCAATTGAATTTGTTATTTTACTAAAATCATATTTTGGTTCCCAAAGATCGATTAGTGTTCCTCCGTGCGGTAAACTGATTGTCATGCTAATTTCCCCCTATGGTTTCTATTGATTTAAGCCTATAATTTCTATTTATTTAAGATAAATGCAATCCGCATTCCGTTTTTTGGGCTCCTTGCCAACGGCCTGAGCGTAAATCATCTGCATTGAAGGCAGGTGCCGTACATGTTTTACAACCAATGCTTGGATATCCATTATCATGCAGGATATTATATGGAAGTCCATTTTTGTGGGCATAACGCCAAACATCTTTCCATGTCCAATGTATGAGTGGACATATTTTTACTGACTTGAACTTATTATCCTTATTGATATACTCTGTCAGAGCCCTTGTTTCAGATTGCTCCCTCCGTAGTCCCGAAAGCCAGGCTGTTGCCGTTGAAAGCACATCTGTAAGCGGAGTGATTTTACGGATGTTACAGCACTTATTGGAATCGCTAAGCCATAATTCATCCCCATGTTCCGCCGCCTGTTCTTCAAGCGTCAATGCTGGTTTCTTCATTTCGATTGAAAGATTTGGATATCGCTTTTTCACTTGATCGATCAATTGGTAAGTTTCCTCAAAATGAACATCTGTATCAAGGAAAACTATTTTTGCCGAGGGATTGACCTTCGCCAATAAATCCGTAAGCACGATGCCTTCTATACCGAAACTACACGCATATATCAGTTTGTTTCCATAATGGTCATTCGCCCATTGCAGTACTTCCAAAGCACCTTTTGTCTCACTATCTTCAGGAAATACAGGTAAATCCCCGGTGTTGAAATTTTCATAGTTTATTAATGCAGCCAACCTTGTAGCCCCCTCTAAGAACTTGCTGTATGTCGCTGGTTAGAGTTACTTTTGATCAATGCCCGTTATAATCTTCCCCAGTTTAACTGACCCTAGGAAAAAGAGACGAATCTAACCAATACTCTCTTTATATCAGTTAAACCCGCCTCTAGTTTTTCTAGTCAGCAGATACCTTATTTAATTCTTAGTTTTTCATTTCTTTCCATTTGAATGATTTTACCATCTTGGACAATAAGTGTAATCGATCCATACTTCATTGAATTAAGCATTTCTTGAAGTCGTTCAAATATTTCTTCAAGCTGATTCTCTTTATCCAAACCTGTTCCTCCTTTAAGAAAATCCGCGAATATATTATTTCACCGCTGATTAAATGAATTTATTAAATTTATATAATTCCAAACAACTTTAAATTGTTATGGTTTTCCAAAGAATTTTCCGAAAAATAAAAATCTTTCCATGATGGAAAGATTTCAAGGTAAATATTCTTTACCTTATCTTCCAAAATGATCAACATTTTGTTGGAGGTAGCACCTTGCATCCATCATGCAGGTTGCTGGACTTCAAAGGGCCAATTCCCTCCGTCGCTCTGGATAAGTTTTATTATTTTAAATATTAACATATATTTAATCCTTGTCAATGGAGTTTTCTTATAAAATAACTTGGTTTAATATTATGGAGGAACTGTTATTTTTATACACACTATTCCATTCATGATTTTATGTTCATTTAAATATGAAAATAGACTCGTCTTTTTAGATAAAGTCTCCAAAAAAATGAGTCTATTTTCATTATTAAGCTATTATTGATGCCTGTCATTCATTGAAAAAGTAATTACTTGAATTCAATTCCTTTTGTTGAAGTCGATTACTTATTAATTTCTTAACTGAATCGCTTCTATAAATTCTTGAACCTGACTCTGGACGCGATCAACTAAATTCAAGTCATTGATCGGGTTTTCTGAATTCTGTTTATCTATTTCCTTATCCACAAAATATATGCCCTGCAACGGCTCGCCTTTTAATATTGAAATTAATGGTTTAAGCGCATAATCAATCGCCAATAAATGCCTGTTACTTCCGCCAATCATAATGGGCAGCACTGGCTTCCGCTTAAAAGCTCCTTCTGGCAGCAAATCAATCAAGGCTTTTAATACCCCTGTATAAGAAGCCTTATATACCGGTGAACCAATGATGATTCCTCTGGCTGCTTGTATTTTCTCCGAAAGCTTTAAGATATCTTCGCTATTATATTTCCCTTGGAATAAATCATCTGCTGAGAAATCCGTAATTGAGTAATAAGCTGTGGTAAATCCTTGGTTTTCGACTAATGATTGAATATGTTTTAGTGAAATGTCCGTTCTTGATGGAATCGCTGGACTTCCTGATAAAATTACGATATCGCTCATATAAATCCCCTCCCATATTACATGGTTTTAGAATAAAAATCCTCGTAATGAATTTGTTGCAGCATGCATTTATCGTAATAGTCTGAAAAATATAAGTCAAATCTTACACTCCGGTTTATTAATTTCACAAGTAATGAATGCTTACCATTCAAAAAAACACGGTCATATTTGCGGCTTGATGCACAAGCCTTTTAATATGACCGTTTCATTATGTATGATTTTGTTTTCCATGAATACCATATACCAAAAGTTGTGCAATGCTCTTAATTCGTTCAGAAGTAAAATATGGTTCCTTTTTCTGTTGATGAATCTCATAATGTGTAGATAATGCCAATGTGAAAGAAATGATCCCCACATTAAAAAGGATAATATCAGAAATATATTGGATCTCTCCGCTATCTATTCTCTTCTGTATTTCAATATGCTTGGCATTCGGCTTGAAAATTTGATCAACATATTGCTTTGAAATATCTTGATCGAATTGTGTTTCCCGAAATAATATCGAAAACTGTTCTTTATTTTCAATAACGTTTTTAATCATGGTGCAAACGTGATTTTCCACAAGATCATCAGTTGACAGATGGTTTGTCCCATCTTCAGCCTCCTCTTTTTCATTAGGAGTAATAGTAGCCAGAAGCAAATCTTTTTTGCTTTCAAAGTATTTGTAAATAGTAGCTTCGGAAACATTGCATGCAGAGGCAATTTCATTCGTTCTTGTCATGTCAAACCCTTTTGTCGCAAAAAGAGTCCGGGCTACATTTATGATTCGTTCTTTGGTTTGCTGCCCTTTTTTCAAAAATATCAACCTTCTTTTATAAAGATAAGACTGGTTTCACCAATCTATTTTACATGATATCCCGATGGTACCAATCGGTCAATATTACCTTCGATCTATTAGAAATCAATATTCCCATATATCGTATATAGAAAACATCGTCTAATTTGGACGATGTTTTCTTTTTCAGATAATCATTTAAAAGATGCATAGCCATCATCGACCATGGCTACACTTCCATTGATTGCATCCGCTTCTTCCAGGATAATAAATAGACAGCATTTTCAATGTCTTCTGGCTTAATTAATTTACCGTGCATTTGACTTGCATTCAATTTATCGATGATTCCATATCTTTATAGCCTTGTATGATTGGAGTATCAACACCGCCTGGTGCAATCCCTACTACGCGTATTCCATAAGCACCCAATTCCAAAGGTGCTGTCTGTGTCATCATTCTAACAGCACCTTTGGACGCCTGATAGGCAAAAGTCCCATGGGAAGCTAAGTAGCCAAACACAGAGGCGGTATTTATAATGACACCCTTGATACCCAGTTCCTTCATTTTCCTGCCTGCTGCCATGATGCCGAAGGCCACTCCGTGCTGGTTCACTCCAATCGTTTTGAAGTACCCGTCCATATCTTGATCGAAGATCATCCCTCCAGCACCAATGCCGGCATTATTAAACATGATATCGATCCTACCGTAGGCTTCGATCGCTTTATTGATTAACGCTTCAACATCTTCATGATTGGAAACATCCGTTTTAACAAAAATGCCCTCTCCACCATCCGCCGTTATACGTTCAACGGTTTCCCGTCCCATTTCTTCATTAAAATCCGCAACAACGACCTTGTCCCCTTTGGCTGCGAATTTCAAGCATGTCGCTCGGCAATTCCGCTTGCTCCTCCTGTAATAACTGCAACTCTTGCTGTCATATACATCCCTCTTTCAAAGCTCATAACAAATAAGTGAGTAATTACTTACTTATTTGTTATATAAATATAAAATAGAATTTCAAGCAATATGTTATTTAATCATACCCTTTTAGCTTTTAGTGCATTAGAAAGAAAAGCTGTCCTAATAAAAGGACAGCTTCATTTGTTTAACAGGTTTTCAATTCGACTTTACATATGGATGTCTTAACCATTTCAATGAAAAGTTGCATGAAACGATCATCCCCTGTTAATTCTGGATGAAACGCACTGACAAGGACATGTTCTTGTCTCGCAGCAACAACATTCTCTTCATAAACAGCCAATATCTCTACATCTTCTCCAATTCCATCCGCAAATGGAGCTCGGATGAAAACGGCCTTAAAAGGTTCTTCCATTCCTTTAATTGATAATTCAGCCTCGAAACTATCCCGTTGACGTCCAAATCCGTTCCTTTTCACGGAAATGTCCATTAGTTCAAGATAGGCCTTCTCATCACCAGTCAATTCGTTGGCCGCCAATACCATCCCCGCACAAGTACCGAAAATAGGTTTTTTATGTTCGAAGAAAGTTTTGATTGGTTCCTTGAATCCATAACGATCCATTAGCTTTCTCATCGTGGTGCTTTCTCCGCCTGGAATGATTAAGCCATCGATTTCTTGCAGCTGTTCCGGTTTTTTAACAAGTATTGCTTGTTCACCGGCAGCATTGATTTGGTTCAAGTGTTCTTCAACTGCACCCTGTAATCCCAAAACACCGATAGTTATCATATTACCATCCACGTTCCTGCATACGTTCTGCTGGAGCTAGTTTGGAAATATCGATTCCTTTCATTGCACTGCCCAACTCTTTTGACAACCGGCCTATCAATTCATAATCTGTGAAATATGTAGTCGCTTGAACGATTGCCGATGCGAATTTTTCTGGATTCTCCGATTTAAAAATACCGGACCCCACGAATACGCCATCTGCTCCCAATTCCATCATCAGTGCTGCATCTGCTGGAGTGGCAATTCCGCCAGCTGCAAAGTTAACTACAGGCAATTTACCCGTCCGTTTGATTTCTCTTAAAATTTCATAAGGGGCACCAATATTTTTTGCTTCCGTCATTAATTCATCATCACTCATGATGCTCACTTTACGAATTTGGGACTGTACCTTTCTCATATGACGCACAGCTTCCACGATATTACCTGTACCTGGTTCTCCTTTTGTACGAAGCATCGATGCTCCTTCTCCAATACGGCGTGAAGCTTCGCCTAAATCACGGCAGCCACAAACGAAAGGAACTGTGAAATCACTTTTTAATATATGATATTCTTCATCAGCAGGCGTCAGCACTTCACTTTCATCGATATAATCCACTCCCATTGATTCCAGGATCCTTGATTCAACAATATGGCCAATCCTTGCTTTAGCCATGACCGGGATGGATACTGCATTCATTACTTCCTCGACAATTCGCGGATCTGCCATTCTTGCTACCCCGCCAGCCGCACGGATGTCTGAAGGAACCCTCTCCAATGCCATGACAGCGACAGCACCTGATGCTTCAGCAATTTTTGCTTGTTCTGCATTTATGACGTCCATAATTACGCCACCCTTTTGCATTTGTGCCATTCCTCTTTTTACTGTGTCAGTTCCTAATAATTTTTCCATTTCTCTTCCCCCTAATATTTGCATTTTTTAGATTTGTTGTGTTTAGTATAAAAAATAGTTGACCGTATTGAAAGTGTCAGTTTTAATTAATTTAATGGGGTCAGTATAATTTTATCTAAAAGGCGGAAACAATATGAATATGCTAACTTGTGATTTAAATCGATTTAGTGAAGTACCTTTGTACGAACAATTATATTCACATATTAAAAAAGAAATCATTGATGGCCGTCTTCTTTATGGCACAAAACTGCCTTCCAAACGTAAATTGGCAGAGTTCCTTCAGATTAGTCAAAATACTGTCGAGACAGCATATGAACAATTAACTGCTGAAGGATACGTTGAAGTCATACCAAGAAAAGGGTACTATATTCAAACATTCGAGGATTTAGAGTATACGCAAACCGACCAAGTTTCCTTGGAACAAATTAATGATAATGAAGGGGATTTACTGTATCATTTTCATCCCAGCCAAATTGACACGGAAAACTTCCCATTTGAAAAATGGAGAAAATACACGAAAAATAAAATTGATGAATCGCATCAAGATCTTCTTTTACTGGGGGATTCTAGAGGGGAATATGAATTACGATGTGAAATTGCCCATTATTTGTATCATGCACGTGGGGTTCAATGTGTGCCCGAACAGATCATCATTGGTGCAGGAATGGAAATTTTATTGCAGCAGCTTGTACTTCTTTTCGATAAAAATGCCATTTATGGTGTTGAAGATCCTGGATATCACTTGATTCACCGGATTTTACGCAGCTACCCAAATGAAGTCCATCCACTGCAAATTGATGAAGAAGGCGTAAAGGTAAACCCAATTGAAGATTCAAAGATCGATGTAGTGTATGTAACTCCCTCACATCACTTCCCCTATGGGACGATCTTATCCGTTAACAGACGGACGCGATTGCTGAACTGGGCTCAAGGTGCAGCAAACCGCTATATTATCGAAGACGATTACGATAGTGAATTTCGTTATAGTGGAAAAACAATTCCTTCCTTACAAAGTATGGATGCTGGTGATAAGGTGATTTACTTAGGATCATTCTCCAAATCATTGATGCCATCAATTCGGATCAGTTATATGGTTCTACCCGCTTCGCTGTTACAAATGCATCAACAGAAATTATCTTTTTACCATTCGACCGTTTCACGGATTGATCAACATGTGTTGACACAGTTCATGAAGGAAGGGGATTTCGAAAAGCATTTAAATCGGATGAGGAAAGTTTACCGGCGCAAGTTGGATAAAGTGATCGAGCTGTTTAAACCACATCAACAAATAACCATCACTGGTGAGCGGTCAGGATTACATATCGTCCTCATCGTTAAGAACGGCATGGATGAACAGACACTTATTCAAAAGGCAAACGAAGACCATATTAAAATTTATGGATTATCCACATATTCGATCGAAAAAATTGACGAACATCCTCCTAAAATCATATTGGGCTTTGCAGGGATTCCTGAATCTGGATTAGAAAAAGCCATTCACCTTTTATTGAAATCATGGGGTTTATAAAATCGAGTAGGAGGAGGCGCCTAGCCTCCGACCTCTCACACCACCGTACATACCGTTCGGTATACGGCGGTTCAGTTTAAGTCTGACGTAGTTTTGTATATCGTTCATATAGATTTACTAACCCTTGGTGGTGCCAATAAACATTATTAAGGGTTTTGTCTAGAATAGGACTATGCGCTATGCGCCAATAACCCTTTCTGCTATTTCCCCATTCATACGCTTTTCCAAATGGGGCGCCTAATCCTTTGAGTTTCCTCACTCTCGTTCTTGGCAATTTCCATTGCTTCCATAGGCACATCCTGAGTCTTCTTCGAATCCATGAATCTAAATTCTTCAAAACGTTCGGAGTATCAATGAGGGCGAAATAACCCATCCAACCTCTAAGGTATTGCTTTAACTTATTTATTCGGAGTTTCATGGGTTTCGGTAATTTTCTCGAGGTCATTTCCCTGATTCGTTTCTTTACTCTCTTCACCGTTTGTTTAGCCAGTAGAACCTTCGGGTTCTTCTTTGACTTCGTGAAACTAAAACCGAGAAACGTTCTGTTCCAAGGGCGATCATACTTCGACTTCTCGTAGTTGACCTTTAGCTTCAGTTTATTTTCAATGAAGCTTGAGATATTTCCCATTGCACGTTTGGCGGCTTTTCGTGTCTTCACAAAGATAGTACTGTCATCCGCATACCTTACGAATCGAAGATTGCGTTTCTCTAGTTCTTTATCTAAATCGTCTAACATGATATTAGATAATAAAGGACTTAACGGACCTCCTTGCGGAGTTCCCTCCTCACTTTTATGAAAAAGTCCGCCTATCATAATGCCTGCTTGAAGGAATCTACGAATCAGTTTGAGAACTCGTTTATCTTCAATTTTCCGCTCTAACATTCCCATGAGCTTGTCATGATTCACTTTATCGAAGAACTTCTCCAAGTCCATATCCACTACCCATGTATAACCTTCGGTTATATAGGACTTTGCCTTTCGAACCGCCTGGTGCCCTTGTTTGTTAGGGCGAAAACCATAGCTATTCTCCGAAAAGGTTGAGTCATATATCCTGGTTAATATTTGGGCAATGGCTTGTTGAATGAAACGGTCTAGAACGGTTGGAATACCCAATAGCCGAACTCCGCCGTTTGGTTTCGGGATTTCGATACGACGGACGGGCTGCGGTTGATAGGTACCCTGTAAAAGGGCAGTTTTCATGTTGTACCATTCAGTTGCGAGGTGCGGTCTCAGGTTTTGAACCGGCATTCCATCTACACCATGGCTTCCCTTATTTCTTTCTACACGCTTCAATGCCTGTATTAAGTTTTCCCTCTCTAGTATCTGTTCCATTAACATCGTTGATATCCTTTCTACGTGGATAAATGGTCTATTTGTGCCTTTATCTGCTCCACCCTTTTGAAGTTCCCCGTGTATTCACCACTTCTTCCTTCAAATAAGTTCCGTTAGGAATTGTTTGCTTCTTCGCAGATAACGAACGCCTAGTATTCATCCTCCTTAATCTGTTCGGTCCTTCCTTATCTTCTCGAGTAGACAAGTACTATGACCTCTGCTGACTTCTGATGATTCAGCTGTCCATCACTGGACAGGTTACCAAGTGTACTTGGCTGTCATCAGACCTCCCCGGGTAAGAGTGCAATCTTTCCCTCCATCTATCTGCTTCATTTACTCTGTACCACCTTCGGCAGTAAGGACTTTGTTTTGTTTCGCAAACTCATCCAATGATACCTAGCCTTATATGAAGTTCGTGTTCCTCAGACCGGAGGTTTGCCGCTTGCTTCCTTCAGATTCCACGTCACCATGGACACCCTTGCATTAAGCTAACCATTACTACTGCCTTCATGGTTCGGGACTCACACCCTATAGATTGCACCCATGCCGGGCGCACGAAAAAAGAAGTTCACTGTCGTGAACTTCTTTCAGACTGTAGACAAACTCGATGAAAATCGAGTTTGTCTATTTTTTATGAGTTGTACAATTTGGCCGTTGATTTTCCACTCCAGGCACTCGCTTTCCGCGGGCGGTCGGGGAGCCTCCTCGGCTTTCGCCTGCGGGGTCTCCCCTAGACGCGCTTTTCCCGCAGGAGTCTCGTACCTTCCGTTCCAATCAACTTTGTCTTACCTTTTAGATAAACACTTTTGCCTGGAGTCATTTTTGTTTTAAAATAGAAGTATTAAAACTTGAGGTGATGAGGATGCTTTCTAAACATGATTCTATTCAGCGAGATCAACTTGAAATGATTACGTTAGATCAACTGGTGCCACTGAACCATTTGGTTCGTAAAATGGAGGCTGCCATTGACTTCACTTTCATTTATGACTTGGTGAAAGAGATGTATTCAGAGGTAGGACGCCCAAGTATTGATCCAGTTATTTTAGTTAAACTGACATTCATTCAATATACCTTCGGTATTCGTTCCATGCGTAAAACGATTGAAGAAGTTGAAACCAATATGGCTTACCGTTGGTTCTTAGGCTATGGTTTCCATGATAAAGTACCTCATTTCTCTACGTTCGGGAAAAATTATGAGCGACGCTTTAAAGATACAGACCTGTTTGAACAGATTTTCTATCGCATTTTAATGACAGCTGCTAATAAAAAGTTAATAAGTGCTGAACACGTTTTCGTGGATTCCACACATGTGAAAGCCAGTGCGAATAAAAGGAAATTTGAAAAGAAAATCGTTCGTAAAGAAACACGAGCGTATCAAGGGCGTCTTCAAGAAGAAATCAATCAAGATCGTGAAAAACATGGAAAGAAGCCTTTTCCATCAGATAAATTTGATAAAGAAGAGACCAAAGAGATTAAAGAAAGTACAACGGATTCTGAGAGTGGCTACTATGTGAAAGATGAACGAACAAAACAGTTTGCCTATTCATTCCATGCGGCCGCAGACCGCAACGGTTTTGTATTGGGAACGATTGTAACACCTGGAAATATACATGACAGTCAGATCTTAGAGCCACTAGTTGAACAAGTGATTGAGAAAGTTGGAAAACCGGAAGCCGTTGCCGCAGATGCAGCTTATAAAACACCAGCGATTACAAGCTACCTATTTAACAAAGAAATCATACCGGCTTTACCTTATACACGTCCTCGCACCAAAGAAGGATTTTTCCGCAAACAGGACTATGTATACGATGAACATTTTGATTGTTACCTTTGTCCTTCGGGAGAGCTATTAAAGTACTCAACAACCAATAAAGAGGGCTATCGCGAGTATAAATCACCCAAACACACTTGTGCGACATGCTCATTTTTATCTCAGTGTACAGAAAGCAAAGACCATCAAAAAGTGGTGACACGGCATATTTGGCAAACACATGTGGAAGAAGCAGATCATCTGCGTCATCATCAAGATGTAAAAACTATATATGCGAAACGTAAAGAAACGATTGAGCGTGTATTCGCAGATGCAAAAGAAAAGCATGGTATGCGTTGGACAACTTTAAGGGGACTTAAAAAATTGTCGATGCAGGCGATGCTTACTTTCGCTGCCATTAATTTAAAGAAGATGGCCAATTGGACATGGCGAGGTCCAAAAATGGCCTAACATAGTGGGCTCGTAGAGCCCCAATCTCCTAACTTCAGGCAAAAATTCAAAGGGAATCTCAAAAAGGGGTTCGGAATTTTTTAATTCCGAACCCCTTTTGTCTACAAACTGAAAGAAGTTCACTGTCGTGAACTTCTTTTTTTTTAACTTTTAGATAAATATTGGTCCATCATATCCTTGGGTACCATGCTCCCGCCAGTCGCCCAGATGATATGTGTGGATTGGTTCATTTTATCCAGCAGTTTTTGGTCCCTAAGATATTTCCTTCCTTCTGGACCTGAAAAAAGTTGTATGGGTCCGAATGCTCCTGCGAGGGCAGATGGTTCTAAATAATAGCCTTCCGTCTCTGCCATCTCCCGGAGCAGTTCAAATAACCTTTTATCCTCTATGGTATAGCTGCCGCTTAACATGGTAGTCATCATACTGGAAACTAATGCTGAAGGTCTTCCGACAGCAAGTCCATCCGCTTCCGTCTTATTATCGATTCCAAATTCCTGCACCGAGACTATGTCATGAAGGCCTGTCATCAATCCGAGCGTCATGCATGGTGAGTGTGTCGGTTCTGCAAAAAAACAATGAACATCATCTCCGAAGGCTAACTTGAGCCCATATGTGATACCGCCTGGTCCGCCGCCGACTCCACACGGTAAGTACACAAACAAAGGGTGATCTTCGTCAACTGGAATGGACATATCTTTCAGTTGCTTCTTCAGCCGCGTTGCAGCCGTCGCATATCCCAGCAGCAAATCCACTGAATTTTCATCATCAATAAAATGGCAATTTGGATCAAGTAATGCTTCCTTACGGCCTTCTTCTACAGCTTTACTATAATCATCATCATATTCTTTTACAATGACACCAAGACTTGTTAATTTATCCTTTTTCCACTGTTTGGCATCTGCCGACATATGGACTGTTACCTTAAACCCCAGCTTAGCGCTTATTATACCAATACTCATTCCTAAATTGCCGGTTGAACCGACTGCAATCGAATATTTTGAAAAAAGCTCTTTGTATTCATCACTCGCAAGTATTCCATAGTTATCAGTTAGTCTTAAACCACCATGCTTCATGGCAATTTCCTCGGCACGTTTCAACACCTCGTAAATACCTCCACGTGCCTTGATAGATCCTGAAATAGGTAAATGACTGTCACATTTAAGCAAAAGTTTCCCAGCCATTTCAGTCTCATAGGATTCTTCCAATTTTTTTTGCATGGAAGGAATCTCAACTAGTGGTGATTCAATGATTCCCTCCATTGGTCCAGTTTCCGGAAAGGCCTTAATCATATAATTTGCGAATCTATCCAATCTGTCCTCAGCCGCTTTAACCTGTTCAGCATGGACGATTGGGTTTTCTTGTTTGGCACCGTAATTTGGATTCATCCAAAAGACTTCATCCATGTTTATAAGATTTTTAAGCATTGGATCTTTCGTCTTCCACTCCATAATCGATAAACCTGCGATTTTATGCATCTCCACAGCAGTCCCTCCCAGTATATGTAGTATTCATCATCTACTATAACTCAACAAACTGCAATAAAGATTACAATTATCATTTTTTCAGGGAAATCAGCTTAAAATGTTAAATTCACTTTTAATTTCCCTCGCACACTATTAATAAACCAAATTTCCTCAGCGCTATTAAGGTCAGCCTTTGAAATGGGCTTTTCTTTGATTTCCTTCTTCCTGATTAACTCTTGACGAAAAGTTCCAGCAAGTAGGCCTGATTCCACAGGAGGCGTAAAAAGGTCTCCATTTATTTTCACCACTACATTTCCATTCGTGAATTCCGTGATGTATCCTTCTTCATTCCAAAGTAGAACGTCATGGAAGTCAGGATTATTCATTTGAAAGCCTTCATAAACATCACGATTTGTCGTCTTATGAAAAAGAAAGGGATTTCCGCTTGATATTGGAGTTTCAGCCAAGATAGCTGTTAATTCTGAATCAAGGGGCTTAATTGCTTGTCCGGAGACTTCAATTTCACCATATTCATTAAGTAGTACCCTTACCTTTTGCAACGTGCCTTTATTCATATCCGCATACTTTTGGAGTTGATCTCTAAGTTTCAATTCAGAGAACCGATAATTAAAGTAATCAGCGGATTGTTTCATCCGATCGATATGATCATTCAACAAATCATATTCTCCATCGTTAAGCTTGATCGATTCCAATAGTTTGTATGCAGGACTTTCCACTGACAATAATTTGGCCTTTAAAAAGGCTTCGTCATATTCTTCCGTTAACTCGGAATCCCAAGTGATTCCCCCGCCTACCCCATACTCGGCTTTACCTGTTTCCTTTTCGATCACTACCGTACGAATCGGCACATTAAAAACGGCTTCGGAATCAGGAGTGATAAACCCGATTGCACCGCAATAAACTTCACGTGGGGAATTTTCGATATCAGTGATGATTTCCATCGTTTTTATTTTAGGTGCCCCTGTTATCGATCCACATGGAAAAAGGGCCTTGAATATATCAATGATTGTTGTTCCGGGTTTCGTATCGGCTGTTATCGTGGATGTCATTTGCCAAACGGTCGGATATTTTTCAATTGCCTTTAGTTGTGGAACCTCGACACTTCCTGGTTCTGCAATCATTCCCAAATCATTTCTGAGCAGGTCCACAATCATGTAGTTTTCAGCTTGATTCTTTTCCGAGGCTGCTAACCAGTCTGCATTGAGTTGATCCATTTTCAGTGTCGTTCCCCGCTTTACCGTTCCTTTCATTGGTCGAGTAATCAGCTGACCATCTTCCCAACGGAAAAACAACTCAGGTGAAGCAGAGAGGATTCGATGTGTCCCCACATTCAAATATGCACTATAGTTCGAGCGTTGAGCTCTCTTCAAGCGATCAAAGAAAGCGAAGTCATCTCCTTCGAACTTGGATTGCAAACGCATCGTATAATTCACTTGGTACGTATTGCCTTTCTCAATTTCTGATTTTATTCTTTGAAACCCGGAATGATAGGTATTTGAATCCGTTTCTGATTGCCATTCAGCCAAATTAAAGGTCCCTGTCATTTTTCCAGGTAATTGTTCTTCCGGTTTATCAAAAATTCCGAACCATAATAATGGCATTTTGGCTCCATCTTTTACTTTAAAAGATTTTTCAAAAGCAGGTGCAGCTTCATAGGAAACATATCCCGCTGCGTAATGCCCCTGTTCGATCGCTTCCTGGACTTTTTGAAATTGAGGAAGGACATCCCCAATGGAATGGGCGGTGAACACTTTTTTCGGGTTCGTAAAATAGAGTGGCCTGCTGTCACCTTGTTTATCTGTGAAGTGAAAAACTAAGGATAAAGGATCTTCTCGTTTCATTCTTTTCTCCTAACTTTGTTTATAAAGTCAATCGTTATGTATTTTTAAAAAAGCTTGCAGATACGTGATCTGCAAGCTCATTCAATGACACTTATTTCATTCCAGTCACTTCTGCAATGATTTCATAAGAACGAAGGCGTGCATCCTGATCATAAATGGCAGAGTTTATAATCATTTCATCCGCCTGGGTTTCATCTAAAAAGGTCTGCAACTGCTCTTTTACCTCTTCCGGATTTCCTATAATGGAGGCATTCAGTTGTTTCATGACAATGGCCTTTTCATATTCTGTCCAAATGCCTTCCATCGTATCAACTGGAGGAGCAAGTTGTCCTGGTGTATTACGGATCAAATTCAAGAATTGCTGTTGATAAGATGTAGCAATCCTTTGTGCTTCTTCCGAAGAATCTGCTGCAAAAACATTGACACCAACCATGACATAAGGTTTATCGAGAACGTCTGATGGTTGGAAATTATTGCGGTAACGAGCTAAAGCTGGTTGGGTATTTTCAGGGGAAAAATGGCTTGCAAATGAAAATGGCAATCCCAGCTGAGCTGATAATGCTGCACTGAAGCCACTTGAACCAAGCAGCCAAATCGGAATGTCCTGTCCTTCTCCAGGGATGGCACGAACACGATTATGTTTAGAATCCGCATCCAAATAGCTGCGGAGCTGTGCTAATTGTTCAGGAAAATCCTGACCGTTATTACGTACATCACCCCGGAGAGCCATGGCCGTATATTGGTCGCTTCCCGGAGCTCGCCCAAGTCCCAAATCTATTCTACCAGGATACATTGCTTCCAATGTTCCAAATTGTTCTGCGATAACAAGTGGTGCATGATTCGGCAGCATTATGCCACCAGAACCCACACGAATTCTTTCCGTCTTTCCTGCCACATAGCCTATAAGCACTGACGTTGCAGAGCTTGCGATCCCTGGCATGCTATGGTGTTCAGCAACCCAGAAACGGTTATAATTCCATTGCTCCACATGCTTGGCTAAATCTATTGTATTTTTAAAAGCTCCCGAAACTGTACCACCCTCAACAATAGAAGCTAGGTCCAGAACGGAAAAAGAAATGTCGCTAAGTTTTTTTGCGTGTTGATCAGCATTCATATCTTCATCTTCTTTCTTTCAATTATGATAAATTGGACGCAAAGCCATCATATAGAAAATGCACACAAAATGCACACAAAATGCTCGAAGGGATTAACTGTTAAGAATTTCCCTGGCAATCAAACGAAACGAATTAAGCCTATCCTCCAATTTATGGGTGATGGTCATCAGCATGATTTCATCTGCTAGATATTTCTCTTGAATCTCCAAAAGACGATACTTCACTTGTGAAGGTGTACCAAAAATCAGTTTTTCATGCATGGTTTCCATCAGTGCTTTTTCTTTTTCAGTCCAAACATGATTCCTTACCTCTTCTATGCTTGGAACCTGCCTTCTTTCCCCTTGTCCACTTTGAATTTTCCATAGGGTGTTGCTAAGAGCGATTTCTTTTGCAAGTTCCTCGGTTTCCGCACATATGGCAGCAACCGTAACGATTGTTTTAGGAGCTTTAAGTAACCCTTTCGATAGGAAGTTATCACGGTATTGCTGAAAACTCTGCACTCCATCATTTTCACTCATAAATTCACCAAATGCATATGCAGTACCATTCTCAGCGGCAAGTTTTGCGCTTTTCCCGCTTGTTCCCAATATCCATGGTTCAGGCGATACCTTTGGGATAGGAGCAGCAGAAACATTTGAATAGGGATGTTCTTTCGGAAATTCATCTCTAAGAAAATTCAACAGTTCCTTAACAAGTTCAGGCATTTTGTAAACATTCTGAAGAAAATTATCGGATAAGGCCATCGTAGCTTCCGCAGATCCACCAGGAGCGCGTCCCAGTCCCATATCAATCCTGCCTGGAAAAAGGGTCGCAAGCATATTATAAGTCTCCGCTATCCGATATGGCTTATAATGCGGAAGCAGCACTGCCCCAGATCCAATTCGGATATTTTTGGTTTGCGCAGCAATATAGCTTATCAACACCTCTGGAACGGAACAGGCCAATCCCGGCAGATCATGATGTTCAGTAAACCAGATTCTGCTATAACCTAGCCTATCGCCTTCTTGAGCAAGTTGCAGTGAGGCCTGTAATGCTTCTTGTGCAGATTGTCCGGATGCAATTGGGGATTGATCTAATATACCCAGTTTCATTTTATCCCTCCCTTCTTGTCTTTCGTAACTTAATAGTAAATCATAACTATTAGAAAGTCGCATGAAAAGCTTGCTATGTTATTGTAGTTTGCAGCCTTTAGCGGAAATTATAAGGAGTTGAATCCAGATTCGGGATTATGGATGAATTATATATTCTGACGAGGTCTTTGTTTTAATATATTAATTTTAGTAGATGACTCAAGAGAATAACATATATTCTAGCGAGGTATTTTAAGGAATATACATTTTATAAAATAAAAAAAGCCCTATAAAAGGGCCTTTTCCGGAGCTATTCATTTTTTTTGAATTGAGATAGTAATTCATCAGCCATTATTTGCGAATCCAAACGAGCCGCTATAAATGGGGGCTGTATCCGATTATTGGACTCTACGGGCAAACCTAACCAGGTAACTCGTTTATCAAAGATGATAAACGAAAAGGAAACCGGTGAACAAATAAAATGATCAGAATTTATATCAGGGTTTCTTTTTATTGATATAATCGTCAATTTCACTGCTGGGTTTCGTTTCATTAAGTATAGCTTCCATTCTTCTGACAAACTGTTTAAATCCGGCACTGCCATAACCATCTCTTGTTTTGCCGACTCAATATCTTCCAGAAAATCACCCAATTTACGGGCATGCATCCATTGCAATTTTGGGTGCTGGTGTTTAACCCATTTTCCAATGTCTTTCTTTGACACAAACTGATCATTTTGAATTTGATGATCGACAAGCTGACGGAGTGTTTTGCTGCGATAAACGTGTTTGTTAACAAATGAAGTGTCACATACATGTACAAACTTCCCTTTCGTCCTTGTTATTGCCACGTTAATGAGCCTTTCACTTTCTCTCCCTGTCAATAACATTCCAGCCCTGTTTTGCGGATAACTATCAACTGTGTCAAAAATCATCATTTCACGTTCACTTCCCTGAAAACGGTGTACAGTTGCTGCGATGATATCAGCTGTTTGCCGTTCTTTGACATATAAGTCATCCAATAGTTTTTCCATCAAGTCTGCCTGAGCACGATATGGGGCCACATAACCAATTGACCTTGTCCCGCCCATATACGCTTCATGAATCAGTTGAAAAGATAAAAGCAATTGCCAAAGATTCATTCTCGAGTGGGAAGTGCGTTCAGTTATGCAATATTCCCCTGATAAGCTAGTATCGACTAGTGCGGCTGCCTTATTGGCAAACGGTTCCGCCAGCATTATGCTCTCCCTGCTAGTCGCAACACTTTCATGATCCCCAACAAAATTGTTATAGACGATACGATTAGTGAATGCAGAAATATCAGGATGCATGCGGCGCTGTTCTTTTAACAGGAATAAATGAGGATGAAGTTCTCTTTCTTCCACAGATTGAGCGACACCGGACCGATGGAAGATGTCTTCCTTCAGCCAAAGTTTCACGAGTGAATCACGAGCGGAAGCAATAGGCGGCAATTGTTTGAAATCACCACAAACGATAATATGTTTGGATATCGCTGCAGCAAATGCCACCTGTGGTACGTAAGCCATGCTCGCTTCGTCCAAAATGACCAGATCATATTCCTTTTGATAAATCGTTTCGTCATTTGCGGCTTTAGCCAAGGTCGTACCGATGATTTTTGCCTCTTTTACTAATTGAACCTCTTTTTGGCGGATTTTCTCCAAAACTTTGGCCAGGTTTTTTTCTATCTCGATTAATTGATCCGTATCCCTTTTACTGAAGGAGCCAGCCAAGTCATGTTTTAATAAACGTTTCTCTTCTCCAAGCTGTTCTTTTTCTTTAACCAATGTCGGTTCATGTTTACCTAATAATTGTCCCGTAACTATATCATCATGGATGGCTAGAGATTCACCGATTTGAGACCCATAGCGAAGCACATCGCCTTCTTTGAAACGATCTTTCTTTTTAATGAATGAAGAAATCTCAGCCATCAAAACATCTACAGCCTGGTTGCTATGAGACAAGACCAACACTTTTTTATCTTGTAAATAATGATTGGCTACTGTACGTGCAAGCGTATAGGTTTTTCCTGTTCCAGGGGGTCCCCAGACAAAAGTGACAGGATTGAACTTCGAACGGGCATATAGCTCTTTCACACTGCTTAGTTTTTCGTTAACAGGATGTTTTTGGGGCATGGATGGGTCCATCAGGCGCTTGATCCGAAGCCTTTTCTTTTTACTTCTCTTGATTTCATCCAAGCGGATAATCAATTGTTCTAGCAATTCCCATGGATCATGGAATAAAAAGGCTTCACCGATCATATCGCCTAACGAGCGGTCAAATACGATAATTATACTTTTCCCTTCCGATGAGAGGATCCTTCCATCCTGTTTAATTCCTCCCCATTCCAGTCGAACGAGGGAACCGACAGGAATTTTTATCGATGAACCTGTTTCAAAATAATAGCTGAAAGAACCATCACTTGTAAGCAGATGGCCGTTCGAAACCAGGTATTTTGTGCTGCCGTATTTTTTTAAATGCAGGATTTCAAGTTGTAGGGCCTGCTGCCATTCTTTTATATAATTAACTGTTGAATTCATTTTTCACTTTCCTCACAAAATATGCCATTGAAGTTTAAAGAAACTGGCCTAAAGCTCCGATGTAGAAAATATCTGTCCCTATGACCTTTTTCGCGCAGTATTCGTTTCTTTAACATATAAAATAAGGCCCAATCATAAGATTGGGCCTTTCCTACGCCAATATTTTAACTATAGCATTTTTTATAACATCATACCATGGGCTCTTTTGGAAGAAATGGTTTAGATTAGCCCTCTGATAACTCCGTGAATTCGTCAACCAGATCACTGAAAATCCTCATTGCATTTTCGATTGGATCAGGTTTAGTTAAATCTACGCCTGTTTTCTTAAGCAACTCCAATGGGAAATCGGAACTCCCGCTTTTCAAGAACGTCAAATAACTTTCAAGTGTTTTTTGGTCCCCGGAAATGATCTTATCTGCGATCGTAATAGCTGAAACGTAACCAGTTGCATATTTGTAGACGTAAAACGGACGATAGAAGTGTGGGATGCGTGACCACCCATACTTCACTTCTTCATCGAAAATTATTTCATCTCCATTATAAGCTCGGAATATCGATTCATAAGCTGTATTAAAAACCTCGGCATTTAGCGGTTCATCATTTTCAGCTTTTTCATGTACAATCTTTTCAAATTCCGCAAACATCACCTGTGTGAAGAACGTTCCTTTAAAACTATCTATGAAATGGTTAAGTAAGTGTTTTTTCTTTTGCACGTCTTTTGTTGTCTTAATCAAATGGCGGATCAGCAGGATTTCATTCACAGTGGATGCAACCTCAGCAACAAAAATGGAATATCCTGCACTTATTTGCGGTTGATATTTTGAGCTATAATAAGAATGCATGCCATGTCCAGATTCATGGGCAAGTGTAAATACACTGTCTAAATCATCACGGTGATTTAATAAGATGAACGGATGAACACCATAAAGTCCTAAATTATAAGCGCCTGAACGTTTTCCAGGTGTTTCCCTGACATCGATATATCTTTTTTCCTTAAAGGTTTTCAGTGTTGTGATATATTCTTCGCCAAGAGGTTTTAGTGCTTCCACCATCAAAGCAAAACCATCATCATAAGAAATTTCCTCTTTAGCACCTTCCACCAATGGTACACTTAAATCATAAGCACGTAATTCTTCTACCCCCAGCAATTTTTTTCTTAGATGAATGTATTTATGCATGGGGCCGATATTTTGCTTAGTTGACATAATCAAATTATCATATACCTCTTTTGGAACTTGATCTCCAAATAAGGATTTTTCCAAGGCAGATGGATAATTTCTTAGTTTTGAAAGATTCACATTATTCTTGATTGCTGTGGAAAGTGTGGATGCGATTGTATTCTTCAATTGAACATATGGCTGATAATAGGCGAAATAGGCCTCTTTTCTTTTATCGCGATCATCGTCTTCAATCAATTTGGAATACATTCCTCGCGTTAGCTCTACCCTCTCGCCGTCTTCATTCGTAACTTCCCCAAATTTAATATCAGCATTGTTGATCATCCCGAACGTTTTTTGAGGTGCTGAAAAGGCTTCGCCTACTTGAGAAAGGACCTCTTCTTGTTCCTTCGCTAACACATGGGCTTTATAGCGATAGGAATCCAAGAGATCTTCTTCAAAATATTTTAAACCCTCTATCTCTTTTATGTACCCTTTTAATGTTTGTTCTTCCAGGCTCAAAAGGAACGGCATGAAAAATGCAGTTGCATTACTCATTTTCTGCCCTAACCGAGCTGCTCGATCCAGTAATGCTTGGGATGAGGTAACCCTTGTATCCAAATCGGCTTGCAGCATGGCATATACATACAGCTTGTTATAAATGTACCCAAGTTCCTCACTTAATCGTAAATACTCGAACAAATCTTGAGAAGATTGAATATGCCCATCATATGACTTTAATTTATCTGTCATCTTAAGTACTTCTTGATAATCTTTTTCCCATTTAGCCTGATCATCGTAAATATCCTTTAAGTTCCATGTTTCTTCCTCTTTGATTTCGTCACGTGATTTAAACGTTTGCATATTATCGGCACTTCCTTTCATGCTTATAGGCTTACCCTTTATTATAATCGACTTTCAGAAAAATCTGCATAGAAAAACCAGTATGTTAAAAATACATACTGGTTTTTCTTTTATCAATTAGAATTTTGCCGCAGTTTCAGCAACTTTCGCCAATCCTTCTGCAACGATATCCTGTGTACGATCTGGATATTGATTATGTCCCTCGATAACAACCGTTTCTGGGTTTGTTATGCCCCATAAGTTTAAATTCATCGTTACGTATCTCTCTGCCATTTCGCCAGCATCCATTCCAGGCAATGCATAATCCGATCCGCGAGCATTAAGCAAAGCCACTTTCTTACCCCCAGCCAAGCCTACAGGGCCTTCAGCTGTGTATTTGAAAGTTGTACCAGCTTGAGCAAGATAAGAAATATAAGTTACCAATGGCGCAGGAACCGTTGAGTTCCATAGCGGGAAGGCAAATACCACTTTGTCGGCAGCAAGGAATTGATTCAAGTATTGTTGCACGATTTCAGCAATCTCAACTTCTTCTTCAGTCAATTCCATTCCTTGGCTGCGTTTATATAGTGCAGTAATTGCTGTATTTCCATAGTAAGGTAAGTTCAGTTTAAATAAATCCAATTCAGTTATTTCATCGTTACTATTTGCTTCCTTGTATGTGTTCAAAAACGTTTCATACATTTTCACGCTAATAGCTTGATCCGCTGGACGGTCATTTGATTTAACAAATAATACTTTAGACATTTCAATTCCCCCAAGAATTTAATTTTTGTATGTGTAAGAAAAAAGTACAGTTTCAAAATAAATGTTTAATCCATATATCTCGAATTAACTGCAATCACTACTTTCACATTATATGACTGAACATGCAATAAGGCAAGAAATATGTTTTTTATTTTCAAATGTACATTTCAGGAATTTGCTCCTGGATTTTTTATAACCACCAGCATTCCATTATGCCGCGAAGAAAAAAACCGAGAGCAATTTGCCCTCGGTTAAGTTAACTCTTTGTGATGGAATGGACACTTACCCTTTATCGGTTCTATATCATCGCCGATGAAAAATTGTTTCCATTCATTATGATTTACATCACCAAAGTGACTGATATCAGGATGTGTAGGAAGGTTATCCCACTTCTCCACTCGTTCACGAACCTTTTCACGTGACATGATCCCGCCTTTTTCCGTTCCTTCCAACCCTTCAAAGATCATCCGGGGTTGGAATCCAAGAACAAGGCTATTTCCTAAATCGCGGGTTTTACGCTGTTTATAAGCAGGAGCATTACCAAAGACAAAGATTGGTTCCCCTGCAAAATGATAGTCCCATAAATAATGCTCAGGATCTTTCGGCTTTTCAATTGGCCAAGGTTTTTTATCCGCTTTATGGAGGTATTGCAAGATATCCCAAAACCTTTTACGGTACATTTCAATATCTCCTTCTATCGATTCAGGCTCCATAAAGACAAACAGGCCATGCCTGGTATATGGTGGTTCCTGAAATAAATCAAGAAAACTTTCCACTGCTTTAGGGAGATTGGACCAATCTTCCTGTGTAATATAAGCATAACGAAGTTCCCCTTTATTTTCAGCTTTCATCCCGAAATAACAAGGAAATGTTTTGTCCGTCACTGTATTATGGAATGTTTGATATTCTTTAATTAGCCATTTCGGCACTCGATCGGGATTTGTCATATCATCTTTCGTTAATAAACTTGAATTAACAGTCAGCATCATTGTTCTCCTTAAATCGTGATAATATATAATACCCGAATTTATAAAAACTAAAACTTCTTCGAACTGGCAAATCACCGTAATCAGGTACATCATATCTAAATAATTCTTCATTTAAGATTTTATAAGTTCCCCGTTCCAGGGTGATTCCAATTTCCTTTAATAAAAACGTCATTATGGTATTCAGCCAAAAACAATCGTTCAGCATGATAATCATTTTCTTTCCATTAGGATAACCTAAGAAAAAAATAGGAGTGATGCTAAAATGGCAAGAAGAAGAAAAGTTCTCGTACCCGAAGCGCGAAAAGGACTCGATGATTTAAAAGCAAAAGTTGCTGGTACAAAGAATCCTGAAGAGGCAAAGTTTGAAGTAGCAAAAGAAATTGGCGTACCGCTGAAAAAAGACTATAACGGTGAGCTCACTTCCAAGCAGAATGGGAAAATTGGCGGAAAGTTAGGAGGAGGCATGGTCAAGGAACTTATAAAGATGGCCCAGGAAAACTTAGGAAAAAGGCATTAAGTAGGTGCCTCTCCGATCCAAGTTGTTATCGTTTTTTTCATTAAGACCGACATCATTGAAGCGATCATTACCTACTGCTAAAGAACATACATTTTGGGACTTAACAAAAAAGCCAACCTTTTGGCTGGCTTTTTTTGAAATTAATTAATGCTCACGGTTGAAACTCTTGAAACCACTGACATGATTAATTCCGACGACATCGGATAATTAGTGGCAGCTGGATCCTTCAATACTGCAGTAAGTATTCCCTCCATGTCTGAATCGCTAATTCCATAGTCACTGAAGTCAAGGGGCAAACCAAGATCAGATAGGAAAACACGGATCTTCTCTACCACTTTTGCTAAGATTCCTTTTGGATCTTCATCGTGTATTTTGACTTTAAAGGCTTCGGCTATCAAATGGGCCTTTGGAAGATATAACTCCGGAATAGACTCCATGACAACCGGTAATAACACGGCATTGGCCAATCCATGCGGAATACGGAATAACGCTCCAAATGCGTGCGCAAAGTTATGAACCGGAATCGCATTCAGTGCACTACAAAATGCAGTGATTCCCATCATGCTTCCATGCAACATTTCCATTCTGGCCTCAATATTGGCTCCGTCCTTTACAGCCCTCGGTAAATTTTTTTCAATAACTCGTATGGCCTGAAATGCATAAGCATCAGTTATTGATGTCGCTGCAGGTGAGACGATCGCTTCAATTGCATGTGTCAATGCATCGGCCCCAGTAAACGCCGTTATTTCAGGAGGCAGTCCGATAGTTAACTCGGGATCTAAAATGGCTACATCCGAACTTAAGAAAACATTGTATATATTCATTTTGACTTTTATATGTTCATTATAAATGACTGCGATCGGGGATACTTCAGAACCGGTTCCTGCTGTTGTGGCTACTGAAATATGTGGAATATTCATAGGTTGGGCTTTTGGAAACCCCTCATATAGATAACCTCTTGGAATCGCATCATTTATATCCGTAATTCCTTGAAATAATCCATATTTCAATGCTTTTGCGGTATCAATGACACTTCCACCACCAATGGCTAGTATGGCATCGGCATTCACTTTACGTGCATATTTCAATGCTCCGTTTACACATTCACTCGCTGCGTCTTGTGTAACACCAAGAAACTGCCCTACTATTTCAGCTTTGGTGCCTAATATCGGCAACTCAAAACTCTCGACCACTTTTTTAACGACACCAGCCTTTTCCAAACCCACATCACTCACTAGTAGAATCCTTTTGGCCCCAAGACCATTGAATAGATCCGGAATGATTGAACGAGCATTCGGGCCGCTATAAATCGAAGACCTTAGCCAAAAATTGGATTGAGTGTTTACCTTCATAAAGTTTCACCTCAGTCAAATTAGTCTATATTAACGATTAAGGATTGTTCATTTCCAGCTTTCAAGTGCCTGATGTCATCCATGAGGTGAAATCCTTTTTCAACATCCAACATTCAGAAATGTGGTAAGCTTGTATCCGATTCACAAAACCCCATATTCCTTTTCGTTACTTTGATAGATTTCTTCAATTCCCTTTCCTTTTGCCCTTCCCAAAATCTCCATACGCACTGATAATTGTTTCATGGTAAATTCTAGAACCGCTTGTTTATCATTACCAAATGGATTGCCTAACAGATCATAACCCTCCGTATTTAACTTGAAGGCCAGTGGTGAAAGTTCCTCCATCCTCTTTTCAACTTGGTTATAGATATGTGGATGTTCACTGATGATTCTCTGCAGAAGGAAAGTTCCATAAGCAATATGGCGTGATTCATCTTTCTTCAATAGACCAACGCCTTTTAATAAACCAGGCATCATTTTACTAGCTTCGAGAGTCTCATAAAACCCGAAATATCCAGTTTCTGCAAGAACTCCCTCGGTAAACATGTTATATACAGTGGCTGCTTCCGCCAATGCTTCAGGGGATTGATCGGATAAAAGTTTCCCCATCGCTTCAGGCAATATCTCATAAAAAATGGATTTATATGTGTCTGAGTGATATACCGTCAAATCACCCGTTTCACCAATTTGATCTAATGTATAACGGAAAAACTCCATATGCTTCGCTTCCTCGAACAAGAATGTCGTTAAGTACATTTCTTCTTCGATCCTACCCTCTTTTGCTATCGTCATGATGAGCGGAAGCAAATCCAAAGTCACGGCTTCTTCTCCGCCCTGAAAAAGGGAAATAATCCGTAATAACACTTCCCTTTCAATATCATTAAATGACTTCCAATCTTCTTTATCCTGGCTGAAATCAATGTCACGTGGATTCCATATACCAAATTTCTTTGCCTTTTGATAAAGTTTAAATGGTAGGGTATCTTCTCTAAAACTCCGGCTGGTGGTCGTTAAATTCTTTCTTTTCATGTTAATGCCTCCTTGATTTTATGAACTGTAAACTTTTGAATTCCTATAGAATGTTTTAATTTGTAAGGATTTTCATTATATTGTAAGATATTAGTAGTATGTATCCTAGCACTGAAAATGTAGGGAGGAAAAAAGTCGAATGCTTGAGGAAACCCTGATGAATCATGTAAAAAAGATTTCCAATCAAAAAGATATGGAAAATAAATCACAAATGATCGTAAAGGGCTGTGTGGATTTTTTTTCATTTCAACGGGCATCTTTATTCAGTTACTCATGTTTAACAGGAATGGGTGAAGGGATATGCGCATGTACAAGAGAAGATATTTTTTCATTACATAATGTTAAAGAAAATATTCATGATATATACCCCATCCACCAAGCAGTCATCCATAACAAACCCATATACTTAACCATCCAACATGCGAAATCTTCCATCCCTGCAAAATACGTTAAAAGATTTTCCATCTCTTCATTGGCAATCATTCCGATAATCTTGAATGACATGGTTATCGGTTTCGTTTTGGTTGACCCCATTCATGCCAACAAGCCTGTTACCAAGAATGATTTAATGAAGGTTTCCCATTATTTGAAACTGGCTGTCAGTTCACCATTGGAATCCGCTCCTCCCACTTACCTGCTAAGTAAACGTGAAGTGGAGGTCCTTCAACATTTAGCCAATGGCTTAGGACTAAAGCAAATGGCACCAAAAATGAACGTTAGTGAATTTACCGTCAGAGATCATATTTCTTCTGCAATCAGGAAATTAGGAGTGAGTCACCGGACCGAGGCAGTCGCGGTTGCCATAAGAAACAAAATGATTATATAAAAACAAAAAAACCTTCATAGAAGGTTTTTTTGTTTTTATATCTGAGTCACTTTTTCTTCAACTTTAGTGGTCCAGTTTAACTCGTCTGCAACTTTACCTGTTTGGACACCCGTCAGTGTATCATAAAGCTTTCTAGATAGTTCGCCAGTTTCCCCGGTTTGAACGATCATTTCTTCACCATTCCACAAAAATTCACCAATTGGTGAGATTACCGCTGCTGTACCCGTTCCAAAGGCCTCTTCCAAGTGACCTGATTTATATGCTTCATGGACTTCCTCCATGGAAATGCGTCTTTCCGAAACGGGAAGATTCCAATGTTTCAGCAATTCTATAATGGAATCACGAGTAATACCCGGAAGGATACTTCCATTTAAGGCAGGTGTGATAATTTCACCATTAATTTTGAAGAAAACATTCATGCTTCCAACTTCTTCAATATACTTTTTCTCTACTCCGTCCAACCAAAGGACTTGGGCATAACCCAGCTTTTCTGATACTTCTTGTGCTTTTAGGCTCGATGCATAATTACCGCCCGTTTTAGCTTCTCCAGTACCACCATTGACTGCACGTGTGAAAGCTGACTCCACTGCTATTTTAACCGGATGAATGCCTTCTTTATAATACGAACCTACAGGTGACATGATGATGATGAACTGATATTTCTCTGATGGAGAAACTCCAAGATAAGGCTCAGTAGCTATAATGAATGGCCTGATATATAAGGAGGTCCCTTCTGCCTGAGGAACCCAATCCTTATCAACGCTAATTAAAGTTTTTAAGGCCTTCAACGCAAAATCAACGTCGACATCCGGTATGCACAATCGGCTATTTGAACTATTCAAGCGTTGAAAGTTCTTTTCCGGACGGAATAGTATAATTTCATCTTCTGGTGTTGCATATGCTTTTAATCCCTCAAATACAGATTGACCATAGTGAAAAATCATAGCTGACGGCTCTAATGCGAGCGGTTGATAAGGAACAATTCTTGGATCATGCCACCCTTGCCCTTGTGTGTAATCCATTATAAACATATGATCGGTAAACTGCTTACCGAACTCAAGCTGGTCCGCTTGTGGTTTTTCTTTCTTTGTTGTACTAAGCGTGATTTGCATGTCATGTTCCTTCATTACCAAAACCCCTTGTTGAATAAATTTACAAGATTTCACTTCCATAAAATCTATCTTTAATTAGTTTACTCCTATCAGGAATCATAGTTCAACCCTTTAAGACGAAATTTTCGGAATTTTTTTAAAATAAATGACTTTTTTTTATTTCCATACTATTATTCCTGAAAAAAGAACCTATTATTAGTCCAATTTCTCAAAAATATCAATTCCGAATTTTTCTGTAAGGTTTCTTGATATCCTTAATATTAGGTTATTTTAACAAATTATCTACAATAGTGCCAATGAGAATTATTGAAGATTTTCCATCATGGAACCAAATGCAAGCAAATCAAATGAATTATTTCCACTTCTTTAACCAAGAAGATGGCTAAATGTGCAGCCGATTACTAATCGCAGCCGCCAGGACGCAATAGATGTATTTTAACAAAGCTCAACTAAAGAAATGAAACACTTTTATACTATTACATAAAATTTAGCGTTATTCCCAAATTTAATATAATACAGTTTATAAAGGTGAAATTTTCATAAAATTCAATTTAGCAGTTTACGACTAATTAATATTCTTATATACTTATCCCACAAGATAGATAAAATGCATGCAAATTAAAATATTATAGATAAAACGCATGTAACTTTCTTATTTTAGATGAAAAGGGGTAACAACATGACAAAAAACAGGTGGTTAATCGCTTTATCCGCTATCGCCATTCACCTTTCCATTGGTGGTGCATACGCATATAGCGTGTACAAAAAACCATTAGTTGAGACTATGGGGTGGTCAGAAACCGAAGTAACGTTAGCATTCACAATAATGATGGCGCTTGCAGGAACTTCTGCTGCTTTCTTTGGTAAATTCGTAGAAAAAAATGGTCCAAGGAAGTCAGCTATGGTCGCTGCTGTATTATTCGGATTAGGACAAGCTGGTTCCGGTTTGGCAGTAATGGTCGATTCACTTCCGCTTTACCTATTGACATATGGGGTTTTAAGTGGACTTGGTATGGGGATCGGGTACATTTCACCAGTATCCACTTTAGTCAAATGGTTCCCTGATCGCAGGGGATTGGCAACAGGAATGGCAGTATTAGGTTTCGGTGCCGGAGCCCTCATTACAGCCCCAGTAGCTGCAAGCCTTATGGAATCCGTTGGCATTTATACTACATATTATCTTTTAGGCGCAGGCTATTTCATACTGATGTTCTTGGGGGCATCCTATATTGCACCTCCAAAGGCCAACTGGCTACCTGAAGGAATGAAGAAAGATATTGAGTCCGGTAAGAAAGAACTGAAGAAAGACCTAAGGCAGTTAACGGCAAAAGAAGCGGTTAAAACTAAACACTTCTGGATGTTATGGTCCATGAAATTGATAAATACAAGTGCAGGGATCATGATGATTTCGGTAGCTTCACCCATGGCTCAAGACGTTGTTGGGCTGTCTGTAGCCGGTGCAGCAACATTAGTCGGCATTATGGGAATCTTTAATGGCGGAGGAAGACTGGGCTGGGCAGCAGCATCAGATTATATTGGACGTCCAAATGTTTTCGTCATTTTCTTCATCATTCAAATCGGAGCGTTCCTTTTACTTCCAACGACTACAAATACTCTATTGTTCCAAGGACTCATCTTGCTGGTCGTTAGTTGTTATGGAGGCGGATTTTCAAACCTCCCTGCATTTGCCGGGGATTTATTTGGAACTAAGGAAATTGGGGCCATCCATGGTTATCTTTTAACTACATGGTCACTAGGAGGAGTTTGCGGGCCAATGCTGGTTACTGCAATAAGGGAAAGTACGAACAGTTACATCCCGGTGTTCTACGTTTTTGCTGTTTTAATTGCGATAGCATT
This sequence comes from Peribacillus sp. ACCC06369, assembly GCF_030348945.1. Taxonomy (NCBI): domain Bacteria; kingdom Bacillati; phylum Bacillota; class Bacilli; order Caryophanales; family Bacillaceae; genus Peribacillus; species Peribacillus sp. ACCC06369. The sequence continues at coordinate 2,841,558 of NZ_JAUCEN010000002.1, forward strand.
CGTCATCTCCATCTGGTTGCGTTTGGATATTAAAAAAATGCAAAAAGAACAGAAACAAGGATTAACGAATACTTTAAGTAAAATATCCTGATATTAAAATAGCTTTGTTCTTAAACACCTGCAAAAAGGCATCATCAAGTAAACCTCCATTACCGGAGTATACTTTGATGATGCATTTTTCCTTTTTATTTGAACATGCTCCCAAGCCCCCATAAGCCTTCTGGATAAGAACCCCGCCATTCATTACTTGGTCCCTCCACTATCATCCCTTTAACCTCGAAGTGCCCAACAAAAACATGGGTAATTTCCATTGAACAATATCAATCAAGGATCATGTTTGCGATCACTAAGGTTAGATCTATTTTTGAAGTTTATATATTCGGACATCTACTGGGATTGACTGAATCTGATAGCTTATTGATAGCCCATTTGAAAGTGGTTGCACTATCTTTGCTGGTTAAGTTAATTGAAGTGATATTTCATCAACTGTGATTATGCAGTTGGCGGTGTAACCCTTGTAGGCGGGCTTTATTATGGGGATTATGCACGAAAGGACAGGAAAACGGCAGATTGATCCATACATCATTTTTTTACAAGTCCTTCATTATCGAATGAAGGTCTCATTCTGTCGACTATATGGGGTCTGAATGGTCTCATCCCGAATCCCGTTTACGATTTTATCTAGGGGATTATTACCCGAATTTTAAAACCAGACTTGGTTTTGCTCCATGATTTTTTATTGTTTTATATGAGATGAAACTCTCAGGGGCTAGATTGAAGAAATTTGCGAACCTCCAGCCGAATAACTGGCTAGCCGAGACACCAAAGACGCTTGCGGCGAGGAGGATTGGCAGACAGTCGGCGGAAAAGGAGCGGATTTCTGAAAATAACGGGAACGTTTTTTAATGGATAACAACTTCGTTTGATTGCTGCTATTTAGCTATGGGAATTTCAACAGCAAAAGAAATTCGATTACCAGCTTACTGAACAAGTTATATTGTTTAACATTCAGCCAAACAAGGGAATTAAGAAAGAGATGGATTTAGGGGGGATTGTCTTGTGGATTAATAAACCGTTTTTCAAATATGCATGTGCGATAATTTTGATCATTTTAATTATATTTTTACTAGGTAAGATTGATTATGTTCTGCTCCCGCTGCAAAAAATCATTGCAGCTATGTTTTTCCCTATTATAGTGGCTGGGCTTTTATACTATTTATTACGGCCCGTCGTTAACTTTTTAACTGAATTTATCCCTAGGACAGTTAGCATTTTCATCGTCTTTTTGATTATTTTTTGTACAATCGGGATGGGAAGTTACTTTGGAAGTCCTGTAATCGTGGACCAATTTAAAAAATTATCAGAAAACCTCCCCGGCAAAGTCAAGGAATTCTCTAAGGAATCTGAATACATGATTGAAAAAAATGATTTTGGCATGGTTAATATGGAAGACCTGAAAGAAAAAGCGGTAACACATTTGAAAGATTACTCAGAGAAACTCTTGGTGAATGTCAATTCTATTTTCTCCACGATCACTAGTGTATTAACAGTGTTGGTCATTACACCATTCATTTTATTTTATTTCTTGAAGGATGGAGATAAACTAAGGCCTTTTCTTTTAAAATATATTCCGAACGACGTTGAATCAGAGGGGAACACGATTTTAAAAGGCGTCGATAAAGCCCTTTCAACTTATATTATCGGTCAATTCATCGTATCAATCGTCATCGGGACTTTGATGTATATTGGCTACCTGATTATCGGTCTCGATTATGCACTCGCATTAGCCTTACTCGCCATGATTTTTACAGTTGTACCATTTCTTGGTCCGTTAATAAGCATCATTCCTGCACTCTTCATTGCCTTACAGCAAGACATTGGGTTGGCAGTGAAAGTACTCATTGTCCTTACCGTCGTTCAACAAGTCGAGGGGCACTTGGTTACACCGAATATTATGGGAAAACGGCTTAACATTCACCCATTGACCATTATCTTATTGCTGCTAGCTGCAGGCTCAATATACGGTTTCATTGGCATTTTAATAGCTATTCCTACTTATTCCGTAGTAAAAACGATTATAGGAAACTTTAGGAAGTTTTATAAATTACGGAATAGGATTACATAACTAGGAATGGTTGACTTATGGGGTCTTTTTTTAAAAAAAATAAAGATAATTCTATCAAGTTTCAGACTGTAGACAAACTCGAAGAAAAGCGAGTTTGCCTGCAGTTTTTTTATTTAATGTGCGTTCCAGTTGTTTTTAGAAATCCGCTCCCTTTCCGCCGACTGTCTGCCAAGCCTCCTCGCCGCAAGCTTCTTTGGTATCTCGCTAGCCAGTTATTCGGCTGGAGTGTCGCAAATTTCTTCAATCTAGCCCCTGAGGGTTTCATCCCATATAAAACAATAGGTAAAATCGTGAATGGGATTGAGACCATTCTGAACCCCGTTTTGTCGACAAACTGAACGTTTATAGTTCTATCAACGTTTGTTTAGTACTTTTTTAACCCACCGTTTGAAAAACGCTTTGACACTTTTCTTTTTTATAACTTGAATGGCATGATTTTGCTTCTCAATATAAATCTCTTCTTTGTTTATTGCATTTTTTTCTGCTAGTACTAGACCCAAATCGGAGTCATGATCTTTGTTTAGGACAATTTTGTAAGGAATATTATGACTCATTGCCAATTTAATATATTTCCCTAGATATTGATAGTCCATCTGACCATTTAAAAACAAATTTGAATGGGGATGCCGCTTCATCTTTTGCTCAATCTCCGGATATACATTCAGTTCAAAGACTTGGCTTTTTTTTAAGACGATGACGACGCGCTCCCTTAATGTGCCCAGAAACTCCTTTCGTTCACCAGGCTTGATTTCTTTTGGACCATAGATTCCTTGTTCTAGATAGTCCTCCACTTTTAGGCGTGACAATTCTTTCCCACCTCCGCTTTCACTTCAATAATTGTATGTAATATGGCCATAAATAGTGCCCATCATTCTTTGGAATGCATAAAAGTAAAAAGTGATTTGGGTTAACTTTCCCTTTTTTAGTTTACGCTTCGGTTAAAAAATTGTCACTCTAGATTCGCTTCTTGCATAGGATAGTATATGCGTGAATTTAGGTTGTTTAAATGAGGGACGGGGAAGAAAATGAAAAAATTAATTGTATTTGTATTGATATTCGCCTTTTGTTTTATTGGGTTCAGTAATACTTCGGGTGCAGCAGGGAGACAACTGATTATCATCAATAAAGCCAATAATCAAATGGCCTACTATGAAAATGATAAATTGGTGAAGGTGTTCATCGTAGCGACAGGAAAGAAACCCTCCTATACTCCTGAAGGAAAGTTCAAGGTAGTGACAAAGATAGTGAATCGTCCCTATTATAAAGGCAACATTAGAGGCGGAGATCCCAGGAATCCTCTGGGTAAACGATGGATGGGGATAAATGCACGGAATACACCAGGAAATACGTACGCAATACACGGCAATAATGATTCTAAAACCATTGGGAAATATATAAGTGCCGGTTGTATTCGCATGTATAACGATGATGTACAATGGCTGTACGATAAGGTGAGGATGAACACTGTAGTCTTGATTGCCAGTTCGAATAAATCTTTTGCTTCCATAGCAGCTAAGAATGGATATAAGGTGATCGGATCTGAGAGCTTACCTGTAAATACTACCAACTCTATCCTGAAGAATGGAAGTAAGGGGCCCCAAGTAATTGAACTACAAAAAAGATTAACTAAACTTGGATACAGCACTAAAGGAATAGATGGTGCATTTGGAAAAAATACCGAAATGGCCGTAAAGAAATTTCAAAAGTCTAAAAAACTTACTTCTGATGGGATCGTAGGACCAAAAACGAAAAAAGCGCTGGGACTTAAATAATCATCATTACTGATATCCACTGATTAGTGGATATCTTTTTTTATGTTTAAACTGTAACACTCCATACATTAATACCCATACCGGCTGTAATTTTCCACCATCACTTTTGCCTTTATGTTATAATTTATATATAAACAGCTAATCATAATCGCACTGTCACTACATATAAGGAGGTATATAAAAATGTACGATGAACTTCTCATAATGACTATTAAATCAATTTTTGTTATCGGCACAATCGCAATGTTTGTGATTTTAGGATTCGTAAAAGGGCGCAAGTTTTAATTTTTTCCAATTCCTTAACATATCCTCATTGCCTGATTACTCGTATGATGTTCATACCGGTAATCAGGTTAATTTCACTCAGAAAAAAAGCATATCCTCAAAGGGCATGCTTACTTACCATTCCAGAAATCCGTTTTATCTAAAAGTTGGTCAATGTCAAATGTATCAAGATGGAATGGAACTGATTCTTCTGCAATCGCTTCAGTGGCTAACAATAATTGGTCGATATCAATAATGGCCAAAACAGTCCTCTCCCTTTTTTAATGGTTTTACCCTCACTTTTAATACATCAAACAATTCGTTCAAAAGATATTTTATTAGAGGGTACCTTTAATTTACATTTGACATTTATTTAAGGGGAAGTGAATCATTTTTTTCCGATCCTTCAGGTGAAAGTGTATGTATCAATTTAACCAGCTTATAAAATGTCCCGCTACAGATGGTTACCTCAGGCAGATTATGAAAAATTGATTTTTTATTAATATGATAATTGTCTTTCTCAGGTGAATACACAATAATTTTCTTATTTAACGATAAAGCATATCCAAGTTCATAGAGATTACCTTTACCTGCAGTTAGGAAGATCAGCATAAAATCAGCTTCCTCAATCCCCTTTTTTTCATATTCTCCAATACCGTCCGTAATTTGGTTAGTCTCATCATCCGCAATTAAATTCCCGCCATTCACACATGTAAATCCTTTTGAAGTTAATTTCTTTATCAATGACCTTACTTGCTTCAAATTTTTTTCATCTGATGCTATATAATATTTCACACATCCACCTCCAAAATATATAACTATTGATACTTTTTACCTACGTTACCTATACTATACATATTCGTTATAAAGAACGCAATATCCTTTTCCAAAAATAAATAAAAATTTAAGGACAAAGTCTCGGTCCCATACATTTAAGCAAAACAAAAGCCATCATTCCTTTTCCAGGCAATGATGGCTTTTGTTAAAAAAATGATATGACGGGGTATTCTGGCATTAATACAATTATTAATGTCGCCTTCCCTTACTCAAAAAAACATATACTTATGTAAAAATATTAATGTTTTTGAGTTACTCTTATAAATCTGACTTTAAGGGTAACAAAATGTTGATTAATCTTTAAGAAACCAAAAATAAAAACCTTGTCCCCTACCCGGCAAGGTTTTTTAATTTTTCATATGTGATATTTTCTATTTCAATCCTGAAGGGTGCAGCCTCACATATATTAATTCCCCTATCTAGATTTACCTTTTCCATTTCACTCGCATCCGGTATTGTTTTTTTATCGAGAATAAAATGTTCGACCATGGATTCCAACAGTTCTTGAGCACAAGCTAAGGCATCTACCCGATTCCTACCGCTAACGGAAGAAATAATTCCTTCTCGCCTAAAATCCGGGAAACAAACTTGAACGGAAAAAGAGTCGATAATCAACGGGTGTTTTTCATAATAGAATACAGCTGGATACTCAAAGATTTGAATGGTCAAAATATCATCCCTTCATTCAATTTTTAGGATTTTAAGTTAATTATAACATGAAATTCCATTAAAAATAGGTTTATTTACATTTCTTTGTTTGTCAAGCTTATTTTTACATTCAATAAGTTGTTATGTCCGTACTTACTACAAAATAAGAAAACACCAGGAAAATCAAAATCACGATAACATTCAAGATTATTCCAATAATGCTGCACACTTTACCAGCTGTCACCAATCCATTACCGGTTTCACCAGTAAGTTTCATTTCTTGTTTACTCTTCGCTGCAAATATTAAACCTAGTATACCTAATACGATGCCGATGAATGGAATAAGCAGGGATAATACCCCCATGATTAATGATACAATCGCTTTGCTATTGCTTTGTTTAATTTCAGACATATTTTCCACCTTCTCTCTTCCCCTTATATATACGGTCATTAAAAGGAAAAGATTCATTATTTGTTACTCATTCATCACTAATATTCCATGCTCTCCTGCCGGTGAATTTCATACACTTGGTCCAATCCATGCATGTAAAAAACGACTCATTTAGAGTCGTTTCAGATAGTAGACAAACTCGAAAAAATTGAGTTTGTCTGCAGTTAAAAAAAAGTTTTCAGAAATCCGTTCCCTTTCCGCCGACTGTCTGCCAAGCCTCTCTCATGTGGGGTTTCGGCCAGCCAGTTATTCGGCAGGAGTGGCGAAAACTTCGTTTCATCACATATAAATGAATAAATAATCATGAAGTATAACCAAATCTTGTTTTGAAATGATTGTAATCATTCCCACGGTAAAATCGTGACAGCTATTCGGGATGAGACCATTCCGAACCCTATGTTGTCTACAAACCGAGACCGGCAAATCCTATTGTCTGTATTCAGTTTTTTAGGGTTATTCGCATTCAATTTAAAAGAAAAACAAATTTAAAATTGGAACGGAAGGGGCGAGAATCCTGCGGGAAAACCCGTTTAGGGATTAACCCCGCAGGCGCAAGCCGAGGAGGCTCCCTGACCGCCCGCGGAAAGCGAGTGCCTTAAGTTCCAATCAAGGTCCAAATTGCACAAACCATAAAAAAATTGCAGACAAACTGAAACGACTCATTTCTGAGTCGTTTTTTTTAGGTTCGTTTCAATTCAAGCCTCTGGGCTACCAAAGACAGACTAAAGTTTACAATGAAATACATGAGCGCCACCAGGATCAAAATAGGTATTAAATACTTTTGACTTTGCCCATATATAATTTGACCATGATGAGTTAGCTCCGGTAACGAGATGACAACCGCTAATGAAGTATCCTTTAATAATGATATGAATTGGCTGACAATAGGAGGAACCATGCGGCGGAGAGCTTGGGGCAAAATAATATGTATCAATGCCTGTGTATAACTCAAGCCTGATGAACGAGCGGCTTCCATTTGCCCTTTATCTACAGATTTTAGCCCACTTCGAATTACTTCAGATAGCATGGCCGACTCGAAAATTGTCAATGCAACGATGGCCGCTGGAATGATTTCCAGTTTAATGCGTACCTCAGGTAAAGCAAAATACGTAAAAAATATAATTAATAACAACGGTAAATTACGTACCGTTTCTACAATCATGGCTAATATTTGAGATAGCACCGGTACCTTTGCGTAACGGATTATGCCCACAAGCCCGCCAATGATGAAACTTAGAATAATGGATATAAAAGCTACCTGGAGCGTAACCCAAAATCCTTCTAATAAAAACTTAAGATTATCCGGTGTATAGGCACCTGCAAAATCCATATCTTATACCTCCCTCAATTACTCTTTGCCAGACGTTTTTCCAAATAACCAACGCCAAGACTTAAAGGAATGGTAAGAATTAAGTAAAACGCTGCAACGAAAATGTATACATCAAACACGACAAATGTACTTGAAGAAATCAAATCCCCATGGTACATGAGATCCAGTCCTGCAACGACGGCTAAAATGGAAGAATTCTTAACTAGATTGATAAATTGGTTTCCTAGAGGAGGAATGACTATTTTAACTGCCTGTGGCAATATGACGAGCCTCATTGCCTGCCCATATGTCAGTCCTGAAGAACGGGCAGCTTCCATTTGACCCTTTGGCACAGAAAGAATGCCTGCCCGAATTGCCTCAGCTATGAAAGATGAAGTGTAAATGGTCAGGGCTAATGTTCCTGCGTATAGTCCACTTAGTTTAAGGCCCAGAAAGAAGAAAAAGGTAATAATCAATAAAGGTATGTTCCGAATGAACTCAACATAGGCGGTTCCAAGCCAGTTTAGAGGCTTTATCGGGGCAATCCGCATGATAGCAACAAGCACACCCAGGAGCAAACTCGCTACCAATGAGATTAAACTCGACATGATCGTATTTTTAAAGCCTAATAAATACATATCCAGATTCTCTGTTAAAATGGAGAAATCAAGCACGGCATACACTCCTTTAACTAGTAAGGATGAGCAAAAAGCTCATCCTCACAAGACTAATGTTCAAATGTTAATTAAGGTCATTTCCCTTACATTTGGTAATGATTAATGTTTAATCCATTTATCATGGATTTCATCGTACTTGCCTGAATCTTTAAGTGACTTAAGGGCTTTATTCAATTCGTCAACAAACTCAGCATTTCCTTTTTTCACAGCAATGCCATAAGGCTCGTCTGTAAATGTTCCGCCAACAAGCTCATAATTTGGATCCTCGTCAGCCATACCATAAAGGATTGAATCATCCGTAGTCAATGCATCCCCTTGCCCAGATTTAAGTGCAGCGAACGCTTCGGAATAGTTTTCAAATTCAAGAACTTGTGCGTCAGGAGCCTTTTCACGGATATTTATGGAAGAAGTAGAGCCCTTAACAGCCAATACCTTTTTCCCTTTTAAACTATCAATACCCTTGATATCGCTGCCTTTTTTGACTAGCAGGGATTGTCCGGCATCAAAGTAAACATCGGTGAAGTCAACTTCTTTTTTACGATCTTCCGTGATAGTCATGGTCGCTACAATCGCATCGATATCACCATTATTCAATAAGGCCATCCTTGTTTTAGAAGTCACTTCTTTAAATTCAACTTTATTCTCATCACCTAGGATTTCTGCTGCAAGAGCTTTGGCGATATCAATATCAAATCCTTCTACATCTCCAGTACTAGGATTTTTCAATCCAAATAGCCTTGTATCATTTTTTACCCCAAAAACAATCTTATCCTTATCCTTCACTTGTGCAAGAACATCCGTTTCTTTGTCTTTACCGCCACCCTCTTTATCTTTGCCTGAATCTTCTCCCCCGCCGCATCCAGCCAATAAAATGACAGCCAATAAAGATAGCAAAGATAATTTCAACCATTTCTTTTTCTTCAACATGTTAATCACCCCTGTTTTTTATTTAATGATTTAATATACGGCTAAGAAATAAACGAGCCCTCTCTTCACGAGGATTGGCGTAAAACTCAGCCGGTGATGCCTCTTCTAAAACCCTGCCTTCGTCCATGAATACGATTCGATCCGCTACTTCACGGGCAAATCCCATTTCGTGCGTGACAACCACCATCGTCATTCCTTCATGGGCAAGTGCTTTCATAACATCCAGTACCTCGCCAATCATTTCTGGATCCAAGGCTGAGGTAGGTTCATCAAATAGCATGATTTCAGGCCCCATAGCCAAACCTCTGGCAATCGCTACCCTTTGCTGCTGTCCACCCGAAAGCTGGGAAGGAAATGAATTCGCCTTATCTCCAATCCCTACTTTCTCCAGATACTTTTGCGCAATCTTTTTCGCTTCCTCTTCTGATTGTCCTAAAACCTTCCTGGGTGCAAGCATGATGTTCTCGAGCACGGTTTTATGAGGATATAAGTGAAAATGCTGGAAAACCATACCGATATTCCGCCGCAGTTTGTTTATGTCCGTTTTTCTATCCGCTACATTTAAACCATTAACGGAAAGGGAGCCTTCCGAAATGGTCTCAAGACGATTAATGCATCGAAGCAGGGTACTTTTCCCTGATCCTGACGGTCCGATGACTACTACCACCTCCCCTTTATTAATAGTAAGATTAATATCCTTCAATACATGGAAATCACCAAAATACTTATTCACCCGGTCAAAAACAATCATAATTAGCCTCCCTGCCCATAATCAATCTTTTGGTCTGAAAATTGATAATAATCAGAATTCTGAATGCATAATATAGCATTCTCTTAAATCGAATCATTTCTATATGTATAATCCTTTCTCCATTTATTATTTCCCAATATAAGGTTATTTTTTTTATTATTTTAGACTAGTAATATAAAAAATATATTCAATATTCACATTATTCATTATATATAATATTACTTAAAATTACCATATAAACTTTAAATTGTTAAAAACAATAACATATTTTATGATACTATTGCTATATTCCATAAAACCCACATATTTAAATCGATCTCCCCTAAACGGTTCCTATTTTTGTAAAAAGGGATTTATTTCCCGTAAGCAAAATGCCTGATATGAAATAGCAATTATAGAACGAACAAAAAAAAGACAGCAAAAGCTGTCTTTTACATTCATTCTTTTATAGCATCTTCAAATGGTGCTGAAAATAAGCCACTAGGCGCCAGCATATCCGTATCCGATTCCCGGCTTTCCCCACCCACAGTATATGGACCTGCTGGATAAAAATCAAACAAATCACTTTCCTTATGTATGATCAAAAAATACTCGTATAAATCATCCATAAGTTCCTGATGTTCATCTAATTTCATGATTTCGCCACATTCATCAATTACAAAGTTTTCATTAATCGCATCTTGAAGTTCCTCATTATTTGAATACGCGATAAAAAAATCCACATCTCCACACTCCATGCATAGCAAGAGTTTTTCTTCTAGTGCTTCTTGATAGGATTTCTGAACGATCTCCTTCAAAATGGCTTCAATCTTTTCAGGATTAGTTAGTTTAATTTTAGTCTGGATCACAAAATCCCTCCAATTTAATAAAATGACATTTAAAAAGTATATGCCAGTTTAATGAAAAATAAAAAAAGCAAGCTCACCCTTTGATCAATATTAAATGAAACTGCTATAAGTCCGTTCCTAATTAACCCATAAATCCAAATGGAATCCAAAGCCATCATTTCGTTCCTTAACCTAGACGCGTATGATAACCTTTACTCCACCTGCTCACTATAAGTGGAATTTGCCTAAACTTGATCATCAAGGGCAACGCATGTAATCCGGATCCCTGCGCATTTGTAAGGAATTCTCCGCCTCGTGTATATATTAAGTTTGCCCGCATAATCAGAATGATAATCTTCTATAATACAAAGAAAAAGATAATCGGAAGCGTAATCAAGCTTAATGAAGTACTAATGAACGTAGCACTTGAGACGAATTCAGGTTCTGTATTGAATTGGAGCGCATACATCGTAGTGTTGGCCGCCGTTGGCATGGCAGCTACGATAATCATGATATGCCTGACCATTTCATCCACTGGTAAGGCAAGTGATAACAGGAATGCAATGGCTGGCGAAACAGCAAGTTTAAGAAGAAGTGAAACTGATAGCTTACGATAGGCAATTTTTCTCAGTGAAATGTTGGCTAGCTGCATTCCGAGTGTAATCATAATTGTTGGGATTGCTGCATTTGCAACAAGGTTAATAGCTTCCATAACCGAATTGCTTAATGGAATTTTCACAAACTGAAAAACCGCACCTGCAATAGCTCCATACACGATTGGCATCCTGAATACTGCTTTAAGCGCTGTTTGGACTCCATTACCTTCCGGGCTGCCCTTCGCTGCGAAATAGATGCCAATGGTGCACATGACTAACTGCTGACCCACCATCAGGATGATCGCATAATCGAGTCCTGCTGCACCGAATAACAGGAAAATGACTGGTGTTCCGTAATTCCCGTTATTCATGAATGCCGATGCCAATATCATGCCGCTTGTTTCGGTAACTGAATAATTACGGAAAAACGATATGATATAGACTACCAGTATGAGAGAAAGACAGAGTACTATCGTGAAAAGGAACAGATAAAAATAATCAATCGTAAATTCTGCGGAATAAAAAGTTCGGAACACAAGAAAAGGTGACATTAAATATAATGCCATCGTGGAAATCGATTTTGTATCAAGTTTAAACTTTTTCTGACCGACGTACCCTAAAACAAAAATACCGAATATCGGTAAAAGAACGCCCAAAAATCCCATACATCTCACCTTCATAATCCTATGATTTTCTTCTAACAATATCAGTTTTATCATTATTTGTAAAAATTCTTTCAAATCGTTCCTGATTCTAACGTCATATATTCTAACATATAATGATTTTTCTTTATTTTCAGAAAATTATATTCAATTTTTGTCTATATATGGTATATTATTTATTATATTTACGTTAAAAAACGTAACATCAACACAATTGATTTATTAATAAATGAAGGGGTGTTTTTTTAGTGGATGTAAAATTCATGGAGATGGCCGTTCGGCTAGCAAATGAAAATGTATTGGCAAAGAACGGTGGACCTTTCGGTGCTATAATCGTAAAAGACGGCAAAGTTGTAGGAAGAGGATGTAATAATGTGACAACAGCCAACGATCCCACAGCTCACGCCGAAGTACAGGCGATACGTGATGCATGCAGGAATCTCAATAGCTTCCAGCTTACAGATTGTGAAATATACACTAGCTGCGAACCTTGTCCAATGTGCATCGGTGCCATTTATTGGGCACGTCCAAAAGCCATTTATTACTCATGCACTAAAGAAGACGCTGCACTTATTGGTTTTGATGATCACTTTATATACCAAGAACTTGCCCTGCCAATGAAAAACCGCACTATTAAAATGGAACAAATGTCTTTCAATGACCACGATTTACCATTCCGGACATGGGAGACCCATATTGAAAAAGTAAAATATTAATATGTTATATCTTTGCCAAAGGGGTTACGAATATGAAAAAAAACTTGCTTAAAAGGAGAATAGACGTCGCCGCAGGCAAAACGCCTGCAGACTGCGTCATTAAAAACGGGCAAATTATAAATGTATTCAATGGTGATACCTATTCAGGCGATATTGCCATTGTCGATGGTTTTATTGCTGGCATTGGGAGTTATGAGGGTATTTCAGAAATTGATGCTGCTGGAAAATTCGTATCCCCTTCTTTCATTGATGGCCATGTCCACATTGAATCTTCGATGGTCAGGCCTTCTGAACTCGCAAAAATCCTCCTTTTACATGGTGTGACCAGCATCGTTGCGGATCCTCATGAAATAGCCAATGTTTCCGGTAAAAAGGGCATTCATTATATGATTGAACAATCCGGCCAACTTCCTTTTGACTTCTACTTCATGATGCCATCTTGTGTACCTGCTACGGAGTTTGAACATTCTGGCGCTGTCTTAAGAAGTGAAGATCTAAATTCATTTTATCAAAACCCGAAAGTGCTTGGTTTAGCCGAAGTTATGAATTTCCCGGCTGTTTCACATACGGAGGATGATATGCTGCAAAAATTATACGATGCAAATAGACTAGGCAAAAGCATAGATGGCCATGCAGCTGGATTATCCGAACAACAGCTCAATGTTTATATGAGTGCCGGCATTAAAACGGATCATGAATGCACTACAGCGGAAGAGGCAAAAGAAAGACTGCGAAAAGGAATGTATCTTATGATCAGGGAAGGTACTGTTGCCAAAGATTTATTAAACCTGGTTCCAGCCATTAATGAGCTGAACTCCCGCCGTTGTTTATTCGTCACCGATGACCGGCACCTCGATGATATTGTTTCTGAAGGAAGTATCGATCACAACGTTCGACTTTCCATAGAAAATGGTATCCCACCAATTACCGCGATTCAAATGGCGACCATCAATGCTGCAGAATGTTTTGGTTTAAAGGAACACGGTGCTATAGCACCCGGATACAAGGCAGACTTCCTTCTATTAGATGATCTCGATACAATCATCATCCATTCGGTCTTTAAAGAGGGAAAACCTATGGTCCAAAATAATCGATTACTGAACTTTCCTGAAAAGGAACAGGTTATTGACGACGGTTTGAAGCACTCCGTTAAATTTCATGAAATAACGGAAGATGATTTGGCGATACCTTTTAAAAATAATCTTGCTAATATTATTGAGATTACTCCAAACAGTTTGATTACAAAGCATTCGATTGAACCGGTTACACTTAATCGTGATGGTCTATTCCAGTTCTCTGAACATGTTGATCATATAAAACTAGCAGTTATTGAACGGCATCATATGACCAAACAATTAGGTCTTGGAATCGTCAAAGGGCTTGGTTTGAAATCAGGCGCAATTGCCACTACAGTAGCCCATGATTCACATAATTTAATCATTGCCGGCACGAATGACCAAGATATGCTAAGGGCAGCAAAGGAAATCAAAAAGATGCAGGGTGGATTGGCCGTAATCCAAAATGGGAAAATACTAGCTTCCCTTCCCCTTCCAATAGCTGGATTGATGAGTGAATGCACATATATGGATGTGGTTCATTCATTGAAACGAATCGATGAAGCCCTTTTGAAACTCGGTGCCAACAGGCATTTCAACCCTTTCCTTACACTTGCGTTCTTGGCGTTACCTGTCATCCCGGAAATTAAACTGACGGATCAGGGCTTATTTTCCGTTACTGAGTTTAGGCATATTCCTATTGAAGCCGTTACGCCTGCCGATAAGTTCAATCTACTTTGACCCCCTACCCGGGGGTTTCTCCCATTCACCCCCAAAATTTCTATATGAATAATGTTATAACTCAACTTAAATCGGGAAAAGGATATAATCGGTATCATCTATGTTAAAATAAAAAAAACACAAATCTTTCTTGGAGGAGATAAATATGGCAAAACATGATCAACAGACCATCATTGGATATATTGGCACTTACACAAAAGGAAACAGCAAAGGTATTTATCGCTTTACTTTAGATACAGCAGAAGGAAAACTCAGTACACCGGTTCTTGCAGCAGAATTAACTGATCCGACTTATGTCGCCATCAGCCAGGACAAAAAGAATCTCTACGCCATTTTAAAAGAAGCGGGCAGCGGTGGGGTTTCTTCCTATTCGATTAATGAAGAATCGGGTGAACTTACCTTCTTGGGCCAACAATTGACACCGAATGGCTCTTCCTGCCATATAAGTGTCGACAGCAAGAAACAGGTCTTGATCACTTCCAGTTATGGAGATGGCCTGATTGAATCATATCCGCTTCATGACAATGCGACCCCTTTGCCAGTATCATCCACCATTCAACATGAGGGTCAAGGACCGAATGAAGAACGTCAGGAAAAAGCACACACTCACTTCGCTGGTTTCACACCGGATGAAAGGTTCATTGCTGTAGTCGACCTCGGAATAGATAAAGTAATAACCTATAAAATACATAATGGGGTTTTGGAAGAAGTAAACAGTTTATCTGTTGCTCCCGGCAGCGGACCGCGGCATTTGACCTTCCACCCAAACGGAAAATTTGCGTATGTCATGGCAGAACTTGTACCGGAAGTCATTGTTTTGAGCTTCGATAGTCTATCGGGAAGCTTTTCTGAATTGCAAACTGTTCGGACCGTTCCGGAAGATTTCAAGGAAAATAACCAAGGAAGCGCCATTCATATTTCAGATGACGGGAAATTCATTTATGCCGCAAACCGCGGACATGATAGTATTGCCGTTTACCAAATCCATCAAGAAACAGGCAAACTGGCATTCGTGGAACTGGTTTCTACCGAAGGACATTGGCCACGTGATTTTTCATTGGACCCAAGCGGAAAATTCCTGATCGCTTCTAATGAACAATCAGGAAACCTGACACTATTTGCACGGAATGAACAGGACGGAAAATTAACATTGTTGCAAAAAGATGTTCAAGTTCCCTTCCCTGTTTGTGTAAAATTCCTTTAGTTCTATAATTAAAAAAGGATTGAAGCTTTTACCACAGCTTCAATCCCTTTTTTTATAAATCCTTCTTTAATTCCATTTCTCCGCCATTTCCGGAAAATCTATAAATGGGTTTCGATTACCCTGAATTTCATGTATAGCCTGGTTTCTATGTTTTTCATAAATGCTGACCGGAAAAAGCCGGTGCCATTCCAAAAGCAGTGCCAGGTTAATTTTGCCGCTATCGATGATTCCCTCATATCTTAATAAAAAATACATGGTAGCTCTCGCTACGATACCTTTTCCATATTCAGGTTCGAATTTACCTTCATCAGATTTCCCGCAACCCGCCTTTATACCGGCAGCCGATGCTTCTGGGATATAATCCTCAAAATCATAGTATGGAAAGTTACTCCGGCTGCTGTTACAAGTTGGTTCACAAGCAAACAGATGGTGCAAATCTCCCCTCATCGGTTCTTTTTTATTGAACCATGATTGAGGTACGACATGTTCACAATTAACGAGCATGTTGTCCATCTTTGTTGATTCAATGCCTCTTGACAACACTTCAAGTATACGGATATCTTCCTCAATGACTTCCACAGGATCCATTCCTTTACCGGAATACAGACTTTTCAGTTTGCCATTTTCCTGTAAGTCCACCCAAGGGTAAACATGACGATGTGGTGAGTAGTTCAGCTGGTTTTTATGGGTTGTCACAAGCAGGTCCTTCAATCCTTCTCGGTCCAAGGAATCATCTTGATAGTATACACGCTTAAGTTCCTGATCTTTGGATTCATCATAGTATTCGCGGTTTTCATTGAAGTTCACAAACGCAGCCATTGCCATTGCCCGTTCTTTTTCAAGTACTTCAAAACTATTCTTCATCCACTCATCTCCCCACTTCTATTAAAACCTAACTTTTACCATATATAAAGTTTAATAGAAATCGAACGAAAAAAAAAGGTGCTTTAGAAGGGTCTAACGAAGAATTTCAATAAAATGGGTAAGGATTTTTGCTGTCATTCCCCAGATTACACGATCGTTATATAAGTAAAAATATTCTTCCATCTGTTTTGGCTGCCATTTATAATTCTCTCCGCCAAAGATTAAATCATGGGGGAAGTTTTCATGTGGTTCCACTTTATACTTCACATGAAATATCTCTGGCGGTTTTTCCATGAAAAAGGATAGCGGGACCGTAAAAATGGTTTCTACCTCAGCTGGATTAGGTATTATCCGTTGATGGTCACGAACAAATCCTGCATAAGGATAAACAATCATGCCAAAAGGAGATACCAAATAATCAATTGGAAAGACATTATAGATATCTTCTTTATTTAAATTAAGTTCCTCGTATGTCTCCCTTAGTGCAGCCGCCTGTTCATCATGGTCCAACTTGTCTATTTTACCGCCTGGAAAACAGATATCCCCTGGCTGCCTCCTCAGTTTGTGTGAACGCTCTTCAAATAGAACGTGTATTCCATCCTCCTTCTCTATTAGGGGTACCAATACGGCATACTTTGAAAAATTCCCACTCCCTAAAATTTCAGGGGTATGTAATGTGAGTTTTTTTGTTATATCTTCAGTTTTCATGTCCCTCACCTCTTCTGACGGAATATTGACGATATGAGATCGGTTTATTTTCTACCACTCTTATCATTCCATTTTCAAACATACGCTATAACTAAGCAAGGAAAACGATTCCAATATGTTCCCTTTAATTCATAATAGATTACTTAACCTCTATATTCTTGTTTTTTTCATACAATATAGGCCCTTAACATCCAAGAAAAGGAGGAATTAAACCTTTTTCCATTACACTAAATCTCTCATTTCATTTCCATGGGGAAAATATATTCATTAATAACCTATGTGATTAGCTAATTTGTGGATGGGCGATCACTGATAGGTTTTTCTCACTATTGATGGGATGCACATCATCCATATGGATCATTTAACAATAGATAAAAGCACCGGTCAAAGTTCTGAACGGTGCTCAAACGAAACACAGCAGTCTCAATTAAAAAGTAAAGTCTGGATCCAATCTTTGTTAATTAACAAAACCGAATGTATAAGAGAAAATTAATAGGTACATATAGAAATCCACTTTAATACTGAATTTTCAGAAATCTGATTTGTGGCCACTCATTCTATTATTTCCCGAGGTTCGTAATATTTATAGTTCTGTTAGCGCTCGCTTTACTGTCGTTACGATGAATAAGAAGTCCTCTTCAGTTATGCTAAGTGGAGGAGCAAGGGTCAGGACATTATTGAAGCCCGCTACCGTATCACCATTTTTACCTATGATCAGCCCCTTTTCTTTGCATGACGCAATCATTTTATTGATTTTGGAAAGTTCGATCGGCTGTTTTATCCCTTTATCTTCCACCAGTTCAATTCCTACCAACAAACCTTTCCCACGCACATCGCCAACATTAGGATGAGATTTGATTTCTTCAAATTCTTGCAGCAAGCGAAACCCTAACTCTTTAGAACGTTCTATAAGTTTTTCATTTTCATATATTTCAATATTCTTCAAAGCAAGGGCACAGGAAGCTGGATTGCCACCAAAAGTATTTACATGACGAAAGCGGTCATAATCATCTGTACCGATGTATGCTTCATAAATTTCACGTTTGACGGCTGTGGCGGATAACGGCAGGTAAGCGCTTGTGATTCCTTTAGCCATTGTTACGATGTCCGGTTTTACATCATAGTTCATAAATCCGAATTTCTTCCCAGTACGGCCAAACCCGCAAATGACCTCATCCGAAATGAGAAGGACGCCATTTTTCTCACAAATTTCTTTCACACGTTTCATATATCCATCAGGTGGCATCAAAACTCCGCCTCCTGTGATGATAGGTTCCATTATTACCGCAGCCACCGTTTCGCTCAACTCCCATGTAATGGTACGGTCAATTTCCGCCGCACTTTTTTCGCCGCTTTCATCCTCTGGATTTCGGTAAGTATCAGGCGGTGATACATGAAGAAATCCTGGGGCGAGTGGTTCATATTTATACTTCCGCTGCGCCTGCCCGGTAGCTGCCAGGGCTCCCATCGAATTTCCATGATAGCCGCGATAACGGGAAATGAATTTATAACGTCCATGTTCACCTTTTTGCTGATGATACTGCCGAGCAATTTTAAAAGCAGTCTCATTTGCTTCTGAACCGCTGTTAGAGAAGAAAATCACATAATCCCCACCCAGCCATTCATTTAACTTCTCTGCTAGCTTAATAGCCGGAATGTGGCTGTTCGTTAAAGGGGCATAAGGAAGTTCCTTCAACTGTTCGTAAGCTGCTTCAGCCAGTTCCGTTCGACCATAACCCACGTTGACACACCATAACCCTGACATCCCATCCAAGTAGCGATTTCCATCAACATCCGTTATCCATGCTCCTTGCCCGTTTTTGACCACCATTGTCCCAGGGTTGGGTTCAGCCCCTTTCATATGATGCCAAACATATTTGCCATCCATTGCCTTAAGATCCTGACCCTGTTTTTCAACCTGCATAAGCCACACTCCCCCAATCATAATGTATAAAGGAGGGCCGACCACAAACTGCGTCGACCCCTTTTTCATATCAGTATCTTGCCGTTAACATTTTCTTTCTAGTGTAAAATTCCACTCCGTCTTTTCCATTGGCATGAAGGTCTCCATAAAACGAACTTTTATATCCGGAAAATGGAAAGAATGCCATTGGCGCGGGTACCCCAAGGTTAATACCAAGCATTCCTGCATCAATTTCTTCACGAAATTCCCGGATGGCTTTTGCACTATCCGTATAGAGGCAGGCACCATTGGCAAATTCGGATTGATTGGTCAAATCGATTGCTTCTTCAAGGGTATTAACCCGTACTATGGATAAGACAGGGGCAAAAATTTCATCACTCCATATTTTCATGTTTGTATTTACATGATCAAATAATGTCGGTCCAACGTAATAGCCATTTTCCTGATCGCCTTCATTCCTGCCATCACGAAGGAGGACAGCTCCTTCTTTTTCCCCAATTTCAATATATTGTTCTGTTCTCTTTTTATGTGTATCACGGATCACGGGTCCAAGGAAAACGCCCTTATCCATTCCATTTCCAATCTTGATGTCATCCGCTGCAGCCTTTAATCTCTCAACGAGCGAATCTCCCACTTCTCCCACTGCAACTACCACCGATGCAGCCATGCAGCGCTCGCCTGCAGATCCGAAAGCGGCATTGGTTATGTTCGTTACCGCATTTTCCAGGTCTGCATCAGGCATGACGATTGAATGGTTTTTCGCTCCTGATAAAGCCTGGACACGTTTTTTATTGGCAGCTGCCGTTTTGTAAACATACTCTGCGACAGGCTGGGATCCTACAAAAGATACCGCTTTAATGTCTTCATGTTCCAAAATCCCGTTCACGACATCATGGGCACCATGGACAATATTGACGACACCATCCGGAACACCGGCTTCCGTCAATAATTCTACAAGACGGTTGGCTAAGAGCGGTGTCCGTTCTGAAGGTTTTAAAATAAACGTATTGCCACAGGCTATTGCAAGCGGGAACATCCAACATGGCACCATCATCGGGAAATTAAACGGCGTAATCCCGGCAACGACACCCATTGGATAACGGTACATGCCAGATTCAATGCCTGGAGAAATGTCAGGAAGTTGACTGCCCATCATTAAGGTAGGCGCACCTGCAGCGAACTCCACGCATTCAATCCCACGTTGAACCTCACCATATGCTTCTGTATAGCTTTTTCCATTTTCAATCGTGACCAGCTTTGCCAGTTCATCCCAGTGTTCTATCAATAATTGCTGGTAACGGAATAAGAAGCGCGCCCTTTTTGGCACGGCCACCTTTTTCCATTCTTTATACGCATTTTTAGCAACCTTAACCGCTTGGTTTACATCTTCCCTTGTGGAAAGGGGTACGATTGCCAAAGCTTCTCCTGTTGCCGGATTTGGCACTTCTTCATGTTTCGATGTTGAGGAATCCACCCATTTGCCACCGATATAATTTTTCAACGTTTCTACATCATTGATAACTGCCATTAAAGAAACCCTCCATTTCAACACGATTTCATAGTTTCATTATATTTTTCAAACGGACTTTTTACATTAGACGTTTTGTATAGTTTTTAATTCAATATTTGCACATATTGTTTGTTTTTGATTTTCCTATATTCATGAAAAGAATTCACCATGTAGAATCTCCTTTGTACTTTCCCTTTACCGGAAGCCCTCACACCCATCATTTAATAATGGAGTATAGCTTTAGGTCTTGATGCTTTCCCTTAACAAACATTCCTTTTCTTATGACTCCCTCAAAAGACATACCCGCCTTTTGCATGACTCGCTCTGAACCAAAATTTTCAACGAAGCAGCGTGCTTGTATTCGAACCAGGTTCATATTTTCGAAGCCAAAGGCAATTATCTTTTGGGCAGCCTCAGTCATTAAGCCACTCCCCCAATATTCGGGTGCCAATACATACCCGATTTCGGCACTATGATGATTAACCTGCCATGAAACAAAGTCAATAGTACCAATCAACTTACCACTTTCCTTGTGTTGTATGCCCCATGGAGCGATTTTCTTATCCTCATAATTTTGTAGGATGAATCTGATAAAATCCTTTGTATCACTTAGGGAACGATGGGCTTCCCATGTTACGTAGCGGGAAACTTCACTGTTGGATGCATACGCGAACATGTTTTCTGCATCACTCATGGTGACTTTCCTCATAACCAACCGTTTTGATTCTATAATAGGCAGCTGTCCATATATGTCTTTCACGTTCATGATTACACCCCATTCCATTTATTATCAGTATTATAACAAGATTGTTAACCAATCTCTTTCTCAATTGAAAAATTATTGAAACTTACGTATAATTCAGAAAAATGATTACGGAGGATAATTATGCCAAAAAGAAAACTCATAATAAGCCAAAACTTGAATGTGCTCTTATTACAGAAGATTAAAGAATTGGTTCCCGAGTGGACTGTCATCACCGGAAGATCTCCGGAAATATGGAAGGATCATCTAGCCGATGTTGAAGTAATCGCAGGCTGGAAAACGGAAATGGCTGAATCCATCGATGCAAGCGAAGTAAAATGGATCCAGACATGGAGTGCCGGAGTGAATGCCTTACCCCTGGAAAGTTTGGAACAAAAGAACGTGCAGATTACAACTGCAAATGGCGTCCATGCCTATCCCATTTCAGAAACCATTTTCGCGTTAATGCTTGCTTTAACAAGAAAAATAGATACATATATTAAGCAACAGCAGGTGAAGACTTGGCATCACGCAAATATGAAGCAGGAAATTCATGAAAAGACCATCGGGATCATCGGTGTTGGAAAAATCGGAAAGGAAACAGCTAAAATTGCCAAGGCTTTTGGCATGTCCGTATTAGGAATGCGCCATTCCGGTAAATCTGAAGAATTTGTCGATGAGATGTTCACACAAAATCAATTGAATGATCTCCTTCCTAAGTGCGATTATATTGTCGTGACATTACCATTGACCCCAGAAACACGGAATATGTTCGGGAAAAACGAATTCCGACTAATGAAGCCTTCCGCTTTTTTCATTAATATAGGAAGGGGAAATCTCGTTATTCAAAACGAATTGGTCCAAGCTCTCAAGGACAAAGATATTGCTGGTGCTGGACTTGATGTGTTTGAAACGGAGCCACTTCCTGGGAAGAGCCCATTATGGGAGATGGACAATGTAATCATCACGCCGCACACATCCGGTAATACGGAATATTACGACCAACGGCTTATTCAGGATATTTTCATGCCGAATTTAGAGAATTACCTAAATGGTAAACACCCCTCAATTAATTTACTTGATTACAGAAAAGGGTATTAAGAATTGTAAAACACCATGCACAATAAATAATCTTACTTTGTTTGCTTGCAGATTCCGACATTATCTGTTATATTTAAAAAGAATTATTTTTGTTCGGGAAGATTGATAAGTGAAACACTTTTCGTCTAATGATTGAGCAAGGGTAGTAACACAATGTGTGGATTCACACTAGGAGGCAACAACAATGGAACAAGGTAAAGTAAAATGGTTTAACGCAGAAAAAGGATTTGGCTTCATCGAACGCGAAAACGGAGACGATGTATTCGTACATTTCTCAGCTATCCAAAGCGAAGGATTCAAATCATTAGACGAAGGTCAAGAAGTTACTTTTGAAGTTGAGCAAGGTCAACGTGGACCCCAAGCTACTAACGTTCAAAAAGCATAATTTTAATACAATATATAACGGACTCTACTTGTAGGGTCTGTTTTTTTTGATTAAAAAGCAAAAATAAAAAAACCCTATTCGCAGGGAATAGGGGAACATGAAACAAGTTTAGTAAATGGTAAACACAGTATAACACACTAAGAAAGGAAACCCTAATTTATCCGAAAAGTAAAAATTATCACTCACTTCCACAGGCTCCCTGACTACCATTCATTTCTTATTTCTTATCCACTTCATATGTTCGATCCGTTCCCCAAGGATAAAACGGAGGCATATCACTACTGCTTTTCATCTTGAAATCAGCTTTCCTTTTTTTCAAGAACGCTTCAATCCCTTCTATTGCATCCGCTTGTTTTCCGGTCCAATGAATCATTTTCGATTCTATTTTATGTGATTCAACAGGATGGTTAGCACCGAGCATGGTCCACATTAACTGCCGGGATAACGTCACGGAGACAGAAGATGTATTTTCTGCAATGTCTGATGCAATCTCCATTGCAGCAGACATCAATTCATCCGGCTCGACGATCTTGTTTACCAACCTTCCCTCATATGCTTCACTGGCCGAAATCATCCTGCCGGTAAAAATCCATTCGGAAGCTTTACCCATTCCGACAAGCCTAGGCAAGAACCAGCCGCTGCATGCTTCCATCGTTATCCCTCGCCTCGCAAATACAAAACCCATTTTTGAATCTGTAGACGCAATTCTAATGTCCATGGGCAAAGTCATTGTGATACCAATCCCAACTGCCGCTCCATTAATGGCCGCTATCATAGGTTTCTTCATCTCAAAAATTCGTAATGACAACATCCCCCCTGCATCGCGGTATTCAACCAAAGGAGTGTGATCCATAAAGGTTTCTGCACCTTTTTCCAAATCCATTCCAGCACAGTAAGCATCCCCAGCGCCAGTTATAATAACGGCTCGTACGTCATCATTTTCATCCGCTTCATCAAAAGCATGGATCATCTCCTCACACATCTTTTCATTGAAAGCATTCATTTTTTCAGGACGATTAAGAGTAACAATCATGACTCGATCGACGATTTCACTAGTTATCGTGGAATACAATATCAGTCTCCTCCTTCTCTCAAAAATTGAAATATTCAACAGATTTTTAATTTTACATATAATTACATTTTATCTGTTTTATTTTCAGATTCCTAGTTATTTATTTTTACAAACTGATAATTAATTTAGTCTGCAAAAATAATCGCTTCTATCTAAAATATTTTACATAAATATGTAAAAAAAGACCAGTCGCAAATGCAACTGGTTTTTTTATTTACCAATATAAATGACAAGCAACGAAATGCCCCGGTTTTTGTTCTTTCCATTCAGGTGCAGCACTGGAGCATATCTCCATCGCTTTTGGGCAGCGAGTGCGGAATACACAGCCACTTGGCGGATTGATCGGACTTGGTACATCGCCTTTAAGTACGATTCTTTCCCGTTTAATAGTGGGGTCTGGAATCGGCACTGCAGAAAGCAAAGCTTGCGTGTAAGGATGCAGCGGATCTTTCGTTAAAGAATCACTATCCGAAAGTTCCATCATTCTTCCAAGGTACATGACTAAAATGCGATCTGAAATATACTTGACCATCGATAAATCATGCGCGATGAATAAATAAGTCAATCCCATTTCTTTTTGTAGCTCTTTTAATAAGTTCACTACTTGAGCTTGTATCGAAACATCCAAGGCAGAAATCGGTTCATCACATACGATGAATTTAGGATTTAAAGCCAACGCCCTTGCAATTCCAATACGCTGGCGTTGTCCACCGCTGAATTCATGC
This sequence comes from Peribacillus sp. ACCC06369, assembly GCF_030348945.1. Lineage (NCBI taxonomy): Bacteria > Bacillati > Bacillota > Bacilli > Caryophanales > Bacillaceae > Peribacillus > Peribacillus sp. ACCC06369. The sequence continues at coordinate 2,866,151 of NZ_JAUCEN010000002.1, forward strand.
GGAAAACGAGTGATATGTTCCGGACTTAAACCAACCAGCTTCAACAGGTCTTCCACCCGTTTTTTTCTCTCTTTACCTTTTGATATCCCATGAATGGCAAGTGGTTCCCCAATCAATTCCTCCACCTTCATCCTTGGGTTCAAGGAAGCGTATGGATCTTGGAAAATCATCTGTATTTCACGGCGGATATGTGACATTTCCCCCGGTTTGTAATCGAAGATATTTTTCCCCTGAAACAGAACTTCTCCGTCTGTCGGTTCATAAAGTCGGGTAATTGTACGACCGGCTGTCGATTTACCACAACCGCTTTCCCCAACAAGGCCGACCGTTTCCCCTGGGTAGATTTTGAGATCCAAACCATCTACCGCTTTCAGCGACTGAGAACCAACAGGAAAATATTTCTTCAAATTCTTAATTTCAACAAGAGGAGAATTTTCGTTGACTGTCTTTTCTTTTACTGACTTATTTTTTAGTGAAACCATTGGTTCTCCTCCTTTATACATTAGTCGGTGCTTGTACCTGTGTTGCTTTTGCCATTGGGTGGTGTAGCCAGCATGCGGCTGTCTGTCCCACTTCGACTACTTCAAGTTCCGGATCATGGTCTTTGCACACTTTCATTGCGGATTCACATCTTGGATAAAAAGGGCATCCTTTTGGCGGATCCAATAAATCGGGCGGTGATCCGATAATGGGAACCAACGGTGCCGTTTTTTCCATATCCAGCCTTGGCACCGTTTTAAGCAAGCCTCTTGTATATGGATGCTGTGGATTTGAAAATATAGCTTCTACTGTACCAGTCTCCACAACCTTACCTGCATACATGACGACTACCCGTTCGCAAGTTTCCGCAACCACACCTAAATCATGAGTGATTAAAATGATGGAAGTATCCATTCTGCGTTGGATATCTTTCATCAGTTCCAAAATTTGCGCTTGTATCGTTACATCCAATGCCGTTGTAGGTTCATCGGCGATTAATAATTTCGGTTCACAAGCTAGAGCCATTGCTATCATCGCCCTTTGGCGCATACCACCTGAAAACTCATGTGGATATTGCTGCATCCTTTTTTCCGGCTGAGGAATACCTACCAGTTTAAGCGTTTCCAACGCCCGTTCGTATGCATCTTTTCGGGACATATTTTTATTATGCTTTAAAATGCCTTCCATGATTTGGCTGCCGATTTTTGTCGTTGGATTGAGAGAAGTCATTGGATCCTGGAAAATCATGCTGATTTCATTTCCGCGAATCTTCTGCATTTCCTTTTCACTCATTTTAATAAGGTCTTTGCCGCCAAAGTTTATTGACCCTTTTCCATACTCTGCTGGAGGTGTTTCCAGTAATCTCATGATGGATTTCGCAGTAACACTTTTGCCGCATCCGGACTCTCCAACAATGGCAACGGCTTCCCCTTTTTTCACTTCAAAGTTCACGCCGCGTACTGCTTGCACTTTTCCTGCATAAGTATGGAAGGTGATGTGTAAATCGTTGACTTCCAATAGGTTCTCCATCATCGTCCCTCCTATTCTAGTAATATCAAATCTTTATGTTAGGACTCATTTATTTCCGTAGTTTTGGATCTAGGGCATCCTGCAGTCCGTCACCAGCAACATTGAACGCGAACATGGTTAAGGAAATCAATATTGCCGGGATTAATAGTTGATAGAAATTCCCTACCAAAATGCTTCCCAGGGCATCACTTGTCAATGTTCCCCAACTTGCCTGAGGTGCTGGCACTCCCAATCCCAAAAAGCTTAGAGTAGCTTCGGCAAAAATAGCAGTGGGTACAGTCAACGTTAAATTAACAAGGATCGGTCCCATTGTATTCGGAATCATGTGTTTTCTTAAAGTCCAGCTCGTATTGGCTCCAGAGATGGTTGCTGCATGGATATATTCATTCTCTTTTAGTTGTAAAACCTGTCCCCTTACCAGTCGCGCCATTGGAATCCAGCCTGTAATTGACATCGCAATGATGATCGGCAAAATACCAGGTTTTAATACGACCATCATTAAGATAACCATCAATAGGTATGGAATCGCATAAATCACTTCAGCAAACCGCATCATGATATTATCCGTGCGTCCACCACGAATGGCTGAAATCCCGCCATAAAGGACACCAATCAAAAAGTCAATCAGCGCAGCCATCAATCCAATGAACAAGGATATCCTTGCACCATACCAAGCTCGCGTGAATAGATCCCTACCTGCTGAATCCGTTCCAAACCAGTGCTCGCTATTTGGGCTAAGATTCTTTTTCTCGAAATCTTGTCCATAATAAGTATATCCGTTAATATATGGCCCAAAAATCGCCAGCAAGACCAAGAGGATAATAAGAACAAATCCAGTCATCGCCAGTTTATTTTCTTTAAAGCGACGCCAGACGTCAGACCAATATGAAACTGTTGGTCTGGCAATTCTTTCTGCTTCCTTAAAGTTCCCTTCAGCGGGTTGGAACATATCTTCGGTTAAATGCACTTTATCTGCCATTATTTCTTCTCCCCCGTCACTTTAATTCTCGGATCAATTAACGTATAGGCTATATCAACGATGAATATCAATAGGATAAGCACCGCACTATACACAATTGTGGAACCAAGAATGACCGGGTAGTCTCGGTTGGATATTCCCTTTACGAACATATCTCCCATGCCCGGTATTCCAAAAATACGTTCAATGATGAAGCTTCCTGTCACGATATTAGCAGTCAGGATACCCAGAATCGTGATAATCGGCAATAACGCATTCCGAATGGCATGTTTGATAATGACACCGCTCCGTTTCAATCCTTTGGCCTTTGCTGTCAAAATGTAATCCTGTCCCATTACTTCAAGCATGCTTGTCCGCATCAATCTCGCGATGAAAGCAAGAGGCATCATTGACAGGGCAATGGATGGTAAAATGGTATGCTGCCATGTCGCCCATGTAGCAACAGGGAATATATTCCATTTTATTGCAAAATAATTGATTAAAATAGTCGCCAAGATAAAGTTCGGGACAGAGATCCCTACGATGGCAATGACCATTGATAAATAGTCGGGCCATTTATTTCTTTTCAGTGATGCCACGACACCCAAAATGAGCCCAAAGAAGATGGCAATCACCAATGCTTGTGCCCCTAAGTGCAAGGACACTGGAAAACCCTTCAAAATGTAATCATTCACGGAAATGGAAGAGGATTTTAATGAAGGACCAAAATCAAATTGAACGACTTCCAATAAATAATTCCCATATTGGGTCAACAACGGCTTGTCCAATCCATAGTGGACTTGAAGGTTTTCATAAACAGCAGGAGGCATAGCTCCTTCTTTAGCAAATGGATTTCCCGGAATCGTATGCATTATGATGAACGTTAATGTAATAACTGCCCATAAAGTAATAATCGCCCATTTAAAACGATTTAATGTATATCTCAACATGGTAATCACCCCAATCATCGATTTTCTAAGGAGTTGAAAACGGAAATGAATTCATGAAATATTCAAATTCGCAATTGAAAAATGGGGTATGTCCTAAATCGGACATACCTCCCATTTCACTTTTATCCTTCTATTATTTTTTATCCGCGTAAATAAAGTTCGGATAAGCATTAATCGGAGCAAAAACTCCAGTAACATTCGATTTAACCATATATGGTTTTGTATAGAAGTAAACCGGAAGGATCGGCATTTCTTCGATCAGAACTTCCTCTGCTTTATGTAAAGCAGCCATGCGTTCTTTTGGATCCATTGTAGATTTTGCCTCTTTTAATAAACCATCATATTCTTTGTTCGACCAATTTGCATCATTATAGGCACCGTCTGTTTCCCAAAGCATGAAAGTCATTGGGTCAACATAGTCACCAACCCATCCTGCACGGGAAATTTCAAAGTCGCCAGCTTTTTCACGATCAAGCTTAACTTGGAATTCTGCATTTTCAAGTGTCACTTCAACACCCAGGTTATCGCGCCACATTCCTTGAACGGCTTCAGCAATTTTCTTATGAGTATCTAAAGTATTATACAAAATTGAAAAATCAGGTAATTCTTTCATGCCTTCTTCAGCAAGACCTTCTTTTAACAATTTCTTGGCTTCAGCAACGTTTTCCTCAAATAGGTTACCTGTATTTTCCTGGAAATCTCCAGTTGCATCAGGAATGCCCGGCGGGATTACTCCAAAGGCAGGTTTTTGACCACCTTGAGCAACATTTTCAGTAATTTTTTTACGTTCGATAGCCATTGAAAGCGCTTTCCTTACCTTTGCATTATTGAAAGGCTTTACTTCCGTATTAAAGTTGTAATAGTAAACAGCAAGTTCTGCGCCGTTTTTGAATTCTTTGTCGCCAGAATTAACCAATTGTCCTTGTACATCCACTGGCAGCGGATAAGCGATATCCAATTCGCCACTCTGATACATTTGCCATGCTGTATTTTCATCTTCAATCAGAGCAAAGTTAACTGCATCCAATTTAATTTTGTCTTTATCGTAGTAATTTTCATTCTTTTCGATTTTCAGGCTTTCTTTATGTTTCCACTCGGTTAATTTGAATGGACCGTTCGATACGTGTGTTTTTGCATCCAAAGCCCATTTTGGATTTTCTTCCTGTACCTTTTTATTGATTGGATAGAAAGTATAGAAGGAAGTCAAGTCAAGGAAATACGGTGTAGGCTGTTCCAAAGTAACTACTAATGTATGTTCGTCTGTCGCTTTAACCCCTACGTCCTCTTCCTTCCCTTTCTTACTGTTGTAAGCTTCCCCGCCTTTAAGATAATAAAGTTGGTAAGCATAGTCAGCAGCCGTTTCCGGTTTCAAAGCATATTTCCAAGCATATTCGAAGTCATTGGCTGTAAGCGGATCTCCATTTGACCATTTCAAACCATCTTTCAATTTGAATGTCCATGTTAATCCATCTTCACTGATTTCCCACGATTCTGCAGAACCAGGCACGATTTTGCCTTCTTCTGTTTTCTTAGTCAATCCCTCAAACGTATGTTCAAGGATCCATGATTCATGAGTACCTTGAGCATTGGCAGGGTGAAGCGAACCAGGTTCACTTGAGTTGTTTACGTTTAATACTTTTGATTTGGCTGAGTCACCCGAGCCGCCTTCTTTTTCATTCGAAGTTTCCTTCGAACCGCCGTTACATGCCGCAAGAATAAGCATGATGGCCATAAGAAGAGCAAGCACTGAAAATTTAGACTTTTTCAAAAAATATTCCCCCTCATCTTTAATCTTTTTTCGAATACTCCCATTTATGAGATTATCCTTCTACCACCTATTAATTGTTCGTATAGTACATTCCGAATGTCAACGAGGAAAGTGAGAAGCATTCATTGCAGGAATCCACCAAAAAACTAGCGAACCGTTTGCATAAATCTGTGTTTCTACCTAAATAAACCAATTAATGCAGTTTACTAGTTAAAAATCACCCTCTTTCCAACCTCGCCAGGGTACTATACCTCGAATTAAAGATGTTGAATTTTAAGTATATTACGAATAAATCAAAAAATCAATAAACTGATGAGTACTTTTTCACAAGATAGTAATTAATTGCTAATCAATTCGATCTAGATAATAGGTAAATAGAATCGAGCAACCTAATTATTGTAAAATGACTTTCGGCATCTATCTTTTTTCCACATTGTTTAATACCAGTATTCATATATGTTCGCTTGTCTTACCATTGTTATTTTTTTCTAAATATTCTAATAATTTAAGTCAGTTAGGTTGCTAAGCCCACTTTCCTAGCAAACCATTTTAAAACAAATGATACATTTTAGTAGAATAATACATTACCTGAAAAAAATACTGGGTTTTAATTTTTTAAATCCCAAATAATGGGGAATAACTATAGGGGAATAGAAATATTATATCAGTTTCTCAACTATATTCACGCTTCAGCCACCACGAAAAAAGAACCTAACTCTAACTCATTTATGATTAAATAAATATAATGACACGAAAAGTAAGCATATGCCTGCCACCTTTTTCGCATCCAAAGGGATGCGTACCCCTCCAAATAAACCGAAATGGTCAATGACAGCCCCAATCAGTATCTGACCTGCGATAACCCCAACCAATGCAGGGGCCACTCCAATCTGCGGGACAACCAATATAATAACAATGACATAAATGGCCCCTAGAAGTCCGCCTATCAATTGCCATTTAGGTACAGTCGAAATTGCAGAAATATTTCCGTTTCCAGCAAACAAAACAATAAATAATAAAGCGAGTGTCCCGATTCCAAACGAAATGAAAGAAGCTTCAATGACCCCCACCTTTTTCCCTAATCCACCATTGATTTGCCCTTGTATGGCAATGGTAATGCCACCTAGGACCGCAAGCAACGGAAATAATATCTTCACAATGATTTTGCTCCTTTTTATGTCCACCCGGACCGATTAATGAATTCGCATTCCATTTTAACATGAAAAATATGTATATTGTCCTTTAGTGATATAAAATCATCTGTAAGGGAGAGATAATCTACAAATAAAAAAACTGGCACTTTGGGCCAGCTGCAATGTTCTATACTAAACTAAAATCTATTTGATCACTGAATTCCTTTGTTGCCGTAACTGGCAATACTCTGTACTTAACAAGGAAAATACCAGGGCATCATGCGATTGTTCACGAAGAAATAGATAACTTCGGAGGCTGCCTTCCTCTTTAAATCCAAATTTCTTCAATAGGTTTCTAGATGCAATATTATCCTTGAAAGTTAAAGCGGCAATTCTGTATAGTCTTAATTCTTCGAAGCAATAGCGTAATACTTCATTAACAGCTTCGGATGTGAAATGTTGCCTCCAATAATCCGGATGGATTTCATATCCTATTTCGGCACGTTTATTGGCAAGGCTCATTTGATTCAGGCCAACGGTACCGATGAATTTGCCTGAATCTTTCAAAATAACCCCCCACCGCATCCCACGTTTGTTTATATAAGCACTTTTAAACGAGTCAATTAAGCGGCGGGCATCTTCAACTAGAGTTAAACTTTCTATCCCATCATACTTGGTCACTTCATCTTTAGAGAGAATTTCAAACAGACTCTCGGCATGATGGTGACCTATTTCGATTAAACACAGCCTTTCTGTTTCCAATTCCTTAAACCACATCGAAGAATCCCCCCGTATATTCAGCTGTCTATTAAATTCTATTCATGAAGAAGTGATACCTGTCTTAATGGACAATTCTTTTAAATTCGTATTTTTAGGGAACAATGCCATTCCGTATGTCCTTTGACATCAAATCCCTGTGTTTGTGTAAGAATGACGTAAACCATCCTGTTCCCGCCTTAACCTAATAAGAAATAACAATTAGGTTGTTCTTAGGACCATTTAATTATTTCACTTGTTCTATACAGCTACTTTCGTTTTGATGTCCTTATTATTTACCCTGACAAACATAGCTTGCCAAACGTAAAATGATTCTTTATCTACACGAGAAAATTCTTCCAATCTATCAAAAAGTCCTATGATTTTGGTTTACCATTGACACTTCCAGGTTATTTGGACCCTTATCATTCAAGTTCTCATCCGATACCTTTTTCCCAGTCCAATAAAGAATGAGATTGACCAAATTTTACACAAAATAATTTTTATAGGATACTATACTTCCAATCCAGATATTATACTAGGAGGAAACAAAATGAAGAAAATAATCCTTTTATCAGCACTGTCACTATCCCTTTTATCTCCAACAGTTGCCCTGGGAGCCGATACTTACGAGGTAGCAAAAGGAGATACCTTAACGAAAATTGCTTCTGAATACGATGTCAGCATTTCCGAATTACTTAAAACGAACCCCGCTATAAAAGATTCAAATCAAATACAAATTGGACAAATCATAAATCTGCCTACATCCACACACATAGCTGATCAAGAAAATAGTCAGTCAGTTGAACAGCAGGTTCTTAATTTAGTGAACGAAGAACGTTCAAAATCCGGCCTCCCTTCACTTGAAATGGATACAGCCATTTCCAAGGTTGCAAATCTGAAATCTGAAGATATGCGTGATAGTAATTATTTCAATCATGCAAGCCCAACCTACGGATCGCCTTTCGATATGATGAAATCCTTTGGGATCAGCTACAGGTACGCAGGAGAAAATATCGCAGCAGGTCAGCCCAGTGCGGATGCTGTCATGAAATCATGGATGAACAGCCCCGGACACAAGGCCAATATTCTGAACAAGAACTATACCCATATTGGAATTGGACATGTGACAGGAGGGAAGTACACCCACTATTGGACCCAGCAATTCATTGGAAATTGAAATCTTTTGAGGCGGAAGATTTCCGCCTCTTTTTTTATCATTACCCTCCCTTCCTAATCTACGGCTTTCCCCCTCATCCATTAATTTTGAACCTGTTCACCTACAGTATGATACCTTCAATAATAAAACGTTCGTCATTTATTTTTTTGTTGGAGGGATACAAATGGAAAACAGTTAAAGTAGTTATATCATACTATCTTTCAATTATCTTCCTGATAAAAATAAATTATGTTAAAATAGAAATCTAGACATAGGTATAAAGGGGCATTTGCAATGAAAATAGAGGTTGGCTCTGTTATCCACGAATTACGAATAAAACAAAACCTTACAAGAGAAGAACTGGCTAAGGATATATGTGAACCTAATATCCTGTTAGATTATGAAAGAAGCATCACTTCTCCAACAATTGATGAATTGGCACTTTTTGCGGATAAACTTAAAGTTGACCTGCCCTACTTCTTCACTACCAAAAATGAACCAATTTATAATTACATAGAAACCATTAAACTTTTGATAAACAAATATAGACGCACTCGTAATTATGAAGCAATCTATGAAATCGTCCAAAAAGAAATGGCAACGGCACCGGAAAAATCGATATCATTTTATCAATTCTTGAAATGGCATGAAGGTATAGCTTTTTTTTATTTGTACAATGACAAACAAAAGACTATAGAATTATTGAATGAGGCCATTCGGATTACAATGGGTAAACGTGTCATTCTACATCAACAGGAGATAGCAATACTAAATAGTATCGGAATCATCCATTTTAAAACGAAGAATTATGAAGAGGCCATAACCATCTTTAATGAAGCATTGGAATTTATCGAGAATATTCCCCATGTGAATCAAGAAGGTACAATTATCGTGAAGATCATTCATGGATTAGCACAAACATTGACTGAGCTTCAATACTATCAGGAATCGTTAAATTATACCCTTAAAGGGATCAACATTTGTAATTCGATAGAATCATTATATTTATATGCAGAACTTCATCTTTTAACTGGTAAAAATCTGATTAATCTCCAACAACCTGACGAAGGACTGCAATATATAAATCAAGCCAAGAACATTTTCAGTCTTCAAAGAAACGAAGAATTCGTACAAATTGTCGAAGATGAATTGGAGAGCATTTTACAATTCATCTGAACTTAATTTGATAAAAAAAGGTAGAGATTGCTTTGATAAAAGCACTTCTCTATCTTTTTTTATAGCATCGTCTGATCAGAAATCGCTTTAATCCAGGATTGTTCAATCTCGCCCTTACATTACACTTTCAATTGCTAACCTATGTCAGCTATAATAGATTAATGAAATTCTACTGGAGGAAAAAAAATTGTCTAATAGATTAGGTTTAGTACTAGACGTGGAAACAACTGGTTTACGTCCCTCTTCCGATGAAATTATCGAACTTGCCCTTATACTCTTTACATACAGCAGTGAAACAGGGGAAATTATTAATCTTATTGATCAAGAATCATTTTTAAGGGAGCCTCTCTCCTATCAAGCAAGAAGTAATTATGATCAAGCATACAGGATTCATGGAATTCCATACAGCTCCGTTGAAGGAAAAAGTTTTCACGATGAAAAAATTAAATCCTTCATAGCCCGTACTGATTCGATTTTCGCACATAATGCTTCTTTCGATAGAAGTTTTCTCTACCAAATGTATCCGGAAATCAATGATCAAAAGTGGTTCTGTACGATGCGGAATGTACCTTGGAAGCAATACGGATTCGAGAATAGTAAACTCTTAACATTACTGCAGGCACATAATATCACCAATTTCCAAACACACAGAGCTCTGGACGATATTTCTTACCTAATGGAACTTATGAGAAAACCTGGCCCTTCTGGTCACCCTTATTTAAAAGATGTCATTGCTAAAAATCCGATGAAGAAATATGCACCTGCCACTCAAAAGTCAAGGGTATAGCATCTGTTTAAATACTTTTACACTCTTGTACAGGTTGCGCCATAGTTTTATCACTATAATCGTTTTTTGACATCTTTCCCTTTTCCTTGTGAACAGGAAGCGCTTGGCACATATATTCAGGTTATCAATAAAAAACAGCGACCAATTACGGGACGCTGTTTCAGTTTGTAGACAAAGGGGGTTCGGAATTAAAAAATTCCGAACCCCCTTTGAAATATGTTTAGAAAGCATCCTCATCACCTCAATTTTTATAATTCTATTTTAAAACAATAAAGACTTTAGGCAAAAGGGTTCTATCTAAAAGTTAAAACAAAGTTGATTGGAGCGGAAGGTGAGAGACTCCTGCGGGAAAAGCGCGTCCAGGGGAGACCCCGCATGCGCAAAGGCGCCGAGGAGGCTCCCGGACCGCCCGCGGAAAGCGAGTGCCTGGAGCGGAAATCAACGTCTAAATTGTACACCCATAAAAAAACTGTAGACAAACTCGATTTTCATCGAGTTTGTCTACAGTCTGAAACAGCGACCCATGACGGGTCGCTGTTTTTTTTGATCATTGTACAGTTGCATCTTCCTGTTTTTCATTTAATACGCCGTTCAATTTTTTATACCGGAAAATAAAGTACGTGAGTGATAATAATAATGCCACAACAAGGAATATGGCCAATATGCTAAGATTATGCCACATGAAGCTATAATCTCCTGTTGAGATGACTGCTCGGAAAGCATTAATCGAATAAGTCATCGGTAAGAATGGTGTGAACCCTTGCAGGAAGCCAGGAACCAATTCATTCGGGAATGTTCCGCCACTGCTGGTCAGTTGAAGAATCAAAATTAATAATGCTATGAACCGGCCAGGATTATCAAAGGCTGAACCCAGGAACTGGATGATAGCCATGAATGTGCAGCTAGCAAGAATGCTTACTGCAAAAAACAGCGGCAGGCTCGTAACATCAATTCCAAGTCCTAAAATTAAAATCGAGTCCACCAATACGGCTTGAAAGATTCCTATGAGGGCCATGACGCTGTATTTACTAATAAACCAGCTAAATCCACTTGCAGGCTTAACAGCAGGATCTCTTAACGGGAATATGATCGTCAGAACGATAGCCCCGATATATAAACTCAATGAAATTAAATATGGTGCAAAACTAGTGCCATAGTTCGGTACATTATTTATTGGCAATTTATCCACTTTAACTGGACTTGCGAACATGTCATATACTTCTTCATTTGATTTTATGTTACCAGCTTCGTTTGCCCCATCCTTCAATTCGTCATGTAATTCTTCAGATCCATCTGAAAGTTTGGCAATTCCATCTTGTAACTTGATAGCTCCATTGGCCAGTTCTCCCATACCACTAGTAAGGCTGGATGAACCTTCTTTCAACTTATCCGTTCCTGTAACTAGACCTTTAGAACCGTCCGAAAGCTGTGAGGTTCCACTTGATAATTGCTTGGAACCATCTTCAAGTTGATCAAGTCCGCTTACCAAGTTGTTGCTGCCTTCGGTTAACTGACCAAGCCCACTCTGTGCTGAATCTATACTATCGCCAAACGTCGTCAATCCAGAAACCAATTGACCTTGACCATTTTTCAGTTCATTCGCTCCATTGGCAAGTTTATCCTGAGCTTGCTTCAATTGAGTAAAACCACCGCTTAGCGCACTTGAGCCTTCACCTAACTGATTTGCGCCATCACTAAGACTGTTTGAGCCCTTAGCAATTTCGGATGCACTGGCTGATAGTTTCCCTACTCCTTCAGAAACTCCTTTACTGCCTTCGCTTATGCGGGTTAGAGAAGCAATCACTCCATCCAAACGCGCTTTCTCGCCAGGATCATCAGTAGCTTCGGATTGTTGTTTCAATCCGGAAATAACTTCTTCCAAACCTGCTGAAACTTCAGAAGCCCCCACTTTCGCTTCGCTCGATGCTGCACTCCATTCAGACAATGAACCTGACAGCTGATCAGCACCAGCGGCCACGCCATTTGCCCCCTCTGTCAAAGCGGGCAGCTTTTCTTCTATTTGATTGAAGCCCTCTAATGACTGCTGCAGTCCAGATGCCAATTCACCGGTACCCGCTTCAGATTTCTTGGCTCCTTGCAAAAGCTCGGATTGCCCATCTTTCATTTGTCCAACACCAGAGCTAAACTGTTGTAACCCTTGATTAAGCTCTTTTGATCCTGCAGCTGCGGAACCTACCCCATTTGAAAAGGTCAATGATTTTTCGGCTAGTTTTTCAAGGTTTTCATGGATTTCTACAGAACCTGAATGAACGGAATCAATTCCTTCATCCACTTTTTTAGAACCTTCTTTAGCAGAGTTAATCCCATCACCAAGTTCACTTGATCCGTTCTTCACTGTATCTGTTCCGTCTTTCAATTCTCCAGCTCCATCACTGGCACTTTTGAGTCCGTCAGCCACTTCGTTCAAATTGTCGAACATTGACTCCGCATAGGTTTTCGTAACGGCTGACGAAACTTCACCTTTGATTCTCTCCGAAGCTGCGTCACCTATTTTAGTAGATATATAGTTGAACCCTTCATTGGACGTGTAAATTAAATCCAGTTTTTCCGGATTGTCCTCTTGTAAGGTCGTTGCATTTTTCGAAAAGTTTTTCGGGATTTCAATTTTCATGTAATAATCTTGATTTTTCAGACCTTCATTGGCTTCCTTTTGACTGACGAAATGCCAATCGAAATCCTTTTTCTCCTTTAACTCCTTGACTAAGTCTTTTCCTATTGTAAGTTCCGATTCATTGAACTCGGCACCTTCATCCATATTGACAATGGCAACTGGCAATTGGTCCACCTTACCGTATGGATCCCAAAATGCCCAAAGGAACGTGCCGCTGTATAACAAGGGAATCATTATGATCCCGATTATGGAAATGAGTATCATAGGATGTTTTATAATGGCTAAAAATTCACCCTTTAAAGATTTTAACACGCCTACCAAGTCCTCCTTTACGACGAATATGCCGTTTATTTAATCTATTTCAGTGAAAAACGGATTGAAGAATACATAATTAAGTCAATTGCTTCTGCAATATATATTTATCATCCTTTATCTATATATTACGTTCAAAACAAAAAATGACTAATGACTATATCGTTCATTCGGTCATTATCACGAAAATAATATAACATTTATCCATCTTTTTATCAATATTTTTTCACTGTCTTACATCCTAAATTCACTATTTTTCTTTATATATCCTATACACATTGCATTTATGGCTGAATAATTCTTTTATCATCAGCTGAAAAATTAGCCCTGATATTTCACACAAAAAAAGGCATCCATTATGGACACCTTTTTTGTGTGAAAATAAGCTATATTCGCATAATTAAATGAAGCGCTTTCATATCATTTTGATATGATGCCTTTTAATTTTTCCGCCTGCCCAGTCAATTTCTCTAAGGATTCCTGATACTCTTTTTCTAATTGTTTTATGATGCCGGCAGCGGTATCTATTTTTTTAATCGCCCCTACACCATGACCTGCTGACCAAATATCGCGCCACGCTTTAGAGTCAGATGATTTGGACATGCTGTCAAAGTCGACTTTTTCTTTTTTTGCTAATTGTTTTGGGTCCATGCCTTGCTTTCTGATGCTCGGTTTCAGCATATTGCAATTAACGCCTGAAAATGCATCAGTCAAGATGATGTCATCATGATCAGAATCGACAAGCATTTCACGATATTCATCATTTGCCCTGCTCTCTTTTGCCACGATAAAACGTGTTCCCATATAAGCCAGATCTGCTCCTGCAGCCTGAGCCGCCAAAATACTGTGACCAGTACTAATTGATCCTGCAAGCAAAATGATTCCGTCCCAGAATGTCCTTACGCTGTCAACGAAAGCAAAACTATTTATCTCACCCGCATGACCGCCGGCTCCCGCAGCAACTAAGATCAATCCATCCACACCTGACTCGGCAGCTTTTTTTGCAAATTCCACAGAGCTGACATCCGAAAAGACCAAACCGCCATAGCTATGTACCACATCCACCACATGTTTTGGTGAACCTAATGATGTAATGACAATGGGAGGCTGATGTTTTTTGACCAGTTCCAATTCTTCATCAAGACGGCTATAAGTACGGTGGACAACCATATTCATTGCCCATGGAGCAATCTTTGAGCCTGGTTCTTTCTCCCCTGCTGCATTCAATGTGTCGTTTATGTCACCCATCCATTGATCCAGTACCTCTATTGGCCGCGCGTTCGGCGCTGGAAAAGAGCCAATCACCCCATTCAAACAGCATTCTTTCACTAACTCAGGACCGGATATTAAAAACATAGGTGCTGAGATAACTGGTAAAGATAATTGATTCCACCAATGTTCAGGCAAACTTCTTCTCATCTATGAAACCTCCCATTTTTAATATATTACCAAAATATAACACTACAAGATAATCATACTTCTAAAATACACAATTTTCAAGAAATTAATTCAGGAGCTGAACTTCATCATCATGCAAGCCATTTCATAAAAAACTGTATATGGAAAAGGGCCCATATACAGTATCGATTCAATTTGAAAGCACCCATTTACGAATGGCTTTAGCCACACCGTCTTCTTCGTTGGTTGCTGTCATCCAATCTGCTTTTTCTTTCACAATTTCTTGGGCATTTCCCATTGCCACTCCCACTTTTGCTTCAGAAATCATGGCAAGGTCATTAAGGCTGTCTCCTACCGCCATAACATTATCCATAGTAATATCGAGGAATGAACATACAAGCTTTATCGCTTTCGCTTTATTGACTCCCATGGCATTCACTTCAATATTCGTTGGGCTTGAATTGCTTATTTCAAAAGTTCCTTTTGATAACAGTTCATCCATGATGATTTTGCGGATGCCTTCATCATTTGTATCAAAACCGAATTTAAGCCACTGCGAATCATGGATTTTTTCAGGCATTTCAGCTCTGTAAATATTATCGCAACTAATTGCCCAAAAATGCGTACCATGTTTTTGGCTTAATTCCCACATCCACTGTATGGACTCACTATCGACGATATTCCTTTCCACCAGTTTTCCTTGATTATCGTAAATTTCGCTTCCGTTTACCGTAATGAGGTATGATTGGAGTTCCATTGACTTGGCAAAATCACTGCATGTAGCATAGGATCTTCCCGTGCTCAATACAACAAAAACCCCTTGATTTTCGGCTTCTTTAATCGCTCTCCTATTTTCTTCGGATATTTCTCCTGCAATATTTAGAAGAGTGCCATCCATGTCAAGTGCAACTAATTTAATATCAGGTTTCTTCATTCTTATTCACCCTTCCTTAATCCTTCTTATGTAACTATGTCCATGATAGCTTATTTTGCATGCACATGGAAAGAACGTGAAGTATTGAACAAGCATTACCATGGAGGTTGTGATTTTTCCATTTCCAATTGTAAAATAGGTATTGATGTTTTTATGAATTAGTATATGGAAATGAATGTCGTGAAACAAGGTCACATCATTTTTTGTGACCTTGAGCATCAATCCGGATTCGATTAAATATAAATTTATCCTTATCCGAACACTTTGTATTCTAGAACTCTAAACATTCTCTACTTCCCATCTTTTTCCATTTCATTCAATTCTTTTTTAATCTGACCTTCCCATTTTGGAATACCGTCATTTTCATCAAATTCTATGATGACATCCGTGACTCCTCTTTCCTTGAATATCTCATTAAACAGGCGATCTTTGATGTCATCAGCCTGGGCGATTGAAATATGGGGATCAAGTTCCACTTCAAGTTCAACATGAAAGTCCTCCCCTTCTTTTATTACGGCCAGTTTCTGTATATCCCTTACATCTGGGTCACCCATGACCATAGAACCAATCTTTTGACGCATTTCTATATCCGCTTCCCCAAGAGCGCCTGCAGCATTATCAAGGAAAACCCTTCCAACCACATAGAACATACCGAGACCAATCATGACAGAAGCAACACCTTCCGCTTGAATGAAGGGCGTGAAGTTTGCTAATAAGATGGCAATTATCGCAAGCACTCCACCTCCAGTTGCTACCATATCTTCCATGAATACTAATTTCGTCGCTGGTTTTGCTCTTTTTAAACCAGCAAAACTCTTAAAAATGACGGCTGTACCTTTAGCTTCGATTCCAGTCTCATGCACCACTTCTTTCATCGCTTTAAATAAAACATATGATTCCAACACAACAGCTAACGAAAGAACGGACAAGTTAATAATGATTCCAGTTGATTCTACTGGGTGCAATATGTGATGAAACCCTTCTTTAATGGTTTCATAAGACATGATCCCGACAACCAAAACCGCCCCTAATAAAACGAGGTTAACCAAACGCCCAAAGCCATCAGGGAATCGATCAGTTGGTGACTTTTTACTAAGTGCAGAACCGATGAAGACAAAAAACTGATTCGCAGCATCTCCCAAAGTATGTAAGGTTTCAGCGAACATAGCGACATTTCCTGTCATGAAATAAGCAATTCCCTTTAGCACAGCGATGATACTATTCACACATGCAGCAATGAACGCCGATTTATTACCTTGTTTTAATAAACGGAATAATTCTTTCATATTAATGCCCCCCCTTATCTTTAAATAAATCCATTATCTTAGTGTATTATCCCCAACACTGGAATATATGAAACCACTAAAGGGAAAAACTCCAAACTAAACGAATTCAGAATAACTGGCATTACTATGTTTTTTATATGTTGTATCTCCCACACACGATTATATTCCAGTGTTGGACGCATAAATTCTAATAAGGTCACAAAAAACTCATTCTTTTTATTCGGAACTGATTAATGCGATTTGAGATCCTTACAAAAAAAGGGAGTAAGCAGTTGCTTACTCCCTTTTTAAGCTTCCATCCCCTTTTTCACTAACTTAGATGGATTATTTACTTTATATCGTATTTCTTTATTGTATTTTTTATCGACCACTTTTCCATCAAATTCGATTTCGTCCCCTTCTTCGAGCTCAGCTTTTTTTAATGTCTTGCTATATCCACACCAAGCATCACCGATTGTCAGTTCAGGTTCCGTTGTCACCTTGACATTCTCCAAGAGTATGACTTCATCTTCTTCACCAGTGAAATGGTTCATTTTCGCCGTGAACTCCTTGACAGTTGCGGTGAAATGCACTTTTTCCCCAGGTAAATCCAACTTAGGTTTTGCTGTCGCCTTTTTACTTTTGGTTTTTGCTTTTTTTGGTTCTTCACTTAGCTGATCCGATGTTTCCGTAATTGGGGCTTCCATCACCTGTTCCTCTTCACTTGGAACTGCGGATGTTTCGGAAACCGGTCCGCTCAACAACTCTTTTCCGAAACTGGAGCTTTGCATTTCCTTTAAATAGGAAGGGTTAATGCAACTAAGCTTTCCATTCTCAAATTCAACGACCACCGTGTCAAGACCGTTTCCATATTGTTCATAACCTGCCAATTTGACTTTCCCTTGAAAACTGCCGCTTTTATATAATAGTTCTCTTTTAACCGAACGGGCAGTGAATAATTTCCACTCCATTCCTTTAGCGATATAGTCCGTATCATCTAAAAAAGGGATATACTCTCCTCTTGGTGCGATATAATGAATCAAATCTTCAGCTGGAGTTTCAGCCACAGTCACCACTCCTAATCTTTTCTATAGATTATATTCTAGCAAAGGATTTCAAAGTTGCAAATGAATGAGTTTATCATAATTGAATGTCCCCTCTAAAAATCGTTCAGAAGTGATGGCATTCAGAGTTCCGAACATCTTTCAATTCCCCCCATACAATGAATACCATCTTTTTTAAACTAGAAAAAAGGCTGCTCACTAAGAGCAGCACTTTTATTAGAATAGTCAATCTTTTCTCCTTGGACAAAAACGACTACATCCTTTACCCTTCTTTAACTTGAATTTTTTTTAGTTTACCGTCTTGTTCAGGAGTCATTACATTTTTCTTATGATAAAACAGAAAGTATGACCCTATAACAAGAATCGTGAGAAGGCTTGTAAGAAAGAATTGCAACCGCATGGAATCAATAAATGCTTGAGCAACAAATATAATAAATAATACTGCAATAGTCGCGTAGGTT
Organism: Peribacillus sp. ACCC06369; assembly: GCF_030348945.1. Classification (NCBI taxonomy): domain Bacteria; kingdom Bacillati; phylum Bacillota; class Bacilli; order Caryophanales; family Bacillaceae; genus Peribacillus; species Peribacillus sp. ACCC06369. The sequence continues at coordinate 2,884,413 of NZ_JAUCEN010000002.1, forward strand.
AAGTAAGGGAATAGCCACATTTTCACTTTAAGTGTTCCGGGATTTTCTTTTTCAGTCTTTTTCCTCAAATACAGATGAGAAAAAGCGATAAATATATACATGATCATAGTGACTCCTCCCGAGCTATTTGCGAGAAAAGCAAACAATTTATCAGGGGAAACAAATTTAAATGTCGTACACACATAAGCAAAGAAAACACATGCCATTAACGCCCAAATCGGGATTCCCCTCTTATTCACACGGGATAGGATTTTCGGTGCATCACCTTTTTTTGCTAAAGAGTATAACATACGTGAGCTTGTATATAGCCCTGAATTCAAAACAGAAAGCAATGATATGAAGATTACAATATTCATAACTTGACCCGCTGCCGGGAGGCCTGCCATATCAAAAACGCTGGCATAGGGGGTTTTCAGTAAATCTTCAGCCCCCTGTGGGATTACGATAACTAAAATAGCCACTGAGCCGACAAAGAAAAGAAGGAGACGCCATACAACAGCGTTTATGGCTTTAATAATATTTTTTTCAGGGTTTTCAGACTCTCCTGCAGCAATGGCAGCAACCTCACTACCCGATAAAGAGAAGGTAATGAATATCACACTAAGGAGGACCGGAAGAAAACCATTTGGAAAAAACCCTCCATTTCCGGTAATGTTGGCAAGTCCTGGTGAATCAAATCCAGGAACAAATCCAAAAATCATCGCTGCACCCAGGAATAGGAAGATGACAATGGCTGTCACTTTCATGAAAGCTAACCAGTATTCAAATTCACCATAAGCTTTGACTGAATATATATTCGTAACCATCATTAAAATAGGGAAAGAAAGACTAGCAGCCCACATGGGTATGGCAGGAAACCAATCATGAACCATAGTACCCAATAAAGTTGTTTCTATAGCAATAATGATAACCCAGTTGAACCAGTACAACCAGCCAATCGTATATCCGGCCCAAGGGCCCATTGCCTGATGTGCATATGTTGAAAAGGATCCGCTATCAGGGTTCACCACAGCCATTTCACCCAGCATGCGCATGATGAGCACGATCATCAATCCTGCGATTATATACGATATAATAGCACCAGGTCCTGCTGAACCTATTATTGTTCCGCTTCCGATAAATAGTCCTGCCCCAATGACCCCTCCAATAGAAATCATTGTGACATGCCTGGTCTTGAGACCATGTTTCAGTTCATTTGTTTGAAAAGCCACTATTGTCACCATCCTCTAAAACTGTCAATTTAACGTTTTGCAAGCAGAAAACTACTGCTCATGGGTACCCTAGTAGAAATCTTTCATTCAAAACAATGTTTGCAGTCTATCCCCCTGTTTCACCAATGCTTTTATGAGGCCAAATTTGGTCGTTAAGAAAAAAGTTATATGTATGCTGTAACGCTTATACTATTTACCTTATCCGCTTTTCCCATTTAAACTTCCTCTTTTTCTATCTACAGCCCCTAAACGAAACACGCGAAAAGTATAATGATCCTTGATGGATTTTGCTCTTTTTACTTATTGTTATGTATAAAATATAATTTCACACCCTTGCCATATCTTTCTAAAAGCACCCTCTCTCCAAATAAATTTATACATATTTATTAAAGCAATATCCATGCCAAAAAAAGGATGGTTAGTTCAATAGGATTTAACGCTTTTGTGAATTTAATTTGATTCAATAATGAATCAAAAATACAATATATGATTCATAAATTAATTATTCCCCCCTTTTGATTCACATTCGAATTAAAAAATGACAATTTAATTGATATCTTTTAAATTATCGACAAAAATTATCGACTAAAAATTTCAAGGTGGATTCTAGGATATTTTTCATAAAATGTGAAAAAATGACTAAGGGGGGGCGATAAAAATAAGATGCCAAAATCCAAATTATGAATTTTGACATCTTCCAAATGGATTTATTTCCACTAAGACTGATTCTTCGTCCGGGATATGCATCCGCTACTAATCCAAGACCTACTACATGCTTCGGAAAATAAGGATATGTATGAATAAAGCTGTATGTAAAGTCCTGTAGGTTATGTATCAAATCATTATAAAAATTTAGTACTGAACAATTGGGAAATGGATGCTGAATGTGGTCAAATTTTCATTAGAGTCACAATTCATATATCCATCATTACTTTCAATGATCTTTTTACATACGTATAATCCAATTCCCGTTCCTAACTCTTTTGTTGTGACAAAGGGCTCAAAAATAGATTCGATCAATTCACTGGCAATGGCCGGTCCATTATTAGAAATTCGAATTATTCTTTCATTCGCCTCAATTAAAGAGTTTATCCTCAAAATTCTAGGGTGTTCCCTATCCTTTAAAGCATCAATGGAATTAATGAAAAGATTCAAGAATACTTGTTTTAACCCATCCTTGCTCGCTGTCATGACTAAGTTTGGATAAATATCTATTTCCACATTAACGCTGGCATCCACAATATTCGCATAAGTCAATTCTTGTATTTCTTCAATTAACTTTAATACGGAAATTTCCTCTCTTTGTTCCTCATTAAAATCAGATTTGGAGGTATGGAGGAATTGGGTTATCCTGAAATTCAACTGATTTAATTCATAATCAATGATATCCAAATATTTCAACCCTGGATTCTCCCGCTTCAATAATTTATTGAACCCCATGATAGCTGTAAGCGGGTTTCGGAACTCATGTACAAAGCTTGAAGATATCTGTCCCAGTACCGCTAATTTATCTTTGTGGTTTTCACTTATATAAGACTTTTTTTCCTCAATCACTTCATTTGTTAGATTCGTATATCTCGTTACTGCATGATAGCTGAACGAATCAAAGTGCAAGTTAATGTCATTAATGAATTTCTGCATATAATAAATGGGGATATTCGTCCCAAAAACATTTCTGATTATGATATTTCTCCCTAAATTGATATTATATAGAAAATCCCCGATGTTAATATTTGCTTCAAGACGTTCTTTTGCAACCTGGTAAGCCAACCTTATCAGCACGTCTTCCGACAATGCCTCCTTGAACGTTTGTATGACCAGTGAGTACATCCCATATCCATTTTCTTTAACTTTTTCTTTGTAGGGGTCTATTTCATTGATCTTAATGGTCTCGTTCCATTCATTTAAAAACAAAGATTCATTTTCTTCCAGATATCGAATCAAAACATTTTTATACTCCTTATGTTCAGATGACAACTCCATACTATTGACCACACATCCCCTTGCGGAATTTTAGATACTATATCAATAACATCATTCTATATGAGATTTTGATTTCCTGCACTTCATTATTTATTGTTTTGAAGATGAAAAGTAGCTTGTAAGGAGACAAGGTTTGCTGGTCCGCATATAGTTGCTTGCGATAACAAAGAAACGACCAAATCAGGTCAGAGATTTTCATAAAAAGGAAACTCTTCATTCCTGCTTTTTATATCCTAAGAATCTCTTACTTTTTGAAAGTTCATTCCGTATTTTTTCATTTTTCTATAAAGTGTATTTCGGCCGATATCAAGTTGTTTTGCGGCGTTACTGATATTTCCATTTGTTCGTTCCAAGGCATTCCTGATAAGTTTGGTTTCTTGTTCTCGAAAGTTTCTTGGTTCTCGATCGGCATTTGCCTTTTCTTCAAGTGTAATGGAAGAAACAGGGCAAAGTGCCTCGAGTAAGTCCCTTGTAATCGGACCATTATCAGCTAGGAATGCAGCCTGTCCGAGCACGTTTTGCAATTCACGGAAATTTCCTGGCCACGAATATTCCAAAATGAATGTTTTAGCTTCGTGGGTTAATTCGGTATGTTCGCTCTTATATGCTAAACCTTCTAAAATGTATTCTGCTAACAGTAATAAATCTTTACGACTCCTGAGATTTGGAAGTTTTAACGATAATCCACACAGGCGAAAAAATAGATCGGCACGGAATTCCCCTGCTTCAATTTCTTTTTGTAAGTCTTTGTTTGTGGCGGCAATGACCCTTACATCGATTGGAATGGAAGCATGTCCACCGACACGGGTCACACATCTTTCCTGAAGCACGCGAAGCAGAGTCGCTTGAGCTGGAAGCGGCATGTCCCCGATTTCATCCAAAAACAGGGTTCCGCCATCAGCAGCTTCGAACTTCCCCTTATGTCCGCCGCTTTTTGCGCCAGTAAAGGCACCCTTTTCATACCCGAATAACTCACTTTCCAATAAGTTCTCGGGTATTGCGCTGCAGTTTATAGCGATGAACGGTTTATCGCTTCTTAAGCTAACCCCATGAATGGATTGAGCGAACAGTTCTTTTCCCGTTCCACTTTCTCCAGTGATTAGAAGACTGATATCAAGTGTTGCTGCCCTTTTGGCAATGGATATGGTTTGATTCATTTGTGGATCATTACTGATTATATCGGTAAATTGATATCGATTAGTTAAACCATCATTCAATTTTTGTTTTTTTAACCGTAGGATCACGGAGGACTGATTTTCTATATTTTTACCAAGGGTCTGAACTGTGTATTCCTGGTCTTTTATTGAAATCTTCTGTTCTAAAACAAGCGGGTCTAATCTTGATATTATATTCGGTATCGGTTTTTTCAATGTGCCAATAACTTTGGACGCCGCAATGTTGAGATTTGTAACTTTTCCCTCTTTATCAAGGGTGATTAGAGGATCAGGGTATTGATCATATATAAAATAAAGGTTTTTCTCCCTTTTTTGAGAATGTGACAATAAGAGTGCTTGTTTGATGCTATCAGCCACCCTCTGAACCAGGCTAATGGAAAAAGGATGATAATTCTGTTGATGGCTGCTTAAATTCAAGACACCAAGCAGATGCCCATCAGGGTGATAAATGGGGGAAGCGGCGCAAGTAAGGAAATGGTTATCCTGATGAAAGTGTTGATTGCCATGAATCAATACGGGTTTTTTCTCTATAATGGCTGTTCCTATTGCATTTGTCCCTTTTGATTCCTCTAGCCAATTGGCCCCTTTTCTGAGGGAAACATTATCTGCATGCCGAACGAAAGCTGGATCGCCAACTGTTTCGATGATATAACCTTCAGGAGCAGCAAGTAATAAAATGGACTCCAAGCCATTAATCGAGCTATGAACTTCCTCTAAAATGGGGGAAGAATGGTACAGCAGTTCTGCATATTGATCGTGGTATTCGGCCAACTCAAATGCGCCAAGCATATCTTCCTTATCCATCGTGCTAGGCTGAAGTCCTTTTGAATGGCACCGCTTCCATGATTCTTGAATAAATGCCGGAACGGTTCCTTTATCCGCGCTAATATTAATAGACATTGAATAAGTCCTCCCGTATGTAAAATCCAGTAAACTGCCACTGTTTTTCGATTCAATTTCAATTAGGCAACTCTAAACAATCTTCAGTTTAAGAGTATTAAGGGGTAATCCATATAATTTAATTATAACAGAAAATTCAGATATCCACCAAAATGAAAATTGCCTTTTTGCCAAGTATTAAACGTTTTTGGTCCATACTGGAACACCTAACTGTTCCAAAGTGGAACAGTTAGGTGACTTCCTTCGATCCAATTCCCTTGATTTTATTGGTTTTTTATTATTGGCATAAGTCTTGCATAATTACATGATGAGTAATTGATTCCTTTTTGATAAGGGGGGAAAGAACCAAGTAAGTCGAAAGCCCTGTATTCCGTTGGGTAGTGTTTTCCTTATGCAACAGATCAGCCAATGGGAAATTCTTATTGAAGACATAAGCATATGCCTGATCCATTTACTTAGAGAACGCAATTGTCCGGACAGATTTTCATGATCGAACTTTAATATGAAAAGGGGTATTATACATGGAACAAACTATTAAACTTAATCCGCGAGTGCAAGAATTCTTAAAGGGCACTAAAAAGCTATTGATCAATGGGGAATTGGTGGAAGCTGCTTCAGGAAAAACCTTTGAGACTCTCGATCCTTCAAATGGGAAGGTTCTGGCCATTGTGAGTGAAGCAGGACCAGAAGATGTAGATAAAGCAGTCAAAGCAGCCCGCAAGGCTTTCGACAACGGGCCCTGGAAAAAAATGAGTGCATCGGAACGCAGTCGCCTCATTTATAAGTTAGCGGACCTAATGGAGGATCATAAAGAAGCGTTAGCACAATTAGATACCCTGGATAATGGTAAGCCAATTGGTGAAACCACTAATGCCGACGTCCCCCTCGCCATTGATCACTTCCGTTATTATGCTGGATGGACCACTAAGATAGTGGGTCAAACAATTCCTGTTGCAGGAAATTACTTTAATTATACCCGTCATGAAGCAGTTGGAGTGGTAGGACAAATCATCCCTTGGAATTTCCCCCTTCTTATGGCAGCATGGAAATTAGGTGCAGCCCTTGCAACCGGATGTACGATCGTTTTAAAACCAGCGGAGCAAACGCCGCTTTCAGCATTATATTTAGGGCAATTGGCGCTTGAAGCCGGTTTTCCTCCTGGTGTTCTTAATGTCATACCTGGATTCGGGGAAACAGCAGGATCACCGCTTGTAGACCATCCTGATGTCGATAAAATTGCCTTTACCGGTTCAACCTCAGTAGGGAAAATGATCATGCGTCAAGCTTCGGGCACTGTGAAAAAAATCTCGTTGGAACTAGGTGGGAAATCACCTAATATCATTTTACCGGATGCAGATATGAGTAAAGCCATTCCTGGTGCTTTGATGGGCATCATGTTTAATCAAGGACAAGTTTGCTGTGCCGGTTCCCGACTGTACATTCAGAAGAAATCCTATGATAACGTGGTAGCTGACTTAGTGTCCCACGCAAAAAATATTAAACAAGGGGCCGGTCTTGATCCATCAACCCAGATAGGGCCATTGGTATCCAGTGAACAACTGGAAAGAGTGGGCAGTTATATTGAAAAAGGGAAGTCTGAAGGAGCTGAAGTGGTTACAGGGGGCAATTACGGACAAGGTGAGGGTTATTTTGTAGCACCTACAATATTTGCAGGTGTTGAAGATGAAATGACAATCGCTAAAGAAGAAATCTTCGGTCCTGTTGTAGCTGCCATGCCTTTTGACGATTTGGACGATGTGATAAACCGTGCAAATAACTCTGAATATGGATTGGCCGCTGGTTTATGGACACAAGATGTAAAAAAAGCCCATTATGTGGCTAATGAATTAAAGGCAGGTACAGTTTGGGTAAACTGTTATAACGCCTTTGATGCAGCTTCTCCATTTGGTGGTTATAAACAAAGTGGAATCGGTCGGGAAATGGGCAGTTATGCATTGGATAATTATACGGAAGTTAAAAGTGTATGGATTAACTTAAACTAACAAAAAGAATGATCGCTCCATTTGGCTCAGACATTGCAATTGAAATGCATCTGGATATTGGGAATTAGTCACTCATTCAATTCATGTATTAATAAAGACATTAGAGCCTGTTTTCGTTTCCTTTAAATATTCGCAAAAGGGTGTCCAAAGTCCGGACTTTTGACACCCTTTCCTTGTTTTGGTAACTTATTCTAGACAAAAAGAAGAGACCTTTCATTTTCGAAAGGTCTCTTTAGGCTAATTATCCATTACGTTCGATTTGCATTTTTTCTCTGTTTGCTTTTTCTTTTTCGATATTTTTCTGTCTTGAAATCCCGGCAACCAGGATTCCAATTACCACTATTGCTTCAAATCCATATTTAATGAAGGGATTTGCAAAGTAGTCTTGCATGAAAGGTTCAGCTACGATCATTTTAGAAGCTGTCCAGCCTAGTATTCCCGCACCAATTATTATGATGAATGGGAAGCGTTCGATCAGTTTCAGGATCAAAGTGCTTCCATACATCACTACTGGAATTGATACAAGTAAACCGATCACCACTAAAGTGAAGTTACCATGAGAAGCACCTGCAACCGCTAGGACATTGTCCAATCCCATCAATGCATCTGCAATAATGATAGTTTTTATGGCAGCCCACATAGAGTCTGCAGGCTTCAAATCATGTTCTTCTTCATCGATAAGGAGCTTATAAGCAATCCATACAAGAAGTAATCCCCCTATTAAATGCAGTCCTGGCACCTCTAAGAGCCAAACAACCAGCAGCGTTGCGATGATCCTTATCACTATTGCCCCGACCGCTCCCCATATTATCACCTTTTTTTGCTGATCTTTTGGAAGCTTTCTTGCAGCCAATCCAATAAGGATCGCATTATCACCGGCAAGAACCAAATCTATCATAATGATCGCTAAAAGTCCTGAAATAAATTCACCTGTTAAAAAATCCAACACATTTTCCTCCTTTATACAAAAATAAAGAGACCTCTGCCATTTATGGCAAAGGTCTCGCTAAGCACTAAATGAATTAGGCCAATAAAGCCGGTGGAATCCCACGTAATGACGACTTTATTTCAGGTTATCCCTGACGCTACTCCCCTTCACGGGAATAAAGAATATGTAATTCTTTTGATATCTTCCCTTAGGAATCTACCAAGAAAAAATATCACTAATCCAGTATACCAAAAATACAAATAAAATAAAGTAAAAAATAAGAGATTGGAATAATATTCATGAACTTTACCTAGCCCATCACCTTTCAACGGATAATATCAGTCAATCATCCCAGCTAGTTTTAGGCATAATTCGTTTCCTAGGTTTTTGATATAACCCAAATCCTTCCCCCATAGATATTGATTACTTAAGATGGCCTCTATCAATTGTAAAAGTGAAATATCTCCACTCTCATAACGAAGCCAATGTTCCCTAAAAAATTCAATTGTCTTTATATCGTCTTTAACGACATATTCTTTACCCGTAAAGCTTTTACCTATATAATTCCCATTCACTTCGTAAACCTTATAAAATCGGATCAGGCCCGAAAAACCTCGTACGATGCAGTCAGGCAGGCTACCTTTCGCCTTATAATATTCCTCTAAAGTTGGCAGGAGACGAACCCTGAATTTCGAAATGCTATTCAGCGAAATATCGGCAAGGAGGTGATGTACATAGGGATTCATAAATCGTTCAAGAACGCTTTTCCCATATAGCATCATCTCATTATGAGCAAAAGGTAATGTAGGGATTATTTCCTCTTCGATGGCCATGCTCAAGTATCTGTAGAAATCCGGATGATCGATTGCCTGTTTTACTTCTACCAATCCAGATAAAATGCCTAGAGGAGCCATCAAGGTATGTGAACCATTAAGAATCCGTACTTTTCTCATTTGATAAGGTACTAAATCTTTAACCCAACGCACATTTAATCCGGCTTTTTGTAAAGGTAGACGTTCATCAATAGAAGGGTCACCTTCAATAGCCCATAAATGATAGGGTTCAGCCGTATTTAGGAGAGTATCCTTATATTCCCATTCCTCAAATAGTTTTTCCGACTCATTAGCCGGGAATCCTGTTACGATACGGTCTACAAGCGAGTTTAAAAATAGGTTGTCCTGGTCCACCCACTCCATGAATGGCTTTGGTAAACCCCAATCACTGCCATGCTTGAGAACACATTCCTTCAATGAATCACCATTTCTCTCTAAAAGCTCACAAGGTAGCATGATGAGTCCTTTTTCCGCATCACCGTTGAAATGCAGATAACGCCGATATAAAAATGCAGTCAGTTTTCCTGGAAAAGATTCAATCGGCACTCCTTCTTCCAAAGGAATCGGCTGATATTTGATTCCTGCTTCGGTCGTGTTGGAAACTACAAATTCCAATGCAGGGTTTTCGGATAATGTTAAAAATTCCATCCATTCATCATAAGGATCAATTACCTTTGAAAAAACAGAAATGATCTCTGGATGTTCCACTTTCTCACCTTGGTGGAAACCCCTTAACAGTAATGTATACAGTCCATCTTGCCGCTTTAGTTCCTCTATTTTCCCTTTTCCAGCGGGACGAGGCTGGGTAACAGCAATACTTCCCAGGAAATGGCCTTGTTTATTACATTCATATATCATCCAATCAAAGAAGCCGCGGAGAAAATTCCCCTCCCCAATCTGCAATACCTTTATGGGAAAATCCATCATATGTTGATTTTGGACAGCTTTTGTATCTTTACTCAGACTCTTCAGGTGACCTTTATTCATGTACATGACCAAAAAACTCCTTTCTCATAGGAATATCCAATTCGGAATACAATTTCAAGTGGTAGTCCTTAAGACCTGAAACCTTAAACTTATATTTCAACAATGGCCTTGATCACTTTAGCTTCAGGAGTTAACCACCCTTCAAACTGATTGATCATTTCATCCATATGTGTGCGGTGTGTAATATACTGACTCATATCCAACTTATCATTTTTCAGCGTATTTACGACATAGTCAAAGTCAACCCTTGTTGCATTACGGCTTCCCATTAATGTAAGCTCTTTACTGTGGAATTCAGGATCATTAAAGGAAATATCCGCTTTAACCAAACCTACATATATCAATCTTCCGCCGTGAGCAGGGAATTTAAATGAATCCATCATTGATTTAGCATTACCTGTCGCATCAAATACGACGCTGGGCATATCTCCATTTGTCAATTCAGCTAATTTCTCCATTGGATTCTCCAATACGTTCAAAGAATAATCGACATTTGCCCATTTGCCAGCAAACGCAAGGCGTTCATCATTTACATCCATTGCGATCACCTTCGCACCCTGTTCCTTAGCGAATGCCATGACTCCCAAACCAATTGGACCAGCACCAATTACAAGTGCAAATTCCCCTTTATGAATAGCAGCCCGTCTGACCGCGTGGGCCCCTATACTTAAAGGCTCTATCATTGCCGATTGGTCAAGTGTAAGACCCTCGGTTTTCACCAAATGATCATAAGGAACCGTAATCCATTCACACATACCGCCTTCCTTATGTACACCCAACACTTTCATATCCGTACAGCAATTCGTTTTTCCATTTCTGCATGCGATGCATTTTCCACATTCCATATAGGGAATGATTGATACTTGATCCCCGACATTCAATCCTGATGCGTTCTCCGGTAGGGATTCAATATAACCGGATAGTTCATGGCCAAGTATTCGAGGATAGCTAAAAAAGGGTTGATTACCTCCATATGCATGAATATCAGTACCGCATATTCCTATGCGCCGCACACGAATCAAAGCTTCCCCCGGGTTTGGAACTGGTTTTTCCGACACGATCATCTTAAATTCAAAAGGTTGTTCACAAACGATAGTCTTCACTGATTAACACTCCTTTTTTATGAGATATGTATTAAAGAATGACTCCTTCTTTAAAAATGCTTATCTCCTTATAACCGAATTTTTCATTATTCGTTTTCTTTTTACCGGATGAAAGTTCAAGGATGTATTGGAATAAATCGTCCTTTAATTCATCGATCTTTTGACCTTCAATTAACCGCCCTGCATTATAATCAATCCAGTGCTTTTTACGATCGGCCAATTCTGAATTCGTAGCTATTTTTACAGTTGGCACCGGACCGCCAAAAGGTGTTCCCCTTCCTGTGGTGAATAGAACGATATGTGCGCCCGCTGCTGCCAAGGCCGTCACCGAAATCAGGTCATTCCCGGGAGCATTGATCAAATTCAATCCATACTTCACTACTCGTTCACCATATGGGCTTACATCCACTACAGTGGCATGGCCCCCTTTTTGCGTGCATCCAAGTGATTTTTCCTCCAGTGTACTTATGCCGCCCTCCTTGTTTCCAGGTGAAGGGTTTTCATAAATTTCCTGATCATGGCGAATGAAATACTGTTTGAAATCATTAATAAGGCCAACGATTTTATTAAAGGTTTCTTCATCCTTTGCCCTGTTCATTAATATCGTTTCCGCTCCAAACATCTCAGGAACCTCTGTCAATATCGTGGTACCGCCTTGTTCTACTATAAGGTCGGAAACCGCACCAACCAATGGATTAGCGGTAATGCCTGAAAAACCATCGGAACCCCCGCACTTCAAGCCTATTTTCAACTTTGAAACCGGTACGGGCATTCGTACGAACCCTTCCGCATATTCCACTAATTCTCCCATTAAACGTAAGCCGATCTCTAATTCATCATCAACCTCTTGGGCTTTTAAAAATTTAATTCGATTTGGAGGAAATTCGCCTATTACTTCTTTAAATGCCTCGATTTGATTGTTCTCACATCCCAATCCTACAACCAAAACTCCGGCTGCATTCGGATGTTGAGCCAAGGCCGCTAATAGCTTTTGGGTATGGGTCAAATCATCTCCTAATTGAGAACAACCGTAGGGATGGGAAAAATTATGAACCCCATCAATTTGGCGATCTTTAAACTGCTCATTGCCCATTTTAGCTAGAACTTCACATGTTTTATTGATGCAACCGACCGTGTTGATGATCCAGATTTCATTCCGGATACCCACTTCCCCATTTTCACGGATAAATCCTTGGAAGGTATGATTTTGACTTGGCTCTTCTGTATCTTGAATGCTAGGTTTATAGGAATAATCCAATATACCCTGCAAACCGGATGCTAGATTATGGGTGTGAACCCAATCCCCTATGGAGATATCTTCTTTAGCTTTTCCGATCGAGTAGCCAAATTTGATTACGTCCCCCCCTCGTTTTACCGGTTTCACTGACATCTTATGCCCTTTAGGAATGTCATCACTTGCCTTTATATGGATCATACCGCTGTCTTCTGTTTGAATCTGGAGGCTCTGTCCTTTATGAATCTCCTCCAAGGAAATAACCACATCATCATTTGAATGCAATTGAACAAATTTATTCATTTTGTCCCCTCCTTATCATGGGTGATGACGTTCAAAGAGCAAACGTCAATACGTTTAGAAAGCCCTTTCATTTTTGTGTTTAAATATACTTTCTATTGAATCTATTATCATTTTAACATCAATATTTGAAATATAAATTGCATATTTTGCTATAAATATACTCATTCTTGTTGTATTATACTTTCAGGAGCTGAACGAAATGAAAAAAACCCATAATCCATTAGAACATGATTTACTCTTCCCATTTTCTTTTGTCTATCAAGATACTAAAAGTCCTCAGACTGAATTGTCAGATCATATGCACGACCATTATGAAATTGTTTATGTTTATAACGGTAATGGGACCTTTTTTATCGGTGATGTGTTTTATGATATGCAGCAAGGGGATGTATTCCTGATCCCGAATAATACCATTCATAGAGCATTACCCAACAAGGACAATCCTGTTACCTCCACCATTATCTTTTTCAGTCCAACATTAATATATAAAGATATGGTTGATGATTCTTTTTCATATTTACATTTGTTTGACCTAACAAAAAAGAGTAAGAATTATAAAATATCCTTGCCGCATAAGAAACAAGTAAAGATTGAAGAACAGCTCCAACTCATCCTGCAAGAGTCAACTAGCCATTCAATGGGTTCGAGACATGCTTGTTTACTGGTCGTTCACCAAATCATACTTGATTTATACCGTACCCGGATAAATGACAAACAAGATTTTACTGAGGGCAAAAGCTATAGTTCAGAATGGATCAAAGATATCTTAATTTATATTAATGACCATTTGGGTGAACCATTATCTTTGACGGTACTTGCACACAAAGCATTGGTCAGTCCCGCTCATTTCAGCAGAGTTTTTAAGGAAACGACTGGAATTGGGCTAATCGTGTATTTAAATACGAAAAGGATCATCAAGGCAAAGGAACTATTACTGGAAACGAATCACACCATTGCCAATATTGCTGAAATGTGTGGTTTTGAAAGCATGCCCCAATTTTATCGTACCTTTAAAAAATACAATGATAAGACACCTGCTGCATTTCGCAAAGAAAATCGTATGGGCTAGGATGGTAAAATTCATGTCTGATAAACATGGAAAAATATCGATCAATTAAAAATGGAAGTGTCTTCCCTTGATATTTCCTTTGGGAGACACTTCCATTCTAACAATCTATTACGCAGGCTTTCCTATCGGTTGTACAAAACGGATGACTGCAAGCGATGCAACGATGGCCAATCCACCTGCAAGTAAGAATGCAACTGTGTATGTGCCTGAGGTATCGACAATATATCCTGTTAAAGTCGGTCCGATAATTCCTGCTGTATTTGCCAAGAAATGCATAAAGCCTCCAACAGATCCAACATTACCAGGGTCGACAACATCGTTGACGATTGCCCAGTAAATGGCACCAGTCAAATATAGAAAGAAGACGGAAAGTGCGACAAGTGTAACCGCACTGAGCGTTGTGGATACAAGTCCGGCAAAACCGATACATACCGCCGATAAGAACAAACATGTTACAAGTACGAGCTTACGTGAGAATAAAACACCTTTTTGAGCGAATTTTTTAAAAAAGAAATCCGACACGAATCCACCCAAAGCAAGTCCGATGAATCCAAAAATCCAAGGAATCACTGTAATGATACTCATATTTTCTACACTTAGGCCACGTGCATCCACCAAATAGCTTGGGAACCAAGTTAAGAAAAAGAAGAGAATATAGTTGTAAGAAAAAAAGGCTAGAGCTGTAAATAAAACCGTTTTTTGTTTTAAATAAAAGGTGAATTTCACCTTTTCTTCCGATGTTGCCGCTACATAAGATTTCCCCGTAAGTTTCTGTTCTTTTGACTCTTCTGGTTTTTCTTTAATGAATTTCCACCAGCAAATCGCCCATATAAGACCAATCACCATAATGGCAATGAAAGAAACTCTCCATCCATATGAGATCGCAATAAATCCAACTATTGGACCTGCAATTGCGCCACCAAGCGGTGTCCCGCTATTCGTTAAACCAACGATAGATGCCCGCTGATTCGCTGGGAACCAGTTATTAACCATTTTATTGATTGTTGCCGAAAGAGGACCTTCGCCCATCCCAAACAGTATGCGGATGACTATCATACTCGCAAAACCGACAGCAAGTACAAGTGCACCACTGAATAAAGACCAAACGATCATCGCAACAAAAAGCGTTAGCTTCGCACCCCATCTATCGGACGCCATTCCTCCAAGGAAGTTGAAGATGGCATATCCAACAGAAAAGCTACTAAAGATAATTCCCATCTGTGTTGCAGTTAAAGATAAATCATCTTGGATGAACGGAGCCGCAATGGACAGTGCAGATCGGTCCAGATAATTTATTACCCCTGCCAAGAACAAGAAAACGATGACCATTCCTCTACCATTTGAAAACATAAAGTACCCCCCTATACGCTTCAATAAATGCAGACGCATTTTTGGAAACGTTTCCATTTAATAACCAAGAGTAAAGCCTATATGACCTATAACTAAATCGGTTTAGAATTCCCGCAATTAAGCGCTTTCTTTTTCACGGGAATTCTTACATCCGGTTCTAACAAGAATTCCTTGAAAGCAAAGTCGGTTTCAAGCGATGGACACTTGTATCCTCATTTCCTGTTTTATTGATTTGACTAAGCAGTAACTCTGCTGCCAAGTTGGCCATTTCAATGGCTGGCTGATTAACCGTTGTGATGGTCGGTGTATAGAAACTGGCATACGGTACATCATCGATTCCTATGACCGCTATGTCATCAGGTATGTTGATTTCGTGCTGTTTCATATAACGCAATACCTCATTAAGGACGATATCATTTCCTGCCAATATGGCTTGAGGCGGCTTTTCCAATTCGAAAAATTCTGAAAGTGCATTCGGGATTTCATCTACGTTCACTGTTTTAATATATTCAGAATTAAATGGTATCCCATGTGACGCGAGTGAATCCTTGTACCCTTGGATCCGTTCGATTCGGGGACTGATATCGCGTATTATTGAAGTGGTCATGATTGCAATGTTTTCAAAACCCCTTTCAACAAACCGATCAATGGCTAACTTGGAAGCAAGGTGATTATCGAGCATGACTGTTGCAATATTTAATTCCTCGATCGTCCTATCCATGAAAACAATCGGGAATTGATCACTCTTCATCCGTTTATATAAATCCAGATTATCCCCTGTGGGAAAAATGATGATCCCATCCACTTGTTTAGCTCTTAGCATTTCAATATAATTTTTTTCCTTTTCAGGATTATCATCTGCATTGCATACGATAATATGGAACCCTTGTTCATAAAAGTAGTTTTCTATAGCTCTAATAACTTGCGTTGAAAACGTATGAAGGATGTTGGCAACCACTACCCCAACTGTAAAAGTGGATTTTTGTTTTAAACTGCGCGCAATTATATTAGGCTGATAATTTAACTCTTCTATAGTTTCTTCAATTTTTTTCCTGGTTTTTTCACTCATATATTCGTATCGCTTGTTCAGGTATTGGGAAACCGTGCTTTTTGATACTTTCGCGTGATTGGCGACATCAGTAATTGTAATGGTTTTCATTTTCATTCATTCCTGTCGTGTTTTTTCATTTCTCTGCCTAAAGCCATAAAACAATATGGCTTATTTATATAAGGAATATTTTATTATAATTAGTAAAGCTTTACAATCACCTTCTGATGCAGTAAAAAAGTCAATTTCCCTTACCCTCGAACTAATTGAATTAATGTACAATCGGTCACTTGATTGTTTTTTTTGGAACTGAATTCAGACGCCTGAGTATGCCATGAAGCCCCCATCGACAGGTACCGTTATTCCCGTGACAAAACCCGAATAGGATTCATCAACGAGCCACAGCAAAGTACCGAGTAAATCTTCAGGCTGACCAAAACGCTTCATTGGTGTCGCGGTAATGATTTTATTAGACCTTTTTGTCATGCTCCCATCTTCGTTAAGCAACAGATCCCGGTTTTGCTTCGTCAAAAAGAATCCCGGAGCAATGGCATTCACTCGTAAACCCTCTTCGGCAAAATGGACAGCCATCCACATGGTGAAATTATTTATCGAAGCTTTGGCAGCACTATATGCTGGTACTTTAGTCATTGGAGCGTAGGAGCTCATGGAAGATACGTTTACGATAACTGGTGCTTCCACTTGCAATAACTCTTTTCCAAAAACCTGACTGGCCAAAAATGTACCGGTGAAATTGCTGGCAAAAACTTGAGAGAAACCATTTTCATCCAAATCAAAAAAGGATTTTCCTTCCGCTTCTTCCCCATATTTCTCTGGAGCTGTAATGGCATCAGGGTGATTGCCTCCCGCTCCATTTATTAATAGATCAACTCTACCGAATGTTTCTATTATTTTCTCCCTTGCATTCTCCAATGAAGTTCTATCCAAAACGTCTGTCGCGATGGATATCGCAGCGCCCCCAGATTGTTCAATGAGTTCGACCACTTCTTGCCCTTTTTCAGCGGTTCTATTCAATATCGCTACCTTGACACCATGACGGGCCAATTCCACAGCCATTTTGGAACATAATACACCACTGCCTCCAGTGATTACCGCTACCCTGTTTGTTAGGTTTTCATGGATGGGAATCATGATTTTTCACCTAATTTAGTAGCTTCATATGCATCCCATAAACCTAGCAAATACATGATTCCCAGTGCTCTGTCATATAAACCGTAACCTGGGCGGCAAACTTCTCCCCAAATATGGCGGCCGTGGTCCGGTCTGACATAACCCGTATAATTTTGCTTATTCAATTCTTCCACAACACCCTGTATATTGATGGAACCATCTTGAGTATGATGGGACGTTTCCACAAAGTCACCGTTTTCATAAATCTTCACATTGCGTATATGGGAGAAAGGTGCACGGTTTGCATACTTTTTAGCTACTTGGACCATATCATTTTTTGGGTTTGCCCCCATCGAGCCTGTACACATGGTAAACGCATTCGACGGCGAATCCGAAATCGAGATCAGTTTTTCATAACTCGATTCTCCGGTGATGATTCTTGGCAAGCCAAAAATGGACCATGGCGGATCATCAGGATGTATTGCCATTTTTATACCGCAAGCCTCGGCAACAGGTAATATTTCTTTAAGGAATATTTCAAGATTCGCCCATAGCTGCTCCTCGTCCACAGCCTTGTAAGCTTCGAATAATTCAGAAATTTGATCCATCTTTTCGGGTTCCCAACCGGGTAAAGTTAAATCTGAAGCTTCGGTTACAGTACGAATTAAATCTTGCGGATCTAACGTATCCACTTTCGCCTTTTCATAAAATAAGGCAGTTGAGCCATCTTCCAAAGGATGGAACATTTCCGTCCGAGTCCAATCAAAGATCGGCATGAAGTTATAACAAATGACTTTCACACCAGCTTCCGAAAGATTGCGAATCGTCTCTTTGTATTTCTCTATATATATCATGCGATCTTCGTTACCCAATTTTATCGATTCATGGACATTTACACTCTCCACGACATCCGTGTGAAAACCAAATGATTGGATATACTCGATTTCTTCTTTAATTTCTTCCTTTTCCCATACCTCACCAACAGGTTTTTGGTGTAGTGCCCAGACAATCCCTTTCACTCCAGGAATCTGTTTAATGTGCTCCAATGAAACAGTATCATTGTCTTTCCCGTACCATCTAAATGTAATGTTCATCATGCACCTCCATCATTCCGCAATTTTCTGCATGTATTTTCTGCTTAACTCCACTGCTGCCTCATAGCCGCCATTCTTATAGGCTTTGTTCAAGTCACTGCCGATACCGATTGATACCGCGCCTGCATTCAGCCAGTCCTTCATATTGTCCAAATTAATTCCGCCCGTTGGCATGATCCTTACATTGGGCAGGGGACCATTAACCGACTTGATGAAAGAAGGTTCAAAATGGTTTGCCGGAAATAATTTTATAACATCACAACCTGCTTCCAATGCCATAGCCATTTCTCTAACTGTCATGCAACCAGGCATATAGGGAATGCCATATCGATTACAAAGCTCAGCAACACCATTGACAAAATAGGGACTGACGATAAAATTGGCACCAGCTAAAATCGCATGTCGTGCCGTTTCAGAATCCAGTACCGAGCCTGCTCCTAAAAGTGCATTCGTATTCTGCAATTCTTTGAAAGCTTCTTCAATTCCCGGAGTTGTGTAAGTCAATTCTATTGCCCGAACACCGCCATCCACAGCTGCTTTCGAAAGTTTTACTGCCTCCCCTGCATCTTGCCCACGGATAACAGCCACTACTTTCGTTTCCATTATTCGATGAATAATTGAATGTTTATCCATAACTCATACCCCCTTAATTAAAAACGATGATCGCTTTTCGAACTTGTTCTGGATGATTTTCAACAAAATTAAATGCCTCTTGGATATCATCGAGTGAAAATGTATGGGTAACTAAACCTTCATGTCTTAGTCTGCCTTCATTTAACAGCTTGACCACTTTTGGGAACTGGTTGGTTTGCAATCTAGATCCTTTTACCGATACTTCCTTTTTAGTGATTGGCAGCTGGGAAACGGATGCAGGACGTTCATCAAAACCCAGTACGACAATCCGGCCAGCCGTTGATACGACATCGAATGACAATTCAAATGTCATCGGCAAGCATACTGCATCAATGACGACGTTGGCCCCTTCGCCCTTCGTCCATTCCTGTACTCGCTTTTGAACATCTTCTTTTCCCGCATGGACGGTAATATCGGCGCCGCTTACTTTAGCGAATTCCAAACGCTCATCACTTAAATCCGTGATCATCACTGATGCACCTTGAAGCTTTGCCATCTTTAATATGCAAATCCCAATAGGGCCTGCTCCTTGGATAAGCACTGTTTCCCCTTCCTCCACTTCGCCTCTCCAAACGGCCTGTGCGCCAATTGTATAAGGCTCAGCCAATACTATTTCTTCCCAAGTTAAAGCGGAATCCACAACATGTAATTGTTTCTCGGGAAGGACGAACCATTCCCTCATCCCACCATCTTCATGCACGCCAAAAACGGACAGTTTTTCACAAACATTTTGGCGACCTTTACGGCAAGCGTAACACTCCCCACAATAACTGATTGGCTCAATAACAACGTGGTCCCCCACTTTTATGCCCGCGACACCTTGACCTATCTCCACAACTTCTCCCGCTACCTCATGCCCAACTACCCGCGGCAGAGTTGCAAGGGGATTCGTACCATGGTAAATATGCATATCCGATCCACAGATCCCGACTCTTTTTACTTTCACAAGTACATCCGTTGAGTTCGAAATCCGGGGTTTTTCCACTTCTTGAATGATAAGCTCATGAGCTTTACGTACTTGAACCGCTTTCATTTCTTCCACCTACTTTGTAAGAAATTCATAAACACTTGCAGCTATCGTTATACCTTGTTTCAGGTTTTTTTCTTCATTGATTTGTTCAATCTCACCCGGTACATATACGCGTTCGAATCCTGGAGCAGGTTCAACCTGTTGCAGTTCTTCAATCATATGATCCATTTGTCCTAAAAATATATCGGTATCCGTAAAGAACGAAGGATTAATTACACAAAAATAGTGTCCCAGCTTCCGTTTCTTATCAAGATCGTCATACATTTTCCCAATGTGCGGACCAAATGCCGCGCCTGCCAATAATCCAGAAAACACATCTACAATTACGGATAGACCATAGCCTTTCGGGCCGCCGAAAGTTGAAAGGGAAACGACTTTATTTGGGTCTGTGACCGCAGCTCCATTTTCATCCACTCCCCATCCTTCAGGGATTTCCTTTTCTTCTTCACGCGCCTGAAGGATTTTCCCCCATGCAACATGGGAAGTTGCCATATCAAGGATAAAGGGTTTCTTTGTTTTAGCAGGAACTCCATAAGCGATTGGGTTTGTACCAAGAAATGAGGTTTTTCCTCCAAAAGGGACCACAATTTTATCGGTATGTGACATCGCAATGCCTATCAACTTTGCATCAGTGGCTTTTTGAACGAAATAGCTTAGTGCTCCGCAATGGCTGCTATTAAAAACAGTCACCATGCCCACTCCATTATTCCGAGCCATTTCAATCGCATGGTCCATGGCCACTTCGCCAATGACATGCCCAAATCCATCATCTCCATCAACCACACCGGTAACAGGCCCTGTCTTTTGGTAGGAAATCTGTGCATCGGGATTTATACCTCCTGCCAGTAAACGGTTTACATAATGCTCCGTTCGCAAAACACCATGGGAATTGACATTTCTTAGATCGGCATGAACCAATACCTCCGCGATTTTTCCGGCATTTTCTTCATTTAAACCCACTTTGGTCAGTTGTTTTATGACTAATCGTTTTGCTTCCTCAGCTTGTATCGTTACTGTTGTCATTTTATCCCCTCATTGCTTTCAGTCTTCTATCTTTCAATAACAGCCTCATTCTGTATGAAAGGCATTACTTCATCTAAATATGGTAAACCTTCATTGTCCCCTGAAACAGTTGTGACAAGAGCTCCTACACCATTAGCGAATGTCAATCTTTCATCGATGGATAGGCCATGAAGATATCCGTATATATAACCGGCATCATATCCATCCCCCGCTCCAACAGTATCTACCGGTATAACAGGGAAGGCTTCTTTTTCATGCCATTCTCTTTTTGTATATAGTTTTGAACCATGTTTCCCGTCTTTGATGACCAGCTGATCAATATCATTCAGTTTTGCAAATTCCGCCAATGATTCTTCAGTGTCATTTCCAGTTATCAATTTTATTTCATCTAAACCTGTAAGCAAAATATCCACATATGGGAAAATATCGAAATAAACCGATCTCGCTTCCTCGATGGACCATAGTTTCAATCGGATATTCGGATCAAACGAAACAGGGATATTTTTTTGTTCCGCTATTTCCATCACCCTTTTGGCAATATCCACATTTTTGGGGTCTATAGCCAAGAAAACTCCAGTAAGATGGACTATATCAATCGCTTCAAACATCTTCTCCGTTATATCTTCCGGCTTTAAAGTCAGAATGGGAGATTGATAACGGTAATAAAATGTCTTTCCGGAACCATCCTCCCGGATTTCTTTAAAGTTAATGGATGTTGGATATCCATCTACATAGGCAACATCACTCATGTCCACGCCTTCCCCGCGTGCGAAATTATATATGACTCTACCGAACTCGTCCTTGCCTAAACGGCTTAACCATTTTGCCCTCATGCCAAGCCTTGCACAGCCAATCGCAAAATTGAGTTCAGCGCCTCCTACTTTTCGCTCAAAACGGGTAACAAATCTTAAAGGTCCTGTTTCTTCCGGATTTAGCGTAATCATGGCGTCGCCGAGCGTTAAAACACCATATTTTGACAATACAGTACCTCCTTCTTTCGAACACTCAAGTAAAAAGTAAAACATGTGATCATACCCACTAAATCGATTTAGTTAATTACTAAACCGGTTTGGTAAATCATAAGGAAATTGTAAATGAAAACCCTACCAAAAACAATAGAAAAGTTTGATAATTTGTAATTTTATTTTTATTCGACCTATTCCCATGCATATTTCAGCTTAAACCATGGTAAATATCCATATTACGTAAAATCGGTATTGGATTTTTAATTGATTATCAGTTTCTGATTTTTTAACCTGGATATCTTATTAAAATTTTACTCTTTGCTATTAATTTGGAGTAAGTTGTATAATATATCAATTGTTAAATAAGTTTGAAAGGTTGTTTTGAATGAGTTTTGTGAAAATTTACATCTTACTTACGGGAATTATGATCACATGGGGATTGAACGTTTCAGTTATTAAAATTTTAGTTGCGAATACACAGCCCGTAACAATAACATCATTGAGAATTTTTACAGCTTCCCTTGTAGTCATTATTATCCTTTTCTTTCTTGGTCTAATACGTCTTCCTAAAAAAAGTGAACTTTTTTACGTTTTTGGAGGAGCACTTTTGAGTGTCGTTTTTCATCATTATTTTTTAGCTGAGGGATTAACGAAGACTTCCGCTTCGAATGCTGGGCTGATTTTGGGCATGGGCCCTATTTTGACTGTCGTATTGACTATGATATTCTTTCGCAAAAAGCCCACATTAATCCGGCTTCTTGGCTTTATATGCGGTGCTTTAGGAGTGAGTTTTACCGTTATGGCAGGAAGTGGAGGAATACATTCTATTAATCTGGGGGACATTGATATTTTGCTTTCAATTCTGTCACAGGCGTTAAGTTTCATTCTTATTAATAAAGCATCCAAAACAATGGATCCACGATTATTAACCGGCTACATGATGCTGATCGGGTCTTTTATCCTTTTTGCCATCAGCTTATGGAAAGAGCCTGATGGCTTATCTTCACTGGCAACTGCACCGCATTCCATCTGGGGAGCTTTCTTTTTCTCCGCTATTTTTGCCACTGCCCTTGGGCACATGGGCTATAATTATGCAATTGGTCAGGTAGGCGCAGCAGAATCATCCATTTTTCTTAACTTAAACACTTTATTCTCTCTGTTAGGGGCAGCATTTTTCCTTAATGAAGCCATAGTGCCTGCACACTTCATTGGACTGATTTTCATTGTTTCAGGTGTATTGCTGGGCTCCGGGGCAATGGAAATTTGGATTCTTCAAAGGAAAAATAAAGGGATATCTGCCTAGCGGCAACCGCATTACCTTGTTTCCGAATCTTTTCCTATGACACTACTATCCTTATTAAAAAAAGGAATTGTAGTGTCATAGTTTTTTTATACATGTACAATAGCGTATTACGTATGATACCGGCCAAACAACCAATGTATGAACAAGTCCATTGTAGTGTCCCCATTTGCACAGGCCTTTTGTTAGCTGTGCCATCCAACTTTTGTTGCATCAAATTCGCCTTGAACGGAAACCAACGAGACCATTTCCCCCTTATCTCAACCAAGAGAAACCCCTCGGAAACATATTGTGAACTTAATAAAAAAAGAGACTGTCTATGCGTTACAGACAGCCTGAGATTCCCTTTATGCTATATTAATTCGCCCAAAGCGCAAACAATCCTTCTGTCACACCCAATTTGTATATATAATAAAGACCGAATCCAAAACTTATAGCTCCCGCCAGTTTGATGAAGGTTCGGTTTAAACCGATATTCTTTCCATTCAAAGCAAACGGTATGCCCAGTATAGTTGTAAAACACAGCATCCCAATAATCGTCCCTGCGCCAAATATAATTATATAGATGGATCCTTCACCTATACCGGTAACGGTAGACATCGTTAGGATGACCATTGCGGCACTGCCGGCGAGACCATGGACGAACCCAATTAATGCAGAAACCAAAAAAGGACGTAATCCATCATGGTCGTTCGTGATATTAAGGCGGTCCTTAAATAAACTTTTCGCCCCAAGTATAACTAGCATAACACCAACACCGAATTCCAACGTCATGCTTAACGACTCCAGAATTTCCCCTTTCATCCAAATATACAGCATCCCTGTAAGAAACAGGGTACATGTATGGCCTATTCCCCAATACACCCCCGTTAGAGTGGAACGTGATATTTTTTTCGTATTTCCTGCTGTGGTTGCAACTGCAATAACGTGATCCGGCTCTAACGAATGTTTTATCCCCAATAGGAAGCCTAATGTGAGAATCGAAACGAAACTCATTTTTCCACCACCTCCCCGAGACACTTCCATACTTCTTCATACACCCGTTTAAGCGGTATTTTGTTTTGCATGGCAATTTTACGGCAATCTTCATATTCGGGTGCCTGCTGCATGGGCAAACCCTCATGGACCCCTCTCTTTATCGTCACTTTCCCCCATTGTGTATGCACATTGAAAAAAG
Source organism: Peribacillus sp. ACCC06369 (assembly GCF_030348945.1). Taxonomy (NCBI): domain Bacteria; kingdom Bacillati; phylum Bacillota; class Bacilli; order Caryophanales; family Bacillaceae; genus Peribacillus; species Peribacillus sp. ACCC06369. Next base: position 2,908,893 of record NZ_JAUCEN010000002.1, read on the forward strand.
ATCGTTCGAGCCGGTGCACGGTAAGCGGATAGTAGCGTATACCAAGCGTCGTCGTTTCAGCAAATAATATTTTCTTCATTTTCGAAATCATCTGCTGTGAACAGAGAAGTTGCAATAACACCCCTGGTCGATTTTTTTTCATGAAGATTGGCGTATAATATACATCATTTGCTCCTGATTCAAACAGCAAATCCATTACATGTCCAAGCCATTCACCGGAAATATCATCCAGGTTAACTTCCATTTTTACCATTTGTCCATCAAGATGCTCATGATCAGGTGGGCGGTTCATTGAATCTCCCCGATGATAATGCGAAGGACGTTCGGATGATTTTCAAATGTTTTTGTTCCCGCTCCATAGCCAATCGATTCGACAGTCATGGCTGGAAGCGAGCCAAATGTTTCAGCCAAAACCGCAGAGATGGCAGCACCGGTCGGCGTTGTTAATTCAGAACGAATATCGTTTGCGGCAATTGGTACCCCTTTTAATATTTCAAGAGTGGCAGGTGCAGGAACCGGATATATGCCGTGATCAATATGTATATGTCCAGACCCCGTGGGAATGGCTGATGACTGAACTGATTCGATACCTAGCTGATTGATTAAAATTGCTGCGCCGATTATATCTATTATGGAATCTACCGCTCCTACCTCGTGAAAGTGAACTTTTTCGAGAGGAAGCCCGTGTATGTGCCCTTCCGCTTCACCAATCTTCCTAAAAATGGCGAGTGACATGTTCGATACCGATTCATTAAAGTTAGCCTCATTTATTGCCTCCACAATTTGTTTGTACGTACGGCTGCCATGATGATTGTGAAGCACATGGCTATGATTGTGTTCGTGTTCATGGGTATGGTTATGCTCATGGCTATGACTGTGTTCATGTCGATTACTTTGGCTGTTTTCATGACTATGTTCGTGACTGTGTTCGTGTTCATGTGGTTCCTCTGATCCACTGGTGAGAATGACATCAAATTTAGTACTCCTAATGCCATTTTTGACGACCTTCCCCCACGACAGAGTATATTCTTCATCTATGTTCAGCTTTTTTAACTCTTCTTCCATTTGTAAAGGATCTGCACCTGCATCAATCAACGCACCAATTACCATATCTCCGCTTATGCCAGAAAAGCAGTCAAAATATAATGTCCTCATCATCATTGATCTCCTTTTTATGTACAAGTTTGTAAATAAGCGCTGCATTGTAGGCCGCACCAAATCCATTATCGATGTTTACCACACTTACACCTGATGCGCATGAATTGAGCATCGATAAAAGGGCCGATAAACCGTTAAAATTCGCACCGTACCCGACACTTGTCGGCACAGCAATAATTGGATTCATGACAAGGCCTCCTAACACACTTGGTAGTGCCCCTTCCATACCCGCGACACAAACTGAAACGGTAGCACTTCGTATCTCGTCAATATGATCAAGGAGGCGGTGCAGCCCAGCAACACCAACATCGTAAATACGCCTGACTGGAATACCTAGAGTTTCGGCCGTCACGGCTGCTTCTTCAGCAACCGGCAAATCTGAAGTCCCGGCGCATATTATTGCGATATATGTACCGTCGGATTTCGGCTTTTCTTTAACCCATGCAAGTGTCCGTGCAATCTCGTTATACTCAAAATCACTACATTCTTTTTGTACAAATACCGCTTTTTCCCGAGAAATACGCGTCACAAGCACGGAATTATTCCTTATCCGCAGCGATTGGACGATCATTAAAATTTGTTCAGCTGTTTTCCCTTCTCCAAATACAATTTCGGGAAATCCTTGTCTCTTTTTACGATGGTGATCGATTTTTACAAATCCTAAATTTTCATAGGATGCAAGTTTTCCCTTTGCTTCCGCTGCAGTCAATGTACCATTTTGAACCTGCTCTAAAATGTCGTCAATCATAACATCTCTTCCTTTTCAAGCGTTATATTCATACTCCCGCTCTTATAGCCAGTGAGATCCAACGATACATACTTATAACCGAATTCCTTCAGCCGTTTCGTAATCGCGACATGATATTGTAGCACTCGCGGCATATCAGCGGGTTCGACTTCAATTCGGGCCGTCTCCCCATGCGTCCGGACTCGTACCTGGTGAATATCCATTGATTTTAAGTAAGCCTCTGACTTATCCACTTTCGTCAATTTTTCCTTTGTAATGATATCTCCATAGGCTATACGTGAGGATAGGCAAGCAAATGACGGTTTATTCCAGGTTGGCAAACCTGCTTCCTTGGACAATACTCTTATTTCTTCTTTGAACAAGTCGGCTTCCTGAAGCGGGCCCCTGATTCCTTTTTCTTTAGCAGCTTTCATACCTGGACGAAATTCGTTAGCATCATCAGCAATAACACCATAAATAATATTATTAAATTCATATTCTTCAAGAATAGGACGCAAGTGTTCAAATAAACTACTTTTACAAAAGTAGCAGCGATTTTGGTTATTTGCTGTATATCCAGGAATGGCTAACTCCGAAGTTTGAATGACACGATGGTTGGCGCCAATCCATTTTGATAGCATAAGTGCTTCATTCAACTCGCTCGAAGGATAGGTTTCCGAATCTGCTGTAATGGCTAACACATTATCATAACCCAATGTATCAATAGCGACTTTAAGCAAAAACGTGCTGTCCACGCCTCCTGAAAAAGCGACCACAACCGTCTCCATTTTTTGGAGAATAGCCTGCAGGTTTCTGTACTTTTCTAGTAACATAGCACTTTTCTCCTTTCTGGTTTGAGGATTTCTGAATTTATTTTATGTTCCACCAGAAATAACACCCTGCTGGACCACTAAAAGATTGCCGAGATACTTTTGCAAATTTGCCGGAAAGGATGAAATACACAGCTATTTTTCATTCCCAGCGCTATTAAAGTGACACCCATATAAACGACGGCAAGCTATAGTTTTTTTTACGTTTGCCGAGAATTTTTTTGCAGTTTCTGACAGCCTGGAGTAGTCATCACCTGAAATCAAATTCGCAGGATTGATCAATGAACCACCAAGTCCCTCCGCGTTGGCAGCAGTCTAAAAAAAAGTGAGGTTGTCAAGGTTGACACCGCCAGCTCGCATAAGCGTGATGTGATGTGAGGAAGCGGCCCTTTAAGATTTTTTTTGTTACAACGTCCATGGCACCATCTTCTTTCTCTTGTCAGGCTATTACGTGATTGGAAAGCGTGCCGATCTTTTCAATACTGACGTTCAACCGATCACCGTTTTTTAACCAGATTTTCGGATTGCGTCCCATTCCAACGCCAGGTGGTGTACCAGTTGCAATCAAATCACCTGGTTTAAGTGTCATGGATTGTGATAAAAATGATATGATTTTCGGAACCGTAAAAATTAGGTTGCTGGTATTTGAATCCTGCATAATTTCACCGTTTAATTCAAGCGAAATCGCTAGATTATGGGGATCGCCCACTTCATCATGTGTAACGACAACAGGCCCAAATGGAGCAAATGTGTCCGCCGTTTTGCCTCTTGACCACTGGCCGTCCTGAAATTGCAAATCTCGGGCGCTAATATCATTCATAATTGTATAGCCAAAAACATAGTCATTCGCCTCTTCTTCTGACACATGTTTCGCTTCTCTTCCAATGACAACCGCAAGCTCTGCTTCAAAGTCGACCTCGGTTGAATTAATTGGGATTTCAATCGCATCGTTATGGCCGGCAATCGCATTCGCATATTTTGAAAAAATGACCGGCGAAGCAGGTCGCTCCATCCCGGTTTCCTTGCAATGATCAATATAGTTAAGCCCGACGCAAATGATTTTTTCCGGCTGTGCAATTGGCGGCAGGACATTTACTTCTGACAGTCTGAATATCGCATCGTCATTTACCCGTTGCTCGATTAACTGTTCAGCACGTGTACGCAACTCGCTGCCTCGTTCTATGAATTTTTTCATACAAGCAGGAAATTCATCTGAACCTAGAGCCGTTAAACTAATAATTCGATCATCTTGAACTAGGCCAATGTGCTGTTCGTCTTGTACGGAAAAAGTGACTATTTTCATAATTCCTCCCTTTCTTACGTCAAAGCGTATGGTGTTTTTTCCCCTTTTAAGACCTGAACGATATTTCTTGCTGCTTTTTGACGAAGTTCAACCATCGCTTCCTCAGAATACCAGGCGCTGTGCGGTGTAATAATGACATTGTCCATAGTGAGTAGTGGGCTATCGATGCGGACTGGCTCATTTTCTGTCACATCAAGTGCTGCACCTGCAATTACCCCTCTTTCAAGTGCATCAGAAAGTGCTGTTTCATCGATTATCGGTCCACGTGCGGTGTTAATGATGACCGCATTTCTCTTCATTTGTTTAAGGCGCTCCTCGTTAATCAGATGGAACGTATCATCGATTAAGGGTACATGGACCGACAAATAATCGGCTTCACGAATAATTTCATCGAGATCCATTTTTTGAACGCCGACAGCAGCCATCTCTGCCGACGATACAAATGGATCATAAGCAGCAGTTTTAAAGCCCAGCGGTTTCACCTTTTCAATGAAACGGCGCGGAATGCGGCCAAAACCGAGAACTCCAACCGTTTGTTCGTTAAAACGATGAATCGGTACAGCCACTTTAAAGTCCCAGTTACCTCTTTTCACCTCATTGTTTAACAGCGTCACTTTACGTGACCATGAAAGCAATAGTGCCAATGCATGATTCGAAACTTCTTCCATGCCATAATCCGGAACATTGGCAACCGTAATCCCCTTTTCTTTTGCCGCATCGAGATCAATTGTATTGACCCCGACACCGTAGCGGGATATGATTTTCGCGTTTTCGAGTGATGCAATTACGCGACGAGAAACAGGGGCATATTGATTTAGTATTGCGTCCGCATCCTTTGCCAGCTCAATAACTTCTTCTTCTGTTTTGCATTGTGCTTTAATAAAATCAAAGTCCAATCCGCTTTCTCGAAACACGTCTTCTTCATATTTCAAATGTTCAAATTCATAATCAGTTAATAATATTTTAAAGGCCATTAGACTCCACTCCTATAGATGGTAATAACCCCCTTAAAGGCAGGGGGATTCCTCCCGTTTCAGGTGAAAAATCAATTATTTCACTGCTGCTTTTTCGACTTTCGCAATACCAAGTCCTTCAGCGCCAAGTTTCGATGTTTTAGCTTCTGGATAATATCGTTCAATCATTTGAATTCCAATTGCGGCACGGCGTACACGTTCCTGGGCGAGTGAGATGTTCGTACTTTCCCATTGTTTCCCTGATGGGTATACGTCAGGGTGATTCCGAAGGCCAAACTTGATGTATACAGGCGCCAATGTACGGATGATTTCCGGTATTTCATAATAGCGAAGAAAGCCGCCGAAGGTATCCGGCACTTCTACGTATAAATCAATTGGAATGTCTATTGATTGTCGGATCGCTGCAAGTTTAGACAGCGTTAATGCAGGTGGCACGTTGTAGGTATCCGCACCGATGTCTTCCATTAATTTAACGGATACTGGATTGGCTGGTCCCATTTGAACCGATACTTTAACAACAAAATCTTCCGGGAGCTGTCCGTGTTTTTTCATCTCCTTCGTTATAAGAAGAAGTCCTTCATCCGCAACTAACGCACCGCGAAGACCAAGCGCCGCTCCTCTTTTCAGGTCTTCCATTGCATAAACAAGCTGGTCGGAGCCTTCATGGCGGATTCCCTGTGATTTTCCTCCCGGCGTAAGCGGTCCCGCACTTACATCCCATGAACCCCTGGGGCCGACAAACAAACTCAGCTCCATACCGCGCTCTGCTGTCAATTCACACATTTCTTTAATTTCATCATCCGTTTGAAGCATGATGCCGCTTCCTTGTGATATTCGGTGAATGGTCAATCCGAGTCGGTCAATTTCTTTCAGTGTTTCTTTTAGAGCAGCTGGTCCTTCTACACTTGGGAGTTCAATGCGGTATTGAGCGCCATCTGGAAATGTTTTCGTTGAGGTCGGAAGTTCTTTAAGATCAGTTGATGGGTAGCCTAATTGTTCGAGCAATTCGCGTGATTCTTTCATTATTGGACGCCTTCCTTCATGTCTAAAATTTTTAAAAGAGCAGCTACTTTATCACTCAAATCAGCAGGGTATACATCACATGGAGAACGGTGTCCAGCCGGCACGTCAAACCAGCGCTGATGAACGGCTTCTTTCATGGCTGTAAAAAATGTTGGACCGTAATTGTACACATCCATCAGTTTTGAAATCACTTGATGATATTTCTGTGCTTCAGCAAGATCACCTTTTTGATACGATTCATATAAATCAACGGATATTTCCGGCATAAAAACAGCGCTTCCATTGATGCTCCCCGCTGCACCAATCATTTGAGCCGGAAGCAAATGCTCGTCAAACGCAGAGAAGACGCGGAAATCACTGCGAACATTCTTCACTTCCTCCAGCACTTGACGAAGGTGGCCGAAATCACTGACCGTCTCTTTAATCCCAGTAATGTTTGAATGATCTTCGGCTAATTTTTTAATCAATTCGATTGATAAATTTTGTCCTGTTAAGAGCGGAATGTTATAAATGAAAACTTGCAGATTCGTATGATTCGCGACACTGGAAAAATGTCGGTATAGTTGCTCGTCAGATAGCTTCCAGTAATATGGGTTGACTACGAGAACGCCGTTCGCTCCATGTTCTTCAGCATAAGAAGTTAATTCAAGTACCTCTTTTAATGAGGTATGTCCGACGCCAACCATCACAGGCACCCGTCCGTTAATGTGATTTATCATTTCACGTACGTATAATTTTCTTTCTTCCGTTGTAAGTGATGAGAACTCACCTGAACTTCCCATCAACAAAATACCGTCAATATTCTTTGAAATTAATAAGTCGATATAACTTCTGTTCAGTGGTATATCTAAGTTCCCCGTTTCATCAAATAGGGTGACTACCGGTGGAATGATGCCATGAAAGTTCATTGTTTTGCCTCCTTTTATTACTATTCAGCGATGCTCCCGACTTCATGACGCCAAATTTGGTTTGTCCAATCATGTCCGGTTTCTGCTGACTGCTTCAATTTTCCCTCATCAATCTCCAAGACCCGGTTTATCCGGAATTTTCACATAACCAATTCTGTAGTCTGATTATTCCGAATTATTTACGAGGATGTCCGTGCTTTCGTTGTACTATATTGCCCTGGCTTTGTTCTGGAATAATGAAATTCTATGTCGTTATACTTGTTAAGAACCTTTAATGAAAACAGTTTTTATTGCTGTATAAAATTCCTTCGCCGCTTCACCTTGCTCTCGTGAACCCGTGCTCGATGCTTTCATCCCTCCAAATGGTGCTTGTAACTCTACGCCCGCGCTTTCTGCGTTGATACGGACAAGCCCTGCTTCAATTTCATCGATGAATTCCAGAATTGAGCTAATATTTGATGTGAAGATTGAGGCACTCAATCCGTATTTCGTATTATTTGCCAAGTCAATGGCTTCGACAAGATCGGTTGCTTTTATAAGCGCGATAACTGGCCCAAAAATTTCTGCTTGTGCAATCTCCATATCGGACGTCACTTCTTCAAAAATCGCTGGTGTTATGAAAAAGCCTCTATCGTAGTCTCCGCCAGTTAATATCTCCCCGCCATGTATGAGTTTCGCGCCCTCCTGCTTGCCTTTTTCAATGTACTCTGTCACCGTATTGAACTGGCTTTCACTTGCACATGGGCCCATCCAAATACCCTCTTGAAGACCGTTGCCGACTGTAATTTTCGCTGCTGCATCTACCAGTTTTTGTTTAAATTCATCATAGACGGACGATTCAACAACAACACGACTTGAAGCTGTACATTTTTGGCCTGAAGATCGAAATCCGCCGCTGATGACTGCCTCGACTGCTTGGTCGATGTTCGCATCTTTCGTGACGATAACTGGATTCTTGCCACCCATTTCAAGCTGATATTTTATCCCGCGAGCGGAAGCTGATTTTGCGACACTCTGCCCAACACTTTCAGAACCGGTAAATGTAATCGCATTTAAAAGCGGATGATCGATGAGTCCTTGACCGATGATCGATCCCTTACCGGTAATGAAGTTCACAACGCCCTCAGGGAAGCCGGCTTTTGTAAAGCATTCCATCACTTTCGCTGCTGTAACGGCTCCCTCCGTAGCAGGTTTCCATACGATTGAGTTGCCATATACAAGAGCAGGAGCCATTTTCCAGATAGGAATTGCAACCGGGAAGTTCCATGGCGTGATTATCCCGACAACACCAAGTGGGGTGCGTTTCGTAAACATTAGGGCATCTTTATCGGATGATGGAATAACATCGCCGTCTTTCCGCATCCCTTCCCCAGCATAGTAACGCAGGATGGCAACACCTCGTGCCGTTTCCCCTTTTGCTTCCGGTAACGTTTTACCCATTTCGCGAGTCATTGTTTCGGCAATTTCATCTAGATTTCCTTCCAATATATTGGCCGCTTTGAAAAGGATTTGTCCACGTGCAGACTGCCCTAGCCTCCGCCAATCCCTCTTCGCCTTATGCGCAGAAGCTACAGCTTTGTTCAAGTCATCTTCCGTTGAGCTTTGAACGTAGCCTACCGGTTCTTTGTCCGCTGGATTAATGCTTTCGATTGTATTTCCAGAAGATGCATTCACCCACTCATTATTAATGAAATTTTTATATGTTTTCGTTGCAAATGTAGTTGATATCATAATCCTTAGCTCCTTTTTCGTTTTAGAATGTCGGTCCAATTCTCCAAATACCAAAGTCATGCTGCTTTAATATCTCCGCTTTTGTTAGTTTTCCGTTTGAAACATGTTGAATTTCTTCCATTATGCGCTTGCCCACTTCATCAACGGTTTCTAAACCATCTACAATCGTACCAGCATTTAAATCCATATTTTCATTCATCCTGTCAAACATTGGTGTATTAGTTGAGATTTTTATGACGGGTGAAATAGGAGAACCCGTTGGCGTGCCTCTACCACTTGTAAAGAGAACAATTTGGGCACCGCCTGCGACCATTCCCGTCAATTGCTCAATGTCGTGGCCAGGCGTATCCATCCATACCAGCCCTTTTTTTGTGGGCACCTGGGCATAATCAATGACTTCTTCCAGTCTGGTTGTGCCTGATTTTGTAGCCGCCCCCAATGATTTTTCTTCGAGTGAGCTAAGACCTCCCTCAATGTTTCCCGGACTCGGATTTCCGGTGCGGATGTCTACGCCCATTTGAATCGAGCGGTCTTCCATCATTTTAATAACGGCATAAGCTTTTTTGGCTACCTGGTCGTTTGCCGCCCGGTTAGCGATCAAATGCTCTGCACCGATGAGTTCAGTCGTTTCCGCTAATATTGCGGTTCCCCCCTGCTGAACGACCAAATCGCTTGTACGCCCAACTGCCGGATTCGCCGATAAGCCGGAGCATGCATCCGACCCACCGCATTCTGTGCCGACAATCAGCTCGCTAAAATCACATAATTCCCGTTGCACCATCGAGGCATCCTGGACCATTTTGACCGCAATTTTAGCTACTTCGGCAATGGTTTGAAGAGTGCCGCCATGATCCTGAATCGATACAGTTTCCACTGGTTTACCGCATTTGGCAATTTCATCTCCAATACGGTGCGCCTGATGTGTTTCACAGCCAAGTCCGAGTACTATGACACCATATACATTGGGATTCATGCCCATCCCCGCATAGGTTCTGGCCGTTTGATCATAATCAGTGCCCACTTGCGCACAGCCATGCTGATGAATGAATGTTACTGTTCCGCTCACCAATTCTGTGACGCGCTGAGCTGTTTGAGTTGCGCATGTTATCGTTGGCAAAATCAGTACATGATTCCGTATACCGACGCGGCCATCCGGACGGCGGTAGCCCCAAAACTGCATTTTATCATTTAGCAATTTTGTCACCCCTTCCTCTTTTACCTTCTAAATTGTGGACATGAACATGTGCACCAGCGGGAATAAAAGCTGAGGCTGCACCAATGACTTCCCCATATTTAATTATGTCTGCTCCTTGTTCGATGGCTTTGACTGCGAACTTATGTCCAAAACGAATCGGTTCAAGAATGGGTACGACAAGTTCTTCAAGGTCTGCCTTCACAACTACTGATGTGTTTGCGGGGATTTCGGATAAAGCGACAGCTACACTATCTTTCGTACTTAAGTAAAGTGTTTTATACTCGCTCATTTTGTCACCCCTTAAATTGTTTGAACGGCTTTACTTTGGATAACCGGGTTGTTTAACACTCCAATCCCTGGTATTTCAATTTCGATTCGGTCATCGCCTTTCAATGTAAATTCATTTGGCGGAACCACGCATGTACCTGTTAGTAAAACGGATCCGTCAAAAACAGTGTTATCTAAGACTAAATAGTCGACAAGCTCTTCCAATTTTCGTTTCAGTTGGTTTACTTTCGCTTCACCTTCAAATACTTTTTCTTCATTTCGATAAATACGGCACATGATTTTAAGCTCATATGGATCCGGGACAGCCTCTTTTAACAAGATGGCAGGTCCAATGGAACAAGAGTTTTTCCATACCTTTGCCTGTGGAAGATAAAGCGGATTTTCACCTTCAATGTCACGGCAGCTCATGTCGTTCCCTGCGATATACCCGAGTACCGTTCCCTCTTTATCGATGACAAGACCAAGCTCCGGCTCCGGAATTTGCCAATTGGAATCAGAACGCAAGTAAACTGGATCATTCGGGCCCACAGTTCTTGCTGCAGTCGATTTAAAGAAAATCTCAGGACGCACTGCATCATAAACTTTGTCATAGAACGTTTGGCGGTCAAGTTTTCCTTGCGTCGCTTCGTAGTTACGTGCTTCCTTGCTTTTTTTATACGTAACGCCGGATGCCCATACTTCCGGTGCGTCGATGGGAGTTGTTAATTGAAGACCTTCCAATGGCTGTGTTTCTCCTTTGTCGGCAAGTTGTTTTACAATATCAAACGCTGTTCTGTTTTCGTGCCGTGCCGTTGTAATCAACGACATAAAATCTGTAAATGGAAGGTCCACCACATTGTTTTCATTTGTAACTGCAGCAAGTTGTTTCTTGTTTTCTTTTACATAGCGAATAATTCTCATTTGCTAGTTCCTCCTAAATGGCAGACCTCTATTTAAATTTTTTGATATTCATAACCGAGTTCCTGCGAAATTTTACTGCTGCATTCCTTTAAGAGACGTACGTAATACTCATGTGTTTCTTCGTTTACTTTAGATGCAGGCATCGATACACTCATTGCAGCGATAACCTTTCCTGAATAATCTTTTATCGGTACAGCCAGACAGTAAATTCCCGGTTCGTTTTCTTCATTATCCATTGAATAGCCATCAATTCGCGCTTTTTCTATTTCCGTTAAAAACTGCTCCTTGGTTCTAATTGATCTTTCTGTCGGTCCCGTGTAATCATAACCGTCTAAGAGCAAATCCAGTTCACTATCCGTTTTGGTTGCCACAAGAGATTTGCCAACTGCACTCGTATGGATTGGAACACGCCGGCCAATACGGGAATATAAAACGGTTACTCCAGTGCCCTCCACTTTATCGATATAAACACCTTCCTGCCCGTCTAATATGACAAGGTGAAGTGTTAAATTCGTTGTTGCTGAAAGCCATTCAAGATGTTTTCTAGCTACCTTTCGCAAATCGAGATGGGTCACAACAACGCTTCCCCTCTCCAATAACTTTAATCCGAGCGAGTATTTCCCATTTTCTTCGCCTTGTGAAATATAGTGATGCACCTGTAAGGTTTTTAATAGTGAATGAACCGTACTTTTATGCAGATTCATTCGTTTACTTATCTCTGTGATAGTTAGTTCCCGCTCACGCTCATCAAATAAATCCAATATTTTCAAGGCACGCTCCACCGATTGGATGATAGGCATCGTTCCTCACTCCTTCTATTCTGTCTACCTTTATCTTATCGGATTTATGACGAGCATTCCTCACTTTATTACTACTTTTTTTTCCTGGAGTAAAATATCCTGTTCATAATCCAGTACTGCATCTTCAATGACAGCGATCGGGACCACACCATTAGCTGCATCTGTATGTCCAAACATCCTGTTGCTGGCCGCAACCATTTTTTGTCGAACTTTCATCCGCAGCTTGCGTTCCGCTACCAATGATTGTCTTTCTTCTTTTAAAAGTTCCGCAAATTCATGAACAACCTTCCCCGAACTAAGTTGAGTAGAATCGACAAAATCGATGCGTCGGTCACGAAGCTGAAGGTGAATTACATCACCTGATTTAAGTAAACCAATGCCGCCACCTTCATACGATTCTGGTGTCATATGTCCTATGGCAGCACCATACGTGACACCTGAATAGCGGCCGTCGCTAATGATCGTTGCGATTTTTTTCATAATACGGTTTGCATTGATATGCTGCATTGGTGTAAACATTTCCGGCATGCCAAATGCTACTGGCCCCTGCCCTGAAATAATGATTGCAATTTTCAAAGTGCCCTCTTCAACCATCCTGTCAAATAGCTCCTCATAGGTAGCAGATTTAAAAATAGACCATTCCGACTCCTTGTTGTATTTAAGAGATTCGAGCAATAGATTATGTTCGAAAAGCTTTTGCTCCTTTATTTTTGAAAGCAGATTTGAATCGAGTAGGCTTTTATTTGCATCATCTTCATTTTCGTAATAAAGGACAAATGCCAGCTTATCATCGAATTGGTCAAGCTGTGGTGTCGGCATTCCGCTGATCTTTACAACCGCGCTTTCAAAGAAGTTTCCTTTTAATACATCAACACCGCTGAATCCACGGCGTGGACTGGACAAAATGACCTGATCTTTCTTTACGTTAACCGCTTTTAGGCTACTTGTAATCGAAAGACGTTCTTTCCAAGTTTTTGCTGCGACAGTCGGCGCATCCTGGTCCATTGGTACGCCATTCTCAATAAGTTCATAAAAAAGTGTTTCCATACCCCTGCTTTTCCCGCTGCAACACTGCATGGCAAGTGAATAAATGTCCCTTCCTTCTGTCAAACTGTAGTCAAATAAATCTGGAATTGGATGTAAATGCTGGATGCGATCAATGTCCCATAAACTGAATTTGTATCCTGCATAAAGCATGCCTGCGACAATATGCATCATTAAGTTTGTAGAACCACCCGAAGCGCTGTGAATACGTATTGCATTTTTTATGTTCGTAGCGACAATGTTGGCCACGCCGTAGCGCTCGTCATTTATCATGCCGGCAAAGCTATCAAGTACCGAGTTAATTTGGCGTTGTGTTGGTGGATCGGTTAATAGCTCAACGGCTGGATGAACGAGACCCATGCCTGCCACTAAATGACGTGAACTATTGCCCGTTCCATTAAAGGCACATACACCTCCCTGCCCGTCACATGTTGCGACAGCAAGTCTCATTTCAAAATACTTATGCTGTTCCTTCGTCAATATTCCTCGTTCATATGCCCGTTCAAACACGCCCTGGAATGCAGTATTCGAAGAACATTGCAATATATATGCCATCGTATCTCGTAAATCAACGGCTACATCGGCTGCGCCTTTACTTTCCGCTTTTTTTGCAAGTGTTTCCAGTTCTTCTATCACGTCAGCTGGAATCGAACCTCCTTCTAATACGTGAGCAGGTGCAAATGTTGCGAAAAAGGGTGCTTCACCACGGTTGCGGCGCACACGATCAACATGTGCTAGTGCACTTACCACTCCAAGAGGCTGCTTATCACACCCTTGAATGACGAATGCACCATGATAACTGTGTGCCTCCAGCTGGTTGACAACCATTTGTGCAACCGCATTCCGGCTCTGAAGAGAGTAACTCATTCCTTGATTGTTTTGCGCAGTTCCATCACACATTACCGGTGTCGAGAAATGAAACGGCACGCCGCCGTTTTGCCAGATGCGGATTGCCGCCCGTGCCGACGTTTGATAATCCATTATATGGGCCGGGTGATCGGACGAACCACCGATAATTGCAATACGCGGGGCATTCCTCTCTAGCCGCATATAAATTTCTTCAAGCGTCCAATCAGGCTTGCCCCCTTCATATGTGGTGCCAAGCGTCAGCTTCGAACGGTCCAACAGACCCGCAACCGTAATGGGTTCATTTGCTTTTCCTTGTACATTATCGCGGTAAGGGTTTATTTCGTTATCAATTAGTGGATATAGGTGTGTCATTTCAGCACTCCTTTTCAGATTTCAAATTAATTCTTCCATTCTCTAAAAATATTAAAAAAGGTTTTTAGTCTAGTGCCAATTCTTCTGGTTCTGACAGGATCTCTATATTTTTGTTTTTTAAAGCTTCTTCCAACATGCTTTCAGAAATCCAAATTTCACCGATATCAAGCGTGTTTTTTATTCTTACGACTCTTACCTTATTCAAATCGAAGGCATTGCACGTTTTGATAGCGGCTTTAACAGCCAATTCGTTCGTATCTAAAAACATCGGGAGCTTTACTACATCTGTCACTGTGCTGGTGAGTGCATTGGCATACCCTTTTTCCCATTCGATTTCATTCATGACCGCCTTCGTCGTCATATCAGCCATGCCGATGCCGTTTGCATTACCGTGAGTTTTTTCAGTAAGTCCAAGAACAACGGTCCGTCTAACATCTGGCCCCCCGGTAGCATATGGAGTGGCGAAATTACCCGTTATGTTCGGATCCATTCCATCCCCCGAGATGTCCTTTCCGAGTTCATTTACAATTAGTACGTCCATCGAATCGAAATGTATTTTCGGCATCAATGATTTGGCTTCAAGCAAAAGTCCCGGCTCCGTTTCTTCCAGATCCTCTGCTGGGACTGCGACGATTTTCGCTGGTTTATCATAGGCATTTTCAATAGTCGCTAGCCCAAATATGATAGGGGCTTTTCTCAAGGAAACCTTAGCCATCTCAGGGACATGTTCCGCCATATACTTAAAGCTGTACGCATGTGCAGCTTCGGCCCCCTTTTGCTTGCCCAAACCGATTGTAATCATTTTCATAAGTCCGCTTTCAACCGGTCCACGAAATGCCGTGTGCGGTTTTATCCGATTAATGACTATGATTTTATCCGATTCATATGCTAGTTTATCTATATATACAGGGAGCCCATTTGGCAATTCATCCAATTTAACAACTTCCATCGATGACATGATTGGCGCTCCAACCGCTTCTTCTGTAACACCCAGCTGAAGCAACACATCTATTTGCCCTTCCGCTGTAGCCCCCCCATGACTTCCCATTGCTGGTACGATAAAAGGATTTCCGCCAGCATCCAAAACAGCCGCTACCGTTTCCCTTACTAGTATAGGGAGGTCCGCCACCCCTCTGCTTCCTACTGCAATTGCCACCCTGTCATCTTCAGTTATTCTTGATAAGACACCTGCTTCTTTTAATGCCTTCTTCACCTCACCAGCTACATCAGCGATTTGAGGTGTACAAAATTTCTGCCTCACTTTGACCATTTTCGGTAATGGGATTTCACGTAAAAGGTCAGTGATAATATTCATTTTCCATCCTCCAAACAGTCTGGATTATTTACCGCGTACTTTTTCAACTTCGCTCATCATTTCTTTTACTAGATCCTGACCAAATTTCTGAGCATATTCGTCCGTCACTGGTTGGATGACTTTCTTCATTTTTTCCATTTCTTCCGGCTCTACTTCATTGATTTTCATTCCTTCTTCTTTTAGATACTTAAGTGCTTTTTCATTTTCTTTTTGGTTAACTTCCCGTTGATACTTTCCAGCCTCTTGTGCGGCCTCACTCATGATTTTTTGCTCTTGTTCTGATAGGTCATCCCAAAACTTTTTACTTACAAGGAATACAAATGGTGTATAAACATGATTTGTTAAACTTAAGTAGTCTTGCACTTCATTATATTTTTGCGTTTGAATTGTTGCGAGCGGATTTTCTTGACCATCCACAGTGCCTGTTTCCAACGCAGTAAATACTTCAGAGAAAGCCATCGGCGATGGATTAACACCCAACTTGGAAAATGCATCTAAATGCACTTCATTTTGCATCGTACGAAGTTTAAGGCCTTTGAAATCTTCAGCCGTTTTAACAGGGTGTTTGCTGTTGGTTACGTTTCGGAAACCATTTTCCCAATATCCCAGACCTACTAAATCATGTTCCGGAAGTTTATCCAAAAGCTTTTTGCCTACTGCACCATCAAGTACTGTATAAGCCTCTTCTTCATTATTAAAGACAAATGGGAAGTCATATATTCCAAATTCCTTAATCATCCCCACAAGCGGAGAGGTTGAAGGAACTGTTACTTCCTGTAAACCGCCTTGAAGTGCTTCTGTCATTTTCTGATCATCTCCAAGAGTGGCATCAAAAAAGTTTTGGACTTTCATCTTCCCGCCGCTTTTTTCTTCAACCAGTTCTTTGAATTTTTCCATCCCCTGCCCTTGTGGGTGCATTTTACTATTGCCAATTCCTGCTTTGATTGTTCTTTCCTTTATTCCGTCAGCTGTAGCGCTTTCATTTTGTCCGCTTCCGCAAGCACCTAATAGTAGTACTGAAGGCAGTAAAACTCCAACCGCCAAACGTTTGAACAAAATATTCATTTTCTTTTTCCTCCTATAAAATAAGATGAATATCAGCATACAGACCCAATTACTTGTTTAATTCCGTTAGGAGGTAAACCATTCTAGAGGAACCATTACTAAGGAAGGAAACAAAATTAACAAGATCAATACAATTACTTCCACGAGCAAGAAAGGCCAAATTCCCTTCATGATATCTTCCATACTGATTTTACTTATGCCACACATGACATTTAATACGGTTCCGACCGGTGGTGTAAGTAAACCAATGGCATTATTCAGGATAAACAGGACACCAAAGTAAACTGGGTCGATTCCTGCAGCGACCACCAATGGCATCAAGACAGGTGTAAGAATAAGGATTGTCGGCGTCATATCCATTGCAGTTCCAACTACGATAACCAGTAAGTTAATCATTATTAATAGAAGGAATGGATGATCCATGAATGGTTCCAGTAATCCAATTACCTGGCCAGGTAAATCGGCTACAGTTATCAGCCAGGATGACACTAGTGCTGCGGCGACCAGAAACATGACCACACTTGTCATTTTTCCTGCATGAACAAAGACATCGTACAAATCTTTCACTTTCATTTCACGATAGATTACAAGACCGACAAATATTGCGTAAACTGCAGCCACCACTGCAGCCTCAGTCGGGGTAAATAGTCCGAATTTCAACCCCCCAATGATAATGACTGGCAGGAATAGAGCCCAAATGCCTTGTCGGAGTGAGATAAGTATTTCTTTTGCTGATGCTCGAGGATTAATCGCGACTTTATCTTTTCGTGCAACAATGGCCCAGGTAACCGTAAGTCCAACCGCAAGTAAAATACCTGGTACGATTCCTGCCATAAACAGCTTTGTAATGGACACACCACTCGCGACACCAAAAATGATAAAGCCAATACTTGGTGGAATGATCGGAGCAATGATACCACCTGATGCAATTAACCCACTTGACCGGTTCACATCATAACCAGATTTCACCATCATTGGAATCAATATAGCTCCAAGCGCTGCTGTATCTGCAACAGCAGATCCGGATAAACTTGCAAACAACACACTTGCAATGATCGCTACATAACCAAGACCTCCTTTGATATGGCCAACCATCTTCATTGCCATCTCAACGATACGCCGTGATAATCCGCCCCGATTCATCGCTTCTCCAGCCAGCATAAAAAACGGTATGGCCATTAGAGGAAAGTTATCCGCACCACTGATAAGGTTTTGCGCGATAATTTGACTATCAAAAATACCAAGGAAGTACATTAGCACTACGCTACTCACAAGTAAGGCAAAGGCAATAGGTATTCCAAGTCCCATGGCTCCCAGTAAAGATCCGACAAATACACCTATCATCCCTGTTTCTCCTCCTTAGCTACCCTAATATCTGAAGCAAATTCATCAGCATGGAGAGAAATTAACTCTTCTGACTCACTTATCATCACTAATTCTTCGTCTTTAATTTTATTGAAGAAAATCCGATACAAGTTGAAAATGATCATACTGCCCATTGAAACACTCACAAGAATACCTGTCCCATATACAAATGCCAGTGGCATGCCAGTGGCTGGTGCTGTACTGTCAATGTTTATCAACGTCATTTTCCAGCTGCCATCCAGGATCAGGAGAAGAACGAAAAGCATCAACAAATCACTAATAACGAGTACCACTTTTTTCATCTTAATTGGGAGCCGTTTGATGACCATGTCGACACCCAAGTGTTCTTTGTTTTTGAAAGCTCCGATGGCGCCGAGGAACGTCAACCAAATAAAGAGATATCTTGACATTTCTTCTGACCAAGTAATCCCTGAATTAAAGAAATAACGAAGAACTACATTACCAAACACGAGTACGACCATTATTGCTAACGCAGCAGCCATAATAATGTTCAACGAATTTTCTAAGATTCTGGAAATTTTATTCACCTATACATCTCCCCCTTCCTATCTAGAGCGCCTGCATTATTCTGCTTTTATTTTTCCAACAAGCTCTTCTGCCCAGTCATTTTCCTCAAAGACTTCATCATAAACAGGTTGAGATGCTTTTAACATTTTTTGTGAAAAATCTTCGTCAGGCTTAGTGAACTTGATACCATTATCCTTAAGAAATGCTTTGTCATCTTCGTAACTTTTTTCCATCAAATCAAACTCATATGCTGCCGACTCTTTTGCTGCTTTTTGAATGATTTTTTGTTGTTCCTTTGTAAGACCGTTAAAGAATTTGCTATTAATAATGTAAATATTGGGGCTGAACATATGCTTGGATTCTAGAACATCACTTTGAACTTCATTCCACCCCGAGGATCTCAGCGTGGCAATGGGATTATCTTGAGCATCCACCACCTTTTGCTCAAGTGCGGTAAAAACTTCTGAAATAGGTAATGGGCTTACGTTTGCCCCTAATGATTCACCTAATTTTATGTAATTAGGGATGTTCGGCATTCTAAGTCGAAGTCCATCAAAATCTTTCATACTCTTGATTGGACGATTGCTCGAAAACATCCTAAATCCATTTGCACTCCATGAAAGAGGTGTCACTCCATGTTTTGGATCAAGCTCTTCTGTCAATTCCTCTCCAATAGGTCCATTCAATACCTTCTTTACATGGTCGTAATCCCTAAATAGGAATGGCCATTCCGGAACACCCATTTTCGGAATGTCCGACTGCATGATTAGCCCGGGAACACCCATTTCGATTGTTCCGTTTCTGACACCGTCATAGAATTCTTTCTCTGCACCTAATGTACTGTTTGCATAAATCTGAACCTTAAGTTCACCATTACTCTCTTTTTCAACCATTTTTTTAAATTTTTCTTTTAAGGCAATGTTCTGAGGATGATTTTCGGCAAAATAATGTGCCACTTTAATCGTTTTCTTTTCAATTCCAGATCCGCTGGTTTTTTCTCCTTCACCACCACCACATCCTGATAAAAGCAATGCCACTGCAAAAGTAAAGCCTGTGGAGAATACAAAAAGCTTTCTTTTTTTCAAATAAAACCCTCCCCAAAGTTTTTTGTAAGCGTTATCATAACGAGCTGAAATTAATTACTTCTCCATACTCTTGTATAAGCCAAAGGTGAAATCGTTTTATAATGTAAAACCCCGTTTTTGTTTTACTCGGAGTAAGGAAAACACTTTACCGCTTATGACGTTTTACATATGCATTTATTACTTTTCTATAAGGCGAAGAATTTGTTCTATAATGTAAAACCCTGTTTTCAAATTCAGGATCTTACGTTGATTATAAGCTTCCATTTTTACTAAAGTCAAACCATTTTTTGAATTTTATAACAATTAAAAAAATACTCCTTTTGTCACATATCAATATGTCAATCATTAAAACTTTTTAACCAACGCCCTTTCCAGTCAGGCAATTGCAGAATCAAAACAGGCAAGATGAAAGTTGATTTTTTCTATACTAAGATATTTCTAAGATAGGGAACCAAACAAAACCAAAGGTTCTATTTAAAGTACATTCTTCTACTTCTTTTTACAGAGCTTTGAGTCGGAATTTCGTTTTGCCAGCTGAATAATCAGCCTTCCCTTTAAGAATTACTTTACTTTCCATTTGGTTAAGGCGACATTATTTAAACAATCATTACCACGGCTAAAGTTTATTTTTTTAATCCACTCTATCCTATTAGAAAAAGTTAGACCCTTTAAATGAAAATAAGATAAATTTTTTACTTGTTAAAATTTTTTCGGGATATCAAATGATATGATGCTTTCGGCCAATATTTGATTTTCATATTTGATCTTCCGCTTCATTAGAGTGGTATTCGCTTGTTTAATTTTCCCCTTGTTATTAAGTATATTGACCTGCCCTTTTCCTTCAAAAGTTCATTTTAATAGATACATCTTTTTCATCCTTGCCATTGATAAAATTTTTTTTATTGAGACCATTCATTATGAACCTCTCTTACATCCGGTTAAAAAACTCTACCCCAGGCTTTTAACAGGGGCTCATTAAAGATATCTATTTATTACCGATATATAGAACATGCTGGTTAATATATAAAACGGGAAGGAAAAGACAAAGATGAATAGACTTAGTACGAAAATAGGTTTTGTTCTTTTAGTAGGCATGATCGTTGCATTAATCGGAAGTTTACTTTTAATGTATAAGAGTACAAATGATACGGTAGAGAAAACAATAGCCACGAGTAGCTTAGACTTAGCAAGCAACATTGCTCAAGGCATTAATCCAACGTCTTATGCTGATTTTTTAAGTAATCAATCTGAAACCCCAACCTATTGGGAAATACGCGAACAGTTAAACGATTTTAAACAAAAAACTGGAGCACTATATGTATATACATTGGGGATTAATGAAAAAAGCGAAAAAGTTCATATTCTTATAGATGGAATGAGTAAGGGAGATAAAAAAGCATCGCCAATTTTAACCCCTACAACCGTAACTGCATATCAGGATGTTGAAAGCGTTATGAAGGGAAAGGTTTCTACCACTTCCATTGTTCATGACCCTGATTATGGTGACTATTTATCCGTTTTTGTTCCAATAATGAAAGGCGAAGAGGTCATTGGAATATTAGGGGTAGATATTGATGCCAGCAAAGTCGATGCTACTGCCAGCAAGGTTCTTAATGGGATCCTTCCCCTAACAATAATAATCAATGTAATCTTAATGGCAATCATAGTGGGTGCTCTAATATGGTTCTTGACTAGAAAGTTAAGCCCCCTTCACAAGGTCAGCATGGCTGCAAAGGAAATCTCCAATGGAAATTTATTAACAGCCAATGAGCTGATTGGCCAAACGAGGGTAAACGGAAACGACGAAATCAACGTTTTAGTGAAATCCTTTGAAGAAATGATTGCCAACACAATGATGATCGTCAACTCCATGAAACAATCATCCTTACTGCTTTTGGATTCATCAAGTGATATCGAACACAAAATCAAAGAAATGGATATCTCCACTCAATATATCGTTAAAGGCATTCAACAAGTTGCAGGAGCTACAGAAGTGCAATTGTACAGAAGTGAAGAATCATCTAGGGTCATCGAGGAAATGACCATAGGGATACAAAGAATTGCCGAAGCTTCGTCAGAAGTCAGTGAACAAACAAATCATGTTTCAACAAGAATGTCCATTGGAAATAAAGATATTAATGAACTCTCAAATCAAATTTTACAAGTAAAAGATGTTATGCTGCAAACAAGTTCAGAAATAAAAAAATTGGACGAACAAGCAAATGAGATTGTGAATATTGTACATTTAATTACAGGAATTGCAGAGCAAACAAACCTGCTATCATTAAATGCTGCTATTGAAGCTGCTAGAGCCGGTGAACAGGGTAAAGGTTTTGCGGTGGTATCTAACGAGGTACGGAAATTGGCAGTGGGCACCAAGGAATCTGCGATCAATATACAAGAGTCCCTGCTTAATTTTAAATCCATCATAAATAAATCAGTGAAAATGATGGAAGCTGGAACGAAAGAGGTAGAGGAAGGGACAAAATTTGTCCTGAATACAAAAAAAACTTTTAAACAGACCATAAAATCTTTTGAGCATGTTAGTGAGCAAATTCAAGAAATATCCGCCATTACCGAGCAAATGGCCGCAAGTTCACAGGAAATCAATGCTTCGATAGAAGAATTTGCTGGGTTAACGAAGGAAACAGCCAAGGCTTCAAAGCACGTGGCACATTCAACCGATCAACAAGCAAAATCCATGGAGGACATCTCTTCCTCGACCTCATCAATGGTAAAACTCGCTAATGACCTAGAAACATCTGTTGAACAGTTTAACGCGTAAAAAACTTGAACCACTATTCTATTACTATCTAAAAAAAGGGATTTTGCTATTAATGCAAAATCCCTTTTTTATATTACCTAGTTGATTTTAGTTTCAAATCACCTTCATAAGGGATATGTTCAACTGTTATCGTTATTTCTTTTCCATCTTTATCTTTACCGATTCTTTTATAAGTGAATTTATTTTCATTAAGTTCTGTAAGTTCAAGAACTGCGCCATACTTATTTTTCCCTTGTGAAACATGGGCTCTTATCTTATTTCCATGTACAACATCGTAATAGCCGTAATCACCTCGGCTTTCACCGGTTTTAGCATCAAAAAATTCATACTTATTTGTTTTATCATCAAATTTTGCTAGACCTAAATAATTCGAATTATAGCTAGATACATCATTTCCCTTTTCATCCAAGGCCACTGTTCCTTGCCATGGGGTGCTAGATAAAATTTTGTCTCCATCAACGTCTGTATCTACTTCCCCTGTGTAAGTTTCCAAAGTTTTATCTGGATCAGTAAATGTAAGTTCTGTTTCATTATAAGGAATATGATCAACAAACACCTCTACGTCGTTACCATTAGCATCTTTACCCATTCTTTTATAGGTAAACATATCCTTATTCAGTTCTGTTATTTCAACAACAGCTTGGTAACCCATTGATTCTGAAATTAACACTCGCATCTTCCCGTTGGTGATAAAGAATGTTCCTTTATCACCACGACTTTTTTTGGTATTTTTATCAAAAAATTCATATCTGGATGCTTCATCGTCATATTTCGCAAGACCAATAAAGTTAGCATTCTCCATTGTTAAGTCATTATTATTCTTATCATAAACTTTTGTACCTTGCCAATTCGTGCTACTAAGGATTTTAGTCAATTCCTGTCCTTCGGTTAACTTATTTTCTTGTTTACTCTCTTTAGCAGTTTGTTCATGTTTCTGTGCACTTTGATTGTCTTGTGCGTTTGTGTTACATCCCGTTATGGTCAATGTTAACCCCAGTAGTATAGAAGATGAAATTTTTGATTTTTTATTCATTTTTTTGTCTCCTCATTGTATATTGTTGTATTTATTATTTAGTAGTGCAAATATTGACTTTATAGATTCATCTATGATCTGGTTATTTTGCTCCTGCTTTTAGTAAAATTTGTTCAATCTCTTTAAATCCTTTCTTGCGTGCATGTTGTAAAGGGGTCACATTATTTTTATCAGGATTGTTGACATCAGCCCCATGATCAATCAACAATTGCACTGTTTGTTGCTGTCTCCCATCACCATTATTCAAAATGATGGCTTCTAGCAAAGCTGTCCAACCGAGATCATTTACATGATTGATATCCATATCAGTAGTAACAAGTTCTTTAATAATATCCACGTATCCATGTTCCGAAGCTGGGATTAAAGCCGTTCCACCATACCTGTTAGTAATTGTCGGGTCGGCACCTGCTTCAATCGTAAGTTTTAGAATATCTTTAAAACCTTCTGCACCGGCATACAAGAAAGGGTTATTTTCCATGTTATCCTGGATGTTGACGTCGGCACCCGCTTCAATTAGTATTTTTGCAGTCTCTACATCATTGATATAAGTCGCAATCATAGTGGCAGTTCGCCCTTCTGTGTCCTGTGTATTAATATCTGCACCTTGCTCGATCAACCTTCTTACCGTTTCCGTGTCTTTACGTTCTGCAGCTTGGATCAGTTCTTCATTCATACCTTTGCCTGTCTCCTTTTCTTGTTTATTTAGCTCTCTTTCATTATCTAAGACACATCCTTGAAGGATGAAAAAGCATCCAATGAAAATTGATAGCCGTCTCCACATGAAGCACACCATCCTGTAATTATTTGTTATTATTTTTGCGCTTGAACCATAAAGCAAAAGGCTTTGATCGCCTTTTGCTATGACATGCGATTTGGGATTAAGCAGCTTTTCTTTTGGGAAGCAGCAAACTGCGGGCGGCCATCGTATGGCCCTTGCCACATAGGACAAGGTTCGCCCCTGGATTAAAGTCTAACTGTCTCAGAGAAATGGCTTCCCATTTTACGGTACACTTCTTGAATTACTGTCATTCCACGTGTTTTTTCGGGTCATTTGGTTCCATTAATCAATAGAATCGGTAGCAATGAATTAGCCGCTTCCTCCTTTTTCAGTTATACTGATGTGCCAATAAAATGGTTTGTTCTATCCATGAGGATTTTTTCTCCCTTTTAATTTTTAGTCGCTTTGTTATTCCGTCTACATTATGATAGTGCTTATTCTTAAACTCCCTCTAAACAATTCCTTAAAAAAAGATTAACTTATTAATAAAATTTCTTAATGTTTATAAAAAAATCCCGCCACCTTCGTGACGGGTCATATAACATACTATTTAAACATTAAAGCGATATCCTGCTCCCCAAACAGTTTCCAAAAATTTAGGATGTGCAGGATCTCTTTCAATTTTTTCACGTAGTTTCCTGATATGGACGGTGACAGTCGAAACATCTGCAGCCGATTCCAATCCCCAAATATTTTCATAAAGCTGCTCTTTGCTTAATACTTGATTCGGATGCATGACAAAAAACACTAACGTATCGAATTCCTTTGTTGTAAACGGGATCACCTCTCCGTTTATATGAACTCTGCGTGCTGACTTATCTATAGAAATTCCATGAACATAGATGGAATTGGATTTGGGGTGACTTCCTGATAAACGTTCATAACGCGCTAAATGCGCCTTTACTCTTGCAACTAGTTCACTTGGACTAAAGGGCTTTGTAATATAATCATCTGCCCCTAGACCAAGCCCCCGAATTTTATCGATATCTTCCTTTTTGGCGGAAACAAGCAATATCGGGATATTTTTGACAGCACGTATTTGTTTGCAAATCTCAAATCCATTCAACCCTGGAAGCATGATGTCCAAAATGATTAAATGATAATTTCCCTGAAGGGCCTGTTGGAGACCTGCATCACCTGTATATTGAATATCGACACTGAAATCATTAATTTCCAAGTAATCCCTTTGCAATTCTGCAATACTGACTTCGTCTTCAATAAGTAATATCTTTTTCACATTTCCTCACCTTTCTTTATGGAAAAGAAGACACTTGTACCCTTTCCTATTTCACTAGTAGCCCAAATATCTCCTCCATGCTCGCCGATAATTTTTTTTGCGATCGCAAGTCCTAAACCACTTCCACCTGTCCGAGAATTTCTAGATTGCTCAGCACGATAAAAGCGGTTAAAAATATAAGGCAAAGCAGAAGATTCTATACCATAGCCATTATCTGTTACTTGTACAACTACATCATATAGACCTTCATGAAGAGAAATGGAAATGTGTTTTTCATCTTTATTCATATACTTTATACAATTGCTGATTAGGTTGGCCAATACGCGTTTTAATTTCTCTCTATCCGCTGTCACATATATCGGTTTATTCATCAAATGAAGTTCAATATGAATTCCTTGTTGAAGTAAATCCAGTTGAAGTTCTTCTACGTAGTCTTTCAAATATTTATCTAGTCTGACCGTTTCAAAAGTGAATGGTTCTTTTTTTAAATCCAGCTTGGAAAATAAAAACAATTCATCTATCAATGTATCCATATCTCTTGCTTTAAGGTATACAGTTGATAAATACTTGTCCATTTTCTGCGGGGTGTTTGCTACCCCGTCTTTTATCCCCTCAACATATCCCATAATCGAAGTGATCGGTGTCTTCAAATCATGAGAAATATTGGAAAGGAGTTCTTTGCGATTTTCCTCATACTGAAGCTGAAGGTTTACGGACTCTTTTAACTTTTTTCTCATTTCCTCAAACGCTCTATTCAATTGTCCGATTTCATCATTCGAAGACGCTTTTATTTCAAAGTTTAAATCTCCTGATTTTATCCGCTCTGCGCCTTCTTTTAGTATTGAGATGGGTTTAATGATGCTTCGTGAAACTAAATAATTTAGAAGTCCTATAATCATTACAAACAATAATAGCAATAGAGCGAATAAAATGGGAAACAATTCCCGGGTCAACTCGGCATAGGAACTTGCCTTTCTCAATACAAAAATACTTCCTTCACTTTTATCCGAAAAATAAAAATCAAACTTCACATATGTGAAAAAAGAGTCTTTCATTTTGATTGTGTCCCGCGTATTGATGTTCGTTTCTTCGAACTTGGGAAGTGATGGAACCAATCCTAGCTTATCTAGTGTTTGGGAAGCATACTCAATGTTTTTATCTTTTCTAACGACAATCTTAATATCCTTATGTTCAATCTTCTTCAGCTGATTTTCGTTTAGAAGCTGCTCAGGGTTATTTTTTGCCAAAAGCTTTAAATCGAGAAACACACTTTCCTCTACTGCAGTCAAAGGTTTTTGGAGATAAGATTTTTTGTATAAATGCTCTATCGATTTCACATCACCTGTTATTGCAAAAATAAGTAAAAATCCGGCTGCTAAAAATAAAGTGATGGAAATAAGGATTACTCCAACGTAGGACAACAGAAACCTCATTTTAATTGACAAATATATTCACCCCGTGTCGATCTCACGTTTACTCTTTTTAGATTGTTCATCGTTTATCTAATGTTCTTGTCGGCAATATGCTGTTTCCCACGATAATTTTCCAGAACTAAAAGAACCATATCACACAAATCTTAAAACTTTCTAAAATACATAGAAAAAACCCTTAAGATTTTCACCCTAATCGATTCAAACAGAATGCCCTTAGAATAAAGAAGATCTGTGGTATCCAGCAAAATTTATTTGGTAAAAATTTTTTTTTTATACTTCCTATTATAATCATCGTATAGTTCATAAATCATCCAATATTTCTTAATAACTATAACTCCCCTATAGTTCCGTAAGAAAAGGTTACCGCCTGTTTTTCAAGATGCTTACTAACCGATGTATTTCTTGCATTTTGCCACGATTGGCAGCTGTCAAAATAAAAACTCAGCAACGTTTCCATTTCCTTCAACAAAACTAGATACAGGCACCTTCCATTATGAATATAAATACCCAAAAAACGAGTAAAGTTTATTAAAAATATGATATATACAAGGTTACCGTTCAAGTAAACAAAAAATGCCGGTTTTCAAAGTACATCATGGAATGTATCAAATGGTATCGAAAGTAAAATAAAATTCCAAGAGCAGTTCCTTGGTTCAAAATTCAGAACGTAAGGAAACAAAATATGTACATGCAAAATATCTAACGAACGTCCGATAGCTTATCAAAATTTCAGAGGATTGAAAAAGACCATGTTTAAAATTCTGGTCTTTTTCTGAGATATTAATCAAAATGGATTCTTTTCTTGTGATTTATATATAGAAATAGTTTGATTTTTAAGTGTATAAACTCTATCTCTTTTACATAATTCTTGGTAGTTTACCTAATAATAAATAGCCTCATCAAGTTTTTGATGAGGCTGGCCATTACGTATAGGCATTAAAGTTTTAGCACTAAAATCGATATATCTTCAGGGTAATTCCTTTAGTTTTGAACGGCTCTAGTATTATAATATTCTTCAAGAGTAATTCCGTGGCTCATAATAGTTTGAGCTGTAGATTTGCCTACATATCGAAGGTGCCATGGTTCATATTTATAACCAGTAACTGATTCTTTTCCTTTAGGGTATCGGATAATAAAGCCATAATCATCTGCATGTGCCTGTAGCCATTTTGCTTCTTTAGTACCTCCAAAGCAATCCTGTGCCGCGCATTTACCATTTCCCCCTGTCACATCAATAGCGAGGCCTGTTTCATGTTCACTTGTTCCAGGTATCGCACTGTATGTGGTAGCTTTTGCATAACCATCCCTTTTTACATAATAATCAAATAGAGCAACTTGTGTAGCATGTGATCTGTACGCAGATACACCGAGGAGACTTACTCCCTGCTTCTTGGATTCCGCAAATAATTTGTTAATGGCAGCAGCTGCTTCACTTCGCATTTTTCTCTTTTCTGTCTTTTCTTTAAAAGTAAACGGTATCGACGTATATACTAAGTCTTTTGGTACATAATTTTCTGGTAGCTTATTTTTTTTATTGACTAGAACTGGAATACTTTCAGGCTTTGCAACAACCTGTATGGCGCCAGAAGACGGAGGGGATACCTTTACATATTGGCTACTAACATATCCTGTTTGACCGTTTATGCTAACCTTTAGCCAACCATTCGCATTTTTTCCAGTTACCATTAGCTTTGTGCCCGGTTTAACGGTTGTTATAATTTTATTAGTTGTAGAAGGACCTGTACGGACATTCAGGTTAGCAGTTGCTGTATAGATTACAGTAACTGTACTAGAGCCAGAGTTTGATATTTTTACATATTTACTACTAACATAACCTGTTTGACCGTTTAAGCTAACCTTTAGCCAACCATTCACGTCTTTTCCAGATACCGTTAGCTTTGTGCCCGGTTTAACGGTTGCTATAATTTTATTGGCTGTAGAAGGACCTGTACGGACATTCAGGTTAGCAGTTGCTGTATAGGTTACAGTTGCTGCATTAGCTACATTTGGTTCTAACCCCTTAATAATTGCATGGTTAAAACCGATTAAACCTGAACATAAAATAATGAAGGCAAAACCGGTAGCTAGCAATCTCGTTATTTTATTTAGTTTTGTCATTTAGAACACCTCAGCTTTAAGATATATCGTTAAGCAATTAATGTCACTGGGTCATTCTTCCTATTTCCAATTTGAAAGATTATAGGTTAGGTAATAAAATAATTGAAAACAAAAAGAACCTCTATTTAGACATAACTAATATATGCCTTTCTATAATTACAGAACAAACGCAAAGCTCTAAAACCCCTAAATCAAATTGTATTAAAGTCCACCATCTAAACCGTCAATCTTCACTCCTCTACTCCAATCACGATCGATTTTTAATTTATTTTTTGTGGTGGAAAGGGTTAGTTCTCCTTCTTTCTCATAAATTTTAGATGAGTTCTCGTCATAAACTTTAAATTTCATTATATATAAGTAATCTATTGTGCCATCATCATTTTTGCTTTGTTCTTCAAGTTTTATATCTTGCACTTCAATACTTTTTTTAATTTGTTTGGATACCAATTCTGGTATTTGAAATTTACGGTTTGCGATTTCTGCATCATATTGTTCTTCTGTTAAATATACTTTAATACTTTCTGCGATTTCATCAAAAGTTGGGGGATTGGATGGATCTTTAATGGTATAAAGTTCTGTACTATAATCTATAAATAATTTTTCTGCGTCTTTTACATTGACCACATTTTCTTCTTTATCTGGTTTCTCTTCTTTTTCCTTACCATTTTCATTGACCACATCTATGTTGCAAGCAACTAAACCAAGAAACAATACAAACAAAAACAATAAAATAAGAATTTTCCTTATGATAGTCGACGTCACCTCATTTCCAGCAAATGTGCCTTCACTCTACCTTCTATACAAATCGTGAATTATCCTTGTTAAACTAACCAGCCCAGATCGATGCATAAAGAAAAAGCTGCCTTATAGACAGCTCAGATCTACAACTAAGGATGCGTTAGTTTAATAGCATTAGGATTTTTACTTTAATAAAGAATATAGATTAGTATCAAATGAAACATCATTTTGGTACATATAATTTTTCAATATCCCTTCTTTAATGAAACCTAAATTTGTCAACAACTTATCGGATGCTTTATTTTCAATAAAAACAATCGCTCCAATACGCGTTAAGTCAAGCTCTTCAAAACCATAAGAAATCACCTTGCTGACAGCTTCTGTTGCATAACCGTTACCCCAATAATTTGGGAAAAGTGCATAGCTCAGTTCTGCTCTCTTATGTTCATGAGACCATTCTTGAAATCCTATTGTTCCAATGATGCCTTCCTTCCCTTTCAATTCAATTCCCCATTTAATACCACGTTTTTCATCGAAATTCTTAGAAAAATTTCTAATTATTTGCTTCACTTGATCTGTATTTGTCAACGGAGTTTGCCCATAATATCGTAATACATCTGGATTGGAAAAACATTTTAATATATCTAATGCATCACCTTCGACCAATTCTCTTAAGACCAACCTGTTTGTTTCTAGTATAGGAAACATTTTTCCACTCCCTTTGCTTAAAACTAGATTCCTCTAAAAAATTCATGGCCTATTTCGATCAGAGGCACTCCTCAATAACACCCGTACATACTACCCTGGCTACTGATGTATTAGATTTCCAATTTTAAGAAAGGTCAACCAGTATGAACCGGCTAACCTTTTAATAAGAACGCACCTTTAGCTTTTTGAGAGCTCGATTGTAAACTCACTTTTGTTTTTCCGTGGTTTCCAACCTATAAACACATTTCATGATGTATGGATTCCAAATTACTTGCCCTGATGTGATTGGATAGAGCTTCATTTATTAGGATTTGCTGTTAGGTTCCATACTTATTACGACATTACCCTTCTTGTGTCCTTTCTCGACATATCTATGGGCTTGAACTATTTCTTCAAACGAATAATATCTGTCAATGACCACTTTTAACTTCCCCGCTTCAACAAGTTCTTTGAGGAAGTTCAGAGCTTCGGGGGTTTCAGGTGAATTTTGACTCAATATCAGCTTCTTGCTGGTTGTCAATTTAGTCCATAGCATTCGAACACCAGGTAACGGTACGGTGACATTTAGATAGGTTCCGTCCTTCTTTAGCGATTTCATACAAGCTGAAAACGGACTCTTGTTTACAGCTTCAAAGATAGCATCATAGGTCTCACCATCTCTGGAAAAATCCTCTGATGTGTAATCGATGACCTTATCGGCTCCAAGAGATTTTACCAATTCTAAATTCGTAGTACTGCAAACCCCGGTAACTTTTGCTCCGAAATACTTGGCAATTTGTACTGCATAACTTCCTACACTTCCTGAAGCACCATAGACAAGAACCTTTTGACCACTCTGAATGTTAGCTTTTCTAAGATAAAACAATGCTGTACGTGCCCCAATTGGAATGGCTGCGGCTTCCTCAACAGATAAATTATTGGGTTTAATCGAAATTGGTCCGTCTTCAGGCAGGCACTTATACTCGGCATAAGCACCATACCCCACTTGGGAAGCTGCAAAAACCTGGTCACCTGCTTTAAACAACTTGACATCTTTACCTACTGACTCAACTTCCCCAGATAACTCCAAGCCCAAAATGGATTTCTTGGGACGTCTTAATCCCATTATTATTCGAGCAGGCAGCCAAACAGAGAGGGGAACTGTAAAGCTCCGTGACCGAATATCCCCCATTGTTACCGTTGTCGCTTTCACTTTCACCAGTATTTCATTTTCCTTAGGAGTAGGCTTTTCTACCTCTTTCAGTTGAAGAACGTCAGGGGGACCGTACCTTGTGTACACAATTGCTTTCATTAATCCTCCTCCAATTCGTTAAATCCACTTAATATCTACGAATCTTCAATAACTGTTCTTGAACTATCTTGCTCCGTTAGCATTCCTGTAGAGGATTATATATCGGCTTTAAAAAAATAGAGCCCCTCAGTATGATGAGAGTACACAAGCCAAAACTCATCTTAAGGAGGAAACTTACGAACAGCATACATATAAATATGAACCGTTGAGACATGGGTGAGTAAGATCTCCGAGGGTGTCGTCAGAAAGTAAGCAGAAAATGGAATATTAAGGAGTTTAGCTTGAATTTAAGTATTGCACTCTTTAATTATTCCGCATCCCCTCCTATAATCGATTTTGAATAATCTCTTTAAACGCGTTTACAATAGCTTACTCGGATCCTTGTATCTTCATGCCTCTTATAAGTACTTCAGCCACCTCAAGACGCGTTAACTCAAGTTTCCCTTCGAACATCAGCGGGTATATCATCTTTTTCGTTCACCGACAAGAGATGCAATAATAGTCCATCAACGGATTCCAATGCAGTTTTGCTAGTATTCATGTGCTCGGTATACAGGATTCCTCGTTCAATTTCTTTTTTTACCGAATCTAAATAACGGCAAATGTTTATCCCATTCTCAATTACTTCATTAAAAGTTTATCTGTTTGATTCCTTTTGAAACGTCATTTTGAAATTGTCGTTTATCTGGTCATTATTGATTGAACTCCATTCAAATTCTATTAAAAAAGCTATATATCCTCGTGAGGACATATAGCTTTTTATCATTTTTGGAATTGTAATTGATGCAGATTGGCAAAAATGCCCCCCTGCTTAAGTAAATCATCGTGACCGCCCTCTTCAGCAATCCCTTCTTCCGTAACTACAACGATTTTGTCAGCGTTTCGGATAGTTGCCAATCGGTGCGCGATGATTAACGTTGTTCTGTTTTCAGCTAGTTCAGTAAGGGCCTGCTGAATTATTCTTTCCGTTTCAGTATCAAGTGCAGAGGTTGCCTCATCGAGAATTAATATTGGCGGATTTTTCAAAAACAT
Source organism: Peribacillus sp. ACCC06369 (assembly GCF_030348945.1). Taxonomy (NCBI): domain Bacteria; kingdom Bacillati; phylum Bacillota; class Bacilli; order Caryophanales; family Bacillaceae; genus Peribacillus; species Peribacillus sp. ACCC06369. The sequence continues at coordinate 2,941,506 of NZ_JAUCEN010000002.1, forward strand.
CCTTGCTATTGCAATTCGTTGTTTCTGTCCTCCCGATAATTTCAAACCACGTTCTCCTATTTGTGTCTCATAACCTTCTGGTAGTCCTTCAATGAAAGTCTCTAAATGGGCTTTCCTTGCGGCTTCCAGAATTTGTTCATCCGTTGCATCAAGCATTCCGTACGCAATGTTCTCTTTTACAGTTCCTGTAAAAAGAAACACATCTTGCTGGACAATGCCAATTTGTGACCTCAATGACTTTTTCGTCATCTCTCGAATATCGATCCCATCAATTGAAATTGAACCGGCATTAACATCATAAAATCGTGGGATCAATGAACATATGGTCGTTTTCCCTGCTCCTGATGGCCCGACAAAAGCGATGGTTTCACCTGCTTTAATAGTAAGATCAATACCTTTTAACACGGATTTTTTGTCTTCATAATTAAAAGAAACGTCCTTAAAGGAAATATCCCCTAATAGGGTAGATACCGCGATTGCATCCTTTTTATCCTCGACATCAGGCGCTACATCCAGAAGTTCCGTAAAACGCTTAAAGCCGGCCATCCCTTTTGGATAGAGTTCCATCAACGCACTGATTTTGTCGATAGGCTTAAATAGTACGTTAACATACAAGACGAATGCAACCAGTTCACCATATGAGAGCTGCCCATGAAAAGTTAGCCAGGCTCCCATCACCAACACGGCAAGGGTCATAAACCTCGTCATCATGTAAATGCCTGATAAGCTAAAGGACATTACTTTATATCCTAGAAGTTTAGCTTTACGGAATCTGCGATTATTAGTAGAAAATCGTTTCATTTCATATGTTTCATTCGTAAAGGATTGTACAACTCTCACACCAGAGACGCTATCTTCCACACGGGCATTTACATCCGCAACTTCTGTATACATTTCCTTCCAGGCTTTATTCATCTTTAAATTACTTATGACAATTAATAAAACGAGGAATGGTAAAATACAAACCGATATGAGTGCCAGTTTCACATTGATTGTCAACATAATCCAAAATGCGCCTATAAAAGTCATGAATGCAATGAATAAATCTTCGGGACCATGGTGAGCAAGTTCACCAATATCGAACAGATCATTGGTTATGCGGCTCATGATATGACCGGTTTTCGTGTTATCAAAAAAACGAAAAGATTGTTTTTGCACATGTTCAAATAATTCCTCACGCATATCAGTCTCAATATTTATACCCAATTTGTGACCCCAATACCCTACGATGAACTGTAAGAAGGTACTAATGATATAAAGAAGGAACAAACCGGCACTTACCGTAACAATTGCCGACCAATCGTCCCCAGGCAGCAGTGTATCTATAAACCACTGAACGGCTAGCGGAAATGCGAGTTCAAGTACAGCAACGACCACTGCACTGAAGAAGTCAATAATGAATAACCGCTTATGCGGCAGGTAATATGAAGCAAAACGTCGAATCATCAAATTTTTCTCCTTTTATACATATATTAAGGAGTATAATTCCATATTCAATAATCAGCAAGCATTTCAGAACCGTCATGTTCATATTATGGTAAAATCATCTATATAAACCAGCCCAACCCGGCTCAAGCATTCTATTAAATGAAGGAGTGAATCCAGTGTAAATAAAAAAATCCATTCTAAATATCAATGGACTTTATTCTCGCAAAAGGATGGTATTCATGAAAAACACATCTTTTCGGTCCCTGTGGATAGGTCAGGCGTTTGCAAATCTAGGGGATATATTTTATGTAGTCGGGTTGATTTCACTATTATATACCTTAACGGGATCGGCTTTTTATTTGAGTTTGCTCCCTTTCACTACAACGATTTTTCGATTTATCAGCAGTCTGCTTGCCCCCGTTGTCATCGACAGGTTTCCGTTAAAAAGAATCCTTGTACAATCTCAATGGTGGAAAACTATCTTAATCGTTGTCCTAGGAATCTATATAACAATTACCAATCATGGTATTGCTGTTCCGGTTATATTCTTCATTGCCTTGATTTCATTATTGGATGGAGTCGCTGCCCCGGTTAGCGCAGCTTTGGTTCCACAATTAGTTCCAATGGAAGAACGGATGAAAGCGAATGGTTTCTTGAATGTGGTCACCCAGATCATCTTTGTAGCAGGATGGCCACTCGGTTCCGTTTTATTAATAAGTACCAACAGCAGTATCATTATTTGGCTAACGGTCATACTATTTGCAGGTTCAACGTTCTATACAGTAAAAATTGAAGTCTCAGGACAAACAACGGACACTGTTCATCCGTCAAACTGGGATTCGATTAAATCCGGATGGATTGCGATTCGCCAAATTCCAACTATCCGTACACTCATTTCCATTGATTTTATCACAACTCTAGCTTCAAGCGTGTGGGTAGCTGCCGTTATATATGTGTATGTTGAACAGAACCTGCAACTTGGTGAGGAGTGGTGGGGATACATTAACACAAGCTACTTTATCGGCATGATTTTCAGTGGATTGATCGTCATCCGTTTTGCCAAGTTACTAGAAAAATATATAGGATTCTTCATCACTTTCGGCCTATTTCTCAGTTCACTGTTGATCCTGCTTTTTGGAACTACCAATATTCCTGCTTTGGCTTTGCTGCTGGCATGCCTGTACGGTCTTCCGGAACAAATCCGGGAAGTGATTTACACAAAGCTATTCCAAGACCATGCTTCGGAAAAGACTCTTGCGAAAATTTATTCAGTTTGGGGAGCGGTCATCAATCTTACATTTGCCAGTTCTGTCTTACTGCTGGGTTATATAACGGAAACATACAGTGTCAAAACAACGTTCCAATTTTCTTCCATCCTGATATTCCTTGCCTTTCTTTATGCAATTTTTAAAAGGAAGGACTTACATGGGAAGGAGTTGCACTCAATCACTGTCAAGTCATCCAATATGCCTAGCTGATCTTGCATTCCTTTCGATTCACCGTTAAAGAAAAGGAGCCTTTGTTTTCCATGGCTCCTTTCTTTTTATTGGTTTCAAGGCCAGTCGAACACGATTGGCGCTCATAAATCTTGCTTGGTGTGATTGGCTTGGCCCTGAAAAAAGTCACACAACCAAACAAGCAAAAATATCCTCAACTTCTCTTATCTCCGCATGCACCCAATAATTCTATTTGATAATCAAGATATTCTGTTCGATAAACGCCCAATTCTGTGGGAATTCCAAACCTATCTGCCAATAAGTTGCACCTATCAGTTCATATGCATCAATCACTTCATATTTTGTACTTATCGAACGAATATCTTCAAACCACACAACATGATTCGAATTCTCTCTTCGATAAGTAAAGGTAGGTGAAGCCGCTGAAGTGTCAAAAGTGATTTCCGCCGCAGTTGCAATGGCAAGATTTTGGGCATTTTGAGCTGATAAAGCCTTTGTCTCATGGCTTGGGACTATCCAATCGTATCCATACATAGGAAATGCCGACTGCAATTTATATTCAGGTATTTTCGACAATGCATAACGGAGAACCTCGCCCATCCACCAAAGTGGGGAAATTGGTTCAGGTGGGCCAGTCGGATACCCATAATCAATGGTCATCACGGCAACAAGGTCGGCTGCCTCTCCAATCCCCCGATAATCATGACCGCCTACAATTCGATTATCAGGATTATCCGCTGTTTTTGCATGTACGTTCACATGCAGAATCAGTTCGTTCAACTCTTCCTTTAATTCTTTTAAAAAAAGCACATAATCAGAACGTCTGGCAGGCGGGATGAATTCGATGTCCATACTGACACCCCCATAGCCTTTCTCCCTAACGAAATTCAGCATACTATTGATTAAATTCGCTCTGTATACTGGACTATTAAGGACACCACCCGCCAAGTCAGCATCAAAATCACCGTCTTTAAAGTTCCGGATCATCAATAGCGGCGTCACCCCGGTCTGCTCGCATTTCGCGATAAGGGGGAGATCATCACCATCAGCGAATGCATAGCCTTCATTGGTAAAGGTATAAGCTACAATGGCTAAATAGGATAATTTATCACCATTCTCCTCAAGTGTTTCAAATACTACTCCGCCTGAATCCGGGAAGGCAAACCCCAGCGTAATCAATTGATTTTTGTAAGGAGACGGTATCAAAATTTCCGTGCCGACCTTTAGCGAGTTCGCCACAAGTCCTGGATTTGCCTTCGTGATTGCCGCTGCACTCGTTCCAAAACGAATGCCGATTCCAGAGAGGGTATCCCGACTTTTAATTAGATACCTCCGATTCACCACATTTTCATCAGGTATATACAGTGCCAGGCCAGGAACCAAAGCTGTTGATTCCAATCCGTTGACTTCAATAATCCTCGATGGGTCAACTTTATTTTTCGTAGCAATTTGCCAAAGACTGTCTCCCTTTTTTACAATAATGATCGTCATTCAAAACCCTCCAAACCCCCTCCAAAAAGTTTATGTTATCCAGGTAATTAGATAGAACGAATTATCATATTTCCTAATGATGATATCTTGGATTTTTAGTCTTCAGATGCAATATTTATAAACGGGGAGGTTTAAGTGAATTGGAATAAAGGATTACTAAAAAAGAGGCTGTCCAAAAAGGAAACCCCCCACGCTATAGGACATCAATCGATTTCTGTTTCAGCCATTCTTCCATACATCAAAGCAAATTCTTAATATCGTAGAACTTCCCATTCTCCAAATCTTCCACCTCCAGAAGCTTCAATAGTTTTTCTGCTACAAATTCAGGGCTCCTTAACATGCCCTTCTCTTTATAATCATGAAATTTGTCTCGATCGGAAAAGTCCCGTTCGTCTGCTGACCGGATTGTCCCTTGCATCTCCGTGTCCATTACACCTGGTGAAAAAGATATAAGAGACGTAGGGAACGACACTTTACCCTGTTCCAACCCTGCAACCCGGGTGAACATTTCTAGCCCCGCCTTGGTACTGCAGTAGGCTGCCCAACCATGATAAGGATTTTTTGCTGCACCTGAAGATATGTTCACCATTACCTTCTTTCGGTTCCAGTCCTTAGTCTGTTTAACGAATTCATCCGCCAATACGATGGGTGCCATGAAATTCACCCGCATGCTGGTTTCCAAATTTACTTTACCAAGGTTTCCTACCGGCTTTATCGGTTCAATGACACCTGCATTATTAATGAAGAAAATGTCACTTGTTTCATCGACAGCAGCAAGAATCTCATTGACCAAGGAAGGTAACTTTTCAGTTTCATTCAAGTCCATCGATATAAAAGTAAGTTTCGTCCCGGATTGGTCAGCCATCTCCTCCATTTCAGGATGAGCTGTACGGGAAACTAAAATGCAATGATCACTTGTCCGCAAACATCCCTTGGCAATCGCTGCACCTAAACCTTTTGAAGCACCTGTGATTATAAAAGTTTTCACGGCATTCCCCCCTTTTTTGAATCATTATCTATTGTACCAAAAGAAGCCGCCCATATAGTAAAGGGCCGCTTCTTTTGGTCGACAAAACGAGGTTTGGAATGGTCTCATTCCCTTTCACGATTTAATCGAGGGAATGAATACCACGCCTTAAAATAAGATTGGTTATACTTCAAGATTTTATGAGACACTCCTGCCGAAAAACTTGCTAGCCGAGACACCAGAGGAGACTTTGGCAGACAGTCAGCTGACAGGGAACGGATTTCTAAAACAGCTGGAATGTTTTTTAAATAAAAAATGCAGGCAAACCCGCTTTTCTCGAGTTTGTCTACAGTCTGAAGCGGCCCTTATAGTAATGGCTGCTTATTTATTAAGCTATAAAATCGGTGATACCAGCCTAGCAATGGACTCTTTAAAGCGGATCCATTTTGATCGCTTTTCGAACTCTTCAATTGTAAGGTGCCTGCAGACTTCGACATCCTTATAAAAAATCCTTGTCAGTGTTTCGGCTATTCCTTCATCATATATGAAGGCATTGACTTCAAAATTCAATTTAAAACTTCGGACATCAATGTTAGCAGTCCCCACCGAAGAGACCTCTTCGTCCACCACGATCATCTTAGCATGTATAAAGCCGTTATCATAGATGTATATCTTAGCTCCTGCTCTTAATAACTGCCCTGCATTGAACGTTGTTGCCCAATAAACGAAAAGGTGATCAGGTTTATTCGGAATCATGATCTTTACATCTAATCCCGATAAGCTGGCAATTTTGAGTGCATCCAATAAACTTGCATCAGGTATGAAGTAAGGTGTTTGAATGAGAATCGATTTCTTTGCTGAAGAAATTAATTTAATATAGCCATTTTTAATTTGTTCCCATTCAGAATCCGGTCCACTTGTCACAATTTGCAAATCTATATTGCCTTGAGGCTTTAAAGTTGTAGGGAAATAATGAGGCTGATAAGTTATATCATGGTGCTTTGAAGCCTGATTCCAGTCCAGGATAAAACGTGTTTGAATGGCTTTGACAGCCGAACCCTTTATTCGAAGGTGTGTATCACGCCAATAACCGAATTTTGGATTAAGCCCTAAATATTCATCCCCAACATTAAAGCCTCCAACATACCCTACCTTTCCATCTATAATGACTAACTTTCGATGGTTACGGAAATTCAACCGTAAATTAATAAATTTTAACTTGGATGGAAAAAATGCCTCCACTCGTCCTCCTGCCTGCCTAAATTCCCTGAAGAAACTTTTAGTCATTCCTCTTGAACCCAGCTCGTCATAAAGAAGGCGAACTTTGACACCTTCATTAGCCTTTCTAGTCAAAGCTTCAATGAATCGCTTACCTAGGCCGTCCCTTTGGATGATGTAATATTGTATATGAATATGGTTTTCGGCCTCTTCAATATCTTTAAAAAGCTGGTCAAACTTCCTTTTTCCTTCCGTAAAAATATCGACTTGATTATCTTCCGTAAGAACGGCATCATTGTTTCGGAGGTGCATATAAATCAAATCACGATAATTACTCGAAGAAGCATTTCGAAAGGGAAAATGATCCATAGAAAGATCTTCCATCTGTTTATCAAGGATTTCTTCAATTCCAATCTTCTTCTTGTCCTCCCATTGGAATAAGTGGGCGTGCCTTAAACTCGTTCCAAATAGGAGGTATAAAATAAAACCGGCTACAGGCAGAAAAAATAACACCAATAACCAAGCCCAGGTCGTGCTCGCTTCCCTTCTTTCAAAAAATATGACAATCGTGGCAAATAATATATTAAGAATGATAACGAGGCCGAGCAAAACCGATGTAACATGCGTAAATTCCATAGCATACCCTCACTCAATTTTTATCCCTTTAAGGATAACATGCAAATTCTCTATATCAAAGGATTTGCTTATTAGAAAAGGAAAACAGAGAATTCACAAAAATAGGCCTCTTTCTGTAGAGGCCCATTTAAAGCAATCCATCCACCCGCACACTAAATTTTCCCAGTATGTCAGGTAGTCTTATAACCATTCTCTTAAAATCCCCAACTCACATTTATAAAAAATGCGAGTTTTTACCGACTTTTCACTAATAAATTCACAGCTTCTTTGACTAGCTCTTCGGGATTCTTTTCTCCGGTTTCATTAGCCTCACGAACGCATTCTACGAGATTGGAACTTACAATAACCCCAATTGTCCTATCGATAGCGGATCTAGTGGCAGATAACTGCGTTACTACATCTCTACAATCTTTGTTTTCCTCCATCATTTTCAATATCCCACGAAGCTGACCTTCAATTCGCTTCACTCTATTTTTCATCTGCTTATCATATTCCATGTGAGGTCGGCCTCCTACCCTGCCTATTACTTATGAATCCTATCCAGACATCCATCACAAAACCCATTCAGTATTAAATGAAGCTTGATAAAAATCTTACAATTTATAATACATACCACTTACGTATTTTTGTCAAGTGCCAATATCCTAGCTCCATATGTAATTTCTATTTTTCTACAAGAAGACTCTGTGCAACAGCCTCAGAAAACTCGATCGTCATTTGGGGAACATAGGTTTTTAACAAAGCATTTACTATAGGAGCTTTAGCTCCTTTTGCCGAGATAGCCAGGCAACCAGTCATTTTAGTCTGTCCATTTCCGCACTGTTCTGCAAGAAAATAACCATGCCCATCAAATTTTTCATTTAATCCCTTAAGTTTAAATGTTACCTTATCGGGTTCGTTCCATTCCAATATATTCACTTCAAGTTTAATTTTCTTTTTCATTAATCCCAAATCGCTTTTAAACTCCCATATAAGTGTCCCATCATTTATCATCACATGATTGATATATCCTGGGACAAGAGGTGCCCAACGATCTATGACACTGACAAATCCCCATACTGTTTTTATTGGAACAGGTAATATGATACTATGCACACCTTCTGACAAAGCAGTTCCCCCTTAAACATTTTACTTACATCTTTTTAATGTATGGCTGAACAATATTGAATAGAACGGTTAGATACGGAAACAAATTTTCACGATATTACCTCTTGGATTTGTTTTATATACGAGTTAAAAGATTTGGATCATTAAAAACCTTCAACCATTCAAATTCAAAGAATCGCCCCTCTGAAATAACGGGACGATCCTTTTATGCCTTTTACTCGTTAATCGGACGCAAATTCTACCGTATACATATTCAATTTTGGATCAGGGTTAATCCAGGCGCTCTCAAACACGAAGACCACTTTATAATTTACGTAATCTGTATAAGTGACATAATACATTCCTTCTTGCTCCTCTTCACTTACAGGTTCACCAATCAATCCCTTCATCTTAGATAAATGAATCGTTTGCAATTGCGGATCAAAATCCTCAATTGCGGTAATCGTTTTTCTACCTGTTGAGCCGTCATAGAGAAATCGGACATTACGGCTCCAATAATTAGCTGCAACAGTACTTAAATCTTCCGGTGTACCCCATTCTTTTTCCACTTTCTTCAACGAATCACCTACAGAAAATGGTTTACTGTTAATGGATTGTTGGGATTCATAGGCTAATCCCATGATCTGCCTAATCAAGAGATCTGGCGTGGACTGTGATGATATTGAAGCTGAAGAAGCAAAAACAGCCTGCCCACTAAACATGAAAAATGCCAGCATTAGAAATGTAAAGCTTCGGATAAAACGATTCACTTGTTTCAAAGTTATCCTCCCTTTTCTCGTGATAATGACTACTTATACTATTTTAACCGCTTTTAATTAGGGATCCCGAAAATTCAAGGTAATCCAGCAGTTCTATATATGCTCAATAATTGAGAATAATACCATCTTCAATCCTCTTAAACGTGTCATTCTTCACTCATAATAAGGACGTTATATCTTCAACAAAATGAAAGTTTTTTGGAACAAAAATTATTTGCCGTTTGGAAACAGGGCTAAATAATACTGTGCAAATGATTTAGACTGTTACTGAATGAATTGCCTATATCATTCCATTTGGTTTTACCTTTACTATTAATATTCGTTGGTATTTTGGACACATGCCATTCGTACTGAAAAAAATCTTTTCAAAGTGATGAGCATTCCAAAAGATTAAGAACTGCTTTTTTGTTTCAGGAACGAAATCGGAAGATGGGAATGAAGTAGCCATCATTTTCAGAGGCTACTGAATCTACCGTAACAAAAAACGAGTATAAATGCCTCTCTTCAAGCTATGAATTCCATTTACAATCGGGGCATTGCATTTTATACACGTCTTGTCTTAATTTAGTTATTCCCATAAAACATAACACATCGTTACGATTTAGCTCTATCTCGATTTATTGATCCTTTCAATCGAAAGATTAATACCGATCATGCCATTTCAAGTGGACCACATTTCATTCTAATTGCCCTAATTTTAAAACTACGACTAAAACAATTTTATTTGGTTAACTTGATGCAAATGGCGCCAGACACTGTCCAAACCCGCACAAAAAAACGGTTGACAGCGTTTTCTTATAAAGATAGTATATTTATTACAAGTTAACGATGATGGAGATTTGGAGACTCATGCTTTAATAGACCTTTTAAACAAAAAGGGCACTATTTAGGTGTGGGTTTTTTTATGTTTCAACATCGATACTTAACTTGGTTCAAAATTATAATAAGGAGGAATTCGATGCTCAAATTATTTAAGCCTGCCCTACCAGTGGAAAGATTACCTGAAGATAAAATAGATTCTGAATATAAGAAACTCAGATTACAAGTTTTCATCGGAATCTTCATTGGTTATGCAGCGTACTATTTAATTCGCAAAAACTTTACCATGGCAATGCCATATTTAAAGGAGGAAGGGTTTACAACTGGAGAGCTGGGTCTTGCATTATCAGCCATTTCGATTTCATATGGGATAAGTAAGTTTGTAATGGGAACTGTGTCAGACCGAAGTAATGCACGGTACTTCTTGCCAGTAGGATTGATTCTTGCTGGAATTGTTAGCTTACTTATGGGCGTCGTTCCATTTTTCACATCATCGGTTGCAATTATGTTTATTATGTTATTCATTAATGGATGGTTTCAAGGAATGGGTTGGCCTCCATCAGGCCGAGTACTTGTTCACTGGTTTAGTGTTAGTGAAAGAGGTGGAAAAACAGCGGTATGGAATGTTGCCCATAACGTGGGTGGTGGCTTAATGGCACCATTGGCGATTGCAGGTGTCTCCATCTTTGCAACATTTATGGGTTCTTCTTATTCAGGTTATGAAGGGATTTTTATACTACCTGCTATAGTTGCTATTATAATCGCAATCATTTCTTTTATCTTAATACGCGATACACCACAATCAGTTGGATTACCTCCAATTGAAGAGTATCGTAATGATTTTCCAAATAAAATGAAAAAAACGTTTGAAACAGAATTGACAACAAAAGAGATATTATTTAAATATGTTTTAAATAACAAATGGGTTTGGGCGATTGCGATTGCAAACATCTTTGTTTATTTCGTCCGTTATGGGGTACTTGATTGGGCTCCGACCTATTTAAGCGAAGAAAAAGGCTTCAACATGGACGAATCCAGTACGGCTTATTTCTTATATGAATGGGCAGGCATTCCGGGAACTTTATTATGCGGTTATATCTCGGATAAAGTTTTTAAAGGGCGTCGTGGACCGGCTGGGGTTGTCTTTATGCTAGGAGTATTAATCGCAGTCCTTGTTTACTGGTTTAACCCTGCAGGTAACCCAATGATTGATATTATTTCACTAATTGCTATTGGATTCTTAATTTATGGGCCTGTAATGTTAATTGGTCTACAAGCACTTGATTTAGTTCCTAAAAAAGCTGCCGGTACTGCAGCAGGACTGACTGGCTTATTTGGATATTTAGGTGGATCAGTAGCGGCTAATGCCATTATGGGATATGTAGTGGACTTTGCAGGTTGGAATGCAGGCTTTACATTGATAACAATTTCTTGTGTTCTAGCAGTAGTGGTTTTTGCATTTACATGGAATGTTCGTGGACAGGAAGTAGTAAAAGGCTAATACAGGAAACATTTAGCTCAAGCTTCCCCTTTAGATGTATTTCTAAGGGGGATTAATTTTTTAGGACAATGGCCAAAAATACCACAAAATAAACTTACAAGCCTCATTCATAATCTGAATATTCGGTTTTTTTATCTTCGCACGCAGGTGTGCGTATGAATGAGCAAAATTTCATATTAAAATATTATTATACAATAAAAAACTATGCCTATAAACCAATGGTCCAATAGGCATAGTCATACCAACAAAATTATATAGTTTAATGTCTTCTACAAATTTACTGGTTATTCCCGATCGAAAAGAGATGCACCTGCTATACCAGGCTTTGTCATCTCATAAGGATTTAAAATTAAATCCAATTCTTCTTCAGTTAACACATCATACTGTAAACAAAGTTCGCGAACTGATTTTCCTTTTAAAATCGCTTCACGCGCAATACGTGAAACCACTTCGTAACCAAGGTGCGGGTTGACCGCTGTAATCACTCCAACACTTTGTTCGACATAATCTTTTAAATGTTGCTCATTCGCTTCAATGCCTTCTAAACAATAATCTGTAAAGACATTAAAAGCATTGTTCATAATGCTGATAGATTGCAATAAATTGAATACAAGCACTGGCTCCATTACATTCAACTCTAGTTGCCCCGCTTCTGATGCTAAGCATATCGTATTATCGTTCCCGATCACTTGGAAAGCGACTTGATTAATTAATTCTGGCATTACTGGATTTACTTTTCCTGGCATGATGGATGAACCTGGTTGACGAGCTGGAAGAGTGATTTCTCCTAATCCCGCTCTTGGTCCTGAAGCCATCAAACGTAAATCATTAGCAATTTTAGACATATTCATCATACATACTTTCAATGAAGCTGAAACTTCAGTATATGCATCCGTATTTTGGGTTGCATCTACTAAATGTTCTGCTCCGACAAGTGGCAATTCACTGATTTCAGCTAAATACTTAACAACATTTTCAATGTAACGCGGATCTGCATTTAATCCCGTTCCAACTGCAGTTGCTCCCATATTCACTTCATATAAATGTTGACGTGATTGACTGATTCTTTTTATATCCCGCTCTAATACGCGACTATATGCTTCAAATTCTTGCCCGAGACGAATTGGCACTGCATCCTGAAGATGTGTGCGACCCATTTTGATAACATGATCAAATTGTTTTGCTTTATTCTTTAGGACCGTACTCATCTTTGTCATTGTTTGTATTAACTGCTCTAATAGTCGTAGTGTTGATAAATGAATGGCAGTTGGAAATACGTCATTCGTCGATTGTGACATGTTAACGTGGCTGTTTGGACTAACATGAACATACTCACCTTTATTGTGTCCCATAAGTTCTAACGCTCGGTTGGCAACGATTTCATTAATGTTCATATTCATCGAAGTGCCCGCGCCGCCTTGAATTGGGTCAACGATGAAATATTCATGCCACTTTCCATCGACCACTTCATCTGACGCTTTAACGATAGCGTTTCCAATACCTTCATACAAGCGTTTGGTATCCATATTTGCTAAAGCGGCTGCTTTTTTTATCATAGCAAGTGCACGAATCATTTCTTCATTGACTTTATAACCGGTAATCGGAAAATTTTCTACAGCGCGTAAAGTTTGTATTCCATAATAAACATCTGCTGGAATTTCCTTTTCCCCAAGAAAGTCTTTTTCAATTCGGTATGTTCTCTCATCTATCAACATTTCCTCTTGCCCCTTTGTTTGTTCTAGAATGTAATGTCCTCTGCAATCGGTGTTTCCATCAATTCCTTCACCTTTTTGGGATCCTGTGTCTTTGCTAATATCCACATCAACTTAGGAACGATGGCTTCTGTATTCATATTTCTGGAACGAATGATGACATTCTTATTTACTTTTCGTCCCACTTCGTATATATCCATATCCTCCCCTTCCTCTAAACATTGGGTAGTAATGACAATGGATATTCCACACTCGGCCAACTCATTCAACTTCTCTAAAATATTTCTTCCTTGAAACGGAATACCTCCGCTCCCATAACTTTCAATTACAATTCCCCGATATTGATTTTTCAGAAAATCAAAGAATTCGGGCTTAATCCCCGGATATAGCTTAACCAAAGCAACATCAGTACAAATGGAAGCATCTAACTTGGCTTCCTTATTCTTTGTTGATTGAACTGGCTTAAGATACTCAATTTTATCTTTTGATATGGAAGCAATATAAGGATAATTAATACTTTCAAACGAATCATAGCTTTTCGTTCTCAATTTAATGGCCCTTGTACCCTGGATGACTCTACCATCAAAAACTACATATACGCCTCCAATATCTTCACAAGCAAACCGAATCGCATCAGAGATATTTCTTTTGGCATCCGTCTTTTTAAAGGCAATTGGGATTTGAGAACCTGTAATAATAACTGGTTTCCCTAAATCTTGTAACATATATGAGAGCGCAGCTGAAGTGTAAGCCATCGTATCTGTCCCATGGGTGATCACAAAGCCATCGTAATCATGGTAGTGCTCATGGATGGATTGTGCCATTTCTGTCCAATCTTCCGGCTGCATATTTGTACTATCGATATTCATCAAAGGCTTACTATCAATCTGACATAAATCTAATCCCGGAAGGTGACCTAAAATTTCGTCAGCTTTCATCCCTGGAACCAGTCCATTTTCCCCTTCTAACGATGCAATTGTACCACCGGTAGTAATTAACATCAACTTCTTAATTTTTGACTTCAATTTCTCCAATTTACTACCCCCTATAAAGCCTCCCTGTATCCCAATCATTCTAAGCATCTCAGAAAGGATGTATTCATTGTAAATGTTCATGTTACGCGTACATCACATGTAATTATAGTTCTGTTCAAGTGTGAAATCAAGCTAAAGTTATTCATTACGCGTACACTTTATTGTCATATGATGGTATAATGGATTTATATAAAAGGAGAGTAATAAAAATGATATTAAATAGATTAACTACATTAAGGAAGTGCAAAAGGTGGTCTTTGCAATATACGGCTGACAGGCTCGGAATCGCCAAGAGTACCTATGCAGGTTACGAATCGGGCCACCGCCGCCCTTCATTAGAAACGATTAATTTATTAGCCGGCTTATATGATACATCCACCGATTATCTTCTAGGTAGAGTAGATTATCCAGCTTCTCTGCCTAAAGAGGTTTCCACAGAATCACTTCAGGTCTTGGAATTAACCGATTTATCAAATATGAAGCTTTCTGTCGATGGAATTTCTCTTTCTGAAGAAGAAACGATTCAATTTATTGCTTTTATTAGAGCTAAGCGAGAAGTGGAAGTAAATCGAGATAAACTTAATAAAACAAAAGAGCCATTGGGCTAAGTTCTGGTAAGTGGAATCTGATATAACCTTTCATTTAGCAACAAAAATACGAAATCAAATTGCTATTTTCCTGAAACATTTATGAGGGACAGAACCGTTTGACATAACGCAGGGTCTTATAGTTATAAAGTGGACTTATTGCACTATCTCCTGATAGTTGGGATTAACTTACTTGGAAAATTAAGATATGGTAGGCTTGATAGATTCTTTAAGAACATGAACTCCCTTAACTTTTGTTAGGATAAGTTGTCCTCGTTATTGAAGTTCGCACTTCCATGACTAAAATGATCGCTATTTTTTTATGACAAGATAATATGTGTACAAATAGATTATACTACTAACTGGTCTGGGCTCTGTAATAAACCAATGTCCCGAGAAAGTAAGTTGGAGGTTTTTTATCATTTAATAGAAGAAAGTCGTCTTATCATAGATCCTCCATTATTTTTATCCTGTTTTCCACTCTTCTTACAAAAAAATTTAACAGAATTTTTTGTAATTCTTCCGTTTTCCCTCCATTTATTCGCTTATTTAAATTTAATCACTCCGACTTTCCAATGACAGAAAAAACCATAGCATAGCTCATGGTTTTTTCCCAATCTCATATATGGAAATTAATGAAATCTTTAAAAGAAAATACGAAGCTGAATGTTGGAACCATCATCATGAAGTGGAACATACGTTATTATTCATGTGCTGTTTTTCGGAAAGCGAAATTTTATAAGCCTTAAAAGAATGGGAAATTGCTTAAGCAAACAATAAAATTGCAATACCTTGCTAGTACTATCTTATGAGCATATTTTAAAAATGACTAAACTATATACTGCTTCCCAATAAATTAAGGCATCTCGTCTTCTTTTTCCCGATTTTTAAAAGCTTCATGTGTGACAATATCCTCTATCTGTTCATATTGTCGACTGTGTTCTTTCTCTTCGCTTATTCTATTATTAGGTAAATTCCCTGGATGTCCTTTTTCTTTGTGATTAAAATTTTTACCACGACTCATATTCATTCTCTCCTTTCTATTCTTGTTTGTTTAGTTTTCCCAAGCGTAAAAAAAATATGATTTAATTTCCCTTTTTACTGATCGTGAATCATTTTGTTAATAAGGAACTTTCATTCTAGGTTGACTCACATCTCATTGCTTCTTGCTTTAATGAAGGCTGTTTTACATTGTTGCCTTAAGCAGTTTGGCTAAAAAAGTAAAGGTGAATCTGAACCTGCTGCAAAATCGGATACATTACTCTCTAAATCCCGAGAGATAGCACCTAATATTTCCAAATCCCTCCTTTCTCGTTCAATATTCGTCTAATTGTACATCATGACCCAAGCAATCAAGCGGCAAGATCTGCAACCACCGTTAAGTAGGCGCAATTCGGTCAAGTGCATACATGAAACGAATCAACTTATTTCAGAAGCCCCTAGAAACAATAAGAAATTCTCCCTTTCCTTTCAATAACTCAAATCTGAATAAAGAGACAAAAAGAACAGGAACCGCCTGATTAAGACGATTCCTGTTCTTTTTATTTTTGACAAGACGAGAGGGAGGGTTTTCCCACTTCTTACATAGCTTATAAAAACAGTTTGAAATCCAAAAAAAAGGCTATGAGGATACCACCTCGGATGGTCGCCACTTTCTTGAAATCTCTTCAATATGATGAGGTGCCGTTCTGCAGCAACCTCCAATCAAACGTGCCCCTGCATGGTGCCATTCTTCGGATTTCAGGTCGAACTTGTTACAAGATTCTTGACCATGCCATGTTTTGGTATCCGGATTATAAGTTTCACCAGAATTCGGATAAACAATAATTGGTTTTTTCGTGTTTGCACTCAACACATTGATAGCTTCCGTGACAACTGATACTGGTGCACAGTTAATGCCAATCGCTGCAATTTGCTCATTTTCCTCAAACAACCTCGTACACTCCTCCAGCAATGTACCGTCACTTATCGCTTTCTCATCTTTCAAGGAAAAGGATAGCCAAGCATACACTTCTGGATAATCTTTCAATAATGAATCCAATACTTTTGCTTCTTGAAGGGATGGAATCGTTTCAAATGCTAAGAGATCAGCACCTGCTTCAATCAAAACTGATATTCTTGGGCGATGAAATTCTACTAAGGTTTCATCTGAAACACCATAGTTTCCTACATATTCTGAACCATCTGCAAGGTACGCCCCATAAGGTCCAACTGATGCAGCAACCAATGGCTTGGGTCTATTTGTTTGCGTTTCATCCTTCCAATAATCATCCCTTGCTTTCCTTGCGAGTAACACCGTTTTCCGAATTAACTCCATGGCCTCTTTTTCTTGTATCCCATGCAGGGAGAAACCTTCAATGGTGGCTTGGTAGCTTGCAGTTATCGCACAGTCCGCTCCAGCACGAAAATAAGCAGAGTGAACCTTATAAATCACTTCTGGATTTTCAATTAATACACGTGCAGACCACAGGGGATCGTCCAAATCACATCCATACCGCTCAAGCTCTGTAGCTAGAGCTCCGTCCAGAATCATGACTGAATGATCTCGTAAAATAGCGTCAATTGGGTTTATTTTATTCTTCATGATTTTACTCCTCTTTTCTTTGAAGATTGTGTAATATAATAAGTTCCATAGCAAAACAAAATAAATGGAATACCACAATAAAGTGCTATCCTTTGTGTAGGGTCAAAGGCAATTCCTATACAAGAAGCAAGACAGAGTATGAAAGAAACGATTGGTACGAACGGATATAATGGTGTACGATAAGCCAAATCATTTACTGAATTTCCTTCTTTTATAAAACGTCTTCTGAATAGGAACTGTGAAGCGCTAATACTCATCCAAACTACAACCACGGCTAGACCCGAAATGGATACAAGGACGATATACACCGTATCCGGTGCAATAATACTCGAAAACAAGGCTAAGCCACCACCCAACATACTGAAAATGACTGCATTTATCGGAACACCTCTTTTTGTCAATTTTGCAAATATAGGTGATATCGTTTTCTTATCTGCAAGGGACCAAAGCATTCTGGAAGAGGCATATAGACCTGAGTTTGCAGCAGACAAAATGGCAGTTAAAATAACAAAGTTCATGATATCCGCTGCATATGGCACTCCAATTCGTTCAAGAACTGCAACAAAGGGGCTCTCTAATACGCTTGCATCCGAAACAGGCAATAATGCGGATAATACAACGATGGTTCCTACAAAAAAGATGATCAATCTCCATAATGTCATGCGGATTGCCTTTGGTATCGTTTTTTCTGGATTCACAGTTTCTCCAGCTGCAATTCCGATTAATTCAGTTCCAGAAAATGCGAAATTCACCGCAAGCATCGTCATTATAATGGCAAAAGCACCATTCGGAAATAAACCTGCACTTGTAAAATTGGAAAATAGCGGTGCTGATTGTGAGTTAGTCATTGGAATAAAACCTACCATTGTCGCTGCTCCCAAAATAATAAATATCACAATCGCAATTACCTTTATAGACGCAAACCAAAATTCGGATTCAGCGAAAAACTTAACGGTCCAAGCATTTAATGCCAAAACCAATATGGCAAATAGAGCACTCCATATCCAGACATTGATTGATGGAAACCATCGCTGCATCAACAATCCTGCAGCCGTGAATTCCGAACCTAGTGCAACAGTCCAGGTTAGCCAATATAACCAGGCTACTGTAAACCCTGTCCCTGGTCCGATGTATTTGGCTGCGTAGCTATGAAACGCACCTGTCTCGGGCATATGTACTGCCAGTTCACCTAGACATAGCATAACTAGATAAACCACTAATGCTCCAATCAGATACGAAAGGATAGTGCCAAACGGGCCAGCCTGCTGAATCGTATAACCCGAACTTAAGAACAAACCTGTTCCAATCACCCCGCCAAGCGATAGCATGATTAAATGCCGTGTTTTCATTTCCCTTTGAAATTCTTGTTTCCTTTTGTTCTCCATTCATACTCTCCTTTATCCTGCATCCAGAAAAAACGAAAACGCACTCTAAAAAGAGTGCGCTACTGACAAATAAAAACGTACGGTCTTATCTATCAAGGTTTCACCCCCTGGAATTAGCACAGTGTCTTAGCGGACCTGTTGCTGAGGTTTCATAGGGCCAGTCCCTCCACCTCTCTGGATAAGAAATTAATTTTTTATAACTTTATCAATCTATGAAAAAATTGTCAAGTTTTGTTTTGGAATATAAAGAATTCCCTTTACATTCTGACGATTTCGTCACCTCCGGCATGATTGCTTGTTTTGGTACAGTCGCTCACCGTATTAGAATTGCAGATAATGCTAACCGGGAATAAATTTGGTATAAAAAAAAATGACGACATCTTAAAAGATGACGCCATTTTTTCTTTCTTATCCACTTAAGGTCGTTCCATTTCAAATAATTCCCCTAGTTTTGTATAAGTATGACCCGCCAATCTTGCTACAGGTTTAAGCCCATTCTGGTCAATTCGGCCATTATGGTAAATATCATGCTCTATATGATAGCAGACTATTTTCCCTATCAATAAATCACAACCAGGTTTATCTAGGGAACCTCCCAATGGAATCGCATGCTCTAATGTACATTCAAAGCGTACCTTCGCTTCTTGCAATCCTGGTACGGATACCTTATTACTAACAGCCGTCGTGAAATTGGTCAGGCCCAATTCACTTTCATCTGATGGGAGTTCCTTGGCCGTTCGATTTGCATCAGCAACATTGTTTTCATCAGTGATATGAACAACGAATTCCCCTGATTGAATTGCATTTCGGGCAGTGTCCTTTGAAACTCCTTCTTTCCGTTGAACAGAAATGGAAATCATCGGAGGATTGGAACTGACTATGTTAAAAAAGCTGAACGGCGCTATATTGATGGTACCGGTTTCGGATTGTGTCGTAACCAGAGCTATGGGTCTCGGTATAATGCTTCCAGTCAAAAACTTATAATTTTCCCGTTCAGTCAGACTTTCAGGATTTACTGAAATCATCATCATTCCCTCTTTCATTCTTATATAAAGTTCTTATGAAACCATGAACCTGCTGCCTCGACCTCTGAACGTGTTAACTGATGACCGTAATTTTCCCAGTGAACTTCCACCGAAGCACCAGCTTGCAATAAAAGTTGATTAAGTTCATCCGTTTCTTCTGCCGGGCAAATCGGATCGTTTTTACCTGCAGCAATAAATACAGGTATTTCTGAGAGTGACGGCATAGCAATCCCGCGTCTAGGCACCATTGGATGATGAAGAATCGCTCCTTGTAGTGCCCCTTCGAAATGGAACATCAAACTTGCCGCTATATTTGCACCATTAGAATAACCTAATGCTACCACTCTGTCACGGTCGAAGTCATATTGTCCGGACGCTAATTCCAAGAAGTCATTAAGCTCATTCGTACGGAAAATCAAATCTTCTTCATCAAAAACCCCTTCAGCTAACCGACGGAAAAAACGAGGCATTCCGTTTTCAAGTACATTTCCCCGTACGCTCAATACGGATGAACCCGGTGAAACCATTTCCGATAATGGCAAGAGATCTGTTTCCGTTCCTCCAGTACCATGTAAAAGCAAAAGTAACGGAGCTTCTGGATTACTTCCTTTTTGAAAAATATGCTTCATCATTTATCCTCCTCTAGTACTCTCGGCACTGCCGGCAGTAACGTTTTCTCCATGATTCCCCTTTTTTCTTCCAGCCATGGCGGGAGCATCAATTTACTACCCATCGTTTCCTTCGTCTCATCATGAGCAAAGCCAGGTGGATCTGTGGCAACTTCAAAGAGTATGCCTCCATCTTCCCGGAAATAAATGGCATCGAAGTATTGACGGTCTGTAAATGGGGTCACGCCATAGCCATTGTTACCGATATGTTCTCTCCATTCTTTATGATCTTCATTATCGATTGCACGCCATGCCAGATGATGAACAGTTCCTACTCCGATTTTTCCATTTGGCAATACGGTTTTTTTAACATCTATTAAATTTCCGATGTCCGATGTGGATTTGAAGCGGATGAAATCGTCCTCTTCCCCGATCTTTTGCAGGCCCATCACTTCCTCTAATAGTTCCATCGTTTTGATCGGTTTTGACGTCAATAATACAGCACCGCCGAATCCCTTGACCGCCTTATCAGCTGGTACACCGCCGAATGACCACTCGCTATTTTTACCTTCTTTACGCTCAACCAGTTCAAGTTGTAAACCATGTGGGTCTTGGAATTTCAGATATTCCTCACCGAAACGTGATGACTTTTCAAAGTCTATATTAAATTTACCCAAACGCATTTCCCAGAAGCCCATTGAACCTTCCGGAATGGCATATGTCGTAATCCCCACTTGTCCAGAGCCAATTGTCCCTCGGTATGCCCCAGGCCAAGGAAAGAAAGTGATGATAGTACCCGGTGAACCTGATTCATCTCCGAAATATAAGTGATAGGTGCCTGGATCATCAAAATTAACGGTTTTCTTCACCATACGCATTCCTAATACTCCAGCATAAAAATCCACATTCTCTTGAGGATTGCCTACAATTGCGGTTATATGATGTATTCCTGCATTTTGCTTTCGCATGCCGATTACTTCCTTTCCCGTTGATTAATTTGTTGATTTAGTATTCAGGGGTTTTAAATTCGATTCAATATCTTTTCTTTTCGATTCTAAAAATGGTGGCAGTGCGAGGTTCTCACCTAGGTGCTCCTCTGCTTCATCCACTGCAAAACCAGGTCCATCAGTCGCTAGTTCAAATAATATGCCATTCGGCTCCCTAAAATATAGTGAACGAAAATAAAAGCGGTCCACATATCCCGAGTTCACGAATTTCGATTCACTAATTTTCTCTATCCATTTTCTCAGTTCTACTTCATTATCCACCCGGAAGGCAACATGGTGTACTCCCCCTCTCCCCAATCGTTCTCGGGGAATGTCATTCCTTTCTTCGACATGGACTTCCGCTCCTGTTCCTCCCTCACCTATCTCGTAAACGACAATCGGATTTTGCCCCCTAATTGAGGATGGGTATGTGCCTGATTTCCTGAACCCCAATACTTCGGTAAGAACGCTTTGCGTTTGTTCAATATTGGGTACAGTAAGTTTAACTGGTCCTAATCCTATTATGGAAAACTCTTGCGGTACCGGGCTTCCATCCCATGGTAACCCTCCTTGAACGCCTTTATTATCCTGATCGGAAACAAGAAGAAGCCTTTGCCCTTCAGGATCTTTAAAAGAAAGAACCTTCCTTTGAAAACGGGTTGATATTTCATCATGATCAACCTTGGATTCCACAAACCGTTTTTTCCAATATTCGAGTGCTTCATCATCCCTCACCCGTAAAGAAATTTCTGAAATACTATTGTTTCCTTCATGAGTGCGGGCAGCATTGGGAATTTCAAAAAACGTCAGTTCCGTTCCCGGTGAACCAATTTGGTCTCCATAAAATAAGTGATACACACGAATATCATCTTGATTCACCGTTTTTTTGATTAATCGCATCCCTAATACTTTCGTGTAGAATTCAAAGTTGTTTCCCGCTCTAGCTGTAATCGCCGAAACATGATGTAATCCTTTTAATTCCATCCGTACCACTCCTATCTTTATAAATCTCCCCTTAAGGAGATGAATTATCCGCCAATAATATCTCGAATTCGAGGTATCTAATCTGTTATACACAACACTTTTAATAAAAATATCTTGAATTAAAGATAAACGACATTTATATATTTGTCAACCATCCCTGATTCAAATATTTCAAACCATTCACTTAATAAAATAATAATATCAGGTCAAAATAAGTCGGTATAATTAATGGAGGTGTGATATATGGCTAAAGATTTTTCAAGTGCAATTGAAGATAGGCGCTCATATTATTCCCTTAGCAAGGAAAGTGTCGTCCCTAATAAAAGGATTAAGGAAGTTATCGATCATGCCGTTCAATATTCCCCTTCCGCTTTCAACTCACAAAGTGCAAGAGTGATTGTTTTAACCGGGAAAAGCCACGACCAATTATGGGATATCACAAAAGAAACATTAAGAAAAGCAGTCGGTGACAAAGATTTTGAAAAAACGGAAGAAAAAATGAAGTCATTTAAAAATGGTTATGGTACGGTTTTATTCTTTGAAGATCAGGCCATTTTAGAAAGGCTTCAAGAACAATTCAAAACGTATGCCGAAAACTTCCCGATTTGGTCTAACCAATCATCTGCCATTTTACAATTTGTCGTATGGACTTCCTTGGAAATTGAGGGGTTTGGTGCAAGTCTTCAGCATTATAATCCTTTAATCGATGACGAGGTGAGAAAGACATGGGATATATCAAGCGATTGGAAACTCATCGCACAGATGCCTTTTGGAAGACCCACTGCAGAGCCTGGCGATAAAGACGTCTCACCACTTGAAGAACGAGTGAAATATTATCAATAATACATTAGGGCCGGCTCTACATACTGAGCCAGCCCTTACTTTTATTTCACTTTAATAATCTGGGAAAGTCGCAAAGAATTTTGAAAATATCAATGACGCAAAGCCCATAAATTCTACAACCGGCATGATTTTATTATACTCATTGTCGTTCAAAACGTACATTTCGCACCCCCCTAGTAACCTATTGAATTGGGGAAGAACGCCCTGGTAGCCATTCCTTCAAATAAGATGGGAGTTCACCCGAATATTGTTTTGCAGCATGTCCACTTTTCAGTAGACTGAATGTCTTATCCTTGCATGTTAAATGCTCCATTACCGGATAAATCATTTCCTGTGGGACCAATCGATCATACTTACTAGCTATGACCAAAACACTAGCATCAATTTTTGATAGCTTCGCTTTTTTTCCCCTTACCTTGAAACCACCATTAACCAAACTATTTTTTATCAAAAGTTCTTTGGTTATTTGTTTTGCGGCTGCTCCGGATAATGGTACATGCCCATTAGCCCAAGCATTGAAACGGCGCCAATTTTGGACGTATTCCTCATCATCCGCTTGATTCAATAAAGATAAATAGGGTGATAAATAGATTGGAGATGTAATTAACCGGATTCCATATTTGACTGCACTGGCTGGGATCGTTTGATAAATATCGATCGTCTCGTCAAAATTCGCGGTACCTTCCTTTAACGCTTCCTGCCATTTATCAAAAAATTCTGAGGCACTGAAATCTACCGGTGTAACGGAGAGGATCAAATTCTTGATTGGCTCGTCTGCAATGGCAGCATATATTGCGGCTATTGTACCGCCGAGGCAAAATCCCATAACTGTAATTTCTGATGCTCCAGAGTGGCGTAATGCACGCTGCACCCCTTTTTGAATATAATCGATGATATAATCTTCGATCGATATTTCACCATCTTCAAAGCCCGGGCTTCCAAAATCAAGCAAATACACATCAAAACCTTCATTTACAAAAGATTCTATTAAACTATTCCCTGGGGACAAATCAAGAATCAAAGGAGTATTGATTAGTGAATATATAAGAAAAACCGGTACATCATATTTTTTTTGTGCTGACGGATAATGCCAAAGCGTTGATTTATTTTTTTTCCACACCGCTATTTTCGGCGTCAGTCCCACTTCAGGCATTGGCTGATTGGGAATATCCATTAAATGTTTCCATTTAGTTATGGATTCGGATTGATTTTTCGGCACTTTCCGCTTAGCCATTTGAATTCCCCTGTCCAATTGAATCGAACCCAGGCAACTGTGCACTTAACAATAAAGAGTTATTTATAAAATCCGATATCCTTTTTTTACTCCCTTCCATTTCATTGGATTCCAATCTTGATTTCTTTTTCATACTGCGCGATGAATTGGCATTCCGTTTATTGCGTAATGAAGAATTACCTTTGACAGTCCCTTCTCTATCCTCAACAAGTGTATAGACCAACTCTTCTAACCTATCAATCTTTTCTTCGAGCTGGATGATTAATTTCGCTACACTTGCCACATCTTTTTTTGTTGGATAATTCATGATGATGGACATTCTTTCTGATTCTTCCTGCATCCTATTTATTCTTGGAATCTGCATTTGTGCATTATCGCTTATTCTTTCTATTAACTCACGATTATTTAGCAAATCCTTAATTTTATCATTCAGCTGCTGCTCTTTTTGTGTGCCTATCAGTTTAAGTCCTTTAAAAAAATTTGATTTTTCCGTCATATATTTCTTCCTTCCTTTCTCCTCCGTTTACACTAATGCCGATATTCCACCGTCAATGATCAAAACATGTCCAACCATATAGTCAGAAGCCTGTGAGGCTAAAAATACGGCGGCACCCTTTAAATCATCTTCATCGCCAAACCTCCCCGCCGGAGTTTTACCTAATATGTCATAATTAGACTTTTCAAGAATTTTCTTTGTGATTTTAGTCGGGAAAAATCCAGGTGCAATTGCATTGACTTGGATACCGTACCTAGCAAGCTTTACCCCTAAATCCTTAGTCATTGTAATGACGGCACCCTTACTGGTGTTATAAGCTATGGTATCCAATAGCTCTGGAAACGTCCCGCCAAGACCCGACACAGATGCAATATTTATGATTTTTCCGGAATTTTGCTGCTTCATGATCTTCGCTACAGCCTGTGAAAACAGGAAAGTACCTGTAACATTTACATTCAATACTTTTTCCCACTTATCCTTGGGAAGATCAAATAGCGGCCCTGACCAAGACGTGCCGCTATTATTGACAAGAATATCAATCGTACCGAATTGAGCAACCGTTTCCTGTACCACATGATCAATATCACTCTCTTTCGTGATATCACATTCAAAGGCAACTGCCTTAATCCCCATTGATTGCAAGTGTTCGCATACCTCTTTACATACAGGAAGATTTCGTGAGGCAATGACTATATTAGCTCCTGCCTCCCCCAACGCCATGGCGATCTGTTTGCCCAGTCCCCTACCGCCACCAGTAATGATTGCCGTTTTATTAGTCAAATCGAACATATTACTCAAAGTAGTCAACTTTTCAGCCCTTCCGTAATGAATTATTATTTATATAACTAATCTATATTATTATAGAAAAGCCTATCCAATATGGTGCTTAAAATAGCCTAATGCCTCTGCCTTTTGTTTGACCAATCTTAACTCGACACCCTGTAATTTTTTTCGTCGTTTGTGAGAAATTCGACCGATCGGGCACATTATTCGGCATTTTCGGAGATTATTCGAACAGATCGGCACTTTTTTCGGCCATTTGGAATCTTAATTCGACGATTCAACACTTTCGAGCAAAATCGAATACATAACCTGTTTAATCGTTTACACTATTAGATATAGTAAGGAGGTTAAAAATATGACGTTACATCACTTTCATTTAACCGCGGAATGGCCTGGCGGCAGAAATGATATCGGCACGATTCAATCAGGAAATCTGCAAACACAGATAAGTATCCCTACGGAAATGGAGGGACCAGGGATTGGCACTAATCCCGATGAAATGCTGCTTGGAGCGGCCTCGACCTGCTATATCATTACCTTTGCTGCCATGTTAGAGCGAGCCCATATAGAAAAGGACAGCTTGACCATGCAATCGGAAGCCTTAGTGGATGTTACAAATGGTGTATTCACCTACAAGAAGATCATACATCGCCCTACACTAGTATTAGCACGGGATACATCAGAAAAAGTGGCTGAAAAAGCGAGGATACTTGCTGAAAAAGCTGAAACTTCTTGTATGATTTCAAGAGCGATCAAAGGTAATGTAGCGGTGGAATTGAACGTGACAATTTCCATATCACAACAACCTTGAACAGAAAAAGTGCCTAACCCTATATTGGGTTAGGCACTTTTTGAACTATTGAATTGCGTTCACTTTATTTTCAACCTGGCGGCACACTTCATCAGCCGTTAAACCATTTGCCTCTATGATAGACGCTTTTAATGAAGTATCGCTTATTCCCATCACATTACTTTCCATTCCTGTTACCACACAACAATCCACGTTTTTTGCGTCAGCTTCTTGTTTAATCTCCACAACATCAAAACCTTTTTCACGAAGTGCTTCCTGAATATTCGTTAATGATTCTTCAACACCGATTTTTGACATCAACACACACCTCCTCTACTTTCTAACCTGTCCTTTTTACCTTCAATATATGTATAGGATGCAAAGGAAATAGGGAAAGTAATATCGAGGTGATAAACATGAATGGTAAACACAAGAAAGATGCTTCACAAACTCGTTTAGGTTCTTCTCAGGTAGAGGGACAAGGTACCACTACGAAAGAAACCGGGTCCTTCACTCAACCATCTTCACTTAAAAAGCAAAAGCGTTCATGATAACCTAAACTATCATGGACTTCCGTGTACATGTTACACAAAAAACGCTTGGTTTAACAGCCAAGCGTTTTCCTCTGATTAATCCAATGTAAATGTAACATACCCAGTTTCCTTACTTTCGACCAGGCTCTTTTCTTATAGATTTTGCTTTCTGATTTCCTGTTGGATCTTAAGATCATTCAGGTGATCCCCATCTTTGGCTTTTGAACTCATTTTTGATCTCCCGGCTTCATCCTGGTTTAAATCACTTGCCTTTAAATTATTATCGGGAGCTGCTTGCTCATTCCATTTTGTCATCATGATCTCCTCCTCAGTCCTTTATCCTTCCCAATCCTAAGAATATTCATGAATATACCCCATCGTTTATTGCAAAGATACTAATGGAGGTGGTTTTATTGGAACCAAACAAACCCGGCAATAAGGATGTACCGGATTTTAAAGAGTTGAACGACCGTATCATCAGGGAACCTTCACAGAGTCCCCGTTTAGTAATTAAAACGAATTTGGATGCTAAGAATGTAAATGATGAGAATCCCTATACCGATCGGATCAACAGTGAGGGATTTGCTGATTTTTTTGAGGAATAAAAAAAAACCGGCTTAATAAGCCGGTTAATCTTAAAAATATTTTTTCTTCCAAAAAATGAATGCTGTCGTCCCCGCTAAAGTGATGGCTATTAATAATGTAAAGATGAAAGCATACGGATTATGTTCAAATGGCAGTTCCACATTCATTCCGTAAAAACTTGCCACCATCGTTGGGAGCGTTAAAATAATTGTCACTGAGGTTAGAAACTTCATCGCATTATTGACATTATTGGAAATAATCGAAGCGAATGCATCCATCATCCCGCTAAGAATCGAGAGATACACTTCTGCCATTTCAATTGCCTGAGCATTTTCGATGATTACGTCCTCAAGTAATTCTTTATCTTCTTCATACATTTTCAAATAATTAAAACGGAGGATCTTATCAAGTACTACCCGATTGGATTTCAATGATGTCGTAAAATAAACGAGGCTTTTTTCCAAAGCCAAGAAAGTATACAGTTCTTTATTTTTCATGGACTGATGCAATTCACGTTCCGCTTCATTCGTCATTTTGTTAATCTGTTTCAGATAACGTAAATAATAAGATGAAATTTCAAATAATAATTGTAAAGCAAACCTTGTTTTCTTATTGGTGAAAAACCCTTTGATCTTATTGTTTTTGAAATTCGCCAATATGGGTGTTTCTTTCAAAGATACCGTAATAAAACAGTCTTTGGTAAAGATCATCCCTATGGGAATCGTTTCAAAGATGGGTAAGTCGGCTTCGTCCCGGGTCAAATATGGAAAATCAACAATTATTAAAACATTATCATCTTCTTTTTCTATCCGAGGCCTTTCCTCATCGTCCAGCGGGTCTTTCATGAAATTGATCGGTAACTTCAAAGTCGTGCATATATAACTTATTTCAGCTTCAGTGGGCGCGACGATATTCACCCAGGAACCTTTTGTCATTTCCTCGATATTATTTTGGTGACGGTTTTCATCCGTCTTGTAGATTTCAATCATTAGTTGACCTCCTCTTCTATAGAGAAAGCCTTATTTACCTTCTTCGAGCAGATACTCAGGGAGAATAACAGTCTCGACTTCTAGCATCATATCGGCTTCCTCTTGCTTTCTGGGTTCAGGATCATAAGAACTGCTGCTCACTCGTATCCACTTCCTTTCGATTCTTTAATCTTAATCCTTATTCTTTTAAAGCACAATAACGAATTTACCACCTTGAATACCTGGTTTGATATTCGCAATTATCTGTTTTTTTACCGATAAAATAAAGGGATAAAAAAATCGCTTGGGAATCCCCAAGCGATTCAGTTTGTAGACAAAAGGGGTTCGGAATTAAAAAATTCCGAACCCCTTTTTGAGATTCCCTTTGAATTTTTGCCTGAAGTTAGGAGATTGGGGCTCTACGAGCCCACTATGTTAGGCCATTTTTGGACCTCGCCATGTCCAATTGGCCATCTTCTTTAAATTAATGGCAGCGAAAGTAAGCATCGCCTGCATCGACAATTTTTTAAGTCCCCTTAAAGTTGTCCAACGCATACCATGCTTTTCTTTTGCATCTGCGAATACACGCTCAATCGTTTCTTTACGTTTCGCATATATAGTTTTTACATCTTGATGATGACGCAGATGATCTGCTTCTTCCACATGTGTTTGCCAAATATGCCGTGTCACCACTTTTTGATGGTCTTTGCTTTCTGTACACTGAGATAAAAATGAGCATGTCGCACAAGTGTGTTTGGGTGATTTATACTCGCGATAGCCCTCTTTATTGGTTGTTGAGTACTTTAATAGCTCTCCCGAAGGACAAAGGTAACAATCAAAATGTTCATCGTATACATAGTCCTGTTTGCGGAAAAATCCTTCTTTGGTGCGAGGACGTGTATAAGGTAAAGCCGGTATGATTTCTTTGTTAAATAGGTAGCTTGTAATCGCTGGTGTTTTATAAGCTGCATCTGCGGCAACGGCTTCCGGTTTTCCAACTTTCTCAATCACTTGTTCAACTAGTGGCTCTAAGATCTGACTGTCATGTATATTTCCAGGTGTTACAATCGTTCCCAATACAAAACCGTTGCGGTCTGCGGCCGCATGGAATGAATAGGCAAACTGTTTTGTTCGTTCATCTTTCACATAGTAGCCACTCTCAGAATCCGTTGTACTTTCTTTAATCTCTTTGGTCTCTTCTTTATCAAATTTATCTGATGGAAAAGGCTTCTTTCCATGTTTTTCACGATCTTGATTGATTTCTTCTTGAAGACGCCCTTGATACGCTCGTGTTTCTTTACGAACGATTTTCTTTTCAAATTTCCTTTTATTCGCACTGGCTTTCACATGTGTGGAATCCACGAAAACGTGTTCAGCACTTATTAACTTTTTATTAGCAGCTGTCATTAAAATGCGATAGAAAATCTGTTCAAACAGGTCTGTATCTTTAAAGCGTCGCTCATAATTTTTCCCGAACGTAGAGAAATGAGGTACTTTATCATGGAAACCATAGCCTAAGAACCAACGGTAAGCCATATTGGTTTCAACTTCTTCAATCGTTTTACGCATGGAACGAATACCGAAGGTATATTGAATGAATGTCAGTTTAACTAAAATAACTGGATCAATACTTGGGCGTCCTACCTCTGAATACATCTCTTTCACCAAGTCATAAATGAAAGTGAAGTCAATGGCAGCCTCCATTTTACGAACCAAATGGTTCAGTGGCACCAGTTGATCTAACGTAATCATTTCAAGTTGATCTCGCTGAATAGAATCATGTTTAGAAAGCATCCTCATCACCTCAAGTTTTAATACTTCTATTTTAAAACAAAAATGACTCCAGGCAAAAGTGTTTATCTAAAAGGTAAGACAAAGTTGATTGGAACGGAAGGTACGAGACTCCTGCGGGAAAAGCGCGTCTAGGGGAGACCCCGCAGGCGAAAGCCGAGGAGGCTCCCCGACCGCCCGCGGAAAGCGAGTGCCTGGAGTGGAAAATCAACGGCCAAATTGTACAACTCATAAAAAATAGACAAACTCGATTTTCATCGAGTTTGTCTACAGTCTGAATCGCTTGGGAATCCCCAAGCGATTTTTGATTATCCATGCTTTGCATTATTATAATAGTGAACACCATACATGGCGCCTTCATCTACCATTTTATTATCTTCATGATCATATGGATCAGGGTGACCTGCCTTTTCAATTACAGGGTCTAGCTCTGAAGCCTTCCTATTCCAAAAGCTTAATGTCTTATCTTTTGCATTGGACCATACGCCCTTCACTTTTACTCTGTTCGTTTTACTTGATAAAAATGAGACTCCGGCAACTCCGACTCCTAGTAATAATGCGTTTCTTCCTAATGCCATCATTACCTTCCCCCTTTTTTATTGGATTAATATATATATACCCGATGCCAGTTAATGTAAACCTTTATTTATATGGAGGCTTTTGATAAAAGAAATTAGGTTTCATTATTTCATTGTCATACGGCTTATGAAAAACGTGCGTCGTAGCTGGAGACACCGGTGGAATTAACCATGTCCAGTCCCCTGTTACTTTCCGGTCACAAGAAGTTTCTTTTTCTTCGAATTTCTTGAATTGTTTAGCTGCAGTATGATGATCAACAATGCTGACTCCATGTTTTTTAAACGAATGTAGGACGGCATCATTCAGTTCGATCAAGGCTCGATCTTTCCATAAAGTCGAATCACGCTTAATATCCAAGCCCATCCTCTCCCCGATTGCTGGAAGCATATTGTAGCGTTCTTCATCAGCAAGGTTTCTGGCACCAATCTCCGTTCCCATGTACCACCCATTAAATGGTGCAGCTGAATAGGTAATACCGCCAATTTCTAGCCTCATACCAGAAATGATTGGAACTGCATACCATTTGATTTGAAGATCTTTGAACCATTTAAGCTCCGGGTGTGTGATTGGCACTTCTTTAACGAGACTTTCAGGAATTTCATGAAAATTAGGCGTTTTCCCTTCCAATTGGACTACAATGGGTAATATATCGAAAGGTCCAAATTTCCCTTCCCATCCCAATGCCATACATTTCTTAGTGAATTCTATTGAACTTGAATCGCCAATTACACCATTTTCCGTCTCATATCCAGCATAACGAATAAGCTGATGATTCCAAATATCCAATTTCCCATCATGATCTTTCTGTTTGAAAATTGTAATCACTGGCCTGATGTTTCCATTATTCGTAGCAAAGTCGATATGCTCATACAGAGCCGATACAATTTCTTGTTCGCTTTGAATCATCCTTTTATCAATCACCCTCAGCGACTCCCAAAAAAAGCGACCGATGCAGCGATTACTATTACGCCAAGCTAATTTAGCACCATATACTAATTCTTCATATGTATGTTCATATCTGTCTGTTTCATTAATTTCCCTTTTGATTTGTTCAACCCTGTCATTTATTTCCTCTTCCGTTTTCAACAATTCCGGATAGCTTGTCCTGATAAAGGATAAGGCCTCTTGCAGTAAATCACTCATCTTTCCCACGGATCCTTCCATTTGCATAACTTTGACTTCCATAATAAAGTAACATATTTTTCATAGTATCTCTAAATGAACACATTTTTTAAAGAGCATATCTTTTTAAAATGTGGCAATTCCGAGGCGGAATTTTTTTGTTGATACTTAAAGTAAGCTTATAAATTTCTTATACCATAACATCTCTAGTAACTAAATAATAATCGGTAAAGTTGTTACCTAAGAGGTAAATGCATTATAATATAATAATAATGGGGTGATATGATGAATAATACGACACTTTGTCCACGCTTTGAAAAAGGAATGCAAATCTTGAGTAAACGCTGGACTGGATTGATTGTCAATCAATTGCTTAATGGCCCTCAACGGTTTTGTAATATTGAATCTGCCTTCCCGATCAGCGGCAGGATTCTTTCTGAACGTTTAAAGGACTTGGAAATTGAAGGCATTGTAAAAAGGGACGTATATCCAGAGACACCGGTCAGGATTGAATATTCTTTAACTGAAAAAGGCAAGGCTCTTGCACCGGTAATGAACGAAATCCAAAAATGGGCACAAGAATGGCTCGAACCAATACAGAATCAATGAAATAGGCATTTGAAATCGAGTAGGAGGAGGCGCCTAGCCTCCGACCTCTCACACCACCGTACATACCGTTCGGTATACGGCGGTTCAGTTTAAGTCTGACGTAGTTTTGTATATCGTTCATATAGATTTACTAACCCTTGGTGGTGCCAATAAACATTATTAAGGGTTTTGTCTAGAATAGGACTATGCGCTATGCGCCAATAACCCTTTCTGCTATTTCCCCATTCATACGCTTTTCCAAATGGGGCGCCTAATCCTTTGAGTTTCCTCACTCTCGTTCTTGGCAATTTCCATTGCTTCCATAGGCACATCCTGAGTCTTCTTCGAATCCATGAATCTAAATTCTTCAAAACGTTCGGAGTATCAATGAGGGCGAAATAACCCATCCAACCTCTAAGGTATTGCTTTAACTTATTTATTCGGAGTTTCATGGGTTTCGGTAATTTTCTCGAGGTCATTTCCCTGATTCGTTTCTTTACTCTCTTCACCGTTTGTTTAGCCAGTAGAACCTTCGGGTTCTTCTTTGACTTCGTGAAACTAAAACCGAGAAACGTTCTGTTCCAAGGGCGATCATACTTCGACTTCTCGTAGTTGACCTTTAGCTTCAGTTTATTTTCAATGAAGCTTGAGATATTTCCCATTGCACGTTTGGCGGCTTTTCGTGTCTTCACAAAGATAGTACTGTCATCCGCATACCTTACGAATCGAAGATTGCGTTTCTCTAGTTCTTTATCTAAATCGTCTAACATGATATTAGATAATAAAGGACTTAACGGACCTCCTTGCGGAGTTCCCTCCTCACTTTTATGAAAAAGTCCGCCTATCATAATGCCTGCTTGAAGGAATCTACGAATCAGTTTGAGAACTCGTTTATCTTCAATTTTCCGCTCTAACATTCCCATGAGCTTGTCATGATTCACTTTATCGAAGAACTTCTCCAAGTCCATATCCACTACCCATGTATAACCTTCGGTTATATAGGACTTTGCCTTTCGAACCGCCTGGTGCCCTTGTTTGTTAGGGCGAAAACCATAGCTATTCTCCGAAAAGGTTGAGTCATATATCCTGGTTAATATTTGGGCAATGGCTTGTTGAATGAAACGGTCTAGAACGGTTGGAATACCCAATAGCCGAACTCCGCCGTTTGGTTTCGGGATTTCGATACGACGGACGGGCTGCGGTTGATAGGTACCCTGTAAAAGGGCAGTTTTCATGTTGTACCATTCAGTTGCGAGGTGCGGTCTCAGGTTTTGAACCGGCATTCCATCTACACCATGGCTTCCCTTATTTCTTTCTACACGCTTCAATGCCTGTATTAAGTTTTCCCTCTCTAGTATCTGTTCCATTAACATCGTTGATATCCTTTCTACGTGGATAAATGGTCTATTTGTGCCTTTATCTGCTCCACCCTTTTGAAGTTCCCCGTGTATTCACCACTTCTTCCTTCAAATAAGTTCCGTTAGGAATTGTTTGCTTCTTCGCAGATAACGAACGCCTAGTATTCATCCTCCTTAATCTGTTCGGTCCTTCCTTATCTTCTCGAGTAGACAAGTACTATGACCTCTGCTGACTTCTGATGATTCAGCTGTCCATCACTGGACAGGTTACCAAGTGTACTTGGCTGTCATCAGACCTCCCCGGGTAAGAGTGCAATCTTTCCCTCCATCTATCTGCTTCATTTACTCTGTACCACCTTCGGCAGTAAGGACTTTGTTTTGTTTCGCAAACTCATCCAATGATACCTAGCCTTATATGAAGTTCGTGTTCCTCAGACCGGAGGTTTGCCGCTTGCTTCCTTCAGATTCCACGTCACCATGGACACCCTTGCATTAAGCTAACCATTACTACTGCCTTCATGGTTCGGGACTCACACCCTATAGATTGCACCCATGCCGGGCGCACGAAAAGGGGGAAAGGTCGCCAGCTGGCGGACTTTCCCTTTTTTTATATCTTGCATTTGTTTAAGCGCCTGCGACAAGTGGTATATTTTTTACAGATAGAATAACACTAGGGTTATTCCAAATTGTATGGGCGGTGAATTCATGAAGCAAGCAGATTGCATTATTATTGGTGGCGGTATAGCCGGTATTCAGGCAGCTATCCAGCTCGGAAGATATAAACATGATATTATCGTCATTGATTCTGCTCAAGGCCGCTCTTCCATAGCAAAGGCTTACCATAACATTCTTGGGTGGCCAGACGGGGTAAGCGGCAAACAATTAAGGACTCTGGGCAGACAGCACGCAGAAAAATTCGGTGTCGAATTCTTCGATGATACTGTGACATCACTTGAAAAAAAGCAGGACAAGTTTTTTATCCAAACAAAGAATGACATGGAATATCAAGCAAAAATGATTTTTCTCGGTACTGGCATCACTGATAACATCCCTCCAATCAAAAACATCTATCCAACTCTTGGGACATCCACTTATATATGCCCTGACTGTGATGGGTATGAGATCATGGATAAGCAAACCGTGGTCCTAGGAGGCGGAAATACAGGTGCAGGTATGGCCCTTACTCTACTATATTGGTCAAAAGATATCATTTACGTAAATCACTTGAAATCAAAAATTGATGATAAGTATCGGGAAAAGTTAAAGGAGAACCAGATTCCCGTATTTGAAGAGGAAGTCGTAGAGGTTCATATAGATGCCAAACAGCAGTTAACCGCAATACAATTAGTTTCTGGTAAAATAATTGAAGCTGAAAAGGCATTCACTGCATTTAAAGGGAACAAACTCAATAATGGCCTCGCCATACAATTAGGTGTGCAAGTAAACGAAAACAATCATGTCGTGATTCATCCCCGCACTAAAGAAACGAATATTAAAGGAGTCTGGGCTGGCGGCGACCTTGTTGCCCATTCCGAACAAGTCACCATATCGATGGGGGACGGGACCCAAGCAGCTATTTGGATTCATAAGAGACTGATGGGACAGCCACTTCCTTATGATTAACAACCTTTTGGAATATTCAAAGGGCGACCTGTTTACCAGGCCGCCTTTTTCATTCATATTAATAAACTTTTTTGTCTAAGCCTTCTTTTATTAATCTACATTCGTTTCCTACCTTTAAAAACATTGACCAGAATGAGAATGACCGCGATGATAAGCAAGATATGTATAAAGCCTGCAGCCACTTTAAAGACTAAACCAAGAACCCATAATAATATTATTGCACCAATAATTGTCCAAAGCATAATAATCTCCTTTCCTTCCCTTCTCATATTCGATCTTTCATAATGAGAAGTTCCTTCAAAATTTTCAGCTTATATTTAAATTACCCATATCTTTCTGTAACAAACCCTTTAGTGGGTGAACCCAAAAATATTACATAAAACTGTAAATGCTGTAAATGATAATAAATAATTAAGGAATCTTCCAATTGATAACCCCTTAAGGAAGAACTACAGATCTTTGAAGTTAGGCAAAAACTAAAGAAGGAGTCGTTCATTCATGAAAAAGTTTTTACTGATCTGTTTAACAGCCTGTTCCCTATTCTTAGTTAACCTGGATCACCCGTTTGCACAGGAAAATAAAACAAAACCGGAAAGTGTACAATTCACTGATGCTCAAAAATCGGAAATCGCCAAGATCCAAAAGCAGATACTCGCGGACAAAAAGAAATTGATTGAAAAATATGTGGAGTATGGCGCGCTTTCGAAAGAAGAAGCCGATAAAATGGTTTCACATTTTGAAAAACATTATAAAATGATGGAAGAACATAATTTTCAAATTCCTCCGCACCGTCCACATACACGACACATGCATAAGTGATTCTATGTTCTTTACCTATATAGCATGATAATCCGTCCAATAAAATGGCCGGATTTTTTTTCATTTCTTTCGTCCTTGATAAATAAACCTTACGCGTTTACCATTTACTAAAGGATTTATATTTCCCTATAGCGAAATACATAACTATGAGAAATGAAAGGGTGAAAAGGATGAACAAAATAGGTATTACAGCAAGAGACTTATTTCACTTGAAATCAGTGACCGACCCAAAGCTATCACCGGATGGCAGCATGGCGGTTTTTGTCCAAACTAGAATTGATGAAAAAACGGAAAAATACATTTCCAATCTATTTATGTTCAGCCTGATTACGAATGAAACAAAGCAATGGACGTTTGGGGATAATCGTGATACATCACCTGCCTGGTCACCGGACGGCAAACATATCGCCTTTTTATCAGACAGATCTGGAAAAAAGCAAGTCCATATCATTGGGAGCATTGGTGGGGAAGCTCGCCAGCTGACCCATTTCGTTAACGGAGTAACCAAACCTATTTGGTCTCCTTGTTCCACCAAGCTTTTGCTTTCTACCGGGCTAAAAGAGGGCGAAAACCTTAATACGGTCAAGGAAAATGATTTGTCCAATGAAGTTCATAGGTATGACCGGATTAAGTACAAATGGGATGGTAGAGGTTATTTCGATGAATTATATCAGCAGCTCGTAATAGTGAATGTTTTTAATGACGAATTTATATTGCTAACGGAAAACAATATCGATCACCACCCGAACGCATGGTCCCCTGACGGTCAGCATATTGCATTCATAAGCGGGGATGCAGAAAAAAG
Organism: Peribacillus sp. ACCC06369; assembly: GCF_030348945.1. Taxonomy (NCBI): domain Bacteria; kingdom Bacillati; phylum Bacillota; class Bacilli; order Caryophanales; family Bacillaceae; genus Peribacillus; species Peribacillus sp. ACCC06369. The sequence continues at coordinate 2,978,710 of NZ_JAUCEN010000002.1, forward strand.
TGATGTTGAACTATTTTCTGATATATTCATCATGGCCCTTGAAACGAACTCTCTTCAGAAGATAACGGATAGTACAGGTTTCTTTAGAGATCCGAAGTGGTCTCCAAATGGCGAATACCTTTCCTTCATTGGCCATAATAAAGATTTTGCCGGTGCCACCTTTTCAAATATTTGGTTGTACTCCATATTGGATCAATCGATTCAGTGTTTAACCGATGGTTGGGATGTTCAAATTGGAGATTCAGCTATTGGGGATTTCCAAATCGGAGCAGTCGACCCAGGCATTTTATGGACAAACGATAGCCAAGGCTTTTACTTTTTAATAAGCGATTACGGAAATACTGGAGTATATTATGGTTCCATTGAAGGAGCTATGTATCCATCCATACTTGATCCGCAGCATATATACGGACTGACTATAGATCCCGAAAGCCATCGTGCCGTCGTGGCGATTAGTACACCTGTTCATCCAGGTGACCTCTTTGCCTATAACCTTACTAATGGGGAAAAAGAACAAATCAGTTTTGTTAATGAAGATTTTTTAAAGGAAAAACATTTGTCCATGGCTGAACCCATTACTTTTCCATCTGTTGATGGACTTACCATCCATGGCTGGATCATGAGACCGACCGATTTTAATGAAAATCAAAAATATCCACTCATTTTAGAAATCCACGGCGGTCCGCATGCGATGTATGCCAATACCTATGTTCACGAATTCCAGACCTTGGCTAATGAAGGGTACACTGTGTTGTTCACTAATCCGCGTGGGAGTGTGGGATATGGTCAAGATTTCGTAAATGCATGCCGAGGCGATTATGGAGGCATGGACTATAAGGACTTAATGGCTGGAGTTGACCATGTTTTAGCAACGTATGATTTTATTGAGCATGAAGATTTGGGGGTATGCGGTGGCAGTTATGGAGGGTTCATGACTAATTGGATTATTGGTCATACCAACCGTTTCAAGGCTGCTGTGACTCAGCGTTGCATTAGTAACTGGCTAAGTTTTTATGGTGTCAGTGACATTGGCTATTATTTTACCGAGTGGGAAATAGGCGGCGATATCGTTAACTCTGCTGAAAAATTGTGGCAGCACTCACCTTTAAAATATGTTGCCAATGTGAATACCCCTTTACTTTTACTTCACGGTGAAAAGGATTTCCGTTGTCCCATTGAACAGAGCGAGCAATTTTTTGTTGCTTTAAAACGGCAAAATAAAGAAGCGGTACTTGTCTCCTTCCCGGATGAAACTCATGAAGTATCACGAAGCGGATCCCCCAAAATGCGCTTGCAACATGTAGAAGAAATAAAAGGATGGTTCAATAAATATTTTTAAAAGAACGAAACTCTGTTAGCTTTGGCTAACAGAGTTTCGTTTTAGTGTTGGATTTGATCTCTGTCCTCGGAAATTGAGCTTAGTGCATTTCCCGCCATTGAATTTGTCTGATTGTGTACAGCTAGGTCACCTAATGCCACGACTCCGACCAGCTTGTCATTTTCAATTATAGGAAGCCTTCTGATTTGTTCAGTACTCATTAACTCCTCAGCTTGCTCCACTGACATATCAGGGGTGCCTGTTACAAGATCCGTGGAAATAACATCGGTAATTCTAGTCGAATTCGGCTTTTTCTCGGCAACACAGCGGATAACGATATCCCTGTCTGTAATGACACCAACTAAATGGTTATTCTCCAATACAGGAATGACACCAACATCATCATCCTTCATTTTGACTGCTGCTTCATATATATTATCTTCCACAGTGCAACAGTCCACGTCTGTTGTCATAATATCTCTTAATGTAGTCAAGGATATCCCTCCATTTTTCATAAGTTGCTTGTTTATTTTTGACTTCTCAAGCAAAATTATTCATCAAACACAAACACGATTCAATCCACATATTTCCCGTGATCCGGTTTAGCCAATGAATCGAATTCATTAGCAAGCCTTGATAAACCCATTTCCAGTTCTTCCCCTTCAACAGGATACCCGTGACCCGTTACAGCGACAGCCGGTTTAAGACTATCCAACAACCTTACCGATTCCTTGGCAACCTCCCAATCTGTTGTCAAATACCGTGGCGGGCCTGCTATTTCTTTCTCCTGTGTAATGACCTTATATAGTGAATCTTGCCTAACATTCACAAAAGCATCTCCAGCAATCAGACTTCGGTCACTTTCCCGGAAAAGTGAAATATGTCCTTTAGAATGGCCCGGGGTGTGAACCCATTTCCAACCGGAAAGCTCGGGAACACTATGATCCTCAGGCAATGGCTGAACTTTTTCATCCAGGTTGATTCCCTCATTCGGAAATATCCAAGAAATCTTGGCAACCATCCCCCCTTCAACAGTGGAATCTGGTTCAGGATAATTTTCCTGTCCCGTTAAATAAGGCATTTCTTTAATGTGGGCATAAACAGGAGCGTTCCAGTACTCCATTAACTCAATCAATGCACCAACATGATCGAAATGTCCATGTGTCAAAATAATGGCAGCAGGTGGATGATCTGGCCCGTAGATATCTTCAGCAGCTTTCTTTATTACCTCTGCTGAACGGGGCATACCTGCATCTATCAATACCCATTTTTCATCTTTGGGTGAGCCTACAAAAATTACATTAACGATTTGGACGGGCAGACAATATATATCCTCTTTTACAATCTGGACATCTCCACTGGAAACTGAAGTCATTGGCAGGAATTTTTCATTCAAATGATTATCATCCATTTATGACCCTCCTAATTTGAACATACTGTTTTTTAAAGGATACCCTGTAAAAGAAAATAAAAAACAACCTATAATTTATATAGGCTGTTTCAGCAGTTTTTTTTAAAAGTTGCAGATGATTACAGAAATCCGCTCCCTTTCCGCCGACTGCCTGCCAAGCCTCCTCGGCGCAAGCGCCTGTGGGGTCTCGGCTAGCCAGTTATTCGGCAGGAGTGTCGCATATTTCTTCAATCCAGTGAGTTTTTCAGTTCATATAAAACGATAAAAAATTATATTGCAGTTATTTCAGGCTAACTTTTTTCGGCTGTACACGAACATTTTCGATCTCAAACGCACTTTTTTCGGCAGCTCTCGATCTTTTTCGACCTTCACCTCATCATTCCCGATTCCAGAACATTTATTTCGCGGTCCACCACTAAATCCACTCCCTTTCCGCCGACTATCTGCCAAGCCTCCTCGGCGCAAGCATCTAGCGGAGTCTCGGCTTGCGATAAAACCGAGTCTTCTTTTAAATACATGGTTCGGGGTGCGACACTTCTGAATCCCCTTTTGACAACAAACTGAAACAACCTATATATTATATAGGCTGCCTATTAGTATACATCCCTCCGGGTAAATACTGAAAAAGATACAATTAATGCAACCACCCACCAAACGAGCAAAGTAATGACGGAGGATAATAAGGTCATCCCTTCTATCGGTGGAGCCGTCCCGCTAATATAAGCGGTCAATTTCAAATTCACCATGAAGAAATATTTAGCTGATTCCCATGATGACACCATATTGTTCAATATTGCCCCGGAAATCAATGCAGCCAGCATGATGCCCATACCTGCAGGAGTGCTTCGCACTAAAACCGAAAGCATGAAAGAAAGGGTCCCTACAACTACCGCCACCAGCCAGACAAGCCCCATATCCATCAATAGGAATTTCCATTGTTCAACCAACCTTACTTGACTGACATCCACATCAGCACCCTTCAATTCGAATCCGGTTATTACGGGTGCCCCCCATCCTTGATACCCAAAAACGATTCCTGATAACAAATACGACAATATGGCTGTCATCGCCACGATAATTGAAACCGACAATAATAATGTTACATATTTGCTCAATAAGATTTTCCAGCGCTCCACTGGCCGTGTTAGCAGAAGTTTGATCGTACCTTGACTATTTTCGGAAGAAACCAAATCACTTGCCACGATCATGATCAACAGCGGAATGAATAAATCAATTGCATTTTCCAAAAACATGCGTGTAAAAGTAGCTGCGCCTGGTTCTGAGGGGTTGATGTCATGATCCAGGTAATATTGCTGTTGTTTCAGACTTACTTCCAGCTGTTCCCGCCACTCATCCAGCATCCTATTTGAGCCCAACCGATTTTGGGTATCGATGATTTGCTGCTGAAGGGAGGCACGCCAATCATCAGTTCCCAACTTCTCCCGCTGCTCTTGCACTTGCTTGTATTGGGCATATGTAAACATCAACACTAAAATTCCGACGATGATACCTATTATGATTAACCGTTTCTTTGCCAGCAACTTCATCATTTCATTTTGAATCAGGTTATTCAATACCTGCACCTCCGACACCGGTAACTTGTAAAAATAACTCTTCCAATCCCGGGAGCTTCCGATTCATTTCATGCACCCTCACCCCTGCTTGGTTAAGTGCAGCATTCCATTCGGGTGTTTTGATTTCGTCATATGCTGTAATGATATACTCCTGATCTAAGGTAATATCGGTGAAACCGCTAAGGATTTCCGCTCCCTTTTGTATAGGCTCCAGCCTCCAAATCATCCGCTCTTGCGTGGATAATAGGCTTTCCACTGTATCCGTTTTAATAATTTCCCCACTTTTAATAATTGCGACCCGGTCACAAAGTTGCTGTATTTCACCTAATAAGTGTGAAGAAACCAGAACACTCATACCTTCTTCTTCAGCCAACTTTCTGATGAATTGTCGCATTTCACGGATTCCAGCAGGATCTAGACCGTTGGTCGGTTCATCCAAAATCAACAGTTTAGGGCTATTCAGCATTGCCTGCGCGATTCCTAGTCGCTGCCTCATACCTAAGGAATAGGTCTTCACTTTATCATGAATTCTGGCTTGCAGACCGACAAGTTCTATTACCTCGATCATTCTTGTTTCATCAACTCCAGGTAACATCCTTGCAAAGTGGAGCAAATTATCCCACCCGCTCAAAAATGGGTATAACTCTGGATTTTCAACGATGCAGCCCATTTGCTTCATTGCCTTCGTAAATTCCTGACGAACATCATACCCGCATATATGGATGGAACCGGAGGATGGCCTAATCAAACCAACCAACATGCGGATCGTCGTCGTCTTACCGGCTCCATTCGGTCCTAAAAAACCGAAAACCTCACCTTCAATCAGCTCAAAATCTATTCCTTTTATAATTTCCCTTTTGCCAATCTTTTTTTTCAAGCCCTTAACGGATAATGTCACTTGTTTCATCGTTCCTCATCCTCCCATTTTATTAAAGGAGCAACCCTATCAGCAATTAACCGATATCCCTTCTTATTTGGGTGAAATTTATCTGAATACAAATACTCATTTACCGACAATTGAAATAAATCAAACGTAGGAACGAAAATAGCATTTTTATAAAGAGCCACGACTTCTGCCGTTTCATTATTCCAGTCCCGCACGATCCGGTTCGTATCAATGTCCTCATCCAAATCTATAAATGGATTATACAGGCCAAGCAATAAAATGGTAGCTGTATCATTGACATTATTGATATCTTTAAAAATTTCATGTAAATTTACCAAGTAATTCTTTTGTGATTCAGATATAGCTCCACTATCATAATCAAGCAGGGTCTGGCCTTTTTGAAATAAATCGTTGCCTCCGATTGTAACTAAAATAACATCAGCTGCCTGTATTTGGCGCTTCACTTCCGGTTGTTTCACTTGCTGTACCAATTCTTTAGACACTTGTCCATTAATTCCGAGGTTATGAATGAGCGGTTTTTTATCGTATTCACTCTTCAAATCTTCCACAACAAGTCCAACGTAGCCTTTACCTGTTTCATCACCTGTGCCACGTGTCAATGAATCACCTAATGCCACTACGGTAAAATCATCAGGCAGATCTTTTTTAACGGGGGGTTCTTCAATTGCTTCCATATCAGAAGTCCTTTTTCCATAATGGTCAATAATCGCCCATCCAAGGCAAAATAAAAAAAACAATCCGATAAGAGTTGATACAATGGTAGCGGCCAACACTTTTGGTTTGCTCAATAACACTCATCCTTCCATCCATTCTCTATCTTCCATTAAATCATATTATTTCCAAAAACAAAAAACTGATTGCTCTTGATACGAAAAATAGTACTCCCCATCATCCTAATCACCAATCTGCTGCTCCTATTAATAAAAAAGGCAGAAAGGGAGCTAAACCCATTCTGCCTTTTATTGAATTACAGTTTAATCGTTTCCTGTCCCACCATGGAATTCTTTTTGATTTTGTCTGCTCTTTTAGACTAGTAAGTCGCTAGCAATGGCCCGGAAATATTATGCCAAACACTAAGATGGCACTCGGGACGCCGCTAGTGGAGAAAAATGAGCTGTCGCTAATGTAGCACCTAAACCGGAGTTTTGCATGCCCACTTCAATGGAAATCGCTTTTTGATCTTCGAATGGATTTGGCTGCTTCAAAACAGCTTTAAAATCACTAAACGAGAGAGTGAGATCCATCAAACATTATTATTCCAAGCAAAATGTATATGTAAGGAGCAATCCATTTAAATGGACGATTAAAAAAGACCCCTACACCATGGAAGGTGAAGAGGTCTCTTGCTTTCATAAGAAAAATTTTTTAATAGTTATATTTTCAAATCATTTTTCTAATATACCAGGGGTTTTCCCCATTACTTTTATGTTTTTATCTAACCTCATGAGCCATATTGTGAGCAACATCCCGATCAGTGTGAGTGAACCGTAAAATAAATACACCGCATATATCCCTGATTTATCCAAGATTATCCCGCCACTGAAAGTACTGAACCAGTTTCCCAATCCATTTCCAATGGCGGAATAAAGCGTTACTGCCGTAACTGTTATACGGGCCGGGACGACTTCCCGGATATATTGTAAAGCTGCCGGAATGAATAAGCCAAGTGAAAACCCTTGAATGATCGAAGTCACATATACGGTAGTCAAGCTTGGTTCGGTATAGTACAAACCCCAGCGGATCAATGAAGCCGTTCCAGCCAATAAGGTAATTGGCAGCAGGCCTATTTTATGAATCCAGGTACCTGCCATTCTCATAAATGGAATTTCTGATAGTACTGCTAAAAGGAACGCAATGCCAATTCCTGTATATGTCCCGCCTCTAGCCTCTACAAACAAACCATAGTATACATTATTTGCAAGATTAGGACCAAAAATCAAGAACGTTATAGCAAGAAAGATAAGGAAACGTTTCATTGTGATCAATTCTTTCATACCACCGAAAAGTTTTGCCTTTTCTCGAGGAGGCTCTTCGGGCAACCGGAGAGCTAGAAGAGCCGCGATCACTAGACCGAAGAAAAAGGCATAAAATATAACGGAAGGACCAATGAAGGATTCCGATAATTTCCCCATTACAAAAACGGCTACACCGTAACCAAGTGAACCGAATAAACGGATTTTTCCATAATTCGCTTTGATTCTTGTTGTATATTGAAGGGTGATGCTATCTGATACTGGTATTATGGCACTTTGAAAGATAGCCAAAGCTATTGCCACGGATACTATAAGTAAATAGTGATCAAACAGCAAGTAACTTAATCCGAATACACCAGCAAGCAACGATGTCATTGCAAGTATTTTTGCTGGTCTTCCACTCCAATCACAGACAATTCCCCAAAAAGGTTGAAAAACGATCATCACTATCGGTCCAACAGACATGATCGTACCTATTTCAATACCGGACAAACCTGCCTCATTGGCTAAATAAACGCTTAATAGTGGTGTTAAACTTCCCACTGCAAAAAATGAAAATAAGTAAAATACCTTCAAGCTTATAATATTTGCATCCTTTTGTTTTTCCAAATCCTGTTCCCCCATGCAGTCATCTTCTACCTCAAGTTTTCTTATATCTCAACGAACTCCGGATTATTTTCATGATTCCCAATTGAAAAGGCATATTTCATAGGTAGCACGTATTAAAGACAGTACCTTTATTAAACCTGCTCTCGACAAAGACATTTCCAAGGTGGCTTTCTATAATTTTAAGCTGATCACGAGACCTGATACATTACCAGATTAGATTTTTTCGTTGTAAAAAATGTTCTCCCAGTCTCTTAAGCTGCTCTGGCGGCATCCCAATTCCTATTTCGGTTAAGGATACTTGCACTTTCCCCCTCTAAGTACAGTAAACTAAAGATATTGAAAAGCGTACTGACTTACCAACAATGGGCTTAATTTCAAACTGTGTTTAATGATAATATATCCATCGAAAACATGAAACCGCAAAAAAGACATTTGCAGTACATGTATTGTTTTATACGATATGTAATAAAACCAAACCCTGCAAGAGCAATCGCTAATGCTAACTAAAAATTATTGTAGAAAAGTTGTATGCCGTCAATATTGAATTATCGAGAGTGAATATGTCTACAAAATCAAGTGTCCAAGTAGCCAATCCCATAGAGCGGCAGCTCCCTATATTATAGGCGTTAATACTTCTGGATCGTATAAATAACGTTGTTAGTAAATCCAACGCCGTATACCACGCCATTATCGTCAAAAGTACTGTAATCATGAAGTGGACAGGTATAATGAAGTCGCAATTGAATGTTCCATTTTTTTTCTTGACCACCTCTACCGTTCCATTCTCCTTTATTGTAATGGAAATTCATAGTACCTAAAAGGTTTTTTACTTCCCACCCCCATTCAGCCCCATATCTCAAGTAAATGTAGGTTTCTTTCATAAAATCAATAAAATGAGAAATACTATTCTTTTGTATAGAGTAGAATAGAAATACATGATATTGACAAGCATTCACACCTGCTTCATCTTGCAGGTCATTATCAAAAACAAAAATAATTATTCAAGAATATATTAATTAAGAATGTTAATTTCTTTATTTAATTATACCTATAGGTTTATAATTAAATAGAACTTTTATAGAGAGAAGGAGTGGGGGGCATGATTATGTCAGACCTGGCAGGTGCAAGTACAACAGAAATTATGCAAAAGAAGACCCAGCATAAAAAATTAACACTAAGACAAATATTACAGAGAGGTCTTTTAATTACAATCGGTGCAGTTTTAATGGCTGTCGGCCTCGAGATTTTTTTAGTACCGAATAACGTAATCGACGGAGGCATAACGGGAATATCGATTATGTTATCTTACATCACTGGATGGAAACTCGGTATCTTTCTTTTCGTATTGAATCTTCCTTTCTTTTTTATCGGTTATAAACAAATTGGAAAAACCTTCGCATTATCTACTCTGTATGGGATTTTAGTCCTTTCCATTACCACTACATTGCTTCATCACGTACCAGCTTTCACTCAAGATATCCTCCTAGCGTCCGCTTTCGGCGGAATGATTCTTGGCATTGGTGTTGGAATGGTCATTCGATATGGCGGCTCATTGGATGGTACAGAAATACTTGCTATACTCGCTAGCAAAAAGCTCCCTTTTTCCGTTGGGGAGATCGTCATGTTTTTTAATTTATTCATCCTTGGCAGTGCTGGCTTCGTTTTCTCGTGGGATCGCGCCATGTATTCGATTATAGCTTACTTCGTGGCTTATAAAACGATGGATATCGTCATCGCTGGTTTGGACGAATCCAAATTTGTTTGGATTATCAGTGATGAATTTGATGATATCGGCGACGCCATAATGAATCGCCTTGGTCGCGGCGTAACCTATTTAGCGGGCGAAGGTGCTTATTCCGGTGATGATAAAAAAGTCATCTTTTGTGTAATAAACAGGCTTGAGGAAGCTAAACTTAAAGATATAGTCAAAAGCTTCGATCCTTCTGCATTTCTTGCCGTAGGGGATATCGCGGAAGTTCGAGGCGGTCGCTTCAAGAAAAAAGATATTCACTAATCATCACCTGCTTTTTGCTAAATCAAATTGACAAAAAGATAAAAAAAGCTGAAGGGAGATTCCCTTCAGCTTTTTTTATACAGACTTAATAGTTTCTTGGATTGTTGATTGCTTGAAGCATTCTGGTGCCGGGTTTCATCTCGCTGCTACATAACGGACAAACGTGTTCATCATTACTTGTAAAGTTATCGCGAATCCAACCTTTGCAATCTTCTGATGTACATTCCCACACCTTTGTTTCTTCAGGAATGATTTCTTCCGTATTATTTCTTCTATACATATATCTCACTCCTTAGAATTGAATTGACTCCGTACTGCATAACAGATCACAAGCCATAAAGATAAAAAAAGAATAGATGGCTAATCTAAATTGTGAGTAAATACTCATTCGCAAATCTAAGATTTAATTCTTGTTCTTACACCCAAACTTTTTTTAGTGGTAGGAACTTGAGATTACGACATGAATTTTTAATATCTCAGTAACCATTATATCATATATATGCTTTATATATTTGAGTAAGATTCTAAAGATGTCGGTTTTCCTAATCAAAAAATGAAACACAGTCTCTGACTTACCCTTCAAGATAATCGAGACTGCGCCGTTTAAGAATCCATTCCATATGGTTCTTCTTGCTCGTTCGGATGAAAAATTCAAAGCGAATCGAGCATGAGAGTAATTTTAGTGCCAAAACCTAAAACAATGAAAGCCCTGCCTCTCTCCCATCCATACGGTTCCTAGACCGTGCCTGCGAGAATCAGATAAAAGCTTGTAAGTACATGTTTATTAATTAAAACCGTCCGTAATTCCAATTGGGAAAAAGTAAATTCCAAAAGATAAATGGTACATAGAAGTAAGTTAATGAAGAACAGAAATGGATCGAGGAAAATACTTGGTGATTACATGTATTTCTTTTTTCTAGATGTGTTTAACTTGTTTCTACTCCATCATGAAAAATGATGGAAAATTATTTCATTAATAAAAATGTTACTTTAAATTACCCTCCAGTGCTTTCTTTTAATAACACTGAAATTTAATCTTACCACATTTATTTATATATGTAAAGCATTAATCTAAAATGAAATCACTCCGTTATACTTCCCTTCATAAAAAATAAAGAGGCTATGATTCACCTCTTTTATTTAAACGCATTATATTCATTTTCAATTTTTGGAAGTTCCCTGACTTCCTCGACCAATTGACTTCCACACATTGGGCAATCATAGTTTTCCGAGGCAAAATCTTTTCTCATCCAACCATTACAATCTGCTGATCCGCACGCATATACTATCGTATCTTCCATAACGATTTCTGGTTCCTCTGAATTCTTTTTACCAAAATACATGAGCAACCTCCTCTTTTTTATATAAAGACTCTGATTAAAGGTGCGAAATTTCACCTTTTTATCATTCCTAGTATACGCATTAAACCAAATTCTTATTTATTCATTGATGAAATTATCCAAAAACCTTAACACCTACGTGTTTCCCAAACCTGCTTTAACCAAGATCGCTTTAATCATATAGTAGGAAATATTCTCAGGCAGGGCTTCTTTTAGTGGTTTCAGTTTTTCAGAATCCAATTGTTTCGCAGTATCCAAAACAAGGTCAAACTCTTCATCCGTGAAAATCTCTCCCCATTTGATATCCATGTGTTCTTCAGCACACTTTAATAAATGATTTTCAATTGAAATGGAAGACAGCCCTCTGGATGTCGCGATTTCCTTGATTGATTTACCTTCCTGATATAAGCGATAGCTTTCTAAATGTGATGGTTTAGTACTTCTTTTTACCGTTTCCTTAGTAACCAGTGTATTCTTATCCAGTTCAGGATGTGCCTGTACATAACGGGAAATACCTTTTAGGAACATGGCACCGAAGCGTTCGAATTTCTGGGACCCTACCCCTTTAACTTCTAGGAATTCCTCTTCCGTCCTCGGCAGTTTCACTGCCATATCTTTCAATGATGCATCCGAAAAAATAATGAAAGGAGGTACATTCTCCTTACTAGCCAATTCTTTTCTTAATTGTCTCAACTCTTCGAACAACCCATGATCCACACTGATGCTGTTTACTTTTTTTATTTCTTTACGGAGGACTTTTTTCTGCCCCAACAGCACTTCCCTGCCAGCATTGGTTACTTTAAGGACTGGAAATTGGCCGCCCGTCATTTCGATATACTGTTTTGCTGTCAGGAAATCAATGAAATCACCTACATCCTTTGCAGATTGATTATTGATGATTCCATAGGTAGAAAGCTTTTGAAAACCGAACTCTTCAATTTTCTTATTGCGTGAACCCGTGAGGACTTGGGAAATCATCGTTTTACCGAATCGCTCACCCATTCGCAACATGCATGAAAGGACCATCTGAGCCTGTGTAGTTACATCTACGGAATCCCGTTTATCTGTACAATTTTCGCAATGACCGCAATCTTCAGGGTTTTCATCTCCAAAGTATCGAAGAATGAAGGCTTGCAAACACCCCTCGGTAAAACAATAATCTTTCATTCTGTTCAACTTCTTCAATTCCTGGGATTGCCACTCCTGCGAAGGGTTTGATTGATCAATCAAGAAACGCTGTATCTGCATATCCTGGGGGGAATACAAAAGAATACATTCACTATCCAAACCATCCCTCCCTGCACGGCCGGCTTCCTGATAATAACTCTCCATGTTCTTAGGAGTTTGGTAATGGATGACGTATCTAACATTCGACTTATCGATTCCCATCCCAAAGGCAGATGTCGCTACCATCAAGGGAATGTCATCCCTAATGAATTGGTCCTGCTGTTCCGAACGGTCTTGTTCATTCATCCCGGCATGGTAACGGCCTGTCTTGAATCCGGCTTTATTAAGCTTGGCATACAAAGAATCGACTTCTTTCCTAGTAGCTGCATATATGATACCCGATTCATTTTTGTTTTTCTCTAAATAGCGCATTAAAAACCGTCCGCGATTTTCTTCTTTTACAACGGAAAAGAACAAGTTATCTCTGGAAAATCCCGTAGATACTGTATGCTCCCCTGATATTCCGAGCGACTGACAAATATCATCGGTCACATTTGGAGTGGCTGTTGCCGTTAATGCCAGTACAGTCGGAGATGATGGCATGTTTTTCAATAAGGTTTTGATTTTTAAATAGCTTGGTCTGAAGTCATGACCCCATTGAGATATGCAGTGGGCTTCATCAATGGCTACCATTGAAATGTCCACATTAAATAAATCCTGTTGAAATGCAGGATTTTCCAAGCGTTCCGGTGCCACATAAACCAATTTATATCTTCCTTGCTTAATATCGTTCATTCTATTGGATGATTCTAACCCAGAAATGGAGCTATTAAGAAATGTGGCATCAATCCCGTTTTGTTCGAGGGCATCTACTTGGTCCTTCATCAAGGAAATAAGTGGGGATATCACGAGTGTTATACCAGGTAACAAAAGGGCTGGAATTTGGTAACATATCGATTTACCTCCGCCAGTAGGCATGATTCCCGCGGTGTTTATTCCTCCCAACACCTGTTCGATAATCTGTTCCTGACCTTTTCTGAATGACTCATAACCAAAATATTCTTGTAAATACTCACGTGCTTTTTCCATCAATTCACTACTCCTCCTATTTACCTTGTAAGGATTTATAAGGATCTATTACTTTCATTGTACCTGCTTTTCCCGTGAACCAAAAGGACAAAAAAAGTAGACACATTAAATCTCTGTGTCTACTTTTTTCAATATATAAACATGTTTTGCATGGTTAAATTAATTTAGGATTTGCACTTTAACGTTTTTAACGCCCCAATTCACGGCATCCTGTTCGTTTGGAACAAATATGTCCACTCTATTTCCTTTGATGGCACTGCCTGTATCGGCTGCCGTTGCGTAGCCATAACCTTCAACATAAACCTTTGATCCTAGTGGAATGACTGAAGGGTCCACGGCAATCACTTTTGCATCAGGATTAGCTTTCAAGTCCACTCCTGTGGCTGTTGTTCCGCTGCAGCCTTGACAATCAGCCGTATAGGCGGTTGCACTAACAGTAATCTCTTTTCCAGATTCTGCTTGATCTTGGGATTCATTGTTTGTGTCTGCTGGTTCCGATTGTTCAACTGGTTCTGATTGTTCAACTGGTTTTGATTGTTCAACTGGTGCCGCTTGTTCAACTGGTGCCGCTTGTTCAGATTTCTGCGCAGGCTCTACACTCGCCGCTTCGACTTTGTTAGCCGCTGGTTTAATGATTAGTTCCTGTTTCGGATGGATAGTATCTGAATTTAAACCGTTCCAAGATTTAATATCATTTACAGCTACATCATATTTGTCTGCAATGTCCGACAATGTGTCACCTGACTTGACTTTATAATGCTTTTCTTGAGAAATATGTATTGTTTCCCCTACATAAATCGCGTCTGAAGACAAATCATTCCAAGACTTAATATCTTCTATTGATACTTTATATGTTTGAGATATCCCCCATAATGTGTCTCCATCTTTCACTTTGACATCTTCTGCTTGTACCGGAATTGTGAATGCACCGGATATTGCAGCCGCTGCCGCTAACGATAAGATTGATTTTTTCATATGTTGTTACCTCCTTGTGAGCTGCTTTATAAGCTACGAGTTCAATCTTAACATAACTTTTTTCTATACAAAGAACAAACAGATAAAGAATAGATGACAAACATCACAGGAAGATAACGGCACTATAACAAGTTATTTTAATATTCTGAAAATATATTATTTCCCGTCTCTTTCCTTTCCATACCAGTTGAGTCATATTATGTATTGCCTAATCATAATAATTAGAGGCTATATCTTTACAAAGGAGGTATTTTTTTGACGCGCGAAAAGACTTTTACCTTAGTTAAGTCATATAAACCTTTCCATAGTAAATTCGATCCTTGCCCGCCGATTGGGAGGAAGTACTACAGGACACCTCCTAATTTGTATATTAATTTTCAACCGCCGAATTTGGAGCAGTTCACACCTGAGGAAGCTTTGAAATACGGTACACTTTGGAAATTCTTTTATGATTTTTATGATAATCCATATCGGGAAAGGGAGACATAAATGAATAAGAAACTGGGTGATGAATATTATCAGTTGCTTGAACAAATACAGGCTGCGGATTTCGTACTTGTCGAGTTGACTCTTTATTTGGATACACATCCTAACGATCAGCAAGCATTACAGCAATTCAATCAATTTCATGAATACTCCAAACAATTGAAATCGGTTTTTGAGCCTAAATATGGTCCGTTATTGGGTTTTGGAAACAGTCCAGACGGTGAAAATAAATGGGAATGGGGCCAAGGCCCTTGGCCATGGCAGGTATAAGGAGAGATATCTATGTGGGTTTATGAAAAGAAGCTGCAATATCCAGTTAAAGTAAGAGACTGTAATCCTCGTTTGGCAAGGTATTTAATAGAACAATATGGGGGTGCTGATGGTGAGTTGGCTGCAGCACTCCGTTACTTAAATCAACGATATACAATTCCAGATAAAGTGATTGGCCTGCTGACGGATATTGGAACGGAAGAATTCGCCCATTTAGAAATGATCGCCACGATGATTTATAAACTTACAAAAGACGCAACCCCTCAGCAGATGGTTGCAGCCGGGCTAGGTGATCATTATGTTAATCATGATAGTGCCCTTTATTATCATGACGCGGCGGGGAATCCATGGACTGCCACATATATCCAAGCCAAAGGAGATCCCATTGCAGATTTATATGAAGATATCGCCGCTGAAGAGAAGGCCAGAGCAACCTATCAGTGGTTGATCGACATCTCGGATGATCCTGATATCAATGATTCACTCAGGTTTTTGCGTGAGAGGGAAATTATCCATTCGATGAGGTTCAGGGAAGCTGTGGAGATTTTAAAAGAAGAAAAAGGTAAAAAGAAGTTTTTTTAATGAAACCACATGAAAAAAGCAGCGGATAAAAATCCGCTGCTTTTTTCATTTACGGTCTGAGGAATATGTCCATCCATCTTCCTGGTAAACCTTTTCTTCTTTCATCAGTTTGCCCAGAGCACGTTTGAACGCTCCCTTGCTTAAACCGAAGTTAAACTGGATATCATCAGGTGGCGTTTTGTCGCCATACGGCATGGCACCGCCACGATTCATTAAATATGTGAAGATGACATCAGCATCTTCCCCCATTAAATCTTGTTTAAAGGGAATTAAAGAAACGTTAAGCGTTCCATCTTCTTTACTATCAATGACGCGCCCTTCAACTAATTCACCAAGTCGGGGCTCCTCCTTACGTTCACTTTCGTGAATGAAACAACGGTATCCTTCTTGGGAAACAAAGAAAGACCCAACCATAAGCAAACGATAGACATTTCCCTTAACAGTGGTGTTACGGACTCCTTTTAAAGGAGCTTTTACTGCTATCTCCTGGATTACATCTTCCGTTGCAAGTTTACCAAACAGACGGTCATTACGATCTGTCTTTAGGGATACATATAGACGGTCGCCAACCTCAGGCCATAAACGATCAATATTCGGAAGGTCGTCCAGTGATACAAGAATATCTTTGGAAAGGCCGATGTTCACAAAAACACCAAGTTTCCTTTTCACATTGACAACTTCCGCCCAGCCATACTGATCAATCTGAATTTCGGGGATCTTCATTGTCGCTGTTAGCCTTGCTTGTTTATCATGGTAGATGAATACAGTTACTTCATCTCCAAGTTCAAGTTCCGTTCCATCATTCATTTCATTATGATGAAGTAAGACATCTTCTGAACCGTCAGTTAAAAACCATCCGAAATCAGCCTTACGTTCCACTTCTAACTCTACAGCCAAACCGGCCTGAATTTTTTGCATGTATTTAAATCCTCCTGTGACTTACCTTTACCTACAATTGTACCCAATTATTTATTTTTCCATCATATTTGAATTTATCATTTTTTTCTTGTTCTGTATACCTATTACGGTTTTTTTTTTCACCCTTGCCGTCTTTATCTAAAGCCTGAGGGACCAGAATCTGTCCTTGTTTACCATTACTATGCATGATCCTTTGGATAATTGGCTCGGTTTATATGGTTTAATTAAATAATCTTAGCTCCCAAGGAGATTCCCTTTTCCCTTTCATCAAGTGCGGTCGATACTTATCTACCTGAACGATCTTCTGATCCTGCAATTTCAATCTTAGTTATTTCGATGATATAATTTAGCGATCAACTGAAAGGAAAAAGAAAACATTCATGACAAATAAATTGTATTATACGTCCACCAAGACTTCCCGATGGGAAACCCAAATCCGGGAGACCTTTGAAGAAAATGGCTTTTACTACATCACTCTTGAAGAAACCGCCTTTTATCCCGAAGGGGGCGGCCAGCCTGCAGATACTGGAAAAATAAAAGGAATCACCGTTCTTGACGTTATAAATAGCAATGATGGAAGGATTCTTCATAAGACTGAAACACGGCCAGGTTCAGAGATGGTTCACTGTGAAATTGATTGGTCCCGCCGTTTCGATCATATGCAACAGCATAGCGGCCAGCATTTACTCTCTGCAGTCTGTCGGGAATTGTTTGACGCTAATACGGTCAGCTTTCATCTTGGAAAGGAATATTTAACGATTGATATTACATCCGGATCTAAATGGACTGAAGTACATACGGCTGCAGTTGAAAAGCAAGTTAATCAATATATCATTGAGAATCGAGAAATACTGATATATTACGTGACAAAAGAGCAATTACAGACACTTCCTGTCGTCAAAATGCCTAAAGTGTCTGAGAATATCCGTATTGTTGAAATAGAAGGAATTGAGTATAACCCTTGCGGTGGAACCCATGTAGAAAGAACCGGGGAGATTGGCTTAATAAAAATTTTCAAAACGGAGAAGCAGAAAGAACATACCCGCCTCTATTTTAAGTGTGGCTTCAGGGCATTGGACGATTTTTCCGAGAGTCTTGGAATTCTTTCAGCCTTATCGACTAAATTCAATACCGGACGTACAGAGATACTTAATAGGGTGGAGAAACTGGAAAATGACTACAAGCAGCTGCTATCGGAAAATGAAAACTTAAAACTTGAAAATGCCAAGTATCTTGCTGACACCCTGCTTGCTGAAAATGTAGGGGGATTCATCTCTCATATTTTCGAAGATAGCTCAATGAAAGAACTGCTTTACCTTTCAGGTACGATTGTAAAAATGGAAGAGGTCATCGTATTATTAGCATCACGTAAGGAGCAAAAGGTTATTCTTTCGCACAGTGGGTCCTTCCCCTTACATTGCGGACAATATTTTAAAGCTGAACTCAGTTCTTATAATGGGAAAGGCGGAGGGAACGAACAGACTGCACAAGCAGGTTTTGCATCACAAAATGACCTAATGGCATTTTACCAATACACAGTTGAAAAATTAGGCCAAAATCCTGGTGAATAAAACTTCTGCGAAATAGTCTATGCCAACTCGTGATTTATTTTACAGAAATAAGAAGATAGAGGACAGTTAAAGTCCTCTATCTCCTTATTCTTCTATTTTCAATTTCCGTAACCCTTCTTTTTCAATATGAAGATGATATTTTTCTTCAAGCTCCATGATACGTATAAATGCTTTCTCCTGATTATATTCATGGTTTTCCGATTCCTCGGCAAATTCTTTTCTTGCCATATGATAGGCCAGCTTATCCCTGAACACGCCTTCTTCATACTCATCTATGACTTCATGAAGTTGATCCTCCAGTTCCTTGCTTAAATCATATATTTCATATTCCTTCACATACTGTACTCCTTCCATGCCGAAATCTTTGGCAAAGGAATTAAGATACTGTTCCATCTCACTGAATTCTTTATTATTTTCAGTATCGGAAGCAACCCAATATCCGTACTGAACCATTTTGAATAATGTTTCATATTGTTTCTTGGTAAAATTGATCTTCATTGTCCATTAACTCCTTTTCCGGTTTCCTTACATCAAAAAGAATAAACCGCAATGGAACAAAAGTCCAATGCGGTTCATTCTCAATCCATTATTTCCGTTACAGAAAAATAAGCTGCTTTTTCCGTATCTACAACATAATGGCAATCGCCTTTAACCAAATTATAATAACGGTGCTTTTGAATATTTGAAATCATTTGAGTGGAGTCATCGCCCTCTACCTCATGCTCTAATTCTTTGCCGCCTGGAAAATAAAAACCAACTTTCAATTTCATCTTTCTCATCCTTCCCTTCATCTGGTTGAATCTCTCTTTTATTTCTTATCCTTTCTAATGCAGTTATAAACATAAATAAAATGCTTATTCACTTTTCCCATGATATTCTAGGGAAAACTACAAAAAAAGAAGGTGTTTTTGATGAAAATCAGGAAAGCGAGAGAAGAAGATGTAAATGGAATAGCAAATGTACATATAAACAGCTGGCAAACGACATATAAAGGGATCCTCCCGGATCAATACTTGTCTTCCTTGAATCTGGAAGCCAGAAAGAAAAATTGGCAAAGAAATTTAAAGATGCTGCATAATGCCACCTTTGTTGCGGAAAATGCCAATGGGGAAATCATCGGTTTCGCTGCCGCAGGGCCTGAACAAACGAATGATCCGCATATTCAAGGGGAAGTATATGCTGTCTATTTTTTAAAAGAATATCAACGACAGGGACTTGGCCGAAAAATGATAAAAGCGGTCATACATGAGCTCATTAAAATGGAACATAAGAATTTAATAATCTGGGCATTGAAGGATAATCCTTCTTGCGGTTTTTACAAGGCGCTCGGCGGTCAAGTCATTGCTGAAAAAACCGTTAGAATGGCTGGCATCGAGCTTATCGAAGTCGGTTTTGGGTGGAAAGATATTCAGGATATCCTTTTTCATTTGTAAACATAACCTGGAGGATGGTTACATTCCCCCTTCCTCTCATGTCTCGATAAGGAAAGCATTTTTCTCATTACCTAAAAAATAAAGCCGGTGCAATGGCCTTGTCATTGTTACATATAGCAGTTTGATATCAAGCTCATTTTCACGGCAATATGCTTCTTCCAGGGATATTGCAAATACGACATCGAATTCCAGACCTTTGGCTTGATATGAAGGAACAATTAACGTCTTATCCTTGGGGATGTTTCCCGCCTCATTTATTAAATGAAAGCCTTGATGGAATCCACTAAGTTTCTCGTTTGCCAGTTTACAATCTTTCATCGTTTTTGCAATGACGGCAAACGTTTTGAAACCTTCCCCTTTAAGCCCTTCAATAAGTTCGATCAGCTTTTCTTCCCAGCCTTCCTTTTCTATGGAAATGAATTCCGGATTCCGGCCATGACGGACTACAGGTTCTACTTCCGGGAAATCGTATGTTAACAACTGTAGAATCCGGTTAGCTTGTTTCATTATTTCAACAGTGGTTCTATAACTTTTTTGTAATTCAGTATACGTCGCCCGCGGGAAAATACGATTGTGAACTTCCTCCCATGTCTGAAGTCCGCGGTATGAATGGATGCCTTGTGCAAGGTCACCTACGAGTGTGAACATGTCAGTATCCACTGCGGTTTTGAGTGCCTGTAACTGCATGAAACTATAATCCTGAGCCTCATCAATGACGACATTTTTTGCTTTGTTTTCTTTGTCGACACCAAAAAGCCGCTCCTGAAGGTATAATAATGCACCTAAGTCCTCCATTTCGTAACATTTATCAGAAAAATGTTTTTGATTATACTCACATAAAGCATTAGCATCTTCAACAGTAAGTTTACCGTTACTGTACGAGGCTAGCCGCTCCGGATCTTGATATAATTCCTGATAGTATTGGAGAAGATCCTTCTTTTTGAATTGCTTAAAATAGCCTTTTACGGAAGAACGGATCGCCTTTTTGATCTGCCCGATCCTTTCTTCTTTTTTATCGAGGCATTTTGTAACAAATTCCTTACGTACGACTGGATCGATATTCTTATAGAGAGCCTTCTCGATTTTGGCCTCATAAAAATCAACAGCACGTTCAAGCATTATTTTCTTTTTCAATTTCACTTCATTTTGTAAAATGGCCTTCAGTTTGTCCAGCCTGCTGTATAACGGTAAATACCAATAATCCTCTTCCAATAACCTTATGAACTTCTTAGCGGAATAGAGGCGATATTTATCACAATAAAAATCTGTATCCGGATGAAACCCCTGGAAAATATCCTTTACATATTCGTCCAAAATATATTTAAATGCAGGGGAGCCCTTTAGACCTGATATCCAGACAGCGGTCTTTATTTCTTCATCATCCTTTTCCAGCAATCGAGTTAATTTATCATCCGCTACAAGCTTCACTTGCTTACCTATCGCTGCCTGAACATATTCGGAAAATGTGTATTGTTTTACTTTTTCAACACCCAATTCTGGTAATGCTTCAGATATGTAATCAATGAACACCCTGCTCGGTGCAAGAATCATTAATTGTCTCGGATCGAACAAGTCTTTATAATGGTAAATGAAATATGAGATTCTATGTAAAGCAATTGTTGTTTTACCACTGCCCGCTGCGCCCTGGACTATGATTGGCTTGTTCAAATCTGCACGAATGATTTTATTTTGTTCTTCCTGGATCGTGGTAATGATATCTGTCAATCGATTACTGGAACTTTTAGAAAGGGATTCCTGCAACAATTCATCCGTTGTTGTTAAATCAATATCCCTTACCTCTTCCAAGACACCTTCTTCTATCATTAGTTGCCTCTTTAAAGTGATGTTCCCGCAAAATGTTTCCCCTTCCGCTTCATATTCAATTTCACCAATCCGCCCCTCATAATAAAGGTTTGCAATTGGTGATCGCCAATCGACAATGATCTGTTCCTGGCTTTCCCTCTGATAAAGGGATGTTTTTCCGAAATAAAGCACTTCGCCACTTTCACCATCATTCCTTTCAAAATCCACTCTTGCAAAGTAAGGCTTTTTACTGGCTTTGCGTAAACTTTCAAGTTCAGATTTGGACATTTCAAAAAAGTTGGCTGTAGTCAGCAACTGAGAATATAAGGCGGATTCAGACCAATCGGCATCACCAAAAGCTTCTTGCATATTCCGCTGAAATTGATCTTTGCTTGTTTCTGATGTTTTGATGACTACATCGATATAACGTTTGGTAAAATCCAGCCTTTGTCGTTCATGTTCGAAATCAGGGTGACTTCCCAAAAAAACCACTCTCCCTTCCTTATTTATTTATCAAACTAAAAAAATGCCGATGCTAAGTCGAAATGGACATTTATACTATCAGAAAACCCAATGGTTTACAAATCTGGATACATAGAATTATATACTTGAAATTAACTTTTCCGATATTTCACATAATTTGAAGAATGCACTATAAATTTTAGATTGGACGTTGCTATAAAATGTTGACTTATGAAAGAGCATCCAAAATGCTTTCAGGAGGAAATCTTTAATACATTTCAGAAATCAAAAGAGGAATATTTTATAATTACTTATTTGAAATTACCATTCTGGGAGTAGGAAGTTTATTTTTTTATTTTATCCTGTTGATCAGTTTATCCAAAAGAATGATGTTAATGGACATTATACTATTCTTAATGATATGCAGGGAATTTATTGTATATCAAGAAAATGTCAAACACATCAAGCATGCTTTGGAACAATTTCTTTTATGGGCGATGCGAAATCATTTTTCTCTCGGAATGATCTTTAACATGAGAATAATCAACACAAAAAAGCACTTCTATTAGGGTAAAGTGCTCGGTTAAACCATTCTGCTCCTACAATTGTCATCAACTCTTAACATAAATAACGCTAATTTAATATTTTATTGGAAACTCACATTATATACTTAAAATTAATTACATAACTTTTTTAAGAAAGTGGGAACTGTCATGGAAATAAATGAAAGACCACCAATGCTATCCCCTAAATTAATCCATGAACTTGAAATTTTATCATCCAAAACAAATATGCCTGTTTCTGAATTACTGGAAATATCTGTAGTATCACTGCTAGAAAAAGTGAATAATACCAAAGAACTCAATGTTGGTCTTAATAATAAGGAAATGATTTTAAGAAATAAAATCATCATTAATCAAAATAAAGAAGTTTTGAATAAACAAAGCACTTGACCATAATAGGTTAAGTGCTTTTTGCTTCCTAACTGCCACTGTATTAATGGAATAGATATTCTATCGTGGTTTCCAATGTAATATTTATACCTTAAGATTTCATTGATGCGCCAATAAAGTAGTCGCTAAATTCCCTTCATATTAAAAAAATCATATCGGTTTGAATGTGTAATTTCGCATAAAAACATCGACAAATTTTCAAGTCCCCCTAACGTTGTCCAACCCAGGCCATGCTTTTCGTTTGCATCTGCGGATCAAGTAGATCTCTGTGAATAGAATAATGGTTAGAAAACATCGTTATCACCAAGTTTAATACTTCTATTTTAAAACAAAAAAAACATGTAGGCAAAAGGAGTTCTATCTACATGTTAAACAAATTTGATTGGAACGGGTGTGCGCGACTCCTGCGGGAAAAGCGCGTCCAAGCGAGACCTCACATGCGCAAAGGCGCCGATTAGGCTCCCGGACCGCCCGCGGAAAGCGAGTGCCCTACTTTCCAATCAACGTTCGATTTTTTACAAGCCCTCAAAAAAACTGTAGACAAATTTGATTTTCATCAAGTTTGTCTACAGTCTGAAGCAACTATTAAACCGCTTATCAATTGTCATGTATGTACCTTCTATGAAATCATGTATCCCTCTATGATCTTTTATTATGCCAACCATGAATGCACTAATTTGGCAAAAGAGTTTATTGATTTAAATGATCGATGTACAAACAGAATAAAAGCGAAGTTAAGATTTGGCCAGTGGTTGGAGTACTTGTGGCGTTTATTGCAAAACAAGTATAAAAAAAGCAATAAAAAAATGGGGACCTTCAATAGTTAAGTCAATGCTTAAAAGTTCTGAAGCAGTTGCAAAAGTAGTTGCGAAAGAATTGGGATATTCTAAAACCAATTATCTCTCTAAGAAAGCAGTTGTATATTACAATAAGAAAGGGAAGCCAAAATATATAGTTAGAGACATAGATAGTCATAATGGCGGTTTTTGGAAAGGTGCATTAACAGTAAAAGATCTAGGAAGTAAGAAAACTAGATCTGGAACTTACGATATAGATTTAAATAGAATAGGGGATTAAATAATTTATGGAAAGAATTCAACAATTCAATGTTAATTTTAAGGACGAAGAAACCCCATTTTTTCAGGTAGATACAAATCATAGAATAAGATTTGGAATGGATGAAATAAGCGGGAGTCTTCTTACAACTATCCTTAAAGACATATTCAACACTAATGAAAAGATTGATACGTCTTTTATTATAGGAAATATAACAAATAATAAAAGGCATCATGAAAAAAATGGGATAGGAAAATCAATCAAAATAAACAATTGGGAAGAAGTCATAGTTAAAGATGAAGAAATGGATGCTGAGATAATTTATGCTACAGTAAAGGGTCTAAATAATTCAGATGTGTATAATTATTGTAAGAAAGTCCACCAAGGGCATAGAGAAGCTTATATCGTTTTTTATAATGATAGGTTCCTCATTTATGTGAATAATGATGTTCTCGATATTATTTCTAATGATAGTAATTTGATTCGAGAATTGAAAGTTAAATACGAAAAACATCTTAATGAGTATTACGCGTAACAAGTACATTATAATAATGTGTGATTTTAACCATAGTGAGTCCTCTGTGTATAAGGGGCTCATTATGGTCTTTTTGTGAGGGTAATTATACTTAGTGTACCTCACCTTTTTCCCCTAAGCATTATCACCCAATAAAAGTCATCTTTCATTGCACAAAGTCTTGAAAAACGGAGCATATGAGAGTATTCAGGATTAAATCAAAGGACTCTTGATATCTATTCCTCAGTCCTTGTCATTTTTATTTATAATTTTCATCAACATTGAAGCATTAGGGGTAACTAATTTCCTTTAATATCCAAATAGTTACTGACTTTATTCTGATTGTAATTATCGTATGTAAAGTTCTCATTGATTATCTTCATTTCTAGTAACAACCTATTGATTGTCATTAATAATTCACTCTTCTTGCTTGCTTAGGATATAAGTCAACATTTCATCCATCTTATCTGCATGTGCTAATTTGTTATTTCCACCACGATGCTCAACTTTTACAATAGGATCATCTAATATTTTCTTAATGATAAACTTATTTTTATCCTTCAAATAAGTGAAATAACCTTCCCACTCTTTGAGCTGCGCTTGTTTGGAATATCCTGTTTTCACTTTTTCATTTAATGCTTCACATAGTGCTTTGTTGTTTTTGAAAATTTCTCCTTCACTAAAGTTTCATGTGTTGATAATATTACTCATTTTAATATTCCGTTACTCCTTTCATCCTTTAAATAATATAGTTTGATTACTGACTCCTATTTTTTCTGCAACCTCATTTGTATTGGATATCTAAAACCTTACAAATAAACTCTAAGCCTCTCATTACTCTCACTCCAAATCTGATTGAATCAACTTTCCCTACACTAATAAATAATCTGATTAAATCAGATTGTAAATAATATACATGTAAATATTTAGTATTAACGTTAGAAATTCTACCTTATTACCTTGTTTTTAATAATCCACCTTTAACTTTTTACAAAAATAAGATACAATTTAAATGATGCACAGTTTAAAACATACAAGATCGTAAACTGCTTTTTGTATGAATCAGCGTAAAACTAATGAAACAAAGTGTTGGACACGTTGAAACAAAAGTATTTTGGAGGAATGTAAATAAATGATTACAGTAAATAATGTTGGTTTACGTTATGGTGATCGTAAACTGTTTGAAGATGTTAATATAAAATTCACGCCTGGTAACTGCTACGGTCTGATAGGTGCTAATGGTGCGGGTAAATCTACGTTCCTAAAAATCCTTTCCGGTGAAATTGAAGCACAATCCGGTGATGTCCATATGGGGCCTGGCGAACGCCTTGCCGTTCTAAAACAAGATCACTTCGCTTTTGAAGAAGAAGAGGTCCTTAAAGTTGTCATTATGGGACACGAAAGATTATATGAAGTCATGCAAGAAAAAGATGCCATCTATATGAAGGAAAACTTCACGGACGAAGACGGAATGAAAGCGGCCGAACTTGAAGGTGAATTTGCCGAATTAAATGGTTGGGAAGCTGAACCTGAAGCTTCCATTCTCTTAAAAGGCCTTGGTATTGCAGAAGACCTGCATACAAAGAAAATGGCAGAATTGAACGGTGGCGACAAAGTTAAAGTATTGCTTGCCCAGGCACTATTCGGTAAGCCGGATGTTCTATTACTGGATGAGCCTACCAACCACTTGGACTTAAAAGCGATCAAATGGCTGGAAGAGTTCTTGATCAACTTTGAAAACACAGTTATCGTAGTTTCCCATGACCGTTACTTCCTTAACAAAGTTTGTACACATATTGCGGATCTAGATTTCGGTAAAATCAAAGTTTATATCGGTAACTATGACTTCTGGTATGAATCAAGCCAGCTTGCCCTTAAATTGACTCAAGATGCCAACAAGAAAAAAGAAGAAAAAATCAAAGAGCTTCAAAATTTCATCGCTCGATTCAGTGCCAATGCATCCAAATCAAGCCAGGCGACATCCCGTAAGAAATTATTGGACAAAATCAGCTTGGATGACATACAGCCTTCTTCTCGCCGCTATCCATATGTCGGCTTTTCACCTGAGCGTGAAATCGGGAATGACCTGCTTCGTGTAGATGGAATCTCGAAAACGATCGATGGCATAAAAATATTGGATAATGTCAGCTTCACAATGAATAAGGGTGACAAAATCGCTTTTGTCGGTAAAGATGAGATTGCCAAAACAACAATGTTCAAAATCTTGGCAGGTGAAATTGAACCGGATAGCGGCTCATTCAAATGGGGCGTTACGACCTCTCAGGCATACTTCCCTAAAGATAATGCCGAGTTCTTTGAAGGTGTCGATTTAACTCTTGTCGATTGGCTCCGTCAATATTCTCCTAATGACCAGAGCGAAAGCTTCCTGCGCGGTTTCTTGGGCAGAATGTTATTCTCTGGCGATGAAGTTACGAAAAAGGCAAGTGTTCTTTCAGGGGGCGAAAAAGTCCGCTGTATGCTTTCTAAAATGATGTTAAGCGGTTCGAACGTGCTAATGCTTGATGAACCTACTAACCATCTAGACTTAGAGTCAATTACGGCATTGAATAACGGTTTGATCAGCTTTAAAGGATCGATGATCTTCTCTTCTCATGATCATCAGTTCATCCAAACTATAGCGAACCGAATCATTGAACTTACACCAAAAGGTACAGTTGATAAGCAAATTAGCTATGATGAATACCTTGAAAATAGCCAATTACAAAAACAAGTGGCTGAAATGTACAAATAAGATTTATGAAAGCACATCCTTATTGGATGTGCTTTTTTTTGGTTCCTGATTCTCCCTACCTGCATTTGTTTCATTCCTTCAATGCATTGAAGGTATAAAAAACACTCTGCAATAAATATAATAATATTCCTTGAAAGATGGGCACTGAATAATTTCATGGTTAAAAAGGTATATTGGTAAGGAAGGAGTGAGTTGAATTGGATGGTCATACAGTGAAAAATATTTTTGAGGATACAGGATACCTTTTTTTATATGATAAATTCAGTTATCAATTTTATGTATCCGGATTGTTCGACTTAGTGGATCAAGAAAAAATAATTTCGGATTTTTTAAATACTTATGGCTTCGAGGATAAAAATCCACTCTTTTTTGACGACTTTTCCTTTTACTTTAATTGTTTTCATTATTCCCACCAAAAGCAAAATTTGTTAAATTTCTTGAAAGCCGAGTATGATGAACAAATTTGTTAAATACAAAAGGCCAGGTAAACTGATCCGGCCTTTTCTTAAAACATACACGATTCAAAAAAGGTAAGCGCATATCAGTGCTCTTACCTTAGACTGTAGACAAACTCGATGAAAATCGATTTTGTCTACAGTTTTTTTATGGGTGTACAATTTAGACGTTGATTTCCGCTCCAGGCACTCGCTTTCCGCGGGCGGTCCGGGGCCTCCTCGGTGCCTTTGCGCCTGCGGGGTCTCCCCCTGGACGCGCTTTTCCCGCAGGAGTCTCGCACACTCGCTCCAATCAACTTTGTTTTAACTTTTAGATAGAACCCTTTTGCCTAGAATTATTAAAATCTTGAGGTGATGAGGATGCTTTTAAACATGATTCTATTCAGCGAGATCAACTTGAAATGATTACTTTAGATCAACTGGTGCCAGCGAACCAGTTGGTTCGTAAAATTGAGGAGAAGAATGGAAAAAAATAAGAGACTGTCCATTCTAGAAGAGATACTACCATCCATAGGACTTCTTTGTATCGTAACCTATTGGTAGAACTATAAAAGCCAGTCTCTTAATAAAAAGAACTGGCAACTTTCTCTATTACATTCTTTTTGCTCCTAAATACCTTTTCTTCCAATAACTATTATCCATAGAGGAAATGCTAACACCATTTGATGAGGAGCTGTGTATGAATTGATTACCACCTATATAAATACCAGCATGTGAGGCACCAGGTTTATAGGTTTCATAAAAGACCAAATCTCCAACTTGTGGTTTGGACACTTTTGTCCCCTTTTTATAGATTTCCGATACCGTTCTTGGTAAAGTGACATCTGCACCTTTATCGAAAGCGTATTTTAGGAATCCGCTGCAATCAAAACCTTTTGGTGTAGTTCCACCCCATACATACCGTACATTCAAATGTTTTTTTGCTTCATTCACAATCGCAGTAGATTTATTGCTTGTTTTATTAATATTAGCTACGTTGGATGTCTGCTTTTTTACCCCCAAAGCTTTATATGTATTCGGACCTACAATACCATCAGCTTTTAAGCCTTTACTTTTTTGGAACTTTACGACTGCACTTTTAGTAACGGTACCAAAATATGTAGTTGTATTATTACTCTTAAAGTATGCTTTTTTCTTTAGAACCTCTTGTAATTGTTTTACTTCTGTATGAGTCATTCCACTTTTTAATGTTCGATCGCCCAATGCAGCATTACTAACCAACGGATTTGATAGTAACAATCCAGAGACTACAAAAGATGCTATAATTTTTTTCATTTTCTCCCCCGATAAAATTTCTTTTTTTATAATTTTATCATCTTTAAGTGACACACATATTTACCTAATTTTACATTATCATTACAAATTTGTGCATAAAGTGTGCATAAAATACAAAATAACTAAAATATCCCTAACGTTCCCGAAAGGTGTTAAGACTATGGACTATGAATCATCCTAAAATAGTTTCTTTTTTTCGAACCACATATACTCTACTTCTTATAGTCCCTAATAGATTTTTCTGGAATTAGGGTGAAAAAATAAACAATAGGTAGTAGATATTATTGTTTAATACTTAAGAGTAAATGAAAAAGGCTGCCTTAAATACAGTTTAAGTACATTTTTTCACATACTCAATAAAAAGAGTCGTTTTCCCTATAAGAGAAACGACTCTTTTGGTAAACATGGCAATAAATTGACCAACGTTGTATCCATGTTTTATATATTTCGAGAATCCGATACTACTTCCTTCACTCCATTGCGTTTTAAAGCAGTACTCAGTATCACAATCGTGCTTACTAATCCAATCCAAACAAGAACAGTAACAGGTGTATTCCAGGTTAAGCCTTCCCCAAAGAAGAAAAATCCTCGAAGCCCTTCTACCATAAATCTCATTGGCAACCAAGAATAAACCCAATCGTGATAAAATGGAGACATCATTTCTGGAGCCATTGCAAGCAATGGTGCACCAAAGAAAAGCATTAAGATAAAAATAGGCATACCTTTAAGCCCCAATAGTGAAAGTACAGCTAATATCATTAGAAAAAAGCTAAAGGATGTAATTGATAAAAATAAAGCCGTATCCATGAAATTCGGGATATTTAAACCAACCATACCATCTGCTATCCAGGTTAAGCCAAATCCAATTACCAGAGCTACAACCGCACCCATTAAAATTTGCCCGAACTTTCTGACAAGGTTTTCTTTTCTAGTGCGGATCGGCATTTTGCTAATGGAAATAAAGATAATCGCAGCACTTGCCAAACTAGCCATCCATAATGGCTGGAATAAAGAAACAGGAGCATTTCCATTCGCACTATTCGTGCCAATTTCATTGACATTTGTGACTTTCTTAGCGATTGGAACTGCAAGGCTTGCTGCCTGTTTTGCAGTCAATGTTGCTCCTTGTTTTTCAAAACCATCAAGTAGTTGTTTTCGGACAGTGTTGTTCATGTTGTCAACTACTCCATTCAAGACCTGTCCTGCCATCGTTGAAGCAGCCGTATTCATTCCCTGATTAATAAATATTTGTACTTCAGGTGCAGAAGGTGCTGGTGTCCGTAATGATGCTTGCTTTGGACTAAAATCTTTGGGAATAACTAAAGCCGCGTAATACTTTTGATTATCTAAACCTTTTTGGACTGCCTCAATACTGTCTACTTCTGCCCATTTTACAGTAGGGTCTCTATCCTTGGTTGATGCTGAAGACTTTTGTATCATTTCAACAATCGTTTGCCCCATGTTCATCTTTGGTTGATTAGGAATTTCCACTCCTTCATCCTCATTTACGATTGCAATCGGCAGATTTTTCGGTTGTGATTGAACCGATGGAAATAATGTCAGTGAAAAAATAAAAATAACTGCAAATGCGATGATAGGTGAAATCAATACCAGTTTGTTTTTAAACATATTTTTCCCCTCCTTGGTTTGGGTTTATAATAAAGAACAACCTGTTGTTTTATTTACTACATTCAAATTATAATTTGGGGACTAGTTCTGTTTCAATAATCAAAAATGTCACATGTGTTGGTTACGGAACACCTTTTATAAATGTGTTGGATAAAATCAAGGAGGAATTAACTTGCTAGATAGTAATACGGATTTACGGATCATCAGGACAAAAGAGTCCATCCGAAATGCACTAGTAGAATTAATCGATGAAAAAGGGTTCAAAGCAATTACGGTTAAAGACATAACAACCAGAGCAAAAATTAATAGAGGCACATTTTATGCACACTTTCAAGACAAATTTGATTTAATGACTAAATACGAAGAAGAAATCATGCTTGAAATGTCCAGAATTGCAAAACAGAACATTCCAGGTGTTATTGCCACACTTGGAACCGACTCTCCGACTTTAGCACCGTTTAACCTCTCAGTTTCAATATTTGAGTATTTTAATGAAAATAGTGGATTTATGAAAGCTGTGTTAGGTCCAAAAGGAGATTTATCATTTCAAACAAGACTGAAAGAATTTATGTGGAAAACACTGTTTGGAAATAATCCAAACGCACTTATTAAGGAGGAAAATTTACTTGTTCCAGGACAATATTTTGCTTCTTACGTTGCATCTGCACATATAGGAGTAATTCAACAATGGTTGGATAGTGGCAGGAAAGAATCCCCTCAAGAAATGGCTCGTATCCTATCAACCATTACAGTTAATGGTCCCTTCTTTGCAGCAGGTTTGAAAAAATAAATCACACAGGGATAAAGGGACAATACCATGAAAAATAGGTACTGTCCCTTTATTATAAATATGCTTATACTCTAACCTGCCCCTTTAGTTCCATAAAAAAAGGCTGTCTAAACAACAGCCTCACTATTTCACCCTAAGTTAGTCTTCTTGTATCTATTTATGGTCCATAAAAAATCATAAATAGCATTAGAAATATGTTTAATACTAACAAAATCTTACCAAAGAGATTTTTTATAGCTAAAACAGAAAATACAATAGAAATTATGAATGAAAAAATCGCTAGTTTTGGTGGAAAATACACAACGTCTAAAATGCTTGACATAGAAAAATACAAAAGAAAAATGCTAATAAATATAAATAACATTGAAAAAATTAATGCTATCGTGATATAAATAAAAGTCCTGAGTTTTTTCAGATGTTGTTTCTCATAACTATAATCAACCATTTTCCCCTCCTGATATTAAGTTTGTTTACTCCTTAAAAATCAACCTTTACCGAATACTATTCTCTTTCTGAACAATAAATACCTTCATCAACTATTCTGCCCCTTTAGTTAATTAAGCAAAAATTCCACCTTATGGTAGCCCCAGATCTAAGCTACCGAACCTCGTAGTTGAAGAATTTTCTATTTGGAATTTATGTAATAAACCAGATTATCAGTCCATTCACCAAATTCAAAAATAAATCCTTTTCTTATGCATTCAAACTCCATGCCTACACTCTCTGCTAACTTATAAGAAGGTGTGTTATCAACGTTTATATGAGCCTCAATTCGGTGGAAATTTAAGTCTTTAAAGGCGATATTAAGGGCTTCTTTTACTGCCTCTTTACAATAACCATTTCTCCAATATTGATTATGAATAGTGTAACCTATCCTACCCCATTGAAAGTCATTTCTCTCTAAGGTGGAAAAATCTATCGTTCCAAGATGTGTACCGTCTTCTTTCCTAAAGACACCAAAAACATATGCTATATCATCCACTGCTAATTCTTGATGTTTTTCCACTAAGTTGGTAAACCATTCCTCTATACATTCACTCATATCAATCTTCCCTTGATCATACCTGTGTTGAGAAGGATGTCTATTTTTAAATTCGCTAAGCCAATTTTTAAAATCATTTTCCTTTAATGGTCTTATTACTAATCTTCCTGTTTCAGAAACGCAGTCAAATTTGTTCAAATAAAACAACCTTTCTATTTAGGTCTTTTCTTAACTCTTAATATCTCTCCATTTCAAAATAAATCCAATTATTAACTATTCGCCTTAACAGTATAAATCCCTTTTTGCAACGTATTCAATCTTCAACTAAACTGCCACGTTAGTTCCATAAGAATAAGCTGTTGCTTTGAAATAAAGTTTGATCAAAATTAACTCACAAACCAGTATTTTACGATAAATAAAAAGAATCCATTTTGAAAAAAAGATTGATCAAAATGGAATCTTCTCCAGCAGATTTAAGTTTGGTTTTTATAAAAATTTTTGATCATTTTCTACCTATAGGACTTTGATATTTAATAATCTTGTTTTAGAGACCATACCAGCACTTTCTAACGTTTGTTTCGAGGGAGTGTTATAATACCAACAACCGCAAATCGGATTTAGATTATTGTCATAACACCGTTCCTTTAAATGATGAATTATCGTTCTGCCTATTCCTTTTTTTCTGTATTGTTCATTTGTAAACATGCCGATATTTCCATATCTATCAAGTAACTTACTTGTTTCCATAATCCCTATTCCAAGCAGAATACTTCCTTTGGTGTAGGTGAATATTTCCCTATTTTCAATACGTTCCTCCACTTTATCAATGAAGTCCTGACATACCTCAGTTATTTTTGCAGCATCACTAGGCACCGCAGCTCTGAATTCCCCATCTTTAAATAATTTTCCCTTTGGAATTTCCACTTTGTTATCTTGGAAAAAGTAAGCTTGTTTTTCGATCTTATAATCATGATCTAATACCAAACTTAAAAAAAGTTCGTCGCATGTTGGAACCAGTATTGACCGAATTGAATGATCCTTAAGAACATTGTCAAAAATCTCTTGGGATTTTTTGTAGTATGATAAATCTAAATAAAATTGAGTTAGGTACTGATTACTATGTATGGCATAATAACCTGCAACTTCAGAGTTGTAACTGATTGTATAAAATACGGAATTGAGAATGTGCTCCTCTAAAAAGGAATCAATAGGAGAACTTAATGTACTAACATATCTTTGGATTAAATCCCCAATATCACTTTGTTTACATTCTTTAAAATAAAAACTCATGTTTGGACACCTCGTATTTTTGTTGATCTCATTAGTACTCATGCAATATTACTCATAAAATAAAGAGAATCTATCCAATAAATCATCTAAAAGTATTAGTGTGAAATTCTATTTTAGTTTCGTGAAATCCTTCTCTAACCTTAGTTGTACAATCTTACTTTACAATCTGGCCCATTTGCTTAATAAGAGAAAATCCTACATTATCAAAAATCCACATATAAACAGTTGACCTTTTTCAAAACGATGCAACTTTATTACAACAGGTTGATCTTTGTTTTAAATCCACAAAAGCTGCCTTAAAGACAGCTTCGATTTTCAGATAACGCACCCGTAATGCAACAAGAAAGTTTTATTTCCAGAACCTATTAGTACATTTATTATCTTTTAAATAAATCATACGTATTTTCCCTTATACTTGCGCATATTAAAAACAATAACATTGAAAGCAGATGGATACGTATTGTCTAAACAAGGGATGCAAAACAAGGATCAAACGCGAAAGCAAATCGAGAAACAGGATAAAAGAAATGATGTTGAATTAGGTAATGAATTTCAAATTGGAAACACAAGTTCACAGAGCTCCAAAAAAAGTGGACGTCAAGTAAATAAAAAATAACCCCGATCTTTCGGGGTTTCAGTTTGTAGACAAAAGGGGTTCGGAATTAAAAAATTCCGAACCCCTTTTTGAGATTCCCTTTGAATTTTTGCCTGAAGTTAGGAGATTGGGGCTCTACGAGCCCACTATGTTAGGCCATTTTTGGACCTCGCCATGTCCAATTGGCCATCTTCTTTAAATTAATGGCAGCGAAAGTAAGCATCGCCTGCATCGACAATTTTTTAAGTCCCCTTAAAGTTGTCCAACGCATACCATGCTTTTCTTTTGCATCTGCGAATACACGCTCAATCGTTTCTTTACGTTTCGCATATATAGTTTTTACATCTTGATGATGACGCAGATGATCTGCTTCTTCCACATGTGTTTGCCAAATATGCCGTGTCACCACTTTTTGATGGTCTTTGCTTTCTGTACACTGAGATAAAAATGAGCATGTCGCACAAGTGTGTTTGGGTGATTTATACTCGCGATAGCCCTCTTTATTGGTTGTTGAGTACTTTAATAGCTCTCCCGAAGGACAAAGGTAACAATCAAAATGTTCATCGTATACATAGTCCTGTTTGCGGAAAAATCCTTCTTTGGTGCGAGGACGTGTATAAGGTAAAGCCGGTATGATTTCTTTGTTAAATAGGTAGCTTGTAATCGCTGGTGTTTTATAAGCTGCATCTGCGGCAACGGCTTCCGGTTTTCCAACTTTCTCAATCACTTGTTCAACTAGTGGCTCTAAGATCTGACTGTCATGTATATTTCCAGGTGTTACAATCGTTCCCAATACAAAACCGTTGCGGTCTGCGGCCGCATGGAATGAATAGGCAAACTGTTTTGTTCGTTCATCTTTCACATAGTAGCCACTCTCAGAATCCGTTGTACTTTCTTTAATCTCTTTGGTCTCTTCTTTATCAAATTTATCTGATGGAAAAGGCTTCTTTCCATGTTTTTCACGATCTTGATTGATTTCTTCTTGAAGACGCCCTTGATACGCTCGTGTTTCTTTACGAACGATTTTCTTTTCAAATTTCCTTTTATTCGCACTGGCTTTCACATGTGTGGAATCCACGAAAACGTGTTCAGCACTTATTAACTTTTTATTAGCAGCTGTCATTAAAATGCGATAGAAAATCTGTTCAAACAGGTCTGTATCTTTAAAGCGTCGCTCATAATTTTTCCCGAACGTAGAGAAATGAGGTACTTTATCATGGAAACCATAGCCTAAGAACCAACGGTAAGCCATATTGGTTTCAACTTCTTCAATCGTTTTACGCATGGAACGAATACCGAAGGTATATTGAATGAATGTCAGTTTAACTAAAATAACTGGATCAATACTTGGGCGTCCTACCTCTGAATACATCTCTTTCACCAAGTCATAAATGAAAGTGAAGTCAATGGCAGCCTCCATTTTACGAACCAAATGGTTCAGTGGCACCAGTTGATCTAACGTAATCATTTCAAGTTGATCTCGCTGAATAGAATCATGTTTAGAAAGCATCCTCATCACCTCAAGTTTTAATACTTCTATTTTAAAACAAAAATGACTCCAGGCAAAAGTGTTTATCTAAAAGGTAAGACAAAGTTGATTGGAACGGAAGGTACGAGACTCCTGCGGGAAAAGCGCGTCTAGGGGAGACCCCGCAGGCGAAAGCCGAGGAGGCTCCCCGACCGCCCGCGGAAAGCGAGTGCCTGGAGTGGAAAATCAACGGCCAAATTGTACAACTCATAAAAAATAGACAAACTCGATTTTCATCGAGTTTGTCTACAGTCTGTAACCCCGATCTTTCGGGGTTTTTTTTTCTCTATATTGTAAAAACACCATTTTCTGAAACCAAGCTGCCCCTTTAGTTCTGTAAGAAAATGAGCTGACGAGCAACTCCCTTATTGAAGTAAAGCATATTTTAGTTGAACAATATTATACTGTTTCTTTACTTTGTGTTTAAGTGTGGTTCGATGAAAAATAACCATAGAAATTAGTTACTGCTGTAATAGTAAGATTAATAGTTTTCTCTGTTTTTGTGCTTTAACGGAGTTATTGAATTACTTTGGAATGGATTCCTTAACCATCCAACAAAACTAGTGAGAATTTCCAAGGTAACCTCTGTGTAACCCTTATTTATTTCCCAAATACACAAAGTAATAGTAATGTTACCAATCGATTCGTTTTCCATCTCTAAAAAAGCCGCCATTAGGTCCTTCAGGTCCAATCGTCGCTAACCACAGGATAGACTCCGCAGCTTGCTTAGGTGTTCTTGGAGCCGATGGTCCTCCCATATCTGAGCTTACCCATCCCGGATCGACTGCATTTATTTTGATATCATCATTCAATTCTGCGGCTACCAATCGTGTCAATCCATTTAGGGAAAATTTAGACATCTTATAAGCTCCTACTCCTGGATATGACATTTCGCTCATCGCCCCATATTCTGAGGAAACATTAATAATTCTCCCATAGCCCTGTTTTTCCATGAGGGGAATGAAGGAACGGATCACATGGTAAACTCCAAAGAAATTTGTTGCCATTGTTTTCTCCAGAATGGAAGGGTCCATAGACACTAACTTTTTATTCTCATCCAAATATACACCAGCATTATTAATCAAAACGTCTAACCTTCCATACCGCTCATTTACTGTAATCGCAGCTTGACTGACGCTTTCTTGATTATCTACATCCAACGTCACAAACGAAACCTCCAGATTTAACTCCTTAAGTTTTAGTGCACCTTCATGACCCATTTCTGGATCCCGACTTGCCAAAATGACCTTAAAACCATTCAAAGCCAATTGTTTGACCAGTTCATACCCAATTCCTCGGTTCCCACCGGTAACAAGTGCAACTTTTATATCCTTTGACATTTTAAAACCTCCATTCTATGACTACTAATCTTGGGCTAGAGCAGATTTAGAAAGTTTTTCTGTAGGACTATACATATAGTTTCTTAGTAAAATAGTTACCAAACTTAGGATCAATGATAGGATTCCCACTAATACGACGTATTGTGTACCCATTTGTGATATAAATAACCCGCCTACAGCTGCACCCAATGTTGTTCCTACGTTACAGGATGATATAAATAACCCATTGGCGAAATCAGGCGCTTCGGGAGCTGAAGACACAATCAAATATTGATTAATATTTGCCATTATCCCTCCAGCCAATATTCCCCAAATTAAAGTTATTATTGCCATAGGTACGGTAAACTGTCCTGTGAAGAATAAAATGATGTAAACAGCACCCAATAACAAAGGAAAAGATACTACAGACTTAATGGCACTATGAGTAAGTAACCTTCCTGCGACAATGTTTCCAATAATACTGGCCCCACCGAAGATGAATAACGTTAAACTTATGGTATTAGGGGACATATTCGTTACTGTTTTCAGATATTCAACAAAATAACTATAAACCCCAAATATAGCTGCGTTTAATAAAATGACAGTCACAATGGAAAGCCATATAATAGGTTTTTTTAATACGGAAAATTGTGTCCCATAAGAAAGTCTTTCTTCAACAGGCATGGATGGTACAAAAATCAATGTAGCAATGAATACAATAAAATTAATTATAGCAAAGAATGCCATCGCCATTTCATACGAAACGGCACTTTCAATAAAACTTGCGATCGGTACGCCGGCTACCATACCAGCAGATACTCCTATAAATACTTTAGAAACAGCTTTTGGAGCTTCTTCTTTACTTACTGAGGAAGCAACTACTGTAAATGCCAAAGAACAATAAATTGGATGAAAAAAGGCTGGAATTATACGAGCAATTAATAGAATGATAAAATTAGTTGTAAATATGGATACAATGTTTCCCAAAACGAAAACTCCTAATACAAGTAACATGACCTTCTTACGATTTATCCCAGAAAACAATAACGGCATCGTTGGTCCAGATACAGCAATAGTAAGAGCAAAAAGACTCACCAGCCATCCTGCTTTTGATACACTGATATGAAAGTGATCTGCAATGGAAGGCAATAACCCAATAACCCCCATTTCAGTATTTATAATTCCGAAAACTCCTATGGTCAATATGAAAATCAGCAAGTTATTTCGTTTAGTCATAAAATGATCTCCTATCCTCAATAAAATGCCCCCAAAAAGCAATGGAGGCATTTTATTAAAATTTCTTCTCGAAGAATTCAAAGTTACTTCGTCTGAGAGCTTTTGCATCCTCATAAGTGAGGGAAGCCGAAAGGTCACGATAGGCATTGACCTGCTTTTGCTCTGCGACTTTCTGTTCCGCACTAGCGATGGCATTTGAACCACCAATCCAGCGAAACGGTGGTTCCTTCTGATCTGCGATGGTGATTAGAGCCTTTGAAGCGATTGTTACTTAAATGCTCGGTAAAGAATGCTTCCAACCTGTCGAATGGAATCAAATCCGTCTTGTCGTACAAATCAACATGTCCTGCATTTGGAACGATGTACAGCTCTTTTGATATTGCCGCCAATTCGTAAGCATCTTCACTATGGCATCGTGAGTGAGCGTGCTCGCCCATGATGAACAAAGTATTACCAAGGTTGACTTGTTGGTCCAATTGTAAACTCATTAACGTTCGTATCTTCTGGCTGGTCAATCGCGAATGCAACAACATTGGCAATTCGATCAGGTGAAATACCATATTGTTCATACAACGCAGTCATACCTTCTGAAATATTCTTATCAGTAATCGTATCCAACAATTCCGTATTGATCGCTGCTGGATAAATAGTTGCTGTGCGGATATTAGTACCTTCTTGGGCAGATTCCATACGCAAAACTTCCATTAAATCACGAACAGCCCACTTTGTTGCGCCATAAACCGCACCGCCTGGGTAAGCTTTAAGCCCAGCTACTGATGAAGTAGTAATGATATGTCCAGACTTTTGCGATGTAAATGTTGGCAATACTGCGGCGATACCATTCAATACACCTTTAATATTAACGTCAACCATACTGTTCCAGTCGTCAGTTTTTAATTCGGAAAGTGGTGAATTAGGCATTAGTCCAGCGTTCAAGAAGATTACATCGACACCACCAAAAGTGTCTTTAGCTAGTTGAACAAGCTGCTGACTATCATCTGGATTAACCACATCTGTAACGCGATAAGCCACTTGACCACCGTTCGATCTAATTTCTTCAACTAATTTTGCTAAACGCTCTTCACGTCTTGCACCAAGTACAACTTTTGCACCTTTTTCAGCTAACAG
Source organism: Peribacillus sp. ACCC06369 (assembly GCF_030348945.1). Classification (NCBI taxonomy): domain Bacteria; kingdom Bacillati; phylum Bacillota; class Bacilli; order Caryophanales; family Bacillaceae; genus Peribacillus; species Peribacillus sp. ACCC06369. The sequence goes on from NZ_JAUCEN010000002.1 coordinate 3,018,114, forward strand.
CTTAGCTGTGGCTTCCCCAATACCTGAACTTGCACCTGTAATTACAACCACTTTGTTTTCAATTGTCATTTCGTTTTTTCATCCTTTCATGTAAAATAAAAGTTACAATTGATGTTTTTACGACATCTGTCAATAATTTATAATATAACTATAAACAAAACAAGACATCACACTCGTTAATTTAACCGGATTTGTTGTTTAGACAACAAATCAATAAAAATTGTCGATTATCTCAAGGAAGGTATGGTATTGATAACATGGCAAAAGTGGATAGAAGGATAGTTAGAACTCAAGGAGCAATTAAAAAAGCATTTCTTGAATTGATGTCAGAAAAAAATTTCGATAGTATTACCATTCAGGATATTGCTGACAGGGCAAATGTTAACCGTGCAACTGTTTATCTTCATTATTTAGATAAATTTGATCTGTTGGATAAGATCATGGAAGAACATATTACGAACATGAGTGACTTTTGTGAGTCGGAAACTGAACTGGATTGGATTGAATCGACTGTACACTGCATGGAGTATCTTGAAAATAATTATTTATTTTTTTCAACGATGTTGGCCAGTGAAGGAGCTCGGTATTTTCGTAGTCGGTTTGTTCTACATAATATCGAAGAGTTCAAAAAAGACGTGGATATAACAAAGGGCAAAAACCTTGGTCAAAGCGAAGATATAGTTGTCGAATTTGTTGCCAATGCTTACGTTGGTGTAGTGGAATGGTGGCTAAAAAATGGGATGCCTTATCCACCACAGGAAATGGCAGAAAAAGTAGGAAAACTTTTAGAAAGGAACTTATAATTATAGGGTCGTTGTTCATTTCAATACGAATTATAAAGGAATGTACTTAAACTAAAAGAGGCTTTAGTTAACGAACCAGAAGACTATGTAAAGCAATTAATGCATTTGTTAAAAAATTGAATAAATATAGTTAAGTTAAAGAAAATGTTTATCTAAATTTTGAACTGCACCCAGTTTTCCAAGATGCTTAGCCTTTATGCGATTGGAATCGAAAGATCCCCCCTCTTCATTCAAATCAGGGCTGGCATTACCAGATGAAACAATACTCACATGATTTGAAAAGACATAACATTATACAAAGTATGTCCCGCAAAGGAAATTGTTTAGACAATGCAGTCATAGAAAACTTCTTTGGCTTACTAAAATCTGAATTACTTTATTTACAGAAGTTCAACAGCATTGAGCATTTCAAACAAGAACTTTAAGATTATATCCATTACAATCACCGACGAATCAAAATGAAATTAAAAGGCATGAGCCCAGTAGATTACCGGGTTCATGCCCTCAAGGTTGCCTAATTAAATAAAGCATCTAACTTTTTGGGTTCACTTCAGTAACTGATCCAGCCTTTTCTTATAACATACACGATTCAAAAAAGGTAAGAGCATGTTAGTGCTCTTACCTCCCTTAAATTTTTCCCCTGTTACTCTTCCTTGCTTGCTGCCATATTCATATTCGCTTCAACACTCTCCTGATTGATGGTGGATATTGGCAAATTCCGCTTTCCTGAGAAATTCTCAAGTAAGTCTTTGACATCAATGCCTGAAGATGCCTTTAATGATTCCTGCAATGTCGCCATTAAATTCGTTGCATACCCGGTCACTTTATTAGCCCCGCCATTCGCACCGCTTCCACCCGTGTCCACAACAGTAATTTTGTCGATATTACTAAGCGGGCTTGCCACTTGTTTAGCATACTCCGGCAGCATTTTCAAAATCATGTCCATTACGGCCGCTTGCCCGAACTGTTCAAAAGCTTCAGCGATCTTCTGCTTCGCTTCTGCCTCTGCTACCCCTTTTAACCGGATGATTTCCGCTTCAGTGGTACCTTGTGCCCTTTGTGCGTCCGCTTTAGCAAGACCGTCCATGCGAACACGTTCCGCTTCCGCTTTCGCCATTGCTTCTATTTTATATTTATCGGCATCCGCTTCTGTAATCTGTTTCATCTTGTTAGCTGAGGCTGCCTGCTCTACCGCATAACGGTCGGCATCAGCCTTTTTCTTCACTTCTGAATCATATTGCTTTTCACGACGAAGGATTTCTTTTTCCTCCAGCTCAATTTGCTTCTGACGTTCAATGATCCTGATTTGCATTTCCTGTTCCGTTACATCCTGTTTGGATCTGGCCGTTTCAAGATCGTAAGCTTGGTCAGCTCGTGCTTTGGCAATATCCTGCTCACGCCGGAATTCCGCAACCTTAAGCTTGTTGATTTTTTCGGCTTCGGCTATTTCGGTTGCCCTTTCTAGTTCGGCACGCTGGGCTTCCTTCGAAGCTTCGGCTCGCTTGATTCGCGTTTCTTTCTCTGCATCGGCGGTTGCTATATCGGCATCCCTTTTCACTTGCGCAATCCTTGGCTTACCAAGCGATTCAAGATATCCGTTCTTATCCCGGACATCTTTAATGGTGAATGATACGATTATGAGTCCCATCTTAGCTAAATCCTGTGAAGCTACCCTTTGTACTTCCTGGGAAAACTTTTCACGATTTTTATAAATTTCCTCGACTGTCATCGAACCAAGGATGGAACGAAGATGTCCCTCTAAGACTTCCCGTGCTTCCTGCTCACGGTCATCTTTTGATTTACCAAGGAATTGTTCTGCGGCTGTGGCGATATCGGTGATCGAACTGCCAATCTTGATTATCGACACACCATCGGCCATGACAGGAACACCCTGTTCTGTATATACTTCAGGAGTCGAGACCTCTAGTTTGCTTGACAGTAAGCTCAATGGTTCCGCTTGCTGGAACACCGGCAGTACGAAAGCACCTCCGCCGCGGACGATTTTAATTTTATTTCCTGATTCATCGATGTGAACATTTTTGCTGCCTAAGTAGCTTCCGGTCACAATCAATGCTTCATCAGGACCAGCCGTTCGGTATTTCGTAACAAAGACAGCGATAAGTGCGATAAGTAAAAATGCAACAATGGCGACAACAACCCAAATCAAATTAAACATAATTTTCCTCCTACCCTTTTTTAATCCTGATGGGGCAAAACATAGACAACCCCATTTTTAACTTCAATGATCAAGACCTTTGTATCAGAAACAATTCCTTCATTCTTATAACTCGCCGCAGTTTTCGCAATGCTGCCACTGATGCTTTCAATAAGGACTTCACCAAACCCGTCAACCGGGATTGATGTCAGAACCCTACCAACCCTCCCTCTCAGGTCATTCTCATGGAATGTTAAACTTTCTTCCGCTGATGAGATGGGAATCAAAACAAATACATTCAGTAAAGTGACGATGGTAAATGAAATGAGCAGGGAAATGCCTGCACTCAATCCAGCATTAAGTCCTGAAAGCGATTCAAGCAAAAACCCACTCGCAAAAAACACGGTCAAAAAGCTAAAAATGAGAGTTGGATTAAATATATCCGGTAATTCAAGGCCGGAAAAAATATCATTAAACAAGATAAATAAGAATGTTAGCCCTCCGAATATAATTAATCCATATAAATAGACTGTTTCTAATGGAACCCCAAATAACTCCATCTCTTTCATCCTTTAAATTCGATTTTTCCTAGCCGCTTACTACTTTAAGGACCTAGGATAAGCGTTTTACCAACATTGATAATATATGGTTATAATCCCCTCCATTTACTCTACTTACCATTCATACGAATGACACATTCAAAAAGTTTCATCTTTTTACCAACTTTTGAAACTGACATCCATTTTTCTTTCTTTTTTTACAAATCTGGTCATATTAAGACCAATATTAAAATAAAATTCATAATATTTATTGACAGTGTTTACTTAACATATTAGAATTCTTTATATGTTAACTCGTTCGATAACTAGGTTTACATTAGGAGGAAACACGATGAAGGAACGTCATGAGAAGTTAAGGATGATGATGGTTACAGCTTTATTTGCAGCACTTATAGGAATACTAGCCCAAATTACAATTCCACTGCCCTTGGTACCGATTACAGGACAGACTTTAGCTGTTGGATTGGCAGCTACTATACTGGGTTCACGTTATGGAACCTCTTCCGTTTTATTATACTTGTTCATAGGAGCTGCCGGAGTACCAGTATTCGCTGAAATGTCTGGAGGACTTGCTAAGATATTCGGTCCGACTGGCGGTTATTTATTATCCTATATCCCGACAGTATATATAACCGGTCTGATATTGGAAAAAACGCGGTTCTCAGTTGCAATGGCTTTCATTGCAAATATTATCGGGATGATACTTACTTTGATTATCGGTACAGTTTGGTTAAAATATATGAGCTCATTATCATGGACAGTGGCATTTGCCAGCGGTTTTGCTCCATTTATAATCGTAGGCGTTTTAAAGGCATTTCTTGCATCTTGGCTTGGCATTACTATCCGTTCAAGGTTAGCATCGGCTAATATGCTGCCAAAGAAAAGTACAACACTTTCCCAATGATGGGTAAATGAAAGAGAGGGTACTGCTTGTGGTACCCTCTCTTTCGTCTATTCACTTTTTCCTCATAATTCAATTTCCCGAACACTTGCACACACAAAAAAAAGACTCTTAAAAAAGAATCTTTTTTGCAAGTATTTATTGCGGTCCTATCCCCATAAGTCCGAATATGAATAGCAAATGTATATTATCCCCTTTGCTAACCGTAATCATTTTACTATAGTAACAGTAATTTGACAACTATTGAGGACACACATGAATATGCCACCATTTAATTCCTTAATAAAGAATATAGTAACATGATTCAGTTACTTATTATTCACTTTATATTCTTTTTTCGTACCGTCATCGAAAACGACCTCTAAATCGAACTCTTGATAGTCATCCTTCAAATCAAAAGCTTTTGTCACTTCTTGAATGACTTCTTCCTCTGTTGAATCTTTGGTGAATGTCAACTTTTCTAAAATCGGTGTTAATTCTTTCATTGCTTCATCACCATAAACTTCATGTTTGTTTTGCTTGTCCTCGATCGAAGCTTCTGTTTGAGCTCCCATGGTATCATATTCGGCTTCGTATTCGTTATCATTGCCCTTATAATCCACTTCTAATTGAAAATCCTTATAAGTGAAAGGCAGTTTTTCATTATTTTCGTTTCCTGTTTCAGGATTTGTTTCCGCTTGATTTTCATTTTCCTGAACCGGCGGGTTTTTCACTTCATCATTTTCTTCCCCGCAGCCAGCCAAAACAAGCATCGCGGCAAACGGTACTGATAATAATTTGATTGATTTTTTCATTGATCTTTCCTCCTTCTTAGTTTGTATACCCTATTTATTTCCTAAAAGGGGTCATTTAAAACTTCAAGAAACATTCAGATATCATAAGATCGACCAAATTAAAGAATCGTTAAATTTGATCATAGTGGAAGGATATAAAACAATACAGCAAAAAAGTGAGTGACAGAACCCCCAAGCACGAATACATGCCAAACGGCGTGATGAAACGGAAAAGCGCGCCAAACATAAAAGATAGCTCCAAACGTATAAAGCAAGCCCCCTGCAATCAGTAAATGGATACCAGCTGTGGGCATGGTTGCCGAGAGCGGGCCCCATACGATAACGATCATCCACCCCATCGCAATATAGAGGATCGTCGAAAGGAATAGGAACTTTTTCACATAGAAGGCTTTGAAGACAACGCCAATGATTGCAACTCCCCAAATAATTGCTAGGAGTGTCCAGCCTAGTGAACCTTGAATCACCAGGAGCATGATGGGCGTGTATGTTCCTGCAATGAATATATATATGGCTGAATGATCAAAGATTTCAAATATATCCTTCGTTTTTCCTTCTGGAAAACTATGCACTAAAGTGGATGAAACATATAAAAGAAGCATGGAAACGCCATAAATGACTGAAATGACTACATGCCAAGGCGAACCTTTTTGGACTGAGAAGATTATTAAAAACACAAGAGCGGCGATACTCAACAAAACACCGACACCGTGGGTTATCGCATTGACCACTTCTTCTTTTTTTGTATAAACATGTGTATTAGCCATGTTACAGCTCCTTAAGATAAAAAACTTTTAGAATTAACCTAAATTATACATCAAATCTTCAAAGCAATATAGAAAAGTGAATATAAACTTGATTATCATCCACCAATTAGATTATTATCTAATTAGATAGTGGTCTAACTAGGAGGGATAATAATGCAATTAGAAAAATTGGTCGCTTTCCACAAAACGATTGGTGATGTGACCAGGATCAGGATTATATCCATTCTGGCAAACGGTCCAAAACACGGACAGGCACTTGCAGGAATATTAAAATTGACAGCACCGACCATTTCACACCATTTAACGAAATTGAAGGACATTAATTTAGTGAAGGATCGAAGGGAGAAAAATACGGTATATTATTTTTTGAATGAAGATGTCCTGGATCATTATTCTTCAGCATTACCTAAAATGGTTTCAAATAAGGGGGAATCCAATAAAATGGAAAATCAAAAAATGATTATGGAGCACAAAAAGATCCTTGCAAACTTCTTGACACAAAATGGCCGATTGAAAACCATACCAGCACAGAGAAAAAAGAAACTGATCGTTCTTCATCATATTGCCGGACTTTTGGAAAAAGGGCGAAAATATCCAGAAAAAGAACTGAATGAATTCATCCAGTCATTCCATGATGATTATGCAACGATTAGACGTGAACTGATTATCGGAAGCATCATGTACCGAGAAAACAGTATTTATGAACTGAATCCCCGTGAGATGTGGGATGATATCGTTTAAGGGAAAGTTTATACATAAAAAACCGGCATCCCTTAGTTGGTGAGCCGGTTCTATTCATGTCGTTTATATGGCAAAATGGTGGCCGCCGATGATTTTGATTACGTCCAATTGTTTCATCCATTCGCTGTCCGAAATACTAGGATTCCAAAAATATAAGGCATCATTTGTGTAGCCATGAATCGCCAAAGCTTCATTGACAGCTTTTTTGGCATCTTTTCCGGCTGCTTTGTTTATACTGCCATCACCAACGGGCGAAAATTGATTTTTTTGATATATCACTTCCCGGACCGTATCAGGGAATTCATTGCTATCAAGGCGATTCAAAACGACTCCTGCCACCTCGACCTTCCCTCTGTAGGGCTCCCCTTTGGCTTCTGCATGCACAAGCCTTGCTAATAATTCTTTATCTTTTTCATTCATTACATGTGGAATAATCAATGTTTTACCAGGCTCGGCAACATTATTTACATTATTATTGACTTCTTTTAACTTTTTGATTGGGACACCATACTGCTTCGCAACATCCCATATCGATTCACCTTGTTTAATGACATGTTTGGTTGCTCCATCAGAAGCTAGACTGGTCGTTCCCTTAGGAAAAGCTATCCCAAGTACGATGACACTTAGAGTCATTATCACGGTTATTAATACTGATAATTTCATCCTGTAACCTCCTCGTTAAGCATCTTCCAAGGATAACAGACCATATAGGAGAAAACAGCGCTAAATTTTTTCCAAGGAAATAAAGGAAAAATTTTCACGGGTCAATTAACTTCGAAATTTTAAAGATTCCCATTCTTCACGTAGTATTCCCATTCTGATTGAATCATAATAATGACCATCATAATAACGGCATTTTCTCATCCTGCCTTCAACTTGCATGCCTACCTTTTCTCCAACTGCCATCATACGTTCATTACCTGACCAAGTAGTCAGTCCGACCCGTTCAATCTCCAGATTTTCGAATAAATAGCCTATGAACATCATTATCGCTTCTGTTCCATAACCGCCATTCCAATACTTGGGATCAAAAATCGTAATCCCTATTTCCAGCCAACGTGATGGTTCATGTTCCCAGTAATATACAACAGAACCTATTATTTGATCGTTTTTTTCCATTAATAGTTCGGAATAAACCCCCATCTTTTCATCATAGGTTCGGTGCTTCGTTTCTTTATCGATATACGTATGGAAATCAATGAGTTCAAGGGGAAAATAGGGTGCATCCCACTTTTTCCATTCTGGATTGACTTCTCCATATTTCAGGCTCCATAAACGTTTTAAGTCTGCTTGTTTAACATTCCTCAATATTACTCTGCTTCCTTCAATCCAAACATCTTCCAATCCGCTTCCTCCCATTTTATCGTTGCTATACCTGCCATTTTTACCTATCGACACATAATTTAATAAAATATTGCCTTTCTCTAGGACCATCGAATTCACAAAAATACACTCCCTGCCAGGTACCAAGGATTAAGCTCCCTTTGTGGATGATCACCTGTTGTGAAGAACCAACCGTACTTGATTTTAAATGGGCAGCAGTATTTCCTTCCATATGTAAATCCAATGTATGATTCCATGGGTATTGCTCATCCAATCTTCTAAGCATATCTTTTTTTACATCGGGATCTGCATTTTCATTAATCGTTATCCCTGCAGTCGTGTGTGGACAATAAATAAGGGCTATGCCCTCTTGAATCCCATTCTCCATGATGAATGCCTGTACTTCAGTCGTAACATCAATCATATCATCCCTTTTTGTCGTTTTTAAGGTGTTTTTCTTCAGCATGCATATTCACTCCTTTTGTTAGTTTTTATATGCCTTTACCCATAAACATAAAAATTCATGCTTTAATAAACCAGTCAATATTAAGATTAGCAAAACTTATCGACCGTAAAAAAAAGATAAAGCCACCCTTATTAATTTTTTGTTTTAATATTGGATCTATAAGGAATGAGGGGGTATTTTAAAAATCACCATTTCCAATTAGCCTCTCCTAAAAATAACATGGACCCATTGAGGAAGTTTTTCACTAAGATTCTAATGTTAAAATAGAAACCTGCAGCCTTAAAATGTATGGGGAGTATGGTTTGAATCCGGATCGATCAATTGAGGTAACATTCATCCCTGCGCGAAAAAGCCCATCCAGTGCTTGAAGTTGAAAATCTTTTAGGCTTCAAACCACATTTAATAAATAATCATTTATCTTTTAGATAGACGCAAGGTTTCCTGAAGAGTTTTGGATTGGATATAAGAAAAGCGGATCCGATGTAATTGGACGCGCTTTCAGACTGTAGACAAACTCGATAATAATTGAATTGGTCTACAGTTTTTTTGGTTCTTATTTGACCGTTAATTCCCTCTTCAGGCACTCGCTTTCCGCAAGAGTCTCGTACCTTCCGTTCCAATCAACTTTGTTTTAACAGTTAGATAGAACTCCTTTTGCCTACAGTCTTTTTTGTTTTAGGCTATGTTAATTTTTATTGTGATTGAAAAAACTATTTTTCATTGAACTAACATCTAATCAAATAAAATGAATTTTATCCTCTTGTGTACGTTGCCTATATTTCATTAGTTCTCACCCAATTCTAACTCCATTATGGTCGTGCCATCCGTGGTTAATCGAAACAGACCGAACATAACTGGATTAGCTTGCACCAATCCTTTACGCATTAAACCTTTAAGCGACTGATTTACACAGGATAGATTTCCCCATTCTTTCGGAAGACGACCAGCAATTTGAATCGGTGTCTGCCATTCAGTGGTTAATGATAGCAACAAGGTTCGTTGTTTTGGGGTCAAATTCATACTTTCTTCCTCCCTGTTTTTTTTAGGTCATCATTACTATATTGTACGTTCTAATGACTGTAAGTTTCGTTAATTGGTAACAAACAGATATCTACAATCATTTTACTTATAAATACATTATCACTACGATGTTTCACTATATCCATTGAATCGTTGCATCCAGCCTTTTAACGGCTGTTATAGTTATTCACATTCTGGATGTGGTACAGTCTTTTAACACGTTCTGTACCATCTGATATTAAAGTGGTAATGTTCCAATCTTTCGCTTTTTGCATACGAAGAAAAAGCCCTTCAAGCATCTGTGCAGAGCCTATTGTCTGATATCATTTTAGAGTCGATAGCTTTGTCTAATTGGGTTTTCACAATATGCCCTCTACCAAGAACACGTGAATAAGTAGTTATTTGACGGTATCTGGCAATTAAAACACAAACTTGTTCGTGACTAATACCACGAAATTTTGAAGAACCGCCACGTTTTTTCGGGAAAAATTATGAGCGACGCCTTAAAGATACTGACCTGTTTGAACAGATTTTCTATCGCGTCTGCATGTAATTGTTGATTCCACACATGTGAAAGCCAGTGCGAATAAGCGAAATTTGAAAAAAAAGCGTTCGTAAAGTTAACACGGGCCTATCAAGGACGCCTTCAAGAAGAAATAAATCAAGATCGTGAAAACGTGGGAATAAGCCTTTTCCACCAGATAAATTTATCAAGGAAGAAACCAAGGAGATTAAAGAAATTCCACTGATCCTGAGAGTGGCTACTATGTGAAAGATGAACGAACAAAACAGTTTGCCCATTTGTTTCATACGGCAGCAGCATACCGCAATGGATTTGAATTGGGGACAATAGTAACACCGTAACACCCGGAAATACGCATGATAGTCATATCTTAGAGCCTCTATTTATCACTGCTTCAAATAAAATAAAAAATCAAAAAGGTTTCGGAATGAGACCATTCCGAAACCTTTTTGTCTACAAACAGAATGCGGATCCAATGTAATGGGAACCGCATTCTGTTTTTTATATCTGCTTCTTTTTCCAGAACCCCAATATTAATGCGGTAATGAGGGACCCTATTAAAATGGCCAGCAAATAGCGAAAAGGATGGTTGACAAGGGGGATGACAAAAATCCCTCCATGCGGTGCTGGCAGAGTTACACTAAAAGCCATTGACAGGGCTCCTGCTGTCGCTGCCCCTACAACACTGCTGACGATAACGCGTAATGGATCCGCCGCCGCAAAAGGAATGGCTCCCTCTGTAATGAATGAAGCACCCATGAAGTAATTAGTGAACCCTGATTTTCTTTCCATTTCACTGAATTTACTTTTAAAGAATGTAGTTGCAAATGCGATTCCCAAAGGAGGAACCATTCCACCAGCCATTACTGCAGCATGCGGTCCGAAACTTGATGCCTCAATGGCTGCAATCCCGAAGGTGAATGCTGCCTTATTTAGAGGTCCGCCCATATCCACAGCCATCATACCCCCAAGGATCAACCCAAGGAATATTGCGTTCGTGCCTGATAACCCCTGCAGCCAATTGGTCAGGCCCATGTTTATTGCGGTTACTGGTTCATTTACTAGAAATATCATGATCAATCCTGTAATTAACATACCGAATACAGGATATAGTAAAACTGGTTTAATGCCATCGAGTGTGTGCGGTAACTTGGAAAACAACTTTCTTAATAGTAAGACTACATAACCTGCAAGGAAACCGGCGATTAGTCCGCCAAGAAAACCGGCATTGGCCTGTGCTGCCAATAATCCCCCTACCATACCAGGGGCAAAACCTGGACGGTCGGCTATACTTGAAGCAATGAATCCGGCAAGGACAGGGACAAGCAAGAAGAAGGCACCACTAGTTCCCCCGCCAATATCACTTAATGCTTTGGCAATGGGATTATAATCCGGATTTGCCGGATCGGCTGCCTCGATCCCAAAAAAGAACGAAAGCGCAATCAATATTCCGCCACCGACGACAAATGGAAGCATATTACTTACGCCATTCATCAAGTGCTTGTAAATCCCAAGTCCTCCTTTTGATGAATCACCTTCGTCACTTTTATCATTCCCTGTTGCTTTGTATACAGGTGCATCCTGACTCAAGGCTCTGTTTAACAGTTCCTCCGTCTTCCGGATCCCCTGGGCAACCGGGACAATAATGACATGTTTTCCATTAAAACGATCCATCTCCACCTGTTTATCCGCAGCAACGATAATCGCATCCGCCTCATCAATTTCTGCCGCGGTTAAACCATTTTTTATTCCTGTTGAACCATTTGTTTCCACTTTGAAATCGATTCCCATTTCCTTCGCTTTAGCCTTTAACGCATCTGCCGCCATATAAGTATGGGCAATTCCTGTAGGACAAGCCGTAACGGCTAGGATTTTCCCTTTACTGTTACCAATGGAAGCATTATTTGATTGCTGCTCTTCTCTTTCTTCTTCATCGGCTTCCATTTCTTTTTGATTGATTATATCTAAAACTTCTTCACCAGATGAAGCTGAAATCAGTCGGGCTCTGAATTTATCATCCATCAGTAATGAAGAAAGCCGGGAAAGGGTTTCCAAGTGATCCGCATTCGCTCCTTCACTTGCTGCAATCATAAAGAACAGATGAGATGGCTGCCCATCCAGCGATTCATAATCCACACCATTAACCGATTTGCCGAAACAGATGGCTGGTATCTTCACAGCATTTGTTTTAGCGTGTGGGATGGCTATCCCTTCACCAATCCCTGTTGTGCTTTGTTCTTCACGTTTTAAGATGGCAGCTTTGAAACCCTCCACATCGTTTAACCTGTCAGCCTCGGCTAACTTCCCTGACAGTTCATCAATGACTGCTTGCTTTGTAACACTTTCTAGATTAATTATGATTGTATCCAATTTTAATAAATCTGTAATTTTCATAGAGTCAGCCTCCTGTTAGATGATTGATATCAATTTGCGGTAATAACTCTTCAATTTTATCCAATGTACCGAGATCGGATGAAAAGGCTGTAGCACTTCCTGCTGCAAGACTGAAACGGAAGGCAGATAGAATATCCGCTGTCTTTTCATATGTACCGATGAAACCTGCGACCATGGAATCACCGGCACCAACTGAGTTGATGACATTTCCTTTTGGTACATTTGCGGAATATGACTCTCTGCCTGAGCAAAGCACGGCACCTTGTCCTGCCATTGAAACAATAACGTTTTGTGCTCCTGCTTCAACCAATTTAGCGCCATATTCGATAGCATCATCAACCGTTCTAATTTCGGTAGAAAAAAGCGCACCCAGTTCATGGTGATTAGGCTTTATCAAAAATGGCCGATGTGGAAGGACATTCAGTAATTCCTTTCCACTGGTATCCACTACCACTTTAATGCCGTTATCAGAACAAGACTTTGCCATTGCCTCGTATACATCCGAAGGGACACTTGGAGGGATGCTTCCTGACAAAATGAGAATATCATCATTTTTCAACTGCTCAATCTGACTAAATAATTGTTGATAATTCCCTTTCGAAATGACTGGCCCCTGGCTATTTATTTCGGTCTCAAGCCCTGTTTTCAATTTAATGTTTATTCTTGTATCTCCAGCTATCTCTGTAAAGTCTGTGAAAATCTCTTCCTGCCTTAAAAACCTTTTTACGAATTCACCTGTTTGTCCACCGATGAACCCTAAAGCTGTCGTACTATTTCCTAGCCTTTTAAGTACTCGGGAAACATTGATCCCTTTCCCACCAGGGAATTTTGCATCATAACTAGTTCGATTCACTTTGCCCATTTGAAAACTCTCCACCTCGACCAGATAATCGATGGATGGGTTGAGTGTCACTGTATAAATCATTAAATGGTCACGACCTTTACCTTTGGATTTTTATGGAGTTGAGCAACAGCCTCTTCATCATTGCTGTCAGTCAGGATTATGGCATCGCTTACATCCGCAACCTTTGCGAAAGTGGCTTCATTCAATTTTGAACTATCAGCAAGCACGTAGGTTTCGTTGGACAGGCGTAATGCCATCTTTTTCAGTAGTGCTTCTTCCGGATCGGGTGTTGTGAAACCCAGTTCTTGGTGGATGCCGTTCATTCCCAAGAAACATTTATCAAAACGGTATTCATTCAAAAATTGCACAGCATTGCTTCCTATAACAGCATTTGTCGAGAATTTTATCGTTCCGCCCACTAACACTGTTTTGATTTCCAATTCGATAAGTTTTGGAATATGCATTAGACCATTTGTCAGGACCGTTATATTTTTATCCTTTAAAAAAGGAATCATTTCTGCAGTAGTCGTGCCTGCATCAAGATATATACAATCATTTTTCTCTATGAATGAGGACGCCAGCTTTGCTATAAGTTGTTTTTCGGCTTTCGCTTTGTTTTGCTTTTCCATAGTTGTTGGTTCAAGGCCTTTTCTTTGAAGTAAAGAGGCCCCGCCATGCACGCGTTTCAAGAGCTTCATTTCTTCGAGTTGCACTAAATCTCTCCGAATGGTCGACTCCGAGGCTTGAAACTGATCTACAAGCTCCTGCAGCTTTATCGTTCCTTGTTCTTTTAGAATCGATAAGATGATTTGATGTCTTTCAGTTGTCAACAAACCGCCCACCTCACTTTAATATCATCATCATATATGAAAATGAAGGAATAATCAATCACAAACGTTTAAAAATATTCAAATTCATTCAAAAATACCTTCAAAAACATTCATAAATGAATTAAAAACTTTTCATTTCTCCCAATCTTTTGTTCTATGAAAATATGCCTTTCAGTTTAACCTCTTCATACAAAAAAACCCCATGTCATTTGACATGGGGTTTTTCTTATCATTATTATCCTTGAAGTAAAAGTTGTTCTGGATCTTCCAGCATATCTTTGATAGCTACTAAGAAACCAACCGCTTCTTTTCCGTCAACGATACGGTGATCATAAGATAATGCAAGGTACATCATTGGTCTGTTTTCGATTTGATCTCCAACAGCGATTGGACGTGTCTTAATTGTATGCATGCCCAAGATACCAACTTGAGGGGCATTCAAGATTGGTGTAGATAATAGGGAACCGAAAGTCCCTCCGTTTGTGATGGTGAAAGTACCACCTGATAAATCCGAAAGTCCTAGTTTGTTGTTCCGCGCTTTAACAGCTAAATCCGAAATGTTCTTTTCGATTTCAGCAAAGCTTTTGCGGTCAGCATCCCTTACCACCGGAACGACTAGACCTTCATCTGTGGATACGGCAACACCGATATCATAAAAGTTCTTTTTCAGGATATGGTCGCCTTTTATTTCTGCATTCAGTAACGGATATTTTTTCAATGCGCCAATGACCGCTTTAGTGAAGAATGACATGAAACCAAGTTTGACATCATTTGTTTTCACGAAAGAATCTTTATGGCGGCTACGCAATTCCATGACTGCTGAAAGATCGACTTCGTTAAAAGTAGTAAGCATGGCTGCTTCGGATTGTACTTGAACTAGACGTTTGGCAATGGTTTGACGACGGCGCGTCATCTTAACCACTTCAATGCGATCATCATTCACTTCAACAGGAGCTGCTGCTTGTTTAGCTGCAGGAGCTTGTTTTGGAGCTGCCGCAGGTACCACAGGTGCATTGCTTGCCGCTTCTACGTCTTGTACACGTACACGACCTAGTGGATCGGCTACAGGCACTTGAGTCAAGTCAATTCCTTTTTCACGAGCCAATTTTCTTGCAGCTGGTGAAGCAATAACTTGTTGAGTGGATGATGCTTCTTTCGTTTCAGCTTTAGGAGCCTCTTTAGCAGGAGATGCTGGTTCTGCTTTAGCTGGTTCTGCTTTAGCTTCTTCAGCCTTAGGAGCTTCCGCTTTTGGAGCTGCTGCAGCTGATCCATTTTCATCAACGATAGCGATAGCCTGTCCAACTTGGACAGTATCGCCTTCTTCTGCTAAATGTTCCGAAAGTGTACCCGTATAATCTGAAATGATTTCCACGTTTACTTTATCCGTTTCAAGTTCAAGGACATATTCTCCTTTTTCAACGTGATCACCGGGTTGTTTTAACCATTGCGCAATAGATCCTTCAGAAATTGATTCTGCTAATTCAGGTACTTTTACTTCAGCCATTTTATTTCTCCCCCTCATTATTGCGTGTAATTGCTTGAGTCATAATCCGTTGTTGTTCATTTTTATGGACAAGTGGATCTCCCTCAGCCGGGCTTGATCTGCGTTTCCTTCCTATATATGTTACTGAAAGATTACCAGGAGCCGCTGCATTTAGGCGAGGTTCAACGAATGTCCAAGCCCCCATGTTCTTAGGTTCTTCTTGAGCCCAGAAGATTTCTTTTAGATTTGTATATTTTTTCAAAGCTTCTTGAACACCAGTGAACGGGAATGGATAAATTTCTTCGACACTGATGATTTGCAACCAATCCGTATTTTTTTCAGTTGCCGCTTTTTCACGAAGTTCAACCGCCAATTTACCTGAAGCAAAAACAATGCGTTCAACCGATTTAGGTTTTTTGCCCAAAGCTTTGGTTTCTACAAATGGTTCAAAAGTGCCTTCACTGAATTCTTCAGCTGTTGAAGCCATCACTTGATTTCGAAGCATACTCTTCGGTGTCATGATGACAAGCGGACGTACTTGCTCTTGATCCAAAATCTTAGCTTGTCTTCTAAGGATATGGAAGTATTGAGCCGCCGAACTTAAGTTAGCAACTGTCCAGTTGTTTTCAGCCGCCAGTTGAAGGAAACGTTCCAGACGTGCACTTGAGTGCTCTGGTCCTTGTCCTTCATAACCGTGTGGAAGCAGCATGACAAGACCTGATTTTTGACCCCACTTCGCACGGCCAGCAGCGATGAATTGGTCAAAGATAACTTGTGCTGTATTAGCGAAGTCACCGAATTGTCCTTCCCATAATACAAGTGTCTCAGGTGCAAATACATTATAACCATATTCATAAGCAAGAACTGCCGTTTCAGTAAGCGGGCTGTTATGAACAGCGAATGAAGCTTTAGCAGTATCAAGTGTGTGAAGTGGTGAATATGTTTTTCCGTTAACACTGTCATGTAACATGATATTACGCTGTGCGAATGTTCCACGTTCTGAATCTTGTCCTGTCAAACGGATTGGAGTACCGTCACTCAATATGGATGCAAATGCAAGTGTCTCAGCATGAGCCCAATCAACTTTTCCGTCTGCACCAAAGGAATCCAAGCGACGTGATAAAATCTTTCCTAATTTTTTATTAGGAGTGAATCCTTCCGGCCACTTAACAAGTTCTTCGTTAATTGAAACCAGTTCTTGTTTCGGAACTGCCGTTTCAATGGCTGGAAGTCCTTTTTCAATAATCCCAGGGGGATTACATTCTTTAGAAGCTTCCGGTTTATTTCCGGAAATTTTCGCATATGCATCTGCAAGCCTTGTATCCACTTGTTCAGCAATTGCTTTAACTTCAGCTTCAGTGAACTCGCCAGATTGAATCAATTTTTTTCCATAAAGCTCTTTAACGGTTGGGTGCTTATGGATTAATGCATACATTTCAGGTTGAGTCACCAATGGCTCATCCATTTCGTTATGGCCGAAACGTCTGTAACCGATCAGGTCGATCAAGAAATCCTTGTTGTATTTTTCACGATATAGGTTAGCAAGGTTAACAGCAGCCATACATGCCTCTGGATCATCTGCATTCACATGCACGATCGGCACTTCAAAGCCTTTTGCTAAATCACTAGCATATAAGGTTGAACGTGAATCTTCACTTTCCGTTGTAAAACCGATCATGTTATTGGCGATGATATGGATAGCGCCGCCAACTTGATAACCGCGTAAACGGCTTAAGTTAAACGTTTCCGGTACAATGCCTTCACCTGGGAATGCTGCATCACCATGAATCAGGATTGCAAGAGATTTGGAAATGTCTTGAACCGGGAATCCTTTTTCTGAACGGTCTTCTTGCGCCGCACGAGAATACCCTTCCACGATTGGACCGACTACTTCCAAGTGACTTGGGTTATTGGCAAGTGTAATCCTTGCTTTTTGTATGTTAGCTTTAGTAATCTGTTTATCCAGACCTAAATGGTATTTAACATCGCCAGTCCATCCATTGTTAATGCCTGTTGAACCTTCGGAAGGAACCAAATCTTTATTTGGTGAATGTTGGAATTCAGAGAAAATTACCTCATAAGGCTTTCCTAATACATGTGCAAGCACATTCAAACGTCCTCGGTGAGCCATTGCAATATTCACATTCCCCGTTCCATTTTGAACAGTTTGTGAAATCATTTCATCTAATATCGGAACCAAAGCATCCAGTCCTTCAATAGAGAAACGCTTTTGACCTACATATGTGCGGTGAAGGAATTTCTCGAAACCTTCAACTTCATTCAATCGTTTAAGTAATAGTTCTTTTTTCTCTTTAGCCACTTCCGGGAACATGTTTCCGGATTCGACCATATCAGTAAGCCATTGCTTTTCTTCCAAGTCATTAACATGGTGAAATTCAAAGGCTATCGTTTTTGTATAGAGTTGTTTTAGGTATTGAACGGCTTCGTATCCGTCTTTCACGTCTTCAGGTGATTCTGGACAAATAAAGTCAGCCGGTATTTTCCTTAAATCATCTGCAGTCAATCCATATTTTTCAAAGTGAATTTGTTCCGTGTCTTGAGCTTCTTCTTTTAAAGGATAAATATTTGAAGCAAGATGTCCGTATGCACGGATGTTTTCAGCTAACTTTACTGCAGACATAATTTTCTTCATTGGAAGAACTTCTCCAGTTTGTACAGTTGGTGCACTTTCAGTTGTTTCTGCCGATACATCGAATGAAGGAGGACCTGCTACTTCAAAAAAGTTTTTCAGTTCCGGATCCACTTCTTCCGGGTTGGCTAGAAATAAATCGTATTGCTCCATGACATACCCAAGGTTTGGACCTGAAAAAGCTTTCCATTGGTCGTATACCTTAGAATCATTGATGGTCATTTTGTAAACCCCCAAATTTTTCTCATAATTTTTTTCATTTCGTTTTATCCATCCCCAAATTTCTTTCTTCTAAATTTTCCCCAAATATATGATATATATAAGATATATAATAAATAACTTTGGTTATCGAATAATAAAATTTTAAAGGATAAAACGTTTTCAGATGTTATATTAACATGTTTTTGTCGAAATATCCAAAGGTTAAACCACTTTATGCAACCTTTTTTAAACTATATTTCTGTTTAATTCGTCAAAATACGCTTTTAATTGACTTTTTTGCTCATTTAAGTCCTTTTTTTGCTAAAAAAAGATTTTTGTATTTTTGTATAATGATTATTTTTCAGGTAAATTTAACTAGTTTGAAAACCCTTTCAGCTCAATCAAACTTCCAAGCTGTTAAACTCAGATTGCCATATTGAAAGCTCCTGTGCAGGAGAGCTGCTTTTTTTTTGTCATCTCCTGACCCCATTGCGATGACTAATGGAATGAAATGCTCTTTGGAGGGCACAGCATCTCTGCTATAGGGAGCGATTTTTTCATAATTAAACAAAGATTTCAAATCCCATTTGATGATTTTCTCTTCCACCCAGTTCTCAAAGTTGATTGCCCATCCTTCTGCAACATGCATATCCTTCTGAATATAGGTGAAATTATGGACAATTCCACCGCTCCCGATTATCAGTACATTACTTTCCTTTAATTCCCTCAATGTTCTCCCGATTTCATACTGCTTGTCCAATGGCAGGGCAGGACTAATGGACATGGATACGATCGGGATGTCAGCTTCGGGATACATGATGTGCAAAAGCCCCCATGCCCCATGGTCTAGGGGGCGCCTTTCATCTAGTTCCCCCAATACACCTATCTTGGACAATAGGGTTAAAATTCGATCGGACAGCTCAAGGCATCCGGGAGCAGGATATGTTATCTGAAATATATCTTCAGGATATCCTGCAAAATCATAAATGACTTCATGCTTACCTACTGCAGAAATCATCTGATCTTCACTTTCCCAATGTGCTGACAAAATAACGATGGCAGCAGGTTTTTCCATAGCTTTAATATAATCCTTCAAAAAAGAAGTGTAGGTATTCTTTTCCAAAGCTAATAGTGGCGTTCCATGTGATAAAAACAATGATGGCATCATAGAAACGATAAATCCTTTCGCAATGTAATATCTTATCCCTATACCTTAATTTACTATACATAAACAATGTGTTCATCAATTAAATTGTATTTTGGGGGTTGTCTCATCAATAGTATCAAAGGTATACCCTTCTTTTTTAAGGAATTCAATTATATCAGGCAATGCTTTCACTGTATTTTTCATACTATTGATATCATGCAATAAGATATTAACATGCTTTTGATCTTTCGTCCCTTTTTGTACGGAAGAAATGATTTGTTGTTCACTTATTGATGGACTGATGCCATCTGTAGAATCAATGGTCCAATCAAAGTATATATACCCTTTTTCCATTAGTTGTTGAAGGATTCCATTGATGATGGGTTTAGTTGCAGCCTGATGCCGAAGTCGATTATTGGAGCCGCCAGGAAGGCGTACAATTCGGCTTTTTATCCCAAACTCCTTTTGCAGCATGGTTTCAAGCCTATTCAGATCTTGAAAGAAACTCTCTGTCGATCGATAAACGATGGAATAATCATGTGTATAGGAATGAAGGCCAATCGCATGACCGCGGGAAACCATTTCCTGATAACATTCCTTTGCGTATGGTTCTTCGTTACCTTTAACGAAAAATGTGGCCTTAACATGGTAGCGGTCCAAAATATCCAATATCTCCATGGTATTCAAAGATGGTCCATCATCGAAAGTCAAATAAGCGATTTTCTGATTTTCCTTACTTTTTAGGAGCGGTATCATCTCTTCGGGAACCATTGCATGTACTTGAATGGACTGTACATCCATCACGAACAAAATAATAATGAGAGAAATCGTCATGGAAAGAAATAATTTAAGCAGATTCTTCATAGGTGTTGCATCCCCTTCCTTTTGACCATTAAGATATACCAATTAAGGGGTTTCATGCGCAATAAGGCAGCGGTAAAAAATACCGCTGCCTTATCCATATGCTTATCGATCTACATTAAAGTAACGAGCTTCAGGATGTGCAAAAACGATCGCTGATACGGAAGCCTCAGGTTCCATCATGCATCCTTCAGTCAATTCAACGCCAATATCTTGAGGTTGTAACAAGCGGAATAGTTTCTCCTGATCTTCCAGATTTGGACAAGCTGGATAACCAAATGAAAATCTTTGCCCGGTGTACTTAGCGGCAAACCGCTCTTTCATAGACATTTCAATCGGATCGCTTATTCCTAAATCATCACGCATTAATTGATGAATTCTTTCCGCAAACCCTTCAGCTGTTTCTAGAGCAAGCGATTGAAGGGCGTGATTTTTCAAGAAATCACCTTCAAGCTTTAGTTTTTCTGCCCATTTCCTGATCCCTTTTCCGGCTGTAACAAGGAAGAAACCAACATAATCCATTTTCCCGGAGGAGACCGGTTTCGCGAAGTCCGCTAAACAAAGATGCGGATTCGTATCTTGCCGAGGAAATTCAAAAGTTTCCAAAACCTCGTTATGATTATCCGGGTTGTAAACCAATAGCTTGTCCCCTTCACTTTGAGCAGGGAAAAATTGATAAATCGCATTCAAGCCGTAGTCCGGTTCCGTCTTTAAGAATTCGATCAATTCATCAACGAGGGCATTCAGCTGCACCGCTTTTTCATTGCCTTCCTTAAGCAATTCGGCAACTTTACCTTTTAGCCCCAAATGATGTCCAATCAGCATTTGTCTATTAATGTACGGCTGGATGACATCCAATGGATAGTTTTTCAGAACGTGACGCATGATATCACGCGGTTCTTTAACAGGTACATCACTCAATGGAGCAGCTGTGGACTGCTTCCGAACAGGTTTTTCCATCGTGGCAGCAATGGCGGCATTGGCTTTCGATTTTTCCCGTTTCTGGACTAACTCTTCTAAGTAGACCACTTTTTTGTCAGTGTCATGTAAAATATTCGTAACAGCCAACCCATCCATCGCGTCTTTGGAATATAAAACCGGACCTCCATATTCAGGTGATATTTTAAAATCGGTGAATTTACGGGATAGAGCAGCCCCTCCCACTAAAATAGGGGTATCTATTCCCGCTTGTCTTAAATCCTGTGCAGTTAACACCATTTGCTGTGCTGATTTAACAAGTAATCCAGATAGTCCAATTATGGTTGGCTCATGTTTTCGAACCTCTTCAATGATTTGTTGCGGTGCGACCTTGATACCCAAATCAATGACTTCATAGCCATTATTAGACAGTATGATATCCACTAGGTTTTTCCCGATATCATGTACATCTCCCTTGACAGTCGCTAAAAGGATCTTTCCTTTCTTGGCGCTATCTTCAGAGTTTTCCATTAGTGGTTCAAGGTGAGATACAGCCGCCTTCATTGCTTCAGCACTCTGAAGCACTTCTGCGACAATAAGTTGGTTGTCATTAAATAACCGACCCACTTCACTCATTCCATCCATCAATGGTCCATTGATGATTTCCAATGGGCGGTCACCGCGTTCAATTGCTTTATTTAAATCATCAATCAATCCTTCTTTCGTACCTTCGATAATATAGTTACCTAATCGTTCGTCCAATGGCAGGATCACACCATTATCCTTCTTCTCCGCTTTTTTCCCACGATAAAACTCGGTAAAGATCGCTAAAGTTTCTGTAGAGGTTTCAAACAGGAGTGCCTCAGCCAATTTCACTTCGTCTTCCGGTATCAGAGCGAAACGTTCAAGCTTTTCCGTATTCACGATAGCATAATCGAGACCTGCTTTTGTACAATGGTAGAGGAAAACGGCATTTAGAATTTCCCTTCCACGTGCTGGCAGTCCGAATGAAACATTCGATATGCCAAGTATCGTTAAGCATTCCGGAAACTTTTCTTTGATTGCCTTAATTCCCTTCACCGTTTCTAAAGCAGAACCGATATATTGTTCATCACCCGTACCTACAGGAAAAACCAGCGGATCAAAAATGATGTCACTTTTGTTTAGTCCATACTTATTTACGAGCAAATCAACAGAACGTGTAGCCACTTCCAATTTGCGCTCAGCATCGACGGCCATCCCAATTTCATCAATGGTTCCTACGACAACGGCAGCACCATATTGATGGACGAATGGCACTATTTTTTCAAAGCGCTCTTCACCATCTTCAAGGTTAATGGAATTAATGATGGATTTTCCTTGTGAATGTTTTAATGCTTGTTCAAGTACGGCTTCATCTGTAGTATCGATGACCAATGGGACTTTCACTTTTTTGACGACCTCTTCTACGAACTCCTTCATATCACCAAGCTCATCCCCATCAGGGTCAGCAAGACAGATATCAATGACATGGGCGCCTTTTTTTACCTGGGCACGTGCAATTTCGGCAGCTGGCTCGTAATGTTTTCCACGAATCAGCTCCTTGAATTTTCGAGATCCGATAACATTCGTTCTCTCACCTACGAATAAAGGACGCATTGAATCATCATAAATGAGTGGCTCTATGCCTGATACGGCATGCCCATGGGCTGATTCGGATATTGTACGGGGCTGAATGCCTTCAAGGACCCTGACAAGTTCTTTAATATGTTCTGGCGTAGTACCACAACAACCCCCAATGATATTGACCCATCCCTTTTCGGCAAATTGCTTCATTTTCTCTGCAAGTGAAGTCGGTGACTCATGATAGTGACCCTCTTCATCCGGGAGCCCGGCATTCGGGTAACAACTGATTGCGCTATTGGCTATATCTGCAAGTGTCCTGATATGGTCTATCATGAATTCCGGCCCTGTTGCACAATTCAGGCCGACTGCCATGGGCTTCATATGTTCAACCGATAAATAGAAAGCTTCTATCGACTGGCCAGCAAGTGTCGTCCCCATCGGTTCGATCGTACCTGATATGATGACAGGCACATCTTTTCCTGATTTAGCGAAGGCTGCTTTTATTCCAGAAAAGGCTGCCTTGACATTAAGCATATCCTGACAGGTTTCCACCAATAACAAGTCTACCCCGCCATCCAAAAGACCGAGTGCCTGTTCTTCATAAGAATCGGTTAAAATATCAAAAGTCGTTCCACCTGTTACGGATAGCGTTTTTGTGGTAGGCCCCATCGAGCCAGCTACATATCTTGGCCAATTATCATTTGAATATTTTTCACATGCTTTAACGGCAAGCTCAGCTGAAATTTTATTAAGCTCGTAGGCAATCGTGCTTATTTGGTATTCCTCAAGAACGATGCTAGTCGCTCCGAAGGTATTTGTTTCAATGATATCAGCACCTGCTGCTAAATATTTTTCATGGATGGATTGGATGATTTCCGGTTGTGTCAGTGATAAATACTCGTTGCAACCCTCGAATTGTTCCCCGCCAAAGTCCTCTGCTGTTAAATTCTCCGCTTGAAGCATGGTTCCCATCGCTCCATCGAGCAGGAGAATCTTAGTATCCAACTGATCTTGAATCGCTTTTTTATTCATGTACTGCCACCTCTGATGTATGTTTACTATCGACTTTTCTAATATATTTCGTAAGTTCCGCTGTCATTTCATAGCGAAGGAACGGAGTGATTAAATATATGCCCTTGAATTTTTCCCTTGCCGCGTCGACTAGCTCGCGCGCGATATTCACCCCTTCAATTCTTGACTTTACAGGGTCATCCCCCGCTAAAGCCATGGCCCTCCTTACATTATCTGGCAATTTGATGCCCGGGATCTCATTATGGATGAATTCGGCATTCCGTGTGCTTGTCAATGGCATGATACCGACGAAAACCGGGGTTTCTAAATGTTTTGTAGCTTCATAAACTTCTTCAATCTGCTCAACTGAATAAATTGGCTGTGTCAAAAAGGATTGGGCACCGCAGGCAATCTTCTTTTCCATTCTCTGTACGGCTTTATCCAAATATTTTACATTGGGATTAAAAGCGGCGGCAATTTTAAAATTAGCCCGCTGGCCCAAACTCTGACCGGAATAGGATAGACCTTCATTAAATTGTTTGACCATGCTTATTAGGTCAAACGACGATAAATCATAAACCGAAGTGGCTCCCGGGAAGTCCCCAATTTTAGAGGGATCTCCGGTGATGATCAATAATTCGTCCAGCCCAACCGTCTGCAGGCCCATTAAATGTGACTGCAGGCCAATTAAATTTCGATCCCGGCATGTTATATGCACCATCGGCTTTACATTCAATTGGTTCTTCAGCAAGTTAGCCAGTGCATCATTCGATATCCTTGGTGAAGCAAGTGAATTATCCGCCAAGGTAATGGAATCGACCCCTGCTTTTTTCAAAACCTCGGCACCAGTCATGAAACTCTCTATTCCCAACTTTTTCGGAGGATCAAGTTCAACAAGAATCGTCCTTTCTGTTTTGGCCTTTTCGTACAGAGGGAGTTCCAATTCTCTATCGTTCACTTCAATTATTTCTATTTCACGGGCTTTCGTATATTTCTCTTTTACTGGAGCCAAACTTCCAATCGCATTCTTTACAGCTTGAATATGCAGGGGAGTCGTTCCACAGCACCCTCCTATGATCCCGGCACCTTGCTCACGAAGGTCTAGGGCACTTGAGCCGAAATATTCCGGCACAGCTTTATAGACAAGCCTTCCATCCACATAATCGGGAAGGCTGGCATTTGGGTAAATGGCAATCGACGCTTGCTTTGGCAAACTCACCTCTTCCAAGGCCCGAATCATATGATGTGGACCGAGTCGGCAATTCACCCCAACAACATCGGCACCCAATTGCTCGAGTTTTTGAAAGGCTTCATTTAAATGGATTCCATTTTGAAGATTTCCCAGTTCATGCATCGAAACATTTGCGATGATCGGCAGTCCAGTTTCATTTTTAACGATTTGCAAAACGGTTTCCAGCTCTTCCAGGTCATAAAATGTTTCCAAGAGAATCCCATCCGGGTTTTCCATCAACAGACTGTATAGCTGTTCACGAAAACCTCGCTTTATCTCTTCCATACTTAAATCCGATTTCCTGATACTCCGCTGTGCCCCTATGGTACCGAAGACATATGCCTTTCCTTTTGCCGCTTTTTTAGCAAGGATGACTCCCTGGCGATTGATTCTGCTTACTTCATCTTCAAGTCCATGCCGTTTCAATTTATTGAAATTGGCCCCATATGTATTAGATTGAAGGATATCTGCACCAGCTTGCAAATAGGCACGGTGAATGGACTCTATTTGATCTGGGTTCGTGCAGTTTAATTCCTCATAACATTGATCGATGCCATAAGAGTACAGTAAGGTCCCCATTGCCCCTTCTCCAACCAGCATTCTTTCTTTCAATTCTTTACGAAAATTCATAATTACACCCTCTCTCAAAAACAATCCTGTTTTTGTCGTTTTATATGAGTATGAGAGAAAAGAAAAAAAACCTTCTCAAAGAAGAAGGTCTTTTGAAACATTCTCCTCATCTATCAAGCTCTGCTTGCTGGATTTAGCACCTTTGCCTAAGCTGGTTGCTGAGGTTTCTTCGGGCCAGTCCCTCCACCTCTCTCGATAAGATCCAATTATATAATTTTCACAAGATTTCAAAATTTGATTATATTTAATTTACATTAATAATCTGTCAATTTCAATACCTGATCGTCATTTTTTTCACTTTTGCAAAATTCAATCACTCTTTTGCAGCTTGAACTCTCTTCACTATCCTTTGTTTCCAGTCTTCCGCTAACGAGTCTAGTGTAAGTAACGCGTTTGAGCCTTCCAGCCCATCTCGGTTATGCAGGATCACCTCTGTTGCATAATGAACCGAAATTTTTTCTTGCAAACGATCTATTAGCACGATTTCGTTTTGTTTCTTTATCGTTCCTTCCTGAATGACTTTTGCAAAATAACCAGTGTAACTCGTTTTCAGCACGAATTCCAAAAACTTAGGTTCTTGATTGAAGTGAGAAATGGTCGAGCAAGGGATCCTCCCCTGATTAATTTGAACAATCACTTCGCCTATTTGATAAATATCACCGATATACGTTGTTTCTTCCCTCATCCCCGCTACAGTTAAATTTTCACCGAATGCAGGGATATCTAGCTTTTTAGCGAATCTTTCATTCCATAATGAGTAATGCTCAAAGGGGTAAAAACACAAAGCCCGATCAGGACCTCCATGGAACTTTACATTACCTACCCCATCACCCATTATGCCTGATTTAGTTACTATCACGTCATCCACTGCTTGTTTATCCATCGCTGAAAAGATATCGATATTCGAAAAATTTTCCTGTTTGGGCTTTCCGGCATGAAGGGATTCGATTTTTCCATTTTCCATTTTACATCTTCCATTCTTATTTAATTTATATCATCCTATATGTATAAATTATACTAAAAATCCATTTTGTTCTGTAGTTTTTATGGGAATATAGCAGATTAGAAGGGCAAAAGCACCAAGTTGGCGAAATATCATTGATTTCCAGAAAAATTCATAGGTTAGTTTCAGTAATTTTGTTGCTATTTCAGAATTAAATATGGTAGAATATGAACACAATATATAGTCGAAAACTACAACCGTTCGCCTATATGTTGATTTTCACGATTGAATTCCTCATTGTCGCTCTTTAGGGAGCGAATTTTTTTGCCTTCATTTCCATCCATCATTTCTTTTAATTCCATTCAGTTCCTTACATCGTGATCCACTTACCTATTTGTACTTCCTTCCATATGTAATCCTCTCCCTGTTAAGTCACTTTCATTACCTTATTAGAAGGCAAACCCCCTTGCTAAAACAAGCAGAAAGCCGAGCGACATCACACGTCTTCCGCTCAGCTTCCTGTTTATGCTTGTTTCTTTTTTTTCGGTGCCGCTTTCTTTCGGGTAGTCTTTTTCTTTTCCGGTTCATCATGTTTCGTTCGGTCAATGGATGCCTGTAAAGCCTCCATTAAATCGGTTACATTGTTGGAAACTGGCTCTTTTGTTTTGGCTGTAATCGTCGTTTGTCCCGTTTTCTTCGATTCAATCAAATCAAGTAAAGCGGTTCGATAGTCATCGTTATATTTTGTCGGATCGAAAGTAGTCGTTAATTGATCTATCAATAACACAGCCGTATCGATTTCCTTTTTTACAATGGTATCGTTGGCAGGGATATTCGGCACATCCGCTGTGGAGCGAACTTCATCCGGATAATGAATCGTTTCCATCACCAAGGTATTATCAACAACTCGGATTACCGCCATTTGTTCTTTTGAGCGAATGATGATTTTCGCTAACCCAACCTTATTCGATTCTTTTAGGGCCTGCCTCAAAAGGGAATAAGCTTTTATCCCACCGTCATTAGGAGACATGTAATAACTCCGGTTGAAATAAATGGGATCTATTTCTTCAATTTTAACGAAATCCACGATTTCCACTGCTTTTTCTTCATTTTGTTTTTTTAGCTGTTCTAGTTCACTGTCTTCCAATACAACAAACTTTCCCTTTGTATATTCAAAAGCGCGGACTATATCGTCCTTTCCCACTTCTTTTTGGCAAACCGGACACATCTTTTCGTATTTAATCGGTGAATGACACTCCTTATGCAACGTCCTTAAAGATATATCCTTATCTTCCGTTGCAGCATGAAGTTTGATCGGAATGTTCACCAAACCGAATGATATGCTCCCCTTCCACATCGTATGCATATTCGTCACCTCATAACTTATTTTTAAAGAGAAGATCAATTTTATTATTCCCCTTTGTTAAAAAAAAACCGAAAAAACAATTGCCAACTCTAACACTTCGTTTTTTTGGCAAAATAATGTTATCAATTATTTGCGGAGGTAATTACAAGATGAAACCGATGCTGCCAACCTATTACCCTGAAGCCCCTAACTCCAAGGATTGGCGTTATGAAATCAAATATGACGGCTTTAGGGCAATTTTAACGATAGACTCCGATACGATAAGCATCTCGAGTCGAAATGAGAAGGAGTTATCACCCTTATTCCCAGAAATCATTGCTTACATCAAAGATCTGGACCTGGAAGATTACCTACCACTGCAGTTGGACGGTGAATTGGTCTGGCTTACCAATCAAGCAAAAGCGGACTTTTTTCAAATACAGTGGCGTGGACGCCTTGGGAAACAATCCTTAATTTCAGAAAAAGCTCATTTTTCCCCATGCCGGTTTATAGCGTTTGACCTGCTTCGCATCAGCGGAAAAGACATAGCAGCTAATCCTATGGAAGAACGAAGGAGATTCATGATGAATATGGGTGAAGAACTTGGCTTTCCTATGCCTCCTGACTCCACCGATAAGGCTTTGATCCAATTAATAGAAAGTTTTGACGTTTTGGATGATGCCTTGAAAAAGGTCATCCTATTCGATGGCGAAGGAGTTGTCGCCAAGGAAATTCGGGGAACTTGGCAAGAAGGAAAACGTTCTACATCTTGGATTAAGGTGAAAAATTGGAAGACCGTTTCTTGTTTCATTACAGCATTGCACAAAGAAAATGGTTACGTTTCCCTCGCAGTTTTCAAAGAAGGTGCCGTAACGAAAATCGGAAGTGTTAAAAATGGACTGAGTGCTCAAGATAAAGGGATATTGCATGAACTGATCAAGCAAAATGCATCAGACGAAGATGCACAATTTTTTTATATACATCCATCCATTTGCATCGAAGTTCAATTCTTACACGTTTATGAGGAAAATGAATTGCGTGAACCCCAGTTTTCGCAATGGCTTTTACAAACAACCCCCGATGAATGTACCTGGGAGAAATTCGTCATAGGCCAATACACATTTCCAGATACTGTACAAATAACCTCCAAGGATAAACCACTTTGGATAACCGGTGGAAAACAGGTGGTAAAAGTTGAATACCTTCATTATTTACGGGAGGTTTCAGCTTTCTTCTTACCCTTCTTGAAGGATAAACAGCTTACGACTATTCGCTATCCTCATGGCACTATGGATAAAGAAAGATTTTTCCAGAAAAACAAGCCTGATTATGCGCCGGCCTTTATTAAAACGTTCATGGATGATGATATTGAGTATATGCTGTGTAACGATATTGAAACGCTACTTTGGTTTGGAAATCAACTGGCATTGGAATTCCATGCCCCATTTCAGAAAGCTGGAAAAACAAGACCCAATGAAATCGTCCTGGACTTAGATCCCCCTTCCATCGAATTTTTCTCCTTGGCTATAAAGGCCGCACAGGAAATAAAAAAGGTGATGGACTCTTTAAGGATAAAAGCTTTTGTAAAAACTTCAGGTAACAAAGGACTGCAAATTCACATCCCTCTGCCTGATGACAGATTTACTTATCAGGAGACACGCATATTCACCGATTTTCTCGGTGACTACTTAACAAGTTCCAACCCAAATGATTTTACAACGGAAAGAATGAAAATAAATCGGCATGACCGACTTTACTTGGACTTTGTGCAGCATAGTGAAGGAAAAACCATCATTCAACCTTATTCCCCACGGGGAAATTCTTTCGCGGGTGTGGCTACACCTTTGTTTTGGGAGGAAGTTGACGAAAGTCTCCAGTTAAAGGACTATACGATTGAAACCATACCAAACAGAATCAAAAGGAACGGATGTGCATTTATGGATTACAGGCTTGTCGATAATGGCCCGGCCTTTTTGGAAGTATTATCATTCCTAAAACAAAAAAAGACCAACAACTAGTTGGTCTTTTTTTGAAGGAGTGTAAAATGGAACGTTGATTGGAAAGTAGGGTGCGCCTCTAGGGTCTCCCTTAGACCCGCTTTCCCTGCAGGAATCTCATACCTTCCATTCCAATCAGCTTTGTTTAAAAAACTCAGATAGAAACCCTTTTGTCGGCAAAAAGGGGTTGGGAATGGTCTCATTCCCAACCCTGATACAGTAGGCGGAAAGGGCGCGGATTTCTGAAAATGACTGGAACGTTTTTTAAATAAAAAAAACTGCAGGCACACTCGCTTTTCTTCGAGTTTGTCTACAGTCTGTAACCAACTCCTGGTTGGTCCTTTTCTTTATAATGTCGTTTTCAAATAACTTTGAACTTCATCCTGCAGCTTGGCATACAGGCTTGTTTCCGATTCAAAATCCTGTTTTTCAAGCATGACAAATTTTTCAGGCTGATCTAAGTCTATTTCAATCGATACCTTGAATTCATAGGTTGCGTTCCCAATTAAATCAATTGAATACTTTTGGCTTTCTTCATCATGATGCACGACGCATTTAACTTTTCCGCCGTTATTGTAGACAGATATTTCACTTTCCAACGCGTTTAATCCAACAGAGCATGTTACTAGGCTTGAAGCCGACATCGCCGTTCCACAAGCATTCGTGAAGCCCACTCCCCGTTCAAATGTCCGCACGTAAATGCTCCCTGGTTCCAACTCTTTCACAAAGCTGACATTGACGCCATCAGGGAAAAGCTCATTCGGTTGATTGACCTTTGTTGAAAGGTCTTCCTGCAAATCACTTTGTAAAATATCACTATCGACGAGCGTGATTAAATGTGGATTAGGAACCGCCAAAGCCGAAAATAATAGGGTATCATGAAGTTCCGGCAATGGTTCGTTTTGCAACTGTTCTTTCGCTATAACGAGAGGAAGATCCGTCACATTAAAACTTACAGGGGAAATTTCCACCTTGAATGTCGGAATGCCCTCATAAATGTCTTCCGTTTTCTCCACGAGTAAATTTGCCTTCATGGTTTCAACGATCATTTTATCGAGCCCTAGAACGTCGTTCGCGTAACGTGCAACACAGCGAAGTCCATTGCCACACATCGAGGCTTCCGATCCATCCGCATTAAAGACACGCATCCTTGCATCAGCATGTTCACTTTTCATTACAAACAAGATTCC
This sequence comes from Peribacillus sp. ACCC06369, assembly GCF_030348945.1. Classification (NCBI taxonomy): domain Bacteria; kingdom Bacillati; phylum Bacillota; class Bacilli; order Caryophanales; family Bacillaceae; genus Peribacillus; species Peribacillus sp. ACCC06369. Next base: position 3,049,444 of record NZ_JAUCEN010000002.1, read on the forward strand.
GTCCGCGCCAAGCTTTTCCCTATTGCATAGGGCCTTCGCGAAATTTTTTCGCTCTTCTTCAGTAAACGTCAAGGTCGTAGTCAATTCATCAATGATTAAGAAATCATTACCTGAACCATGGCTTTTTAAACCTTCAATAATCATCCTGTCACATCCTCTAATATGCTGCTAGTCATTTATCATTTTTTAATATTCTATATCATAGCATTTTCAGGACGGATGTGTCATCGAGTAAATCATAATAAATCCAATTTTCCCTTCTAAAAAAACACAATAAAGAGCGGTTGGAATGAGAAATGACTCATTCCAACCGCTCTTCCTAAATATTAACCGATTATACCGATGATGAAATAGACGATAAACATTCCGGCACTCACATACATAGGTGCTGACACTTCTCTCGCTTTTCCGGTTACAAGCTTCAAGAACGGGTACAGGATGAAACCGAATGCCATTCCATCAGCAATACTGTAAGTGAATGGAATGATCGTGATTATCATGATTGCCGGTATGCTCTCGGTTAAATCGCTGAAATCCAGCTTTTTTATGTTTCCAAGCATCAAAATGCCAATAATAATTAAAATGGGGGCAATGGCGCTATCAGGGATCACTTTAATCACCGGTATAAATAGCAGTGATAGAATGAATAGAAAACCCGTCACCACTGAAGTAAAACCAGTTCTGCCTCCTGATGCGATTCCAGCTGCCGTTTCAACGGTTGCAACCGTAGGACTTGAACCGAATATGCCTGAAATCAGAACGGAAACACTTGTCGCCTGCAGCGACTTTTTATAGGCACCCTGGCGGTTGATACTGTCTACATGCCCGTGTACAAGACCAATATTTTCAAAAACAAGAACCATCGTCATCGCAAATACACTTATCCAGAATTCGATCCGGTCCGCTTCCATGAACGATAATGAAAAGAAGAGACTACCGTAGGAAGCTGTGTCTATGCCTGAAAAATGGATTTCCGATAGTTGAACAGTCCCGAACAAATAGGCAATGAGGCTCCCTGCCAGGATGGTAATCATGAAGTTACCGGGGACATTCTTGATGAATAGCGTAATGGCCAGTAAAAAGGTCAACACTGTCGCACACACCGCAGGATCGCTTAAATCTCCAAGTGCGACGATAGAGGATGAACCTCCCGTGATTATCCCGCCCTTTTCGAGTCCAATTAGCATCAAGAATAAGCCAAGACCAACAGATATGGCTTCTTTTATTGAACTTGGAATTGAATCACTGATTATCTTAGAGTATTTTGTGAAAGCGATGACTACAAAAATAACCCCTGAGATAAATACAGCACCAAGCGCCGATTGCCAAGATAGACCCATTCCTTGAACCATGGTATAAGCAAAAAGTGCATTTACGCCCATTCCTGGAACCAGAAGGATTGGGACATTCGCCCAAAGCCCTATCATCATACAGCTTAAGGCAGATAAAAGAATCGTGGCAATCACTGCACCATTAATCGGTATGCCCGCTTCCGATAATATCAGGGAATTCACGATGAGAATATAGACTATCGTAAAATAGCCGACGACTCCAGCAAGGATTTCACGTTTTCCATTCGTTCCATAGTCGGAAAAATGAAAAAACGCTTCCAAGTTTAATTTCTTCATGTTGTATCCTTATTAAATTTATCCCTCGCCCACCCGTTTGTATTAGTGACAAACTACACTTGGTGATTTTATCAAAAAAAAGGATAAAAATAAATAGATAGCTCAAAATTTGAAGAAAACTGCCGAAAATCATTTCGACAGCCTTGATGTTTTTATATTATTTTTGTTCTCCCGCATATCCATCGACTACCAATTCCAGCTTCCCTGTATCAGGCGAAATGATTAGACCATGTACAGGAATATTCTTAGGGATCAAAGGGTGCCCTTTAATCACTTCCACACTGTTCTTACAACTTTCATAAACATCATCAAATCCGCGAAGCCAACTGCGGATATCGATTCCTGCAGCTCCCAGTGTATCGATGGTGCTCTTAGGTATATCACGTTCGATCATCTTGTCTACTACAGAATCGGCATCGACTGATGCCATCCCGCAGTCATGGTGAGGTATGACCAATACTTCATCTGCCTTTAGCTCATAAATAGCAACAAGGATACTCCGCATGACACTTCCGAATGGGTGGGAGACGATTGCCCCGGCAGTTTTCAGGATTTTGACATCGCCATTTTTCACATTCAAGGATTTTGGCAATAGTTCAACGAGCCGAGTGTCCATACAGCTTATGATGACCATACGTTTCTCAGGAAACTTATCCGTTCTATACTTAACATATTCACCTTTTTCTACAAACTGTTCATTATAATCAAGAATCTCATTAAGTAAACTCATATTTACCACCTTTTTATAAGTATTTAATCTATGTATTCCACTATGATTATATCAAATATTTAAAAGTTTTGCTAAAGGGTTATCCTAGTCAATTTGAACGATGATTTAGAGTGGCTGCACAGAACCCAAAGACGATGATTTTAGGAATTTCATCAACATTTGATGAAAAAGAAAGGATCGGTGTATTTGTCTTGAATCGCTTCCCCCACTCCAAAGGCATCCATCCTTCTTGGTATGAAACGATTTTTTCCCCTTCTTTTGTGGCAATCTCGAAAGAATTCACACTTCCCGGCGTTTTGATGGGCATCCATTCCGTACCATCTTCCTTATATATCATTCCATTGATATTCACGAATGACCGATTTTCTTGATACGATCCCAGCAGACCTCCCTGATCATCCATGATCGTCATTTTATTGAAAAGCCCCCTTTTGATATGGTACTTAGCCAGCAAACGTCCCTCATGGTCCACCAGTTCATAACGTTTGGCCAGGAGCATCGACAAGAAATTGGGAATCATCCACATGAACCACTTCATATTCAAATCCCGAATCTCGCCCATTAGAGATCCATCAGGGGCAAAGAGAAGCAGCCTCAATGTCGGTGCTGGCATAAAAGTCAATAAAACATGTTCATTTTTTAATAACGCGGCATGTGACCCTTTGAGTTCATCAGGTAATTCCTTCATTCTATTTTCATATATACGATGACTGACAAATTGGGCAGTGCTAAAGAAAAGAAAAGGAGACGTTATCAATAAAATATTGCCAGGTATCATCGCAAAAATATGGAAAATGAAAAATACAACGGCCAAAAGAAGAGATATCCAAGAAGCATGAAAATTAGAATTGCTCGTTTTTTGATAATATTCGCGTATATTCATATTCCGCTCTGCTCCTCACTCCTTACAAGAAAGTTTGCCGCCTTAAGGCGACCGTTGATTAGCTGTACCCTTAGCGCCCGGCATCCACTTCCCTAAAAATTCATGGAAGGAAGTAAATATCATAATACTTTATTCGCTTCTATGTGATCTATTCCCTTTTAAAAATATGGTTCATTCAGATAAAAAAGGACTCCGAATTGAACGGAATCCTTTTACATCGATCTATAATATCCTAAAAATTAATGGGAACCTGTAATCCGTTCCTTCATAAGCCCTAACAGCAGCAATGATGGTGAATACGACTAAAGCTATCCCGATAACCGGCAATAGCAAGAATCCAACCAATACTATAGTGAGTATCCCTGCAACTATTGAATATACGGTGTAGGAAATGAAAAAATTCAGGTATTCCCTTCCGTGATAATCCACAAATTGTGAAGAGTCCTTCTTCAATAACCAAATCACCAAAGGACCGATAAATGCTGTAAAAAAGCTGATCACATAAATAAGGGCAGCAAACACTCTTTCATCTTTATTAGGCATAGTGTCTTCTCCTCCTTTCTCATATGATTAATTACGAATCAAATGAAAAATAGTTTCATTTTTCCTCTCATTATATTCGAAAAAAATAAAATTGGACTGCCTTTTATTCATAAAACCCCATCGGCGATATATATGACGAAAAATCCGAACATGTTCACCCGTCTTGTGCATACAGATTAAATAATGGATTGTCCTATACCTTCTAGATTGGAGTGATGTTTTTTTGCTGAACGAATTTCAAGCCTTCATCCTTGGAATCATTCAAGGCTTGACTGAGTTTTTACCTATTTCAAGTACTGGACATTTATATTTAGGACGGCATATATTCCATCTTGACGAGGCCGGCATTTTTCTTGATACCATGCTCCATATCGGAACCTTGCTGGCGTTATTGGTCGTCTATAAGAGTGACATCATTTCCATTTTGAAAAATCCTTTCTCCAAAATGACCCTACTTCTTATTGCTGGGACGATCCCCGCAGTGATTGCCGGCATTTTACTAGGGGATTGGTTTGATGGACTTTCAAAAACAGGCGTGACCATTGGCTGGGAATTTTTAGCGACGGGACTGATTTTATGGGTAGCGGACGGGGTAAGAAAAGGTGGCAAATCCTTAAATGAAATTTCCATCAAAGATGCCCTGATCATCGGTACCTTCCAAGCTGCTGCCATCATGCCTGCTCTTTCGCGTTCGGGCCTAACGATAGCCGCTGGGCTCTTCTGCAGGCTGGATAGGGCCACTGCAGCTTATTTTTCCTTTCTGCTTTCAATTCCTGCCATTACGGGAGGCATTGTATTTCAGATGAAACCAATATTTACAGGAGAAGTTGAACGGCTTCCAATCACTGCTCTTTTCGTTGGCACCCTAGCCGCAGCAATCTTTGGTTATATAGCCGTGGTATGGATGATCGATTTCTTAAAAAAGCGTTCACTGAAAATATTCTCCATTTATGTATGGGCCCTCGGAGCAATCATTTTATTCATGCAATTCACAGGTAAATTTTAAAGGGTAGCAACAAGTTTCCCTAAAAAAAGCGGGCGAAGAAATCAGTTTTCCATGGAAAAAAGCAACCGTTTGCCTTCCAATTTCACCCTTCATAAAAAAGTTGAAATTTGACGAAAAAAAAAGGCAAAAAACCTATTCCCAAACCGTTTTTTTTTTAGTATTATACCTTCGTAAGGTTCTTTAGATCCGTATAATTTCAGACAATAAAAATAGGGAAGGCAAATGGTGCGCCACCGGTTTCCGGTTCTAGTGGGTTCGATTCCCACCCCGAAATTTTTTGATGAACGACTTAAAAAATTTCGAGGGTGGGCAGCGACTACGCATAAGAACTGCCCTCAAACGGAGGGACGGAAATGTTAAAAAAGAGAGATTTCACAGATTGTTTTTCTCTTTATGAACAAATGACGCATCCAGATGTCTTCCCTTTCGTGCGCCATAAAGTAGATTCATATGAAGAATATGTTTTCATTACTAAGCAAACGATCGAGGCAGAAGATGCTGGGGAACTCATTTCACGAACAATCTTGGATGAATGGGAAAATCCCATCGGTTGCATTTCTTTATACGATATTGAAAATGGTGCAGGTTTCTTAGGCACATGGCTTGGCAAGTCTTATCATGGAAAAGGGTATAATGCCATTGCAAAAGACGCTTTCTTTAAAGAGCTTTTTTTCGAGCTCGGTATGGAAACGGTCTTCATGCGTATTCGCAAAAAAAATATCCGCTCTATAAAAGCCGCAGAAAAGCTTCCTTATGCCGTCAATGCAAACGAAACAAGAAAGTCCCTTTATGATCAGATCAATCATGAAGGAGATATCTTCGATTTGTATGAAATCCCTAAAGATTTATACACCTTTCATATCCTTAGACAGCATGATGATGATGAACAGCAGTTACTTGAAGCATAAAATAAAACAAAAAAACAAATCCGCTGATTTTAAGATGGCTTTGCTTTTCTTTTCATATAATGCCCGGAGCTTCCAAAATTGGAAAGCTCTTTTTTCCATTTTAACAGGATGTTTAGGAAAGTTTGCTGCAATTCCCTATTCTTTTCGGGGATATTTTTTTATAATGAATACAATTGACCAATTCAATAATATATTCAATGCTCCATTGAAAGGACTTAATCATGAAAAAAACATTTGCTTTTATCGTGCAGCTTATCATACTTCTCATCATTTGCAAGCTTGGCTACTTTATAGCACATTTACTTCATTTACCTATTCCGGGCAACGTCATCGGCATGATTCTGTTATTCAGTTTACTACAGACGAAGGTTTTAAAAGTCGAGTGGATCGAACTTACTTCAGGATTCTTGGTTAAACACCTAGCCTTTTTCTTCATTCCAATTTCAATCAGTTTAATGACCATGGGGTGGCTTTTCATAGAATTTGGTTTGCCATTGGCACTTACATTGGGAGTCAGCCTTATATTTGGATTCATCGTTTCGGCTTGGACTGTTCAGAAGTTATCCCATAGAGGAGAGGTTAAGCAGCATGACAGCGCTCATCACAACTTATAGCATCTTGATAACCATCCTTGCCTATTCCATTGGAAGGAAAATATATGCTAAACATCCATCACCTTTTACGACGCCCGTATTTTTCAGTACGGTTACAATCATTCTCGTATTGTTGATCAGCGGTTTGGACTTCGAAGATTATTCACCGGGAAAAGACATCATCACCTATTTCCTGGGACCAGCTACCGTTGCTTTGGCGGTACCACTTTATAAAAACAGAAAGATAATCGTTAAATATGCAATTCCGGCAATTAGCGGCATGATCTTTGGTCTTATGGCCACTTTGGTCATTGCCTTCGCCATTGCTAAAGCATTTTCACTACCGCAAGTCATACTCCAAGGATTGGCGGTTAAATCCATTACAGTGCCAATCGCTGTAGAAATCACGGAACTTTATGGTGGAAATTCTAATATTTCAGCCGCCTTCGTCATTTTGACTGGGGTGCTGGGTACGATGATCGCTCCAAAAATGATGGATAAATTAAACATTACGATGCCCTTCGCACGTGGTATTGCCTATGGTACGATCGCTCATGGCCTTGGAACGGCTCAAGCTGCTCAGGAAAGTGAGTTTACCGGGGCAGTCGCAGGTGCGGCAATGGCTATCGCAGGTATCCTTATTTCCTGTTTCTTTCCTTTTATAAATAATTTCCTATAAAAAGAACCGCAACGTCAGTGACGTTGCGGTTCTTTTTATGATTCATCTTTTTTCAGGCCCTCGTATAAACGTCTTAGAATATGGGTTTTATACAGCTCCAGCTTTTTTTTCTCAATTGGATGATAGTTAATCCCTGCGGCTTTTAATTGCTGAATGAACCACCCTTTGGAATACTCATAAGCCATTCTACCCCCTCCTCTGTTCGAAAAAGATATGCTTCAAAGAAGGGATTGATACTTATTTTTTTGCAGCCATCACTTCAAGTAATAAATCATACATTTCCGCTGCCTTTTTGAATGGGCGTTTTTGACGCATTTTCTCCTGATATTCATCCGAATGATTCACCAAGTCCACTAATGTATCATTAAAAATCCGGTCATTTAATTCTTCTTCTTGGATGACTTTACAAAACCCCTGTTTTTCAAAGCTTGAAGCATTCAAGATTTGATCTCCACGCGATGCATTGGCACTTAGCGGTATAAGCAACATAGGCTTTTGCAAACCAAGGAATTCAAATATGGAATTTGAACCTGCCCTTGACACAACGACATCAGCAGCAGCCAATAGATCAAATAATTCTTCATGTACGAATTCAAAGGGAGCATATCCCCTTTGTTTCAATTCGGTTTTAACATTACCCTTACCACAAATGTGAATGATCTGGTAATCCTTTAATAGCGCATCAAGGTTATCTGTAATCAAGTTATTGATTTTTACAGCTCCAAGGCTGCCGCCCATAACGAGTAGGACCGGTTTGTTATTCGTGAATCCGCAAAATGCCTTTCCGGAGGAAGGGTTTCCCGTAAAAATCCCATCGCGCAATACAGCTCCAAGATACATGGCCTTCTCTTTCGGAAGGTTTTTTTCCGTTTCCTGGAAGGTAGTGAAAATCTTCGACGCAAGTGGCATGGCAATTTTATTGGCCAGACCAGGTGTATAATCCGATTCATGTATCGCAATCGGAATTCTCAGCATCCTGCCTGCCAAAACAACTGGAACGGAAACGAATCCACCCTTGGAGAAAATGAAATCCGGCTTGGTTTCTTTTAGAATTTTTCGTGCATCAAAAATTCCTTTTATGACCCGGAATGGATCTTTCATATTTTCAACAGATAGGTAACGTCGGAATTTCCCAACGGAAATCGTTTCATAACGGACCTCGGGAAATTCCTTTTCGATGATATTTTTTTCAATGCCTTTTTTTGAACCAATATAAGTAACATCCCAATCATGCTTTAAAAATTCCGGGATGATTGCAGCATTAACAGATACATGACCGGCAGAACCGCCTCCGGTAAATACTATTTTCTTAGTCAATATTTCCACCTTCCAAACTTATAAAGTCACTTTGCATCCATATTACCATATATCCTTGCCATTAATAACTTGAAAAAGTATTCAGTGAACCGTAAAATACCAACATGAATGTAATCATCGATTATTTTTCCTTTTTCAGCATGAATATATTATAATCTTAGTATTCTACAATACTACAAGATACATTGGAGGAGTAATACATTGCAAGAAGTTTCTGAATCTCTCCATCAATTTGATGGAATCGAAGCCTGGACCAAATTAGGAATTTCCATAGGCATTTTTCTAATCTTCATTTTGCTTCGGAAAGTATTTACTACATATATATTCAAATTCTTTCTAAGAATAGCGGAAAAACGTAAAGTTGAATTTGCCGCCAACTTAATGCTCGCTATAGAACAGCCTGTAAGATGGCTTATCGTTTTGATTGGTGTTATCATTTCACTGCACTATTTTCCGATTGACTCACCTTCGGTTGAATTAAGATCGAAAATATACAGATCATTTTTTGTCTTTTTATTCTTTTGGACATTTTCCAATATCAGTTCGATCTTAACTATTTTATTTCCGAAATTAGTAAGTAAATTCGGACTTGAAGTCGATCAAATCGTTATGCCGTTCTTTACGAAAATCATAAAAATAATCATCATTGCATTCGGTGCCTCCATCATTGCGGAAGAATGGGGATTCAATGTCGATGGATTTGTTGCAGGGCTTGGTTTGGGTGGATTGGCTTTCGCTCTTGCCGCTAAAGATACCGTCAGTAATTTCTTTGGGGGTATCGTCATCGTTACCGAAAAACCTTTTACCATAGGAGATTGGATCAAAACTCCAAGTGTGGAGGGGACAATTGAAGACATCACATTCCGAAGCACCAAAGTTCGGACGTTTGCCCAAGCTTTAGTTACGGTTCCAAATGCGACCCTTTCGAATGAACCGATCATTAACTGGTCCAAGATGGGCAAAAGACAGATTGCCTTCCATTTGGGTGTGAATGTAACAACACCAAAAGAAAAATTGGAAAATGTCATTAAGGACATAGAAAAAATGCTGATTGACCATCCAGAAGTACATCCGGAAACGATTCTCGTTAAATTTGATGAGTTTAGTCATTCCGGTTTCAATCTCTACCTTTATTTCTTCACGAATGCGACGGACTTTGGAGGATATTTATCAATCAAAGAAGATGTGAACTTTAAAATCATGGAGATATTGGAACAGGAAGATGTACAAATTGCCATCCCTTCCCAGGCTTTCATTCTTCAAAAAGACTCAAATATGGAAGCCATGAATGATTTTGAATCCATGCGCGACTGACAAAAAGACTTGCCCTAATAAGGCAAGTCTTTTTTAGCTTTAAATAAAACTTAAAACCTCACACGCTATGTGATATAATTCTTTCATTGTGTTGAAAATTCCAAATATTGATATTGAGGTACTTTGATGAATCAGACTTATACTAAATCGCAAAAGATCCGCCTGTTATTTTATATATTGATACCTATCCTGATCACTCAAATCGGTCTTTATGCCATGACTTTTTTCGATGTTATGATGTCGGGGCAATACAGTACGCAGGACGTTGCCGGCGTCTCGATCGGCAGTTCGCTTTGGACACCCGTGTACACGGGGCTGAGTGGGATATTGATTGCCCTAACGCCGGTGGTTTCACAGCTGGTTGGATCCAAGCAGTCTAAATCCGTTTCATATTCCGTGATGCAGGCCATTTATTTAGCAGTCGTTTTAGCCTTGGTCATTTTAATCATTGGGGCGTTTTCATTGAATCCCATATTGAATGCCATGAACCTTGAAGAAAATGTCCACCGGGTGGCGCATGATTATTTGATCGCCCTTTCAGTCGGAATCATTCCATTATTCGTTTATAATACGTTAAGGGCCTTCATAGATGCACTGGGGCAGACGAGGATTTCCATGATCATTACCCTGTGTGCACTCCCGATTAACGTCCTATTTAATTACCTGTTGATATACGGGAAGTTTGGATTCCCCGAACTTGGCGGTGTCGGTTCAGGATACGCAACGGCCATTACTTATTGGTTAATTGCCCTGGTTGCCATCCTTGTAGTCGTCAAAATCAACCCTTTTTCGACATATAAGGTTTTCAGTGAATTTTTCCGGGTTTCTTTGAAAGAATGGCGGGCGCTTTTATTGATTGGGGTGCCTATCGGGCTGGCTATCTTTTTTGAAACAAGCATTTTCTCAGCTGTTACCCTTTTAATGAGTAAGTATGATACCGTGACAATTGCTTCGCATCAGATTGCCATGAATTTCGCGTCACTACTTTATATGATGCCGCTAAGTATATCCATGGCATTGACGATCGTCATTGGATTTGAAATTGGGGCAGCCCGCTATAAAGATGCCAGAGAGTACAGCTGGATTGGCATTTCGATGGCATTGACGATGTCGCTCGTTTTATCGACCATCCTATTCCTCTTCCGTGAACCTGTCGCCTCTGTATACACTAAAGATCATGAGGTAATGATGCTGACATCACATTTTTTAATATATGCCATCTTCTTTCAGATATCAGATGCCCTGCAGGCACCTATACAGGGTATTTTGCGTGGATATAAAGATGTAAATGTCACGTTTGCGATGTCACTGGTCTCCTATTGGATTCTCGGACTTCCCATTGGCTATTTCTTTGCAAAGTATACGGATATGGGGGCCTTTGGGTATTGGATAGGCTTAATTTCCGGCTTGGCTCTCGGAGCTATAGGATTGGCGGCCCGCTTAAGGTTCATACAGAAAGTAAAATATAAAAAAATGGCGTAATAAAAGAGTGGGGCTGGATTACACCGGCCCCACCCTTTTTCATTCTGAAGATCATGCCCTTAACCACTAGGCTTTATAAATTTTCCCTAGAACATCCTTACCGCCTGTAACGGGTATGATGCTGCCGGTAATGAAATCTGATTTTTCATCACATAAGAATGTGATAACCCTCGCTATATCCTCCCCTGTACCAGGTCTGCCGACTGGTATCGAATCATCCTTTACTCCTCTTGCGACCCTAATTTCTTCCTCTTTCCAATCACCAACGATATCGCCAGGACAGACCATATTAACGGTGATTCCATGTGTAGCTTCTTCAGCAGCTAAAGTTCTAGTCAAAGAGGTCAAGCCGCTCTTTGCAGCGGAAAAAGCAGAACGATAAATCCAACCCGGTGCAGTTTCACACCTTTCAAACCCTAATGTAATGACCCTTCCCCAGCTTCTACTGCGCATTTGTGGAATAAGCTCCTTCGCAATATAGAAAAAACCATTTAAATTTCCATCCATGATATACTTCCATTCATCACTGGCATATTCAGTCATGGGCTTGCGATCATGCAAATATGGCCCTGCGTTATGAATGAAGATATCAACATGGCCAAAGGCCTCCAAGGCCAACTGCAAAATATTCCGGCAATCTTTCTCACTTGACGAATCACCTTGAATCGCAAGTGCCTTAACATGATACTTATCCTGTAATTGATCCACTAATGCTAAAGCTGCCTTTTTACTTTTTCGATAAGTAATGATAATGGACATTCCATTATCCGCGAGTGAAAATGCCATCCTTTTGCCGATTCCAGTTGCTCCACCAGTAATAAAAGCTACTTTTTCATCCACAGGCATACCCTCTTTATCAAATGGATTTTACTTAATTATACATAAGTTTGACCCGATTTCTATAATTTAGTAATTATAAAAACGAACCTATAGGCTTTAGCCTGCATAAAATATAAGAAATAAACCTGTCAGCCCATAAGCAGGAGAGAGGAATTCAAAATGTTTCCCTGGAATTCACTTTTTTCTTTTAAAAATAACCCCAACCAAAAGGACTTCATGAAAAATATGCAGCAAAGTGATGTACAATCATTCATTGAAAAAGTATTTTCACAGGTCATCCCTGAAAATATGCAAGGTATGATGAACCAAAATGATGGCGGCTCACAAAAAGTAAATGCCAAATCTGCACATCCTTTACATGCCGATGTATTTGAAACTCATTTATTTGTCTTTGTAAGAATTCCCATAGAAGATGAATCTTGGCTGAAGAAAATGAAACTTTACCATACCTCTAACCAATCCATCATTGAGGGGATTCCAAAAGAGTCAGATCGCCATGTCATAACACTTCCCGCTCTTGTAAAGAAAAAAGGGGCATCAGCCCAATATAAAGAATCAACATTGGAAATACGTCTTCAGAAAAGTTTCAATACCCAGTATTCAGAAATCGATGTATCCGAGATTTAACGTGCTTCATTGGGACCACACTGATGATAAAGTGCGGTTCCTGCCATTCTATTAGATTTCGGCAACCAATCGATGTCACAATTCATACCATTCCTTTGAATGGAATTAGTTATTTTCGCACAAAAAAAGCGCACCCCATGTTTTTGGGATGCACTCTTCTATCAATCTATTATTTTCCGATGAATTGTTGAGTCCAGTAGTTACCAGATTCCACATAACCTACTCCAATATGAGTAAAGCTAGAATTCATGATGTTTTCACGGTGTCCTTGGCTATCCATCCAAGCTTGTACAACTTCTTCAGGTGTTTGTTGACCTTGTGCGATGTTCTCGCCTGCTGTTGTATAGCTGATTCCGAATTTTTTCATCATATCGAATGGTGAGCCGTAAGTCGGGCTATTGTGGTCAAAGTAGTTATTATCTTTCATGTCTTGAGACTTGGCGCGTGCAACTTTGCTCAACTCAGTGTCGATTTTAAGAGCTGCCAAACCTTGTTTTTCACGTTCTGCATTAGTTAATTTAACAACTTCTTGTTCAAAAGCGCTTAATTCAGAGCTTGTCTCTTTTTCACCAGTTGATTTATCAGGTGTTACTTCAGGTTTTGCTTCAGGTTTTGGTTGGTTTGCTGTTCCAGCTTCTTGAGCTGGTTTTTGAGCTGGTTTTTGAACTGGTTTTTGAACTGGTTTTTGAACTGGTTTTTGTTGTGCCTGTGCTGCCGGTAAAGTGACATTGTATTTAGTTAGATATTGGTTAAGGACTTTTTGCATATCCTCTTTATTCATAGATTGGTAAGTTACTTGTTTCACAGTATCACAGTTGGCTGCTTCTGCTTGGTTAGCTCCTACTCCTGTGAATATAATAGCTGCAGCTGCTGCTGCTGATATAAACATTTTCTTTTTCATTCGTATTTCCTCCTGTGATGTTCTTTTTTTGTTGTGCTTTGCTTCTGGAATTATCATATCATGCACTTTTTGTAATATATGCACCATCAATTTCCAACAAATTCACAGGATGCGAATGACGAAAATATTATTATCATAGTTTCAGAGAAAGCAAGCAAAAATGCTTTAACTATCTATCTTTCTGCCAATAGTATAAATACTCATATTTATCCAGATATTCCTTGTCAATGGTAGTTACATAGAACCATTTCCATTGAATACTAATAACTTTTAGTTGACATATCGTTTCAAACCTAATTATTGTGACTTTCTTTACTTTTATGTTACAAATTTTTCGAATTGACTTCGACATTTCGTCCTTTGTCCTTATTCATTAACCTCTGTTGCCTTGAACATTTTTCCAAATAAAAAAAACAATTCGGATTTAAACCCGAATTGTTTTGGTTTTGATGGTTCATTCATCATTTCATTTCTCCATCATTCATCTCGTCCATTTCCTTTTTATCACCATTTTGTTCAGGAGGGCTTGGTTTGCCTATGACGAATTCCTTCTTTGGCATGTTGTGCATATCCCTTGCCGTTACATGGGCATATACATAATAGGTTCCTTCTTCTTCAAAAGTCTTTTCCATTTCATAAATGCCGTTTCCTTTATGTTTTACAGAGATCTTGTCATGGTCATCGCTATTTGCAAGCCAAATTTCAAAACTGACATCATCCGCATCTGTCACTTCTTCGTCCCCGTAGGTCACTTTTGCTTGAAACTTCACAGACTCGTTCACTTTGCCCTGAATTGGATCGACAGCTAAATCGACATTTAACATTTTCGGTATTTCCTCTTCCTTGCCACATCCAGCCAATAAAATTAACGCCATGCAAAATAACATGATTTTTTTCATTTTTGAACGTATCCCCTTTTTATGAATTCCATTCTTCTTTTATTATCGGTAGGACGACCCTGACTTTTGTTCCCCTTTTTTCCTTGCTTTCTATTTCGATTTTGCCATTTTGCAATTCCACCAATTTTTTGACGATCGACAGTCCGAGCCCTGACCCTCCATCAAAACGACTTCGTGCTTTGTTCACCCGGTAAAAACGATTCATTACATATGGCAGATCCGCTTCAGGAATCCCGTTACCCGTATCAGTAACCAACAGTTCGCAATTTTCTTTATGCTGAATTAGGCTAATATCGATTGATCCTCCAGAATCCGTGTACTGAATGGCATTGTCAAGAATGTTATGCAGGATCTGTTCCATCCTGCCTTCATCGCCAATAATAATCGGATCTGGATCCAGCTCGATCTGCAAGTCCAATTGCTTTTCTTTTATTATCGGTTCATATTTAACAAGCACTTCTTCAATGAATTGCGCATAGGCAATCGGAGTTTTATATAACATGAATGGATCACTATCCATTTTTGATAAGTCCATCAAATCTCCTACAAGGCGCTGCAGCCTAAGAGCTTCCCTTGAAATGAGTTGAAGGTATTTCCGTTCCTCTTCATCATTTTTCACAACACCATCCAAAATGGCCTGTGTGTACCCCTTTACGTAACTAAGCGGGGTCCTGAGCTCATGTGCCACATTTTCAAGAAACTCTTTTTTTCTTTCCTCTTCCAAATGGATTGAATTGGCCATATCATTAAAGGCTATTGCCAATTTGCCTATTTCATCATGACTCCTTACCGGGACCTGTATGTCATAATTCCCCTCTGAGACATGATGGGCAGCTGTCTCGATTTCCTTAATCGGACTGACCAGCTTTTTCAACCATTTCGTAGTAAAAAAAATCGCGACAATCAAGAATAAAAGAATCGCTGCCATCCATTTTGCTGCAAATTCCTTAAGCAAGACAGTAATTGAATCTACTGGAATATATGTATAGATGATACCTTCTAGGCGATCTTCATCAATCAGGGGTATGATGGCCGCCACGATATTTTTTTCAAACCTTTTCTCATACCCCTCTTTTTCAACGGCTTTTCCGGCTAAAAGCATTTGCCTTTCTTCTTCAGAAATAAGTGTGTCATAGTTTATTTCAAAAGGCAGACAGGCACTCAATTCCCTGGGATTGTTGACGACAAAGACCTCGCTGTCATTCTTACTGTTGAACCATTCAACTCTTTGCTTATATTCTTCGCTGATTTCACCACCGGAATAATCCGCTCCAAGCAATGACGCTTCATTGACTAAATCTGTTTTAAGCTTCTCCACATATAGATTTTTATAATAATATTGAGAAAGGGAATAAGCGAAAAGCACGGACAAGATGATGGCAGTGATGATGGTGAGCCATAATTTAAAAGAGAGGGATCTCCATTTATTAATCATTTCTTTTCCTCTATCTTATAACCGATTCCCCAGACGGTTTGAATGTAATCGGCCGCGCTTAATTTCATTCGTAACGTTTTGATATGGGTATCCACGGTACGTAAAGATCCTCCATATTCCCCGCTCCATACATTTTCAAGCAGTTGTTCACGACTGAGAGCCTGACTTTTATGTCGCATGAGGAATAAAAGCAATTCGAATTCTTTCAAAGTTAAATTGATCGGCTTCCCTTCCACCAAAACGGTTCTGGATTGTAAGTTTAAGCTAATGTTACCGAATCGGACATGGTTTTGATTCTCTTCATTCAATGACAGTTTTCCTGTCCTTCGCAATACCGCTTCGACCCTTGCGACCAATTCTCCAGGATTGAACGGTTTGACGATATAATCGTCCCCGCCGAGCTTCAGCCCTTTCACCTTATCCCATTCTTCACCTTTCGCACTGACAAATATCACAGGAATCTCCCAATTTTCACGGATTTTTTCACAAACGGAGAAACCATCCATACCTGGCATCATGATATCCAATAGGATTAAATCTACTTCCTGTGTTTCAACCATACTAATGGCTTCTTTTCCATTCGCAGCTTGAAGGCATTGATAACCTGAATTCAGCAAATACATTTCAATTAGATTCCGCATATCCTCTTCATCATCCACGACTAATATGGTGTAAACATGCATGTCAACTACTCCCTCAACATCAATTGGAATGGACCCTCGCCGACTTTGACCGTTTTTTTAACATCGACCGTGTCAGCATCCATTACATACAATTCATCACTATCATATCCCGCTACGACCACATCTTCGTTAAAATTCACCATTTCAAAAGGGTTGACGCCGACCACTTTGCTTTTCACTTCCTCATATTGATCATTCAATTTATATAAGGAGCTGGTGCCATGACTAAGGACAAAAATGCCTTCAGCATTTTCCAGGAACTTTATCGGCATGGTGGGAGCCTTCAACTTTTTCTTCAACTCTCCCGTTTTTGCCGAATAAATATATAGATCTTCTTCCACTTGGTCCCCATCCCCGTGTCCCCCGATCCATATTTCATCCTTTTCCTCCCTTAATAATGTGCCTGTGCTGGAACTATGTATGGGAAATTCGAAATCGACCTTTTTCGTTTCAAGATTTATCACTGAACATTTGGTATCACCAAAATTAATCACATACAAACGATTCGCTTGCTCACCTTGAAGAACGGTCAAGGGGCTTTTACCAACTTTGACTATATCCTGCTCCTCCCCTCTATCATTTAAAAAGGAAATGGAGTGATTCGATTGATTGACTGCCACGATGCTTTTTCCATCCTGTAACAGCTGCATATTGACGATCCCTTTCCCAATTTCCCAACTGTTTATCAGTTTTCCTGCCGATAAAGAGAACACTTGGACTTTCTCCATCTCTTTTCCATAAAGCAGGATAGTATCTTTGTCGGCCAGAAGCAGGGCTCCGGTAAATGGTTCTGAAATATCCCACTTGGCAAAAGTATGATAGTTTTCATCTATGAAAGTCAGGGAGGTATCCTTGATATTGACTGTCGCCAAAAAAGATTCACTTCTGTTTATTTTAGTAAATGTATTACCGCCATTACACCCAGTAAGCAGTACGATGGCAAGAAAAAGCCCAATGCCCCACTTCATATTTTAAGCTCCTTATTCATTAAATATCTATTTTTTTAAAATTTTAACAATGATTTGTGAAAAAAGTATGAAGCGGAAAAGAATATATGCTTAACAAGCATCCGTGTCACAAGCGGAATCATAATCTTTCCAATTCATTCACATAGGCCATGGCAATCGCGTTTTTCTTTTCTTCTGAAAGCGAAGATTCCATCACGCGTTTAATACAGAGGTAAAACTTCTCTAGTACCGGTTTCCGGGCACGTGGATGTGCATTTTCATCCAAAAGCTCACGGCGGATGAGTTCCGATAACACTTCCCTTCCACCTCCATCCGTCACCTTACGATTATTCCATATACTTAAATAAGCCTCCAGTAGTGCTTCTTGCCTGACATTTTCTTTCATATAATCCCTTCCATCCATTACTAATTTATACATATTAATGATCAAGTTTGTAAAGACTACTTGAATAATACGATATCGCTTAAAAAATTCAAAAAAGGAGTGAGTACATTGTCTCAAGTATACCGCTGTCCGAATTGCCGGACAAATAAATCTCGCTTCAATCTCATTCAGCAAGTATCAACCCCAGTTAAAAAGGATCCGCAATCCGGTGAGATTGTTGAACAATATTCGAACGATTCCCTTCAACCATTCCATCTAGCATATAATGGTCCTGAAGTTCGGGTCCAATGTGCTGCTTGCGGATTAATTGAAGACGAAAAGACATTTGCCGCCTTTGGATTGCAACAATAAAAATGGTCAGACCCGGTAAATGGGTCTGACCATTTTTTCAATCTTTTCCCACCGACATTTTAGCCCGGTCTATGGCAATTGGAATGGATTTTCCATCCTCATATCCTTCATCCAATAATGCATTTGCGATTTCAATGGCCTTTTCCCTGACATCTTTATCTAGATTCTTCATCGAATTCGGATAATCGTTATTGTTCCATGGCACTAATACCGCCCCCTTGATCAGAAAGTTTCCTATTATGTTTCCCTTCTTTAGTGGGCGATAAACGTTTATTGAGCCGCTTTCGCTTCCAAAGCCTTCAACTGACCGATCATCATTTCCCTATCCAGCTTTTCCCCGATAATGACGATATTCAATGGCATTTTCATCATTTCATTCATGTACATCGGCATTCCATAAGAGTATTGGAATAAATGTGGGTATTGTGAATGTGTAAAGGAAATGTATCCTTTCATTCGATAGACCGTTTCAGGAAGGGCCCTAAGCCAATCTTCAAAGTCAGTTTGTGCAACGGCCCCTTCAAATGTATGGACGACTGCAGTTAAATGCAAATGATCGCGTACATCAAGCTTTTGATGGCCATTACGCCCTTTTCTTTGCATCCTTTGCAACGATATCAAGGAAATGGCTGCATACTCCGTCAATAAACATACAGAATCCGTGTTCAGCGCCTGTATTGAATAAATCAGCTGTGCGGCCTCCATCTCACTAACTAGATCAGCTTTATTCAATAATATGAAATCCGCATGGTGGATTTGCTCAGCAAGCAACTGTCGAAGCTGCGGAGACAGTTCCTCCCGGTCGCGCCACCTTAATAAATCGACGACCGTTATAATCCCTTTATACTCCAGCCTTTTGGCGAAAAGCGGTGACATGATGCCATCCAATACTTCAACTGGATGCGCTGCTCCTGTCGTTTCAATATAAACGGCATCCAGGTCGTTTTCAGTTAGCAATTCATGAAGCTGAACCTCTAGCTTATCCTGAATTGTGCAACAGATGCACCCGTCAAACAACTCTTTCAGTGGCACTTCATCACCGATCAGGCCACTGTCCACCGATACACTTCCGAGTTCATTTAGAAGCACGGCCACTTTTCTACCCGCTTCACTTTCCTGTTTTAAGATATTTCGAAGAAGAGTCGTTTTCCCGCTGCCGAGAAAGCCGCCCAATATGTACACTTCGGTTGTTTTCATTCGTATCTGCTCCTATGATCCGGTTAAATTCGATTCCGTTAAATTTTATCATACTTGTCTTCCTAAAGCACTTGCCTGAACCACATAAAAAAACCAGCCTATAAGCTGGTTTTTCAACAATGATTATGCTTGAACTTCGTCCTTTTCGTAAATCGGCACCCATCCTGCCGCTGTAACGAAAATACGGACAGCGACCGTTTTTCTATCTTCTGCCAGCGTGAAATAATGCCGTGTGGATTCTGGTACACTAATTAGATCTCCTGGATTAAGCCGTACATCAAACCACTGTTTATCGCCGCCTTCAATGGCAAAAATACTCGTTCCGCCTGCTATGAAACGCACTTCATCATCCTCATGGTGGTGTTCCTGCTTAAAGTTTTCAAGCATTTGATCCAAGTTTGGATTTGCATCGGATAATGTAATGATATCGTGCGCTTTATAGCCTCTTCTCTCGGAAATTTCCGCTATCTCCGATTTGAATGTTAAAAGGATTTCCTCCTTGTCAGCATCTGTCAGATCGTATTTTTCCACAAGATGGGCCGGTAATTTCGAAATGTCCCATTGCTCATAGATAACCCCTTGTGTTTCTAAAAAACCTTTTACCTTTTCCCCATTTTCAATAACTTCGTTTGTTTCATGGAATCTGATCGTCGCCATCATTCATTCCTCCTCTATGGATTTTTATATTTTATGGAACCTGCAAATGCCTTTTGTTGATTAAGCAATAGTTGATATTGAAATAAAAATTCGCAAGCTTCAAGTATTCTTTTAGCCCCGAATCCGTTTTTACCCCAAACCGTAATACCATGATTGCGGATCAGCACAGCGCCAGAGTCTTCTTCGACATGTGGTTCGAACTTATCGGATAACAGCGGAATGTCAGCGTGATTATAGACGATAGGAATCCTTAGCTCTGAATCTTCATCCCACCGTCCGGTCGCTTTAATGATTTCATGATTACGAAAAGTAACATGACCTTCATCTCCGTACAATTCGGATATCACATTATTTTCAACTGTATGGACATGGAGTACACAGTTCGCATTGGTTTTCCCGTAAATAACGGTATGAAGCAATGTTTCGGCCGATGGTCTTAACTCCGTTTCTTCAACTGGTTTTCCTTTTAAATCAACCAGTAAAAAGTCCGAATCCGATTGCTTCCTTTTATCCTTACCGCTTGCCGTAATATAAAAGAAAGGACTTTCGGGCTTACGGATGGACAAATTCCCGCTAGTTCCCATAAACCAATCCCTTTCGGCCAATTCAGCCTTAATATCTGCCAACTCCCGCCATTCTTTAGAATGAGTGTTCACGCTTTAACCACCTCCTGCTGTTTTAAAATGTCAATTACATCAAAAAATGTTTCAAATCCTTGATGTGGAATTCCTTCCCTATCGCATTTTTCAAGCAATATGTCACGGGCTATGACAAAATCAGCCTGTTTTGCCGCTTCAAAATCAGTTACTGAATCTCCAATAACGAGTTTAAAATCATCCGCACCCGCAATCCCCCTCATAATGGATGGCTTACAGCAACCACAATCATTTTTACATTGGTCATCACAGGCATGGGGCCACTCAATATAAATTTTTTCCTTATTGAAAAATGCATGGTTGCAATAAACGGACTCTGATGGCAAGATATCATTTAAAAGGGGTGCAATGAAAAAATCCATGCCTCCGCTTACAATATATAAAGGGATGTTGGCTTGTTTCGTATACTCAACGAATTCATAAAACCCTGGACGAATGCCGGCCGACTCACATACATATTGAATGATGTCATCCTTCAAGCCACTATCAAGTAGCGAAAACATATCCCCAACGCCAGAAGATATACTGATTTTTTGCTGAAGGACACCGTCTTTCAACTCTTCCCATTCCGGAGGCGCAAATTTTTTCATGATGGAAATGATATTATCTGTGTTGGTGATCGTTCCGTCGAAATCACAAAAGATGATCGGTTTCATTTTTTCTTACAAGCCTCCCCATAAAACAAGAGCTTTTTTTAGCGTTTCTTCCTCAGCCGCCGCTTCAGATAGGTCCTTTCCTGCTAGAACGGCTTCCACAGCAGAACGGAAAGCCTTGGCCCCACCCTCTGCCCCGTCAGGGTGTCCGTGAATTCCACCTCCGGCATTAATCACACTATCCAGCCCAAAATCCTTGATTAGGTCCGGAACCATGCCCGGATGAATGCCTGCAGAAGGAACAGGGAAGGCTTTTTTCCACGAAGGTTCATCTTTTGTAAGAGCTTCAGCAATCGCCAATGTCTCCTTTTTTTCAAGGGCGACATTTCCATAAGGGGATGGGAATAAGGATAAATCCGCACCTGATAACCTTACTAATTTACCAAGTAATAATGGATAGCCGATCCCATAAAATGATGAAGATGCCAATGCCCCGCTAAAAGCGGGGTGCGCCATGATCGGTAGCCTGATTCGATCATGCTCACTCAAGGCCTGCAATACATCCAAACCATATGTATGAACGTTGAACAATAAAGCATCCGCCCCTGCTTCAGCAGCTTGCTCTGCCTTATCCAATAATTCAAATGTTTTCCCTGATAGATTGACAGCGTATAAAGTTCGGTGACCAGTGGTCTCATAGACTTCATTCAATATTCGTTTTCCAGTTTTTATTCTATCGAAAAATGGAGTCTGTTCCTGGTCGAAGAGAATCTCATCATCTTTAACTAGGTCGACACCTCCTAATGCTTGTCGCTTCAGTTGCTCATTATGGAAGGCTAGGTCCCTTCCTAATACACCTTTAAAGATGCTCATCACCAGGGGCCGGTTATATACGTCAATCTTTTCCCTTATGCCTGCAATGCCAAATTGCGGCCCTGGGAAAGCTTTTTGAATCTCACCGACAAAATCCAAGTCGATAAGTTTTATTTCTCCGTCCAATGAAAGTTTGCCGAAGACCGTCGTGAGGATAGCAGGTAAATCATTGGAGAAATTCCCTGCCGGATAGGCAATCTTAATTAGTGAACGGTACACTTTACGATTAAAATATCTGTTTGCCCTCTCTTCTTCAGATAGTGGTGTCACCGATACGACACGACCCTTATGTTTTTCCAGTTGCTTCTGGACCAAATGGGGCAGGTCCGTCCATGTTCCCACAGTCAATCCTAAGGCAATGCTTTCTGCTTTTTTCTCATGATTTCCATTAAAGTCATGAATTAAATAAGTAGCGACTATCTCGCTCATTTGATCACTCCTATATCACGTTAGTTAAACTCTCGAAGTCATTAACCTGAAATGGTCTCAAAATGGCAAAAGCCCCTTCATAAAGAAGAGGCTTTAAAAAGCCATCTTCTTATCTCCCAGCCATTGGCTGCAAGAATTAGCACCGTGCCTTGTGGATTTCAAGAAAATCCGGCGAAGAATTCCGCCCCATTTTACAATGGAATTACGGTCGGTTGCTGGGCTTCATAGGGCTAGTCCCTCCACCTGCTCAAAATAAGAAAACGCTGATATATAGTTACATTCAAGTATCGAAAGATTAAGAATTTATTTTGTATTCTGACACGTAATCCATACTTTGTCAATAAGTTTTTGTCTATTTAACCGTGGATAAATTGAATCCTCCGTTAAAATAATTTTAATGTACGTATCCGTTCCACAGCCTCTTCAAGCCGTTCTTCCGAAGTCAGAAGCCCTACCCTGACGTAACCTTCGCCAAATTCACCGAATCCATTCCCTGCGGCAACAGCTACGTGGGCATGCGTTAATAGATAGTCTGCAAAACTCTCGGACGTAAAACCTTTTGGTACCTTGAGCCAGGCAAAGAATGATGCTTTAGGAGCTTTGACATCCCAGCCGATTGCCCTCAATCCCTCAATGAAAACATTCCTGCGTCCCTCATACATCTTCACTAACTCCTCTACACAGCTCTGCGAGTCCAGTAACGCGCTTGCCGCTGCTTCCTGTATCGCTGGAAAGAGACTAACATAAAGATGGTCTTGCAATAGTTCAAGAGCTTCTATGACACTTTTATTCCCCACTGCAAAACCGACTCTCCACCCTGCCATATTGAATGTTTTCGATAGAGTGTAAATTTCTATCCCTACATCCTTCGCTCCTTCTGCCTGGAGAAAGCTTATCGGTTTTTTTCCGTCGAATCCTATCGCCCCATATGCGAAATCGTGGACCACGCAAATCGAATGCTCTTTTGCAAAGGAGACGGTTTCATCAAAGAAACTTTCAGTTGCAGAAGCACCTGTGGGATTATTCGGATAGTTCAAAAACATCATTTTGGCTTTAACTAGCACTTCTTTATGTATGTCATTGTATTTCGGAAGAAAATCATTTTCTTCTGTCAAGGGCATCAGTTCGGTCTTTGCCTGTGCTAAAACGACACCGGAAAGATAATCCGGATAGCCGGGGTCTGGAACAAGGATCGTATCACCTGGATTCAATAAACACTGCGGCAGTTCGACAAGACCTGCCTTTCCCCCGAAGAGAATCGCCACTTCACTATTCGGATCCAGCTTGACACCATATTCACGTTCATAAAAGACGGCAGCAGCATCTTTTAAATATTGATGTCCCCGAAACGGCGAATATTTATGATTAATCGTTTTTTCAGCGGCAACCTGCAAACTTTTCACGATATGTTCAGGCGTCGGTTGATCAGGGTTTCCCTGGCCTAAATTAATGACATCATGACCTTGCGCCGTAATCGCATTGACTTTTGCGACTAGAGAGGCAAAAAATTGCTTGGGCAGTTTTTGAAGTTGTCTGGATTTTTCGAATTGCAACATTTATACACCTTCTCTGAAATTTCTTGAAATTCTAGTCACAAATGATATATGTTTATCATAGTCTTGTAAAGCATTTTTTACATGTGGGGTTTTTAACGATGAAGTGGAAGATTGCCTGCATTCAAATGGATATTGCCTTCGGGCAACCAGATATCAATTTTCAGGTTGCAGAACAATGGATGGAAAAAGCAGCAATGTCCAAACCCGATATGGTTATTTTACCAGAGCTTCGGACAACAGGATACGACTTGACCAGGTTAAATGAGATTGCTGATGAAGAAGCAGAAAAAACGATTGAATGTTTAAAAGATCAGGCAAAGAAACACCAGTTTCACATAATTGGGGGTTCCGTTGCCAAAAGAGCAAGCAAGGGCATCTATAACAACATGATCATCATCAATAAGCATGGAAATCTCATTAAACAATATGATAAGCTTCACTTATTTCAGTTAATGGATGAACATCATTTCCTGCAGCCAGGTGAAAAAGATGGTTAATTTACTCTTGATGAAAAAATATGTGCTGGATTCATTTGTTATGACATTCGTTTTCCTGAATGGCAGCGAGCCCATACCGTTCAAGGCGCCGAAGTTCCGTGCTTTTGTAACTTTATTGAAGTCCAAGGTGCCTGTCAAGAGTTCGTTTGCTTCTCCGGATTCACCTATGATATTCCCCCATGGATCAATAATCAAGGAATATTATTGACATCCGAACCTGAACGGTTAACGGCTACAACATATGATTGGTTCTCAATGGCACGGCTAATCAATAAGGCTCTCCAGTGATCGAGTCTGGGCTTTGGCCATGAACAAAATACCCGTATTCGAAGATAGTCGGCCGGATTATTATTAATTTCCCCATTGACAAACTATTTAAAAAGTTGATATTATTTTCCCGAAGATTAAAATTTCAGAAAACATATACTCTTATCAAGAGCAGGCTGAGGGATAAAGGCCCTATGAAGCCCAGCAACCGACTGTAATACCATTGTGAAATGGGGCGGATTCACCGCCGGATTATAAAATCCACAGAGCACGGTGCTAATTCCACCAGAATTCATTTTCTGGAAGATAAGAGGTCCGAAGCCAAAACTTCTGCCTCTTTCTATATGAAAGAGGCTTTTTTATTCTTATTTTGAATCTGGAGGGGAAAAGAATGACTCAAAACCATTCAAATTTTAAGAGATTGACAAACGAAACTGCTATAACCCTTGCAAAAAAACTTGGGTTGGTCAATGCGGATGCAAGTTTAAACTGTAAAGAAATCGGCGATGGAAATTTAAATTATGTTTTTCATATTACAGACACAGTCACAAACAAAGGAATAATAATCAAACAAGCTGTCCCTTATGCCAAGGTACTTGGTGAAAGCTGGCCACTGACATTGAAAAGGGCATCCATTGAAGCGAATGCACTGATTCATTTCAGAAGCTATTGCCCCGAATTCGTACCGCAAGTCTATTATTCGGATGAACAGCTTGCCATCACAGTCATGGAAGATTTATCGCACTTGAAAATCGTTAGAAAAGGCTTGATCGATGGCGATCAATATCCATTGCTTTCACAGCATATTGGTGAATATGTAGCGAAGACGGCATTTTATACATCAGATTATCATTTAGAACCATCCGCGAAAAAGGAAGTGGCCCGACATTTCACGAATCCGGAACTCTGCAAAATCACTGAGGTCTTTATTTTCACGGATCCATTTTTTGAGGAACTTCCGGGAGATTTCGAGCTGGAATTGACTGATGCCGCCAAAAATATTTGGAATGATCAAGAAGTGATACTTGAGGTCGCTAAGCTGAAACAAAGCTTTGAAACCGAGCAGGAAGCCTTGCTTCATGGAGATTTACATACTGGAAGTATTTTTGCAAGTGAAACTGAAACAAAGGTTATTGATCCGGAATTCGCTTTTTATGGGCCCGTTGGTTTTGACCTTGGTCAATACACCGCCAACCTTCTCTTTCAGGCAATTACACGAAATGGCGCTGGAAAGGAAGAGATTTTCTCACACCTTCATGAATTTTGGAATGCCTTTGAAGAAACTTATACCGAATTATGGGAAGGCCAAAATAAAAGCCCATTCCGCCATGTGAAAGGTTATCTGCCTTATTTACTGACAAAATTCAAAAAAGATGCATTCGGTTTTGCCGGCTGTGAACTGATTCGACGAACCATTGGCCTTTCCCATGTTGCCGATTTAAACGTCATTGAAAATAAAGATACAAGGATCGCTGCCAAAACGGCAACATTGGAAATTGGTGCATTTTTAATTAAAAAACGGGAAGAATTGGATGTTCCAGCTGTCATTGAAGCGTTGAAGCAACGTACACTGCCATCTTATTCAACCCTTTAAAAGGAGACCTGCACATGACTACACTAGCACCCTTACCATATTCGGTACAATGGGATGATACCCATATTACATTATTAAATCAACAAGCCCTTCCTTCCATAACAGAATTTATTGAACTTCATTCTGTTGATGATGTATATGACAGCATATTGACATTAAAAGTTCGTGGTGCCCCAGCAATTGGACTGACGGCTGCATTTGGTGTTGCACTTGGTGCCAAACAGGAAACAACCGCTGAATTAGGGGAATTCAAGAAAAATGTAACGAGGCATATTGAAAAACTTGCTTCTTCACGGCCAACTGCAGTCAACCTTTTTTGGGCGTTAAGGAGGATGGAGAATACGTTGAAAACAGCGCAAAGCATTTCAGCTGCCAAGGAAGCACTTGTATCGGAGGCCCAAGCCATCTTTGCTGATGATGAAGAAATGTGCAGGAAAATCGGAGAACATGGTTTATCCTTATTCGCTAAAGGAGATTCCATCCTAACGCATTGCAACGCTGGAGGGATTGCCACAGCCCGTTATGGAACAGCACTGGCTCCCTTCCACCTGGCTAAAGAAAGGGACTTTCCGCTAAAAGTGTACGCTTGTGAAACCAGGCCTGTCCTGCAAGGGGCGCGTTTGACGGCTTGGGAATTGATGCGAGCGGGGGTTGACGTCACCTTAATTTCTGATAATATGGCCGCCCATACGATTCACCAGAAACGAATAAATGGAATTATAGTCGGGGCCGACAGGATTGCGGCTAATGGAGATACAGCCAATAAAATCGGGACATTGGGATTAGCCATATTAGCCAAGCACTTTGGTATCCCTTTTTATGTGGCGGCTCCATCAAGCACCTTCGACCTCTCTATCCAATCCGGCACATCCATCCCGATCGAAGAACGGCATGAAGCGGAAATCACTTTTATTCAAGGTGTAAGGATTGCCCCGGAAAACGTGAAGACTTTCAATCCAGCCTTTGATGTTACACCGAATCATCTAATTACAGGCATCATTACAGAAAACGGCATCATAACACCGGATTTCATCAAAAACATTCCTGATTTCGTTAAATGATCCAAGTTTTATTGGTGATAAAAAAACGAGAAGGATTTCGTATCCGTCTCGTTTTTTAATGAAGATCAATTATGATTATTCTTACGAGGTCTATTATGCAATAATCTAAGTGATTCGAATCTATTCACTAATTAAATCCCGTGTTTTCGATAACAAATGATATTAGACATTCTTATTATTTTGAAAAGAACTCCTGAAGTGCTTTCTTATTTTTAGTGTAGTCCATTTCCAAAACGGCTCCAGACTGGGGATATATTTCATCTCTAAAACTTCCTTCCACTGGAATCCTTAAGGTTTCAACGGTTTCCGGTGTATGGAAGACGGCTTTTGGACCCATTTCCATTATCGTTTTCAGCCCAATATCTGTATCCAAATACGAGAGCCCTTGTTCTATTATACTAGGAAGCGCTGCCATCCCTTCGAAGGTTGAGATTTGATTTATAAACGCTGTTTTTAATTGAACCATTACTTCTTGTTGACGTTCAACCCTTCCAAAATCACTTTCATCATCATGTCTAAAACGGACATATTTCAATATTTCCTCACCATGTAAAACATTTTTGCCAGTGCTTGCTTGAATGCTCATATCATCAATAATTTCTTGATCCACATCCACCGCTACTCCTTCAGGGGCAAGCAAGTCGACCATCTTCACAAATCCCTGAAAGTCAATTACTGCCACATGATCGACCTTGACATCAAAGTTTTCCTGTATCGTTTTCTTGAGCAGTTCCCTTCCGCCATAATAATAAGCGGCATTTATTTTGTTATATCCTGGTTTATACCCAGGGATTTTTACATAACTATCACGCATGATTGAAGCCAGCTTCAGTTTCTCCTGCTCAGGAAAGTATTTTGCCAGTATAATCGCATCTGATCGAGATTTTTCCTCTCCCCTGGTATCAACACCAATAAACAGAAATGTTTTCACGCTTTCCTCGTTCTCTTCTTCGGTTAGTTTTTTTTCCGTACCTGCATTTCCATTTTGTTTGGGTAAAGGGGCATAGGTGCAGCCTGCCAGAATCAAGATCAATAGATATATGAACAGTACCTTTTCTTTCATTACCTCACCTCATCGGAAATTTACCCATATTTTCTGCCTAATATTGGAATCGTATGCATTAAACGACAAAAAAGCCTGCCAACGATAATCGTTGGCAGGCTTTTCGGGCAAAATCATTTATTTGATTTCTTTCTTTAATACTTCTACTGCTTTTTTAACTTGAGTGTCGTTTTTAAGGATTTTCTCCCGGATGACCTGCATCAATTTAACGGTAGTATCGTCTTTTATAGTGCCGGTTTCTTTAATTTTTTGTTCCCTTTGGAATGCTGTTACCGCATTTTTTGTTGCTTCATCAAAGAATCCATCTATCTTCCCTGGATCATGTCCTGCTTCCTTCAACATCTCTTCAGCAGCTTTCACTTCACTTGAAGAATCCGATGCTTTCAATTCCTTATCAGGCGAAATGTACGGAAGGTTGGCATAATCAGGAAGCTTCACATTAATATCAGGCTTGATCCCTTTTTTATGAATCCAATTGCCTTCAGGCGTCAACCATTTAGCTGCCGTGTATTTGAAGTTGGATCCGTCTTCAAAGTCTTGGGCAGTCTGAACGGTCCCTTTGCCAAATGATTTGACACCAATCAAAGGAATGTCTGCTGATTCACTGACAGCCGCTGCAACAATTTCAGAAGCGCTGGCACTTCCATCATCAATCAACACGACTACCGGGATCTTCAGCTCTCCATCATTCTTCGATTTATAGACATCTTTTTTCCCGCTTCGTTCCTCAACTTGAAGGACCACTTCCCCATTAGGTATGAACAGGCTTGCCATTTCTATTGCTTGGTCAAGCAGTCCCCCTGGGTTTCCACGCAAATCCAATACCAGACCCTTCATATCCTTCTTCGACATTTCTTCAAGCGCCGTTTTCAGCTCTTGAACTGTATGTTCGGAAAAACTGGTCACTTGGATTTTTGCAACTCCATCATCAAGCATTTCCGCATAGACTGTTTCAATCGGAATTGTGTCACGTTTAATGGTGAGTTCAATCGGTTCCGATTCACCAGCTCTTGAGATGGATAAATTCACTTTCGTTCCCTTTTCGCCCCTGATTTTCAGGACAGCTTCAGAAGAGCTCAGTCCTTCAACGCTTTTACTGTCGACACTTAAAATGATGTCATTCGGTTTTACACCCGCTTTTTCGGCTGGTGACCCTTTTATCGGTGAGACGACCATGATTTTTCCATCCTGTTCCTGAATTTCAGCACCGATTCCTTCAAAAGATGAAGAGATGCTCTCATGGAAACTCGATGCTTCCTTCTTATCCATATAGGCAGAGTAGGGGTCATCCAATGATTTGATCATTCCATTAATTGCCCCGTCAACCAGCTTGTCTTGATCAATCTCTTCATAATAGTTATCTTTTATCGTATCGTATGTAGAATACAGCTTTTCAAATTCCGAATGTTTATCCGGTGCTATTGACTCTACTTTTTCATTTCCAAAGGTCAAGGCTATTGTAGTAATCCCTGCAGTTAGAAATATGACTAGGAAAATCCCCATAATGAACGTAAACTTCTTTATTTTAATGAATTTCCCTGCCTCTTTTGGCTGTTGTTGATTTTCTTCTTCCACTGAAGCCTCACCACTTTCATTCTTCATGACGATATAAACGGTTTCTTTCTATTTTATCAGTTTTCATGCCAATCGAAAAATAATAGTTATCAAAAATAACAACTTACTGATCATATGTATTTTTTAACCCTTCGCAAACGTTAAATCTAGGGTACCCCTTAAGGCGAGACATTACAAAAATGCGGATACCAAGGAATAAATGAGCCTGTATCCCACCCTTCATTATACAGCATCATTTATTCCTGGTCACCCGCCTGTCATTAACATCCAATTATCAGTCTTGGATAGCTGCTTCCAATGCCACTTCAACCATTTCGTTAAAAGTTGACTGGCGCTCATCCGACGTCGTTTCCTCACCGGTTAAAATGTGATCGGAAATGGTTAATACTGATAAAGCTTGGCGTCCAAATTTAGCAGCAAGCGTGTATAGGGCCGCTGATTCCATTTCTATCGCAAGGATTTGGTATTTTGCCCATTTTTCCAATTCACTATTATCGTTATAAAACTGATCGGCCGTAAATACATTCCCGACCTTCAATTGCAAGCCCTTAGCCGTGCCCGCGTCATAAGCTTTTCTTAGTAATTCGAAATCCGCGGTTGGAGCAAAGTCCACCCCGCCGAAAGTCATGCGGTTCATTTGCGAGTCGGTGGAAGCACTCATTGCAAGGATTACATCCCTGACCTTTACGTCTTTTTGGATGGCTCCTGCAGTTCCAACGCGAATCAGCTTCTGAACATTATAGCTATTCATCAATTCATTTACGTAGATGGAAATGGATGGAACACCCATGCCTGTGCCTTGGACGGAAATTCTTTTCCCTTTATATGTCCCTGTGTATCCAAACATATTCCGAACTTCATTGTAAAGTTTTGCATCCTCTAAAAATGTTTCAGCAATATATTTTGCACGCAATGGGTCTCCAGGTAGTAAGACCGTTTCTGCAATTTCATTTTCTTTTGCACCAATATGTACGCTCATACAACTATTTCCTCCTTAACTTGTGGTTGGAATGATATACAAAAACTACTATACCATATCAACCACAAGTTAGGAAAATTGAACCTTATCCAATAACCAACCTGATTAGGAAACTGGAAATCGTGAAAAGACTTTTGGCACCCCTCCTCAGAACCGCAAACAAAACGGCGGAGGCCCGCCGTCTTTTTTTAATTGTTTTTAAAATTAAGGGAAAGGAAGCTGGTAACCGTCTTATGACTGGTTACTCATCGACTTCTTCATCAATTATGCATTTTTCAAGAAGATATTCGAATGTGATGTCAGCAAGATCTTCAACTTCAGCTTCTGTTGGAAGATAGCCCCGTCTTATCAATTCTTGAAAAAAGAATTCCGCTATCTCTTCTGTATCAATAAAAACCTCAATTTCTCGCAAATCATCGCCCCCTTATTTAAAGGTCTATGAATGTGTAGAGACAAATATGCCAGTAAGGCATCCCTTAATGGAAAATCATATGAAGGGCCTATATTTACCATGTTCCATTGGTGGCCAATTTGAATGGTAGCTTTTTTAGGTAATTTGGAAATTGCCCTTTAAAAGTTTGGGATACCTTTTCACTTCGTTTGCTTCTTTTTATGATCTGGATAAATTTCCTCTGCAGCTTTTTCAATTTTAGCAAGGGCGATCTTCATGATATGACGATATTCATCATCGCCAAAATGTTCGTAGAGCTTACAATAATCATTATATAAATCCAACAGTCCATCAATCATTTCCTTTTTTTCATTTTTTGTCATTGTCATTTCTCGCTCACCTTTACCAGGGTTGTATTGTTTAGCAATGATAGCAAGCTCATTATTCTTTTTAGGAAGGAGCAGGCCCAACTTTTTAATGATCCCATCTGCACGTTTAGCATCGGCTATCAGAGTCAGTTCTTCTTCATGCGCTTCAAGCCATTCACCATCCGAAATTCTTGATAACTCATAGATTACATCCTCCCAGGCATTTTCCTTATAGCGCCAAATTTCCGTTCGATAGCCGATAATCTTGAAATAATCCTGTTCATATCCATCCACCTGGACCAAGTCACCTAATAAATATTTATATTCAATGTCGATTTGTTCTTTTGGATAAAGGATTTCTCCTTCGTATTCATTTATCGATTGCAATGTTTTTTCAATATAAAGACCTTCACTATAGTTCACTTCATACACATAAGCACCATCGAGAAATTTAACATCGGTTATATTCCCGACTGTCCCATACATTGTTATTACGACTGTATCGCCTAATTTAAATTTCGGCTGTTTTTTTTTGCCCATAAGAGACATCCCCCAATATGGTCCTTATCGTTTGATTAGTAAATTATATGCATAAACAAACATGGAGGTTAATGGAAATGAGAGGGCATTTTACTCATTTAGATAAGGAACTTGCCCATTTATTAAAGGGCAACGAAAAACCTTGTTCCTCATTTATCTACAACCAAAAACCGTCTCATTTAATGAGACGGTTCGCAGTAGGGATAATGAGCGTCACTTTCGTTCCTTCGTCATGTACACTCTCAATTTGAAATTTTCCTTTTAATTCCTCCATTATCTGAATGCAGGTCGCTACACCTAGGCCGTTTCCATCTTGTTTAGTGGTATAAAAGGGCATGCCGATATTTTTTAAATTCTCGGGACTGATGCCTTTTCCATCATCTCTGATCATCAATTTTACATATTGGGAAACGGCAGTCAGATCCAGTTCAATCTGCCCTCTTGCTTCGATGGCTTCACAAGAATTATTCAGGACATTCAAGAGAACCTGCCTTAACCGGTTCCTGTCTGAAAAAACAATGACGGATTGTGTCACTCCATTCATTATTCTTACGTGAGAACTCGGATTTGAAGAAGTATATGTATCTATCATTTCATCAAGGAAATCCTTTAAATCCATTTTCTCCCATTCCAGTTGATGGGGTTTTGCCAAATCAAGAAGTTGAGTCACGAATACATTCACCCGATCCACTTCATGAAGCATGACATCACTATATTTTTCTATTAGTGTTTTATCATGATCCTGACTCTTCAATAGTTGGAAAAAGCCCTTTATTGTCGTCAGCGGGTTCCTGATTTCATGCGCGACCCCGGCTGCAAGCTGGCCAACATATTTCAATTTTTCCGTACGGACGATTTCCTTCTCACGATCTTCTATCGTTTCCATCATTCTTAGAAAGGCAAGATTCAATTTTTCCATTTCCTCGAAGCTTCTTTTATTGGAAAAGACGAATTCCTTTCCTTCAATGAAATCCTCCGTTGCTTCGACAAGATCTTGAACTGGCCGCACAAGAGTCTTTGTAAGTAAATAGACAGCCAGAATGATAGAAACAAATACGATGCTGTAGATGGTCAGATACCGTGATAAAAGGTCATTCAAAGGCTGAAACACCTGATTCTTATCTGCACCCACAACAACAAACCACGTATTCTCCGTTTCCGCTATCGTATGGATAGGCTGGATAGAATATATTTTTTCCCCATTCTCTGCACTGTACAATTCATCCGATAACGAAGCCTCCATCAGCTTTTCTTTCGTTAATCCAATTTCCTCCAAGGCTGAATCCTGCATGATGCCATGTGGGTCTTTTTTCGAAATCATGATACCTTCTTGATTAAGAATGAAAAAGTTCACTGGATATTTATCACTAATGTCATTAGCCTTTTTCTCCATCATCTCCCAGAGCCCTTCCAATCTGAAAGCTGGAGATACGACACCGATTATTTTTCCTGTATTATCATATACCGGCGCACTTAGAGATATTATGGGTTCTGAGTAAGCTCGGGTTTTGTATACGTCAGAAAGGAATTCATGACCTTCCATGGCCTCTTTAAACCATATTCTCTTTGCGAGGTTATCCCCGATCATTTTATTGGAGGTATCCGCAATGACCTTTCCTTCCATATTCAAATGCAAAACACCGTAATAACTTCCTTTTGCATCGATAAACTTTTTTAGTTCAACTGACTTCTCTTCCTTTGAAGAGCCGGGATTTATGATTACCGAATTTGCACTCATTAACTTCACATCACTGATGCGTTCGTTCAAATAGCTATATGTTTCATTTACAATATTCAGTGAACCTGCATTCAAGGCATTTTTAGCTTCCTTTTCCAGCAGGGAGCGCTGTGATCCATAGGATATGATCCCCAATATCAGAACAGGAACACTTGCTATAAGTAAAGAATAAAGCAAAATTCGGGTTTGAAGGCTTTTAAGCATCCTTCCGATCCCCCTATTCCTGATCTCCCAATAGGAGTCCTTCTTCTATTTGGACATATTGTTCCCACGCTTGATCGAATACTGACATACTTTCGAGATAATCTGCATTCAATTCCAAATAACTGCTCAGTTCATTATAATCAGTCGATTGTTTTGGGAAGCCATGATCCTGATAGGCATGATTCGCAAATTTAGTGATTGCATCAATTTCCTTTGGTTGTCGAAATTTCATTAAATATAAATAAAATGGTCTCATGGTGTCGAGCCCCCCTAAAAATAACTATGATTCCTGCTTTAATATATCGGAAACTTTCTCTTCCGTCCACTTTTTTAAAATAATTTGGTTTTTTCTTCCTCATTTTATTGAAATCCACCATTTTTCAGCACGAACCGCATTTGATAATAGAATACGGAACTTCAATAAAAATATCGTTCTCATTCCCAAATTGATTCAATCCTTTTAAAGGCGGGAAATATTTTTTCACACTTACGTTCTTTATTCTTTAAGTGATCGATCAAATGAATCGAATCGCTACAAGTTTAACCTAGAGCTTCAATCAAATGCTTGCAAGTACCCTTACCTTATATACACACGAGCATGGTCAGTCATGCCGTATGAAGGGTGGCGGAATTACTCTAACATTCAAATACCCGATGGCCTATAATTCTTGTGAATGGGAAAAACCCCCTACATCTAAGATAGAATAGTGATTTACACTGTTCTGCCTAAAATGAGGGGATTCATTCATTCATTAATAAATGGAAACGTCATGTACCATTCCGCTAAAAGTCAAAGTAGTTGCGTTTCAACAGCTTTTTCATGTTCATTAGCTCACTGTACTTCGTTTGTTTTTCAAGCTGTTTCGAATCAATTAAAAATAGTTGATTTTCAATTCCCTTAACTATTTCATCACTTTGAAAAAGAGCATCGCAATTCTCACAATGAGATGAAGGGGTTTCCGTAATTTCCACCGCCCTCGTACCATCCGGCAGTTCCCAATACACCGTCCCCTTTACCGATGTAAGCTTCCCTTTCTCACACCATGGACACGTCTCCATGCTATTCATCTCCCTTTGGAGTGCTCTTTTTTTGCTGTGCCTGGTATTTCTTTTCTTTCAACAAATCTCTTTTTTCACGTTGGTTTTTCAATGTAGCATGCTCTGGGTTTGTCACGTAATTTTCCCGTCGATTCATTCGCTTCAGCCCTTCAGGCACTAAATTGAATTGCTTATCGTTCATCAAACCGGATACACCTATATCTGACCTTTTTTCTTCCATATCGGGATATACCCCTTTGAAATAATCATCTGCAAGGCCAGGTGTATAATGCTCAGGTTCAGGATATGTGGTTATGACTCCTTCAAAATTGCGCAGCACCGTTTTTGTTGGGGATTGTGAAAGGATATAATTCGGTTGCAGTGTTATTTTCCCTCCCCCACCTGGAGCATCGACGACGAAGGTAGGAACAGCATACCCGGATGTATGGCCTCTGAGTCCCTCGATGATTTCAATCCCTTTTGATATGGGAGCCCTGAAATGACCGATGCCTTCTGACAAATCACACTGATAAATATAGTAAGGTCGCACACGAATCTTAACAAGGTCATGCATTAGCTTTTTCATGATTGCGACACTGTCATTTATCCCCGCTAAAATAACTGCCTGGTTGCCCACAGGTACACCTGCATCGGCAAGCATCTCACAAGCTTTCTTTGACTCTTCGGTGATTTCTATCGAGGTATTGAAATGAGTATTGAGCCAAACCGGATGATATTTTTTTAAGATGGTACATAAATTTTCAGTGATTCTTTGAGGAAAAACAACCGGAGCCCGCGTACCTATCCTGATTATTTCAACGTGAGGGATTTCCCTTAAGTTTTTGAGGATATATTCAAGGATCGTGTCATTAATCAATAATCCGTCCCCGCCTGAAATAAGGACGTCCCTAACCGCCGGTGTGTCACGTATATAACCGATGGCAGCGTCCAATTGTTTTTTTGGCACGCCCATGCCAATTTGCCCTGAAAAGCGTCTTCTCGTACAATAACGGCAGTACATCGAGCACTGATTCGTCACCAAAAAAAGGACGCGATCCGGATATCTATGGGTCAGACCCGGTACAGGGGAGTCCTCATCCTCATGAAGGGGGTCTTCCATGTCATATTTGGTTTTATGCATTTCTTCCGAGATGGGGACCGATTGCATTCTGATTGGACACCTTGGGTCATCTTGATTCATTAGCGAAGCATAGTATGGGGTGATATTCAAAGGGATGGTTTTAGTGGAGATCCTTACGCCTTCCTCTTCATCCGGAGTCAGGTTTACCACTTTTTTCAAATCATCAACGGTTCGGATCGTATTCGTAAGCTGCCACAGCCAGTTGTTCCATTGTTCTTTGGTTACATCTTTCCATAGCTCTATATCTTTCCAATTGCGATCTGGCTTATATAAGTCAAATAACATGGTTATACCTCCTGAGTTATGATAGTAGTATTAAATGCAAGAAGGGTGCCAAAATGACCCAAAAATTCCATTGACCATAAAAAAATCCGGACTGCTGGCTGCTTCCGGATTTTTTTATGGTCAAATATGTTTTTTTATTTTATATTGCAAGGTCTGCCTTGGAATCTGCAATAGCTTCGATGCCTGAAAGACATTTCCGTTTGTCTGATGAAGGGCCTCGGTAATCAATTTTGTTTCCATCTCAATCATGGCCTCACGAAGTGGAAGTATTTTTACTGATGAGGAATGGGTATGTTTTTTTAAAAACTGTGGCAAGTCTTCAAGGTTCAAAATATCCTTCTCCGTATGGTTCATCATGAATTCTATCGTATGTTTAAGCTCCCTTACGTTTCCAGGCCAATGATATTCCCGAAAGAAAACCTTTGTCTTCTCTTCAATGCCTTTTATGGAAAGTCCTAATTTACTGTTAAATATTGATATGAAATGCTCAGTCAGAAGCTCTATATCATCAGTACGCTCCCTTAACGAAGGCAGCTCGTAGCTCAATACGTTTAATCGGTAAAATAGATCTGGCCTTAGCCTGTTTTCCGATACGGCCTTTTTAGGATCTATATTCATCGCTGCCATGATCCTGACATCCACCTGTACGCTCTTTGTGCCGCCTATCCTCCTGATGAACCCATCTTCAAGCACACGCAGAAGCTTTGCCTGCAAGTCAATCGGCATTGATTGCAATTCATCCAAAAACAAGGTTCCGCCGTTTGCTAATTCAAATAATCCCTGGCGTTCCACAGCGCCAGTGTAACTTCCTTTAGCCGTACCGAATAGAAGCGATTCCAATAAATTTTCTGGTAAGGCAGCACAATTTTGTGCGATGAATGGTTCTTTACTGCGGCTGGAATCCTTATGGATGCTTTGAACAAAAAGCTCTTTTCCTACACCGCTTTCCCCATAAACCAATACCGATGAGGATGATCGGGCAGCCTTTTTCCCTTGTGATATCAAACGCTTAAACCCAGTATCACTGGTCAGGATTTCAGTGAACGAATACAATCCGCCTTTCTGGGACGTTTTCTTTTCAGGACTTTTGATTGTCTTGAGCGAGCTTTCAAGGTCAGCTAACCTTTCAGATAATTGCTTCAAACTTGAATAATCCTTAGCAATTTCTATTGCACCAATCATGAACCCATCTACATATATGGGGAGCGTCGTATTTAGCGTCTCAATGATTCGCCCATGTGCATTTACATATGATTGGCTATAGTTGTAGATCGGTTTTTCAGATTTAATCACTCGGAGTAATGTCGATGATTTGTGATTTAAAGAAGGGAAGGCTTCAAGCAACGGTTTCCCAAGCACTTCACTTCTTTTCATTCCATCATGATTGGCCGCCACTCCGTTATAAAATATGGTCTGTCCTTTTGGATCTATTACATGAATGCCTTCATCAATTGTCTCTAATATAGCTTCCAGTACTTCACTTGTATTAAAAAATTCACTTGGCAAGATATCCCTCCTCAATTACCCTCTTGCTAGAGTATATGAGGAAATGCCAAAAACTTGTCATGTACCGCCTGAAAATGAGCAATCATGTAAAATTTTTCACCCAAAGATTCATGTCTTCCAGTTTATCGAAGATGTAACAATTATTGGCCAAACGTCCACGGTACGAGTAACCCTGCTGGTGCAATGCAGCATTCATACCGAATGAGAGCGACCGGGCAATGGAATAAATACAATAATTGCCATTCGAAATAAGGTAGTCTTCAAGTGAGGAAATCAAGTGTTTCATCAAACCGTACTGCCGATGTTCCGGCAATGTCGCACAATCAGTGATTTCCGCATTATGGTAAAAGGCATCAATTTCTGCGGAAGCAGCACTGATGATCTTGCCTTCATGAACAAAAATATAAAAGACCGTTCCCTTTTCCATGCATTTTTTCACATATAACGGATCATTCATCGGAGTGGGATACACTTCGAAAACCTTCCCGTACAATTGTGCCAGCTGAACTGCATCGGTAACTTCCGCTTTACGTGCTTGATAGGCAGTCGGCGGATCATCCAGTCCGGATTTAATCGGGAGACTCTGAACATCGGTGAGGATTTGATCTTCCTTTTCCCATTCCTCACTGTTGCGCCTTTCGTTCTTGTTATATTTTACAAGGAAGAAACAATCGCTTCCCAAAAAGAATTTATCGATGCTTCCTTCATATAAAAAGCCCTGAGCAATTAATGCCAGAACGTTTTCCTTGCGTGACTTGAAGATGATTTTCTCTGCTGATACGCCGTTAGCCACCTTCAGGGATTCCTCTACGCATTCCTGAAAATGACCTAGGTAATCGTCAACCCTTAATCGCTTATTAAAATAGTCGATCGTAATATGTATTGAGCACCTTGGCTTTTGAATTCTTTTTTCAATGATGCCAGCCTCCATTTGTCCCGCTCCTTTCACGTCCATCGAAAATGGTAATATAAGGCCTGACCCTTTCTAGAATCAGACCTTGGGAAAAATAATTATTGCTCTTCCACCCCGCACCAATCAATCATGGTCAATGCAATGATTTCTGCAACCTCCATCATTTTATCCACTTCTATATATTCGTTTGAATCATGGGCCATTTTCGTTTCCCCTGGTCCAAATACAACTACGGGAGTCGAGCCAACTGATGAAAGGTACCCTCCATCCGTCGCCCAAGGGGACGCTTCGACAAGCGGTTCTTCCCCCACCACTTTTTCATAGTACCTGCCAATGGTTTTCATTAGCGAATGATCGATTTCGAGATTGCCAGGCAGCCATCTGGCCCCAAACCATTCTAATTCAATTGGTTTTTCTTTGAACCATGAATCACTCTGGTTTAAAGCATCTATTCGCTGTATCAGCGATTTTTGTGCCTCTTCCATGGTCTCTGTCGGTGCGATGCCGAATCTGCCTTCAAGAACGGCTGTATCCGGCACGGAAGAAGGCCAGTTTCCGCTTTGAATGCTTCCTATGTTGATTGGAATGGGAATGGGTACATTTTTATAGAGTGAATGACGGAGTGACTCATTCCGTTCTTGTTCAAGCATCTTGATTTCTTTCATTACACCAACCGCTTTATCAATTGCACTTACTCCTTCATACCTTGTGCCTCCATGTGCAGACTTGCCCTTTATTTTCAGTCGAAACCACATCGAACCTTGCTGTAAAGGGAATAGTTTCATATTGGTAGGCTCCGGAATGATTGCCCCATCCGCTTCGTACCCTCTGATGACTGCCGCAAGTGTTCCTGCACCGCCGCTTTCCTCTTCAATCACACTCTGGAAAATCACGTCCCCCTTCAATTGGATTCCAGATTCGACTATCGCTTCGATGGCCAGCAATAAAGAAACATTGCCGCCTTTCATATCTGTCGTTCCCCTCCCGAACACTTTCCCGTCTTTTAATTTGCCGCTATAGGGTTCATCGTGCCATGCTGCATGATCGCCTTCAGGAACAACATCAATATGTCCGTTTAAAATAAGGGATTTCCCATTGCCGGTTCCTCTTTTAATAGCCACAAGGTTCGGATTTCCTTTAAAATCCTTGCGATCGCAATAAAAATGGGGGTGTTTTCTTAATTGTTCATCCCCAATTTCCCATAGATCTATTTCCAGACCAAGTTGTCTGCACTTCTCGACCACTATGGCTTGTGCACTTCCTTCTTGCCCCCTTTTGCTCGGTTCCTGGACCAGTTTTTGCAAAAGCTGAACCCCATTTGTCCGATGATCATTCAACCATGTTCTTATTCTTTCCTCATACATATCCATTCTCCTCTCTCATTCTTTTAAAATATGGATGTTTTCAGAGACGGTAAACAAGGCTTCGGTTCGATCCCTGATTTCCTCAATACTGGATGTATCAAATACATCTGTTAAAAGGAGGCCCTCGGAAGTTACAGAAAACACGCCTAGCTCAGTGATGATCATATGTACGCATTTCTTGGCAGTTAACGGCAACGTACATTTTTTGACTAATTTAGACATGCCCGCTTTATCGGTATGTTCCATTAATACGATGACCTTTTTTGCCTTTGCAGCCAGTTCCATGGCACCACCCATGCCTGGCACCCTCTTTCCTGGGACAATCCAATTAGCGAGATCCCCCACTTCACTCACTTGAAGGGCTCCTAGAATCGTGATATCCACCCTCCCGCGCCTTATCATCCCAAATGCAACCGTACTGTCGCAGTAGGAAGCCCCGGGTCTTATGGTGATCGGTAGTCCCCCGGCATTGCAAAGATGTGCATCTTCCTTTCCCTTTTCAGGAGAACTGCCAATCCCCACAAGGCCATTTTCAGCATGAAACATAACTTTATGGTCATTCAAAAGATGATTCGGTACAAGCGATGGAATGCCAATTCCCAAATTGACCAGCATCCCATCGCTTATTTCTGCTGCTGCCCGTTTCGCTATTCGATTTCTATCTTCGGTTCCCAAACCCATTTCCAATCGACTCCTTTTGATGGAATGATATAATCCACAAAGGCACCTGGCACAATGATGCTCTCTGGATCCAAAGAGCCAAGCGGAACGATTTGCATGGCTTCGACGATCGTGATTTGTCCGGCCGCAGCTACGAGTGGGTTCGTGTTCCTGGCGCTTTTATCAAAGATGAGGTTTCCGTAAGGATCTGCCATTTCTGCGTAAACAATGGCGATATCTGCTGTTAATGCAGGTTCCACCAGATAATTTTTCTTACCTATCTTTACGGTTTGCTTGCCTTCCCGGACGATATCGGTTTCAATTCCTATATCAGTCAATACCCCACCTAATCCCATCCCTCCAGCCCGGATGCGTTCGACAAGTGTACCTTGAGGAGAGAACTCCACTTCGAGTTCCCCATTGTTCATTAATAGTCCTGCATTTGGATTGGAACCGATATGGGAAACGATGATTTTTTTTGCACGGCGTTGGGTGACCAGTTTTCCGATTCCAATATCGGGGAAACCTGTATCGTTCCCAATCAAGGTTAAATCCTTTATACCTGACTCCAAAATCAGATTGATCAATCCCGGAGGTGTCCCAATACCACCGAATCCCCCATACAAGATGGACTGATTATCTTTAAAGAGATGGAGGACATCCTCCAAACGACAAATCTTCTGGAATGTATTTTCCAACACTATGACTCACTTCCTTGGTGTGATGGCCGTTTACCAAAGGATTCATTAAATTGCCGAAAAGTTATATCGACCCTCATTAACAATTCTGCACACTCCTCTTCCGAAATCGTTAACGGCGGGGAGATGATGATGGCTGCCCCGGTTACACCGTCAAGGCCTGCTGCTGCGGGATAAAGGAGTATTCCATTCCTCATTCCCAACTCAATGATTTCATTGGTCACATCGGCCTCCTTCGGAAATGGGGCCTTTGTGGCCTTATCCTGGACAAATTCGACGCCTATCAATAAACCTCTGCCACGTATATCACCGATAAAGGAATACTTCCCTGCTAACTTCTTCAGGCCCCTAATCAGGTCCTTCCCTCTATCGGCTGATTTTTCAACAAGATCATTCCTTACGACATATTCTAAAACGGCTAAAGATACCGCACACGATAATGGATTGGCACTAAGCGTATGTCCTCCGATAATTGACTTCGAGCCTTTCATTATTGGCTCCATCACGTTTTTGGTCATTACTGTGGCGGCTATCGGGGTGTACCCTCCACTCATGCCTTTACCAAATGTTACGATATCAGGTTCCACATCCCAATATTCTGAGGCAAGCATCTTACCGGTACGTCCAAATCCAGTCATGACTTCATCGGCAATGAATAAAATATCATTCTCTTCACAGATTTTCTTCAGTTTTCGAAAATAACCATCAGGAGGGACAATCGCCCCTCCAGCTGCCCCGATAACAGGTTCTGCGATGAAAGCCGCTATATTTTCACTGCCAATACGCCGGATGGATGCTTCCAATTCCGAAGCACAGGCCATTCCGCACGTATGGGGATCAAGTTGAAGTGGACACCGGTAACAATATGGAGGAGATACAGAAGGATATGATTCAAGCAAAGGGGTAAATCGCTCTCGACGAATCGGATGCCCAGACATTGAAAGAGCCCCCATCGTGATGCCATGGTAGCTCATCCACCTCGATATGATTTTCTGTTTCTTGGGCTTCCCTTTTTCCTGCCAATGCTGAATGGCTATCTTCAAGGCAGTTTCAGTTGCTTCGGAGCCGCTGTTTACAAAAAAGCTGTAGGTCAGTTCCCCTTTGGTCAATTCAGCAATTTTTCCGGCAAGTTTCTCTGCAGCATCATTGGTAAATTGGGAACGA
Source organism: Peribacillus sp. ACCC06369 (assembly GCF_030348945.1). Taxonomy (NCBI): domain Bacteria; kingdom Bacillati; phylum Bacillota; class Bacilli; order Caryophanales; family Bacillaceae; genus Peribacillus; species Peribacillus sp. ACCC06369. The sequence goes on from NZ_JAUCEN010000002.1 coordinate 3,092,623, forward strand.
TATACAAATGAAACCAGTTTAGCCTGTTTTACCATCGCCTCCATGATTTCCTGGACCCCATGGCCAATATTGGCAGTAACAGCACCTGAGGAAGCATCCAAGTAATCCTTACCTTCTTTGTCGTATAAAAACACTCCTTGACCATGACTGATAGTCGGGTAGGCTCCTCCCAGGACCGGCTTGATCAATGAAGACTGCTCCATAAGCCCACACTCTCCTTCTCTTTAAAAACAAATGCAATATAGTAAAGTGTATGTCCAGATGAACGCAATCTTGCTAAGGAAATTGACCTAAGCAAATAAACGGATGAATTTTTGGGTTTCCTGATGAATCGGACAAAAAAAGGCGACAAAAAAAGTGTATCCGCGAGAGATACACTTTTTTCTTACAATGCGCTAATTAGTTCTTTTTCACGAATGGACTCCAAAAAACTTTCATCCTTTAAAACAGCCAGCACATTTTTATAAAAAGCAGTTTTATCGATAACTGAAGTATGTACATATTCATACTCTTTTAAAGAAGGATGACGCAAAACATTTTTCATGCAGGAATGACAAACTTTTTTAGTTCCTAACTTATAGTAGTTCAAGTTGCTTGCATCACCATTAGAAGTGTCTCCGTTACAAACGAAACATGTATGGCTAACACGGCCTTTTTTATTATACTCGGCCAAAGCCCCTTCTAAACGAATGGATGCGGGAATTGTTAATAACACATAATCACCTTTTCTATTTTAAATCTCTTAGTATTATATCAGAAAAATATAGAATTTGAACTATTAGACTCATATTCCCTAATAATGCTTGTAAAATAGGACAATTTTCAGGTGCTGATTAGAGGAAAGGCTCCAAAAACACACCAAAATGTAAAATACATTTATCCAAATCCCGACAGATTAAAATACCGTCCACTTTTTGAACGGCGTCTTCAAACTGTGTCATGAATTTATCTGGATCGTCGCTTTTCCGTTCTTTACCTTCATTATTGCTTTTGAACCAACCGGCACCGTTACAAATGGATGAACATGACCAAAATTGGCATTAGCGATCACGGGTATGCCATTTATCTCCTTTTTGCCAGCTATGATTTCATGCAAAGCATATTCAGTCATCCCCGAATCCTTTTGGAAACGGCCTATGATGATTCCTTTAATCCCAGTTGCCTCTGGCTGATGTAACAAGGATTGTAAATCCCGGTCAAAACTGAATGGATGACTTTCTTCGTCATCTTCAATGAAAAGGATACTGTCCATTAAAGACGGCATAAACTCTGTACCTTGTAATAGATTGAGTGTGCAAAGATTTCCCCCAATGATCGTCCCAGCCGCTTCCCCTTCCTGAATGACCATATAACCAGCATTCGGGTGGAAAGTTCGGTCATCCTGTTCTAAATGCCAAGAGTCATCACTCCACGTTTCACTTGGATCAAGATAAAAGCCTTCACTTTCAATTACAGCCTTTTTAAAATATTCCATCGTATATTCCAGACCAGCCTTCATTCCGAACGTCGAGAAATGAGGACCTGAGTATGTAGTTAGGCCTGTTTTTTTATGAATGGCCAATAAAATTGCGGTTATATCACTATACCCCATCAACACTTTTGGATTTTCCTTAATCAAATCGTAGTCGATATATCGTAACAATTGGTTAGCGTTATACCCCCCGATGGCTGTAAAGATTCCCTTAACATTCGGATCCCTGAAAGCCTCATGTAAATCTTCGACCCGGTCTTCAATCGAATTCGAAAAAAAGTCATCATGGAACAAAGCCGTTTTACCATATGTCACTTTAAAACCAAGCTCAATCAATCTTTCTTCTGCCAATCTGCGTTGTTCCCCTTTGACAATCGCCAAGCTTCTTGAAGGAGCAATAACGCGAATTTCATCCCCTGCTTGTAAACGGGAAGGTTTCATATCTTTATCCCCCTAAATTAATACATCTTTCGTTATTTTAGCAGAAATGTTGAACAAAGAAAAATCAAGACTCTTAAGGACTGCCACTCACCCCATTCTCTTATCGACCTTACTTACATCAAAACCTGGTCATGATTTCCTTATAGATCCTTTGGCCTTGTTCTCCCCATCAATGGCATCCTCTCTTCATTCCCGTTGTGCCAGGAATTGTTGTGTAATGTATCGCCTGTCCCATGATTACACTGTATTTATCCATGTCTAATCAGTAATCACTATGGATTCTAAAAAGGCCCCCGTCAAACCACCAAATCCTTACATAAAGAAAAGACCAGCTTTATAAACTGGTCTCTTTAGTTATTCAATTAGCAACAGAATGAAGCACCGATGATAATCAACAGAATGAACAAGACAACGATTAATGCGAAGCCTGATCCAAATCCGCAGCAACCGCCGCCGCCGCCACCATATCCACCGCCGCCACCATAACCGTAACCTGGTCCTGCAACATTTCCACCATATCCGTACATTAAGTTTCACTCCTTTTAGAATTCTGATTTCTCTTTACACCTTACCATATGTCAATACGCCCGCCTCGGTCTGTGTATTTGCCTATTTTTTTGGATTTAAGAAAAAACTTATCGAAAAACACCTTCATCACCATTAAACATTCAATAGGTGAAACACCAAGAGTAGCCATAAAAAGTGTCAAAAAAACGTTTCGTATTTATTGTGTTACTTTAAAATTGGGATATAATAAGAAAAAAAACAATTCTTAGCCTCTTTACGCTATCTCATGCCAATATAGATACATAAAAGGTTAATACGGGGGAACATAATTGAAAAAGAACGCAAAATCCTTCATCCCTTTCGCTGCAATCGCCACGATCCTTCTAATCAGCTATATCCTTCAAAAAGCTCCTAAAACATATGGATCGGATGATTCGATAAATGTTTATCAAAAATTCCAAACAGGCCAGCCCATTCAGTATCTCGTTATTGGTGACAGTATCGGAAGAGGGTCGGGAGCCGAAAACCCTAAACTAACATGGTTCAAACAGTTAGAAGATAAGTTGATCGAAACCAATGATGTTCCTTTACACGGAGATTACGTGGTCCAAAGCGGATCCACTGCTTTTGAAGGTCTATTTAAGCTTTCCCAAAGAAAGAAGCATGACCATAAAGATTTGATTTTCTTCGTTTTCGGTGAAAATGACCGTAAATATATGAATGTCGATGATTTTATCATGACATATGAAGCTTTAATCAGAAAGGCAAAAGGGCTCCACCCTAATGCTGAATTGTTCACAATAACAGAGAGTTCCTTGAAATATGAGGAATTTGCGTCAGCCATCGTCCTTTTATCCAAACATTATGGTGCAACTAATGTGGATATGCGTCCAATATTCAAGCATTCTGGATATACGGAAAAACAGCTGACCAGAGATTTGATTCATCCAAATGGGCTAGGTTATAAATTTTATGCTAATGAAATATACGAACGCTTCCTGGATAATATAGAACGCGGGAAGACTGTTTCAGGCCTGCCATCTAAGCTTCATGACCATTCAGAATTTGAATTATCCGAGATTGAACACTATGAAAAAATGAAAGGTTTCCGTCCAAGGGGCGGCTATTTCACTAGTAGTGTAAAGGGCAGTGTGATTGAATATAACTTCAAAGGAACTATGCTTGGTGTGAGACTGCTTAGGAGTCCCGATGGCGGGGAAGTAGATGTATGGATCGATGGAAATGAAATCACCACTTTGAATACGTGGTGGCCCTTTGCCCGTGAAAGGTATTTATTTATCACTAATGGGCTTCCTCCAGGTTCACATACGGTCCGTTTTGAGGTGACTGGCAGAAGTAAAGCAATGGAGCTTACCACCATCCCATATGTCCGGATAGCATCGATCATTACCGATTGAATCTTACCCGATATTAAATAACCCCCTATCATTATCTGATAGGGGGTTTTCCATTCAATCAAAAAGCTTTTTGTATTCTCCATATCCTTCTTTTTCAAGATCTTGGAGCGGGATGAACCTCAATGAGGCAGAATTGATGCAATACCGCAAGCCTGATGGTCCAGGCCCATCATTAAAGACATGGCCCAGATGAGAATCGGCAGTTTTTGAGCGAACCTCGATTCTTCTCATACCGTAACTCGTATCGAGGTTTTCCACCACTTCCTCTTCTTTTAGCGGTTTAGTGAAGCTTGGCCAACCACAGCCTGAATCGAACTTTTCCTTTGAAGTGAAAAGAGGATTACCTGAAACGATGTCCACATATAACCCTTCCTCCTTCAAGTTCCAATATTCATTGTTAAAAGCTGGTTCCGTTCCATTATTTTGGGTGACTTCATATTGAATCGCTGAAAGTTTCTGTTTTAATTCTTCTTTACTTTTCATCTTTTTCCCCCCAGTGATGTTGTATAAATGCTTTTCGGCCTGAGCCAATCGAATATCTTTCATAATGCTCAGGTTGCTTTTTATAATAATGCTGGTGATATGTCTCAGCTGGATAAAAAGTTTTGGCTGGTCTAACCGGCGTTACGATCGGTTTGGAAAATTTTCCGCTCGCCTGCAACTTAGCTTTGGATGCTTCAGCTATTTCACGTTGTTTTTCGTCATGATAAAAAATGGCCGTTTGATAAGAACTTCCCCGGTCATGAAATTGTCCGCCAACATCTGTCGGGTCAATTTGCTGCCAAAACAACTCGATTATTTTTTCATATGGATATACGCTTGGATCAAAGGTGATCTGCACAGCCTCATAATGTCCCGTGGTTTCAGAACAAACTTCTTTGTACGTAGGATTTTCCGTAGTCCCGCCCGTATAGCCCGAGATAACGGATTCGATACCAGGCTGTTCATCGAACGGTTTCACCATGCACCAAAAACATCCACCTGCGAATGTTGCTTTCTCTAATTGCTTTGTCAAATGAAAATCCTCCTTTTTTACAAACAATCCATTGAATGCATTTTAACGCTTTTATTTTGCTCTGTAAAATAATATGCCGATCGTCCCTTTTAACATAAATTGCCCCTTCCCTTATAAGGGAAGGAAACACACGCCCAAGTATAACTACATATGATGAGTCCATAATGGAAAATGTGAGGTGTTGGAAATGAGCGATAAACAATCATATTTACAAAAAGCGGGTACTTATGATTTACTATCGTCTTATTATAAATACAGTAATCCGCATCTGCATGATTATTATTACCATAAGCATTTGAAAAGTCTCAATAAAGCAACACAACAATCGAGATATGAGCATATGAAAGTCATATTGCCATCACAAGTTCGCATTTTACACGCTGCCCCAACAGCTCCCTCATTTGATGTTTATGTAAATGAAAAGTGCATTCTCAACAATCTTTCATATAAAGAAAGCAATGGTTATTCACAGCTTTCCCCTGGCATATACCAATTGGAGATATACCGCAGCGGGCAAAGGCTTTTAGGCTGTAAAGTGGCGCTAGAAAGCGGGAGGTCCTATACCATAGCAGCTTCCTTGGCTAATGAGTCGTTGAAAATGTCACCTTTCGAAGATAATCCATTGGTGCCTCAAAATGAAGCCAAGGTCCGATTCATCCATCTTTCCCATGGTTTACCTTCGGTGGATATTGCCGTCAAAGACGGAGATGTCGTTTTTGAAAATCTCGATTTCAGGGAAGCATGCGATTATCTTAATATACATCCCATGATAGTCGACTTCGAAGTCAGGAAAGCTGGGACAAAAGAGATCATACTCTCTTTGCCAAACTATGTTTTCCAAGAAAATACGTCCTCAACCATTTTTATAATCGGATTGAATCGAAAATCATCAACTCCAGAAACCTTAACGCTCTCCCCATAAATGATAAAAAACCAGGATTCATTGATCCTGGTTTTTTATCAATTCACTATTACTGTAATGATGATGGGATGGTCAATAAAAATGAAATGTCATCATTCTCAAGATCGAAGTCTTTCGCCTTCACCCTAATGTCGCTTTTCAATTCCATATCCTGCAATGACACATAAATACTTTCGTCATTGGGGCTGATGCTAACCCAATCCGGCATGTTATAACGCTCATTTATTAGGTTCATTACATATGAAACAGGAAGATTCATTTGTCCAACAGCAATTGATTTTTGTTTTAAGACCAAATCCCCATTCTTTTGGGCAATTGGCTCAAAAGTCAATTTCATTTCAACTTCACGATTGAAAAATGGCATTGTTCCATATAACTCTACCTCATCCGTTAAATACACTTCGTAGTGAATCGATCCCGTCAATCCTTCTTTATCAAGATATTGGTTGATTAATCTCGTCAGGTCTTCCCGATTCGTGTGAACTTGAAATTGGATATCTTCTTCGTGGCTTACTTGTGGAATCAGCTCTTTATCTTTAGCCGGCAGATTTACTAAAATCACAACAAACAGGATGACCAGGATGTTTAGGGCTAATAGGGAAATAAACAAAGTCTTCCATTTGACATTTGTCATTCTTGGTCATCATCTCCTTTGGCACTCGCTTCCAACGTGTCCTTTCCAATTGTGGTTATATCCATATCATTATAGATTCTTGTCGCGATTAATTCATATCCGCGGTCATTTGGATGAAAATAATCCTCAGCATAAAGCAAATCCTCTTCGGAATCCTTGAAAATGTCTGCTATTTCAATAAAATAGGCTGAATCATATTCTTCAATAATCTCTTTTCCGCTTTCATTCCAATCATTCATGATCATATCAAGTTCATAAAAATCAGCGAACCATTTGGAGAATGGATTATAAACGCCAACAAGGTAAATTTGCGCATGATCATTTTCGGAACGAACCTTATCAAGTATCTGCCTTAATCTTTTTTCATACCCTATTTTTGCCGAATCAAACTGATTCAGTTCCAAGTTGGAGAAATTCTGTTTAAAGACCTTCATGATATCATTTCCACCGATTGTGACAACAATCGAGTCAGCTTGCTTAATGTCTTCTTTAATCCTAGCCTTATCCAGTCTTTTCAATAGTTGGTCGGTCCTATTTCCACGTATGCCATGATTAATCATCTCAACGGAAGTAATCGATGGTTCTTTTTCCAGCTTATTTTGTAAATAAGGCAGATACCCGCCGTTATCTTTACTATCACCGACACCTTGAGTCAAGGAATCGCCAATTGAAACGATTTGCACAGGGTCTGGAAAAAAGCTGGCAGGAATGGTTTCCTTTTTACTCAGCTCAACTATGCTTTTCTGCTGAACAGATGGCTGCTTTGAGGCCGGTTCACTTTGACCGCAGCCTGAAATCCAAACTAGGCATATGAAAAGACAGGTGATTCTGTACCTCATGTCCCTCACCTTCCTACCCATATATTATATCATGCAGAAAACGAAAAATTGCAAACAATATACCTTCATCATACTTTTATCTTGAGCATTCCTTACTATACAATATGAAAAATGAAGTGAATAAAAGCTAGTCCTATAAAATTTAGCATGTACTGAGGATGTAAAATCATTCTTCGCCACTGCTGTTTCTTCAAAAACTAATTTTCACTTTTTCACCTTTCAAAATGCTAAAGAAATCCGAATGAAAAATGGATGAAAACAGAAAGAACAGGTCATTTAACCTGTTCAATAATTCTGTAAAATTTTTATATGCTTAATAATTTCTTCAAAGGGAATATCCTGCAGACCTGTATAATCCATAATGATCTTTCCTTCTTGATCAATTAGAAAAAAGCTGGTCCCATGAATCACTTGATCTTCTCTTTCTGGTTTTTTGACGATTGTTTTAAAGTTATCCAATGCAAACTGCTCGATTTCTTCCTGACCATAACCGGTCAGAAAATGCCAATTTCCGTAATCCACATTAAATTGGTCACCAAACTTTTTTAAAACATCAGGTTTGTCAATTTCCGGGTCCACAGAAAAGGAAACGAACTCTACATCCGATATACCCTCAGCCTTCAGTTGCTGCTGCAATTTCGTCATATTGGAAGTCATGGGCAGACAGACCGTCTCGCAGCTTGTGAAAATAAAATCCGCTACCCAAACCTTACCTTTAAGATCGCTTTTTGAGAAAGGCTTTCCCTCCTGATCAATGTAACTAAAATCTTCAAGGTCCCAATTCTTGGCATCAGGTACACCATTGGAACCGCATGCTGTCAACAGCAATAAAATTGATGCCCCCATAGCTGCCATAAGCAAATGCAGCTTTCTCATCCCTACCCCGTCCTTTATGTATAAAATATTCTGTTACTTCATTTATTCTAACAGACCAATTGGTATGAGAACAGCAACACTTTCTACGAATTAAAGACAATTGTAAAAATGACAGACCTCTGCGGCTGCAATTTCATACACTTTATACATATCAATCCCAATAATACATGATTGCCATGGCGCCTTCGCCTGTATGGGTACTGACAACGGCAGTGGTTGCATCTATCTTTATATCTTGATACCCTGTTAATTCTGCAATGGCCTGGCGGACTTTATCCGCAATTTCAAGTCCATTTGCATGTACAAAACCAATGCCTCTAATTTTTTTGCCTTGTGTATCTTCTTTGAATTTCTTGATGATGAACTTCACGACCTGTGACTGGCTCCTAGCTTTGGATACAGGATTCAGTACACCATCGTCCAAAAGTGCAATCGGCTTTATGTGCAGCAGTGAACCGATAAATGCAGAAACTTTCCCAATCCTTCCACCTTTAACGAGGTTATCAAGTGTTTCAATGACAATGATTAAACTTGACTGCTTTTTAATATGTTCCAGTCGTTCGATTATCTCTGATACGGATTTCCCTTCCTTTGCCATCTTCGCTGCCTCGATCACCTGGAATGACATCGCTTTCGAAATGAATTTCGAGTCAAGAACGGTTACTTTCGCTTCAGACATACTGGCTGCGCTTTCCGCTGAGCGTACAGTACCGCTCATGCCACCTGTCATATGAATCGAAATAATCTCACTGCCGTCTTTTCCGAGTTCATTATATACCTCAACAAAGGTACCTGCGGCTGGTTGTGAGCTTTTTGGAAGTTCTTTTGACTGGTTCATCCTTTTCAAGAATTCTTCTTGTTCGATTTCAACCTTATCCAAAAAAGTCTCTCCATCTATAAAGATAGATAAAGGAACCATTGTAATGTCATAATATTCCAGTTCTTCCGGTGTCATATCTACTGTAGAATCTGTTACTATCTTTACTTTTTTCATCATTACACATCCCTAAATTAACATATCTATTGTATTATACCTATTCAAGGTACGCATTCAAACCAAAGGTATCTTTTTTCAAGTGAAAGGATACTCATCTTTCGAAATGATTGCACAAAAAAAAGACCGTCCCATGAGCTAACCTGAACACATGCCGTTTTATTTCGGAATCGCACGGCATTCGTGGCATCTCTTTTATCGGAGATGTTAGCTATGGAACAGTCCGCATTAAGCATTATTGAGTAAGCTTCCAAAAAAAATCTTGTTATAAACGGGCCATTTGAGTACGGATGCTAAATAATGCTTAAATGAGTAATTTTCTTTATGATCTTTATTAGCAAAAACTTTCTTTACAAATATTTCCAAACGCGCGGTCAACATAAAAAAATTCGGATCACTAGGCAATAAGACAGGTATTTCTGAAATTGTGACCTTATGTCCAAAACAATCTTTGAATTCCAAGCATTTGAACATCAAAATATCAATCCTCATTTTTAACCGATTGCTTACATTATACACAATAAATCAAAAAGTATAAATATTCAAATGTATAAAAAAATGGACAAATCACGCTCGACTTACATTACAAAAAACCCATAATGGCAAAATGCCATCATGGGTCCCCTGTTATAAACCTTCCTCGTAGCTGCCTTCCCGCAAACTTTCACGCTTCACCCTTCGTTTATAGACGACTTTAGATAATGAAATGCTGATTTCGTATAATAACAGCAGTGGAACCATTACCATAAAGTCGGACATAAAGTCAGGCGGCGTAATCGATATCGCAATGACAACCAGTACAAAGTATGCATACTTCCTTAACTTTTGAAGCACATAAGGATTAATTATACCAATGGAGGTCAAAAACATGGTAACGACCGGAAGCTCGAATAAAACGGCAAAAGGTATCGTCATATTAAATAGGAATGAAAAGTACTTATCCGCTGTAAAACTGGTTATGAACATCCCATCGCCCAATTCAATCAAAAATTGAAGAATGGTCGGGAAGATGACAAAATAACCAAAAGCAAGCCCTCCGATAAAAAGCAAGAAAAGTGCTGGAATATAGGCAAGGGTCGCTCTTACTTCATTTGGCATCAAGGCGGGTTTAACGAATAACCATATTTGCAGAGCAATTATCGGTATCGTTGCCGCAATGGCTACGACGCCTGAAAGCATAAAGTAAATCCAGATAATATCACTTGGTCCCAATACCATCAGGTCAAAATCGAGATCCTTCACGAACCAATTATAAATCTCTTCAACATAAATAAAACTGGCGATAAAAAAGATGAAAAAAGCAACAGCAGTAATGATGAGCCGTTTTCTCAATTCATCGAGATGATCGATGATATTTAATTCTTTATCTTCCAAAGTTGATCACGCCTTCATCTGAAAATCCGTATCTTTGTTCCAGCATAAAGGCGCAAGACGATTACATCTTACGCCCAGCATTTCAATCATTCATGATTTTTTTGTTGTAATTTCTTATCTTCTTCATAATCACCTTTTGTTAAGTCACTCGTGGACTTTTTAAATTCACGAAGTGTCTGTCCAAAAGCACGGCCAATTTCTGGAAGTTTCTTCGGACCAAAGATAATTAATGCCAATATTAAGATGAGAATCAGACCAGGTACTCCAATGTTCGACATGGATACATCCCCTTTGGTGTTGTAATTAGACCTACTACGATTATAATACCATTTCCAACCAATTGAAAGGGAACTGGCAATTCGTCATAGAATGGTAACAATTTTCGACAGTATGGCCGTAACGACTGTGCCGGCAGAATAAAATGTAAAAACATAGGTATTATTCTATCCTAATTTAACATTTTGTCCATGATTAAATCAATAAATGAAATAAATTACTGTCTTTATTGACCTCAACGAAAGAGAATCCTTTTTTGTTCATCCTTTGAATGAGCCCTTGATAATCATTTTTATCCTTTAGCTCTACACCAACCAGGGCCGGCCCGCTTTCTTTATTGTTTTTCTTCGTATATTCAAATCGGCTTATATCGTCATTCGGTCCTAACACCTCATCAAGGAATTCCCTTAAAGCCCCAGCGCGTTGCGGGAAATTCACGATAAAATAATAAAGCAGTCCTTCATATAATAAGGATTTCTCCTTAATTTCCTGCATACGACCAATGTCGTTATTCCCTCCACTGACCATGCAAACAACCGTTTTGCCTTTGATTTGTTCTTTGTACAAATCCAAAGCGGCTACAGAAATGGCCCCTGCCGGCTCAGCGACAATTGCATGCTGATTATATAAATCGAGAATCGTCGTGCAGATCTGCCCTGAAGGAACGACAACGATATCTTCCAGGTTTTCCTTACAGAGCTGATATGTCATCTGTCCTACACACTTGACAGCTGCTCCGTCAACAAATGTATCTATGCTTTCAAGTTCAGAAACTTTTCCTTCCTTGAAGGAGTATTCCATCGATGCAGCCCCAAGCGGCTCCACGCCAATGCATTTCGTTTTTGGTGAAACCGATTTGAAATAACTTGATACTCCGGCCATTAAACCGCCACCGCCGATAGCGGCAAATACATAATCAATTCCATCTTCACAATCATTCAGGATTTCTACAGCCGTTGTTCCTTGCCCGGCGATTACCTTTTCATCGTCAAATGGATGGATAAAGGAACGCTCTTCTTTTTCACAGCATTCCATCGCCATGGCAAATGCATCATCGAATGTATCTCCGATTAGGATGATTTCCACATTATCCCGACCAAATAACTGAACTTGATCGACTTTTTGCCTTGGTGTTGTAGCAGGCATATAAATTTTCCCGTGGATTCCTAATTGACTGCAAGAAAAAGCAACTCCCTGTGCATGGTTACCTGCACTGGCACAAACGACTCCATTCTTCGTCTCTTCCTCGGTCAAGCTTTTCATTTTATAGTAAGCTCCTCTTAATTTAAAGGAACGTACATGTTGAAGGTCCTCGCGTTTTAAATATACATTACATTCATATTTTTCAGAGAGCCTCTGATTTTTTTGTAAAGGAGTATGTAAAACGATTTCTTTCAGTTCTCTGTAGGCAATTAGAATATCTTCCAATTGAATCCCCCTATTCATGGATGCTGTCTGGTTCATATCAATCCCTCATTCCTTCCTAATCAATTCAATCATTATAGCACTTTACTGTTATTAATGTAATTGATTTTTCTAAAAATTCTATCTTTTGTTCATTCCATACCAAAAAAAATCCGATTATGGTTATTTCCCCATAATCGGATTAGTCATTTATTTTTTTTGTAGAATAATAAAATCATGTGCATATCGATTTTTTTCATCGATGCTGCCTGGGTTTGAGGAAATTTTATCCCATTCATTTTCATCAATCACGGGAAAGAAAGTATCACCTTCAAAGGTTTCATGAATTTCCGTTATATACAGGCGGTCGGTAACAGGAAGGATTTCCTTGAAGATTTCGGCTCCGCCAATCACGAAGACTTCCTCAACACTATTATCTGCAAACGTTTTGATTTGTGTAATATCATGTAATACTACGCAACCTTCCGCTTTAAAATCCTGATTTCGGGTAACGATGACATTTTCACGGCCAGGCAGTACCCTGCCGATTGATTCAAATGTTTTTCTGCCCATGACGATTGGATGCCCCATCGTCACCTTTTTAAAATACTGCAAATCGGCCGGTAGATGCCATGGCAGTTTATTGTCTTTCCCGATCACACGATTTTGATCCATGGCCACTATCAACGATATCATATGCTAACCTCTCCTTTTATATGGGGATGGGCTTCGTAATTTTCCAAAACGAAATCCTCGAAGCTAAAATCAAAGATATTTTTCACTTCCGGATTTATTTTCATGATTGGCAATGGTTTCGGTTCACGAGTCAACTGCAGTTCCACTTGTTCAAGGTGGTTAGAGTAGATGTGGACATCCCCAAAAGTATGTACAAATTCGCCAACTTCCAAATCACACACCTGCGCGATCATCATCGTTAGGAGCGCATACGAAGCAATATTAAAAGGAACACCTAAAAAGACGTCCGCTGAACGTTGATATAGCTGGCACGAAAGCTTGCCATCAGCCACATAGAATTGAAAGAAAGCATGGCAAGGCGGCAATGCCATTTCGTCCAGTTCCCCAACATTCCAAGCACTCACTATCAGCCTTCTTGAATTGGGATTCGTTTTGATTTGTTCGATCAATTCACTGATCTGGTCGATTTGCCGTCCATCAGCCGCTCCCCAAGAACGCCATTGATGACCATAAACCGGACCTAATTCTCCCTTTTCATCAGCCCATTCATTCCATATGCGTACGGAATTTTCCTGAAGGTAGCCAACATTTGTATCACCCTTCAAAAACCATAATAGTTCATGGATAATCGCTTTTAAACTAACCTTTTTCGTTGTAAGGACAGGGAACCCATCTTTTAAATTAAATCTCATTTGATATCCGAATGTACTGATCGTCCCTGTTCCCGTACGGTCACCTTTTTGAGTGCCATTCTCGAGTACATGCTTACATAAATCTAAATATTGCTTCATGATAAACCACCTTTTCTACTTTCATTCTCCTTATTTTAACGTATTATAGCCCAATGTTTAATCTAATTGTTTAATAAAATTATAAGTCTCGGGTGCTTTTTTTCTAAGTAATTGATTTTGTTCGAAGTTTACATAAAACATCGCAAACGTTTCTGCAAAGTATTCTTCAGGATAATTGGAAAAATACGACTGTCCAGGAAACAGTCCTCCCACTTCCTTGCCCCAAATCTTCAAATAATCCATGTCTTCACGGATACCATCATAAACTATATTATCAATGGAATGCCCTAGCTCATGCAGTTCCAAATTAATGGAGCCATGCCCGTTACCCTTGTCACTTGCTCCGATTTTAACCAATACGGTATGAGATCCGCCCATCCCAGGTACATCATCCCAAGTTGTTTCTTTATTCAAATAACCACGGGGGGATTTTCCCTTTAATTTAGCCGCAGATTGATTTTCTGTTAAATTACCATTAAATAGTTTGACCCTCACACCTCTGTCAGCAGTCTTCACTAAAAGGGAATGCGGCAGTTTGTCAATGGTTCCAACAATTTTCAGTGCTTCCTTTTCATTGTATTCCCCTTCTGGAAATAAAAATATTCTTTGTAATTCTTTATTATCATTAAAAATATCTGCTTGACTTAAAAGGTTATCTTTGGGCAAATTCCGCCATTTTACCCCTTCATCCTTTGCTAGGGAATAGGAGAGCATCGAGAGGAAAAAGGCAAATAATGCAAGAACGGTTAACCATTTTTTACTTTTCACAATCTTCTCTCCTTTCAATCATTTCTCATTATCGTCAAGAAATATATGTATTTTTAAATCTATAAATCTTCAACACTATTATATTAGTATAACATATTGATTTAATGTAAAAACTCTATGTTTTTTTGGTAATTTTGGTTCCAGCCCTTCCTTAAAAGAACCATTGTTCCGCTCTTTTCATATATCAACAGTATATAATCGTAAAAGGTTTAAGGTGATTGCATGGAAACCAATAATAAAAACGCCAGCTTGAATGAGCACCGTGAACTTGCTGAAGAAGTCCTTGATATTTACAGTTTAAAAGTGTTCATCATTCTCGACCTTTTTTTGTTCTCCATTTTCTTTGGCATATTGCTGCATCCGTTACTCCCTTCTCTCTGGCTTAACATTTTATTGCCTTTGATTTTCTTCACTACATTTACCGCCCTTCTTCAATTACTTGATATTCTCCAAAAAAAAAGCTGACATCATATTTGATGTCAGCACAGACTGTATGCATCTCGATGAAAATCGAGTTTGCCTACAGTTTTTTTTATGGGTGTACAATTTAGACGTTGAATTCCGCTCAAGGCACTCGCTTTCCGCGGGCGGTCCGGGAGCCTCCTCGGCGCCTTTGCGCCTGCGGGGTCTCTCCTGGACGCGCTTTTCCCGCAGGAGTCTCGCACCTTCCGCTCCAATCAACTTTGTTTTAACTTTTAGATAGAACTCTTTTGTCTACTAACTGAAGCACCGTTCTTCAAACTGTGCTCTTCCTCATATTTATCTTTATTAACTAATTGTACTAAAGCTCACCGTTAGTTATATAAACATCCATTAATTTTTCGAACGATTTTCAGTAAAAAGTGTAATTGAAAAGGTAAAAATCTTTCCCTACTAAAAAAGGGAAAGATGATGAAAATTATTTTTTTATATAATGAAGCATAGCAAGTTGACCTAATTTTTCCACTTTGGTTAATGTGTATTTTAGGGTAATATCATCTCCGATATAAAGGGAGATTCCTTTCCCCAAAATAATGGGTGCAATGGCTAGTTGGAATTCATCAATTAAATTTTCTTTAAAAAATTCACGAGCTAAGTTTCCTCCACCAATTAACCATATATCTTTACCAGGCTTTTGTTTTACATTTTTAATGAAAGTTTTGACATCTTCATCAATAAATGAAGCATATTCATCTGATCCACTAACAGATTTAGAAAATACATAATTTTTATAATCACAATAAGGATAATCCATATCAAATCCACGAATGACATCATAAGTTCCTTTTCCCATAACAACAGTGTCAATTCTTTCCAGAATTGAATTGTAGCCAGAATCTCCTTCTACTTCTGTTGATTCTAACCACTCTAATGTACCATCATCATTTGCAATATAGCCATCAATTGAAGTACCAATGTATAAAATAATGTTACGCTGTTTTTCCATCAACCAACTGATCCCCCTCCCTCGGAACATAAACTTGATATTTCATCATATAAACCATCTTGTAATTCCATTGATACTTCCTCAGGTAAGATACCACTCTTTACAAGGTTAATTCTTCACTAAATTTAATTCTCCTTCTTTCACTAACCTCCGTCGTTAGTTGAAGAGGAAAAAGGAATTCCATTGATAAAACAATGAGCTATTTTTTTTGAAGAATTTTATATAAATGGAGACTAATCGTTTATAAATTATACCTTCCCAAGAATACACCTTATCGGAAATTTTTAAACGCTGAGCAGGGGTTTCCTTTGTTTCACCTGACTAAAATGGTTTGCAGAAGTTATAATATGTTCTATATTGTAATAGGTCCGCGAGGTCGGACCGCCCGCAGAAAGCGAGTGTCCCTACTTTCCAACCAACTTCAGATATCCGCACCCTTTCCGCCGACTGTCTGTCTGCCAATATCCCCCTCGCCGTAAGCATTTAGCGGAGGGCTCGGCAGGAGTGTCGCAAATATCTTCAATCTAGGAAGGGTTTCATCCCCCATATAAAACAGTAAAAAACATGATAAAAACTCGAGGATTAAAGTCACCGCATTTTTATTCGCAAAACCCCAAAAAAACATGGCATGCGGTGGGACGACTTTAAAGGACTTTAAAATGGACATGGAAAGATCAAGGAATGGTAAAAGTCGAAATTTGAGAGGTCTAATTAAAAGAATAACAAAAAAAGTCGAAAGGGGTTTGGGATGATAACGTTCCGAATCCTTTTGTCAACAAAAAGCTGACATCATTTTTGTGTCAGCTTTTTACATAGTGCTCAACCATGTTCTTTGAGCTTTTTCCCTTTCTTCAAATGAAATACGATCGTGGTGCCGAAAATCATCAAGATAAAGGCAAAAAAGATCGTAGAAGGGATTTCGATCCCTGCAACGGCAATTAGCATTTTTATAGCAATGAACCCGATAAGCACATATGCGGCAGTTTCCAATTCAGGAACCTTGTCTATCAATTTTAAAAATAAACCTGCGACTCCCCGCATCATCAAGACACCAATCATCCCGCCGGTCAGAAGGACCCAGACTTTTTCACTCACCCCGAAAGCGGCCAAGACACTATCGACGGAAAATGCTATATCCATCAATTCCACTGCCGCAACCGTTCCCCATAATGTACCAAACATACGGATCAGTATGCTGTTTTTACTCATTCCCTGGATATCTTCATCGGTCCCCGCTTGTTTTTTCCTTTTATCCCGAAAGTATTTAAACGAGAGCCAACCAAGATAGGCTGCTCCAATCACCTTCACCCACCAAAGCTTAATGAGGAAAACACCGATTCCAATCGCTATAAACCTAAAAGCGTAAGCACCTAATAATCCATAAAAAAGTGCTTTTTTCCGTTGTTTTTCCGGAAGATGCCTGACCATTACAGCTAATACCAAAGCGTTATCCGCCGATAGTAATCCTTCCATTAATACAAGCGTTCCTATCAATCCCCAGCTCACAGGGTCGGATAAAACCTCCACCCACATATGCCAATCAAAAAATTGAGCATATGTTTGAATGATGTTATTTAACAACTCTGACATGATAAAGACTCCCCTGCTACTATTACAGCAAAATTAGAAAACCATTTAAAATAACATTCTTCCCAGTAATGATAAAAACTCTACTATGTTTTAAACACAAAATAAATACGTTGCATGACAACGTATCATTTAATGCCTATTAGAAATTTCATTTTCATCATACGCTTACACTTAATTAAAATCAACGAAACCATCCACACTATGAGAGCCTTTGTTTATTCGTCCACTCTGGCGGCGTATTTTTATCCCAATATATTTTCCCTATATCATAATGGGAGGCAAATGAATCATGGTAGGTATGATAGTGAAAATTGAACCAATAACCATCCAGTGGAGGATTTTCCTGCCTTACATGGAATCTGATGATATCCTTGCCGCTATATGAATCATAAATATGAAAAATTTTCTCGGCCCTGCCAGCACTCGGCTGCTCAGTAATGGTTAATTGCTGTAATTTTTCATCTGGAAATTGGGCAGCCATTTCTGTAATGGCTTCTTCCATTTTTGGTAATATTACCATTTTGAACTCATCGCCTATTTTAGGATTGATCTTATCGCCAAATTTCATAAATGCGTTTTCCTCTGCTTTATTGAATATGCCCGATAAAAATTCTTCCCGGTTGAATTCCTCTTCAGGTTCAGTCGGTTTCTGTGAAGAAAGATAGGCTAACCCTTCTTCATCCACCAACCCTTTTTTAGTATCCTTTAACGAATCGGCTTCAGCAAGCCACGCCAGATCTGAAGGAGTGACAAGACCAAACGTTAAAACGGATACTAAAATGACCAGACTTTTCCTGAACCAAACCGCTGCTTTCAAATCACACTCCCCCTCCTTTTTTGTATTATCATTATATTTAGTATACTTTTATTTTTTAGTAATTACGAATATATAGTTACCATGTTTCAAAAATCAAAAAAAAGGATAAATACCTATATAAACTTTATGAACCCGAACTTTTTCACTAAATATCAACAATTCTACAATTAAATGAAGGATTTTGACGATATTTGGAGAACTTAATTAGATTCAAGTCTTTTTAAGGAGGGGTCTTATATGGCTTTGGCTACGACTGCCATGGTGGCTTTATGTCTTGTAACATTAGCATTTTTCGTATATTTAGCATTTGCTGATTAAGAATAAATAAATACCTACGAAAAATCTCCTTGTCATTTATACACAATGACAAGGTTTTCTTTTCACATAATCACATAAAGCCTTACCTTCTGGCAGATAAAAGGACTGAATACTGGAGGAATCATTATGGAAAACACCAATGAACACACTAAAGATAAAGATTACAAGCGGGAAACAGCTACAGGGAACGCCGGAATGGTCGTTACCGCTCATCCCGTAGCCACTTCCATTGGGGAAAAAATATTACGTGAAGGTGGAAATGCTGTCGATGCGGCGGTCGCCATCCAATTTGCCCTGAATATTGTAGAACCCATGATGACTGGAATCGGCGGAAGTGGTTTCCTTATGGTATATAACGCTAAAGATAAGAAAACAAAAATATTCGATGGCCATGTTAGAGCACCTAAAGCAGCGCATCGAGACATGTTTCTTGATGAAAAAGGGGAAGTCATCCCATTTAAAGAACGCTCGATCAAAGCTACAGCGGTTGGAATTCCTGGAATACTGAAAGCTATGGATGAAGCACTCTCCGAATATGGAAGCAAGCCTTTAGCTGACCTCATCGAGCCATCCATTGAATTTGCAGAAAAAGGAGTTCCCGTCAATTGGGTCCTTTGCGATGCTCTTAAAAATTTTGAATATCGATTGGGCGAGGAAGCCCGTAAGTTCTTCATGCCAAACGGAAAACCCTATCAAGATGGCGAATTGCTGATAAAAGAAAATTTGGCGAATACCTATCGGATATTGCAACGTGAAGGCGTTTCCGCATTTTATGATGGTGAAATCGGAGAGGGCATCATTTCCTGTATACAGGAATTGGGAGGGTTCATGGAGCTTTCTGATTTACAGGATTATAAAGCAACGATTGATGAACCAATGTATGGGACTTATAAGGATTATCGAATTGCATCATCCATGGCCCCAAGTGCAGGCGGATTCACGGTCATTCAAATCCTGAAAATATTGGAGAGCTTCCAAATCGAACAATATGACGTCCGTTCTTGGGAAAAATATTACTTGATTGCAGAAGCGATGCGTCTTGCATTTACAGATAAAAAGGCATTTCTCGCTGATCCCGAATTTGCCGAATTGCCATTAGCGGGTCTACTGCATGATGAATATATAGCCAAACGCCGCTCATTCATTAATTTCAATGCAAGGAATAATGCCATTGACTTCGGAAACCCTTGGATATATGATTCCGTGAAACAAAGGGAAGTCATTCCGCAACCAAATGACGAAGATATCAGTGAAACGACACACTTCACGGTCCGTGACAGATGGGGTAATATTGCAGCTTGCACTTCTACAGTTGAACATCCATTCGGCTCAGGCATCATGGTTTCCGACTATGGTTTCATGTTGAATAATGAACTGACTGATTTCGATTCCATTCCTGGGGGCATGAATGAAGTGCAGCCCAATAAACGCCCTGTCAGCTGTAAAAGCCCGACCATCATCTTTAAAGACGGCGAGCCGATTTTGACGTTAGGATCACCTGGAGGACCAACCATCATCAGTTCAGTCGTCCAAACGATCATCAATGTACTCGATTTAAAAATGGACTTGAAAGCAGCCATTGAAGAACCTAGAATTTTCACACCAATGGGCCCCCATATTGAATGGGAAGCAGGAATGGATATGACCAGCAAAGGTCACTTAGAAGGAATGGGCTTTGCCTTTAATGAAGTTCCCCACTCTATAGGGAATGTCCAAGCCATTCAAATTAATCCTGATGGTTCGAACTATGGTGCTGCCGATTCAAGCAGGGAAGGTTGTGCAATGGGATTAGACGAGACAGATTATAAATCCTGATCAAGAATGGAAATGAAGCCAAAATGAAATTTGGATGTTTTTCTCTTTAATACCTCAAATTCAAATTCCTCAAAGCGGGAGCTGCGAAAATGGTCTTTCAACACGACTCTCTTTCGCGCAACCCGCTTGGCTTCTTTCATTATTTCCATCGATAAATCTTTATCTTCCGCAAAATGAGTCAACCCCCTGATTCCATTCGATTCCTGAATCGTTTCCTCAAACATGGGATCGAAATATACGACATCAAAATGATCATCCGGCAATGCTTTCAATATATCGTAATGATCCGCTTGAATGACCTCTATTCGTCTCATCGCTTGTATCATCTTTTCCTCTGCATTCTCCCAGGTCTTCATCCCATGTTCCACGAGCATGGCCAAATATTGATTTCCCTCCAATGCAACAACCTGTCCATGTTCACCAACTGCGAAACTTGCGACAATCGCATCAGAGCCCAAGCCCAATGTACAATCAAGCACAGAATCCCCCTCATTTATATCTCCGGCAATGAGAAATGGATCACTTTCGCCACGAATTAATCGTTTTATTCTTATCATTGCAAGGTTCGGGTGAAAAAAGAATGGTTCTTTTTCTTGGTACCGATATAACTCCATCCGCTTTTTACCAAAAACGAGGCAATCATCTTCATCATGATCCGATTGGATATCTCTCACCGATCGTTTTCTTCGGGCAATATAGGGAATATGTAATTCTTCAGCTAACCTTTCGGCTAATATCATCGTTTCTTTATCGACTCTTCCTACTGTAGTGACAAACATGAATCCTCCCCCTCCATACTCTATTAAATTTGAAAAGAATGCCCTGTTTCCAGGACATTCTACTTCATCACTTATTCACTTGACTGAATGCTGCCAATAAATTTTCCATAATGGCTTCCATTGGCTGTCCTTCTATATCATGGCGCGGAATGAAATGTAAGACCTCTTTGCCCTTTAGGAGAGCCATTGATGGTGAAGAAGGTTCTATTCCATCGAAGTATTCCCGCATTTTAGCTGTCGCTTCCTTATCTTGACCGGCAAATACAGTTACCAGATGATCAGGCTTATTGTCTGCTTGAAGTACGGCTTGAGTAGCAGCTGGACGGGCTAACCCGGCAGCACAACCACAAACTGAATTCACAACCACAAGTGTCGTACCTTCTACGGCATCCATAAAGTTTTCAACCGCTTCGGCTGATTCCAACTCCTCAAAACCTGCTTGCACCAGTTCCGCACGCATTGGTTTTACCATTTGTTTCATATATTCATCATATGCCATCGACATAAAAAAACCCCCTTGGTTAAAATTCTTCAATTAGTTTAATCATACTATATTCTTAAGTACTTATGCAAAAATGACGCTTAGAGCGTTGTATATTCGTCCTTCCAGCATAATGGGTCATAATCAAAGAAGATTCATTTTCGCTGCAAAAAAAAAACATGGTGACAGAATCCGTTTCATTCTGCCACCATATTTTAGTATTTCCTTTAATTAAACTTTCATCACTCCGCCTGAGCTGGCATTCGTCACAAGTTTGGAATAACGTGCTAAATAGCCTGTTCTAACTTTTGATTCGAAGCCTTTCCAATTTGCTTTGCGCTTTTCGAATTCTTCATCGGAAATTTCCAATTCGATTTTACGATTTTCCAAATCCAACTCGATGATATCTCCATCTTCCACAAAGGCGATTGGGCCTCCCTCAGCTGCCTCGGGGGATATATGGCCAATGCTGATGCCTCGAGATGCGCCTGAAAAGCGGCCATCAGTAATCAAACCGACTTTGGCTCCAAGTCCCCTTCCGACGATTTGGGAAGTCGGTGCCAACATTTCCGGCATACCCGGCCCTCCTTTAGGTCCTTCGTAACGAATGACCACTACATTCCCTTCCTTAACTTTTCCAGTAATGATTCCGGAAAGTGCATCTTCCTGGGAATCGAAACAAATCGCAGGACCCCTGTGGTAGCCACCAACTGATTCGTCAACGGCACCCACTTTTATGATGGAGCCTTGAGGTGCAAGGTTACCGAACAATACCGCCAGCCCTCCACGCTCAGAATGCGGATTATCTAACGGATGGATAACATCCTTGTCCAAAATTTCACAACCGGCAACATTTTCGCGGAGCGTTTTACCTGAAACGGAAAGGCAGTCTCCGTTAAAGGCACCTGGTTTTTTGAGTAACTCATTAATGACGGCACTTACACCACCAGCATTATGTACATCTTCAATATGATAATCGGATGCCGGTGCAATTTTCGCTAGATGCGGTACGCGGTTAGCTATTTCATTTATGCGTTCCATTGGATATTCAAAACCTGCTTCATGTGCCAATGCAAGTGTATGCAGTACAGTGTTAGTTGATCCGCCCATCGCCATATCCAATGCAAATGCGTTATCAATTGCATCAATCGTAACGATATCACGAGGCTTGATATCCAGTTTGATTATCTCCATCAATTGTTTAGCGGATTTCTTGACGAATTCTTTACGTTCATCTGCTACCGCCAAAATCGTTCCATTTCCCGGAAGCGCAAGTCCTAAGCCTTCTGCCAAACAGTTCATGGAGTTTGCAGTGAACATTCCTGAACAAGAACCACAAGTAGGGCATGCAACTTGCTCGATTTCCTGTAAATCTTCTGCATTGATATTACCTGCTTGATAAGCGCCCACCCCTTCAAAAACGGATGTTAATGAAAGAGACTTACCGTTTTTGTCTTTTCCTGCCTTCATCGGTCCGCCACTTACGAATATTGTAGGAATATTGACGCGAAGAGCTGCCATCATCATTCCCGGCGTTATCTTGTCACAGTTTGGAATGCAAACCATACCGTCAAACCAATGTGCAGATACAACAGTTTCCACGGAATCCGCGATGATTTCACGGCTTGGCAAAGAATAGCGCATACCAATATGACCCATCGCAATTCCATCGTCTACCCCGATCGTATTAAATTCGAAAGGCACACCGCCTGCTTCCCGAATCGCTTCCTTCACTATTTTTCCGAATTCCTGAAGGTGGACATGACCTGGAACGATATCGATGTATGAATTACAAACCGCGATAAACGGTTTACCGAAATCTTCTTCTTTAACCCCTGCTGCCCGCAACAGGCTTCTATGTGGAGCTCGATCGACCCCTTTTGTAATCATGTCACTTCTCATATTTGATGTAGACATTTGTTGTACCCCCAATTTCCACTAAATGTTTAATGATTCAATATAATATAATTTTTAGTATACTCTAAAAATTCTAACATATTTACATTCAAATGCAACCATTCAACACTAAATATCTACAAAAATTATTTTACTAAAATAATAGAGAACAGATTTATATCTTAAAAAACTTCTATATATCGAAAAATTGGCCATTTTAAATGTTTTTGGGTTCGACCTGAGGGAACTCAAAAATAAAAAGGCATGCGGATTAAATCATCCGCATGCCTTTTGCCTGGGTTATTCCAAATCACTTGTCATTCGTTTGCCTTGATTCTGTCATTTGCTTCCAAACCGAACCTTTCGCTTCTTCCCCATTTTCAATACGATCAATGGCCATCTTGACCTGAAGGGCCACTTCGAATTCAGGATCCTGTTCCGCTTGCTTTAGATAAGGGAGGGTCGTTTCATTTCCCGCTTCGTATAAAAACATCGCCGCCCTCCACCTTACCAACTTATTTTTATCTGAAAGTGATTGTGACATTTCCCCCATCGCTTCTTCAAACCCTAGATCGGATAAACAGTCACCAGCCGTACGTCTTACGGCTGCACTTTTATCTTTCAAAGCTTTGTACAAGCTCGGAAGCACTTTTCTATCTTCGATCATACCCAAGTATACAACCGCGAGCCTTCGAATGGAGACTTTACTGTCGGAGAGTGCCATGTCCAATACTGGAATATCATCCACTGTTGGATCTTCCATTTGTTCTAAAGCCTGATATCGCTTTTCCCAGCTTTCGTCATTCAGCATTTCTGCAGTCAGTTTAATTTTTGGCCGTTTCAAGAATGTTTCTTTTGTATCCACCATTTCTTTAGCAGCAGCTACAAGCCGATTAATTCGTTCTTCTGGATATGCTGCAATCAGCTCATCCGATACTTCCTTCACGATATCTTCCATATCACCATATCTTACGCCATAATCCTTCCATTTTCGAAGCAGGACTACATTATCATCTTCTTTTTGGGCAGCGGCAATGCCCTTTATGAAATATTCCGGTAAGGCAAAACGTTTCTCGTGTTGGCTATCACTTGCTTTAATTTGCATCGGAATGCCTTTGAATTGTTGAATGGCAACGGCTACTTCACCGTAATGTTCATTTAAAACCGTTTGTTGACTTTGTTCTTCGGTTTTTTCCCCGAAGACCTGACGGATTTGGACCAAGATATCTTTCCAATCATATTTCGCATTGCGCTCAACCGCTAAGAAATCCGCAACATGATATACCCCTTTCACCCCATCAATCTTAAATAAATCTTTAATCAGCTGCGGTGCCTGTTCAGCTTGATCCTTCTTATAGTTATTACTTTTACCTGCTAATAACTCTTCAGTTAAATTGATTTTCATTGTATTCGGACTTGGTGTAGGTTCTATTGATTTAATTTTCAATCCATTTCTCTCCTTTTACAAGACGTTTCCATGTACTAGATATTATCACAACGGCAACAGATTCTCATGCAATTGAGATTGGCTAAAAAAAAGACCGGTCCAAGTTTGCTCCCTTGGACCAGTCCCCGCTCATTCCTCTTCCAATTTTTCCGCTAAATACGTCCATCTTTCCAAAAAATGCTCTAATTTATCCGTTAGTTCCTTTTCTTCTTCAAGCAGCAGGCGGACTTTTTCAAAATCACTTCCCGCTGCTGACATTTCTGACGTGATGTCTTTCAGACGCAGCTCGACCCGTTCCATGTTCCCTTCTATCTCTTCCCATTCCTTACTTTCCGCATAGGTTAGTTTTTTCTTTTTCTTTTCCGTGCGGTTAATCTGAGGTTCTGGTGTTTTCACTGGTACGGCCTCTTCCGTCTTTTCTTCCAAGAACTCCGAGTAATTACCGTAATAGAAATCAATTTCACCTTTATTCTTGAAAACAAGAAGCTGATGGCACGTTTTATCCAAGAAATACCTATCATGTGATACGGTAATGACTACACCTGAAAACGTTTCTAAATAATCCTCCAGAACGGTCAAGGTTTGCGTGTCCAAATCATTCGTCGGTTCATCCAAAAGCAGGACATTAGGCGCCGACATTAATATGTTAAGGAGATATAAACGCCTTTTCTCCCCACCGGAAAGCTTGCGAATTGGCGTCCCATGCGATCCCATTGGAAACAGGAACCTTTCAAGCATCTGCGCAGCCGAAATGAAACTACCATCTTTAAGGGCGATTGAATCCGCCGTTTCGCGAATATACTCTATCATGCGCAAATTCTCATCCATATCGACGCTTTCTTGCGTATAGTAGCCTATTTTCACGGTTTGCCCTTTTTCCAGGATTCCTTCATCTATAGATTCCCGTCCCGCCAGGATATTTAACAAGGTTGACTTACCACTGCCATTATTACCAACGATCCCAATTCGATCACCTGGTTTGAAGAGGAAGGAAAAATGGTTGATGATGGTTTGATCCCCGAAAGATTTAGTTACATCCTGCATCTCCAGTACCTTTTTCCCAAGACGGGCACCGCTTAATTCCATTTCCAGGTTCTCGGTTTTCTGCTTATCCTTTACACCGGATTCCAATGTTTCGAAGCGTTGGATCCTGGCCTTTTGTTTCGTTGTCCGGGCCTTTGCACCTTTTCGGATCCAGGCCAGTTCCTTTTTAAATAGACTTTCTTTTTTCGTTCTTTCGGTCGATTCGTTCTCTTCACGAATGGCCCTTGATTCTAAATAGTCAGCATAGTTCCCTTTGTATTCAAAAAGCTGCGTTTGGGCAATTTCCCAAATCTTATTGGAAACCCGATCAAGGAAATAACGATCATGGGTTACGAATAAGACGGACTTTTGATATTTCCCCAAATATTCTTCAAGCCATGTAATGCTTTCGAAATCGAGATGGTTCGTAGGCTCATCCAAAATCAGTAAATCAGGGGTCTCAATCAAGGTTTTTGCCAAGGCCGCACGTTTTTTTTGGCCACCTGACAGTTCCCCCAATTTCCTTGAGTGATCGGGAAGGCCCAGCTTGGTCAGTATCGTTCTGGCATTGGCACTTGTATCCCAGGCGCCAAGCGTGTCCATATCCTGTTGCTGTTTTAACAAACGGTCCTGTATTGCACTATTCTGTGGATCTACCTGGAGTTGGACGAGCGTCTTTTCATACTCCTTGATCAATGAAAATACAGGAGTTGAGCTTTCGTACATATATTCCATGATCGTCAATTTCTCATCAAAATGCGGATCTTGGGATAGATAGGAAATCGTGTAATCATTCGGATGATCCTTCGTTCCTAAATCACTGTCTTCCAATCCTGCAATGATATTCAATAATGTTGATTTACCGGTGCCGTTTATGCCAACGATCCCGATTTTTTCCCCTTCGGTAATGGAAAAAGATACATCTTTAAATAGAAGTTTTTCCCCTTGGGTTTTCATTACATGTTCCATGCTAAAAACTTTCATAATCGTACATCCCATTCCTTTTTAAATTCCTCTAAAAATCTAACCATATATTCATGCCTTTCACTTGCAATCCTCTTGGCTGTGCAAGTATTGAGCATATCTTGCAAACGTAATAATTTTTCATAAAAGTGATGAACGGAAGAGCTTTTACCCGTCCTGTATTCCTTCTTTGTCATGTTTTCCCTGATGGGCAGTGAAGGATCAAACATAAGTTGTCCCTTTTTTCCTCCAAATGCAAATGTCCTGGCTATCCCAATGGCACCAATTGCATCCAAGCGGTCCGCGTCCTGAACAATTTCAGCCTCGATGGAAGGAAGCTTCAACTGCCCGGAACTATATGAAATTGTGTTGATGATTTGTTTAATGGCATCCACACTATCAATATCCAACTTCAGTTCCTGAAACCAAAGATCCAGCTTTCCCCATCCCTCATCAGCTTCCTGGTTTAGTTTATCATCAGGGATATCATGAAGCAGGGCCGCCAATTCAATGATGAACTCATTCCCTTTTCCTTCTTCTTTTGCAATATGTAAAGCCAGCTTACGAACCCGATCGATATGGAACCAATCATGGCCGCTGGCATCTGAATTCAATTGGTCGTATACATACTTCTCCGTTAAATCTATCATCGTTTGTTTCATTTCACCACTCCATGTCCTATCTATTTTACCATGGTTCTCAATAATGTTGTGCTTTAATCTTCATTGAACCAACTGAGTCCAATCGTCTGTTCACCAGTATGCACCCCTATTGCACTACCGAGCGGAGATACATGGGTCAACACATGAGGAAATTCTTCGGAAATCATCTTTTTCCATCTATGTGCCTGCTCCGAAACAGCACCATATAATATGGTGCATTCTTTTACTTTTCCTGCTTCGACTGACCTGCGAAAATCAGTGAAGATCTGTTTTTCCGCTTTTTTAAGGTTCCGAGGTTTAGATTTGGTATGAAGCACACCATTTTCGATTGAAATGATGGGTTTAAAGCTCAATAGGCTTCCTAGAATAAACTGTGCGTTTGTTAACCTGCCGCTGCGATGCAGCTGATCTAAAGAACCTATTAATACATACGTTTCATGATTCTCCGCATATATTCTCGTTTTAGCGAAAGCCTCATTGATGGAATCGCCATTATCAATATAATGCATGAGCCGTTTCAAGATTAATAGCATTGGAAAGGAAATAAGTAAAGTATCAAACACGTCAACGGGGATCGTAACCATTTGTGCAGCTTGCCTGCTCGCGGAAACGGTCCCGCTCAATTCACTTGAAAGGTGTACGGCTATGATTCGATCATAGCGTTTTTCAAGCTCCTTATATAACTCTTGGAATCTGCCGACCGAGGGCTGTGATGTAGTCGCATTCATCTTATCCTCACTCATTCTTCGGTATAATTCCTCAGGTGATAGGTCGACGCCATCTTCATATTCCTTCCCATCGATGATGACGACCATCGGAACGACGTAAACATGCTCATTCAATGCTAATTCTTCGTCTAAAGTTCCCGTACTATCCGTTACCCATGCAATTCGTTCCATGGTTTCCCCCCTCAATTGTGTGTTTACTATTATATTCAACATCCCAACCATCTGTCCCCCTCTAAAAATGGATCCATGCAATAAATATCTTACCTAAAAAAAACGAGCCCAACAGAAACTGCAGCATCCGTTGGACTCGATATCATTCTTCATAATAATTTTTTTAAATCCTCTTCCATTTCCAGGGGTTTTGTTTTAGGTGCATACCGACTGACGATATTTCCATCACGATCAATCAAGAACTTTGTGAAATTCCATTTTATCGATTTGGACCCCATCACTCCAGGAGCATTTTCAGTCAGATAACTGAATAAGGGATGGGCTTCCTTTCCATTGACATTCACTTTTGCAAACATCGGGAATGTTACACCATGATTCAATTTACAGTAAGAATCGATTTCCAGGTCATCACCAGGCTCCTGTTTCAAAAACTGATTACACGGAAAACCAAGCACGGCTAAACCATCCTCTTTATACTGTACATACAGGCTTTGCAAATCATCATACTGTGGTGAAAAACCGCATTTGCTTGCCGTATTCACGATAATCATCACTTTCCCTCTATATTCTTCAAGCGAGATGGTTTCGCCATTGATTTTATTAACTTCAAATTCGTAAATGGACATGTATGATCGCTCCCTTTAGTATGATGATGTCATTTTACCGTATTGAAAGGTACGTTTACCAACTTTTATCCTTTTCCGATCATCCCTGAATCTTCACCGCTTTTATGGATTGTATCAAATACTCTACCATGTCTTCCAAATCATCCATTTGCTCCTCTTTTACAAGCCTGCCAAATGAA
Source organism: Peribacillus sp. ACCC06369 (assembly GCF_030348945.1). Classification (NCBI taxonomy): domain Bacteria; kingdom Bacillati; phylum Bacillota; class Bacilli; order Caryophanales; family Bacillaceae; genus Peribacillus; species Peribacillus sp. ACCC06369. The sequence goes on from NZ_JAUCEN010000002.1 coordinate 3,121,970, forward strand.
ACTTTAAATAAAGATGAATGAACGGGTTGCACCTTTTTACTGACCGTTAAGCTTGTCGTCACTGTAATGATTCTCTGATCTCCCCAAATTTTTCCCAGGTCGTTCAAGAATTGTTCAGCATTCACTTCATTAAGCTTTTGGGGAAAAGAAATGAAAATATCGACCGTGCAACCGGAATGCGTATCATCAATGGTGGAATCGAGTAACTCTGCACTTAGATTCCGGAGTGAAGCGTGTATTTCGATGGCACCGCTAATCGAAATGGGTGCCATGGGTTCTTTCAATTCCATCTCGATCTTATATGATCTGGACATGGTTGACAGATTCACCATATCATCACGGTTTATGACCAATATGTCTCCAATGAAGTCACGATCATAGACAGCTCCTTCCAGTACCACTTTCATGTTCTCAAATGCTGTAGGATCAAACAATCTCCATACACCTCTCCAACTTCATAAGTTTATGTATTCATGATCTTCCCATTTTACCATTCGCGATCCATTTCCTTCGAGATTTTCAAGAAATTATTAAAATTGCTTTTCTATTCAATAATTTTCTATATAATAAAAATATTATGATTTTTGGAGAAGGAGGCTAATCATGCCAATCAGAATTCCGGAACAACTGCCAGCTAGGGAAATTTTAGAACAGGAAAATATTTTCGTTATGGATGAGGAAAGAGCTACCAATCAGGAAATCCGTCCATTGAATATATTAATTTTAAACCTTATGCCAGAAAAAGAGAAAACAGAGGCTCAGTTACTGCGCTTTCTTGGCAATACTCCCATTCAAGTAAACATATCATTCCTGCGCCTAAGCACACATGAATCAAAAAACACGAGTAAATTTCATTTAGACCAATTTTATAAATCATTTACTGATATTCGCACAAAGAAATATGACGGCTTGATCATTACAGGCGCCCCAGTCGAAAAACTGGAATTTTCAGACGTTAATTATTGGGAAGAACTGCAGAATATCATGAATTGGTCAAACGAAAATGTAACATCCACCCTACATATCTGTTGGGGAGCCCAAGCAGCCCTGTACCATCATTACGGAATAGGCAAACACGAACTGCCAGAGAAATGCTTCGGCATATATACTCATGAGGTACTTGAACCAAATGAAAATCTAGTCCGCGGATTCGATGATTATTTTATGGCCCCTCATTCACGCCATACGGATATTGACTATCAAAAATTAGTTAACCATCCAGAATTGAAGGTTCTGGCACAGTCCGATCAAGCTGGGGTATTGATGGCTGCTTCTGTTGATGGAAAAAGAATTATGGTTACCGGCCATTTCGAGTATGATGCCGATACCCTCGGTGAAGAATACAAACGCGATAGGGAGCGTGGGATCAATACGCAACTCCCTGAAAATTACTTTCCTGATAACGATCCCACCAAGGTACCCCTTCACCGCTGGAAGAGCCATTGCAGCCTGATGTTCTCGAATTGGCTGAACTATTATGTCTACCAATCAACCCCATATGAGTGGGATTGAAAGGGTAAGAAAAAAGAAGCTTTCTATTTAACTAAATAGTTTTTTTGGGCAGCCACTTTCGAATATCATGGGAAACAACCTGAGTTTCTGACTCAGGCTGTTTGTTTCATGATTCCTTATTACCGAAATATACTTCTTCAAAAGGTTGGACGACAACAAAACCTTGGCCTTCGAATTTCATTTGAACGGATTCGCCGCTTCCCCTTCCAAAAAACGACTTTAATGAAACATCCGTTACGAATTCAGGCTGCAATTCCCCTGACCATGCAACTGTTGCATTTGGGTCCGTATAGACTGGATTCCCTGGTTCCACCATTAAAGTAAGTGGCTCATAATGGGATGTGAATGCGACCATTCCTCTCCCCTCGAGCCTTACATTGAATAATCCCCCCGCCAATAACCCGGCAATGCGGCGCATCATTTTTATATCCCATTGAATACCCGGCTCAAAGGCAAGTAAATCATTACCGTTAACACAGATCGATTCACCATTTAACTGTAAAATTGAAATCTTCTTCCCTTGATCAGCGACGTATAGCTTGCCGCTTCCGGTCGCTTTCATCAAGGATGCACCCTCACCCGTCAAGGCTTTTTTGAAAAGTTTACCAAGACCATGCTCCAAGATGCCTTCCCGCTCGAATTTAATATGGCCGCGATAAGAAACCATCGTCCCCATTTTTGCCCATATCTGCTGTTCCAGATTAATTTCCAGAATTCGTTCCGTTTCAAGTTCAAATAAGCCTTGTCCTTTATCCTGCTGTTTCGTCTTTTCAACGAATTGATCGATTTGATACTTCTCCATCACATATCCACCTCTTTTTGAAGGAGGAACAGCCACATGAACGATACAGCTTGCTTTAATTCCTTTGAAAAATGTCCCAGTTTTGTATAGTCCACCCCTCTCTTCGCGACGCCTGTATCAGCCACCGCCTTCCATCCCGTTTCTGTTGCCATTCTTTCAAATTCCCACGGCTGCATTGTATTCATGATGACTTTATCTCCTAACAACCGTTGAAAACTAAAGTTTTTTCGTGGTTCAGCTGTCGGACCAAGTATTCCAAAACAGACATAACCCCCAGGCTTTATTACCCGTTGGATTTCCTTCAACACCGTTAATGGTTCACCCGTATATTCCAGAGAATTAATGACCATTGCCGCATCCATTTCTTCATCCTTGAATGGAAGATTATAAAAATCTCCTTGAAGGAAAGAAAGTTCAGGTTGTTGAGAGGTTTTACCCTTTGCAAATTCAATCATCACATTGGATAAATCAACTCCAGTTACTTCAAATCCCGCTTCGGCCAATTTTAAAGATCCAACTCCATCACCACAGCCTATGTCAGCCACCTTCACTCCCGAAGGTACATATTCAGAAAAGAAAGGAATAATGTTTTTCCGGCTCCCCGTTTCCCACATTTCTTGCGAATTCTTCACCCACATAGGTGCAAAAACATCCCATTCCTTTTCCGACTCTTTATGCCAAGTATGTAAATTCATCAGACATTCCCCCTCTCATTTAACCCCTAATTATCTAAGTACCTGAAATATTCATGGCCATTACAATCCCGGCCCCGTTCACCAAGACAAAAAGTTTTCCCGAATCAAATACTGGGGCTACATTATAGCTATTCTGCTTTCACTTTAAAAATCCTTTTTTCAAAATACTTTTGCACTTTCCCTCACTTGTAACCGTATGTGTAAAATGAAGAACGACCAGGTCAAATAAAAAAAAACTGCCAGCGGCAGCTTATTTTGCATTTTCTTCATTTCTTTTTTGTATCTTTCGTAAATCCTCGACACGGTCAGGAGATTCCTCAAAGAATTCAACCAAGTCTCCAATCCTATCGATGGCATTCCAACTAAGGTGGTGTTCAATCCCCTCAACATCATGATAAATATTTTCTTCCTTGACCCCTATCAACCTTAGCATCTGTTCTAAAAGTTCATGACGGTATACGAGCCTTTTACCAACTTTTTTCCCATTTGCAGTTAAAACGAGACCCCGGTACTTTTCATATATCAAATATTTTTCCTGATCCAGTTTTTGAACCATTTTTGTAACAGAAGATGGGTGGACGGAAAGATTTTCGGCTATATCGGAAACTCTTGCATATCCTTTTTCTTCAATAAGTAAATAAATTTGTTCTATGTAATCCTCCATGCTCGGTGTAGGCATTCGGAATCCTCCCATTCAAACGCATATCTAAAAATTTTACTATATTAACGGCCCCGAAACAAGAAGATATCGTCTCAGGGCGCCTTTAAATGATGTTTCTTCTCAAGTTTGGTTGACGTTTTGTTCTGTCGGGAATGTAAAACTGATCTTTTTTTCAGAGTCGGACCAGGATAATATGGCATCAAAAGTCTTTTCTCCTTTTTTAAAACCACTTATCAAATCCGTTTCACCGTTCGCCAACAGCTTTTTTATATTTGCTTGACTGATTTTCTTATTTAGGATTTTTTTGGAGATAGTAAAATTACACTTGGTTTTTTGATAACTTACACATCCATAGAATTCCCCTTTATCGACAATCTTAGAACCGCATAGTTTACAGCTGCCCACAGATGCTGAGCTTTTCCTTTTAGGGCCGCTCCGTTGAATCGACTCGGTGTCCAGCCCTTGAAAATCCCAGCTTTCCGATGATTCCACGGCATCACTGATTATTTTTGCTGACATCTTCTTAACAGCTTCCATAAAGCCGCCGGCTGAAGCCTTCCCTTCACCAATTTCCCTTAAACGCTGTTCCCATTTGGCCGTCATTTCAGGTGAAGCCAGGATTTTCTCCCCGATGGCAGTAATCAGCACTTTCCCTTTATCAGTCGCAAACACCTGATTTTTTTTGACATCAATGTATTTACGATCTTTCAGCATGGTAATGATCCCAGCTCGAGTCGCTTCCGTTCCGAGGCCCTCGGTTTTCATCAGCACCTTTTCTAGCTCCTCATTATCCAGATGCTTTCCGGCAGTTTTCATCAATGTGATCAACTGACCTTCTGTATAGCGCTTAGGAGGCTGTGTTTTTCCTTCTTTCACCTTTATATTGGCGACCTTTCCGGTATCCCCTTTTGAAACGGACGGCAAAATGATATCATCATCATCCTTGTCATTTTGGAAAATCACTTTGCGCCATCCCTCTTGGATCTGTTGCTTGCCTTTTGAAATGAATTCGGCACGCTTATCGACAAGCGTTTTAATGGTGGTGTAATCGAAAATGGCTTTCTCATAATGAGCAGCAATCAACCGGCGTACCACCAAGTCATAAATATTCCGTTCTTCAGCGGAAAGCCGCTTTGGGTCGGTTACCTGCTCCGTCGGAATAATTGCATAGTGATCAGTCACTTTTTTTTCATTTACAAACCGTTTATTATTCATGATGTTCGGTTGTGGCAAAGGAAACAGGGACTCATATTCTGAAAATCCACTTAGTTTTTGCAATATATCGGGAAATGTTTCGGCTTCCCCCTCCGTAACATAATTGGAATCTGAACGTGGATAAGAAACGATCCCTTTTTGATATAAACTTTGTACAATATCGAGAGTCTGTTTCGGTGAATATTTATATATCTTGTTTACTGTAGCCTGCAATGACGATAGATTAAATAGCAAAGGTGGCTGAAATTCTTTTCTTTCTGTGTCCATCTCTGCAATTTCTGCTTCTTTACCCTTGCAAAAAGCGGCAATTTTATCAGCAAGTTCTTTTGTCTTGATTCTGGGATCATTGTTCTGCTGCCATTTCCCCTGATACTTTTTACCATCCATCTTGAAGTCAGCGAACACTTCCCAGAACGGTTCAGACTTGAATTGCTCAATTTCCATTTCCCGCTTCACTATCAAAGCGAGAGTAGGTGTCTGAACCCTACCAGCTGAAAACACATCCGAAACGCCCCTTTGTTTCAATAAAATACTATACGCTCTCGATGCATTCATTCCCACAACCCAATCCGCACAAGCTCTCGTATACGCTTCATAATAGAGCGGCCTGGTTTTTTCCTCGCTCTTCAGATTTTGGAATCCCTCATAAATCGCTTTTGGGGTCAAAGAGGAAATCCATAAACGTTTCATCGGCTTATTGACATTGCATAGATTGACGATATTGCGTACAATCAATTCTCCTTCACGCCCGGCATCACCTGCATGAATTATTTCATCGACATCCGGTTTCCTAAGCAATGTCTTCACAACATTGAATTGCTTTGCCTTTTGCCGGGTCACTTCATATTGAAATTTCTCCGGAATCATCGGCAACGTTTCCATCGACCATTTCTTCCATTTTGAATGATAGGTTTCCGGGGAAACGAGTTGACATAAATGCCCGACGGCCCAAGTTACATAAGCTCCATCGGGAAAAAGTTCATTCGGCATGATTTCTATATAGCCTTGCTGTTTCTTCGTTTTAAATTGAGCTGCTAACGTTGAACCTTGATCTGGTTTCTCCGCAATGATTAGCTTCATGATCATCTTCACCTAATCCGTTACAAAATATCTTTCCCTATCATTATACCTTAATTATTACAATCGGCTAGATATGACTTCGTTTTAACGGAACTGTTCCAAGAAAGCATGAAATAATTAACTTTATTACAGTGAAGAGTGGAGATGAAAAAATCCGTCCAGATATAGGCAGATTAATAGGCAAAAACTCCGGATTTTGGGGGAATCGGAGTATGTACAAAACAATGCAATATTAAATCTGCGTTCATTACTTTTCACTGTTTAGATGAAGAAATTAGTTGGATTGCAACACAGTTAATTATTGACCCTAACAGCCCCTTGTATAATAACGGAACGTTAATTGGCAAAAGAACTAAAGAAAAGCATATTACTTTACAAAATGTATATAACTTTCTTTTGTTATTAATTAAAAATACAAAGATAGCCGAATTACTCAAGGAAAAAATACATAATATAACTCTTACTTATTTTAATTGTATAAAAGAGTTGTTACCTGTTGTAACTCAAATAGTCTGTTTAAATGCTTTAACTATAGCCGGCAATAAAATTATTCCTTCAAATTATAATTTTGTTTCTAACCAGTTAAACATTAAAGAAGTAAATAAAAGAATAAGCAGTATAAAGATATTTGATTGGTCTAGTGAAGGAACATTGAAATATTTAAAAGGTGCTAGTGGTTCTAAACTCTTAGCTGAAGACATCATTGCATCTGTAGAAAAATAATTCTTGAATTCCCCATTTGCAAATATTAAAATGGCCGAAAAATCAAATTGTCCATTTTAACATAATTCACCATTGAACCTGGGACGATTCTTGCTGAACAATCCTATTTGAAGTCCATCCGATTTAACCTAGAAACATTTCGCGCAACTAACCTGCCCGATAGTTCCAAAAGAAAAAGCTGCCTTAAAGACAGCTCCGATCTTCAGCTAACGCACTTGTTAGTTTAGGTACATTTATTCACAATTCACAAAGTCTAAATAAGGGCTTATAATTTTAGAAACTTCATTGCTTGAATTAAAGTGTGACAATAATCGGACCATTTTTAGTAAGGATAATCGTATGTTCTAATTGAGCTACATAACTTTTTTCTGTAGCATAGGTCCAACCGTCTTCTTTTTGGAATACTTCTTCTTCAAAGGTTGAGATAAATGGTTCGAATGCGATAACCATCCCTTCCTTTAATATTTCATTATCCCATGGATCATTATAATTTAAAATATGGTCAGGTGCTTCGTGTATTCTACGTCCAACACCATGTCCTGTTAGGTTTTTGATAACAGTGAATCCATGCTGTCTCGCTGTTTCGAATACTGCTTTTCCGATTCTACTTTTTTTGGAACCGGGTTTTGCTTTCTTAAGACCTGCTTCAAATGCCTTTTTAGCAACGTCGCATATTCTCGTTAATACTTCTTCTCCTTCTCCTACTACAAATGAGATTCCTGTATCTGCGAAATAACCGTTCTTTGAAGCAGATACATCTATATTTACTAGATCCCCTTCATGAATAACCCGATGACCCGGAATACCATGTGCCACTTCTTCATTAAGACTAATGCAAGTATAGCCAGGAAAATCATATTCACCTTTTGGAGCTGAAACTGCACCTGCTTTTTCTAAAAGTTCTCCGGCTATATCATCAAGTTCTTTGGTCGTTATGCCAGGAATTGTTCTTTGTACCAATTCATCTCTAATGGAGGCAATAATTTTGCCAATTTCCTTCAAACCATTAAAATCTTCTTCTGTTTTTGCAATCATTTTTTTCCCTACCTCATTATTTTTTATTATCATCATTAAACTATATAAGTATTAATTGTACCTTTACTTTCTCGAAAAATAAAAGCAATGTAAATTATTTGGTACAATACACCTCAGCTGAATTTTTCTTCGATCATGAAATAGACCACAAAAAGGATCTAGTACATATGACTATACTATTAATTGGATTTACCTTCCACTTTCCTTAAAGAGCTAACCAGCCCCTTTAACTTCATAAGAAAAAGAGCTGCCACTTATGCAAGTCCTTGTATTTTCCCCTTCATTCTTTCAATGAATGAGGAAAAATTTCGTGGGGATACTTCTGTTGGATATAGCGTATAAGTGCAGTGACGACTTGTGGACCGGATTCCACGAGTCTACCTTGTTCAAATGCAGTGAAGTTATCACCGCCTGAAGCTAAATAATTACTAACCGCTACTTCATATTCGTTGTTTGGCTGAATCTCTTGACCCTTCATGTCTTTTAGCGCAACAATGCGGTTGCCAATTGGAGCCTTTGGGTCCCAATCATACGTTAAACCAACCGTTTGTAACCTATTTTCATAATCTTTCGCCCACTGCTGTTCTAAAGCAAGTTTTATTTGGTCTCCTGTTAAGATTAACTTACTGATACTATGACCAAAGGGCAAGTTTGTATAAAGGTCTTCTACAGTGATATCCCCTTTTTTAAAACTTTTCCTCATTTCGCCTTGATGGACAAAAGCTATATTTACCCCCATGGCTTCCCGCTCAGATTCTGCAATCATTTTCGCTAATGGGGATTCACCGTTTGCATCTTGTTTTCGTGTGATTTCTTCAGGCATTTCTCCTATTACCTGATTAAAATAGCTCCCCAATCTTTTTCTATATTTATTTAGAAGAGCCACCGTTTCTTTATCTGGTTTTATTTGATGATGTGAAGTGACAATAACCTTTGCTTGTTTCTTAACAATATTTTTAGTATGTGGGTCAATTTCAAGATTTACTTGAGAAAAGGCTTTCCCATTAGAATAAGCTTGAACGATCAGTTTACCGGCTACAACGGTATTGGCATATTCATGGCTGTGACCGGCAAAAATGACATCGACCTCATCATCGATTTTTGGAGCCATCTCCACTAAAGCTCCACTGGAATTTGCTCCTGTCTGATCAGATTTAGTTGAATCATGTGCCAGTACAACAATTACTTTGATCCCTTTTTCCTTTAAAATCTTAACGGTTCCGTTAATAACTGAAACTTCATCCGTAATTTCTACTTCTTTTCGATTTTCAGGTGCCACATACAGGTTGGTCTCTTTTGTGACCACACCGATAAATCCAATATTAATTCCGTCAATTTGTTTAATAACATACGGTGATAACAAGGGAGTACCCGACTTTCTATCGATGATATTTGCAGAAATGTAAGAAGTATTGGCACCTTGAAAATAACCTGTTTTTTTATTGAATCCTCCATAAATAAGACGTTTCATTTCATTTACGCCTTGGTCTAATTCATGATTTCCAGGTGTCCCGACATCAAAGTGCAGGAGGTTTAAAAGTTCAATCGTGGGTTCGTCTTTAAATTGAGAAGAAATTGGAGGACTTCCTCCTACCATATCACCAGCATGAACAAGTAGTGTATTTTGGTTTTTTTGTATATATTTTTTTAAATAGGCAGCCAGGTATTCAGCACCCCCTGCCATCGTTCCTGAAACCATTTGATATTTGTTTAGTTGGCCGTGAAAATCATTAACGCCTAACAATTGTACTTGAATGTAGCGGTTTGATGTGGAATGATTCGTTGTGGAATGATTGGATGAGAATGCTGTGATTTTATAAGTTACGAAAATGATAATAAATACCAAGATGCACAAAGAAGATATGGCCTGAAATTTTGACAACTTCCGATCCCTCCCTCTAGATGTAAATTAAGAATAACTCTGGAATTTTATATCCGTATAAAGGGACCGTGATTTTTTGTTATATTTTATATATCGATTGTTAAATTAATCCAGTACATGCATATCTTTTTAAAAATACTCATACGGCTTAACATTTTGAAATCTGTTAAGATTTTGACTAGCTTAATGGAAATAACATGCAACGTTATTTAAAAAGGCTCCAATTTTTCTTCCATTAACTGATAGTGAAAAAAACGTTGCTGCTAAGATTTTCTCTGCACTTGTGTAAAAACGTTCTAAGTGTTCCTTATTATTGAAATCTGCTCCATTAGTAAAAGAAGTTAAACAAAAAGAGTGTAAATCCTTATTGGATCAACACTCCCGTTAGTGCAGTAACATTCAACGTTATTTTTTTAGGTTTTCCTTCATTAAAAAGGAAATTTTTTGCTCATCTGTATATTGGATCTGTTCCAGGTGATTAATAACTAGCTCTTGTCGATGTAATGAATGGTTTTGACTTAACTTCGCTTTTCCCTCTATCTTTTTGATTTTTATTTTGAAGCCTTGAATTCCTTTGTTCATTCCAGCGAGAAAATCAGCGTCTAAATCTTGCAATTTGTATGAGCTATCAGGGGCTTCATACTTCAATACCATGTCATGCAAGGAATCCGTTAACTCCTGTTCATCCTCAATTAGTTCGGCTTCGCCGTATACATGAACAGTCACATAATTCCATGTTGGTACTGCTTGATTCGTCTCATACCAAGAGGAAGAGATATAACAGTGAGGACCATGAAAAACTGCTAAGACTGTTTGATTTTCAATATCTTTCCATTGAGGGTTCGGACGAGCAAGATGACCATACAAATAGTTTTTCTCCTTATTCAAAAGCAGTGGTAAATGTGTAGCAAAAGGTATGCCTTCATGCATTGAACACAATGTTGCAAAACCATTCTCCTGTATTACATCGTAGGCTACTGCTAATTCTTTTATTTCAAATTGCTTAGGGATATACATAAAAAATCTCCTTTCCAACTGATATAAACTTTTAAACATTGATTCTTAAATATTATTTATTCACGATCATAGCAACTTTTTATATCCTCATTTCTACCTTTAATAATCGAGTACGTCATCTAAGAAATATAGTATTATACAAACTGACATATAAAAAGGTACAATTCTAAATAAATAAACATGTCAAAGGGGGTCGTAAATGATAAATACCATTTTTGCTTTTAAGGATGATTCTCCCAAATACAAACAAATTTATGAGCAGTTTAAGTTATTTATTGATCGGGGTGACATACTTGCTGATGAACAATTGCCCTCCATTCGTCAACTTGCAGATTCCCTTCAAGTAAGTCGCAATACGACATTAATGGCTTATGATCAACTTGTAGCTGAAGGTTATATTCGAGGAGAAGGGAGAAAAGGTTATTTTGTAAATGAATTAGAGCCACTTTTATCCCAAGAAGAGTTAATTCCTCATAATAAAAAGCAAAGAGAGTCAGTGACACCTACACTCATTGATTTCCGAGCAGGTGCCGTAGATCAAACACATTTCCCTCTAAAAATTTGGAGGAGGATTGCCAATCAAGTATTAACGTTACAGGAGAGCTTTCAATATGGGGAACCCTTTGGTGAGGTGTGCCTACGTGAACAAATTGCCACATACTTACTCCAATCCCGTGGGGTGAAAACAGATGAAAATGCCATTATTATCGGCAGTAGTACCCAACAAATGCTTATCAATCTTGGACATATACTAAAGGATGATTTTCCAAGCGTTACAGTAGAAGACCCTGGATATGATGGCGCTAGGGAAGCTTTTCAATTCCATTGTTTGACGATTGAAACTTTACCAGTTTATGAAGCAGGTGCTGATTTTTCACAATTGGCAGAAATGAAATCACGATTAATCTATGTAACACCTTCCCATCACAGTCCATATGGGGTAAGCATGTCCATTCAACAACGGCAAACGCTTATTCATTGGGCTAACAAGATGCAAGGGTATATTATCGAAGACGATTATGATAGTGAATTTCGCTATACGCAACAACCATTTCCAGCTCTCGCATCCATTGATTCTGCAAGAGTCATTTATCTAGGGAATTTCTCAAAGTCCTTTCTTCCAGGAATTCGTTTAAGTTATATGGTGTTGCCAGAACCACTTTTAAACCGTTATAAAGACCAATTTCTTCATTTTGAGAGTACCACTTCACTTCTAAGCCAACTCACAATGGCTAAATTTATGGAAGAAGGAGAATGGAATCGCCATATTAAACGTATGCGTCTTGTTTATAAACGAAAAATGCAGCTCTTGGTATCATTATTAAAAAAGCAATTCGATCAAATTATATCAATTATTGGTGAGCAGTCCGGTTTGTATTTATTAATCAAAGTACATCTGAAACGTTCAGAAGAATGGCTAATAGAGCGAGCTTCATTTCATGGTGTTAAAGTGTATCCTACTTCACTCTACTTTATTAAAAATAATACCGATAACCCCATTATTAAACTTGGTTTTAGTAATCTTTCTTGTGAGGAAATCCAGCTTGGCGTGGAGCTCCTAAAAAAGGCTTGGTTATAAAAACTCCCCCCCGTAATTGTAGCTTATGTCTCTTTTACTAAATCGGGTAGCTTCAGGAAAATGCGGATTTACCACGTTAACCAGGAAATCACAATATTAAAAAGCCCAATTTCTCAGCATTAAAATTGAGAAATTGGACTTTTAGTTATTCCAGAGGAGCGCGTGATTAAATGGAAAATATGAAAAAGCTACAAAATGGGACCCCAGCCATTTTACTAAGCACCTAGTTAAGGAAACTTATAAAGAATTTAAAGTATTACACCTGAAAAATCCCCTTTTAATACTTCTTTTTCATTCTGATTTTTACATAAAAAGAATGCAATTATAGCTGTTCTATTATTTTCTTGCCTTTCATATTTTTCAATTTTAACCTCACAAATTATTGTATCCCCCGTAAACACAGGTCTTAAAAACTCAAAATTCATAGTACGAGCCATTACGTGATGATCTCCACCTACTTTTGTTGGTAGAGTTGCCGTTAATAATCCTTGAATTACAAGTCTTCCCTGTTCATCTGGGGTTATATGATGATTCCCTTCATCTGAAATCTCTGTAAATAATTCAACATCCCTTACTGTAAAAGTCCGTTCAAACGTAATGATATCTCCTACTTTTAATGACATATAAATCCCTCCTGAAGGTTTTATGAAGTTGATTAATAAATCCTTTTGCAGGCATGCCATGCAACTTTTTCTGGCATTCTGAGCCACTTTTCAAACCGTTCCCTTGCTGCATCAATGGCAGCCAGAGGATTCTTAATAGTGCTAACGAGTCGTTTAACCACCACATCACGGTTAGACATAAGGACCCTAATTATTTCAAATGATTCTGAAGTGTTCCTGACAAAGGCGTAGTAACCGTTCTTCACCATATCGGCGATGACCAGGGCATCTTTCTTATCACTTTTGGACTGAGTATTATCACGGTTTTCTTTATTCCTTTTTACTAAGTGAAGGTTTACTGTCACTACCTCAATTCCTTGTTTAAATAGCCATTTTGAAAGATTAATCCAGTAATGGCCTGTAGGTTCCATTCCCACGATGGCTGCATCCAGTTTATTTAATCTTTGAAGCTTATCCATCCATTTTAATAAACTAGCAAATCCATCTTCATTATTTTCAAATGCAAGTGGATCTCCGACTACAATTCCACGGAAATTCACTGCTCTAGCCACATGTAATTGTTGGGCAATATCCACTCCAACAACAAGGTGTTTATCGGAAATTCTTTCTATTAGTTGATTTTGTTTATCTTGCATTTTAAACTTCATATTAGGGTTCCTCCTAAGATTTTGGGTTAGAGTGGTGTCTTACTCATATCTTACTGAGGAGCCCTATTTTTTTCAAAGCTGAAAAATAACGAACTACAGGAATGCTATCCTGCCCCGATAGTCGCATAAAAAAAAAGCTGCCTTAAAGACAGCTCTGATCTTCAGCTAACGCACCTGTTAGTTCATTAAGATTAAGATTAAGTTATTTAACTATGTATTTTATGGAACCTACAATTTATCTGTAATTTTATCTGTTAATTGCCTTATTGATGCTGCAATAAATATTCCGAGATTGGAATATCCGATTACTTTTGATTTTTTTCTAGAAGAAATCCAATGGTTGCCACTAAAATCACTAGAAAGATACCTATACTAGCAGTAACTATGCCTTCTGTTTTGTCTTTTGCATAAAAACAAATATATGTATTAAAAGAGAAAAAAATTAAAAAAAGTAATAACTTTGTAACGAAGTTAATTGTATTTATTGCTGTCACAGTAAATCACATTCCTTAAATGGTGAATTAACGATATCAAATACAAAATAATTGACCTTTAAGAAAATAATAACAATAAAGAGTAATTATTCATAAGTGTAAAATAATCCATTTCCTTATGGAACTAACCTGCCCTGTTCGTATTATTAGGTCAGCCAGATATTTCTGGTTGACCAATTTTTATATAGTTTTAATATAACGGTAGCCGGGGTAGAACGTACCTGCCCGTGGGGCTTAAGATCCCGTCAACTAAACAGTTCGCCCCCTACTTGCTTAAACATGATTTGGCTGGTTGGGACCAAGATCTCGTATAACAAGCGAAGCTATGATACTGCAAGAAGGATTAGGGGTTACCGGCAAATATTATGTTTTTGGAGGAGATAAAAAATGAATCCAGTGGTTGGTCTGGATGTAGCTAAAGGTGAAAGTCAGGTTCAAGCATTCTTGGAAAAGAAGAAGCCTTATCAAGGCAGTTTCAAAGTTACACATACCATTGAAGGATTAGAAACGCTATTTCAGTTTCTGAGAAAAATAGAAAATAAAACAGGAATCAAACCTCCGATTGTATTGGAATCCACGGGGCATTATCATACGCCAGTTGTACAGTATTTTGAGGAGAGAGGCTACTTATTAATTGTCGTTAACCCACTCATTTCTTATCGTGCGAAGAGCTCAAGTTTACGCAAAGTAAAGACAGATATAATCGATGCACGTCACCTCTGCGAGCTGTACTATAAAGAGGATTTAGAGCCTTATAAAAAACGAGGGATACAACTCTTAAATCTTCGTAATCTTTCAAGACAACACGAAAATATAACAGGTATCTATGTACAAACAAAACTACAGTTCCAGGCTGTTCTTGATCAAGTATTTCCTGAATATAGAGGGGTTTTTGGAGATTTGTATTCGGTTGTTTCTTTGCTTACTCTATTAGAATTCCCTACTTCTGAAGACATATTAGCAGTCGGTGAAGAAACTGTAGCAAATAGGATTAATGAACTTTGTCCAAGTCGTTCTAAAAAGTGGGCGAATACACAGGCAGAGAAACTTACGGCTGCCTCAGCTCGAAACCCTTTTCAGAGAACCTTATATCAGAGTCACATTTTAAGCCTTGAAATGTATATAAAAATGCTTCTAGAATACCAAAAGCACCTATCCAAATTTGAAGACGAGATAGATGCTTTGGCAAAAGAAATTGAAGAATATAAGATTATCCAATCCATCCCTGGAATCGGTGAAAAAATCGCTGCAACGATTATTTCTGAAATTGGAGAGATTGAACGGTTTAATCACCCTAAAAAACTAGTGGCATTTGCCGGAATTGATCCAAGTATCTTTGAATCAGGTAAATTTAAAGGCACAGTAAATCGGATTACCAAAAGAGGTTCTGGCAGACTAAGACACGCCTTGTATATGGCTGTTAAATGTGCCATTCGTGATTGTCGCAAGAAGAAAACGACAGATGAAATCATCCCTCGTAACAAGCGATTACGAGAGTTTTATGATAAGAAACGTGAAGAAGGAAAGCCCTTTAAAGTAGCTGTGATAGCATGTGCCAATAAACTCTTACATTGGATTTATGCACTTTTAAAAAGCAACTCACCTTTCCAAGATAGGCTAGTTTGAAAGTATAACTAAACCACCCAGAACTTTCCAAACACAGAAACTTGGAAGGTTATTTGGTATGCACAAATTTAGTATAGCATGAAATATTTTAAGGTTTTATTGAAAAATATTGACAAACTATTGGCTGGTTTAGTTGCATAAGAAAATGGAGCTGTTTCCAACCCCATATTTATTAGTTCAACAAGATAATAACTTTTGTAAGGTAGTTCCATACATACCTGCTTTCATTAGTAAAAGAAAGTGACAACCAGGGATGGGTGCCTTTACAATTTCATAAACACTTTGATTTCGTTTATTAATAGTATTCCTTTATACACACTTATAATTTCATTCAAATTGATTAACCATCTTTAAAAAATATTGTATTTGTTAGTCTTCTTATTAACAACTTGTCCAAACCAATCAATACTTTCCTCATAGAATGAATACAAGTAATTTTACCGAAATGGAGGAAACAAACCAATGAGTGACAAAGATTTTTCAAATGATTCTCCAGGCCCAAAAGGAAAATTAATTACTGGCCATTCAAAGGAGTTTATTTCAGATACACTTGGCTTTCTTACCCGTTTAGCAAAAGAATATGGAGAAGTTGCTAAAATTCGTTTTGGACCTTTCCATAATGTTTACCTTATTTCAAATTCAGATTTAATTAAGCAGGTACTTGTAACAAAACAAAAATCCTTCTTGAAATCAAAGGACTTCTCTGCTTTAAAACCAGTAATCGGAGAAGGCCTTCTTACAAGTGAAAAAGAAATTCACATGCGCCAAAGAAGGCTTATTCAACCCTCTTTCAAAAAGTCTCATATTAGCAATTATGGTCAGGATATGATTGATATAACAATGGACTATATTTCCACTTGGAAAAACAGAGAAGAAAGGATTATTACGGAGGATATGATGAGCCTTGCACTGGGTATTATCAGCAAGACCATGTTCAGCATGAACCTCAAAGAAGGATATGGCATGCTCGGGGAACCTATAGAAGCCTTCATGAGAATTGCCGTTAAAAGAATGCGAACACTTCAAATGCCACTATGGGTTCCAACTAAAAACAACCGTGAATATAAAATTGCGAAACAGAGACTTGATAAGGTGATTTATGGCTTTATTGAAAAACGTAGAACAGTGGCAGAGAGACATGAGGATATGCTTGGGATTCTAATGGATGCTCGAGATGATGAGGATGGCTTAGCTATGACAGACAAGCAGTTACGTGATGAGTTAATGACCATTTTCCTTGCCGGTCACGAAACAACAGCAAACGTGCTTTCCTGGACCTTATACTTGCTTTCCCAACACCCTGATGTGGAAACAAAACTTTTCAATGAAATAGATAGCGTAATCGGCAACCGTAATCTAACACCTGGCGATTTTATGAAATTAACATTCACACAAAATGTTATCTATGAATCAATGCGCATATACCCGCCTGCCTATATCATACAACGGGAAGTGGCGGAGGATGTGGTAATTGGAGGGTATCTTTTTAAAAAAGGAGATATGATCCTGTTGAGTCAGTATGTGATGCACCACAAGCCTGAGTATTTTGATAATCCAGATTCCTTTAAACCTGAGCGATTTGAAAACAACTTTATGAAAACCCTACCTCCGTTCGCTTACTTTCCATTTGGCGGAGGTCCGAGAGTTTGTATCGGTAATCATTTTGCAGTGATGGAAGCTGTGCTTGTCCTAGCATGCATTGCTCAACGATATCGGATAAGACTGGCGCCTGACCATCATGAAGTAAAGCCACTTCCGTCTATTACACTCAGACCGAAGCGTGGATTGCGCATGGTAGTCGAAGATAGAAATATAGGAGGTTTCCAACCAGAAACTTCTGAAATTTAAATGAATATTAGTTGTATTAATGAACAAAATTGTCACTCTACACCTAAGGAAGATCCCCCCCTTTAGTTCCATAAAAAAGACTGCCGCATCAACCCTAGTTTTTGAAGTAAACCAGCTAATAGGATGTCAATATCTTTCTCTAAAATTTTCATTTATCGGATGAATGATTGTATCCTGCAGCCCTGAGTTCTTTAGCACCTAGTTCATGATAAAAAGCTGCAACATCTTTTTCCTCTTTTAAATACTTTTTTTGACCAACTGCATTATAAGAAGTAAGAAAAAACCTGGCTTCCAATGACAGACTATAAAACTTCTCCTTGTATTTATAAAATTGTCATCAAACCATAGAATAACTTCAATATAACAACTATTGCTCTTAATGTGCCGAACGCAGCTTTTCTCCAAACCCTTTTTTACAGGAAAGCTAGTATTAAAGAGACTATAAATACTGAAATCGTTATTAAGAAAATATGATTTCCAATAAAATCAACAACAGGTGCTAAACAAAAAAATTAGTTACTCATATCATTAAAAAGGAAAACTGATAATAACCCAGCATTTTTTTTCAATGCGCTACCTCCATATCGATTCTCTTATTTTATCACCTGCACCGTAATAGGTTTTAATAGCCCAAAAGTTTAAAAGGATGAGGATTTACATGAAAAAGGGTGAGGTCCGAAGACCATCACCCCAACATTTGACGGAGAACAACAAAAACATGTGTGCTCCTTTTATCTTAATCTTATGCCTGAACGCTTGACTGTTCGGTTTGAGCTTTCCATTCTTCCTGACGGAACTCTTTTTCCCACTTCGAAACCACAATACAAGCGAGAACATGTCCAGGAGTATTACAAGCAGTACGTGCCATATCCAGCACACGGTCAATGCCTGCTATAATTGCAACGCCTTCTGCAGGAAGCCCTACTGCTGAGGCTGTGGCTAAAAGGACAACCAGCGAACCGGATGGAACAGCAGCAATTCCTTTTGACGTTGCAACAAGAACACCCATTACAATCAACTGTTGGCCAAAATCCATCGGGATGCCATATGCTTGTGCCAAGAAAATAGAGCAAACAGAAAGATACAATGTCGAACCATCACAATTCAGTGATAGCCCAGAAGGAATAACGAATGAAACAACACGTTTCGAACAACCGTATGCTTCCATTCGATCCATTAACTGAGGCAGAATGGTTTCCGTACTTGTTGTAGAAAAAGCGATAAGGAACAAATCCCATACCATTCGAAACACTTTAAAGTAAGAAATCTTCAAGAACCAAGCAATTATTGGAAACAGAACGAAAATAACAATAGCAAGTCCAAGATACACAACCCCAATCAACTTTGCCATAGGGATTAATAGGGCGATACCATACTGACCTACAGAGGCGGCCATGAGAGATAGTACACCAATCGGTGCGGTTACCATGACCATTTGTGTCAGTTTAAACATGATATTTGCAACTGATTCCATAAACTTCATTGCCGGCTCTGACTTTTTACCAATTGCTCCAGCAGCTGCACCAAATAAAATAGCGAAGAATATAACAGCTAATAAATCACTTTTTGCCATCGCATCAACAATGTTGCTTGGAATGATGTTAACAAGCATCGTTTTAAAATCGACAACTTTGGTAACGCTTTCATTTAATTGTGTTATATCTTTCTGGGCAAGATGGGACAAATTAAGCCCATCACCAGGCTTTAAAATGTTAACAAGTAAAAGACCAATACCTAGAATCAGAGTGGTAATAAATTCAAACCATATAATTGTTTTAAGTCCTAATGAACCCATTTTTTTCATGTTTCCGTCGCCTGATGACCCAATGACAATAGTAGTGAAAACAATAGGCACAACAATCATTTTAATGAGATGAATAAAAGCGTCGCCAATTGGTCTTAAAGATTGGCCAAGTACAGGAAAAAAATGTCCGATAAGTGCTCCAATAAACAATGCAATTAACACTTGAAAAGCAAAAAACTTTTTCATAAGTTGTCCTCCCTGAACGAAAGATTAATAGCATCATTACACAATATGTCAATAAATAGAGTAGATCATTCCTTTCTCATTTGACTATTGAATGAGAAAGAAGAAATAGCTTTTATACATATTCTATGAATAACCTCCCATTTAAAAATATTTGTAAATATAGAAAATACTGTATCATTTTTTCTTAATTCAGTAAAATACTGAATTACTATAAAGTTATAAGAATTAATTATTAATCCCATTCGAATAGTAAATGCACTTCCAACACAAAAAAGGTCAGTGTTAATTAATTTTAGTAAATTATACAAAAATATTTAGATATTAATTTATATTAGAAACTTTTCATATAAAAAGCTACCCATTAAGAATGAGTAGCAAGTAATACAAGTTATTTGAAAATAATTTGTAGTTTTCCATATACTTTGCCAGAAGAATATCCATCTTTCACATCAACATAGAATTTACCTATTTTCATACCTGTGAATAATGTCTTTCCACCTGCTAAGCTATGATAGCCTGTGCACTTTCCAGTACTAGCATTGCAGAGACGAGACCATAAGTTACTATAATTAGTCAATAACTTACTTCCAGAAGAGGTCTTTAAATAGATTGGGGAAACTAGTTCTACCTCTAGGTCACTACCTATGTTAGGATTTCCAATTTCACCATCCCATTTTCCATCTTCTGTTTGAAAAGAATACTGAGGAACACTTGCTTGTGCAGAAGAAGTACATAATACCATTCCACCTGCCAGAACCAACACAAAGGTACTTAAGATTGAAAATAAGCTTTTTATGTTATTTCCTCCTCCAATCTTTATCCCTTCCATAATATCAGAATAAACTGACTATTAAAATAGTTAAAAATGACCAAAGCTTCTTAGGTTCAAACATCTTTTGTTTGCGTCAATTTCATCAATCACAACACCATAATTTACCTATATTTCAAACGAATATCTTTGTTGAGTTTTACTGCCCCTTACGTACTATAAAAAGAATAATTTCATCACTAATGATCATTTTCCTTATTCAACAAGGCTGCCTAAAAACAGCTCCAATCTTAAGCTAACTCACCTTTTTATTTAAGCACATCCCTTGATAAACTTGCTAAATGCCTAGGTTGTTTACACTTTTATTGACTAACACGCATGATGCTGAAGCGATGTTTATTTTTGTTCCGCAATCGGGCCAGATAATTGAATTACACTTGGTTGTTAATTTAGATATTTATGTTAAAAATAGAGATTGAGAAGGAATGTACTTAAAGTAACGGGACAGTTAGAGCAATAATGCAGTTACACAAACATCGTGTTATAAACATAAGCAAATGCCCCTCATAATGAAAGAATCTCCAACTGAATGCTGGAGGATTCTTAAGGTTTTTTTTAAAACTTATCCGGAAACTGTTTTACAACTCCCGCAGAGATAGTATCTGCCATTAGGATTATATGTGTGACCCCTTCGTCAATTGAAACGATCCTTGCGTTCCAATCTTTTGCTAAGCTTGCAGTTAAATCATTTTGTCACTAATTTCAGATGCATATACAGCAAATTTTTTAGATCTTCATTTTTCAAATAGGGGTTGGCACCGCTAAGGAAAGCGGCTATTTCATCAGCATTTCTATACCATTCTTTGTTTAGCTGTTGCACCAAGGCATTATTTCCGCTTTTAGCCGCATCTACAATCTTTCCCGCAATAACAATATGCTCCTTAAGCAGATCCGTAAGTTTGTTCCCAGCCTTCTCTCCGTATACTGGCTTTACAGCTTTACCAATATCCTCCTGATTCTTCAGAAGCCTAGCCAGTACCTGTTTTTGATCCTCCGCACCAGCTGTTGTTGCACTTGTAATATAATTACTTGTCCACAATACATGATCAATCCAAAGTCTCCTGAATTCATTTTCGAACTTTACCTCAGATTGGCTAATACGTTGTACTTGCGGTTTAGCATATGCACTGGTTGTTCCAGCCACCATGTTTAGAGGAAATAATAAAATAAATCCCATCAATAATATTTTTTTCATAAAACCCTCTCCTTCCAAAGTTAAAAATCACCTTTTTATTATTGATAATATGGAATTTTAATATTCATAATAATGGTTCTACTTACCCTGTTGATCTGTAAATAAGTGGCTTTTAAATGAAGGAGAAAAAAAACCAAGTTATTCCTTATGGAACTAACCTGCCCCGTTTGTTGCATAAAATCGAGTAGGAGGAGGCGCCTAGCCTCCGACCTCTCACACCACCGTACATACCGTTCGGTATACGGCGGTTCAGTTTAAGTCTGACGTAGTTTTGTATATCGTTCATATAGATTTACTAACCCTTGGTGGTGCCAATAAACATTATTAAGGGTTTTGTCTAGAATAGGACTATGCGCTATGCGCCAATAACCCTTTCTGCTATTTCCCCATTCATACGCTTTTCCAAATGGGGCGCCTAATCCTTTGAGTTTCCTCACTCTCGTTCTTGGCAATTTCCATTGCTTCCATAGGCACATCCTGAGTCTTCTTCGAATCCATGAATCTAAATTCTTCAAAACGTTCGGAGTATCAATGAGGGCGAAATAACCCATCCAACCTCTAAGGTATTGCTTTAACTTATTTATTCGGAGTTTCATGGGTTTCGGTAATTTTCTCGAGGTCATTTCCCTGATTCGTTTCTTTACTCTCTTCACCGTTTGTTTAGCCAGTAGAACCTTCGGGTTCTTCTTTGACTTCGTGAAACTAAAACCGAGAAACGTTCTGTTCCAAGGGCGATCATACTTCGACTTCTCGTAGTTGACCTTTAGCTTCAGTTTATTTTCAATGAAGCTTGAGATATTTCCCATTGCACGTTTGGCGGCTTTTCGTGTCTTCACAAAGATAGTACTGTCATCCGCATACCTTACGAATCGAAGATTGCGTTTCTCTAGTTCTTTATCTAAATCGTCTAACATGATATTAGATAATAAAGGACTTAACGGACCTCCTTGCGGAGTTCCCTCCTCACTTTTATGAAAAAGTCCGCCTATCATAATGCCTGCTTGAAGGAATCTACGAATCAGTTTGAGAACTCGTTTATCTTCAATTTTCCGCTCTAACATTCCCATGAGCTTGTCATGATTCACTTTATCGAAGAACTTCTCCAAGTCCATATCCACTACCCATGTATAACCTTCGGTTATATAGGACTTTGCCTTTCGAACCGCCTGGTGCCCTTGTTTGTTAGGGCGAAAACCATAGCTATTCTCCGAAAAGGTTGAGTCATATATCCTGGTTAATATTTGGGCAATGGCTTGTTGAATGAAACGGTCTAGAACGGTTGGAATACCCAATAGCCGAACTCCGCCGTTTGGTTTCGGGATTTCGATACGACGGACGGGCTTCGGTTGATAGGTACCCTGTAAAAGGGCAGTTTTCATGTTGTACCATTCGGTTGCGAGGTGCGGTCTCAGGTTTTGAACCGGCATTCCATCTACACCATGGCTTCCCTTATTTCTTTCTACACGCTTCAATGCCTGTATTAAGTTTTCCCTCTCTAGTATCTGTTCCATTAACATCGTTGATATCCTTTCTACGTGGATAAATGGTCTATTTGTGCCTTTATCTGCTCCACCCTTTTGAAGTTCCCCGTGTATTCACCACATCTTCCTTCAAATAAGTTCCGTTAGGAATTGTTTGCTTCTTCGCAGATAACGAACGCCTAGTATTCATCCTCCTTAATCTGTTCGGTCCTTCCTTATCTTCTCGAGTAGACAAGTACTATGACCTCTGCTGACTTCTGATGATTCAGCTGTCCATCACTGGACAGGTTACCAAGTGTACTTGGCTGTCATCAGACCTCCCCGGGTAAGAGTGCAATCTTTCCCTCCATCTATCTGCTTCATTTACTCTGTACCACCTTCGGCAGTAAGGACTTTGTTTTGTTTCGCAAACTCATCCAATGATACCTAGCCTTATATGAAGTTCGTGTTCCTCAGACCGAAGGTTTGCCGCTTGCTTCCTTCAGATTCCACGTCACCGTGGACACCCTTGCATTAAGCTAACCACTACTACTGCCTTCATGGTTCGGGACTTTCACCCTATAGATTGCACCCATGCCGGGCGCACGAAAAAGCTGCCTTAAAGACAGCTCCGATCTTCAGCTAACACACCTGTTAGCTCAATAGCAAATGAATTACAACTCGTTATTTCTCCCAAAGCTCGACCAGTCGACCTTCAGGATCTTCAATCCAAATAAACTTTCCAAATTCACTAATCTCTTTTTTTCTTTGCAAGAGATACACCAATATGTTCAAGATGCTTAATAGTCTCGTT
Organism: Peribacillus sp. ACCC06369; assembly: GCF_030348945.1. Taxonomy (NCBI): domain Bacteria; kingdom Bacillati; phylum Bacillota; class Bacilli; order Caryophanales; family Bacillaceae; genus Peribacillus; species Peribacillus sp. ACCC06369. The sequence continues at coordinate 3,145,697 of NZ_JAUCEN010000002.1, forward strand.
TAGATTATGTACTTGGAAATTTAACATCACTTGTTGTTCTGTTGGAAAATAACTGTCATTCTCGGTAAAGAAAGAAAAGATAGTCTCATTTTCTAATTGGGGTTTTATCACCGTCCCATTCCAATTTTCCATTTCAATCTTCAACACTTCACTGTACCATTTTTTTACAACTTCAAGATTCTTAGTTCTCCAAAATATTCCTCCGAAACCTTTTATCATCGTATCTAACTCCTGTCTGTCATCAAATTTTTAGCTATCCGATTACATTAGATATTCGAGATTTTCATTTAAGTTCCTTTTTCAACTATATTGCCCCGTTTGTTGCATAAGAAGTTCTCTATCCGTCATATAAAAACCTTTTCTTATTAAACTAAACTGCCCGTTAGTGAAACAATAAAAGCTGCCAAAATGACAGTTGATTTGTGACTCTTGCACGATTACTAACGTACATATTCAACTCTTATTATGGGCTTATAATTTTTGATACTCCAATGATTTGCAGGAAGGACATTGTGTGGTAGATATATAGGTTTCATTATGTACCCACTTATAATGACAAGTCAGCAGAGTAGAACTGTATGTTTTTTTATGAATTCCATGATGATTCCCTATGGATAAGCAAAGGACTAGATCCATTCCCACCCTTTTTGCAGCAATATATCGTCTGTAACCATTCGGATGGATCTTTATTCATCCACCTTTATCAGATCCATGCATGCTTGTCATCGTATACGAAGTATTCTGAAAAAAAGAGTTGACATTAAACTTGTACCTAACTTAAAGTATAGCTTATACAACAAAAAGTTTCCTTCAGGAAACTTTTTAGAAGGGGGTCAAATAATGTCGGATGAGAAAAAGGTTTCCCGCAGAGATATTTTAAAGATGGGGACTGCAGGTGCGTTTGGAGTAGCTGGATCTTATTACTTGAATAAAATGGCACAATTTCCAACTATGGCTCAGGCATCCAATAATTCGTCTCACAAGAATGGCAATCATTCCAATCATGCAAATATGAGTGATAAAACAAAAACCACAGGTTACAAAATGGCAGAACGGCTCCTTACTGAGTTTGATTATGGAAAAGAAACCAAGCTTCCCAACGGTCAAACACTCCGGGAATATGACGTAGTGGCAATTGATAAAGAAATCGAAATTGCCAAAGGAATTAAATTTCCAGGCTGGACTTATAATGGAACAATTCCAGGACCATCTTTTCGTTGTACCGAGGGGGACCTTTTGCGGTTTCACTTTATTAATCAGGGCAGCCACCCCCACTCTATTCATTTTCACGGAATCCATCCTCCAGAGATGGACGGTTTAACTTCTATTTATCCTGGACAAAAATTCACATACGAATTTGAAGCGAAGCCATACGGATTACAAATTTACCATTGCCATGTACTCCCCCTAGCCCGCCATATCCATAAAGGCTTATACGGTAATTTTATTATTGATCCTAAGAAGCCAAGAGAGCCGGCTTTAGAGTTAAACATGGTTATGAATGGATTTGATTTGGATTTAGACGGCGAAAACGAGTTTTATACGGTGAATGGCTATGCCTTCGCATTTATGAATCACCCTATTAAAATCAAAAAAGATCAACTCGTAAGGATCTATCTAAGTAATTTAACAGAATTCGACTTATTAAATTCGTTTCATTTGCATGCGAATTACTTTACGTACTATCCAACCGGCAGAAACGATAACCCCTCTCAGTTCACAGATACCATCATGCAATGTCAGGGAGAACGTGGAATTATTGAAGTTCGTTTTCCATACAAGGGAACATATATGTTTCATGCCCATGTAAGTGAATTTGCTGAGTTAGGCTGGATGGGATTCTTTGAGGTCGAGTAAAAAAGGAGGGATAATATGAAGGGCAAATGGTTAATTACTATTTTAATACCGTTAGTATTACTTATAGGGGTGCTAGGATGGGTGCTGAAAAATGGAGCAGGTGTAGAAAAAGATCCTGCAGCACCGATAGAAGTCTTGAACATTGAACGCATCAAGGTAACTAAAATCGGTTTCGAATTATCTGTTAGTAATACCGGACCCAAACCCTTAACGATTTCTCAAGTGATGGTTAATGATTCGGTGTGGAATTACAATGTCTCTCCTCAAGCAAAACTTGAACGATTTGATGAGGGAAAGGTGACCATCTCTTACCCATGGGTGGAAGGTGATCCACATACCATTAAGTTAATCACAGAGAATGGCATTATCACGGAAGGTGAAGTTGCAGCTGCCACACTCACTCCAGAAACCACCTGGAGCAACTTCCTTAATTACGGCTTAATCGGGTTTTACGTTGGAATTGTCCCGATCACATTGGGGTTGTTGTGGTATCCATTTATGAAACGTTTCTCACGAAAATCTATAAATGGGATTCTTGCTCTTACCGTTGGGCTCCTTTTATTCTTATTTGTCGGGACACTGGCTGATGGATTTGAAATTGGTGCAGAAGCACCTTCTGTATTTCAGGGGAATATGGTTGTCATAATTGGGGCTTCCTTAACCTTTTTATTATTGATCGGCTTTGATCAGTATCAACAAAGAAAACAAGAAAGGAAAGGATATTCCCCTTTTGGTCTGGCTTTGTTAATGGCTACCGGAATTGGCCTTCATAACTTTGGAGAAGGTTTGGCAATTGGTTCTTCCTTTGCACTAGGTGAAGCTGCTTTAGGAACCTTTTTAATCATAGGGTTTACCCTTCACAACATCACGGAAGGGATTGGAATCGCTGCTCCTTTATTAAAGGCCACACCTCGATTTAGAGACTTTCTATTACTTGGAGTTATCGCAGGTGCACCCGCCATTGCGGGTACATGGGTGGGCGGATTCATCTTCTCACCAATTTGGGGAGCTTTATTCCTTGGTATTGGAGCAGGGGCCATTCTTCAAGTAATATATGTAATAACAAAAATGCTCATTGAAGATCATAGAAAACATAATGAAGCATCTGTTTCATGGTTAAACCTTTCTGGTTTCGCGATTGGACTATTAATCATGTACTTTACTGCATTTTTTGTGAAATTTTAAGGGATGCCTTAATCTTGTTTGGACCCATAAACAATTCCCGAACTTGGTAGAGCTGTGGGTTCAACATTGTTGAATTAAAAATTAACCAACGCTGCTAAAACTAATTAAAAGGAGCATCAATGGTGATGAGACTTGGTAAAAAAAGAAGTAATTTTGGTAGATGGGTGGATAAACAAAAAGACATAAATGAATTAGAGTTAGAAAGAGCATCAAATATAAGTAGAGGTACAATTTCAAAATTATGTAGCGATTCGAACTATCGACCAAAAACTTCAACAGTAATTAAAATAAATCAGGGCTTAAAAAAACTTGATAAGTATATTGGATTTTAACGATTTTTTTACTGAGGTTATTCTAAAAATGATTTAAAAGGAATTACAAAATTTAATTACTTGGGGGAAGCATTATGTTTCAAAGTATAGGTATACCAGGTTTAATTTTAATACTTGTCATTGCCTTGATTATTTTTGGACCTAAAAAGCTGCCGGAAATCGGTAGAGCCTTTGGACGTACTTTAACTGAATTCAAGGGTGCAACCAAGGGATTAGTATCTGATGAAGATAAAGAAGATTGGGAAAATCCTGAGTTAACAACAGATAAAAAGAAGCAGGATAAATCAGGTGATCCACTTTTTGATTCAACCAAAGATCACCTTTAATTGTAAAAAAGATGAGGTGATGCCTAAAAATTTAAAATCGTTCCTGCTTTTTGATTTTTAGAATATCAACAAAAAAGTATACGTTTACAATCTGTAGTAGCAAGCTATACCGCCCATTTCTGAAATTTTATACGCTAAAAGAATTCTAACATAAAAAGTCGATCTCCTTTACGTTATAGGAATCGACTTTTTTACTTTTTCTTAATGAACTAACGCACCTGTTAGTTCATTAAGAAAAGCGAATCTTCTTCCAGAATCGCGCCCTATAATGGAATAACTTTTTATATTGTTTTAACGTTCCATATTAAATACTTCACTATAGATTTTACGCAGCTTAGTTGAGTTATCGTGCCACTTAATTGGTTTACCATTGACGATTTGGACCAATACATCCAGACACCTATGCCATCCTGCCGCGGTATTAACTGCCCATGAATCATCGTTAAAAGTATGGGTAAAGATCATTCGACACCCTTTATCCTCTTCCTGCAATGAAATGTTTATCAGATCATCAACTTCACGGAAACCAAATAAATATGGCTTTTCTAACTCTGTAATGGTACCGTTATATGTCGTTCCTTCACCGTCATCGAAGGCAATCTGGCCACCAAGTCTGAGATCCATCTCCCCTGTGGCAAAAGGGTACCATTGGGAGAAGTAACTAGGATTCGTAATGACAAGGAAAACATCTTCTGGATTATGAGGAAAAAATCGTTCAAATCTTAAAGCATAACGACCGTTTGACTCATGTAGTGTACCAAATTCATTCATCATTTAATCCTCCTTCTTTTATCCTTAAAGCCTTGAGATTCATCACTAATTCACAAAAATTAAAGTTTGCATAGGCTCAGAAAAATCATCAACAATACTCATAATTGTGTTCATGCTATTATTTTACCAAACATTTATATAACTAAAAAAATAATAAAATCATTTTCGTGTTTTTTAACAATCTGGCCCAATTGTTGAATACAGATCAAACAGCACTCTTCAACTACCCTGCCCCCCCGATAGTTCCATAAGGAGTCTTGCCGCATGCCCATCAAGTTAAAACTTCTTTATACCCCAAAACGAAAAAAGCTATCTTCAGTAGCATTTACAGAAAGATTAGCTTATTTTTTCGTTTTGGATATAATCCTTTTTCTTAGCTTGATGGCAATAGGCGGTACCTAATAAACAGACAAATTTGCCTGAAAATTTTTTAAAATTTTGGTTTAAAATAGGAATAATGTAAGATAAATCTATTTTTCTTGTATGTTAAAGTAGAATAGTAGGAAAATGAATCGAAGGATGTGGTATTATTTGATGTTAAATGTAAAAAAAATGTCGTTTGTTGTTTTTATTTGTTTCATGTTTTTTATACCAAATTCAATCTTTGCTCAAGAAATTTTACACAATGGAAGTCAAGGACAAGCAGTTTATGACTTACAAGAAAATTTAAAGAAAATGGGTTACTTTAACAGTCAACCAACAGGGTATTATGGTTCAATTACTGATCATGCAGTGAATCAACTTCAACTAGATTCTGGACTATTACCAGATGGAGTTTTTGGATTCCAAACACAACAAAAATTACATAGTATTGAAATGATGGCCAGGGTTGTTCATGGAGAAGCTCGAGGAGAAACTTATGAAGGAAAAGTAGCTGTCGCTGCAGTAATTTTGAACCGAATGTCAACGCCAGGTTTTCCTAAAAATACTTACGATGTTATTTTCCAGACAAATGCTTTTACAGCTGTACATGATGGGCAATATTATTTGACCCCAAATAGCTATTCTTATCGAGCTGTTATTGATGCATTACAAGGTTGGGATCCTACTCATGGTTCTGTTTATTATTATAATCCTTCCTCGGCAACAGATGAATGGATTTTCACTAGGGAAACAGTCATTAGAATAGGCAACCACTTATTTGCAAAGTAAAACTAATCTACATACATATTGAGGAATGATATTTTTATAGTTTCGTATTATAAATATCCATTAACTATGTAGTGGGGTATAGTTGAAAGGTCGAGCAGTAGTTGCCCGACCTTTTTTGCGGTACCCTTGGCGGCACCCCCATAAGAAAAAGCTGCTTTAAAGACAGCTCCGAGCTTCAGCTAACGCACCCGTTAGTTGAAAAGAGTGAAAGTTAAATTGTACCTTTCATTCTAATTACTTTCACACCTAACTCAAATTTAAGTTCTAGCATTGCTTTTTTTAAAAAAAGCTATTGCTTGCTTGTTACTTGGTGACACACGAAGGTGGTATTCATCCACTCCATTGTTTTTAAAGAACTTCAATCATAAATCACCCAATTAGTTCAATATCTATCTCCTTAAACTTTTGAATTATATTTGATGTTTTCCTATTTCCGTACCCATTTGCTTATAAACAATATTAAGTACTTTTCCCTTGGTTCCAAAAGAAAAAGCGATTACCTGGTTTAGGAACCGCTTTCAACTATCTTTGCAAAGTCATCAAGAGTAGTTGAATACTTGATATAAATTCATGGTAAAAGATAAAGTTCGTCTTTAATGCCCTTCTCAGAAAATAGTTCAGGAGTTGTCGTAAGTCCAAATAAATAATATTTCTTCGTTTCTTCTACGACTTTGTCATTGAAATTTCCGTATGGATACGCAAGAGCATTAACTGGTTTGCCTGTTATTTTTTGAATTTTATCTTTGGACCCTTTCAGTTCATATTCATAATTTTTTATTTCCGCCAAATCAGGATGTGTAGCAGTATGAGACTGGATTGAGATTATACCCGAATCAGCCATCATTTTTAAATCCGATTTCGATAAACGGTTTGAACGACCGATAAAGTCAGAAATAACAAAAATGGTACCACTTGGTTTAAAACGTTCGTTTTCAAGTTTTTGAAAGATAGCAAATGCATTCAGATTGTTTTTGTATCCGTCATCAAAGGTAATGAAAATGGGTTTATTTTCTTTATTAATGTCTTGCCAACGATCAAAAGTTAATAATGTGTAGCCATGGTCTTTTAAATAAATCATTTGTTTCTGGAAATTATCAGGAGTTACATATAGCTCCTTAGAACCATGCCCAGTAAACTCGTCAATCGAATGATAAATTAAAATAGGTACTTTTCGTTGAGCAAAAACTTGTGATGGAAGAATTAAGATAAGAAGACATAGGAAAAACATTACAACCTTTTTCATAAAATTCCTCGCTTTGCATTCTTTTTATATCTTTTCAATTTATTGTGCCTCAAAAGCATAGTTCTATTATCATTTCTCCCATATTTGATTCTATCTCCCATTGATCAATGGTGACTTTGATAATCCCAAATGAAAAACTAATTTCTTAAATCACTAAGGAATCGGACTAACTGCCACAATAGCTCTATAAGAAAAAGAGCTGCCAAAGCAACTCCCTTAATGAAGTAAAGCACCCGTTAGCATTCCTGTAGATCGTTAAATATCAGGTTTGAAAAAAATAGAGCCCCTCAGTAAAATACGAGTATAGAGACCAATCTAACTCAAAGTCTTAAGGAGGAAGCCTACTATGAATTTTAAAATGCAAAACAAACAAAATCAACTAATTGAAAGAATCACGAATCGTCATCTTGTTGTAGGAATTGATATTGCACAACAACTTCATGTTGCTCGAGCTGTTAACTATCGAGGAATTGTGGTCGGTCATCCTCTAACCTTTGAAAATAACGATGAGGGGTTTACTAAATTTCTAAGTTGGATCAAAGAACTTAAACGAATAAACCATTTAGGCACAGCCATCGTGGGCATGGAACCTACCGGTCATTACTGGTTGAATCTATCAAAATGGTTATTTGAACAAAACGGCGATGTTGTTACCGTAAATCCGCACCTTGTTAAAAGGAATAAAGAGAACCGAGATAATACCCAATCTAAGAGCGATAAAAAGGACGCTCTCGTCATCGCTGATATGGTGAAAAATGGCTATTATACATTCATTCATCATAGCCCAGAATCCTTAGAAAAACTTCGAGTCCTTATGTCTAACAGGGACATGGTTGTTAAACGTCTTGTCAGCTCAATCAACCAATTAAATCGCTGGTTGTCTACACTAAGAGTTATTTATTAATAAATTCTTTGTTGATTTTTTCAGCCTCAGCCAAGTATTCTGTTTTAATCCCGCTCTTAACTCCCCACCAATAGAAGCAAAGTGCCAGACATGCGATGACCACCATATCCCAGCCAAATGTAAGAATATTTTTTCCGCCGAACTTCTCACTTCCAATATAAGAAATCAAAATCATACAACCTAAGTAAAGAAGCATCCAAACACCTGATAAAAATTGTTTTTTGAATCCATTCCATTTATTTTTAGCTTGATAATAAAAGTAAATAGGTAGTCCAATGGCAATGATGAAAACGACTTCTCCTGTTAATGGCCAACGCGCCCAGTATAAAGTAAGCGATGCAAAAACAAATCCACAAGGTGCAATAATAGAAGCACCTTTTAAGTGAAATGGACGGTTAAAATGAGAAGCAGTACGTCTTAAAGTTGCCAATGCAACTGGCCCCATGATATACGAAATAAGTGTAGCAACTGAAATCACTTCAGCAAGTACGCCCCATCCGCGGAATAAAAATAAAAAGATAAAACATACGCCTAAGTTTAATAACATCGCTGGACGAGGAACACCATAAAGTGGATGTAATGTACCAAAGATATTCGGTAAGTACCCATTTTTCTGCATTCCATAAAGCATTCGCGAAGTTGTAGCTGTATAAGTGGCACCTGAACCAGACGGTGATACAAACGCATCTACATACAATACAATCGCTAACCAGTTAAGGCTAAGAGCAATTGCCAAATCTGCAAAAGGTGAATTAAAATTCAGTTGACTCCATCCGTTCACAATCATAGACGGATCGATTGCACCGATAAAAACAACTTGTAAAATAACGTATATAAAACCTGCAATTAGAATAGACCCAATAACAGCAATTGGTATAGACTTATTCGGCGACTTCGCTTCTCCTGCCATATTAACGGGACTTTGAAATCCGTTAAACGCAAACACTATACCAGAAGTAGCTACTGCTGTTAAAACGCTTGCCCAACCATATGGTGCGATTCCTTGAGAACTTGTAAAGTTTTCACCATGAAATCCAGCAAAAAATAACGATCCTGCCATTACACCTGGAACAATTAATTTAAAAATAGTAATAAATGAATTTGCCTTAGCAAAAAGGTTAACTGTCCAATAGTTGACGAAGAAATAGAACAATAATAGTAAAGAAGCTATGAATAATCCTTTGGTCGTTAAGATATTGTTATCAACTAAGGAATGAGACCATCTGGCCCATTCCCAAGGCCACGTACTCATATATTGTACCGAAGCAATGGCCTCAACGGTAATAGTCGAAGCGATAGAAATCCAGTTCGCCCACGCAGCTAAAAATCCAATAAAAGAACCATGCGAATATTGAGGATACTTAACCATTCCTCCAGCTTCAGGAAACATTGCCCCAAGCTCTGCGTAAGATAATGCAATAAATAAAATTACAACCATACCGATAATCCAAGAAAAAATAGCTGCTGGCCCAGCAATCTGGGCGGCTTTCCACGCTCCGAACAACCAACCTGAGCCGATAATAGAACCAATACCTGTCATAGTTAAAGCAAAAGTCCCCATCTTTCTATGCATATTACTCATCTCTACCTACACCTCTTCCTAGGAAAATAAAAAACACTTGATCTATTTATAGATCAAGTGTTTGCCCAGGCGCGCGGCTTATACTCTATATGCTCCCCCATGGTTCTCCATGTTGCGCCAGTTACATATAGGAAAATAGTTTTTTTATAGTATATAGGATTATTTAAAATTTCACAACACTTTAAAAATATTTATATTTTATATATAATCTTATTTATTTTTCGTAATTCCCTATCAATATTCATTTCAATTTGAATAAAATAGGAAAATCAAGGTCCAAAAAACAAACATTCGTTTTCCAGAACACATGCTACATTAATATAATCATTTCTCTTTAACATTATACTTAAAAATCTTTAAGAGCTTATATGCGCAAAATAAACCGTTCATATTTTACAAATTATATCCCAACAACATTTACATAAACTGTTCTTTTCTTCCTCAAAAAAAAAGCCATGCACAAGTTGGGGAAAATACCTGAGGGATGAAGATCTCTCTTTGTTTCGTCCACAATTTATACACAACTTTAATTAGTGACTATAATATTTAACTAATGTGAAACACACTCGGCATAGCTAGAGTGATGAACGTAGATTAAATTTCCAAATCTGACCATTATTATCCACATATGATGATTAGCTTCATGATCATCTTCACCTAATCCGTTACAAAATATCTTTCCTATCATTATCCCTTAATTATTACAATCGGCTAGGTATGACTTCGTTTTAACGGAACTGTTCCGGGAATAATTGCTTAACTCCGGTGAAGAATGGGAATTTCAATAGTAAGATTAATAGGTAAGAAAAACTAACCAATGGGTGGATTTGAAGAGAAATAACTATTATTAGATTTTACCCAACTATTATTAATCCTGATAGTCCTTTTTACAGTAGCAGTACTTCTATTGGTAAGAGAACTAAAGAAAAGCATATCACCTAACAAATTTTAAAATCATTGAAGAGAAAGTCGATTTAGCTGAATTACCCAACGAAAAAATTTTATATATTTTTGTTATTTTACTGAAATAAAAATATGAAGTATTAGAAAGTTTGAGCAGCTGACCTGTTACTTAAATTGAAAAAAGCTCTGTAAAAAGTTTCCTCTAAACAGAGCTTACCCACATATTAAAGTATTTTCACCAAGTCTTTTCTAGCACTCAAGCAAATACTCTCACCTAGATGATCCATTTGCTCCTCATCAGATAGGTTAACAACAATCTCCTGAGAGCCTGATACACACTCTACCACTCTTTTTGAACCAACAAAATGGACCTTTTTCAATTTAGCCTCAAACGTAATTCGATTTGGCTGAAAGCGACTTTGGGTAATTTTTAAGTGTTCAGGTCTTATTACAAGCTTTTTATCTGAATTCTTAACTTGGGAAAACTCTTTTAATAGATTTTCTCTATTCTGGCTTTCTAATAGATCCACATCTATTACATTCGTTTCCCCAATAAAGTCGGCAACAAAAAGAGTCTTTGGATTGTTATAGATTTGCTGAGGCGTGTCAATTTGTTCGATTCTACCTTGGTTCATAACAGCAATTCGATCGGACATGATTAATGCTTCTTCTTGATCATGAGTGACATATATGAACGTGATTTCGAATTGTTCATGAAGTTTTTTTAATTCAAATTGCATCTTTTTTCTTAGCTTTAAATCTAATGCTCCTAGTGGTTCATCTAGAAGGAGCACTCTTGGCTTGTTGACCAGAGCTCTTGCAAGTGCAACCCTTTGCTGCTGCCCACCTGAAAGTTGTCTTGGATATTTTTCCATGTGCTGCTGCAACCCCATAATTTCGATTATTTCGGTTGTATCACTTGCAATTTGCGCTTTTGATATTTTTTTTTGCTTTAATCCAAAAGCAATATTATTGTAAATGCTCAAATGAGGAAACAAAGCATAGTTTTGAAAAACCGTATTTACCGGACGTTGGTTGGGTGGCAAATTCCCTGCTTCTTTTCCATCGATCTTTATACTGCCTTGATTTGGAAGCTCAAAACCGCCAATCATTCTAAGGGTAGTGGTTTTCCCACATCCGCTTGGACCAAGAAGCGAGAGGAACTCACCCTCCTTTATATTAAGGGAAATGTTGTCTACGGCAGTTGCTTGACTATATTTTTTCGTGATGCTATGTAACTCAATAATGCTGTCTTTTTCTTTGGCTACATGTGCTATATTGTTTTCTACAATCGGAACCACTGACATGATTGAAACCTCCTTAATTTCCGATTTCTCTGTTCCATAGCTCGTTCCACTCATCTCGATGCTGGTTTATGAGATTATAATCAGGCATGTTCAAATCCTGTATGGTGCCGTTTTTGCCATAAGGCATTCTTTCAAGGGTTGTTTCATCTAATTCAACATCCTTATGAACTGGTGCCAAATATAAATCACTCGCAATTCCTTCCTGTGCAATCTTAGTAGTAGCATAGTTTAAGAAGGAATAAACCTGCTCAGACTTTTTCGAGCCTTTCACAACATGCCAAAAGCTACCTGCACCTAAAACGCCTTCTTCCGGAACAACAAATTCAATCGGTTGACCTTGGTCTTGCATTACATAAGTAGGGCCTCCGTAGTGAGCTCCAACTGATGCTTCCCCGCTTTGATATAGATTTGTAGCCGTTCCAGAACCATCGAAGTATGCTACTACTTCTAATTCCTTCATTTTCCCAAGTCCTTTTTCTACTTTTCCTTTTGCTTCTCTTTCTAGCTCAGAAACTTGTACCAATAAAGGAAAGCCTCCGGTAGTTGCAGGTGTAGGGACCGTTATTTTTCCTTTGTACTCTTCCTTCCAAAGATCTTTCCACGACTTTGGTGGGTTTTTAATTACGTCTTTGTTATAAACAATCCCTAGCCCCCAATACCCTAGAGCTACTCCAAATACTTCTTCACCATTACCTTGATATGCTTCTGGCAGAAGGGCAGCGTTTTCTTTGAGTTTACTTTTATCAATATTTTCAACAATTCCTTTTTCGTAGGATAGTTCAGAAATTCCGGAGTCCATTAATGCTAAATCAATGGTAGGCGCGCCTTTTTCCTGTAATAGACGGGAAAAAGTTGCCGTTGAATTGCCTTCAATGATTTTTACCTTGATACCAGTCTCTTTTTCAAAAGGATGAATGATATGCTTCTTGATAGTTTCGCCCCAATCACCACCGAAAATGGCAATCGATATTTCTTGTTCTTGTACATCTGTATTGGCTTCAGTCGCCACACTATTTGGTTGAACGGGCTTTCCGCAACCGGTAGCTACCACTAAAATAATTGCCAACAAAATGGTGTAAACACTTAACTTCTTCATATAACATCCCCTAGTCCCATGTTTTATTTTGAAGCAACATTTTCAATGCCTACTAACATATCAATGACAAGAATTAAGAAAAATGCAATATAAATCGTCACGGCTGAAACAGCAGCTATCATTGGATCGATGTTGTACTGAACATAATTGAACATTTTAACCGGAAGTGCCATCTGATCGGCAGAGGTCAAGAAAATCGTAACTTCAACATTTACCCACGAAACAGCAAAGGAAAACAGCGTTCCTGCGATAATACTAGATTTCATCAGTGGCAATGTAATGAAAAAAAAGGTTTTCAATGCACCCGCACCTAAATCCCTTCCTGCTTCTTCAATATACGGACTTATCCCCAGGAAGCTATTCACACACGTCCGAACCACATAAGGCAATGTAATAATGATATGACCTAACACTAGATTTAAGAAATTCTGTGGGCTATTAGTAAAGTAGTAAAAAAACTGAAGCAGTGCCAAGCCTAAGAAGATTTGAGGGAGCAAGAGAGGGGATGAGATAAGACTCATCACAATCCCCTTGCCTTTAAAATTATTCCTTGCCAAACCATATGAGGCTGGAATACCAATTAATATCGCACCTAGAGTAGCAACACCCGATAGTTTAAAACTATATATGAAGGATTCTACGTACGATATATCCTCATAAAGCTTTTGATACCATTTCAATGTAAATCCTTGTCCAGGAAAACTTAAATAATTTAGTTCAGTAAATGAAACATTAATCAACACCAATAATGGAAAGGCCAGAAATAAAAGCAGGAAGCCACCTATTGTCCACATTACTAGTTTAGAGATCAACGTCTTCCCCCCTCCATCCAGTCAGACCTTAATAAATAATGGTTTAATCCAATAATCAAAAAGCTAAAGATTAACACAGCAAAAGCAACCGCAGAACCGAACTGATAGTTGAATACCTGCATCATTTGTTCATAGATAACGGTCGCGATCAATTGGATCCTTCCACCGGAAAGCATAGCAGGCGTAACATAAGCACTAATAGCTAGAGAGAAAACCATCACACTGCCAGCCAATATTCCTGGGACTGTTAATGGAAGCGTTACCTTTAGAAAGGTTTGTAAACGACCTAAACCTAAATCCGACGCAGCCTCTTCCAGCCTGCTGTCTATATTCTCCAAAACCGTCGTAATGGATAAAATCATAAAAGGAGCTAAAATATACACCAAACCTATTATTATACCAGTCTCATTATACAGAAGTCTTAGAGGCTGGGAGATGATACCCAGCCCTAATAGAGTTTTGTTGATAAATCCGTTATTCCCTAAAATGACCATCCATCCAAATGATCTTACGACAGCGCTCGTAAATAATGGTGATATGATCACGATATAGGCAATACGCTTAATTATCTTACTCTTGATATATTTGGTGGTGAAGTAGGCGATAAAATAACCGACCAACAAGGTGATAAATGTAGCTATTAAGGAGATTTTTATTGATCGTATGGTAATAAATAAATAGTGTTGATCGTTAAAATATGAAAGATAATGCTGAAAAGTTATTCTTCCGCTTTCATCCAAGATGGAATTATTAAGAACAACAATTAAAGGAATAACAAAAAGTCCCAATAAGATCAATACGGATGGAGCTAATAGGATAAGAACAGTTTTTTTGGACATGGGAATTCTCCTTTACTCTATTCGATTGAGTAAGTTGAAAACAGTCTCGATAATAAGCTCCACTTTGTCATATTCGATTTTTTCCATAGTATCTGTCGGACGGTGATAGTCCGGTAATCTCCAAAACATAAGGAGCGCCGTTGGAATCCCTTCTAAATGGAACATCCATTCATCGGCTCCCGCTTTAGGAGTATCAACATCAACTTCGAAGTCATCTCTATCATAAGCTCCAGCTTCTCTGAAACTTTCTTTTACCTTTTGACGGAAATCTTCCGGCCCTACCCAAGACCATATCTTGTCTCCCGCACTAATTTGGTCAAGATTGATAACTGCCGCTACCTCATTAAGTGTTCCTTTTTCCTTTAAATCGTTCACATAATAATCGGCTCCTATGAATCCGACTTCTTCATTGGAAAATGCTATGACATCAATATCAAAAGGAAAATCATGATTTTCAGTTTTCAGTCTTCTGGCAACTTCAACGATTCCTGCTATACCTGAACCATTATCATAGGCTCCAGGAGTATTTAACGTAGTATCAGAGTGACCACAGACAATTACTTTTTTCTTTTTAACCGTATTTTTCGATTTATATGGATGACTAATGATGTTTGCCGATTTACATTCCTTTATTTTGCCCTCTACCTTAACAAATACCTCAATGTCATGTTTTTCACTTAATAACTCCTGAACACGAAGGTGATCTTCATAACTCATCACTACAGCAGGAATTGGGAATTTTGCTCTTGGATTCAATAATGCAATAGGGTCACCGCCGCTATTTACAACAACCTGTGCCAAAATTTCTCCTTCAGCGCCTAAGACATTGTAACAAGGCATATCATACACGCCCGGAATCAGGCCTTTTATTCCATGATATGTAAGCTTCCCTTTAATTCCTGTACTTGGAGTAGATCCAGAGAATAGTAGATAAGCCGTTTTTAATACTTTAGGAATTGGAGACAAGATTTCAAGCTCAGGTGCTCCTTCAGGTTCCCACCCCACAAAAGGATACACTTGCTTTTCAGTTTCTACTCCTAATTCGCTAAGTCTTTGGTGTATATAATCTGTACCCTTCCACTCACCTTCTGTTCCTGCGAATCGTTGCCCTACTTCTTCACTTAAAACTCGAATCGTTTCTTTGATTTCCCCGCGGATACTTGTCGTTTTCATATTACTCATTACAATCCCCCTGTTCTGATTACATCATTTTTCCAAACCGATTTGTTCGGAATGCATACTATCTTCCATTACCACTCTTTCATAATCTGTAATTCCGCTCAGATGTTTGATAAATACTTTTTCCACTCTGTCTTCGTCACGGCTACATAAAGCTTCATAGATTTCAGAATGCTCTTTGATGGATCTTTCTACAAGGTGGGGTCTGCTTAAAAAGGAATATCTAAAATGAACAATATAATCATGTAAGTTTTCTAGCATATTGATCAGTCTGTTTAACCCAGAAGTTTTAATGATTTCCGCATGAAATAAATCATGGACTTTCATAAGGTCTTCAATTCTACCTTGTTGAAAATACATTTCAGACTGATCTAGATAACTTTTTAATTTCAATAGCTGTTCATCGGTGATTTTGGACGCTGCGACTCTAGCAGCAGTAGGCTCTAATAACGAACGAATGAGGACAATTTCATTGATGGCTTCCAAGGTTATGCCTTTCACAACGCAGTGTTTTCTGGGGAGTATTTCAACTAAACCTTCTTGTTCTAGCCGTTGTACCGCTTCTCTAACAGGAGTTCTGCTTACTCCCATTTCCTTGGCTAGATTCATTTCAACCAATCGCTCTCCATTTTTCAACTCACCATTGATTATTTTTAATCTAAGTTGATCAAAAACTTCTGAAGCGATTGAAACGGATTTAATTTTATTTAATTTCATTGCATCCATTTGCCCTCCTTTTTGTAAATTAAACTCATTATATGCCATATTGTATACAATACACAATATATTTATTTTATAATTCTGAATTTTTTATTAATAATTTCAGTTACCAAAAAACCCGTGCCACTCAAAACTTTTTACATTTGAAAAACCGGAACAATATTTTGAATTGGAGAAGTTACTGTGTCCTTTTCTTTCCTTTAAATTTGCCTATAATTAAAACCTTTTTAAAGAGTGCTTATGTTTAAATATGGGCAGTTCTCTTCTATCATCTATTTTTGGAATTCGACCTTTTTTATACAGAATCCCCACTCACCAACTTTGTTAAGTCAATAAATGAAGTTTTGAATACTATTTACAGGAGAATGAACTTCCTAGGTCTGCGAACTGAGTAATAATGGTATCACCTCCACCAAAAGTGAAGAAACAGGTTTAGGCCTAAAACAAATATTCACAACGATACATAAACTTGGAGGAAATATGTTCATCCTCTCTTCTTCATTTCACCACGGTATATGAAGGAAAAAAGCATTTCATGCCCAACTAATTACACCTTTTGTCATAATTTTGTTGTGATAAAAACCAGCTGGACTAAAAACTTGCGTGTTTAAACGCGTCTGCCGGTTGAAGATTCCCCTTTCGAAACCTTGCCAGAATCCTAATTGCTACAATGATAGAAAAAGGAACCAATGAAATCTGTCAATTATGAATTGACTGAATTTTCAGCGTGTGATAAAGTTGTTGGTATACCACATACCAAGAGGAGGAAAAATGAAAAAAATAGAGCCAGTTATGCCGTTAAGAGATATAGCTTTTGAGGCAATCAAAAAATCAATTTTGAATTACGAACTTCTACCGGGTCAAGCCATTTTTGAAAGAGATCTAAGTGAAAAGTTAGGTGTAAGTAGGACTCCTGTAAGAGAATCCCTGTCGTTGTTAGAAAGAGAAAAATGGATAATTTCAAAACCACGGGTTGGTACGTTTATTAATGAAATTACCGAGGAAAATGTAATGGAAGTAATGGAAATTCGAATGATTATTGACCGATTCTCATTAGAAAAAATGTGTGGAAATATTACTCTAGAACAAATAAAAGTATTGGAAGGTTACATTGAGGAGCAAGAAAAAAATAAAACAGATCACCAAAGATTTATTGAATTAGATAAAGAGTTCCATTCTGAAATTGTATTTTTAACTAAAAATCAGCGGTTAGAAAAATGGTTTGAGGAAATTGGTGATCAGATTAGATGGTTTGGGTTAAAAGCCATAACTGAGAAGTCGCGTATTGAGGAAACAATATCTGAACATAAAGCAATTGTGCAGGGTTTAAAATCACAAGATATTAATCAACTTCTGGTTGCATCAAATAACCATGTGGAAAATACCAAAAATGAAATCATTAATCAATTGAGGAGGAATTCAAATGAGAAAAGTAATTAATTTGCATCTTTCTAATGGAGAGGTCAAAAAGCATGAAATTGATATTAATAAAGTAATCGTTGTTGGATATGGTGGACGAAATATAGAAAAAATTCAAGAGCACATAGATGAATTAAAAGAATTAGGTATTGCACCTCCACCCCATGTTCCGATGATATATCCACAAAAAATAGAACAACTGAATTTTTCTAATGAATGTAATGGAAGTAAATTTTCCTCTGGGGAAACAGAATATGTGTTATTCCATGACGGAAAAGAATGGTTGGTTACCCTTGGCAGCGATCATACTGATCGAGAAGTAGAAAAAGAAGATATTTTAAAGTCTAAATCAATTTGTGATAAACCTCTTGCAACTGATTTTTGGAGATTAGCAGATTTAAAAGAAGATTGGGATAATATTATTTTACGTTCTTATGTTACTTCAAATGGAGAGAAACGTTTATATCAAGAAGACACTTTAGATGCACTCTTAGAGGTTGATGTTTTATTGGAAAAGCTGGACAAGTTCGGAGAAAAGGATTTAGAACATACTATTATTTTTTCAGGTACTGTTCCTACAAAAAATGGGTTTATTTTTGGTGATAAATTTGAATATGAAATCGAACACCCCAAGTTAAAAAGAAAAATTACACATCATTATTCCATTGTTTATTAAGGGGGAATTGTTTTGAAAAAGAAACCTACAAAAGTTAGATGGGGACTAGCATTCTTTTTCTTTATAATAGGTGTAATCGCTTACATGGATAGATCGAATATTTCAATTATAGCAAAACCAATGATGGATGATTTAGGTTTAGATAAAGTGCAGTTTGGTATGCTCGCATCACTATTCTCATTAGGTTACGCGTTAGTTCAAATTCCGGCAGGACTTATGGCAGAAAAATTCGGTCCTAGAAAAATGATCGCTTTTTCTCTAGTATGGTGGTCAGTATTTACGGGTTTGACGGGTTTAGTTAAATCTCACGGTCTATTGTATATGGTGAGATTCTTATTTGGGATAGGTGAAGGACCGATGTTTCCAGCTAATGCCGTATTTAATACAAACTGGTTTAGAAGAGATGAAAAAGCCAGAGCATCCAGTGCATTATTGGCAGGTTCATATTTTGGACCAGTTATCGCCCCTATCGTTACGGTTTATATCTATCAATATTTTGGTTGGCAAGCTGTATTTTATATTTTTGGATTAATAGGAATAATCATTGCAGGTGTATGGTATGTTATAGCCCGAGATTATCCTGAAATTCATAAACTTGTGAATGAACAAGAAAAAGAATATATTCTAGAAGACAGAGAAATTGTTGATACTGCTAAAGTTAGAGCCCCTTGGAGTACTTTTCTGAAAAGCTATCGATTTTGGGCTTTAGGATTACAATATTTCGTTGTTTTGTATATTATCACTTTCTTTTTAGTTTGGTTACCTACATATTTACTGGAAGATCGAGGATTCTCATTAAGTAAAATGGGATTTGCTGCAAGCCTACCTTGGTTAGCAATACTGATAACAGTAATGACTGGTGGTATTCTTTCCGACTACTTAGTACGTAAAGGTTTTTCAAAGCAAATATCAAGATCCTCTTTAGCTATATCAGGTTTAATAGTATTTATTATTTCAATGTACCTTGCTGTTATGACAGTATCTCCTTATATGAATGTTTTATGGTTATCATTATGCTTGGGTTCACTAGGATTTACAGTAGTGTGTTCATGGGCTTCCGCTACAGACTTAGGGAGAAACTTTTCAGGTTCCGTTTCAGGTTGGATGAACTTGTGGGGAAATCTAGGAGCTTTTGTATCACCGTTATTATGTGGTTGGTTAGCAGAAAACTTTGGGTGGAATATCACATTAGGAGTAACTGTAATCCCTGTGTTTATTGCAGCTATATTATGGTTGTTTGTGAAACCAGATACTTCATTACTAAACTAAATACTATTAAGAGGAGTGACCGATTTGAATTATTTAGTATTTCAAATGGATTTAGTGGTTGGAAATCCTGTAGAGAATAGGAAAATCATTGAACGCTGGTTAGAAGCTAACTATAGTGATGATGTAGATGTTGTTGTACTTCCTGAAATGTGGTCTACGGGCTATGCGTTGGAGGAATTGAAAGAAATCTGCAAAGTGGATGGAAAGCAATCCATTGAATTTTTACAATCATTGGCTAAGAAGTTTAATGTAAACTTGGTGGGTGGCTCGATTGCCGTATTAGAAGGTAATGATATCTTTAATCGTGCGATTATAGTAAATCGAATGGGTGTGATTGTTCACACATATGACAAGATGCATCTTGTTCCGATGTTAGATGAACCTAAGTTTTTAACGGGCGGTCATAATCAAGTTGAAATATTTGAACTTGAAGGTGTGAAGATGGGGGTTATTATTTGTTACGATTTACGATTCCCTGAAATTATTCGTGACTTAGCATTACAAGGTATTCAAGTGTTACATATCGTCGCAGAATGGCCACTTGCAAGGGAAACACATTGGAATACGTTACTTCGTGCGCGCGCAATTGAGAACCAAATGTATGTTGTTGCATCAAATGTGGCGGGGACAAAGTTAGGGGTGGAATTTGCAGGTTGCTCACAAATTGTAGATCCATGGGGAGACATTGTTCAAAAATTAGATCAAGAAGTTGGTGAATTAAAGGCAACTTTAAATTTAGAGAAAGTACCCCAAATAAGAAAAGATGTTCCCATATTCGATTCCAGAGTACCAGAAAAGTATAGAAAGTTATAAAATAGGAGCTACTCCAGAGATACCAATCTTTAGGAGTAGCTTTTACGTTTAATTCAACAAAGCATAAGTTTCACGTAAAATCCATTGATAATTTTTATTTTTATGCAACTACTGTCCCGATAGTTGCATATGAAAAGGAAATGACTACTCTTTATCATGGATGTAGTGTGACAGAACAGGATCCAATTTCCTTTCCACCCCAGTTTAGTGAAAGCTTGTCTTGATCTGAAAGAGGACCGACGCCACTAGGAGTACCGGTAAAAATAATATCTCCTTTCCCAAGCCCAAAATGCTCTGCTGTAAAATCTATAATTGTTTGCAAATCAAAAAGTAAGTCCTTAATATTTCCGACTTGTACACGCTCTCCGTTTTTAAAAAGGGAAAAATCTAATTGTTTACATGCTTCGACACCTTGAAACGGAATGAAATCACTTACAACAGCCGAATTTTTAAATCCTTTAGCCAAAAGCCAAGGATGCTGTTTTTGCTTTAACTGTGCTTGAACATCTCTAAGTGTTAAATCCAAACCAATGGCTAAGGCATCTACTATTTCATCTACTTTCATTCCTGTTTCGTACGGCTTTGCGATATGAAGGACAAGTTCTGTTTCATAGTGAATGGAACCCTGATTACTCGGCAACGTAATTGACTGACCATTTGCTTCAACTAGCGAATGAGTTGGTTTTGAAAATAAAAAAGGGGAAGTTGGTACTTCATTATTTAATTCTTTTGCATGCAAAGCATAATTTCGACCTACACAATAGATATTTTTAATGTCTTTCATTATTAAACCCACTCTTTTCTTTTAAAGAATAAAATGATTTCTTTTTTATTAAATCTTACTTTGTAATGATTCAATAGTAAATGGAACTAACGCCCTTGTTTTTTCTTTAACTACTTTTTTAATATTAATAGTTTTTTCTTAAATTCAATGTCAAACGACGTCATAATTATTAAGTGTGATAGATTGGCCCAACCTTCCTTACTATTAATTCTTTACAAACCCAGCACACGTATGAACAGTGATTCTCTAAAAGGTCACATACTTCCTAACGAGTCGTTGTTACTTAACTTTACTTTACTTTCAATTTCAATAATCCTACTCAAAACAGGAACTTTATTTTGGGAAAGCCTCTGTTTTTGAAACTCGTATTATGTCACTAGGAAAGTACTTTTTAAAATATTTAACCACCATTACATGTATATCCTCCCGATACCATTTCGAGAGTCCATGTTCTTTAAATAATTCTGGCATTCCTAATCTCCTTGAACGTTTACCCATCGTACCATCGCCAATAATTAAAGTATCAATCCAAATATGATCCACGATTCCATCTAAAACTTTTGGGAAATCCGGGCTAAATGGCATTACGGGAGAAATCGAAACTTGGGTGGATATTCCGGCGTCATGTACCTCTTTTAAAGCTTTAGTACGTAGCTTAATTCCTGGTGCATAAGGAGAGAAAATTCGCTTTATATCTTCCCTATCTGTTTCAATCGTCATGGAAACAAGGACTCTACATTTTTTTTTCAATTTTACTAATAAATCAATATCCCTAATTATCAGTGGACTTCGAGTTTGGATTTGAAGAAAGTCAGGAGGATTTTTAATCATCTCTTCCAGGATTGCCCGTGTAATGTTTGTTTTCCGTTCAAGTGGCTGGTATGGATCTGTTGCGGAAGACATAAATATATTCACAGTTTTGCTTTTTCCGCGAAGTGTTATGATCTCCTTCCGGTAAGTTTCTGCAGCGTTTGTTTTTATGTCCACCCATTCCCCCCAAGGAACTCCCTTAAATTTTTGAATGGGCATTTCTCTGACATAACAGTACCTGCAAGAAAATGCACATCCACTGTAGGGATTTAATGAATGTGTAAATCCGACATCCAAATAACCCTTTGCCTCAGTGAGGATTTTCTTTGAAAGAATATCCTTTGTTTCTATTCTCATTTGAATTCTCCTTTCGTATTTATAGTCGGATGAAATGCTGTCTGGTTATTTACGTCTAGTTCAGCAAATGATTTTTTCTAAAAACTCTTTGGCGCTATTCGCCTTTCTTCTCTGCGGCTACTTCGTAATTCATTTTTCTCATTTCGTCATCGGTAATTTTATCAGACAATTTATTCAAAATTCCTTTTAACTCTGGGTATTCTTCTAATGTCTCTCGCTTTAACAATGGTGCTCCTTGATAGCTTGATAGGGAGAGAATTAATGTTTGTCGTCTTCCAATACTGTAAGATGATATTTTTGCAATTCACTATCTGTTGAATAGGCATCAAGTGCATTTATCTCTCCCAGTTTATTTATAGTATTTTGATAAGTTCTATATAGCTAACTCGTTTGCTATAAGTGAAAAGGACATATTCTCCTTTACATATTGTTTTAACTATGTAAAGGAGAATATGTCTGGTATTTTTATAAAAACTTACTTTTTAGAACTTGGACGTTTACAAATCGGACCTTTATAACTGAAATATATATTAAAACGTTTTTTTCTCTTTGATCAAAATGACACCTAACAATCCCATCAAAGAAAATATGACAGGTATGAGAAATCCATAATGATAGCCCACATCTATAGAATGCCGAGGAAATAGATCCAGTACATTTCCGAAAACACTAGGCAACAACACGGCACTTAAGAATCCACCCATATTGGCAAATCCTGAAACAACACCTACTTGTTGAATAGGAAATGATTCCCGTACCACTGCAAAAGTCAAAGAGCTAGCTCCATTTCCAAAACCTATGATAAATAGTAAAACCACCACCATTATAAATGGAGGTTTTACGCCGGAGAAGAACAACCCACTCCAACTGCATAAGACAATTAGATGGATAAAGGTGTAGACTTTTTTGATAGAACCCAGCCGGCTTGTAATCCAGCTAATTAAAGGGCCTCCTATGATGGCTCCAAAAAGACCATACATAATAAGCTGGCTTGCCCCTGAACGAGACATTTCAAACACATGAATTCCATAGGGAACTCCCCACGAACCGATGAATCCTATATATGTGCCAACAACTCCAAAGTGGCAAAAGAAAGTGGCCCAGGCTTGACGGGTAGAAAATATTCGGCGTAGAATCGACCAAACACCTTCCCGGTCTTTAATTAGAATTTCCTTGGCTTTGGAATCATCTTTAAATAGTTGTTTTGGTTTCGATACAAGTACGACATACAGAAGATATGATGAAAGCACTAAAATAATTCCTATGCTAAGGAATGGGGTTCTCCAACCAGCGAATGAAATCCACATGGAAAAAGGAACGGTAGCTGATAACGAACCAAGGCTCGCAACCATGGCAACCAGGCCTAATAATTTTACAAATTCCTGTGCCTTAAACCATTGGCTTAATATTAAAACCAAGTTGACAAAAATGGTGGCATCTCCAATTCCAACTAATAACCGGGAGAAAATCAACACATATTCATTGGGAGAAAGGCTGTATATTAGGCTTCCTAGCCCATTTAGGAGTGTGCCGATAATAAGAAATCGATTGGGGCCATATCTGTCTGATAAAAGACCAACCGGTATTTGTAATCCTGCATAGGCTAAAAATTGAATGCCGCTCATAAGACCTATGGTAGAAGCGGAAACATGAAAATCCTTCATCAATTGATCGGTAATAAGACCAGGAGCCGTTCTTTGGCTCACAATTAAAAAGTAAGCAAATAAAACGGTGCCAAATACCACCCATCTATAACCGCTTTCTTGTTTATTCATCTTTATGTATCGCCTCCCGTCTAAACCTCATCCTCCCCACAAACAAAATCAATGCTGCGTGAGCACATACCGCTCTCATACATGAAACCTCCAATTAATCTAATTCAAGCACTGGATGCCACATAGGGCTCTTCGATTTATTCAAATTAGGTGACATCCATCACATTATAAACAGCGTGACCGCCATAATTCAGAATTTCTTTTTGTAGTTTTCTAACAAACTTCGCGACGAGCTACCGATACCAGCTTCGCACCCTTAGATGCTAGCTCCTTTGAAGCGGCTTCTCCATTGCCTCTGGAGGCGTAATAAAACAACTTTATCTTGAAAATTAGACATAATGCATATCATTCATTTTAGTTTTACCCACTTTTGGAGCAAAATGTACGATTATTTTTGGTGCGGTGATAATTCCTTGGATTTTAATCCCTACGATGCATATATAGTGAATCACACGATAGGAGTTTATTCCAATTATATGATTTTCCCCCTCATTACACCTAGGTACATATGTCCATTTAATTGTAATGAACTGCTTAACCCATTCCATTACTTTAGTAATTGCATATGATACCTCTATCCTCTTTTCAGAAAGAGAAAGAAGTTTTTAATACTTTTATACGTACAAGCCTATGTAATTCCCGTCAATATAACCCTGTGTTTCTGATTCATTCATACCTTTTTTCTCCTCCCAGTAAATGTATTATACAGGAAAGTAAAATCATAATGAAGGACCGACAATAAAGTTTCATTCTCTACAATTTATAAAAATATCGCGCTCCTTTTTTTACATAAATGGGAGCGTAACTTGTTATAGGAGGATTGATGAAGGTGTATCCAATAAAGAGAGAAAATATCGAATCGGACTCTTTTACTTGTAAATCGTGTGGGGAAACGTATGATCACTCTCTAATGAAAATGAATTTGAATGTTTGTCCTAAGTGCCAATATCACTACCCCGTAACAGCTTATGACCGCATTTCAATGATTACAGATAGTAATTCTTTTTCGGAATTCAATAAATGTTTAACTTCCGTTGACCCGTTATCCTTCCCTGAATATAAAGATAAATTAGTTTCTGATAAGAAAAAGACTTCATTATATGATGGGGTCATTACTGGGGAAGCTTCCATAGGCGGCTATCCGGTTGTCATTTGTGTCATGGATTCTCGCTTCCGTATGGGTAGCATGGGCTCAGCCGTGGGCGAAAAAATCACAAGATCCATTGAAGAATCATTAAAAACCCGAAAACCATTAATAATATTTTCAGCAAGCGGTGGAGCTCGGATGCAAGAAGGGATTCTTAGCCTTATGCAGATGGCGAAAACAAGTGGTGCTTTAGAAAAACTAAACTATGAAAAAATTCTTTTCGTATCCGTTTTGACGAATCCTACAACAGGGGGCGTTTCTGCTAGTTTCGCTTCATTAGGCGATATCAATATTGCCGAACCACAAGCTTTAATTGGCTTTGCAGGTAGACGCATAATTGAACAGACTATAAGAGAAGAACTCCCGGAAAATTTCCAAACCTCTGA
Organism: Peribacillus sp. ACCC06369; assembly: GCF_030348945.1. Taxonomy (NCBI): domain Bacteria; kingdom Bacillati; phylum Bacillota; class Bacilli; order Caryophanales; family Bacillaceae; genus Peribacillus; species Peribacillus sp. ACCC06369. The sequence continues at coordinate 3,171,341 of NZ_JAUCEN010000002.1, forward strand.
ATTTTTATTAAAACACGGTCAACTGGATATGGTTGTAAATAGAAGTGCATTAAGACAATCATTAACAACCATTTTAAAAATCCATCATCTAAACTTCAGGGAGTGCCTTGAACGATGAATTTTCAAGAATTAAAAAAACTAGAAAACCATATTGCCGAACTGAAAGAGATGTCAGCAAATCATAATCTTGACCTTTCCGAAATATTAAATAATCTTGAGCAAAAAGCCAATGAAATCAAAAATCACCTTTATGAAAATATGGAAGTTTGGGATAAAATTAAACTATCTAGAATTCAACAACGCCCTACTACTTTAGATTTCATCCATCATATTTTTGAAGACTTTCTTGAACTACATGGTGACAGACTTTTTGGGGATGACCCTGCTATGGTTTCAGGAATAGCTACCTTAGAGGGAATGCCTATTACTGTAATAGGAAATCAAAAAGGGAAAAATACAAAAGACAATATCCATCGTCGTTTTGGCATGTCGCAACCTGAAGGCTACAGAAAAGCTCTAAGAATTATGCAACAAGCCAATAAGTTCAATAGACCTATCGTAACATTTATTAATACGTCTGGAGCCTTCCCGGGTCGTGAAGCAGAAGAACGTGGACAATCTGAAGCTATTGCCCGCAACCTTCGTGAAATGGCTGGCTTTGGAGTGCCTATAATCTGTATTATTATTGGTGAAGGTGGGAGTGGTGGCGCTTTGGCTTTAGGTATCGGCAATCGAATCTTCATGCTAGAAAACACATTTTATTCGGTTATATCGCCTGAAGGAGCAGCAGCATTATTATGGAAGGATGCCACACAAGCAAAACGCGCAGCTGAAGTATTGAAAATTACGGCTAAGGATTTGATGAAACTAGGCGTGATTGATGAAATCATAAAAGAACCAGTTGGAGGAGCACATATTGACCTCCCTCTTCAATCGCATTATATCCAAGAAACTCTACGAAAAGCATTGCAAGAACTTGGTCATTTAGATAAAGGCATTTTACGCCAACAACGTTATGATAAATTCCGCAAAATTGGTGAGTATATGGACGAAATACTGGTTAAACGTGATAATTAACTAAATCGCGGAGTATTTTCATGTTGGATTTCAATTCAATTGAAAATCCCCAAACTTCGGTATTTTGTATGCTAAGCAAATCCCAGCAAAAAAGAGCCGTTTCCTGTACGTAAGGAAATGACTTTTTTTATTTCTCTAATTTGTGCCATGGCACCTGGTGAAAAAAGTACCAACCGTAGCTTTGAAATAAAGATTTATTAACCGTTCCTCTTGATCCCCCATATTAGGGGTAGCACCACTGATGCAGGCTCAATAGGTTAAGCTGTATTGTGTAACCGGGGCAACTTTACCAAGAGGATACGCTTTCCAAAATGAGATTGAACTGCTTTATAATTTGTTTGAATTAGTCCTATCTTAAAATGAACAGCATATTGTCGCTCTATCTTTATAGTGAATTATTTTTGTACTTGAATCACTTTATTTTTTAGAAATATCGCTAGATTGACTGCATGATTCGTACAAGTTCTTTTTCTAAAACAACGGGCTCATTTGCGTAATTGTAAATCCCTAAAAACTTCTCTATGGCCTCTGGATGGGAACTGATTAGCTTGTTGACAGCATCCTGTTGTTCAGATATGCGTTCATTCTTGGAAATTTGGCATCCCATGTGAAACCGAACCATAAACTCATCTTCCATTGCCTTTTGATATTCTTCAGACATTTGATTTGATTGATCGGATTGTCCCTTATATTTTAATAGAATATTGGATAATATACGTGCCCCACATATAGCATCATGGATACCCTGCGCCATGCCAGGATCTTTAAAACAAACTGCATCTCCAACTAACGCCCATCCTTTTCCCATTCCTTTATACCAGTAATTATCATAGCCTAGAATGCCTTTGACCGGTTCTTCTAGTTTTGCATTTTTCAAGCGGGCCCCAATTGTTGTATTCGGAAAGTTATCTGTTAAGAGATTGCGTAGACCGCTTTCCGGATTTAATTTCAACCGTTCTATCAATTCCTTATTTCGTAATGGGAAAATGCCGACAATAACATATAAATCATCATTCGTCGGAAAGAGAATGGCTGTGTTATCTTTTACCTTGTATACTTCGAATTTAGGAACATTATCATGGTAAAATCCAGAGAAATACCCAAAATAGATGCCGACTGTTGCCGGACTACTTATTTTGAGTTCACTTTTTACCAGCTTGCGAATAATAGAGGATCGGCCGTCTGCACCGACTACCAGGCGTGCTGAAAATTCTTGTTTCTCGTTGTTGCTGTCTAAACCTTTCACGCCTATTACTGTTTCGTCTTCACGGATGACATCCGTCACACGAAATCCTTCTAAAACAGTTACATTCATTTGAGATTTGGCATGTTCAAGTAGGATATGATCGAGATAAGTTCGTCTAATGCAATAACAACTGTCCTCTCCGTAAACCTCAGGGATGAGACCTTCTATCACGGTATCCTCAAATTGAAATTTAATATCCCGTACCGGTGGTGCTTTTGTTTCCAATAACTTGTCCAGGACACCTATTTCTCGAAGAAGAGCGACAGTATTATTGAAAAAGGTATGGGTTGATAATGTGTCCCTTGGAAAAGTAGATCGGTCCACTAACAACACATGGAAACCAGCCTTAGCAAGATAAATTGCCAAGGTAGAGCCGGCACATCCAGCACCGGTAATGATGACATCATACATCTTATTCATCGTATCACTCCATTTTTAAGTACAATTATTAACTTGCACTTCCATTTGCAGAGTTCTAAAGTTAATGCTCCTATGAGTTAAAGCAATGGGGAAAATTGATAAAAATATTCTTCATACATAAAGTATGGAAAATAAAACGAAATAAGTACAGAGAATTCCAAAGTCGATCTCCTCTACGTGAACTGCACCCCAATTGTTAGACACAACTAACAATTGGAGGTGCAGTTTTTTATGGCGAGATTTTCTTCAGAAGAAAAAATACAGGCAGTAAGACAATATATAGATGGTAATGAGGGAGGACAAACCATTGCTAAATCTATTGGTGTTCATCCGAGTTTACTCCATCAGTGGATTAAACAATTTAAACTTTTTGGTGATGATGCTTTTGAAAAACGCTATACACCCTACCCTGCACAGTTTAAACTAGATGTACTTAATTATATGAACGAACAAGGGACGTCTATCAGGAAAACAGCAGCGATTTTTAATATTCCTTCTTATGAAACGCTTCGAAAATGGAAAGTTGCTTATGAAACAGATGGATTTGATGCCCTACAATCAAAGAAAAAGGGGCGTCCATCCATGAAAAATAAAAATAATAAGACATCAAATTCTCAATTACCCGATGAAGGATCAATAGAGGCTTTACAGGCGGAGAATGAACGTTTACGTATGGAGAATGCCTATTTAAAAAAGTTGAATGCCTTAGTTCAAAACAAGGAAAAATCACCAAACAAGACAAAGCACAAGTAGTCTATGAATTAAGGAATGCATTCTCGGTGAAAGCACTTATACAGCTCGCAGACATTCCGCGTAGCACGTATTACTATTGGGTGAAAAACTTCGGTCGTCCTGATGCAGATGCAGAACTGAAAGTATTGATTAAATCTGTTTTCGATGAACATGAAGGTCGGTTTGGTTACCGGCGTATTCGTGATGAACTTAGAAATCGAGGACACAAAGTAAACCACAAAAAGGTGCAACGTATCATGAAAGAACTAGGGCTAAAATGTCTTGTCCGTATGAAAAAATATCGCTCTTACAAAGGAACTGTGGGCAAGATTGCACTAAATATTTTAGATCGCAATTTCAAAGCTGAACAACCAAATGAGAAATGGGTTACGGATATTACAGAGTTTAAATTATTTGGAGAAAAGCTATATTTATCGCCGATATTGGACTTATTTAATGGAGAAATCATTACGTATACAATCGGTTCAAGACCAACCTACTCACTCATTTCAACGATGTTAGATCAAGCTTTTGAACGTTTAACAGACGACGATACTCTCCTTATTCATTCAGATCAAGGCTGGCATTATCAAATGAAACAATTCCGTGATGCCCTTAGGGAACGTGGCATTACGCAAAGTATGTCTCGCAAAGGGAATTGTTACGATAACGCTGTTATGGAAAATTTCTTTGGTATCATGAAATCGGAACTTCTTTATCTAAAAGAATTTGAAAGTGTGGAACACTTTAAACAAGAACTAGCAAAATATATAGAATACTATAATCACAAACGAATCAAGGCAAAATTAAAAGGCATGAGCCCGGTACAATACCGAACTCATGCCCAACAGGCTGCCTAACGATATAACCTGTCTAACTTTAGGAGGTCAGTTCATACGTTTAGGATCGACTTTTTTACTTCTTCATATAGAACATTAAGAAATTAAATTATCAGGCGAAATTTTAAAAAGCCAAAATACTAAAGCAACAATAATAAATACCCACTAAATAAAAGAGATACGAATTTATTAGAGAAATGCCCCTGATTGATGAAGTAAGAATAAATAAATCCAGATATTACTTTTAATTATGCAAAAAAAAAAGAGCCAACAAGTTGTTGACTCTTTTTTTTAAAAAGTAGATGCTAAATCTTTTGATCGTGCAATGGCATTTTCTTTAATTTCTTGTGCTTTATCAGGCATTGCAGCATGTCCTTCAACGAATATACCTTCAAAGGAGGGCACTCCGAAGAATTGCATAATGATATTTAGATATCGGTGACCCATTTCCATTTCAGCTGCAGGTCCTTCGGAATAAATACCACCACGAGCTTGAATATGTAAGGCTTTCTTATCAGTTAAAAGACCAACTGGGCCTTGTTCGGTGTATTTAAATGATTTTCCTGCTACACAAACGGAATCAATATATGCTTTCAATACTGGAGGGAATGAAAAATTCCATAAAGGTGTTACAAATATATATTTATCGGCAGCTATAAATTGCTCACATAACTCTGAGAGACGACTGACTTTTGCTTTCTCTTCCGACGAAAGTTCTTCAAAGCCCTTTCCAGATTGAAGTTTCCCCCAACCACTGAAAACATCTACATCGATCTCAGGAATATTTTCTTTATAAAGGTCAATATTCACAATCTCATGGCTAGGATTAACTTCTTTATAAGTGTCAATAAATGCTTTTCCAACGGCCATACTGTAAGATTGTTTGTCATCATGGGGATGAGCTGTGATGTACAATACCTTTGTCATTTTGTATCTTTCCTTTCTTTTTACATATTTGAACATTCTAGTTTGTCTAAGAAATCCTACATTTATACAAACCTCGAACTAAAAATGACCAATTCCTTGTACAATGCGCCCTTAAACAGAATAACCTTCTTCTAGCTGGTTCGTTTTAGACCAAATAATTTTAGTTCCTGGAAACTAAACCAATCTCCAATCATATTTTTTCGTGTTCACCAATTCGATTCTGCCGCTTGTTTCTACTAGGAACAACTCACAATGGATGTTGTGTAACCGACAAACATATGAAAATCCCCCGACTAAGAAATTTTCTGGCAGGTATAAAGTTGTTTTCAATGATAAGTGATTTGTATAAAATTATTTCCTTTAAAAAAAGGGGTATCACCAGCTAAAGTAAATCCATCCCCCGTCCATAAAACGGCAGATTTAAGGAAGGTATAAATCTTCTTACAATTTGTGAGAAAGAGTTTGAATTTTGGATATGATAAAACAAGACAATATGGTTGGTTTTAGGAGGCCTAAGGAAATGACGAATTCAATAAAATTTGATCTGCACACTCACCATCATCGCTGTGGGCATGCTATCGGCACAATTGAGGATTATGTAAAGCAAGCCATTGAATACGGGTTGCATTATATTGGGATTTCTGATCATTCTCCATATTTTTATAGTGAGGACGACCATCTCTACCCAACTATTGCAATGGCAAAAAGTGAACTTGTCCCTTATATTGAGGAAGTACATCGTTTAAAAGAGAAATATGAAGGTAAAATTCATGTGTTATTAGGAATGGAAAGTGATTTCTTCCCTGATCACATTGAAGTCTACCGTGATCAATATCTTTTACACCCTTTTGACTACATAATTGGATCTGTTCATTATGTTCAAGACATTAGCATTTTTAAAAAAGGGCGTTGGAATGGTTTGACCTCAAAAGAACAGTCAAGAATCAAGGATGAATACTATGAATTAATACAGAAATCAGCAAAAAGCGGAGTGTTTCAAATCTTAGGCCATATTGATGCAATGAAGGGGTTTTATCCAGCCTTTTCATCCATTGAAACAGACAGTATTGAAAAAACGTTGAAAATCATTAGTCAAGAAGATATCGCCATTGAGATCAATACTTCTGGTAAAACAAAAGATTGTGGTGGATGGTATCCAGCGGATGACATTTTAGAACGAGCACTTTTCTATAATGTGAAGGTAACATTTGGATCAGATTCCCATACACCTGAACGTATTGGTGATGAATTTGAATTAGTCCAAAAAAGACTAAAGGAGATTGGCTTTTCTGAGTGGGCTTACTTTGTTAATAAGCAAAGGATTCTCACTCCACTTTAACTTTACCGTCAATAGGATTAGAACTGGACCGGATAGCCAACTTCCATTCTAACCAGGTCTATTGCGTCATCACATTCATAACCCTGTACCTTTTCACCATAAATATCCATATCAAGAACGGTGTTACCATATTGGTACCATTTTTTGAAACGGGCCCTGAAAATGATAAGTGTAAGAATTTACACATGCAAAGGACAGATTAATTGAAGAAGCCGACCAATTAAAGGTCGGCTTTTTTCATATACAATTTTTAGCAGAAACCGCCGTAGCCTTGAACGGGGGCAGGACCACCGTAACCTCCATCATCACAACAAATAGTAGCTCCAACAATGATCAAGAGTATAAATAATACGACTATAAAGGCGAAACCTCCACCAAATCCAAAACCGTTATTCTCACAATCACAATTTGATTCATGACCACAACTTGACAATAAAAACATCTCCTTATTTGTTTTAAGGAGGAATTAATTTTATGGGTTACTTCACCATATGTTCTAATTAGGATAATGACACAATAATCACCGGAAACTTTTTATTGATTACCATTTCGACCTGAAAGTAACGATTTAATAGCATATTCTTCTGTTTGGTGATTTCACGTAGCTTCGTGAAAAGCACCTGACACACCATCGAACACATGAGCCGATTCATTTGGGAATCCAACTATCTCGTCCAAGAAATGATTTATCCACCGTTCCACGAACCGACTTGACGTCCCCAGGTTCGGCAGTAGAAGAAACGGTGTAAACTCGTATCACTTACTGCAGGACATATTATCACCATAAAAGGCGAATCCTCATGTTCTTTTTTACTCAGTCTTCCTGTCCCATTTGGTTGCTATCCTCTTTAGAAAAGCCTGCTTTTCCATTTGTGTGATGAGGTTTGTCACGTCGGCAACTCCATCTAGCTTCGGTTTTCTAGGCAATGGCACCTTTCAACGTGAACAACAAGATAGCAAGAGATTGATTAATTACAGGTCTCTGTTCGTGAAAGAAGCTGAAAATAATATTGGATTTTATTTTGGATCAATTGTTCATACTAAATAAAAATACTGTTAAAGAAGGAGTTTATATGCCTAATCAAAAAAATAATAACCCTAACACATCCCAAAATAAAAATCAGGTTAGTCGTTTAAATAAAGAAAAGGATACATTCGATATACTTGAACAAGAAATGGAAGTGGATACAGATGTCAATGAAGATCCAAATCGGGAAAAGTTATTAGATGAATCAGTTGATGCTTTTCTACAATCGAAAGAAGAACAGCAATATTAGAAATCAAAAAAAGTGATACATAATTAAACTAGAAGACAAGATAAAGTCATTTCTCACCAATGGAAATCAGATCATTCTACCAAGTGACATTTTCAAAAGGGCCACTCCTGAAGCTATTGGGGGCCCTTTTGTATTAGTCTTGTAACTCTTTTTTCCTGACTTTCACCTAGCTCACGAGACGAGAAAACTTTTCATCGACACAATCCTGTTCTATTTTTAAATGGTAAGTTAGATTTTATAAACATTATTATCTAAAAAAAAGATAGGCAGTTCCTTCTTGGAGGCCCGCCAGAAAACGCGAATTTACACGTTAAGGATGTTCTCTATTAAAAATCCAAATCTTTCAATGATATAAATCAAAAATTGGGATTTTATTATTATAATTTGCTGTTTCATTTTTTATAGAAAAGTTTGTTCGTTTTATGATGTCATATTGCACTAAAGCTCTCATTTGTTGAAAAAGACGATATAATGTTTAGTGTAATATTTGTATTCGCAAAAGGAGGTTCTTTCTTATGAATATTTTGGTTTTAGGTGCAACTGGACGTGTTGGGAGTCAATTAGTTACTTATGCCCTTCATGATAGACATAACGTTGCTGTATTAGTTCGCACTCCAGAGAAGATTGAAATAAATAATGAAAATTTAACGATTATCAAAGGTAATGTTTTAAATAAAGATGATATCGTCCGTGCAATGCAAGGGATTGATGTTGTTATTAGTGCACTGAATACTGATGGGACAACCACATTATCAGCAAGTATGCCACTAATTATCAAAGCGATGGAAGACGAAGATATACAACGAATTATAACTATTGGAACTGCAGGTATCCTGCAAAGTAGAACCACCCCAAATTCACTGCGTTATCTGTCAAGTGAATCAAAGCGTAAGTCTACCCGTGCAGCGAAAGAACATCATAAAGTATACGATATGCTTAAACAATCAACACTAGTATGGACTATTGTCTGTCCTACGTATTTGCCTGCTGGAGAAAGTGTAGGTAAATATCGTGTAGAAGGTAATTTTTTGCCGGAGGGTGGAGTTGAAATATCTGTGCCGGATACTGCAGAATTTACATTTAGCCAAATAAAAAGTAGCGATTATATAAAATCACGTGTAGGTATCGCCTACTAATAATAGTCTTTTACTACTTGCTTATTGAACTAACCCGTTTATTGAAGAAGTAACGATGACTCAAGGGAATTGAAGTGACAAAGAAGAAGGGCATGAAATTCTGTCGACGCAATAAGAGATTAACGCAAATTATATGATAAGTGGAAATCTGTATTGATCACTGCGTCGCCCTTTGCTTCAATGCTATATTCCCCCTCCAAAAATAGCTACATTCTGCCGGTCAGGAACAAACGCTTGCCCGTTCCATTTCAATATGGTCTGTACAAACCCTAGTGAGTCGGCATTGTACCTCCCTGCTATCCTCTGATAGGCTTCGAGTTCATATATGCCGTCCCTATTAAAATCAACCGGATACAAACCAGATAAAGGATTGACCCATCCTTCTATCGGCGCCTTCAAAACACCATTCTGGTTATAAATTTCAGATAAATATTCCTTCCCCTTATAAGTTAGGTCAAGAATGTACTTTTCATTTAGATAATGACTGTTCACCTTTGCTTTGTATTGATTTTCATAAGCCACATCATACTTATAGTTTTCATTGAATGCATCGGAATCAAAAATCGGCGTGAGTTTACCATTAGAATAAGAAAATACATACGCATAAATAGTACCAGCGCTGCCACCTGTATCAATGACCACTAAAATATCATCCCTCTTGTTACCTGTAAAATCACCAAGCATAAGGGTTGGATTGTATCCTCCGTTATTTTTCAAAGGAACTTGTTCATATTGATTTGTACTCCCATTCCGGATGACTAAAGTTAGGTTTTTCCAAAATGGACTATCGAGGGTTTTATTTGCGGTAAGAAAAACATTGTCCTTTTCACCGTCCCCGTCAATATCGCCTTGCTTTGAAGTTACAATGGTTGATCTGTTCTGATTCATTTCTCTTGAAAGAACTGATTGGAGGCTCACTTGCATTTCTAGCAGTTCCTGTTTTGAAGGATATGGATTTCGGAACGACAAGGCGTTATCAATCGTTTGCAGTGCTTCGTTGGTTAATCCGGCTTTAATCTGAGTCTCAGCCAAACAATACCAATAATAAGGGTCATTCGTTTCTCGTATTTTTGTGGAATAGTAATGAAGCTCTTTTCTGATATCATACGTAACCATCTTCATCCCACCTGCCTTTTTATTCTCAATATAGAATTATATGCAGGAATTTAAGGAATAGCCGTATCTGCAAAACTTGAGGTGGTTAATATGAATTTTCCAAAAAAAATAAAAAATAAAGGAGAATGCAAATTAGACATGTCTCATTTGCATTCTCCTTTTGATTCAATTAAAGCGTCCGATTTTTCTACATTATCGCATTGCATAATACCATTCTATAATCTAATCCGCTTGCTTATATTTATTAAATTTGCTAATATAACTGACGAACGTTCGTTAAATTTGAGGTGATATTATTGAAAAGCAATGAAATTAAAGAAGCCGCTCTAAAGTATTTCACGATTCATGGTTATGAAGGAGCATCCCTTTCTCTGATAGCTGAAGAAGTCGGCATGAAAAAACAATCCATTTACGCCCATTTTAAAGGAAAAGATGATCTTTTTCTAAACGTTTTACGTGATGTGAAAGAGACTGAGCTATCTTCGAAACTCCAATATTTCAGTAAAGTTGATTCAAAAAATCCTGAAAAAGATTTATACGGATTTCTACAATTAATCATCGATCTTTTCCAAAAAAATGAGCATTTAAAATTTTGGCTGCGTATGTCCTTTTTTCCGCCAGCCCATCTTGAAAAAGCTATCGTAGAAGAAGTCATGGATATCGAGGAAAAGGTACAGGCGATACTGGAAAGAAAATTCCAAGATTGGATCAATGCTAAATTAATCGTCGGAGATGCAGCAATAACGCCGACCTATGCTTTTTTGGGAGTAGTCGATTCCATTATGCTGGAGCTTGTATACGGCAATGATGAGAAACGGCTGAAGGACAAATTAGCAGCCTCTTGGAAAGTATTTTGGAGAGGAATTTCACAAAAATGATTTACATAGAAAGAGGTGTTAATACATGAATAAACCAATTAAAGAACAAAAGATGGTATTAATTATTCTTCTAAGCAATATATTCATTGCCTTTCTGGGAATTGGACTCATTATCCCCGTTATGCCATCTTTTATGAATATCATGCATTTATCAGGAAGTACGATGGGCTTTCTTGTTGCCGTATTTGCGGTATCACAACTTGTTATGTCACCATTCGCAGGCCGTTGGGTTGACCGTTATGGCAGAAAGAAAATCATCATTATCGGATTATTCCTTTTTGGTGTTTCAGAACTTATCTTTGGTGTAGGCACGAACGTATCCGTCTTATATATATCAAGGATCCTAGGGGGAATTAGTGCCGCCTTTATTATGCCGGGTGTTACTGCATATGTTGCAGATATTACATCAGTACAAGAAAGGCCAAAAGCAATGGGCTATATTTCAGCCGCCATTAGCTTGGGCTTTATTATAGGACCTGGTATCGGTGGCTTTATTGCAGAATATGGTATACGCTTGCCCTTCTTCCTTGCGGCAGCCATTGCTTTTTTAGCATGCATTACATCCATATTCATTTTAAAAGAGCCTATGACAAAGGAACAGCTTGCAGAAGTTTCTGCTAATACTAAGCAAACAAACTTTTTTGGAGATATAAAAAGATCACTTAATCCGCTTTACTTTATTGCGTTTATCATTGTATTTGTACTCGCTTTTGGTTTATCAGCCTATGAAACTGTTTTTAGCCTATTTTCTGATCATAAATTCGGCTTCACGCCGAAGGATATTGCAACCATCATTACAATAAGCTCAATCTTCGGAGTTGTTGTGCAAGTATTCATGTTTGGAAAACTGGTAGATATCCTCGGTGAAAAGAAGCTGATCCAATTATGTTTAATCATCGGTGCAATATTTGCAGTGGCGTCCATTTTAATCTCCAGCTATTTGGCAGTACTTGTAGTAACTTGCTTCATCTTCCTTGCATTTGACTTGCTTCGTCCGGCATTGACGACATTTTTATCAAAGGCTGCCGGAAAAGAGCAAGGGTTTGTAGCTGGAATGAACTCAACCTATACGAGCTTAGGGAATATCGTCGGACCAGCAATGGGAGGAATACTATTTGACGTAAACATCCACTATCCTTATCTTTTCGCTGCTGTCATTATCGTCATTGGCCTAGGTATTACAGTCATTTGGAAAGAAGACCGATTGGCAGCAAGCTTAGCGGAATAATTTGAAAAGCACGAGGCAGATTGTTCCGAATATGATTTTTTTCAAAGTAGCTTCCTTTTTCGAGCTGGAAAAACTCTTAAACTTGAAAAGTAATATTATACTTTTATCTTTGAACAAAGATCCCTTGTCCATATTAGGCAAGGGATCTTATTTTCTTTAATTAAATTTAAAATATATCGGATATTCCTTATTACTTTAAAAAGGGAGAACCCCTTACCCAATCGCTCTTTTCAGCAATGGGACTCTAATTAGAAAAAGAAAAAAAGAAAAGCCTATCTCACTTTAGATCAAGGAAATAGGCTTTTTAGCTTTTATATTATCCCTTTAATAGCGGCATTCTTACTACTGTCTTTTATCGCTTAAGATAGTCGCTCCAAATTAATTCTGAATTTATATCGATCAGCCCGGTAGACCGATCTGACTACCCCAAGTGGTATATTGGAATCCAGGGTGCTTCTTCGTTCAATCAGCAGTACCGGGGAACCTTCAATTACTTCAAGCATTTCCGCCTCGTTTTTTTGAGCGATGGAGGCTTCAATCACCTGTCTGCTATGCTGAATTTTAAAGCCAAACGTTTTTTGAACATAGTCTTGAATGGAGGTTAAGGCTATTTCTTCCGTTAAATCCAGGGCAAGGTCTTTTGGTATGTATAGTCTTTCATATGCCATCGGCAACTGATCAGCAAGCCTAACACGTATCAGTTCGAAAATAGGATTTCCTGCTTCAACCTCAAGCTTCGCAGCAAGATCATCATCGGCTTTGACCTCGTTAAAACTGATAACTCGTGTACTTGGTTCAAATCCTCTTGAAATCATATCCTCTGAAAAGTTTGTTAATCCAAGGGTTGCTCCAATTTTTGTTGTGCAACGAATGTTCCTTTTCCGCGCTGCCTATATAAATAACCATCATTCACAAGGTTAGAAATGGCCTGTCTCACCGTCATCCTACTTATTTCATATTTTTCGGTGTATTCTTTTTCTGAAGGAATCATCTCTCCTGGCGCCAATTCAAGTTTTTGAATCGCTTCTTTAATCTCCTCTTCAAGTTGATAATAAAGGGGACTCAGAGAATTCTTTTGGATCATTTAGCGTACATCTTCCTTCCATAGTGATGTAATTTTACAAGGCACCCTGATTGGAAACATCTCAAGCTAAAATACCGTTAGTAATAATCTTGTTCGATCCATGCTTTTTAACACGATAAAAATTCCTGTAGATTAGATTCATGTTTCTAAGTATCCAAATTCCTTTTTGTGAATTTCAATACAGATTCCCTTGAACGTTCAATTTCATTTTTATTTTCATTATAGAATTTTGAAACATACGCATAGAAAATAATGCTGACCGTTAGAAATTGTGCAAAAAGCGAACTTGTTGCTGCACTTCGGAATTTAGCCTCTGGTGCACGTACATGCTGGAGGGACATATCAACTTTTTCAGTTAATCCATTGTCCCCCAATCGTGATAAACCAATTGTTTTAATTCCATATGCTTTCGCTATATCAACGAGTTCCAGAATCTCTTCAGTTTCGCCACTATTGGATATACAGAAAAAAACGGTATTCTTTGATGAAGCAGCAAGCGCAGTGGCCGTAATATGCGGGTCTTGATTGGCACTTACAATCTTTCCTAACCGTAACCATTTCTGTGTAATATCTTCAGCAACGAGCCATGATGCTCCTAGTCCATAGACATAAATTACATCTGCACTCCTCATGGTTTCAATAATATTGTCAAGAACGACCTCATCCAAATAATGTGCAGTTTCTTGTATGGCTTGTACGGAATTGGACACTATTTTATTTTTAATGGACGCTATTGGTTCATTAGGCTCAATGTCATGGAATCCTTTTTTCTCCGGTTGGGAAATGAGGGATGATAAAGAAACTTTTAGTTCAGAAAAACTGTTTACTTTTATGGAATGACAAAATCTCGTTACAGCTGAACTGCTGGCATTGGCATGATCAGCTAATTCATGTATCGTCATTCTGATAATATCATTTGGATTTTCTAAGATATATTGTGCAATTTTCCTTTCTGATTTTGGTAATTGGTTCAATAAACTTTCAATTCTTAGGATAATATTTTCAACTTGCATATGATGTAATCTCCTTGATTTTTACTTACTTTAACTGCTCCATTGCTATGTAGTAACAACCTAAGGTAGCAGATACGTCTTCTAAAATAAATTTCACTTTTGGGTTTTCAAGTTTAATATGGTTAATGTAAGAGCTTTGAACCAATGGTATATTTGTCAATATGCTACCTTTAATTGCAATTGTAACATTCTCGCTTAACTTTAACTTATTGATAACCTCAAGCGTCTTTTTGGAAAGGTGGTATCCTGCCTGACGAAGGATATTTTGCGAGAAATCATCGCCTGCATCCGCCTGTTGGACAATCAGGGGGACAAACGCAGCAATCTCGGCTTTCGTCGCGGAATAAATGAATTTCTTCAGTTCCATAACACTGTGGTAGCCCAGTTTTTTAAGTATTGACTCGGTTAAATGGCTATAATTAGATCCTTCATCCTCTTCTTTCGTCATTTTTATAAAAGCTTGCATCGCGATCCAATAGCCACTTCCTTCATCCCCAAGAATGTGTCCCCAGCCACCAGCCGATTTCTCAATACCATTATGGATGCCGATACTTACAGATCCCGTTCCGGATATGGTCAAAATGCCATCTTTTCCTTTTAGTAAAGCAGCATGAGCGATAATTCCATCATTTACAATGGTAAACGGGATAGTAAATGCGCTGCTTATTACACTTTTTATACCCTGTTGATTTTCAACTCCTCCATACCCAGCCAATCCTAAGCAAATGTAACGGCAACTTCCATTATTAATAGCAGCTACGCATTGTTCAATTGCCTGAATAATGTTAGCGATGGCTTGTTTTTCATTTATAAGCAGGTTTCCATACCCCGCTTTGCCTTCACTTATTTTATTACCCGCTAAATCATAAGCCACTGCTTCAGTTTTTGTGCCACCACCGTCTACACCGATAATATAATCCATATCATTCTCCTATTCAAAAAAAGGAAGGAATATCAATGTTCCTTCCCTGAAGATTCTCAATTAATATTGAATTGGAATTTCCCCCATGGCTCCAAATAATCTAACAGAAAAATTTCCTCTTCTGCTATTCTTCCGACTACATTTGTTTTCCCTGAGTTCTTCATTTCTTTCAGTGCAATCTGCAATTCCCCTTTATATTGTCCGTAGAGCTCATTTTCAATTAATATATCACCGCGTCTAATATCAGGCGTAAATGTTGGTTTAAAATCTTCGCTCTTATATTTTACGCGTGATTGAGTCGACCGAATAAGATAATCGGATACATCTCCACGGTAAAAATGAAATTCTTCCAATACTATTTTTTTCTCTAAATCTGTTATGGCTTCGTGAAGGTTAACATTAAATGTTAACAGACCGCTGTTTAACAAGCTAAGCTGTTTCAATTCATCTTCGGAGGCGTAGGCATTTGCAATAATTACATCATCGATTAATCCTGTCGCATACAAGTGTTTCGCTTGTGTTGTAATGGGCAATTCCCGGTGCATTTCTATTGTACATAATCCTTCCGTTATCGGCCAAGGTCCGTAAGTTGCTGCATGTGAGCTAATGAAAGCTGCCGTGCGGATATTGTGCTTTTTGAATGACTCACAGCATTTTATAAAATGAGGATAGCTCAATCCCGCATAGCGATGCGGATAGAAGTTATGTGATCCAACTAAATTTTCTTTATTAGGTTTGTAATCCATAATATTTTCTAAATATTTCGTTGCGTTGCTCATGTTTATTTCAATTTTCAGATCATAGGGATTATGTGTCATAATCGACTCTTCGTTACCTGTAAAACCCATGTCCAGCCTGATTCCATACGCACCTAATTCTGCAAAAAACGATAAGTCATTATAAGAAATGCCTAGCGCCCCAAATACCCGGGGTGCAATATCGACCATCACTTCCATATTCAATTGATTGGCATATACAATCGTTTCTTTAAATTCTTTTAAAATCTTCTCTTTGTCACCTTCAACAGAAAGCAAGCAAGTAAAGATCTTTTTGAATCCATATTTGTGTGCAAGTGCAATGTATTCGATGTCTTTTTCTACGGTTGAATGTTCTGGATAGATGGATATACCGAGTTTACCCATTGTTTAATCACCTCTTCGTTACTGTTGTGGGGCTAGCTTTTTTACAATGCGGATCATATGTTCAATTAGTTTTTGTTCACTCATTGCCGTCATCAAGTGGTCCTGAGCATGAATCATCAATAAAGTTTTTTCACTTGGAACTCCATTCAATTCTGCTTGAATTAGCTTGGTTTGTGTCTTATGTGCCAAGTTCAATTCTTCCTGACCTTGTTTAATTAGTTCTTCTGCTTTTTCAAAATTAAATTCTTCCGTTTCTTTCAATGCTTCGAATGCTAATCCTCTAGCATTTCCGCTATGTGAAATTATTTCAAAAATTTCCATTTCGTTATTGTTCATTTCAGTTGACATATCATTACACTCCTATTTATGTTAGATTATTAGATTCCTGTATTCCATATTCAATGTTTGAAAACTCTTCACTGGATGTAAGAAACTGTACTTTCATTGAAGAATCGCGGCAAGTATTCTTCATGCGCCTTTAATAGTTTTTGTAAAACCAATTCAGCTAGATCATCACTTGGAATAAGTGGGTTGATCGTTAAAGCTAATAACGCTTTATCATACGACCCTGTAACAGCTGCCTCTGCACCTATCCTTTCAAATGATTTGATCTGTTGTATTAAGCCTTGCACTTGTACGGGTAATTTACCCATTGTCAATGGAATTGGTCCATTTTTGGTGACGATACAGCTCACTTCGACTGCTGAATCATAATCAATATCAGTAAGCGATCCTTTGTTTTGGACATTTAACACTTGAATGTCTTTTTTATCATTATAAATAGAAGAAATGACGTTGCACGCTGCATCGCTATAGTAAGCTCCACCGCGTTGCTCTAATTGTGGAGGCTTGATGTCAAGGTTTTCATCTTTGTATAGGTCAAACAAACCTTCTTCTAATTTTTTCACGATTTCAGCTCGAGTTTTCCCTGCTTTGAATGCTTCCAGCTCTTCTTCCAAAATCGTTTTTGTTTTGTAATAATAGCGATGGTACGGGCAAGGCACCACACCTAAAGATTTCAAAAATCTTCTATTCCAAGCCAGAGGAGCAATATTCTTCATCGTCATCTGAATTTTTGGATTACCCAGCATTTCAAGCACTTTATCTGTTACTTCTTGATCATCAACAAACACATGCATCCCGTATACCAAGTGGTTTAACCCAGCGAAATCTATGTGCACTCTCTTCATTTCAACACCCAGCATGTTAGAAATGGACATATGCATATTAAAAGGTACATTGCATACCCCAATGACTTTTTTATGCTTGCTGTAGCGAAGAAGGGCTTCGGTTACCATCCCCGCTGGGTTCGTGAAATTAATTAACCATGCATCAGGGCATAGCTCTTGCATTTCTTCTGCAATTTCCAGAAGAATGGGGATTGTTCGTAATGCTTTGGACAATCCACCTGCGCCATTCGTTTCTTGACCAATCAATCCAAGTTCCAAGGGAATACGCTCGTCCTTGATTCGTGCATCAAGTAATCCCACTCTCATTTGCGTTGTGACAAAATCAGCATTTTGCAAGGCTTGACGGCGGTCTAATGTTAAATGTATTTCCATTGGAATCCCTGCTTTTTCAACCATTCGCCTTGCCAAGGTTCCTACAATCTCAAGTTTTTCTTTTCCTGCTTCAATATCCACTAGCCACAGTTCCCTAATAGGTAACTCATCAAATCGTTTAATAAAACCTTCGATTAATTCTGGTGTATAACTGGACCCTCCACCAATTGTGGCAATTTTTACCCCTTTGTTCATTTCCATTCTCCTAACACCTCATGCGTAAGCATTTATTTCATATCGGCCATTTTCATTTATTTATAGATAATTGCATAACAGACCAGTGCGCTTACCGCAAATAAAGACAAGAACAATAGTGATGCTTGTTTCTTGTTTTTAAACTTACCTTCAACAAAACAAACAACCATCGTCAATCCTGCGCTTATGGCAAAGGTATTTCCTAGGTACAGTGATAATTGTTTATCTATCTCCAAAGCATTCATTAATGTGTTAAAGATAAAATTAAAAACAAGAATAAAGCTAAAAAATAGAAAGGCACTTTTGTAACTAAAAAAGTGAATTCTGGATGTTGAATTCATGCCCTTTCCTCCCTCTAACAATTATTTTAAAGGGAGTTTGGAGCTTTTAGTCCCAAACTCCCCCTTTTAAAAATTCCTTATAAAGCGATATTTTTATTTTCTGTCGTTTCTACCATGTTTTCCTGCGCCAAAAGCTTTTTGTCGTACATTTTGAAGAATGGCAGATAAATAATGACGGAAATTGTTAAATTAAGCATCACGAGAACAATGGCCCTCCAATCACCGCCTGTTGAAAGGTAGGCACCTATTGGAGCAGGCAATGTCCAGGGAACCATTACATAAGTAGGGTTCACCAGCCCAACGGACGTTGCTACATATGCAAGTGTCGCACCAATTAGCGGTGTTATGATAAATGGAATGATCAATATTGGATTCAATACAATAGGCATCCCAAAAATAACAGGTTCATTGATGTTAAAAATGCTTGGAACAATTGTTGCTTTCCCCATCGCTTTACTATAGGTAGACTTTGCCGTCAAGAGCATCGCAATTACTAAACCCAATGTTGCACCAGAGCCACCAATCCAAATAAACCATTGGAAGAATGTTTCAGGAGCTATGTGGGGAATTGTCTTCCCAGCTGCAACTGCTGCTGAGTTATTCGCTAAGTACACTTCCCAAACTGGACGAGCAACGGCACCTACCACTGATACGCCATGAATACCAAATGACCAGAAGAATGTAATCAAAAACACTGGGATTAATACACCTGGCAAGGTATCGCCTGCACTGATGAGTGGTGCAACCGCTTTATCAACAAGTGAATGTAAATCAACAGCAAAAACGACTGTAATCAAGGTCATGACAAGCAGTACAATTGTAACTGGTATTAATGCTTCAAATGACCGGGCTACTGAAGTTGGAACAGAATCCGGCATTTTAATTGTGATATTTTTGGTCTTACATAGACGTAAAATTTCGACTGCAAAAATGGATACGAGCATTCCTACAAAAAGGCCATGGCCTCCGAGATTTGTCATTGGCAAAACAAACCCCACACCATCCATCATTTTTACTCCTATTGTGAACAAGAAGGCTGCCAATGATAGTAAACCTCCAGATAGGGGATCAAGTTTATAGCTTTGAGATAAACTGTAGCCTATACCAAAAGTAATATATAGAGTCATGATAAACATCGTTAATCGATATGGTATTAAAATTTCAGCTATGTGTTTTGCAGCCCATTCACCTACTGCACTATCTGCTGCAACTGGCGGGAATGCAATGATCAAAAATAAACTCCCAAAGATAATGAACGGTAACGCAGAAACCACACCATCGCGAATTGCGCGTAAATGTTTTTGCTCAGACAATTTCGCCATGGGGGTTGAAAGATTATTTTCTAAAAAAGCTACAAACTTGTCCATTCGTCGTTTTCCCCTTTTACGTTTGATTGAAAAGAAATAGAGTTAGATTATTATTTTGCTAGTTCTGTTACAAGTTTTAGTAGCTTAGGTCCACCAAGAGGACTGTAAGCTTGAGCTGGAATGGCTTCACATGGAACACCAGCTTCATCGGCAGATGCCTTAAAGCCATCGAAACGATGTTTGACTTGTGGAGCTACCATTGCCACATCCCAGCCGTTACGTACTTCTGCATCAAATTCTTGAGTTCCGACTGCCAATACTTCGATATTTACACCCTGTTTTTCCCCTTCTTTTTTTAAAGCGCTTACAACGATAGCGCTTGACATTCCACCTGAACATACGAATAATACCTTCATTATTTGTTCCTCCAATTTTTTATTTTTATATTAAAAAGCGTTAAATCGTTTTTCTTATGAAACCATGTGCCTTTTCTAAACGATTTGATGCTTCTTTATATGAAACATTCGTTAAAATCATGACAATTGCAATTTTAGGCTGATCATGTGCCTTTTCTAAAAATTCATCTGCAACTTCATAACTACAGTCAGTAGCGTCCATGATAATACGTTTTGCACGTTCAACCAGCTTTTCATTTGTTAACTGTAAATCCACCATTAAATTCCCATAAACCTTTCCCACTCCAACCATTGAAGCTGTTGAAAGCATGTTGCATACTAACTTTTGAGATGTTCCAGCTTTTAAACGTGTCGAACCTGTCAGGACTTCAGGCCCGTTTACTACTTCAATCGCAACTTTTGCAATTTTCCCTATCTCTGAACCTTTGTTACAGCTTATAGACACTGTTCCTGCACCAACTCGATTGGCATATTCCAAGCCTGCAATAACATATGGAGTGCGTCCACTGGCCGCAATTCCTACTACAACGTCCTTGTTCGTCAATTCGATTTTCTTTAAATCTTCAGGACCTAATTCAAAACTGTCTTCTGCACCTTCAACCGCTTTAATGAAAGCCTTTTCCCCGCCAGCTATAAGACCCACTACTTCGCTTGGATCGGTATTGAATGTTGGGGGACATTCCACTGCATCCAATAAACCGATGCGCCCACTTGTACCTGCACCCATGTAAATTAATCTGCCATTTTTATTCATAGCTGCAACGATCATCTCCACTGCTTTGGAAATTTGCGGAAGTTCTTTTTTTACACAATGGGCAACTTTTATGTCTTCTTCGTTCATCACCTCTAACAATTCAAGTGTATTCATTTCATCTAAACTCATGGTCTTTTCATTACGACGCTCTGTCGTTAAATGTCCTAGCATACAAATCATCCTTTTTTTATTCAGTGGTGAAAGTGGTGAAACTTTTTTTGCTATAGTGAATATATCACTATTAAAATTTTATTTCAATATTGTGTATACATTTTTAAAAATTAATTTTAAAATAAACGTAGATACATAAATGATTTATAACTTTCTACTAAAAATGTAAACCGGTTGGCTATTTCATGAATCCTATGATTCTTTTATTGATTAGACATAATCTCCATTCTGATTGGTGACAATTTGATATATTCTTTATTTGTTAACGCTTACAAATAATTAAATATAAATATTAGTAATGAAATGAGGTTGTATTATTGATGAATGAAAGAGTTACAAAGAGAAAATTAGGTTCATTGGCGCTAGCCGCTTTGGTGGGAGGATCGCTTATCCTTCCATCTGACTTGATTGCAAATGCAGAATCAGGGACTATCCCTCAGCAAACGACTTATATAAAACAGGAACTGCGCGCAACTTGGATTGCAAGTGTGTTAAATATTGACTGGCCGTCCAAACCTGGTTTATCCGTATCAGCACAGAAAGAAGAATTCATAAAATATTTGGATGAACAAAAAGCAATGGGCATGAATGCTGTCGTTATGCAAATCAAACCCACTGCAGATGCTTTTTATCCTTCTGAATACGGTCTCTGGTCAAAATATTTAACAGGAGTCCAAGGAAAAGATCCTGGGTACGACCCTCTTGCATTCATGGTTGAAGCAGCACATGAGCGTAATATGGAATTTCATGCGTGGTTTAATCCATACCGCATAACCATGCCTTTAGGTAAAACAGCTGAAATATCGGATATTGATAATCTTCCAGAATCCCATCCTGCTAGAAAGCACCCGGATTGGGTCATACCATATGGACAACAATTGTACTTTAACCCAGGCATTCCTGGCGTACAGCGGTTTGTAATCGATGGAATAATGGAAGTTGTTAAGAATTATGATATCGATGCAGTTCATATGGACGATTATTTCTATCCTTACAAGATTGCAGGAGTACCTTTCCCGGATGAACATTCCTATCAAAAATATGGAGCAGACAAATTTACAAATATAGAAGATTGGCGCAGGGATAATGTAAATAACCTTGTTAAGCATATAAATGAAGAAATCAAGGCAGAAAAGTCATATGTGAAGTTTGGTATTAGTCCATTTGGAGTTTGGCGCAACAAAGCAGTTGATCCCACAGGGTCTGACACTGCTGCCGGGCAAACGAATTACGATGATTTATATGCAGATACCAGAACGTGGATCAATAATGGATACATTGATTATATTGCTCCCCAATTATATTGGAATATAGGATTGCCAGTAGCTGACTATGCCAAACTTCTTGATTGGTGGACAAAAGAAGTCGAAGGTAAAAATGTTCAACTCTATATTGGACAAGGAGACTATAAAATTAATACAGAGTCCAATGGTGTACAAAACTGGTTCAATCCTGAAGAAATGCCCAACCAGTTAAAACTGAATCGAACATATGAGGAATTTGATGGAAGCATGCATTTCAGTGCCAAAGATTTACGGAAAAACCCCCTTGGGATAGCAGATCGCTTAAGCGAGGATATTTATAAACATCCCGCATTGGTTCCGGCCATGCCTTGGATTGATGATCATGCTCCAAAAGCTCCAAAGGTAATCAAGGCAACACAAGCAGGAGATGGAATACAATTTGAAATTAACGATCACAAGCAATCGGATGCATCCTATTATGCCATTTATCGTTTTGATGGAGAGAAAAAAGGAAGTATAGAAGACTCAACGAATTTACTGGCTACCGTGCATAAAGAGAAAAACCGTCAATTATTTAATGATGGGACTGTAGTAAAAGGAAAGACTTACACATATGTTGTTACTGCCTTGGACCGAACCCATAATGAAAGCAAACAAACTAAACAGATTAAAATAAAAGTAAAATAATCATCAAGCATGTAAGTGAATAATGACGTAAGGTATGCATGAATAACGTGCAGGAATGGTCTTATCTTTAGTATCATTTGCTGTTGCAAAAAATCACAAATCAGGATTATAAAAGTCAATTAAAGTAGGTGGAAGACTATGTACATAGTAGGGTTAATGTCCGGAACATCACTGGATGGAATTGATGCCGCACTTGTTCGGGTGGATTATAGTGGACTAGAGACTGAAATGGAAATGATTGAGTTCATAACATACCCTTTTCCAAAAGATGTTGAAAAAGAAATTATGCAGTCTTTATCGGTAGACACGTCCAATGTGCAGTTAATTTGCAGTTTGAATTTTAAATTAGGAAAATTATTTGCCAATGCAGTAAAGGAAGTTTGTCTTAAAGCTGGATTTCCCATTAATAAACTGGATCTTATTGGATCCCATGGACAAACCATATACCACCAGCCTATACAAGAACAAAATTGGATTCCCTCCACGTTGCAAATTGGGGAAGCTGCAGTGATAGCTCATGATACAAACACTCCTGTTATATCTAACTTCCGTACGATGGACATGGCTGCAGGAGGACAAGGAGCTCCGCTTGTTCCTTTTACCGAATATATTCTTTATAGAAGCGAAACGAAGGGAAGATTACTTCAAAACATAGGGGGCATTGGAAATGTAACCGTCTTACCCAAGCAAGCATCTCTGGATGACATGTATGCTTTTGATACAGGGCCAGGGAATATGATCATTGATGAAGTATGCCGACAATTGTTCCATGTAAAATATGATGAAGGTGGTAAAATAGCTAAACAAGGACAAATTAATGACGAACTTTTATCTTATTGCATCAGTCATCCTTATATTATGAGCCCTCCACCAAAATCAACCGGCAGAGAATTGTTTGGCAAGCAATATGTTGTAAAACTATTAAAGATGTTTGAATCACTTCCAAGCCAAGATATTTTAGCAACCGTAACGATGTTCACAGCAAAGTCTATTGTGGAAAATTATCGAAATTTCATCTTTCCTAAAACCAATATAGAAGAAGTGATTATTGGCGGCGGTGGCAGCTACAATAAAACGTTATTAAATATGATCCAATCATTACTTGGAAATTCCATTCAAGTCTTGACTCAAGAAGAGTTGGGATACTCTTCTGAAGCAAAAGAAGCGGTGGCCTTTGCGCTACTTGCAAATGAGACTTTTCATGGTCATGCAAGTAACGTTCCCAAGGCTACCGGCGCTAACATCGATGTCATCCTTGGAAACATGACCTTCCCTCCTTCAACACATCGAATTAAGAAGTAAACATATTACAATATTATATTGGGAAGCAGATATATGAAGAAAAACAACGTTATCCTAAATGGATTGCAACTCAAATTTATATAACTTTTTCACAATTGTATAAGGTAAAAAGCTTATTAACTATTGAAAAAGAGTAAAAGGCACATCGATATTTGATGTGCCTTTTACTCTTTTTTTGAATGCCTGAAGAATCAGGCGAACTCTTCTATTTATTTAATTGCCAAGCATAAGAGATACATACTTCACTTCTAAATATTCATCCATGCCGAAGTGTCCCCCTTCTCTACCTAAGCCACTTTCCTTCATCCCGCCAAATGGTGCTTGGGCAGTGGATGGGGCACTGTCATTAATACCGACAATTCCATATTCAAGACCATCCGAATAAGTAACTGCTTTATTTAATGACTCCGTATACACATAAGCTGCCAAGCCAAAGTTTGTGTTATTGGCTCGATCTATCGCTTCTTGATCGGTTTTAAATGTACTGACAGGGGCAATTGGCCCAAACGTTTCTTCCTGCATGCACAGCATATCATCCGTTACTTTGGAAAGAATTACTGGTGCGATAAAATAACCTTGTTTTTCTTCGAATTTGGAGGTTTTATGGATGAAAGCTCCTTTACTTTTAGCATCCTCCAATTGAAGCTGGACTTTTTTTACTGCGGCTCCATCTATCAGGGGACCAAGATCGGTTCCATCCATTCCATTTCCAACCTTCAAGGTTAAAACAGCTTCTTCAAAAGCTTGTAAAAATGGCTGCTCGATCGTCTCATGGACGAAAATTCGGTTCGCACAAATACATGTTTGTCCGGCATTCCTGAATTTCGATTGAATCAAACCTTTTACGGCTTCTTCGATATTCGCATCTTCAGCAATGATGAACGGAGCCAATCCACCGAGTTCAAGCGAGACTTTTTTAACAGTTTCCGCCGCCTTTTTCATTAGATGTTTCCCTACAGGAGTGGAGCCAGTGAATGTAATCTTTTTTACACGTGAATCATTCATCCACACGTCAGACACATCTCCCGGTTTTTGGGTTGTTACAATATTTATTACGCCGTCTGGAATGCCTGCTTCATGGGCACTTTCAACTAACAGCAAAGCGGTCAAAGGCGTTTGTTCTGCGGGTTTGATGACGACGGTACATCCCGCAGCAAGGGCTGGCGCAACTTTCCTCGTGATCATTGCAGCCGGAAAATTCCATGGGGTAATGGCAGCAACGACACCCACCGCCTGCTTTTGCACTAAAATACGCTTTGAAGCAACGGAGGCTGGTATGATTTCCCCGTAGTTACGCTTTGCTTCTTCAGCAAACCATTTCACGAAACTTGAAGCATATTTCATTTCACCTTTTGCCTCGGCCAATGGCTTTCCTTGTTCCAGTGTCATGATTGTCGCGATTTCATCCAGCCTGTTCTCAATGATTGTGTACCACTTCTCAAGTAATTCCGCCCTATGATAAGCACTTGTTTTCGACCAAGTCAGAAAGGCAGCCTGAGCTGCATCCACAGCTGCCTTTGCCTCTTTTTCATTAGCGTCCGGAACATAGCCAACAGGCTCCAGTGTTGCTGGATTTTCTACTACAAAATGGTGTTCTGTATGAATGCGTTCGCCGTTAATATAAATTGGCCATTTTTCCACTACTTTTTTCATCCCGCTTTAATCTCCTCTTCTTCTTCTTCTTCATGATCTGTAAAAGTATTATCATTTTCTCCTTTGAAAAAGTCCTTTCCATATAAAAGGGCACATAATAGGATTCCTGCTGCAAACGCCATTCCAGCACCTTTTATAACTAGGATGGCAGCAACGACCCCTGCAATTCCCAGGTCGCGTTGGCTCTTTGCCTGCATCACACCGACGCGTACGCTAACATATCCCTGAACCAAGAGTGTTAAGGCCAAAGCAACACCTAGAATTGGTTCCACTAAGCTGACGACCGGCAATAAGAATAACCCTGTATTCGTACCCCAACGGAATGAGCCAGCACCGCCAAAGAAAGAATTCATTGCTTTCTTGCCATTCTTGAACCGTTCCACAACTACGACCTGCATGGCTGCCCACAACGGACCACACATTGTAATATCAGGTCCGATAAAACTCATGATCACATTTCGGCCACCAAAAATTAAATGAGCTCTGTTTGGATTATAGTCCACTTTTTCATCATCCCTGACCTCATCGGATTCAGAAAGCAACGCTTTCGTTTTCAGCACATCCCCGAATACGACTAAATAAGTAGCAAAAACAGCTGGAATCGCACTTAAAAAGAAGGTCATGGCAGGAAATCCCAAACCAAAAACAGTATAGTCTGACCAAAGCGTAGCAAAATCCGGACTGCTGAATCCCCATTGAATATTAGGCCATTTTGCTTCTCCAAAAATCGGGGCTACAAAGACTGCGAGCAAGATAGCTGGCAATATCCCTAAATTCCCTAAAAATACCCAAGCTTTATTTCGCATTTTTAATTTTCCAAAACTTTTTGAGAAAAGTAGATAAAAGGCAAAACCGATACAAATGCTTATTGTATAAGGAAATAAATCAAACTTTCCACCCACTTCGAAAATGGAAACGACAGCACCGATACCAGCTCCTAAAATAATTCCTGATTTGATTGCATTCGGCACTAATCGAACGACCTTACTCGCAAGTCCGGTCATTCCTAGTACTATCGATAAAATACCCAATGTCAATTGAAACGCAACGAGTGCATAGACCCGATCAGGTCCTTCCGGAAATTGCCCGACAAACAATACAAGCAATGGAACCGCCGGTGTAATCCAACCTGGTATAACTGGGTCTCCGAGTAAATGATGTGCTAAATATAATAATCCATTTAAGACAACGACGGCTAGAGCCACATCAAATGGCATACCTAGATGGTCTGCAAGCAGTGTAATCGCTCCAAGGTCAACTGCACACATCAATAGTCCTTGAACATAGTCCGGCCATTCAAACCGATAATGGACAAATGGCAATCTAATTTTAAAGGGTCCCGCAGGTATATATGATGTCTCTTCTCCGTAGCGACGGTTTTTCCATTTCATAATGTTTCCTCCACTTAAATGCCATAGGCTGAACGGTAAATTTTTTCGATATCCCGAACGTTTAATGCACGGGGATTATTCCGCAGCAATCGTACTTGTTTAATGGCTTCGGCAGCCATTTCACTTAAGGCAGATTCAGGAATGTCAAATTGACGAAGTGATTCAGGTATATCCACGTAACGACATATTCTCGTCATCGCTTCTATAGCTTTATCTGCTGCCTCATCATCATTTAAATGATTGACTTTCTCTCCCAGTGCTTCTGCAATGTCACGGAACCTTTCCAAACATGCAATTTTATTCCATTGCATGACATATGGCAGTAATAATGAATTGCTGACTCCATGTGATAAATGGAAGCGGCCTCCAAGCGGATAAGCTAAGGCATGAACAGCTCCAACACCAGCATTTCCAAAAGCTAACCCGGCCATTAGGCTTCCTGTGATCATGGCTTCCCTTGCTTCTAGATGATCTGGCGCAGCGTAAGCCTTTGGTAAATTTTTCGCTATCAACTTCATGGCTCCAATTGCCAAGGCATCCGTCAAGGGCGAGGCGAATTTGGAAATATAAGCCTCCACTGCATGAACCAGTGCATCCACCCCACTCGCTGCCGTCACACTTGGCGGGCAAGTCAGCGTCATGACGGGAGATACGATTGATACATCCGGTAAAAGATACGAACTAACAATTCCCTTCTTAACCTGTTCTTTTTTGTCGGATAGAATCGAAATATTCGTCACTTCAGACCCCGTGCCAGCCGTCGTCGGTATGGCTATTAAAGGAATTCCTGGAACTTCAATTAGGTTCGTGCCAAAATAGGTCTCGATGCTACCTGAATTCGTAGCCATGACAGAAGAGGCTTTGGCAATATCCATCGCACTTCCCCCTCCTACCGCAATCAGCCCATCATGATTTCCATCCCTGATGGACCGTACACATTGCTCAACGATTTCAATTTCCGGTTCAGGATTCACATCCGAAAAAATACCGTATGCTGATGAAAGTAAATCCTCAACCTTTTGCACAACCCCAGCATCCAGTAGAACTTTATCTGTAACGATCAATGGATTCTTCATCCCTAATCGAGTAACCTCTTCAGTCAGCTGTTGTAAAGAATCTGCTCCTGTCACCAATTTGTTAGCCATTGAAAAAATAGAAATATTCATGATTATCTCCCCTTTCAGTTATTACTTATGCATGAATCATGCCAAAGTGAAAACGCTTAATTTATAAGGGAAATAACTTATTCTTTCATGGGTAACCCTATAAAAATGAGTAGAAATCAAATCAAAAAAACTAATTCGATTCGTTTTCTACTCGTATGTGAAATTTTTTCATTTTTTGCACTAAAGCGCTTTGACTGATATCTAAAGATATGGCAGCCGCCCTTGTTGTCCCGTATTTTTTCATCGCTTCCAGTATCAAGGTCCGCTCCAGATCGGAAACGGCTTCCTTCAAGGAATGAGATGTTGGTTTTTTTGATAAGACCGGCTGTATGAAAGATGGTAAATTAGCCAAATCGATCGTATCATCGTAAGTCGTGACAACCAGTCGCTCTGCAAGACTCGCAAGCTCACGTATATTACCAGGCCATGAATAGTTTGTCAGCCATTCATAGCATTCCGGTGTCATCCTTTTCTGTTCATTATATTTTTCATTGAATTTTTTCAAATACATTTCTAAAAGCGGGATCGTTTCTTCCTTTCGCTGGCGCAGTGGCGGAACTTCAAAGGATACAATATTAAGCCGGTAATATAGATCTTCGCGGAAAGATCCTTCTTGAACGAGTGAGGCCAGATCCCGATGAGTTGCAGTAATTAACCTGACATCCACTTCTTTCATTTCGGTGGAACCTACTCTCATAAACTTGTTTTCTTCTACCACTTTCAAAAGTTTGACCTGTAACTCTAAAGGTAAATCCCCTATTTCGTCTAAAAATAACGTACCACCATTCACTTTCTCAAAAATCCCCATTTTCCCATTCTTCAGGGATCCGGTAAATGCTCCCGGTTCGTATCCAAAAAGTTCGGATTCAACCAAGTTCGCTGGGATGGCTCCGCAATTTAATTCAAGGAAAATTTTATCCTTCCTGGAACTTTTCGCATGAATGTACTTAGCGATTAAGCTCTTCCCTACACCCGTTTCCCCCTGTAACAAGATCTTCGCATCCGTTTTAGCTACTTTATCGGCCAGTTTGAATAAAGGAGTTGTAGTAGGCCCAATGATTATTTCCTGCAAATTCACCTGTTCCGAGCCGGGCAATAATTGAGAAATAGGTTGGAAAGATAACTTTTGACTGTCGATTGTGTACTTCATCCGGATTAATTCAGTAATATCCCTTACACTATTTATGACGAAAATGACTTGATTCTGTGGCGAAAGAATAGGTGTGGCAGATACGATTATCTTTCTCCCATTTCGGATTCTTTGTGTCAAAGTGACTTGATTCTTCGTTCGAATAGAGTCCAACGAAGCAGAAACGGATATCATACCCTGCTCAATTAAATAACTCATTGGTTTTCCGATAATTTCCTCTTCTCTTATTCCGGTAATGCGCTGATAAGCTTGATTGATAAATAATGTCGTTCCTTCCCCATCGGTGATATACACGCCATCATACAGGGCATTAAATACAACCCTGCATAGATCACTCTCAAAAAATGCTTGAAATTGTTCATATGGTATAGAGTAATTCCGTATATTTTGTAGCGGTGCATTCACTGTAATGAAATGAGAAATAGGCTTCGTCAAATCACTCTGCTGCACTGCCGCAGATAACGCTTCAATCGTCAGAAATCCGATAAATTCCTCTGAATCGTCCATTACTTCCACTTCATTGCTTCCGACAGGAAAACTTGAAATCGCTTCCTCCACTGTCATATCCGAATAAAACTTAGTCATCCATATCCACTCCTAACCTGATCCTGACTGTCTTTAACATTTGATAGAACGCTTTCTCCTTGATTGGAGTACTCTTTGATAGTCCAGGCGAATTCCTCGCCTTTTCAAATTAAAGAAGGCATAAACATCGTTCTCATTATCTTATATTGTGAGCATTATGTAATGTCCTTTCCTTTTGTATGATACTATATACGACAACCAAAGACACCCAGAATAAGTGCTTCAGCGGTAAGAACATATTCAATCCCCATATGCTTTTTCCGATAAATATGCATGGGTATGACACTGTTATCATACCAAAAAAAGTTTGCCTGAAGTTTTCTATGGCTTGTACAATTGGGACGTGGCTTCCGTTCCAAGCACTCACTATCCGCGGTCGGTCCGGGAGCCTC
This sequence comes from Peribacillus sp. ACCC06369, assembly GCF_030348945.1. NCBI lineage: Bacteria > Bacillati > Bacillota > Bacilli > Caryophanales > Bacillaceae > Peribacillus > Peribacillus sp. ACCC06369. The sequence continues at coordinate 3,202,033 of NZ_JAUCEN010000002.1, forward strand.
CTCTACAATCAACTTTGTTTTAACATTTAGATAGAACTCCTTTTGCCTACAGTCCTTTTAAAATAGAAGGATTAAAACTTGAGTTGATGAGGATGCTTTTTGAACATGATTCTATTCAGCGAGATCAACTTGAAATGATTACTTTAGACCAACCGATGCCAGCGAACCATTTGGTTTGTAAAATTGAGACTGCCATTGATTAACCTTGGGCCAAAATTACAAAGGGAATTTTCAAAAGGGGTTCGGAATTTTTTAATTCCGCACCCCTTTTGTTACAAACTGAAACCTAATCCATATTTGGATTAGGTTCTTTGATTTGAATATGGTAAGTTAATTGCTTTCTCTCTAATTCTATGATTAATTTGGAAACCAACCAACCGGTTTTACATCGAGATTAATGTTGATTTGTTTAATTTCCTGGTATTCATCCAAGCCGTATTTTCCTAAACTGCGTCCAATACCGCTCTGTTTGTAACCGCCCCATGGCGCCTCGACATAGGTTGGATGATAATCATTTACCCAGGTGATGCCTGCCCGTACCTTCTTGATCACTCGCAGTCCTTTTGCCCCGTCGTTAGAGAAGACGCCGCCTGCAAGGCCGTAGTCTGAATCATTTGCAAGTTTAATAGCTTCTTCTTCATCTTTAAACTTTTGGATGACAACTACTGGTCCAAAGATTTCCTCTTGTACGATGCGCATGTCAGGCGTTACATCAGTGAAGACAGTCGGTGCAATGAAGAATCCTTTGTCAAGACCGTCATCAACAAGACGGTAACCGCCTGTTGCAAGTGTCGCACCTTCCTGTTTGCCGATTTCAATATAGTTCAAAATGCTATTCATTTGGGCTTCGCTGACAATTGCCCCCATGTGGCTGTCTTCCGCGAGGCCAGGTCCTACTTTGATTTTATTTGCGCGTTCCACATAGCGTTTTACATATTCATCATAAATACTTTCTTCAACTAGAATGCGGCTACCTGATGAACAAACTTGGCCGGCACCGAAGAAGATGCCAAACAATCCGTAATCGACGGCCGTCTCTAAATCTGCATCTGCAAAAACGATGTTAGGTGATTTACCGCCAAGTTCTAGGGAAATTTTCTTTAAGTTGCCCGCGGCCGCTTTCATGATTGCGCGGCCAACATCTGTACTTCCTGTAAACGAAACAATGTCAACATCCTTGCTTTCTGCAATTGTTTGACCGACAACAGTCCCGCGGCCCATCACCATATTGGCCACACCTTTAGGGATGCCCACTTCCTCTAGGATTTCAAATAATTTCATAGCTGTAACAGGAGTCAATTCAGCCGGTTTATATACAATGGTGTTACCTGCCGCAAGGGCCGGTGCGATTTTCCAGACACTCATTAGAAGAGGGAAATTCCAAGGTACAATCAAACCGGCTACTCCTACTGGCTCGCGAACAACCATCGCTTGAACGGGAGCGGGAACTTGGTAAGTTTCCCCTTCAGGATGAAGGATTAAGCCTGCATAGTAACGGAAACACGCGGCTGCATCGGCAATATCGAAACCTGCCTCTGCTTTAAGTTTCCCGTTGTCCATTGTTTCAAGAATCGTTAACTCTTCCGCACGTTCATCAATTTTATCCGCGATTTTATATAGGTAGGAAGCACGCTCCTGTGCTGTTAGGCCTGACCATACTCCACTTTCAAAAGCTGCTTTCGCAACAGAGATTGCCATTTCTGTATCTTCTTTGGTGGCACGCGGTGCCCTTGCAATGACTTCCTGTGTTGCAGGATTAATTACCGGGATTACTTCATTTGAAGATGAGGACTGCCACTTACCGTCGATGTAATTTTTTAGCTCTAAAACTGCCGTTTCTAAAATTGTCATGTTTTATGCCTCCGGTTTACATTATTTTTTTTTACCTATACAGAATGATTAAAGTTTTAAAATAAGTCTGTCGTCCTTCGCACGTGAGCAGCATGTCAGTATTGAGTTGCGTGTTTGACGGTTTTCTTCGCTAAGGAAGTTATCCCGGTGGTCTACTTCCCCTTCTGCTACATCTACTTCACAACTTCCACAACCGCCCACTTTACAAGAATAAGGTGCATCTATTCCTTCCCTTAAAAGGGCTTCAAGCAATGTTTCACCCTCATGAACGTTGATGGACCGATCGCTGTCTGTAAGGTCGACAATGAAAGGATCTTGCGGTCCATCATTTTTTGTCGCAAATAATTCGAAGTGGATCGCATGTTCCGGGTACCCATATGAACTTGCAGCTTTTCGATACTCTTGTACCATCTCTAGGGGTCCGCAAAAATATACATGTGTGCCAATGCGATGATCCATCATCGTCTCAGGCAACATTCTGCGTTTGTCTTCTGCCTGCGAAAAATAAAATGTACATTGATCAGGATATTTGGCTTTCAACAGATCATAAAAAGCACATAACTCCGGTGTGCGTGCTGCATAATGGAGTTCGAAGGTTTGCCCTTCGGCAGCCATGTCTTCCATCATTGCCAAAAATGGGGTGATGCCGATTCCAGCTGCATAAAAAGCATGATGCTTAGCTCGAAAGCTTAGAGGAAAGTTGTTTTTAGGGAAACTGACTTCCAACCTGGAATCTTTCTTTACATGATCATGCCAGAAAGCGGAACCTCCGCGAGACGCCTCGTCACGACGAATGGAAATTGCATATTTTTTGCGGTCTCTTGGATGGCTGATGATGGAGTATTCTCTCTCGAATATCATATCTTCCGCTGGCATGAAAGTGGTCAAATGCGAACCGCCTGTAAATGCAGGCAACGGTTTTCCATCAACTGGTATCAACTCGAACTGTTTCACGAATGGAGTTTCTTGAATGATCTTGTTTACTTTCATTTGAATATTTCCTACTACCCGCATGATGATCAGCTCCCTACTTCTTCTTCTTTTCCGATTGGGATGAATGGGTAACCAATATAACCTTCCCGTACGATTGAATAAAAAGGACCTATTTCAAGACTGGCTCTGCACTGGTCACATTCTGCAATCTCTGCTTCTTCTGCGACTTCCGACACTTCGAAACATTTCATGCAATATACGTACCTTCGTTTAGGCCCGATAATCACCGTCTGGATCTCATCCTCAGATAGACCAGCTTCTACTCCCAGCGAGAAGACCATAACGGCATTGTTCCATGCAGCCGCAATATAAAATTGGGTGCCCATCTTTTGTGACAAAATGACTCTCTTAATCTCCTCTTTATCTTCCATTCCGTTAATGGAAAGACCTTCAAAAGGTACTGTACCTGCAATTTCAGAAGTGAAACTTTTCGCCTTTTCATATCCGGCTTGATCAGAAATGATGACAAACTTCCTTCGTTCATTCCGAGGAGTAAATTGATTTACGATCGTAATGGATTTATCAAACAATACTGGACTATTGTACAAGGCCCTATCCCCCTACTTTTTGTTTATCTTCGTTTTTTGTTTTTCATCAATGCGCCTCAAATATTCAACCGATTGTGGAAGAAACGGGGCAATCCCTTTGTATTCAGCCATAGGTTCCGGAATATCCTGCAGTACGCTATATGTCAGATCAAACCACTCCTGGCGCAATGCCAAATCCTCTATTGGCAGGAACTGCGTATTCAATACGAATAGAATGGCGTTGCTTCGTGGCATGCGATAAAACTTTTGTTCTTCAACACGCAAACGAACAAGTTTACCTGCATTTTCTGGTGTTATCCCAGAACGCTGCGGTCCCCATACATCCATCGTTTCATAGTTGACATCCCAACGGTCCGCCATCAGGTTCCAGTTGATGCGTGTCCATGGCTTTCCTGGCTCAATGGATAATAAAAACTTACGAACGCGATCTGCCAGTTCGTCGCCTTTCCGCGATACAAATGGAACTGGTGCATGGATTTCATCAAAGGACATGCCTTTATTCCAGTTAGCTGAGAAGAGCGCGGCGTATGAAACTTGCCCCACTTCCAAATAGAAATTACTATCGCGATGAACCATTAACACAAAATCATTGTGGAAATGGCGCCCTATATAATCAAGCGGCTCATTTGGAAGCGTGCTGGCATCGCCATATACGAATGAATCGGATTCCCCGAAGATGTGGTTTTTGAAAGTCCAGTTGTCTCCATCTTTAATGACCTCGAAATGCTCCGGATAGCGATCGGCTGCCATGTCGACAAGCATTTCCAGTACCTCCCATTGCATTTCTAATGTGTGTGAAAAAGATTGAAACCTTATATGCGGCTGTTCTTGAAGGAGACGACGCTTCGTTTCTACTTGGAGTTTGTATTCTGGTGTGACTTCGATACAGTTAATGTTTGAGAGTCGTTTCAAGTCGTTTGAATAACGATAGTTACCTGAAGTGAATGGAAATGGGAATGTATCTAAATCAGTTGTTTTGAAATCTAAGCTTTGTGTAAACATCGAACAATCTCCTCTCGTTCCCTAGATTCTTTTAAGGGCGTGTTTTTCTATTTAGCTTCCTTTAATTCAACGGATGGACGCTCCATGTCAACTTCAAAACGGAAAAGGTATTTAGAAGATGCATAGTAGGTGACTAAAGCAACAAAGTATGTGGGAATTCCGGCAGCCGAATAAAGGAAAAAGTCACTTGCTTCAAAAGTCAATGGATTATAGAGTGCCCAGTATACGATCGTTCCAATAACCACTGTGAGAACTGCAGACGGGTTAATGCCTTTCCAATAGGTATAAGAGCCTTGCGTATCATACAAATCCCTTATTGAAATGCGTTGGCGCTTTACAAAAAAGTAATCTGCAACGACAATGCCACCAAGAACAGCCATAATAAAAGAAATGACAGCAATGAATGAACCAAATGCATCGTAGAACGTTGAGCTTAAAAGTAAGAATATAGTTGGTACGGTTGTACCCATCGCTATCATCCATGACTTTTTAGGGAATACAGTTTTAAAGCTGACAGCTTGTGAGTACATAAGGAAAATGGCTGCACCGACATTCCCTACCGAAAGTAAAATCAAGCCAATGAAACCGCCCCAACTTCCTGCGATTGAAAACATCCAGTCAGAAGGATTAAGTGAACCAGTGACTAATGCAGCAAGGGCCCCAACTAAAGCAGCGATACTGACGATGATTCCATAGCTGTAGAATCCTGCTTTAAATGCTCCTCCTTCGGTTTTAGAAAAACGGCTGTATTGGCCAAGATATGGAAGCCATGAGAAGCCGAGACCGATGTTTAATTCCAAGGCAGTCGCGAATGAACGGGAAGTCGTTTCAAACGGCTCAGAAGGAAGTATATTGGCAACTTTCGTGAATCCCTGTCCAAACAAGACTATTGCGAGAAGGCCAAACATGAGAACCATAAAAACCGGAACGGCTACTGCGGTATATTTTTGAATCGCTACCGGTCCCCTCACCGTTACAAGAAATGCACAGATAAAGAGTAAAATTGAGAAAAACGGCGCTCCCGTTGCTTGACTTGAGAAAATGGCGGGCATCCCCATCCAATTAGCAGCCTCTGCTAACGCCTGGCCAGACATGAAAAGCGCAATGGAAATGTAGCCGAGAGTCAAAATAAGGAAAACAAAGAAAAAGATATTGGATCCGATATACCCTAGTGAACTTCGAAACCCTACAAAAGTGTCTATGCCATAACGCGAAAAATACAGGGTAATGGGAACAATCAACAGCATTGGGAAGGCGTTACCGAATAAAATCGCTGCAAGTGACTGCTTCGCATCAAGCATTGTACCTGTGTATCCACCAGTTAACAGCCCAAAAGATGAGAGGCCAATAACAACCTGGACTAAAATTAAATCGCGAAGGTTAAAAATCCGGTCACTTTTACTTGCCGGTAAAAAGCCAAAGGCCACATCCTTTGAAATGGAGGAAATCTCTTTACTCACACGCTTCTCTCCCAACTATAAAATAATGATTGCGTTGCTTGGAAATAAGGCTGTTATTGTTCTGGGGGTTCTAAACAAAACTACTTTAAACAAGTGAATAGACCAGGTAGACAATGATTAAAATCATGAAAAAAATAGAGCCTGTCGCATCCTTCCATTTCATTTTGTCGATTTTCACGGCATCTTCCTGTTCATACGCAATGATCCGCTCATTCAAATCTGAATATAAACTTTTAATAAAGGGATCTTCTGAATTGATATTCTGTTGAAACTGATTCTCTTTATTCAAAATAGCTTCTCCCTCCTTTGCAAATCATGCTTTTTAGTCCCTTCTCTTTACTTTGTTGCAATAACCATGCCAATCAGAAACACTATGCTTACAAGGTTTTCAATAGGAAGAATATTCATTTTTGAAACTATTGAACAATTGTGAAACTTCTGTAATATTGAATCTAGGAAGTTTAATGAAAGGCAGGTAGACATAAATGGATCACTTCACCTCTGCACTCTTGTCTATTTACGATCAGCTTATTGTGACAGATAAAAATGGCACCATTTTGAAGTCGACCGGAACAAGGAACTCCTTATTCCATACAGTCAAATCCGCTAATGTCGGTGGTTCTATCAAAGATGTTGAACAAGATTTATTTTCTACGAGTTTGGCAGAAGAGGTAATGGGCAAAAATGAAAAAAAAAGTTTCATGCAGTCCTCATGGCAGGGTCCAGAGGTGCTGGTAACGGCATACCCGATTGAATCAGGGGCATGGGTCTGGGCCTACAAAGAAATTAAAGACTCTTACCCAGATACATCAGTGGGGCAATCGGGGCCATTATTGGAAGCGAAAAAGCCATCTTTTCCATTTGTGATCCGCAGTAAACCCATGCTAGACGTTCTTCATAAAATGCAAATGGTCTGTGATGTCAGCGCAACAGTCCTTTTATTGGGGGAATCCGGTGTCGGAAAGGAAATAGCTGCCAGGGCCATACATAATATGGGTAACAGGAGCGACGGACATTTTATACCAGTCAATTGCGGCGCCATCCCGGAAAACTTGATTGAAAGCGAACTGTTTGGCTACGTAGAAGGGGCTTTTACCAGCGCAAGGAAAGACGGGGCCAAGGGGAAATTCACACTTGCACATAAGGGTATCTTATTCTTGGATGAAGTGGGCGAGTTACCGCCTAACGTACAGGTAAAACTGCTTCGAGTCCTTCAGGAACGCGTTGTCACCCCAATTGGCAGTACGACCTCACACCCTGTTGATATTCAAGTGATTGCCGCAACAAATAAATCACTCGAAAAAATGGTGAAAAAAGGTGAATTTCGAGAAGACTTATATTATCGTCTTCATGTCGTACCTATCCATCTTCCGCCGCTTAGGAAACGTGTAGATGAAATCCCCCATCTGGTTCAATTTTTTTTACAAAAGTACAATACGCTGTACAAACGAAAGGTAGCCTTCACCCCGGATGCAATCGACTTGCTATGTATCTATCAATGGCCCGGTAACGTGCGCGAACTTGAAAATACAGTTGAAAGGCTTGTGATTACAAGCGGAGTACCGGAAGTGGATGTTGCTTTGGTTAAAGAGGTCCTTCCTTTTAAAGGGCCCAAACCCACTTCAATACCTGTCATCGATTTTCTAATGCCATTGCAAGAAGCAGTCGACCTTGTGGAGGAACAACTGATCAACATGGCAATGGAACAATACAAATCATTAAAACTAGCGGCAAAGGTATTGGAAGTCAGCCAGCCGACCATGAGCAGGAAATATAAAAAATTACGTAATAAAATTGAAGAGGCAAGCTTTTCACCAGTGAATAAACGGGCCATTTTAGAAGAACAAATAAATCAGCGGCTTCGTTCCGTTGCCGTTGTAACTGCAGCTATCATTCCAGCTGATGAGGTTATCAGTCTACAAAAAAATATGAACCGGCAAACTTCCCATTCCCAAAAATTGAAACAAAAGCTTACCCTGATTCAAGAAAAAGAAGGCGTAATTGAATGGGTCTTCATATTTATCATGACAGAGGATGGACGTCTGATTCACCTCGTCGCAGACAAAGGCTTTGTAATTGAACCGGGGGAAGAATATATCGGCCCTCCGGAAATGGTAAATGTCGCTTACCAGGCGTTTAATGGGAAAGCGGGTGTTACTCCCATTTACGAAGACCGGTACGGTGAGTGGAAAACGAGCTTTGCGCCAATAATTGATGATGACGGCAATATCGTTGCCATTGTCGGATGTGATTACAGTAAAGCCTATTTCAATTCTGAAATGCAGCGTCTACGTAAGCAACTCAATATACATGTTTGAAATTCAGGATGCAGTCATGCCGGAATTATTTCAAACCGGCTGGATGCTATAGTTAAGATAAAAAAAGCTGATTACAGGAGCCGTCTTGAGCGGGCTTTTGCATTCAGCTTTTTCGTTATTTTCTTTTCATTTACATTATGAAGGTTATGAAGGAATTAAAATGGCATTAACGCCCGCCATTATCCGGATCCAACTGGTTTTTCCATATGACCACGCTTATATAGGTGATATGGTAGATCGTACCTGCCCGTGGGGCTTGGACCCCGTCAGGTAAACGGTTCACCCCCTACTTGTATACACGCGACAAGGCTGATCGGAACAATGATCACGTATTACATGTGAAGCTATGATACTACTAGAAGGATTTAGGGAGCTAGATGGAATATATCATTATCTTTTCATAGTTGGAGTTTATATTTTCAACTATACTGCCACGTTAGTTCCATAAAAAAGGCTGCCTAGTAACCTTCCTTATTGAAGTAAAGAGCCGTTTGTTGCATAAGAAAAAGGTTGCAGCAGCAACCCCGGATATTGAAGTATAGCACCTGTTAGCTTAACAAGGTTTGGATAGAATATTTTTCAAATTTAATGTATGTTCATTCGAATATAGGACGCATAAAGCTTCTCTCATAACTTAAAATACATTTAGTCTCTTCTGCAAATTTATATGCTTCTTGACATTCTGCATCCAATGCCATTTTTACTCGGTACTCTTCATATGCTGCTAAACTTGGGAAAGTGAATAATGCATAAGCAATATTATTAGCACCCTCATGCGGGAGGAAATACCCCTGATGTGCACCGCCTAATTTATTAACTAATCGAATCCACATCTTACCGTATTCTTCGAACTCATTTATTTTATAAGGGTCAAGAACATATTTCAGATAGCATGTAACCATTTTAATCCCCCCAAGAAAATCTATTTTTTTCCATCATAACATATAATTCTACTAACCTCCCTTGTTGTTCCATTAGAAAAAGAGCAACCGAAGCACTATCTGATTGAAGTAAAGCACCTGATAGTTGAATAATCATCGTTACATTCATATTTCTTTATTCTGTATTAACAAAATTACAAAATTCTTCATTACCAAAAACTTCAAAAACCATCTCATTCTCGAACTCAGTTGATAACATCCATTCTATATCCTTACCTATAAGTCCAGTTAAAGAAGTACCGCCTTCATCTGCTCAATTTTCAGTACAGATGTTTTATCCTGTCTCTTTAAACAATGAGTTCTAATGCTTTCTATTACCCTTGAAATATTATCATATACATTAACGTTAAATAATTACTCCCCTCTTCTTAAAAATTCTACATCCTTCCAATAAGGATTCATTTATATCTTCTGGAGAAATTTTGCAGGTTTTAGATTATGAACAACTGATTAAAAACTCAACTTGTATTTAAAAAATTATTTTCAAGGATATCGTTTGGAAGAGACCTCCTGAGAAACTCTCACTTCAAGCATAGCTAAATGCTAGATAGTCTCCGTTCTATCGTTCGATACTTTGCAATCTCCTGTTCATAAAGGTCATTTCCATGTGTATCATAGACAACTAAAGCCGGGAAATCCTTGACAACAAGTTCACGGACAGCCTCCGGCCCCAGATCTTCATACGCTACTACCTCCGCTGCTTGTATCTTATCGCTTAAGAGGGCAGATAGTCCGCCAATGGCAGAAAAACAAACCGCTTTTTCATTTTGGCATGAATCTTTCACAGATTGACCTCTAGGCCCTTTGCCAATTACACCTTTCACACCATATTCAAACATGGCCGGCGCATAAGGGTCCATGCGCGCAGCTGTCGTCGGGGCTATCGAGCCGATAATCTGCCCGGGCTTAGGAGGAGTTGGACCCGCGTAAAAAATAATTTGATTTCGCAAATCAATCGGTAGAGGAAGACCTTTTTCAAGAAGCCCAAGGAAGCGCTTATGGGCAGCATCTCTAGCCACATATATCACTCCATTTAAAAAGACTTCATCTCCCGCTTGTAAACGGAGGGCATCTTCCTGAGTAAGGGGTGTTTGCAAGGTTATTTTAGCCAATATTTAGCACCTTCTTTTCTGGATTTAAAGAATGTAGGATTTTTTTCTTGCTGCATGACACTGAATATTAACCGCTACCGGTAGTGCGGTGATATGACATCCGTATGTTTCCACAGACGTCCATAAGGCTGTATTGGTTCCGCCCAGTCCCTGTGGACCAATACCTGTCTTGTTAATTTCTTCAAGTAATTCTTTTTCTAGTTGCGCAATATGTGTATCAGAATGGTGCTTGCCGATATCACGCAAGATCGCTTTCTTAGCTATTTCCGTTACTTTATCAAAGCTCCCACCAATCCCAACACCAACCACAATCGGCGGACACGCTTTTCCACCTGCTGCTACAATCGTGTCCAGCACAAACTTCTTGACCCCCTCTGCTCCCTCTCCTGGAAGCAGAAATTTCATGGCGCTCATATTTTCACTTCCGCCGCCTTTTGGCAAAACCGTTAATTTAATTTGGTCTCCGGCAACGATTCTGGTGTGTATCACACCCGGTGTATTATCGTTTGTATTCTTTCGGAGTAACGGATCTCCGACGATGGAGTTGCGCAAATAGCCTTCTTTATAGCCTTTTCGAATTCCTTCGTGGATTGCCTCTTCAAAATTTCCACCTTCAATGTATACTTCCTGCCCCAATTCAACAAAAACCACCGTCAATCCTGTATCATGGCAGTACGGCCGATCTTCTGTTGCGGCCACTTTAGCGTTTTCAATGAGCTGCTCAATAATGGATCTTCCTAACGGCGACTGTTCGGATTCTCTCGCTTTATAAAATCCTTCTACAATGTCCTCTGGCAGGTTGTAACATGCCTCCCAGCAAAGTGTTGCAACTGTGTCACGAATTTGATCAACGGAAACCTTTCTCATGCTTTATCCACCCTTATATTTTTTGACTTTCATTATCCATTATCTTAAGATGCAATATCCGTGCTAACATTGCCGCAGCTTACATTTATCTCTCAAAAAAATGAACAAATTCCTTTGTTTACACGGTTTTATCCAGAATGATTCAGCTCCAGCCAAAATGATAATTTCCAATTATTATATCCCGTTACTTAAATCAAAAATTGAAACTTGATACTCTCTAATTAAAGTTTTGTTTTGCGGTGATCTTCTTTCACTATCCTGCACCTTAGTCTGCACAGATGAATTTCTTCTCTTTAGATCGGACAACCTCAAAGTTTTCAAAGCTTTTATATGCAACCCACATGTTAAAATAAACAAAAAAACTTATCCCGAAAAATGGAATCAACCCTGTAAAATAACTAAAGAAATAATAGGTGGATAGACTACCGATAAGCATAAAGATTAACGTAGTTGGTCGTAAAAACCCAATTTTTAGAGCATGAGTCACATATTGATAGACCTTCAAATCATAATGAACAAAAACCGGGAAAATATATAGAAGAGTCATAAAATATACCATACCAATCAAAATCATAAGATAATTCATAATGGTGTAAAAAGCACCTTCAAATTGGCGAAAGAAATATAAGTCAAAATACCAAAAAAAACCTATGAGCGTTATTTTGAGACCCAAACCATTTGCCCGAATAAATTCTGTTCGAAACGTACTCCAAAACGTTTTAATGACTGAAATATCCTCTTCACCCATTGCAGTTTTCCTAGCAATTGCAAACATTGCGACAGTACTGGGAATAATCCCCAAAATGACTCCACCTATTAAAGTGAAAATGATCCATAAAAGATTTAAATACGCAAAATGTGTGATCCATTTACAAAGATTATAGATTCCCGTTAATAGTCGGCTCATCTCCATTTCGCCTTCCTCCTTCCATGATGTTCAACATGATCGTATTTTAGTTCTGCAGAGAAGCCAATAGGCCTCTCTCTTTTGCAGAACTTAGTTTTCTATGAATTTTTCACTTTTGGGGCATTTAATATTTCTTCAATATAAATAGGCCTATTTTCTTTAGAAGAACGCCAGACAGCCTCACCTGTTGCAACAGCATAGGCTCCATCTACACTTCCTGAAAGAATTGGGTAAGGTCTTGTTGGATCTTCACCCAGAAAAATATCTTCCTGAATAACTGGATCTCCTCCACCATGTCCGCCTTCTCTTTTCAAAACATGAATCGTCTCTTTAGAACCAAAGAGTGGAAAATACTCGATTGTCTGCTCAGGGACTGGAAAAGGAACACGGGCTGGTGCATGAAACTCTGTCGTTTCGAGACGTCCTTTTGTACCATTAATAGCTAACCGGTATCCTTCATATGGTAAAGAGAAATTGATAGAATAACTTAATAGGGCGCCTTTATCATATTTGATAGTTGCAGTATAAGTGTCTTCAATTTCAATATCTGAATCAAAGATACATTGATCTGTTCGGTAATTCGTATACGCATTCCTTCGACGGGCGTCGGAATCGATATGATCGTCTTGAACGTTTAAGCTATTGCTTCTTGAATTCCATCGACTATAATAGGAGCATTGACTCTTTTGGTTACAAGTAACACAATAGCGTCCGTCTTCTTCTTCAGGATTATGCTCACTTTTATTTCCATAGTAATTGAGAGCACCAAAGGAAAATACTTCAACAGGTTTTTGATCAAGCCACCAGTTCACTAAATCAAAATGATGTGAGCTTTTATGAATGGAAAGGCCCCCGGAAAATTCCCTATTTCGATTCCAGCGTTGGAAATAACTAGAGCCATGGTAGGTATCAATATACCAATTTAAATCAACCGAAGTAATCCGCCCCACTTTCCCTTCAAGGATTAATTCCTTCAATTTTGTGTGGAACGGACTGTAACGGTAATTAAATGTAACCGTAACTTTCCCTTTACTATCCTCTTCTGCTTCTAGTATTCTTTTACAGTCAGCTGCTGTCGTAGCCATTGGCTTTTCAGTGATAACATCTAAATCATGTTGTAACGCCTTCAAAATATATTCAACATGTGTATCATCTCTACCCGTAACAATAATGACATCAGGCTTTGTTTCATATACCATTTTTTCAAATTCATTATCACAATACTCTAGTACATCATGAATTTGCGGAAACTCTTCCTTACAAACGTTGAATCGTTTTGGGTCCTTGTCTAGTAAAGCAACTAGTTGACTGGTTTTGGAGAATTTTTCAAGAATCGGTTTAATAAACATCCCGTTTGCTCTTTTACTTACACCACAAACTGCAAACTTTTTCATGATTTACACCCCATTCTTAATTTGAAATTATCCCTTTTTACAGCTTAGGCAATAATCTTTGCATTTCTATACACGCTAGAATAAAAGAACCAACACCATGCAAATCATTTTCACAGGTTGGGCGATCTAAATAATGCTGATAATCCCCTACTCCTGTACCGATACAAATTTCAGGCATTAAAAACAATCCATTGTCATTAAACTCCATTCGATCTAACAAACCTCTATATCCTTTAATAGCAAACTCTTTAAACCTTTCATCCGTATGACCATCATTTATGGCACGAGCAATGGTATAAACAAATAATGCTGCACAAGAGGTTTCCAGCCAATTATTGATGTCATGACCTTTGTCGACTACTTGATGCCAAAGCCCAGTATCTTCATCTTGGAATTGAACAAGTCCTGTAATGAGATCCTGTAACGCTTTTACAATTTCTGGTCGTGAAGGATGTTCTTTTGGCAAGAATGCTAAAATCTCATTAAATGTAATACCATACCAGCCGATTGCTCTTCCCCAAAACTCAGGTGACTTTCCAGTATCTGGGTCAGCCCATGACTGCTGTCTTTTCTCATCCCAGGCATGATAGAACAAACCAGTCTTTTCATCCCTCGTATGTTTTCTCATTAATCTTTCTTGTTCAATCACCATTTCTAGTAATTCTGGTGCACCATACTCTTTTCCGTAATTCATGGCAAATACACCACCCATATACAAGCCATCCAACCACATTTGATACGGGTATTTATCCTTGTGCCAAATGCCTCCATCAGATGTTCTATTAAATGTTGTAAACATATTTTTCAACTTTGTTGCAGCAATTTTATATCTTGGATCATTGGTTTCTTTGTCTAATGTAAATAGTAATAGCCCAGCCTGAATAGCATCTAACTCTTCACGATTAAAATAAAAGTTTCCATCCTCATCAATAATGTTGTCCACGTATCCTTTTATATAGTGGAAGTAATCTTCCCTGCCAATGATTTCATTAAGCTGCAACATACTATATAAAAATACCCCTTGGTGGTAATGCCATCTATTTTCGGGTGGAAGTTGTGCTGGTGTATATGTTGCTATTAATGAATCACAGGCCGCCTTCCCCCAGTCCAAAGGGGTTTGAAGTTGTTTTTGTCTATCACTCTTGTTCACTATCACCATTATTGAGCCTCTCCTTTGTTTCCTATTTTAAGATTTCAAACCACTTGTACTAATCCCGTCAACGATATAACGTTGGAATATAAAGAAGATAATGAATACTGGGATAAGGCTAATGGTTGACATTGCAAACATTGCACCCCAGTTCGTTACAGAGTTTGGATCAGAAAATAATTTTAAGGCCAATGATACTGGGTATTTCTCAGGTGTTGTTAAATAAAGCAGTGGACCCATGAAATCGTCCCAACGCCAATAGAATGAGAAAATCGCCGCAGTCATCATAGCAGGTACCACTAATGGGCATATAATCCTAAAAAATATTCCAAATGTACCGCATCCATCAATTTTTGCAGCTTGATCTAACTCCGTTGGAATCGTACGGATAAATTGAATGATTAAAAAGATAAAAAATGGTGCACCAAAAAATGTTGGTAATATAAGCGGCAAATAGGTGTCAATCCATCCAAAACCATTAAACATGATATATTGAGGTATCATTACCATTTCATATGGAAGCATCATGGTAAGCATCATACAAACAAACCAGAGTTTTTTTCCAACAAAATTAATACGTGCGAAGCCGTATGCAATAAGAGTAGAAGAAAGGACACTACCGATTGTGGAAATTATTACAATAACTAACGAGTTTGTAAAAAAGGTTGTAAACGTAATTCCGCCAAACCCTTTCCAACCTTCAATATAGTTCTCAAAGTGAAATGCATCTGGAATAATTTTATGTGCTTCAACAAAGACTGTTGAACTTTCTTTAAGAGAACTGCCAACCAGCCAAGCAAGAGGATAGAGCATGAGTAAGGTAAAGAGTATCATCGTGACATGTTGTGTAACTTTTTTTAATTTCTTTTTACTTTGTGTATTCATAAACATACCCTCCTTATTTTATTTTTGTTCACCTTCGTAATGGACCCACTTATCTGAACTTTTGAATATGAATGCAGTAAGGAGAGCAATGATAACTAACATTACCCAAGCCATTGCCGATCCATAGCCCATTTCGAAAAATTCAAATGCCCTTCTATACATATAAAGAACAAACAACACTGTACTATTCATAGGTCCCCCATTTGTTACGATAAAGCTTGGTGTAAATGCCATAAAACCATTGATTACCTGCATAACAGTATTAAATAGAATAACCGGGGTCAATAAAGGTAATGTAATCTTGAAAAATTGCTGGATGGGACGTGCCCCATCCACACTAGATGCTTCGTAATATGTTTTTGGAATATTTCGCAATCCAGCTAAAAAGATCAACATGGAAGAGCCAAATTGCCAGCCATATAAAACGATAAGAGTCCAAATGGCCGTACCTGGGTCACCTAACCAAGAATGAGTCGGAAGTCCTAATGTATCTAATATGGAGTTAAAAGCTCCGTCATTTCCGAATAACTGTCTCCACATGATAGAGATCGCAATACTTCCACCTACTACTGATGGTAAGTACAACATTGTTCTATACAATCCAACCATTTCTGTAATCTTATTTAGTGCAAGTGCCACTAGTAAGGCAAAAACAAGTCGAATAGGTACAGCAACTCCTGCATAAAAGAATGTAGTCTTCATCGAAGTCCAAAACATCGCATCATTGGTGAACATACGTTGATAGTTATCAAGACCAGTCCAAGTGGGTGTTCCTAACAAATCATATTCCGTAAAAGACAAATATAAAGAGTAAAGAACTGGATAGAGTGTTAAACACATTAATCCAATGAGGAAAGGTGAGATAAAAAGATAACCAGTTAAATTTTCATAACCCGATTTTTTCTTTCTGGACTTTAAAATCTTCACTGGATTATAAGTAATTTTCTTGTTTGGAAAATGTACAACTGAGTCATGCTGTTCAGATTTTTTTGGTATCATAACCCTCATCTCTTTCTTATTAAATATAGTCGTTTAAAGGTTGCACCTAAGTACTGCTAGTTTAATTTTTAATAGAAGTGAGTGAGTATTGTAGAAAAAGAGGTCTGAAAGAAGATGGAGACCAGGACCTCTTTGTTCCTTATCGGCTTAAAATCTCTTTCGCTTGTTTTCTAAATTTCTTAGCACCTTCTTTAGGAGTCATTTCCCCATAAATAACTAACTCATCAATGTCTGCCAATGCTTGTAATACTTCAGCAGATGCAGATGGGAAGTTATCAATTGGAGAGCTATTTTCAGTAACTAATGCAATGTAATCAAATATTTTCTTTTCTGTTTCACTTAAGTTAGATGCCATTGCGTCTCTAATTTCTTGCTTCAGGGGAACTCCTCGGTCTGAACCACCAATTTCATAAACTTTAATATTGTTTACAAAGAAGTTGATGAATTTAGCAGCTTCTTCTTTATGCTTGGATGATTCTGGAATGGACCATAGCATGGCAGGTTTTAAAAACATTCCTTGTGCATTTCCCTTACCAGGAAGAAGTGTTAATTCCAATTGTTTACCAGCAGCACTCGTAAGCGCTCCAACTTGGTTGGACCAACGGAAGTCAAATGCAGCTTTCCCATGGACGATAAGTTCGTCTTCAACTCCCTTAATTTGTTGAATCACATCATATCCTGGTGCTGCACCAGAATCTACTAACGTTTTATTCATTTCCATAAAGTCAACCAATAGTTGGTCATCATCATATCCTAAGCCTGTTCCATCTTCATTAAATAACTTGAAGCCTTTTTCTCTTAAATAATATTCAAAATGATTTCCTGGCTCTAAAAGTCTTGTACCATAAGTATCTAATTCACTGTGAACCTTGTTTGCAGCGGTCAAGAAATCCTCCCATGTCCAATTTGCATCTGGAAGTGCCGTCCCTGCCTTTTCAAGCATTTCTTTATCATAAATAGCTGCCAGCGCGTTGGCTCCAGTTGGAATTCCTATAATCTTTCCTTCCTGTGTACCGGATTCCATGATCGTTTCACTTACACCTTTTACATCAATCGTCCCATTTCCCACAAATTCTGAAAGGTCAGCCAATAGCCCTTTATCAGCATATTGATTTAAATACTCACCAAAATTTTGTTGCATAATATCAGGTAGGTTGTTCCCGGCGGCTTGTGCAGCCATCTTTTCGAAATATCCATCAAACCCTGTAAACTCTGGCACAATGTTAACGTTAGGATTTTCTTGCTCATAAAGATCAATAATAGCTTGTGTCTGGTCATGTCTACTTTGAGAACCCCACCATGACATTCTTAAGGTAATCTTTTCAGACCCATCTTCTTTCTGATTTTCTTTTTCATTACCTGCATCATTTGAAGCTTTGTTTCCTGAACAAGCACTGAGCACTATTGTAAAAATAATCATTAGTACAAATAAAAGATTTTTCTTTTTCATCCTGGAACCAACCTCCCTATTCATTTCGAAAGCTTTATTGAAAACGCTTTCTAAATTAATAATAAATTAACTGAGTTTTCTAAAAAATAGAATTTTCAGATATCTATGTGAAAAAATCAGTGGTCTTTTGATTTTTCTGACAAAAAAAAACTGTTGAGTTATTTTACAACTCAACAAGCTAACTTAGGAGCAAATTACTTTTATATTCTGAAGGTGTAAACCCCGTTTGTTTTTTAAATAGTTTGCTAAAATACCCCGGATTATTCCCAAATCCAACTTCTTCAGCCACCGTAATCATTTTAACTTCTTCTTGGCTTCCTATTATTTCAATTGCTTTTTCCACTCTTCGATTAACCAGATAGCTAGAAAATTTTTCTCCTGTCTCCTTCTTGAAAAGCTTTCCTAAATAATCTGGATTCATATAAAAAACATCATTTGCAATCTTGGATAATGATATGGACTCGTCAGATATGTTCTTTTCTACATATTCTATCACTTTTCGTATGACATCACTTTGTGTTTCCTTGGTGTGATCATAATTATTTTGTGCAATCTCTACGCATATGCTTTCAATAAAATCTTTATACTGGCCTAAATTCGAAAAGTCTTTGAAATAAATGATTCGTTGAAACAGTTCATCAATCATTTCTCTTTTTGCTTGTCTTATGATGCTCATATTAATCTCTATACAATGTGATTTCACCAAGTTAATATCATATTTTTCCTTTTTGAAATATTCAAAGAATTGATTTAAATATTGTTTAACCTCTGAAATATTCCCACTTCTAATTGAAAAAATAAAATCCTCGTGATCAAGCAATAGAATATTATCAAAATATGATTTTTCTTTATGCAAGTCATTAACTGTTATAATACTTCCATTTCCTAAATAAAAACGCTGTGATAGACAATCGATAACCTCGTGGTAAAGCCTTCGCAGTTGATAAATACTTCCAACATTACTTATGCCCGTAGTGAATTCCAATTTATAGATAGTTGAAAACACTTCTTTTACGTTCTTAATTTTTTCTATCAGTATTTGATTTGGACAGCTTTCACACAAAATGACAATTCTTTCACCAATTATTGTACAAAGTTGGATGGTATAGTTGTTATTTAAACGATCAACAGCAATCTCCTTTAAGGCAAAAATTTTCTCGAAATCATGACCTTCATCCTCATC
Organism: Peribacillus sp. ACCC06369; assembly: GCF_030348945.1. Classification (NCBI taxonomy): domain Bacteria; kingdom Bacillati; phylum Bacillota; class Bacilli; order Caryophanales; family Bacillaceae; genus Peribacillus; species Peribacillus sp. ACCC06369. The sequence continues at coordinate 3,221,093 of NZ_JAUCEN010000002.1, forward strand.
AATCTCTAAAATAACTAATTTGAATTTCTGTGATGTTACTTTAATTTCAAATAATTGGCTGAAGTACTCCCATTCAGGTATCCCACATTTTTTATTTGTAATAAACTCCTTAAGGAATTGCTCTTTCGCTTTAGGCATTACATCTTGCAGGCTTTTTTTTATACTTGTTACCACCTGTTCCTTTTCTTTTTCTTTGTTTAATTCATCTATAACATTTTTTAGTGCTTCTTCAATTTTTGATTCATTGCTCGGTTTAAGTAAATAGTACTTGACATTGTATTGCATGACCTTTTTCGCATATTCAAATTCGTCATAACCTGAGAGGATAATAAATTTAATATGCGGAAAAATAGAGTGAACTTTTTCAATTAGTTCAACTCCACTCAGCCCTGGCATTTTAATATCTGAAATCACAATATCAGGAGGATTTTCCTGGATGAAATCAAAAGCAATCCGTCCATTGTGTGCTTTTTTTATAAGAGTTGCCCCACAATTCTCCCAATTTACAAGAGACGCTATCCCCTCTAGGATATTAATTTCATCATCTGCTATCAGTACCTTATACATGATATGTTTCACCCCATCCTACATGGTAATGTGATAATGACCCTCGTACCTTTCCCTTTCTCACTTTCCATTTGTATTCCATAAGAACTGCCAAACATGAGTTTAATTCTATCATTGATATTTCGTAATCCTATTCCGGTGCCCTTTGGCTTAATTTCTCCCTTAAAGATAGACGTAATAGTCCCCTGATTCATTCCTGGGCCATTATCTTCTACAACAATATGAAGATCTTCATTATCTAAAGTATAAATATCGACTGTTATACTACATCCGGATTCGGATTCCTCCACCCCATGCTGAATAGCGTTTTCAACAATGGGTTGAATGGACAGTTTAGGAATAAGATAATGTTCAATATCGGTCAAGCTATTTAAAGTGAAATGAAGTCGTTCCTGATATCGATATTTTTGTATGGTAATATAGTTTTCAACAATCTGCAGTTCTTCTTTAATAGAAATAAGCGGGGCCTTTTTACTAATGATATTTCTCATCATATTCCCTAATGCTTCAACCATAATATAGATTTTGGGTTGTTTATTGATTTTTGCAATCCAGTTAATAGAGTCTAAGGTGTTGTATAAAAAGTGAGGATTTATTTGTGCTTGCAATGCCTTATACTCTGTTTCCTTTATCATCAATTGTTTTTCATAATTTTCTTTAATTAAAACATTTATTTTATTGATCATCGTTTGAAAATCTTTATGTAATTGTCCCACTTCATCATTCGAATACTTTCCTTCCCTAAATACTGATGGTTCAAATCTTCCTTTTTGGACTTGTTTCATTTTTTCGGTTAATCCTTCTAGAGGTTTAGATAAAGCACTTGCAGCTCTTCTGCTCAAGAAAATCGTAAACAATATCATAAAAAATAAATACAGAACCATCCAGTGTTTGATAATAGTAGTTTGCTCAGTAATAGTGTCATAAGGAAGAAAGTGGTAGTATGTTAAATTAGAAAACTCCGAATCTTGAAATGCCACTAAATAGTCTTTCCCTTCAATATCCATAATTTCGTAACCGCTTTCATTTCTCCCTTTCGGAAAACTATGTTTTTTTAATTCGTTCAAATCACTCCTATAAACGATTTCATTGTCTTTAACAATGACAAAACCGTTATCGGAGGGGATTTTTAAACTCCCTCGAATGAGGTTATCCATATCGATGGTTATCATTAATGTTCCTAGCAATTCTAGACTTATATTTTTTTTATCTCTGATCATTCTTGCTGCTGTTAACTTATTTTGATTTTCCATTCCATCCCATACATTCGTCCCTTTTTTCGAAAGGGCAAGGGGAACAATTTCCTCTGCATTGTGTTTTATTTTTGTATTATACCCGGCTATGTAGGTTCCTCCCTGATTATCTATAATCTGAAGGGAAGATATATATCTTTCTTGGGTTGCGAATGAAACTAATCCCTCTATTAATTTGTCTTTTGTTCTATAGGTTTCAAATACTTTTGGGTTCTTAATTATTTGCTTCAATGAGTTTTGAACAAAATTATCAGTACTAATCTGAAAGGATAGTTGTTCCATCTTTTTTAATTCATTATCTAAAACAGCTGAAGATAATTGAAGGGTTTTTGCTGATTCTTTGTAAATTTGCTCTTCATACATCCTTGAAAAATAATGAAATGCGATTATTCCTATCAAACAAAATACGACTAATAACAACAACATAATGGAAAATATCTTATCCTTTATTTTAAAGTGAAAAAAAAAGTATTTCATATTCATTATAATCAATCCTCAATTTTTACTACTTTTCTTAATATTACGATAATAACTGCATAATTTCTCTTTTTCAATGGTATAAGGTCACTATTTAATTTCCTATTCAATAAAACAGAAGGCTATGTAAAAATTAACATCCTATCCCTATGCACCTTTTCTTTTCTTTTGTTTGATATTTTTATTGCTCAATTTATAAACAATTGAAAATACTACAGCTAATCCTGCAACTTCACCTAATGAAGCAGCAATTGCCCCGTTAATACCATTCCACTCTGGGAAGAAGTATAGAAAGATAGCTAGACTGATTATGACCGTTATTAGATTTACTACTTGAGAAAGTACCATACGCTTTGTCTTTCTTTGAAGCATAAGAAATCCATTAAGAAAGTCTACAATTGGAAAAACCAGCGTTTTTAATATAAAGAATTTCAGAACTCCAATTGTTGTTGCCGCTAAGACTTGATCTGCCCCCATAGCAACCTTCATAAACCAACTGCCTAATGGTGAAAAGCACAATACTGTAAGTAAGATAGAGGGAGTAAGACCTATTAATAAAGTAAAATTAATTACTTTCTTTTTATTTTTTTCATAAAATTGCAAAACAATCTGGTGTGTATACATAAAAAAACTTAAAGTCATGTTCGTGATACTAAGTGCAAGAGCAAAGGAAGCGATTCCCATTTGAATATTTTCGGATTTTGCCAAAAAAACATAAACAATTGGAATCATCATCGTTTGAAAAATGAAATAAAATACCAATGGAGTATAAAAATATACGATATCAGACTTTCGTAAATTAGAGGATTCGGTTGTACTCGGATATTCCTTAATAAGGAAATGGCCCTTCCATACGCTAATGAGACATTCAATGATCATCCCTGCTAAGAAAATAACCGCTCCTGCAACACTCGTTACATAATCAACCTTAACTAACAAAAAAGAGATAACAAACATGGTAACTAATCTTACAATTACCCCAATCGTAATCCACTTTGTTTCAAGATGATTGATAATAATCCCTTGATAAATACCACGTATCCCGGAAAATATTAATACGAGAATGATAATTTTAAAGGTTTGTGAAATAGTGTGAACCATATTTTCATCTGCATTAAATAAATGGACATACATCCAGTCGCCTATCCTGCTAAATGCCAATATAGAACAAAACAATAGAACGATTCCAATTACATACATAAAAAATACAGCAAGAAGTTTAAAAGATTGTTTGTCATTTACTAAAGCTGAACTTGTTTGTCTAAACACAATAATCGGTCTTTCAACAATTTGGAAAAGAGAAAAAGCTACTGCATAACAAGCAATAATAAAGGCGGCATCTTCTGTGCGTGTTAAAGTACCATTAATAATGAGGTGTGTTATAGATGTTAAGCTGGCAGAAAATCCCAATGGGATAAAAAAAGCACTAAGCTGCTTATAGGAAACCTGGCTATTTAAGCTTTTCAACGCAAATTACCTCTTTTCTCTATAATATTGGTTATTCAAACACAAAATAACAACGTTGTTATTAACAATACATGACTATAAGTAAAACAACAAATACTTTTTTTGCAAAAATCAGAATTATTAATTTCCATACACTTTCTAAATGATTTTATCCTTTTTAACTTATTAGTTTTTATGATCTTAATTATTTAGTCATGGTTATCTTGTTATTCACAAGGTTTTTCCTTATCATTAATAACAATGTTATTATTTCTGGTTATTTTTTGGGGGGGAATCATTATTTGGGAACTACTATTAAAGATATAGCCAATGTTTCAGGAGTTAGTTTTTCTACTGTTTCAAAAGCATTAAATAATAGCCCACTTGTTAAACTTGAAACAAAATTAAAAATATTGAAAATTGCTGAAGAAATGGGATATGAACCTAATTTTGCAGCTCGAAGACTAGTTTCAAAGGAAACGAAAATAATTGGTTTAGTTTGGCCTTCTATAGAAAGAATTGCATTATCAACACTTGTTACAAAAATTAATGCTGAAATTGAAAAAAATGACTATTCCATGATTTTATCAATCAATTCCACCAAATCAGCAGTTGAAAAATTTAAACGGTTTCAAGTGGATGGAATCATTATTTTTGAGGAAAACGATAACCAAATAGACTACTTATTATCTTCAAAAATCCCTATCATATCTTATGGGCATTGTAATAATCAAACCACTATACCTTATATAGATGTAAACTATAAAAAAGCCATGTATCTTGCCGTTGAGTATCTATATAAATTAGGACACAAGGATATTTCATATATTGGTGATTTTTCACTAAATGATTCACGTCAAACAGAAAAGTATGCGGGTTTTTTAGAAGCAATGAAACAATTTAATTTACAAATTATAGGTCAATCACTTATAAATACTGGTGGCCTTGATTGGCAAAGTGGTTATAGGGCAACAAATCGTCTACTACAGTCTTCCGAAATCCCTTCTGCCATTATAGGTGGTAGTTATGATATTAGTGGTGGGATTATCCGGGCTGTAATGGAAAATAACTTAATCATTCCAAAAGATATTTCTATTATTGGCTATGACAACATTCCAAAAATGGGAGACCTAGAAACTCCATTAACAAGTATTGGTGTACCAGTAGAAATTCTAGCAAAAAAAATAACGGACTCTCTTTTTCAACAAATTCAAAACCCTAATTCCGTCCCACTTATTCAAAAGCTTAAGCCTGAATTAAAAGAGAGAATCTCATGTGCCCAAGTAAAAAAGGATTGAACTAACATAAAATCCTTTTTTTCTAGATAGTCATCCTTATTAAAACTCTAATAAACTAGTTGAATTTCCCATTTTTTCTATCTAATAACATTATTCGTCAATAATATTAATCCCTCTTCTAAGTTGATCAACTAAATAATACGTGTACTTTTCATCCCAATCATACTGATTTATTTTCGTCTGCTATTATTGAAACTTAAAATCCTATAAGAAGTGTAGCTATTGCAGACACTGCTGGTTTTACTAATCAAGTTTTTGGACTGAGCCATCTACTTCATTTTCGGTTTGCACCTCACCTTTGATACCTGTCTGCTTTAATTGCTGATCACTTTCACGTCAGTGTATTCAAAGCGGGGTTTCTAGTGGGTCTCTTTGCACTAGCTGACGCTATATCTAGGTAAACTTTCCCGTTATTGGTCTCGGGTATAAATCGCAAGAAGGCAGTAATTATTTGTACTTGGTGTTTTCGTTCTTGGTAACATTGCCTCCATATTTGCATCAAACTTTACCATGGCATTCATTTCGCATTAGGGGCCGTTTACATCTTATTATTCTTAATGGGACAGTTCACTGGACCTATGGCTTTAATTGTTTTGGTTTGGGGGAAAATAATATTAGTCAATATTGGATTACGTCTGCAGCACCGGAAGCTCCTGAATTTGTACTGCTGTAGGTGGGTTATTATATCAGGAATGGGCATGGCATCCAATTAGTCGTATTAGTGGGATTCTTATTCTTAATATTGAGTTTGGTAAAAATAACTTCCTAGGTAAGAAATTAAACATCCTACAATAAACAAACCGGAGAGAGATAAATATATCCCCCTCCGGTTTGTTTTTATTAACATTCCTTGTTAAACTATTGCCGCCCCTTTTATTCCGTAAGTAAGCTGCCGCAGCAACAGCAAGCTACTTTTAGTTTATTATCTATCTCCAAGTAACTCGTTAAAACAGTACTTCAACGTTAAATCCTCCAGGCGCTTCTACGTAGAATGTATACCTGTGTAAGTGTTGTGGAGGTTTTACTTTGAATCCATCATCTTTCAATCGTTGATTGATACTGTTAACTTGTTCTTCATTTTCTTGTATGAATCCAACATGAAAAGTCTTGGGGTATTGTACATTGCTTCCTTTCATTAGAGTCAATATGGAACCATCATCATCTTTCATTGCGGCGAACCCATCTCCTCGACTTCCTTCACATGTCAATCCAAAATATGTTTCTAAAAACTCACATGAAGCTGTAACATCATTAACAGTTAAATTCAAATGATTGATTTTCATTCTTTCACCCCTTCCTTTTTAGGTATTCTTTAATTGTATTACATTTATTTTTTATCTTGACTCTCTCGTTAAGATAGTTAATTTTTCACATGCCATCCTGCCCTTAGCATGATAAGAAAAAGCGATCCTTCTCAAGAAGAATCGCACTCGTTAGTTCATAAGCAGGAGGTTGTATACAGCTCCTGACTTATTATCTTATCTGCTGGCGCTTTTTTAGAAGGTCGTCGAGGCGGGAAAATTGTGAAGCACATCCCTCGACTATCCCCATTTCCATTACTTGCTGAAGACCCTCGACTGAATTGAATCGAGAATGCATGATCAGCTTTGTCCTACCCTCGTGTTCAACAAACGTCATCGTTACCAGTGTTTCTGGCATACTTTCGGCTGCGTTGCCTTCTTCATCTGAAAACATATCCGTTAAGACAATCTTCTCCGGTACAATAATTTCTTGATAGACGGCTTTACCCCAAGATTCTTGGCCATAAAATTCACCTTGGTTTTCATCTGTGCACCGCATGCAATAATGCCAAACGCCGTCAGGCTTAAAATTAAACTCTCGATTTTCCGTTTGCCATCCCTTCGGTCCCCACCAGCTAGCCAACTGCTCAGGTTTTGAAAACGCGTTAAAAACAAGGTCCCGTGGCGCGACAAATATACGCTCCATGATGAGATCCCGACCCTCTACGTTAGTTGTGATGTTGTCAGTTATTTTGTTTTCAGACATGTTAATTCCTCCTTCCTATTTTTGAAATAAATCATTCCTTCTATTTCGTCACATTGTCAATCTTTTCCTTCCATTCAAGCAAATAATCATCCTAGTGACAGGAACTACAAGATAAAAAAAAGGTCAACCAGTATAAAAACTGGCTGACCTTTTAATACGAACTTCAATATAGAACTCCATTACAATATTTTTTCATTTTCAAAGTTAGTGTTTGACTCTACTTTCTTAGCCAGTTTAAATTTATAGAATAAAATAGAGGCTACCAAAAATCCTATTCCATAAAACAGTCCTACTCGTTGGGTAGGGTCAAAAGCAAGGAATACAAGAATCAGCAAGCAAAAGCCTAAACAAAACAACGGGACAAATGGATAAAAAGGTACTTTATATTGTAACTCTTCCGTTTTCCCTCCCGCTTTTATAAATTTCCTGCGAAACATATATTGCGATAAAGCAATTCCCATCCATGAAATTGTGACGGAAATACCTGCTATTGACATAAGTATCACGAACACAGTATCCGCAGCAATGAAGCTTGTCAATAATGATAGAAGAGAAAAGGATATGGTAAAAAGAAGGGCATTCAACGGCACTTTCCTATTTGACAAAATACCAAACAGCTTAGGTGCCATCCCATCATGGGCCATCGACCAAAGTAAGCGTGTAGATGCATAAAGACATGAATTCCCCACAGAAAGGATGGCTGTCAAAATTATGAAATTCATGATCCCTGCTGCATAAGGAACCCCCGCTATCTTCATTAAAGTTACAAAAGGACTTTCCAATAAGCCTAATTCTGAAGAAGGGAATATGGCAGAAAGGATAATAATGGACGCAATGTAAAAAACAATGATTCTAAAAAGGACATTTCGTATGGCTTTTGGTATGTTCTCTTCAGGTTTTTCACTTTCCCCTGCTGCTATTCCTATCAGTTCTGAACCTTGATAAGAAAATATTACATTCATCATTGTCACAAAGATAATTGTAATGCCCCCTGCTGGAAAAAGACCGGAAGGAGCCAGGTTTTCAAAGAATGGGGTTGGACGATCAGATAAAGAGACAAAACCAAAGATGCCCGCGATTCCAATCAAGATAAATAAAATAACTGCAACGATTTTTATACCGGCGAACCAATATTCCGCCTCTGCAAAACCTCTTGTCGTCAATGCATTCAAGGTAAATAAAAGCACTATGAACACTGCACACCAAATCCAGGTAGGAATATCGGGGAACCATTGTTTCATCAATATTCCTGCTGCTGTAAATTCAACTCCTGCAGTTGCGGCTGAACCGACGAAATACATCCATCCGAGCGAAAAACCAGCCGAAGGCCCAATATATTCAGCAGCATATTTTTGGAAAGAACCTGTAACCGGCATATGAACGGCTAGCTCACCCAGACAAACCATTACCATATACAAAATAAGACCACCGGCTAAATATCCCAACAGGGCGCCTCCTGCCCCTGCTTGGTTAATTGTATAGCCTGCATTTAAAAAAAGGCCTGTACCAATAACGCCGCCAAGCGAAAGCATAAATAAATGACGTCTTTTCATTGAGCGTTGCAGTTGATCATTATTCTCCAGTCCATCCCCCATATAATCACGTCCTTATCTTATCTATTAACCTATTTCTTCTCCCAAACTATCTTAGAATCTCAAAGAGAGACAACTAAGGCCGCCATCTTGTTTTTGAAATTCAGACATTTCCACTTCAATCACCGTGTATCCTAAATCTTCTATTTTTTTCTTTGTTCCCTCAAATCCTTTCGGGACAATAACATGGTCGTTCATTCGGACGCAGTTACCCGAATATTCTTCTTCTTGTTTTACAGTTATTTGATTAAAGCTTGAAAAAACCTCGTGATTGATGAATTCTCCGGCCACTAATAAATTATTGTCCCCCAGGTAATTGACACCCGTTTTTAAATGAAAGAATTTCTTAAGGGGAATGATGGTCGTATCATAACCATACTTACCCATGATATCCTTGAACTGCAGAGCTCCTGCTTCATTAGTTCTCGATGAAAGGCCAACATAGAAGTGATCTTCAACCTGCATTACATCTCCGCCATCTAACATGCCTGGGGATTGAATATACTCGATTGTGTCATAAAATCCCTTTAAAACTTCTTTCATTTCAATAACCTCACCATTTCGGCTTTCTGCACCAGGATTCGTTACAAGGGCACATTTTGGCGTCAACACGGCGGTATCTTCTACAAACGTAGAATCAGGGTATGTTTCATCAGAATCCAGAACGGTCACTTTCACACCGCAGCGTTTTAATGCTTCTACATAAGCCTCGTGTTGTACAAGCGCTTTTTCATAATCCGGGTTTCCTAAATCCGATGTTGTTAATCCATTTACAAAACTTTTTCCAATCTTTCGTACAATCGCATGTTTAAACATATATATTCCTCCTAAATAGGTAGCTTATCTTCTTAAGATTTGGGAGGTTAATAAACCTCCCGTACTTTAAATGTAATTTGACTTTTATCCCTTTTCTTTAGCAATCGCTTAACTATTCCAAAGCAGATACTAAACTCTTCCTTCAATCATTTTATTGACTGCATAATTTATCCGCTATCCCTACAAAATATCGCACTCCATACCCTAAAGCTTTCTCATCGATTTTAAATTTAGGATGGTGCAATGGATAAGCTTTTCCAAACTCATTATTATGGACGCCTATGAACTGCATGGAAGAGGGAACGATTTCGGAAAAAGCTGAAAAATCTTCGGTCCCGAACATTGGATCATCAACATGGATGATATGATTTTCTTCAAAAATCCCTTCCATGACCGTTCTCGAAATATCAACGGCAGCTTTATCATTCACTACGGCTGGATATCCTAAATACCAAGTAATTTCACATTTTGCCCCATGCGCTTCTGAAATCCCCTTAACGATTTGCTCTAGATGCTCCCTTGCTTTCACTCGGCTATCAGAGTCCAATGAACGAATGGTACCGCCGATTTCTGCATATTCAGGTATGACATTGAGCGCACTTCCGGAATGGAACTGAGTGACTGAAATGACAGGTGTCCTTAGAGCTGAAATTTTTCTGGAAACGATATGTTGAATATTCGTCGTAATTTCGGCACCAATGATTAACGGGTCCACCGTTAATTCCGGTGTCGACGCATGTCCGCCCTGACCAATTATTTTAAGTTCAAAATCATCAGCTGCTGCACAGAATACCCCTTCCCTTAAACATATCGTTCCAGTGTTTTCATAAGGAGTAACATGCAATGCAAATGCATAATCCACTCCTTCCATGACCCCTTTTTTCACCAATTCCTGAGCTCCCCCTGGCAGAACCTCCTCAGCGTGTTGGAAAATAAACCTGATTTCTCCATTAATCGCTTCTTTTTTCCCAGAGAGGACTTTAGCAGCACCTAATAACATTGCAGCATGTGCATCATGTCCGCATGCATGCATAACCCCAGGATTTTTTGATTTATATTCAACTTCTGCTTCCTCTTCTATCGGGAGTGCATCAATATCTGCACGAAAAGTGATGGTATTAGATTTTCGTGCAGATTTTTTAGCACCTTTGAGAACCGCCAATACGCTCGTTTCGGTAGGTCTCGTCACCTCTAGTCCTGTAAAGGTTTTTAATTTCCTGTAGATGAATTCAGAAGTCTGGTGCTCCTGATATGAGAGCTCCGGATTTTCGTGAAAATGACGTCTCCATGAAATCACTTCATCCACAACTGTCTCCTGTATTGTCTTCATCATGAATGCCTCCTTGATCATTTAGTTGGAATATTCAGACTTTTCAAATCTTTAAAAAGGGCCATACTGTATGCTTTGAGCAATGATCAAAAAGATAATCGCTACCGCAACCTGAATCAAAAGAAATGGAAACACCCATTTTACCCATTTCGTAAATGATATGCCTGCCACTGCCAGTCCAGCCAACAGCACTCCAGAAGTCGGAAATATCATATTCGAGATCCCATCCCCTAATTGGAAAGCTAGCACTGCCGTTTGTCTTGTCACACCCATTAAATCCGCTAATGGAGCCATAATCGGCATCGTCAATGCCGCTTGTCCACTTCCAGATGGAACAATGAAGTTAAGAAATAATTGGACAATGAACATTCCGATTGCATTTATGGCGGGAGGAAGCTGCTCAACCAATCCTGCAGCATAATATAAAATAGTATCCAGCAATCCGCCACTTGTAATGATGACCAAGATTGTCTGCGCAATTCCAATTATCAATGCGCCAGAAACCATATCGCCTGCTCCTGAAATAAAACCATTGGCCATCTTGGATGGGGTCAGGCCTCCAATCATGCCCATGATGATCCCGCTTAATAAAAACAAGCCTCCAATTTCACTTATATACCATCCTAATTTAATGACTCCATAGACTAATAGGATGAAATTCACCAATAAAATAATTAAAGCAGCGCTATGTCTCTTACTCATCTTAAAGTTTTTATCAAGATGTGCATGATCTTCACGCCTGAATTTCCCATACTCCCCCAGTTCGGGGTTTCTTTTCACCTTCATTGCATGGAAATAGATGTACAATACTGTAATTACATAAAACACTGCAAGAAGAGCTATGCGCAATCCCATTCCCGAATACATGGGCAGTTCTGCAATGCTTTGGGCAACCCCTACATTAAAAGGATTTGTAATCCCCGAAATGAATCCAGTCGCCAATGTACCAAGGATAACGATCGCAAAACCTGTAAGTGCATCAAAACCTAATGCAATCGTCATCGGAACAATGATTGCGATATAGACTAACGCATCTTCAGCAGAGCCGATCAGTGTCCCTAATGATGCGAAGATTAATACCATCAACGGAATAAGCAATTTCTCTTTTGTTCCGAATCGGACAGCCACAAATTTAATGAATGAATCAAGGGCTCCTGTTGCCTGCATGATTCCGAGAGCCCCGCCAAACAAAAAGACGAACAAGATTATTGACGCCCCTTCAATCATCCCCGCATGAATGCTGCTGAACATTTCCAATAACCCTACTGGTGTTGATTCGACAAATTCAAAAGAAGTGGGATCGACTACACTTCGGCCATCTTTTTCGATTCTTTCATATTGGCCTGCAGGTAGGATATAGGTCAATACTGTCACTATTACAATTACGATAAACATCAATACAAAAGGATTTATCCCTTTTTCCGGTAACTCCGTTAGCTGGTTAAGTGGCTTATTTTTCTGATTAAGCGGCTCGGAAGTGATTTGACCATTAGGCAGGTCATTCATATAAATACCCCCAGTTAAAGTTTTAGACTTTTAATCCAGTTTTCCAGTCGAAGGGATAGGATCCCTCCATCACTTCTCAACCAAGCACTTAAACATACTCTTTATTAACTTCTCCAGCATAACGGGCGTATGGACGAAGGCACTATCAATGTGAAGGCGCTCAGTACGCTGGTGTGCATCCTTGCCGAACGGACCCACATTGAGCACGGGTGCCTGAAGTCTTTGCATATCAGCAAAAGGAATGCTGTAAGTATCGCCCCAGACTGGCGTATTCTTTTCAAAAGCCGTCCAGCCATCAGACCCCTCACGATAATGAACATAGCTTAAATCGCAAATACCATTGAAATAATGAATTTGGCTGACTTCTTCATCAAGGAAGCTGGCAGTTTCCTTGATTAAATTCACAGAATTTACGATAAGCGGATCATCTGACGTATTGACGGCTGGATAATATGGCGGTGCAAACAGCAATACAATGGCGGGTGCAAGCTCCTGACATTGTATCATCAGTTTTTCAGCGATTCGCAGTGACTTTTCCCGCTCATCCAAATCCATGTTCCCTTTTACTTCACTCTTGATTCGTTCAACAAAATTGCCTCCAAATTTCCCCTCGGCATAAGAAAGTAACTTTTCGTAGCGCAATACTTTTACTTCTCCTACACCTTCAATTTGTTCACGCTGGCAAAGAGCTTTATATGATTCATTGCAATTCATCGCTGCTTCCTTTGCAACCTGCTCGAATAAATCCATAATTTCTGCAGCGCTTCTTTTCATGATGAAAACATTATAAAGCGCGGCTGCAAGATAAGGTGTCTGTGTTGAATATTGCAGTTTCAAATCTTTTTGCTGAAGCGATACGGGTAAAGGTGTTTCCTCGCCCAGATCACTTTCCTGAAAAAGAGTGTTCCACTCCATGAGCTGCGTAAGAAACGAGGCTATATAGTTGGCAGTTATCCCCTTTAATGGTTCACCCACGTGAGTTTCCTTCCCATAAAAAAGAGCAGCTGGCATGATTTTTCCCAACGTTCCAGAATAAATATAATGACTTTCATCGCCCGGTTTCTGTGAAAAGGATGGTTCACTATTTAAAAACATTTTATAGGAAATGTCATATTTATCACGTAAGGTCACAAGTTCTTTAACTGCAGCCCTCATTCCCGCAGAATTCACTTCCTCATCAGGAACCGTTAACAGCAGGAGATTGATTGGCCATTGTTCAATGCTTGCCTTTTCGATGATAGCCATGTGAAGGGCAAGTCCCATTTTCATATCCATCGTTCCCCTGCCAAACAAGTACTTTCCCGATTCAAGATCAATGCGCGCTTCTTCCGGGAGATCATCTTTCCGATCATGAAGTTTTTTCGTGAGCTCCTCTGGTTGAAAAGCGAGAGACTCAAGATCACCGTATTCTTCGGTATGAACTGTATCAAAATGGCTAATTAATACAACTGTCTCCTTTGCTTCAGGATGTTTATAAAAGGCATTGACAAAATTTCTCCCTAAATCAGCTTCGTGAAGCGATAAGTACGCCGGATTCCTTTTATAATAATCAAGCTCTCTTAATTTCTCTTGTAACTTATAAGGAAACGTGCTTTCCCCCATTGTAAGTGTACGGCTTTCCCAGCTAACAAGTTCACATAACAAAGCACGAAGCGTTTCCGGAGTACCCCATAGTAATTGACTCATTGAAATCCCCTTTCCGATTTTCATCTAATATTAGAGTAATAGTGGGAAAAAACACTTTTATCGAAATTCTCCGAAGTTTAAAACCGCAGTGACAAACAGCTCAATCCACCATCCTGCTTTTGAAACTCCGACATGTCCAGCTCAATCGTTTTAAAACCAACTTCATTCAATCGACGGGTCGTCTCATCATATCCCTTCGGAATAATCACATAGTCATTTACGAGGATGCAGTTTGCTGAGTATTCTTCTTCTGCTGAAACCGTGATTTTCTTGTATTGGGCAAAATTTGGATGGTCGAGGAATTCACCTGCTGCAACAATCAAGTCATTTCCTAGGTAGGCTATTCCTGTTTTCAGATGGAAGAACTCTTTTAATGGAACAATCGTCCCTTTATACCCTTCTGATTTTAAAATTTCCTTTAACTGGCGTGCACCTTCCTCGTTTGTACGATTCGAAATACCGATAAAAAATTGATCATCGACTTGAAGGACATCTCCCCCATCTAATGTGCCTGGAGCGTTTATATAGTGAAAATTAGCATAAAAATCCTTCAGAACCGACTCGATTTCTTTTATTTCACTGTTTCTGGAAACATCTCCTGGATTAGTAATGACTGCAAATTCCTGAGTCAGAACGGCGGTATCTTCAACGAATGTTGAATCTGGAAACTCCTCGCTTGCCGGCAAGTGTGTGACTGACACCCCACATTTTTTCAAAGCTTCCACGTAAGAAGCATGCTGTTGCAATACTTTTTCATAATTTGGCGTGCCAAGGTCGGATGTTGTTAATCCATTTACATAGCTTTTTCCTGGTGTTTTTACAATTACATGTTTATACAAAATTAAATCCCCCATCATTTATATTGTACGCACCACAGGGCAAGTTAAACAGGTTGGACCGCCAGTGCCTTTGTAACTGATTTCAGTTCCTTTGTATTCATAAACTGTTGCCCCTGCATCAAGAAGTTTCCGCTTTGTGTAAGCGTTGCCAGAAGACATTACGCAAACCCGAGGAGCAATGGCGAGCACATTGCAGCCTAAGTTCAAGTACTCATCTTCCGGCACTTCGATAAGCTGAATGCCCCGTTCAATAAGTAATTTTCTGAAAAAGACTGGCATTAGGCGAGAATGAACTACCGCTAAATCATGGTCGACCATACTGATGAAAGACATAAGATGGAGACACTCTGCCTCGCCTTGATCATGCGGAAGCTGAACTACGATGAATTCATCCACTAGATGAGCGGTCATTTCTTTTAATTGCCGAATGGCTTCAGCGTTTGTACGATAACCATGTCCGACAACAAGGGTCTTATCATCAAGCCAAACGATATCACCGCCATCCGCGACCGCATCACCCGTTAGATACCCAATGATCGGGATGTTTTTTTCCTTACAAAAATCCTTGTATACATTAGCCTCAGGCTGCCTTAATTCTTTCCCGGACTTTAAAATAATGGCTCCTTCGCTTGCGAATTTTACCGGGTCATGCGCATATAAGGAGTCAATCCCTACTACCGAAGATGCTGGCAAATAATCGATGTTTGGAACATATTTCTCCAAAATGGAAATAAAGTCACCATACTCTTTTAGGGCTTCTTTGAAATCTGGCTCTGACGCAAAGTTAAAGTTCCGCCATGCTTGGCTTAAATGCTCTTGACTGATAAAAGCATCGCTCGGATGTTTTACAATGACACGTTCCAATGGTTTGTACATAGACGAACAATATGTCACTGGCTCTCCCTCCTTTTTCCGCATAACGGAAAACACTTCCGCTAATAGGAATTTTTCTTTAATTATAAAATTATTTTTGTTATAATGTCAATATGTTTTAAATATTCAAATAAATCCTCATGTTATTCAACTTGTGATGAAAGATAGGTGGTTTGTTTATGCAATCTATTGACCGTGCCATGAACGTCATAAAGGTGCTAGTTTCCAATTCATCGGAAAACTGGCTGTCGATTACGGAACTTTCTCAAGAATGTGATCTTCCTGTCAGTTCCATGCATCGTTTGTTAAAAGCAATGTCCAAGCATGGATTAATTCAACAGGACGGACAATCTAAACAATATGGTTTAGGGAATATTTGGCTCGAATATGGTTTGCGTATGTATGACAAAATGGATTACATCAGTCAAATTAGGCCTGAACTGGAAAGGCTGATGAACAAAGTGGAGGAAAGCGTCTATCTTAGCCAGCCAATAGGTATGGAGTCACTCGTTATTGAACGAATCGACAGTGAAAAAAGCCAAATCCGGGTTTATGACCAGCTTGGTTCACGCGTACCTATGCATATTGGAGCTGCCAATAAAGTGATGCTCGCCTATATGCCCTATAATCAAGCGAAAAAAATCGTAGATGTTCTTTTGCCAATTAAAGAAAGAGCAGCATTTTGGGATATATTGCAAGAAACTAAAATGAAAGGACATGGAATCAGTCACAGCGAAAGGACAGAAGGAACATGTTCTGTAGCCGTTCCGATACTTAACCATTTTGGGGAAGTGCACGGGGCAGTGAGCATTGGTTTTGTCAGCTTTAACCTGACAGAAGAAAGACTTGATTTCCTCATTAAGAATGTGATGGAAACCGGCAATCGGGTTTCGTCAAAATTGGGGTATAGGGGTCAATGAATAAAGGAGCAGGGCGGATTAACGGATAAAATGAAAAGAAGATGAATCATTTCATCTTCTTTTCGTTTTATATTAATCGCTGCCTGTCACGAATAAATCTTCTTTAAAATAGGCGAGGACCTCGCCGGCCACCACTGGTTCCCCCTCCAATACCTCCAATGACTCTATCTCCCCGCTGACCCCAATATCAATGATTTCCACACGTCCATCTTCCTTCTTAATCTGAAATAACTGTTCCCATTCGTAAAATCTGGAATTTTTGGATATTGAAATTTTTTCAACCCTGCCATCACATGGACTAAGAATCACATCAACGTACATTTACATCATTCCTTCCTTCAGTATTCTTCAAAATGAAATGGTGATTGTAAGACTAAATCGAGAAAGTTTTGGAACTCAGGTATATCTTCTTGTTCAATGCCCAGGGTTGGAGCCCAGTACTGATCTAAATTAATATCATTGGCACACAGCAGAATCATTCTTCCGCTTTGAATGGAAGTCACCATTGCTTTACCGAAAAACTGGGCCGAATAAACAATGGTCACATCATATCTATAATCTTGTGACAATAAGCAATAATGATGAATAGCCTGGTTTTCTTTATTTTCCGAAAGAATATCAAAATTCAACGGATTGCCCCCTTTCTTGTAAGCACTAATTCGTTCAGAACCTGACCCAACCTCGAAGCCGGGATGCCTCTGCTATTTTGTGAATCCCTTCAATATAAGCAGCTACTTTCATGTTCACGGAATATTTTTGGGAAGTATGGTAGACATTCAAAAAGCTGGCTGTTATTTTTTCCTTCAATCGTTCATCCACAAGCTCTTCCGTCCAGTAATAACCTTGGTTATTCTGGCACCATTCAAAATACGAGACTATCACCCCTCCTGAATTCGCCAAAATATCCGGGACTACCACTATACCTTTTTCATCGAGAATCTTAATCGCTTCTTTTGTTGTCGGCCCATTTGCTGCTTCGATCAGGATTTCACATTTTAATCGTTTTGCATTATCTTTATTTACCACTCCGCTAATAGCTGCAGGAATTAGCACATCACACTCTTTTTCCAATAATTCTTGATTGGATAATGAATCTTTGTATAAATTCGATACGACACCAAAAGAGTCCCTGTTCTCCAAAAGGTAAGGAATGTCTAAGCCATTCGGATCGTATAATCCTCCAAGTTCATCCGCTATTCCGACTATCTTTGCCCCCATTTCATGTAAATACATCGCTAAATGACTGCCGACATTCCCGAATCCCTGGATGATTACCCGCATGCCTTCAATTGGAATCCTCTTTAAATCACTTATCATTTGAAGTGTATATAATACTCCCTTAGAAGTAGCCTTTTCCCGACCTTTCGATCCCCCTAATCTCAGTGGCTTTCCTGTAATAAAGCCGGGTGAGTCGAATTCCCTTATGTGATCGTATTCATCTAGCATCCAGGCCATGATTTGAGAATTCGTATACATATCTGGTGCGGGAATATCCTTTGTAGGTCCCACTATTTGGCTGACTGCCCTGACATACCCTCTGCTTAATCGTTCTAGCTCAGACGAACTCATCTGTCTTGGATCACATACAATGCCGCCCTTTGCCCCTCCATATGGAAGATCGGTTATTCCGCATTTCAAACTCATCCAACCCGCCAAAGCCTTAACTTCTTCAGGTGTGACATCCGGGTGAAAACGAATCCCCCCTTTCGTTGGACCAGCTGCATCATTATGTTGAGCCCGATACCCTTGAAACATCCTTGTCTCCCCATTATCCATTTGAATAGGAATACAGACTTCCAAAAAACGCATTGGCGTTTTTAAAAAGTCAAAAACCAGATCTGGATAGCCCAAAACATGAATGGCTTCTTTTAAGATGTCCTGGAATTCTTGCAGCGGGTTATCCAATTGCCGTTTTTCAATTACCTTAATTTTCCCTGTCATTTTAGCACCTCTCTTTTATTCTTATAAAGTATTAAGCAACTTTCATGCCAGCTTTGAAAACATAGTGTCGATAGTCATATACCGCCATTTGCAATCATCATCGGCACCAGCAATCATCCAGACACATATGTATTAATTCATAGGCAATTCAGGTTTGCATACGTAAAAATGATGATTACATACAAAAAAAGAGCACCCGATAAATGTAAAAACATTCATTGAGTGCTCTTTTTTTTGTTTATCCTGAAAAAGAAAGCTTTGATCTGTAGCAGATGCCAGATGATGGTACAAGTCTAATCAACGGCAGTCAGTCCAAGGAACCGACTGTTAAATTTAAAAGAAAAATACTCAAAATATATATTGAAACTTCTATTTTTCAGCCAACAGGTTTAACTCATCTACAAACCTTTTTGTGATAATTTCCGGGCGAGTAATGGCCGTTCCTACTACGACTGCAAAAGCGCCACTTTCAATAGCTTTTCTAGCATGATCTTTAGTATGAATATGCCCTTCAGCGATGATTGGGATTTTTAAGGCAGAAGAGAGTTTTCGAATAAGGTCATAATCAACTTCTTTTACGTATTTTGTTTCCTCTGTATACCCACACAATGTGGTTGATATTATATCAGCACCGAATTTTTCTGCGATTAGTCCCTCTTCAAAAGTCGCACAATCTGCCATCACTAAAATATTTGGATGCTCACTATGGATTTTTCCTATGATTCTTTCTACCGTTTCTCCATGAGGGCGCTTTCGTTGAGTCCCATCTAAAGCTACGATGGACGCTCCAGCCTCAATAATGCTTATTGCACTTTCATAGGTAGGAGTAATATATACTTCACATTCTTCAATCCATTGCTTGTGAATACCTAATACAGGTAATTTTGTTACCTTTTTAATCGCTTTAATATTTTCAGGCCCGGTAGCCCTAATACCAACTGCGCCTCCTTTTTCTGCAGCCTTGCTTAATGCGCCCATGATATCCGCCCCATACATCGGCCATCCCCTTCTAGCCTGGCACGACACTATCAATCCATTCTTAATAGATTCCAATACGTTTTTTTTATCCATAATTACCACCTAAAGAACTCCTAAGAATTTACCAGCTAATCCTACAATAAAGCAAAGGAAGATTAACCAGTAGATAGCCTTTTGATATTTAAGTAATGCCCATAAGAAACCAAGTGTTAAGAGGAGGGGCAAAAGCCCAGGTAAAATTGAATCAAGAAGTTCTTGCAAATTTATTTCTTTTCCACCAAAGTTCCATTTAGCAGCCACGCCCACTTTAACAAAATTCACTACCATTGATCCTGTTACCATTAATCCTACAATGGTAGCTCCCTGAACAAACTTATTTAGTACATCAGAGTCTTTCATTTTAAGGATTAGGCATATCCCAAACTGGTACCCATAGACAATACCGTAGTAACGAGAAAAAATATTGAGCAAGACGTTTGGTACAATAAATATAATGGGTCCAAGTGAATTTCCATCCAACGCCAAACCAGCGCCAATTGCTGCAAAAATGGTCATAAAAGTTGCTTTAAACACAGAATCACCAATTCCAGAGAGTGGTCCCATCAATGCGGCTTTCGTAGAAGAAATTGTTTCTGAGGTGATGGGATTTCCTTGCGCTCGTTGTTCTTCAAGTGCAAGAGTAACACCAATGATGGCATTGGAAGTATACGGATGGCAGTTAAAAAACTCATTATGACGAACAACCGATTCTTTTAAATCCTGATTATTTGGATAGAGTTTTTTGAGTGCCGGCAATATCGCATAACAGAACCCTAAACTGCCATAACGCTCATAATTTATAGAGGTCATGCTGAAGAAAGAACGCAAGAATGTTTTCATTAAATCTTTCCTTGTCAGAATCGTCGTTTTAGCTGCACTCTGTCGGGAGGAATCACGGGAAATTCCACTATCATTTCCTTTCGTTCCCACTGCTGAAATGCTGATCGCGATTCCAAGACCCAACAAGGCTATCGAAAGTACATTCAGGTCCAAGTAGACTGCCAGAACAAATCCAATTAGGAAAAATGACCAAAACTTCTTGAGGTTCATCATTTTCAGAAGCATGGCCATTCCAATTGCAGGTAGAATTCCTGCTGTAATCTTTAATCCTTCCATAAACCATGAAGGCATAGAGTCTACCAGATTATTTACAAATTCACTGCCAAAATAAATGGCTAAAAAAGTTGGAATGAACATAACTGTAAAAAAAACGATTATTCCAGAAAGGTGTAGCCGTTCTGCCCTTTTTAGATTAAGCTCTTGTAAAGCATTGTCTGCCCGATGCACTAGATAAATATTAAAGTTCCAAGCTAGCATGATTAAAAATTGTGCTAAAATACCGATTGGTAATGCCAGTGCAATTCCAACCTCAGGCTTACCCCCGGCACTAATCGCGAAAATGGTCCCTATTAGACCAGCAATTTGTGCATTAGGAGGCACGCTACCTCCAATCGGTAAGACCCCCATAAACATCAATTCCACACTGGCCCCTACAATCAATCCCGTTTGTAGGTCTCCCATTATTAGTCCTAATAATGGTCCAGCAAAAATGGGACGGCTAATCATCCAATATCCATACCCATAATTTTCGGTCATGAGAATTGCAACAAAAACACTTAACAAAATCGCTGATATTAACTCAATTTCCACTTTTCCTCCCCCTTTTTACACTGACTATCTTTTCGACCATTAAATCTTGCTAAATAAATCAATGGATTTATCATTAGGAGAGGTTCTGATTTCACAAGGGATTCCGTGATCTCTAATCTTGAGAAAAACAGATTTATCTTCTTCATCCAAATAGACTGTTTTACTTATTTCCTGTTTTCCTTCTTTATAGTACATGCCACCTACATTTATAGAAGGCAGAATGATACCTTTTTCAATGAGAGATAAAAGGACTCGAGGACTTTTTACTACGATAAACGTTTTTTCCTGATCAGACCGCTCAACTAGATATTTCACTGCATCTTCGACAGAAAGGATAGCATGTCTTTTCCCCGAAGGTACTGCCAAGCTAAGTAACAAAAGTTGTGTAGGGTCGGTTGCAACGCCATCATCAATTACAATAAATTCTGTGACTTGATAAGCAACACTCCATGAATAAGCAACTTGCCCATGTATGAGCCGTTCATCGATACGGGTAACAACGATACTCATTACAATTCCTCCTTAATATTTATGGGGTTAACTGTAGAGTTTATATAGCTAATGCTCATAGAGGTATTAGCTATAAGCTCTTTGGGACTTACAGGTGAAAGGCAAGATTCAATAACTAAACCTAAATGGAAACCAGCGATTACTTGTACCCGGCTACCTTTTAACACTTGAAGTGTAGCTGCATTACATGGGGTCCCCCCTTTAATATCTGCCAGAATGATTATTTCTTTGTACTGATCCAACAATTGATTGACTGCCGTTTCTAGTTCTCTTGAAAATGAATCTAACGTTACTTGGTCATCCATGCTCAATGCAAAGAGTTGCTTCTGTTTCCCTGCTATAAGCTCTACACAGTCTTTCATAGTCGAAGCTAAATTCCCATGACTTACAAGTAAAATGGCCCGATTCAAACTACCCCCTCCTTATAACAGAATTTTTTGAATATTTACATAAACTTATCTTATGAAAAAAGAATTAAAAAATCAAGGTTTTATTAATAAAACAAGAAATAAAATTTCATTTATGGCATTTTTTTTTGCATTATGTGCAAAATACATTTCATTTATGATATAAATGAAACAATAGGGAGTTTACATCATTTAATAAAATATTTAATGAAGGGGACATATTATGAGCTTAACTTTATTACAAAAAATAAAAGAAAAAGCCGATTCCTTGTCTCGTGCTGAACGGCAAGTAGCCAAATATATATTGGACCATGCAGATTTGGTGCAAACTTACACGATTTCTGAAATATCAATCAACGCAAATGTTTCCCAAGCTAGTGTTGTGCGTTTTTGTAAAAGAATGGGTATAGACAGCTTTAAAACCTTTCAACATACATTAGTAAAAGAAATGAGTTCAAATAATGCCAACATTAATGATTTTTCTTTACTACGTGAAAATGATACTCCCTATCAACTTTTCCAAAAAGTAACTATGAGCAATAAATTTGCTTTAGAATCTTTAGGACAAACTCTGAACAAAAAAGAGTTTGAAAAAGCAGTAGAATGCTTAAGCCAAGCAAAGAAAATTGCATTTTTTGGTGTCGGGGGCTCCTCTACTGCTGCATTGGATGCCAGTAATAAATTCGCTAAACTTGGCGTTACTACAGGAATGAACACTGACTTTCATACAGTGATTTCCTATATTTCCAATTTCACTTCAGAAGATGCATTAGTTCTTTTTTCCACATCTGGCAAAACAAAAGATGTATTGGAGATGGCTACATATGCAAAAAAGATTAACGTACCAGTATTGGCAATAACCGCTTATACAAAGTCTCCTTTATTGAAAATAGCAAGTATACAACTTTGTTTTCCTGACATCGAACATGATCACCGAATCGGTAGTATAGCATCTAGAATCATGCAACTTAACATGGTTGATGCTCTTTACTTAAGTGTTTTTCATCGAATTGATAAACAAACCATAGATAATTATCAAAAAGCACGTGAAGAAATTCTACGTCTAAGAAGATAGCCTGTTTAAGGATGTGTTTTACTACATTTCGTTAAGAGTCGTAAACCATCCTAAACAAACTCATCATACTTGCATGCTAATTTTATATAGTCATGTAATCAAAAATATTTAGTCATGCACATTATTCTTATCTATCACCCTATTAATATTGGTTTCAACTTTGAACACTTTTGCTATATCAGTTACACTCTTCCAGACATATATATTAATTCATAAGCATTTCAGGATTGCATATATAAAAAATGATAATAAAAAAACGCATCCTTTTTAGAATGCGTTTTTCCTTGCAAAGTCTTATAGCTGAATTTCTTCAACTTGATATTGGGGAGGAGCTTTTCGGAATGCCTTTGTGATATATAATAGATAACAAAACCCAATAATAAACCAGCCTGTTCCCATTATTAGTGAACTTGTCTCTAGATTGATCCAGAGAATGCCAATTGCTATAGCTCCGATTAAAGGCATAATTAAGTATTGGATACATCCCTTTATAGTTCGATGCTTCTTTTCACGAATGATAAAATGGCTGATCACTGACAGATTTACAAAGGTAAAGGCCATTAATGCACCAAAGTTGATCAGTGATGTGGCTGTCACTAAATCAAAGAATAAAGCGGACAATGAAATGACCCCAACTATGAGTACATTAATGGCTGGCGTTTTCCACTTAGGGTGAATGAATCCAAACCATTTTTCCGGAAACACTTTATCACGGCCCATAACATACAAAAGCCGGGATACACTGGCATGCGATGCCAGTCCCGATGCTAGCGTATTGACGAGAGTCGTACACAGAAAAATGGATTGAAATAGCTTTCCGCCTACATATAGGGCGATTTCCGGTAACGCAGCATCCGGTTCCTTAAAACGGGATATATCCGGAAAAAAGAGCTGAATGAAGAAAGAAGAGGTAATGAAGATGATTCCACCCCAAAGTGCAGTTAAAAATATCGCTTTTGGAATCGTTTTTTTCGGATCTGGCGTTTCTTCGGATAGTGTCGTCACCGCATCAAAACCCAAAAAGGAAAAACAAAGAATCGTGGCTCCGGTTATTATTGCCGAATAGTCCATTCCCCCATTTACGAAAGGCTTTATTGTAAACACTTCACCCGTACCTTCCCCATTGTGCAAACCTTTGACAACAAGAATGATGAACACTGCCATGATGGCAATCTGAATTAAAACAAATAGCGCATTAAAGTTAGCAAGTACATTGACGCTCCGGAGATTGAGAATGGTGACGATTGCTACGAAAGATACTACCCATACCCATGTTGGGACTCCTGGAAATAATGCTGTGAGATAAATTTTGGTCAACAATGCATTTACCATAGGTAAAAATAGATAATCTAACAACGAAGACCATCCTACCAGGAATCCTAAATGCCGATTAATGGCCTTTTGCGTATAAGTGTAGGCAGAACCTGCAGCAGGAAAAACCTTTACAAGTTTTCCATAGCTAGCGGCTGTAAAAAGCATCCCCACCAATGCCACGATATAAGCAGTCGGCACATGGCCGTCCGTAATCCCAGATACAATACCAAATGTATCAAATACGACCATGGGTGTCATATAAGCTAACCCCATCATAACAATTTGCCATAATTTCAGCGTTCTTTTCAATGTAACCTCATTTTCCACCTATCATTCCTCCTTGCAACCGCTTTCAAATAGTAGGATCAATATTCTTAAATAGATAAATTTCAATACCTCCCTCTTAAAATAATTTCAACTGTATACCTTAATGCAAGTTTTGTGCCAAATGATAATGGTTTACTTCGATAAATGAAATATGCGGGAAATGCACTTAATTTCCCGTATTCTTGACTGCATTGGATTGATTCATAGGAATTAAGTTGTTCAGCATCTTTAAATTGGCGATTCATATTCCCATAAATTATTCGCCCTTGCATATTCCAAGCACATGATACCTGGTTAGAAACCGCAAGAAATCACTACCTGTGACTTGGCATGGTAATTGCATAAATACCTATAAGAGTTTAAAAACTATTAAAGTTATAAGAAAATGGAGGAATACAAAAATGAAATATCCTTTATCCCCTGATGTTAAACCAGAGTTCTGTACGACCGGATCATTTATGCGCTTACCTTCTTCAAGAGAAAATGCCAGATTGGCAGTGGTAGGTTTGCCTTTTGATACTGCTGCTTCCTTCAGGGTAGGAGCCCGGTTTGCACCACAGGCAGTCCGCCAGGCATCCATGACCTTGTTTCCTTATCATCCCATTCAAAAGGTGTTCCCTTTTGACGAATGTAATGCCATTGATATTGGGGATGTTTCAGTGATCCCCCATAATATACACCGAAGCTATGAGTTAATCGAAAAGGCTATGGCAGACTTAATGAAAAATGGGATCATTCCAATAGGCATCGGAGGAGATCATTCAGTAACATTGGCTAATCTAAGAGCTGCCGCAAAAATACACGGGCCAGTTGCACTTCTCCATTTTGATTCACATACAGATACCTGGGATACTTATTATGATGAGAAATATTGGCATGGTTCCCCGTTTATCCGTGCATATGAGGAAGGTTTGCTCCAAACGGATAAAGTTTTCCAGATTGGGATCAGAGGTACGCTCAATCATCCAGGAGATATAGATTCCAGTACCGATCTAGGCTACAATGTGATAACTACGCCCCAGCTGAAGGAAAGAGGAATCGAAGATGTCGTGAAGGAAGTCAAGAAAACCATTGGGGATACACCATGTTTCTTGAGCTTTGATATTGATTTTGTTGATCCATCCTGTGCTCCTGGTACTGGCACTTTGGAGGTTGGCGGTCTAAATAGCTTTGAAACCCTACAGATGGTACGTTCTCTGCAAGGATTCAATTTTATTGGATTCGACCTGGTGGAAGTCCTCCCACCATATGATCCAACACAAATCACATCACTGTTGGCAGCCACCATCATTCATGACTTTGCCAGTTTAGTAGCCTTACAATTAAAAGAAGAACAAAAAAAGGAGAATTTAACCCAAAATAGTTTATAGGATGAAAACTCCAACTTCTAAAGAATGGCCATCCAGGTCGAACTGTTATCGTTACACATTTACCGAGCTAAGTACAAAATAAAAAATCCCTAAAATTCAAAAAGCATCTGCTTGGGTGAAAGCGGATGCTTTTTTTCAATGTCATCTTTTTATATAATCCTGCTATATTCACTGTAAATAATGTCATATCAACTGATTAAAAAGTTAGGCTTCTAGAAAATCCAAGTTTACTTCAGGTCGGATAATGCGTATCTCATCCTGTTTCCGATTTCATAAGGTAAAGACCACAAAAACATCCCATTTGTAAGAATGGGATGTTTTTTCGACACAATGGTGTTCGAATGACCTCTATCCCTTTCAGAGATTTTAAAGAGGGAATGATATGGTTTTAATGCATGACTTGGTTATACTCCATGATTTTTACTGTTTTAAATGGGATGAAACCTTTCTAGATTGAAGAAATTTGCGACACTCCTGCTTAATAACTGACTGCCGAGACACCAAAGATGCTGCGGCGAGGGGGCTTGCGAAAAGGAAGCGGATTTCTGAAAACAACTGGAACGTATTTCAAATAAAAAAACTGCAGGCAAACTCGCTTTTCTTCAAGTTTGTCTACAGTCTTACATGCCGTTAGTTTATTCGTCTGATTCTGCCCCAGGACGATTGGATTGTGTTGGCAGGGTGTCCCAAAAGCCTGCATCAACAGTTTCAATAGAATCATCGGCAAGAGCTCTCACAGCTGCATCCAAAGTGGTTACCGTTTGCTTTATTAGATAACCATTACTTTTTTGTCCAAGTGCTACTGACTCCACATTGTGGTCAGACATACCTCGCATCTCAAATAACAGAGTGGCAATATCATAACGAACAGCTGCACCGTTACGACCTATATTTTCTCCTGAACCGCCATCATATTTACCAATATGGCCCCAACCAGCAGGTTCAATTGAGTTATATACAACAGCACCCAGTTTTTTTGAAGCTTCTAACACTTCTGGCTTTACGTTAGCGTTTGTAGGATAAAGAATGGAACCTGAAACAAGTTCACCATCCGTTTCGCTTAACGTCCCTTGATGATGTAAATCTATCATGTAATCTATATCATATTTCGCAAATACATTTTCGTGTAAAGCTTTTACCTCGACTTGCATTTGATCAGTTTTTTTATCATGCTCACGGTTCAAGTCAATCCCGTTTGCATTTGCCCGGGTTAGATGTCGATCACCTTTTGCTAAATAGTCATCAAGAGGGAAATTAACATCTCCCATTGCCCCATCTGCGTTTAACATAGGGATGATCAGAATATTAACATTGTCCAATAAACCTTTAGTCTTATTCGTGCCTAGATGTTTAATGAATTCGAGTGCACCCTCAGTAGTCAGTTGTTCATTTCCATGCTGTTGAGTTAAAAATAGTATAGTTGGGTTTTTAGGATTTGAAATATACTTAGCTAGGTAAATATCTCTCCCTTTTACCGTTTCCCCGATTACTTCCAGTGCCAATCTTTCTTGTTTAGCATCCTGGGTTTCAAGATAACTTACCAAGCTTTCATATGTATGTAGATTTGAAGTTGTAACTTGACCATTTCCAGCACTTGGGCCATTTCCAACCGCTCCGACTGGTAGCGCAACAGCTGTTACTGCGCTTAAAGTCATTAAACTAGATAATGAAACTGTTAGAACTCTCTTCTTAAGACTCATAAAACCCCTCCTCATTAATTTAACAATTAATATAACCTTATTAATATTCTGACATTTTTAACACTTTGTGTTAATAGTGAAAAATAACTATGTTTCCAACTAATATCATTTATTAAACAATAACCGTTGAAAGGACTTCATTTACAAAGGCGATTCTCTCAAAAAAATGTTCTGCCTGTGTTGTTCCTGAAAGATTTAAGTGAAAAATTCATCGAAACCGATCATGAAGAAAAACCAGGCGGGTATCCGTCTGGTTACTTCAATCCTATACTGGAAGTTAATATAAATATCTTTTCCCACTCAATTTTATTTTTTTTATTGCCTGCCCTCCGTCAGGGGAATTGACTCGTATTGTTCCGGATTTATTTTATATACAGATCCATCAGTAACACCATCAATTATCCCATATAACCCGCTTTCCACTGCTTTAGTAAGCATGCCTTTTTTCTTTTGGCCAAAGGATTGTGTTTGGCCCCTTACTTCAAAGAGTACTGTCCCACTTCCGTTTAAAGCAAAGGCTCCTAGTGCCGTTCCAGGAAGGTTTTGGTTTTGCGGATATAAGGATATATTTCCAAATGGAGAATTACCTTGTTGTTTCATAGCATTGTATACCGCTACATTTAATTGTCTGGAAAAATCATAATTATAGTTTTTTGCATATTTGGCATACGTTTGTCCTGAAGGTGTTCTTGGATCCGGAACAAATTGACCGGAAATCGAGTATGTGACTAAATCATCAGTCCCATCGATTTCATAATAGGGAGCTTGGTGGTGCAAGTCCACAAAAATCTCCACCTTCCCATATTGATTAATTAAAGACTTGTAAACATCACGTGATGCTTGTGATTCAGGTGTTATGAACCAACCGGGGGTGGATGATTTTCCAGGGAAGTCTTTAGCTTGAGGGTTATAATTCAAATCAGGATTAAAGTCACGATTGACATCGAATCCAGGTTTGGACTCATAATCAAATGATTCATTTTTATATGTATAATAGTTCCAAGATGGTTTGGCTCCAGCCAGTTGTGGAAATTGTTCCACGACCTCAGACCAGGTCATATCATTACCCCGACGGTTTAATTCAGCAGCATCCGGATTTATTTTAGGCAAAGCGACAAGGGTAATTTCTTTGCGAATTTTCTCCGCTTCAGGAGAATTGGTCCCCAAAAACTTCAAGATATTCAAGATGGCTTCCGTACCAGTCTTCTCATTTCCATGGATCTCACTTTGAATTAAAACTACTTTTTCACCTGTCCCCACGGAAGCTTTATAGATTTCTCTATTTCTATTGGAATATCCAGCTACATCCACTTTCACTTTACCTTGGCTATCACTTGCAATTTGTTCTAGCTTTTTCCCTAGTTCAGCATGGTCTGTAAAACCTGAAACGGAATAAGTTTGTTGACTAGGTGTTCCTGGGGATGTTTCTTTTGCTGCCAATGTCGGTGCCGCGATACTCGCAGATAAAACGAAAACTCCTAGTGTAGAAACAATTTTTCTGTTTTTCATATTACAACGATCACTCCCTTAAAGTTTTCTTCTGTCCCATTATACAATTTGGCAAAGTAGAAATATGTTGGAATTTGATGTCGTAATATGGCTTTTTTTATGATTCAAGACATAATAGTTGGATGGTTCGCCATTGAAAAAATTCGCAATGCCCTTCCAGCCGAATTTTCATTCAATCTTAAGCGATGAAAAGCAGCAAAAAAAAAAGAGATTGTCAGACATTTTTTATCCTTCTGCTTTTACTCAATTTCCCTCCCCCTATGTACTGGTTTTATTCTATGAAGCATGAAGAACATTGGACTAGACAAGTAACTATTAGATGGGTGCTACGCTCCCTTGTTCAGATCGTGATTACATCCTCTTTTTATGAAAGAAGCCCAATTTTCCAACGTCAAAAAATCCGCGACATGTGTATCACGAATTGTTGCTGATATTGGCTTGTAATAGTCGAATTGATAATTTGTACTACTATAACATCACAGTTAATTCATCGTAGTTCCTTTACATGGCAATAAATTTGTTGACCTGTTTCGATTCGTTTACTGTTTGAGCTTCGGGTATACCTAGCATCGGCATCCACTGGGACATCCAATAATACACCTTAAGCTACTGGGAACCGTCAAAACTACCTATCTTTACATTAGGGCTTCTCTAATTTTTTTCTTATTTTTCCAACTATTAATAATAATAACGGCATAAAAAAACAACTGGTTAAGGAAAAAGGTGTCCAGGCTATAGACATAAAGTTTTGATAATGCACTATATCGGGATGCGAAAAGATTGTAAAAGTGAGAATTAGAAAAGCTAATGGGAAAAGAAGGATTTTGTAATTTTGCAGACCTAGCAATTGAACTAATCCTAAGGCGAGTCCATAGCATATGGTCAACTTAAAATATTCTGTAAAAATCCAAATGAAGGCCACAATGACCTCGACCCTTTCAAAAAAATTACCAATGCCAATCCTCATCCCCAGTTTATAAAAAGGATAGGATAGGGTAGGTTAGTTAACTTCCTCACTGGGATAGGAACTCGAGATTTCAATGCTAACCCCCTCTAATCAAAAGCATGTTAAAAAAATTATTGTAATGATCATTAATTGTTTCAAATTAATTTGGCCATTTGAATAACTTGAACATAAAATGGCCAAAACTAAGGAGTATTAAAAAGGAAGGAACAAACAAAAATGTGAATCTGAATGCCTGCTAGTTTCAAAATTTCATCACATCAATTGATGATTTTAATCCTTTTGTATTCGGTTGGAACGGTTATTTTACATACTCCTTCTCCTTTAGCTGGTTTTGCAAAGCAGGATGCGTGGCTTGCTGCATTATTTGGCACAGGAGTTGCATTAATTTTTGTATGGTTCTTCATTAAAACTTTTTGGATGCCGAATACACCACTTGTAGCATTGAATATATTGTTAGCTGTAGTAGTGATCTTGACAGCTCGCCTTGGTATTGAAATTTTTACACGCACATTGGAAATTTTCTTCATACCTGTTCTAATATTACTTACTATTTTTTTAATTTCTGTCATACCTCAAGCGAATGTTCAAAACATACAGCCAGTATTAGAGAATGACGGTTGCATTAAGGATAAATTGGATATGATCGTAATGAAGTTACGAATGAGGTGATATATTGAAACATAAAATAATCATTATACTTAGTCTGGTTTTTATAGTATTCATGACTGTTTTACTCATCTTTTACCTCATAAAAGATGATTCTTCCCGATGGATGGTAGCTTTAGGGGGAATATTGGTAAGTGCGTTGCCCATTTCATTACTATTTGTAAAAAATAATCCTTTTAACATTCCAATCATAATCGGTTATTATGTTTTTGTTTTCTGTACGACATTTTTAGGGTCAATCGCAAATTTTTATGTGGATTTAAAATGGTGGGACTCTACCCTTCACTTCTACAAGGGTATTTTCGTGGGTTTTGTTGGAATTGCTCTTTATAAAAAATTCATTCCTCAAAAGTCGAGAAAAGATATATCAAGCTGGGTCACCTTTCTTTTTGTACTCTCACTTGCAGTCCTTGCCACTGTCCTTTGGGAAGTCTATGAGTATGTAGGTGATCTAACTTTTACTCATACCATGCAGCGAGGCGGTAATAAGGATACCATGTACGATATAATTTGCGGTCTTATCGGTGGTCTGCTTATCTCCAGTTATTCCTGTATAAAAAAATCAAAATTATAATGATTTGTTGAGGTAATCATATGAATAGAAAGCTAGTTATTTTATTAAGTTTAGTGTATGTCCTTTTCATGGCGGCTTTATCTATCTTTTACTATACAACCGATGAAACATTCAAATCCCTGGTTTCGATAGGAGGAGTGGCATGTGGAGCAATTCCCCTTCTATTGGCCCTATTTACCAAGCTTCAATTCAATCTGCCAATTATCATTTCCTATTTAGTCTTCTTATTCGGTTCACAATATTTAGGATCTATTTTAGGCTGGTATGGTCTGGGGTGGTGGGACACACTCTTACATTTACTAAGCGGATCCCTTCTTGCTTTTACAGGTATTGCTTTATATGAACGTTTAATATACAGAAATGCAGGTAAAGAGATATCTCCTTGGTTTGTCTTTTTGTTTACCCTCTCTTTCTCAGCACTTGGTGGTGTTATATGGGAGATCTACGAATTTGGTTCCGATCAATTATTCGGAATGACATTACAAGGCGGGGGAAATAAAGATACAATGATAGATTTGATCGCGGATACTATTGGAGGTCTTATCATTGCAGTGTGGGCCGGAGTTCGGACAAAGGTTAAGGTAAAGAAAACTTGAAAATTACACTTGGTTTAATCAGATCTTTTTTCTTATTGTTAACGTTTTGCTTCAAAAAAGTTGACTGCATATAAAAAACGACCATCATATGGATGGTCGTTTTTTGTCATTTAAATATGATAGATATGATCTTTTCCGTCGTCATCTCACTATCTACCACGTATGTTCCAGGACGTAATCCGTTGGCCTTGCCTTTCTTTTCAACCTCATCAGAAAACCCATAGGCATTCTTAATGACTTTTGCTTTTTGAAGGTTTTTACCTACATCGATGCTTGTCGAGCCTTTAGACACTGTCAGAACTGTACGGTATATGATTTTTTCTGTTGGTTCTTTTACAGTTTCTTTTTCCGCTTCCGCTTTATCTTTAATTGCCTCTGCTTCAGCAATCTGATCTTCCCATTCTTTTTCGGAATGTATGACATACCCTTCAGAAGCCAGGGACTCTTTCATATCATCTTCCGATAGTTTCTCTGATGTACCGGTCGCTTCACCTGGAACAAAGAAGTACACTCCACCGCACAAACCTGCTGCAACAATAAGGCCTCCGGCAAAGCTGCGCATTGATTTAGATGTCATTGGCCACTTTACTCCTTTCATTCTTCGTTTTAATGTAAGGAGTAAGCAAGTTTTCTATCTCATTTTCTGTCTGTTTTGTTTTCAGTGCGATGCTTTCGAATGAATAGCCTCGCTTATGTAGGTCGAGTACTTCACGCAACAAGCTCCGCTTTTCGGAAGACATTGCAAGAATGCCTGCTTCTTGCACCGTAATTTCAGCATCTATCTCGATGTTCCTGATTTTTTCCTGTAATACATTCATTTCATCCCCAAAAGTGCTAGCAATCTGCTCCAATTGACTGTCCACTTTTACAGAATCCTTTTTAATAAACGATAAAATGAACAGTAAAACTGCTGCACCAAACAAAATGACTAGAGCCCATTCCATCATTCTATGTCCCTCCTTAATCTTTGAAACTATAATCTCGCTTTCTAATTATATATTGATTTGTACCAAAACTCGATTTAAATGAACAAAATACCACAATAGTCACGTATTTATGACAAAAAAAGGCGCGAGATGGCCATCCATAAATATTAATAATGAAAAAACGAAATGTAAGGTTTCCATTTGAGGACTATTTTACCATATTTCATTCATTATTTATACCTTTGTTAAGATATTATGGCAAAGGATATTTGTTTGTCCCTTAACATACTGCCAGTTCCAAATAGAGCCCGGACAATGGAATGGATAATGCCTTGTCCTTAGATAAGTGCTCCAACTTTCAACTGAATTCAAATAATGAGAAAAGCTAAGTATAAGTTTAGCTCATGAAAATAACTGCAGCACCCCTATTAGTCATGGCCCCTGTTGCTTCACCTTCTCTTTTACTTTTCCCTTAAAGGATTCCAAGATGTATATTAAATGACAAATGCATTTCCAAAAGATAAGATTATACTATTAGGTTCCTTTTCCTGTTTCATTAAATAGATGAGATTTTTAATAGCATATACTTTTTGGAGGTAATAAGGAGGAAACAATGAATATTAAAATAAATAAA
This sequence comes from Peribacillus sp. ACCC06369, assembly GCF_030348945.1. Classification (NCBI taxonomy): domain Bacteria; kingdom Bacillati; phylum Bacillota; class Bacilli; order Caryophanales; family Bacillaceae; genus Peribacillus; species Peribacillus sp. ACCC06369. The sequence goes on from NZ_JAUCEN010000002.1 coordinate 3,254,886, forward strand.
ATACCGGGTTTCATGCAAGCCGAAATCGAACAACTTCAATCATCATTATCCCCATTGTTGAAGAAAAATTTGAAATACGGATTTTTTTCGACGGTGATGATAGGATTTTCCATCATTAACCTTTTTTTCCTTTTATTTAAGAGCGATTCCTTACCCATCTCGAAAACCGCACTTGGAATCTATGCATTGGTGGGAGCTGTAGGATTTGCCCTATTAAAAGAAAACAAGCACAACCAAAAAGAAATAGTGAAAATGAGTCAAAAATATATGTTGGAGAGAATCAAAAAAAGCAACTATTTAACAGATTCCAGAAAAAGTAATTACTTTAAAAGGGTAAATGAGCATCCGCTATCTGCCATGAATGTTTTTATTGAGTTTCTTGCCGAGGAACAACAAAGTAAGAACAAATCCTCACACAATGAGTAAATACAAAAAAAAGTTCGTGAATTTTTATAACTTTATCGGTCGTTGAAATAAGTCAACAAACGATTAGCGCATTAAAAAAACAACTCAACCAGTATGCTCGGGTAGACTTCCGATTCACACTGGTTGGTTGCTTCGCTTTTAAACTTCTACTTATTCGGGCAAGACCACTTTACGATAGATCCCTGCCAAAAAAGATTGAATAAAATATCTTGCAAATTCTCTGTATTAACGTTTCTTAAATGACGTTTATTTCAATTGGGCTGCACAATAATTAGTCATGGAGGTTCTTATCAATAAGTTCATGAAAATAGACTGCAGCATGTTCAGTTGGAGAAAAGATACCATTTGTAAACGCCTGAGAACTTAATCCTTTTTGCAATTTTTCCACAAGTTCAAAATCTTCCTGGCGTACTTGATCAACGAAATTAAAATATTCTTCTTTTTCTATTGTTGTTTTTTCATTAAGGGAATAATCACGATAAATACCTAGCGACGTCTCTGCATCAACAGGAATTACTTGAATGGTATTCACATTTCCGTCTCCTGGATAAACGTTAATCATCATATTTGGCCAAATCCAATAAAAGCGCGCTTGGTCACCTTCAGAATTCTTGCTTGCTGTCATATATTGATAGGTGAATTTGTCGTGTGTCGTTGTGCAAAAGTTCGCTAGATCAAAAGATTTTGCAAAGCCTGGATGAGCAATGGAACAATGGTCACATTCAAGGTAGTTGTCAACAACAGCTTTCCAATTAGCCTTAACTACACGCCGGGTTTCCCTAACTAGTTTTAGAGAATGAAAGAAGTGATACTCTTTCATTTCCTCTAGAAATTCCTGATATGCTTCTGCCAAGGAAGGTGCATTTTTGTCTAGATTGACAAAAATCATAGCATTCTGAACTTCTAAACGAATGGATTTCATACAGCTGTGTACTCCCAATTGATTCGTTTTAAAATTAGGAGCTCTATTTACATTTCCATCTAATTTGAATGTCCATCCATGGTATCCACATTGTAAAACTTTTTTATTTCCTTTATCAGAGTTTTCCACTTTCATTCCACGATGAGGACAAATATTATAGAAAGCACGCAGTTCTCCATCAGTTCCGTGAGAAACGATAATAGGCTCTCCGGCGACATCTAAAGTCAAGAAGTCGCCTACTTTTTCAACTTGACTGGCATGCCCCACCAATATCCAATTTTTCCTAAAAATCTTTTTTCTTTCTTCATTAAATACCTCTGGATCAACATACCGTGAATAAGGTAATGTTGGGCTAAACTGTACATTTTCTTTTTTCGTAGTCATATCGAAAATCCCTCCAGATAATTAGCTAATTTTTTAAAGTTCAACGCTTAATACTTACTATTTTCAATTTCCAGTTATATCCGATCCATATAGACTGTTTTGACCTCTGTATAGAATTCAACAGCACTCTTTCCTTGTTCACGGCTGCCTGCACTTGAATTTTTACATCCGCCAAATGGCATTTGCGGTTCGGTTCCTGCTGTTTCCGAATTGACATGTACAAGACCCACTTCGACATCTTCAATAAACCGTTGAGCAGACGTTAAATTATTCGTACAAATTGCTGCGCTCAATCCATACTCTGTATCATTCGCCATCATAACTGCTTCCTCATAGTTTCCGGCCTTAAAAAGAGCGATGACTGGCCCAAATATTTCTTCCCGTGCAATGCGGGCATGTTGAGGAACATTTTCAAAGATAGCCGGCCTGACATAAAAACCGTTCGCCAATTCCTCTTCTGTCGGAATCTCTCCTCCACACAAAAGCGTCGCTTCTGATTTCCCAGCATCAATCATATCAAGCACACCATCGCGTTGTGATCTAGATACAGCAGGACCGATATATGTTTCTTCATTGAGCGGGTCGCCCACTTTTAATTCTTTCGTACGCGCGACAAGACGTTCACGGAAAGCCTCGTAAATTCCTTCTTCCACAATCACCCTACTAGTTGCTGTGCATTTTTGCCCCGTGGATTTAAAAGCTCCTCCTACAGCAATTTCAACTGCTTTTTCAAGATCAGCATCAGCGAGGACGACGAGCGGGTTTTTCCCTCCCATTTCCACTTGCACTTTCTTCCCATGTCCAATGGCCTGTTTTTGAATTTGCTGACCTACTTGATTCGAGCCGGTAAAAGATATAGCCTTCACATCCGGATGTTCCACCAATGCAGCTCCAATGATGGAACCTCTTCCGAACACACAATTAATGACACCAGCTGGAAGACCGGCTTCATCTAATGCTTTCATCACATGATAGACAGACTTAGGTGTAAGATCAGCCGGTTTAATCACGACTGTATTCCCGTAAATCAGGGCCGGCGCCAATTTCCATACAGGGATGGCAATAGGAAAGTTCCATGGTGTAATCAATCCCACCGGACCGAGCGGAGTGCGAGTAGTGTACAAAAATGTATTGGCATTAGCTGAAGGAATTACTTCCCCAAGTGGCTGCCGAGCTTCAGCAGCATAATATTCAAGTATGCTAGCGGCACGGTTGGCTTCCCCCATCCCTTCCAAGAATGTTTTCCCTTCTTCCTTTATCAAATCCTGACCTACTTCCTGCACATTCTTTTTCAAAATATCAGCTGCTTTCTGCAAGTATGAAGCCCGTTGCTGAAACGACAGTTTTTTCCAATCTGGAAATGCATTTTTTGCGGCTGCAACTGCATCATGTAAATCAGCCGCCGCACTAGATGGAAATTCCCCTAAATTTTCTCCATTATGGGGACTAAGATTTTCCTTATACTCCCCTGTAGTTGGTTCTTGCCATTTTCCATTAATATAATTTAAGTAACGCATACAATTTCCTCCCGCATTCTATTTTTCTACATCTTGATTAAAGATTTGATTATTACTAGAATCTTCTAAAATGAATTCTTCCACATTTGGTTCATACTCGAATTGTGGCACGTTTTCTTTTGTCGGCGTATTAAGAATAATTTCTATTGAACGAAATCATTTTGCTGTTCATTTGATAAGGTAGGCACATCTACCTTCCTTCTCGTATATCTAAAATAGTAAAATATATAGCAAGCAGCGACGAAACCTAATCCCCAATACAACGAAGTGCGCTGTGTCGGATCATATGCCGTGAACACGAAAATACCTAGACACATAAGGATGCAGAGAATCGGGGCAAAAGGGAAGAAAGGTACTCTATACTTCAGATTTTCCACCTTTCCGCCCTCTCTGATATACTGCTTACGGAATCTGTACTGTGCGAACGCAATCGCCATCCAAGTAAGTACCCCTCCAACCCCACTTATAGAAAGTAACACAACAAATAACGTTTCTTCCGCTACTACACTAGTAAGTAACGACAGCAAGGCAAAGAACAGAGTGACGAGTAAAGCGTTAATGGGTACACCGCGCCGATTGAGCTTTCCAAATGAGGAATGTGCCATACCGTTTTGAGAAAGGGAGAAAAGGATCCTGGTACAAGCAAACAGACCCGTATTCCCAACAGAGAGCACCGCCGTCAAAATCACGAAATTCATAATGTCAGCGGCATAAGGAATGCCTACCATTTCAAAAACGGTGACGAAAGGGCTTTCCAGCACCCCAGCTTCTTGCCACGGAACGATAGCCGACAGAACAAAGATTGCTAGAACATAGAAAAGCAGCACACGTATTACGATGTTACGAATCGCTCTCGGAATGCTTTGTTGCGGGTTTTCCGTCTCTCCTGCTGCAACCCCCATGATTTCCGATCCCTGGAATGCGTATACGACCGTCATCATTGATATAAACACACCCGTGAATCCTGTAGGGAATAGTCCATCACCCATAAGATTGGAAAAAAACGGAGCAGGTTGAGCATCCATATGAATCAATCCAAACATTGCGGCCGCACCGATAATTATGAACAGAATAACGGCAAGTACTTTAATCCCTGAGAACCAGTACTCTGTCTCAGCGAAACTTCTCGTTGTTAAAGCATTTATGGTGAACAAAAGTACGGTAAATATCACACACCATATCCATACTGGTATATCAGGAAACCATCTAGTCATGAGCAAACCAGCCGCCACAAATTCCAAGCCTACGTAAAGAGCCCAGCTCAGCCAGTAAATCCAGCCGATGACAAATCCAGTGGCGGGTCCGATAAATTTTGTTGCATGGACCTGAAAGGAACCTGAAACCGGCATCACTACCGATAATTCACCGAGACAAATCATCGCCAAGTACATTAATAAACCACCGACCAAATAGGCAACAATCGCTCCTCCGGGCCCAGCTTCACCGATCGCATATCCTGATCCCAGGAAAAGACCTGTTCCAATTACCCCACCTAAGGAGAGCATGAATAAATGTCTACTCTTCATCGAACGCTGTAATTCCTTTGGCTGATTTTCATGTTTTGTTTCCATGAATGCCCCCCTTTCTGATTGATAAACTGCCCCATACACTGATTAACACAAGTTATAGAGAGTTCCCATTATTCTGAAAATAAAACACATTATTGTGGAGATAAAGCTTCGGAAGGCTCTGCATATTCCAGCAAGTCGCTGATTGTCGGTTTGAATATTTCATAAGCTACATCTCTTTGATATTTATTTTGGTTTTTTGCTTGTGTAAACAAGTGATACGTATTTTTCCTGCATAGTTTTTCGATATCATCAACTACAGATTGTGGATTTGGATTTACTAGTCCAAAAATAACGGCATCATAAAATCTAATCGCCCCAAGGTTCGCAACGAAATCATTGACAACATCAATTCCTCTTTGTTTTATGATTTCGTCTCCCTCTAAAGAAAGGGGGATGTTTGCCGCCTCCACAATTAAGCTTGCTTTTACGCTTTTAGCATTTGATTTGTGGATGACATCCTCTAGTGCGGACGGAATTAATATGTCGCAATCTATATCGAGCCAATCCGTGTTTGCCCTTACATCATAATGCGGTTCAAAAAACTCTTTATCCATTTCTCCGTATGAATTCTTACGATCAATAAGCTTTTGGACATCTAATCCTTCTTCACACGTTACCAAAAGGTTGGCATCAGAAATCCCTACAACTTTATAACCTAACTGGGACATTTTCAATGCACAACTTGCTCCTACACAGCCGAAACCTTGAATGACAACTCTCGCTCCATCTTTTCCGCTTTTAAATTTCCATGCCTCATCTGCCGAAAATGCTACACCATATCCTGTTACGACATCGTTTAAAAACAACCCGTCAATTTTTGTCGTCAAAAGTTCATCAAAGTCTTTTATCCCTTGCAGAACATTCAGATTCTGCTTCATTGATTTCGTAAGAGGTATATCCATACCAAACTCATTGAATATTTTGAGCACATCTTCATATTTGGTACCTAAGTCACTGCCTAAAGATACCCCGATGTCTATATAAGGCATCATCGCAATTAGAAATCTTCTTAATACTGCATACGCGTCTGGCGCTTTATAATCATAGGCAATGCCCGCTTTACAACCGCCTGTCGTCTCGGACTCACAGGCTACATACTTATAAGCCATCGCCTCAGCTAATCTTTCGACCTCTTCTCGTGTAACCGTTGGATGCATTCTTGTACCGCCGCCTGCGTAGCCTTTAACAAAGTTATGCACGACCAGCCACCCTTTTGCATCTGTTTCCGTATCATTCCATTCCACAACTAAATATGGTTTTAACATTTGTGAACCCTCCCCAAAAACTTCCTTTTATTAATTCCTACGACTGACTTCTAATGGAAACAAACCAAAGCATGGATGCCGCAACTATTTGTTGGACACTAGCTTTTCGTGTACTCCCTTCTTGTCTTGGCCTACAGTTAGAATCTTTGGATTGACTGCAACTTCGATTACAGCCGGAAGCCCTGAAGCAATCGCCCTTTGAAGCGCTGGCGCAAAATCACTATTTTTTTCAACCTTTTCACCATGCGCTCCAAACAAGCGGGCCAATTCGGCAAAATTAGGGTTGGACAATTCAGTTCCAACGACCCGTTTTGGAAAATGCCTTTCTTGATGTACACGAATCGTTCCGTACATATTGTTGTTCACGACAATTGATATAGTCGGAATTTTATACCGTACAGCCGTTTCAATCTCTTGGAGAGTCATCATAAAGCCGCCATCTCCTGAAAAAGAAACAACATGTTTCAGAGGGTGCGCCAGCTTTGCCCCAATTGCAGCAGGCAGTCCATATCCCATCGCTCCCGAAGTTGGCCCCACGTAAGTGTTTTCATGTTCAAAACGATAATATCTGGATAGCCATCCAAAAAAATTGCCGGCATCATTTGTAATAATGGTGTCCTTCGGAAGACAGACAGCAACGTCATGCATTAATCCATCCATATCCACGAAATCTTTTGTGTAGTCGGCCTTTGGTTCAGAAAATGTCATATATTTTTCATGCAATTCTTTCACATTATCTTCGTTTGAAATGGAAGAACCTGAAGCTTGCAGTGCTTGTTCTAAGAAACTCTTGGCATCTGCTTCAATTGCAAGGGAAGGAGCATACACTTTACCAAAAATATCGGGACAAATATCTACATGGATCAGTTTTGTATTTTCAGAGAGCAAGGTGTAATCTTGTGTTCCTACTTGAGAGAATCGTGTCCCTAACGCCAAAACTACATCTGCATCTCGGATTGTATCCAGTAAATATTGTGGTGTCCCAAACCCTAGCCATCCTGCATAGCAGGGGTGTGAGTTCGGAAACGCGTCGAATCGGCGGAAAGCGGTAACAACAGGAAGTTTCATTGCCTCGGCAAACTGTACAAGCAGCTTGTTAGACTTAGCATGAATCACACCGCCACCAGCAATCAATATGGGGCGCTCCGCGTTTCGTATCGTCTCTATCGCCTGCTTCAAATCGTCCAAATGTGGTTGGGGAGGAAGCGCGCGATAAGAAGGATAGATGTTCAACTCTGCCTCATCTTCTAACATGTCATGCGGCAAAGCCACTAATACAGGACCCGGACGTCCCGATCGCGCCATATGGAACGCCCGTTGCAATAATTCCGGGATTCTTTCCACACGATCAATCTCAACCGTCCATTTACATAAATGACTGAAAAAACCCGTCAAATTCACTTCCTGAAACGCTTCCTTTTCTTTAAAAGGGCGTTCGACTTGGCCAATAAGCGCAACCAAAGGGGTTGAATCCTGAGCAGCAGTATGAATACCGATAGCTAAGTTTGTAGCACCCACTCCACGCGTTGCCATACAAACTCCTACCTCACCTGAAGCCTTCGCATACCCTTCCGCCATAAAAGAGGCACCTCCTTCATGTCTGGCGGAAATAAGTTCTATTTCAGGATGTTGATATAGTGCATCCATTACACTAAGATAACTTTCACCTGGTACACAAAAAGCTTTTTTTACCCCTTCTTTAGCCATTACTTCTACGACTGCTCTTCCTCCACTGACTTTCATATTCAGCCTCCCGCTTTCAAGAACGTGTATTTGTTTGCTAATTTATGTTTCTATTAATATTGCACTCATTCTTACTATCATTTAACAAGTTTTTCGATACCAGAAACTGGTTTATTATCTGCTTCCGTCTCAATTGAAGTATTTCTTGTAATAGCACTTACTCCCAAAGTTACTGCAATGTTGATGAATAATACAGCTAACCCCACATCAAGATCCTGTATTGCTTGCGGTAGAGATGGAAATAATGTGGCAAGTGTCGTACCTGATGTAGTCGAGTAAATGACAATTAGAATTCCAGCTATCATTCCGGCAAAAGCTCCTTGAACGGTAACAGGATTCTTTTTCCACAAACTGAAAAATAGTGCTGGGAACAACTGTGCCATGAAGCTATATGCCATAAGATACAGCGTAAAAATCGACTCCCCGCCATTGAACGTAAAGTATAGGGTCACTATAGAAATGACAGGTACTAACATCATGCTCAATCTTCGAAGTTGGTCATCTGATGTATTCGGTTTCCACACCTTATATACATTTTTTGAAAGTATCGTGGCCGTAGCCGTCAACACGAGTGAACTAGGTATAAGGGCGGCCATCGCCCCAGATGCTCCAATAACTCCAACAAACCAGGGATCGAATGACATCTTCGCCATTTTAAATAAAGCCAAATCTGCTTCTGCTCCCTGTAAATTCGGAACTTGAAGAATCGCAGAAAAACCAATAAAAAGCGAAAAAATGATGATTACTTGATAAATTGGCATAATCCCAGCATTCCAACGAAGTGATTTTGGACTTTTTGCAGAAAACACTCCCGCTAACATATGAGGAAACATATAGAATGCCAGTGCTGTCATAATCGTAGCGGAAATAAACCAAGAGATACTCAATCCTTGTTCAGGGAATATCAATAATCCATGTTTTGCTGTATCGATTGCTTCAAACATCGACTGCAAACCACCGTAATAATGAAGTGGAAAATAAATCCCCATAAAGACGACAACTGCCAAAATCATGATATCTTTAATAACCGCCGTCCACGCTACGCCATGCATCCCTGAGGCAGTTACATAAATTGTGATGGCAATTACACCTACAACTATAGCCACATTAGGAGAGATGGACCCATAGGACGCCTCCGATACGATAATTCCTAACCCTTTTAACTGCATGATTAGATAAGGAATAATTGAAATAACGCTGATTACCGCCACAAGAACACCTAAAGCCGGACTATTGTACTTCTTGTCATAAAAATCGGATTGAGATATGACATTATTTTTTTTTGCATATCTCCAAATTGGCGGCAACAGCCAATAGGCTATTACAAAATAGAAGCAATTGAAAGCATATAAGGCTGGAGGCATACCAGATCTATAAGCGCCGCCGCTGGCCCCCAAAAACGTATATGTCGTAAACATTTCACCTGCAATCAAAAAGAAGAGCAAAAAGCTGCCGAAACCTCTTCCACCTATAGCCCATTGTTCCAAACTCATATTTTTACCTTTTCGAGCTTGAAGCCCTAACCAAATACACAGAACCAGAAAGAAAAGGATGACAAGCAGGGCTTCATTCATTAGTCTTCTTCCTCCTTGGTTGCAGGATCAAGTTTATTAGCAATTATCAAGCACACCGATGTAAGACAAACCCATAATATGGCCCAAAAAAGAACAAATGGCATTCCTAAAACATATGGTTCAATTCGATTGATAACAATAAGCGAGCCAAGTGCTGGTACCGCACTTATCACATAGATTATTTTCTTCATTTGTTCACCATCCTTATCAACAAATGCCAAACCCGACCTATTCACTTCTAACCATTTAGAAAAAACAGATAATTACACTTGTAGCACTACTTTGGCACCCCTTTAGTTAATGGCTCATTTACTGCCCAATTCGGTTTCATTCCAGTAAGGACTTGTTCAACTTGCATTGCTGCATGTACAGCCATGCGTACCGAACCTTCTTTCGTCAATGCCGCATTATGAGGGCTGACAATCACATTATCCATTTTAAAAAGGGGATTCCATTTATCAGGAGGCTCAACTTCAAATACATCTATTCCAGCGCCGGCAATTTCGCCCGCTTGCAAAGCATTTACTAAATCACTCTCCTTCACTACGCCTCCCCTGGAAGCGTTTACAAAATAGGATGAGGGTTTCATCCAGGAAAACTCACGGCTTCCTATTATTCCTTTTGTTGTTTTCGTTAACGGCAGATGCAGACTGATAACATCAGAGTTTCTGAAAACCCACTCTAAGTCAGTTGCTATCTCTAACTCCGAATTCGTGCTGGCTGTAACATAGGGGTCGTAGCCAATCACTTTCATATCGAAGCCTTTGGAAGCTTTTTTTGCCAGTATTCTACCAATTCTCCCTAGTCCAATAATCCCTAATGTCTTGCCTTCCAAATCCATACCAAAAAGTTGATTGCGGATAGCAAAATTCCCGCGGCGCAGCTCTTGATCAGCCAAGCTTAAGTTTTTGGACAATGATAAAATTAATGCCATTACATGTTCAGCTACAGAATTCGCATTTGCCTCTGGGGTATTTGTTACGTAAATGCTTCGCTCTGTAGCAGCTTCGATATCAATATTGTCCAAGCCCACACCATACTTAGCAATTACTTTGAGGTTTTCAGCTGCTTCAATAACTTCCTTATTTATTACAGCCGTTGATCTCGTTAATAATGCATCACAATCCTTGATTTCTTCCATAAGGATCTCTTGTGCCAGTTCAGATCCCACTTTAATCTTATAGCCTTTTTCTACTAAATAACTTTTCCCCTCTTTCTCAATATCTTGAGGAATATACACTAAATGACTCACATTACCACCCTTTCATGTTTACCTTGAAGGAAAAATCTTTCCTACTTCTTTGTATATATACAATTATTGTGCCAACATAAAAAACATCAGTTTATTCAAGAAAGAAGCCAATTAGTTCTCAAATTAAGAAATAAATAAAGTTAACAAATTGTTTCATAATGAATTAATAAGTTTCATTACGTTTCAATTTGTTTCAACACTCAAGGTTTTCATCTTTCTCCATAAAGTAGTGCGACTCATCCCTAACTCCAAGGCAGCTTTTCCTTTATTAAAATTAACCTTATTTAACGTTTGAACTATTCTTTCACGCTCGGATAGATGTATCACAGGTGGCATATCAAGTTCTTCTGCTTGTTTCGACAGTATTTTCTTTTTACTTCTATTCGGAAAATACATTTCGATATCGTACACATCAATTAACTTGTCTTTATAAAGAGCACATAATCGCTCACAAAAATTTTGCAATTGGCGAATATTCCCTTCCCAATTCTCTTCACTCAGCTTTTTCATGGCAGTATCCGTAATCTTAATTTTTTGATCCGAATGGCCTTTCTGAATAAAAGCATTCACCAATAACGGAATATCTTCTCTGCGTTCCCGAAGCGGAGGCAAGACAAGGTCCAGTACACTCAAGCGATAATATAGATCCTCCCGAAAGTCATTACTTTTGACCATTTGCATGAGGTCTTTGTTTGTTGCCGACACAATTCTCACATCAACCGGAATCACTCTATCATCACCGATACGCATGATTTCCCGCTCTTGCAAGACACGAAGCAACCGACTTTGCATTTTTGGGGAGATTTCCCCTATTTCATCTAAAAAAATCGTACCTCTATGAGCCAATTCAAAATAGCCTTGCTTTCCGCCTTTCATAGCCCCCGTGAAAGCTCCTTCTGCATACCCGAATAACTCACTTTCCAATAAATTTTCGGGAAGCGCAGCGCAATTAATGGCTACAAACGGGTTATTTTTCCGGTTGCTATGATTATGTATGCTTTGGGCGAATATTTCCTTGCCCGTTCCCGTTTCTCCAATTATAAGAATGTTTGAATCTACTTCACTATAATGTTGAGCAGTTTCAATCGTCCTCTTAATTTCGGAACTCCGGTACAATATATCATCAAAGGTGTACTTAGCCACATGTCCACGTGAATGAATCTTTCTAAAGAACTTCCCTTCCATCTCCTGAATGCGTGTAACATCTTGAAAGGCAACCATATCCCCCACTTTTTTACCTTTTAAAAATATCCCAACTTTTTTAACCGATAATTGAATGGCTTGGTAAGCAACGATATCTTTTTCGTATTCATTGTCACTTAACAGCATATTACGAAATTTTCCGTCCTTTATGATATCGTATATAGAATTTCCAATTAAGCTCCCCTTGGAAATGGATAATATCTCCTGAGCCGCCGTATTAAATACAGATATTTGTCGTTTTAAATCTATTGCAATAACCCCTTCATAGGCATAATTAAGAATCGTTTGGTAACGCTTGGTCTTCTCCTGTTCCCTTCTGCTGACAAGAGCTACTCTTTTCGCCTCAATCAACGCCTGCCGAAATGATTCCTTTCCAGTGTCAACAAGAATGGCTCCCAACCCTATCTCTTCAGCATAGTTACAGGTACTTAAACCACTTAACACCACCTCACAGCCATCTCTGGCTGCTAAATCCACTAAACTAACTGAGGACTCGATATCATTCAATATATAGGACTGAATTGGCAAATCAACGATATCCGAAAGGTTTTCCACGCCATAAATCATATTCAGCGCTCCTATAACGGCCACTTTTTTACTGCCAAAACGTGCCTTGCAATCATAAAGGGAACGAATGAGGTCAATACCTTGTACAGGTATATCAACGATAGGAATAGATTCATTGCTTTCTTTTAATAGTTTTGTGATTAATCCCCTTGAGATGATTACATCCGCATCAAGCTTCAACTTCCCAATCTTATCGGCATCCTCAACTACCTCCTCTAAAACAAACTTCACTGAACCGTTATCATTGTTTTCTGATTCTTCCAACTGGTTGAATTCCTCAAACCTTTCAAAAGCATCCGTAATATACCCTTTTCGAGGAACAACGAGTTTAATTTTTATCAAAACGCCAACCTCCAACGTAAAATCATTTTGGTTTATTGGATATAATCTCAAGCAACCTGATAGTTAAGCCCTAGTCAAACCAGGGTGTGTTTAATCGAGATGGCTAAGTATGCCAAGCAAATGTTTTCGTTCAGAATTATATATATCATTTTTAAAATCACTTTTGAAGAACAAAAAACCCTGTTACCATGGGTTTTTTCGTCAATAAACGACCTTTTCACTTTTAATTTACACCCTAGTATTCGAATTGTTATTGATAGCAGATTATTCTTTCAATAAGAGTCACATTCAAATTACCCTACTCACCTTTTTCTTCTTGGAATGTTTATTTTTCCCCTGCTTATCATCACTGTAATAAGCTTTTACCATTAACAACAGTATGAAGATTTCTTAAAGTTTTAATTATTTAGTGATTCAATGAAATCTAAAACTGAATTAAAAATGCTAGCCCCCTCTTTGCTGTATAAAAAAATTACCTGGCATATAAATCATTTTATTTGGTATAATTTTCATTCCTTTCTCGACAATAGGACTATATTCCTTATATTCTTCATACAAACGTGGAATTCCTTTTGGTTTTATAGTTACTGACATTAAAATTAGTCTACAAACACATAACCCCGTTCAAGAAATCCTGAACGGGGTTTTACAATATACACGATCTGTTTCATTTTGAGTATTTGAGGTCTTGGAGCTTTGTTGTCAATCAACGTAGAACTATTCATTCAAGGAGGTTCTACTTACGAACTTAAAACTGGATCAGCAATGACAAGGATTTTCCCGGACTTGATACCCTCCATATATTGATCGACTTCGGCTTCCTCCAGTCCCATATCCAATAATGGCTTTCTCAATCCGCCTGCTCCCGATGCTGCCCCGGCTGCTGCTCCGCCAAAAGTGGCAAAAATCGGTCCTGCCGCCAATATTGGACCAATTCCTGGTATGGCTAATGCACTCATTCCAATAAGGAGGCCTGTCAACCCGACAGCTCCGCCGGCTGCTGCCCCAGCAACTAATCCATCAGTCTTTGCCGGGCTGACTTCCTCAGCTTCATTGGGTAATTTATCAATGTTTTTTGCCACTACTGATATTTGATCGGATGTATATCCTTGTTCCTTTAAATTTTTGACTGCTGAATTCGCTTCATTTTCATTTTCATATATTGCTATAAACCTCTTGTCCATGGTATCTGCTCCTTTAAAAGTAATGTACTATACAATACCCTTAATTGAGTTTCAATAACCTTCTATGAAAAAAATGAAATTCACTCCCGGATTTGCCCTTGGCCATAAATGAAGTACTTGCTTGATGTCAAGGCCGGTAAACCCATAGGTCCACGTGCATGGAGCTTTTGTGTGGAAATGCCGATTTCTGCGCCATAACCAAATTCAAAACCGTCGGTAAAACGGGTGGAAGCATTATGATAAACTGCTGCCGCATCCACTTTATTCAAAAATACGGTAGCGTTTTGTTCATCTCTCGTCAGGATTGCTTCGGAATGCTTGGTACCGTATCGATTAATGTGTTCAATGGCATCCGAAACACCTTTTACAATTTTTACGCTGATTTTTAATGCTAGGTACTCTGTAGACCAATCATCCTCCGTAGCTTTTTTCGCTCCTGGAAAAGCGCTGCAAATCGCTTCGTCTCCGTATACTTCGATACCTTTTTCGTCTAGGATTGCCAAAAGCCGCTTACCATTTTCTTTAAACCATTTTTCGTGAATAAGAAGGCTCTCAATTGCATTGCATACGGAAGGGCGGTGCGTTTTACCGTTTAAGACAATTTTCTCGACCATCGTGATCTCTGCTGTCTGATCGATGAATATATGGCAATTGCCTGCTCCTGTTTCAAGGACGGGAACAGTGGACTCCTTAATGACCGTTTCTATTAAATTCTTTCCGCCGCGAGGAATCAAAACATCTAAATACTCATTAAGATGAAATAGTTCTTTTGCGGTTTCACGGCTCGTATCCTCGATTAACTGAACTGCTTCCATAGGAATCTCCGTATTCTCTAAAGCTTTATGGATGGAAGAGACTAGTGCCATATTGGAGTATTTGGCTGACGAGCTACCTCTTAAGAGGACCGCATTCCCCGTTTTCAAGGATAGTGTAGCTGCATCGATGGTCACATTCGGCCTAGCTTCATAAATCATTCCGATTACACCGATCGGAACTCTTAACTTTTTAATCAATAACCCATTTTCTTTTTCGATAGTCTCCAATTTCTCTCCAATAGGATCCTTTAAATCGATTAAAAGTCTAATTGCCGCTGCCATGTCATCAATACGGTTAACATTTAACATGATTCGATCTAAAGTAGACTCACTGAAGCCCTTTTTCCTGCCTTCTTCCAGATCCTTTTGGTTTTCTTTTATCAAAAGATCTTTATCGATAACAAGTTGCTTAGCAATTTTCCCAAGTGCCTCGTTCTTCTTATCCGTTGTTAATCCAATTAGCTGATAACTGGCTTTTTTGGCTGCCTTTCCTTTCGCAGTCACTTCACTCATTTTCAAATGCCCCCTTTTCCTTCGCTAATATTTATAAGCTATGCCTTTACCCATTTATCACGATGGATCACTTCGATGGAAGTGATCACAAGCTCGGTTGTCCGCTTGCCCATCGCCTGTTTTAATTCTTCGTCGGAATAAAGGACCTCACCCCGCCCCAATAATCCATTTGCACCAAAGACTTCGACGACATCGCCCTTATTGAAAACTCCTTTAATTTCATAAATTCCAGCTGGCAGCAGACTGCTGCCATTTGAAACTAAAGCCTTTTCGGCACCTTCATCAACGAAAATTTTTCCGGATACTTGTGAATGAAGGGATATCCACTGTTTGTTTTTCGTTACCGTCGTCATGACATCATTCCCAATATATGTGCCATCACCGTTGCCTTCTAGGATTGTGAGAAGTTTTTCACTCCCCGCACCAGATCCGATGAATACTTTCACTCCAAGAGACAATGCAGTTTGGGCTGCTATCAACTTCGATTTCATTCCACCGGTTCCAACATTAGAGCCCGCACCTTCTGCCATTTGCAATAAATCCGCCGTTACTTCGGATAGCTTTTCAAATCGTTTCGCCCCTGGATTTGTCTGTGGATTGGAATCATAGAGCCCATTAATGTCCGTTAATATGATCAGGTTGCTGGCATGGACCAACCCGCTTACTAAGGCGGATAGCATATCGTTATCACCGAAAGTCAACTCCTCGACTGATACTGTATCATTTTCATTTATAATCGGAAGGATGCCGCGTTCAAGCAATTCCATCAATGTCGCATATGCATTTTTATATCTATCTTTTTTCGAGAAATCTTTCCGTGTTAATAATATTTGCGCCGGAACGATCCCAAATCGACCTAATTGTTCCATATATGATTGAATCAATAGGCTTTGCCCTACAGCTGCAGCAGCTTGTTTTCCTTTGAGAGTGACAGGTCTCGTAGGATAACCGAGCTTGCGGAAACCTGTCGCTACGGCACCTGATGAAACAAGGACAACTTCATGTCCCGCTTTCCTTAATGCTGCAACTGCCTGGATATGATCGGAAAATTTTTTTTGGTCGATTTCACCTTTTGTGTTGGTTAAAGAACTACTTCCTATCTTTACTACGATGCGTTTCTTTTCCATCGGTTTTTTCCTCCAATAAATATCTTAGACATGAAAAAAAGCCCTTTTCATCCTCGAAATAAGGACGAAAAGGGCTGCTCTCCGTGGTACCACCTTCATTGAATGCAAGTTCATGCATTCCACTTTGCCTGATAACGCCAGGATTTGCGCCTATGTTTTGCATAGGACTCAAGAAGCAGGTTCTGCGCTTTCCTGTCGCGGGTCTTCCAGCAATTGACGCCGCTCTCTGTCACAGTGATTCTCGCATACTAATCTTCTCTCAACGTTCATTGTTTTAATATAGTATGCAAAATTATCTTCTTGATGTCAATAACATTCCAAGTATGAATGAACCTGAACCTTATAACGCCATGGCTGGGCCGAAGAACTCATAGTGTATTTTATCGGGATTTACCCCCAACTCTTTCAGGTAAGTGATAATGGCCTTCATGAAAGGAACAGGACCACACACATAATAATCAGCTTCAGGTTTTACATGACGGCTCAACAATTCCTTATCGATATACCCTTCCTTCTCAAAATTCGGCAGGTCCTTATCCTCCTCACTCGGATTTTTAAAGACGAAGGATAAATGATAGCTGGCAAGCTTGTGCGTCAGGTCTGTCAATTCCTCTCTAAACGGCTGTAAATTTCCATTACCGGATGCATGAATGAACTGGACATCACGCTCAGGCTTTTGTTCAGCCACCGCATGGACCATGCTCATGAAGGGTGTTATACCAACGCCTCCGCTCAGAAATACTGCAGGTGTTCGTTTTTCCAAGTCGATGGTGAAATCCCCTGCAGGGGCCGTTACGTCTATACTGTCACCCATCTGAATGGATTCATGCAAGTAGTTCGAGACCCTTCCATCAGGAGAGATTCCCGGCTTTTCTTTTTTGACGGAAATCCGGAAGTAATCTTTCCCCGGAACATCAGACAAACTATACTGACGGTTGAATAAATAGCGTTCACCCGGTATCTCGATACGAACGGTAATATATTGTCCAGGAAGAAAAAATGGAACCTTATCGCCATTTGATGGCTTTAAATAAAAGGAAGTGATTACATCACTTTCGCGGACTTTTTCCACCACAGTGAATGGTTTGAAATCTGACCATCCCCCTACCTGATTGGAAGCTTGGTCGTACATTTCCTTTTCGATGCTAATGAATACATCGGCAATGACTCCATAGGCCTCTCCCCAAGCTTGGAGGATTTCTTCTGTAGCCGACTCTTGTAAAACTTCCTTGATTGCACCTAATAGGTGTTCTCCAACAATCGGATAATGCTCGGCTTTAACTGCGAGACTTCTGTGTTTTTGTGCTATTTGCTTCACGGCAGGTAAAATCGTTTCAAGTTTATCTATATATTTAGCTGCTGCCAAAACCGTGTTGGCAAGTGCATTTTGCTGGCGCCCTTTTTTTTGATTGGCGTGATTAAAGACATTTAATAATTCAGGATGTGCCTCGAAAAGATTTTTATAGAATACAGTTGTTATAGTTGTACCATGCACTTCTAAAACAGGTACGGTTGATTTGATGATATCGATTGTTTTCTGGGATAGCATAGGAAAACTCCTCTTCATAAACAAGTATTTTAAATACATGTTTATATTAGAACTTAAATCCATTAAAAGCAATATTTTTAATGCATCTTTTCAGAGAATAAGTTTTCATGTTTATAAAATGTTCACATTTATGATATAGTCAAATGGGGATAGAATGTGAGGCGATAAACATGAGGTTGACGAGTTATTCCGATTACTCACTTAGAGTGTTGATTTACCTGGCTTCCCACGACCAAAGCAAATTATCAAATATAAAAGAGATCTCTGAAGTTTATCAACTGTCTAAAAATCATTTGATGAAGATTGTTCATAATCTAGGTAAATTAGGCTATATTGAGACGATACGTGGAAGAAATGGCGGTTTCCGGCTAGCAAAATCCCCCGCTGAAATAAATGTAGGGGAACTGGTGCGGAAAACCGAAGAGGATTTTTATCTAGTGGAATGTTTTAAAGATCACGATAACTGTGTGATTTCTCCCGTTTGTTCTTTGAAATTTGTCCTTAATAATGCCTTGGATGCTTTTCTACAGGTCCTTGATCAATATACGATTGCAGACTTCATCGAAAATAAAGTGATGCTCAAAGCATATTTCGATTCGGTAAAGCAAAATGAAGAAGAGCCCGATTTTTTATAATCGGGCTCTTCTTTCATTAACTGATGATCCGTTCAATCTGCCATCCCTTTTCCATTCGCAAATCAATGATCCCAGTATTGGTTTTCAATAAAACTTTAAGGGGATCGTATGGATGGATCATAATGACTCTTTATTTGCTTGCATTTCTTCAAAAAGGTAATAAATATGAGGAATCTTTGCCGCTTCTGCAATGACAGGTGCAACTTCCGCTTTAATCACTTCAACCATTTCAAGCTGTATCTTTCCTGCTTTACGTATATCTTGAAAGATGTTTTTAATTTGAAGCGAAGCTTCGTTGAGTCTTTCATGAATTGTCACTTTAGGTTGTTCTTGATTTTCTGACCATGCAGCTTCCCATTTCTTCAATGCTCTCACATATTTCTCTAATTTTTACCTATAATACCATATCCTTCATGACCCTGTATCATAATTAAAGCAATTTTCAGTACTTACGAACGGCCACTAAGTTCATTGCCTAGCTGTTTTAATTTTTCACCGACTGTACATTCTGATATACAGAACTGATGGGCATAAGAACGCCCCTTCTCTTTTCGAAAATGCTTTCGTAAAAAACAATCTTGGCAAAACGAAGCGAGAACATCTTCCACTTCTTCATATATTTTTTTCCTGTTCATTGTTGTTATGGCTCCTTTGACCCAGCAACTTCTATTTTGCTGAAAATGGCTTTTCCCTGAAGAGCAAGTGTTGCCAGGCGATCGGCTTCCTGGTTTTCCTTTCGTGAAATTGGCTTGTAGACCGGAATGATCTTTAACTTATCCAGTTTCGCTTCAATGCGGTCCAGCCATTTATTCAAGTTTTCTTCCATACAGGGCCATTCACCGGAAAGTTGATTTAAGACAACTAGAGAATCCCCTTTAAATACACAGCTTTGGTGATGGATTCCAAGTTCGTCCATCTGCCTTACCGCTTCATGAAATGCTGCATATTCCGCTTCATTATTGGATTCGAATTGCTCCAATTTTACATTAGTGCGTAAACGCCAGAACTTCTTACCTTGACGATAATAAATGGCAACACCGATTCCTGCCATCTTTTCATCTTTTTGAAAACCGCCATCAAAAAAAACCGTTACATCCTGCGGCTCTTCTTCAACTTCAGTAAGGAGTTTCTTTAGCTCCTTCTTTGTCCATACTGTATCAAATTCATCCTTGAATTCCACTTCTTTCAGCCTTCCCGCCTTTTCAAGGTCTTCTGTAATGACTAGTGCAGTCCCGGCATCAAGCCAATCCGAAACGAAATCGGCAGATGGTTTTTTTGAAGCATGATATGTCCATTGCATAATTACCTTCAAAGATTTCCAGCTCCTTATCAATTCACTATTCATGCAGAACGCTTACAATTTTCATACCTTTTTCTCGTCCCACCATTTATAATATAATGTAAGCAATTGAATCACTCTTTTCATTATAGTTCCCTTATCAGCCTGAAATTCTCATGTTTCAATCTTAATTTTATATGAAACAGTTTTTAATCATAGCATATTAACAGCTTAATCTCGAGGAGGAGCACATCTTGATCGAAGTGTATATTGATGGTGCCAGTGCGGGCAATCCAGGGCCGAGCGGGGCAGGTGTTTTCATAAATAATAATGGTGTGGTCGAGCGGCACTCCATTCCGCTTGGAAATATGGAAAACCATGAAGCGGAGTACCATGCTTTAATCAAAGCGTTGGAAATTTGTGTAGCCAATAATTATCAAATCGTTTCTTTTCGGACTGACTCCCAAGCCATCAACCAGGCCATTGAAAAAAGATTTGCAAAAAATAAATACGCCATATTGCTGGAACGAGCGCTTAAACTTTCCGCCGAGCTTGAATTATTTTTCATGAAATGGATTCCAAGTCTCGAAAACAAGTCAGCGGATGTATTGGCGAGACGTGCCATTCGATTGAATAAGGCTGAGGAAATTCATGAACAAGACAGCTGATTTTTCATTATTATTCGTTGTATTCATCTGGGGTGTCACTTTTGTCATGGTTCAAAATGCCCTATCGTTTCTTGACCCCTTCACGTTTAATGCCGTCCGTTTTTTCATGGCCTTGTTTTTCTTACTCATCCCTTATATATCGACTTTACGCAAAAGAGGGAAAACATGGAATAAAGGCCTTTTTAGAGCGGGGTTTCATATTGGGGTTTGGCTTTTTCTTGGGTATGGTCTTCAAACGATTGGATTGAATCATACAACTCCTGCGAAGACGGGCTTCATAACAGGCCTAAGTGTCGTCATGGTACCTGTTTTTTCTCTGTTACTTTTGAAACACAGGCTATCCCGCAATACGGTCATAGGTGTGGCAGCTGCAACCGTGGGGCTTTATTTAATGACTTTCGCGGACCGCTCCAATTTGAATATCGGTGATTTACTCGTATTTTTATGCGCAATAAGTTTCGCCATGCAGATCATTACGACCGCCAGATATGCCAAAACCCATCCCGCTTTACCGTTGACGCTGATTCAGGTTTCCACCGTATCTTTATTATCCTTTGTTTCAGCCTTCATTTTCAAAGAGAATCATTCTGTCATCTTCAGCTCAGAGGTCATGTTACAGAAAGATGTATGGACTGCTTTATTGGTTACGGCAGCACTTGCCACGGCGTTCGCCTTTTTCGCCCAAACCTTCTTCCAAGCCTATACGACACCTACAAGAGTCGCGTTGATCTTTTCAATGGAACCGGTTTTTGCTGCGTTATCCTCATACATATTGATAGGGGAAAAATTGACTTCCGCTTCCATCATCGGCTGTGTCTTCATTTTCATGGGGATGATACTTGCTGAGCTACCTGCGAAGAAAAAGAAACCGGTCACACAGGAGTTTTCCTGAAAAGCCAAATAAAATAAATCGGACTTCAAAGTTAAGAAGTCCGATTTATTTAAGCAGGCCCTGTTCTTTAGCAAATGATACCGCTGCACTACGCGTTTCAATGCCATTTTGTTTTAAGTTTTCCAAAAAGGAAATATAGAAGCTACCATCAAAATTCTTTTGAACCTTCAAAGTCAATTCTATTGCTGCATTGACTAATATATCACTTGCGTCAGTGTAGCGCTTACCAAAATAAATAAAACCTATAGCGTCATTACCAAAAGTGAATCCCTTACCCTCTAAAAAATTAACATACTCTTCAGTTGATTTCGCCACTTCTGCATCCACTCCATACTTCATGCCTTATTTTCATCTTACCGTAAATCAAGGATTTTGACTATCCATTTTTCGACAAAAAATTCACCCTACAAATTAAAGGAGCTCCCATTGGGGAGCTCCGAAAAGTTTCATTATTAAATCATTTTCAGTAAAGCCCTGAATTCATGATCCCTAGCCAGATTTTTGACCTTCTCGCGATCATACCGATAAACAGCATCATCCAAAGAACATGAAATTGGTACATCACATTTTATTTCTGCTAGTTGTCTGGATAAATGGAGCATATCGACGGCTGATTCAATCTTAGCCCGTTGTCCGTTGGTCAATGAAGCAACATTTTCAAGAATCCCTTCGATACTTTGATACTGAATCAATAATTTCAATGCAGTCTTCTCACCTATCCCCTTAACTCCGGGATAGTTATCAGCTGTATCGCCCATTAAAGCTTTTAAATCAATCATTTGTCTTGGAGTGATCCCTTTCCATTCAAAAAAGCTATCGGGATTATGCACTTCATAGTTCCCATATCCTTTTTTTAACAAAAGAACGGAAATGTTTTCTTCAATTAACTGGAGCATATCTTGATCGCCTGTCAATATACCCACTCGGCTATGTTGTGCAGATGCCTTCGCAATTGTCCCGATACAGTCATCCGCTTCATATCCTGAGAGCCCTATGTTAGGAATATCAAACGCTTCAACCGCTTTTTTCGCTAGGTCGAATTGAGGGATCATTTCGACTGGAGCTTCTGAACGATTAGCCTTGTATCCATCAAATAATTCATTTCTGAAAGTCTTGCTGCCCATATCCCAGCACACCGCTACATGACTAGGTGAAAAATGATTCACTGCCGTCAGCATATGCTTCAAAAAACCTTGAACGGCATTAGTTGGAATGCCTTTTGAGTTTATCATGAATTGACCAGTAACGGCCGTTGCATAAAAAGCTCTAAATAATAACGCCATCCCGTCAACAAGCATAAATGATGGATGTAGCTCATTTTCTTTCATTAACACATTATCACCTCTATCATGATGTACATCCATTTTAACATACCTGTCCTCTTTTTTAAGGATCGTTTAATTGGAAAAAATATTATTCAATCGGATTTTCATCATAAGAGATCCAGTCACTGAAACTGCCAATATATATCTTTACATCTTTATAGCCCGCTTCTTTCAGGGCGATATAATTGGGAGAAGCCGTTACACCTGAACCACAGTACACAATGATTTCCTTATCCAAGTCGATACTTGAGAAATGCGCCTGAAGATCTTCCTTTTTTTTATAATAGCCATTTTCCAGGACGTTCGACCACACCATATTTACTGCACCAGGTATATGGCCGGCTTTTTTATCAATCGGTTCCTCGATTCCCTCGTACCGTTTAGATTCCCTTGAATCCATTAATACGACATGGTCAGCCCTATTCATAGTATAATCCTTCACTTTTTGAAAAGATGCAAAAACGGTTTGATTTAAATCGATATGATATTTTGTTTGAATATAATTCGTTTGATTCGAGTCAATCGGATAGCCCGCATCCTTCCAGGCGCGATATCCCCCGTTAAGAACATAGACTTTCTGATGCCCAAGATAGCTCAGCAACCAGACAAACCTTGAAGCAAAAGAACCTTCTCCCCCATCATAAGCAACAAGTACCGTATCATTGGTAATGCCATTTGATTCCAGTTTGTCTTTAAACATTTCCAGGTCAGGAAGAGGATGTCTTCCGCCATGTTCTTGAACCTGCCCCGATAAGTCCTTTTCAAGATCGAAATAAACAGCACCGGAAATATGGTCTTTTTGGTATTCATTAAACCCTGCATCAGGAGAGCCTAGACGAAAGCGACAGTCACAGATCTTGATATCACTAGAATCCAACAACGGCAACAGCTCTTCTTTTTCCATTATATAACCCATTTGCATAACCCCCTATTTCAAAATGGTCCAAATTAATTGATTAAGCTCCGTTTCCATGTTCTTCCCGGGAGGAAGCTTAGTTATTTCATTCTTTAAAAAAAGTGATTTCCCTTTTAATAACGAAAGATTCTTTTCGCTATCATTGATGGTCATACATTCATCCTTTTGTTTTGCCTTAAATATTCGGGTCATCCTGGTTTTCATTTCTTGATCGATTGAAACCACATCAAGCAGTTCCCATACTGATAAAGGCGGCAGTGAACCCTGTTGGATAATATATACCAGGATTAAATATGAACGGTAAACTTGTACCCATGTTTTTAGTTCTTTTCTTTCGGATTCCATTGGTTTTGCCAATTGTTGAAGATTGTCGGTCATCATCCGATAGTAATGGTGTCCTAGTGTCTTTTTGGAATAGCAATCCGTTATCAAATCATTCATCTTCCTAAGATAATCCGGATGTGTAACCAGCTTGATTGGTGACTGAAATAATTCAAATAGAGCAGGATTACTCTTTACCGTAAGACGGGATGATTTAAAAAGATCCCAGCCTTCCATATCATATAGACCTTGTTTCAAATGAATCACTTCAACGGGCTGACTCAAGCTGAGGTATGTTCGCTTATCATTATGAACATATATAAACCGAACATCGATATCCGAATGGACGGAAGATACACCAAAAGAATGGCTGCCTGTAACAGCAGCCATTAAAATGGTCATATTCTCATTCTTTTCTAGGTATTTCAATTTTGAAATAAGGTTTTCTTTCATGAATGAACCTCGTTTCTATTTCGAATGCATTTTTGCCAATTCCGCCACTGCATTTTCATAATACGGTAGATCGACCGTTTCCTCCAATGCTGCACGTAAACCCGCAAAGATATCCGATATTTCCCTCATAAACTCTTTTTGAATCGAGAGTAACTCTTGGTCGAGGACTTCATTATACATTTCGAAAATCCGCTCACCCTGTCCTTTTACATACATAATGGCAGGTTCATCCAAACGCTTCTGAAGCCCTTCGCTCATTTTCAATTTCTCGTTTTTTTCAAAGAAGGATTTGGGATTTTTAAATAACGCCAATTCCTTTTTGAATTCGTCAGTATCCAATTGGACAAAAGCTCCTGTGAACTCAAGCGACTCCCTCTCATTAGGTTCGTATGGCTGTAATGAAAGATTTTTTCTTACTTTTTGAATTTGCTGAAGCAAACTGCCTTGTTTCTCATTCAGCAATTTATTTACGAACATTTCCGTCCTTAAAGCCGTTGCCCGCATTTCCTGGGCAAGATCAAAGCCTAACGCATCCAATAAGTTCTTCATCGCTTGCTTGAGGACAATTTTCAGATCCCCTCCATCATCCTTTAAAACAGCAGGGTTGAACGATTCTTTGAAGAAATCATTAAACCGGAAAAAGACCCGTTGTTTACTATAGAAAGTCAGTTCATCGATTTCTTTTTTCAAACGTTGTTTTTCTGCATCCCCTTTAATGACCGAGAGAAGTTCCGAAATGGACTGAGCCTCATGTGAAAGGGACTCCAGGGCTTTTCGTTTCGTTTTTTCATCCTGCCTGGAAGCTGTAATTACATCCCGTAGCAATTCTTCCGTTCTTTTTACAGCCGCTTGAGCGGATTCAATTGCAAGTCCAGTTAAATCGTTTTCGATGAAAGAATCGAATTGGTCTTGGAATTCCGAAATACCGCTATTCGGAAGGAACGAATGCTTAAATGAACCAGGCATTTGTTTTTCCATTAAAGCTCCCTTACTCGTTAGCGGGAATAGTTTTGGAAAACGGATTCCGAATCCATTCAATTGATCTGTGACATATTCCTTCACTTCGTCCAATTCGTCAGTGGTTTGTGCAAGATCGACGGCATTGACAATGAAGAACATCTTATCCATGGCGAAAGAATCTTTCACACGTCCAAGTTGTATCAAGAACTCCCTATCTGCCCGTGAAAATGGGTGATTATAATAGGTCACAAAAAGGATGGCATCCGAATTCTTAATATATTCGAAAGCTGCTCCTGTATGTCGGGCATTAATCGAATCCGCCCCAGGAGTGTCAACAAGGACCATCCCCTGCTTTGTCATTTCACAGTCATATCGCAATTCAATCAAATCAACAAGACATGACTTGGACTCTTCCGCAGCAAAACGTTTAAACCCATCAAGATCTACCGTAACCACATTTCCTAAATCATATTGGTGCTCGGACAGCCCTTGATGAAACGCCCTAAGGAAGGATAAATGCGTTTTCCCTTTATCAACTTCCCCCGCCTTCGCAATGATTTGTCCTGCTAGCTGAAGTGCTTCATCCAGAGTCTTGGCCGATTTATCAAAAGCTGCCAAAGCCAAGCTTACATCTTCCAACAGCATCGCTTCCGTCTTTAATTTGACGGTTGCCGTCCCATGTGGATGCTCAGCGTCTGAAGCCATGATTTTATTGATTGCAGCAGTTGTCGGATTAGGTGAAACAGGAAGGACACTTTCTCCCATCAACGCATTGGCAAAGGAAGATTTGCCTGCACTGAATGCACCGAAGAGGGCAACCGTGAAAGTCTGCTGTTCCAAGCGATTCGCCTTATCCGTCAATTCTTTATAAAGTGATTGAAACCCTTTCAAAGGTTGTATCAGCTTGGCCGCCTGATGTAAACCGGCTGCTGTCTCCATTAGCTTTTCTTTTCCGCGTAAATCAAAAGCACCAGATGAAGAAACAGCCACAGAAGGTACAGCCTTATTTTCTTTATCATGATCTTGTTCAGGTTGTTCGTTGACGTGCTTTGAATTACTTCCTTTATCGGTTTTCATGATTTTGACTGTAATATTTTTTTCTTCCTCTTCCCATTGAGTTAAAAGCGTATCAATATCACGTTCATCGATCAATGATTCAGATTGATTGGCTATGGCCTCTAAACGTTCCGTTTGGTACTCGATTTCCGCGTTCATCGCCGCAGTAACTTTAAGGGCTTCCGCAAATTCAGAAAAACCTTCAAGCTCTTTATCGATGGATATAGACTGCTGTTCGACTATTCCTTCCATTACCGCAACCATACCATTCAAAAATCCTTCTGATACATCACGTGCTTTCTTTTTGATGGCTGCGGCCAAATCATTCGTATAGTTTAAAACGTATTCACCTGTAATATCGACTTGAGGCTTCAAAGAGTTTTTTATGTAAGCTTCCGTAACCTCGATTTGAAGTGCCTGAGCTTTACTTTCAAGTGTTGAATCATGGATCTCCGCTTTATTAAGCGTTTTAGCCGCTAATTCTTTAAGATGCCATTCAAGCTGGGTCTTCACCTTTTCTTGTAAATCAGTCAAGAATGCTTTGATGCGTTCCCCACGTTCTGCCTCCGTTTTTTTCTTGGCAAATAATAGACCCATTTTAAAGTCAGGCTGCGCCGATTCCAAGAATGATTTACCTAGGTCCCGTGTAGCCGCGGGCATGATGTACGCACTTTTCAATATTGTTTCCAATGCTTCAGCATATTGGACTTTGATGTCCTCTATACGTCCAGTCAATGAATTTTTTTCTTTTATTAGGCTGTCCACTTGATTCGTCAGATGAATTCGCTCTTCATGAGGAAGTTCCGATAATACTTCAAAATCATCGGCATGTGCCTCTTCATATTGGTCCTTCAGCCAAATAAGATGCCTTTCGACTAGGGCTTTAGCCGATTGCATGATGGCATCTTTCCCATCATTTTGACCTTTGCCCGCCATTTCATAGATAAACTGCCGGACCACTTCTATTTCATTTTCGCTATTGTTCAAATCTCTTACAGATGTATAAAAAATGCCATCAGGATAAACATTCCAGTTCGCAAATGCTTCAGAAACGGAAAGCTTGAAGTCTTGAAAGCTAAGCTCGGTCTCATCATGCTTATCGATCATATTGATAATTAAGTATGTCGGCTTTTCAGCCTCCAACAATTCTTTTGTGAATAGGAAATTCACTTCTGACTGGACGTGATTATAATCCATAACATAGAAGACGACATCAGCTAGATGCAAGGCAGATTCCGTAGAAACTCTATGTGCATCGTCTGTCGAATCGATTCCTGGCGTATCCATGATTGCACATGAATCCGGCAGTGAAAAATGATTGGAACTTATCGTTATTGCCGATACTGAATCACCATCCTTGGCAAATTTCTTCACCTCTTTAAAATCATAAGGTGCCGGAAATAAGACTGGTGGCTGTTGATGGTAAAAGACTTTGGCATAGTCTTCCCCTTTTTGGACTTTTACCGTATTTGCACTCGTTGGAATCGGACTTGATGGCAATACTTGATCACCGAGGAGAAAGTTGATCATACTTGACTTGCCCGCTGAAAAATGGCCGCAAAAAGCAATGATGAACTCCTCATCATTCACTTTCATGATTAACTGTTTCATTTTACCGGCATTGCCTGTATCACCTGCCGATTGGAATTTCTCATACATGGCAGTCAAAATCCCCAATTTGGACTGTTGCTTTAATGTTTCTTGAATCATGAATCCATACCCCTTAACTATCGTCATTTTGATACTCTTATTGTAAACGATTTCGTTTATTATTCATACCATCAGCTTTAGTTTTACTATATGATTCATTACAGGCCGTGTTCAAAAAAAAAACCGCCGTTTGGCGGATTCATCTAGTTTGATTATATAATCGTCGTGAATGCAAAAAAAACCAGGTGTTTACCTGGTTGTAGGGGTGGGGTTAAATGCAGCTCGGTTTTCCATTGTTGACTCCGTATAAGGTTTTACTGCCTTTGCCGGTTTTTGAATATTATTTAATACATATTTCATCACAAAACCATATGTAGCGATTGTCAATAAAATGAATACCCAGACCATTACCAACACCATCCTCTTATATATTGAGTAGCTTTTAGTTTTTAATAATAAATTTATCGATATGTGATTGAGAATAATTTTCATCTTCATTTAGAATCTTATCACGAACGATAATCATTTTCAATAAGAATTTATAATTTTTATTATTTTCCCTTAAAAACCGCAGAATATTCCGTATGTTCCTTTAATGCCTTCTCTTCTAGGGGGATTCTTACAGCCATCATCCAAACGTTCAGTAAACTAAAGATGATTGCAGTATAATATGCATTGAATAATAAGGAAATAACTATAATCTCAGTTGCTACTATTATATAGTTCGGATGTTTGAAATATTTATAAGGTCCTTTAATGACTACTTCGGCATTAGGAACCACTATGATTTTTGTATTCCAATGTTTCCCCAATGAACTGATTACCCAAATCCTTCCCGACTGCGCAATTAGAAACAGGATCAGCCAAATTGGCCAAACTCCAGCCACATCCCGTTCATACACGACCACCTCAATAATGAGAAAAATAAAAAAACTAAGGTGCATTAGAACCATCCATCTGTAATGGGACTCACCGTATTCTACAGCTCCTGCAACTTTCAGCTGTTTTTCATTTTGCTTGGCAATATATAGTTCAACGAGGCGTTGAATGGCAATCAAGATTATGAAAATGGCGAAGATCATCATTTCCACCTCATTAACACAAGTTCAGATGAAAATCCAGGCCCCAATGCAGCAGCCAAGCCGACTTCATCTTCATTCCCGCCACGCTGCATGAATCTCTCCAGGACGTACAAAATAGTGGCTGAGGACATATTGCCAAATTCCTTCAATACACTCATTGATTCTCCCGTCATGCTTTCATCGAATCCCAGGGCTTCGTGATAAGCATCAATTACTTTTTTTCCTCCAGGATGAGCAATGAAATCTTTGATATCCCCAAGCTCCAATCCATTCTCCATTAAGAATTCCTGAACATTCGGTTTAAGCCAATCTTTGATGATTGAAGGTATATCTTTCGAAAAGATCACGTATAACCCTTGGTCTTTAACATCCCACCCCATTACATCCAATGAATTCGGCATAAGCGTGGATTGCGAATCCAAAAATTTCAAATGGCTTCCTTTTCTTGAAAACTGTTCATCCGGTACTTCATCACCGCAAACCAAAACACAGCTCACTCCATCAGAAAATAAGGAAGTTCCAATTAAATTACTTTTAGAGATATCATTCCGTTGAAATGTCAGACTGCATAACTCCACACTTAAAACAATGACCTTCGCCGCCGGATATGCTTGGCAATATTCAAAAGCACGTGATAGGCCACTCGCTCCCCCTGCACAGCCAAGTCCCCAAATCGGAATTCTTTTTGCATGCGGGTTAAATGGAAGCTCATTCATTATCCTGGCATCGATGGTTGGGGTAGCGATACCCGTACTTGAGATGAAAAAGAAAGCATCCAGGTCGTTTGCATGCAGTTCTTCTTTTAAAAATTCTGTGTTGGCTAAACATTTTTCTATAGCCTCTTTCCCAAACTTGACTGCCTGTTTGATGTATAAATCATTCCGATCGGAAAAAGTATGATCCTCTTTAAACCAATCAAGATCATTTGAAAAATATCGATTTTCCACTTGTCCATTTTTAAAGGCCTTTAGTAACCGTTCTATATTCTTATACGAGGGTCCAAAGATTTCTCTCGAAAATTCCATGATTTTTTCCTGTGAAAGTAAATATGGTAGCTTTATATGTGATGCAGATAATAAATATGGCATGATCCCACCCCTTATTATTCATGATATGGTTAATATACCCACCAAGATATCATTTATGCTTTACGGCTTAATGGTTATATTTATTGATGGCCCATTATATTTTTTGTTTTTTTCTAAAACAATATAGGTAAAAGAACCTATAATATTGTTAAAGTAGAACACATAACCATACAATCGGAGGAATGAAAATATCAACACTGTAATTACAAAAGTGTTAAATGGATCCATCCTTGCTGTTAAGTCCGTTATTCCTTTTAACTATAGATATTCAAAAGCCATCCCTCATCAGGCAGCCTTTCAAACAGGAATCCATTAGCGTGCTTATTGGCATATCAGGGGATAACCGCGGAAGAATAATCATTGAAGGAACAAACGGATGCATGAGTAAAATAGGTGAAGGCATGTTCGTCATTCCATTAGAAGGTGAAATGCTTGAATCTTTCGCAGCAGAACTCGGCAACATGCTTGCTGGCAATATCGCCACCTGCTTAGAAACGGAGAATACAATTATAGATATTACACCTCCCACCGTCATTGTGGGCAATACAAAAATATATGGGTTTAATGAAGCAGTCAATTTGCCCATTTCATTGGAAGGCGTAGGTACCCTTCATATCATCTTAATGGTTGAAATGTAATCTTGAAACAATAAACCCCCTTACCCAGATAATCGGTAAGGGGGTACGTTCATTCTTCCTTCTTCACTGAAGATTGATTTTGTACTTGTATAATGATATTTTGAAACTCCTCATTTCCACATACACTGCACCTATTCTCCTGACTTAAAATGGTCCGACAATGAATACAATATTTTCTCTCCATATCTATCACTACTTTCCTGAACATATACTATCAATATATTCAAAAAGTGAAGAGAGTTTCCTTTTATCTGACAAAATCTCATTTCATGAAAAAACTTCATTATCAACGATATGTCTTCGGGCGGAAATATAAAATGCCCCTAATCCATCATCTGAGGATTTGGGGCATTTTATGGGTGAATCTATCAAGTATAGCGAATCTATTTTTAATCAGGCTACATTCTGCCTTTCAATACGCGCTTCCTTCACTTTCCCTTTTGTAGGGACGATGTTAAAGACGATGTTCAGGAAAATGGCTGTCAGACTTCCCGCCACGATTCCATTATCCGTTAATATTTGAATGCTTTCCGGAATTTTAGCAAAAAGCTCAGGAACGACCGTGACCCCAAGTCCCATACCTACGGAACAAGCGATGATCAATAAATTTTCTTGTGAGGCAAAATCCACTTTACTTAACATCTTAATTCCAGCGGCAATCACCATTCCGAACATGGCAACCATTGCCCCGCCTAACACGGAGGAAGGAATAATCGTCGTGAATGCACCAATTTTCGGAACAAAGCCAATGAAAATGAGCATGCCCGCTGTTGTATAAATGACATTTCTTGTTTTTATTCCCGACAATTGAATCAAACCGACATTTTGTGAAAATGCTGTATACGGAAAAGCATTAAACAAACCGCCGAGCATGATGGCAAGCCCTTCAGAACGATATCCACGCGCGAGATCGTCTTCCGAAATCTCTTTGTCCGTGATTTCTCCTAAGGCATAATAAACGCCAGTCGATTCCACTAAGCTGACGATCGCCACCAAGGTCATTGTAATGATAGCCGTGATATTGAAAGTCGGAGTGCCAAAGTAGAAAAAATGAGGCAAATGCAACCAAGTGGCACTTGCTACTGAGCTAAAATCAACTTTTCCAAGGAAGAAAGCGACAAATGTCCCGACTAACAGTCCCAGTAAAATAGAGATGGAGCGTACGAACCCCGTTGAAAATTTATACATGAAAATGATGAATAACAAAGTTCCAAAACCAAGAGCTACATTATCCAAGTTGCCGAAATCAGGAGCACCTTGGCCGCCGCCAAGATTGTTGATGGCGACAGGAATGAGTGTGATCCCAATGATCATAACGACTGATCCAGTAACGACCGGTGGGAAAAACCTTGCCAGTTTCCCAAAGAACTTACTAATTATTATGACGATCAATCCTGACACTAAAATGGCTCCATAAATGGTGGAGATTCCATATTGGGTACCTACCGCGATCATGGGACTAACTGCCGTGAAAGTACAGCCTAAAACGACGGGAAGCCCAATTCCAAAGAATTTATTTTTCCAGACTTGTAATAACGTCGCTATTCCGCACATTAAAATGTCTATCGAAACTAAATAGGTTAACTGCGCAGCTGTTAAACCCAATGCACCTCCGACAATCAGTGGAACGACGATCGCACCTGCATACATTGCAAGAACATGTTGTAGTCCTAAGGAAGCAACTTTCAATGGTGATTGATTAGACATTGACGGTTGCCCCTTCCTTTTCCTCAGCGAACGTTATCTCACCGAATTTCAACTCTGCAATTCGCGCAAGGGATTCCACTTGAAAACCTTGTTCCCTAAGATCCTTACCGCCACTTTGGAATGCTTTTTCAATAACGATGCCGATACCGGCCACTTCTGCTCCAACCTGATTACAGATATCCACCAAGCCCCGGGCTGCTTGTCCGACCGCAAGGAAGTCATCGATGATCAAAACCTTATCTCCAGCTTCAATATATTTATTGGAAACAGTAATTGTATTGGTTTCTTTTTTTGTAAAGGAATGTACGGACGCCGTTACTAAATCATTTGTTAAAGTAAGTGATTTACGTTTACGGGCAAAAATTAACGGAACTTCCAATTCCAAAGCAGCCATCAAACCAGGTCCAATGCCTGAAGATTCAATTGTCAGCACTTTTGTTATTTCTTTTTGTTCGAAACGTTTTACGAATTCTTTACCAATTTCTTTCATTAGCATAGGATCCATTTGATGATTTAAGAATGAATCTACTTTTAAAATATCTTCTGATAAAGCTTGACCCTCGGACAAGATTTTTTCCTTTAAAAGTTGCATGAAGGTTCCTCCCAATCTTGGATGTTATATTGACCCATAAACCATGCAATTGTTTCCCGGCATATAAAAAAGCCCAAGAAACATTGCGGCACTTTTTTGGAGTGAAGCAATATTTCTTGGGCATGAATGAAAAATGAATCAGCAAAAGCCTTCCATTATGCAACAAGATCTATTACTCACCCATAGTCGAATTATTTACGGTAATCCGGTAGAAACTTGCAGGCCATATCCCTGCTATTATACGAGTGAAGATTTTTATTTTATTAATATATGAATTATAACAACGCTGGCTCTATTTGAAAAGTCATTTTTAACAAAAACCGAACTTTCAATTAAAAAAAGAAAGTATTATTCGTATTATTTGAAAATTATGAAATCACCAAGACTGATCAACATGGATTTACCCATTAACAAATAGTCACTTACGGTTATCCTGCGCATGCACTTCAGTGGATTCCATACCAAACCGCTCAGGCGATTGGTGGTACTATACTCTTTTTTGGAATCACTCCAAGAAGAGGGTGAAACGAAATAACACAGTATTTTAAGTTTTGGAAATTATGGATTGGATTAACGCAGCCATAAAAAAAGAAGAAGGCCTTGAAATAATTCCAAGGCCCTCTTCTTTTGATTCATTTGATTTTATAAACTTCTTTATATTTATTTTCAAGATACTTTATTAAATACTGAACATTCAAGCCTTCACCTGTCGTTTCCTTCAAAATCTCCAGAGGCTTTTTAGTTTTTCCGTATTTATGTATCTTTTCATTAAGCCATTCCCTGATTGGAGCAATATCACCCGCTTCCAACAGTCCATCAAAATCAGGCAAATCTTTAAGCATCGACTGCTTGATTTGGGCTGCATACATATATCCCAATGCATAAGATGGGAAATAACCAAAGCTGCCATCTGACCAGTGTACATCTTGTAAAACGCCCATGGCATCATTTTCAGGTACAATCCCCAAATAATCCTTGTATTTTTCATTCCAGACTTTTGGTAAATCCTTCACCTCGAGTTCTCCATTAAAGAGAGCCTTTTCCAATTCATACCGAATCATAATATGTAGGGGATACGTCAGTTCATCTGCTTCAATACGGATGAACGATGGTTTTGATTCGTTAATGCCCCGGTAAAATTCATCCAGCGTCACATCATCGAATTGTTCGGGAGCATATTCTTTTAATAGGGTGAATTTGTTTTTCCAGAAGCTATAGTTCCGTCCAATGAAATTTTCGAAAAACAAAGATTGTGATTCATGGATTCCCATTGATGTCCCACTATCGAGCAGTGTTCCGGTTAACTCTTCGGCGATATTCTGCTCATAAATGGCATGTCCACATTCATGAATGGTACCGAATATTGCCCCCCGGAAATCATTTTCATCGTAACGGGTCGTCACACGGACATCGCCCCTGTTTATTCCAGTTGCAAAAGGGTGAACCGTTTCATCCAGCCTGCCAGAATTGAAATCGTATCCTAGCTGTTTTAAAACTTCCAGGTTGAGTTGATGCTGCTTTTCTTTTGGAAATTCTTTGTAAAGGAACGCTGTTTCAGGTCTATGTTCGCTTTCAGCAATCTGTTTTACCAGAGGGACTATCCTTGACCGAAGCTCACTGAATACGCTGTCAAGTATATCTACAGTCATGCCTGGTTCATACATGTCTAAAAGGGTATTATATTTCTGCCCTTCATATCCCCAATACTCTACGAACTTACGGGTGTAGGCAACAATTTGCTCAAGATAAGGTTGAAATAATGAAAAATCAGCTTTTTCCCTTGCCTCTTCCCATGCACTTTCAGAACGGGATTGTAAAATGACGAATTCCTTATATTCGTTTGCAGGAATTTTCTTATTTCTTTCAAACTCTTTTTTACACTCTTGAACCATTTTATTCGTCGTTTCACTAAGAGTCGCTTCCTCCATCGAAAGTTCTGTAATGAAGGATTCCATTTCTTTACTTGTGATCATATTAAAAACCTCGGAGGAAAGCACCCCGATAACTTCAGAACGCTGCTCAACGCCCTTTTTCGGTGCACCTGTACGCAAATCCCAAAAAATTAACGCGAGCGCTTCATTATAGGCCGAGATTTTCTTGACATATTCTTTAAATTCTTTTTCAATCAGATCGATACCCTTTTTCATATCCACAGCTCCTTCCAAATACACTTTACCATATTATACAAAAATCTTTCATATCAGAACTACTTCGTTTAATAAAATAAAATAAGAGCCAAGGGGGCCCTTGGCTCTTATTTTGGATTGGATTGACTTAAAGCGTTACAGGAAGAACGGATACAATCTTCTCTTTCACCTGTTCCGAAAGGTTCTTTTCAATCAAAATCTGTACGGTTCCCGAGTCATTGCTTGTCCTGATCAATCGCCCTATTCCCTGACGCAATCGAAGGAGCATGTATGGAAGATCCACTTCTTCAAATGCATCGGTAACCGAGTTACGTTTGGCCTCGAATACTGGATCGCGTGGCGGGAATGGAAGGGAGTGTATCACTACATTTTGTAATGAAGGTCCTGGAACATCAAGCCCTTCCCATAAATGATAGGAGAAAAGAACAGATTGCTCATTCTCTTGAAACTTCTTAACAAGCTCGCTGATTTCCGCTTCACCTTCAAAATAAAAAGGATAGGTTGATATTGGGCAGTTTTCCTTGAACCAATGCAATTCTTCTTTTGATTGGAATAACACAAGTGTTCGACCTTCATTTTCCTCAATTGTCTTCATCGTATATTGAAGTTTTGCCAATTGGTCTCCATTTTCGAAGACCGGCATGTTCATTTTCATGACTTCATCGTAATCGAATGGTGACTCAACTGAGAAGCTGTCATACTTTTCTATCCCTAAGCTATCTGCAATGTATTGGAAAGATTTATTATCCGATAATGTAGCCGATGAAAAAATGTAAGGGATTTTTTTAGAGAATACCTGTTCAGACAAAATATCCTGTACAAGCCTTGGCATGATGACCAATGTTTTGGTCATTTCATTTTCTTCAAACCAGGAAACGGCCTGTTCATCCTTCACAAATAGGGAAAGGGAGTAACCCAGCTGTTCTAAATATTCTTCCGTCACTTTTAAATCATAGTCATTGATCGTGTACATTTCCGCTTCAAAAACAAGGTTTTCCTCTAACTCTTCAACCTTTTTATGAAGTTTCTGGGCAAAGCTTGTTATCTCTTTGGACATCGGGATTTCATAACGATTAGATCCGCTTACATGTATGGCTTTTTCATCCAACAAATCAAAAAACTCTTCATTGATATCAATTAAGTCCTCAATGATGTATAAGGTTTCTTCACGAACCTGATTGGCAGTAAGCAATTCTAAAACCGAAGCAAGGGTTTGTTCCCCAACTTTATAAGTTAAAGCCTTTTGAGCAGCAAACTCCAATAGATGGCCTTCATCAAAGACAACGCAGCTATGTTCAGGCAATAATGGCAACTGTCCTTCACGCTTACGTTTTTCCTTAGTCCATACATGCTCCATAAAGAAGTCATGTGAACAAATGATCAAATCGCTTGATTTTCGGTAGTGGTCCCGTGATAGGGTTTGTCCACAACGATGGCGTTTATCACAAGTAAAACAGTTTTGAAGCTGATCCCAGCCAACTTTAGACCAGTCTTCATCATTTAAATATGGATACTGTTTACGGTCCCCATATGCTGTATAGGCGTTCATGGATGAGTTATCATGGACAAACTTGGGAAGTTCATCATAGAGCTGATCTATTCCCTCTGAATCTTCATGATTCACTGCGTGATCCAATTTCTTAAGACATACATATTGATCGTGATATTTGGCAAGCCGAACATCCACTTCAATACCTAAGGCATTCTTGATTTTTTGGATGTCGCCTTCTTCTTTGACAAGCTGTTCAATCAACGTTTCGTCTGCACACGAAATAATTGCCGGTTTGTTCGTATATCTCGCATAACAAATCGCATATAGTAAATAGACCAAGGTCTTACCGGTCCCTACCCCTGCTTCAGCAAAACTTACATTCTTTTCTTTAAAGGCTTTTTCTAACTGAAAAGCCATGAAGATCTGTTCGTCACGCAGCTCAAATCCTTTTTCGGGAAGAATATCGTAAAAAACATCACCGATCCATTCTGAAAGCTTATCGTAAAAAGAGTCTTCCTTTGTTACCGAAAAAGGCAGTGTTTTAAGCATCATGGTCTCCCCTTTTATCTATCATCAGTATATCGAATCCGCATTATAATATATCTAGGCAAAAGTATATTATCCTTTATTTCACATTAATAGTCAAGATATTTACCCTACCATCAGAAATGAAATGTATAAAGCATGTTTTTCTTCTATGTATGCTGTCAGGTTACCCGACTCGTAAAATAAAAGACAGGCTCCTTTAGAGAGCCTGTCTGTAAATAATATAGGGTTGAATTAAGCTTTGTTTACGTTTGATGCTTGTGGTCCACGTTGACCTTGTTCTACATCAAATGTAACGTCTTGGCCTTCTTCAAGTGTTTTGAAACCTTCGCCTTGGATAGCTGAGAAATGTACGAATACATCGTCTCCACCTTCACGTTCGATGAATCCAAAACCTTTTTCTGCGTTAAACCATTTTACTTTACCTTGTTCCATTTTTGTTGCCTCCTAGTGTGTTTTCCACACATTATATTACTATCCTTGCTCATTGAATATT
The DNA here is from genome assembly GCF_030348945.1 of Peribacillus sp. ACCC06369. NCBI lineage: Bacteria > Bacillati > Bacillota > Bacilli > Caryophanales > Bacillaceae > Peribacillus > Peribacillus sp. ACCC06369. The sequence goes on from NZ_JAUCEN010000002.1 coordinate 3,292,783, forward strand.
AAGGTATTCCTTAAATCTGAACAAAAATAATTCATTATTAGAATAACAGAAAAGGAAATGATAAGCAAGACTGGAACCTATTATGAATAAAACGTCCTGGCTATCAAAATTCACCGTTATATTCTACCCACTCATTTTCACATTAAAACTGTTTCGGCGGTCTTTTTCCCCAATACTGATAAAGGTCTGCACGGATGAAACCATTGAAAAGCTTCCTTTTTTTCGTTGCAGGCTTACCGTAATGCTGTTCAAAGTCAGGATTGGAGGTAATCATGTATACTGACCAAGTATCAAGCTTCTTGAAGGCTTGTCCCATTTCCCTATACATCTGTTCAACGGCTTTTTTCTCACCTAGACGCTCTCCGTAAGGGGGGTTCCCGACAATGACACCATACTCTTTCCTAGTCGAGATATCCCTCACTTGCATTTGTTTGAATTCAACCAGATCTCCAAGACCGGCCTCAAAACTATTCGCTTTAGATATTTCTACCATCCGATGGTCGATATCACAACCGGTTATGTCCAAGTACTGATCATAATCGGCTAAATCTTCAGCCTCAACCCTTGCTTCATCCCATACCTTGCTGTCCATCCACGACCAGGTTTCAGAAACGAACTCCCTGTTAAACCCAGGTGCTATGTTCTGCCCAATTAAGGCAGCCTCGATAGGAATCGTTCCTGATCCACAAAACGGATCAATGAAAGGCATATCCGGTTTCCAATTGGTCAGCATGATTAACGCAGCCGCCAATGTTTCTTTAAGGGGAGCCTCCCCCTGCCCTGTCCGATACCCTCGTTTATGCAAACCTGCACCTGAAGTGTCCATGGTAAGTGTCACTACATCTTTTAAGATAGACACTTCAATTTTAAATAAAGGACCCGTCTCCGCAAACCAAGATACCTGCTTATATTTACTTTTCAATCTATCAACAATCGCCTTTTTGACGATAGCCTGACAATCAGGGACACTGTAGAGCTGGGACTTAACCGATTTCCCACTCACTGGGAACTCGACATCGGCTGATAAGTAATCTTCCCAATTCAAGGCCTTTGTTTTTTCAAACAACTCATCAAATGAATATGCTTTAAATTCTGCGACCTTAATTTTCACCCTGTCTGCACTCCGCAGCCATAAATTAGAGCGGGCAATGGCAGATTGGTCCCCTTTGTAGGTGATTTTACCATTTTCGACTTGACAATCGTAACCAAGATCCCGAACCTCCTTGGCGACAATTGATTCCAATCCCATTGCTGATGTTGCGATAATATCGAATTGTTTCATTAATCCTGCACCTTCTTTCCATTAATCCAAATCAATTGTACCTTTACCTAATTCCTTCATTATAAGAATAAAGAATTGGGAATCGATTTTAGACATGTAAACCTTATTTAAAAGTTCCACCGTCAATTTATTTTTTGCTTAGAATTCGTCATTGATTTCCTGAAAAAAATGTCGTTGTCATCTAGCGAGAGCATTTTTTAAAGTAACCGGAAAATCAACCGCAATAAAATAAAGTTTTACTCAATTATCCATCAAGGTAAACGCTGCAAATATTTATCCATACAGCGAAGGACCATTTATTCACACCAATTATGTATACCTTATAGAGAAATGCTTCCCATTCATTGACCTGAAAATTTGAAGTCATGTCTTAATACCTTCAAATAGAAGCCAAACAGAACCTTTATAAATAGGATGCCCCAGAATCAAGGAATGCTTAACATTTCAACGCTATTTTTAAAAACGTTACGGACAGACGTCAATCAAGCAATTGTCCTCCTGCTAGACACTTTCATTTAAAAAAATCATTCGACTGGAATTGAAACTTGCCAAGTTCTTAGTTTAACACAGCTGAGTTTCAGAAAACGAAAAATAAATTGGAATGCCCCCTTTTTTATTCAAGGGCAATCTCCATAAACAAAAACTCTCCTTTTAAAAGGAGAGTTGTGCTTTTAGTGTTATATGATAACGTTCTGTAAGCCATGTTTTGTTCCTCAGTACTGCAAGCGACTCGCGTCTCGTACTTCGGCGGTAATCATCTATCTACAGAAGCACGGCTTCTGTCCTTCTCCTCGTTCATTTCCAAGGAAGAAAGCGCCCCTACCATTAATTTGGGTTTCTCGCTCGTGGGGTTTACCTCGTTCCACCCTTTACATTTCTGTAAAGGCTCCGTCACTGTGGCACTTTTATAGGTATTCATGCCATATCCAAAAGGACTTAGGCATTTTCCCAGCCGTCAGCAATCCAAGATTGCTGCCCAAGCTTATTTTTTCGCCAGGCACGAACACTACGGACATCTCAGTCCGTGCGAGCATGGACTTTCCTCTACTGCAAAAATGCAGCAGCAATTACCCAAACGTTAACATAACATAATTGATTATACTCCATTATTCATGAAAACACAATACCAAAATCAATTTCACTTTTACAAAGCAAAACCTCAATCAAAAAGCTTGTTTCCGAAAACGTGCTTTTCCAAGTTGGATAACCGTTTAAGGATGTCAAAGTTAGTGGTTCCCGGAGTGGCACTGGGAGCAGGTTGATTTGGACGTTTTGTACTCTCTTCAGCTTGTTTTTTCAATTTAAGATTTTCTTGTTTAAGATCTTCAATTTCCTGATGGAACACTTCATAATCTTTAATGATCAGATCCAGGAATTGATCCACGTCTTCAGGTTTATAACCGCGCATGGCTGGTTTAAAATCTTTCTCAAGAATATCTTTAGCCGTTAATTTTATCTTATCGGATAGCATAAGACTTCACCTCAATACTTTCGCCAATACAATCGACTTTTTATTATTTTTTCAAATCTGCTTGGGTTTGTCAACGAAACACCTTTTTATTTGCATAAGTTTCAGTGAACGATATGTACTCCCATGAATCTGTATCTAAATTTCATCATAATATGAATATGCTTTAGAAACAACTTTTAATCCATAATTATTTTCACTCTGTCATTCTTCGGACCAGCTGCTTTCTTCCGCAGCCAGCTGCAGATCATCAAAGTTTATCTGAAAGATGGGGTAAGGCTGTGTTTCCGCTTTTTTCTTCGCTTCGAAATATGGATATCGGGCTGACCCTTCTTTTTCGGCATCGAAAATGATGAGCATGGCATCGCTTTTATGGACCATATACTTATTTTTGATTTTTAGCTGTTGTGGCCCTTCATATGGCTTGTTGAAAATGGATTCAACAAAATCGGCACGGGCCAAAATGGATCGGTAATAGTCTTGATTCGTCTCATTCCATGACTCTTCCTGTTTCAGGAAAGGAGTAAGCACCCCTAATTTAAGCTGATTATATTCTTCCTGCATTTCGAACACCACTTCGGCACCCCATAGTTCCGTACCCAACTGACCTGATATAATCGCCCATTCCAGCCCATCTTCCACCAATGGCAGAAGACGTTGCTTCATCGCTTTCTTTATATATTTTACGGCTTCATGGTCATTTTTGAAAATCCCGAATTCAAAAGCTTTGTAGCCAGTCATATACAAAACCTTCATTGCTTGGCCAATCTCCCTTATAACATGATTATGTATGAAAACAAGGGCTTAATAAGCCCTTATTTTTTAGTATCCGAAATGCCTAGGCGGACAGCATGGGTTATGCGGCGGCCTTCCACATATCAAGTGTTGATTATAGCACTCGTTCACCACGGATTGAGTATGCGGGAAGTAATGCTTAAACGTGTTCACATGTTTATTGACAGTCGTTGTATGTGATGGATGAACGACAGGAATAACTGTGTTCGATACATTCGTATTAACATGTTGCTGTGTTGGAGAGACTTGAGCTGGGGCAACTTGAGATGGAGATGTTTGTGCTGGACCAAATTGCCCTGGAGACACAGCCGTTGGACTATAGGCTCCCATTACGTTAGAGTTTTTACCGGTTGACGCTCCCATTACGTTATTGGGGTGTTTACCGGTTGATGCGCCCATTACTCCAGGTGCGTTCCCGTATGCACCCATCACATTGTTGGATGCACCCATTACATTGTTGGATGCGCCCATTACATTGTTGGATGCTCCCATTACATGGGGTTTATTTCCTCCACAATTACGAAAATACATTTATAATACGTCCCCTTTCATCATGATAAGTTTAGTCTTACCATTACAGACTATGAGAAAAAGGGGAGACGTGTACTGATGAAATGACCTATTTATACAGAATAAGTATAAAACTATGTATGGCTGTCAATTAGTACACTTTAATTATAATATGGCTAACCCTTCAAATGCACCGAGGGTAATTTTCTATAAAAAGGAATAGAGACTTTCTTTTAATGATGTAAATAAAACAATCGTTAAACAAAGGACTACAAAAAATAGAAATAAAGTCGTTTTATACATTTCTCCGCTCCGCTTTCACCTTAAATTTATATGATGTAAAGGTATGAAATGAATGCCTCGGAATTTCACCCTCAACTCTTTCCATTTTACACATAATAGTTGAAGGCTACAATATTTGTATCCATATTTTTTTTCAGCATTTCGCACTAAAAGACAATTCCGATTCCCTTATCTTATACAGAAATACCCTTAGATTCCTCTTTCTTTTCGAGCCGCCGGATCCTCTTTTCCAATTCCAACTGTTTTTTCCCTGGAATGGTCCCTTCCCTCACCATCTCTTGTTGTGCAATTTTTGCACATTTTAGAGCAGTTCCGACTTCCTTAAATTGATGTTCATATAATTTTGCACATTCAATTTGTGCCTGTATCCTTATTTGCACATTCCCTTTTAGGGCGACTTCCTTCCAAATTTCCAATGCTTCATTGAATTGTTGTTGCTTCTTTTTCTGGAAGGCTAAGGCATGGCCTGCAATTATCCGATCTTCCTCATTTCCCGCTTCCACTATTTTTTCATATGTCTCGACTGACTCCTCTTTTTTACCCAGATAAGCGAGCCAGCGTGCAATTTCCATGGACTCTTCCGTATATCCATCGATTTGGAGAATTTTCCGGGACAAATGAATATACAATGTTATCAGTGATAAGATATCCAATTCATTATGCTTCATGATTCCAAACAAAATTTCTGGATTCTTCCTCTCAACAAAATCAAAATAAATCATCGGTGCCAAATATCCAGGAATATCATCCTCCCTATGCACACCTAGAATATCTGTTTCGACTACTGATAATTTAACTCGTTCCAATTTGTTTTTCCAAAGGCGTCTTGAAGCATGATATAAATCGAAATGTCCGAATTCCGGTAGTTTTGGTACATGTTCCTTTACCAAAGTATGTCTGGTTTTTAGCTGGGGCCAATCAAAGGATTTACCATTATATGTGACAAGCGTTTCGTAATTGATGTTTTCCAGAAAGCTCTGGTAAAGCGGTATTTCACTTCCGGGCTGCGGAAGGATATGTTGTTTCACGACAACTTCTTCACCTTCTAAATAGGCATAACCTAGTAAAAAAATGGTGTTGCCGGCTCCGCCTCCAAGCCCTGTTGTTTCCGTATCGAAGAAAAACAGGTCTTCACTTTTAACGCCCTTAGCGGATAGTGGATGCTCCAAAGAGGTTTGATTCCACTCTTTTACGATCTTTTTCAGCTCAGAAAATGCATATAACCCGTGTTTATGATTTATAGGGTAGCGGACCTCCCTAATGAAACAATAGTCATCATCGAAATGAAAGGAAACGGTATCGTTCTCCTGCCACTTTTCAAGATAAGGAATTTCTTCATTCACTATATGGTTATTTTCTTCTTCGGAAGGATGTTTCACTGGCTCCAGGTTCATATGCGTTTTCATACGGTTCAATTTATTTTTTAATGACATAAACTACACCTCTTTTCACTTATCCCCGCAAACTATGCTTGTTTTTCCTTGAAAAATTGACCCAATAACTGTTTTGCATCACTCTTGGCCGTTTTCGTGGCGGATTCCGTTCCGATACAGGAAGGACAGCCGCTTTCACAAGTACAATTATCGATCATGGATATGGTTTCCAATAGAATGACTTCAGAGTTTTCATATACCTTATCACTTAACCCAATGCCTCCCGGATAACTATCATAGATAAAAATTGTTGGTTTTTCATTATGCGCTGCCTTAACCTGCGGATAAACATGAATATCATGTGGATCGCACATAACATATAGCGGAATCATGTAATTAAGAGCATGGGAAGCGCCTATCATTCCTTGTTCTATTCGATTTTCGTCCCATTCAAATATATCGGGCTCCATGGAAAGCATGGCCGAACTCGTGTGCAGTTCCATCTCAGGGAGACTGATTGGTCCCGAACCAATATTTTCATGAGTTTCAAATTTGATTTTTTTGAAGATCGTAGGCATCGCCCGGATGGCGACATCACCAAAGGCAGCTGCTGTGGAAGCAAAAGTTCGCTGTTTATCCACTTCCAATACAGACAACTGAACGGCAAGGTTAGCATCCGTATAATAGTCCACATTGACTTCACGAACATAAGCTTTTTTTTCCTCCCAATCAAGTTCTTCCACCTGAAATTGCATTCCCTGGTGCAAGTAAATGGCTTCATCGTGGAGAAGGGTCATTGCACTGAACGTATCCATTTCACCTATGACCCGATTAACCGGTGCGTTCGTTTGATCGATGATTACGACATTTTCCTGTGCCGCAGAACGCAGGCTGATATTGCTTGCGGGAAAAGCATCGTTCATCCAATGCCATTTGTCCCCATTCAGGTGTAAGACCCTTTCTTCCGTAAGGAATTCCAGTACGTCCATAATCTCTGTTTTTCCAAAGGTATCGCCTTTTTTAAATGGCAGCTCATATGCTGCACATTTGACATGATCAACCAAGATCAAAAGATTATCTGGATTGATTCTTGCAGTTTCTGGATTTCTGGTAAAAAAGTAATCGGGATTCTGGACGATATATTGATCAAGGGCACTAGAACTGCCGACCATGATGATCAGTGCTTCACCATGCCTTCTTCCTGCTCGTCCCGCCTGTTGCCATGCACTGGATATCGATCCAGGGTAACCAGTCATTATGCAAACCTGGAGCTGGCCGATATCGACACCCAACTCAAGTGCATTCGTAGATATAACCCCATAAATGGAACCATCCCTGAGGCCCTGTTCAATTTCTCTGCGCTGTGTTGGCAGATACCCCCCGCGATAGCCCCTGATCGATTTTGGCCCCAATTGCTTTGAGACGAGTTCCTGTAAATAGGTCAATAGAATTTCCACACGAACCCTGCTTCGCGCAAAAACGATCGTTTGAATTTTATTCTTCAAAAATTCATTTGCGAGCTTCCTGACTTCCAAAACCGCACTCCTTCGAATGTTTAGTGGTTTATTGACTATTGGGGGATTGTAAAACACAAAATGCTTTTTCCCACTTGGGGCCCCGTTATTATCGATGAGGACCATTTTTTTTTCCGTAAGCTCTTCTGCCAACTCTTTTGGGTTATTGATCGTAGCGGAGGTACAGACAAAGACAGGGTCGCTTCCATAAAACTTGCAGATCCTTTTTAATCTTCTTATGACGTTAGCGGTATGACTTCCAAAAACGCCGCGGTAAATATGGAGTTCATCGATGACCACATACTTCAAGTTTTCAAACAAAGAAACCCATTTCGTGTGATGCGGCAAGATTCCGGAATGGAGCATATCAGGATTGGTGATCACGATATGCCCGGCCTGTCGGATTTTTTGCCTGATATTTGAAGGTGTGTCCCCGTCGTACGTATAACTATTTATCTGAGCATCCATTTCATGAATCATTTCGTTCAATTCGCTTTTTTGATCATAACTCAGCGCTTTTGTCGGAAAAATATACAGTGCTCTGGTTTTTTCATCTTCAAGTATTTTTTGAAGGACCGGCAAATTATAGCAAAAGGTTTTACCAGAAGCAGTTGGGGTGACCGCTACAAGGCTATTGCCACTGACAGCTGTATCAAATGCCGTTGCCTGATGCGTATACAACCCATTTATTCCCCGTTTTTCAAGAGCATGCTTGATCTTATCATTCATTCGATCGGGAAAAGGGACATGTTTTGCTTCTTTCGCTTCAATTACTTGCCAATGTACAATATTATCTTTAAAATTTTCATTGGTTTTTAAATCCGTGATGATTTCTTGTAAATTTTTTCGCAGTTTCATATAACCACCTCATACTCCTATTCTATCGAATGAACGTTCTATGCAAAAGGGAAACTATTTCCTATTCAAAAAAAAACAAGAAACGGCAACAGCCCGTTTCCTGCTTAGACTTTTTTCAGTTAATTTTTCTCGACATAGCGAATGATTTCTTCGATTAGTCTGTTTGGAGCTTCCACCATTCCCATATGGCCGCTCCCCTCAAGTATAACTTCATTAATATGACTCCCTTTTACAGAAAAGGTTTTTTCAGCGGGAATCACCTTATCTTGTTCACCTGCAACCAAAAGGACCGGCAGCTTCGTATCTTTAAGTACATGATTTCTGTCTGTTCTGTTCCTCATGGCATGCAAAGATCCGATTGCTCCACTTTCACTGGTTTTATAACCGATTTCCTTAGTATGTTCAATATTTGGATCATCGGAATGAGCGAAAAGCTTTGGTACAAGTCCGTCAATGAAAGCAGGGATTCCATCCATTTCGATTTTCTCAACAGATTTTAAACGTCCCTCCTTACCAGCCTCATCATCCGGAAAAGCTGTAGAATGAATCAGTGAAAAACCAGACAATTTCCCAGGAAACCTTTCGGCGAATGCCAAGGTGACATATCCCCCTAGCGAATGACCAAACATATAAACCTGTCCGATTTTCAGTTCTTCCAAAAATGACGCAATATCAGCAGCCATATCTTCAATTGAGAAAGACTTCCCTATTTCCTCACTTGACCCATGTCCTCGTAAATCAACGGCAACAACCCGGTATTCATCCTTTAATTCAGCAATGATGTCACTCCAATATTCATGACTTCCACAAAATCCATGGATAAACAACAACGTTTTATTTCCTTTCCCGGTATCTATGTAGGAAAGCTTGCTATTTTTTGTCTTATTCATATCAATCCCTCATTTCCTTTATTGATCATTCAGTAACTTTATTCCCTATAGACCCGTATCTAAAACCCAAGAATGCATTCACAATTCTTCAGTCCTCACATAGCCTATAGGCAAAGGAATTTTTTAGGAAGGAGCACCGTGATGACCTCTTCTGAAAAAAAAAATAATCGGAATCGAATAGAACCCTTTACCCATTTCATTAACAAAATGGATCGACTGTTTTCCGAAAGGCCACCTAAAGGTATGCTGCAATCCCTTGACGATTTCTTCGGTTCAACTAAAGAACGCAGCTTTCCGGTTGATGTTCACGAGACGCTTTCAGAATATACCCTTACCGCTACCTTGCCTGGTATTGCACGCAGCCAGATTTCAATTGATGTGCTGACCCATGCAGTAACCATAACTGCAAAGCATGTAGATAGGAAGCACAAAACTCAAGGAATGTTTCAAAAGGAAGTTTCAGCAGGTACATTTTCAAGAACCATTTCCTTTCCAAAAGCGATTGATGAAGCAAAAGTGACCGCACGACATCGCGATGGCATCCTCACGCTTCACCTTCCCAAAATCAGAGGGAATCGTATTGAAATCAATTAGGCAAGATTAAAAGCAGACTTTAAAAAGTGGCTGGGTCACTTGTAAGTCTGCTTTTATACTTTATTCACCATTTAAACTTTGAAGAAGCCCCCTACTCCTTTGACCATTGAAGATACTTGAGAAACTGTATTCATCATTTGTCCAGCTGTATTCATCATCTTCGTTATATCCATTGAGCCATCTTGTGTTTTGAATTGATTCATGACCGATTTGATACCCGATGGCTGTGGCTTTTGCATGAACTGCTGCTTAGGATAAGGATTATAAGCCTGCTGCTGACTTTGTGGGGGCCGTTTAGCTGGCTGCAGCGGATTGGCGAACGGACTAAAAGCTTGCGGCTGCTGATTGGACTGCATTTGTTGCATTTGTTGCATTTGTGGCATTTGCGGCAGTGGCTGCATTACACTGGTGCCCGGATAAGCTCCCACAGGCATCGCCTGCTGCTGAACTGGTTGGAATGGGTGATAGGCCGCTTGCTGATATGGATCATGATATGGCGTCATATAGCCCCCTGTATCCTGGGGAAGATATGGATACATAAATGGTTGTTCAAGATTATGATTATTTGGCGGAGGATACTGCATTGGCTGCTGGTACCCTCCCCAATATTCCGGCATTGATTGAGGATACTGTCCTTGATTTGGGGAGACTTGGTTAAAACCGGATCTCATCATGTTCAATGAGCCCTCCTCTTTTTTCATTACATGGTTCTGATAATATATGAAAAAAGAGGAAATATAGTGTAGGTGATTTTATGATAAAATCCGATCGATTTCCGCTTTTACATTATGAAGGATAAATTCGACCGATTGGATATGACTTTTAAATCGCTTGTAACTGGTTTTAGGAAAGAATGCCTGAACGGCTACATCAGAAAGGTTATGAGCGGTTTGTTCGATTTGCTCGGGGAAAAGATGCTTAAACTCGGTTTCTTTCATCCACTCCTTCATTCCAGTTTCCCATTCGATGCATACGGTCCTGACTTGGTCTGCGAAGGGCTTGACTTCCGAAAAGAAATCCTTTTCCTTTCCTTCCTTGCGTACACCCTCATAGATATCATCGGCTTGGACCGTATATTTTATTAATTGTTCAGTCAATAGCTGCAGTTTTTCTTTTTGCACAATATATTCCTCCGCACGTTTGTTTCCCTTTAGTATAATCCAGTTCTTTATAAAATGATATTCTGTTGGCTTATACGTGCAATTCAGTTAAAACCTTGTGATTAATTATTGATTTTTCCGGAACAATGGAAAAGGAATGGTTTTCACCTTCAACATTCACCCAATAATCCTCGGCTTTTTCAATGGCTTCCTGGGCTTCATTAACTAATGTATATTGCTCTGCCCATAGTTTGCACCGGACTGTATTTACAGTTTCCCCATATGAAATTTCCAAACGATCCAGGCTGGTACTGATCTCAGCTATCATCCTTAATATTTCCTCTGTTGCGACACTTTTATTGACCATGCTGATCCCTCCCATTCTTTACCTGTACTATTCTTTTTTTTATCACAAAGCCCTTCATGACTGACAAAACTAGAAGGGAATCGGCAAAGAAAGTGTAATTCACTTAATTTATTATGCCCTTCGACAACAATGGCAGAATGAAGAATGGAGTTTTAAACAAAAATACAGACAGGAGGTGATTTTATGCAGTCGAATGAAAGCAGACAGCAAAAAAACGAAAAACGACAAAAGCCGCCCACTAAAAAGGCAGGAACGGGGAACCCGAAACTTAGTGGAGAAAACCGCCCCTCAACGTAAGTCTTAAATACTGTACAATAAACAGGGAAGGCTTAATCGACGCCTTCCCTGTTTCCTTTTATAAAAACCAATTCTTGATCATTGCAACTGTGTGCAGCTGCTTTTGTTTATGGTCATACCAATCGGTCAATTGCGGGTCTTCTTCCCATTGAGGTTCAATGAACCAATCCTTTTTAATCTTTTTTTTCAAATCCCATTGCTCCGTCTCACGCACTTGATGATGAATCAATGGATAAACTCCCCTCAGCATCGGGGTTTCATGGTACCTAGGCTTTTTTCGATATCGTTCATAATCATATCTAGCCCCAGTTGGTTCAGTCCTGCAGGAAAATTCATGAAAAAGCGGAAATAAATCTTCAGAAAATAAAAGGCCAGCCAACCTTTTCCCCAATTCAATCCTTTTATCGATATTTCTAAAATGCGAAACGGAAGAGCCATACAGTCTTCCATTGCAGGTAGGAAATAAGACAGTGCTAAAATGCATCCAGTCCTGCAGGAAAAATAATATAGATTGAAAAACGAAAGATTGCTTTTTAATAACCGGTTTTTCAATGATATTTTGTTCATTTATTATAAGCGCAGTGACTAATCTTTCACGATTCCCATATTTCCAAAAGGAATACCATTCATTTGTCATGAATTTAGTAATAAAAAAATAATGACATAAGTGAAACAAAGGACGTTCATACTTCGTCGAATAATGATAGAGAAGCAATTGCGGATAAGCATCTTGAAATATTCTCCAATTGGCATCTTCATACGTTAGAAATAAATGATACCTGTATTTGGGGCTAAGCAAATGGGAAAGCCAAATCCCTTCAAGGTCACACATATTCCAGCCTGCATTTCTAGAAACCATCCCCGCTAAAAAAGACCATTGTATTTCTGGATGCATTTTGAAAAATTGTTCATATGCCTTTGTTCTTGATATATTATCCCTATTCCCTTTAGCGGTTTGGACTTTTATGGAATGGAGCAATTGCTTTTCCGTCTTTAACATTCGCATCTATGTGTCCAGCCTTTCTATAGCGATGAATTGTGACATATAGTTGTACATTAATCCTATCGTTCTAAGAAACAATTCTTTTTATTCACATATTGGATTCTTTTTTTGCTAATATAGATAAGTGAAAAAAAGGAGGGGTAAAAGTGGCATTTCATTATCCCAACGGACGAAGATTTGTACCGCAGGCTATGGAAGAAAAAAAAAGCCCACTAAAAAAAATCAGTTATAGCAACCGGGGAAAAACATTGGAAGACGATTTGAACGAAACCAATCAGTATTATTTAGCACACGGCATTGCCGTCATCCATAAAAAACCGACACCTATTCAAATTGTCGATGTCCACTACCCGAAGAGAAGTGCTGCAGTCATTAAAGAAGCCTACTTCAAACAAGCGTCGACCACCGATTACAATGGTGTTTATAAAGGAAAGTACATTGATTTTGAGGCAAAGGAAACGAAAAACAGCAGTTCGTTCCCACTGAAGAATTTTCATGACCATCAAATTGAACATATGAAACAGATCATTCAGCATGATGGAATTGCATTTGTCATCATCCGGTTTTCCGCAATGGATGATATATATCTATTGAGTTCTGAACAACTGAGTTTTTATTGGAAAAGAATGAAAGACGGTGGACGCAAATCTATAACTCTTCAAGAGGTTGAAAGCAGTTCACGAAAGATTACTCTTGGCTTTCAACCGAGAATTGACTATATTAAAGTAGTAGATTCGCTCATCGCAGAAAATTTTTAGTTTTTTTAGAAAGGCAGGTTAGCTGTAATGGCTGAAAAATATAATACGAGAGAAGAACGCCGAAAACAGAGTCAGACACAAAAAAAGGAACCGAAGAATGGACCTAAAAAGCCAACCAATATGCTTAAGCGCATTTTCCTTATACTAGTCACGATCGGAATTATAGGCTTGGTTGCAGGAGGAGCTGCAATGGCTTACTTTATAAGCGATGCTCCTAAACTTGACGAAAAGCTTTTGAAAGATCCAGTCACATCCAAAATTCTGGATGAAAACGGAAAATTGCTAGCTGAAGTCGGAACGGAAAACCGGGATTATGTAAATTATGAAGACATACCTGATCTTGTCGAAGAAGCTTTCCTTGCTACGGAAGATTCCCGTTTTTATGAACACCACGGGGTGGATTTCTTACGTCTGGGCAGTGCCGTCATAGCCAACTTCAAAAACGGATTCGGCTCAGAGGGTGCAAGTACATTGACCCAGCAGGTTATCAAGCGTTCTTATTTAACACCTGATAAGACCATTAAAAGGAAAGTCCAGGAAATGTGGCTATCCATTCAGCTTGAAAGAAAATATACAAAAGAAGAAATTTTCGAAATGTATGTGAATAAGATCTTCTTTGCAAACCGTGCCAACGGGGTCTTAACTGCTTCCCAAACTTATTATGGAAAAGATCTAAGCGAATTGAAATTGAACGAAGCGGCCATGCTTGTCGGATTACCGCAAAGCCCAAGCCGTTATGACCCTTATAAATACCCTGAACGTGCGAAAGAACGCCGTGATATTGTCCTGCACTTAATGAATAAACATGGATATATCACCGAAAATGAAATGAAAAGTGCACAAAGCATCGATATAACAGAAGGACTTCAAGAAATCGATAAAAGTCAAATCGATACGACTGCTTATGATGCATTCATCGATTTGGTAATTGAGGAAGTCGGAGATATGGGTGACTATAACGTCTTTACCGATGGTTTGGAAATCCAAACGACCATTGATAAAGATGCCCAGGAATATGTCTATAACATGTTGAACAGTGATGAAATCATTAATTATCCAAGTAAAGATCTCCAAGCTGGAGTCACCTTACTCGATACTGAAACTGGTGAAATAAAAGCAGTGGGCGGCGGCAGGAACACGACAGTTAAACGTGGCTGGAATTATGCAACGGATGCCAAGCGTTCACCTGGTTCGACCATTAAGCCAATTTTGGATTATGGTCCTGCCGTAGAATATTTAAATTGGTCCACCTACCATCAAATCAAAGATGAGGAATATAGTTACACTGATGGAACACCGCTTAAAAATGCTTCCGGGCGACATTATGGTACCGTAACGACTCGCGAAGCACTTGCACGTTCATTAAATATCCCTGCCTTAAAAACGCTTCAAGCAGTCGGATTGGACCGTGCGCGTGATTTTGCCACTGACCTGGGCATTCCTTTTGAAAAGGAAATAACAGAATCAGCAGCATTGGGTGGCGGTAAAGACGTTTCTACTCTTGAACTTGCCGGTGCATACAGTTCATTCGGAAACAACGGTATCTATAATGAACCGCATAGTGTGAAAAAGATTGTTTTACGTGACAAAACAACCATCAAAAACAAGACTGATTCGAAGCCGGTCATGAAAGATTCCACGGCTTTCATCGTGACGGACATGTTGAAGAGCGTAATGAAAGAAGCTTATGGAACAGGAAGGTTAGCCAATATACCAAATCTCCCAGTAGCCGGTAAAACGGGTTCAACCAATTTCACGCCTGAACAGCGTGCAGCGAACAACATCCCATCTTCCGGTGTAAAAGATAGCTGGATGGCGGGTTATACAACCAATTATACAGTCGCAGTATGGGCTGGTTATGATAATGCATCAGGTGAGAAATTGGAGTATCTGGGTGATTCTTCTCAAAGGATCCCTAAATCAATCTTTAAGAATTTAATGGAACATATGGCTCAATCAAAAGAAACGAAAGACTTTGATCAACCTGACAGCGTTGTAAAAGTTGGAGTCATAAAAGGTTCGAATCCGGCTGTTAAAGCCAATGAATATACACCAAGCAGTAAAATCACTTATGAATATTATGTTAAAGGTCACGAGCCAACACAAGTGACGACAGAATATGAGAAAATTGACTCACCAGGCATTAACGCTTCTTACAATCAAGAAAGTAATGCAATCAATCTATCATGGTCATATCCTAAAGGAAAAGCCCAATTCGAGGTTATGATGTCCGTTGATGGCGGAGCGCAGAGCGTGTTAAAAAAATCGAAGGATACTAGTTTAACGATCCCTAACCCAACCCCTGGAAGTAAATATACTTTCTCAGTGGTAGCGTTAGTGGATAACCAACAAAGTGATCCTGCAAGTACATCTGTCGAAATACCGGCTGAAGCGGCGGAACCTGAGGATACTGAAGAGGAGATTGAAGATCCGGCCGAAGGTGAAGATTTGGAACAAGAAACTCCTGCTGAAGGCGAAGAAGATAAACAAGATGAAGACAAAAATAACAACGGCAACAATGGAAATGGTAATGAGAATGGAAACACTGATAATAATGGCAATGGCAATGGCAATGGAAACAATACTGATGATGGAAATGGCAATAAGGATGATGAAGACGTTGAAGGCGGGGATCCTGGCACCGACCCTGGGACGGTAGAAGAAAAACCAGTCGAAACCCCTGACCCGGACCCTAATCCTAACCCGGACCCTGATCCAGAAAAAGAGAAAGACAAGGATAAAGAAAATCAAGATTGACTAAAAAACGTCTAAGCTTATAGCTTAGACGTTTTTTTTATTCTTATTTTTGATCATGAACTTCACATATTGTTTTTCAAATTCTCGGAACAATTCACTAAGTTGTCTATACGAATGGAAAGAAGCAGGTCTTTCAAGGATGAAAGACAGCCTTTCGGCCAGGTTCACCGGAATATGATTTAAAGATTTTATTTGTAGCCGGAAATCACTCAATACCACTGGCTTTCCATGCATCCAGAAGACTGCAGTTAAAAATAATCCTATACCCTGCTTCATGAGTCCCAAGGTCCGTCCCACTTTTCGCTCTGAAAATAGCAAGCTGCATTCTGTATCGATTCCCTTCCATTTTTCCATTAGTTCCTTTACATGAAAAGCCCCCTTAGTCCAAGGAGTATACGACTCAACATCATTATAGTAAAGTAACTCATACGGAAAAGCCTCGAATGGGATCGAAACACTCCACCCTGCATAGTGTTCTTTTTCCAAGATGGTTTCCTTTTCAGGGAAAAACAAAGGATGGGCCAATTCTGCGGGGACTTTTAATGATATGGACTGCGTCAATTGGCCTCTTTCCTTTTCATTCTTTTTTTTCCTTCACGGCATAATTCGAGAAGTGGGCAGGTTTCACATCTTGGTGACTGTGCCTTGCAATGATAGCGTCCAAAGAATATCAGGCGGTGATGCGTAACGGACCATTCATCCTTTGGTATCTTAGCCATCAACGTTTTCTCAACATCGAGGACACTATCTTTCCAACGGCATAATCCCAGGCGCTTGGAAACACGCTCTACATGGGTATCCACAGCTATCGCTGGCACATCAAACGCAACGGAAACGACTACATTAGCCGTCTTTCTGCCCACGCCAGGCAATTTAACAAGCTCATCACGATCTCTGGGTACTTCCTTACCGTAATCTTCGATCAGCATGCGCGACAACTTTTGTATGTTCTTAGCCTTGTTACGAAACAAACCGATTGAGCGAATGTCATTTTCCAACTCTTCTATCGGAACGCTTATGTAATCCTCAGGCGTTTTATATTTTTGAAATAAATCCTTAGTGACTTTATTGACTAATACATCCGTACATTGAGCTGACAGGGCAACGGCAATCACCAATTCAAATGGATTGGAGTGATTCAGCTCACAATGGGCATCCGGAAACATTTCCCCCATTGTATCCAGACAATATCGAATTTGAGCTTTATTCAACATATTGGTTCTCCTTCAATTTACATTACTGCTCGAGCCAGTTATAAAAAGGTACATCTTTCAATGGTTGTGCAGTTTCCGTCTTCCGATCCCTCTTTTGATGAACTCTAAATTTTTGTCCTTGCTCCCTTGCCTGTTCCAAGGTTTTTATTCCATTCTTTTTCCACTCGAATAAAATTCGATCAATGTATCGGAAATTCAATTTACCGGAAATGACAGACTCCCTAAGAGCTGACTTAATGATCTCAGGCTGATGGTCGTCCTCCATCCACATTGCCAATGTCTCACATTCAAATGGAGATAAAGGGCGGCCGAACTCCTGTTCAAAAATTGTATAAAGGCTCTCCCCCGCTTTTTGGACCTCAGCCGACTCTGACTGTTTCAAAGTTTTTAAGAAACAGTCCATCATTTTTTCATAAAGTGGAGACAACGAATATTTTTCCTGTCCGATTTCTTGACTCCCTTCAACAACCATTTCAACAAATCCCCTTTGAACCAAACGCTGGATTAGGAATAGACATTCCGTTTCCTGCAATGTCATTCGGTCAGATAGTTGGGATGGTGCAGGGAAATGGTTACCTTTATCGATAAAGCTTTGCAATTGTAATAATAGGACCATTTCTTGTTCATTCAGTCCCATTGTCTTATAGTTAGTCAACAAAAAGGATGGAATCGTTATCGTTCCTTCCTTAAACCACGCATATAAATGTTCTTTATTCATGTTTTTGGACACCTCTGATTAAGTATAACATGAATATGGCTCCCCGAATAAGCTTATAATTTTAACAAAAAACGGTTATCTGCCCAATATGACCAGATAACCGCTTCTTTAAGAGATCAAGGATATAAACGATTTAATAGACGTGGGAACGGAATGGTTTCACGGACATGTTCAACTCCACTGATCCAAGCAACAGTACGTTCTAACCCCAATCCGAAGCCCGAATGCGGTACAGATCCGTATTTTCTTAATTCCATATACCATTTGTAAGCATCTTCGCTCAAGCCATGCTCGTTGATTCTTTGTTCAAGCAATTCCAGATCATGAATCCGCTCCGAACCGCCAATTATTTCCCCGTATCCTTCGGGAGCGATCAAATCGGCACAAAGAACGACTTCTTCCCTGTCAGGAGCAGGCTGCATATAGAAAGGCTTGATTTTGGTTGGATAATGAGTTATGAAAACTGGCTTTTCATAACTTTCTGCTATTGCAGTTTCGTGCGGCGCCCCAAAATCATCTCCCCATTGGATATCATCAAATCCTTGTTCATGAAGGAACTTAATGGCTTCATCATAAGTAATACGCGGGAAAGGAGCTTTAATTTGTTCAAGCTTTGCTGTGTCACGGCCCAGGGTATTCAACTCAAGCTGACAGTTTTTCAATACAGATTGGATGATGGAAGATACGAATTGTTCCTGAACCTCCAGATTTTCTTTAAATTCGATGAAAGCCATTTCCGGTTCAATCATCCAGAACTCGATTAAATGCCGTCTTGTTTTGGATTTTTCTGCCCTGAAGGTAGGACCAAAAGAAAATACCTTCCCTAGTGCCATTGCTGCCGCTTCCATATAAAGCTGTCCACTTTGTGAAAGGTATGCATCCTCATCAAAATATTTAGTCGCGAACAATTCACTCGTTCCCTCTGGAGCGCTTCCTGTTAAAATTGGGGGATCGACTTTTACGAAACCTTCTTCATTAAAGAATTCATATGTAGCCCGGATTATTTCATTACGGATTTTCATGACTGCATGCTGTCGTTTTGAACGCAGCCACAAATGGCGGTTATCCATTAAGAATTCAGGACCATGCGCTTTAGGTGTAATTGGATAATCCAATGATTCATGAATGATTTCAATATCTTTCACTTGTAATTCAAAACCGAACGGCGAGCGTTCATCCTTTTGAATGACACCTGTTACATACATGGATGTCTCTTGCGAAACCGATTTCGCACGAGCGAAAACTTCTTCACCCACTTCAGCTTTCACGACCACTCCTTGAATGAAACCGGAGCCATCACGGATTTGAAGAAAAGCAATTTTCCCACTGGAACGCTTGCTGGCAAGCCAGCCTCCAATGGTAACTTCTTGATCGACGAATTTGCTAGCATCTTTTATTGTAATTTTCACGGAATTTACCTCCAAAAATAGCTTAACTTACTATGTAATTTACTCTACTTATTATACCCATAGCCCTGCTTACAAGCAAATAAATCAATTGAAGCGGAAGTTCCACGCCTTTGATATCACTTTCAGGTTTTTTGAGCGTATTCGCCAGATTGCATGGTAGATACTACACTAACGAATTTGCTGACATGGTAGCCGCCCAAGGCAGTAGGATCCCCTCGGTATATGTATCGATTGGCATTTCAGCTTTTAAAACTATGATTGAACCCTATCATCATAACTTTTAAATATCTGCTACAGGACCTGTTCAAATATCTATTTTCTTGTTCCCAGACCATTGATGGAACAACCACCTATAAGCAGTTATGTATGTGCTGTTGGGTAGAACAATGCCATTAGGTCCTTTCATCGTATTTGTAGCCATCGTTACCCAAAATAAATTCCTTAAAGTAATCACTTCCCCCCAATATAGGCACGAACACCCCTATATTGCCATTACAGTAGCATGCAGAGATTACAGCCATAAAGTCCAATTTTTTCGGATACTGTGTGCAGCCATGAATGCATATCGGTTCAACTACCCATTCTTAAGAATCTGAACCCAAAGGGAATTTCCACATTATTATAAGAGAATCCTCCTATGAGTTATGACCAAGGAAGATGTCTGGATGCTCTACTAACTAAATGTTCAAGACATTTTTCAGTTAAAACCAATCTTTTTAACAATTTTTGCATAATTATACTGAATAATCTAAAAATGTTGAACTTAAACAAAAAATCATATACGATATCATATATGATTAATAATAAATCAAGGGGTGAGTGTCCATGGCAAAAGCAAGAGTGAAACTACAAAAATCTGAATATTCTGAAGAAGTGGAAATATTGTCGAAAAAGTATTTATTAATGAACGGTGATAAATATGAAGTATCTCAAATAAAGTTGGATATCCCTATTTCAGGAACGGTATATGGGACATTATTAAACTATAAAGGATCATTGGATGCATTGAAGGAGAAGTTCCACCAAGCTCCTTATAATGAACCTCCTAAAGGGCCGATCCTTTATATTAAACCTAGAAACACGTTATCTTCTTTTTCAAATCCAGTTCCCCTTCCAAATGGCATACCTGCATTGGAAATCGGGGCGGCACTTGGAATAGTTATCAATAAAACGGCAACAAGAGTCAAGAAAGAACATGCACTGGATTTTATAGAAGGTTTTACGATCGCCAATGATATTAGCATTCCGCATGAAAGCGTTTACCGCCCTGCGATCCGCTATAAAGCACGTGATGGATTTTGCCCGATCGGTCCCTGGATCGTATTCAAGGACTC
The DNA here is from genome assembly GCF_030348945.1 of Peribacillus sp. ACCC06369. Lineage (NCBI taxonomy): Bacteria > Bacillati > Bacillota > Bacilli > Caryophanales > Bacillaceae > Peribacillus > Peribacillus sp. ACCC06369. The sequence continues at coordinate 3,313,327 of NZ_JAUCEN010000002.1, forward strand.
CATATCCAACCCCGATTCTCTAGGGATCCGTGTATATATTAATGGGGTGCTTAGGCAAGAAAATTCAACTTCAAATCTAATTCGCTCCATCTCCCACCTAATTGAGGATGTAACAGACTTCATGACTTTGAATCCGGGTGACGTCCTTTTAGTAGGAGTCCCAGAGAATGCACCACTGGCAAAAGCCAATGACCATATTAGAATAGAAATTGACGAAATCGGATATTTGGAAAATACAATCATTTCCGAAGAAAAACTATCAATGGAGGGAATTTTATGAAGAGAGCACGTATAGCCTATGCAGGTGCCATACATCAAGCAAGTGAATATAATGGCCAGCTCCAATTGGCGGATGGCCGGATTGTCCATGAGCAAGATGTTGTCTGGCTTCCCCCAGTGGAACCGCGGACTGTGTTCGCACTTGGTTTGAATTATGCAGACCATGCGAAGGAGCTTGCTTTTAAAGCCCCGGAAGAACCCCTGGCGTTCTTAAAAGGTCCCAATACCTTTATCGGCCACCGTGGGCAGACAAGACGGCCTGCTGATGCATCTTATATGCACTATGAATGTGAACTGGCAGTCGTCATCGGTAAAAAGGCGAAGAACATAAAGAAGGAAGAAGCCTTTAAGTATGTAAGTGGATATACCATTGCAAATGATTATGCAATACGGGATTATCTTGAGAATTACTATCGACCTAACTTAAAGGTTAAAAATCGCGATACCTGCACCCCCATCGGTCCTTGGCTAGTAGATGCCGAAGATATTACAGACCCTTCAAATCTTGCCATCAAGTCATATGTCAACGGAAAATTGACTCAGGAAGGCAACACGAAAGACATGATTTTCAGCATCGCTGATTTAATTGAATATTTCAGCAGCTTCATGACATTGAGTCCAGGCGATATAATATTGACAGGCACACCGGAAGGATTGGCGGATACTGCTGTAGGCGATGAAATCATCACTGAAATTGAAGGTATCGGAAAACTCGTCAGCACAATAGTCGGTGACGATATATTTACAGAAGGCGGGGATCGGCCACATTTAAAATCCATAATGAACGGAAGGGACTAATTACATGCCTCATATTATTATAGAGTATACGGATAATATCAAAGATGAAATCCAGATTGACAGCTTATTGAGCAAGGTGAATGATGTACTGATCTCCTATCCTTCGATCTTTCCAATTGGCGGCATCCGATCCCGGGCCATTGAATTGAAGCATTATCGTGTTGCCGATGGTACAGAGGATGATGCCTTTGTTCATGCCATACTAAAAATTGGCGCTGGCCGCCAGGATAGTGATAAAACCAAAGTATGTGACCAACTTTTTGAAACGATGGAATCCCATTTGGCATCCCTCTTTTCAAAAAGATATCTTGCCCTCTCCATGGAACTTACGGAATTCAGTGATTTTGGCACATATAAAAAAAATAATATTCATGATCGATATAAATAAATGAACTATTGGAATTCCGACTGTACAATAAAAGGCCTTCCCGATCATCGGGAAGGCCTTGAAATGATCGGATACCGCTACCGGTCTCAGTTGATTTCTGCAAGATGTTCAGTACGGTTTAAGAACTCCTTGACACGATCCACATATTCCTGTTTATCATAGCCGTTATATAAAGCGCTGGCCATACGGACCGGATCCCCAAAAAAGAATCTTTCGTACAGTGTTTGCCTGGTTCCAAATGAACTCATGCATACATCCCATGCGAGGCGATACAATTTAACCCTGTCATAGGCTCCACCATTAGCGGCCTGAAGATATTTATCCAAATCCGGTCGAAGCTCCGAATTGAAATCGGCTTCATTAGGTATCGCCATTAAGCCACTAGCACCAAGAAGCTGCATTATTTCACTGAATCTAGGGTAAATCTTCGGATAATAATTACGGGCTATGTTTAACGGTGTGAAATCAGGTGTCATCATTCCCCACTTATCCACTTTCGCGTTTGCTTCCGAAGCTGTAATGAAAGCTTTTACCGTTTCAAGGGCTATGATGACTTCCGAAATTTTCTCCTGAACATGCTGGTATTGCCCTATATTGATGGTCTCCACCATTAGTTGCAAAATCCCTAGAACGAACTCGGTTTTGACGATATTCTTCGATACTACCTGATGGGTCATATGAACAACCGCATTGCTTTCATTATAAGCCTGGTTGCAAATGCCGACATCCCCATATGCAAATACCCGATTCCAAGGAACAACTACATCATCAAAAACGATAATCGAATCCATTTCCTCAAATCGTGAACCAAGTGGATGGTCGAAATGTGATTTTCCATAGTCAAATGATTCACGACAGATGAATTTTAACCCCGGTGTATTATTTGGTATGGAGAATGCGAATGCATAAGGGTTTTCTTCTTCAGATTGTTTAAGCAATGTTGAAGGGAAAACCATGATTTCATCCGTAATTCCTCCTTGTGTAGCTAATAACCTGGCTCCCTTTATAATAAGCCCTTCCGAATTCTTGCCGGCAATCCGGGCAGCGATGTAAGGGTCCGGAAGCTTTGCCGCACTAACTCCCCTATTTACCTGTGGTTGAATCAGGGTATGTGTCAACGACAAATCCTTTTCCCGGCAGAGCTCATAGTAATCTTTCATATTTTTCGCAAATGCCGAATCCTGGTTGCCGAACATATCCGCCGCAGAACCGTACGCCATCATCCCACTGTTGATATAATCAGGGGAACGTCCCATCATTCCATTATTATGTCTTGCCCATTCTTGAATCATTTTCCTCCTTTTTTCAAGGTCTTCCTTAGTACGGGGCTGCATGAATGAGGTTCCTACTCTTTCATTGGAAGTTGGTGAAATATAAGTCATGATGTCTTCTTTCCCAGAATCATGTTGGAGGTCATATAATTCCGCCTGTGTTTTCATGACCCCTTTAAAAGCTGGATGTTCACTGATCTTATCCTCTACTTGCTCCCCATTGATCCATACATTCGCCTTTGCTTTGTCTACCCTATTAATATATTCTTTACCCGTTTTTGCCGGCATGATTGTATCCCCCTTCAGCATCAATAAACGAAGCGCTTACAAATGAATAATTTCAAAAGTTCAATTAATTAATAGAATTGCAGTTAAGTGTGTGCTGAACATGAATGATATCCAAATCCATCTACAAGAAAGGTTCCATTAAAAATTTCAGTAAGCAGTTCTTCCATAATATAGCGGTTTTCCATTTTATATTCACCAGTTCATTTTTTCCCTTAACCGGTAAACAGTTGGTATGATCGGATGAATTGTTTATCACGGAAACGTGAACACATGCATAGTCACTCCAAAATCAGAGTCAACGTTAGCTTTGACGAGACGCTCATTCATTCACCCTATATCCGCGCTGCAATCAGATGATGAATTCAGGCTTGCTTTTTTCCAGGATCGGTTCTTCAAGAGTAACTTCTTCACCTGATATAATATCAAGAACAGCGGAAGCCTCATCAAACCATGAATCCGGAGCTTTGGCTCCCCAGAATGTCTGACGCCTTGGATCATTCAAATCCCAATGGATTGGTTCTGTATCTGGGTCGGACGTTAAGTAATCCCCATTGTATAATTCGATCCTATGACCGTCCGGGTCTCTTAAATATAGGAAAAATGCATTGGATAGGCCATGTCTTCCGGGGCCGCGTTCGATGGACTGTGCATATCCGAGTGATGCCAGCACATCACATGCATGGATAAGTGCAAGGGGATCTGGCAGAAAGAAGCCTACATGATGAAGTCTTGGACCGATTCCGTTCATGAATGCCTGGTCATGGACCGTTTGTTTTCTATGTAGCCATGTCGCCCATAATTGACCCGACTCATCAACAGTATCTTCCGAACAGGCAAAACCTAATTCCTTCACATAAAAATCATGGGCTTTTTGCACATTTGTTACACTACAATTCACATGATCGATCCTTTGGACCCTTGAACCCCTATGCAAATCGAATCGTTGCAGCAATCTCTCGGCTTTATCCATTTTGCTGAAAAATTCCACTGGCAATCCGGAAATATCCTGAACTCGAAGCGATTTGCCTAATGCATGCTGTGTTCCTTCTTTCATCCACTTCATTTTCATCCCCTTTGAAAGGAAAAAAGATTCCAATTCTTTAAGGTCTTCCTCTTTTTCAACTTTGTATCCTATCGCTTCAACGCTTGGCTTTTTTGCCTTTTTCAAGATAAGCGAGTGATGATGCGCTTCCTCTAAACCACGTAAATAAATGTGTTCATTTGTTCTTTCCGTTTCAACAAAACCTAAAGCATCCACATAAAAGGCCCTTGATTTATCTAAATCTGTTACATTAAGTATCGTTCTCGCAACACGAATAATAGAAAAATTCATAGTATTCTCCCCTTCTTTTGAAATCCGAATTATTTTTCAGCAGAAGAAACGGCATTTCGTTTCGAATCCCCGAATTTTGGAATATGGTGTTCTCCAATCGCCACGTGGATAACTTGTGTTTCTGTATAAAATTCAAAGCTATAATGGCCACCTTCACGTCCAACCCCACTATATTTCGATCCTCCAAATGGTATCCGTAAATCTCTTACATTTTGAGAATTCACCCAGACCATCCCACTATCGACAGCTTGAGCAAATCTATGTCCTCGTTTCATATCATTGGTCCATACATAAGCAGCAAGCCCATACTTTACATCGTTGGCCATTTTCAGTACTTCCTTTTCCGTCTTGAAAGGAATGACTGCCATGACAGGTCCAAAAATTTCTTCCTGTGCTACCGTCATATCATTTGTACAGTTCAAGAGAAGCGTCGGGGCGATAAAATTCCCTTCTTTAAATTCACCCGGTATGACACCGCTTACAATTTCTGCCCCTTCATCTTTTGCTATATCCAGATAACGGGAGACATTATCAAAATGATTCCGATGGATCAGCGGTCCAATTTCCGTTCCTGCTTCCATTGGATTTCCAATTTTGATATTATGAACACGTTCCTTCAATTCTGCAACGAACTGGTCTATTATCGATTCATGGACAAATAACCTGGAATTAGCCGTGCAGCGCTCCCCATTGAATGAATAGATTCCCCAAACCACTGAATCCATGGCCTTTTCCAGATCGGCATCTTCAAAAATGATAGCTGGTGATTTACCTCCGAGTTCCATGGAAAAACGTTTCATTGTATCCGCACCATTTTTAATGATTTCAGCGCCAGTAGTCGTTTCTCCGGTAAAGGATATCAATTGGACATCAGGATGGGCGACCAAGGACGCTCCTGCTGTCTCCCCAAAACCGTGAACGATATTGAATACGCCTTTTGGCAAACCGGATTGGTCCACGATTTGAGCCAATTTATTAGCTGTCAACGGAGACCATTCCGCCGGTTTAAGGACACATGTATTACCTGTAGCCAGAGCCGGGGCGATCTTCCAGGTTTCTAACATGAAAGGCGCATTCCAAGGAGTGATCAATCCCGCCACTCCTATCGGTTTATGAATCGTATAATTAATGAAAGTGTCATCCACTTGATACGATTCTCCTATAAGCCTGCTTTTCACCATTTCAGAATAAAAACGGAAATTCTCCGCTCCCCTTGCAGCCTGTTTTTTTGTCTGGCTAATCGGCAACCCTGTATCAAGTGATTCCAAGTAGGAAATTTCTTCGGCATTTTCTTCAATTAAATCAGCAATCCTATTAATGTATTTCAATCTTTCTTCCACTTTCATCTTTCTCCATGGACCGTTATCGAATGCATCTTTTGCAGCAGCTACCGCTAGATCAATGTCCTGTTTAAACCCTTCTGCCACAATATTGATTACTTGATTATTAAAAGGGCTAAGATTTTCAAATGTTTTCCCTGAGGTACCATCAACAAATTGACCATTGATGTAATGTTGGACATCTTGCACGGGATAAGTTGGCATGATAAATCCTCCTTAATAATTAATTCGGGAAGAAGCCAAAAATAGTATGAAATTCTGCTACCTTCCCAATCTACCAATTATGAGCCGATCACTTGGTCAATAAGTCCGTATGATTGAAGGGTTTCACGCAGTTCCTTTTCTAATGGTTCCGAAGGCGGGCCCATAGGCGGCCTTAATGCAGGATTGATTTTTCCCATCATCCCCATCGCTGCTTTTAAAGGTCCTGGATTTGTTTCTTTAAACAAAACATCATTCAATGGCATTAATTTATAATGGAGGTCCAGAGCCTTATTCACATCACCTTCCACCCAATGGTTATAAATTTCCGCCACTTCTTTAGGAGTGATATTGGCTGTAGCACTTATATGTCCAGCTCCTCCTATAGCCAGCATTGGATAGCATAATAATTCTATGCCTGAATATAAGAGAAAATCCCTTCCACAATTCAATAAGACACGGTTCACATGTTCGAAATCCTTATTAGATTCCTTTACACCAATAATATTTTTACAATCTTCAGCAAGGCGTGCCAATGTCTTCACTTCTAAATTCGTCGCCGTTCTTCCAGGAATGTTATAAACGATAAGCGGGATGTCAACAGAATCAGCTACTGTCTTAAAATGATTGTAAAGTGCCTGTTGATTTGGCTTATTGTAATATGGAACGATCACTAAAGCAGCATCCGCCCCCATTTCCTGTGCCCTTTTTGTCAAATGCAACGTTTCTTTCTGATTAGCAGATCCAGTACCAGGAGCTACTGGAACACGGGAATTTGCTGTTTTAATGGCCGTTTCCATCACTAATTCCCGCTCCTCAATCGTTAGAGAACTGGGCTCGCCTGTAGTCCCGCATACCGAGATTCCATGGGAACCGCTTTCAATATGCCAGTTTACCAGATTTTCAATTGCTTTTACATCCACTTCCATCTTGTCATCAAACGGAGTGATTACAGGAGCGATGGATCCTCTTAAACGGCTTTTGATTTCTTCGTACATTTTTCCTACCACCTTTTCATTATTTGAATATTCGGAATAATATAAGTGAAAAAATCGGCCTTGCTTTTATAAATAATCGATCGACTATTATAAAACAAAGCCTTGATCATCAAAGTGCCTGATCGTGATTAGTTTCCGACCTCTGCTTGAATGTACTTATGGCATTCAGTTTATGCTTTCTCACCAATGATTCAATATCTTCAAAAGACGCTTTTTCCTTTAAAAGCTTTATGATGCTTTCATGTTCAAAAATGGATTGGACTGCGCGTTGCGGCACCATGGTGAACATTGACTTTCTGACTCTATTCATTCTTTGTTGCGCCTGTTTAATTTCCTCAATTAAAAAGGAATTTCCGCACCTTTCATAAATTTCAGCATGAAAACACTCGTTTAACTTACCAAACAGCTCTAATTCAAAGTTATGGAGGGCTTTTTCCATTTCTTTGTTTAATTTAATTAGATTTTCAAAATCATGATCATTCATCGTTAAAGAACTGAGTGCGGCTGCATAGCCTTCAAGCAAAGATAAAACAGAAAGAGTTTCAATGTATTCGCTCTCATTTATGCTTGTAACCACTGCTCCACTATAAGGCTTATATTGAATAAGGCCGTCAGATTCAAGTTGTCTGATTGCTTCCCTGACAGGAATCGGACTTAAACTAAGTTCTTTTGCCGTTTGATCGATAATGATCCGCTGTCCAGAACCGTATGTTCCATCCAAAATTAATTTACGAAGGTGTTCATAAGCAATTTGCTTTTTGCTGGGGTTTTTGTTTTTATCTTCCATATTTTCATCATATATGAAATCATATATGATTGCAATCGGTTTTCATTAAAAATCATATATGATTTTCCTTTTTCCTTTGCAAGCTTGATTTGCATTATATAATGTTCAGTTACCTATGAAAGGTTTGATGTGATAAAAATTCCCTTTAAATGGGAGGGGTATTAATTCCACTAAAAAAACCTGCAGACCCTGTTGTAACCAGGTAGTCTGCAGGTTTTTAAAAAAATTATGCCATTTTTGATGTAACGAATGAATGGATTCTTTCAACGGCTGCTTCCAGCAATTCCAATGAAGTTGCATAAGAGAGTCTGATGTTATCAGGTGCACCAAATCCTGAACCTGGAATAACAGCCACTTGTGCTTCCTCCAGCAATGCAGTCGTAAACTCTTCGACATTGCTGTAACCCGTTAATTCAACTGCACGTTTAACGTTCGGGAATAAGTAAAATGCCCCTTGTGGTTTAATGCAGCTAATGCCCGGAATCTCAACCAATTTATCATATATCTTATTCAAACGGCCTTCAAATGCCTGACGCATTTCTTCCACAGGCTCCTGCGAACCTTCATAAGCAGCAATCGCTCCATATTGAGCGGTTGTCGTAGGGTTGGATGTGCTATGGCTAGCAAGGTTCGTCATTGCCTTAATGATGGACTCTTCACCGACTGCATAACCAATTCTCCAGCCAGTCATCGAATGGGATTTAGATACACCATTGATGATGATCGTTTGCTTTTTCAATTCCGGTGAAATCTCTGCAATGGATGTATGTTCAGCATTTCCATAAACCAACTTTTCGTAAATCTCGTCGGAAACGATCAAGATATCATGAGCTAGGCAAACTTCCCCGATAGCCGCTAGTTCTTCCCTGGAATAAAGCATGCCCGTTGGATTGCTTGGCGAGTTGATGATAACAGCTTTGGTTTTTTCGGTAATCGCTTGTTCTAATTGTTCCTTAGTGATTTTATATTGGTTTTCTTCCGTTCCGACAACATAAACTGGCTTTCCGTCAGCAAGCTTGATTTGCTCAGGATAACTTACCCAATACGGTATCGGAACAATCACTTCATCTTCTTCATCCAGGATCGCTTGAAACAATGTGTAAAGTGCGTGCTTTGCACCAGAGCCAACTAAAATTTCAGAAGGTTTGTATTCCAGGCCTTGATCACGCTTCAATTTAGCTGCAATTGCTTCTTTTAGCTTCGGCAGACCAGCGGATGGCGTGTATTTTGTTTGACCTTCATTCATGGATTGAACGGCTGCATCTATAATATGTTGGGGCGTATTATAGTCTGGTTCACCTGCCCCCAAACCAATTATATCAAGACCTTGGGCCTTAAGTTCCTTTGCTTTTGCCGTGATGGCCAATGTTGTTGATGGGGTTAATGACTGAACCCGGTTCGCTAATTTCATTGTAAATTAATCCTCCATTCTAAATGCTTCGATAATACTTAAGCCATTCCCCAGTTTTAAAATCGTAATAATCATAGTTAAAACGCTCTGATTCATCAAGATAAGTTACTTCCCAAAGCGGAACGTTCTTTTCCATGCCTAGCTTAACTGAAATGATTTTTTGGGGATTGAGCTTTTCATTGACAATGCTTAAGATTTCTTTTTTTGATTTACCATCTTTATAGTTTTCCACTACTATTTCTTTCTTCTTGTCCTCAGGAAGCCAGACTATTTTTTTAGTCCCTTTTTCTCCCTTACCAATGATGACAGAGTATGAATCCTGCCCATTATAAAGGTAGAAATCTTCCATAGTCACAAGGCCGCCCTCTTCCTTCGCCTTTTTAAAAGCCTCATCACCAGCTTCTTTTTTAGGCTGCAACGCTTTAATATATGCCCCGCTGACAAATCCGATAAAACAAAGGACCAGGATAGAAGCAATAATCAACCATTTTTTCAAAGCTGCTTTTCCCTCTTTCTATGTACGATAAATTGTAAATATCGCTTTTTCTTGATCTTCGGAATCCAATGCCAGACCGAACATTAAATCATCTTTTTTCAATGTTCGGTTCAAAGAATCCACAATTTTATACAGATCAGGAGAATGTTGCAACCTGACTGTTGAAATTACTTCAATTTTACTTTCCATGAAAACGCCCCTCCATTTTTAAATATTGTCAACAACCACTGGTATGAAAAGGATTTGAAGGCTTTACCACCTTTCACATTATACCAGTTCATAAGTTATTTTTCTTTATAAATTGATAAAAATTCAATTGGATTAATGAATAATCTAAAGATTCTTTATATCCACTCTTCTATCATATCAGCCATTTCTATTATTGAGGCTTGATGCCAGTCGACTGCCGGAATGGCCTTTTGAAATTCGGGACCATATTTGGCAGTGACGATGCGGCGATCAAGAATAACCAAAATCCCTTTATCTTCTGGAGTTCGTATAAGCCTGCCGAATCCTTGTCGGAACCTTAACAGGGCTTCAGGTAAAGAATACGCAGAAAAAGCATTACGCCCTTGCTTTTCGAGAAGTTGGCATTTTGCAGCTGTCACTGGTTCATCCGGAGGAGAAAAAGGCAGCCTGACAATGATTAAACAAGATAAATCCTCGCCTGGTATATCGACGCCTTCCCAAAGGCTGGTTGTCCCAAAAAGGACGGCTTTTTCGAAATTTTGGAAATTCCTGAGCAGCCTCATACGGCTTCCACCAGAAATCCCTTGTGCAAACAGGGTGAACTCATCCAGGACACCAGTGTCTTTAATGGAATGATACGTTGCCCGCAGCATCTCATGGGAGGTGAACAATACCATCATCCTGCCTTTAGCTGCCTGAGCGGCGGCAATAATATGGTTTGCTGCGGTTTCCGAGAATTCCTCCACCGTTAAGCAATTGATATCCGGTATATCATTTGGAACCACAACCTTTACGAGTTCCTTATAAGGAAAGGGCGAAGGAAAACTCGCTGTCTGAATAAGCTCATTCTCTAAACCGAGTTGTTCTTTAAAATAATTAAAAGAATCCTTCACCACAAGGGTTGCTGATGTCATGATGACACTTTTTTGGCGCCCGAAATAGGAATCCCATAACCATTTACTTCCTGAAATTGGCTGAACCGTAAGAGTCACCCCGTGCTGAGGTGCTGAATTCGTATAATCAAGCCAATAAATATTTTCTTCATGAGGCTTAATGAAAAATTCATGTAGGGAGTCCCTGGTATCCTGCAAATGCCCAAGCAGCACTTCAATATCATTTAAGTAAAATAATGAATTTTTACCCAAGGGGGACTCTTTATTCAATAAAAGCGCCAATCTTTTCTCTAATTCCGTGATGATATAACCTAACAAGTCAACCAATCGCTCAGCCACCAGGATCGCTTTACCCCATCTGCCATCATCTATTTTGAATGAAAGCCGTTTCGGACTCATGGAACGGGAAAGTTTTTCCGCCTGACTGGAGATGTAATAAAAAAGCTGTTCGAATTCATAGGAAAAGTCACTAAGCTTTTGATCTAATTCATGCGAAGACTTCCCATCCGTCAGTCCATTATTTAAGAGTAACCTGTCCAATTTGTACAATAATTGCTTTTGATCTGATGTCCCTAGTCTATTCAAAACCGTCTTCACCGAAATATAATTAAGCCTGCTCCCAAGCTGTTTAGATGCAGCCTGTTCCAAATGGTGTGCTTCATCGAGTATCAGATACCCTTTCTTGGGAATCAAAGCGTCTTCTGTAAGTAGATCCGTCATTAAAAATGAGTGATTAGTGATGATGATATCCGCCTTGGTCGCCGTTTTTTTTGCCCTTCCAAAAAAATCCAATTCTAGCCAAGGCTGTTTTAAACCGGCGTATGTAAGACCATCACTTTGCAGCCTATTCCAAAACAGTTGACCGCCGCTTGTGAGATTCAATTCATCTTTATCGCCTGTTACGGTTTCCGTAAGCCAAACCAATATCTGCATTTTAGTTAATGCCGTTTCATAATTATCTTCCTTTTCACGCAATGCCCTTTCGAACTTTGCCAAGCTCAAATAATTACTTCTTCCCTTTAACAAAACAGCTTGAAAGGTAAAAGGAAGGATTGACTTAAGCTTAGGGACTTCGTTTTGGAGAAGTTGATCCTGTAGCTGAAGCGTATACGTCGAAATGACGACCGGTTTTTGATGTTTTCTTGCAAAATAAACGGCTGGAAGCAGGTAGCCTATGGATTTTCCAATACCTGTCCCAGCTTCAATGATTGCATCTTGGCTGGATTCGAAGGAATGGTGAATCATGTTCATCATATCAAGCTGACCGCTTCTTGCTTCAAAAGCAGGGAATGCACTTTGGAGCATGGAGATTTTTCCCTCATCATCGAGCGGGAATTCTGACTCCGTGTCTTTATGGTCACTCTCTTCTTCGGCCTTTTTAAATGCAAGGCCCCTATAAGTTATAAGATCTGGTGAATGGACTTCTGCTTTAGCAAGTTTGCTTGCTATGCAAGCATCTATCAATTCGGAAATTTCACTTTGTAAGGAATAAGATAATCGATATAATTGTTTAAGCGTCATCACCGGAAGATTCATCAGCTTTTTTTTCAATTCCAATAATAATAGAGCGGTGGCATATGCATCACTATCCGCTTGATGGGGCCTGGAATGATCTAGGTTTTCTTCTTTAGCCAGCTGGTGCAGCTTATATCCATCGGATGTTGGCTTTAATATTTTCGCTAATTCTACTGTATCAAGGGTGGAACCATAAAACGGCTCAAACCCACAGCGTACTAGTTCTTCCTGTAAAAAAGATAAGTCAAATAAAACATTATGGGCAACAAAACAAGCCCCTTCTATCAGCCGGGCAATATTTTCTGCGACATCTTCAAAGTCAGGTGCATTTTTTACCGTCTCGTTGCTTATTCCGGTCAATTCTTCAATAAACAAGGAAATTTCCTGTCCAGGGTGGATGAATGTCGAGTATTCATCCACAATTTGGTCATTTTCGATGACCACGCCAGCAAATTGAATAATTCTATCCCCTTTTTTCGGAGAATTCCCTGTTGTTTCCAAATCGACCACTACATATCGTTGCATCATGAATTGTACACCTCAAACTTCGCTTTCTCCACTTCCTGATGGAATTCTCTTATCTTTTTTATACCATAATAATCGTAATAAAGGAAACAAGCCGTTCATCATACCTATTCTAAAACCCGTTCCACCATTCATCATCCGCCGAAAAGGGCCGGCACCTGTGCATGATTCTGCACAAGTGCCGGCCCTCCGCTTACATGATTGTAGCTGCAGGTTCTTTTGAAATCAGTTCAATGATTTTGTTATTTTCATCCATGATCGCAACTTTTGGTTGGTGATCTCCCAGTTTATCCTCAGCAACCATCACATAAGAAATGATTATCACGATATCATCCGGCTGCACCAGTCTTGCTGCCGCTCCGTTCAAACACACGACACCGCTCCCCCGTTCACCCGCAATCACATACGTTTCAAGTCGAGCACCATTATTATTATTCACGATGGTGACTTTTTCATTAGGCAGAATACCCACCGCATCGATTATGTCTTCATCAATTGTAATACTGCCAACATAGTTCAAATTAGCTTCAGTTACCCGTGCACGGTGGATTTTTCCATTCATCATCGTTCGAAACATCACATTTCCCCCTGATCTTCATGAATTATTCTACATTTAAAGTAATATTATCTATTAGCCTTGCATGCTTGAACTTAACGGCGATTGCAATGATGACGTTTCCAGAAAGCATTTCAATTGGTTTAAGTTCCGGATATTGATAGATTTCAATATAGTCGATCACCCCATTTGTATGGGCACCAATATGTTCACTTACCAGAGCCGTAACGGTTGCAGTATTTCTTTCACCTGATATAATCGCATCTTTGGCCTTTAATAAACTTTGGTACAGCTCATTAGCTTCCATTCGTTCCCGATCTGATAGGTTAACATTTCGCGAGCTCTTCGCTAACCCATCTTCTTCTCGTACGGTATCTACAGCTACAAGCTGGATCGGGAAATTAAAATCTTTGATCAATCCATCTATCACAGCGACTTGCTGGGCATCCTTCTTCCCGAAGTAAGCTCTATCAGGAAGGATGATATTGAAGAATTTCGTCAAGACCGTCGCTACACCATCAAAGTGTCCAGGCCTTTGTCTCCCGCATAAACAATCCGTCCTGCTTTGGACAACAACTTTGACTGATGGTTCTTCACCGTACATTTCGTGGACTGTTGGATAGAAGAGATAATCCACTCCGGCATTGGCTGCGACATTTTCATCCCGTTCCAAATCCCGTGGATATGTTTCAAAATCCTCATTTGGTCCAAATTGCAACGGATTAACAAATATACTCAATACCACAATATCATTTTCTTTGCGAGCCTTTTCCATTAGGGTTGCATGCCCCTCATGTAAAAAGCCCATTGTCGCTACATAGCCAATGCTTTGGTGATTGCTTTTTTCCTCCCGGAGCGCCTTTTGCAAATCTGCTGCTGATGTAAAAGTTTTCATCTTTTCCCTCCGTAAAGTTCTGTAAGCTGCTCTTCCTTCATCGTAAATGTATGTTCTTTCGACGGAAAATCTTTAGATTTCACTTCATTGACATACCTTGTTATCGATTGGCCAATCAGTTCATTCGCATCTCCATAAACTTTTACGAATTTTGCAACCCGATCTACCCCATACTTGATGACATCATGATAAACGAGGACTTGACCATCCGTGTCTGCACCTGCCCCAATTCCAATGGTAGGAATCCCCAGGTTCCTTGTGACGAGTTCCCCCACTTGATATGGTACACATTCAAACACTACTGCCATCGCACCTGCCGCCTCACACTTTTTCGCATCTTCCACAAGCTGTGCTGCAGCTTCGGCGTCTTTTCCTTGCACTTTATATCCGCCCAGAACGCCGACTGATTGAGGAGTCAAGCCAAGATGGGCTACAACCGGGATGCCCGCCTTCGTCAATGCTGATATTTTATATACAACATCGTCTGCTCCCTCAAGCTTTATGGCATCCGCATGACCTTCCTGCATGATACGGGCTGCATTCTTAAGTGTTTCATCCATGGATAGGTGATAGCTCATAAAGGGCATATCAGTCACGACAAATGTATTTGGGGCCCCGCGTTTTACTGCTTTTGTATGATGGATCATGTCATTCACCGTAACAGGGATCGTAGAGTCATAACCCAAAACGACCATTCCTAAAGAATCACCGACTAAAATCATGTCTACACCTGATTGTTCGGCTAACTTTGCCGACGGATAATCATAAGCCGTAAGCATGACAATTTTCTCTTGATTTTGTTTCATTTTCAAAAAATCTCCGGACAATTTCATTACGTTTCCTCCTTTTTGTTGGAGGAGATGAAAACATCAGAGTAAACTGGTGTCTATACATTCATACGCAAAAAAGGACTGACTAAAAAAGTATCTGTTTAGCTAAGAAAAATGGCTTAAAAAGCCAGATTTCGTTCAATAAACAGCACTTGTCATTTTAGTCAATCCCTTTGTTCCATCAGAAGTTTCATCCCTCCGTCCCAGTCCAATCTCTGGATCAAGGCAGATTTTCAAATAATTTGGTATTTATGGGGGTGCAGTTCACATGAGATACTGCCCACTTGCATTATATCAAGCCAATTTCAATAATTCTATTTATTTTTCGCGGATTTGACAAAAAAATCTACTGAATTTCAATATCTGCAGAATAAATCGAATGTACTTTTCCTTTTCCGTCTTCAAGTAGTAAAACACCTGAATCCGTTATGCCCAATGCTTTTCCGACAATCGTGTCATTGACGGTACTGGCTTTGATAACCTGTCCAAGGCTGATCGCATAACTCTCCCATAGGTCCTTTATTGGCATGAAGCCTTGTTCTAAATAGAGTTCGTACAAGTTTTCCAGACGAAACAATGCTCGTTGA
The DNA here is from genome assembly GCF_030348945.1 of Peribacillus sp. ACCC06369. NCBI lineage: Bacteria > Bacillati > Bacillota > Bacilli > Caryophanales > Bacillaceae > Peribacillus > Peribacillus sp. ACCC06369. The sequence continues at coordinate 3,328,907 of NZ_JAUCEN010000002.1, forward strand.
ATGACCTTGGACCTTGAAACCGTCCCTCCATTTTCTATGAGAAGGGAAGACGCTTTTTCCTGCAGTTCTTCAGGAAAATCCTCCAATTGCTGGTTGATATTCATTCCAATTCCGATAATGACAGAATGGATTCTATCTGACTCCGCCTGCATCTCCGTCAGGATGCCCACCACTTTCTTGCGATTCACCAAAATATCATTCGGCCACTTTATTTGTGGCTTCAAATCAGTGGTATCCTCTATAGCCTGAGCCACGGCGACCGCGGCCAATAATGTAAGTTGTGGAGCCTCATGAATCGGGATTTTCGGTCTTAGTATGAGACTCATCCATATGCCGCTGAATTTTGGGGAATGCCAAGATCTCATCAATCTTCCTTTTCCGGATAATTGTTCCTCGGCAACGACGAGGGTCCCCTCCTGAACGCCTTCATTTGCTAGTTGATGCGCAATTTTTTGAGTGGATTCCACAGTTTCCTGATAGTGGATCATTTTGCCGATCGTTTTTGTTTCCAAGCCAAGTTGTATTTCACTTTCTGACACTTTTTCCGGCGCTGATATGATCCGGTAGCCTTTTTTCCTAACGGCTTCAACATTATAACCTTCACTGCGCAGGTCTTCTATATGCTTCCATACTGCCGTACGCGAACAACCAATATATTCTGCAATTTCCTGACCGGATATAAATGCACCATCCGCTTTTGAGAGGGCTTCCATCAACTTTGTTCTTAACTCAGATTGCATTTCTCCAGCCACCTCTTTATTTCTTCTTTATCATTTCTTAATTCTTTATTCAAGACAGCTTTCAATATTTTTTCCAAGTATTCTTTCACCCATGGACCTGGTTTCTCTTGTTGCCAATTCAATAAATCCGTCCCCGTTACGGCAAGATCCGACATATGTTTAATAATGAGTTCATTGTAGCGTAGATGTGCATTCTCCTCTGCACGCGATACATTTCCCCCAGTCAGTGCTGCCCTGACTTTAGCAGCTTGTACAGTTACGCCATGACCTGCCTGAAATACATCGATAGCTGAATTTTCAAAAGAGGGTTCTTTCTTTACTAGCTGTATGACACGTTGAACGTTTCTTATCGTTTTCAATGGCAGCTTCCATGCCCTTAATGCCTTTTCCATTTCCCGATCACTTGTATGAACCATGATTACTGACCATATTTCTGCCGCTTTAAGCTGATGAAGCGGAAGATTTAGTAATTTACTTAAATGCTCCTTCTTACTGGAGAATTGAGGCAGGTATCGATATAATCCGCTTTCTAGCAAGAGAGAGAGAGCCCTTAACTTATTGGATCCGGCCAATAACTTTTCAAATTCAACCAGGATTCTTTCGACAGCGATTTCACTGATGATCTGGGCGTTTTCTTTAAGGGAATCAAAGGTTTCTTGATCCAGTTCAAAATCAAGTTGACTGACGAACCTTAATGCACGCATCATTCTCAAAGCATCCTCATGAAACCTTTCATGCGGGTTGCCAACCGTGATGATCCTTTTTTCAGTCAAATCACGCTTTCCATTAAATGGATCGATAATGTTTCCGGACTTATCCATGGCCATTGCATTCATCGTGAAATCTCTTCTCCGTAAATCCTCAGTCAAAGAACGGACAAATTGCACAGAATCCGGTCTGCGGAAGTCCGAATACCCGCTTTCCGTTCTAAACGTCGTAATTTCGTATGTACCCGAATCCGTAATTACAAGGACTGTTCCATGGTCAATCCCGATATCAGCCGTTTTAGAAAAAATCAGTTTGATTTCCTGGGGTGTTGCGGAAGTAGCAATGTCCACATCGTTGATGGGCCTGCCGAGGATATAATCCCTTACTGAACCACCAACGAAATAGGCCTCGAATCCTGCTCCTTCAATCAATTCGAGAATGGGTACTGATTTTAAGAATAACTGATCCATCAGCATCCCCTCCCTATTCCGTAGATTTACTTTCAAGTGCTTGAAGGTAGATGGTTTCATACTCTGACATGATTGTAGCCGAATGAAAATTGGTATTGGCCCTTTCCAGCGCAGCCTCAGAAAAGCGTTTATGCAAAATCGGGTCGCTTAAAAGTCCAATCGCTTTTTCTGCAACCATTTTGACATCACCCAATTCACAAATATAACCAGTCTCCCCATCTACGATGACTTCAGGAATTCCCCCGATATTCGTCCCGATACAAGGAACTCCACATGCCATCGCCTCGAGAAGCACGAGTCCGAAACTCTCCTTTTCAGATAATAGGAATATCAGATCACTGATTGAATATAATTCGGCAAGGTTATCCTGCTTGCCAAGAAACAAGACCGATCCATCGATCCCAAGATCTTTAGCCAATTTCAAAACGGTTGTCACTTCCGGTCCGTCACCTACGAGCAGAAGCTTGGCAGGCATTTTCTTTTGTGTTAAATAAAACGCCTGGATGACATCTTTCACACGCTTGACCGAACGGAAATTCGAGACGTGTATGATCACTCTTTCATCTTCCCTGATTCCGTATTCATCCCTCAGGTATTCTGAATTGGATTTATGGTAATCCCTTTCATCAATAAAATTATAAACGGTTTTGATTTCCTTATTCGGTGCGATTAAATCATGCGTTTCCTGGACAAGGGAATTAGATACCCCTGTAACGACATCGGACTGCTCTATCCCGAACTTTATCAAATTGGTCAATGAGGGATCATGGCCTAATACGGTTATGTCCGTACCATGCAGTGTGGTCACGATCTTTACTTCATTACCTGACATCTGCTTTGCAAGGATCGCACAAACAGCATGTGGAATTGCATAATGAACGTGAAGGATATCTAGTTTCTCCCGTTTTACCACATCCGCTATCTTGCTGGCAAGGGCCAGGTCATATGGTGGATATTGAAAGACTGAGTAAGAGTTCACTTCAACCTGGTGATAATAAATATTACAGTACATCTTATTCAAGCGAAAAGGGAGGCTTGATGAAATGAAATGTATTTCATGTCCTTTTTCTGCAAGCATTTTACCTAATTCAGTTGCTACGACACCAGAACCCCCAACTGTAGGGTAACAGGTAATTCCAATTTTTAATTTCATAAGATTATTTTTCTCCTAACAAGTCGGCATCGATCAGTAACGGTTTTTTTGTCATGAATCCTTCCGCATAGGCGACACCCACTTCTTTTCCGAACATCCGCTCCCGTGCCTCCACTGTCTCGATATAGCCATTCACTAGCGGGGTTTCAACAGTTCGTTCACTTTTTTCGAATTGGCTGCCATAGGCTCTAAGACTATCCAGCTTTTGTGATATTGAAGAAGTGATGTCCACGACGAAGTCCGGTTTGTGAAAACCATTTATCATAAAATAGTACATATTCTGGACACGATGAGAATCCAGGCCTTCTTCTTCCATATACTTTCTGACTCCTGCCGAAAAAACTGCTTCTTCGACCAATTTGGCACAGTTTCCATGATCGGGATGGCGATCTTCAAAAAAAGGGGCAAATACAAGGGCAGGTTTATATTGACGAATGACTGTAATGATTTGATCTATGTATTCCGCTTTCATATATAAACCCCGGTCGGGTAAATCAAGGGAAATCCTTTTCACCCCAAGGATTTCAGCAGCCTTATCCGCTTCCTCCTGACGCAATGGAACGGTTCCATTGGATGACATTTCAGCTTTTGTCAAATCACAAATGACAATTTCCTTTCCTTGCTTCACATATTTAGCAATCGTGCCCCCCATACCTATTTCAACATCATCCGCATGCGCGCCGAAAGCCAGGATATCTATGTTACTTTTGTTTATCATTTATCTCACCTTGTTTTTTCCGTAGTTTTAGCCAGTCCATATACCCATGTTTCAAACCTTGTATCAGCACTTCTGCCGTGCCCATATTTGTCGCTAAGGGAATTTCATAAACATCGGATAGGCGTATAAGCGCTGATACATCCGGTTCATGTGGCTGTGATGTCAATGGATCGCGGAAAAATAGGACCATATCCATTTCTCCGCGCGCAATCATTGCACCTATTTCCTGATCTCCGCCAAGAGGTCCTGAATGAAAACGATGGACAGGCAGTGATACTTCTTCCATAATTCTTTTACCAGTCGTACCTGTAGCAAATAATTCATGCTGCTCAAATACAGCTTTATAGGCTGTTATAAATTGAATGATATCTTCTTTTTTCTTATCATGGGCAATTAAGGCAATTCTCATCGTAAATCCTCCTTCTCCCTATTCGATAATATTTTCCAGGCCGTATACAAGAACATCCAATTTCATGACGGTATCGACAGCTAGTTTGACACCTGACATGAAGGATGCTCGATTAAAGGAATCATGTCGGACCGTCAATAGCTCTCCCTCACTTCCAAAAAGCACCTGTTGATGAGCAACTAGGCCCGGAAGGCGTACACTATGGATATGCATACCGTCTACATTTGCTCCTCTTGCCCCCTGGATGGTTTCTTTTTCATTTGGGTGTCCTTGTTGTTTTGTTTCACGTACCGCTGCAATCATATCTGCCGTTTTGGAAGCCGTACCAGAAGGTGCATCCAGTTTTTGATCATGATGCATTTCGATGATTTCCACATCCGGGAAATACTTTGCGGCCATTTGTGAAAACTTCATCATCAAAATGGCTCCGATTGCAAAGTTTGGCGCGATGATGCAGCCGATGCCCTTTTCTTTTGTAAGTGAATCAAGCTTCGCTAAATCTTCCTTTGTAAAACCTGTCGTCCCCACTACAGGGCGGATGCCATGATTAAGTGCCGTTTCGGTATGAAACATCCCCACTTCAGGTGTAGTTAAATCGATCAATACGTCTGCTTCAACAGAAGAAAAGCATTCATTTATATCCGAAAAAACAGGTGCTTCAATACCGTGGAAACCTTCTATTGCGGAGAGGCTTTCCCCGTTATACTTACGATCTATGACAGCGGCCAATTCAAACCCTTCTGTCCCATGTACGAGCTTCACCGCTTCATTTCCCATTCTGCCACGAGGACCAGCTACAATTACTTTCACTTTACTCATTTTTACCTTCCCCTTCCATTTCCTCTTCTTTTCTTGTCCATCTATCTTTATCACGGGTTGTAAACTTTTCCATGACCTTATCATGTGAGCTTTGAAGGTCAATCCCTAAAGAATTGGCAAAACAAATTAACACAAAAAGCATGTCCCCCAATTCCGCTTCAATACTATTCTCTTCCTCGGTTGGTTTCTTCGGTTTTTCACCATGGTAGTGATTGACTTCCCTAGCCAATTCCCCAAGTTCTTCCGACATGCGGGCAAGCATGGCCAAGGGGCTGAAATATCCTTCTTTGAATTGTCCTATGTATTGGTCGACTTCCGCTTGCATTTGTTGGAGCGTCTTTTGCTTTTCCATATAGTCACCCATTCTTGATTTTCGTTTTCAAACATTATACCTTCTCCATGTTAGCTAAAAGTGAAACGGATGACAACAGATACGTTTGCGAATCAAAATTGCCCATAGTTGGTTAATTAGTTATAATAAGTAAATTACTGATATGCTAACCTTTGGAGGTATGGGACATGCTTTTGGGCTTAAAATTGAAAAATACTATATTCATCCTTTTTGGGGCTGGAATCTTCGCCTTTGGCCTTGTGCATTTTAACATGCAGAACCACTTGGCCGAAGGCGGATTCACCGGTCTCACCTTGATTATATATCAACTTATCGGGATAAATCCTTCTTATTCTAATTTGATTTTGAATATTCCCCTATTTTTAATAGGGTGGAAATATTTAGGCCGCACATCTTTCTTTTATACGATTATCGGAACAGTCGGCCTCTCCGTTTGGCTCTGGGTTTTCGAGAGATACCAAATCGATATCGATCTCGGAAACGATTTGATGCTGGTGGCATTGTTTGCCGGGGTCTTTGTTGGTGTCGGGCTCGGGATCATCTTTCGTTACGGAGGGACAACAGGCGGAGTAGATATCATTGCCCGTTTTGCCCACCGTTACTTAGGAATGGGCATGGGACGGACCATGTTCATCTTTGATGCAGTTGTAATTGGCCTGTCCATCCTTACCTACCTGGATTACCGGGAAGCGATGTATACCCTCGTTGCCGTATTTATAGGCGCTAGAGTAATCGACTTTATGCAAGAAGGGGCCTATGCAGCCAGAGGTGCAATGATCATTAGTGAGAAGAACAAGGAAATTGCCGAAAAAATCATGAATGATATGGAGCGTGGCGTAACGGTATTACGGGGATACGGGTCCTTTACACGCAATGACCGGGAAGTCCTCTATTGTGTTGTTGGGAAAAATGAGCTTGTCCGCTTAAAAAATGCCATAACATCGGTGGACCCTCATGCATTCGTATCTGTAAGTGAAGTGCATGACGTATTGGGCGAGGGCTTTACACTTGATGAGAATAAGAACCCCATTGAAAGGTAATCGAGGGGCTGGTGGCATACCAAATGGAATGTAATCCTTTTGAATGTTTCCCCGAATACCTGACTTTTATAAGCAATGTACAACAAATATTTTTAAAAAGCGTTTATAATTGCATGTTAAAAAGGACCCCATCCCGTGATGGCGTCCTTTTATCATTAATCTTCTTCTCTCATTCCTGTATACATAAGCAGAAGACGAACTAATTCCAGTACGGCTACAAGAGCGGCAGCAACATAAGTCATTGCAGCTGCACTTAATACTTTTTTCGTTTCCCGTTCTTCATCATTTCGGATGACCCCAACTGAAACGAGTTGATCCATCGCCCGTGAAGAAGCATTGAACTCAACCGGCAGTGTTATCACTTGGAAGAGAACAGCGGCTGCCATGAAAACGATACCCGCCAATAGCAACCCAGGAATTGAGGCTAACATCCCGATTAATATTAAAATCCAAGATATGTTAGAACCAAAGTTAGCTACCGGTACTAACGCATGGCGGAAACGTAAGAATGCATATGCTTCTTTATCTTGAATCGCATGTCCAACTTCATGGGCTGCAACCGCTACACCGGCAACTGAATGGCCGTGATAGTTATCTGTTGATAAACGCACCGTTTTATCCCTTGGATCATAATGGTCCGATAGCATTCCAGGTGTCTCTTCGACCCTGACATTGAACAGACCATTTTGATCCAAAATGGCCCGCGCCGTCTCAGCACCATTCATACCAGAAGAAGCCGGTACCTTTGTATATTTTTTATACGTGCTTTTCACTTTCATTTGTGCATAAATCGGGATTAAAATGATAATCGCCAAATAAATGAAATACATGGTATCCTCCTATGACTATAATTACTCTTAATTCTATGGATTGAGGGCACCCCTGTCAAATATAGTGTTCTCTTCCCCTGTCTTTTTAATCATTATGTTCTTTCCTTGGTTTCTCCCTATCACCTTTATATTTTCTCCAGCCTACATAAGAAAGCGTCATAATGATGATACTGCCTGTCGATATGATGACCCACCAAAGGGAAGGATCTGCATCATCTTCCCCCATTTCATCAAAAATGGAGGTTAGTTCGCTTTGTAATGCATCCAGTTCCTTTTGACTCTCTCCATCACTGATTACTTCCGGTCGGTATTGGTTGATGTATTGAATCCTCGTGTCCAGTTGCTGCATCGTTTCTTTAGAAAGGTCGACTTTCAAGCTAGGATATATCATTTCATATTGTGAAAGGAATAAGTTCAATTGGCTATTGAATGTAATCGTGTCTTGATTGATGGCGGCATTCTTTGTCTGCTGGAAAGAATTCATCATTTGATCCTCCATCTCTGTCCAAAGGGGCTGATGGGTAGACTTGACCGCATCAACGACAAGCCGGAACTTTGTTACAGAATTAACCTTTTCGGAATCTCCCTTATTCATATCCTTTATTGTCATCAACGCTTCATTATGAGCTACAGTAATAATTCGAAGTTCGTCCATGTCAAGGATCTGCTCTTTCGCTGTCTCTTTTAAAAACCGATCAGAAAAAAACGTCAGCATCTTTTCCGAATCTCCATATCGCTTCAACTTGGCCATTTCCAAGGCACTATCGGAAATGTTATCTAATTGCTCCAAACTTGAAGAGGATTCTGCATAGACAGGGAAATGTAAGACGACAAATAAAACAGCAATGGTTAATATGAATTTTTTCAACATGCTACTCGTCCCTCCTCATATCTCTACTAAAACGATATGAAAGAACAAACATGAGTAGACCTCGTTCAACACAAAAAAAAATTAACCCTGCTTTTACAAAGCTGTATACAGGGCTAACTTTTTAATGGATGAAGGATAGGGTGATCCGCTTTTTTCTATATCCAAAATACCAGCCGACAAAAATGGAAAGTATGCTGAGCCAAAAAGTAAAATAACCTATCGAGTTCATATATACCAATAGATCACGATATATTGGCATCATTTCAAAAACATAATCGATTATGTCATTATGTATGGTCCAAATCCCTGCGACTATCAAATGCCAAGGTTTTATTCGATAAAATGGTGCATATAATACCCCTTGAATCGCCATTCCCAAATGAGAAGCCATTAACATATAGCCTTCCCATGGCAATGAACCTGTTGTCACTAATGTCATTAGATTCATAACAACTGCCCATATACCATATTTGAATAGTGTTATTATCGCCAAAGCTTCCATAAGTCCAAAGTTTCTTTTTAATAGGAACCCCAATAAAACAAATACAAAAAACAGGCTAGCTGTCGGGCTGTCCGGTACAAAAGCCAAAAAAATGGCCGGAGTGTTTTCCAATTGACTTCCGTACCAATAATATCCAAAGGCTGTTCCGAATATATTTATTATTAATAACAAAAAGAGCATTTGCCGATTTGCAAGCCAACTGTAGATAACATTCATTCTTTTACCCTCACTTACATTCTCATGTATACTCATTTTACATTCCATCACCTTGAAAACCAAGCATCATTTCAATTTCCTTTCATTTACGCTTCAATTTACCAATAAAAAAGCCGACAACCGTAGTCGTCAGCTTTTCATTTACAGCATATGAAAGAAAATGCTGTTGATGGTTATATTATTTTGCTGATAATCCAGATACAAATTCAGCTAATGTTGCCAATTCTTCATCTGTACCTTTGAACATGCCAGCTGGCATGGCACCTTGGCCTTCGCGAGCGATTTTAGAGATTTCTTCTGGCTTTAAACCTGTGTCAATTAAGCTTGGCGCTCCTGCTCCACCAGTTAATTCTGCTCCGTGACAGCTAATACAGCCACTAGAATCCATCAGTTTATACCCATCGCTTTCTTTATCAATGTCTGCACCTTCCACGATTGCTCCTTGCTTCTTGGAAGCTTCCCAATCGTGATGTGCCGCAGACTCCCATGTTAAATAGAAAACACCTGCCATTGCCAATAGCATGAAGCCTACAGCAAAAGGACGTTTCGCTGGGCTCCGCTCTGGACCACGATCTAAAAAAGGTGCCAAGAGCAATGCCCCGAAAGCCAAACCAGGTATTACCATGGACCCGATTGCATTATAAGGGCCTGAAGCATAAGTATACTTAAGTAATTGGTAAAGGAATAGGAAATACCAGTCTGGCAGCGGAATATACGCTGTATCTGTAGGATCTGCTATCCTTTCCAATGGCGATGGATGTGCGATTGTCAGGCATAGATAACCTACAAGAAATACGGCTCCGACCATCCATTCTTTTAAAAGGAAATTAGGCCAAAATGCTTCAGTTTTCCCAGGATATTCTGAATAATCTTTCGGAATATTCGGTTTACGGTCCGCGGAGATACGCGAGTCACCTACGAATTTCATACCTTTCCCACGATGCATTGAACAATTCCCCTCCTTTATGAAAAGGTTTTTTTGGTTCTTGATTCACCATTCTTTTATAGTGGACCTGAAATACCTTGTTTTCGGATCATTAGGAAATGAGCCGCCAGTAAAGCAAATAATGCTGCAGGCAGGAAGAATACATGAATTGCAAAGAATCGTGTCAATGTCTGTGCTCCAACGATGGTTGGATCTCCTGCTATCAATGTCTTGAGTGCCGGTCCCATTAACGGTACCGATTCGACAATTGTCAACGTAACTTTCGTTGCGAATAGCGCTTTCATATCCCATGGCAATAAATAACCAGTCAAGCCTAATGCCAGCATGATGAAGAAAATCAATACGCCGACCATCCAGTTCAATTCACGCGGTTTTTTGTAAGCTCCCTGGAAGAAGACACGAAGAGTATGTAAAAACATCATAACGATAACTAGACTTGCTCCCCAGTGATGCATACCACGGACAATTTGACCGAAGGCAACTTCATTTTGCAAATAATAAACAGATTCCCAAGCGTTTTTAATGTCCGGGACATAGTACATCGTCAAGAACATGCCTGACAAGATTTGGATGACCGTAATAAAGAAAGTTAACCCACCAAAACAATATACGAATGCAGAAAAATGATGTGCGGGGTTAACATGTTCAGGAACCTCATGGTCAGCAATATCCCGCCATAATGGCGTAATATCTAAACGCTCGTCCACCCAGTCATATAACTTTGTTAGCAATGTTTACGCCTCCCCATGCGGTTTTAGTTGACCCAAATAAAGAATTCCATCTTTTTCTTTCGTGCCATAGACATCCAATGGTGAAACCGGCGGTGTCCCTTTCACGTTCACTCCATCTTTCGTATACCTGCCGTAATGGCAAGGACAGAAAAATTGATTCGGATTAGACTTATCCGTATTCCATGCTACCGTACAGCCTAAATGCTTACAGATTGGAGATAATGCAACGATATTGCCATCATCCGTTTTGTAAACCCACGCTGTATTTGTTTCTTCAGACTCATACCACCCATCGACCTGCTTGAAACTAAAGTCGACACGGGTTGGTTCGGTAGTCAGTTCACTTACCTTCTGCTTAGTTGCAATGTAATCCCCGCCTTTATCTGCTGATAATACAGGATCAATTGCAAACCTAACCATAGGCATCAACATACCGGCCGCCATAAATCCACCAACGCCAGTAAGTGTGTAATTAAGGAATTGACGTCGTGAAACATTATGCTTGCTCATGCGTTTTCCCCCCCTCTATTACTATACTGAGAGCCCAAAGGACCAATAAATAGCAACACTATAAAACTAGGACATTTCCATGATATCTCAATAATTTACCAAGGTCAATATTTGTAAAACCCAAAAGGTGGCAACTATGTGTCAAATAATGCGAAAAATCCTACTTTTTTTCATTTTTCCAATTATAAGTGAATATATCAAGGATCTGGAGAACCTGCTGGTTAATCATTTCCCTGGCTTGTTCAATTTCAAGCCCCTCCAGGGGGACGGCAGGAATCCATACTAAATTATTTTCCAATTCCCGCTCTTCCTTTTTCCACTCGAAATCTGATGTAAGAAAAAAAACATGCTTGAAATTATTTTCTTTCACTTCATTGGCCCAACCCTTTAACCGCTCAATCTTATCCAATTCATCACTTAAATAATGAAATGTTGGCAATAAAAGAATTCTTCCTTTCATCTGCTTTTCAAGTTCCAAGCTTAAAATGGTAAGAAATTCATTCATTGAACCCGTTTGCTTCATTTGCGATCCAAAAGATATGGGAACCAAAGGAATTAATACGGTATCCACATATTCTTTAGATTGCATATACATGTCAAGATCTTTTGCTGTCCACTTCATGCTTTTCTTCACTCCCGATTTTTTAAATCAACTCCTTATCATTTTACCATTATTTTTATAACATCTTTACCATATACCCATAGTCTTTACAAAAATGTGGATTTTATCAATGTTTTATAAAAAATAAAAACCTTTCCTGATTACGGAAAGGTCATTTTATTTCATCCAAGTACTTTTAGTTGATTCAATTGTTCGGTTAAATCCTTAAATGCTTGTTCATCATGCTTATCAAGTGCTTCATCGATTTCCTTTAGCAGACGATCCCTTTGAAAATAAAGCATGCTTTTTTCTAAAAATTGTTCAGCCAGCAGCTGATCTTTTTCGTTCGATGCCGTAGATTTCGGCACGAAGGGATTATTTTCCAATACCGCTGCATATTGATAGGAAGAGTAAGCGGATTTAAAATTGAGCTGAATATAAATGTCTTCATCCCGATTTAACCGGATATCATGAAAAGATTTCTCTGCATCGGTCGTCATGATATTGGACTTATAGAACCTGAAAGGGACTTCATCCACACAATGTGTCGACATAATTAGTCCGCGTGGGCAATATTGGGCATTTTCTACAAAATGAACCTTTTTCATTAGTTGATCATGACTCATTAAGTAATTCAATATCCACACGCATTCTCTTCGTTTTAGTTGATAATGATTTAAAAACCACCGAATAAAATCCTTCTTCTCATTCACAGAAACAGGGGCAGCCACCATGAATTCCCTCCTCTGTCTTGATTTAGTTTCATTTCGCTTATCTACAGTTCATCTGTACTTTCACCTAGCCGCTCCAAAATCATCGCATACTCATCATTTGCTGGGTTTATCTCAAGCAGCTTATTAAATACTTCTCTAGATGTGGCTCTGTCTCCTTCTTCAATTAAAAAGAAACCATAGTCTTCCAGGAAATCTTGATTGTTCTTGAATGAATTATATGCTTTATGATAGCTGGTTAATGACTCTTTAAATTGTTCGGTGTGTTGATAAGATACAGCAGCTATCCAGTCAAACTGCGGATCATCCTCTCCATACCGCCTTACTTCACCAATACACTCGAGTACATCTTCATACCTTTCGTGGTGCATATAAAGTTTCAAGAGGGTAAGTGCAGCTTCCAGGTATCCTGGATCAATGGCAAGAGCTTCTTTAAATAGATTTTCCGCCTCTTCATCAAGTCCGCTTTTCAAGGCAATTTTTCCACCGAAGAAGTAAAGTTCCTTATTGAATTCATCAGCCTTGATTCCTTCTTTGACCGTTTTCAGGGCATTTTCCAAATCCTCAAGATGTTCATAACTCTTTGCCAGATATAAATATAGGGAATGGTATTCATGATCTAATTCTTTCAGTTCAACAAACTTTCGTACCGCTGTCTCATAAAGACCTGCCTGAAAAGCCGTAAATGCATATTCAAATAGGGTATTGATTTCAAGTCCATCATTCAAGGCCTTTTCAAAGTGCGGAAGGGCCTCCTCGAATTTCCCAGAACTGCTTAATGCTTCAGCAAGCCTCTGATTGACATTAACTCCAGCGATTTCTTGTTCCTGTTCCAAAACCTTTATGTAATTTGCAATGGCTTCCTGATCCCTTCCTTGATGAAAGAACAGTTCAGCTAGCGCAAAATCAATGATGATCTCATCGGGAAGTATTTCCTTTGCCTGCAGTAATTTTCGTTCACTGACCTCATCCATCCCCTGTAATTGATAAAGGTCCGCTTCCAAAAGCAAAGCACTTGGATATACTTCATCATCTGCACTTACTTTTTCAAGCATCAGCATCGCTTCATCTTCCTGGTCCATGTCAATCAGGATTTCCGCCAACGAAACAATCAATTCTCCTTCATCAGGATAGAGTTCCAGAAGATGTTCAAAAAGATCCTTTGCCTCCTCCACAAAACCAAGCTGGAGCATTTCCTCGGCCAGCAACAATATGTCCTCTGCTGACTCTGATGATTTAATACGATTTATATGTTTAAGAGCTTCTGTTAATTCCCCTTTTTTTAAATGCTGTATAACTTGTTCCACTGTGTTCATTGTTGATTCCTTCCTTTTGCATGATTGACTTGGTCTCTAGTCATACACACTCACGTCATTATGTGACATTCTCTGCCATCAAGACAAAATACCCATGTTGCAATAGTGAGATGCATAGTAAACAGTATTTATTAGTTTACCATACTGTAGCCCTGTATTCCATTGATGAAGTCCCCTCCTCATTCTCATTAAAAAAAGGTTACTAGTTAATTCTCCATGATCCATTCATTCTCCTTTTTGATCAGGAATCCCTTTTTCTTAATTTTCATGATTAATACAGGCAAAAACGCCTAAATGTTAGCGCTTTCAACACTTTAGAGCGTTTAAAAAAAAAGTTTACAGACCAAATAAGGTTTGTAAACTTTTTTAATAGTTACTTTATCAATTCCGTCAAATGCTCAAAAAATTGTGGATATGATACATCTATGGCATCAGGGTCGGCAAGTTCCACTTCCCCATTCGTTATCAAAGCTGCAACAGCGAGCATCATTCCGATACGATGATCTCCATGGCTTGTAACCGTACCTCCATTTAGGGCATTACGTCCTTTGATAATCAATCCGTCTGCTGTCGGAGTTATATCTGCCCCCAGGATGGAAAGCTCATTTGCGACCGTATCAATTCGATTGGTCTCTTTCACTTTTAGTTCTGCTGCATCCTTGATTGTCGTTATCCCTTCAGCCTGTGTTGCCAATAGTGCAATTACCGGTATTTCATCGATGAGACGGGGAATTAGATCACCGCTGATGGTGGTTCCTTTTAGTCGGGAGCTTCTGACAATGATATCTCCTGCAGGTTCACCTACGCCCGTCTTCTTCTCAATCGTAATGTCCGCCCCCATCGATTTCATGACTTCGATGATTCCAGTTCTGGTCGAATTAAGACCCACATTCTTTAATACCACTTCGCTATTTTCCGTAATCGCTGCAGCCACCATGAAGAAAGCCGCTGAAGAAATATCACCCGGCACATGGATGGCCGTTCCTTTGAAGACTTGATTTCCGCTTACTTTAATCGTTTGACCGTCTTTTTCGATTTTCCCGCCAAACTCTTGGATCATTCGTTCTGTATGATCACGGGTCTCTTCCGGTTCGATAATGCTCGTTTCCCCTTCAGCCTGTAGACCAGCCAGGATTATCGCAGATTTGACCTGCGCACTTGCCACAGGTAATTCATAGCGAAACCCTTGTAGTTTGCCTCCTCTTATGAAGAGCGGGGTATATTCGGCTCCTTTACGGCCATCAATGACCGCTCCCATCTGACGAAGTGGGTTGACCACCCTTGTCATTGGACGTTTGGCTATCGATTCGTCACCTGCCAAAACAGCCGAAAAATCTTGACCCGCCAAAATGCCCATCATTAACCTGATCGTTGTACCCGAATTCCCGACATCAAGCACTGCTTCCGGTTCCTTTAATCCATTAAAACCCTTGCCTTCAATTCTGACGTGCTGGCCTTCTTGTTCGATATGGACTCCAAGCTGCTTAAAACAGGAAATCGTACTTAAACAATCGGCTCCTGGAAGAAAATTAGAGACTGTCGTTTCCCCCTCGGCAAGGGCTCCGAACATTATCGAACGATGGGAGATGGACTTGTCTCCCGGTATGGCAATCGAACCACGTAATGACTGGATGTTCGTTTGTAATTTTTTTGTATTCATACAACCATCCTTCCCTATTAATATCATGCTAGGATCGTTTCATAATCTGTATGTCTTGAGATACAATCCGCGGCTTTTATGCGATCAACATCCGTTTGGAAGCTGATGACCAGCACTCCGTATATCTCTTCCCTGGTTTCTATGATCCTTATGTTTGTAATACTGATACCTTCTTGTGCCAAATATCCGGTAATTTCAGAAATTATCCCGGCATAATCCGGTATATCGATATATAAGTCATAAAACGCTGGTATTGCGCCTTTCGCATGGGTTGGCAAATCATCCCTGAAAATCTTTGCATCAGTAAAGAATCGTAGGATTTCTTCACTATCTTCATCTGCTACCAGCCCTTTTATATGCTCCATTTCATTAAGCCAATCATTCATTAATTCTAGTAACACATCCCGGTTATGTAACAAAATGTCACGCCACATTTCCGGACTGCTTGAAGCAATTCTTGTAATATCCCGAAAACCACCTGCAGCAAGCCTTGAAATCAACTTATTTTCCTTACTATAATTTTCTGCCTGCTTAACAAGCCCTGATGCGACAATGTGCGGAAAATGACTAATGACTCCAGTCAGTTTATCATGGGTAGCAGGAGTGACAACCAAAAAGTTCGCTCTTGTCCCTTGTAACCACTCTTTCAGTTGCTCCACTTTTTCTTCTTCGATGGAATCGCCGGGAGTAAGCAAATAAAATGCATGTTCAAATAAATGAAGTTTGGCTGCTCCGGCACCGCTTTTATGGGAACCAGCCATAGGGTGCCCTCCGATGAAGGCCACCCCTTTATCTATCAATGGTTTTGCTGCCTTAACGACTGTATCCTTCGTACTTCCTGCATCCGATATGATTACATCACTTTTTAAATCCATTTCAGCCAATTGAGCTAAAATCTTGACGGTTTCATTTACAGGCACAGCAAGTAGAATCAAATCAGCTTCACATGCTCCCGCTTCCAGAGATGATACAGAATCATCAATGATCCCCAATAGCATCGATAGTTGAATATTCTTTTCACTTAGGTCCGTACCAACAATCACGGCTTCAGGATGTGCATGGCGTACAGCCATGGCCAATGATCCGCCAATTAGACCTAGACCTATTACAAAAACCTTTCCCTTCACTCTTCTCTCCCCCGCATCTTTTATGCTCCTCTAGGTTTGATAAAACCTTATAGCAGCGAATCAGAAGGTGCCTCAACTTCATTCAAGAAAGTTTTAATAGCGTTAATCATTCCTTCATTTTCTTCAGTAGAACCAATTGTTACCCTTAGGCTGTTAGGAAAACCGAAAGATTTCCCCGATCTTGCAATGTATCCGCGCTCAAGCAAATATTGAAACACCATGTCGGCATCCTGTTTAAAATGGATAAAGATAAAATTACCTTGTGACGGGTAATAAGCTAAATTTTCTTTACTGCAAAATTCATAGTACCGCTTGAGCCCCTTCTGATTTTCTTCCTTGCATTTTTCAATGAAAGCTTGATCTTCCAAAGCGACTATAGCAATATTCTGTGCGAATGTGTTGACATTGAATGGTTCCCGGGATGGATCCAGTTTCTGAATGATATCCTCATCAGCTAATCCGTACCCTACCCTAAAACTGGCTAGACCATAAATTTTTGAAAATGTACGAAGTATGATCAAGTTTTTAAATTTATTAATCCATTGATTCGTTCTCGGGTAATCCTCAGCCGTTGCATATTCACAATAAGCTTCATCCAGAACGATAAGAACATCTTCCGGAACTTTTTCGATGAACGATAATAAGTCCTGTTCCGAGATATATTTACCTGTAGGATTATTTGGTGTACAAAGCCAGACAACCGCGGTTTTTTCATCTATAACTTTTAGCATTCCTTCTAGATCATGAGCTCCGTCAATATGAGGAACTTCCCTGATTTCCGCACCTTCAAGCGTGGCATTATGGCGATACTGCGAAAAAGTGCCTGTTGCCATGACCGTATTCTTCCCGGCTCCCAATATGCTTCTGGATATGATTTGAATGTTCTCATCAGATCCATTCCCAAATATAAGCTGAGTTTCTTTCACACCTGTATGTTTTGCAACAGCTTCCCTAAGCATCGTTGCATATCCATCTGGATAGATGGCAAAAGAATGGGTTGAATTCCTAACGGACTCCTTGACCTTTTCCGAACAGCCAAAAGGATTTTCATTTGAAGCTAATTTCGTGATTTTTTCCAACCCGTATAATTTTTTCACTTCATCAGTGGATTTTCCCGGTTGATAAGACTTCAAGGAAAGGACCGCTTCATTCCATTTCATGTCAATCACCTCTATATTTTTATCACTTTAAAGTAAGAAAGTGTGAGAATAGTATATCATATTCATAGCTTTAAAATCATCTTATATCTGCTTTGTCAAATCTGGCCGTAATACCGTAGCCCCTGCCTGATATACATGCTGTATCTCTTTTTGAGATTTCGTCGTATTTACGTGAATCATGACCCGGATGCAAAATGGCAAGGAATTGCTCACCGGTATTTCTTTCATGCATGTAACCGGTACATAAGTCCAGCCTTCGAATTTCCTCAAGGCTTTGGCAGGGAAGACAGAACGAATCTCTTCCGTAGCAGAAAAAAATACAGAAGCCACCATATCGGGATCAATCTCGTTGACCTGAATGATCTCTGCCATCAACTTTTCGACAGCTGAAATCACTTCCATCTCTGTGTCTCTTTCTACTGTAGTGGCACCCCTTATTCCTCTTATCACACATAGTCCCCCTTCTCCAGAACTCTATATCATATCCGCCATTTCCTCTATCAGATCAGAGTCGCCTATATCCATTAGTTGCGGTGACCCTACTTCGTTTAGCAGGACAAAGGTAGCTGCATCATTGACTGATTTTTTGTCCGTTTTCATTAATTCCAGTAGCATTGCATGTTCAAGTCGGGTTGGAATGGTCATTTGATAACCTAAAGAAGAAACCCAATTAATAAACTCATCCAGTTTAAAATCGAGACCCACTTTCTTTTTGCTTAATTTAAGAGCATATACCATCCCGATTAAAATGGATTCCCCATGCGTAAAGTTTCCATATCCCATTGAACCTTCCACTGCATGCCCAAGCGTATGACCAAAATTCAAAAAGGCACGAATGCCGGTTTCCTTCTCATCCTCTTCGACAATTTTAGCTTTGATGCCGATCCCTTTTGTAATCATTGTTAGGAATTGCTCATCCGTAATATCATTCAAATCCACAATATTCGACTTTAACCATAGATAAAACTCATTATCGGCTATCAAGGAATGTTTAATGACTTCGGCAAAACCTGACCTTAATTCTTTAAGCGGCAGGGTTTTTAAGAATTCAAGATCATATATGACAGCTTCAGGCTGGTGAAAGGCCCCAATCATATTTTTTCCTAGTGGATGATTGATGGCAACCTTGCCGCCCACTGCACTATCGTGGGCGAGCAAAGTCGTCGGTACCTGTATGAATGGAATCCCTCTCATAAATGTAGCCGCAACAAATCCAGCCAAGTCACCGACCGCACCACCACCAAGGGCGATAATCAATGACTTGCGATTAAGCTGTTGGGATAAGCAGTAGCTTTGGCATTCATAAAACACATCGAAAGTTTTAGCATGCTCCCCCTCTGGCACAACATGATGCAGGACAGGTTTCCCCGTCTTGACAAGGGCGTTTTTCACAGTTTGCAAATGAAGTTCCGCCACTTTCTCATCAGTTATAATCAGAATCTTGTTTAGATGATTTAATTCATGTGTTATTAATTCTGGCAATTCATTAATCGCCTTCTTGCCAATTAAAACCGGATATTGCTTGGAAGCCGTTTTTATTTGGATGGATTCCATGATTTAAAACTCCTTTACTTCTTCCCGATAAGATCTAATGTATTCAGCTAATTGCTCATATCGATCTGAAGGGAATTGATCAACGATGGCAGCCGCCAGTTCCCACGCAACTACTGCCTCGGCAACTACTGCCGCTGCAGGAACTGCACAACTATCGGAACGTTCCACACTTGCTTCGAACACTTCCTTCGTGTCAATATCAACACTTTTCAAAGGTTTATATAAAGTAGGGATCGGCTTCATTACACCGCGCACAACAATCGGCATTCCCGTTGTCATACCGCCTTCCAAACCGCCGAGGCGATTGGTTTTCCGGTAATAACCCTGTTCTTCATCCCATGCGATTTCATCATGGACATCACTGCCGAATAGATGGGCCGCTTCGAATCCAAGACCTATTTCCACCCCTTTAAATGCATTGATGCTCATTATCGCTGCTGCAAGTTTTGCATCAAGCTTACGGTCATAATGCACATAACTCCCTACACCCACCGGCATTCCTTCTACAATGACTTCAACGATGCCTCCGATGGAATCTCCTTTTTGTTTCGCTTCATCAATTGCATCCTTCATTTGTTGCTCTACGTTTTTGTCAAAACATCTTACAGAAGATTCTTCTGTCACCTGTTGCAACTGCTGAATCGTTTCGTATTTGGGGGGTTCTGCCTTCACTCCACCAATTTCCAAAACATGCGATGCCACTTCTATTCCCAATAGAGACAATAGCTTTTTAGCGACAGCCCCAGCTGCCACCCTTACAGTCGTTTCACGGGCTGAAGACCGTTCCAAAACATTTCTCAGATCACGGTGACCGTATTTAATCCCACCGTTCAAATCGGCATGACCAGGGCGAGGGCGGGTGATTTTACGTTTGATTTCTTCAGCCTCTTCCTCTGAAAGCCCTTCACTTCCCATGATCTTTGTCCAATGCTTCCAGTCGTCGTTCTCAACCACCAAAGCCACCGGTGAACCTAGTGTGTAGCCATGTCTGATTCCCGAAGATATGAAAACCTGATCTTTCTCGATTTGCATCCTTCTTCCACGCCCATGCCCTTTTTGCCGGCGTCCTAATTCTTGATTAATATCCTCATTCGTTATCGGCATTCCTGCCGGTAATCCCTCAATTATAGTAGTCAGTTGCGGACCATGTGATTCTCCCGCTGTTAAATATCTCATCTTCCAGCCCCCTTTTAGCACTTTAAAGTGTATATGTATCAATATACCACAATTTTATGAAATGTGGGTATATGTAAAACGTAAAAACCATATTGTTTGAATTTAATCACTTTTCTATCTATTTTACAAGTACTTAAACATTTTCGATATAGTTTAATCTTTCAAATTGAAGTTCTACTGGATTTGCTATTACACGACAAACGAAAAGGGACTGAATGCTCTGTGCAGAATCAGTCCCTTTCAAGGTATTTACTTTTTCTTATAAAAAAATGTGTCGATCGTTTCAAATTGATATTTTCCTGGGGTGAATATTTGCTCGGTACTTCCTACAAAAAAAACCCCGCCGCCTTTTAGTGATGCACTGAATTTTTCATATAATAAACTTTTGGCTTCTTCAGTGAAATAAATCAAAACATTGCGGCAAACGATTAAATCGAATCCCTGTTCGAACCGATCTGCGAGAAGGTTTTGCTTTTTAAATGTCACTCTCTTTTTGATTTCATCATCGACATGATAAAAATCCGCTTGTTTTTTAAAGTATTTCCTTTTTATTTCTTCAGGTACTTCATTTAAGGATCGGTCAGGATAAATTCCCAATTTCGCACGCGCCAATACATTTTCATCCAGATCCGTCGCCAATATCTCTATCTGGTTAAGTGGAACGAGATTGGATAGTATCATTGCAATCGTATATGGTTCCTCACCAGTAGAACAGGCGGCACTCCATATTTTCAACTTTTTTTTGCTTCCTAATAACCCAGGAAGGATTTTTCGCTCCAACACTTCCCATCTTTTCGCATTTCTATAAAATTCTGAAACATTGATTGTCATTCTATCCAAAAACTCATTTAATACTCCCGGACTTGTTTGAATGTCTTTATAGTATTCACGAAATGAATGATATCCTCTTTTTTCATATAGATAAGTTAGTCGCCTTTTCATTTGCCCTTCCTTATATGATGCCAAATCAATCCCTGTCAACATTTTGATATTACGAATAAACTCTTCATATTCCTGAGGCATTCCTACGACTCCCCTGCACATAATGATTTTAAGTAGTTCTACTCTTTATATATCGGAAAATGCCATATTTTCTTTAAATTAAATAAGCTCAAAACAAAAAAAGCGGGTTCCATCTCATAATGACGATGGAACCCGCTTTTTTTATGTGTGTTCGTATTAATTAATAAACCCACTCGTTTACAAGTTTTGAATACTCAACAAGTTCTTCTTCTTTGAAGAATAAACCGATTTCACGTCCAGCGCTTTCAGCTGAATCAGATCCGTGAATGATGTTTTTGCCAACAGTTACGGCAAAATCACCACGAATTGTTGCTGCAGCTGCATCTTTAGGGTTAGTAGCACCCATCATTTGACGTGCAGTAGCGATTACATTTTCGCCTTCCCAAACCATTGCGAAGACAGGACCTGAAGTAATGAAGTCCACTAATTCGCCAAAGAAAGGACGTTCTTTGTGTTCGCCGTAATGTTGCTCAGCCAATTCCTGAGAGATGACCATTAATTTTGCTCCTGCAAGAAGGAAGCCTTTCTTTTCAAAACGGGAAACGATTTCACCGATTAAATTACGTTGAACGCCGTCAGGTTTAACCATTAAAAATGTTCTTTCCATGAATGTCACTCCTAATATGTATCATTGTTATTTGCCTATATAAGGCAATCCTTTTAGAATATTACCATTGTTTGATGAGTTTCGCAACTCCCAGTATTAAAACTTTCTTTTTCCGATATTTTTCGCGATATCGGATAAAGTTTTTCTGGCTTTAATTGCAGGAAGACCTTTCAACTCAGTAAAAGCCTTTTCTAAATACATATCACTGATCCTCGCAGCCTGTTCAATGGCACCGGATGATTTTATCTCATTGATTATGTGGGACATTTCGTCTTTTGGCGTATCTTCCCGAACTGTTTCGATAAGCCTTTTCAACTTTGGATCTTCCATTGCAATCAAAACTGGTAAAGTGATATTTCCTTGAATCAAATCACTTCCGGCTGGTTTACCAAGCTCTTCTTCCGAAGCTGTAAAATCCAATATATCATCGGTGATTTGATAAGACATACCGACATAATACCCGAATTTAAATAGCTTTTGGTGAATTTTCTCTTCAACACCGGCTGAAATGGCTCCCAACTGGCAGCTCGATGCAATGAGCAATGCCGTTTTTCGTTTGATCCTTCTGAAATATATCCGCCAATTCTGTTCGAAATTGTATTTATCTTTTATTTGTTCAATTTCCCCAAGGCATAGTTCAACCATAGTATCAGCAAGAATTTGATGCGCAAGGGGCGACTCGATCACCGCCATCATTTCCAGTGCACGAGCAAAAATGAAGTCGCCTGTGTACATGGCGACGCGATTATCCCATTTTGACTTAATGGTGGCAGATCCCCTGCGTAAATCTGCATCATCTACAACATCATCATGCACAAGGGAAGCTGTATGGATCAGTTCCAATGTCGCTGCGACATGCTTTACGACATGTATATCATAATCGCCAAACTTCGCACCCAAAAGGACGAATACCGGACGGATCCGCTTTCCACCGGATTGCAGTAAATGTAGGGAAGCCTCCCTTAAAACAGTGGAATCCGCTTCAATTGCGGCTTCCAGTTCTTTTTCTATTAATTGCAAATCTGCATTCAAAAACGAATACATCATTTTAAATTTCATACATTCCACCCAGCTTTGTCCATTCCTATTATGCTTATTTTGAAGGCTTGTACCCGAAATGTGTTGCTGCAACACCGCCGAAATGGGCCTTGTAACTGACATTATCCATTCCTGCCTGCTTGAACATGCTTTCAAGCTTTTTCATGCCTGGGAAATCTCGAGCTGATTCCTGCAACCATGAATATTCGCTATAACTTTTTGCGAATAATTTGCCGAACATGGGCATGATGAAACGGAAATAAAAGTAATAGCCCTGTTTAAAGCCAAGCATCGTTGGCTGTGAAGTGTCCAGGCAAACGACCATTCCACCTGGCTTGGCTACCCGGTTTAACTCTTTAAGCACTTGCATGTAATCAGGGACATTCCGCAGCCCGAAACCAATCGTGACATAATCAAAGCTATTATCCTCAAAAGGAAGTTCCATTGCATTCCCATGCATTAGGGAAACTTGATCTAAATTGAGTTCTTTCACCTTTTGTTCGCCGATTTTCAGCATGTTCTTACTAAAATCGAGACCAACAACCTTTCCTTCCGGTCCTACTTCATTAGCAAGGGCAATGGTCCAGTCCGCTGTTCCACAGCATACATCAAGTGCATGGGCGCCTTTTGGGACATTCATGATGGCCATTGTAGCCTTCCGCCATTTAAGATGCTGTTTAAAGCTGATGAGGGAATTCATCTTGTCATAGTTTCCGTAGATCTTTTCGAAGACATGATGAACTTTTTGCTCTTTAGACTGCTCCATGACTCACCCTTCTTTCACATATGAATTTGCTATACTCTCTGTTTGTTCCAAGATGACTTTCACTCTATCAAGAAGTTCATCATCAAACTTTGCAAGTTTCCGCATCGAGCACTGTACGGATTGCCTGGCATCCCTCAGGCACTTATCGAATTGGGCCCGTACCTGTTCTTCTTTTTCCGAAATGAGTACGTCCCCACTAATCGAGTCATCAAAAGGCATTGCCCTTAGGACATCAAAAACTATAGATTGACCCGTTTTCAGATAGCTCCGCTTCTCGGCATGCAGCCTTTTCAAAAGCAGCAGATCTTCCGATATGTCTATCCAGGCAGGCTCATTATAGTAATCCGCCAGTTTATGGATTAGCGAAGCCTCGATCGCTTTTATCGTCATTAAAAGCGTTGGTACATCATTAATGGACCCTTGTTGATAAAGAATGATTTTATTATCATTTATTTTTTTTATTGCGCTTGAAAGTATACGGATCATATCAACATTACCCACACTGGCAAGCCCTTGATAGTATAAGCCACTATAGTAATCTCCAGCAAGCACTTGTAATTGGCGATTTTTCAATACCTCAGGCAACTCGATTCCATCACCCGAATTCGAGACGATTTCATGGGTATCCAGAGCTATTTGCACTAACATGGTTGAAATGATGTATTGATTCCGTTTTTCGTTTAAAACGTCCAAATCGTTAAACAATCCCCAAAGCAATATCAGTTTATCTTCGTCCAAGCTTGGCTTTTGTATATGCTTCAATAAATATGGATGTTGAGCTTTCGTTTCTATTAATCGTTTTAATTGCCTTATGTCGTCCGTTATGTTTAACAATTGAGATCACCCTTGCATCCCCGAAAGATAATTTTTTTCATACATATTGGTTTCTGTCTGTGTAAAATACACATTATTATACCATAAAAACAATCAGATGAAATGGACAACGTTTATAAAATGAAACTTCCAAAAATAAGGAAACCTTCATCATTTGCTCTTCAAGAAAATGGATGCGGGAAATTTACGGCTTGTTAAACGCGATATCAGATGATTGATTTATATTTAACCAATTAAATTGGAGCTATCATTTGTCAGGTGAATTCTTTTTAGAATCACTTTCTATCTCCCCGAATGGAGTATAAACTTTTGCATGGCCCCTGATTTTAATCGCCGAGGTATGCTCTGTGAATTGTGCGATCATCACCTCTCCTGAGTCAAGTTTTTCGGAGTGATGAAACTTGGTGTCCGTACCTCTTGTTAACCCGATGACATTCACACTATCCTCAATGGCTTTGATTACGACAAAATCATTCAGAATCTTTTTTTCATTCATTTTTTTCCTGCCCCCATGTCCTTAGTCTTTTATGAATGCCAGCACTTCCGCTCTAGTGCGGTGATCCTTCGCAAACGTTCCCCTTACAGCTGAAGTCACTGTTTTAGATCCGGGTTTTTTTACACCTCGCATGGTCATGCACATATGTTCAGCCTCTACTACAACCATTACACCATGAGGCTCAAGCTTTTCCATTATCGAGTCAGCCACTGTCGAAGTGATCCGCTCTTGAAGTTGCGGACGCTTTGATACAGCCTCAACCGCCCGTGCCAATTTACTTAACCCAGTTACTTTTCCGTTTTTCGGGATATATGCTACATGTGCTTTTCCGTAAAAAGGGACTAAATGATGTTCACAGACTGAGTAAAACGGAATATCCTTTACAAGTACTAGTTCTTCATGATCCTCTCCAAAAACAGTATCGAAATACTCTTTTGGATCCTGATTAAGTCCAGAAAAAATTTCTTCATACATTCTGGCTACACGGCCAGGAGTATCAAGCAATCCTTCCCTCGTTGGGTCTTCCCCTACAGCCTCAAGAAGCATTTTAACCGCTTCTTCTATTTTGGCATGATCAACATTAGCCATTTATAGTACCTCCTAAAAAATCATTAATATTATGTATTCAGAATAAAATTCAAGGCATTACACCCTGACATCCATATTTCCTATTATCAAGGCCACCCATTCCCACTTGCAATGACGCTCTTGAAAGGCAGTTTCCTCGGAATCGGCTTTTTTGTAATGGCTTTTGACGGATTTGCCATTTACAGCGTTTCTGAAATATTCACTGTCTTTTATATTATCACAGATAGAAATTAAGAAGCAAAAAAAGGGCCGCGTTTTCACGCGGCCCTTTTCGGTTAAGCACCCGTATGTAATGGTAGAATTACTTCACTGCATCTTTCAGTGCTTTACCAGGTTTGAAAGCTGGCACTTTGCTAGCTGCAATTTCAATTTCGTCACCAGTTTGTGGGTTACGGCCTTTACGAGCCGCACGTTCACGAACTTCAAAGTTACCAAAACCAATCAATTGGACTTTATCACCGTTTTTTAGAGCTTCTAAGATTGTATCAAAAACAGCATCAACAGCTTTTGTAGCGTCTTTCTTAGAAATTTCAGTTGCTGTAACAACTTCATTAATCAATTCTGTTTTGTTCATGCCATTCACCTCCTCCCAAAAGGATTCTTTATAAAAAATCATTATTACAACACTATAATAGTGATTTGTTATTAGTTTCGGTCCAAAAAAATTCATTCCATGGAAATCAAGGATTACCAAGCCGAATTAATTTCCAAATAATGCATCCGGAAATTTGGAAATAGGTTGAAATCGCTGTTATAACGCGTTTTCTGTATGTAGATTATCACAAATCCTATTAGCTTAGCAAGGGAATTCAAAAAATAATGGGAATCTTTTCATTAATAATTGTATATATTATAAATTTTGTCTTTCGCTATTCATCATTTCCCTTTTTTATAGAAATTAAACTTATTATATTACTGAAAATCGCTTAACCACAGGGTTTTTTCAAGATTATACTAAAAAACAACTGGTTTTTTCAAATATTGGCCTTCATAAGGGGTATTTTTCTTGGGATACTTTTGTCCATTGCATGCAAAAAGACCAATCCATTGAAGGAATTGGTCCAGCTTTAAAACGTTTTTATAAGATGATGGCAATCAATCCCCCACTGCCCTCATTAATTATTCTCTCCAGTGTCTCTTTCAATTTATAGCGCGCATTGTCTGGCATCATCGCTAATTTCACCTGTATGCCTTCCCTTACATAGGAACTTAGGCTCCTGCCAAAAATATCAGAGTTCCAAATGGAAAGTGGATTGTCTTCGAAATCCTGCATCAGATACCGGACCAATTCTTCACTTTGCTTTTCCGTCCCGATGATTGGCGAGAATTCGGATTCGACATCGACCTTGATCATGTGGATGGAAGGAGCTACAGCTTTTAGCCTTACACCGAACCTGGCTCCCTGACGGATGATTTCCGGTTCATCAAGACTCATATCGTTAAGGGAAGGTGCTGCGACACCATATCCGGTTTGTTTGACCATTCTCAGTGCATCTGCCACCTGATCATATTCTGCTTTGGCATACGCAAAGTCCTGCATCAAAGATAACAGATGATCCTTGCCCCGAATCTCCACACCGACTATTTCCT
This sequence comes from Peribacillus sp. ACCC06369, assembly GCF_030348945.1. NCBI lineage: Bacteria > Bacillati > Bacillota > Bacilli > Caryophanales > Bacillaceae > Peribacillus > Peribacillus sp. ACCC06369. The sequence continues at coordinate 3,356,189 of NZ_JAUCEN010000002.1, forward strand.
TCAGAATATCATCATAGAGCTCATCAGGGGCGTACAGGTCGATTTCCGCAACACCCTGCCCCATCTCAATGCCTGCAAGCGCGGCACGGTCAATGAACTCGAATTCATTAAAATGACCGACAACACGATCTACGTCCCTCAGGCGTTTAATGTCCTTAACGGTCTCTTTAACCGCTTCCTGGTAACTTTCCCTTAACCAATGATCTTCTCGCAGAACCATTACCCAGCTCGGGAGATTCACATTGACTTCGAGTACCGGGAATTCGTAAAGGGCCTCACGCAGTACGCTGTAAACATCCGATTCCCGCATTCCTTCGACACTCATGGCCAATACAGGGATATCATACTTTTCCTGCAAGGATTCCTTCAGTGCTACCGTATTTGGGTGGTGAGGCTGAACGGAATTGACAATCATGATAAATGGCTTGCCAACCTCCTTCAATTCTTCAACAACCCTTTCCTCCGCCTCTAAATAATCACTACGAGGAATTTCCCCTATTGACCCATCCGTCGTAACGACTACACCTAATGTGGAATGATCCTGAATTACTTTGCGAGTACCTATTTCAGCCGCTTCATTGAACGGAATCGGCTCTTCATACCAAGGCGTGTGAATCATGCGGGGACCATTTTCATCTTCATACCCTTTAGCCCCAGGTATTGTATAACCGACACAATCGACTAAACGAATGTTAACTTCGAGCCCTTCAGCTACCTGAATCGATGCTGCCTGATTGGGTACGAATTTTGGTTCTGTCGTCATGATCGTCTTTCCAGCAGCACTTTGAGGCAATTCATCCTGTGCCCTTGCACGGTCGGCCTCTGAAGGGATATTCGGAATAACGACTAACTCCATGAATTTTTTAATAAATGTGGATTTCCCAGTCCTGACGGCACCGACCACCCCCAAATAAATATCGCCACCGGTCCGTTCAGCTATATCTTTAAAAATATCTACCTTTTCCAAGGTATCCCCTCCCGAATTAGAGTTTTGGGATTTCGTTTATCCATTTGCTTTTATTTAGGACACTATATATCTATGATGTTGTCCTAAAAATTTATTCCAATTATTTCCCTGGTTCATTCCCTTCCTCCACCAGAAATTTTATATAAGGGTTGTTATTTTAAAAGTAAGATGAAATAAAGATAAAGAAATAACCCTTCCCCTACAATATATTTTGTAGAAGAAGGGTTATGCCTATTTTGTAAGAAATATTGGATTATTTGTTTTTTCATCAATTGTATATGGCAATGAATAGGCTGGTACGAACTCCGAACTCTGCACTAGCAGGTCCCGGATATCCTCACCTGGCTTGACTTCCCCATCATGCTTCTTTAATGCCTCAAGTAAATCCGGGGTATAATCAACAAAAATATCACCTTGGCCATCGACTACAAGATATAAATCTTTTTGTGAAAATGGACTCGTGACCGTAGGAGCTTCCTTCAGGCCCATTTTTTCATAATCGAGCGTAAAGACATTATCGGATAACCTTTCCTTAAATGGCGGGTATCCATTGCTTTGCTGATAAGCAGTCAATCTCAAGGAAACATCCTGGATCTTCTGTGCCATCCTGACATCCAACAGCTTTACAGTCGGATCCTTTTCGGCATTAACGAGGATGTATTGAAAGACACCTCCTGATTCAAAGGCATTGTCCGGCGGTTCAGCCATGTACCTCGGCGAGATCTTAGAAAACTTTATGACATATTTTTGATAAATCGGTGTCTCTGCATCTTTTGTAACGATGGGCAGTATGCCACCCTCGTCTTTCTGAAATTGATCGACTGCACTTTGGACGGATTGTATTTGCTCTTTATAAGGCAGTTGGTTTTGCATTTTTTGCTTTTCCGGATATAAACAGCCAGATAATGATACGGAGATGCATAATAAACATAATATTTTGAATAAATTCTTCATCATTTCTCCTCACCTATCAAGTGGTTGGCCCGCTAAGAACAACGATAAGGATGATCAAGCCGGCTAGAATCATAAGTATGTATGCGATAATTGCTGTCAAGCCTCTCCAAAAACCTTTTAATTTATAACGGCTTAAGTAGATTAGAAATATAGAGATAACCATAAAGCCCATAGCTATAAAGGATATCCACATTTTTTGCAGAGCAGGTGTCATATCTTCATCACTCCTTTTTCCAGAAATTATTATAACATACCAAATTACGTTAAAGGAATTAAATCATTGTCCAAACTGTGTAATTCTCGTTTTCATGACTAATTTTCGCAAAAAAATTTCTGAGGTGCGGTTAAATAACGAGAAATATATAATGAATTTTCCATACTTTCTCCTTCCAATCAACAAAAAAACAGCCTAAAGGCTGTTTCAGTTTGTAGACAAAAGGGGTTCGGAATTAAAAAATTCCGAACCCCTTTTTGAGATTCCCTTTGAATTTTTGCCTGAAGTTAGGAGATTGGGGCTCTACGAGCCCACTATGTTAGGCCATTTTTGGACCTCGCCATGTCCAATTGGCCATCTTCTTTAAATTAATGGCAGCGAAAGTAAGCATCGCCTGCATCGACAATTTTTTAAGTCCCCTTAAAGTTGTCCAACGCATACCATGCTTTTCTTTTGCATCTGCGAATACACGCTCAATCGTTTCTTTACGTTTCGCATATATAGTTTTTACATCTTGATGATGACGCAGATGATCTGCTTCTTCCACATGTGTTTGCCAAATATGCCGTGTCACCACTTTTTGATGGTCTTTGCTTTCTGTACACTGAGATAAAAATGAGCATGTCGCACAAGTGTGTTTGGGTGATTTATACTCGCGATAGCCCTCTTTATTGGTTGTTGAGTACTTTAATAGCTCTCCCGAAGGACAAAGGTAACAATCAAAATGTTCATCGTATACATAGTCCTGTTTGCGGAAAAATCCTTCTTTGGTGCGAGGACGTGTATAAGGTAAAGCCGGTATGATTTCTTTGTTAAATAGGTAGCTTGTAATCGCTGGTGTTTTATAAGCTGCATCTGCGGCAACGGCTTCCGGTTTTCCAACTTTCTCAATCACTTGTTCAACTAGTGGCTCTAAGATCTGACTGTCATGTATATTTCCAGGTGTTACAATCGTTCCCAATACAAAACCGTTGCGGTCTGCGGCCGCATGGAATGAATAGGCAAACTGTTTTGTTCGTTCATCTTTCACATAGTAGCCACTCTCAGAATCCGTTGTACTTTCTTTAATCTCTTTGGTCTCTTCTTTATCAAATTTATCTGATGGAAAAGGCTTCTTTCCATGTTTTTCACGATCTTGATTGATTTCTTCTTGAAGACGCCCTTGATACGCTCGTGTTTCTTTACGAACGATTTTCTTTTCAAATTTCCTTTTATTCGCACTGGCTTTCACATGTGTGGAATCCACGAAAACGTGTTCAGCACTTATTAACTTTTTATTAGCAGCTGTCATTAAAATGCGATAGAAAATCTGTTCAAACAGGTCTGTATCTTTAAAGCGTCGCTCATAATTTTTCCCGAACGTAGAGAAATGAGGTACTTTATCATGGAAACCATAGCCTAAGAACCAACGGTAAGCCATATTGGTTTCAACTTCTTCAATCGTTTTACGCATGGAACGAATACCGAAGGTATATTGAATGAATGTCAGTTTAACTAAAATAACTGGATCAATACTTGGGCGTCCTACCTCTGAATACATCTCTTTCACCAAGTCATAAATGAAAGTGAAGTCAATGGCAGCCTCCATTTTACGAACCAAATGGTTCAGTGGCACCAGTTGATCTAACGTAATCATTTCAAGTTGATCTCGCTGAATAGAATCATGTTTAGAAAGCATCCTCATCACCTCAAGTTTTAATACTTCTATTTTAAAACAAAAATGACTCCAGGCAAAAGTGTTTATCTAAAAGGTAAGACAAAGTTGATTGGAACGGAAGGTACGAGACTCCTGCGGGAAAAGCGCGTCTAGGGGAGACCCCGCAGGCGAAAGCCGAGGAGGCTCCCCGACCGCCCGCGGAAAGCGAGTGCCTGGAGTGGAAAATCAACGGCCAAATTGTACAACTCATAAAAAATAGACAAACTCGATTTTCATCGAGTTTGTCTACAGTCTGAAACAGCCTAAAGGCTGTTTTTCTGCTTATTTAAATTAAGATTGAAGCGTCGGCAAGACCTCTTTAAACGCTTTTATGACTGTATCCACTTCATCCAAATGAATAGTCAATGACGGCTCAATCCTGATTGTTTTGGAGTTTATAAGCGTTCCTGCCACCAATATGCCTTTATCAAATAGGGCTTTTGAAAATTCATAACCCACTTCGTCTTTATGGAACTCGATACCAATCATCAATCCTTGGCCGCGAATCTCCAATACTTTATCTTTGTGCTCGTTAGCCACTTCCTTTAACCCATTTAGGAAGTATTCTCCAACTTCTGCAGCACGCTGAGGTAAATTTTCTTCCAAAAGCACGTCGATCGTAGCGATGGCAGCAGCACACGCGAGTGGATTCCCTCCAAATGTCGTAGTGTGCATGAATGGATTATCGAACCAGCTTTTAAACACTTTCTCATTGGCTACCACAGCCCCTGCAGGCATTACTCCGCCGCCAAATGCTTTCGCTAAACAAATAATATCCGGAACAACATCATAGAGCTCAGAAGCGAACATTTTACCTGTACGTCCCATTCCTGTTTGCACCTCATCCAATATCAATAACGCATCATATTCATCACATAATGCCCGAACCTGCTTTAAATAATCTTGCGGAGGGAGGATGACCCCTCCTTCACCCTGGATCGGCTCCAACAGCACAGCAGCAACATCTTCACCGACCAACGCACAGCTTTCAAACGTTTTTCTCATCATATCCACATCACCGAAAGGTACATGACGCACACCAGGAATCAGTGGAATGAACGGTTTACGGAACATGCCCTTTGCCGTTGCCGATAGGGAACCAAGACTTTTACCATGGAATGATTTTGTCGTGGAAATAATCGTGTATTTATCACTGTACATTTTAGCGAGCTTAAGTGCAGCCTCCACGCTCTCCGTACCGCTGTTCGTAAAGAATGAGTATTTTAAATCCCCTGGCGTGATATCGGCTAGGATCTTTGCAAGCATTGCACGCAATGGATCTAGTAAGTCCTGGCTATGAAGGGCTTGTCTTTGCAATTGATCGGTTACGGCCTTAACGACTTTAGGGTTACGATGGCCAACATTATAAATACCAAAGCCACCTAAACAATCGATATATTTTTTTCCATTAACATCCGTAAAACAGGAATCTTGATCAGACCACTCCACCGCAGCGAATTGTGTGTCTTTAGTGACCGTCTTCCGATATTCCAAGAACCCTGGGTTTACATGGTTCCGGAAATTCTCGACCGTTTCTTTTGTTATCCATTGCGCATCTTCTTTTGAAATTTCCTTTTGTTCGATTAATTGAAGCACTTTTTTAATATAATCCTGAGTTGCTGTTTGGTTGGCTTGAGTATTTTTACTTTTTACGTTAATTGACATTTTAAAATCTCCTTTTTTTATAACTTTAGTGGATTTGTTAATGAAGACCGCCTCTGATGAAACTTTAATGATTACCTCCCTTTTTTCTTATACTTACTAATCAAGCAAGAACCGTGCCAATATAATTTCCCAATAAAATCGCATTATTTTTGATAAACCGCTCTTAAACTATGCAAATTTGCATATTACTATTCCCCATTGCATAATCATCCTTGAAAATTCATTTAAAAGCTTTTTCTTTTCTTAAAAAAAGCCGCTGACAAGTGATTATCATCACTCGACAACGGCTTTTTTTCAATATGCATTTTTTTCGATTCTCTTACTCTGTTCAGCTAAAACTTTTTGATACTTCCTGCTCACTGACGATTGACTTATCCCCAGAGCTTTTGCTGCTTTGGTCGTAGTTTTATACTGTTTCATGGCAAGCATGATCAATTGCTCTTCGACATGATCCTGTGCTTCCTGTAAAGGAAGGATTCTGGTAATGATGGGTTTCGTTTGTTTAAAGTCACTGCCGACCGGAATGAACCTTTGAATGAAGTCAGCATCGATCATCTCTTCATCAGCAGAAACAACCAATCTTTCAATCATGTTCTGCAATTCACGAATGTTCCCCGGCCATGTATAGACTTCCAGTATATTTAAGGCATCGGGGGAAAAGTGGTAATTCCGCTGATACCTTTCATTCAGTTTTTGCAGAAAATGAAAGGCTAGCGGCGGTATATCCTCCGGCCTTTCCCTTAAAGGGGGCACATGAATGGGAATGACGTTCAATCGATAGAATAAATCTTCTCTGAACGTCCCCATCTCGACCATTTTTTCCAGACTCTTATTCGTGGCCGCAACAATTTGAACATCAATGGAGATAGGTGTAGTACTGCCTATCGGGATCACTTCCTGTTCCTGGAGGACCCTCAGCAGCTTGACTTGAAGATGAATAGGCATGTCACCCACTTCATCAAGGAATAAAACACCTTTATTGGCCTGTTGAAAGTATCCTACCTTCCCATTTTTATCAGCTCCTGTAAATGAACCCTTCGTATAACCAAACAATTCACTTTCGAGGAGGTTTTCCGGAATCGCCCCGCAATTTATCTTCAGGAAAGGTTGCTTGGACCGCCTACCCATTTTATGAATGGCTTCAGCTATCACTTCTTTACCTACCCCTGACTCCCCGTTGATTAAAACAGTGGATGAAAAATGAGCGATTTTCTTGACTTGGCTGATTATCTGCTCCATTTTAGGACTGGCAAAAATCAACTCTTTATAAAATTGATCTTGTTTTTTGAATGAGTCCAGTTCTTTCCTCATTTCATTTAATTCCGATTTCAATTGTGTCGTTTCGGTTATATCCCTTGAAGCAATGACTATACGCTCTATATCCCCTTTTTCATTGAATACAGGAGTTCCGACAGAAAGGACTTTCTTATTCATTTTCGTATCTTGGACAATCGATACTTTCTTTTTTTGTTCAAGGACCAATCGGGTGACCGAAGGATTAAAAATCCCTTCATCTTCTAGTTGCAAGAGATTCTTCCCGATATAATCTTTTAAATCCTTCCCCCAGAATCCTGAGATGATGCTGTCACTATAGCGCAGCAGCTCCCCTTTTTGATTGACTACAAGTATTTCATCATAGATATTCGCTAAAATGGCATTCAAGTCTTTATTCGAGCTTTTTATTAATTCTATTTCCATGGCCATTTCCTCAACCATCGGTAAATCCTGAACGATGATGATCAGCCCTTCGACTTCTTTTTCATGGTTCAGAATCGGACTATAGTCGACAAGCACACTCATGACATCAGTGATTTCCAGCTGATTCAGAATACTGCTCCCGCTGGCAAACACGCTATGTATATGTTGCTTATTGAAGATGTTCGCAGCAGGTTCATTTAGGACTTGTTCAGAAGGCTTTTTTATCATCTTCAAGCCTGATTCATTGAAGTTCACGATATTTTTTTCTTTATCAGCCACAAAAATCCCCATAGGAATCGAAGTTAAAATAACATTTAGCAGGTCTAAATTTTGTTTGCTGTCCTGCTTAAATAATTCAGCTAACACATCTTCCCTTTTTACATAACCGGTAAGCAGGCCATCATCCGTTTTTATCAGTACGATAGGTTCACCAATAATTTGAAACAGAAGCGGCAAGGATATGTTAGGAGTTAATTTACAGACATTATCGATCGAAAAAGCATACTGTAAAAGCTGATCGACTGTCGTTATTTTTTCATTTAACGGGAGGTCATCCATGCGGATATACGCAAATACTTGATTTTCCTTCATAAGAAAGAAGAAAGGTTCCTGTATCTCATCAATTTTTTGCTCTGAAAATGTTGGCTGATCAATTGTTATAGTTATGAATGGTCTAATTTTATCATCCGGAATAGATAACACAGTTTCACTCTCCTTTTGTAACCTAACCTATTTTAACATAATTCTGAATTGCAAGATAAAAAATAATATGCACCCTTACATGTATCCATAATTTACCTTTATTCAACCCACAATAAAAGGGTCCTTTAAGGGACCCTTTTGACCTAAAACCAGATCATCTTAAACTTTTTTCGACCGTTCACCTTTTCTTAGTTCAGGATTTAATCGGCCGTTTCCTCAGTAAATGGCATTGCCGAATCAAAGCCAGGAAACGAGAAAATAGGAGTGCAGCACCTGCACGATGTAAGAAAATGACTCATTTGGATTATAGAAAGAATGAAAACTCCAAAGAGTTCCCGTTCCTTCCCCGTCACGAATAGAAAAATTGGCGAATATGGCAATGGAAAGCAAGGAGACATCGTAAGGGAAGCCTTGCTTTCGTAGCCATTTTCTCATCAACAACATTGATAACCGTCACAATAATCAGTAAACTCAACACCCATGCATAGGCAGGTACAGAAGCAAAAGCTGCTGAAAAGAAAAGCTGAATAACAAGGAATTAACCATTGAAATGAATAAATAATCCTTTAGTATCATTTGGATTAATCGACTTGTTTCTGTAAGCATATGTCGAACCGAACCGGCCCGATCAAATGACCTTTGCCCTGTCCGTAACTGTACGCAATCAAAAGCATCAGAAATATATAACAACCTCCTTCGTTTCGTGAATAGCTTGGATTCACTGGGCTTCTTCAAAATGAAATAGCGGAGGGGAGTCCGTAAACCATTTTGTCCGGTACAGAAGATAACCAATTCCAATAACCGCCCAGACAACTCCTAGAATCAATGAACTCATACCAAGATTAAGCCAAAGGATGAAGACCGATGCCGCGCCAATAACCGGGGACAGAATAGTTGTAAGAAATCCCTTAATCGTAAGGAAACTTTTGTTTCTAATTGCATGGACGATTACACAAATATTCACGAAAGTAAAAGCAATTAAAGCCCCAAAGTTTATGAGGGAAGCAGCCGTAACCAAATCAAGGAATAAGGCAACCATTGAAATGACCCCGACGAATATGACATTAAAGAATGGCGTGTTGTATTTGGGGTGAACAAACCCAAATGGTTTTTTCGGGATCACTTGGTCACGCCCCATGACATATAACAACCTGGAAACACTAGCATGAGATGCAAGACCGGAGGCAAGAGTACCGGATAAAGTTCCTGCAAGAAAGAAGGCTTGAAATAACTTCCCGCCCACGAAAAGGGCAATTTCCGGGGAAGCCGCTTCAGGATCGCTAAAACGTGAAATATCCGGGAAAAATAACTGTGTAAAGAATGAAGCCGTCACAAATAAAATCCCTCCGATAAGGGCAGTCAAAAAGATGGCCCGGGGAACCGTTTTGGTTGGATTTGTTGTTTCTTCCGATAATGTAGTGACAGCGTCAAACCCCAGAAATGAAAAACAAAGGATTGTAGCACCTGTTATGAGCGTCGACATTTCAATATGAGGCCCGATGAATGGCTGAACCGATAAGACCTCTCCTGTTCCTTCTCCACTCATGACTCCTTTAACGACAAGTGCCACAAAAATAATGATGACCAACATTTGAAAAAAAACAAGAAAGCTATTAAAGTTGGCAGCAAAATTAACATTGAATAAGTTAATGCCTGTCATTAAAAGGACAAATGCCACCACCCATATCCACGGGTATACTTCTGGAAAAAGTGCTGTTAAGTATATTTTTGTTAAAATGGCGTTCACCATCGGTAAAAATAAGTAATCAAGCATCGATGACCATCCGACAAGGAAGCCTAAATGCGGATTGATCGTTTTTTGTGTATAAGTATAGGCTGAACCTGCCTGCGGATAAATTTTCACCATTTTCCCATAACTGGCTGCTGTAAACAACATCGCTAAAAGAGCGATGACATAAGCGGTTGGCACATGCCCCCCCGTTTTTTCGGAAACTATCCCGAATGTATCAAAAACAACCATCGGCGTCATATATCCAACACCTAGCAATACGATATGCCATAAGTTTAAAGACCTTTTCAATTGACCTGTTTGCATGTATCATTCCCCTTCCCATTTAAGCAGAAAAGTTAACCAACTTTTCTGGAATTCCTTATAATTTTATTGGTCATATTACACTTCGCAATTTTCATACCAAAAAAAATAGTCGAAATTTAACAAAAAATAAGGAAATAAGGAGAATATTTGATGCAAATTTGAATAACTTATTCAATTATTCATAATCCTTAAAGTTAGCTAAAAGTGAACCGCTGATTTTTGCCCATAAAAAAAGCAGAAGATATCAAGATATCTTCCGCTCATTTGACTAAATCCCCCCGTGCCGAGGTCAAATTACTAGTTTACTTTCGTTGCATTGTATGCTGATACATGGCAAGGCGCATCATCGAATGCCTAATTTAATGAAATTCTTTTATTAAAATCAACAGATTCAAGGTTAATCCTGCTGTCTGCTATCCAATATGTTAAAAAGTTCTTCCATTTCATTCGTTTTTGAACGATTCATTAAAAGGTCAACTGCCTTTTTCACTTCTTCCCCATTGAATAAGACATCGTACAGGGCTTCAGTAATCGGCATATTCACTTCGTACTTCTGAGCTAATTGATAGGCGGCTTTAGTCGTTCTGACACCTTCGACGACCATACCCATGTTTTCCAATACTTCTTCAAGCTTTTGCCCTTTACCAAGCATATTCCCAGCTCTCCAATTTCGGGAATGAACGCTTGTACAAGTGACGATCAAATCACCTATTCCAGCTAATCCGGAAAAAGTAAGTGGGTTAGCTCCCATGGCCACCCCTAGACGGGAAATTTCAGCCAATCCACGTGTTATTAAGGCAGCCTTGGCATTATCACCATAGCCTAACCCATCCGTAATGCCGGCAGCTAAGGCAATGATGTTCTTTAATGCCCCTCCGATTTCAACGCCAATCAAGTCCGGATTTGTATACACACGGAAATTATTGTTGATAAAGATGTCTTGAACCTTTTCGGCAGCTTTCATATTCTTTGAAGAAACGGCAACTGTTGTCGGGTGACGAAGACTGACTTCTTCTGCATGGCTCGGCCCTGAAAGAACCACTATATCTTTAAGCCAATCCGCCGAAGATACTTCTTCAATCATTTCCGAAATACGAAGCAGGGAATCAGGTTCAATCCCCTTACTCACATGAACGATTGTCAATGGTTTATCATGAGCCTCTTTAATCTGACCCAGCACTTCCCGGTAGGCTTTAGTCGGCACAGCCAAGATTATTATTTCAATCCCGACCAACGCTTCCTCAATGGAAGAATACCCTTGAATCCCCAAAGGCAATTCAATCCCAGGCAAGTATTTTCCATTCGTATGATTTTGATTGATTTCATCAATTTGTTTCTGATTATGTCCCCATAACCTCACTTCATGCTGGTTATCAGCTATGACCATCGCTAAAGCAGTTCCCCAGCTACCTGCACCAATCACTGCGATGCTTTCTTTTGCTTTCTCCATTGTATAACCACCTTTTACTATTTTCTCTGACGTCCAAAAATTCGTATTGGTGTTCCTTCAAAACCAAAGGCATCCCTAATTCGATTTTCTAAAAACCTCTCATATGAGAAATGCAATAACTCAGGATCGTTAACGAATACAACGAAAGTAGGCGGCTTGATCGCTACCTGAGTCGTATAATAAATTTTCAAACGGTTGCCATTATGAGTCGGTGTCGGATTCATCGCCACGGCATCCATTACCACTTCATTCAATACATTTGTCTGAACACGGATAGCATGATTCTCACTAGCCTGATCAATGACTGGTATTAAGGTATGTGTCCGTTTTTTAGTTAAGGCAGAAAGATAAATGATTGGCGCATAATCCAAGAATAGGAAATGGGCACGGATTTTTTCTTCAAAATCCTTCATCGTTTTTTCATCTTTCTCGATGGCATCCCACTTATTGACGACGATGATGACCGCTCTACCCGCTTCATGGGCATATCCGGCAATTTTTTTATCCTGCTCACGAATACCTTCTTCAGCGTTAAGGACCACAAGAACAACGTCTGAACGTTCAATTGCCCTTAATGCACGAAGTACGCTATATTTTTCCGTACTTTCATACACTTTCCCTTTTTTCCGCATCCCAGCTGTATCAATAATGACATATTCCTTGCCATTATATTTATAAGGAGAGTCGATCGCATCGCGAGTCGTTCCTTCAATATCACTTACGATGACTCGATCTTCACCTAACAACGCATTGACCAGGGATGATTTACCTACGTTCGGTCTTCCGATCAAACTGAATTTAATGACATCATCAGCATAATCCTGACCGCTGAATTTAGGGAAGTGTTTGGCCGCTTCATCCAGAAGGTCACCAAGACCAAGCCCATGAGACCCGGAAATCGGGAATGGATCGCCAAAACCTAACGCATAGAAATCATAGATTTGATCTCTCATTTCTGGGTTATCGACTTTGTTGACTGCAAGGACAACTGGCTTTCTCGATTTAAAGAGAATTTTAGCGACCTCTTCATCAGCAGCCGTTACACCTTCACGACCATTCGTCATAAAAATGATCACATCCGCTTCGTCGATGGCAATTTCAGCCTGCTGGCGAATTTGTTCAAGGAACGGCTCGTCTCCGATATCAATTCCACCTGTATCAATAATGTTAAAATCATGTGTCAACCATTCACCTGAACTATAAATCCTGTCCCGTGTTACTCCAGGAACGTCTTCGACAATCGAAACCCGTTCTCCCACTATTCTATTAAAGATTGTCGATTTTCCTACGTTCGGACGACCGACTATCGCAATTACCGGTTTTGGCATTGCTATTCACCCTTTCTGCTACTATATCTCTGTCAAAGTCACGAAATTCATGAATGCATTTTTTACGGTTGCTTTGCATTATTGATTTTCATTTTTTCCTTTTAAAGGAAAAGGCTGTATCCATCATCATATAAAGGAAACTTTCATCAGTAATCCCACTGATGTTCAGTTAAACGTATCAAGTATTAACAGGCAGTTTGTCCACTTTGCTACCCAGTTCCTCAGGTGACGTGAAGCCGAACCCTCAGCATGCTAAAACGTGATTATAAACAGCCCAAAAAAATGAAGAAAGCTTTCGGCATACTGCTTCCTTTTTAATTGTTTAGAGCATTTTACGATTTATCTACAGACCTCTAACTATCCTATAGTAACAAATTTCTCGCCAATCAACAATGATTGTATGCATAAAAGCCTTCCAATGCCAATTGATTCCATTTTAACTGCAGCCTTTTGGTTAAAGCGGATAACACCCCTTGCCTATTTTCCACCATACTCTTCATTGATTAAAATTCTCTTTACCTTGTTTTGATAATAATCTCGATTGGGATGATAAATAAATGTATTGGCCAAAAAGCTCCAACATTCTCCATAGTATGTTTGCGCCCAATATCAGCACGGCATTATCATGCCATGCGTACGCAAGGCCCACCTGGGGCAAAGAGTGATAAACAAGCAATCCGGAATATATGATATCACCCATTATCAAGCCATTTAAAAGGACGAACAATCGATGTTTCCAATTTTTAAAAAGCAAAAGGATTAGATAATTCAGGAAAATACACAAAAGATAAGAGGGTTTCATGATGAGCCATATCGGATCAAGCAAAGAAAAAAGTTGAAAACTGGCATAAGCGAGAGTGATGATAAGACTGCCGCTGATCAGTTCCATTATCTTGAGGATTGATTGCTTCCTAATATACACACACAGTATAAAGAAAAGATATGGACCGCTCAAATGCACGGAAACCAGGGAAAATTCCAGTTTATACCCCGCCAATATCATTACGGCCAATAGATGAAAAAGAAAATCAAAACGAAAGGGAACCGTTTTTGGAATAAAATACATGACAATGACCCAAACTATCCATGACATCCAATAAAACAAAATTCCATCCATGCATCGTCCCCCTTTTAGGAAACATTATGGCTTGTTTATTCAAAGTATAAACGTAAGCCCGGCATTTAATGTGGAACTGCAAATATTTATGCATAAAACCTTCCCACTATCAACTAAAGAAGGAGGTGTAAACATGGGCAAAGATCGGCAAGAGAAGAAATTGAAAGAAAGTAAACGGGTGGAGTCCGACAGGGACCAATCATTGGATAAAAAAGGGGCAACAAGCATGGAAAGTCCTGAAGAGGCAAGAAGAAGGAATAGTTAAGTGTTAAGTCTATCCTCAACAAAAAGAAGCATCTCAATTTGTTTCAATCGAGATGCTTCTTTTTGTGGTCATTCATTTAGCATATGCTGAACAATCAATGCCTCTTTGAGATAACCAATGATAGGTGTTGCCTTTGATGACTATTTTGGATTTCCTTAGCTCTGAAATATTACAGCACCCGAGTGCAGTCATGATGATCTTTAAATCTTCATGTATGTAGTTTATTTCTTTAATCAGTTGTACCAGACCCAACTCTTTATGCAGCTTGAGGAAATGTCCGGCTAACCCGACACCTTTCGCTCCTAAGGCCAGGCTTTTTGTAATTTCCAAGGGGCTTTGAATCCCACCCGATCCAATGACTGACAGCTGAGGTGAGACATTAACAGCTTCTACTATCGAAGCAGCTGTCGGTATTCCCCATTCATTAAAATACTCGAGTATCTTCGCTCGTCTTTCATTCTCGACTTTAGCAAAATTAGTTCCGCCAAACCCACCTACATCAATGATCGAAACACCTACGGAATGTAACTGCTGCACCGTTTCCATACTCATCCCAAACCCAACCTCTTTTACGATGACAGGAATTCCGATAGTTCTGTTAATTTCCTCTATTCTCGAAAGGGTACCCGCAAAATTCCTATCCCCTTCAGGCATCGTCAATTCCTGAATGACGTTAATATGAATCTGCAGTGCATTAGCCCCGATCATTTCGCTAGCTCGCTTTGCCTGTTCGACTGTTGCTTCACCACCGAGATTACCAATCAACACCCCATCGGGATTTTCCTGTCTTACCACTTTAAAGGAGGCCTGCTGGCTAGAATCCTTGATGGCTGCCATTTGTGATCCAACCGCCATAGCGATTCCTGTTTCCCGGGCTGCAATGGCAAGGTCACCATTCAATTTTTCGGTTTCAGGGCCTCCGCCTCCAGTCATGGCATTTATAAAAATCGGCGAACTTAATTCAAGTCCGCCAACTTCTGCTGTGAGGTTCACATTATTCAAGGAAATCCCTGGTAAGCTTTGATGAATGAACGAAATATCTTCTAATCCGGTTTTATGCTGCTGACCTGTTTTTAGCGCAAATTCTATATGATCTAACTTTCGTTGTTCTCTCTCCAAGGCCATCACCATTATTATCTTATTTTAGTTTTTTCAATTGATCACCGATCATTTCACCTAGCTGAAAGCCTTTCGTTTCTTCAGGAAGCTCATAATCTGATGTGTTGTAATTGGATTGTGGCTCTTCAAGTTCTTTAATGCTCAATGATAGACGTTGATCCGTTTCATTGACATCCAGGACTTTCACTTCGACTGACTGGCCTTCTTTAAGTACTTCTTGTGGTGTGGCAATATGCTTGTGCGAAATCTGTGAAATATGGACAAGCCCTTCTACCCCTGGGAAAATCTCCACGAATGCACCGAAAGAAACAAGGCGTTTAACGATTCCCTCTTGTGTAGAGCCTTTTGCCGCTTTTTCGGCAACGCCTGCCCATGGTCCCGGAAGAGTATCCTTAATGGAAAGTGAAATCCTTTCATTATCACGATCAATGGATAGGACTTTCACCTGCACCTTATCGCCTTCTGAAACGACATCGGATGCTTTTTCGACATGCTGATGGGAAAGCTGGGAAATGTGGACAAGACCGTCTACGCCTCCAATATCCACGAATGCACCAAAATCGGTAATCCTTTGGACCACGCCCTCAAGCACTTGCCCGCTTTCGATTTTATCCAAAACGTTTGCTTTTTGTTTTTCCTTTTGGTCTTGAACGACTGCCCGATGTGAGAGGATCAAGCGATTCTTGTCTTTCTCAAGCTCAACGATCTTGAATGTTAAAGTTTTGTTTTTGTAATCAGAAAAGTCTTCAACGAAATAGTCTTCTACAAGAGAAGCTGGAACAAATCCACGTACGCCTAGATCTACAACAAGCCCGCCTTTGACGACATCTTTAACTTCGGCCTCAAAAACGTCTCCGTTCTCAAATTTCAATTCCAGGTCATCCCATGCTTTCAGAGCGTCAATTTTACGTTTTGATAGAATGATAGCTTCTTCTTCAACTTTAATGACTTCCAGCTCCAATACATCACCTTCCGAAACGGCATCTGACGCCTTTTCGACATGAAGGCTTGAAAGCTCACTTATAGGAATGATCCCATTAGTCTTACTGTTTTCCACATCGACAATGACCTGTTTTTCTTCCACCTTTGAAACGGTTGCTTTAACTTGATCCCCAACTTTGTAATTGTTCACTTCTACCTGGTTCATACCTTCTGTCATTACTAACTCCTCCTTAACCCATGACTGATCAGCTAACTTCCTCTTCATCGGCCACATATTTTATTTAAAGTGGTTCAATAAAAACACTTTCCTAATAAAGATAAAAACAGTTTTCTTAAGAGTTATAAGGTTATATTCCTTTTCATCCCCAATAAGGAACAATACCCCTATTTTATAAATTCTAACAAAATCAGAAAATTGTCAAGTATGAAGGACTATTTATGCTCGGAAATCAATTTCCCAATTTGGTCCATGATGATTTTGGTAGCTTCATCGGCTGATATTTTCCGTTCCCGATATTCGGTAAAATTTATTGGAGGGCCGTATACGACCTTCAACGGACGCAAAAATTTATATGGGCCGATGATCGCACACGGTATGATCACGGCATCAGATCTCAGCGCGAAAAATCCAGCACCCGCCAAACCTTCTCCCAATTCACCTGTCTTACTTCTGGTACCCTCGGGAAACAGTCCAATCACCTTGCCTTCCTTCAAAATCTTTAACCCTTTTCTAAGAGATTCGCGATCGCTATTGCCCCGCTTCACCGGAAATGCATTTACTCTTGGTAATATACCCTTTAAAACCGGTGCATGAAACAACTCTTCTTTCGCCATGAAATGAATATCCCTTGGTGAAGTTATGCCAACTATAGGCGGATCCAAATTATCAATGTGATTGGCACAGATCAATACTCCGCCCTCTTTAGGGAAATGTTCCTTTCCGAGCGTTTTAACCCTAAACGAAGGCATTAAAACGCCTTTTACGACGTTCTTGGCAAATGTGTAAAAATCCAATGTCATCTTTTCCTCTCTTCTATTAAAGACATGATACTTTCTGCAACTTCTTGAATCGATAATGAAGTCGTATCAATTTCGATAGCATCCGCTGCCTTCTTCAGGGGCGATACCTCGCGTTCAGAGTCCAGCTTGTCCCTAGTAGCAATTTCCTCCCTTAATTTTTCAATATCGGATGGAAAACCTTTCAAAATATTTTCCTGATGCCTCCGCTGTGCCCTTTCATCTACAGAAGCGATAAGAAATACCTTTACCTCGGCGTTTGGTAAGACATGCGTACCGATATCCCTGCCATCCATGACGACTCCGCCATTTTCACCAAAGATTTGCTGCCTGCGCACCATTTCTTCCCGGATGCTCCTGTGCTTTGCCACTTCCGAAACAGAACCGGTCACTTCATTGTTCCTGATTTGGGCTGTCACGTCCTCATTATCGACGAACACCAACTGCCCATTTTCACTTGGTCTTAATTCGATTTCTGTATTGATGAGAACTTCAGATAATGCTTGTTCATCATTCAGGCGAATCTTTTGATTAAGGGCCTTATAGGTAAGGGCCCTGTACATAGCACCTGTATCCACATATATGTAATTGAACTTTTCTGCAACAATTTTAGCAACCGTGCTTTTCCCAGCAGCAGCTGGTCCATCGATTGCAACTGATAATTTTTTTTCCATAAATCCTCCCAAGAATCCTACAATCATGCTGATTATTTAGTACCCTTTCATTTTATCACAACTAGCGGGAAAATCATTAATAAAAGGGATGTGTTCGTTCAAAATCACCTTTGTTCAACTTTCGGTTTATACAGCCATCAAAATTATCCTTTATCGAAAAACCTTCATACAAAAAAAGCGGATCACCGCTTTCACTTTGGGGTCCCATTGAAAGTTTCAATGATTTTCGTATAATTATTGCTAGTGACACCTTCGTATTTCGAGAGCTTGGTCAAATCAAAGATTTGATCCTCCCTGCTTAAAAGGAACTGGAAAAAAAATAAGCAGACCAATTGGATGATGATCACTTTAATTAATAGTCTTTCAAATGTTTTCATAAGCCGCACCTTCCATACTGTTTATATTAGCAGTATGGATGGAATCACTGTTTTTCATTCAATCATGTCAAACATACAAGCCTTTTTTCTTTCAGTCCACCTGCTTTTCAAAAATAAATCTCATAATGTCTGTACATCATTTTTTGTCGGTTCAAGAACTTGGACGTGCAGCAGCATATTCACATACTCTTTCTCCGTTAAACGAATGACCTTGGTTTTTAACCTTAAATAATGAATCTCCGTCCACGTCCTTGTATGAAGGAAACCCATAATATTACCCATTAATCTTCCCATATAATCCATAAATCCTTTAAGTTATTATGTCATGAAATAAAAAAAGGGAAAGTGCTAGGCACATTTCCCCACTGTGTATGAATCATCTTAGCAGTTTAAATTAAATTTTCATATACCGGTTCGGAATTCTTTAATTTTTCCACCTTTTCTTCTTGACCGGTGTCTGCATTAATGAAAATGCGGTACGTATCATCTTTAATCGTACCAAGGAATTCATAACAAAGAACTTCTTCACCAATATCATTGGTGATTAACGCCTTTCCTTCATCCATTATTTTCACATTCGCGTTGATTTTGTCCTTAGCTTCTTTCTCGGATATTTTCGGATTCCCTATTTCCCTGGTTTTATGTGATTTTAAATACTCGTCGGCTGAAAACCCTATAACGGATCCATCATCCAATGCAATTTTAACCTTGACTGAATCAGGATAAATCTTGACTCCATTTTCAGATGTCACGAAATTCAGTAATGCGATATTATCGTACTGAGCACTTTCAAATAGTTCAAGTGAACTGAAATCATGTTCCCTTAAAAATTCTTCGGCTTTTGTATAGGCTTGATTCAAATCAATGGTTGTCTTGTTCACATCCCTATTATTGATATACCAAATAGGGTAACCGCCTTTTTTTGTCAAATCCATATTCATTTCGATATCGGATTCTTTATCGAGGATGCTCACACTGTAAAATCCATAATCGGAACCTTTGCCATTTTCTTCAACATTCACCTTCAAATTTCTGCTTTTTGAATGGGCATAGCTTTTTGCTGTCTCAATTGCTTCTTCTTTTGAAATGGTTTCACCTTGCAAATTTTTGAAGTTTTCATCCCTCTGTTGTGCAGAAGTAAAAGTCGGATTCATCTCATTCGTTTCCCCATACCCAGATACTTTTTTCTCTACCGTTTTTAATCCGTCGATGATTGTGTTATCCGAATTTTCTTTTCCTGATGCAAGTGCCATTTGGACATCCATCCACCTTAAATTGTTTTTAAGGACTAGATACTGCACTTTTCTTAACTCGCCCTGGATGTCTCCTGCCTGTGTGTACAAGGATTGTAAAGTCGAATATTCCTGATCATTCAATGGTTCTTTTTCAAGGTCACGTACAGCCGTTTTATAACTGAAGTCCGCAATTTTCGATAAAAATTCTTCTGTCTTATTAAAAGGAAGCAAGGTCAATGGCAACTGCCCGACATCACTTTGGGCTTCTGAAGTGATACGCCAAACATCTGTTAAAGCTGGACTTAATGAATAACGTGAATTCATAGCCAAAGTACTGCCGACCTTATCGTGCAATAAATCTACTTGATAGCTTAAATCATGAAAGGCTCGCTGATACGTATTTTCCGCGTTGATTAGTACAGCATTTTTTTCCTTATGTTCTTGATAGCCCCAGAATGCAGTTCCTGCAACAACTACAACAAGCAGGGCAATCACTATATTCCTGATCATTTTCCTTCACCTCTTTACTTACAAAAGATATGTTTTCCGATTCTTTTAATTTGTTCTCTTGACCAAATCCATTTGCTCGTTGCCGTAGCGGGATTAAAATAATATTCTGCATTACCGGTTGGATCCCAACCATTGATGGCATCCACCACGGCTTCTTTTGCCCTTTCGTTTGGTGTCAGCCAAATCTGTCCATCCGCAACAGCCGTAAAGGCTCCAGGTTCAAAAATCACGCCCGAAATGGTATTCGGAAAAGCTGCACTTTCCACCCTATTCAGTATTACAGCCGCAACGGCAACCTGACCTGTATACGGCTCCCCTCGCGCCTCCCCATAAACGGCATTGGCCATCAGCTGAATATCGTTTTGAGAATATCCTCCTGGAAGATTGGCTGATGTCGCTGTTTTGGAAGGGGCTTTTCCAGGTGTGCCTCCACCAGACTTGGATCCATTCGCTTTCACTTTCACCTGGTTTTCAATGGGTACTCCCCCATAATAGGTGAACTCGTTCCCTTTATTGATCTGTTCGTGAACAAATTTTTTATTGAAATTAGATGCATTCGCCAACTTCTGTTTTGTTGAAGTCCCTGCAAAGCCATCGATTGGAAGCCCGAAATCTTGTTGAAAGTTTCGAAGTGCCCAATAAGTGCCCCATCCATAGGCTCCATCAATCTTTCCATTATAGTATCCGATGTTTTGTAAGCGTGCCTGCAGTTCAATTACATCATCGCCAACCGCACCTTTTTGAATGACTTGGCTCGAAAAGGCACTTGTTCTTGCTTCCGGGTAAATTCCGAAACAAATAGTAATACACGAAAACAGCAAAAGCCATTTCCATTTTGACGAAATTCCTTTCATCAAAAACACTCCTCTTTTTCTTGAATTAATGTAATTCTATTTTCTTCTTAACTGTCTTTTTTATTCCAACCCATAAAAAAAACGGAGCGGGCAAAATATGCCAGCACTCCGTTTTGGTAGTATTCGTCTATTTGCTAAGGGAATGGTTTTGGGAAAGTTTTTCTGCATGAAAGTCAGACAACAATCGTGCTTTTTTTACTTTTTTCATGCCTAACCACCATAGGTAAATCATAAATGGCATAATGAAGTACACCCAAAATTTTTGAGAAACCAAAATATAGTCATAAACCCCATGTAATGAAATTGGTATGATCAATGCCAATAATAAATAGAACTTATTATTCGAAGCTGAAAATTTCGCCTTGCCCAAATAATACCCCATGATCACACCGAACAAAGCGTGACTGGATACTGGGAGAACGGCTCTTAGAAATGCATGTTCAACCCCGTTGGCTAGCAGGTACAGAATATTTTCCATCGTAGCGAATCCAAGGGAGACTGCAGCTCCGTAAACAATCCCATCATATGGCTCATCGAATGCCACATGCTGATAAATAACATAAATGAGTATGAACCACTTGAAAAATTCTTCAAGCAGTGCAGCCCATAAAAAAGCATTAGCTAAATCGGTATTCAAGATATGTTCCGTTTCGAGCACATACTGTATGAACATTATCGGCAAAACAAGAAAGACACCGAATAAGAATGTTTTGACCACAACCGATATCGGTTCGGTTTCATATTGATCTTTCAAATAGAAATAGCTCAGTAGCGCCAATCCTGGCGCAATGGCCGCTGACAACATGACCAGCATTAGCTGACCCTCTTTTCCTCTTCTTTTCCTTAATCGTACCATGGAATGAAGAAAAACTGAATCCAAGAATCAAGACTTCCAACAATTATTTAATCCGTCAGTACTTAAAGAAAGTTTCATCTATAGAGTTTTCGCTTGCCAGCACGACAGCTAACTTAATTCTAGCCTTCTTGCAGTCATAATCAGCACCTAATATCACGCCACGTTGTTTTAAATCAAATGCGCTGCCTTCATAATCATAAGCTGGGTAAACTTTTCCTTCTTCTGCACTAGTAGCCATGATGATCGTTACTCCATTATCGATTGCATTTTGTATGGAAGTTACCATTTGTGGAGTAACCTGTCCCCTTCCTACACCTTCGAGCACGATGCCTTTCGCACCGTTGGCAACCGCAGCATCAATAAAGATGCCATCAGCGCCTGTGTGGCACTTGATGATATCCACTCTTGGGATGCGATTCCGAATATCATAACACTCCCTATGTAAAGGTTTTTGATAGATGCTGACGACATCATTATCAATTATCCCCAAATATCCATAACCAAAAGATTCGAATCCCTGCAAATTGGAAGCATGCACTTTTTTAACATACTTTGCTGAATAGATTCGCTCATTAAAAACGACAACTACGCCAACATCCCTAATTAGATCACTTGCAGCGCATAATATCGAATTCCTTAGATTGGAATATACATCGGTTCCCACCTCTTGAGGTGACCGTTGGGATCCGGTTAATACGATTGGACGTGGATCCTTACTCGTGACATCAAGGAAATAAGCCGTTTCCTCCAGTGTATCCGTACCGTGGGTCACGACAATTCCCGTAACTTCCGGATCCTCCAATTCCTTTTGGATGGCCAATTTAAGCTGTTGCATTTTCTCAAAGGACATGGACATGCTTGAAATCTGAAAAAGATTAACCACTTTAACCCCGATACCATTTGGCAATTCGCAAAGTGATGCCAACTCATGGCCAGTCAATGCACCAGAGGCCAACATACCATTCGCGGTTTCTTTACTGGCGATAGTCCCACCTGTGGTAATTAATGATATTTTTCCCATATTCAACCATCTCCATTTCGTTTAATTCACTTTTCTTTAACAGCCAAATGATAGGCAATCAAACCACCATGGAACCTGCCATTTTCGATGAAGATTTCATTCGCATTATTTCCGGCTGCCAGAACTCCTGCAATATAAAGACCTTTAACATTCGTCTCCATCGTTTCCTCGTTATATGAAGGCCTTCCAGTTTCCTTATCAATATTTATGCCCATTGAAGCCAAAAAGGAATGGTCAGGATGGTAACCAGTCATGGCAAACACAAAATCATTTTTAATAACTTTTTCCTCTTCACCTACATGATATATGACACTATCTTCAGTTATCTTGTCCAAATTCGCATTAAACTCCATCATAATCGTTCCATTGCGGACTAATGATTCAAATTCCGGGAGAATCCATGGTTTGATACTTGAAGAGTACTCCGATCCTCTATAAAGGACTGTAACCCTTGCACCAGATTTGACCAATTCCAGAGCCGCATCCACACTTGAGTTTTTACCACCGATGACGGCAACATCACAATTAAAGTAGGGGTGGCCCTCCTTGAAGTAATGAAACACTTTAGGAAGCTGTTCGCCCGGAATGCACATATAGTTTGGATGATCATAGTATCCGGTCGATACGATCACATGTAGAGCTGTATAGTCACCTTTTGATGTCTTGACTAAAAATTTCCCATCTTCACGTTTTTCCACTTTTTCCACTTTTTCGAATTTATTGATTCGCAATTCTTTCCTTTTGACTACTTCCCTATAATAGGCTAGCGCTTGATTACGGACCGGCTTACGATTTTCGATAATAAATGCGGTATCACCAATCTCCAGTTTTTCGCTTGAACTGAAAAATGTTTGGTGTGTTGGATAACGGTAAATGGAATCCACCACATTACCTTTTTCAATGATCAGGGACTGAATTCCCACTTCTTTAAGAGCGATCGCAGCAGCCAATCCACAAGGGCCCCCACCTATGATAATGACTTCTTCAACATTCATCTATACTCCACTGCCTTTCCATGCACTATGTAATTCGTTCGTCTAAAAATAAAAACTCCTATCAATACATGATAGGAGTTTTTACAAATCATTTCAATGATAAAGCAATCAACATGATTTTCACTATAATCAATACAAGAATTTGAATCTTTTAGATCCAACCACGGAAGCGTGAAGCTTCAGCCATTTTCCTTACGCCAATCATATAAGCCGCAAGTCGCATATCAACACGTCTGGATTGTGCAAGTTCATAAATATTATTAAAAGATTTCACAAGGATTTTTTCCAGCTTTTCATCCACTTCTTCTTCAGACCAATAATATCCTTGATTATTTTGTACCCACTCGAAGTAAGAAACCGTTACTCCACCAGCAGAAGCGAGGACATCTGGAACAAGAAGGATTCCACGATCCGTTAGGATTTGTGTCGCTTCAATTGTTGTAGGTCCGTTTGCCGCCTCGACAACGATCGCTGCTTTAATATCAGCAGCATTTTCTTCAGTGATCTGGTTTTCAATTGCAGCCGGAACTAAAATATCACAATCCAATTCAAGCAATTCTTTATTTGAAATTGTGCTTTTAAACAATTTCGTTACGGTTCCGAAACTATCTCTCCTATCGAGAAGATAATCGATATCCAGTCCTTCAGGATCATGTAGAGCACCATAGGCATCTGAAATACCAATAACTTTAGCACCTGCGTCATGCATGAATTTAGCTAAGAAACTACCTGCGTTACCAAAACCTTGAATGACGACCCGTGCCCCTTTAATATCAATGCCCCGTTTCTTGGCAGCTTCATTGATACAAATCGTTACACCCTTGGCAGTTGCTGATTCACG
Organism: Peribacillus sp. ACCC06369; assembly: GCF_030348945.1. Taxonomy (NCBI): domain Bacteria; kingdom Bacillati; phylum Bacillota; class Bacilli; order Caryophanales; family Bacillaceae; genus Peribacillus; species Peribacillus sp. ACCC06369. Next base: position 3,380,742 of record NZ_JAUCEN010000002.1, read on the forward strand.
GCCATGAGAACCACCAAGTACAAGCGGTTTACCCGTAATGAATCCTGGTGAGTTGAATTCATCCATACGGCTGTATTCATCCATCATCCAAGCCATGATCTGAGAATTTGTAAATACATCAGGTGCCGGGATATCTTTAGTCGGCCCCACGATTTGGCTAATTGCGCGAACATAGCCCCGGCTTAGCCTTTCCAACTCACGGAAGGACATATTACGAGGATCACAAACGATACCGCCTTTACCCCCGCCATATGGTAAATCAACGATGCCGCATTTTAAACTCATCCAAATGGATAATGCTTTCACTTCACGTTCCGTTACATTAGGGTGAAAACGGATACCACCTTTTGTAGGCCCAACAGCATCATTATGCTGTGCACGGTAACCCGTGAAAATTTTCACTGACCCATCATCCATGCGGATTGGCATCTTCACCGTTAATAAACGCAATGGTTCCTTCAAAAGCTCATAAACTTCTTCCGGGTAACCCAGCTTATCCAAAGCTTTATGTATTACAGTTTGGGTAGACCTCAGTACGTCGTGTTTTTCTTCTTCATTTACATGGCTATTACCTTTTGCCGATTCCATTAAAAGTACCTCCTAGAAAATCTCATCCATATATAAAATTATAATGTACAAATAGTCCTCTTCATGTGCTAGTATACACCTTCGATATATTTATGCAAGAGTAAAAATGGGAATTTAAAAGTTGGAAATATTCTAAAAATGAAAACGTTATCATATCAACTGTTTTCTTACTATTTTACCTTACATCTTCTCCGGCCAAAAAGGTGAGACAGATAAGGCAAACCGCATTGTTTTTCCATTATGTGGTTGCCTTGTCTCATTCGTATTGCAGCTAACTGAAGTGTGTGATCAAAACATGTATCGCTTCATTCTGGATTATGCATGTTCCATATTCATTGATGCGGCAAAGTGTCAATGTTGATGCATGGCCATACTCAGCCGCTAAAGAGATGACCGTGTCATAGGTCGTGTCTTTAACATTTTCGATAAGTAAATAGTATCTTCCCTCATAATGATAAAGAGTACTTTTAAGCGAACCTTGCAAAGACAATCGATGAGATAATTGGACGATATCTTCAAAATCATTGAAAACATACAGAATATGGGGGAAGTCATCAATTTTCACCTGCAAATCCAAGAATTCCTCTTCGTCTGTCAATAGTTCCTCTTCGTCCTTTGTTACGATGATTATCAATCCCTGTGCAGGCAGGGAAAAAATTTCGATTGCAATGGAACCACTCATTTTAAAGCTGAGTTCTTCGCACGCTTCTTCAACCATATCCTGGAATAACTTGTGGACCTTAAAGGAATTCCCTAAAATATCTTCTTTTGTAATACCTCTATCAATCAAATCATCAAGGGTCAAAAAAATCTTGATTTTATTATTAGTTAATCGCTCCAGCTTCATAAAAAAATGCCCCCTGGTTACCATCTTCATACATCATATGAAGCCTTGGTCGCAGGGTGCATATCCATTATTTCTCCACAGCCGATCGCTAACCTTTCAGCCATTCTTCCCATTTCGATTGCGTGTCCCCCATCAAAACTCCGCTGAAGGCAGTACGGTTCTCTTCGGATATTAGGCTCAGCGCCGCACCTCCAAGACCCACCTTCAAATCCGGGAAATCCTTCATTAACTCCTCAACCAGCCTAAATGTTCTATCGAGATTCTCTTTTAGTGAACATGACATGAATAAGTAAGAGGGTCTAATGATGTTTAAAACGGTAAAAAGATCCTTATCCGCGATGGATTCTCCCAAATAAATGGTTTCATATCCTTTCCGCTTCAAAAAAATGGTAAAGACCAACAGTCCGAATTCATGTTTTTCACCAGGGGCGCAAACGGTAAGGGCTTTCGGAAGAAAACCGTTAGTCGGAATCGTATGCATGACTGAGCTGATCCTGGATTTTAAGATGTTCGAAGCAAAGTGTTCATGAGCGGAAGTAATTTCCCCCTTTTCCCACTTATCCCCTATCTGAACCAATATTGAACCGAGTAGATCAACTATGGTATGTTCGATTGTATACATACTGAATGCTTGGCTTATCAGCATATGGGCTTTATTTTCATTGAAATTTAATAGAGCTTCAATTAATTCATCCGATAACTTAGTCGTTTGTTCATCCTTACGGTTCGTTTCAGGAACTCCAGTCGCCAGATAGCCTGTACTTTCAAGTAGCGAAACGGCTTGGCTTATCGTAAAACCTTGCTCTGTTTTATTGATGAGCCATTTAAGGATTTGCAGATGTTTTTCTGTATACAGCCGGTGCCCTGATTCATTCCTGACAGGTTCGATAAATTTATAGCGCCTTTCCCACGCCCTTAGGGTTCCTGGCTGAATGTCTAGCAGTTTTGAAACTGCCTTTATATTATATTTACCTTCTTGCATGGTTTTACAAGGCCTCCAATAACTGTACGATCAATTGTTGAAATTATAGTGGATTTTTTTAAGTCTGTAAAATCTCGATAGGCTCGATTAAAAGCAGCTTAATAGGTCTGCTCCACCGCTTCGCCTATTTTAGTGCATGCCCCCCTTTTCAGGGTGAATAAGTGCGTTTCCGGCTTTGCTTCAAGCCTTAAAGGCACTGTACTTGTCCCATAGCCATTACTCGTCATATACAAACAGTCACCCTCTTTTTTTATGCTGCCGATCTGATAGGGACCGAATCCGAATATGCGAATCTGCCCTCCATGGGTGTGACCTGACAGAACGAGACTTATATGGTGTTCCGGAGTCAATTGTTTCTTAACCAATGGGTTATGACTCACCAAAATCCGAAAAGCTTCATTCCCGCAATCCGACAACGCAAGATCGAGCCTATCTCGTTCTTCCGTTATATCATCAATGCCCAGAAGAGCGATTTTGCTGCCATTTTGAGACTCAAAAGAAACAGCTGTATTATCAAGGATTTTCACTCCATGTTTCAAAAGGGTTGCATCAAGCTCATGGAAATCCCCTTCATAATCATTATTTCCCCAAACAAAATAAAGGGGGCCAAGTTCTTTTAATTTCAATATATTTTTTTCCACACGTTCCAAGGGAACCCCGTTTTCCCTTATGTCCCCGCCGATGATCACCAGATCAGCCTTATCACGTGCTCCCTCAATTAATCTATCCGATATGATCCGTCGATGAAGATCTGATATGAAAAAAATCCGAACATCGCCAAACCCTTCAGGAAAGTCATTGAAAAATAAGTCTTGAAAAATCAACCTATCTTGCTTGGCCATACGCCACATGTAAATAATCGTGGCAAATACCAGCAGAATGATGACTAAAAATAATCCAGATACCAATAACATCTTTCGTAAACCTTCTTTCCATCCTAATCCCAAGAGTTACCTTCATATAACCATAAAACCATATTACTCGCAATTAAATATGATTTAACGCGATCATTCATTTATTTTCATGATATAAGTTAATATCATAATTCTTCTTCATCATTTCAAAAACCTTATGGCGACTTTTCCATTCTTCCTCTTTTTCCCATAACTGCTTACTTTTATTAATAATTTCACAGCGAAGCAACTGAAACTCCTTTTCTGCTTTATCGAGCTTTTTTTTAATTAATATCATATATCCATATAGCCCTATGGCTGCCGCCAAAAAAAGGAAATGGCTAAAATGGTCGACGAAAACACTAAACATACTGAAAAAGGAATAAGAATAAGGTACAACGATATATAAATAAAGATAAACCAAAAAAAGGGTAGCAACAATCATGGTTGCCCATAAGCTTTGAAGGTGTTTCCTTTTAAGAGCCTCGAACTTTTTTTTTCGATCCACGACATTCTGCAGCATTTGTTTAGTTGCTTGATCCGTTTTTTCATCCAATAAAATGATTGTAGATTCCATCGCATTTCCTCCTCTACTCTTTCAAATCATGATATGAAAGAGTAGTGGAAAAAATGATAAAGTACTTGTCATGTTTGGCTTCATACTGAACCAAGTTGAACAATATTAAAAATACCCTGCCTATAAAGACAGGGTCAGACTGGAGACAAACTCGATAATAATTGAGTTTGTCTCCAGTTTTTTTAGGTTTTTAAAATTTGAATATTGATTTCCACTTCGGGCACTCGCTTTCCGCGGGCGGTCCGGGAGCCTCCTCGGCGCCATTGCGTCTGCGGAGGCTCCCTTGGACGCGCTTTTCTCGCAGGAGTCTCGTACCTTCCGTTCCAATCAACTTTGTTTTAACATTAAGGTTGAACTCCTTTTGCCTAAAGTCTTTTTTGTTTTGGACTAGAAGGATTTAAACTTGATGTTTTCTAAAGGTGCCATCATTATTTCTTGATCGGAATTTTCAAAACCTGACCCCTGGAAATTTCATTGCCATTCAGACCATTCCACTCTCTGATCAGAGCAATGCCTTCCTGTGATTTGTAGTAATTCATGGAAATGCGGAATAATGTTTCCTCACCTTGAACAGTATGTAAGACAACCTTGTATTCCTCTTTATCCGATTTCGCCGCTTGAACTCTTTCGGCTGCCCTTTTCTTTTCTGCCGCTTCAGCCTTTGCTTTTTCGTCAGCTATTTGCTGTGCTTTGGCTTTTTCTTCGGCTTCTTGCTGTGCTTTAGCTTTTTCTTCGGCCTCTTGCTGTGCTTTAGCTTTTTCTTCGGCCTCTTGCTGTGCTTTAGCTTTTTGTTCGGCTTTTCTCTTTTCTTCTTCCTCTGCTTTAGCCTCAGCTACTTCTTTTTCTTTCTTTTCCTTTAAATCCTCTGCCGTTGCTGTAGTAGGGATCGCTTCTTTATCTTCCTTATTTTCTTCAAAGACGACTGGGTCACTTTTTGGATCATGTACAGGGAAAGGTTTTTCCTGAAAATATGTATAAAGGCTGTAAAATCCAATTGGAAGCAAAATAAAAAACAATGCTAATAATTGTATCATTGGAAACTTAATCTTCACTTTACTTTTTTTCTTTTTATTCTGGTGAACTTTGCTGCGCTTGGGCAATGATGACTTAGCCTTATGACGTTCAATTCGCGAACGAAGTTCACCAGCCTGATCGTTTTCCTTTTCACTCTTCTGCACTCGACTCATTAAAGTCACCCCCTTTCTTGCTCAACCCTCTTTGCTTTTTGCTCTTGATTAAAATACCCAGGATAAAGTCAATCAAAAAGTGTGCCGTAATCGTCACCAGGATATTATTGGTCATTTCAAAGAGAAAACCGATAAAGAAGCTCAAAACCAAAACATTTAAAAATAAAAACCAATTAAAAAGGTAACGATAATGAACAGCTGCAAAAATGAGGCTCGTAAGAAGCAAGCCAAAATGTGTTTGCAACACTCCACGAAATAATAACTCTTCACTTATCGCTACCACTAAAGCAACGACAAAAATCATCGGGTATGACAAATTACTGAAAATGCGTTCGTTAATACCACCATCATCCTGATAGGAAGGTGGTGTCACTTTCATAAAGAAAATGTCAAATAACACGACAATGACTCCAGCGGGAATTCCAATCAGCAAAATGTTCAGGTCATCAAAGATAAATAAGTCGAAAAAAGCAGAACGGTCTTTAAATAAAATAATACCTAAAAAAATGGATAACGTTAAGAGAATAATTTGTGTAAGAAACAAATTATTTAGCAACTGTTTATCTGTTAGTTGTTTAATTATTTCAGCTTGCTTATTTTTCATTCCCATTTTCCTTCTTTAATAAGATAAAAGCCAATTCCTCTTTCCACGTTGAATAGGAATTAACCGGATCCACCTTGACTTCCGGCCATACATCAGCCATTTTCTCGGCATCCATACCACAGATATCACAGCAAATGGGGTTCACTTCCCGCTGCTTTTCTTCAAAATAGTCCAATATTCCTGAACGGCGACATTCGTTTGCTTGTATCCAAATAAGGAAATTATTAAGCTTTTCTTGATTCCCGGATTTCCTCTTTTGACAATACTCTTTCATCTCTGCCACTTGATATAAAGGATCTTTATTTCCTGTAATGAACTGGGTAAAAAAACGAAGCTGGATTTCGTTCAACGAAAAAGATTGAGACAGCTGTTCTTTTTCTGATAGGGTCAAATTCGCCGGAATCTGTTGTGAAGCATTAAGGAAAGAGCAAACACCATCGATTTGCATATCCGTAGGCAACTGTTGCTCCATCAGATGCAGGGGAAGCCCTTCATCCCCGTCACTATATAATAAGACAGCCACACTTTGCTTCCTATCTCGTCCCGCCCTGCCTATCTCCTGAAGATAAGCTTCCATCGTGGATGGCATATGAAAATGGATAACGTACCTGACATCGGATTTATTTACACCCATGCCAAAAGCACTCGTTGCACATATAATTTTCAACTGACCGGAAATGAATTGCTGCTGAATGAGCATCCTTTGTTCCTGTTCCATGCCACCGTGATAATAATTGACGCTCTCAATCCCGTTTTCCTGTAAAAACCCAGTGACCGATTCCGCCAATTTTTTAGAGGAAAAATAAATAATTCCGCTACCTGTAAATTTCCTGACAAGCTCCAGTACACGGGATAGTTTCTCTTCGTAGCTGAACTTGCGCTCTACAATTATTGCAATATTATCGCGGTCAACAGATGAGACGGTTTCCTTGGCTTGTCCAATGTTGAGTTTACCAATGATATCCCTTCTGACTTCAGTGGTTGCAGTTGCTGTCAGGGCAAGAGTCAATGGATTGTTCAATTCACGCCTCACTTCTCCTAAATTCAAATAATCCGGTCGGAAATCATATCCCCATTGTGAGATGCAGTGTGCTTCATCGATGACGAATAGACCTATTTCTATAGATTTCAAGGATTTTATCACAGTCTCCAGGCTCAGCATTTCAGGAGATAAAAAGATAAAACGATAACTATGTAACCGGTCGAAAGCTTTCCTTTTTTGATTTAGATTCAAAAAAGAATTGAGGGTCAAAACACTTTTTTCGCCACTCATCTTGAGCTGATCTGCCTGATCCTGCATTAATGATAATAATGGGGAGACAATTAGGACAGTCTTATTCAAAAGATAGGCCGGCAACTGGTAACATAATGATTTACCGGATCCGGTTGGCAGCATCGCTAAAGTATGACGGCCGGACATCAATGATTCAACCACTTCTTTTTGTCCGGGACGGAATTCATCAAATCCGAATTTTTCTTTGAGGACTCGTTCTATATTCATCATCCATCACCTAATTTCGCAAGTACAAGCCGTATTTGGAAAAAGCTTATCTGTTTATTATCGACCATATTCTTGATTGCTTTAAGCTTTTTCGTACCAAGTTCCTTAATAGCAGCAGCAATTTCTCTCTCATCCTCGATAGACACATAATCGGATATTGGAAAACCTTTATCCGATAGGACAATTTCAACGAGGTGATCTTCAATGGTGTTGACTTTCAATCGGCGGATTTCAGCTATTTCCCCCAGGTTTTTCCCTGCCTGTATGTACCGTAAAGTAGTCTGTGTAGATTGTGTCAAATGAGGATTCTCACTCTTTTGCCAATCATTGGTTAACGAGGACAAAAGGGGGTATTCCGTTCCCGTTCCCGTATCCATTTCTGAAAGCATTTGATGCAACGAGTCAAGAAATGTAAAGCGAACATATTGTTCTTCTACATCTTTCCTTTTGGCAATCTGTTCAAACGTAAGCCCAATCCTATTTACCCCAGTTAATTTCAAAATGAAAATGTCTCGTTTCAAATCACTTTGACTTTCTAAAAGGGAAATCAGTTCTTCATATAGATGTTGAGCAATCAACACTCGGTCCTGACGATTGGCATGTAAGAATTCCTTCACGAAATATTGGATTTTCGGATTTCGTTGTATCGGATAAAAACGTCTTTCATTGTGGACAATATGGGATATGGTTTGAATGAGCAAGTTTAACCTTCCCCAGAAAACCGGGGTGATATTGTGATACTTCCAACCATTTATATACGTCGGAAAAGGATTATTATTAAAGTAATCGACTAACATTCCCTCTCCTTGCAGACTAATTTCATATGCATCTGATTTATTCGTTAAATTAATGTAGTCATGCTTAAGGAACTGTTCAATGTTTTGATTCAATTGCTGACGGGTAAATCGAGGTATTGTCCCAAATATATTCGTTAACCCGAATAAATGGGCATCCTGGATTGTTTGTGACGACTTCTTTCCCTGTAGCATATGGTATATAGCATAAATGGAACGTTCGCCTTGAAATTTTTTTATCGCATATAGAATGATTGCCTGTAGATAATTATTCATGGGACTCACATCCTTGTTTCATTTAACCAATAAACCCATTGTAACAAATATCTGCAAAAATCGCCGTTATTATTGATGAATACAAGGAAAATTATGTGACTAAATGACGAACCATGGTAGGACCCAAGTTAATTATTACGATGTTTTTCGTTGACATTCTACTACATGATAGTTATTATCAATACAATTTCTATTGAAAAGTTTGGCATTCGGTCTTACAATAAGAAAGAGATAATAATCTGAAATAAAAAGATTATCAGTTGTTAATCAACTTAGGAGGGGTTATATTCATGGCTAAATTTACTATTGTGGATAAAGAAACATGCATCGCTTGTGGTGCTTGTGGAGCAGCAGCACCAGATATATATGATTATGATGACGAAGGGATTGCATTTGTTACCCTTGACGATAATGAGGGAATCGTTGAAATTCCAGATGTACTAATAGATGATATGATGGATGCATTTGAAGGATGTCCAACGGATTCTATTAAAGTTGCTGACGAGGCATTTGACGGGGATGCACTAAAATTCGAATAAAGGTACAAGCCATTTTCAATCGAGAATGGCTTTTTCTTTTGGCCAATGTCGCTTATATATTCCCATACCAATGACATAAAAAAACAACCGGATATGGATATCCGGTTGTTTTTTTATATTTCTATCGTCAATGCCGTTAAGCATTTTTATATAATATTTGCTTATTGATCCATGTCTGTAATTTAATGAACAATAACATGAATACAGATGTGATGAGCACGCCTTTAATCACGTTGAAAGGCAAGATTGCCGTCGTGACGAACTTTCTCGACTCGGGTGCCGACATTGCATCCGCTCCCATAAAGAAGGTATAAGCCGGTAAAAAGACAAAATAGTTTAAAACGCTCATAAATACCGCCATGGAAACTGTACCCGCAAGTAAAGCGAACGTCATCCCTTTTTTTGAATTGATTTTATTAAATACATAATAAGTCGGCAAGACGAACAGTATTCCCGCAACAAAGTTAGCGATATGTCCCACTGGTACAGCAGTCAAGGTCCCTGTCATGACAAAATCCAATAGGTTTTTAAGGAATTCAACTAGAATCCCGGCCATCGGACCGAAAATCAATGCCGCCATCAGTGCTGGTATGTCGCTAAAATCAACACTCAGAAAAGGTGGAAATCCTGGGAACGGAAAATTTAAAAGCATCAATAAATAAGAAATGCTTCCCATCATGGCCAGTGTGACCATTTTTTTCACTTTGTTCTTTTTCATAGTTCTCTCTCCTTCTTTTCCGATCTACCTGAAAAAGAGGTTAGGGTTCCTTAATCATGTTGATGCTCAATAAAAAACCTTTAATTCCAATAGAATTAAAGGGATAAATTAAAGGTTACATCAAACAAACGTTCAGCAAATAACTGTTGAAACGCACTCAGGAACCTCCATCTTCTCCCATCCAGACTATACTGTCGGCTTTGGAATCACACCAAATCCTGCCCATAAGGCTCGCGGGCTTAGAAGAGAATTTCCTTCATCACCGCCGGTGGGGAATTACACCCCGCCCCGAAGATAGACCTATAAAATTTTGTTTTATCTTTCCCATTATATCCGAAATTCCTTTTTTGTGATAGCATTTTTTCTCAGTTGATACATTTAGGACTATAAATCACTTAAAAGAAAAATCGGATACACAAAATTATCATAATGAAAATATTTTTTCTTTTAAAGCAATCGATGTTGAAGCCATTAATAGTGCGGCATTAAACATACGATCCAAATGTAATTATTGTTTTAAGCGCTTACAATCAGAGAAGCCAAATTGACACAATTGGCATTTAAATTGTAAAATTAACTGAAATTTAAGATAATTCTTTTCCCTAGGAAGGTGTTTAGACGTGTATCGGATTTTAGTAGCAGATGCCATCAAACCAGAAGGACTCGGACCGCTATCAGAGGCTTCCAATATTCACCTTATTCAGAAGACAGTAGAGGAAGCGGAAAACGAACTTGATCAGATTGATGCAATACTTGTAAGAAGTGCAACGAAGGTTACGGAAGATTTAATGAACCGTATGCCGCAGTTGAAAATTATAGCACGCGCTGGTGTCGGCGTCGATAACATAGACATCCCCGCTGCGACAAAACGTGGGATTGTCGTGGTTAATGCTCCTGACGGCAATACCATTTCAACTGCAGAACATACATTTGCCATGATGGCTTCTTTAATGCGCCATATTCCGCAAGCTTATGCTTCACTGAAGAATGGGGAATGGAAACGTTCTTCATATACTGGAACGGAACTTCGCGGCAAAGTATTAGGTATAGTTGGATTTGGACGTATCGGAGGGGAAATTGCCAAACGTGCTAAAGTGTTTGGGATGGATGTAATTGTCTATGATCCGTTCCTGACTGCTGATCGTGCAAAGAAAATGGCCGTAACGTCCCTGCCGTTAAATGAATTGCTTCCTAAAGCAGATATCATTACTGTACATACTCCACTAACGAATGAAACTAGAGGTTTAATCAATAAAGAAAAACTGCTTACCTGTAAAAAAGGAGTTTATGTACTGAACTGCGCACGTGGTGGAATTCTAGACGAAGATGATTTATATGAAATGATAGTTGAAGGACATGTTGCAGGGGCGGCGCTGGATGTTTTCGTGGAAGAACCTCCACTTGGCCATAAACTGCTTGAATTGGATAGCGTCATTGCTACACCTCATCTAGGTGCATCTACGAAAGAGGCCCAATTAAATGTAGCCGTACAGGTTGCCCAAGAAGTTTTGACCTATTTCGAAGGAAATCCAGTTTCCAGTTCAATCAACCTTCCAGCGATTTCTAAAGAAGTGTTTGAAAAGGTACAGCCATTCTATCAACTTGTTCAGCAAATGGGATCCATTGCTTCTCAGTGCATGAATGAAGGGATTCAGGAAATCTCCGTTACGTATGCAGGAGAGTCATTGGACTTCGATACAGCGATTCTGACAAAAAGTCTAATCTCAGGCTTCTTCAAATCAAGGGTTGATGCATCAGTCAATGAGGTGAATGCCTTGCTGGTCGCAAAAGAGCGTGGCATTACAGTTGGTGAAAAAATCTCAACGGACTCTTTAGGATACTCTAACTTGATCAGCCTTAAAATAAAAGGTGACAACCGCGAATTAACAATAAGTGGAACTTATATCGAAAATTACGGTTCTCGAATTGTAAGCTTGAATGGTTTCAAAATCGACTTTCATCCGGAATCGAATTTACTTTATATCCAGCATACCGATAAACCTGGTGTAATCGGTAACGTAGGTAAGGTTCTTGGTGATCACGGAGTGAATATCGCCACCATGCAGGTAGGCCGAAAAGAAGCTGGTGGGGAAGCAATCATGGTTTTAAGCTTTGATGAACCATTGGCAGACAACATGAAACAATTTTTAATGGAAACAGAAGAAATTACATTCATGGCCCGTATTTCATTATAAGAAGAAAAAAGTGCCCGTCAGCGCGGGCACTTTTTTTAAATGTATAGAGCACCCCTCCATCATTTAGCCCGTCCCCTGCATCAATTCACTAGGTTCGGTGCTTTGGGCACCCATATGTCTTCAGTTAAATTCAACTGGCCGACCTCTTCAATTGGTGCATTTTCAAACTTCACTTTTTCAAAACCAAAATCCTTAGCAATGAAGAGTATGGCTTCTAAAGCTTGAAGGGATTCCTCACTATTTTCTATAGCTGCTTGATCTGACAATTGAATGGACACAAGATCTCCTTTTGAACGTATACTTTCCCATTTAAGGTCATCCGGGATTGCAGGTGAAATCCCCTCCATGTCCGGCTCCCCTTTTCCAGCTTGAAGTGCCTCTTCAATGTCCCGATAATCCATATTGCTTGGAACTAGGAACCTTGGAGAGGATTCATCTCTTTGGTAAAGTAGGTATGTGCGTTTTTGTTGATGAGGTATATCCGCCTCCTTTAAAAATCCCTTATTGGCAAACATTGCCCCTTGCTTACCACCTGTAGAAAAAGTCATCTTCTCTATATCATTATAGGAAAGCGTTTCTTCCATCGAATGGAGAAAAAGAGTATCCTCTTTCAATAATCGGCTGTTTTCTCGAAACTCAATATGAGCAGTGGTCATATCGTTTCCTTGGTTAATCTTTATATCAAGCGGAAAATAGTCAGATAGCCCATATTGCTCTTCATCGATATTGGACATTTGATTCGTTAACCGATTCAGTGTATCCGCTTTGTCATAATGTTTGAGTTTAATTGATATGGGAACGATGAAATTCATTTGATCATCAGGTACGCCTATGGTAATGACCGATGCATTTTTAAGGTCGTCTTGATAAATCGCATGTGCAAAAGTTTTTTCCTTTTCCCCTGTTAGAGGTTCTATTTCTGAAACCTCGTCTTTAGATTCAATCTCCGCTTGCTTACTCAAAAACTCTTGATTACCCTGTTTATCTTCTGAGGTATTTTCTTTGATATTTGCATTTTGCCGTTCCTGATCTGCCATTTCCTTATTTTCGGATATGGATAATTTCCCATTACCGCTGCTGTCCTCTTCCCTTGTAGTTCCCTTGTTTCCAATAATTAACGATGACGCCAAAACAACCATTAAGAATAAGGAGGCCACACCCGCAATTAGAGGTATCCAGTGTTTCTTTCTTTTTTTATCATGTATTCTCGCATACACCTCTGCCTTGGTTCGGTCATCTTTTAATTTCGGAAGCCCGCGTAGCATGTCTTCAATTTCGTTTTCTTTCCAACGGGATCTTCTCATTGCGGTGGCCCTCCTTTCCTGATAAATCTTCCATCAATGTTTTGATTGCCTTTAAAGCACGGTGCTGGGTCGTTTTTACCTTACTTTCACTCCAATTTAATATTTCTGCAGTTTCCGTAATGGACATGCCCTGAATGTACCTTAAAATGATGACGGATCTTTGATCGACGGTACATCTGTTTAAACATTGATAAATATCTTGGATCTCATCGTTCATGATGGCCACTTCTTCCGGAATGGGCTGAGTATCTTTAATCAATTGCCTATCCCAATCAAAGTTAGGAAAGATTTTGTCTTTCCACCCTTTTTGTTTCCGAAAATAATCAATCGTCACATTTCTGGCAATCGAATAAATCCACGTTTTTTCACTGCTTTTTCCTTCGAAGCGTTCATAAGCCTTCATAACCCGGATATAGACCTCCTGAACAAGGTCCTCTGCCGTTTCTCGATTTTTAGTCATATAAAAAATGAATTGATAAACTTCCTGATGATATTTTTCATATAGATCGTGGAAAACGGAATCCATCATTTCCCCACATCCGTTCATAAATATAGTCGTCATTCCTCAATAAAAGTTACATACTTCGGCTTTAATCTTAATATAAAATTCCGTCATTTCCACATGTCCGGAACTTCTTATCTTGTTCCCTAAAAAAAACAAAGACAAGTTGGAAATGAATCCAATTGCCTTTGTCTTCACAGTTCCCTATGAAACAATTTTTTTTGGAAAGCTGTCCGTCATTCAATCGGCATTTTCCATAATTCGAGGCAGGATAAAACTGAACGTTGTCCCTTTATTAGGTAAACTGTTTACCGAAATGTAGCCATCATGGGCATTGATTATATTTTTTACGATGGCCAAACCCAATCCGGTACCTGATCGGCCGCGGGTCCTTGCCTTATCCGCTTTATAAAACCTCTCAAATACAAAAGGTAAATCTTCTTCGGGAATACCAGATCCAGAGTCCCTCACATCAATGATCAGACCTCTTCGATCACTTGTCCTCTGAATGACATCAATGTTACCGCCTGGAGGAGTATGACGAATCGCATTATCAATTAAATTAGTCAAAACCTGTTCAATACGGTCAGGATCAAAATGCCATTCAATTTCATTGTCTTGAAGACTGACTGATATTGTAATCCCTTTTTCTTTGGCTAGCCCGGAAAACTTACTTGTAATCCTCTTTAAATAAGGTGAAATTGGTACATGTTCAAAGCTAAGGTTCATTTTTCCCGATTCCAATTTAGCCAGATCGAGCAGATCATTGACTAAACGTCCCATTCTCAAAGACTCATCATAGATGATGCGGGCCATCTCCACCTTTTCCTCTTCACTGCCCGCAATATCATCAACGATCGCTTCACTATATCCTTGCAGCATTGAAATGGGCGTTCTTAACTCATGGGAGACATTGGCTATGAAATCCGTCCTAAGTTTGTCCATACGTCTTTCATCACTCATATCCCGTATGATGGCCACCGCTCCCCGAATATTGTCGGCATTTGTATATAGCGGGCTGACAATGAATCCCCAATCTCTGCCCTGCAAGGTAATTTCCCCGACTTGCTCCTTATCGAAGGACTCTGATTCATCAAAAAGATTCATCAAAACCAAGGGGACATTCACGTTATCTTCCCGGTTATTGCCTTTTTCAAAGTACCAGGACTGGAGAAATCTTTCCGCTGGCGGATTCGTTTCAAGGATTGTGCCATCTTTATTGAAGGTAATGACCCCATCAGCCATACTGCTAAGAATGCTTGAGAGATGTTCCTTTTCCTGACTGAGTGCATTCATATTGAATTTCAGCTGCTTCCTCATCTGATTAAACGCTATGGCCAACTCACCGATCTCATCTTGAGTCAAGATTGGAACCTTTGTATCAAATTTCCCCCGGGCAATCGCCAGTGCGGCTTCCCTCATCTTCACCAATGGGGCATTGATTCTTGTAGATAAAAAGAAAGCAAAAATCGTTGTCAAAATAATGGCGATGCCCGCTGCCAATAAAATGAACTGTGTAGTGGATTTTGTGGTTTCTTCCATGGACTCCAATGATTGAAATAAGAAAACTTCATCCTGTTCCCCATTCAATTCAAGTGGAATCCCAACAACGATTGCGGATAATTCCTCTTTACCCGGATCATGGGATAGCGCCATTTCCTTTTTTACAGTCTTTCTTTCGGTAAAAACCTTGAGCAATTCAGGATCATTCTTAATGGATTCCGGCGTGATTTCAAACTCCTTATCTCCTCCAATGGATGAGAAAATCATTTTGTCATCGTTTAGAATGATCATTTTCGTTTCGTTTCCTATTAATTCCGAAGCTATTTGTAAAACCTCATTGTTAGATCCCTGATGGTCATTTGTTACCTTAATGATTTGTTCGGCCGTTTTGGTTAAATCATTTTCAATATTTTCAATTTGGAAATTCTCAAAGAATTCGACCAGCAGAACGGTTAAAACGATTAATACGAATGACACGAGCAATAGGATCGTTGCCCATAGCTTCCCTACGACACTGCCCCACAGCATCAGTCATTAACGACTTCGAACTTGTAACCTACACCCCAAACAGTGACAATCATCTTGGCTGCGTTTTCGGATATGCGGTTTAATTTTTCACGTAAGCGTTTAACATGCGTGTCAACAGTTCGAAGATCTCCAAAGAATTCATAATGCCACACTTCTTTTAACAATTGCTCCCGATCGAAAACTTTATCTGGGGATTTAGCTAAGAAATATAATAATTCATATTCTTTTGGTGTTAATGAAACCTCTTTGTTATCAGCAAGTACACGGTGGGCATCATTATCAATGGTTAGATGCGAGAAGACGATCACATCTTTTGCCGTCGTTTCCGTCTGCATGTAACCCGTGCTTGAGGAGCGTCGCAATAAAGCTTTAACCCTTAACACGACTTCACGGGGACTGAACGGCTTTACGATATAATCATCGGTCCCCACTTCGAACCCTTGAACGCGGTTCACTTCTTCCCCTTTAGCAGTCAGCATGATAATAGGTGTCGTCTTCTTCTCCCTTAATTCACGGCAAACTTCGATTCCATCTTTACCAGGCATCATAATATCCAATAAAATTAAATCATAATCATTTTCAAGGGCTTTTGTTAAAGCCACATCTCCATTTTCAGCTTCATCAATTATATAATCTTCTCTTTCCAAATACATCTTTAACAGCCGGCGGATTCTTTCCTCATCATCCACCACGAGAATTTTAATAGCGTTATACATTATGTAATCAGCCTCCTATCATTTATTCTACAAAATGAAAACTTCCCTGACTAATAATTTTTCCTTCCAAAGTACGATAATGAGCCAATTTCGCATGGCTTTTATGGACCTTTCACCATATTGTCACAAAAAAAGACCTCACCCGTTTCCTCTGTGAATTCATAGTGGGTATTTCACTGAAATATCATATATAAAGTGAGGACGGAAAAAGGGATCATTCTCTAGAAAAATCGACAAGCCAACCCTCGACGTTTCTATCAAAAGACCCCCTTCATCTAATTATTACAATACAGAATCAAGCATATGAATGCAAACCAGCAATAACAAGATTAACAAATATCAAGTTAAATATCATTATGGCAAAACCGATGACCGCAAGCCATGCTGATTTTTCCCCTTGCCACCCCTTTGACATGCGCAGATGTAAAAAGGCCGCATAAAACAACCAAGTAATCAGAGCCCAGACTTCTTTCGGATCCCAGCCCCAGAATCGTGTCCAGGCCACTTGAGCCCAGATCATTGCAAAAATGAGGGCACCGAGTGTAAAGATCGGAAAACCGATAAGGACTGAACGATAACTAATCTCGTCCAATAAATTCAAATTCACATTTTTAACGATCGGCTTAATCAATGCTGCCACTCTTTTACGGGCAATCAATCTTATTAGACCATACAGGACGAGTCCCATACCGATTGACCAAATGACTGTATTCAGTTTCTTGGCATTGATCAGGGCAGGCATGTTCACCAGTGGTTCAAACCGATCCGTCTCGGTTAGTTCCCCTTCATGGGGACCTACAAGTGCAGGAAGGTTAAATTCTTGCTTAGCTGGCACACCTTTTTTATCGACCCAATCAAAATTCGCCTTATAATCCATGGCGGCAAAAGTAGAAGTGATGATGACGAAACCGATGGTACTGACTAATGTGAACATGATGACTTCAAGCCAAAACGTTCTTTTGCTCGCTTGTGACTGATCGACGAATTTGATTAAATAAATGATGGCTGCAACGAAACTTATCGCAAGGATCGACTGTCCTGCCGCTGCGGTCGTTACATGAATATGAAGCCAATCGCTCTGCAAAGCAGGAATGAGCGGCGAAATTTCTGTAGGGAACATACTTGCGTATGCAATTATCAATAACGCAATCGGTAAAGCGAATAACCCAAGTGCAGGTGTTTTATAAAGGAAATAAATTAGTATGAAAGCACCGACCAGCATCATTCCGAAAAAGGTCGTAAATTCGAACAGGTTACTTACCGGGGCATGGCCAGCAGCAATCCATCTAGTGATGAAATACCCAATTTGCGCAGCGAAACCGAGAATGGTGATGAAAATGCCAAGTTTAGCCCATTTGTTTTGTTTCTTTTCCTCCGCTCCACTTTTATCCTTTATCGATCCCCCAAATAAAAAGGTAGCGATCAGATATGATAAGAAAGCTGCATATAAAAAGTTACTGCTTAATTCAGCCATTTAAAACTTCCCCCTTATTAGAAGATTTCTCCTCCTCAAGTTGATCCGTTGGTTCGCAAAGAGATGTTGATTCTATCGCTTGTCCTATATCTCTTTTAATGCCGTGCCAGTTTTTGTTTGTATGGCCGGCCATTAATATCTCATCATCTTTCCTTTTAATCCATATACGCCGGTGATTCCAATATGAGCCTTGGACAACACCTATCATGAAAATGATTCCACCAGAGAATAGGATCCAAAGCGTTAAATCCTTCCTAACGGTCAAAGCCGTGACATCTTGGGTTTCCACACCATTAAAGGCCATTTTATATGTATTTTCCCCTAAAGGCTCCACAGTCTCTTTAATCGCTACGAAACTGACTTCACCCTCTGGCTTATCCGGAGTATGCATTTTAAAGATAAATGCTGGATTATTCGGAATCTTCGATATCGTTCTAGGTTCACCTTTTTCATCGAACTCGAAATCAGGGAAGTAACTGATCAAATCAACAGAATAACCTTCATCCAACTCGTATTTCTTTTCAGGATTATTCAAATCAACCTTTAAGCTGCCATATTTCTCTTCGGTTTCTTTATTTATCAAATTAAAAGACATCGTACTGAGCTCATCCAGTTTATAGTCTACTTGGTAGAGGGCATAATGATCATGTTTCAAAGGTTCATTGACTTTGATTTTAAAATCTTTAAGCTTATCAAGGTCCACTTTCTCCCCTGGTATGGTTTCTCCCTTGCGCTCATAGAGCGTTACATCGGATTGATAGGTTTTAGCTATCGTACCGGTTTTATCTATTGCAGCACTGTATTGTTCATCTTCTTCATTTTCTTTGTCATATACCTCTAAGGTAAATTCATTATTCTGGAGGTAGTATTCACCATTTGTACCCGGGATTTCTTTTCTCTCGCCTTCCCGCAGCCAAAGTACTTTGTCAATATACATCCCAGGGACAGAACGCAATAATGCTCCAATTAAGAAAATGATAAGTCCAATATGATTTACATAGGGTCCCCAACGTGAAAAACGACCCTTTTCGGCAAGTATATGACCGTTTTCCTCTCGTATATGATAACGCTGCCTTTTTAGCCTATTCTTTACTTCTTCAAGGTTTACATCTTGATCTTCAAGCTTTGTCACACCAAAAATCCTCTGACGTTTCATGAAACCGTCATGACGTGTGACCCCTTGTTTTTTTAACGATTTATATAAGGGAAAGAACCGATCGATACTGGCAATCAATAGTGATATGCCGAGCATGCCTATGATAATCAAATACCACCATGAACTGTACAAATTATGAAACCCGAGTTCATAATACACCTTTCCGAACCAGCCGTACTCCAGTTCATAATGCTCTGCAGGCGTCGCCGTTGAAGGGATATACATTTCCTGAGGTAAAATCGTCCCGATAGCTGAAGCGACTAAGGCAATGACAATGAGCGTCACCCCTACCTTAACGGAAGAAAAGAAGTTCCATATTTTATCGATGACCGTTTTTTTATATGTTTGTGAACGCCTTGCACTTCCTTCATATCGCATATCAATTAGCTTGTTTTCCTTTTCGTTACCAAGCACCATCCCACATTTCCCACAAATCTTTGTGCCAAATGGATTTACATGACCACAATCGCATTTTACTTCTTTCATGTCAAAAACTCCCCAATATTATGGTTTAATTCTCTCCATATGCTTTTGGATGCTCTCTTCTGTCAAAGCTCCGGTGATGATATCTATCACTTTCCCCTCTTTATCAACCAAAAAGGTGACTGGCAAAATATCCACGCGATAGGCATTTTCCACTTCCCTACCTTTATCGATCATGACAGGAAAGGTAAGATCATGCTTTGTGATGAAATTATTGACAGCATAGTCAGATTCCCCGACATTAACCGCTAATATCTCAACGCCCTGGTCTTTAAATTTCTTATATTGATTTTCCATATAAGGCATTTCATATTCACACGGCTTACAATATGTACCCCAAAAGTTCAGGAAGACGCCTTTTCCCTTGTAATCGGAAAGTTTATGTTCTTTGCCTTCCATATCAGTCAAAACGAAATTGGGTGCATCGGATCCTTTACTCAGACTTTCATTCTTATCTTTAGTGAAGTTCGTATAAAGGGCAAACACTAAAGCTGCACCTAGAAGCAGGAGAATGATGGTCCTGATAATTAGGCGTCGCTTCTTTTTATCCATAGAAATCCTCCTAAGGCCACACTAATTTAACCATACCATTATACCATTTAACACCATGTCCATTTTATTTACATTTCTGAAAGTTTTGTGACATCTTTTCCCGATTCATGAAGGAAAGGTATTTACAGGTTGTTTTCCACCACCCAATCCTCCAGGGGAAAAATGGGGTAGTGGTTTCAACCTATTAATACAGGAAAAATTCTTTCTTACATTCTCCGCTGTTTTGGTTCGGTCGTTGCTAAAGTCCGCATTAATTTAACTTCATGTGGAGTCAGCTCACGGGAATCTCCTGCTGTTAAACCGTCCAATGTCAAGAAACCATATTGTTCCCTCTTCAATTTTATGACGGGATGGCCGATTGCTTCAAACATCCGGCGGACTTGCCTGTTCCGGCCTTCATGTATTGTGATTTCAACTATGGCCGTTTCCTTTTTTTTGTCGGTGGACAATACCCTAGTCTTGGCTGGGGCAGTCTTACCATCCTCCAATTTGATACCTTTATCCAACTTTTTCAAGCTTTCACGCAAAGGCATCCCTTTCACTTTTGCCACATACACTTTATCCACTTCATGCTTAGGATGCATTAACGTGTTTGCAAATTCTCCGTCATTGGTTAAAATCAACAAACCCGAAGTATCGTAATCCAAGCGGCCAACTGGATAAATCCGTTCATTGATGTAAGGGAAATAGTCCGTTACGACTTTTCTATTCTTATCATCAGAAACTGCCGAAATGACACCGCGCGGTTTATAGAATAGGAAATAAACAGGAGCTTCTTTTTCAAGCGGGACTTCATTAACCTGAACCTTATCATTAGGACCCACCTTCACACCTAATTCCTTCACTACTTTGCCGTTCACTTTTACCTTACCTTCTAAAATCAACTCTTCTGCTTTACGGCGGGAAGCCAGTCCAGCATGTGCTATCACCTTTTGTAATCGTTCCATCTATCTTCACCCCATAATATAATCATTCGTTTGTTATTGTCGATACATACACAATCATACAATTATTACATATAGAGAGGCAAAAACAAAAGGTTTTTCGCGATTAAGAGCTTTTCTTTTATAATTACATCAATAATGTGACGGTTAAATGGGGTGGTTTCCATAATGAGTGTAACATAGCTTATTTTTCCATACAAAAAAAATGTTTCTTTAAGATGAATGTTCGAACCATATAAAAAATTGATAGCTATCCATAACGGGTTCGTTTAAGAAAAAGGCAAAAAAAAAAGAAATGGAATCGCCCATTTCCTTACCTTTAATTCATTCCAAATACTAATGTGACGACGATAACGGCGGCTATGATTCCGATCAAGTCTGCCAAAAGCCCAACCTTAAGGGCATCACCCATTTTTTTGATTCCGACGGCTCCAAAATAAACCGTCAATACATAGAAGGTGGTGTCTGTACTTCCCTGAATCGTGGCAGCCAAGCGCCCGACAAAGGAATCCGGTCCATAAACCGATATCAGGTCGCTGGTCATTCCTAATGCGGCTGTTCCTGATATTGGCCGGATAATCGCAAGGGGTAAAACCTCAGACGGAAAATGAAGAAGGGAAAGCAATGGGTTTAGTGATTGTACAATGAAATCCAAGGCGCCTGATGCCCTAAATACTGAAATCGCCACAAGCATGCCTACCAGGAAAGGGATAAGGGAAAAGGACATGTTGATCCCTTCTTTCCCCCCCTCGACGAACATCTCATAGGTGGGGACTCTTTTCAATGTGCCGTACAGTAATATACTGAGGATCAAAATCGGTATCATCCAAATTGAAATGGTGGTCATCCAGTGCAACATCCTATTCCCTCCCGCTCCTCTTTCTCCTGTAATAAAAATATCGATCTATCGCGATTCCTCCAACGGCAGAAATGGCCGTAGCTATTATGGTTGGAAAAACGATGTCCGTCGGGGATTGGGCATCGTAATTCATGCGAATCGCAATGACAGTCGTTGGAATCAACGTTACGCTTGAGGTATTGATCGCTAAAAAAGTGACCATCGAGCGGCTGACCGTTGCTTTTCCTCCATTCAGTTTCTTTAGCTGCTCCATCGCTTTAATGCCAAGAGGTGTAGCTGCATTCCCCAAACCGAATGTGTTTGCCATCATATTCGAAAGTATATATCCCATAGCCGGATGATTAGGCGGCACTTCAGGGAACAGCCATCTCATGAATGGCCTGAACAAGCTGGATAGTTTATCAAGCAGTCCCGATTCCTCCGCTATTTTCATCAAACCCAGCCAAAAAACAAGAATGCTCATCAGTCCCAGACAAAGGGTGACCGCTTCCTTTGCGCTAACAAAAAGAGCTTCATTGACCTGATCCATCGTCCCATTAATCATGCCGAATACAATACCTATCACAAACATGCCAACCCAAATGTAATTAACCATTTCGTTCGAGTCCCAATACCGCTTCAAATACCTCAGCCCATGAAGATTGGAATGATTGTTGCTTGAAGCTTTCTTTCGATTCCCCATAAAAAATTGAACGCGTTCCTATTTTCTTTCCATCGAGATAGATGGATGCTCTGCCGACCACTTCCGGGATTTTCCTTTTATCTTTCCAAACCTTCTGTGGCTTCAATAATTTCATTTTCACATTGACCAATTTTCTCTCTTCTTTTGTCAGTGGGTACGAGAAATCATTTTTAATGTAAACATGCCCTTTATACATTTTATTTTGTAAATTTTCTACCATGCCTTCGGGTAAAATTTCTGTAGGCTTATAATCCTTAAAAGCGGATTCGTACATTTGGATATGATCATTCCAATCATCGGGACCATTCAATGTCACAGCAATCAGGTCATGCTCGTTTTTTGTTGCCGTCGTCACCAAGGTACGTTTTGCTAGTTTGGTATACCCTGTTTTCCCGCCTGTGCAATACTCATATAATTGTGTAAGCAGGCGATTTTTGTTCTTCCATACATAATCCCATTGTTCTGTAGAATTATGCGCCCTGTGCTCCTTAGTGCCGGCAATCTTTGCATACGTTTCATTTTGCATGGCATAACGAGTAAGTATGGCCATATCATATGCGGTTGAATAATGGTTTTTCGTATTATCCAGACCATGTGGATTTGAAAAATGTGTATTTTTCATCCCGATTTCTTCTGCCTTTTGATTCATCATCCAGACGAATCCATCCAGGCTTCCACCAACCTTTTCACTGATTGCGACTGCTGCATCATTACCTGAGCGAAGCATCAAGCCATAAACCAAATCTTCGAGCTTAATCTTTTCTCCCACTTTTAAATAAAGGGAAGATCCCTCCGTCCCGAAGGCATTGCTGCTTACCTTAACTGTTTCATCCATTTGTCCCGATTCAATAGCCAAGATCGCCGTCATTATTTTCGTAATGCTTGCTATGCGATTCTTTTCATGAGCATTCACTTCATAAATGACCCTTCCGCTATCCTCATCCATTAAAATCGCGCTATGGGCACTTACAGCAACATTTGCATTGACGCTTTGTACAGGTGCCATAAAAGACAACAGGAGAATGACGATACACAAACTTGATAACCCTTTATATGGAAAACGCATGAGTGCCCCCTCGTCTCTTTACTTGTTTTTGTACAAGTTTATGCAAAAGGACAAGGGTTATGAATAAAAGAATGTAAACCGGCATGATATCTACTGATTTTCAAGGGTCATTTCCCATAAAAAAATCGATAGGAGGACATTCCCCTATCGACTTAGTGTTCTATCATACTAATAACGCTGCGATTTCATCAATTTTCTTAGCGCCGAATACCACTTCTTCATCATTGATGATCATGGCCGGCACGCTCATGACTTTATATTTCTTCTTAATTTCCTGGAAATTGCTTATATCGACCATTTCAGCTTCAACGTTAGGGTTTTCAATCGCAATACGCTGTGCGCCAACTACAACGTCTGGACAGTAGTGACATGCCAATGAAACCATAACCTTAATGTTCGCTTTTTTACTGATTCCCTTAATTGAATTCAATACGACTGAATCCAATGCTTGACCAGGTCCGGCTAGGTTATAGATAGCCAAAATGAAGGAATTCAACTCATGGCCGCCAGGTACACCGTGGTATTTGACGCCACTGTATTCACCATTCGAATTTAAGAGGGAAACGACAGGGAACTTATCTGCATTGATTTTTTCTTCGATTTCCTTATTTTCCCCCTTGTTGTATAACTCAAGATGAAGCTTGTCCCCCAATTCAGCAACATCCAACAAGAAGTCTCGCAATTCGACTGATTTCGGCAAACTTTCATCGACGATGGACACCAATGTTACGTCACTCTCCATCTTGCCGAAGATGCCCTTTAATTGGCCACGTAACGCATCACTTAATAAAGCGCTCTTTCCTGCTGGGACAGCGGCCTGTTCTTTTTTGGCCGGTTTTTCAACTTCAGGTTCATCTTTAATGCCTAAGCGATCTTTTTCTTCTGCAATATATTTACCGGCATCCGTTGCTGCAATCGCACCGTCAGATACAGCTGTGATAATCTGGCGCAAGGATTTTGGCCTTAGGTCGCCTGCCGCATATACACCATTCACATTAGTCTTCATATCATCATCGGTGAGAATGTAACCCGCATGATCCATTTCGATATGGCCATTGAAAATCTCTGTTTTCGGCTCATAACCTATGAAAACGAATACTCCAAACGTACTGTCTTCTTCCTTCGCCTTATACTCAAATTCTTCTTTAGTCGCGTTATTGATGAAACGGGCACTTTGAATCATCCCATCTCCATATACCCCAAGGATCTCCGTATTGAATTTCACTTCAATCTTATCATTTGCCATTACCTTATCAACAATGGACGGGGCACACGAGAAGCTTGATTCACGGGCGATGATTGTAACCTTTGTAGCAAAGCGGGTCAGGAATATAGCTTCTTCAGCGGCTGCATATCCTGCCCCGATAACGAAAACTTCCAACCCTTCAAAGAATTCGCCATCACATGTTGAACAATAAGCTACACCGCGACCAGTAAATTCCTCTTCACCTGGAAATCCTAGTGTTCTTGGAGAAGCACCCGTTGCAATGATGACCGCGCGGGAATGGTAGTCCCCACCAAGGGTTTTAACCACTTTTACCTCACCGGAGAAATCCACGCCCGTTACATCAGCTTTGGCAAACTCAACCCCAAAATCTTCATTTTGCAGCTTCATTTCTTCAACTAACCTTGGGCCCGATATATGGCGGATACCAGGATAATTGGCTATTTCCGATGTAGTTGCAGCTTGTCCGCCGCCAGTTCCTTTTTCAAGAATAATTGTCTTTAATTTAGCTCTTCCTGCATAAACGCCTGCTGAGAGGCCTGCAGGACCACCACCAATAATTAATAAATCATATATTTTTTTCATTTTTGTTCTCCTTGCTGAATGATAATGTCTGCTAAACTGATTATTTCGACATACAAAAGGCACTTATTTTAGGTAAGTGCCTTTTGTCATTAAATCTTGTCGGACGAATTGTCCCAGTAATCGTAATCAATTGCTGGATATACCCTTTAACTGAAGAAAGGGATCATCCCATTAAAAATTAAAGTTTACCTACAAGGTCCAGGCTTGGTTCAAGAGTAGCTTCACCTGGAGTCCATTTTGCAGGGCAAACTTTATCTCCGTGTTCTGCTACGAATTGTGCAGCTTGAACTTTTCTTACTAGTTCTTCTGCATTACGGCCAATCCCTAAGTCATTAATTTCATATGCTTTAATTTGTCCTTCTGGATTTACAATGAAAGTTCCACGTAGAGCCAATCCATCTTCTTCAATCAATACACCGAATTGACGGGATAAAACGTTTGCTGGGTCAGCTAACATTGGATATTGAATTCTACCGATTGTATCAGTAGCATCAGCCCATCCTTTGTGGCTGAAATGAGTATCTGTTGATACTGAGTAAACTTCACAACCAATTTCCTTGAATGTTTCGTAGTTATCTTGAAGATCAGCTAATTCAGTTGGACATACGAATGAAAAGTCAGCTGGGTAGAAAAAGAATACTGCCCATTTTCCTTTAACATCTTCAAGTGTAACTTCTTTGAATTCTCCTGCATGGTAAGCTTGTACTTTAAAATCTTCTACTTGTTTATTGATCAATGACATAATAAATTCCTCCAATTAGCTATTTTTTTTATATGCTCCTGTTTATAATAATTATTAAATAGAAACTAGTCAATAAATATACCTTAATAATTTTTAAGTTCACAAATTAGTCACAGTTTTTATATTGATATAAATTAAATATTTTTAAAAACCCATAGTACTTCAAAATAGCATTTTTAACACATTTCCGATGTTATTTCAAGGTTTAAAATAAGACGCATGCTCATTATTTCGAAAGATGATACCATCCCCTTTTCAATCAAATAAAAATATCCAAATGAGAATCAATAGTCGTTTGCAAATAAATGGGTAGGTGATTCTTTTATATCATTGCCATATTTTCCCTAGAAAATTCTTGATACAGGATTTCAGCAAAAAAAATACGAACCGTCACGGCTCGTATCTTAAATTGGTTCCCCTAAACATTCCTGGATTTTATCAGTTATTGTTTTTTCCAAATCAGCTTCTTCGCTTCCGTGAACCTTACGGCCGTTTGCGGCCAGTTTACAACGTCCCACCATTTGTCCACATAGGCTGCCCGATTATTTTTATATTGTAGGTAATAAGCATGTTCCCATACATCAAGAACAAGGATTGGAATCGTATCCCACTGGGTCAAAACCATATGCAATTCCGATTGAAGTATTTCTAGCCGCCACGCACGTGGAGCCCAGACTAATATCGCCCAGCCAACACCTTCTACCTGTTTGGCCGCTTCACTAAAATGACTTTTAAAAGCTGCAAAGCTTCCAAAATCCTTTTCAATCTGTTTAAGTAAATCTCCCTTTGGCTGTCCGCCTCCTCCTGGAATCATCACTTCCCAAAAAAGCGTATGGAGATAATGGCCTGACCCATGAAAGGCTGCTTCCTTTTCCCAATGTTTCAACAAGGAGAAATCTTTCGTTTCCCTCGCTTTTTTCATCATCAATTCCGCTTTATTCAGCCCATCGACATATGCTTGATGATGCTTATCATGGTGCAGATACATGATCTCCCTTGAAATCGTCGGTTCCAACGCATCATAGGCATAAGGTAACGGCGGAAGTGTATGCTTCCCAATCGGGACTGATTGCCTATCCTGTATATTGAATTCTCTAGCGAGTTCTTCAATTTCTTCATAGACCCGAGCCATCTCTTCTTCAATCAGGACCATATCCTCATAATCCATTTCTTCCTCATCCATATCTTTTGTCAACTGGGAAAGCCGTTCAATATTTGATAACACTGACGAATCGGTGATATCGATCTTCTCAAGATATTCCATGACTCCATCAACCCAATCACTTACCTCTTTAGCATAATCTCTAACATCAGACATCTTTCAACCTCCTCTTAACCCTCATGCACATAATCATCAAAGTATTCTATGTTTCGATTAAGCGGAGATTCCATTTATAAATAAAAAAACAGCTAGGCCTATTAAGCCTGGCTGTTTCCTTTATCTTGACTGTAACATTTTCGTCCGGTAATCCGTTTCATAAAACTCCAATTCTTCACGCATGGTCTGGAATCCACTTTCCACGGCCTTCAGAATGGTTATTATGCTGTCTGGCACACTTTGGTGAAATTTAATCGAGTTTTTTCCTGTATAGGCAGATCTGCTGTCCTCAAACCACCGATCCGATTTTGGGGAAAAGTATTCTTCGATACATTGATGATAAACCCTATAAAGCGTCTTTTCAGCTGCAGCTTTATTAAAAACATCATTTTTAAGAACGATTTGGCAAGCCTCCAAGCCCTCTTCACAACTTACAAGCATTCTTCTTAAACTAGAAAGGATCCCTTTATAATAAGTTTCATCCCCGCTTTTTTCCTCTTGCAGCTTAGTATAGGTCGTCTCATTTATAAATTCCTCTAGCTGAGCCACTGTTGTTTCCAAAAAGCCTTTTACATCCTCAAGCTGAGATTTAACCAATGTATTCCCCAACCGTGAACCCTCCTCAAAATGATTAAGATTGAATATAATAGTCAACATGTGATTCTATATCATATGGTTTAGCTTGGTCAATAGATATAAACACTTTCTCCAATTTTTCAAAATCTATATTTTCAAAATAACCGGCTAGCTCTTTTTCTGCATTTATATATACACGTTTTCGGTTAACCAGGCTCGGGTCTTTGAGCAGACAGACCATTGCAATGATATCAGCCATATAAATATCTCTCTTAGAACTTTTGAATAGCGGATTGGCGGGATAAGGAGTCCAACGAGTGACCATCTCATCAAAATAACGAAGATACAGTACATTCAGCGTCTTTTCTTCTCCATCCTTTATGTATTCTATAACGGATCGGTTAAAAAATTCCTCCGGCGAATTTGGCTTTTCTTTTTCAAGGCCAAATCCATTGCATGCTACAATTTGCACCCGCAATCCCCCCGCATTCATTTTTTTCTATATTATCACAATTTAAAGAAAAATGTTATTCGATTGTTTGCTGAAATTTTTCAAAAAACAGATCTGCTTCACCATTTTCAAAGCTATCATCCGAATTATCGGCGAGCGGCGGTAATTCATCAATGGAATTCAGGCCGAAGTAATCCAAAAACTCTTTTGTTGTCCCATATAAATAAGCCCGGCCGGAACCTTCAGCACGTCCGACCTCTTTTATTAAGACTTTAGTGACAAGTGTATGGATGGGGCGGTCCGTTTTGACACCGCGAATTTCATCAATTTCAGCTCTGGTAATCGGCTGCTTATAGGCAATGATTGCGAGTGTTTCCAAAGCGGCCTGGGACAAACCTTGAGTGTTTGATGTTTCCACTAGTCTTTTCAAGTAATCCGAGTGTTCTTTTTTTGTCGTCATTTGATAAACACCCGCTATTTCGATCACCTGAATCCCGCGTACATCCGATAAATATTCTTCCTTTAAACTTTCAACGATGTCCGTTGCTTGATATTCCGTAATTTCAAGGACAGAGGCAATTTGTTTGACGGAGAGTCCTTCATCTCCTGCAGCAAACAATAATGCCTCAAGAATCCCTTTCCAATTAATAACTTCCAACTGGCTCTACACCTTCCTTAGCAGCAATCATGATTTCCGAAAAATTATCTTCCTGTTCAACAATGATTTCATTTAGTTTCATAAGTTCCAGCACCGCCATAAAAGTGACGACGATATGCTCTTTAACCGGAAGCGAAAACAGTTCAAAGAAACTTTTCTTCCCTTTAATTGATTGTAACTCAATCATGATTTCATCCATTCGTTTTTCTATCGAGATCTCTTGTTTCGTTACTTTCGTATAAAGCGGCTTTTGTATTTTTTGCCTTCGCAGCAGTTTTTGCAGAGCTCCCAACATATCGTATAGACTTATGTTCAACTCTTGTTTATCACTTTCCGCTTCTTTAACATATACAGATAAATCACTTGGGGGTTTAGTGAACATCAAGCTGCGTTCTTCTTCCATCCCTTTAAATTCTTCAGCTGCATACTTATACTTTTTATATTCTAATAGTTTCTCCACAAGCTCATCCCGTGGATCTTCTTCAAATATTTCCCCATCTTCATCAACCAATTGTTCATCTTCATGTTTTGGCAGCAACATTTTACTCTTGATGGCAAGCAGTGTTGCAGCCATCACCAGATATTCACTGGCCACATCCAATTCCAGGTGCTGCATCGTATGGATGTACCCAAGGTATTGATCTGTAATATCAGCCATCGGAATATCGTAGATGTCTATTTCCAGGCGATTAATCAAATGCAGGAGTAAATCCATCGGACCTTCGAAAGCGTCAATTTTTATATTATAACCCATTAAATTACCCCATTTAAATCTAATTGGCCTATAATAGGCCTATTTCTTTCACTAATCAAGTATAGTGGATTGCCGCCCTTTATCCAATAATAATAATTTCCAGACCTTAGAAAAGTTCTTAAAAGGGATTTGCGATAAATGGGTCGATGCCCAATCACATTCTAAAATCCAACATAACCTAGAAATGTAAGAATAGCAGAACAAAGGAGGTACTCATTATGGGTGCAGGTGGTTTTGGAAACGGCGGCGGATTCGCGTTTATCGTAGTATTGTTCATTTTATTAGTTATCGTCGGTGCTTCTTGGTGTTAATGGAAGACTGATGAATCAAGCTGATTGCCTTGCAATCGGCTTTCTTTATTTTCCAAGAAAAAATTCTATGCTAAACTTAGAGGGTATACATGGCGGGTGTTAAGCTATGGAAAAGGCTTTTTTCCTTACTTAGAGATTCCATCAAACAAAAGGGGTGCTCCTATTGAATTACGCGGAAGACTACCTTTCTTTCCTTGTCCATTTCCATGGGACAAGGGATTACTTCGAATGTCATGAAATTCTTGAAGAATATTGGAAGGAAACCGCTCCAAAAGAGCGTGACTCGCATTGGGTCGGGCTCATACAAATTGCGGTTGCCCTGTACCATGACCGCAGGGGAAACAAAAAAGGGGCTGCAAGGACCCTGGCTAAAGCCCTGGCAATTCTCCACACTAAAAAGGCCGAGCTCCTGAAGTTGGGGCTCGATCCAGAAGAACTGTTCAAAATGCTCGAGGACACACATGAACGAATGTTATCCCAAAAGCCATATGAAAGCATAAATCTTCCGATAGCGGATCAAGGGTTGATCGAACAATGCCAATCCATGTGTTTGCACGAAGGGTACATATGGGGCGCAGGTAGCAACATGGCTAATTCATCAATAGTTGATAAGCATCTAATGCGCGACCGTTCAGATGTCATTTCAGAAAGGGCTCGTCAGCTATCCCTTCGAAAAACAAGAATGGAGGACCGCCCTTAAAGGTGGTCCTCCATTCAACTTTCATATTCAGACTTCTTCACACCTGTCAAGAAAGCTTTCCGTAAACTCATTTGCTTTTAGTTCTTTGTCAGGATATTGCTCCTTGATGGCCCTGACCATCGTTTTACCGATACCTTGTTTCCGAAAGGATGGATTTACAGATATATGTTGTATCTCAATGTGGTTTGGAGAGACTTCTATTCCGATCAAGCCCGTAATCTCTTCATCTTTCCATAAGAACAGCTGTAGATTTTCATCCGTTTCATAATTCTTCATCGTATTCCGAAGCGTTTTTATTTCTTTTTCATTTGGCATGAAAGATAATAATCCCATGGCAAACTTCTCATAACTTTTCTTATACTTAATCAACATAATATCCCTCGTTACTAAATAACGTTTTTATTATCTACCTGTTTCAAATAATTCGCTTTGAATAATAATCCTCACATATAACATTTCCATCATACATAAAAACTTCGTTCGTTTCAACATCACTTTCAGCACTTGATTTATCGATGTACTATGTGCTAAGCGATAAACAGCCAATATACGATTCCCCACATCAAAGCGATAATAAGCATCATAAGTAAAAGAGTTTTATTACTTTTCCTCATCCCATACTCCCTTTATGAATGGTCCAAATATTTAAATAACGAATTCATTTTACTATAACTTAACACACTCTGACAAATATCCTTGCAATCTTGCTTCAATTTTACTACATTGGTAAAGTGATCTTAGGTTCATAGAGTGGTCTTAGGTATAAAATACAAGGATGCAATCACTTTTTCTCCGTTGAAAGAACCTAAGCTATCTTTGGCTATACAAATATTTTCCGGAAAATATGTATCTTTTTTATCCTTTGTTTCGTCAAATACTATGAATCTTTATTTAAAGCGCCGCCCTTTTATTGAAAGATTCTAATTCAGCAGGAAAAGTTAAGGAGGATTATCATGAAAAAAATGAATAAATGGGTCATTGTAACCATTTTATTATGTCTATTATTGCCATATAAAGCTTTTGCAGATGCAGCTGTTGGTGAAATGATCGTCACACTTGGGGAAAATTTGACAAATGAACAAAAAAATATGATTTTGTCAGAAATGAAAGCCCCTAATGATGTTGAGGTACTGACGGTTACAAATGCGGAGGAACATGAATACTTAGGAGACTATATCGCTAGCCGACTGATCGGTACTAAAGCGATTTCATCCTCTGCGATTACTTTGGAGGAAAAAGGTACTGGACTTAAACTGGAGTCGAAAAACATTAACTGGGTCTCAGATGAAATGTATATCAATGCACTGGCAACTGCTGGAGTAAAAGATGCTACCATTTATGTCACCGCACCTATACCCGTTTCCGGTACAGCAGCTTTGACAGGGGTCATTAAAGCCTATGAGATCTCCTCCGACAAGAAGATTCCGGAAGATGTGAAACAGGCAGCGAATGAAGAAATGGTGAAAACAGCTAAATTGGGTGACGAAATCGGTACAGAGGAAGCCTCTGCACTAGTAACGAAAATAAAAGAGGAAATGGCTGAAAATCCACCAGCCAATACTGAAGAGGTCCGCGAGGTTGTCGAGTCTTCAGCAAAAGAACTTGGAATCGCCTTAAATGATGATCAAGTTCAAAGTCTAATTGATTTATTCAATAAGTTAAAAGAATTGAATATCGATTGGAACGCTGTCGGGGATCAGCTTACTGCAGCTAAAGATAAGCTATCCAATTTTCTTGAGTCCGAAGAGGGTCAATCATTCTTGGATAAATTGAAAGAAGTATTCAGTAGTTTAATAGACGCAATCAAATCATTTTTCAGCTGATTCAAATGAAAAAAGGATGGCCAATGCCATCCTTTTTTCATTTTTTATTGACGACCGCTGCTTCATGTAGGGCCAAATCCAAATGGATAAGATCTTCATACGTTTCGCGTTTGATGACCAATCGGGCTTCTCCATTTTCGGCAAAGACGACAGCCGGTCTCGGAATCCGATTGTAATTATTCGACATGGAATATCCATATGCCCCTGTACAAAAGACTGCCAAGACATCACCTCGTCCGGCTTTTGGCAATGGTAAGTCCCAAATTAACATATCACCGCTTTCGCAGCATTTCCCAGCAATGGACACCGTCTCTTCTACAGGATCAAGTGGCCGGTTTGCAAGAATGGCATCATATTTCGCTTCATAAAGAGCAGGACGTATATTATCACTCATGCCCCCATCAACGGCAATATATTTACGGACATTAGGCACTTCCTTTTCAGAACCGACCTTGTACAAGGTCACACCGGCGTCCCCGACTAATGAACGGCCAGGTTCGATCCAGATTTCAGGCATCATTAAATCAGAATCGGCAATCAGGTTCTGCACTTCCGTAACGATTTCTTCTACATATTGAGATGCCGGTAGCGGGTCGTCCTCTTGTGTATACCGAATTCCGAATCCCCCTCCGAGATTCAATACCTTTGGTTGAAACCCTATCGAGCCATGCCAGTCATTCAGCTTGCCGATAATTTTTTGGGCTGCAAGAAGGAAACCGGTCGTTTGAAAGATCTGGGAACCGATATGGCAGTGCAATCCCAGCACTTCCAGAAATTCACTTTGCAGTGCTTGTCGAAGGGCGCCTTCCGCCTGCCCGTTAATAAGATCAAAACCAAATTTCGAATCTTCTTGCCCTGTCAAGATGTAATCATGCGTATGGGCTTCGATACCTGGTGTTACACGAAGAAGGATTTTCATTTTTTGTTCACGGTTTGTACAAATTTCTTCCAACAGTGTCAACTCTGAAAAATTATCGACTACTATACAGCCAATGTCATAATCCAAAGCCATATGTAGCTCTTCTTCACTTTTGTTGTTTCCATGGAAGTGAATCCGTTCAGTTGGGAAATTTGCCTTAATTGCCGTATACAATTCCCCCGCTGAGACAACATCGAGAGAAAGTCCTTCTTGATCGGCCAACTGGATCATGGCAATCGAAGAAAAGGCCTTACTTGCGTAAGCAACTTGAGCAGAAATCCCCAATTCCTCAAAAGTTTTCTTGAACCCTCTTGCCCGTTCACGAATTAGCTCTACATCATAAACATATAATGGTGTACCAAATTGTTCGATCAGTTCGATCGTGTCCACTCCTCCGATCTCCAGATGTCCACGTTCATTGACACCACCGGTTCCGTACAAATGCATGATAGCCTCACCTTCCTGACTTAGATCTAAAGATTAATAAGAAATGAGGCAGCCCCAAATAAAGAAACCCTGCTGTAAGTGAGTAGGGTCCTCTATATGAACAAGCCTCATCCGTATCGATTATCCCATTTAATATTGTTCTCTATGACTGCTTAGTAGTTCGAAGGGAAAGACAGATTGGTTTAACTTCAAAGAGGCATAAACGCTCTATCTCTTTGTGAAGCCTTAACTTTACCGCTTTATCCGAATAAAATTAAATTACCATAACTTTTCGACAACATCAACCTTTAGATTTTCTCGGCTGCCTATATTTATCCTGGGGATGCACAATACTCGGACGCTCAGCAGTTCCTGGATAAGGTCTTCTTAATAGTATATGTGACAAACCCTTCGGCTGAAATGGGATAAGCGGCCATAAATAAGGTGTATTTAACGTTTTTATATTAGTAAGCATAATAATGTAGAGTGTGATGCCTATGATCAAGCCCGGCACTTTAAAGATAGCGACCAACACTATCAGTATTAAACGGGAAATTTTATTCGCAACCCCTAATTCTAAACTTGGAGTGACAAAAGTACCGATTGTCGCTACGGAAGCGTAGAGAACCACTTCAGGAACAAATAGTCCGACATCTATCGCTATCTGTCCAATCAAAACTGCCGCAACCAAGCCCATTGCCGTAGAAAGCGGGGACGGGGTATGTACGGCTGCCATCCTTAAAAATTCTATTCCTATATCGGAAATGAAGATTTGGACCACAATGGGTATATGCGTTTTTTCATTCGGCCCGATAAATTCCAACTTATCCGGTAAAAGAGAAGGATCTAAAGCAAACAATAACCAAATAGGCAGCAAGTATAATGAAACGAAAATCCCGAAAAAACGTACCCAGCGCACCAAGGTTCCAACTGCAGGCGCCTGCCGATACTCTTCAGCGTGTTGCATGTGATGGAAAAGAGTGGACGGGGTAATGATGACGCTCGGTGAAGTATCCACATAAATAAGGACATGCCCCTCAAGTAGATGTGTTGCCGCTACATCAGCCCGTTCCGTGTACCTGACAAGCGGATATGGGTTATATCTTTGCTTGACGATGAACTCTTCGATCGTCTTATCAGACATCGTTATGCCATCAACCTCAATGTTATTCAATTCCTTACGAACGATTTCTATTAAATCAGGATCGGCAATATCTTTAATGTAGCCGATGGAAATATCCGTTTTCGATCGTTCCCCTACATGCAACATTTCGAAACGTAATCTTTCATCCCGTATTCTCCGTCTGGTTATCGCAGTGTTAACGATGATATTCTCGACAAAACCATCTCTTGATCCACGGACGACTTTTTCCGTATCGGGTTCTACTGGCTGTCTCCCGGGATAACTCCTGACATCAACAACCAATCCTATTGGTTTACCATCAACAACAATGACTATTAAACCGGATAATACCTGATCAACAAGCTCATCCATCGTCTTTATTTCCTCAACGGATTGGTGTACGAGCAAGCCTTTGACTGCATCAAAAACTTTAGTAGTCAAGATTTCAGCATTTTTGTTATGAATAAGAGATTCGAGGATTTCCATGATGAACTCTGTATCCGTCAGCCCGTTTATATAGTAAAGATGCACATCTTTTCTAAGGACCTTTATCCTTCTTACCCCTAAGTCGAAGCTGACGCCCAGACCTACTTTCTCTTTCATGTATGCGTCAACTTCCGCTACCCTATCCGGAATCGGTTTCATGTTTTCAGGTTTTTCTGAAGTCATCATGTCCACTCCTTTCCAATATGATTTCCACCGCTAGCTTCGTTATCGGTGCTCCTCTTTTAAAATCGTCCTGATGGGACATTTTTCCGATATCCCCTATCCCCACTACTATGGGAACATGCAATTGATCGATGCAATACACCGTGTCTCCTGTAATCTTACCCAGTTCGAATTCCTCAGCGCCGTATTTATCAACCCCGTTCGGTGTCAAATTACCATCACGGTCAATACAGATATCCACCTTGGTCCATTCTTCCCTTCTAGTCTTTGAAGCGACTGCTATCACTCCAAGGACATTAATATCAGGGTGACCGGCAACTACCTTCATTGCCTGTTCGCCGGATCCTTCACCGATAAAACCGCTATCATCAAACATGACCAATACTGGATCATACTTCGCCTTTTTTATTAATTCAACTAACTCCAAGCCCGTATATCGTGATGGATTACCCTGGGACATGGAGATACATCTTCCCCCAATTTCCCTGGCTACATGCTCGACAGCCCGTTTCGCATACTCATCTCCATCCGTAATCAATATCACTTTTCGTTTGGTCACCATCTTGGGCCTACCTTTCATCATCAGGAATAGTTACCTCATAAACTTATAAATCGACAAAATAAATCCATTGGAATAATGATCCCGCTATTTTCCCCAAAACGAGTGCCATTAACAGATAAATGATTTTCTCTTGAATGCCGATTCGCTTGGACAGAACCGGAAATACATTCAGGACTTCAGTTAAGGCAGCAGCAAGCATCCCATTAAAGATCCCGTCAGCCAGGCCGATCGGAATCAATAAAAATTGTGGGAGGGAAAATTCCGTACCCTGTAACCCTAGCCAAGTTCCTGCGACAACCCCGGCAATGATAGCTCCTTCGTAGTAATGTATCATTTTCATTGTTTTTGTCAGCTGAGTCAGCCTCGGTATCACCCCAAGTACAGTTAAAAACGCTACAAAACCGGCACCTGTCGCAAAACCTCCGGCTAACCCAACAAAGATTCCGAAGATAACTTTACCTGTCATCAAGATGGCGCACGTTCTCCTTATTTTCATTCATGATTACATATCGGTCCAAATCCTGCTGATAGTTGAACATTTCAACCTCGAGCGGACTAGGTTCCTCATTGAAGCGTTTTTTAAAAAAGTGATTAAAAAATAAAATCATGCCCATGCCAAGTCCGAAGCTATATGGGATTTGGATCAATAACGGCTTTTCTTCCACTTTTCCCGTTATTAAAGTAAAGATTTTTTGATGCACTTCCCCCATGCTGACATCCACATGGAAGTTCATGATGGTCATCCCACCGCCGACAAACAACAAGAACCAGACTAAGGCGAAAGTCAAAACTGACATTTTCTTTTTCGAGAGGATGATTTCGATGATCGTTTGGGAGGGTCCGAACGTCTCCACCTCAATGGTCGTATCCACATTACGAATGGCCATGATAACTTGAGCCAAATCAATGACAATAATATTCCTATCTTCCTTCTTGACCGTTAATAATATGATTTCTTCAATTTTTCGAATCACTTCTTCAGGTCCGATTATCCTTGCAATATCTTTTATCCTCACCGTTTGATTTCCCTTTACTTGTACACGGTTCCTCATCCTGATATATACAACTGCCACTATCATCACATCCCGACCTTTTATTTCCTTATGCTAGTAGTATGGATTGGAAACAGTTTGAAAATGCAGGAAGTGAACCATGTCCAAATATTACTAATTGAAAACAAAAAAGACATGCTGCAATGACAGCATGTCTTTTTGATTTACATTCATAAATTAATGAGTGGGGAAGAAAATCAGCTGAACCAAAAATATCAATCCAAAAATATAAATGAGCGGATGTACCGATTTTCCTTTTCCACTGAATACCTTCATAAGGGGATAAGTAATGAACCCGATTGCAATCCCTGTAGATATGCTTGAAGTAAGCGGCATCGTTAAAATGATCGCAAATGCCGGAAATGCTTCATCGAAAATTTTCCAATTGACTTTAGCCAAGCCTTCCATCATGAAACATCCTACGATGATCAAAACGGGGGCTGTAATTGCTTGAACTGAAGAAATGGCCGATATTAATGGAGAAAAGAAAATCGATGCAGCGAAAAGGATCGCCACAACAGTAGCAGTTAACCCGGTACGTCCGCCTGCGGCGACTCCAGTACTCGATTCAACGTAAGCCGTTGAGGGACTTGTTCCAAAAATCGAGCCGACTATCGTCGCAATCGCATCACCTAAAAATGCTTTCTTGGCGCGTGGGATTTTCCCATCCTTCGTTAGTCCTGCCTGTTCCGTGACACCAATCAAGGTACCTGTCGTATCAAAGATCGTCACAAGTAAAAAGGCGAAAACGATTGAATATAAAGAATGCGTGAAGACCCCGGCAATATCGATATCGAAAAATACCGGTGTTGGAGGTACAGATACGACTCCATCAAAGTTGAGCAAACCGATAAAGTAGCCAATGACTGCCGTGATGATCATACCAATAAAAATTGCCCCTTTAATATTACGGGCCATAAAAATCAAGGTAATGAATAAGCCCGCTAACGCTAAAACGGTTCCTGGCTGATGCAAATCGCCTAGCGTCACCATCGTTGATTCATTAGACACCACGATTCCAGCGTTCTTCAATCCGATAAATGCAATGAATAAACCGATTCCGGATGTGATGCCATATTTTAATGAGTTAGGAATCGCATCAATTATCATTTTACGCAAGCTCGTTACGCTAATTAATAGAAATAGCAAACCAGCAATGAAAACCGTACCGAATACAGTCTGATATGAGAGGCCCTGTGCCCCCACAACGCTGGCAAAATAAGCATTCAAACCCATCCCTGGTGCTATCGCAATCGGGTATTTTGCTACCAGCCCCATGATAAGGGTCCCAATTACCGCTGATATGACCGTTGCCATGAAAACTTGTTCAAATGGAATTCCGATAGAAGACAATAATGCCGGATTCACAATAAGGATATAAACCATTGTTAAAAATGTCGTAACACCCGCCATGACTTCTGTACGGACATCCGTCCCATTTTCTTTCAGGGAAAAAAACTTTTCCATAAACA
This sequence comes from Peribacillus sp. ACCC06369, assembly GCF_030348945.1. Classification (NCBI taxonomy): domain Bacteria; kingdom Bacillati; phylum Bacillota; class Bacilli; order Caryophanales; family Bacillaceae; genus Peribacillus; species Peribacillus sp. ACCC06369. The sequence goes on from NZ_JAUCEN010000002.1 coordinate 3,419,578, forward strand.
TATTTTAGACCTCCAGATCTAAAGGAAACACCGACAACCGTTTGCACGCAAAGACAAGGTGTCCTAAAATTGTACTGCATCGACGCTTTTCCTGATTGATTTTTCGTTTAAAACAAGATGAAAAACGAATGAAAAACGCGACCTTTACTATATTATTCGTTTTTAATTTTAAATTCAACTAAAAAATTTGACCCCCACTCATATTTTCAAAAATTTTCATCCCACCAAGATATCCTGAGGGAATTACTTTTACTTTTTCCTAAAATAAAGATTTATCTCCAGCCAAATGAAAAACCACATGAATCACTGATTCATGTGGTTTTTCATTTGCTGAAGAATTTTCTTTTCCAGTCTTGACACTTGAACTTGGGAAATACCAAGCCTTGCCGCTACTTCCGATTGCGTCTGATCCTTATAATACCTCAGGAAAACAATCAGCCTTTCACGTTCATTCAATTCATGTATCGCTTCTTTCAAAGCAATTTGATCAAACCAAGATGTCTCGTTATGATCGGCAATCTGGTCAAGAAGGGTAATCGGATCTCCATCATTTTCGTAAACCGTTTCATGGATGGATGAAGGGCTCCTGCTGGCTTCTTGGGCCATGATGATTTCTTCTGGCGATAGCTCAAGGTGTTCCGCCAATTCGTTGACAGTCGGGACACGGCCATATGTCTTTGAAAGTTCCTCTTTGGCCCTGCGAATTTTATTCGCCATTTCCTTTAAAGACCGGCTTACTTTAACCGTTCCATCATCACGGATAAAACGTTGGATTTCACCAATGATCATTGGCACAGCATAAGTTGAGAATTTCACCTCAAACGATAAGTCAAATTTATCCACGGACTTCAACAGACCAATACAGCCAATTTGATAAAGGTCGTCCGGTTCGTAACCTCGATTGAGGAATCTTTGCACGACTGACCATACAAGTCTAAGATTGCTATTGACAATCAGGTTCCTTGCATCCTGGTCACCGCTCTGGCTGAGTTGGATTAAATTCCGCAATTCCTCATCTTTTAAATGGGGCTGGCCTTTCTTGCTCTTCTGGTTTTTAACCTCCACATCCATATGCAAGTCTCCCTTAATTGCACAAAGCTCTGCTTGTAGTTAAGTGCTTTTTTAATCGAATGATCGTGCCTTCGCCCTTATGGGAAATTATATGGATTTCATCCATGAAGTTTTCCATGATGGTGAATCCCATACCGGAACGTTCAAGTTCGGGTTTAGTCGTAAATAACGGCTGTTTAGCCTCCTCGACGTCCTCAATGCCCAGTCCTTCATCCCGGATGGTCAATTCCACAGTATCACCTTCGATGACCACTGAAATATAGACCCAACCTTCAGGGTCGCTCTCATACCCATGGATAATCGAATTCGTAACGGCTTCTGACACGACAGTCTTGATCTCAGTCAATTCATCCATCGTCGGGTCCAATTGGGCAATGAAAGCCGCAACAGTTACCCTTGCAAAAGATTCATTTTGGCTTAGTGCAGAAAATTTCGTTTCCATTTTATTTTTCATCTTAGGCAACCCCCAGTCTTTGCAAAGCGTTTTTTTCGGATAGTTCCATTTTAACAATTTTAAACAACCCTGACATCTCAAATAACCGCTTTACCGCTGGAGAAATTGCACAAACCACCATTTCACCTTGCTTTTTGTTTACCTGCTTATAGCGTCCTAAAATAACTCCAAGCCCTGAACTGTCCATAAAATGCAATTCTTCCATGTTGAGGATAATATGCTTGATGTTATGCTTTTGAATGGCTGCCTCTGCCTGGTTTTTCAATTTTTCTGCTGTATGATGATCTAAATCACCTTTGAGACGAATGCACAATACACGATTTTTCGCCTCCATATTAATCGTAAGACTCATTATATACAGCCTCCTTCACTGTCTTATAAAGAGTCAAATTCTCTTTTTCACCTGCAGATTCCTTCTTAGTGGCAAAACTAGTGGAGATTCGCCTAAATTAGTACGATTAACAGGCATTGCGACAATTTATTCTATTTCGCTTGGGCAAACATGCCGAAAGCCCGTTTATACAATTGCCACCAGCTGGCATTTTCAACAGTTTCTTTCGCGACTATTGGAGATTCGACATACACCTTACCGTTTTTCTTCAATTCAAGTGTACCAATTTGATCGCCTTTTTTAATGGGGGCATCCAAATTTTTATCAAGAGTGATTTTTTTTGTAAAGTCCTTTGGCGTCCCGTTCTTGGTTGTCAAAACTGAAATGGGTTCACTTGTCACTCCCATCACGGATTTCTTGCTGCCTTTACTTATCTTCGCTTCACCTAACACCTCACCGCGTTTATAAATCGGATATGTGATGTATTGCGAAAATGCATAATCCAACATCTTGGTGACCTGAGCGTTTCGTTCCTTTGGAGAAACGGCCCCGAAAACGACGGCAATGACACGCATATTCCCCTTTTTTGCTGTGGCTGTCAGACAATACTTCGCTTCATTTGTGAATCCTGTCTTCAGTCCATCCACTCCAGGGTAAAATTTCACCAATCTGTTCGTATTGACAAGCCAGAATTTCTTTTCGGTATTTTCACGGAGGTAATCTTCATATGTTCCCGTGAACCTTGTTATCGTATCGTATTTCAATAATTCCTTCGCCATGATCGACATATCATGGGCCGAACTGTAATGATCTTTAACAGGAAGGCCTGTTGCGTTTTGGAACTTCGTATTTTTCAACCCGAGGTCTTTCGCCTTTTTGTTCATTTTCCTAACGAACTCTTCTTCCGATCCAGCAAGACGTTCAGCCATCGCTACCGATGCATCATTCGCCGAACCAATCGAGATGCCCTTAAGCATTTGTTCTGTGGTCATTTCTTCACCTGGCTCGAGGAAGATCTGGGAACCGCCCATCGAAGCTGCATACTCACTAGTCCTGATTTTCTCCTTCATGCTGAGTTCGCCTTTATCGATCGCTTCCATGATCAGCAGCATCGTCATGATTTTCGTCATGCTTGCCGGTGAAAGACGAGCATCTGCATTTTTATCATACAGAATATTGCCTGTATCCCGTTCAATCAAAATGGCTGATTTAGCATTGGCCGCCAAGTCAACTCCCTTTTCTTCAGCTGCCTCTGTATGCGGGATGCTAAAACCCATTGCTACTAATACGGTTAAAAATAGAGAAAGAATCCGCTTCATCTCCATACCCTCCAATCTTTATATGATTTATTTTTTCCATCAAACCCATTTTTATACAAATAAAGATGAATTTTGAACATATAATGGATATTGGGTAACATATTAACAAAAATAAAAGAGGATGCGCATGGGCATCCTCTTTTAAACATTCAATGGGACAGACGTAAAAAGGCCGCTCAAAACCGCGGCCTTTTTTTTGTTATTCCATGATTTCTTTATAGATCAAAGTAGGTTTTTCCACTTTCTCTTTTGAAATCGCAATGCTTTCATACAATTTTTCTTTCACCTTTGAAACATCTTCAAAATTGCTGTAAATCGTCACAAGGGATTCACCTTTTGCCACGGATTCCCCGATTTTTTTACGGAGTACCAGCCCGACTGCCAAATCAATCTCTGACTCTTTTGTCGCCCGCCCGGCGCCTAAAAGCATAGCTGCCGTTCCTACTTCATCAGCGATGATTTCCGATACATATCCATCCTCTTTCGCTTCTAGCTCGAAAACATGAGCAGCCTGCGGAAGTTTTTCCGGCTGATCCACAACCGAACCATCGCCTCCCTGCGCTTCTAGGAAGACTTTGAATGAGTTAAGTGCAGAACCATCTTTGATCGCATTTTCAAGCAAGGTTCTTGCTTCTTCCAGCGAGCTTGCCTTTTTGGCAAGGTACACCATGTGGCTTCCCAGTGTTAAAGAAAGTTCCGTTAAATCTTCCGGTCCTTCCCCTTTAAGCGTATCGATGGCTTCCTTCACTTCTAATGCATTTCCGATTGCGTAACCCAGAGGTTGGCTCATATCGGAAATGACAGCCATCGTGTTTCGCCCCACATTGTTCCCAATGCTTACCATAGCATGCGCTAACTCTTCGGAATCTTCGAGAGTTTTCATGAAAGCGCCTGCTCCCGTTTTAACATCAAGTACAATCGCATCAGCACCAGCAGCGATTTTCTTACTCATGATAGAGCCGGCAATCAAACCGATACTATTAACCGTAGCCGTAACATCGCGCAATGCATATAACTTTTTGTCCGCTGGAGTCAGGTTACCACTTTGCCCAATGACAGCTATTTTATTTTTATTGACAAGTCTAATGAACTCGTCATTTTCTATTTCGACATGGAAACCTTTTACAGACTCCAATTTATCGATCGTACCGCCTGTATGGCCGAGCCCGCGTCCTGACATCTTTGCCACTGGGACACCTACAGCAGCAACCAATGGTCCAAGCACTAGTGTTGTGGTGTCACCAACACCGCCTGTTGAATGTTTATCGACCTTAATTCCTTCAATCATCGATAAATCTATTTGATCGCCCGACTCGACCATTGCCATGGTTAAATCAGCACGTTCCTGCTCATTCATCCCTTTGAAATAAACAGCCATTGACCAGGCACTCATTTGGTAATCCGGAATCGATCCATCGGTAAACCCTTTGATAATGAACTGTATTTCTTCTGTAGAAAGAGCCTTTCCATCACGCTTTTTCTCAATTAAATCTACCATTCTCATATTGGAATCCCCACTTTTTTAAAGACACCGCTTCTCTCAGGTGTACTTGTATTTTTTTGGATCGTTTTATATGTCTTTAACGATTTGCTTAACAAATTCCAGAAAACTGCTTTTCACTTTTTCCGTCGTTTCAATTACCTCTTCATGCGACAAAGGCTGATCCAGGATGCCTGCAGCCATATTGGTAAGGCATGATATTCCAAGCACCTTCATACCGCTATGCCTTGCTACGATAACTTCCGGAACTGTCGACATCCCAACTGCATCCCCGCCAAGGATCCTTGCCATTTTCACTTCTGCCGGTGTCTCATAGGTTGGTCCTGTATTTCCGATATAGACACCTTCTTTAATATCCAGGCCTAGTGAAGATGCAATTTGTTTAGCTTGAGTCCGAAGGTCTTTATTATAAGCTTCTGACATATCAGGGAATCTAGGGCCGAAACGCTCCTCATTAGGACCAATCAATGGGTTTGCCCCCATTAAATTAATATGATCCGTAATGAGCATCAAGTCACCTGGTTCATAGCTTTCATTAACGCTTCCGGCCGCATTCGTTACAATTAGCTGCTCAACACCAAGAAGTTTCATTACACGTACTGGAAATGTGACTTTCTCCATGGAGTACCCTTCATAAAAGTGGAAACGCCCTTGCATGGCCACTACCTTTTTACCACTTAAATGACCAATGACAAGCTGTCCAGCATGTCCTTCAACAGTCGATACCGGAAATTCCGGAATTTCGTGGTAAGGAATCGTTATGGGATTTTCAATTTCATCTGCTAATACTCCAAGTCCAGAACCAAGAATCAGTCCTATCTCCGGGGAGCCTTCAATCTTATTTTTTATGAATGACGCAGCTGTCTCTATTTTATTAAACATCTATTTAATCTCCCCTTTATTTAGATCGCCCAATATATTTTTCCCGAAGGCAGGCATTTTCACATCAAAATTAGCAGCGACCGTCGCCCCGATATCAGCAAATGTATCTCTTACCGGGAGCTCCGCACCTTCTGTAAATCGTTTGGAGTAGACTAATAATGGCACATATTCACGTGTGTGATCGGTTCCTTCATGTACCGGATCATTCCCATGGTCGGCAGTGATGATCAATAAATCATCCTCTTTCAGTTTATCTAGGACTTCCGGCATCCGAGCATCGAATTCTTCCAATGCCTTTCCGTATCCCTCTGGATCGCGCCTGTGACCGTATAAAGCATCGAAGTCGACCAGGTTAAGGAAACTTAGCCCTTTGAAGTCCTGTTCTATCGTTTGGATTAATTTATCCATTCCATCCATATTGGATACGGTCCTTAATGATTCTGTGACGCCTTCCCCATCAAAGATATCCGAGATTTTCCCGATTGCGAGCACATCATATCCAGAATCCTTCAATTCGTCCATTACCGTCCGGTTAAAAGGCTTCAATGCATAATCATGACGGTTAGTGGTTCTTTTGAAGCTGCCTGGTTCACCTGTGAAAGGTCTGGCAATCACGCGCCCAACCTTGAACTCATCAGCCATTGTCACCTCACGTGCAATTTCACAAATCCTGTATAATTCGTCTATCGGAACGATATCTTCATGTGCAGCAATCTGTAAAACTGAATCAGCTGATGTATATACGATCAACGCACCCGTTTTCATATGTTCCTCGCCAAGTCTTTCAATGATTTCCGTACCGCTTGCCGGGACGTTCCCAATAATTCCCCGTCCCATTTTCGCCTCGAGTTCATTGACTAACAATTCCGGAAAACCATCTGGAAATACACGGAATGGAGTGGATATATTCAACCCCATGATTTCCCAATGTCCAGTCATCGTATCTTTTCCTGTAGATGCCTCTTTCATTTTCGTATAGTATGCGAGAGGATGTTGAGCTTTATCAATCCCTTTGATTTCACGTATATTGCCTAAACCCAATTTTGCGAGAGTCGGCATGTTCAATCCATTCATTTTTTCTGCGATATGGCCAAGTGTATCCGCCCCTTTATCACCGAATAAATCTGCATCAGGTGCTTCGCCGATTCCAACAGAATCCATAACAACTACAAATATACGTTTAAATGCTGAATTTCCATTCATGAGTCATTCCTCCTAAAATAGTAATCAGTTTTATACTCTCTATAATACCCTTATACTGCACAGTTACTCTTCAAATAAATGCAATGATGATAACGTCAGAAGTCTGACCTCTCTATATTGTAAACGATTACCTAGATGGAGACAAATAATATATTTCACGAATGAAATAAAGTTCCATTGGGTGTGCGCTAGAATCTCAGCAGCATTATGACTGTCGAGACAGATCAGAAAAAAGGCTGCTCCCTTCAACTGCCTCGCAGTTAAATTCACAACCTTTCTATCATTCTGCTATTCTATTATGCTCGCGGATGGAATTTTGAATATACATCCTTGATCCGTACGTTCGTAATATGTGTATAAATTTGCGTTGTCGAAATATCCGCATGACCGAGCATTTCTTGGACGGCACGTAAATCAGCCCCATTCATCAATAGATGAGTCGCGAAAGAATGTCTCAGTGTATGTGGTGTAATTTCTTTTTCTATTTGTGCCGATTTCACAAGTTTTTTTAGAATCTTCCAAAACCCCTGCCTTGTCAGCCTGTTGCCATGATGATTCAAAAAAAGTGAATCTGTCCTGTGCTTTGGGCTGGCCAATCTCCCTCGGGAACTTTCCATATAATGTTCAATGGCACCCAGTGCCGTTTGTCCAATCGGAATGATCCTCTCTTTATTCCCTTTCCCTACACAACGGACAAAACCCATCGATGCATGAACATCACTCACATCCATGGATATCAACTCACTGACACGCATACCTGTCGCATACATCAGTTCTAGCATCGCCTTGTCTCGTAAACCGAATTCATCCATTATCTTCGGGGCTTCCAATAGTGCTTCAACCTCTTCCATGCTTAATACTTTCGGAAGGCTTCGTTCCGGTTTTGGCGTTTCTATATGTATGGACGGATCCTGATCGGTTACTTTTTCCCTTAGAAGAAATTGATGAAAAGACCGGATGGACGCAATATGACGTGCTACCGTCTTCGATGATTTCCCTTGATCCTTCAAATGCACGAGAAAATGCAAGATGTTCACCCGCCGTGAATCATTCCAGTCGTTAATGGTTTCAACATCTTTCAGATAGCCCCAATATGATTTTAAGTCGCGCTCATAGGAGACGAGCGTATTCTTGGCCAGTCCTTTTTCAATGGTTAAAAAATGAATGAAATCCCTAATTTGATTCTCCATATTCATTACTCCCCGTTTAAATAAAACAACATTAAGCGTTCAAGCCATGCATCATCACCTGTATCAACAGCCTTCGATACTTTTACAGCCATACCTTTGGGTTCATCATAACGATGATAACTCTGATATTCCTGATTTAACCATACCATTCCTATATAAAAAAGAACAGTAAAGCTAACAAAGAGAACCATCACTTTAGCCGTATGCAAAATAAGCGATAATGATGTTTTCATCATCTTTCCCCTCCCATTCGATCCTCTGTATCAATCTATGCCCAACAGGACAAGTTTTATACGTGTTTAGGTAAGGAGAAAGCAAATACTGCACTTACGTGAGAAAATTCATTCCTTCATCCTGATATTTTCCTGATGTCTCGCAATAGGTTTTAGCCCTTTAAAAATGCAGAAAACCTTCTCCACTAAATGGAAAAGGTCCAACTTCATTCACCTTTGTTGTCTTCTTTGTCATGACATCGATGACAAATGCCATGAAAGGTTAATCTATGGTCTTTAATCTTGAAGTTCCAGTCGCGTTCGACAATGTCTTCTACGTCTTCAAGTAGGTCTTCCTGGATCTCATCTACCGCACCACATTCCACACAAACAAGATGATGATGGAAATGCGCAGCTCCTTCTTGTCTTAAATCATAACGGGAAACCCCGTCTCCAAAGTTAATTTTATCTACTATCTTCAATTCAGTCAGCAACTCTAGCGTACGGTAAACTGTTGCCAATCCAATTTCCGGCGACTTTTCTTTGACAAGGAGGTAAACGTCTTCTGCGCTTAAATGGTCCTCTTCATGCTCAAGTAAAACGCGGACGGTCGCTTCTCGCTGAGGCGTTAATTTGTAGCTGGACGAGTGCAACTGCTTTTTTATCCTATCAATTCTGTTTTCTATTTCCATACCTAATATTCCCTCCCGCGCCGCTATCCTATCCATTATATCAAATGAGGGAAAACTGTCAAAATAGATTTCTTGTTAATGATAAAAAAATTTGCGGGAACCGTAAATTTCCATCAATGACCCAATAAACTTACGACATTTTTCATTAAGGAAGGGGATAGGTACGCTTCAAATGCAGCAGCTGTAACCAAAAATAACCCCGACAAAATCAATGAGAAAATATACCGTGATATTATCGGCTTCAGTGGCTCACGAACCTGCTTAAGGAAAATCCGGCTGATCATTTTCATTGATAGTGAGACGGCAAGGACGGTTATCACGATGAATATAGGGACTATGAATATATTTTGGGGCAGAATGGCGACAAACGATAATAAAAACCCACTCCACCCCATTTGATTGACTAAAAAGCCGACTGTGAATCCAACAACCATCCCTTTTATAAATAGCAAAACCAAGATGACAGGCAAACCGATGACCGATATTCCGAGAATCCAGATGACGCCGATATATTTTATATTATGCATAATACTTTGGCTGAACATATCATGCGAAGATGCAAATTCACCTTTGGATACTTGTCCGAAAAATTGCGATAAATAATAGAACAAGTCTTCCTTTTGGGTAAAGCTCAAACTATTCACCAGTACTGCCCCAAAAATGACACCCATCAAAAAAAGCACAGTGATAAAGACATATAATGAGGAATGTTCGTTAATATGTTTCATTACGGCATTTTGTACGACAGATTTTTTTTTCATCTTTCATCCTCCCAACTCCGCTTACTAGAATCTATGTTTTCACTCTCTCATTTATGCTAAGAAAACTTTCCCCATCAGCAGAACACCTTAAACAGAATTTGTGTTATAATTTCCCAAAATCATTATATGGAGGTAGGATATGAAAGCTATATTAATGGATTTCCCCGAAAAAATTGAAACCCCACGATTATATTTAAGACCATGTCAGCCTGGTGATGGCCTTGACGTTTACGAGGCCATTGTCCATTCTAAACATGAATTGAAACAGTGGCTGCCATTTGCCCATCAAGATGCGTCTCCGGAAACTTCAGAACAGAACGTTCTTAAGTCCTTTGCGGACTTTATTATAAAAGAGGATATTAGACTTCATATTTATAGGAAAGAAGACGATCAATTCATCGGCTCCACTGGTCTGCACCGGATTAACTGGGATATCCCTAAATTCGAAATTGGCTATTGGATTGATACGAGGTACAGTAAACAAGGGTACATAATGGAAGCGGTCGAAAAGTTAACCAAATTCGCTTTTTACCATTATGGGGCAAAGCGAGTTGAAATCCGCTGTGATCCTAAAAATATTGCCAGCAAACGGATACCCGAGAAGCTAGGGTTTATCCTTGAAGGAACTTTGCGTTATGACTGTCTAAGTGCTGATGGCAAGGAATTGCGGGACACCTCCATTTATGCAAAAACTACAAACTAAAAAAAGTCCTGACAGGTAACAATCATCTGTCAGGACTTTTATTCAGGTTAGCTTTCCTTTTTGACTTTTCCGTATTTGCCTCCGCCCCCCACCTCAAAAGAAAGCGTCCCTTTTCTGGCAGAATCAATGTAGCGAGCCAATTTTTCAGGCACGATTTCCATGAGCTGTTCAAGCGTAACTTCATGAAGGATATTCATCTCTGTTCCAAATGCCTCCAGCAGTTTTTCCATCGATTTAGGTCCAAGTCCTGGGATGAAATCGAGTGGTACTTGATGGATATATGGTGGCCTTTCCCTTCCATATCTTCCGTTGATTTTGGTATTGGAGAGTTCGTTGATCCTGGACGATACTCCTTTTATAATGGATTTATTACCACACTCAGGACATTGTTCACTATCCCTCAACACCTGGTGTAAACACCCTGAACATACGGTTTGATGATATTTTCCCAATAAGGGGTTCAATCCATAATTAACGGTCACCTTACGATTCCCTTTTTCTTTAAGGGCTTTTGCCAGCTCATTGAAACTTGGTTCTGCAAGCAGGACTTTTTGATATTCACGAGCGATTTTCCCAAGCGAATGAGCATCGGAATTTGTCACGAATACATAGGAGTCCAACTCCTCGATATCCTTGACCATTTCTGTATCTGAACTTAAGCCAAGTTCGATGGCATCAATCAGCTTCGGATCAAATACTTCTGTCAGACTGGACCGCACTCCTTTTCCATACAAGCTTTTAAAAGGGGTGAAAACATGTGCCGGGATAAACAGGCCGCCCAGTGACTTCACCATCTTTTGCAGCGTTCTTCCATCACAATAAATCCTTTGGGAGCTCAAGGTTATATTTTTAACATGTCCGCTCATCCATGAGGAGAATTCCTTCATCGCTTTTAAAGTGGGAAAATAGGCGAGGACATGGATTGGTCCATTACAATTCTGGTCATAAATTTCAATCTCCGAGCCTGGAATGATGGTTGTATTCCTGTATTGAAGTCCACCTTCCATCTTTTCCGTGATTTCGCCATCCAGAATCCCCGCTTCGATCTCTTCGATAATTTCAGGAGAATGGCAATCGATTATCCCGATTAGATCAAGGCCCTTCCTTTCACTCGCCACTTGCAGCACCTTGCTGAAGGTTAACGTCTTAGCACCTGTTATTTTCACGGCCCTTCCGCTTCTCGTTCTGCCTATATGGATATGCAGGTCAGCGTAAAACTCCTTCATTTATGAAGTCATCGCCTTTTTCAACAGCAGATACTGCACGGCATATGCCGTTTTGGCATCCTGGATTTTCCCTTCAACCATATAAGTTTGAGCTTCCTCCAACGTGAGTTCAATCATCTCGACAAATTCATCTTCATCCAGTGGGGCCGCATTTTCTTTCTTTTTCAAATTGTGGGCCACATACAGGTGGACCAATTCATCGGCGAAACCTGGTGAAGTATAGAAGGATATGATGTGCTCCATTTTTTCGCATTCATAACCTGTCTCCTCTTCCAACTCCCGTTCTGCCGACAGAACCGGTTCTTCCCCTTTTTCCAGCTTTCCTGCAGGGATTTCCACCAAGCTTCTCTCCAGCGCTTTACGGTACTGTTCAACCATGATGATTTTATTTTCTGCAGTAAGAGCTATGATTGCAACCGCTCCCGGATGTTTGACTATTTCACGTTTACCCGTTTTCCCATCAGGAAGTTCAACATCATCCACTTGCAGGCTGATTACCTTTCCTGTGAAGATTTTTTCCGAAGACAGCGTTTTTTCTTCAAATTTTTTCATCCTGACCACTCCTCTGTTCTAATTGCAGCATGATTTCTCATACATTTTACCATAATAGAGAGGGAGGGCGATTTAATGAAAGTTTACGTATTGGAAAAAAGCGTTACTTTATCCGGAAAGAGTTGGGAAATCCTTCAAAAACTAAAACAATTGCAAAATCAATATGTCTATATCAATGATTGGATTGCCGACATACACCATCAGGCGCCACCCGCTCCTTTAAAACGGATCAAGTGAATTCTTTGAGTGAAATGGATTTCTCCTTTACAATGAATGTAAAGGGAGTGGATAACATGAAAAAACGCAGACTAGGCAATTCAGAATTGCTAGTATCTGAAATCGGGCTCGGATGCATGTCATTGGGGACTGTTGAAAATCAGGCATCCGAAATCATACAGGCCGCTTTAGATGAAGGAATCAATTACTTTGATACGGCTGACTTATATGATTTCGGTATGAATGAAGAAATCGTCGGAAAGAATTTAAAATCGGTCCGCGATAAGGTATACATAGCCACCAAGGTTGGAAACCGTTGGAATGAAAATAAGGATGCCTGGAGCTGGGATCCATCTGGCTCTTATATTAAAACGGCAGTAAAAGATAGCTTAAAACGGTTGGGGACTGATTATATTGACCTTTATCAATTACATGGAGGCACCATTTCAGACAATATCAGAGAAACGGTAGAAGCATTTGAAGAGCTGAAAAAAGAAGGCTATATCCGATATTATGGAATTTCCTCGATTCGTCCGAATGTGATCAAGGAATTCACTGAAAAATCCGAGCTCGATTCCGTAATGCTGCAGTTTAATCTTCTCGACCGCCGCCCAGAAGAGTGGATGTCCCTTTTGGACAACAAACAGATCAGCATCATCGCCCGTGGGCCCCTTGCTAAAGGGTTGCTTAGTGAGAAAATGCTTGCAAAGGCAAAAGAGGATGGATACCTCGACTATAGCTATCACGAGCTTAAGGATTTACTTCCGCAATTAAAGGACAAACTTTCTGATAGGAAGTTGAATGAAACGGCACTTCAATATGTATTGTCACATCAAAGCGTCGCTACCGTTGTACCAGGAGCAAGCTCAGTACAGCAGCTCCGTGAAAACTGCCAGGCCGCTAACAGCTCTTCACTGTCCAAAACCGAGCTTGATATCTTGAAGCAGTTGACCAAAGCGAACAAATATGAAAGTCACCGGGAATAAAAAGTTGTTCGAACTAAACTAAATGTTTCAAAGGAATGTCAGGACGATCTTTAGAGGCTGCCTTATCTGCGTTTAACCAACGGGATAGGCAGCCTATTTCCGTTCCGTCATTTTATTTTCCATAGTGCTTCTGTATCTCCTATCATTCTAATCCTTTCCAGACCCCACTTCTAATATATTCAGTTGATGAATTTTGATCGATAACTTCATTCGATATAGTTTTTCAACTTTTTCATTGCCATCCTAAAGTTAATGTTGTACAATTCAGTTGTGTACAATTGAAAATAAGAAGGTAAGGGAGAAAAATCATGACAAAAACATTATTTACAACATCAGTAACAGTGGATGGCGGAAGAGAAGGAACGGCTATTTCCGCTGACGGTAACTTCACGGTTGATATTGCGATGCCGGGAACGCCAAGGGCTAAACAGATGCCTGAAGCATCTAATCCGGAACAGCTTTTTGCAGCTGGATATGCCGCATGTTTTGATAGTGCCTTGCAATCAGTTGGTAAAATTGAACGCGTTTCTTTCGATTCCAAAGTCACTGCAAGCGTCAGTCTATTGATGGGTGAGATGCATCAGTACAGCTTGGCTGTAACTTTGGCCGTGAAGGGATCCGGGGTCGATAAGGAGACATTCGAAACCCTTGTTCATAAAGCACATCAAATGTGTCCTTATTCAAAAGCAATCAACGGCAATGTGGATGTCGCCATTGAAATAGATGTAGATTAATCCGACAAAAAGACGCTTGGGGGTTCCCAAGCGTCTCAGACTGTAGACAAACTCGAAGAAAAGCGAGTTTGCCTGCAGTTTTTTATTTTAAAAAAGTTGCAGTTGATTTCAGCCGGTGCACTTTTTTCGACCTACACCGTTACTTTTTTCGTTATCCGGAGCTTTTTCCCGGCAGTCCACGCAGTTTTTCAACTTACACCACATTTTTTTTGGCCGTTCACGCAATTATTCGACCTACACTGCACATTATTCGACCGTTCACGATTTTTTTCGACCTACACCGCACTTTATTCGATCTTTCACAAATTATTTCGACCTTCATTTCACTATTCGGACGCCGAAGCAATTATTTAAGATCCACGGATTAAATCCGCCCCCTTTCCGCCGACTGTCAGCCAAGCCTCATCAAAGCAAGCGTCTGTGGGGTCTCGGCTAGCCAGTTATTCGGCAGGAGTGTCGCAAATTTCTTCAATCTACTAAGGTTTGGATAACCAAGCCTTCTTTTATAGTTTGGTTAGGGATAAGACCATTCCGAATCTCCTTTTTTCGACAAACTAAAACGCTTGGGATTCCCAAGCGTTTTTCCTTTTTGCTAAAATTCCTGTAATGTTTTCAATAGTTGGAGCAGTGAAGCTTTCAAATCCTCAACCACCCTCTTATCCTCACCCGACATAGCCGAAATGCGATCGGGAATGAGACAGGCCTCTTCCTGTAAACCATGTCCCTTTTCCGTCAGCTTTATCATGACAGACCGTTCATCTTCAGTGGAACGTTCACGGACAATCAAGCCATTCTGCTCCATTCGTTTCAACATGGGGGTTAGCGTTCCTGAGTCGAGGGCAAGCAGCTCCCCTAATTTTTTCACTGTAAGTGTATCCTGTTCCCATAGTAGAAGAAGAACCAGATATTGAGGATATGTCACTTCGAGTTTATCAAGCAGCGGTTTATATTTTTTCGTCATTTCCCTTGAACTTGCATAAAGCAGGAAACATAATTGGTTTTCCAGTACATTTTCTATTTTACTTTGCATCATATCACCAGCTAGTAGTAGTCCATCCGATATGAATGCATATCGAACTTATCTTTAATATAATCGTTATACTTTATAAAATAAAGGAATATCAGCAAGGAATGTTCCCCTATCCTTTTCTAAGAATGGTTCTTTCCTGTCGTTAGGAACGAAAAAGGGAGACGCCCTTAAACTGCTCCCTGTTCTTCATTTATAGTTCTTCCAGTTCATATTGCTTTCACCCAATAGTTCTTCGAATGATTTGTTCTTCTCCCGCTGCTTTCTTTCTTCGCGTTTTTTTTCTTCTTCCGCTGCCCTTTTCTCTTGTTCAGCCTCATTCAGTTCCTTTTGCTTTTGACGAAGCTGGGACATGATATCTTGATTGATCATATCACCAAGTTTCAATGATGATGAATCTTTATCTTGGTTTTTGCTTTGATTTTGATTTCGCGGCTGTTTCTTTTTCATCCTTAAAACCTCCTGGCCATTTATGAAATTATTATATCACGACTGCCGTTTTCCTCGTTATGGTTTTCAAACAGTGTTTTCCCATTTCCCTCATGGTAAAATAAAGAAAATCAACCGAGGAGGATCCTTCATGAAGAAATGGTGGTTTACACTCGCTGGAATCCTAACCTATATCATCGGCGTCGGCATTTATTTTTCCAATCGGATCATGTACATGAAAAAAAAGGAAGCTGATTTTATCCAGAATCGTGAAATCACGGCTAAACGCCTGATCAGGGAGGATTTTGATAATCTGCCTAAAACGGAAATTTGGGTATCCTCACCATCCGGATATTCCTTGAAATGCTTGTTTATCGAACCCCACGATACCAATAAGTGGGTGGTCATTTCCCATGGTGTGACGGAGAACAAAGTCAATTCCATTAAGTACATGAATATTTTTCTTAAGCGGGGCTTCAATGCCATCATTTATGACCACCGCCGGCATGGGGATTCCGGTGGCAAGACGAGCAGTTATGGACATTATGAAAAATTCGACCTGAAGGCCGTAATCGATGAATTGAAAAGGCGTAAAGGTTCTGATCTTCATATTGGCATTCATGGAGAATCCATGGGGGCCGTAACCCTGCTTTTATATGCGGGAATGCTTGAAGATGGTGCTGACTTTTACATTGCGGACTGTCCATTTTCAAATTTCGAGGATCAGATCAAACACCAGCTCAAGCTTGAAATCCCATTTCCCTCTTGGACCGTGTTTCCGCTTGGGCGTACGTTCATCAAACTCCGTGATGGATATTGGACCAATGAAGTGTCCCCAATCGATTATATGAAAAATATCCGAAACCCCGTGCTCTTCATCCATAGTGAGAATGACAGCTTTATTCCTGCTTCCATGACAGCGGAATTATATGCAGCAAAAGAGGGCCCAAAGCAGTTGTACATCGCTAAAAAAGGGGCCCATGCTCAATCTTATAATGAAAATCCAAAAGAATATGAAGATCAAATCGATCAGTTTCTCGAACTTGTCTGAGAAGAAAATGAGAGGGATCCAAGATTCCCTCTCATTTTCTTCAGTTAGATTTTATTAAAATAGCTCATCCTCGGATTTAAGATTTGATTCGGACTTTTTAACTGAAAGCTGTTCGCTTCCGGAACAAAGTCTATTTTCATGACTTCATCCAAAAAAATCATTTTCGATTTCTCCACATATAGAGGGATTCCGTTTGTTTCCGCTTTTTCGGTACCTTCCTCAGGTTCGTTGACCAACCATAGCGCCGTCACACCACTTACCACGCAGCCACAGCCATCAGTATCATATTTCAACTGTAAATATCCTTCTTGTCCCTGTACCTTATCGGCTATTTTCTCAGCCGCTCTTTCCGTCCATTCAATATACATGATTACATGCCTCCCGATGTCTTTGCATTCCCCCATTATAAACGATAAAAATGTTTCTGTTAACGAAACTGCCTGCTTCCTTCTGCAAGATCGGCCGACATGAAAATCACTTTTTCCATTAACCGTGCTACAAGTCAGATTCCCTTTTGCCCGATGATTTCCTTTTATCAAGATGAAAATACAGTAAAGAGGATCGATGTCGTTCCGAAAATGAAAGGCTGTCCCTTGAGAACAGCCCTTCCGCTCATTATTCCATTATCCTTACATCCGCTATATCGGAAAGCCTGATATAGTGAGCCTGCTGAAAGCGATCAACGATATGAAGCTTTTGGGTGAGCTCATTATAATAATGGATCCTGCCGATTAACAGCTGATACCGGTTTCCTTCATAATGAGCAATCGCGACATCCTTTCTTTCCTCCATCGCTTCCCCCATTACCGCATTCATTTCTTCCAGTTGCTGCTCATCCAGGATGCGCTCCGTTTCATAGCCATCCTCCACCACCCAATCCCGCAGCATCTTCACATGCTCCGGCAACATCATCGATGTCCATTTGATACGGCCGCGATCACGAATCATTCTTTTCCCTCCCTTCAAAGTCAACCTTACGCCTTATGCCCACCAAGCAGCCTGCTTCGGTGAACAGCTGTACCCGCTTCTGTATACGAAACTGCACGCAATAACGATTTGGGTCCATATTTATGGCGGATTCGATCAACCGTGTAACTCAATTCCCGCTTTTTCCAGCGCGAAGCATCAAATAAAGTCAGCTGCATTTCGTTATCATCCACAATATTCGAGAGTCGGACCTCTATGCTCCGAACCGTTTTTTGCTTATAGTTCTCATGAAAAAGCTCCAGGCAAACTTTATATAACTCCATCGTAATGTTGGTCGGTTCGCTGATCGAACGCGAACGATGGAAACCACCGCCAAACTCATCCTTGCTGTAACCAATGCTTAGGCTGACCGTCCTTCCTGCCTTGCGATGGGTACGTGCCCTTCTTCCAACTTCTTCGCAAATTTCCAGCATGACCTGCTTGACCTCATGCTCCGCCTTATAATCCCTAAGCAGGATTTGACTTTTGCCAAAGCTGACCTGCCCTTCGATGATCACTGCCCCCATATCCGATAAATCTATTCCCCACGCATGGTGGTAAAGCTGATTGCCCATAATTCCAAACTTCGCTTCAAGTAATTCAAGATCATAATTGGCAAGCTGCCCAACCGTGAATATTCCCATTCCATGAAGGGTTTTTTCTACGCGCCTGCCGATTCCCCACATTTCACGAAGCGGGGAAATCGGCCAAAGTTTGTTTGGCACATCCTCATACTTCCATTCTGCAATCCCTTTATCTTTGGCTTCCAAATCAAGGCAAAGTTTTGCCATAAGCATGTTCGGACCAATTCCAATGGCACATGGGAGCTGTAATTCCCGTTCGATTTCATCTTTTATCTTTTCAGCTATCACCCGGGCATCTCCCCATAAAGAAGCGGCACCATCGACTTTCACAAAACTTTCGTCCACACTATACACGTGAATCGCTTCTTTGGGCACATAACGGTTGAACAAGCGGGTGATTTCTGTCGAGACCCTTAAATAGGTCGCCATTTTGGGTTCAACGACGACAATCCTTGGATCATTCGGAATCTCAAACATCCGCGAACCTGTCTTGATGCCAAATTCCTTCTTCATTTTTGGAGAAGCTGCAAGCACAATGCTCCCCGTCCTCTTCAAATCACCAACCACCGCCAGATAACAATCGAGTGGGTCCAGACCAAGCATGACCGCAGAACAGCTTGCATAAAAACTTTTCATATCGATACACATAATTGATTGTTTCGGCATCGTCCCATAATCCATCATTTCTTCACCCTAACAAGAATATACGTTCGCTTTTATTATATTCATAACTTTAACCGAATATACGTTCTTATTCAATGGAAGTTTTCATACAAATTTCTACTTTTTATTGTAATTTCCTTGAAAAATATAACAGACCCTAAAAACGGATAAATTACCATATTTAAACTATGTTTCCATATAGTTTTTTTCAAATAGATTAATTAGTAACTTGAATAATTTCAAGTGAATCCATATGCTTAGTTTTTTAAAATTCATCCACCCTTTTCAATAGACTTTCGTCTATTTAATTTTAGTCTTACTACTCATTTTTTGTAATGTAATTGTAACCAAAATTATGTCTAATTGTCATAATGGTATTGTAGGATAATATTGTTAGAATAATAGAGAGATAGATAGAGAGGAAATGAAAATTATGAAGAAATGGATCGCTTCAGCTGCTGTTGCATCTGCCATGATGCTAACCCCACTGCAAGCCTTTGCAAATATCGGAGATCAAACCCTCAGACCCGGAATGACACATAGCGATGTCAAACAACTACAACAACTTTTAAAAACCAAAGGTTATTTCACATATTCAGGTTCACTGACTACATATTACGGCACCTATTCTGTATCTGCAGTAAAAAAATTCCAAAAAGCCAAAGGATTAACTGCCGATGGGATTGCAGGCCGAGGCACATTTAATGCGCTTGGTGTTTATAATGTCAATAATACAAGCCTGATAAGCTATGCAAAAACCTTAATAGGCAAACCTTACAAATGGGGCGGAACAACACCGACTGGATTCGACTGCTCAGGCTTCGTCTATTACGTATTCCAGAAATCACAAGGAATTACCTTACCTCGTACAACAACATTGCTCTATTCCAATACAGGTTTAAAAGTATCATCACCAGCTAAAGGTGATCTTGTATTCTTTGATACTTCTTCTGGAAGAACAGGAGTATCCCATGTTGGGATCTATATCGGAAATGGTCAATTCATCAGTGCTACGTCTTCTAAAGGAATAACCATCACGAATATGGATAATTCTTATTGGAAACCAAAATATTTAGGTGCGAAAACGTTATAAAATCCAGGACATGAGCTCATCCTTGTGAGCGAAATCCCATTAAAAAAACCGGACTGAATTCATAAATGATTCAGTCCGGTTTTTTTGATTTATTTTATATATAATATTTCATCCGTTAAATCCTCTATAGTCACCATGAATGATGAATCCAAATTGGAACGATTCATCATTTCAATATTATACACATGCTCTGAGGGCAAATGGACGACATCGAGAACCATGAATCGCTGACTTTCCGCTTTACTGACATGATTGAGGGCAGCAGTGACCGCCCTTTGTTCGGCCAAACTTTTTTCATCCGTCAAAACAAGAATCAATTTCGCTTCCGCTTTCCCAGGAAATGATTTCTTGACCCCGCCCCGGTGCCATGGTTTCACTTTCATCCCGATTTCCAAGTCAGAATATTCGAGGTCATTACCATGTTGATCTTGAATATATGTATCATTGGTCACCCTATAATAAGTCCCTTTAATCAAAATCCTTTTATCGTCAAGATCTGTAATGAAACCTTCTTCCCCCTTGGCAATGGCTTCACCCATGTTCCAATCAGAGGATTGACAGCTACCCAGAATAAAGACAACAATTATATATATTAAAAGGTTTACAATCATCTTCATGAAAATCCCTCCTAAGAAATAGACGGATTCCCCATGAAATAGTTACCAATTTATTCAGAATAAAACTTCCGTTATTTCATAAAAAAGGGGAATGTCATCGACATTCCCCTTTTTTTACCTATTATTGAACATCTTTCGCCTTGTCCGGTATCGAAAATCTAGCCTACTTTTTAAAAAATGCTTTTTTCCCTAATGTTTCGGTGATCTTTGGAAACATGTTATACCATTTCCCAGCTAAATTCATCCAGCCAGGGAGGTTGATTTCCCTCTTATTGGTCAGCATCGCCGCTACGATTTTAGCCGCGACATCTTCAGGCTTAAGCATGAACTTTTCGACATTCTTTAAATATGTACCTGATTCATCTGCAATGTTAAAGAAATTCGTTTCTATAGGTCCGGGATTGACGGTGGTCACAAAAACACGATCCTCCATCAGCTCGAGCCGAAGTGCGTTTGAATAGCCAAGAACTGCGAACTTGGTTGAGGAATACAATGTTGATTTAGGAGTGGCAATTTTACCGGCCTGTGAAGCAATATTGATGATATGCCCCGATTTTCGCTGCTTCATATACGGAAGAACCAGCTTTGTGCAGGCCATTAATCCAATGACGTTGACAGCAAACATTGCTTTCGTTTCATTTAGTTCCGTATCCTGCGCTTCTTTAAACGTGCCGAAACCAGCATTGTTGACCAACACATCCACTTCACCTATTTGAGCATGGATGTCATTAAATACCCTTGTCACCTGATCAGTATCTGCAACGTCGAGCTTATAGGCATATGCATCAATCCCATATTGGTCGATGAGTTCATTCTTTAGCTGTTGTAATTTATCCAGACTTCTGGCCAAGAGGACGAGATGGCCTCCCTGCTTTGCACTTTGGATGGCAACTTCCTTGCCAATCCCTCCGGAAGCACCGGTGATAACAATAATTTTCCCTTGTAACTTATTCAAAAAAGTGTGCCTCCTTGCCTAACATTAAGCGATTGAATACAGAATGACCCCTGATTGGATTTTGGTTTCGACTTCACCCAAATCTTCTAAATAGTCCAGCTGACCGACCGTTTCCGAAAGTGTCAGGCCCACTTCCTGAAGGTATACTTTAGGAAAAAGCTGCTGACACACTTCAAAGACCGATAAAGGCTTATCTTGAAGCATGCTTTTCACCTGCATGGCCCGGTTATGCTGCCGCTCGAATCGATATTGAATCAAGTCGGCAACCTCATCTCCTTCCACTTCAGATCCATGTCCGGAATAAACAGTGGAAATCGAAAAATCCAATAATTTCTGAAGTGATGCATTATATTGCAGTAACGGACGAGGCCTCATGCCTCCCGGAAGTAAAGGCGGTTCCATTAATGGATTGGGTGAAATCTTAGCAAGCAAGTGATCGCCCGCGATCATGACCCCGTCACTTTCCCGGTAAAAGGATAAATGGCTTTGCGCATGCCCTGGAGTCTCGATCACTTTCCAGCCTGGAAGACCAGGAAGCTCATCCCCTTCAGCCAAATATCCATGCAGCTTCCGTTCACTAAGGAATCTGATTTCGTCACGGTTATGGATCAGTTTATTTTTCAGCTCTTCTGCCACTCCAAACTTTGTGGCATAATCAAGGAAAAAACGATTATGGGTTTCAAGGAAATCATCACTGATAGTCAGCCAGCGCTGATTGTTTTTATGTCCATAAACCGGGATTTCCTTATCAAAGAAATCGAGTGCACCAGCATGATCAGGGTGATGATGGGTTAAAATGATTTGTTCGATATCGGTCAGTTTCAGACCCAAATCCCCAAGCCCGTTAGTCAAGGCTTCCTTTGATCGTTTGGTTTTAACACCAGTATCAATGAGCGTCAAGGCATCCCCTTTAACTACATAAACATTCACATCACCCACTGCAAACGGCGTGGGCAAAGCAATTTTTGCAATATTTCCATTCCAATTCGCCATAATCTTTTCCACCTTAGAAATTATATTTATATAAATCTTTTTATACGCTAAACAGAATTACTTAGTATACTTAGCAAGAAAACGAATGTATAATTACCATTTTACATGCATTTTTAAATACTGTCATTATTTTCACATAATTCATGTCTATTTTTTGTCGTCCATGCATATATTATCATTGACAGAGTACTGATATATCCTTCATAATCACAAGTAATTAAAGACGGCATGGCTTTGATTAAGGCCAAGTAAATTTATTGATGGCGTAAAGAGAGTGAAGCTCGGAATGTGCTGAAAGGCTTCATCGCCCCCTCATTATTGAACCTACCTTATGAGCCTTCAGGAAAACCTGACGTAATTCCCGCGTTAGAGGATTCAAGTGCAGCTTTTCTGTTTATTTATTATGGAAAAGTTGAACAAAGGTGGTACCACGGAAGCTAGACCTTTCGTCCTTTATTGGATGAGGGGTCTTTTTGTTTTTCAAAAAAAGCCAGAAATTTAATAGGAAAAGGAGCGGGAAATATGAAAAAAATCGCGTTTATCGGAGCTGGATCGATGGCAGAAGCAATCATTTCGGGGCTGGTGACCCAACAGGTAATTGACCCAGCAAATATTTTTGTAACAAATAAATCCAATGATGATAGGTTCAATTATTTAAAGGAACAATACGGTGTAACTGCCACAAGATCGCTGAAGCTTTTAGTACAGGATGCAAACCTTGTCGTACTGGCCGTGAAACCGAAAGATATTTTAGAAACGATGCAATCAATAAAAGAATATATTCGGGAAGAAATGCTATTCATTTCAGTTGTGGCCGGGGTTCAAACTGCAAGCTTGGAAGGAATCGCCAACAAGCGGTTCTCGATTGTCCGTGCCATGCCTAATACATCGGCAGCTGTGGGAAAATCAGCAACGGCCCTTGCGGCTAATGGTCATACGAAAGACTCGCAATTACAAACGGCGATTACTCTCTTTGAAACGGTGGGTACGGTGGCAGTCGTTGACGAAACGCAGCTCGATGCGGTAACAGGCTTATCAGGAAGCGGACCGGCTTATATTTATTACTTGGTCGAAGCATTGGAAAAATCAGCAGAAGAAATAGGTCTCGATTCCGAAACCGCGAAGCAATTAATTCTCCAGACACTGATGGGTGCGGCCGATATGTTGCAGAAATCACCTAAAACCCCAGCCGTGCTAAGAAAGGAAGTAACTTCACCAGGCGGAACGACCGAAGCAGGTCTGAAAGCACTTCAAGCACATCAAGTGCAAGAAGCTTTCATTGCCTGTGTACAAGAAGCGACTGAGCAATCGAAGCGAATGGGCAATCAAATAAGTAAAGAACTTGCCAAGCATGTAGTTTCTCAGTAAATGCCCAGAGATGATGATTGGCTGTTGACTAGCACTCCCTTACAGGCAGCGGCTAGGCAACAGCCCTTTTTATGATCTGGACTCCTTATAAGGGGCATAGGGAAGGTCCAGGTCAATTTGATTTCACAGCTGCAGTGAGCGTTACTTTATAATCAGCATATCCGATTCATCAAAACTCCAATCCTTCGAATACGCAACCTCCCAATAGTAACCATCGGGGTCTGAAAAATATCCGCTGTATCCTCCCCAAAAAACATCTTGAGGTGATTTCTCGATTGTGCCTCCGGCCTTTTCAGCCTTGTTGATCACCTCATCGACTTCTTCAATTGATTTAGCATTATAAGCGAGCGTAATACCGGGGAAACCATTTTTCTTAGGCGGTTCTATCTCATTGATGTCTTTTGCTAGCTTCTCTAAAGGATACAAAGAAAGTTTCGTTCCTGCATTATTAAAAAAAACAATTGTGGGTTCGTCCTCTTTAATCGATGTATGGAATCCCAACCCGTCCCGGTAAAACCTTAATGATTCATTGATATCCCTGACACCTAAAGTTATGATGTTGATCCTGTTCATACTAGTCCTCCTTTATACATTGTTCATTGGTAATTCGACATTTGAATCATTTTTCCTTTTAAAGCTTAATTGACCGGCAAACCACGCACTCACAAATGCTCTTTAAAGCTCCTAACAAGGCTCACCATTTTCCAAAACCGACTCCAAGAGATCCCCCCTTATTGATCGTTTCGCATGCAAATTACGTAGGAAATCCACTTTCTTTGCCGAATGAAAACATGTTTTGTCATCTGTAAAGGAATTGCCTCATACTTATCGAATTCAACAACCAAAAGGGGGAATCTCGATGAATACAAGTGCAGTTGCCCGGTTACTGAATGTTTCCCATAGTACGATTCAACGCTGGGTTACCCAATTGAACATGGAAGTAGAACGGAATCAGCTTGGCCACTACCAGTTTTCAGATGATGACATTGCATTATTGAGAAAAGTCCAAGATCAGCTGAACGAGGGCATCATTCTCCAAAAGGTCAGCATATCAGAGAAAAAAATTAGAAAAGCAACCGTCCAGAAACACCCCGAAACGAATAAAGAACATGAACAATTGATAGAACGGGTCGTCAGGCTTGAAAATGGACTGAAAACAAAAGCGGACGATGTTGTATCCTATCAACTTTTACAGCACAGAAGTGAAATGGAAGAAATGCACAAACTCGTTAAGAAGCTCGAAGCCCGTATTGAAGCGTTAGAAACACCAATGGACCAGCACTTTGATTATTTCCTCGCGGCTGAAGAAGCTGCTGCCACGAAAAAGCCGAAAAAAAGACCATTCATAAAAATGATTTTTGGAAATTACAGAAAGAACGATACTTCATCATGGAGCACAGCCGACAGCGATTAGCATCGGTTATCATCCAAGATCGTTAATGATTGCTCCACCATAGCCATTTTCCCTATGCTAAGGTACTTCATCGACATTCGTTCAGAAATAGAACCTGATCTGATAATTACCCAAAAATAAAAA
Source organism: Peribacillus sp. ACCC06369 (assembly GCF_030348945.1). Lineage (NCBI taxonomy): Bacteria > Bacillati > Bacillota > Bacilli > Caryophanales > Bacillaceae > Peribacillus > Peribacillus sp. ACCC06369. The sequence goes on from NZ_JAUCEN010000002.1 coordinate 3,444,894, forward strand.
GGCCCTGCCCCAAGGTTAGTCTTCCACCTGGGTCGGGCCTTTTCATCATCTTAAATCAACACTGCACGGTCATTTAGCATTTTTTCACCTTTGATGCGCTGGAATTCGTTAAGCAGTTTTTCAACGGTTAGCTTCTGCTTTTCTGCGCCTCTAGCTTCAAAAATGATCTGTCCCTTATCCATCATGATCAAGGAATTTCCAAGATCGATCGCCTGTTGCATATTATGAGTCACCATCAACGTCGTTAACTGGTTCTTTTCGACGATTTCCTTCGTCAGATTTGTAACAAGCTCTGCCCTGGAAGGATCAAGTGCTGCTGTATGTTCATCAAGAAGCAGGATTTTAGGATCCGTGAAGGTCGCCATCAGCAATGATAGAGCCTGGCGCTCCCCTCCCGATAATAATCCCACTTTTGCTGTCATCCTGTTTTCCAAGCCTAAATGAAGGGTACCCAAACATTCTTTAAATAGTTCTTTCCGTTTTTTTGTCACACCGAAGCCTAAACCTCTTCTATTGGTTCGGCCATAAGCAATCGCCATATTTTCTTCAATCGTCATATGTGGTGCCGTTCCCAGCATGGGATCCTGAAAAACGCGGCCAATCATTCTGGCACGTGCATGTTCTTCAATTGCCGATACGTTTTCCCCATCAATGATGACTTCACCGGCATCAGGGAGAATCTTACCGGAAATCATATTCATCAACGTCGATTTACCTGCTCCATTACTTCCGATGACAGTTACAAATTCGCCTTTTGTCATATGCAGTTCCAGATTTCCAAGGGCAAGCTTTTCATCCGGTGTTCCTTCGTTGAAGACTTTATAAATCTGATTTAACCGAAGCATATCCTTCCCCCCCTTTCGGTAAAGTCCCGCCATGACGTATCTGTATTTCTTTAAGCCGTCTTTTCTTCCGGTTTTTTTCCTTTTGTTTATCGGAAATTTTCGGAATGACAAGTGCCCCAACCACAATAAGTGCCGTAATTAATTTAACATCACCTGTATCAAGGAATTCTACGCGAAGTGCCAAAGTTACGACGATTCGATAAATAATCGCCCCTCCAATAACCGCAAGCGTCGCACGCGCAATCGTTTTTGCCCCAAATAAAGCCTCACCGATTATGACGGATGCCAATCCGATGACGATGATTCCTATCCCCATGCCAATATCACTAAAACCGTTATATTGGGCAACCAAGGACCCCGAGAATGCCACAAGTCCATTTCCGATTGCAAGTCCAAGGATTTTCATGTTGCCGGTATGGGCTGAAAAACTCTTGACCATGGCTTCATTATCACCAGTCGCCCGTAAAGCCAGACCGATTTCCGTTTTTAAAAAAGCTGACATTCCAGCTTGAATGACAACGGCCACAATCAGCATAACGATTAATATGGCCCACGTTTTTGGCAGGCTATCACCGAGACCCACGATCGATAAAAGACCATTCAACAAATTGTCCAGCCCGGTGCCGACCCAGGCATCCTGGATATTCGTGATAATGGTCGTTTGAGAAAGCAACGGAATGTTGGATGCACCCATGATCCTTAAATTGATGGAGTAGAGCGCAATCATCATTAAGATACCTGCCAGGAGTGGATTGATTTTTCCTTTCGTATGCAGGAAACCCGTTATTGTCCCAGCGATGAACCCGGCTACCATAGCACTCAATGTGGCTACGATCGGCGAGAAACCGTTAACGATCATAATGGCGGCAACAGAGGCCCCTGTCACAAAACTACCTTCCACTGTCATATCCGGGAAGTCGAGAATCCTGAATGTTAAATAGACACCTAGTGCCATGATCGCATAAATCATTCCCGACTCAAAAGAGTTGAATAAGGCTGAGAACATTTTTTTCTTCCTTCCCCGAACAAAAGCAGAGTTTATTTTACAAACTCAGCATCTGCTTTCCATTCTTCTTTTATTTCAACACCCATATCTTTTGCTGCCTTTTCATTAATGACCAATTTAAGTTTTTGTGGATATTGAACCGAGATATCTCCAGGCTTTTTACCATCCTTCAAGATTTCAACCGCTTTTTGCCCCGCTTCATAACCAATATCATAGTAACTGAAGCCATAGGCTGCAAAACCACCCGCTTTAACGGAATCAAGTTCGCCAACAAACAAAGGGATATCTTGATCATCTGCCACGGAAATGACCGATTCCAGAGCCGAGACAACTGTATTATCAGTAATGATATAGAAAGCATCCGCTTTTCCGATTAATGATTCCGCTGCCTGTTTAACCTCGGCTGAAGTCGAGACAGATGCTTCCACGACTTTCAATCCTGCTTTTTTCGCTTCCGCTTTCACATTTTTTATTTGGACGACGGAATTTTGCTCCCCTGTATTATAAACGGTACCAATTGTCTTGGCGCCAAGTTCTTCCGCTAGGAATTTCATTGACTTTGCAATGGCTTCAGGATGGGAATCCGTCGTGCCCGTCACATTTCCGCCTGGCTTATCCAAAGAAGTAACTAGCTCCGCCGCTACGGGATCGGTAACCGATGTAAAAACGATTGGAATATCCTTGGTCGCATTTAATGAGCTTAGGGCACTAGGAGTGGAATTCGCAAAAATCAGATCCACTTTATCCCCAACGAAGTTATTGGCAATCGTCTGACTGTTGTTTTGGTCACCCTGTGCAACTTGAAGATCATACTTGGCATTGATGTCGCTGTCCTTCAATGCCGCCTGGAATCCTTCATATGCCTGATCCAGGGAATCATGCTGAACGATTTGTGATACCCCAATCTTGAAGGTATCCTTTCCGCCTTCATCCTTGGCCGTATCTTTTTCCTTGTCATTTCCACACCCAGCCAGTAATAAACCTGCGACCAATGTCATGGCTGCAGTTGAATATAATTTCTTTTTCATATGTTTCCCCCCGCTTTTTTCTTATTTAATAACGACGCCAGCTTTTTAGCTTTTATGTCCTAAATTATAATCGTTTAGTCCCAATTATTCCAATCTATTTTTTAACTTTTTAGAATTTTTCGAGTTTTAATTGTAAAACATCAAAAAAGCTGCTGTGAAAGGGGATAACTTTCACAGCAGCTAAATGGAATATCAGTGTTCGACTACTTGGTTAACAATTTCGGTAACTGTAGCACGATCAATTTTTTCTTTGCCTTCTTTCAAGGCCTTCAATGTGGCTTTTGCCAATTCCAAGGGTATTTTACAGAATTGGATGATCTCTTTCGTTTCAATCTCCCCAATGTAGGCATCGGCTAATGTAAGATTATGTTCCGTATGGGCAAGCATCTCATCGAAACCCCAGCCATCCGGATAAAAGTTCACACCACGTTCTGCATCTTCCTCACGGTTACGCAGGATATTGACCGTTTGGAGTCCACGGCCAAATGCGATGGCAAGTTCACGGTCCGTTTCCGTTCCATCATACCAGTTCCACATATCAGACAGCATGACTCCAACCAAACCCGCAACATAATAAGTGTAATCATCGAGCTCTTCCTCATTATGGATTTGCCAATCTTTCTTAACCCACTTGGCCATGCCTTCGGCCATTTCCTTTGTCGACTCCAGGACTTTGGCTTTTGCACCGGGAGGACAATATTGAATCCAGTCCGAAAGAAGCAGGGTCACGTCGGGCAGTTCATCCTTATATGGTTCAAATAACGATTGAAGTTCTTCTTCCCTATAATCCGCCCCAAGCAGCTCACTGAGATCCTGTAACAGGGAAACCTTAATATCAGCAGGAAGACCAGGGTGATCCTCGATCTCATCGATGGCGCGCATGCAAAGGTATGCTGCTCCAATGGCCTCCTGTAATCCCTTTGGAAGATAGCTTATTGGTATGAAAAAAGTCCGGCTTGTTTTTAAGAGAAAATCCATTGCTTTAGTATGTAGGTTACTTTGGTCCGTCATATTTACACTCCTTTAAATATCCAATGAACAATTGATTAATTATATCAAACATCAGCATCGATTTCAGCTACCCTATTCCTCTGAATATAAAGGAACTTTAATGGTCATTAAATCTTCTGCCATGATCGTGTTTGCAAAGATCGCTTCGCTTTCCGCTTTTAACCTCTCCGAATCCTCTGGAGTATACCGTGAGCTGATATGGGTAAGGATTAGATGCTTAGCTCCCGCTTTCAAAGCCGTTTCTGCAGCCTGAACCGTGGTCGAATGATAATAGGCGGATGCCATTTCAGATTCTTCCGCTGAAAATGTAGCTTCATGAACAAGGTAATCCGCCGATTCAGCAAGAATGAGAGCATTGCTGCATACTCGTGTATCACCAAGAATCGTGATGACCCGGCCTTTTTGCGGAGCACCGAGATAATCCTTCCCATTTAGGACACGGCCATCATCGAGACTGACCGTTTGTCCATCTTTCAATGCTTTAAAAAGCGGACCCGGCTTTACACCTTCTTTTAGCAGCCGGTCGACCAGTAAGCTTCCCGGTCGATCCTTTTCCACAATCCGGTAACCGATACTGTAAATGCCATGATCAAGCGACATCGCCGTCACAATGAATTGTTCGTCCTCAAATACTACGCCTTCCTCTATTTCAATGATCTCCAATGGATATTTCAAATGAGTGCCACTCACCTGTAAGCTCGTCTTAATAAATGCATCTATGCCATGTGGACCATATACGGTCAATTTTTCCAGTCCGCCCTGAAAAGATCGGCTGCTTAAAAACCCAGGGAGTCCAAAGATGTGATCACCATGCAAATGGGTGATGAAAATTTTTTCGATCTTTCGCGGTTTGACTGCCGTTTTTAAAATTTGATGCTGCGTCGCTTCACCACAATCAAATAACCAAACCTTCCCCCGCTCTTCCAATAATTGAAGAGCGATTGACGTCACATTACGCGCTTTAGCCGGAACGCCAGCGCCTGTACCCAATAAAACAAAATCCACGATACTACCTCCGTTGCAAATACTTTATGACTTAACTATAGCATAACCAAGGTGCTCTTTCATTTATGGTCCATTAAAACTGAAACCAAATTAATCTTTTAATGAAATATGAGAAAAAATGCGCAAATTGATTGCTTTGAGGGAAAGCTAAACGTAAAATTAGAAATTGGTACACATTCGGGAATTCCAACTTTATAGACAGATTTAAGGGAAAGTTGAGGTTTTAACATGACAGAAAACAATAAACCCACAGCATTGATCATGATTTTTGGTGCTACCGGAGATTTAGCGAAAAGGAAATTGTTTCCTTCCATATATCGACTATTTCAAAAAGAGAAAATCAATAAATTCGCTGTCGTTGGAGTAGCAAGGAGACCATTGACGAACGAGGAGTTTCAAACAAGTGTCAAGGACTCCATACTTACGTTCGGACATGCGGAAGAAAAGGTAGACGAATTCATTTCCCATTTCCATTATCACTCCCATGACGTAACTAGCTCGGAATCATACCTTCAGTTAAAAGACATTGCCGAAAAATTAGACGGACAATATCAATTAGAAGGAAACCGGATCTTTTATTTAGCGATGGCACCCGAGTTTTTCGGAACGATTGCCGAACAGATTAAAGCTCAAGGCCTGACTAACTCGAATGGATACAAGCGCCTGGTCATAGAAAAGCCATTTGGACACAGTTTCGAAACCGCACAAAAATTGAATGAGCAGATTCGGACTGCCTTCGCTGAAGATGAAATCTACCGTATCGATCATTATTTAGGAAAAGAAATGGTTCAAAATATTGAGGTCATACGTTTTTCAAATGCCCTTTTCGAACCGCTTTGGAATAACAGATATATATCTAACATCCAGGTTACTTCAAGCGAAACACTTGGCGTTGAAGAACGTGGGCGTTATTATGAAACTAGCGGTGCCCTAAGGGATATGGTCCAAAACCATCTGCTGCAAATGGTTGCCTTGCTTGCCATGGAGCCCCCAATCGCTTTGACAACCGAAGAGATCCGAAGCGAAAAAGTGCGGGCTTTGCGTTCACTTCGCCCAATGAAAGTGGAAGAAGTCGATCAATACTTCGTCCGCGGCCAATATGGTGAAGGAACGGTAGACGGTCAAACACTTCCGGCATACCGCAATGAACATAACGTAAATCCCGAATCCAACACAGAGACCTATGTTGCGGGCAAATTGATGATAGATAACTTCCGTTGGGCCGGTGTACCTTTTTATATCCGTACCGGTAAGAGAATGGATGTCAAATCAACGAATATCGTTGTTCAATTCAAAGATATCCCAATGAATTTGTATTATAAAACGGAAGAAACGTTGAACCCGAATCTTCTCGTAATCCATATCCAGCCAGACGAAGGCATCACACTATACTTAAATGTCAAGAAATCCGGGACGACATCCAATACAAAGCCAGTGAAGCTGACCGTATCCAACAAAGGGATCGAACACATCAATTCTCCCGAGGCGTATGAAAAGCTATTGTTTGATAGTATGCGCGGCGATGCTACAAACTTTACGCACTGGGACGAGGTTGCCCTCTCATGGAAGTTCGTCGATACCATTTCCAATGCATGGGAGAATACTAAAGAAGAGTCTTTCCCTAACTATGAAGCAGGATCCACAGGTCCACTTGCATCCGATGAACTCCTGGAAAAGGATGGGCATATTTGGTGGCAAATCAAGAAAAACAAAAATAATGATGATTGATTAAATAAAGAAGGGATACAGATTTGAATCTGTATCCCTTCTTCATTCATGAAACACTCTTCCTGACCAATTTCTTCCTGATAATACGAAGCATTTCCTTGGGCTTGGACATTGCTTCATCCATTTCTGAATTAAGCCAAAATGAAACACCAAATTCTAAGGCAATGAAAAATAAAAAAATGGCTACAGCCAACCAGATGATGAACATCTGTCATCCGCTCCTTCTCTCTCTTATCTGCCTACTGTATCCTACGGTTCGTCCATGGCTCTTCATGTTTATATTTCTTTTTCCGCAGGTGTTTAAACCTAAAAGGCCTGGATGAATGACATCCATCATACTACCATTTCCATAAAAAAGGTAAATCAATTAGCACTATTTACAATTAGTTCATTTTTACCATTTTGACCCTTTTATTCTCTTTATAAAAAAAGAATGCTGAGGTCTTGCTGAGGTTACACTAGAGAAGGTGATATTAAGGCACCACTAACTTCGATGTGGAGGGATTAAACGATGGACATTCGTGAAGGATTAATTCCAACAGCCTTGGGCACAGCCGTGACAGCTGCGGGCTATGCAATGAAGCAGAACAGGCGCTCAAACAAAATGGTAGCTAATACGGTCTTTGGTTTCGGTTTGGCACATGTTGTATTAGGGGTCATTGACCTTGTAGAGCATCGGAGATAGTAAAAGAGAGGGCGCATTGGGGCGCCCTCTCTTTTTCTGTACATAAAAGTTCCTTCAATCGATGAATACAAAAAAAGCCGGCTTGAAAGGAAATTTCCTTATAAGCCGGCTTGAACTTTTTATTTTTCCATCCATTCGGTATGGAACGTTCCCTCTTTATCAATGCGTTGATAAGTATGAGCTCCAAAATAGTCACGTTGAGCTTGAATTAGGTTAGCTGGCAGCGTTTCTGTACGATAGCTGTCGAAATAAGCAAGAGCTGATGACAAGCAAGGAACCGGAATTCCGTTCATCACTGCCGTTGACACTACTTCACGTAAAGCTCCTTGATAGCTTTCAACGATTCCTTGGAAATAAGGATCTAGAAGAAGGTTGTTCAAGTTCGCTTCACGATCGTACGCTTCCTTGATTTTTTGTAGGAATTGTGCACGGATGATACAGCCGCCACGGAAAATCATCGCGATTTCCCCATATTGCAAGTTCCAGTCATTTTCTTCTGATGCTGCTTTCATTTGTGCAAATCCTTGTGCATATGAACAAATCTTGCTCATGTAAAGTGCTTTACGGATATTTTCAATCAAAGCCTTTTTGTCACCAGTAAATGATTCGGCTTTTGGACCGCGAAGGATTTTACTCGCTGCAACACGCTCGTCCTTGATTGCTGAAATAAACCGGGCAAATACGGATTCTGTAATGATTGGAAGCGGAACACCAAGATCAAGCGCACTTTGACTTGTCCATTTCCCTGTACCTTTTTGGCCAGCTTTATCTAAAATGACATCGACCATCGGCTTGCCAGTTTCTTCATCATATTTTTTGAAAATATCAGCAGTAATTTCTATTAAATAGCTATCAAGTTCCCCTTCATTCCATTCAGTAAAGACTTCATGGAATTCTTCAGCGGATAGTCCCAGAAGATTTTTCAAAAGGAAATAAGATTCGGAAATCAACTGCATGTCCCCGTATTCAATACCATTATGTACCATTTTCACATAATGACCTGCTCCATTAGGTCCGATATATGTACAGCAAGCATCACCATCGACCTTAGCTGAAATATCCTTCAAGATAGGTGCAACCAGTTCATATGCTTCTTTTTGACCTCCAGGCATGATGGATGGACCTGTCAGAGCTCCTTCTTCCCCTCCTGACACGCCTGTACCGATGAAATGGATGCCAAGCTGGCTTAATTCCTCATTACGGCGCTGAGTGTCTTTGAAGAAGGTATTCCCTCCATCAATAACGATATCACCTTTATCAAGTAACGGTTTTAACTGCTCGATTGTTGCATCTGTTGCAGCACCAGCTTTAACCATCAATAAAATTTTACGTGGCGTTTCCAAAGAATCGACGAATTCTTCAAGCGTATAAGTGGCTGTTACGTTTTTGCCTTCCGCTTCCTTCATCATTTCGTCCGTTTTTGACCCTGAGCGATTAAACACTGAAATCGAATATCCTCTGCTTTCAATATTAAATGCAAGGTTTTTGCCCATTACAGCTAGTCCGATAACGCCAATCTGTTGTTTTGTCATGATCATCTTTCCCTTCTCTATATCTTTACACAGCTTATACGCTATTCTTTGTCAAAAGAATCATCATGCCTTCTGGATTGCTCAAAGAAATCTTTGCTGAAGCTAGTGTCTATTCCAATCGAACGGTTCTTCAAGGGTAATCCCTTTTTAATAATATTTTCTCCGTACTTATTTTGCAAGTGTTCCATCGCTTCATACAGAGGTTCTTTTTCTGCATCCTCTTTAAAGGAGAAAATATCCAGTTGCTTGAAGGCCGACTCTTTTTCGATGACATCATAGGCAGTGACACCAAGAAGCCTGATTCCTTCCCCATTCCAATTTTTCATAAATAGTTCGGTAGCTACATCCAAAATATCCTTTTTTTCAAAAACTGGATTAGGAACCGTTCTGCTTCTCGTTATAGTGCGTCGGTCTTTATAACGGATCGTCACACCAATTTTTTGACCAAGCAGGCGTTTATTTTTTAAACGGACGGCTACCTTACCGGAAAGCTTTTCCAATACACCGATCAGTTCTTTTTGATTGGTGGTGTCATGTGGAAGAGTTGTCGAGTTCCCAATGCTTTTATGATCAAAAATCGCTTCGGGATCGACAACCCTCGGATCGTTTCCATTAGCCCTATCTTTCAAACGGATGCCATTGATCCCAAGAAGCTGTTTCAGTTGATGATCATTGGCGTGTGCAAGGTCCCCGATCGTCATTATGCCAATAGTATGAAGCTTTTCCGAGGTCTTATCCCCGATGCCATGCATTTCGCCGACTTGTAAAGGCCAGAGCTTTTCCGGAATATCCCTTTTCCTAAATACGGTGATTCCCATAGGCTTCTTCATATCTGAGGCAGTTTTGGCCAAAAATTTATTAGGGGCAATCCCGATGCTGCAAGGGAGATCCATCGTATTATAAATTCTTTCCTGAATGCTCTTGGCTATATCTAAAGGTGAACCCAATTCGGCGCATTCACTAATATCCAGATATCCCTCATCTATCGAAACCGGTTCAACCATCTCTGTATATTGCCTTAATACATCGAAAATAGCCAGTGATGCCTTTCGATAACGCTCGAAATTCGGTTTCTGGATGACTAATTGAGGACATAGTTTTTTCGCCTGCCAAATCGGCATGGTCGTTTTAACCCCGAACTTCCTTGCTTCATAACTGCAAGTGACGATTATGCCTCTTCTCTCTTCAACATTGCCTGCTATGGCAAGCGGTTTGCCTTTCAATGAAACATCATATGACATTTCCACTGAAGCATAGAAACTATTCATGTCTACATGGAGAATGACCCTGCCATTTTTGGGATACATGTCCTTCATGTTTGACCGTCACATCCTTGTAAAAATAAAAAACACCGGATAATAGGGTCAATAAAAAAAACCATTCCTTTTAAGATACCCCTATTTATCTTTGGTAATCACTGTAAAAGTGCTCCACTCCAAGAAAAACAGCCATCATGTCATTGATGACTGTACATATATTCCTGCAATACCTGAACTCCTTCAAAAGATGATACGAGTTTTTGCGGATCAATGATCGTAATCAAACGGCTACCCACATTGGCAACACCCTGCATATATTCAGTTTTTAGATTGCCTAATTAGCCTATCCGTTCAAAGGGTATATCCTTTAAATCAAGTATTTCACGGTCTGCCTGGACAATGGAGGGGATTCCACCTTTAATGTAATCCACCTCTGTTCATCTACCGATAGCTGATTTACCTGGATATAATACCTCATTCATATCATCAGTGGTTACAATTCATTCCTGACTTTGTCATGCCAGCAACAAATCCTGGAAAGTGGGAATCAAAGTAATGCATCATTTTTCTCGTCGGTAACCTGCTTCGATATATCCAGGAAATTCTTCCCCACTCCTGTCATTTTCCGGGTTGATTATTCCCCGGATACTTCTTTGATGATACTGACAACCATCTCAGCAAGCTTCGTTAATTCCTCAACTGGAATTCTTTCATTCGTAGTATGGATATCTTCATAGCCCACTGCGAGATTGACAGTAGGAATCCCAAAGCCTGCAATGACATTTGCATCGCTTCCGCCGCCGCTTTTAACCAACTCGCATGGACGGCCGATTTTCTCTGCTGCCTTTCTTGCGATTTCGACTACATGGTCACCAGCCCCATATTTAAAACCAGGATACATGACGTTAACTTCAACTTCGGCACGCCCGCCCATTTCAATAGCGGCAGTCTCGAATGCCTCTTTCATTCTCGCTACCTGTTTTTCCATTTTTTCAGGAATCAAGGATCTTGCTTCTGCAAGGATTTCAACATGGTCACAAACAATATTGGTTTGCTGTCCACCCTGGAAACGTCCGATGTTGGCTGTCGTTTCCTCATCGATTCGGCCTAATGGCATTCTAGAGATTGCTTTTGCAGCGATCGTAATAGCCGAAACTCCTTTTTCTGGAGCGACACCAGCGTGAGCGGTCTTGCCTAAAATTGTCGCAGACACTTTCGCCTGAGTAGGTGCAGCAACGACGATATTACCCACTTTTCCATCACTATCAAGTGCAAAACCGAATTTAGCCGTTACAAGGGAGCGATCCAATGCCTTTGCTCCAACCAAGCCAGATTCTTCACCGACTGTTATGATGAACTCGATTGTTCCATGCTCGATATTCTGTTCTTTCAACACTTTAAGCGTTTCTAACATGACCGCTAATCCAGCTTTGTCATCAGCCCCTAAAATGGTCGTTCCGTCTGACACTATGTATCCATCTTTGATGGAAGGCTTGATTCCGTTCCCAGGAACAACCGTGTCCATATGGGAGGTGAAATAAATGGTATCTACGCCTTCTTTCATTCCTTTTAAAGTACATACTAAATTGCCTGCACCATGACCGGTAACTGCTGTTGTATCATCTTCAAAAACCTCTACACCCAGTGCCCCGAATTTTTCTTTCAGCACTTTGGCGATGGCTGCTTCATTTTTCGTTTCGGAATCAATTTGCACCAATTCCATGAATTCACTAACTAAACGTTCTTCATTAATCATAAAATAAAACCTCCAAAAAAGTTTTCCTCTTTAATTATACTTCTAAAAGCAGCGCCCCGGCAAATAATGTGAAAATGAAGAACCCCGCTTAATGGTCATTTCCCTCCCAAAAGGTCGTTTTAAACTGGTGAATGATGACTTATAAATGATTTCCTTTAATCATGATTTCTTCCCAATATGGAAAAGAGCCCAAAATAGATTTATTTTAGGCTCCTTGCAGTTGGATCACAACGGGATATTGCCGTGTTTTTTCCATGGACGTTTTTCTTTTTTGTTGCGAAGCATTTCAAGTGATTGAATGATCTTAATCCTTGTTTCACGGGGATCAATTACATCATCTACCATTCCAAGGCTCGCAGCAACATATGGATTGGCGAATTTCTCTCGGTACTCTTCTATTTTAGCTGCACGGGTCGCATCTGGATCCTCACTATTTTGAATTTCACGGGCAAAAATGATATTTGCCGCTCCAGCAGAACCCATTACCGCGATTTCGGCATTTGGCCATGCAAACGTTAAATCAGCACCGATGGATTTACTATTAAGGGCCACATAAGCTCCTCCGTATGCTTTACGCAGAATGATCGTCAATTTTGGGACTGTTGCTTCTGAATAAGCGTATAGTAGCTTTGCACCGTGACGGATAATCCCGCCATGCTCTTGTTTAACGCCCGGAAAGAACCCTGAAACATCTTCAAACGTAATTAACGGAATGTTAAACGAGTCACAAAAACGAATAAAACGGGCAGCCTTATCAGATGAATCAATATCCAGTCCTCCTGCCAATACTTTTGGCTGGTTGCAGACAAGCCCCACTGATTTCCCTTTGATTCGCGCTAAACCAATCACTATGTTCTTCGCAAAGCCCTCTTGCACTTCCATAAAGGAATCTTCATCGACAATTTGCTCCAATACTTTCCGAACATCATATGGACGGATCCCTTCATAAGGGACTACATCCGTTAAGTCCGGACGGTAGTCATCGCCTACGTCCGCTTCCAAAACGGGCGGCTTCTCTTCATTGTTTTGTGGAAGATAGCTCAGGAGACGTCTAACGTCGGCCAATACTTGTTCTTCTGTTGCTCCCTTGAAATGCGCATTACCGCTTATGGTATTATGAACAGTCGCTCCACCCAACCCTTCAGATGAAATCTTCTCACCCGTTACCGTTTCAATGACTTTGGGTCCTGTTATGAACATTTGGCTCGTTTTTTCAACCATGAAGACAAAGTCGGTTATGGCTGGGGAATATACGGCCCCGCCAGCACAAGGTCCCATAATAACCGAAATCTGTGGAATGACCCCTGAATAAATGGAATTCCGGTAAAATATTTGGCCATATCCGTCAAGCGAAACTACGCCTTCTTGAATACGCGCCCCACCAGAATCGTTCAAACCTATGAAAGGGGCTCCATTTTCCGCTGCTAAATCCATAACATTGGCAATTTTCAGAGCATGCATTTCACCGAGTGCACCGCCAAATACAGTAAAGTCCTGCGAAAACAGGTAAATGTCGCGGCCGTTCACCTTTCCGTAACCGGTGACAACCCCTTCTCCCGGCCCTTCTTCCTTTTCCATGCCAAAATTGGTATTACGGTGTTTGATAAAAGGATTAAGCTCGATGAAAGTACCTGGATCAACTAAAAGTTCGATTCTTTCCCTTGCGGTAAGTTTGCCCTTATCATGCTGCTTGTCGATCCTTTCTTCTCCGCCGCCCATCTCCACTTTTCGGCGTCTATCATATAAGTCATTGATCGTTTCATATATGTCTGTCATTCCTGCTCCTCCTTTGATTCGGCTCGTTCACAAAGCTCATATAATACACCCGCGGTAGACTTGGGATGAACGAAAGCAACATCTGCATGGTGCGCTCCCTTTCTTGATGAATCATCAATCATGCGCAATCCCGATTCTTTAATTTCTTTAATTCGATCTTCGATACGATCGACGCCAAGCGCCACATGATGAATACCTTCACCGCGTTTTTCAATGAATTTGGCGATTGGACTTGAAGGTGATAACGCTTCCAACAACTCCAAACGGGTATTGCCTGCCAAAATAAAGGCCACTTTTACGCCTTGGTTCTCCACTATCTCAATTCCTTCAAGTTTCAATTTCAGCGTTTCCGTGTAAAGTGGCAAAGTCTCATCAAGTGACTTGACGGCGATCCCGATATGATCGATATTTTTTATCATCATTCAAACCCCCATGCTATGTATTATTGGATGACTCCATTTAAACACTACTAATCTTGCATTAAAGTCTTTTAAGATTCGGAATAATATGAACATTATACTTTTACTTGTTTCTACTAAATGTTCAAGTTAAAATGAAATCAATTAAACTGTTTTGAGGGAGAGAGCATATGGGAAACAAAAAAATAAGAAAGATCGTCGTGTATTTAATGCTTATCTCAATGTTATTAATGAGCTTATTATCAGGTATCGCATTTCTTTTGTAAAAGACATCGTAATGGGGAGGGGAGCAAAAAGCTTCCCTCTCCTTATTTTATCGCCCCGTTTTTCTTTGCCAAAGTTTTGAAATCCTCGTTTGATATGGTAATCAACACCTTAGTGCCGATAGGGACTTTTTCGTACAAACGCTCTACATCGGATTTATGCATCCGTACACAGCCATTTGAGATGTATTTACCTATTGATGATGGCTGATTCGTACCATGAATGCCGTAAATCCTCCCATCGGTATTTCGTGCATCGAATCCAATCCACCGCGACCCCAGAGGGTTTCTGGGATCGCCGCCGGGAATATTCTTTTTACGGTAATAGGGGTTGACCGCTTTTACTTTAACCGTGAAAATCCCTTCAGGTGTCAGTTCCTGACTCTTTCCCGTACCGACCGACAGTATCTCCTTGACCTCGTTTTCATCAATGAACGCCAATTTATTGTTGGCTTTATTGATGATGATAAAAGGATCGCCAGGCTTAACCGATTGAGGTTGGGCATGTACCTGAAGCGGCCACAAAGATAGCATAAGCAACAAAGAAAGGATCCATTTCATTCGTATCAATTCCTTTACCTTTTTGCTTAGTTTAAGCCAAGTGCCTCTTTTTCATTCGGTTGCTGGTCGGCTTGGGTAACCCCTTGAAGGAATGCTTCAATAATAAATAGCGTTCCATTTCCTTCATGAGCTGCAGTAATGCGGCCCTGGATACGAACTCTTCCCGTGTCTGCGGCAGTGCCATTCCCCTAAAATGAATCTCCATTTCTTCAAGCTTCTTCAGATAAAGAATGGCCGTATTTTGTGGATGGACGTTTTCTGCCAGATCTTCTATAAAATCAGCCACTATCCCGCTTTGCTTGACGACCAATGGAATATTCGTGACTAGGGGAAGAATTCGTTCAATGATTTCAAATTGCTTTTCACGCATTTTGAAATAATGGTAATACAGGTCTTCTTCCCTTAAAAAATGATTTTCCACGTCCCTGAAGGCAAGGCTTTTGGCTTGATTAAGAAGATTGGCTGTTTCAGTAATTTCCTTACCATCCCATGTGTGATCATTATCCCTTAAATAGCGGACAATCCCCATCAAGATCGCACTAAAGTTAGTTTCGATACGTTCCTGATAGGCAAGCAGTTTCTTATCGACACTGGGCATGTACAGATTCATGACAAGCGCCACTCCAACACCAACGGCAATTAATATCGTTTCATTGATCAGCAGTGAAAAAGTGATGTCGCCCGACCCATATAGGTGCATGATGATGACGCTACTCGTCACAATCCCCTCATTAATCTTCAAGGCAACTGTTGTTGGAATGAAAATCAAGAGAATCAATCCTATTATCAGTGGATGGAACGCGATGAACTGAAACATTAGGGATGAATAGGCCATTGCGATCAAACAAGCTAAAAACCGGTGCCAGGAGGCATACACCGACTTCTTTTTCGTGACTTGAATGCATAAGATCGTAATGATTCCCGCAGCAGAAAAATACTCCAGGTTAAGCATTTGTGCAATAATGATTGCCAGGGTAACCCCCAAAGCAGTTTTAATCGTTCTGTATCCGATTTTAAACATTGTTATGTATCACCTGGCTCTTTCGCTCTCTATTATAATACTATCAGGAATTCAGATATTTTCACAGTCCTTTGCGAATGAAATTTCCAATTATTCAAAAGACACACTCAAAAATACATTATAGGAATAAAATAAAAAAAGGTAACCTAAACGTTACCTTTTTTTCATAATTATATACTATTTGCTTTAGCTTATAAAACTTTTTCCAAGAAGTCTTTTGCACGCTGGCTTTTCGGATTGGAAAAGAATTCTTCCGGAGCACTTTCCTCAACGAGCAGACCTCCGTCCAGGAATAAGACACGATCGGCCACTTCTTTGGCAAATCCCATTTCATGCGTTACGATCAGCATGGTCATCCCTGTATGTGCCAGTGACTTCATAACCTCGAGCACTTCTTTTACCATCTCGGGATCAAGAGCAGAAGTCGGCTCATCAAAAAGCATTACTTCCGGGTTCATTGCCAATGCCCGTGCAATGGCGACCCTTTGTTTTTGCCCGCCTGACAGACGATTCGGATAAGCTGATTCTTTGTCGGCCAAACCGACTTTAGTCAATAGCTCACGAGCTTGTTTCACTGCCTCAGCCTTTGATAATTTTTTCACCTTCATAGGTGCATATGTCAAATTCTCCAGTACGGTTTTATGAGGAAATAAATGAAAATGTTGAAATACCATCCCGACATTTTCACGCACTTTCATGATATTGGTCTTTTTTTCAGTGATGATTTGATCTTTAAATCTAATTTGACCATCAGTTGGAGTCTCGAGCATATTGATACAGCGCAAGAAAGTTGATTTTCCCGAACCGGATGGGCCGATGATCGCCAACACTTCACCCTGCCCTATCTCGGTGCTGATTCCTTTTAATACCTCAAGCTTACCATAATTTTTTTTAAGTTCATCAATTTTAATCACTGCGCCTCATTCTCCTTTCAATCACTTTGCCTAAGATGGTAAGAACCATGACCATCACATAATAAATGAGTCCGGCAAATAAAATCGGCTCGAAGAATTTATATGTCTCACCGCCGACAATATAAGAACGACGCATGATATCCCCTAATCCAATGATTGTGACAACCGCTGATTCCTTCGTTAAGGAAATCAATTCGTTCACAAGGGAGGGCAGGATATTCTTGATGGCCTGCGGAAGGATAATATTGAGCATCATCCCTGAATAGGGAACCCCAAGTGCAAGTGCTGCCTCGCGTTGCCCTTTATCGACCGCTAAAATCCCCCCCCTGATAATCTCGGAAATGTATGCCGCAGAATTTAACCCGAATGCTAAAAATGCTGCTTGGAATGCTTCGATTTGAATCCCTAATATTTGTGGTGAACCAAAATAAATAAGCATTAATTGAAGCACTAAAGGGGTACCGCGGAAAATGGATGTATAGAAGTCAGCAATCCAATTCAAGGGCTTGATTCTACTGATTTTTAGTATAGATAATAATATTCCCAAAACAAAACCGATTACAGCCGCAACCGCTACAACTTTTAATGTAGTCGGTATTCCCTCCAAGATATATGGAAGGGAGGGCATAATCCTATCAAATTCAAGATTCACTCCATTCATCCTCTCTTATGAAGGCCGTTATCCCAGGCCTTCCTCCTGCTTCATTTTAATAACAATAAAGCGCGGAAAAACGTTCAGAAGGCATATTGCATCTCTTCTGAACGTTTTTCATCTCTCTGCATTATTCAGTTTCACTGCCACCGAACCATTTTAGTATTAATTTTTCCATTTCGCCATTCTCTAACATTTTTTTCAATTCGGTATTGAATTCGTCAGTTAACTTGCTTCCTTTTTGGAAAGCTATTGCCGAACCGGCATCTTGTTCACCAGACTCGATCACATGGCCCACCAAATCCTTGTTATCTTTCAAATAGCCTTTTGCCACAGTATCTTCCATGATCACGGCGTCAAAACGTCCAGTAGACATTTCCTGAACAACTTCGGGAATACGATTCCGTTTTTCAACTTTCATCCCGATATCTTTGGATTTATTCAAGTCGTTTGCCAATGTCTCCTGAATGGATGCAAGCTGTACGCCTACCGTTTTCCCTTTTAAATCTTCAACAGTTTTGATCTTACTGTCCTCTGTCGTGATGATCATGTTCTTAGCTGTATAGTATATATCACTGAAATCAACGGATTGCTCACGTTTTTCTGTCGGAGTCATTCCAGAGATAACGAAATCGACCGATTTATTTTCCAGAGCCGGCACAAGACTATTAAAGTCAATGTCTTTAACTTCGACCTCATAACCTAATTTTTTACCGATTGCTTTAGCGATATCAATGTCGAATCCTTTTATTTCATCACTTTTAGATGTTTCAACAAATTCAAATGGCGGATAATCCGCAGATGTTCCCATTACCAGGACCTTTTTGTCTTCGTTGCCAGCTGTGTTCTTATCTTCTTTCTCTGATGTTCCGCATGCCGCTAAAATACCTACTAATAAAACAGAAGTAAGCAACAATGCTAACTGCTTTTTCAACTTCATTATTATTCCTCCAAAATGATATTTTCAATTCTCTAGTTATTAAGTTTGGTTTTAGTTAATATATCAATTAACTAATATTCATACACTATTGTGTATTTTAACACACTCTAATAATTATTCAATAACGTAAATAATAGATTTATTTTTCAGAATATTTACACAAGTTTCTTTCTGAGTTTCGCACTTTCCTCCATGGGGAATATATCGGGCATCCTTATCTATCTTCTTTCCTAAATGTTCCTTAATTATGCAAATTCATGAATAATAAAAAAACCCGCCGATTGGGCGGGTTTCAGACTATAGACAAACTAGAAGAAAAGCTAGTTTGTCTACGGAATTTTTCTAAAAAAAACATTCCAGTTGTTTTCAGAAATCCGCTTCCCGTCTGCCGACTGTCTGCCAAGCCGCATCAAAGCAAGCATCTGTAGGCCCTTGGCTAGCCAGTTATTCGGCAGGAGTGTCGCAAATTTCTTCTATTTAGTGAGGATTTCATTTCATATAAAAAAGTAAAAATTCATGAAGGTTTTTATAATCACGGTTCGGGATGAGAGTATTTCGAACCCCATTTTTCAACAAACTAAAACCCGCCGATTGGGCGGGTTTTTCAGTTATGACTATGGCTTACACTTCTTCGCAATATTGGTCGAAGTAGTCTTGCAATTTTTCAACTACGGACATCGGGTGGTGACCTTCAATTTCATGGCGTTCTACCATAGTGACGATTTTCCCATCTTTCAACAATGCAAATGATGGGGATGACGGCGGATACCCTTCGAAATAATCACGTGCTCTCTCCGTTGCCTCTTTATCTTGTCCAGCAAAAACAGTAACAAGCTGATTTGGGCGTTTATCATTATGAATCGCATGAGCCGCTGCAGGTCTAGCTATACCCCCGGCGCAGCCACAAACGGAGTTGACCATAACAAGCGTCGTTCCTTTTTGTGCAAATACTTCTTCTACTTCCTCGGGAGTGGTCAATTCTGTATATCCAGCAGTCTTAATCTCATCGCGAGCCTGTTTGACTACGTCGTTCATTAAAAAATTAAAATCCATATTCATGGTATGTGCTCCTTCCAAGTTTTCTCTTCAATCCTATCATAACAATTGCCTCTTCGTGATTCAATTAATTTACCTGCTAAACAGCATAAAGCGTTCCGAATATGTTTAAAACGAAAGTGAAGCGGGAATCATATGTGTAACAACAAGAAGACTTCTTAGAAAAGGATGGGGCATGCCCCATCCTTTAATTCGGCTTAAACGTATCAGTAAAAGATTGAAACGCCTGCTTAACAGCAGCAGTGACCGTTTTATTCCCTGACATCACTTGATTCTCGAGTATAGGGAGAAGACCTTTGACGGTTTCATTTTTATAGAACATCGTTTTAAGCTGGTGATCCATTAATGAATAAAGCCATTCCTTAGATTGCATTCTTCTCCGTTCCTGGAAAACACCCGATTCCTTGGTCCTATCGGAAAATTCATTCAATACATCCCAAAGCTCAGGAATTCCTTTACCGGTTATGGCAGAACAAGTATATGCCTTTCCTGCCCATCCCTTTGTTGCTGGCTGAAGGAAGTGCAAGATTCTGCTATATTCGGACTTTGTCCTAATCGCCAGCGGAATGTTCTCTCCATCCGCTTTATTGACCACAATTCCGTCCACAAGTTCCATGATCCCTTTTTTCATCCCCTGTAATTCATCCCCGGCACCTGTTAGTACAAGGAGCATGAAGAAGTCGACCATGCTTCGTACTATAGCTTCACTCTGACCCACACCAACTGTTTCTATCAGTATGACATCAAATCCTGCCGCTTCACAAAGCAACATCGTTTCCCTCGTTTTACGGTGAACTCCTCCTAAGGTGCCTTCGGATGGTGAGGGCCGTATGAAGGCATGGGGGTTTCTTGCCAGCTCCTCCATCCTCGTCTTATCGCCTAGTATACTTCCCCCATTTATCGAAGAGCTTGGATCAACGGCTAGGACAGCAACCTTATGACCCCTTTCACATAAGTAGGTTCCGAAGGTCTCGATAAACGTACTTTTTCCAGCACCAGGCACTCCGGAAATCCCGATTCGAATCGAGTTCCCGGTATGAGGAAGGATGGCATGCAATAATTCCTGTGCAGGATCGAAGTGGTGGGATGCATTGCTTTCAATCAGTGTAATCCCTTTAGCAAGCCTGGCCCTGTCCCCTTTTATGATTCCCTCCTTAAGTTCATGGATCGGTACGTTTACATTTTGTCTTTTGACGAATTTGCTTTTTGAAGCTTTGTTATGGCTGGCTGCTAATTCTACACCTGGCTTTAATGATGAAGCAAAACCTTCCTGATTGTTATCATCGACCCATTCCGGCTTCTTGTCTTCACTCATTATTGGGCCACTTCCTCATATCCAAGGCGATTGTATATTTCCTGAAGTACTTTTTTCGCTGCCTGGGGAATGACAGTACCAGGTCCGAAAATGGCTG
The DNA here is from genome assembly GCF_030348945.1 of Peribacillus sp. ACCC06369. Taxonomy (NCBI): domain Bacteria; kingdom Bacillati; phylum Bacillota; class Bacilli; order Caryophanales; family Bacillaceae; genus Peribacillus; species Peribacillus sp. ACCC06369. The sequence goes on from NZ_JAUCEN010000002.1 coordinate 3,465,763, forward strand.
AAGCGCCATTTTCCATTAAGTACTCATAATCCTGTGCAGGTATGACGCCACCGACGATCACGATAATGTCTTCACGGCCCAATTTCTTCAGTTCCGACATAAGCTGCGGCAATAATGTTTTATGGCCGGCAGCAAGCGAACTCATTCCGACTACATGCACATCATTTTCCACGGCCTGTAAGGCAGTTTCTTCCGGTGTTTGGAATAATGGACCGATATCGACATCATAGCCTAAATCCGCAAAACCCGTTCCGACTACTTTAGCTCCGCGATCATGACCATCCTGACCCATTTTAGCCATTAACAAACGCGGCCTTCTTCCTTCATTTTCAAGGAACTCTTCCGTCATGCGGACGACTTCCTCAATTTCCGCTTCTTTTGAGTATGCTGAGCTGTATACGCCGCTTATTGAACGGATGGTTGCTTTGTGACGTCCAGCCACCTCTTCGATTGCATCGGAGATTTCACCTAGTGAAGCACGTACTCTTGTAGCTTGAACAGCCAATTCCAGTAGGTTGCCTTCACCCGTTCTAGCAGCCAAGAATAGCGCCTGAAGGGCTTCATCCACCTTTGCCTGATCACGTTTCGCTTTTAATTCGCCCAAACGCTTAAGCTGACTCTCGCGAACTGCAGTATTATCAATCTCCAGTATTTCAATCGGATCTTCTTTTTTCAAACGATATTTATTGACGCCGACGATCGTTTCATCTTGAGAATCGATTTTAGCTTGACGCTTTGCAGCCGCTTCCTCGATTCTCATTTTTGGAACGCCGGTTTCAATTGCCTTTGCCATTCCTCCAAGTCCTTCGATTTCTTCTATGTGAGCCCAAGCGCGTTCGATTAATTCATTTGTGAGCGATTCTACATAGTAGGAACCCGCCCATGGATCGATTACCTTTGTGATCCCGGTTTCCTCCTGCAGATAAAGCTGTGTGTTGCGTGCAATGCGGGCCGAAAAATCAGTTGGGAGTGCAATGGCCTCATCCAATGCGTTCGTATGCAAGGACTGTGTATGTCCAAGTGCGGCCGCATGCGCTTCAATCAGGGTCCTTGCGACATTATTAAACGGATCCTGCTCGGAGAGGCTCCAACCCGAGGTTTGGGAATGAGTCCTCAATGCCATCGCTTTATTATTTTTCGGTTCGAATTGCTTCATCAGTTTTGACCAGATGAAACGAGCCGCCCTCATTTTCGCCACTTCCATGAAATAGTTCATACCTACAGCCCAGAAGAATGACAGTCGTGGTGCAAATTTATCGATATCAATACCTGCTTTCATTCCGGTACGTGCATACTCAAGCCCATCAGCCAACGTATAGGCAAGTTCGATATCCGCCGGCGCACCCGCTTCTTGCAGATGATAACCGGAAATGGAAATGGAATTGAATTTGGGCATATATCTCGATGTATACTCGAATATATCGGCTATGATTTTCATGGACATTTCAGGTGGGTAGATATACGTATTCCGAACCATATACTCCTTTAAAATGTCATTTTGAATCGTGCCTGAAAGTTTATCCTGTGTAACGCCTTGTTCTTCAGCTGTCACGATATAAAATGCCAGAATGGGTAATACCGCCCCGTTCATGGTCATTGACACGGACATCTGATCTAGCGGAATACCGTTGAACAGGATTTTCATATCTAGAATGGAATCAATGGCAACTCCCGCTTTCCCCACATCACCGACAACTCGCGGATGATCAGAGTCATAACCACGGTGTGTGGCTAAATCAAAGGCAACTGAGAGCCCTTTTTGCCCCATTGCGAGATTACGTCTGTAAAACGCATTCGATTCCTCAGCAGTAGAAAAACCTGCATACTGACGAACTGTCCAAGGACGGTTGACATACATCGAAGGATAGGGCCCCCTTGTAAACGGAGCGATGCCTGGTACACTCTCCATATGCTCCAAATTGCGATTATCTTCTTTAACATAAAGCGGTTTGACTTTTATTTGTTCATTGGTTTCAAACAGAAGATCATCGATATTTTCCCCAACGGCTTTTTCGGCTTCTTTTTTCCATGCTTCTACCGTCCCTTTAATCTCAGCCTTGGCAGGATTTATAGCAGAAAAATTCGGTTTTTTCATTTCAGTTCACCCCTAGCTTCTGCAAAAATTCCAATAAAATGGCTATTGCATTCGTTTTAACATGGATAAAATCTTTGACTCCGGCTTCACTTAGTGTAATTTCCAATTCTTCTTGCTGCTTGCCAGCTATATAAATATTGATTTCCGGGAATTGCTTTTTGATTTCTTTAATGGTGATTGGCGCTAATTCCGAGTAGTCACCATCACTGCCGCAAACACAATAAACAGGGAGCTTGGTGGCAGCTACGTAATCAACTGCGTCCTTAATGGTTTGACACCCATTACTACCGAGTGTTTCAATACCTCCTGCTGCAGCCAGACTTTTAACGAAATCTGCACGGGGTTTATAGGATTTAAGATTTTTCAAGTTAATTAAACCAATCGTTGGAGCCGTTCCACTTATTTCTTTATACGTTTCACTGCGTTGTCTTATCTGTTCGAACTGAATGGATACCCGATTCCTGGAAATTGGCGTAATGCCAACCGGTTTCTCGACTTTCATATATGACACTTGGTTATCCTGTGTCGGAGTTTTAATCTTATCCGCTGGATTCGGATATACATTCGTTCCGATGATTCTTTCTTTTCTGAAAGCCGCATTTTGAACTCTGCCTTGGTAAACTTCGGCTATTTCTTTCTGCAGGGTGCCTTGCTTAATTAGCTCTAAAATCCCCCCAGCTTCATCGATTTCAAGGAAGTTCGCCCAAGCCTTTTCAGCCAATTCATCCGTTAATTGCTCAACATACCATGAACCGCCAGCAGGATCGACCACTGTCGTGATATTTGTTTCTTCTTTTAATATCAGGTGAGTGTTGCGGGCGATTCTTTCTGAAAAATCATCAGCTTCACCAGTTGCGTGAGTAAATGGATGAATTTGAAGGTATTGAATGCCTCCAATAGCTGCAGCGAAAGCTTGGTTTGTGGTCCGAAGAATATTGACGTACTGATCATATAGCGTTTCTGTCAATTCGGAAGTAACAGCATGTATGGCCATTTTAAAATGGTCCTGAGCTGTATCGAAGGCTTCAGCAAGACCTGCCCAAAGCCTCCTGGCAGCCCTCAGTTTAGCGATGGACATGAAGTAATTGGAATCCACTGCAAACGAAAATACTATTCTTTCGGATACTGAAGAAATAGAAAGCCCTTGTTTTTGCCCTTCCAATAGATATTGGACGGCTGCGGATAATCCGTACGCTATTTCTTGAACGGCATTAGCCCCTCCATTATGATAAACTGCCGTATTAATCAAAACTGTCTTTAAATCCCGGCCTATCTTCTGATAATCTTGGATCGTCTTCATCCAGTCTGCAAAATAGTTTTCCGTATCTTCTGGCAGCTGTCCGCCAATGAGCCATTCTGCAATGGGATCTTCTGCAACTACACCTGTCAATTGGGCATTTTGCGATTCGGCAATAGCTTTGAACTGCGGGAATAATCCTTTTTGTTTCCCCTTAAGGTCAATGAAAATCGGGATTTCCTTTAATGGGATATCCTTAAACAACTTTTCAGCCCTTGCCCCCTCAGCAAGCAATCGTGCAGGGTATGCCACAACATTTTGACCGCGCTTGAATGAGGCCTTCATCTTTTCATTTGCCTCTTCTGCCGTGATACCGCTTACAGGTTGAACGACAAGCCAAGGTTTTTCATAATAACCCATTGGGGACGTTCCTCGGGTGAAAGGGAAGAATCCTGGCAATTCAGATACATTTACTGTCGAATCCGCCTTTTCTGTATAGAGCGGATATAACGTGATGCCCTCATATGTATTCGTTTTTAACTTTTCAATACTTTTTCCTTTTAAACTGGCTTCCGCAGCTTCTTTCCACTCTTCAAAAGAAGGCCTAGGAAAGGTTATGTTTTTCACATCTTTCAGTTCCATCTGTAATCGCTTTCTTATCGTCTGCCGCCTCAAATGCCTGGTCCATTCCACTGGAGAACGAACGCTCAGTCGGTTTAGATAAGAAAACCACCCTCCCATCAATTTGATCTGGATTATACTAACATTCTATCATAATTTTCTTGAAATTTATGTTAATAGAAATTAGCAAAGCTGCTGTAAGGGAAACCAAAAGCCTATTTCTCCTATTTAAAATGAAGTACAGCCCCTTATCTGTATTAGAACAGCTCTAATTAAAATAATAGCAAAAATAAAATTTTTGTCGATGTTTTTCTACTGAAAAATAAAAGTGCAAAAAAAAGGAAGGAACCTAATGGCCTTCCTTTTTCTTCACTTTAGTATATGGAAGTGTTGTCTTTGGAAATCTTTTCGATGATTTCTTTAACCCTTGCGAGGAAACGTCCGCATACCAGTCCATCCAAAACACGATGATCAAGTGATAAACAGAGATTCACCATATCCCGAACTGCAATCATGTCATTTATGACCACTGGACGTTTTACGATCGTTTCAACTTGTAAAATGGCGGCCTGTGGATAATTGATGATTCCCATGGACTGGACTGAACCGAATGAGCCAGTGTTATTGACAGTGAACGTGCCACCTTGCATATCCTCTGCTTTTAACTTACCCGCCTTCACTTTGGATGCGAGTTCCTGTATCTCCCTTGCTATACCTTTGATTGATTTTTCATCTGCATTTTTTATGACAGGTACAAATAAGGCATCTTCAGTTGCAACGGCTATAGAAATATTGATTTCTTTCTTTTGTATGATTTTATCGCCAGCCCACATTGAATTGAGCTCTGGAAATTCCGTAAGGGCTTGAGCAATCGCTTTTACAAAAAAGGCAAAGTAAGTTAAATTATAGCCTTCTTTTTGTTTAAAGCCGGACTTGAGATTATCACGCAACTTCACCATATTGCTTGCGTCGACTTCCACCATCGTCCATGCATGCGGAATTTCGTGCTTACTTTTTAACATATTGGATGCAATTGCCTTACGGATACCCGTAACAGGTATTTCCTTGTCACCAATAGCAGTCGGCACGTTAGTAGTCACTGCACTAGTTTGACGATTAATTGGAGGCGTGTTCTCTTCATGAGCCGAATCGGATATTGCCGAAGGTTCATCCGCCTTAGGAAGAGTACCGGATTCAACAAGTTTCAATAGGTCTTTACGGGTGATCCGTCCCTCATTCCCCGTTCCTTTCACTTTTGAAAGGTCGATCCCATGCTCCTGGGAAAGTTTTAACACGGCAGGTGAAAAGCGAGCTTTCCTTGATGGTTCACCTGCTTGCTGCACATTTTTTGTAACAGGTGCATCAACATTTTCCTCGCTACGAGAAACAGCTTGGCCTGCGTTGTCGTTATCCGTCTTTGCCGCTTCAACTTCAATCGAGCAAATGACTTCCCCGACTGCCAACGTTTGATTCTCTTCCGCTTTCAATTCCTTGATGATGCCGGTGAAGGAAGAAGGAACCTCAGCATTTACTTTATCCGTCATCACTTCAGCTAGCGGATCGTATTTCGTGACATGATCCCCAGGCTTTACAAGCCATTTACTGATGGTTCCCTCTGTGACACTTTCGCCTAGTTGAGGCATCTTCATTAATTCCATTGCCATAAATCGTTCCTCCTTCTTAACAGTCATTAATACTCGGCCAATTCCCTCATCGCTTTTTCCACTTTATCAGGGTTCACCATAAAATGTTTTTCCATCGTAGGCGCATATGGCATGGCAGGTACATCAGGTCCGGCCAATCGTTTTATAGGGGCATCCAAATCAAAAAGGCAATTCTCGGCAATGATGGCTGCGACCTCACTCATAATGCTTCCTTCTTTATTATCCTCCGTAACCAGTAAAACTTTCCCTGTTTTAGAAGCTGCTTCTATGATAGCATCCTTATCTAAAGGGTAGACGGTGCGAAGGTCAAGAACATGTGCAGAGATTCCATCTGCAGCTAATTTTTCTGCTGCCTGGAGAGCAAAATGCACGCAAAGGCCATAGGATATGACAGTAATGTCTTCCCCTTTCCTTTTCACATCCGCCTTACCGATTGGAAGTACATAATCTTCAGTGGGTACCTCACCCTTAATCAAGCGGTATGCGCGTTTATGTTCAAAGAAAAGAACTGGATCTTCATCACGAATGGCAGCTTTAAGCAACCCCTTGACATCATATGGAGTGGAAGGCATCACAATTTTCAAGCCCGGCTGATTAGCAAAAACCGCTTCAACCGATTGCGAATGATAAAGAGCTCCATGAATCCCTCCTCCATAAGGAGCACGGATTACCATAGGACAGCTCCAGTCATTATTAGAACGGTATCTAATTTTAGCTGCCTCTGAAACAATTTGGTTAATGGCAGGCATGATGAAATCAGCAAATTGCATTTCAGCTATTGGCCGAAGCCCGTACATGGCGGCTCCAATTCCCACTCCAGCAATTGCAGATTCAGCGAGCGGTGTATCGATGACCCTGGCTTCACCAAATTGGTCGTATAAACCGTTAGTGGCTTTAAAGACCCCACCTTTTTTTCCAACATCCTCTCCCAATACGAATACACGGGAATCACGTTCCATCTCTTCCCTCATTGCCATTGTCACGGCATCTATATAAGAAATCACTGGCATTCTATTACCCCCTTACTTTTGTGCATACACATGATTCATAGCACTTTCAGCCTTCGGATATGGAGCATTTTCAGCATAATCAGTTGCTTCGTTGACTATCTTCATGACTTCATCATTCATTTGTTTCTCAAGATCATCATCCATGATTCCCGCTTCTTTTAAATACGCTCCAAATGTTATTATGGAATCCTTCGTTTTGGCTTCGGCCACTTCGTCCGCTGTCCGGTAGCTTCGGTCATCATCATCACTTGAATGAGGAGTGAGCCTATATGAGACGGTTTCTACAAGGGTAGGCCCCTCTCCCCTTCGTGCACGGTCAGCCGCTTCTTTCACTGCTGCATACACTTCCAATGGATCATTGCCATCCACCGTTATTCCAGGCATCCCATAGCCAATCGCCCTGTCGGAAACATTCTCACATGATAGTTGTTTCGAAATAGGAACGGAAATCGCATATTTATTATTTTCACACATGAAAATGACCGGCAGCTTATGTACACCTGCAAAGTTGGCCCCTTCATGAAAATCGCCCTGATTGGATGAACCTTCACCAAACGTAACGAATGTTACTAAATCCTTGCTTTCCATCTTCCCAGCAAGGGCAATTCCAACTGCATGCGGGACCTGTGTCGTTACAGGTGATGAACCAGTGACGATCCTATTTTTCTTTTGACCGAAATGGCCAGGCATTTGGCGTCCGCCTGAATTGGGATCTTCCTCTTTCGCAAAACCTGAAAGCATCAAGTCTTTTGCTGTCATTCCGAAGGTAAGTACCACACCTACATCCCGATAATAAGGAAGTACATAATCCTTTTGCCGATCCAGCGCAAACGCTGCCCCAACCTGCGCAGCTTCTTGCCCCTGGCAGGAAATCACGAAGGGAATTTTCCCGGAACGGTTTAAAAGCCACATACGCTCATCAATCCTGCGGGACAAAAGCATTGTCCGGTACATATCTAAAACAGTTTCCTCATTTAAGCCTAATTGTTCATGACGTTTTTCTACCATCATAAAACCTCCTGACCTTATTCTTTATGAATGAATGGCAAGTCCATCGACAGCAAGCGCCGCCTCTCCGATTGCTTCAGAAAGACTTGGGTGTGGATGAATTGTCTTGGCTACCTCCCAAGGTGTCGCATCAAGCACTTTTGCAAGTCCCGCTTCTGAAATCATATCCGTAACATGTGGACCGATCATATGAACGCCCAGTATATCATCCGTTTTCTTATCTGCAATGATTTTGACAAAACCATCCGCTTCCCCGAAAACCAGGGCCTTACCAACTGCACGGAATGGGAATTTTCCAATTTTAAGCTCATAGCCTTCCTTTTTTGCCTGTTCTTCCGTCAAACCGACACTTGCCGCTTCAGGGCTTGAATACACACATTTTGAAATGAGCGAATAATCCAAGCGTTCCGGTTTTTGGCCTGCCATATGTTCAACGGCAGTAATACCTTCATGGGAGGCAACGTGAGCCAATTGCAGACCGCCGATACAATCACCGATCGCATAGATATGCGTTTCCTTCGTTTGAAAGAAGTCATTGGTTTCAATAAAACCTTTTTCTTTCACAATTTCTGTATTTTCAAGGCCGATCCCTTCAACATTTGCTGTTCTGCCTACGGATACCAGCATTTTTTCAGCTGTGAATTCCTCTACCGATCCTTTTACTTCAGCAGAAATGGATACTGAAACATCCGTTTTCAGGGTTTCAGGCAATACCTTGGCACCTGTAATGAATTTGACGCCTTTTTTAGTTAGGAGACGAAGCATTTCACTGGAAATATCCTGGTCTTCAGTCGGAATGATCCTATCGGCATATTCCAGTACGGTTACTTCCACACCAAAATCATTCAGCATCGAAGCCCACTCAATGCCGATAACCCCACCGCCTACAATAATCATTGATTTCGGCAGGATCTCAAGCTTTAGAGCTTCATCCGATGTAAGCACCAATTCCCCGTCAATTGTTAAACCGGGCAGTGTTTTCGGACGCGAACCGGTAGCAATGATAATATTCTGAGGAATGAGCATTTCATTTTCACTGCCATTATTCATTTCCACTGAAATTGTCCCAGGCATCGGTGAAAATATAGATGGACCAAGTATACGTCCTAAACCTTCATAAACCGTTATCTTCCCTTGTTTCATCAAGTGCTGAACACCTTTATAGAGTTGATCGACGACTTTATTCTTTCTTTCTTGTACCTTAAGGAAATCCACCTTTACATCCCCGGTTACAATACCGAATTCCTCACTTTTCACTGCAGTCTGATAAACTTCTGCACTCCTTAAAAGTGCTTTTGAAGGGATACAACCTTTATGTAGACACGTTCCGCCGAGCTTGCCTTTCTCCACGACAGCCGTTTTCAATCCTAATTGAGCAGCCCTTATTGCTGCCACATACCCGCCTGTTCCTCCTCCGAGGATAACGAGGTCAAATTCTTCAGCCAAAACCACTCCTCCTCACAAATACACACTATTGTCACCGTTATTACTTGTCCTATGTTTCATTACATTATCCATGTTGAAATTCCTGTGTTTATATTTAAAAAAACACAGGAATCCATATCTTGTCAATTATATTCATTTTCTTCCATTCAAGATATGTTTTTCATTTTGCAAGAATTGACTTCTTGAATTCCGCATACGAGCAATGCGCTCCTCTGCCATCCTGTCCGCTGCTTTATAAGTTGGAATTTGATCGCGTTTGGCAATCTCCATGACTCGTTCAATCGTATCATAAACCATTTCCACTTTCTTAAGGGCTCTTTCTCGATTATACCCTAAAAGTTCATCAGCCACGTTTATGACACCACCTGCATTAATTACATAATCAGGAGCATATATAATGCCTTTTTCATGAATTTGATCACCATGAACAGGATCCTTCAATTGATTATTGGCTGCACCTGCAATGACTTTCGCCTTAATTTGATTAATTGTTTGATCATTAATGACGGCACCTAATGCACAAGGAGCATAGATATCACATTCAACCCCATAAATTTCATCAGTATTCACTGCAGTCGCCCCAAAGGATTCAACCGCACGTGCCACGCTTTCTTTATTGATATCGGTAACGATCAGCTTAGCGCCCTCCTCATGAAGGTGACGGCATAAGTTATAAGCTACATTCCCGACGCCTTGGACTGCAACAACCTTGCCTTCTAATGAATCAGTGCCGAATGCTTCTTTTGCAGCAGCTTTCATACCGCGGTACACCCCATATGCAGTTACAGGCGAAGGGTTACCTGAAGAACCGAATGCAGGGGAAATCCCAGTGACAAAATCCGTTTCCTCGTGGATGAGATCCATATCTTCAACCGTGGTCCCTACATCTTCAGCAGTTATATAACGCCCATTCAGCCCTTGGATATACCTTCCGAATGCACGGAACATTTCTTCATTTTTATCCTTGCGAGGATCGCCGATGATGACGGTTTTTCCCCCGCCTAAATTCAAGCCGGCCGCTGCGTTTTTATATGTCATTCCTTTCGAAAGCCTTAAAGCATCTTCTATGGCATCTTCTTCGGAAGCGTACGTCCACATCCTTGTGCCACCAAGTGCTGGTCCTAATGTCGTATCATGAATGGCAATAATCGCTTTCAAACCCGATTGTTTATCCTGACAGAATAGCAGTTGTTCGTAATCATACTTCTCAAGATATTTAAAAATTTCCATACAGGAATCCTCCCTAGATGTTTTAATAAATGTCAGATATGAGGACACTGAATCACTCCTCATTCTTACTGGTCACTACGTTCATTTTAAATAAAATCCGCTAATCACATGATATTTTCCCCATTGGGAATGGTTCCCTTGAAAAATCCATGCACCTTTAAATATGCAAATAACATGCCAATAAATTAAATAATGAGAGCCTTTTCACCCAAAAAAAGGAGATGCTGGTTAATATATTGAGCAACTATAGCCTATAACAAATTCAAAAAAATTTCATGTTGGAAGTGAACTCTCGCTTAAATTAAAATAAATCAGAAAATTCTGTGCAGTTTTTTTCATACTATGCAATTGCTTGCATGCAAATATTTTCACAATTTTAATTTTTCCATTTTATAATATAGATTTCTAACTGAAATACCCAACGCTTTTGCCGTAATTGTTTTATTTCCCTTGTGGGTATCGAACGCTTGCTGAATGATTTCGGCTTCATACTGGTCTATTATCTCCGAGAGCGGTTTACCCGATACGTAGCCAGAAGGCTCCATTAAGAGTTTCTCCTGTTTTAATGGAATCTCTTCGATAAAATCAGGAATATGCTGTATATCAATGATTGTCTCGTTCAATTTCATGAAAATGATAGCCCGTCCCAAGATATTTTCCAGTTCCCTTACATTCCCTGGCCAGTTATAGATTTGCATCTTATGTATAGCTGCTTCAGTAATCCCCTCTATGCTCCGTCCATACTCCTGATTGATTTTATGAATCAAATGCTCCGCCAATTCCCTCAAATCTTCTTTTCGTTTTCGTAAAGGAGCAATGAAAATAGGCATGCGGTTCAGCCTGAAATATAAGTCTTCCCTGAATGATCCGTTTGCAATGGCGTGTTCAAGATTGATATTCGTGGCGGCTATGACACGGACATTGATGGAAATCGGCTTTGTCCCCCCCACTCTGATGATTTCCCGTTCTTGTAAAACCCGAAGTAATTTAGCTTGGATGTTAGCTGGTAATTCACCAATTTCATCTAAAAAGATGCTTCCTTGATTTGCCTCTTCAAAAAAACCGACCTTTCCGCCCCTGCTTGCCCCTGTAAACGCTCCCTCATCATAACCGAACAGTTCACTTTCGAGTAATGATTCCGAGATGGCCGCACAGTTTACACGAACGAATTTATTGAATTTCCTATCACTCGCATTATGGATGGCGTGGGCAAATAACTCTTTGCCGGTCCCTGATTCCCCTCTTAATAAGACGGTAGCCGGTGTCCTTGCCGATAATTTCGCCTGTTCGATGGGAAGCTTCATCTCTTCGGAAGCCCCTATTATATCATCAAAGGAATATTTAGCCTGCAATGTCCGGATAATCTGTCTTGCCCGATTCAATTCGTGAGTCAAGGTTTGAATTTCCGATACATCATGAATGACGCCAACGCTACCTTTCAGGCACCCATCCACAATGATTGGAGCAACATTAACAATCACTTCCTTATGTTTTGGGCCGACACGCATATTGACACCCCGAACAGGCTTTTTTGTCTGAAGCACTTTCATATGCATGCTATCACCTTCGTAAATATCGATGGAAGCCGGCTTACCAATCACTTGGTCCTTGGTTAAGCCAGTGATTCTTGTATATGCCGGATTGATCAAAAGTCCCCTCCCTTGATCGTCCACGACCGAGATGGCTTCATCACTGGATTGGATGATTGCCTGGAGCATCGTCTGTATCTCTTTTAAATCAGTGATCTGCTCCGCCAATTGTACAGCTTCCGTTTTATTCCGAAACACGGAAAAAGCCCCTATGATTTCCTTATCGGCATTCACCAGAGGAATCCTTGTCGTTATGAGCTCCATCCCATTAGTAAGGGTAATCTCCTGATTCACTTCTTTTTGGTTCGTTTCCATCACTCGTAGTAATCCAGTTGAAGGAACGAAATCTTTGATATGTTTGCCTATCACGTCCTCGCGCTTTGTGTCAGATGCTCGTTCCGCACTATCATTGAACATGATGATGAATCCATCATGATCAATCACCACCATTCCTTCACTGGTCGTATTAAGGATCAAGTCCATTTTTGCCGAGGTATTTTCCAATTTATTTATTAAACGATTTTTCTCTTCAAACAACTTTGTCATAATGAGGGCGACACTTCCAGGAATGAGTATCGTTTGATCGCTCATATCCCGTTTTATCTTACTATAGACAGTCGGGTCTCCAGTGGTATCAAAAATGATATCCAAATCCCCATCCAATCCCTCGCTCCAATCAGTCACTGTAGGAATCCTTCTTTCTTTTGCAGCAAGCATCCCTTCAGCGGATTCATTCGTATCAGCCATACAAACAATTGAGAATACTTCACTTTCCGAGAGGAGTTTCAACACCGTTGTCCCCCCCACTCCTCCCCCTACTATCATGACTTTTTGCATGAGCCATCCCCCTTAAGATATAATTACCCTATTATTAGATATATCTCTGCAATTTTTTTCATACTTCACACCTCATTTTACCATATTGGCATCCTTTAAAAACAGCCTCTAACTTCCAGTCATTTTCTAGTTTCCCGAAACTTGACAAATATTTTATATCCTTTATCATTTTTAAAAGACGGAATTTTCGGAAGGGATTTGGCCGCATGAAACGTTTAATCGCTTTTTTGATTCTTTTTATACCCGGGGCCTTTGCTGCCTATGGCATTAAAATAATGAGGGACATGGTGTTCGGTATTTTACAGCCTCCCTATCCAGTCCTTTGGCTGCAATTTTTAATCGGACTGCTTATTACGATTGGCGGAATAGCCTTTATCGCAGGCTTCGTCCTTCATCGAGATCGAAAACAAAATAAGGTCCAAAGCAGGTTCAATAAATTTTAAACGTAAAAAGAAGGTGCCATGTATAATTGGGCACCTTTTTCTTTATGTTGATTTAAGTCCTTCTCTGACCCGTACGGCTGCCTCAGGAAAATCGGTAATGATGCCACTGCACCTCAATTTGAATAATCGCTTCATATCGGCTTCCTTATTAATGGTATAGGGCCGTACAGGAACACCCAGGCTCAACGATGCTTGAATTAGTGCATCAGAGGCAGACCTGATATTTGGATGGATTGCGGTCGCGCCTATTGCCTTGGCATATATCCATGGCATGTATAGACCATCCCTATAAAGTAGTGCCGTTTCCAGTTCAGGTGCCAATTGATGACAATTAACCAAACTATAATGATTGAAAGAAGAAAGGATTATCCTTTCCTTCATTTCGTAGGCACGAATGAGCCTTATGACTTTCTCTTCTAAGCCTGGATACAGAAAAAGCGTGTTTTTCAATTCAATATTACAAACAAGCTGGTTATCTTTAAGCCATATAAATAGTTCTTCTAGCGTCGGAATTTTTTCTTTACCCAATTTACCCTTAAAGTTTGAGGACGCATTAAGAGTTTTCAACTCCATCAAGGTCCGGCCTTTTACATACCCTGAGGCATTCGTGGTCCGATCGAGCTTTTCATCGTGAATGATGACCACTTCTCCATCTTTCGAGAGTTGGACATCCGTTTCAATACCGTCCGCCCCAACACGGGCAGCTTCTTTGAACGCCGACATCGTATTTTCCGGATGTGTTCCTGCAGAGCCTCGATGTGCAAAGATTAAGGTCATGATGAAACGCCGCCTCTCCCAAAAATTGTTATAACCCAATTTTATGAACAGAAACGATAAATTATTTTCATCTTCTTTAATCGAAATAGAGGTGATTATTTTCTTCGTAGAAGGTTTTCTAAAATATCCCCCATAATAACTGAAAAGTTCCCTTAAGGTAGTTATCCGAACAATTGAGTTTTACACTTGCGGACATTTATCAGCAGCTATTGTTTGACATTCTCCAGCATGATTTGCGGAAAATTCAATAGGATGGGGATGGGATTAAATTGAAGAATGGAAAAAGCCTTTTTAAAAACGGTAAAATACCATTTCAATATCCACTTCTAATGCAAAATACTTATTTTTTTCATAAATCATTTGTTTACCCCTTATTCACTATATATATACCTATAATTATAATCTAAAAATTAAGAAAAGGACCCATAATGCCAAAATCCGTTTAAAAAATTAGTGATTCAGATAATTAGTGTCGCTTTTTCACGCAAACAAAAACGCCTTTTATTTATTGGATTTCCTGCAAATCCAATAAATAAAAGGCGTTTAATTTTTTTAACCGGCAGCGTAAAAAAATTGAAGTTGCCGATTAGAAAAAATCACAAAGCAACTTCTTCCTGTCCATACCACCAGACGGAGAGTTCCTATTTATATTTAGTGGCTCTAGCCTTTATTTGGTCAATTGTTATCCTGAATCCGAACACCGGTGTTCCCCTACTGTCAAGAAGCTTTATGTTCGAGACGAAGCTTATCGGCAACCATGGCAATGAATTCGGAATTTGTAGGTTTTGCCTTAGTCATGCTGACAGTATAACCGAAAAGAGATGAAATGGATTCTATATTGCCACGGCTCCAAGCCACTTCAATCGCATGTCGGATGGCTCTTTCAACACGGCTGGCCGTAGTATTGTATTTTTTTGCGATATCCGGATATAAAACTTTCGTGATCGAACCCAATAGTTCAATATCATTATATACCATGGATATGGCTTCCCTTAAATACAAATAGCCCTTGATATGTGCAGGCACTCCAATTTCGTGAATGATGCTTGTGATGCTGGCATCCAGGTTTTTCGGCTTGGCTTCATTTTGGGGACGATAGCTAAACTGACTATGATTTTTTAAAACCGACTGCCCTTTACCGCTTACCTGACGAATGTGATTGGCCAGATTTTCCATATCAAAAGGTTTCAGGATAAAGTAAGACGCGCCCAAATCAACAGCTTTTTTCGTTACATCTTCTTGACCAAAGGCAGTAAGCATAATGACATTAGGCATAGCACCCCGTTTTACTTCACGAAGTTTTTCAAGTACACCTAATCCATCTAAATGAGGCATGATAATATCGAGAATCAATATATCCGGATCAACACTTTCAAGCATACCCAGGCAATCTTGACCGTTATGTGCCACCCCAATTACTTCCATGTCTTCCTGTGCTGAAATGTATTCTTCCAGAAGGCCAACAAGTTCTCTATTATCGTCTACAACGCACACCTTAATTTTTTTCACGCTTGATTTCCTCCTCAACTACAATTGGTCTTTTTTTCTATATGACTAAATTCTATTGTAATTGAACTTTTCGACAATGGAAACTAAATTCCTTTTATTTTTGAAAAAATATAAGGAATTCAATATTATTCTCCGGATATCTCTTGTTTTCGACTTCGTTTGCTATTCGAATAAACCGATTGTCGAAAAATCTTCATTTCGTTATCATTTTATCACAACGTTTCAAAAAAACCTCTATTTTTTGAAGAAATCATATTTAATTACCATCCATGACCTGGGCTAATCAATTAAAAAGGGGCATCCAAAAGGATACCCGGTTTCTTTAGCTTGCCTTTTCATAATTATCTTTGTCGTATATATTTATACCGGCTTCGTTTAACATCCATTCGATATGGACTCCATACCCACTTGTAGGATCATTAACAAATACATGGGTGACTGCACCGATTAATTTCCCATTTTGTATGATAGGACTGCCGCTCATACCCTGAACGATCCCGCCCGTTTTTTGAAGCAGTTCTTTATCCGTCACTTTTAAGACCATTCCTTTAATCGCAGGAAACTTCTGTGGTATGGAACTGACGATTTCCACATCGAATTCCTCCACTTTAGAACCATCCACCACAGTCAGGATTTTTGCTGGTCCTTCCTTTACCTCATGGGAAAGGGTGATCGGGAGAGCCTTGTCATTAATCCCATTTTTAAAATCTTGATTTAATTTCCCAAAAATCCCAAAGGGACTATTGCGATTGATATTTCCTATTTTTTCTTTGTTGGAAGAAAAGCGTGCCAATTTTTCTCCAGGATCACCATTGCTTCCCTTTTCAATGGACGTGACCGTCGATTGAACAATCTGTCCATCTTTTACAACAATCGGCTTTTTGGTATCCATATCGGAAATGACATGTCCCAATGCTCCATATTTTTTCGAATCAGGGTGATAAAATGTCATCGTTCCGATGCCAGCTGCTGAATCACGGATATACAAACCCAATTTGTAAGTTCCTTCATTCTTATCTTTTAGAGGTAAAAGGGTGCTATGAAGCACTTCATTATCACGGTTTATGACTAGATTCAACGCCTCACCCTTTTCACCTGCCTGCTGAACAAAAGGGGTTACATCCCCCATCTTCTTTATCGTCTGACCATTGATTTCTGTAATAATATCACCGATTTCAATTTTCGCTTTTTCTCCTGGTGATTTTTTCCCCTGCGCAGTATCAATAAGATGATGACCTACTACGAGCACTCCGAGAGTATTTAGCTTCACTCCAATGGATTGGCCTCCAGGCATGACTTTAAAGTCTTTCAACACCCTAATGTCGACCTTTTTGGCGGGCAAGCCTGCTACATCCAGCAACACTTCATTCGTACCTGGTTTCTCAGCACCAAGCGTAATTGAAGCTTGCTCATCATGAAGCGAAATCCCATCACTGAATCCCGAAGCTTTTGCAGAAACAGGCAATGATTTGGAAATACTATATTGACTTCCTTCAAATAGTACAAGATGATTTGGAATTAAAAAATATTCACGAGATGGCTGGTATAACCCTAATGTTAATAGCGAAACAAGGAGAATTCCACCGATGATCCTGTTTATCCATACAAATTTCAACCCATTCACTCTCCTCGCTCTCTGAAACTTTATGGCTACACCTTTAATTTAGCCCTCAAGACAGTCATTTATAACAGATGCACAAAATAAAAGCTATCCGTTTTTGGATAGCTTTACAATGGATGCTTATGATAAGTTTAAATTATCTACTTTACCTGTCCATCAAGATGTGATTTTCAACCTTTTTGCCAGCTGGATTAATTCATTGGCATGCTGCTTCGTCAAATCCGTAATCTCGACTCCAGAAATCATCCTGCCAATTTCTTTTATCTTTTCCGTTTCAATTAAAGGCTTTACCGAGGTATTCGTGCGTCCGGCCCTTACATTTTTCGCTATGAATAAGTGAGTATCCGCCATAGCTGCCACTTGTGGTAAATGGGATATACACAGTACTTGAGATCCCGTTGCCACTTTATAGATCTTTTCAGCGATGGATTGTGCAACCCGTCCGCTCACACCGGTGTCCACTTCATCAAATATAATGGACGTTATGCCTTGGTGCTTGGAGAAAATGCTTTTCAAAGCCAGCATGATCCTCGAGAGTTCTCCACCCGATGCGATTTTAGATAGAGGTTTTAACGGTTCACCTGGATTTGTGGAAATATAAAATTCCATCGAATCCAGCCCCGACTGATTAATGCCCCTATCTGACAACTCATCGAAAGTATAAGCCGTTTGAAGGAAATGTGGTTCAAAAATGGTCTTTTCCATGTATAAATCTTTTAATTCCTGATGGATCTTTTTGGTTAACTGCTGAGCGAATGTCTGACGAAGTTCAGACAGATTCTTTGCTTCAACAATTAAATCGGCCTTGATGGATTTCATTTCCTTTTCAAGCTTCGCTATATGCGTTTCCCTATTTTGCAGCTTTTCGACTTCCTCTTCTATGCCTGCACCATATTCCAGGATTTCCTCGATGGTCCGCCCGTATTTACGTTTTAATTGATTTATTTCATTAAGGCGGCTTTCAATGAATTCGACACGCTCTGTATCATAGTCCAAAGAGTCTAATTGATCCCGGATGTTTGACACTGCCTCTTCAAGCAGGAAGTAACTATTTGAAACGGTTTCGGAGCTGTTTTTTAAACCTTCATCAAGGCCTGCGGCTTCTTCCAGGTTATTCATGGCTACGGAAAGCCAATCAATTGCATGCTGCTCTCCATTTAAAGCATTATAACTGGTTTGCAGCGCTTCATGAATTTTTTCAAAATTATTAATTTTCTTTCGCTCTTCCATTAATTCTTCATCTTCACGTAGTTTCAAATCAGCTTTTTGAATTTCATCGAATTGAAATTGGATCAAATCAAGACGGTGGACCATTTGCTGTTCATTTTGGCTCAAACCATTCAATTGTTTTGAAGCGGTTTCATAACGTTTATAGAGCTTTTGGTATTCCGTGAGTGCAGAGGCGATTTTTTCACCGCCGAATTGATCCAGCAGAGGAAGATGGAGTCGTTCATCCATTAATTCCTGATGTTCATGCTGACCATGAATATCTATCAATGTCCTTCCTATCTCGCGTAAAATGGCAATCGTTACAAGTTTTCCATTTACTCTGCAAACGCTTTTGCCGCTCTGTGAAATATCCCTTCGAAGAATGGCCATCCCATCATTCATATCCAGTCCAAATTCTTCTGCTTTGGCAAATACCGGGTGTTTTTCATCTTCAATTTGAAATAATCCCTCTATTTCGGCCTTGGACTCACCATGCCGAATGAATTCTGCCGAACCACGTCCCCCAACCAAAAGATGAACGGCATCTATAATGATTGATTTCCCTGCCCCTGTTTCTCCGGTCAAGACAGTCAAGCCTTTCTCAAATGAAACGGACAGGCTTTCTATGATCGCAAAATTCCTAATCGATAGTTCTGTTAACAAACTAGGTCACCTCACAAAATTATTAGAGCATGTCCAAGAATTTGCCGGAAATGATCTTTGCATCTTCCTCAGAACGGCAGATAATTAAACAAGTATCATCG
The DNA here is from genome assembly GCF_030348945.1 of Peribacillus sp. ACCC06369. NCBI lineage: Bacteria > Bacillati > Bacillota > Bacilli > Caryophanales > Bacillaceae > Peribacillus > Peribacillus sp. ACCC06369. The sequence goes on from NZ_JAUCEN010000002.1 coordinate 3,484,823, forward strand.
CCGCCAATCGTCCCGAGTATCTCTTGCCAATTCAAATTATCAATCAATGCACAAATTGCCTGGGCATTACCCGGGAGCATCTTCATAACCAGTAAATTATTGGCTGCGTCAATACGTACAAATGCATCAACCAGGATTCTCTTTAATTTTTGAAGTGGATTGAAACGTTGGTCGGCTGGCAGGCTGTATTTATACCTTCCATCCGTTAAAGGGACCTTAACTAGGTGAAGCTCTTTAATATCCCTTGAAACAGTTGCTTGAGTTACATTGTATCCAGCTAATTTCAGTTCTTCAACCAGCTCATCCTGGGTTTCAATATCGTTATTAGTTATAATGTCCCTTATTTTTATATGTCGTTGTCCTTTATTCATAAGTAGTAGCACCTCTTCTCATCTGTTGCTCATTTTATTGGCAATCGATATCATACTTAAGGAAGCTCCCAATATGGGATTGCTTCGGTAACATCCGTACGTGCAAATAGGCCGCTCTAGAAAGTGGCTAAAATTAATGTTATCGGATTTTTATGCAATTGTACAACTTTTTCTCTAAAATGCATAACAAGTCTATTTTTTATTCTTACCTATTTTATGTATCCACATTAAATGATTCAAGTGCATTTCAACACCATTTCAAGTTAAAAAGCTCCTTTAGCCAACCATTCAGCCAAAGGAGCCGTACAAGTTCTTGCTATTCTTTTTTAAATTGCGCATGGGCTTCCCCAACGATGTCATCAACGGTTTTCGAAAGCAATATCGCTCCATCTTCCTTTGACCCTTGCCAGTATAAATGAAGTAAAAATTCAATATTTCCATCACCGCCGGTAATCGGTGAGAATGAGGCATCCTTAATATCGTAGCCTTCCTTTTTAGCAAAAGAAATGATCTTATCCAACACTAGTTTATGGATTTTGGGATCACGAACAATCCCTTTTTTACCCACCTGATCCTTCCCAGCTTCGAATTGCGGTTTAACTAAGGCAACGACGTCGCTATTCGGAACGAGCAAGGTCTTCAGCACCGGTAAAATTAACGTTAGGGAGATGAAAGAAACATCAATGCTTGCAAAGTTAGGCATCTCCCCATCGAGATCGGCGGGTGTAACGTAACGGAAATTCGTCCGTTCCATTACTTTCACCCGTTCATCCTGCCTAAGCTTCCAGGCAAGTTGATTATATCCTACATCAAGGGCATAAGACATTGTGGCACCATTTTGCAAGGCACAATCCGTGAACCCTCCTGTTGATGATCCGATATCAAGCAGGATTTTTCCGTTCACTTGTAAATCGAATTCCTTTAAAGCCTTCTCAAGTTTAAGTCCGCCTCTTGAAACGTAAGGCATGACTTTTCCTTTAATAGTAAATTCGAGATCGACCGGTACTTTTTCCCCAGGTTTTTCGTACCTCTCTTCATTCGCGTAGACAAGACCAGCCATAACCATACGCTTTGCTTTTTCTCGTGTATCTGCCAAGCCTTGTTCTACAAGTAATACATCTACTCTTTCTTTCATCACTTTCATATTGTCAGGCCCTTTTTTCTTTTTTGGGTGTTATCATTTTAATCTTTTTGATGGCTGTTTCAGTCGTTAAACCGATCTCTTCAAGAAGTTCATCGACACTGCCATGTTCAATGAAATAATCAGGTATTCCCATTCGATCTATAATTGCCCCATAAAACCCTTGGTCATGAGCATATTCTAGTACAGAACTGCCAAAACCACCTTGAAGAACCGCTTCTTCTATTGTCAAGATAGGCATTTTTTCACCAAGTAGGCTGCTTAGCATGTTCTCATCCAAAGGCTTAATGAACCGGGCATTGATCACCTTAACTGAATAATCCTCTTTCTCTAGCAGTTCTGCCGCTTCAAGGGCCATTGGAATGGTGGTACCGAACGTTAAGATGGCAGCATCCGTTCCTTCTTTAAGAACTTCCCACGAACCGATTGGAATCTGCTGTAATTCAGCATCCATCACAACACCCCAACCATTCCCACGAGGGAATCGCATAGCGATTGGACCATCATTATAGCTTAAGGCCGTATTGACCATATGCTGGCCTTCGTTTTCATCTTTCGGCATCATCAACACCATATTAGGAATGTGCCGTAAGAATGCAATATCGAAAACGCCTTGATGCGTTTCACCATCGGAACCAACCAATCCGGCACGATCGATTCCTATGAATACGTTCAAATTCTGTCGGCAGATATCATGGACCACCTGGTCATAAGCCCTTTGCAGGAAGGTTGAATAAATGGCCAGGAACGGTTTCATTTTTTGCGTTGCCAATCCAGCTGCAAAAGTTGCAGCATGCTGCTCGGCAATCCCTACATCATAGAAACGCTCTGGGAACTCTCGGGAAAACCCCACCAATTTCGAACCTACGGGCATTGCAGGTGTAATCGCGACAATCCGTTCATCTTCACGGGCGAGCCTGCTGACAGTATCGCTTACAAGGGCACTCCATGCAGGAGCTTTACTAGTGGATTTCACGAAATCGCCTGTCTCTATCTTGTAGGGGCCTGTCCCATGCCAATTTCCTGTTGTATCCAACTCGGCAGGTGAATAGCCTTTGCCTTTTTTCGTGATGACATGTAGCAGTACGGGTCCCTTCGTTTTCTTGGCATATCTTAAATTCTCCAGCAACTCTTCATAATTATGACCATCGACTGGTCCAAGGTATGTGAAACCGAGTTCTTCGAAAAAGATTCCTGAGACCAATAAGTACTTCATGCTATCCTTCAAGCGTTCAGCGGTAGCTGCAAGCTTACCACCGACTGCAGGAATTTTTTTCAAAAGTAACTCCAATTCATCTTTTGCCCAGTTATATTTACCTGCGGTCCGCAATCTTCCCAATATCGTGTGCAAAGCCCCCACATTAGGCGCTATCGACATTTCATTATCATTCAGGATAACGATCATGTCCTTTTTTTCATCACCGATATGATTCAATGCTTCAAGTGCCATTCCGCCTGTTAGAGCCCCGTCACCGATTACAGGCAAAATGAAACTTTTTTCACCTTTTATATCACGGGCAGCGGCCATTCCCATTGCAGCTGAAAGGGAAGTCGAACTGTGACCGGTTTCCCAAACATCATGGGGGCTTTCAATCATTTTAGGAAAGCCGCATAGACCTTTATATTTCTTTAAGGTATTGAACTCCCCTGCTCTGCCAGTCAGGATTTTATGCACATAGGATTGGTGACCAACATCCCATAATATTTTATCATTCGGACTGTCGAATTCTTTATGCAAGGCTATAGTCAACTCGACTACACCTAAATTGGGACCGATATGCCCACCGGTCACCGATAATTTTTCCACAAGGAATTTACGTATTTCCACACTTAACTCGACTAGTTCTTCATTATTCATCTTCTTCAAAAAAGAAGGGTCTTTTATAGATAGAAGATCCAAACAGGACCACTCACTTTCTGTCATTTTCGGTTGTTAGCATAAACAAAGCCTCATAAAGAGGGCTATATGGAAGACTTGACCGAAAAATTGGTTTTAAGTTAAAAAATAGCCGCCAACACCCAGGTGATTTCGGCGGCTTAATATACCTATTTTATCACGTAACTCAATTAAAAAATCCATTTTGATTTTCGCATATTTTTGCACAATGAGTATACCATAAAACCTCAATTGATAACAAATTTAGCCACAATCAATGATTACGGTTCGCTATTAAATCGGTTAGTTCATTCAACAAAACCGTTTGTAAGGTTGTTTTTCCCAAAGCGGCATGAGCAAGTTCAATATGATGGTTCAACTTTTCCTTTGCCCCTTGAAGCGAAAGTAAAGAAGGATATGTGCTTTTATGATTTCCCTCATCACTGCCAACCGGCTTGCCGATCAACTCGACTGACCCTTCAATATCCAGAATATCATCCCGAATCTGAAAAGCAAGCCCCAGGTGGTATGCAAAGTCACGTAAATGGAGTCGCTGTTCTTCATTCGCACCGGCTAATATAGCACCGGAAAGGATGCTTGCAGTCAATAACTTCCCTGTTTTATGTTCATGGATATACTCCAATTCCTGAAGGGTCAACTGTTTATTTTCACCTTCCATATCGGCAACTTGACCTCCAACCATCCCTTCGGCACCGGCAGACTTAGCAATTTCACTTACAAGGTTCAGCTTCATTTCAGCCGTCACATCTGGATCGTTCATATCCGTCACCAATTGAAAGCTATATGTAAGGAGGGCATCACCTGCCAGTACTGCTACCGCCTCACCGAACACTTTATGGTTCGTCGGTTTTCCGCGGCGGAGATCATCATCATCCATCGCTGGAAGATCATCATGAATCAAAGAATATGTATGAATCATTTCAATGGCAGCAGCTGCAGGTATCCCCATCCTCAAGTTTTTTCCAAAGGCCTCCAGAACCGCAAAGACCAATAAAGGGCGAATCCGTTTACCGCCTGCCTCCAATGAATAGATCATGGCATCTTTGACCACAGCAGGAGCATTAAGCTTATTGACATATTCAACGATTTCCCGTTCTATAATCGCCTTATATTCTTTAGAAAACATATCAAAGGACACCGTACCCATGTTATTCTTCCTCCTGTACAGTGAAGTTTTCGAGTTCCCCATCTTCGCGCAAAATTTGAGTCAACTGATCTTCAACCGCCTTAAGCTTTGAGTGACAAAGCCTGGATAAATCCATTCCTTGTTTATATATGGAGATGGCTTCCTCTAAGGGCACATCGCCTTCTTCCAACTGTTCTACAATTTTCTCAAGATTCTCCATTGCTTCTTCAAAAGTGGCTTCCTGTTTTTTTGTCATGGTTCTATTCGCTCCTTTATTTCTTTAATTTCACATTCAAGTGTTCCATCTTTAATGGAAACGGCTATCTTATCCCCTCTGGATACTTGTTGTGTACTTTTCACTAACGTCTCATCCTCAGCAAAAACCAATCCATAGCCCCGTTCCATGATTTTTAATGGACTGAGGGCAGACAAAGTGGCTGTAATATGAACGAACTGCTGTGATTTTTGCCGATAAATGGCTTCCATTGCCCTTCGCAATACTTTTGCATGCTGCAGCAATTCATCTTTGGAATTTTGCACCGCTTGTTCAGGATGCTGCTTTTTCAGAATATCGTTCAACTGATTCAGCTCATCCCTCTTTTTCATGAAATACCGCGTGCCGGTCCTCCCTAGCCTGTCCACCGTCTTGTCTAGCTGTTCAAGCTTCTGTTCATACATTTTATGTGGATAACGGAAAGCATAAGATCTCTCCATCCTGGTCAAACGGGTTCGTTCGAAATTCACCAATTCACGAATGGAGCGGGTCAAGCGATTCTTACGGTTCATCAGGCGTTCAAGTATTTCATTAAGGTGGGGAACCGCTAACTCTGCTGCACCAGTCGGTGTAGGAGCCCGCATATCCGCGACAAAATCAGCAATTGTAAAATCGGTTTCGTGACCGACAGCAGAAATTATCGGTATATCAGAATCATAGATTGACTCAGCCACTATCTCCTCATTAAAGGCCCATAGCTCCTCGATCGACCCGCCGCCCCTTCCGACAATGAGTACATCGCTTTCCGCCCTAGCGTTAGCCATGGAAATTGCCTTGGCAATCGATTTAGCGGCATTATTCCCTTGGACTAGTGCTGGGTAAACGATGACTCTGGCAATTGGATATCTCCGCTTGATGGTGATCAGGATATCTCTTAGTGCAGCTCCGGTCGGTGATGTTATAACTCCTACAGACTTAGGGTATTGTGGAATCTGTTTCTTATGCTCGGCCAAAAACAAACCTGCCGCCTCCAGCTTTTTCTTCAGCTGTTCATAAGCAAGATACAAATCCCCGACACCATCAGGGGCCATGCTTTTCACATAAAGCTGATACTGTCCGCCTGCCTCATATAATGAAATATCGCCCTTAACAAGTACCTTCATTCCATTTTCAGGCAGGAATTTCATCCCTTTGTTATTGGCGGCAAACATAACGGAGAGGAGTCGGGCCTTCTCGTCCTTTAGAGTAAAATACATATGTCCGCTTGTATGTTGTTTAAAATTTGAAATTTCGCCTTTTATGTATACATTTTGCAAATGGGGATCGGCATCGAACTTCCTTTTGATGTATTTCGTTAAAGCCGATACACTTAAATATTGTTGGTTGCTCATATAATGTCTCCTTCCGATGAAAATCGGATTTAAAGAAAACTCACTTATAGGTTTTACTTAAAACTCGCTTAATCTATGAATGAAAAAAAGCGGTCTCCCGTTATTATAAAACAAGAGGTCCGCTTCTTTAAAATAATTTAACGTTTTTTTAGCTTTTTAAGGCTTGCTTATTCTGTTCAAGTGTTTTTTGAGCAGATTTAACCGTATTCTTCATAAGCATCGTAATCGTCATGGGACCAACGCCTTTAGGAACAGGTGTAATGTATGAAGCCTTGGTTTTCACTTCATCAAACGCCACATCACCGCAAAGCTTCCCTTCATCATTCCTGTTCATTCCGACGTCAATGACGACAGCACCTTCTTTAATATGGTCACTCGTGATCGTGTCCCTCTTGCCGACAGCTGCCACAACGACATCAGCTTGCTTTGTATAATACGCAAGGTCCTTTGTCTTTGAATGACAGTATGTGACGGTTGCATTCGCATTTAGAAACATTTGTCCGGCCGGTTTTCCCACGATATTACTTCTACCTACGATAACAACATGCTTACCTTCAAGGTCATAGTCGATATACTCAAGCATTACCATCACCCCGTATGGCGTACAAGGTAAATAAGCATCCTGCCCAGTCATCATCCGCCCAATATTAATGGGATGGAATCCATCTACATCCTTCTCGGGGGAAATCGCTTCAATGATCGCTTTTTCCTGAATATGTCCAGGTAACGGCAGCTGCACCAATATACCATGAATGCTGTCATCCTGGTTTAATTCATCAATGCTCTGAATTAATTCCTCCTGAGAGAGTCCCGCAGGCTTTTTAATCAATACAGAATGCATGCCCAGATCTTCACACGCCTTTTGCTTATTGCGTACATAGGTTTGCGATGCTTGGTTGTCCCCCACAAGGATTACAGCCAAACCCGGAACGATATTTTTTTTCCGTAATTGTTGAACTTCCTTACTGATTTCTTGCCTAACTGCCTCTGCAATTTCTTTACCATTAATGATTTGAGCTGACATGTGTATATTCCTCCCAAGATAATTTTGCTAAAGAAATTGCTGAGAGAATCCCCTGGTTAAAGGCTGCAGCCTTAGCTGCCGCTTTTCACCTTAACTTTGGATAAAACGGCATTTACAAAGCTGCTCGATTGATCATCACCGAATTTCTTAGCAATTTCAATAGCTTCATTCATTGCAACACTTACAGGAACATCTTCACTGTGAACCATTTCATAAACCGCGATTCGCAGTAAATTCCGATCAATGTTCGCCAGTCTTTCCAACGTCCAATTCTCTAAATTGTCCCTGATCATTCCATCAAGTTGTTGACGATTTTCCGTTATCCCCATTACTAATTTCTTGAAATATTCATCAGTAGGAGCACCATCCAGTACGCTTTCCATTGCTTCTTCTGCATTCGACTTGGCAATATCTATCTGATATAGTGCTTGAAGGGATTTTTCACGGGCTACTCTTCTTTTCATAATCTTACTCCTTTAACATCTACTATTATATATGAAAACGCTAGAACAAACGAACATTTAATAACATTTTTTCAAAAATATTAAGATTTTCGCTTCATTTTTTATAAATTAAGCTGAATCCCACTTGAATTAAGGCCAAAAGACTCAAACATCTTGATTCAAGACAACATCTCAAGATTCATTTCCAGTTAAACGGCCAACACAGTCATATACTTTTTGAAAGTGTCAAAAAGCTCTTGCCTAGCTTTCATGCTCATATTTCACCTTTTACACTCTAACAGAAATCACCCTTGAATTAAAGGGAAACTTCCAGATACCGCCTTATTATGTTCATTTAACGTAATATTATTAGCGGGCTCCAAAAGCAGGGTATCATTGAGTCAAGAATTCAAAAAAACAAAAACCCGGCTTTTTGCCGGGTTTTTGCAGGTGTGAATCGAATGAAGCCAACTTACACTTCTTGTTCGTAATCCGCTTCTTGTTTAGCGTTTTCAAACGCAATGCCCACTACATGTATGTTCACTTCGCCCGCGTCGATAGCGGTCATGTTCAACAAGGCTTCACGAATGTTATCTTGCACTTCCTGAGCAACTTTCGGAATTGAGACACCAAACTTCATGACACAATAAAGTTCAACTTTGATGGATTCTCCCGTTAAGTCAACTTTAACACCTTTACCGTGGTTCTTTTTACCAAGCTTTTCAACTACACCTGTAGCGAAATTCCCGCGCATATGTGCAACACCTTCAACTTCCGATGCAGCGATACCCGCAATCACCTCAATCACCTCAGGCGCAATTTCAACTTTGCCCAAACCACTATTATAATCATTCATTTCGAGTAATTGGCCTTCCATTTCACTCATTCAAAAGCACCTCCTGTCTTCCTTTACATTATGAGTTCATTACATCATATATTTCAAGGAATTTGGTATTAAATTCTCCGGAAACAAATTGTTCATGCTGAAGTAACTTAATATGGAAAGGAATTGTCGTGCTGATCCCTTCAATGACAAACTCACCTAAAGCGCGTTTCATCTTCTCAATCGCCTCGTCTCTCGTTGGTGCGTGGACAATCAATTTAGCGATCATGGAATCGTAATACGGAGGTATCGAGTACCCAGGGTATGCCGCAGAATCCACACGTACTCCGTAGCCACCTGGCGGTAAATACATGTGAATCTTACCTGCTGAAGGCATAAAATTCTTTTCTGGATTTTCCGCATTGATCCGGCATTCGATGGACCATCCGTTAAACGTGACATCTTCTTGTGAAAGTGATAGTTTGTCACCTGAAGCAACTTTGATCTGTTCTTTAATCAAATCGACGCCCGTTACCATTTCTGTAACTGGGTGTTCGACCTGGATACGTGTATTCATTTCCATAAAGTAGTATTTTCTATTCACATAGTCATAAATAAATTCAACTGTACCGGCACCTGAATAGTTTACGGCAAGAGCAGCCGTAACTGCAGCCTGCCCCATATCCGCCCGTGTTTCACCATCCAGGGCCGGAGATGGAGTTTCCTCAACAAGTTTTTGCAAACGTCGCTGAACCGTACAATCACGCTCACCTAAATGAATGGCGTTGCCATGATTATCTGCCATGACTTGAATTTCAACGTGACGGAAGTCCTCGATGAACTTTTCAATATACACGCCTGGATTCCCAAATGCCGTCGCGGCTTCCTGTTGCGTGATGTTTATGCCTTTAATGAGTTCTTCTTCGGTCCTTGCGACCCGGATACCTTTACCGCCCCCACCGGCAGTAGCTTTGATGATGACTGGATAGCCCATTTCATTAGCGAGGGCTACACCATCATCCGTATCTTTAATTATGCCTTTGGAACCTGGAACGATCGGCACACCAGCTTTACGCATGGTTTCCCTTGCTACGTCCTTCGTTCCCATTTTATTGATGGCTTCTGGGCTAGGACCGATGAAAATGATATTACATTCACGGCATAGCTCAGCAAAGTCCGCATTTTCAGCAAGGAATCCATATCCAGGGTGAATCGCATCGGATCCCGTTTTCTTGGCTGTACTGATTATGTTCGTTGTATTTAAATAACTGTCTTTTGATAATTTAGGACCGATGCAATATGCTTCATCAGCAATTTGAACATGTAATGCTTCTTTATCCGCTTCTGAATAGACCGCTACAGTCTCGATTCCTAATTCCTTGCATGCCCGGATGATTCGGACAGCAATTTCCCCACGATTGGCAATTAATACCTTTTTAATCATTTAGAAACAGCTCCTCATTCCGGCTTTACTAAAAATAATGGTTGTCCATATTCTACAAGTTGACCTTCTTTTACAAGGACTTCAACGATTTCACCGCTTACTTCGGCCTCAATTTCATTGAAAAGTTTCATGGCCTCCACGATGCAAACAATGGAATCCCCTGTTACTTTATCGCCTGCTTTTACGTATGCAGGTGAATCCGGTGCAGGAGATTGGTAGAATGTACCCACCATCGGAGAAGTGATTTTATGTAAATTTTCCTGTTCAGTGACGGCAGCAGCCGGTTTTGCAGGTTCAACAGCTTTTGGCGCTACAGGGACAGGAGCAGCTACGGGCTTGACCTCTGCATTGGCTTGAACAACTTCTTGAGCAGCTGATGGCTGTAATACTGTACCCGTTTCAGTTTTTTTCAATTTAATTTTCGTTCCTTCATTTTCAAAAACAAATTCACTGATATTTGATTGATCGACTAGCTTAATAATTTCACGAATTTCTTGCACTTTCATTTTGTGGCACCCCTTGTCTAATTTAATATGAGTTTGTGAGGCAATAATATTTTATGTAACCTTTTACCCTTAGCTTATCCTACTTTGTCCAATTCTGCACAATGTAGCCGCCTTCTCCATCCGAAAGCGTATAAACTGAATACACCCTCCATCTGTATTATAACAGATATTTCATTTTCTCAAAATATTGTTCCCATTAGAGAATTGAAAAGTTTATGACCAGCTTCTAACATCATACAATATTAGCTTATACAAATTCAATGATAGATTAGTTGCAACTTGTTATCCATGCTTTTATATTACACCTTTATTATAATATTGTGAATGTTTTTCAACCGGGCACCCTTAGCGTTTCCACTTGAATTCTACTAATTCCCACTTTGAAACCTGCATTAATCTCCATCTAAATTACTTTTCTAGAATATTACGGATGATCATAATACCCATTTCTGTTTGAGTTCCTGGTATCAATTTACATAAAAAAACTTTTTCTCTAAAGTTTCCCGGTTGTATGTTAGTGAAAAAATAATAATAAAAAAGCCTCCCTTTTTTTATTTAAGGGGGACTTTCAAATTTTTACGATTATGAACTGTTGTGTATCAGCCCTTATTTCTGTATCTGAGATTACTTTTCCGGTTGGAAATCTACCACTACATTTTGTGCATCGCTGACTTCTTTCCTTACGAGGCGGATAATGTTATTGGCCTCTGTTTTCGTTTGTTTATCGGCCTTGACACTCACCTTTACATCCGTTCCGTCCACCCGGACCAGTGCGGCATTGTAATCCATGGCTACAATTAAGTTTTCGATGATATTTTCTTTTACTTTCGTTTCACTTAATTGCTCGATTTTCGCATAAGCCTCATCTCGTTCTTCAGCGGATAGATCTGTATTGCCCATCTTTGCAGTCAATTCTTCATTCAGCTTAGCCCGTTCATCTTCAATCTGCATCCTTAACGATTCGAACTCGTCCCCTGATGCAATGGTTACAGAAGAACCTTCTGTATTTTTGGACGTTTCTTTTTCACTTTTATTTTCCCCTTTGGTATCCGCTTTGCTATCTGTTTTACTTTCTGTTTTATTTTCTGCCTGTTCCATTTCTTCAGTTGCCGTCATATCGGCAGCATTTTCCTCAGGAGCTGTTAAATAATAGACTGAAAGTACAACGACCAGACTTAGCATAGTCAATAACCAAACGGTTTGTTTTTTTAATAACATGTAGATTTTCCCCCTTATTTTTTAGGCATGACAGAAACCCTGTGACTCGGTACATCAAGTGAACGTGTGACAGCCTCGATGATCCACTTCTTTATTTGGATGTTTTCAGCCCCTTTAGCGACTACCAGGACGCCTCGTACACTAGGTTTTTTCGTTTCCGAAATGATCGGCCCTTCTTTTTCACCGCTTTTGACCAAAACGAGCTGTTCATCAACCGATGTGTCTTCGACCGTCCTTTTGCCGCCTTCCTGGTCGGTTTCTTCTGTGACTTGTTTTTGGGTGACTTTGTTTCTTTCATATACTTTTTTCTCGGATGCATCCACGTAGATTACGACTTTTACATCCTGGACGCCTGCGATGGATTCAAGCGCTTCCTTCATTTCATTCTGAAGATATATTTCATAGTCTTTTGTCGTCTTGAATTCGGATTTCTTCTGGCCGAATGTTTCAACATCCCCTTCGTCATCTTGTTTATCATTATTGAATACCGTCTTCACTTCAGGTGTTTGTCCCGTCTGGTTGGTGGTTAACAAATTCCCGGCCATCATAATTCCCGCTCCCAAAAGGACAACTATTAGAGCATAGACATACAGGGAAGGTTTTTTTTCCTTAGGCTCTTTTTGGTCAGGGTCTTTATTTAATAGTTTTTGCAGCCAGGATAATGGACCTTTGTCTTTGTTCAATACTCAGTCACTTCCTTTCCCCGGCGATTTCAATGATCTCTTCATCAACGGACCAACTTGTTGCCAGAAACCTTTTGACAGCATCCAGATTGGCATCATTCGGAGTGGAAGGTCTATCTGCATTGATATCAACCTTCGCTACTGCCTCTATCTCCGAGTCTTCTTTCCCCTCTGCCTTTTCCAATGATATGGTTATGTTTTGCAAATCATCAACGCCCGGCTTTTCCTCATTCTTGACTCCTACATCAATTGAACTAATCTTCATGTTATAATCCGCCATCAACTCCTCTTCCACTTCTGTCTGTAATTGGACAGCCATTTGTTCTAAAATATATGCACCCTGTGCTGCTTGTATTTCTTTTTTCTTCATTTCTGTCAAATTTCCTAAATCTTTTTTTTTCTGATCTTCAAATTCACTTGTAGCCGCAGAGAGGATTTCGTCGAAATCCTTATTGAATAATCCCAATATAGGAGTGATGATGATCGCAATCAGTAAAAGTCCGATTACCATTTTGGCATACTTCTGTAAAGCCGAATTCGGTAGAAGCATATCGATCACAGTAGCCAGCAATACAAATATGATGATGTTGGATACCCAGCCAGCTAAAAAACTCACCAAGCCCTCCTCCTTTCTAACGAACCATCAATGTAATGTTTCCAGAGGCGATAATTACTGTGATACTTAAAAAAAACATGAGTGAGACAATGGCCAATGCTGCGAAAATATAAATCATGCTTTTACTTATAATGTCAAGGCACTTTATTACAGGCCCCCCGCCCAGCGGCTGCAAAAGACTCGCTGCCAATTTATAGACAAAAGAAATCATCAAGATTTTTATGGCGGGAAATGTGGTTATGAGCAAGAGAATAATGACGCCTGACAAGCCAACTGTATTTTTCAGAAGAACGGAGGCACTGATGACCGTATCCGTTGCATCTGTAAACATGCGCCCTATTACCGGTATAAAGTTACCTGTCACGAATTTGGCCGTTCTGATCGTCACTCCGTCAGCTACAGCGGAGGATGCTCCCTGAACGGATATGACGCCAAGGAATATGGTCATGAATGCTCCAAGGATTCCGATGGCAAAATTACGGAGAAGCTGTGCCAGCTGTGTCACTTTATAATGTTCGGTCAGCGTGCTGACGATGCTTAAAATCGCTGCAAAGAATAATAACGGAAGGACGACAAACTGGATCAAGATACCGCTTGTATTCATCAAAAACATTAATACCGGGTGAAAGAAAGCTGCTGATACAAGTCCGCCTGAAGCGGCTATTAAGGCCAAGAGTAAAGGGATGAGCGCCATTAAAAAGGAAATCATCAAATCTATCGTATCTTTTGTATATTCAATCGCCACATGAAAACTGTTAAGTGCCAAAATGATCAGCACCATATAAACGATTGCATAAGCGACTTTACTTACGGAGCTTTGTTCAAACGCATTTTGCAAAGACTGCAGGAACATGCTGAAAACTGTTAATAAAATGAGTGATCCCAGCAGCTTTCCATTCACGAGCAGTTCATGAAAAATGAATTTTGTAATCCCCTTTATCCATTGCTCAAAGGAGAATTTCTTATCACCGCTTACAAAATCCATGAAGCTCCCTTTCTGGCTTTCCGGTAAGAATCCTCCATATTCCGTTACAATGTCATCCCAATATTGTTTGAGTTCATCGACACCGAGCCTTTCTATTTGGGCTTGTACCAGTTCCGACTGCATGATCGGCTCTTGATCGATTTCACCACTTTCAGGATCTTCGGCAGCTTGTCCAATAGATGTATGCAAAAAAAAGAGTAAAACGAATAGAATGGATAAGTAAGGCATCCGCTGCTTCATACATTCACCTCATTGACTAGTAGAAGTAATCCGTTAACTTGGGAGCATCTGTAAAATCGTTTCGATGATGACCGTCAAAATCGGAATCGCCATGGCAAGAATCAAGATTTTTCCGCTCAATTCTATTTTGGAAGCGAGCGATCCTTGCCCTGCATCTTTTGTAATTTGAGAAGCGAATTCGGCAATATAGGCAATTCCGATTATTTTTAGGATGGTCTCCAGATACACGGTATTTACATTCGCATTCACAGCAATTTTTTCTAACATCAAAATAATTTCGTATATCTTATCCGCTAGAAAAAGAAATATGGAGCAGCCTACAAAAACGACAAGCAGGAATGCGAAATTTGGTTTTTGCTCTTTGACGACTAGGGCCAAAAAGGTGGCAACTAGGGCAATGCCCACGATTTTTATGATTTCAATCGTGAATCCCTCCCTTACTGAAATAGGAATACAGATTTAATTTTTTGAAATAAATCCTCTACTACAGAAGCGACCATGAATAAAATATAGATAAATCCGAAAAGTGTGACCCACTGGGCATATTCCTTCTTCCCAACCTGATCGAGTATCGTGTGAAGAAATGCCACAACAAGCCCTACACCAGCTATTTTAAATATGATGTCCACATCAATGCCCATTTTCATTCCCCCCACATATTCCTACATCAGCAAGATGATCAATAATAGACCTGATAAAAAACCAAGACTTTTCATCATTTTTTCATATTTTCCCTGTCGGTCGAGTGCATCGCTCTCTTCCCGTTCCAAGTGTGCCATCGTCAGCATGATTTGCTTTTGCTGATGATATTTATCGCTTTTTCCAAGCGTCTCCCCAAACTGTGAAAGAATCTCGAATTCTCCCTGTTTTAAAGCAAGGGATTGCCATATTTTCTTCAAACTATCATCCCATGCTTCTTTGACGGTGGTCTCACCTGATTCGAGTCGATTTGCAAAGGTATCGAAAAAGATGGATAAAGGTTTGGGCATCTGCTTAGAAAGTTTCCTTGCGGCTTCTTTCAAAGGTGTGTGACCATACATGATTTCTGCTTCAAGTGATTGCATGGCGACTTTTAGCTGCCTCAGTTGGCGGGGCCTCATACTTAATTTTTTCGCAGCTTCGAAACCTGCCCATGTCGTTGCAATGATAATGATCGCTGCTCCAATTAACTTAAACATGCGGGTTCACACTTTCTCCCAAGAAAATGGGAACCCCCGCTGCATCAAGGACTTTGTAGCCCCTCTTTCCGGATTTACTTCTCTGTAATTCTATAAAACGTTCAAAGATGTTTTGCTGTAATATTTCTGTGATGAAAGGCCGCTTCTTAACTTCAGCCAGTGTATGGCCATGCGTAGTTATCATGAGTTTAATACCTGCATTCACAGCTTCCAGCACAGCCTGTGTATCCTCCGCGCGGCCTATTTCATCCACGATCAATACATCAGGGGACATCGAACGGATCATCATCATCATCCCTTCCGCTTTGGGACATCCATCGAGCACATCCACCCTTGTTCCAAATTCGAGCTGCGGCACTCCATGAACACACCCGGCAATTTCTGAGCGCTCGTCCACTATTCCCACCTTTTGAGGGGGAATGCCCCGTTTTTCATCTCCACTGGATATCATTCTTGCGATATCACGTAATACCGTCGTTTTTCCTGTTTGCGGAGCACCAATCAACATCGTATGTTGCCATTCCCCATTATATAAATAAGAAGTGAGCGGTTCAGCAGCACCTATTTTTTCACGTGCAATCCGAATATTGAATGAGGAAATGTCCCTGATCGCTTTGACCGCCCCATTTTCCAGGATAACCTTGCCAGCAAGACCCACCCGATGTCCACCCGCTATAGTTATATATCCTCGTTTTAATTCTTCCTCAAGTGTATATAACGAAAATTGACCTATCTGATTCAATAATTGATCTGCATCCGAATGGGTCACTTCATAGGAAAAGAAGAAAGGTTCCCCACCTACAATGACTTCAAGCGGCCTTCCAACCCGAATCCGCAGCTCTTCCATCTTTTCGATCATCATCGGTGTCATACCCCGGAGTTGCTCGTATAATTTTTTCGGTAAAAAAGAAAGAATCGTTTCCATTTTGACAATCCTCCTGTATACACCACTTTCAATAAAATATATGCCGACCACCCCACAATGATGACAGGCTATTAAAGAAACCGGCCATTTATTGATTTTTTTATTACTTCCTGGATCTAAAAAAGACCAAAAAAAAGACCGAGAAATTAATCTCGGTCTACAGTCTTTTTATTAAAAAAAGTTGCAGTTGATTTCAGAAATCCGCTCCCTTTCCGCCGACTGTCTGCCAAGCCTCCTCGGCGCAAGCGCCTGTGGGGTCTCGGCTAGCCAGTTATTCGGCAGGAATGTCGCAGATTTCTTCTATCCAGTGAGGGGTCCACTCCATAAAAAAGGTAAAACATGAAGGATAACCAAGTCTTCTTATAAAATCATGGTTTGGGATTAGACCAAACAGACCCTCCAGACTGTAGACAAATTTGAAGAAAGCCAGTTGCCTACAGACTTTTTAAAATAGAAGGATGAAAACTTGAGGTGATGAGGATGCTTTTTAAACATGATCATGATTCTATTCAGCGAGATCACTTGAAATGATTACTACTTTAGACCAATTGGTGCCAGCGAAACATTTGGTTCGTAAAATGGGGATTTAAAGTACACAACAACAAATAAAGAGGGCTATCGTGAGTACAAATCATCCATATCCAATAAAAAATCAAAAAGGTTTCGGAATGAAACCATTCCGAAACCTTTTTGTCTACAAACGAAACCGAGAAATTCATCTCGGCCTTCTTTCATTTATGCGCGTGATACGTAAGAACCTTCATTTGTATTGATCAATAATTTGTCACCTTGGTTGATGAAGAATGGAACTTGAACCGAAAGGCCCGTCTCAAGTACCGCTGATTTCGTTCCGCCTGAAGATGTATCGCCTTTTATTCCTGGCTCAGTCTCCGCAACTTCAAGTTCTACTGTGTTTGGAAGCTCGACCCCAAGTGTTTCGGCTTGGAAAGTCATGATATGTACTTCCATATTTTCCTTAAGGAATTTCAGTTCACGTTCAATGCTTGAAGCTGGTAGCTCGATTTGGTCATACGTTTCGTTATCCATGAATACATGGCTATCTCCGCTTGCATAAAGGTACTGCATTTTGCGGTTTTCGATATGTGCTTTAGCAACTTTTTCACCAGCACGGAATGTTTTCTCCTGGATCGAACCTGTACGAAGATTACGAAGTTTAGAACGTACAAAAGCTGCACCTTTACCAGGTTTAACATGTTGGAACTCGATAACCTGCCAAATTCCATTATCTACTTCAATCGTAACACCCGTGCGAAAATCGTTTACAGAAATCATAAAATTGTCCTCCTACATGTACATGTTTACAGAATGATTAACTCTTTCGTTGAATGAGTAAGTGCTTCGTTACCTTCATTTGTAACGATTGTATCATCTTCAATCCGCACTCCACCTACCCCCGGTAAGTAAATCCCCGGCTCGACGGTTACGGCCATACCTGGTTCTAAAATGATATCAGACCTTAAGGATAATGCCGGACCTTCATGAACTTCCAGACCGATTCCATGTCCAGTCGAATGTCCAAAATACTGCCCGAATCCCTTTTCTTCAATTAAATTACGAGTTAGTGCATCCGCTTCCCTGCCCGTCATCCCAGGTTTAATCCCAGCCATTCCGCGCAGTTGCGCTTCTAAAACAATGTCATAAATGTTAATAAGTTCTTCACTTGGCTTGCCAACTGCCAATGTCCGAGTTATGTCAGACACATATCCGTTATAGTATGCTCCGTAATCCAATGTGACAAAATCGCCTTTTTCAATGATTTTATCCGTAGCCACTCCATGTGGAAGAGCGGATCTTACACCAGATGCTACGATAATATCAAAGGATGAGGAAGTTGCCCCCTGTTTCCTCATGAAGAATTCAAGTTCATTGGATACATCCAGTTCTGAAATCCCTGGACGCATGTAATCCAGAATATGTGTAAAGGCAGCATCAGCAATAGCAGCCGCTTCCTTTAATATCTTAATCTCTGATGAAGTCTTTATCAAGCGTAAATTCTCAATAACTCCAGACACCGGCAAAAGTTGTGCTTCAATGCCCGCTTCGTATGCCTTATATGTCGCAAAAGTCATATGCTCTTGCTCAAAGCCCAGTGTGCCGATATTCATCTCTTTTGCCTGCTTACCGACTTCTTCGATGATGGTTCCCTTATGTTGGACGATTTCATAGTCTGCAGCCTGCTTGCCCGCTTGTTCCACGTATCTGAAATCAGTGATGAATTTAGCTTCTTTTTGGGAAATCAGGACGACGCCTGCACTTCCCGTAAAATTGGTCATGTACCGGCGGTTATATGTACTGGTGATCAAAAAACCATCAATGCCCACCTTTTCCATTGAGGCTCTTAAGCGCATTAGTTTATTCATTTAATTTCTCCCCTTTGCAATCTTTGTGATCGCCTGCAACGCCAATTCATAACCGTGTATCCCCAAGCCGACAATCTGTCCCGCCGATACCGGCGCGGTCACTGATTCATGCCGAAAGCTTTCACGGGCATGTATGTTCGAAATATGCACTTCCACAACTGGAACATCAATTCCGGCAATTGCATCACGAATCGCATAGCTATAATGAGTAAAAGCTCCAGGATTAATGATAATCCCGTCGATCCCATGATCTTCTGACCAATGGAGCTTGTCGATAATCGCCCCTTCATGGTTAGATTGAAAAGAGGTAAATTCCACATTCAAGCCTTGAGCTTGCTGCAGCAATAGAGCTTCCACATCCGCAAGCGTCGAGGATCCATAATGTGCAGGTTCCCGCTTCCCCAAGCGATTTAAATTCGGACCATTGATTAGTAAGATTTTTGTCATCATCAACACCTGCTCATAATTAAAAGAATGCTTTCCATGAACATTCTATCATAATTACAAATTGTCTTACTACTTTTTTACAACCAAGAAGCAATCAACTTTCCTTTCGTTTCTCAGCGTTTTTTTGTTGACGTATATATTCCTGATGATCGTATGATATAGAATACCCTACAAAAAGACCGTATAAAATAAAAATGCAGACACTGGTTATAATCGTATTTGCCGACATTTTCGAAATGGTTGGCAAATCGGCGAACATCGGTTTCAGGACAAATACGAGCAACGCCCAGCAAACCACTCCCAAAAAAATACCCGAAAAAATACTCTTCATCCTTTTAAAAAGACCATAGTATATAAAAGCGATCCCCACGGATAGAATTCCGAACAAAAGTATGGTCATTACCGTACCAAGCCAGTGATCGATCCAAGTCATATTCGACCACGAAGTAAGTATGAATTTGGGGCTAAACCCCATAAAATTAACATAATGGGCGATGATTCCGGCAAAACTGGCTGCAGCCCCGCCAACAAAACCGATAGCTAGTACATTGTAGATCAAGCTTTGATTTTCCTGTTGAATTTGTCCATTTTCATTAGAAGACATATCAAACACCTCCGCTACGTAGTATGCCCTTTGTTAAATAGAACTATTTTTTTTTATTCTTAAGGAGGAGAATCACTAGAGGTTTTGGGATTTATTCTGTATGATTAAATCATAAATATTGTACTTTTTTCAGAGGAAAATACCTATCCTCTGTTGAAGTTTATAATGTACACAGGATACTAACTTCCTGTGAGTCAACATTCATAAAGTAATCGCAGGGATAAAGCCGCCATTCAATTTTGGAGGACCGCCTTTAAACCCTTGTGATGCTTGATAATAAACATGTTAGCACCCATGAGAGAGCTACGTGAATAACTATTAGGTTGGTGTAGAAATGTCTGAGGTCCAAAAACCCGTTTATGGAGGGCAGGCTGTTGTGGAAGGCGTCATGTTCGGGGGCAAACATCACACAGTAACTGCGGTACGCCGCAAAGATTCAACGATTGTATATTATCACCTGCCGCGAGAATCAAAACCTGTTGTCAACCAATTAAAAAGAGTGCCGTTTCTAAGGGGTATCGTATCACTGATTCAGTCAAGTGCCACCGGCTCGAAACATCTGAACTTTTCCACTGAACAGTATGAAGAAGAGGACGGGGAAAAGCAGGACGAAAAGAAAAAAGAAACGAAAGAATCTTCTAAATTAAGTGTATGGCTTGGAGTTGCCGTAATCGGTGTTCTTTCCTTCCTATTTGGAAAGCTGCTTTTCACTTTGATTCCAGTCTTTCTTGCCGAATTGACAAGACCCATCTTTAATGGCCATATTGCCCAGGTTTTAATGGAAAGCTTGTTCAAGTTGATATTATTGCTGGTATACATTTATGTAGTATCCATGACCCCATTGATCAAACGGGTCTTTCAGTATCACGGAGCAGAGCATAAGGTGATTAATTGCTTTGAAAGCGGAAAAGAATTGACCGTTGAAAATGTGCAGGCAAGTTCACGCCTTCATTATCGCTGTGGCAGTAGCTTTATTTTATTTACAGTCATTGTAGGTATGTTTGTCTATATGCTCGTTCCGACCGATCCATTATGGCTCCGTGTCGTGGATCGCGTTTTACTTATCCCCGTAGTGCTAGGCATAGCCTTCGAGGTATTGCAGTTGACCAACAAAGTAAGAGATATTCCCATCCTGCGTTACCTTGGCTACCCTGGCCTTTGGCTTCAGTTATTGACAACCAAAGCCCCTACCGACGATCAAGTCGAAGTCGCATTGGCGTCCTTCCACGAACTGTTAAAAATGGAAAAGAGAACTGAAAAAGATTTAGAATCGGATGTTATTGTGTAAAACATCTATACACATTTTGATTATGGAAAATCATATACTAACTTAAGGAATGATCTTCATTTATTTCAAATATTTTACATGAAGAATGTTTAAAATAAGCAAAAAATGCTTATGATGCTCTTAAGGAGGTGTCTTTGTTGAAACGTTTCATATCTTTCATGATATACGGAATCATCGCCCTCGGAGTCCTCGGACTAATGAGCCGACTATTTAATGACCCGATTGGCTTTTTTAGAAACATTCTCATAATAGCCATTGTCGCAGGGATTATTTATATGATTTATACCGGATTAACAAAGGGAAAACCAGTTAAAAAAGAGCAGCAAGCATTCCGAAAGGCTGCCCGCCAATCGAAAAAAAGACTAAAAAACCGAACTTCGAAAAAGGATAATGTGGCTAGCTTCTCTGCAGCAAAATCATCAAAAAAAATAAAAGTGAGAAAGAAAACGGATAGTCACTTAACCGTCATCGAGGGGAAAAAGAATAAAAAGAAAAATCGGGCTTCTTTTTAAGAGCCCGATTTTTTTATGATTATTAATATGTCCAATTCTTTAGGAATTCTTTAGTACACTGTCTGCCCTGATCCATCAATTCACCCTTTTTTTCATCATTCAGATTGAAATCCATTGCAGAAATTCCCTTCATCGGGATAAATACAATATTCTGGACGTGTTTCTTGGAAATATAACGTGCATCATGGGCATCTTTCATCGTTTTGAATAGTGCGGAGAACAATTCTAACGCATTATCCACCTTATGCGGTTTCCATATCTCATCGACACTTAGTCGCAAGCCTATGACCGGTCGTTCCTTCCTTACATGATCTGAATTGAATAACCACATTGGAAAATTGCTTAACACACCTCCATCAACAAAAAGGAACGTGCTTTTTCCGACATCAAGTTTTACTGGCTCAAAAAAATAGGGAATGCTACAACTCATTCTCACTGCCTTAGCCACTGGAAATGTGAGCGGATCAATTCCATAATTCGGTAACTCATCAGGCAGTACCACCAATTTCCCATTTGTAATGTCAGAGGTTATGATACGGAGAGACTCCGGTCGAACATCCTTAAAGGTAACTACATTCCTTTTGGCAAGTTTACCGGCAACCCAGGATTCCAAAGCGTCGCCTTTATAAAGGCCTAGTTTCCAGTAAATAAGGAGCCACTTAGCAAGCGGGATAGGCAATAGACCACGCCTTTTATCCAGCATGCCGCTTAAATCTATATCAAGAAAAAGCTCTTCCATTTCTTTACCTGTGTATCCAGCGGCTACGAAAGCTGCAATTATGGAACCAGCACTTGTACCCGCTGTCCTATGGAATACAAATCCTCGTTCCTCTAATTCCTGCAGGGCTCCAACTAAACCATATCCTTTAATCCCGCCTCCGGAAAAAACGCCGTCAATAATCATAGCTGCCCTCCCCTAATCCGGTCTTTACATTTTTAAGCAGGATTAGAGCGATTTATGACAGTTTTATATGAAAGATGGCCTTCTTCAGGTAAAATACTGAATTTCCGCTTTAGGGAAAAATTCCGCTATATACCCACGAATTGCCGTTTCCAGTTCTGCGGCTTCTTCGGTTTGGTAAACATATTTACCAATACCGTATCGGCCCCATTTATATTTACGCTTCGTTTCGTCCAGTTCCAATTTCGTTTTCGGGTAGTTTTTTTGAATCACTTTTTTGGCAGGGCCAGTAAACCGATGCTGGATTAATTCGAAAGTCAAGTCTGGGATATCCACGCCTTTTAACGCCTCACTTAACCGTTCGAATAATTCACGGTAGCCCTCTTTCCATGCTTCATGACGATATATTGGAGCTACGATAAAACCCAAGGGATATCCGGCACCTGCCACTTTTCGAGCCGCTTCCATTCTTTCTTCAAAGCTCGAAGTGCCGGGCTCGAAATTCTTTATCACGTAACGTGAATTTATACTGAACCTAAATCTAGTTTTTCCATTATGCTCAGCATCCAACAGGTGGTCGACATGATGAAATTTAGTTACGAACCTTAGGACCCCATATTCACTTTTCCCAAAATATTCTATAGCCCTTTTTAACGAATGTGTCAAATGATCAATTCCGACGATATCTGATGTACAGGCCGCCTCAAAACGTGTAATTTCAGGCTTTCGCTCATTGATATAATTTTCGGCAGCCTCGAAAATCTCCTCGAGATTCACGTATGTCCTAATATATGGCTTTGTTCCGAGTGTCGTCTGTAAATAACAATAATGACAATGCCCCATACACCCGGTTGCAAGAGGGATGGCATATTCAGCAGATGGCTTTGAAGAATCGAATTTCAATGTCTTTCTGATCCCTACCACAAGCGTGGACTTGGCGACACGATATTTTTGTAAATCATTTTCTCCAGGTAGATCCCTAATTTGGTTATGTGAGGTAGTCTCACGGATTTCAATGTTCAAATCCTCAAATTTTTTTTTCAATTCCCGCCCAAGCGGGTATTCCAGTGCCCTGGGCTCGATATATACTAACTGTGGCATAAATGGTTTCATTTCGTTCTCCGTTCTTTTCTGTATTTGTTCATACTTTCAATCGAACTACACAATCTAATTAATAAGGATAGTTTTTCTTTATTCTGTTATCCTCATGATTGTTTTTAATTGGAAAATCCAAAATAAAGGAGATGCGATATGGTATGGCTAATAAACGAGACTTCTTGACAAATGGAATGGGGAAACAATCGATAACTGTCCAAACAGATAATAAATATCCAAATCCCAGGAATATACCTGGAGACTCGGTCGATGAATTTTCGGTATTAAAGGATGGAAACCAATATCTAGCCGAAAAGGAAATAGGCCAGCAAAATGAAAATGGATGAATGAACGCAAAGAGAAGCCGAATCCAACGATTCGGCTTCTCTTTATTTAAGTTCAATGGAATGTAAATTGAACAGAAGTTAAAAACCTACAAGCTCAATCCAATATGTTTATATAAAAAAGCCGTTAAGATCAGCTTTTCAGCACACTTAACGACTTCTTCTATCAGCTTAGCTTATAGCCCACATTTTAATTGTGCTCCACAATTCGTGCAAGTATTACATCCGCCCATTTCCTGGACTTCGCCTTTACGGCAGACCGGACAAGTGTTGCCCACTTCCGACCCAATCGTAACATTAGTCGAACGGAGTTCATTTATCGTATCGACCAATACGACTTTTTTCTTTACTTCCACATCTGTCAATTCGTCCATCTCTAGCTGTTCGTCCATTTGGTTTTCTTCCGCTTTGAGCGTGAGAACCTGACTGTCACGGCTGCCGTCCACATAAACGGTACCGCCTTTTGCTCCGCCTTTGTATAGACGTTCATATACTTTTTCAACCTGTTCGACAGTATATCCTTTTGGAGCATTGACCGTTTTACTGATCGAACTGTCAATCCAGCGTTGAATGATGCATTGAACATCCGCATGGGCTTCAGGTGCCAATTCCATAGCGGAGATGAACCATTTTGGAAGCTCCTCTGGATCAGCTTCTGGATGACGGTCCAAGTATTCCTGAACAATATCAGCCTTAACTTCAATGAATTTGCCAAGTCGGCCACTGCGGAAATACGTGAAGGAGAAGTATGGTTCAAGACCTGTAGATACCCCAACCATCGTTCCTGTGCTTCCTGTAGGAGCCACTGTCAATAAATGAGAGTTACGGATTCCATGTGCAGCAACACTTTCCCTGATGTCTTCCGGCATTTTTTCCATAAATCCGGTTTGTGTGAAACGCGTTCTAAGCTCATCGGTTTCTTTATCATTTGATCCGATCAGGAATGGGAAACTGCCTTTTTCTTTAGCAAGTTCCACGGATGCCCTGTAAGCCGTAGTCGCAATCGTTTCAAACACCTTGTCGACCAGGATGTTTCCTTCTTCAGATCCGTATTCCGTTTCACAGTAGATCAACAGGTCATGCAGACCCATTACACCAAGTCCAACCCGTCGCTCGCCCAGTGCCTGTTTTTTGTTTTCATCCAAGAAATAAGGAGTTGCGTCAATGACATTGTCCTGCATACGCACACCGACTTCGACGGTCTGCCTAAGTTTCTCGAAATTAACGGTTTTGTTATCTTTATCGGCCATTTCAGCCAAATTGACAGCAGCAAGGTTACATACTGAATATGGGGCCAATGGCTGTTCGCCACATGGGTTCGTAGCTACGACCTGTTGACCGTATGCTTTGGCGTTCGTCATTTCATTAGCATTATCGATAAAGAAAATACCTGGTTCAGCAGAATATGTTGCACAAATGTTTATTAAGTTCCAAAGCTCTTTAGCCCGGATTTTACGGTAAACACGAACTTTGTGACCCATTCTCTCCCATTCGCGAACATCACCGACATTATGCCATTCGGCATTATAAATAGCCATTTCTTCGGCATTATAGCTTTCAACATCAGGAAAACGCAATTCGTATTCCTCATCTTTTTCTGCCGCTTCCATAAATTCCTTAGTTAAGCAAATCGAAATGTTGGCGCCAGTTAGAAAATCGGAATTATGGACACTGTACGTTCCGCCTGTACGGATCTTTTCCTCTGCATCCCTAATGATTTTCTCGCTAAATCCACCTAGACCAGGAATCTCTTTATAATTGATGATTCCTTGATACATAGCCGTTTCCTGTTCGGTGTGCGGCGTGAATTTCAATTTATCCGTCGCATATTTCTTGATGGCCTCATCTTTAGTGTTTTCCACTAGATAACGAAGGATCCTTGGATTTTGCATTTTAGAGATGATAAACTCTGCAATATCAGGATGCCAATCAGCGAGCATGATCATTTGCGCACCGCGTCTGCTACCGCCCTGTTCAACAAGATGCGTCAATTTCGCAATATCATCAAGCCATGACACTGAACCCGAGGATTTTCCATTTACCCCTTTTGCCAGAGTGTTCCTTGGACGCAATGTCGATCCGTTCGTACCCACTCCGCCGCCGCGGCTCATGATTTCCATCACTTGTTTCCTATGTTCTGAAATTCCCTCACGTGAATCAGGTACGAATGGCATCACATAGCAGTTGAAATAAGTAACATCCGTATTGGAACCCGCACCATATAATACTCGACCTGCCGGGACAAAATTAAGGTTCTTTAATTCTTCATAGAATTTATTGAACCATTCCGTTCTTTTTTCTTCAGTGGTTTCCACTGAAGCCAAGCCTGTTGCATTACGTTTCGCAATTTGTTCATAGTATATTTCAAGCGGTTTTTCGATAATATCCAGCGGACGGTTTACAATCCCCGTCTCCACTTCTTCCGGATTATCCAATACGCCGCGGAATTCTTCATCCACCAATACCTTGGCTTTTTTGGTTTCCCAATCTATTTCAACGATGTGACCGAGACCCCGTGCTGGGAATTTCGGATCTTCCTTGATCGTCAACACTACGAAATCGCCTGCCGAGAGTGTGATTTTTTCAGTATCCTTAAAAGAATAGCGGTCAAGCATGACTAGACGGGACACTCCCTTATGCGCCATTTTCATATCAGCCGTTACAGGGTGAACCTGGGGAAATAAAGAAATATCCTTATTCAACCTTTCTAGATCAACCTTTAAAGCTTCTTTTATTACAACCGACATAATTCCCTCTCCTTTATATGTTTCAAGATCCGTTCTTGCCGCCGCAAAAATCTATATGTAGCCTTACATGTCCGTTTCGCTTAACAAGTACCCTAAATTTATCATAGCGAAACTCAAAAATCAACATATAGTGTCGCATTAAATATTTCAACTACTATATATTGTGTTTGTTTTGAATGACTTTTAATTTTGTCAAACGATAAATCAATTAATATAGTTAGCAAAAGGGAGGAAAATGTCGATTTACAATAATTTTTCATCAGATTTCAATTAATTTGGACCTTGCTTTTTCCCCATCCCTTTTAGGACTTATTCCTGCAAGGAATAGCTTATTTGGTAAACAAATCTGAAAAAACTTTTTTATTTTCCACTTTAATTATTCTGCTTCTTCTATCTCATGAAATTCCATTCATCGCTTTCATATTTGCTTTCTGCAATGGCCTTCACTTCCAGCAATTGTTGTTCAGTGAGGACGTATGGTTCTAGATCGATCGATAGTCCTTCGGCAAAACCTTTTTCAAAAGCAACTTTCGCTTCGGGGATGGTAATCTTTCTTCCGGCAATGTCATTCATGGCTACAGCTTTGTTTTTTAAGTTTTTTTGCATTCTCTCTTTAACCCTGTCATTTGAAAATTTAAATACGCTAAAGAGCTTTTCATCATCAAGTTCAAGCAAAATGGCCCCGTGTTGAAGGATGACGCCCTTTTGCCTGGTTTGTGCGCTGCCAGCGACCTTCCTGCCCTCAACGACCAGTTCATACCAGCTTGGAGCATCAAAGCAGACGGAAGACTTGGGCGCTTTTAAAGCCGCTTTTTCCTGCTCGGTTCGAGGCACAGCAAAATAAGCATCCAATCCAAGATTCCTGAACCCCATTAATATTCCTTCAGATATGACACGATATGCTTCAGTAACGGTAGTTGGCATTCCCGGATAGGATTCTGGAACGATTACGCTATAAGTCAATTCATGCTCGTGCAGCACCGCTCGCCCTCCTGTTGGTCTGCGAACAAAACCGAGGCCTTGCCTTTTGACCTCTTCCATATCGATTTCCGCTTCTGCCTTTTGAAAATAACCAATCGACAATGTCGCTGGATCCCAACCATAAAAGCGTATGATTGGCGGAATTTCCCCTTTGCTTTGCCAATTTAAAAGCGCTTCGTCCATCGCCATATTAAAAGCCGGTGAACAATTTCCAGAATCTATAAAACCCCATTTTTCTTTAGTCATCCTAAACCCTCGTTTCAATAGACTGTTTTTCAGTAATTCCGTTATACCCCACAAAAAACTCACATGTAGTAGTTTAACAGACTTTAACACTCTAAAAAAGAAAGTGCTATCAAGTCGATAAAGAATTTGATGAAAATTCTTTTTGATTATTAAGTAAAGCAATTATATAATAAGTATTGTCTGTATTCGTTAAGGTAGAAGGGAGTTTTAATGTTTGGAATTATTATATACACTGCTCATCATCTTGGGAGTGGTTATTGCGTATTCACTTTTTAATTGGTACCGCCAGCGTAAAATCGTTAAAACATTAACACAGGACGAATTTATCGCTAACTACAGAAAAGTGCAGCTGATCGATGTTCGGGAACCGAATGATTTTGATAATGGTCATATCTTAGGCGCAAGAAACATCCCTATGACGCAAATGAAAACTCGCTTGGTCGAAATTAGGCCGGACAAGCCTGTATACTTGTACGCTCAAAGCGAAATCATCAGCGGAAGAGCTGCAGCCATGCTATACAAAAAGGGCTACAAGGAACTTTTTCACCTAAAAGGCGGTTTCAAAATGTGGACCGGGAAAATCAAAGCAAAGAAATAAGACCCCATCTCCGCATGGGCTCTTTTTAATTAAAACGTCTACATGTTCAATGCGGGCTCAATGAAAATGAAAATGAAAGTTAACTTATTGACTTTGATTAGTTCTTTACAAGATACATAAACATGAAAAAACCCCCGCCGGCAGGCAGGGGTTTTTTCATGTAAGCTTTCAGTCTAGGCTTGAAAACGCAGAACCGGTTTTCTTGCAGCAAGAGTTTCATCAAGCCGCTTTATAACGGTCGTATGCGGAGCTTCCTGAACGATTTCCGGAGTTTCCTCCGCTTCCTTGGCAATCTGGATCATTGCATCGATGAATGCATCCAGAGTTTCCTTGGACTCCGTTTCGGTCGGTTCTATCATCATTCCTTCTTCCACGTTCAACGGGAAGTAAATGGTTGGAGGATGATACCCGAAATCCAGCAATCTTTTGGCTATGTCGAGAGTCCTGACTCCCAATTTCTTTTGCCGACGTCCGCTTAATACGAATTCGTGCTTACAATGACGATTATATGGTAGGTCAAAATAAGGTTCCAACCTACGCATCATATAATTTGCATTGAGGACCGCATTCTCGGTGACGGCTTTAAGGCCATCAGGACCCATTGAACGAATGTACGTATAAGCCCTCACGTTTATCCCGAAATTCCCATAGTAGGGTTTTACCCTGCCAATGGATTGCGGGCGATCATAATCAAGAACGAATTGCTCATCTTGTTTGACCACAAGCGGTTTAGGCAAGTAAGGAATCAAATCCGACTTTACCCCTACAGGGCCAGAACCCGGACCGCCGCCGCCATGCGGGCCAGTGAATGTTTTATGGAGATTTAAGTGAACCACATCAAAGCCCATGTCACCCGGGCGTGCTTTTGAAAGTACTGCATTCAGATTGGCACCATCATAATAAAGCTTCCCACCGGCATCATGGACAAGTTGTGCCATTTCCAAAATGTTCTCTTCAAACAATCCCAACGTATTGGGGTTCGTCAGCATCAAAGCCGCCGTATCCGGTCCCACAACACGCTTTAAATCCTCAAGGTCGACTAACCCGTTTTCATCGGATTTCACTGTTATCGTTTCAAGTCCGGCCACAGTGGCAGAAGCTGGATTCGTACCGTGTGCAGAATCGGGTACGATCACTTTCGTCCGTTCTGTATCGCCATTAGCTTCGTGAAAAGCGCGAATCATCATCAACCCTGTCCATTCACCGTGTGCACCTGCTGCAGGCTGTAATGTCACTTGATCCATCCCAGTGATTTCCGTTAGATGTTCCTGCAAATCAAATAATAGTCCCAAGGCTCCCTGAACAGTACTCGGATCTTGATATGGATGGATATGGGCGAAACCGTTAAAGCGTGCCACATTTTCATTTATTTTCGGATTATATTTCATCGTGCATGAACCCAGCGGATAAAAACCCGAATCCACTCCATGATTCCGTTTGGAAAGTGCTGTATAGTGACGCATGATATCCAATTCGGACACCTCAGGAAGCTTAGCCTCTTCTTCACGGATGTAGTCGGCAGGAAGAATTTCTTCGAGCGGAGTAGTTGCAACATCCATTTCTGGCAGACTATACCCGATTCGACCGGATGTACTGATTTCAAAAATGAGTGATTGATCTTGATTATTCATGTTGATCCCCCAATTCCTGCGCAAGTGCATCAATTTCTTCTTTTGTTCTAAGTTCCGTTACCGCGACCAGCATATGGTCTTCCAGCTCAGGATATACCTTTCCTAAATCAAAGCCGCCGATCATCCCTTTTTCAAATAGGTTTTTATTGATTTCTGAAAACGAAGCAGGCAGTTTAATGACAAATTCATTAAACGAAGGACCGTCGAACATTACTTTTATCCCTTTTGCCTCAATAGCTTTTTTCGCATAATGCGCTTTTTGAATATTTTGCACGGCCATTTCTTTGACCCCCTTTTTCCCAAGAGCGGTCATTGCAACAGAAGCTGCCAAGGCGTTCAACGCTTGATTGGAACAAATGTTGGATGTGGCCTTATCACGGCGAATGTGCTGCTCACGAGCTTGAAGCGTCAGCACAAAACCCCTTTTTCCATTTTCATCCACTGTTTGACCGACGAGTCTGCCCGGAACTTTCCGTACAAGTTTATTCGTAACGGCAAAATATCCACAATGAGGTCCACCGAATGCTGCTGGAATGCCGAATGGCTGAGCATCCCCCGTTACGATATCTGCACCGAGGGCACCAGGGGATGTCAAGGCTCCCAGTGCAAGCGGATTACTGGAAACGATAAACATGGACTTGACGCCATGAATGATTTCTTCCATTTCTTTCAATGGCTCGATGCGGCCAAAAAAGTTCGGATATTGCACAATCACTCCTGCAATATCATCATTCACCAACTCCCTTAAGGCCGCCATATCCGTCACACCGTCTTTATAAGGAATTTCGATCACTTCCACGCGTTGTCCTTTCGCATAGGTCTTTACGACTTCTCTTGATTCAGGATGGACCGTCCCTGAAATGAGAATCTTCTTGCGTCGTGTGTGACCTGAAGCAAGCATGGCTGCTTCAGCTAGCGCTGTCCCGCCGTCATACATGGAGGAGTTAGCCACATCCATACCCGTCAATTCACAAATCATCGTTTGATATTCAAAGATGGCCTGAAGCTCGCCCTGTGAAATTTCAGGCTGATAGGGTGTATAAGCCGTATAAAACTCAGAACGGGAAAGAACATGATCGACGATGACCGGTGCATAATGGTCATAGACACCCGCACCAAGGAAGGAAGCATAGTTTTTAAGATCCGCATTCTTGGAAGCAAGCCTTGATAATTCTTTCATTAAGGCAGGTTCCGATTTAGCGGGCTTGATATCGTATTCGCCTTGAAAACGAACACTTTCAGGGATATCATTGAAAAGTTCTTCAACAGTAGGTACACCTATCACTTCAAGCATTTCTTGTTTATCTTGCTCTGTCATGGGTAAATAACGATGTTTCATCTAATGACCATTCCCCTCTATTTACGTGGTTTTTTATAAAAAGGTGTTTGTATGATAACGGCTTTCAAACGTTTGGATCGGATTTCCACTTCGACTTCCGCATCCAGCACCGAAAATTCCTTATCGATAAGTGCCAATCCTACGTTTTTCTTCAATGTTGGTGATTGGGTACCAGTCGTGACCTCGCCAATGACTTTGTCCCCGCTGTAGACCTTATACCCATGACGTGGAATACCACGGTCAATCATTTCAATTCCCATAAGCTTGCGGGGAGCCCCTTTCTCCTTTTGTTCAGCAAGAACGGCTTTCCCGAAAAAATCTGCTTCCTTATCCACTTTTACCGCAAAACCGATCCCGGCTTCTATTGGGGTGATGTCCGCTGAAAGTTCCTGCCCATACAGCGGCAGTTTCGCTTCAAAACGCAGGGTATCACGAGCTCCTAAACCAATCGGCTGAATCCCTTCTTCCTTGCCGGCATCCAGAATCGCCTTCCAAAGGGCAGGACCGTTTTCACTGTCGCTATATATCTCAAAACCATCTTCACCAGTATATCCGGTACGGGATACCATCGTGGAGATACCATTTATCATGACATTTTCCTTGAACTTGAAAAATCCAATTTCACTTAAGGCAGTATTTTCTGATAGTTTTTGTAATATCTTCTCTGCAGATGGCCCTTGAAGTGCTAGCTGTGTATAGTGACTCGATACATTCGTGATTTGGACATCTTCCGGTAGATTAGCTTGCAGCCAATCGAAATCTTTTTCTGTATTCGCTGCATTGACCACGAGCAGATAGTCGTCTTCAGCCCTCTTATAAACGATGAGATCATCAACCGTCCCGCCGTTTTCATAGCACATAGCCGTATATTGGGCACCGCCCTGTTGCAGCTTTGATATATCATTAGTCAGCATCTTCTGTAAAAAGGAAAGGCTCGCAGGACCCTTAACATCAACTTCCCCCATATGGGAAACATCGAATAACCCCGCTTTTGTACGTACGGCTTCATGTTCGTCCTTTATACCCGAAAATTGGACAGGAAGTTCCCAGCCGCCAAAATCGATCGTTTTACCGCCGCATTCACGATAAACTTCAAATAGTGGTGTTCTTTTTAAATTGGTCAAAAAATGACCCCCCTCAGATTTTTTAATTTAAATGGCTTCATTATCAAAGCTTCTTGTCATTACGCATCAGATATCCTGATTCATGAAGTGAAAAAAGCACAAAAAAGGACAGAGAAAGCCCGTTTGAGCTTTTTCTCTGTCCTGAAACCTGAAAGTTTACCTATATAATAGGTTTTCCCCTTTGGTGGCCGTCCCAAAATGGGCGGCGCTCTCCAGAGTTGCGTCCAATAAGAGTTCTTTTGCCTGAGAGATTCACTGCTAAGTTTGCTCCTTCGGCGCTACATCCGTAGTCTCTCCCCTTATCTTCACCCGCATATAAATGGCCTACCAATGAAAGTAAGCGAATAAGCCCCAAGCATTAGTAAAACCTTTGAGCATCATGGAATGCATTCTCTGCCAACTCTCCTAAAACTTCAGGAACCGTTTGAATGATCTCCTTCAGTATCTTGGATAAAATAGGAGCCTGTAGCGCATACTAAGAAAACGCGAACTGCAAAACCGAAATACAAAGATTCTTTATAGCGTTTGGAAATTGGAATTTTCTAAATATACTTATATCCTACCCTAAGAAACTTATCTCTGCAATATCTTTTGAAGAGAAATATTTTTCTTACTTCACATATGAAATGTTCGGGTTTTGACCTTTTATTAAGGAAATTATGATTTAAGAGGGAGTTATTTCTATGAAAATCAATATATCCTTCAATTCTGAATGGAATGACGAGTTTCTGCAAAAGATGGAAAATGACGGTCCATGGGGAAATTGGGAGCTTTATAAGTTGGCGGTTCAAATGGAGGAAAATCTCATCATCCCTGATTTTGAGGGTTTACAGGCGCCCAAGCACCTTCCGCAGTTAACCCCGCTTCCCCACCAATTGGAAGCAGCAAAGCAAGTGGTGGAAAAGATGAATGGAAAGGCCATTTTAGCTGATGAGGTAGGGCTCGGAAAAACAATTGAAGCCGGCTTGATCCTAAAAGAATATATGATTAGAGGCCTTGTAAAAAAAGTATTGATCCTTGTACCGGCTTCACTTGTAACACAATGGGCTTTTGAATTGAATACCAAGTTTCATATTCCGGCAGTCGTTCAGAGAAAAAGTTATGTTTGGGACTCCTGTGATGTGGTCATTTCATCCATTGATACAGCGAAACGCGCTCCACATCGTGATATCATTTTCAATCAGGAATATGACTTCATCATTATTGACGAAGCTCATAAACTTAAAAATAATAAGACGAAGAACTATGAATTCGTCCAAAATCTGAAAAAGAAATTTTGTTTACTCCTGACAGCTACTCCCATTCAAAATAAAGTCGAGGAAATTTTCCACCTCGTTTCGTTATTGAAACCAGGCCACTTGGGAAATGCCACACTCTTTTCGGAAAAATATAAAGGGAAAGGCCGGAACATAATTGAAGATGAACACCTTAAGGAACTGGTCAACACTGTTATGATACGAAACCGGCGGGCCGATACTGGTATTGAATGGACAAAAAGGCATGTGGAAACAATCACCATTGAATTTTCTCCAACCGAGCAGGCATTGTACGATGCCGTTTCCAAATTCAAGCCTATTTCGGATGGAACAAAAGGAAGCGCCTTTTCAGCTCTCACTCTCCAAAGGGAAGCCTGCAGCAGCAGGGAGGCAGTCTTTTATACTTTAAAAAATATGAAAGCAAAATACGACCAGCCTTCCCCTGACTTTTTGGCAAAGCTTGATGATTTATTTTCTAAAGTAAACGAAACGGTTCAGAACTCCAAAGCTGAAAAAGCTTTGGAACTGATCAAGAAAATTGATGACAAAGTGATTATCTTTACCGAATACCGAGCGACCCAGCTTTATCTGCAATGGTACCTGCAACAGAATGGGATTTCTTCAGTCCCTTTCCGAGGCGGATTTAAGCGTGGAAAGAAAGACTGGATGCGCGAATTATTCCAAAAGAAAATACAGGTATTAATCGCAACCGAAGCGGGCGGGGAAGGGATAAACCTTCAGTTTTGCCATCACTTGATTAATTTTGACCTGCCATGGAACCCCATGAGACTCGAGCAAAGAATTGGGCGGATTCACCGGCTTGGTCAGGAAGAAGATGTCATGATTTATAACTTTTCCACGAAAAATACAGTTGAAGAACATATTCTGAAGTTACTATACGAAAAAATCAATTTATTTGAAAAAGTAATTGGTGAACTGGATGATATTCTAACCAAACTGGATATTAACAACATTGAAGAATACTTAATCGATGTAGTCGGCGAGTCCAAAACAGAGGGCGAAATGAAAATCAAGATGGATAATTTTTCATCGTTAATTCAATTCGCTCAATCCATGAAGGAAGGTGAGGTTCATGCAGCAACGGGAAATTCATGATTTTTTATTAACTTACTTTAAAGCCAATGATTGTGAAATACTGGATAATACACCAACCCACCTTACGGTTCAACTGACGATTGAAATGGATAAAGAATTAATGAACAGACCCTTTTATTGGCACTATCTAGAAAAAACGGGTGGCATTCCGAACCCAGCCCAGATGACTTTCATTACCGACCCAGAACACGCTCCACCCGATTTAAAGGGAGAAATGATTCATTTTGGCTCCCCTCGCCTTCATCAAATTATTCAATCAACAAAAAATCTGGCAGGGTATACTAGACTTTTTGAGGATACTCCTCCATCAAAAGGCGGGAATAATCCATTGTTTCCTTGGCTAACCCTTAATGTGAAAATATCCTATCAATGCGATCGTAAAAAAGATACCTTTATGTCCATCGGATTGAATTTAATCTCAGGCGAGATCATGGAAAGCTTTCACCATCGGGTTTTACCGGTTAAGGTCACCCCAAAAATACCGGATTATTCCTTTACGCTTTCACCGCTCATCATGCCCAAGAGTGGATTGGCCAGACTGGATACATACATCAGAACCAGTTTCGAGGATGATGACCATTCTTGGGCGGAAGAAGCAATGCTTCGCTGGCAGAATGACTTGAATTTATTGGAGCATTTTTACAAGGATATGGACGAAAAAAGTGAGAGCTATTTTACCGAAAAAGAAGCCTTAAAAGCACAATATGAACCGAACATCCGAATATCCATCATCAATGGAGGTTTATTTTACCTTTCAGATAGGGCGTTGGGATAGGATCCTTAATAAAAAAACAGATGTCCTAATTTAAGGACATCTGTTCTATTTCTTGATATTTTTCCTTAAGAACATCGACAAAGCAAAAGGGACAATGCCAAACCAATGGGACATACCATGGTTTTTATCCTCTTTTCTATGACGTCGCTTTTCTTTTCGTTCTTTTTTGGTCAGATTAAAATATTCGACAAGCTGTTGCGTCAGATATTTAATATAAGCGTTTGTAGACATATAAAAATCACCCTAAACAAAGTATGCCCGGTTTACGCTTGTTTTATTCCTTCACTTGTTCCCTAAACACGCGAATCTATCGCTTGAACATGATTGAGCCTTTATAAAAGACTGTGTATTTTACGTATTACACAGCCTGCTTTTCTATCCATTGTATCACTCGCCCCGCTTCTGTATCGTATTGAATGATGACCCTACCCCTTCGGTCATTTTTAGTCGTCGATGAAAATTCGATATAGACGTAAGGACCGTCTTCCTCCGTTAAGGAATATCGCACCGTACCATTGGGGTAGAAAATTTCCCCCTGGATGATTTCCGGGACCTCTTCCCCCCACTCTGACGTCACATCCTTAACGGCAAGGTGGACAAGATGATCGGCCACAAGCGATTCTTCCACTTCTTTATAAAACATTTTATCGATGATAAATTGATCGATCATTAATATCGTGAACATGATGAAAACACTCGCTACAATCATGATCATCGGGAAAACGACTCCTTTTTGATTATTCATCGACTTTCGTCACATGTCTAAAGAAAGGATGAAATCTACGACTGAAAGTGGTCCCTGCTTTATCCGTTATATTTAGAACAATGACACTTCCATCCTTCTCAACCTGGAATTCCGAAATGTTCTGCAAGATGACCTCATGCCCCTTACCATTCACTCTCCTTCGAACCTTATCTTCATATTGTTCAATGGATGATAATTGTTCACCTGAAAGCAAATATAATTTATTTCCCATTACATCCTGAACTTTGGAACTCCGGACCTCCTGCTTCATTTGCATGGTAAAGACCTCCCACTCTTTAGGATGCAATTTATCAATGGATCTCATCTGGGTGTGAATGATTGAAAAAAGCTGTAGGACAAAAAGGGACGTCGTCATTAAGATCATTAAAGAAAAAAGCAATTCTATCATCGTAAAACCATCATCTTTTCGCAGCATCACAAATGGTTTCAAATTTACCCGATTCATTTTCATAACGTACACACCCTTCAATCATCCCCGGGAAATCCCCATGATCCTTCCAAATCAATTCATAGGATTTTTTTTTGTTGATGATTTCCTGTCCAATTGCTTGTATCTCCCCATCCATGAAAGCCGTCAATCTTTCATATAATAAATGGTGGGCTTCTGTCCTGATTACGATATCTTTCCGATGCGTGATTAACTCGTCAATAATCGGTAAAATGGAAAGGATCAAGAAAATACAAACTGAAAATGCGGCCATCAGCTCAAGGTAGACGTAACCTTTACAATTTCTCAATCCTGAACCTCCCTTTACCTATATTGAGGACCAATTTATACTGTCCTTTTGAAGTGTCAATGATCATCGTTCCTGCTTTTGAAGCATTTCCAAACTGATTAAAATGAAAGCTGAACCCTAATGTGCCATTTAAAAACTGTATATCCTTTGGTATGCTTCTCTCTAGAACGATTCCCTCCTTATAAGACAAAATGGTATAAACCTTTTTGTTATTATCAATCTGGAGGTAAATCAGGCTCTCATGACTGATGGCATACTGCTGTGCATGGAAAAGATCTTCATGGAACCGGGAAATGAATAGCCTATTTTCCATTCCTTTAGTGAAGCTTGGATATAAATTTGGACTGATGGAAATCAGGAGTACAAAAATAACGAGGACTATAAGGGTTTCAGACAGGGTATACCCGCCATTGGAGCGCCGTGCATTCACTTTTCTCCTACTCAACGACCGTTATCTTTCCTTTGCTATCCAAACTAATATCATCCCCATTAGGACAGGATGTCTGTTTGAGATAGCCTTGGCTTTCCAATTCATTGATACTTACGGGCAGTTTAGCATTGTCGATCTCATATGCCTGAACCTGTGCTTGAGCCATCTTCACGAATGCTTCACACCCTTTAGACTGGATTGTCGATTGGTTCTTCGTGATATTGGGTATTGTAATAATCAAAAGAATGGATATTACAAGTAAAACAATGAGCATCTCAATTAGTGTAAAACCTCGTTCATTCATCACTTTCTTCATCATATCATCCTGCTCCTGAAACCATCTGAATACCAGATGGATTAGATGGTTTCAGAGCAATTTCACCTCCAGAATGCAAAAATCAAATTCTATATACCTTCGAGCAGAGAGAACATCGGCAGCAAAACCGCTAAATAAATGGACACGATCACAATACCTATCAGTAAAAACATAAGGGGCTGAATGATTTTCAAGACTGCATTCATTCTCTCTTCAATTTTCTCCAGTAAAAAACGACTGTAATGAAGTAGCTCCGCATCAAGTCTGCCATATCTTTGACCATTTGCAACGACCACCGGTAAATTCCCATCAAAATAGGGGAGTTCACGAAAGATCATTTCAAGCGATCTGCCCTCGATAAGGTCATCCTTAATGATCGAGCATAGTTTTTGGTAAAAAGGCTGCTGCTGATTTATAGAGAATAATTTGATGCTGTCGTTAATCGATAACCCTCCGGAAAGTAAGCCACTGAATTGGCTTGCAAAAAAATAAGTTTCGTATAACTTGATGAAGGTTCCTAATATCGGAATTCCCATCAAAATCCTCCGCTGCCGTAATGGGCATAATCCGTTAAACCAAAATCGTTTGAGTACAAACAAGAATAGGAGCGATACGAGAAAAATCAAGGGGAGAGCCGGAAGAATGAATGTGGAAGCTGACAGTAATTTCAAGATTGTATTCTGTTCAACATCCATCGTGAAATAGATGGTCTGGAATTTAGGAAGGAGAACACTCTGAAGAATGTAAAAAACGATGCTTACAAAAAAGATTAAGAATACGGGATACACCATTAACTTTTTTACTTTATCCATATCCTCCGTTCTTTTCTTCCAATATCGCCCTCCCTCTTTCAATGCCCGATCCAGGTCGCCGTATTGCTCGCCATAAAATATATAACTTACAAGCTGCGGATGAAAATTAAGATGGGTTAGCACTTGATGCAACGGGTAACCGTTCCTTAATTCCTTTATGGCCAGAGTGAAGTCTTCCGCTTTATTCTTTGATTCCTGAAATTCGAGAAAATGTAAAGCTTCCGCCAAGGGATAACCATGATGTAATAATTCACCTAGCTTCGAAATAAAGACCGCCTGTTCTTTTAACTTCCATTTAGTTTTTAGCTTCATGGTATACAAGCCGTTCATATTCCTGCGAATCCACATAGCCCATCGCAACAGCTTTTCCTATTTCATCCTTCAATAGGCGGTAGCTGGCCGTTGCCTTTCCTTTTTCATCCCCCATCATCCGGAGAACCTCGGCCAGGCTTTTTCCGTAAAGCAATTCATATACACTTGCCCTTTTATTCCTGGCAGTCATTTGGCAAGCAAAAGCACAGTCCCCATTACATGGAAGACACCTCAATTCAACCAGCCGCTGTGCTGTCACGCCAATCAAACTCTGTTCAATCTCAAGCAAGCTGACACCAAATTCAAGTAACCTGGAGATAGCACCCTGTGCATCCCTTGTATGCATGGTTGTAAGTATCAAATGGCCGGTTAGAGCTGCACGCACTGCGATTTTGGCCGTTTCGGCATCCCTGACTTCCCCTACCATGATCACGTCGGGATCATGCCTTAGCACAGCTTTAAGACCGACAGAATAAGTAATGCCCGCCTTTTCATTGATTTGGACTTGCAGTACCTTTTCAGATACATTTTCAATGGGATCTTCAAGCGTTATGATATTTCGATTGATCATCTCATGGGCATGATGAAGCAGGGAATATAGTGTCGTGGTTTTCCCACTGCCGGTTTGTAGAGAATTTAGGGACTATTTTTCAATTATCACTGTTAATTAACAATGTTGATATTACATCAAAAGAAAAAGGACCATTTTTTAGTCCTTTCATTTGTTACCATCTTCAAATCCCGCCCCATCATAAGCTTTGCTATGTATGATAGACAATTACCCAATTACGCATGGACAATTACCTAAAAAGTATACAGCTGAATATACTGTCGAGAAAAATAAGATTAAGATAAGGAGTGATTATCTTTGTATCGTCAACCATTTTCACCTTGGAATTATACCTCTGAACCTAATCCTAAATATAGCCAATGTATGTGGGATTGTTTGGCCACTCCTGGAACGTCAGAGCAGGAATGCCATGGATATTGCAGCGGGTATGCCTCAATGCCAATAGCATATAGCGTACCGATGACATATGGTGGCATGAACCAAGCTGTACCTTACAGTCCACAGCCATATTATTATTATGGGAGTTATCCATATTCCTATCCTGGAACGGTGCACGGAAATCCGTATAGTTTCCCTATAAATGACCCTTGTATGAAACAATGCTTAAAAGGTGGAAGCAGTTATTTAGATTGTTGCTATTACTGTGGATGGTGCTAATAGACATGCTTAGAACCAAAAAGAACCGGTAACATTGGGGACGTATTGCACCACAATAAAAAATCCCCTTTTCTAAGGTGGTTTTTTATTTTAACGAATAAACACATTTACATAAAACATTCTTTCTTTGATTTAGATATCATGCGATTATGAAGGACTTAAAAATACAAGCTATTATAACCATTAGAGTTTTTTCCGTTACAACTCTATAGTTTCATTTTCACACACACAGTTTGGTTGAGTAATTGGTGACAACTTAATTATCAGTTATGTTTTAACAAAAAAAAGGACCCATTTTGGTCCTTTTGTAATTCTTTTATTAAGTGTTTAGCCCTTAGACTCAAGCGCGGAAAGACGTGCCTCGAGGTTAGCTAAATTCGCATGTAACTGAGCATTTTCAGCCATGAGTTTCTCGTTTAAACCTTGTATAGCAGCCAATGCTACCCCCTGTATATCTACGCTTGAAATATGTTTATTATCATCTCCATTTAAACCGAAAGCGGCATGGAAATCCTGAGCAGTCGGACCAATGTGCCGCATACTGGACGGGTCCTCTTTAAACTTCCAAGACTGGATTGAAATGGTTGCTAATTTGTCAAGGACCTGGAGTGGGTTGACGCTCGAGAAATTTTCCTTAGAGTTCTTATCACTAGTGAGCGTAACCCCGCGTACCTTGACTTCACCATTATTAAGGACCCGGAAGACCTCGACATTTCTGTTATCAATGCCGCTGATGAGGTCTCCTGTACCCCGGTGATTGACGAACAAAGCTGGTGACTCCCCATGATGACTTCTAGCGCCAAGCGCGCCGTTCCAATTGCTCTCGGCATAGACACCAGTCCCTCTATCGCTCTTTCCTTCTACTCCACTGTTAACTTGGCTATCACCAGAGACCCCAATGCCTTGTCGGCTCTTACCTAATACTCCATAACCAATTCCATCATTAGTTATTTGTTGGCCCAAAACACCAACTCCTGCTCGGCTAATCCCTACTACACCTGTACCCTGACCTTTATGTTCACCCCAAACGCCAGCTCCTCCATTTGTGCTTGGAGTCTCTCCGTAGACACCATTCCAGGTCTTGCTGACACCTACCACACCTGAGCCAATAGCCTCTCCATAAACACCAAATCCGCCAGTTGGACTTTTGCTGGCACCTACGACACCATGCCAAGTTTCGCTCTCACCCCAGACACCAGTGCCTCTGCTTTTGCCGTGAACACCAACCCCTGCGGCGTCTGTTTGATTTGTGTTTTGTCCAAGAACACCTGGGGTCCTCGGTTGGTCTGTAATACCTTCCACTTTTTCTCTAATTTGAAGCCCTCCTTTATTTTTACAGTTTTTATTAACATACAAGTTCTTGGTCAGGTAACGTATCTAACTTAAATTTGTTTCACAATCACATTCCAATATATTGAAAAAAAATTTTAAAAGAACTAAAAATCCAGCGTATACCAATTAATGTGTAAAAAGTAACACCTACTTTAGTGCTACTTTCGATAAATATTCCGCTAAATTTTTAATCGCCTCTGGTGATGGTGCATTTCTAATAATCACTTTAATTTCCTTCATTTCGATTCTCCCTCAAAACATTTAACGAGATTGTATTGAGAAGAATTAAAATGTAAGGTAAAACCGCAAATTTGTGGATAACTTTATTTTGATTATTAATATCCAAAATAAATCGATGGTCTTATTTCATAATCTCGAGCTAAAGTAAACAAAATGTTTACAATATTCTAAATAAACGCTTGATTTCCGGCAATTTTGTGAAACATTAAAATTTTAGTTATCGAGATTTATACACTTCAATCTTTGCATGAACCAAGACGCTCCCTGAAAATTAAATAAAAGATGCCATAAAAAAAGTTAGGGAATCAGATATGGACTCCCTAGTAAAATTACAATTTTAGTAGAACCTATATTATCTATATCATAAATACAAAAAAAACCAATGCTCATGCACTGGTGCGTTTTGATGGTTATTGTACATACATAACATTTTGAATTACTGTTTTAACATGTCTTGGTGTACTTGAACCAAAATGAATATTAAAACCTTTTTTATCACA
The DNA here is from genome assembly GCF_030348945.1 of Peribacillus sp. ACCC06369. Classification (NCBI taxonomy): domain Bacteria; kingdom Bacillati; phylum Bacillota; class Bacilli; order Caryophanales; family Bacillaceae; genus Peribacillus; species Peribacillus sp. ACCC06369. The sequence goes on from NZ_JAUCEN010000002.1 coordinate 3,527,106, forward strand.
TCTAACGGTTGTCATTGATATTGACATATCATAAATCTGAAATAGGAAATAAGGCTCACCATTTTCATCGGTTTTTTCTTCAAACTCAATGTAATCCACAGATTCATCTTCTTCAAATGCGTCATCGAGTTCAGAAAGTTTCCACTCAACCAAACGCAACAAATCTTTACCTTGAATAATAACCGATTCTTTGTCTTCAATAATACATACCATCTTGCATTACCTCCGTAAAATAGTTTGTCTTGTCTTATGCAATTGGAGGATTTTATGTAATTTTCAAAAAATATCCATCAGTTCAGGGGAGAACTGATGGAGACGAAACTTAAACGCTATCATAATCGCTTGTTTCCGCAAGTATTATACAATGTAGATAAAATAAACAGTCGTCCAAAGAGACGAACACTGGAGCGAGTCGCCATGACAAGCAACTCAATAAAGTAATATTATCACGATAGGCGAACAATGTCTATCATTTTTTTGCTTTTTTTGAATATTTTTCATTGAATAACGAACTATATTGACTTTTGTAAATAAGTTTGTTCGTATTTTTTGAATATTAATATTCAATCCCATAAATTGGAATCATCTATAAATGTATTAATAGAATAATAATCAACTTCTTCGCCTTCTGCCATAAAATCAAGTAATTCTTGTAAACTGTCCCATTCCTGTAAAATATCAGCAAAATAAACAACATCATCTTTTACAAAAGTAGCACAGGTATGTTTTTCAGTAGTCCAAACGTTGACTTCCACGTTTAATGCTTTTGATATTAAAGCAGCAGTGAACTGATTAATCCAATGACAACCATGAATGAATTGATACCATTCTATCGTGCTTTCTTTGGGAGCGTGTTTGTCCCAATATTTTCTTTCCAATAGTTGATACTCTTCTGTTCCGTTCAGTTCATACCAGAAATCAACTTCATCTTCATCATCTTCATCTTCATCTTCATCTTCATCACCATAAAGTTTTTGGTACAATTCCTTTTGCTCTTTTTGAAAATCTTCATCTTCTTCATATGCTTCTATGATTTTCATGTCCCAATAGTCAGTATGAGTGTATTCCCAAGGTGCATTACCTGGCATCCACGTTTCACATCTATATGAATACTGTTCGGAAAATTCCGTCATTGCGCTGTTGAGAACTGCCTGTACATCTTTATCATTTAAATATGGTTTTAATAAATGCCAGTTATCACGAACGGAATATAGTTTTTCTTGTAGTTCAATTTCTTCCTCGATTTGCGGTGCTAATGTAGTTGTCATAATGTAATGCCTCCATGTTTTGTTGTTAATTACATTATATTGAACAGATTTCATTCGGTAGGAAGCACCGATGAATTTGTCCGTAAACCAAAAAAGAATTGCACCCTTGGTAAAGGATGCAACTTGAAGTTGTTGAAAGTGTGCTTTGTTCCGTCAAAGCAAATGAGTAGGCGTTTGTTCGCCTCCTTCCTGAGAAAGACCATTTCCGTGGCCATATACTATTAATAAAATAACCACCTTGCGATTAAACAAGGTGGAATGCTGTTTACTGCGGAAATTTAACATTCACTGGTCGTTTAGGATTGGTTTCCCAACCGACAAACGGAATCGCCCAACCTTTAGCGATGTAGTCATTTGCTACTGTATCTGCCAAATCGTGGACGTAAGAATAAGCGTAACTAAGTCCGGCTGGTCCTTGGTTGTATGTCATAATGCTAACCGATGTAATGAATACTACTTTCATATTTGCCATGGTTATATATCTCCTTCCTGAGTTGATGTACAGTTGCTTCATCAAAATGACGATATTTTTGATGCTTTTTGATAGTTTTTGATGTACTTTTGATGCCTTTTCGATAGGTTTCTGACGTACATTTACGTTAAATGCTCGTATAATCCATACGATTTGCTTAATCCCAAACTGAAAGTGCGAATCAAACAGGATAGGAATGCAACAGAAACCCATTGGTAGTGCGGTTTCTAAAAATCGGTTTTTTTTTGAAGGGGATTAACAAGACTAGAGGGTGACGAACAAGGAAAAAATTTTTCCCCGTAATTTAGATTTGGCACCTTTCATCCCCAATCACCAGTTTCATCTTCTTTTTTCATGTCTGCCAATAGTTGAAGAATTGGATTGACTTCTTTCGGTTGATTGTCCTTTTCCATTTGCTCTAATTTTTTCTCTTCAATCATCACTTTCGCCATATCATTGGCAAGTCTGAATCGTTGAGATAACGGAATACACAATTGACTCATGTGTTGGCTGATTTGTTTATCAATCGCAATCATGCGTTTTTCGAAGTCCGAAGCACGCTCATCAGTTATGTCAAACTCGTTGTGTGCTTGTTTCAATTTCGTCCACATATGCAAATACTGTGAGAGCAAATTCAATGATTCCGAGTCGTTTTCTGTGTAATTGTCATTTCGTTTCCTTAGTTTGAAGAATATTTTCCGTTCTTCGCTATTCAATATTGACGATGCTTTGGGACTGGTTTGATTCGTCACCACTTCGGCTTCAGCCTGTTGCCGAGCAGATATTTCAGCCTTAGAAACTTTACGTTGTAGTTGATTCGTGCTCGTTCTTACACCTCTAGCCATATTGATTCTCCTTTCTAAAAGTAAAGATGGGGAAATGGATTTTCGAACTTCTCCTACCCTCTTGTCTTGAATGTTACCTACATAAAAAAAACCCACCTACATTTAGATGGATTTTCTTACAAAACGTATATGTCACCTATTTCTTTAGGTGTGAAATCAAAGTCCAACTGCTCTTTAGTTCCATATTCTGTATTGCATTGCTGACATAATGTCACACAGTTGGTTGCTTCATAGGTCAACTCAGGGTATCTGATACGTGGTTTGATATGATGTACTTGTAATGTGAATCCTCTAATAAGATTGTATTTTGCCAAACAACGCTGACAATGAGCACCATCACGTTCAATTATTTGCTTCCTAAACTTTTTCCATTTAGTTGTTGTTAATTCTTTATTTTGCTCAATATCTTTCTTTGGTCTGCGCTGTGTCCTCCACGCACATTTACAGTTCATCACTGAACCTTCTACCATTGTGTTGCAATAATCGCATATTGTTACTCTTCTACCGCCCATTATCATCTTCTCCTTTAATTTCGATAATTTCCAAACGCTTGTCTTCATAAATGCTTTTCTTTGGTTTGATTGTTAGACCACTAATTATTTGAATATTTATATTCAATTTCATCAATAATCACCAATTTGTTCTAATGCGGTTAATTGTCGTTCGGTCTGCTCTACAGACCCCTTACGGTTCTGCCTTTTGATTTGTGCTTGTTTCCTAGCATCAGCCCTGATTTGTGCTGTGGGACTAACATCGTAACCAAGTTCTTTTGCTTTCTCCGCCTCAATCTCATATTCTTTAAAATCTTCTATTGGTAATCGGAAACGGATTTCCACGTATTTCTTTTCATCAGCCATATTAATGTACCTCCTTGTGTCTAATAAAGTGTAATCACGCCTGATAGCGTCTGATTGCGCCTCATAGTATATATACAGTTCTTACCTACTTTGTAAGGCGTTTCTAAACGATTTCGGCATCTTTTTTGAGGTACAAAAGAACCTATTTTTCTAAAAAGAAAGGACGAGCATCAGCCCGTCCCGTTTTCATATTTCAAAGTCCGCCCACCGTTTTAACAAAGTCCTCATTCGTTCTGCAGGTATATAACAATTCATTTCTTCATCGTTACGGATACAACCTCGGAACAAGAACTGGATTAAATCCGATACCGCCAATCTATCTTCGTCCACTTCAATCCCATATTCACGAAAGAAATTCTTTTCTAATGGATTAACAAACCGATTATAAACGTATGCCATACTCGTACAGTTTCCATATGAATTTGTTGCCCTGGCATTAAGTGCAACAAAATTATCACTGGAACGGTCATTATTCTTGTTCCATTTACATTTTGCATTTTTCAGAGTCGGAGCAAAATCCGATATTGTCGTCCAAAAGATGTATTCGTTTTCGGTTGGTATCACTTGCCTGAAATAATTCCGCAGATTATTGTTCAATTGCTTTAAATCTTTTGGGGATGCAGTGTATCGAAACCATGTTGATGATAATTGATAGTAACGCTGCTGATTCGTAAGTTTTTCACGAGAATCATAATTGGAGTTCAAAGGACTCTTTTTCCTATTGCTTTCATCATCCAAATATATATTTAATTTTTCATAGGTTTCTTTACGAGGTTCTTTGGTTGGGTCATAATCAATCAATTCATAATGACCGTCAGTGTTTTTTACGCTGTGCTTCTTGAACTTAATATCGTTCGCCATGTAGTATCTACACTGAGTTTGACCATCGAACATATATGTTAAAACATAAACTTCATCGAATGCTTCAAATGCTCGGGTATTCATTGTCCAAAACATGGCGATTCCATTTTGAAGGATTAAATTATCACTCTCGGCCAAAATCTTCATATCGGAAAATTTACCAGTGTAATCATCATCCAGCCATATAACTTTGTCATTCTCACCAATTTCGATGGTGCCTTGACCTATTAACATTTGAATATCACTCTTGGTGATATCGTATTTTTCCAGAACACTGGCGACTTCATCCATAATCAATGTGTAACCTTTTCCCTCGATAACATCCAAAATATCCAAATCAAGTTTTTTGAACAGTTCATGAGTAGTTGCCACTGATTTTCCAAGTGTTATTAACGCTTCGAAACTCTTAATTTTGGTTCCTTTGACTTCTGGTTCAAAAAAATCAATATCAGTTGCTTCCCGTATACGCTCTACTTCCTTCAAAAATGGAGTCACATATATGTATTTCAACGGTTCCCCTGAATCACCGAATGCCAATTTCCTTTTTTGTCCCACATTTTCATTTATTTGTTGGATAGCCCATGATGTCTTTCCTGCTCCACACATGGCATCCACTACATTTATAGTTTGAGTCATATTAAATCCAGTTATTTTTCTCATGATTTGCCTCCAAATTGTTTTTGTACCGTCATTGTATTGAATACATCTGCAATCCGTAGGCAAGCCAATAAATATTTTTATGAAAATGAATATATCCGCACAAAAAGTGTGCCAGCAACGCTTAGAAACCCATTCATACCAACGTTAGTTCGAGGTCCTCTTTAAAAAGAAATAGTGTATTTGTGCCAGAAGAAAACCGACCCCATCAGGGGAAGGCATTGCGCTGTAGTGAACGCAGTGAACGTAAGCAAGGAAGCACGCTAGTGATTCCCTCAATTATTTTAGGTTCGCAACAAGTTGCTCCCTGCGCTTAGAACACTGCGTGTTCAGACTGCTCAACGGTTTCCCTTCGGGGTGTTTTCACGAAAAAACGCTTGCCCATATAATAGGACAAACGTTAATGATTCATTGCTTTTCTTTCTTTTGTTTTTTCTCCATTATGTGCAGGATGACTGTACAAATCAGCATGTAGCCCGTCAATGATATCCAATAGTAAATTGGAAAATCATCGTTTCCACTCGATGACCATGCCCATATGCCGAATATCAAATATGGCATGAACAATAAGAATCGGAGTTTCCATAGGTATGTTCCCCATTTACTCTTCATGAATCAGCACATCCAATACTTGAGCGAGATTGAAATCCTTCTCGGCAATCGCATTAATTAAACTTTGACAATTCAAAACTTCTGCTAATAATTGTAAATCCGTTGTCACTCCTGACTGTCCCATATAATTCCTCCTTTATCATCTCCCCATAATTGGGGACATCTAACTGAATGCCCATAAAACGCACATAGTCACGTTGTACAGCGTTTTAACACATTCTATACATAAACCCTTTCGAATATTATTAAAACATCGTGGCGGTACGTTTAAATGGGTCTTTTTCATTTAAAACGGATAAAAATAGATATACAAAACCAATATCCACCATCCTACCCACGCCAATCTTGGCAGTATTGGCCTATCATTGTATTTAGATTGACAGCATTTTCCCTGTAATTCATACTATTGTAGTAACATAAGTATCAGAATATTTAGTATATTAGGGGGGCGAATGCCATGAAACCAGAAATCTTATGAACAGCCATCGAAACATTATCAGATTTATTTTTCCACAAGAATAACGGAACGGATTACCTCGCACTCAGAACCACAGAGTTGTACATTAGCGACCTTGATTTGTTGGGTGATACCAATGCTGTTGCTGTTGAAATAGAACGTCAGCGTGCATGGGCTCTGGTGCCAAAACTACGTCTATTCGATAACAAGAGCGCTGATGAAATCGAGGCTGTGCTCCATTGGGGCGGTTATACGGAAGCTGAAATCATTGCAAGTGAAAAGGTTTTTGAGGAATGGAAACGAAAGCAACTGTGAATTTTCTTCACAGTTCAAATGTGATTTTTTTTCACATTTGGTAACTCAATTTTCCGCCGCCAAAATCTCACGGCACAAAATTATGCCTCCAACATCTCCCGAAAATTCGGGACATCTAAATTGCAGGTATCTAACGAAACGTTATACCCCTGAAGGAGTGATTCCATGGAAGAAAAAATGAAGGTGAAAATTATTTACAAAAAATCGCTTTTCGTTGAACTGGTAAGGCGACACCATAATTTTTTGTACACCACGCCTAACAGGGAAAATCGAAAATACCAATGTTTCATGTTCGAAGATACCGAGGAACTGAACAAAGATTTGGCGGAGCTAACGGGGAATAAATACGAAAGAAGGTGATACGGTGAGCTTAAGAACATTGCAGATTCTGCTGACAATTCCACCATTGCTGTTTCTAATATGGCTATTCGCATTTGATGTAGAACCTAATGTTTATTTCATCCTCTTCATAGCAATTTACTCGTGGGTTTCTATGTTTATCGTAGGGCGAAAAAGGAGGAAAGAGCGTGACTGATTATTATATTATGGAGAAATTCGACCCGGAGCAGTTCGTGATGAATGAAGTTTTGACTTCTGCGGAATGTATCGAGCTGCTCGACATTACTCGTGCTAGGTTGAGTTCGTTGATTAGAAAGAAAAAAATCGTCCCAATCAAAAAAGGTGGCGTTCAGCTGTACTTGAAGCAAGATATGCTGAAGAAAAAGGCGGAACTTGAAGCGCTCCGATTGAAGTACAGACCGTATGAATATTGATGGAAAGTAGGAAAAGCCATGGACAAACTAAAGAATTTACAAGAAATCTATAATGCTAACAGACCGGAAAATAATGAGTTGTTCCGAGCCATTCAAGCTCACCTGCAGTTGAAGTATCCAGACAAACGAATGACCGCCACGAGAACCTTGCAAATAATTGTGGCGGACAGTGTAGCATCTGGAGTGCTGCTTAATGTTGAAAGCAAGCTTTTACACAGCTCTTGAAAGTGCGTTGTGCCACGATGGAGCTGTGTAAAAAGGAGGTGAAACAATGACTGAACGTTTATCTATCGGTATTATAATCTCCTGTGTAGCTGTAGTAATGGGCATACTGATTGACTTAGGAGAGCTGTATATTGCATTCATACTTTTTGTAATTTGTGTATTGGCTGCTCTTCCTGCTCAATGGTTTCGTGACTGGCTTTGGAAGGACTAAAAATATGCTGGTTGCACATCAATTGAATATAAAGATTTAAAAACTGGGAGGTATGTCACCATGAAAAAATACATAAATATAGTACCGGTGTTGGGCTTAATCGTGTTGCTTATGGCAATGCCCTTATTCTACGGAGCCATTTTCTTGGGTAGTTTTATCTTGGATGTTACGCCAACTGTGCATCCTCAACCAGGTCATGAAGACCATGGGCCAAATATTTGGAATGGCATGCCTAAAGCTGAATACGAAAAAATCAAGTACTTGGAAGAGCATAAATATTAAAAGTGCCCCGCCGATTATGCGGAGTACTTTTTTCGCATTTGCATGATTATTTTTGTATCAATTTAACAGTTTGATATGGTAATATTTAGCTAACCGATTTAAAGCTTTTGTTGTGAATGCCTAACACCGCAAAGGTGTAATTTTAAATCGGGGGTTGATGGCATGATAGTATTACAGATTGTAGATGTTTCGGTGAACATTCAGTGGGAGTTACTTGCCGGAATTACCATTGCATGGACATTTAGAAACAGGAAGAACCCTCAGTAATGAGGGCTTTTCTTTTGTTTGCTAATTAAAAGAAAGGTGATGAGATGATGGATATTTACATAGCTGCATTAATTGGTGCTACTGGTTCTATAATTGGCGGTTTATTTACTTTGATTGGTGTTTACCTCACTTTAAACCATCAAAATAAAAATGAGAGATACAAAAAGTTGCCTAAAAATATTATTGACAGTTGGAAAATCCATAAGCAGTTTGCTTATATAGCAGGATTAAGCTTAGCTTTAGAAAAAAAACCTGAATTAGACGATGTTAAAGAAGTTGACGAGTTTTATAAAAAAAATGAAGAATGGGTTACTGAGCTTTCAGCAACTATAAGTCCTGAAATGTATAATTTGGTCAATTCTTTCTTTACTCACGTATCTGATTATGATTCATACAAAACGAAAAATAAAAATAATGAATGGTTTGAAAAAACAGAGGATTATTCAAATCAAATACATATAATAATTGATTCGCTGGAAACGGAATACAAAGAAAAATCAAAATAAAACAGTTGAGCGCCTACTTAGGCGTTTTTTATTTGTTCACTAAACCGCACTGGTTGACGTGCTACGGGTAGATAATGAGAACTTCATGTAATCCTATGAAAACGGACATAAACACGCACTAACGGTACAACTAATAGTTCAATAATGAAAACAAAAAAGACGCCCCGCTGTGGGACGCCCGATTCATTCACGTGCAAGTTTGAATGTGTCGTTTAGCTGTTTGATATTAGCTTGACCTTTTTTATAATTCGCCCAAATATCTTCAATGTCTTCCGAATGGTTTGCTTCACTATAATATCCGACCGTTTGATTCGCCCAATCTTCAAGCTGTTTAAGTTCATCTTTTTCGGCATAACTTCTTATTTTGAGAAGGTCGGTCATTTTTTCGCTATTAATATCTACTTTAATATTATCAACAAATTCTTGATTCGCTACTTTCTTTCCATTTTTTTCGATTGGCTTTCCATTTCCATCTTCATTGTACATTGGAACACCGTCAAAGACATAATCGCCGTCATTCGTCCATTCTTCAACCATTGCCATGATTATTCCTTCACGTTGGTCGGGTGACGGTTCGGCGGGTTCTCCTTGACCTTCTTCATCCGTTTCATAAACCGCAACGAAATTGTAACCCGATTTTTCGTCGAAGCCATATCCGTTTGTATAATAGATTTCGTCGTCCGTTGGGGTTGATTCGTCCACTATTTCTTTATATTCCGCATATCCTTCGGCGGTTTTCGGAATTTGTCCTTCTTTCGGAAGTTCCCATTCTGCAAAGTGCTTCCCAATTTCATCATAAGGTGAAGGAAGTTCCGCAATCTTTTCTTCTTTCGTAAGCTCAACGTTTTTTTCTTTTTCAACAATACTCGCTTGAGCTGTCGTTGCTTCCTTTTCCACAGTTGTTTCTTTTGCGTTACAACCCGCCAAAAGCAAAGCAGAAGTAACGGCTAATGTGCCGATTAAATATGTAAATTTCATGTTGTTTCCCCCTCTGTTACATTCATCCATTTTATCACTAAAATGCTTTAAATGGTGAGCATTGCAAACTAAAAATGTTATCTCCACTCATGCCCCTAGAAATAACTGAAGAACAAAAACAAGAAAAAGAAGCTTGGCTGGAATTTGAAAAATATTGAAGGTGGCGGAATAATAGCGCTATCCTTTTTTCACTAAAAGGAATTCATACCTTTTTTGTAGAATAAATTATAATTGACATTTTTTTCTTTATAAGTTAGTTTTTGAATTATATAGGAGTGATTAAATGGATTTAATCGGTATTTTTACCAGTCTTAAAAATAATATTTATGCGATACCTCAATTCGCCTGGTTAATTTTATTATACATTTATGTTATTAATAGTTTGGCAAGTTTGTTTAAAAATGCACTGGAACCTTCAGTTATTAAAACTATACCTGAAAGTTTATTAATTTATAACGATATTATTATGAAATTTATAGATAATTGGGCTCCATCTTTTCTACCTTTAGGTTTATTACTCATGTATTCTGGAGTACTAATATCATTTATTCAAACTCTGCCTTATATAGGAAGTTTAAAAGTAGCTTTACACGCACCATCTGGGATTTACTTAGGATTATGGATGTTAATAATATATATTACTTATAAATCATATATTATTTGGGGTTCATGGTTTTTGCTTCTTCTCCCTGCTATTTATTGCATTACGGAAGTAGTAAAAAAATTAAAAAGTAAAAAACATGGACAGTTATATCGATATTAAAACCGCCTGGTCGATGCCTGAGCGGTTTTTTTGTATTATTTCCATATTTCCCACCATTTTTTATAATTCACAAAATGTAATTCATTATTTCTTTTACCAAAAAACATCAAAAATTCATGACATTTACACGATAAATTCTATTGAACAGACCATATGAACGTTCAGTGATACAAGTAAATGGTTCAAGTTCTTATTTCGTCCACCATTAAAAAATTAAAAAGACACCAAACAAATTCGTTCAGTGTCTTATTTGCTGTTTTAATCTTTTGAATTTTATTATTTTTTTTCGTTTAAAATCCCTCTTAACACCAAAAAGGGCATTTAAACATATTATACAAATATATATTACAACAAAACTAAATGCTAAATTTATTATTGAAGGTACATAATCTTTTATAAAGATACTTGTATTACCCTTTATTATATCAGGTAAAACAAAGAAGAAGAATAACAGGTATAATGCTAAAAGATACTCGAAAACATCTTTAACTATAAAGAAAATATTCATTGGAATCCCTACCAAAGGATTAATTGTTTTTCTGTTCCTCCACCACTTAAAATCATTTGAGCTTATTCTTAATGTATCCCAAAATAGATTTTCAATATCGATACTTAGCCATTTAAACTCCATAACTAAATCGGCCTCGTCAATATCCCCATTTCTTACCTTTATTGATAATGTTAAAAATTTATATATTAATTCATCGTCATATAACTTATATATATTTTCATCGTTGGAGTATTTTAGTATGAATCTTTTCATTTTCCGACTATCATACTTTTGAATCTCTGTAATATTTATTACTTCTTTATACAATTTACTTAAGTTAGTATTGAGATTTTCATCAACCATTAAATAAAATCTTTTCTTTTTTTCAGTAGCCTTACCAAACAAAAAAGCTAACAATGTAGTTATAATTGCAACAAGTAGAGGAATGAATCCCATCAATTCTTTCCATAATCCGCTCATCTCACCCTGCTCCCTCATCAAACTTAAGATTTGTTCTTTCTCCTCCAAAATATTTGCAGGTTTAAACATTCATATTTGCCAAAGCTTTTTCTTCAATTTTTTTAATGTCTTCTTTTAATTCCAGGTGATGTATTTTTCTATGACAATTCGGACATATAGCGACCACATTATCTATGCTGTCTCTACCACCTTTAGATAAATAATGAATATGATGAACTTCTAAAAATGGATTACCTTGCTTGTCTAGGAAAGGAGCTTCTTTCTCGCATAGTTGGCAAATTCCATTTGATACTCTTCGGGCAAACTCCTTAATATACACACTTCTAATATAAACTGAAGTGTGTACCATTTTCCGATTACTCAATGTTTCTTTTAATTGTTTTAACGGGATATTATTAAAATAATTAAGTTTTAATTCGGAAAACTTTTCATGCATTCTAATAAAACCACCATTATTTCCGAATTGCTTTTCCCGTCCATCCTTCCACTCTTCTTGATTTTTTTTAATCTTCCACATTGAATCATAATTATTTGCCCAGGTTTCTTTAAGGCTTATATCGTATTCTTTTGCTTCTTCGATTATTTTTTTTGCTTGTTCTTTTGAAGTACTTAATCTTATTTGCTGTTGAAAAAGCTCACTATACTTTCTCCTAGTATTTTGAAAAATTTTATTTTTTAGCTCCTCGCAGTCTTGATAATCTTCAATAAAATGAACCAAAGAAAAGGTGAGAAATTTATATGGTGGATTGAATTTATTTACTTGTAATTTATTGTAAAATTCCTTAACTTGCTCATAATTTTCTAGATAATATAACATCATCTTAAGTTCGTCTAAATCAGGCCTGCTATTTTCTTTTTTAATTAATTCTAAATACAAAAGTATTTCAGATAAATCCATTTTAATATTCAAATTTCATCCTCCTTTTCCACAATTATAACAGTTTATTTATTGAATACGTCAGCATTCAACATTTAATCCATTTCATGTTAAATCCTACAAGAATGACCATAAAAACGTCCAGTGATACGAGCTAATGAAAAAAACTTATAATATTTTTTTAACCACAAACTCAGTGATACCAAGGTATGATAGATTTACAGAATATTCACAATTATTTCACTTTAAAAATCTACCTAACAATCGATAAAAAGACAATATAATACCGTCAACAAGTAAAAGTCCCAATGCAGGACCTTATATAAAATAAAAAATTAAATTATTGGAGGAATTATCATGTTAAATCGAGTTATTTATTCTGGAAAAGTCTATTACAAAATCATTGACCTAGGATTTTTATTTGACTTATCACAATACAAATTAAAGAAAATATTAAAAGAGCAAAAAATCGAAACTACCAAACTTAAAGGTTTTGGTCGCTCGATATTTGTCCTTGAAGAAAATGTTTCTGTAATTGAAGTCAATGGTGAAATAACAATCGTTAAAACAACAATTGTAGATACACCACTTGAAAAGAAAGCAGTTAAAAAGGCTGAGAAAGCTCCTGCAAAAAAAACACAAGCTAAGAGGAGCAAGAAAAAAACCGAAAAGAAAAAGGATGTAGTAGCAAAACCAGCTAGCGACACCAACGAAAAAGTAGATTTAACAGACATAGAAAAGCTTCAAAGTGAACATGAGCTTTTGATTAAAAATTCAAAAGTTTATTATGTACGACTTCACAAAGTGCAAAAAGAATACATTGCTGATGAAATTATCGAAAGACATTTAGGACACGGTAATAAATTGTTGTACACCACCCTAGATGATATTGAAGCAATTCGTTTGATTGTTCCAGAATTAAAAACAGCAAGTGAAACAGAATTACAAGCTTTGACAAGCTGATGTTATTTTATATTCCCATACATCGGTATTAGAACTACAAAGAACACGCTAGTAATACAAGCCAACTCCGTATATTTAAAGTATACTAGCAATATTGTAATCTGAATTATACGGGGGCTGTCAGATGGAGAAAATACCGCCAATTGTAAAGACATATGTAGGAAAAGGAAAAGAGATAACACTTCATATTCCAAATGTTGGATATGCTAAAAAAAATCATTTGTTGTTAAAAAAACGTGGTATTACACACGAAATGATAAAACGTAATATGGAATTATGCGGTTTTGATGTAGTTACTTATGGTGAACATAAAGGGACTAAATCTAAAATTACTACAAAATGTTGTAAGCCTGATTGTGATGGCACAGCTGAAAAAACTTACAATAATTTTATTACAAATCAAGAAATACCTTATTGTAAATCCTGTGCTTCAATTGTCAGAGGAATAAATATAAGCAATAAACGACCAGTTGTAGCCATTAGAAATAATGAAAGATTTGAATTTGAATCAGTTGAAGAAGCAGCTAGACAATTGAATTTTACAGGACAAAGTGTGTATCATTCTTTAAGAAACTGTACCATACACTCATCTGGTTATAGGTTTGAATTTCTGGATTGATACATACGACCACTAGCTTTATGGGCTCCGTGGTTTTTTTATTTGCGTTAAACCCTATATATGAACACAAATAAAACCGTAGCTCACGACACTACGGTTGTTTAACTGTTATCCCATTTTGTATATTACTTCTAACGATGGTACTTCATCAGTTTTGCTATAGGTCCATTCGATTCGTTCAATAATAAAGTGTAAGCTCCGATTAACTTCTTCATCTGTTAAACCTTCTCCGTCAAGACACTGCCAATTCCCAAGCAAATAATCAACTTGTTTCAACACTTCTGATAAATCAGTTATTCGGTCTTTAGGAGTTTCTTCATTTAATTTCTCCAGCTCCAGATTTAATTGCTTAATTTGTTCATTTCTTTTAGCCTTTCTTTCTCGATACTGCTGAAGGTTAATTTCACTTTCTTCAAAAAGTATCTCGATGTTGTCCAATGCCTGTGTAGCTTTCCGTACTTGCGCTTCTAGTTGTTTTCTTTTGTAATCCGTATCATTGTTTATATTACTTTCTTTCACGCCTACAATCGAAGCTAGCACGTCCTGACGATATTTCGCTATTTCACCTTTTATGATTTTCAACACGGGATTATATTGAAATGTCCTGTTTTTACAAACAACACAAATTTTTATATACGTTTTCCCAGTTGGTGCCACATTACATCCTTGAAGTTTTCCGCAATTACCACAAAAAATCAGCTTAGTGGTTGGGTAAATCTTATTTTTACTTTTCGGAGCGGAAAAAGAATATGTATTAACAATCTTATTGGCTTTCTCCCAAACTTCTTCATCAATAACAGCAGGATGAGCGTTTTCAACAACTATCCATTCTTCTTTTGGACGGATTGCTTCGTGCCTGCCTATTGTTCGATTACTAATGATTGTTCCTTTATAAGCTTCATTATTTACAATTCGTACTATGGAGTTGAAAAAGAATTTGCCATTTGTCCGTGTTTTTACACCCATCTTATTTAATTGATGATAAACATCAGATACTGTTTTACCTTCAACAATTGAATTAAAAATAAACTTTATATCTTGCGCTTTATCGTTCGGCTCAAGCTTTTTCGTTTTCGGGTTTTTGTCATAGCCCAAAGGAGGAATTCCATTCATCCACTGACCTTGTTTACTAGCATACAACTTCCCCTGTTGCATACGTTTTAAAATTTGCTTGTATTCTTGAGCAGCTACCAACGACTGTATTCCCAAAAGCAAGTTATCTTCGTCCTTGGATAAATTGTAAAATTTTGAGGGTGTGACGATTGAAGTTCCTGAGGTGAATAATATTCTTTTAATATCTGAGGAATCAAATTCATTTCTTGATAAGCGGTCAATGTCCATTACCACAACTGCATCAAAATGATTTTGTGGAATCCGTTCCAACAATTCCACCATTTTATCTCT
The DNA here is from genome assembly GCF_030348945.1 of Peribacillus sp. ACCC06369. Lineage (NCBI taxonomy): Bacteria > Bacillati > Bacillota > Bacilli > Caryophanales > Bacillaceae > Peribacillus > Peribacillus sp. ACCC06369. Next base: position 3,542,288 of record NZ_JAUCEN010000002.1, read on the forward strand.
TTTTTCAATCGTCTTACTTGAAGCTATTTCTTCAAAAGTTTCGAATGACCATTTATTCAGTTTACAAAGCTCCGTTAATGTATGTTTGTGACTGGCGAGCATTTCTTCAATGCCACGATTTTCTTCATCACGAGATAACCGCAAATAAACCGCCACGTGCTTGATGTTTTCGTTAGTAATCATTGGTATAACGACACTCCCTAAAGTTTCATGTGTCAATTATACCTCGTAGTCCCTAAGTTCTCAACACGTCGGACCGGTAAATATGAGCATGCCATGGGAATGCTTCAAAAGTGCAATCAATTTTTGAACGGTGTTTGGAAATAAGGATAACTGTTCTAGAGGAAGGATATTCTGTTGGGGTATTAAGCGGATGACCAAACTTTCGAGATAGGAAGTGGGTAAGGTGGAAAGGCGGAGTCCAACCACTTGGTTAGCCAAATTGATGGTGATGGCACCACTCTGGGGTCTCCTTTTCTCCCCTATGTCCATTGCGGCAAGGAACTTCAAATGGGCTATCAGCCTTTCAGCTTCAAAGAATGATAATGTTTCCTGGGGAACGAGTTTATTATCTATCCTGAATTGGATGAGAGGCCCCTCCCTGCGAAAAAAAATGTGGATATCCGATGCTGATAACTTTATGGCACGGGTAAGTATTTTTTCTGCGGTCTTTTCAATCGATATCAATTCATTCATCACCTCCTATGTTTCTTGTTGTATGAATTCGACAATCCACGACAAATTCCTGCTTATGAATAAAAAAAATCCCCGAAAGGAAACTTCGAGAATCGACTTACATGCTCATTTTCAAATTAATCCTTTGTGATACCAAATTTCTTAATGCGTCCTCATTATGACCAATCACCAGTTTTTCCCCGTTGATAAGGATGGGCCTTCTTAATAACTTCGGTTCATTTGTTAATAATTGGATTACATCAGAAAGCATCATTTCGTCAATATTAACATGTAAGCCTTTGTAAGCTTCACTTCTGGTTGCCAAGACTTCATCAAGTCCTTCCGTTGTCAATTCAAGAATTCTTTTTAACTCTGCTACTGTTGGAGTTTCCCTGAATAAATGGCGCTCATCGAAGGAAACATGATTGGCCTTTAACCATTTTTTTGTTTTTCGGCAAGATGTACAACTTGGGTACGAAAAGAATGTTAACTGTTGCATACTTATCACTCCCCGTTCACATTTTGTATATATAATCACCCATATAATGATTGTATAACATTTGTACAATTATTGTATATTATTTTACCTTATAAAACCGTTTGAATTGTGAACTTTTTTTAAACTAAGGGGAGTTTGCCATTTCTATTATTCCATTTTTTTCTTCCTGCATTATAATGAACATAGTTAAACTATGGAACATGAGGAGGGTAAAATGGAACAAACGTTAAGAATAACAAACGTGTTAGCAGATCCCACCAGATATTATATTTATCAACATATAGTGAAAAGCCATGGAGATGTATCGGTTCAGCAAATCGCCGATTCTTTTAAAATCCATCCCAATGTGGCCCGTCTACATTTATCAAAACTGGAAGATATCGATATGTTGACCTCTGATGCCCGTAAAACTGGGAAAGGCGGTCGCCCTAGCAGACTTTATCGATTGTCTGATAAAGTCATTCAGCTTAATTTCCCATATAGGAACTATCAGCTCCTTTCAAGGATTGCAATCCAGACGATTATGACATTAGGGGAACCAGGTAAACAGGCTCTTTATGAAACGGGAAAAGTATTCGGAGAGGAATTGATCAATCAGCAACTATCCATGAACTCAACACCGATCGATCAAATCGCTTTTGCGGTAAAAGTCAACATTCTTAAAAATGCGGCTAACATTGCAGGCTTGTCGCCTGAAATACAAGCTAGCGAAGAAGAAAATAAAATCTACTTCAGTATCTACAATTGCCCGTTTAAGGAAGTTACTGAATTAGAGCCAGGTACGATCTGTTCCATGCACAATTCATTTTTAAAAGGTATGTTCGAAGCCTTGTTTGAAAATGTCCATATTGTGGAATTAGAAAATATGATGTCTAATTGCGCAACATGCTCTTATCAGGCTTCGGTTCTCACATAGAAACAAAAGGCATCCTTTACATTACCTTACAATCTCATTTATAATTATTTAGAATGTACACGACTAGACATAAGGAGGGATTCGGATGGAACGCATGTTCAGAGTATGTGGATTTTGGACAGGAATTATGGCAATATTCTTTTATCTTGGCCATATGCATCAAACGTCATTACTTTTCTTTGCACAAACCGGCTTTTTCGTACTTTTAAGTTATTTGAAATTATCTGAGCGCATGTATATTTATGTTTTCGGCGCCTATCTCACCGTTTTCTTTGTAGGATTTTCCTACTGGAGCGTATTTATGATGACTCCAGGTACTGCGCATTAGGAACAAGCAATATTACATAACCCATGAATTTTGATTCATGGGTTTTTACTTGTCCTCATTCAGGGAGGATCTTTGCATCTTCAGCTAAATTCTTCGATTGAAGCAACACTCTGAAATGTTCACTAAATCCCCCTGGAACGATTAGCCCCCGAATTGCACGATTACGCTTTGCCGTTTTGGAGAATGGATCAGTTCCTTGGTGGTCCTTCAATTCCTCAAGTATCCCGGTTTTAATCAGGAATTCATTTTGAAGAAAAAGCCCCTGATTGGAAAAACCCTTTCTTTTTCCGATTTCGATTAAAGTGTCAAAATGGATATGTGTCGTCAAATCCATATCACCAGGATACATAAGTGGATCTTTGATCATTTCATGCTGATAATAGCCCCTCAAGCTCCCTTGAAGGTGGGTTGGCTCCTTCCATTCCCGTTCGGTATAACCATAATCAATTGTAAGGAGCATGCCCGAATCGATATGGGAAATGATATTCTCATATTCCTGGACCATTTTAAGCGGAACTTCGTATCGTTGTTTTTCATTTAATGTGATGTTTCGTTCTGTAAGGTAAGATAGAATGCCAGGGTTGACCAAAGGTTCCCTCACTTCTACCAAATCGCCTTCCTTTTCAGCAACGAATACCTCTACAAGCGCTCCCTTATACTTTTCAATGACATGTACAGGCAACGCGTCGAATAGTTCATTTGAAAAGACGACTCCATTTACTTTCGTCCATTTTTCTAAACTGGCAACAGAAACTGCCTGTTTGAACATCCCTACACGTTCTTGCTGGATCTTTCTGTGATACGGACTGCCATCGACCATGATATAAGTCAGGGAGTCCCATAAAAGCGGTTCCATTTCTTTTATGAAAACGAGGATGTCATAAGCCAGCTTACCATCCCCAGCACCGACTTCGATGATTCTTGGTGAAACTCCGCACATTTTTATTAAATGGACGAACCATCTGGCAAGTGACCTCCCAAATGCATCCCCTACATTACCAGAAGTATAAAAATCCCCTCTTGAGCCAATCTTTTCTTTTTCGCGCACATAGTAGCCTATATTTGGTGTATATAAAACAGCATCCATATAGTCATGATAGGAAATTCTCCTTTGGGGGCTGCTTGCAATCAATTCCTTCAAGTGATTTTTCAACACAATGCCTCCGTCTCCATGGTCATCGGAAAATTAAACCTTCCCTTATCTTTAATAAAAATAAGTTCTATGTCATGAATAAGTTTTTTTATCGACAACATGCAAAAAACTATATTTTAAAGTTCACAAAAAGGACACAGTTCATAAAAGATGCACCTTGATAACTTTAATCGAAAAAAAGGAATGTTCTCCCTAAAACCAACATTAAAATAAGCATTTTATTTCAGAGCAGGAATCAGGAAAGTCATCCACTCCCAGGAAGACCCGTAAATTTCTTGGGCCTCCCTTTTCATCCCCTCCATTCCACGGTGAGAGACAAAACATTTTTATATTCAGTATAGTTCCGGAGATGACCGATTTCAATATTTTTACATTACAAAGAACGTAAAATAAAACAGGTGCCATATGGCACCTGCAATAGTCATTATCTTAAAAAGGGATTGGTATTCTTTTCATCTAAAATGGTCGTGACTGGCCCATGACCTGGAAAAACGATAGCATCATCAGAAAGTGTCAGCAGCTTCGTTTCAATGCTTTTTAACAGCACTGCTTCGCTTCCGCCTATTAAATCGGTTCTGCCAACGCTTCCCTGGAACAAGACATCCCCTGAAAATAGAAGACGTTCCTCCTTCACATAATACGACACGCTCCCTGGTGAGTGTCCGGGGGTTTCGAATACTTCGAAAGTGAATCCTCCTATAGTAAGTTCTTGCTCATTTGCGAGGATGTGATCGGCTGGCTTCATGCGCATTGGATTTTCAGGGAACCACTTTTGGGAACCATTCAATGCGGGATCAAGTAGCCACTTGGCCTCTTTATCGTGAATATATGCAGGTATCTCATAATAATCGCGAATAGCATCAAGAGCACCGATATGGTCAAAATGTGCATGTGTCAATAAAATAGCCAATGGCTTCAATTTTTTTGTCTGTATGTACTGTATGATTTTTTGAGGCTCTTCACCCGGATCGAAAATGACGCAATCCTGTCCATCGGAAACTACATAACAATTCGTTTGCAGCGGGCCTAGAGGTATTTGTGTCCATTTCATTTTCATCAACTCCTATATGATTTTCTATCTTCATCTTACACCAATTAAAGCTGCTAATGTTAATTCAGTTTACTCAAGTCATACAAGTGTCACCTTTTAAACCTCGACAAATAATTGAAAAAATATTAAGATATTAACAAATGCAATCTTTTCTACATATTTTTGGTAGTTGCTTTATTCTCTGGGTATATTATTAGAGATTAGGTATTCATTACAAAAAAGGGGGTTTTGATATGATATTAATGGTTGTTTTCGGACTTGTGGCCATCTTAGGAGTTGCAGCTGTGTTTACCTCATTAAAAAAGAGAAACTTCTTAGGATTCCTTTTTGCAGCCGGCAGTGCAGTCGTGTTTGGCTGGTTCACTGTCATGACTGTCATCAACAGTGGTTTTCCTGTTGCCCATTAAAGAAAAAAGCTCGCCATCCGGCGAGCTTTTGTTTTAGGTCATTATGTTTGTTTGAACAATCTTTGTATTTGATGGGTTTTCATATCAATGATTTTCTCAAATTGATATCCATATAAGCAGAGGTTGCCATCAAGCGAACAGCTTAATGGTTCATTTTCCATGTCCTTCATCAATTCTTCTTGTGTGCCTTTTTCCCAATTTAATTTAGTTAAGGTAAACCTTCCCTCATATTGGTCCGCATCTTTTGATTCATTAGGAATAAACGTTATGAATTCCTTGTTTTTTTCAATGAAATCATAGGATGGAATCACCCAATCTGAAAAGCTTTTCAATAGTGGCACGGAAAAAGAGTGGATCGGTTTGTTTGTTCGATCATAAAATGCATATGTACCCCGATCTTGTTTTTCTGTCTCCACTTGAATCGTCATCAGCGCTTGTTTCATTTTTTTAAAGTGAATGACATCGAGCATAAGGCTTTCCGCTCCAGCATCATTCAGCGCTTTTCTTTCTAAGGGAGCCGTCAAAGCAGGTTCTTGCTTATCCCAATCGAGAAACATCAATTCTTTTTCACTTGCCCATTGAGCAAAGGGCTGTGGAAAGTCCAGTGTTTCCAGTGTTTGATCACCTGGATTCAACACATAACTACTGTATGTCCAATCTTCATAAAAACTCGATAAAAACAACATGCCATCTTGATATGAATTCCACTCATAAGCTAATTCATAGGCTGGGATCGCCACGGAATACAGTGGATTTCCCGTTTTATCGAGTATTGTGATTGATGCTTTACCCGAAGAGGTGAAGGACGATAACAAAATATGCGTACCAGACGGACTGATGGAAACTTCAGAAAACGCAAAAGCCGGCTGATAGAAAACGGAAGTGTCATTCGTTTCCAAATTCCATGACATCAACTGGGATAATTCATGACCATCCCGCTTCACAGAATATAAAATGGTTTTAGAATCCAGCCATCCAAAAATGGCTTCGATTTTTTCCGTTTCTGCAGTCGGGACCTTTAATTTGCTTACTGAAGTTTCCTTGGTAGATTGAGAGTGTTCTTTTTCCGTATCATTTACGGGTTTACTAAGGTCCTTGGAAGGCTCACAAGCCGAGATAAGAAGGATAGTGGAGATAAATAATGGGATGAAACACAACATCTTACAAATGGAAAGCCGCATACAAAGTGCTGCTTTGGATACTTTAATCTCCACACACCTCCCACTTCATAACTAAAAACGCCTGGCATATGTGAGCGAGACATTAGAAAGAGAGTAAGGATTAACCAATCGAACCCTTACGACTTTCATTATAAAGTAAAAAAGAGAAAATGTGGCGAATAATTACCTTATATTTTTTTGGAAGTATATTCCCCGGATTAATGGCATCACATATACAAGCCAGCCATCAAAATCTTAACGGAATCTTCATATATACCAGGCAAATGGGATAGGGGAAGTGGATTGATGCCCTTTCCCAGCTCAATTGTGAATCCGCAACGTTTGAATTCCTGAATGAACCAATCTTTATACCCAGCATGGCTGTCAACATATTGTACCGCCCGATACCCGCTCCGTTTCTCAAACTCCCTCGCAACATTCGCAGCCTGTTCAGGTTCATGTCCTTCATATCCCCAATAAAATTCTTTTCCTTGTGTGTGAAGTGCTAGCACTCTTTCAAAATTCCGTCTTTTTGCCAGCTCCTTCATGGCCAATGCTTCTGGTTCCGATAATGCGGTCTCTCCTGGAAAATCCCTCGGGGCAGGGGCTTTTGGAATCTTTCTTTGCTTTTCAATCTCCCAATTGGCCGGATATTGATTATTCAGGTCGACACCGCGGATATTGGCTTTCCAAGCATAAAAGGCAGGATTTCCATTATTCATTTTCAAAACATCGACTTTCCCCTCTGCCGCCTCCTCCCCCTTTAGGACTAGCTCTACTCCATCCGGATTAACCATTGGAACCATCGAAATTGTCGTATCCCTATAGAAGGGCATACAATCCATACCGCATAATGTACGATCATTCGTTACTGCCAGCAGAAAATCATTCAGCCACTTCATCAAGACCGCCGAAGTGATCCATTCATTTGCATGGAATGAACCGTTATAATGTATGATTTTTTCACCTTGACCGATTCTTACCTCAAGGAGGTCTTTTCCCAATACACTCCTCCCAATCGATTCAACTTTAATGAAGGGGTAATGAAAAGATAGAATATCAAGATCGTTAAGAAGTGATTGATAATCATAGGGTTTTTCGGTGACAAGCATGGGATTCATGATTCGGACGGGTACGGAAATCGTTTTTTGTTCAACTTGATTCAATAATAATATCCCATCGATGGGCAGGTGACATAGTAAAGCGATTTCGGCAAAATCGATATCTAACCGGGACTCTTCCTGAACAATGTACCCCGGTATCTGTACTTCCATGCCATTTGGCAAAACCCCGTCAGTAATACCGGGATTTGCATCCTCAATCAAAACTCGGGGAATTTGGAACATTTGGCTGTAATATGCCAAATTATCCCCGTTTCTGCTCACGACTTTCATTCAGCCTCCGCCCCTTTCATTGTTTAATCTTTATGAAACGAAAGGCAGAAAGATGTTCAGGAAGTCTCCGTGTTTCATAATTGATTCTAGGTTCTCCTTTTATGGACCTGAATCTCCTTACAAACAAAAAAACCTGGATTGCTCCAGGTTTCTTTTTTCAACGTCGCTCATAAAATCGGAGCAAATCCCCGTATATGATTTTGTCGGAGTAATCAAGCTCCTGCTTCGCCTTTTCCAAGTACTTCTCACATGGATCCTTTTCCGTCGCCGCTCCGGTCTTTTTATCATAACAGGTATCCATCGTATAGAGATAATCCTTCGTGATGAAACTGCTATCGCGAAGTACGGTGAATTCTATTTTCTCTTCAGAAAATAGATCTTTGCCGAATTCGATATAATCATCATTTTCAATCCCCAATAAATGAAGGAGAGTCGGCCTTACATCAATCTGACCGGAAACGGTGGAAACCGTTTTACCCTTCTGCCCGGGAACATGTATGATGAGCGGGACACGCTGAAGCTGGATGGATTCGAAAGGCGTGATTTCCTTCCCAAGGAACTGGCTCATGGCAGAGTTGTGATTTTCCGAAATGCCATAATGATCGCCATATAATACAATAATGGAATCCTCATATAATCCCTCACGTTTCAAATCAACGATAAATCGTTCCAATGCTTCGTCAGTATAGCGTACGGTCGGAAAATACTGATTCAATGTTTTGGAACTCGAATCGTAAGGTTCCAATGTCCGGTCTTCTTCATTCAAAGTGAATGGGAAATGATTGGTTAACGTTATGAACTTGGCATAAAAAGGCTCCGGCATCCCCTTCAAGTGGGCAATTGATTGCCGGAAGAACGATTTATCATTCAAACCCCAATTGACGGAATTCTTTTCAGAGACTTTATATTCATCACTATCATAAAACTGCTGATACCCAAGAGAGTCGTACATTATGTCACGATTCCAAAAACTTTTATTATTGGCATGCAAGGAAGCCGTATAGTAACCTTTTTCCGTTAAGATTTCAGGGGTTGCTCTGTATTCATTTTGGGCATGAGTGAAAAATACTGCACCTCTGCCTAAAGGATAGAGGGAATTCTCAATAATGAATTCTGAATCGGATGTTTTCCCCTGGCCAGTTTGGTGATAAAAGTTATTGAAATAATAGCTATCTTTGATGAATTCGTTCAGAAAAGGAGTGATTTCTTCACCGTTCACAGTTTTATTGATGACAAAGCTTTGAGTCGATTCCAATGAAACAAGAATCACATTTTTGCCTTTTGCCAGACCATATAGATCATCATTAACCGCTTTTTGATTGGCACGGACATAATTTTCAATTTCCGACAATTCACTGCCATCCGCAAGGGCACGTTGGGCCGATGATTTCGTCTGTAATATTGCATCATAGAGGTGATAATGGTACGTACCAATATTCTTGACGAGGATTTCACGGTCAAACGTTCGCGTCAGGAGTTCAGGACGCTCAGCTTCCGCTAATGCTAAATTAAAGAAGGTCACTCCTAAAGCCATTAACACAAAGAATTTACGGTCCTGAGGATTGTATGAACGGTCATGGAATGATTTCGGTTTGTATTTCACCATAAGCATCAGGAACAGAATATCGGCAAAATACAAAAGGTCACTTGGATTGATCAATTCATGTACACTGCTTCCAAGGTCGTTCATATTGCTCGTTTGAAAAAGTACGGGAATGGTTAAAAAGTCATTAAAAAAGCGAAAAAACACAAGGTTGGCAAAGAGGACGAAGGTGATGAAAAAACTCATGATCAGTAAGTATGCCGTCCGTTTATTTTCTTTTAAAAATATATACACGCCAAGAGTAAGTAAAAGGAAACTGACCGGATTGATGAAAAGTATGAACTCCTGGATCCAATTTTCAATATCTATCTCAAAACTTGTTTTATAAGCAATGTATGTTTTAAGCCAAAGTGATATTAATACGACCCAAAACAATGAATGTCCCTGTTTTTTGAAGACCCTTTTCAATCCTGGTCCCTCCTCATCGAAGAAGCGATGGAGCTATGATCCAGAGCGCTTCAATCTTGGGTCATAGTTCTCCCCGCTATGCAAAATGCATCCACCCCTTCAAATGGGGAACTTTTTGAAAATTCGATAATTTACACACCCCAGCTTGCCAAAGGGCACAAGAACGGATCAACCATTCAATTGGCTTTTAATGAGCCAGGCTGCACCAATTACCCCTGCATCATTGCCTAGTGTTGCCAGGCTGATTTTCGTTGATTTACTAACCCGTTTAAAGGCATACTTTCCAAAGGCAGATCGGACAGGATCGAGCAAAATGTCTCCCGCTTGTGAAACGCCCCCACCAATGACGATTTTATCCGGATTCATGACATTCCCAACATGTGATAGTGCTAGCCCCAAGTAATTGCCTACCTTATCCACCACTGCTTTGGACAAAGGATCGCCTGCTGCAGCGCATTGGAATAACAATTTGGAAGTAACCACATTTCCCTCGTCGACTTTCTGCTGAAGCATTGACTTTTCATCGGCAGTATTCAAGGCCTCTAAAGCCATACGAACGATTCCCGTAGCTGAAGCAACCGTTTCCAAACAACCTGTCTTGCCGCAATTGCATGGTGCCCCGCCGTCCGTTACGACCGTTATATGCCCCACTTCACCAGCAGCTCCACTAGTACCATGGACGATTTGCCCATTATGGATGATCCCTCCGCCTACACCCGTTCCCAGAGTTATACAAACGAGGTCTTTGGCACCATTACCGGCACCTTTCCACATTTCTCCCAAAGCTGCCATATTGGCATCATTATCGATCACCGCAGGGAGAGATGTCTCCACCTCCAATAAATCTTTTAATGGATAGTCTTTCCAACCTAGATTGACAGCTTCATATATGGAACCGTTAACAAATTTCACAGGGCCGGGGGCACCCATTCCTATCCCTACTATCTTACTCTTCGGTTCATTAAGTTCCACGAGCTTCGCATCAATCGCTTTGGCTATGTTAATCGTAATGAATTTGCCCTTTTCGGAGATATCCGTGCTGATTTCCCATTTATGAATAATCTCTCCGTATGAATTGATCAGAGCCAGTTTGGTAGTTGTACCGCCTAAATCTACACCCATCAGCCACTTTTCCATCATTCTCACCTTTTTTATCAATTTTTTTTCTGTTTTTCCCTTTCAAGAGACAATTGCTGCCTAATTAAAAGGATCGCCATTTGATAATCTTTCGTATCCATCATCTGCATACGGTGGATTTCCCTGATTTCAGCTTCCATCAGTTCAAGCTCGGCTAATCGATCACCAATGTAAATAAATGTGCCGAATCTTTTCAGGTATTGTTGAAGATCATAATATGTTTTCATAATAAGCCTCTTTACTCTTTTCTATAGGAAAGTATATCGAATCAGCCTCATTGTAACAAGCGTCGATTTCCACTTTTGATAATTTTCCCCATCCTCCACATACATGTCCAACTCTATTCATATGATGAAATATCAAGAATGTGAACGACTAATATGGACTCTTTCGATTTGATTTGAAAATTTGAAACTGCTTAATATTTTTTAAACCATTCATCATGCGTAAAAACGGAGGGGAAAAATGAAACTACAATTGAAGTATACCGTCTTTTTAGTCTTAACCACCATTTTTGTCATCCTTTATTTTTCAAATAATGAACAGACAGAGGAAACCATCATTTTTTTTCCCATCGATTCCTCGCTCCATTTTGAACATGCTTCCACCCACCTGACACCGAAGGGTACCGGGAATTCCACCTATACAATCACTTGGAAGGTGAGTTCTGCGTTGGACCAGCCTGCTTACTTACGTCAGGATGTATCGCTCTTATACAAAAATGGAAAATTGGCAGGAGCGTTAAAAAATTGGCGGCAAAATAAACAAGAACTCTCTCAAAAAGCGAAATCTAAAGAAACCGAGAGTGGGCGTTATGAAGCGGTAACTTTTCATTATGCCGAGGTTCATCCGAGCGACACAATTTTCACCAGTGCCCAGCAGCTGAGTAAAGAAAAACTTTATACAGTAACTACACCAACTTTTCAATACTTCCACCGTCCCCTTTCAGAGGAACAGATTCAGTGGAAAAAAACGCTGGACGGCTTTACCGATCAAACGGTTCGAAATGGTTTGGAGAAAGCCGGTCAAGCATTTCAAGTTAATCTGGATCAGTACAAAATCATCTCATTGACAGACCTGCCCTCAAAAAAAAACCAATGGCTTTCTGCCTTCCCCCAATTCAAACGGGAAGAAATTGTGGGAAAGCTGTGGGAAGGGCTTTATAAAAATTATGTGTTAGGAATAAAAAAGGAGGATGGATCCACTGTGAGTCCACAAGGCAGCACCATCCCCCAATTGCTCATGGCTAAGAATCAAAGTGAAATACTTGTCTTGTTTAGACTGAAAGACGGTACCCCAATCGTGCTACGTCAAAAGTTATAGCCGCTTTTCAATTTCTGGCAGCAGTTTAGTATATGACTTATTATCCGGGGCAAGCTCAATAGCCTTTTCAGCTTGCTCCTTAGCTTGATCGAATGATTCGAGATTCATGTAGACTAAGGCAAGATTGTAATGGGCTTCATGCAAATCCGGATTGCTTTCAACCGCCTTTTCATAATAATCCCTCGCTTTATATATATCCTTTTTCTCAAAAGATAAATTCCCTAGCATAAAAAGCGATAGTGGTGCATCAGGGTTTGCATCCACATATTTGAATAACATCTCTTCCGCTTTATCTTTTTCTTCATCATCAATATACTTTTGGGCAAGCATGGCCATGGTATTATCATCCATAGCTGCACTGTCCTGATGGTTGAAACCAAATTGAAGCAAGCCATAGGTCAGTATTGCCGTCCCTATCAGAAAAGCCAGCTGCCGAAAGATATTCTTGGATATTGGCAGATGGACCACTCCAGCAGCCAAGAACCCTCCGATCAAACCTCCGATATGCCCTGCATTGTCAATTCCCGAAACGGTGAAACCATATATTAAGTTAATGATGATCAACACGATCACCGATGAACCCATCGAGCGCATGAATAATTTCGGATAGACGATGCCAAAGTACAGAAGTGCCCCAAAACAGCCAAAAATGGCCCCGCTCGCCCCTGCCGAAAGATTCGGGGTCATGATGAAGCTGCCTAGAGTTCCAGCGAAACCAGCGAATATATAGATGAAAAGGAACCTGGCATTACCGTATATCCTTTCCACTTCAGCACCGATCAAATACAATGAAAATGTATTCATCAGTAAATGAATAAACCCAATATGGACAATCATTGGTGTAAAGAACCGCCACCATTCCCCTTGTATGATATAAGGAGAAAATTTAGCGCCAAACTCAATCAAGGTCTTGGAATTGGTGCTGCCTCCATTGAACTCCATCAAGATGAACACAGCTATTTGTATCGCCATGAATATATATGTAAAGAATGGCTTATTGGCATTTTGAAATACCTTCTGCTCAGCCTTAGCCTTTTTGACCGACTCCGAGATTGCGTCTTTCTTTACTGCGAGAATCTTTTCCTCATCTATTTCATCTTCTTCAAGAACTTGAATTGAAAGTGGTTTTTTCAATACATGCTCAAGGTTTTGTAACGAATCATTAAATGATTCACAAGTTAGAATAAACGTGTTAACATTCGTTTTTTTAAAGGAAGCCACCTGTAAACTAAAGTCATGATCATCGACCGGGGCAAATTTACTAACATAGATACTTAATATGTCTATGGGCTTTTTGTATAATTTCCTTCTGATCCTTTCCCCATTCTGCAATGTTCGGTCGATATCGCGCTTGAGCCAATTAGCCCAATCCAAATCATGTCGAATGAGTCTGATGACTGGAAACTCCTTATTCTTATCGCTCTCAAGCCAAATCTCCTGATGGTTTTCCGTGACAGTGATCATTCGATAATCATAATGGGCCGACAACTCCCTAATGGTTTCCCAAAACAAATAATCCTCTTTAAATCCCAATGCCTTCCCCACTTTCCAATGAATCTTAAGCTTCTAAAATTCCTGTTTCTATAATTAAAACTATAGACGAAATCATGAAAAAAGTAAAAAAGGAGACTGTTTTAACCCCTCTCTCCCTCTGGGTTATAAATAAAAAAGGAACCCCTGATCAGGTTCCTTTTAAGATGCCGGCATCATCATTTGGTCTGACTGAACATGCTTTGCATCATTTTATCCCTGAACATTGGCATATTCAAGGATTTGGTCACTAGAAATCTTCTTAGTATACCGCTAGACAGCACAACATTTATCAAGCGGTACCGATTTTGATAACCTGCATAAACCACTAAACCAACCAAGAAGATTTGAATAATTAATCGAAGCATAACGATCCCTCCTATCATTAGTGTGATACAGGACAGGATTTTTATGAGCAAAAAAGTGATAATTAATAAACTTCTTCTAGTGGGCGTACGTGCGTAAAACCCTGGATGGGGTGATGAGTTTGCTGACAGCTATATCATGAACCTCTATCGGGAGATCATCCATTAATTGAAGCTCGTATGTAAGGGCCAATGTAGCTCCTCGGTAATGAGAGAGGAAACGGTCATAATAGCCGCCCCCAAAGCCCAGGCGATACCCTTCTTTGGTAAAAGCAAGACCGGGGACGATCATTACATCCAATTCCTCTTTGCGGGCCTTGGCAGTTTCTTCCACTGGTTCAAGCAATCCATAATAAACAGACTCCAGCTGATTGAAGGACGAAATCTTTTTGAATTCCATTGTCTTTTTTTCAGGATCACATTTCGGTACTGCCACTTCTTTTCCTTCACTCCATGCTTGTTCGATGATCCGTACTGTTGGAACTTCAGGCGGAATGGAGATGGTGATCCCAATGGTTTTAGCTTTTTTCCATTCCTCCAGTGAAAATAAGTTTTCAGCGATGCTGTTCGAAAGTTCTTTATGTTCCTCTTTGGTCAGCTCCATTAAACGGGACCTAACTTCTTGGCGGAGCTTATTTTTGTTTTCTCTCATCATTTCCGACTCCTTTAGTCTAATTCTATTATTATCTCATAATATTTGTTCATTTACGAAAATACGAAATGGGAAATTGCCGAGTGCATTCTGAAAATATTCACTAAAGGAAAGATAGGGAGAAGACATTAAAAAAATGCAAAAAAAAAACAACAGGAAAAATCCTGTTGCTTACTTTGTTTCACGGTGAGTCGTGCTGCGTTTTTCTCTTGAGCAGTATTTTTTAAGCTCAAGACGGTCTGGATTGTTACGTTTATTTTTTTTAGAAATATAGTTACGGTCTCCACATTCAGTGCAAGCTAATGTAATATTCACGCGCATTGTGTATTTCCCTCCAAACATATTGACTTTTTCACATAGGACTTTTCTATAATAGCATTATTCAATGTGAATTGCTAGTATGTTTTTTGGGAAATCCAACATTAACTTTTTTTAATTTTTAATTGGTTACGTTTTGCATCGTCAGGAGGAGCTGATTATTCATGATTTTCGCTTCTTCTTTCGTTTCAGCATGAATGACCCAAGCCACAGCTTCCACACATTCCTTCGGTAAGATTTCAGTCTCTAGTGTGAAAACGCTGGTTACCTCCCCTTTGGCGAGCGGTGAATAAGCCAGGAGCCCTTCTTTCAATGATTTGAAGCATCCCTCTTGATAAAGGCTTCCCTTACCTTGGATGCAATATTGAGAGATGCTTTTCCCTTTCACCAATCCACCCAATAAGGCTATCGATTGAGGGGCTACATGTAAAATCGCCCGTTCATTCGGGCTATAAAAAGCCACCGCCTGTCTTTCGAAAGCGTTTTCATAGTGAAAAAACACTTTTGGGCGCTTAGTTTCAAATGAGGTATTCCTAATCGTGAACTTCGAAAAGGTCACCTGCCCTTGGGTATAAGTTTGAGAAAGTGTCCGGATCTCCCCATTAGGATGACTCATCATATCTTCCTCAGGATACCAATCAAAACTCTCATCCATCCATAACCCAGCCTTTAACCCCTTACGATACATATCCTGGTTATCCTGCGGCATATACGCGATCGAATTCATATAATCATCCCTTCCCCTTCTTTATCCTTATATAACTTATCGTTAGGCGCTGACAGTGAAACTATCCACTTTAGAATCTGCACACCATTTCCTTATAGGTTTATTAATTTTAACTATTCAAAATATTTCGTTTTTTCGATTTATTCTATCTTTATGTTAGCACTGAATTGGCTGATGGACAATAAACACATTTTGTCGAATTTTATGTATGTTATATCTAAAGGGTTTTTTTCCCCTTTTTAGTGCCTGAATTTTTTTCTTCAACGATAGTCATGAGGCATTTCGACAATAATTTGAAATAAAACAGACAATAATTGAAGGTAACTGCCACTTCCGAAGATATAAAAATATGAAAATCTCCAATTTATTATAAAATATGTGTAAAATATAAGTATATGTCGAAATTTAGCTTCTGAGGTGAAATCATGGAAACACTTATCATCCTTCTTTTTTCATTAGCGATTGTCCTTCTTATCATTTCCTTTTTCAGTAAAGATAAGGTTGCCAAATTAGAAGAAGATTTAGAACAGATAACCATTACGTATATGCAGGATATCTACCAATTAAAGAAGAAGGTGAAGATTCTTGAAGAGGAATTCGTTATCCAGGATGACCCTGTTCCTCCCGTTAAGACTAAATCACTTGTCACTTCCAATGAAGTTGAACCTATTCATGAAATTCTAAAAAGTCAGGTTCTATCCTTATATAGTCAAGGTCTTTCTTTGGACCAGATCGCTAGCCAATCCTCGTTAACGAAGGAACAAACCATTTCAGTGATCGAGCAACAAAGATTGCAGGGTGAATGAAGATGAACAAAGCAAGACTGCAAGGTCTTTCCGCCGGTATCATCTTTACAACAACAATCTTTGCCGGTTTTAATTATGGCACCGGATTAATCGAAGGTACCACTCCGACTGCAGAGGAAGCTAAGGAATTGCTCGTGAAGCAGGGATTCGTCGTTTCCCTTCCTATGGAGGAAACAAAAAAGACCGTCCAACCAAAGGATGCAGATAAAGATTTATTGGAGAATGAAGCATCAAAAAAAGATCAATCCATCGTCTCCTATACGATTAAAGTGAAAACGAATATGACCACAACTGAAATTGCCGATAGGCTCTCCAAGGAAAAAATCATCGATGATGCTGCTGGATTTGAAGCTTATATAAATGAACATGATTTCTCAAAAAAAGTTCAAATCGGCGAGTTTGTCGTTACGAATAATATGACATATAGACAATTGGCCAACACTTTGACCCATTAATGAATAAGAGAGACTTTTTAATTGGACTTTGTCCGAAAAAAAAGCCTCTCTTTTTTTCAAATAAGAATGAATTCATTCATTCATTCCTGCTGATATATCTCCCTCTTACCAGGAAGTAAATATTCTCTGCGATATTCGTTGTATGATCTGCCGTTCTTTCTAAATATCTGGCAATTAAGGAAAGCTGTGTGACCTGCTGTAGGTTTTTCTCATCTGAAAGGCGAAGGAGACTTCGAATCATCTCTCCATAAAAGCGATCAACCTCATCATCCATTTCAATGATTTCTCTTGAAAGAACAACATCTTCATTCTCAAATGCTTCTATTGAAAGTTGAATCATCTTTAAAGTAATATCGTGCATCTGCTTTAATGGTGTTAAAGGCAGAATAAATGGCTGGTCACCGATTCGGATGGCTGATTTAGCGATATTCACACCAAAGTCCGCCATCCTTTCAATATCCGAGGCGATTTTTATGGCAGCAATGATACGCCTTAAATCAATCGCAACCGGCTGCTGCTTAGCAATCAGTAAAATCGCAAAGTCATTAATTTCCTCTTCCAGTAAATCAGCTATTGTATCATCATCAATAACTTCAAGAGCCTCTTCAACATTCTTGTTTTCCAGTGCGGCATATGATTTTGATATCGCACCTGAAGCTAAATTAGCCAACTTCACTATTTTCTCTTGCAATTCTTTTAATTGAAGCTCAAAATTTTCACGAACAACCATTATCGCATCTCCTTTTCATTAGCCAAAACGTCCGGTAATATAATCTTCTGTTCTCTTATCATTCGGGTTCGAAAAGATGGTGTTGGTGTCGGAATACTCGATGACTTCCCCATTTAAGAAGAAGGCCGTTTTATCAGAGATACGAGCCGCCTGCTGCATGTTATGGGTAACGATGATGATGCTGAAATCCTTTTTCAGTTCTTGGACCAATTCTTCTATTTTCAAAGTGGAAATAGGATCAAGAGCAGAAGTCGGTTCATCCATTAAAATGACATCTGGTTCAATCGCCAGACAGCGAGCGATACAAAGGCGCTGTTGTTGTCCACCAGAAAGGCCATACGCATTTTCATGCAGACGGTCTTTCACTTCATCCCAAATGGCTGCCCCTTTTAAACTCTTTTCCACGATTTGGTCCAGAATTTTTTTATTTTTGATACCGTGGATTTTTGGTCCGTATATGACATTTTCATAAATTGATTTAGGGAAGGGATTAGGCTTTTGGAAAACCATACCAACCTGTGTCCTTAAATCTTCTACCTTGTAAGACTGATCTAGAATATTGCGGTTCCTATATTTAATCTGGCCTGTCGTTTTAACATTCGGGACTAGTTCGATCATTCGGTTCAATGTTTTGATGTAGGTAGATTTCCCACATCCTGATGGCCCGATAATGGCTGTCACTTCATTTTGATACATATCTAGGTTAATATTTTTTAAAGCATGGTTTTCGCCGTACCATAAATTGAGATCTGACGTTTCATACACCGTTTCCTTTAAGAAAACAGAATCTGCATTTTCTATTCCAACTGTTGGAGCCTTTTTGGGTCCCTCTAATGTCATATTCATTCTTTCCTTCCTCCAATCAGTATCTTTTCTGGAATTTGTTACGGATTATGACAGCTATCGAATTCATTAAAATTAACAGAGCAAGTAAAACGATAATACCCGCAGCCGCAACCTGCTGAAATTCCTCCTGTGGCCGGGATGTCCAGTTATAGATTTGCATCGGTAGCACCGTAAATGTATCCATGACCGATTGCGGTAAAAATGCGATGAACAACGGGATACCAACTACCACTAATGGTGCCGTTTCTCCAATCGCCCGGGATAAAGCGAGTATTCCACCTGTCAAAATACCAGGTATCGCAGCTGGAAGAACCACTTTCAAAATCGTCTGCCATTTTGTTGCACCCATTCCATAAGAAGCTTCCCTTATATCACGCGGTACAGAACGTATGGCTTCCTGAGCTGCAACAATGATGACTGGCAAGACGAGTAGACTCATCGTCAAACCTGCTGCCAACACGGAGCGATCCAAGGCTAGAGCCCTAACGAAAACCGTCAAACCGAGTAATCCAAATACAATTGACGGAACACCTGCCAGATTGGAAATATTCAACTTTATAAAAGTGGTGATCCAATTCTTTCTTGCATATTCCTCTAAATAGATCGCCGTTCCCACACCGAGAAAAAGGGAAATTGGAGTAACGACGGCCATTAACCATATAGAACCGATAAGAGCTGCCTTTACACCAGCCTCTTCCGGTCTTCTTGAAGCGAAATTCTGGAAGAAATCCAAATTCAAATGACCAATTCCTTGAGTCAATATCCGATAAAATAAGATGGCCAATACCAGAAGGCCAAATAAGGTTGCTAAGAAGAATAATCCTTTACATATCGAGTTAACCGCCAGCCGAGTGGGCATTTTCTTTACAACATGATCTTTGTTTATCAGTTTCATGTTTTAATATTCCTCCCTGAACTTGCGGGAGATGAACTGCGCCAATAAATTCATAATAAGCGTAAAGACGAACAGTGTCATTCCAACCGCATATATGCTGTAGTAAATCGTTGTCCCATACCCTGCGTCTCCAGTACTCACCTGTACGATATAGGCAGTCATCGTTTGAATAGAACTTGTGACGTCCATACTCATACTTGGAGTCGATCCACCTGCGACACTTACGATCATGGTCTCTCCAATCGCTCTGGATAAAGCCAGGACAATTGAAGCAACGATTCCGGACATGGCCGCTGGCAATACCACTTTAATCGTCGTTTCCAGTTTCGTAGCACCTAGAGCATACGCACCTTCACGAATCGATTTCGGTACTGAGACAAGTGCATCTTCCGATAAAGAGGCAATCATTGGCATGATCATGATTCCTACCACAATCCCAGGACTTAAGGCATTGAACATGTCAAGGGAAGGAAAAATATCCCGCAATACTGGCGTTACAAAGGTTAAGGCAAAGAAGCCGTAAACGATAGTAGGGATTCCAGCTAAAACTTCTAAAATCGGCTTAATGATTCTCCGTGTTTTCTCCGATGCATATTCACTCAAGAAAATGGCTGTTGCAAGACCTACCGGAACTGCAACTAACGCCGCTATTACCGTTACCTTCAACGTTCCAACAACAAGTGGCATAACCCCATAGGAAGGCGTGGATGCAAAGGGTAACCATTTTTGTCCTGTTAAAAACTCCACGATGGACACTTTGTCAAAAAATATAAAAGTTTCAAAAATCAACGTAAGGATTATTCCAATGGTTATAAATACAGAAATCACAGCTGTAAGGAATAACAGCTTAGGAATGATTTTCTCTATATTCCATCTTTTTTTGCTTTTCTTTTCTAATATCAATCGCTGTACAGAATAGGTATCTGTTTGTTTCGGTTCCAACATGTATCCTCCATTTCAGACACGCAATATTAAGGGGCTACCCAATCCCCCTATTTATACTAAGAGATTGGGCAGCCTGTTAAACAGATTATTTTTTTAGTTCGTTCAATTTTTCAAGATCCTTCTTGTACTCTTCTTCCGGTAAGCTAACGTAGCCTACTTCTTCAGAAAGCTCTCCAGCATTTTCAATGACGAATTGAGTATAATCAGCCACTTGTTCCTTTTCAGCTACACTTTTATTGGATACATATGTGTACAGAGGACGAGACAGTGGTGCATACTCCCCGCTTTTAATCGTTTCATGGGTAGGCTCAACAGCACCCTTACCATTATCGATGGATACAACTTTTAATTTATCCTTATTTTCTGCATAGTAAGCAAATCCGAAGAAACCAATCGCATTTTTGTCACCTTCGACCCCTTGTACAAGAACGTTATCATCTTCAGAAAGAGTCGCATTTTCGACCATTGGTTTTTCCTCTAAAATAACTTCGTTGAAATAATCGTATGTGCCAGAATCAGTTCCCGGAGAGTAAAATTTAATTTCTTCCTTCGGCCATTCCGGACGTATATCAGACCATTTCTTCACTGATCCATTGTCAACCCAAAGCTTTTTTAGTTCGTCAACTGTCATTTTATCAATGAACTCATTATCTTTATTGACAACGATAGAAATACCATCAAACGCAAGCTTCATTTCTGTATACTTAACTCCCTTTTCATCAAGTAACGCACTTTCTTCGTCTTTGACTGGTCGGGACGCATTACTTAGATCCGTTTCACCAGCGATGAATTTTTTAAATCCGCCACCTGTTCCCGATGATCCTACAGATACTTTAACATCAGGTTGTTCCGCCATATATTCTTCAGCAACTGCTTCCATGATTGGAAATACAGTCGATGAACCATCCATAATCACTTCGCCCTTGAGTTGATCTGAAGCCGTTTCATTTCCTTTACCGCTATTTGTAGTATCATTAGATCCACATCCAGCTGCCACTGCGATTACTCCACCCATTACTGCAGTCATTGCCATAAATTTGAAACGTCTCATTTGTATATCCCCCTAAGAATTTTATATGAATATTTTGTCCTACTCTCACATCATACGTTTAGACTGTAAATCCCGTTTAAAGCAATTGTAAATGTTCAGTAAATAATTGTGTTTATATTGTAAAGGTAGTCAAAGTCTTTTAATCACTCTCTTATTTTGTGCCCAAGGGGTATTTACATGTGCGGGAAATTACTCCAACTGAAGTGATTATAAATCTCTTTCATAAGGGGAAAGTGCAAAGCTCGAGGCATTCTGATAGCATCACTGAGCAATTTTATTTTATGACAAAAAAACACGTTTTCGGTTTACCCAAAAACGTGTTTTAACCTTTTATTCATTTTCCTGGCTTTTTCTAACTTCAGCCTGGTCCTTTTGGACGTCTTTACCATTCTCCACTTTCAAATCAGTCGAGGTTTCAGTATTTTCCTTCTTTGCCCGTTCTTTCTTCAGATCGAAATAAGTATCCATAATCTCTTCGCCAATTTTTTTACTCATATCATGACCCGAATGGCCCTGGTACGCCCACGGTACAACAACAGCAAAAGCAACTTCCGGATTTTTAGCAGGGGCATAGCCGACCAACGTGATATTCATCGTATCTTGAGGTTCGCTATAATCCGCTCGGTTCGGACCATCATAGAACGCTTGCGCCGTTCCGGTTTTAGCCGCTACCGTATATGGTTTCTTACCAAAATACTTATATGCTGTTCCGCCTTGTTCCATGGAAACTTTCTCGAAACCGCTCTGCACACGTTCTATCCATTCTTCCTTCATCTCAAGACGATTAAGGACAGTTGGTGAAACGTCTTCCGCAATAGGACCCAATTCCTCATTATTATCTACCGGATCGCGGATTTCCTTAACCATATGCGGCTTCATGCGGTTACCGCCATTCGCAATGGCTGAAACATACTGCACAAGCTGAATCGGTGTGTACGTATCGTACTGTCCGATTGCGAGGTCAAGCAGTTTACCTGGTGACGTTTCCGAACCTTTGAATCCACTCATTTCATTCGGGAGGTCGATCCCCGTTCGGACACCCAAGCCAAACTGGGCAAATGAATTACGCATGGTTGAAAAGGCACTTGAACTTATATTCAAAGGTTCATTCGGCACATAATGCGCACCTGCAATATTAATTGCCGTTCTGAACATATAAACGTTCGAGGATACTTTTAACG
Organism: Peribacillus sp. ACCC06369; assembly: GCF_030348945.1. NCBI lineage: Bacteria > Bacillati > Bacillota > Bacilli > Caryophanales > Bacillaceae > Peribacillus > Peribacillus sp. ACCC06369. The sequence continues at coordinate 3,564,843 of NZ_JAUCEN010000002.1, forward strand.
CAGTCAAATCATTAATGTTCCCAAAGTTACTATATGAGCCTTTTTCCTTTGTACCCTTAATCTTCAGCTTCGTATCATAAAAGTATGTACCTGGCTGAATGGCTCCTTGCTGATAACCGGTCAAAACAGTTGCGCCTTTTACTGAGGAGCCCATTGTATAGGAAGTCGTAATATTCCCTAATGCAAAGTCCTCTATGGAAGATTTCCCTGTTTTTGAATCCTTCTCATATTTCTTACCCGCCATCGTTAAAATTTCCCCTGTATCGGGATCCATCATGACGACAAAGGCCCTGTCCAAGAATTTGGTGTTACCCATTTTTTTCTTGGCAATCAATTCCTTTTCAATGATTTCCTCTGTTGCAAGCTGTAAATCCATATCAACTGTCAATATAAGATCTTTTCCTCGCGAACCTTCAGTAATCACTTCGGAATCGACAACATTTCCTGATTTATCGGTCACATTCCTTACTTTCGCTTTCTGCCCTTGGAGGATATCCTCATATTGCGCCTCAATATAACTCTTACCTACACGGTCATTCCGGCTGTAATCACGTGCAAGGTAGTAGTTCAGGCTTTCACTAGGCAAACCCTCTTCAGATGAAGAAACTTTACCTAATACAGATTTAAGCGTTTTATTATACGTATAAAAACGATCCCAATCTGTTGATATATCGACCCCTGGGAGCGAATCAAGGTTTTCACTCACCTTAGCGAATTCTTCTTTCGTTACTTTCTTGTTTTTCACAATTTGCGGGGTAAGGGCATATCCGCTAGCAAATTCCCTATAGATGGCAAGGACTTCCAGCTCATCTTTCGAAAGCTCTATTTCATCTGAAGTAATCCGATCAAGCTGAAGCTTATACAAATCACTTTCTTCCAGCTCTCCCTCTTCCACCTTTTTCCTCTCTTTATCCGTAACATTCTTCTCGGCCAACTTTGGATTATTTAAAATCCAAAAATCCTTTTTATCGCGCTCAGTCACTTTTTTTGTGTCTTTTTCGATCAGCTTCGCGAGTTTTTCAGCCGTTTCCACCATTTCTGTTTGTTTCGTACCTTGCTTTCGTGTATATGTAATTGCATCCAGTGGTTGGTTATCGACCATCAATTTTAAATTCCGGTCATACATTTTCCCACGGGGCACCGAATTATTCACGGTCACTTCCTCTGTTCTTTCAATCTCACGCCGGTAATCATCACCATAAACAATCTGTACAACACCCAAGCGTAAAATTAAAGCGGAAAACAAAACAAACACTAAAAAGAAAAGAATATTCAATCTGAAAGGCACATGCGTCTTTTTCTTTTTCTTTTTATTCACACTAAGCCACACATCCTTTTTACATAGTCATAATAGTCCTATACTATTCTATAGAACATTTATATTTTTTTCTACCTTAGTGTTCTAGAAATATTAAACATCTAACGAACTTTACATAAAAAGTGACTTACGGCTCATATTTCCTAAAACCGTAAGTCATGGATATTGAAAAGAGGCCACTAAGGCCTCTAATCTTGGTCAATGATATCGATTTTCCGTACAAACCAATATATCACGGTATGCCCTGCCCCGACGATTAAAAGATAAACCGGCAGTACTTGCTTTAGGTCGAAAAACATGACGGAAAGAATGAATCCCGATATGGATACAATCCTTCCAATATGAACGAACAGTTCCCTGACAACGATATATTCAATCCTCATTTCCGCTGCTTTCCAAGCGCGGCCTATAATGTCATAAGTCAATGAAATATAAGGAACCAAAAGAATAGGATAAGCGGTAGCAACAATCGCCCCATAAATGAGAAGCTTTCCGAATGTGATATCAAATGCAATCAATAAGACCCCTGCATACAACAGGATTCCCCCAATAAGAATCGCTTTTTTCCGCATCGGCTGTTTTATATATCGCGAAGCAAAAAAATACGCAACGAATGAAATGGCTGAATTTAACAGACCATAGCTACCTAAGGCCAGTTCACTCTCCGTCTGAATGAAAACTGTAATCGAAATGATGAACATGAATGTGCCCTCTCGTATCCCTTGAAAAAAGTGAGCACGGGTAATCAAGAGCCAATTTCGATTATTTTTACGTTCTTGCAATATCCGAAGGAAAAAGTATTTCCCATGAGCCGGACGCCTTTTTAACGAAAAGCTAAGAAACACCGCAACGGAAAACAATAGCAAAGACAATCCGAATACAATGGAATATCCCGTGAATTTTTCAAGCCTCGAAATGATGAACCCTGAAAGAATCGGACCAACCATTCCCCCGAGGGATGATAAAATCCCTAAAAAACCATTGAAGAAATCTCTTGTTTCCGGTTCAGTGATCTCAAAAGTCAATACATTATAGGCAAGCCAATAAAACCCATAACCAATACCTAACAGTGCACCAAGCAGCCATAGGAAATCCGTTGCATGTGTGCCGACCAAAAGGACAGATAAATAAAATAGGGCCAAAAAGATAACGCCTAGACGCAAAACAATGATTCGATCCACTTTTTTCGCCAGCCTGCCAGCAAAGATAAAAGTTAGTGGTTGAAAAAGCACCACGGTTAGATTATATACGGCAATATCAATAATTTGACCGGATTGTTTCCACAAGTACACATTAACGAATGTATTGGATAAAGCAATACTTAGGCTGTACAGACCGCCAATAAACAAAAGGAGATGCAGATCCTTCTTCCCTCCCGCTTCACCCAACCATCTCTCTAAAATACCCATTGTTTTAACTCTCCTTTAAATTCCACTCTAGTGTTTGAAAAAACAAAAGAATTTATGTAAAAAAAGGTAAAGAAAACTCTTCGATTGGCGAAGACAGAGAAGTAGTTGCACTTATACTGTTTTCCTCTCTCTTGAAATTAGGAATTAAGAACAGTATAAAGAAAACTCTTCGATTGGCGAGACAGGATGGCGAAGACAGAGAAGTAGTTGCACTTATACTGTTTTCCTCTCTCTTGAAATCAGGGATCAAGAACAGTATAAAGAAAACTCTTCGATTGGCGAGACAAGGATGGCGAAGACAGAGAAGTAGTTGCACTTATACTGTTGTAGTCCCCTCATTATAAGAAACAAAAAAAAGACAGGATTCCCTGGAAAGGGGGTTCCTGTCTTTTTAATTAATTACAAATTATTTTGCAGCGCTGTAACGTTTTGCAACTTCATCCCAGTTTACAACATTCCAGAAAGAATTGATGTATTCAGGACGACGGTTTTGATAGTTTAGGTAGTAAGCATGTTCCCAAACGTCCAATCCAAGAAGAGGAGTTTTACCTTCTGATAAAGGATTGTCCTGGTTCGGTGTGCTTGTTACTTCCAACTCGCCATTGTTGACAGCAAGCCAAGCCCAGCCAGATCCAAAACGAGTTGTAGCTGCTTTAGCGAACTCTTCTTTAAAGCTGTCAAAGCTTCCGAATTTTGAAGTGATAGCATCCGCTAATTCACCAGTTGGTTGTCCGCCGCCGTTAGGTGAAAGGATTTCCCAGAATAAAGTGTGGTTAGCATGTCCGCCACCATTGTTGCGTACAGCTGTACGAACAGCTTCAGGCACTGCGTCAAGGTTAGCGACAATTTCTTCAACGCTTTTGCTTAGAAGTTCTTGGTTGCCTTCTAGAGCATTGTTCAGGTTTGTCACATATGTGTTGTGATGTTTAGTGTGGTGAATGTTCATTGTTTCTTTGTCGATGTGTGGTTCCAATGCATCGTATGCATACGGTAATTGTGGAAGTTCAAAAGCCATAATAAAATTCCTCCCTATGTAAGCTGTTTTTTTTTGAGGGCTTCAGTTCTCGAAAGATACCTGAAGCTCGCTAGCAATAGAGTATCAAATTTTTGTAACCGTTTCAAACCTTATGCCTCAATTTTTCATTTTTCGATTTTATTTCCTATGAGAATACCACGAATATAAAATATCCGATCATCAGTAATTGAATGATGCCTTTTGTGATTACACTACTTATAAAACCTATGACGGAACCAAGGCCGATTTTAGAAGCAGTGACCGGGTCTTTTTTATGGACTAGGATTTCTGCCAGGAATGCCCCGATGAATGGACCTATTAAAATTCCGACGAACGGAATCACGAATGGTCCGACCAGAAGCCCAATCGTACTGCCCCAAACCCCCGCTTTCGTGCCGCCATATTTTTTGACCCCAACCATGTTTGCGATATAATCGGCTGCGAATAAAAGGATGACGAATAGAATTTGTACCGTCCAGAAAAACCAGCCAAATGGTTCAAACGAATAAAATAGTCCATATAACAATATTCCGCCGAATATGAATAAAACACTTGGGATGATCGGAAAAATCAAACCGACGAAGCCCATTATGAACATGAGGATGATTATTATCCAAAATAGTGTATCCATAACCAAAAACGCCCTTTCTCATTTCATTTATAAATTGGCTTTATCTCTCCATAATTGCCTCTTTATTGATGGTTGAAACCAATGAAGCTGAATACAGGTTGTTTTATTTTTCCCATATAGTTAAAATTGGTTAGGAATCTTATATAGTTAGGTGCTGAAAACATTGAACATATTCAAACAACTATGGGTAAGCTTATATTCTCCTAAAGATATCGCTTCCTTTCAAAACCAAGGTATCGGGAAAACGATTTTATTCGTATTCTTTATAAGTCTAATCGCCTTTCTCCCTTCAGCTTATTATTTCGGTACAATGATAGTTGACGGGATAGATGCCATGCATGAAACAGTATCCGAAGACTTGCCGGCATTTGAAATCAAAAATGGCACGTTGACGACTGAAGAAGGTGAACCATTTAGCTTGAATAAAAACGGTTATCAAATTTTTGTAGATGGTACGGGAGCCTTAACCCCGGAAGAAGTGGCTGCAAAAGCTGATGAGGCTGTCGCACTTTTAAAGTCTGATCTGGTTTTCGTATCTGGAGGCAACGTGCAATCCTCTCCATATTCACTTTTGGAAGGAGATAATCAGGACATATCCACTTGGCTTGATTCAGTCGAATCTGTGCTACCGATCATCCTTCCATTGCTACTACTTATATTATACCTGTTTACTGCCAGCGGAATTTTCATTAAAGTGACAATCCTTGCCGCTTTCGGTCTTCTTTTCAAAAATGCCCTTGGCCGTTCGCTTTCCTATAGGCATTTATGGAGAATTAGTGCTTACAGCATTACGCTTGCCACCATATTCTTCACCATCATGGATGCTTTTCAAGCAACGGTTCCATTCGCTTCAATCATTAGCTGGTTTGTGACATTGATGATGTTATATTTATCCATTAAAGAAACATCAACTAATAAGATCGAAGATTGATTTTAAAAAGAAAAAGATCCGGACCCATCCTGGTGCGGATCTTTTTCTTTTGCTAATAATCGGGTAATCCTTTCCCCGCATATGACTACAGTCATCATTTTTTCATATCTACTTAATTCGACAAAATACTCACCAAGTTATTCCTATACTTATACTTGAAATAGTAATTAAGAGGTGATAGACGTGAAGGAGAGTAATATTGATGTACAGTGGTTGTTACTTATAATGCAGGCAAGAGAGATTGGTCTGACTACAAAGGAGATCAGCTCCTTTCTTAGCTCCCATTCAAATAAGAATTTTACTCAACTGAAATAGAGAATTTGAATGGTACCCCATATTCCATTTGAAAAACCGCCCATTTTTAGGCATATTTTCGGACCCTTCCAAGTATATATGAATTAAAGACAAGCTTGGGAGGATGGAAAATTGAAACGGCTACTGCTTTTTATCTCATTCTGTTTCACTTTATTTATTATTTATTTCGATCTGACTACGGGGACCCTGCCGGCTTCCCATCCACCGGCCACTACAAGCGAACCGGCCGTCCCGGCCAGCCAGCCTGCATCCGCACCATCTGCTGCTTATAAAGAAATCACCATGAAACCCGGGGATACCTTACTCTCCATCGTTGAAACGGAAAAAGGCGGATCCAATCAGCCAATCGAAACGATCATCTCTGACTTTCAAAGTTTGAATGAAGGATTGCCGCCCGAAAATATGCAAATTGGCAAAACATATAAGATACCCGTTTATAAATAACCGTCTTAATGGAGAACTCCCCCTTCCCAAGAACCATTAAGAGGGGTTTCCATGCAACGAATATATCCAGGAATAGGGAATCCTTCATGTTGAAAAAAGATATTGCGTCCTATTTCCTTGTCAACCGGTATGTACATTGATACAATATTTGAGAGTAGCAAATTAAAAATCAAAACTGATTTTTTCCTAAAGGAGAGAATTCCACTTGAGTGAAATCATACATCGCACCAAGACGCGGCCAATTAAAGTCGGAAACTTAACGATTGGCGGCAATAATGAAGTTATAGTACAAAGCATGACAACTACAAAAACACATGATGTTGAAGCAACGGTTGCAGAGATCCTTCGTCTTGAAGAAGCGGGATGCCAAATCGTACGGGTCGCATGTCCGGATGAAAGGGCAGCCGATGCAATCCCTGAAATAAAAAAACGGATTAACATCCCTCTTGTAGTCGATATTCATTTCGATTATAAACTTGCTCTGAAGGCCATTGAAGGCGGAGCGGATAAAATCAGGATAAATCCCGGTAACATCGGACGCCGTGAAAAGGTTGAGGCAGTCGTGAAAGCTGCGAAGGCCAAAGGAATTCCAATCCGCATCGGGGTCAATGCCGGTTCTCTTGAAAAGAAAATCCTGGATAAATATGGGTACCCAACTGCTGATGGAATGGTAGAAAGTGCTTTACACCATATCAAGATCCTGGAAGATCTCGATTTTCATGACATTATCGTTTCCATGAAAGCTTCCGATGTGAATTTAGCCATCGAAGCATATGAAAAAGCTTCAAAAGCATTCGATTACCCTTTACATCTTGGGATCACGGAATCAGGTACACTGTTCTCCGGAACAGTAAAAAGTGCTGCCGGACTAGGTGCAATCCTAAGTCAAGGTATTGGAAGCACGATGCGTGTTTCCTTAAGTGCCGATCCTGTCGAAGAGGTGAAGGTGGCAAGGGAGCTCCTAAAAGTATTTGGCCTTGCTTCTAACATGGCCACTTTAATTTCCTGCCCTACTTGCGGTCGAATCGAAATTGATTTAATCTCCATCGCGAATGAGGTTGAAGAGTACATCCAGACGATTAAAGCACCAATCAAGGTATCAGTGCTTGGTTGTGCGGTAAACGGTCCTGGGGAAGCCCGTGAGGCTGATATCGGCATAGCCGGGGCTCGTGGTGAAGGTTTGCTGTTTAGAAAAGGTCAGATTGTTCGTAAAGTACCTGAAGAGACGATGGTCGAGGAACTGAAAAAGGAAATTGACAAAATTGCTGAAGAGTACTATGAAAAACAAAGAGCCGAAGCTGCTGCTGCAGCTTTACTAAATAAATAAAGCAAAAAATCCCGAATTTTCATTATCGGGATTTTTTTTTCATTTGAAAAACCCTTTGATGCATTTTGGAGAAATGACATCAAAGGGTTTCATAACGCTTAAAAGAATGGCAGGATGAATATGCCAACGATGATGGAGATTGCACCTATGACTATGGCCCAAGTACCCATGTTCGATCCTCGGCTTCTTGCCACTATCCCTACAATGATACCCACAACCCCTAAGATGAAAGGCATCATGAATAACGATAAAACGGAGATGATCAAAGCTATGACACCAATAACTTTCCCTCTTGATGCCACATCCCCGGAATCAGCAGCACCTGCAGACTCGTCATCCCTATATGTCCTGATTCGCTGAGGTGGTGTTGAAATTTCGGCAGACGTTTCTTCCTGATAGCGGTTATCCAAATTGGCATCGGTCCCGCGACTTTCATATCGTCTGTCATCTGAAGGTGTATCTTCATTATAGTACCGCTCATGATGTTGATCATCCACAACGGATGTATCACTGCCCTCTTTAGCCAATTGCATCTCATCGTCAATACTGGAGTATTGATCTTTTTCCATTCTTGCATCCCTCACTTTCGTTTGTGGAGCATTTATAGTGTATGTAAAAATTGCTGGAATCCATCGTGAAAATGGTTTCATGTCTTGGAAATAAATATGGGTTTTTACCAAAGCTATGATGGTATATGTTACACTATTACAAGTATTGAAAATGAGGAGAGATTCATCATGAAAAAACGTTTTGGCATTGATATAGATGGGACTGTTACGAGACCAGATTCCATGGTCCCCTTTTTAAATAAAGCTTTTCAGCTGAATTTAGCTTATGAAGACATTACGGAGTATGACTTATTCCCTTTCGTGAATGTTCCAAAAGAAGAATTCACTAAATGGTTCATTGAAACCGAGCCACTCATCTATTCCGAATCTTTATTGGCTGAAGGAGCGAAAGATGTATTGGAAAAATGGACAGAAAAAGCCAACTTATATTTTATCAGTGCCAGGAGCTCCCGTTTATTGGATGTAACGAAGAACTGGTTCACGACGAATCAAGTCCTTTATGATCATATAGAGCTTGTAGGTTCACACGATAAAGTGGCTGCAGCCAAGAAATTTGATATCGACCTGTTTTTAGAGGACAAGCACGATAATGCAGTGGCCATTTCGGAGGAGTGTAAAATACCCGTGATTTTATTTAATACTCCTTACAACCAAGATCCTGTGCCTGAAAGGGTGATTCGGGTCAACAATTGGCAAGAAGCATCAGTCTGGGTGAATAATTGGATGTCAGGTAAACCTGCAGCCATAAAATGATACAAGAAAAAAACCATTGACCGAGGGTCGATGGTTTTTTTATGCTTCCAAAGATACGCTACATGCGGGACAGCGTCCGTAAATTTCAAATTTATGCCCCGAAACATCATAGTCCTTCAAGCTTTCCTGAAGTTCCTGCATCGGGCATAATTCGATTTCTTTCGTTTTTCCACAATTCAAACAGATGAAGTGGTGATGGTGGGAGGAATGACCGCAAGTAAAGCGAAAATGCTTTTCCCCTTCCAACTCGGTCGCTTCAAAGATGCCTAGTTCGACAAATAAGGAAAGATTCCTGTAAATCGTATCGAAACTTAACCCTGGATAGTCTTTTTTCATATTCTCCAAAACATCTTTTGCCGTTAAATATTTATCGCTGGAAGAGAAAAGCTGAAGCATTTCCTCCCTCTTTCCTGTATGTTTAAAACCTTTATCTTTTAATAATTGCATGGCAGTAGTTACGTTCAAAAAAAATCACCCCATCTATCGATTTTTCCACTTATCAAACAAAATTGACAAGATGAGAATTAGCACAGCTATTATTACAATGGTCCCACCAGGAGCGAGATCAAGGTTGTATGATAAAAACAATCCGCCTATGACAGATATTTCACCGAATAATACCGAAAAAACAATCATCTCCTTAAAGCCCTTCGCAAAGCGGAGACTAGCTGCTACCGGGAGCGTCATGAGCGAAGAAACCAGTAATATGCCAATTATTTTCATGGAAGCGGCAATGACCAATGCTACCATGACAATGAAAATAAAATGAATGGCTTTATAAGGTATTCCGGACGCTTTCGCGTGCTCTTCATCAAAAGATAACAGAAATAATTCTTTATACAAGAGGGTTAGCATCAAGGCAACGACTATCCCCACTGCCAATATGACATACAGGTCCGCCCGGCTGACGGCACTTACACTGCCGAATAAATAACCATATAAATCCGTATTGAAACCATCTGCAATGGAAATGAAAATGACACTAAGACCCATGCCGCCGGACATAATGATCGGGATTGCAAGCTCTTGGTAATGCTTGTAAACCCCTCTTAATTTTTCAATGAATAATGAACCACCTACAGAAAAAGCCATCCCTATATAAAGTGGATTCAATCCTGCTAGAGATAGAAAGCTCTTCTGAAGCAGTAAACTAAACGCTATACCAGCAAGCGCTACATGACTGAGCGCATCGGAAATCATCGACATCCGCCTTACCACGACAAAAACGCCCACTAATGGCGCAATCGCTCCGATGATGATTCCGGTCAAGAATGCGTTCTGCAAAAATTCAAATTGCAATATCCCCGATATCATTGGGCTATCCTCCAAAACATATTAATGATCATGATTTAAAAATTGGACCCCATGTCCATAAATGGACGAGAGCTCGCCTTCATTCAACTCATTATATTCACAGGCATCCCCGTGAAAATGAAGCTTTTTATTTAAACAGGCGACATGTGTGACTTTATCGGTCACAGTACCAACATCATGGGTTACTAAAATCAGGGATATTCCTAATTTTTTATTCAACATCTCAAGCATTTCATAAAATTGGTGGACGTTCTTTGAATCAACGCCAACCGTGGGCTCATCCAATATCATCAATTCCGGCTCGCTGACCAGTGAACGGGCAATGAATACCCTCTGTTGCTGCCCTCCGGACAATTCTCCGATATTGCGGTTCTGATATTCAAGCATGTCCACTGATTCCAAGGCCTTCTTCACCTTTTGCTTATCCTCTTTACCAGCAAACTTGAATAATCCTATTTTTTTGGTCAAACCGCTTTGAACCACTTCAAATACAGTGGCAGGGAATCCAGAGTTGAAGGAGTTCGCCTTTTGGGAAACGAACCCGACCTTTTGCCAATCTTTAAATCGTCGTATATCTTCCCCGAATAATTCAATTTTTCCCTTTTGAAGCTTGAACAGACCAAGCAGCAATTTCAAAAGTGTTGACTTACCGGATCCATTCGGCCCGACGATAGCTAAGAAGGCACCTCTAGGAATTTCAAGCGAAACATGTTCCAGCACTAGATCTTTTGTATATTTGTAAGATATATCTTCTAATTTAACTATGGGGTTTACTACATTATCCAAAGAGATCACCTATTTTTTAAGAATCATTACGATTAACAATCGTTAGTATAAATCAAAGAAGTCCAGATGTAAAGAATCCGGTCCTCAAAACAAGTGCCCATCCGACCAGAACCACCAAAAAACGTTAGCGGAACCAAATTCCCTCAAATCAAACAAAGTTTCATGTTCACATACGTCTTCCTCCTTCATATGTTTTAACAAAGGAGGAGATCGTTTGAAATTATTTGAAATGATGGTCAATCATAAAATCAACAACATACGCCCAGATGAACTGCTTTCCCTTGCTAAGCAGCACAAGGTTGCGCTCACCCAAAAGCAAGCACAGGATATCACTGCACTTCTAGCAGGTAAAAATATTAACATTTTTGATATACGTCAAAGACAGAACGTACTTGGTCAAATTACAAAAGTTGCCGGTGCAAGCACAGCCAGGGAAATAGAATCCCTCTTTAACAACCTTACTTCCACCTTTTAAAGGATCTTGGCCTACTTCCTGAATTTGAACGTCTTACTTAAACCAATGTAAAATGAAAGGACGATTCATCAAAATAAAGATGAATCGTCCCTTTCTATTATGATTATTGTTGGAATCTGATCTTTTCCAATAAATCTTCTTCAAATTGATTATTCTTGAACATATCTATTTCAAATTTATAAGGTGCCTTTTTGTCTTTCTTGTCTTCCCCCACATAAGGTGTTTCCAAGATTTTTGGAACAGTGCTTAATTGCGGATGGTGGACAATATCATTCAACGCTTTAAAACCGATATGACCAAATCCTATGTTTTCATGGCGGTCTTTACGCATGCCGCGTTCGTTTTTGCTATCGTTTATATGAAGTACCTTGATGCGTTCAATACCGACTAATTTATCAAATTCATTCAGTACGCCATCAAAATCCTCAATGATATTATATCCTGCATCGTGAGTATGGCAAGTATCGAAGCATACCGATAATTTTTCATTATGGGTCACACCATCAATGATCATCGCTAACTCCTCGAAAGACCTGCCACATTCAGTACCTTTACCCGCCATCGTTTCAAGGGCGATCTGAACTTTATCATCAGCAGTAAGCACTTCATTCAAACCCTCGATGATTCTCTTGATGCCCAGTTCACTGCCTGCACCAACATGCGCACCTGGATGAAGTACGATCTGCCTTGCACCAATCGCTTCGGTCCGATCGATTTCGCTACGTAAGAAGTTGACTCCCAGCTCGTATGTGGCTGGATTCGTAGTATTTCCTATATTGATGATATACGGGGCATGGACTACGATATCACTGATTCCATTCTCTTCCATATGCAGTCTTCCGGCTTCGATATTTAAATCCTCGATTTTTTTACGTCTTGTATTTTGAGGGGCCCCCGTATAGATCATGAATGTGTTGGAGCCATATGAAGCCGCTTCTTGACTCGCAGCAAGAAGCATATTTTTCCCGCTCATTGAAACATGCGATCCAATCTTCAGCATCTGATTTCTCCCTTATTTCTTTCTCTGTATACGACGTTCACGTTTTTTAAAGTTTTCCACATCACGTTGAATTTTCTTCTTGTAACCTGGCTTGACTTTAGTTGGCTTCTTGACGTGCCTGCTCGCTTTAACATCGATATCAGATTTTTGTTTTTTACGGTTTTTACGTTTATTACGTTCATCGATATCAACCCAATCACCGTTTTGGATATCGGCATCACGGAATTCAATGCCCATTTTTTCAAGGCGGTTCAATGAATCTTCATCGGATGTATTATAAATGGTAGTGGCAATGCCAGAATATCCTGCACGAGCCGTCCTTCCCGTCCTATGGATGTAAAAATCCAAATCTGAAGGCAATTCATAGTTTATGATATGACTTACACCTTCAATATCGATTCCACGGGAAGCCAGATCTGTAGCAACAATGAATTGATACTCCAAATCATTGATTTGCTTCATCATTTTTTTACGCTCACGAGGCGTTAAATCCCCATGAATACGACCGACATTCAACCCTTTTTCGATCAAGGAATTCGCCACATGATCCGCCATTTTTTTTGTGTTCGTGAAAACAATCGCCAAATATGGATTATATCGAACGATGATATCATGAAGTAACTGCTCTCTGTTTCGGTGGCGAAGCGGTACCAGAACATGTTCAATTTTCGCAGCGGTTGCCTGCTTGGGATTCACTTGAACATACTTTGGGTTCTCCATATATTTATTCAAAAACGGCTTTAATTTTTCCGGGATGGTTGCCGAAAAGACAAGCATTTGAATTTTTTCAGCCATACGTGATGCAAATACATCGACATCTTCAAGGAATCCCATGTCTAGCATAAGGTCCGCTTCATCTACTACAAGCATTTTTGCTGTATACACTTGAAGTGCCTGAGCTTCAACCAAATCCTTGATCCGGCCTGGCGTACCGATTACCAGTTGAGGTTGTGTCTTCAATTTATCAATCATTCGCTGTTTATCAGTACCACCGATGAAACAACGGACTTGAATCTGCTCATCCTCAGGGAAATGGTCGGCAATTTTCAAAGCTTCTTTGTAGATTTGGTTCGCTAACTCACGGGTTGGTGCGGAAATAATCGCTTGAACCTCATTTTTACTAGCATCAAGCTTGTTCATAATCGGCAGCAAATAGGAATGTGTTTTTCCTGTACCTGTCTGCGACTGTCCAATTAAGCTACTTCCCTTTAAAAGCGACGGAAGCACACGCTCTTGAATTTCCGTCGGCTTATCGAACCCTAAAGTACGAACCGCATCTAGAATGTAGCTTTTCAAATTAAATCGTTCAAATTGGTTTTGTTTCATCAAAAAACTCCTTTATCCTGTCAGTCATTAGACATGTCCTGTTATTATAATAAATTTTATACAAAAAGCGCAAGCGCCTGGGTTGCTCGTGAAGAAAATAGGGATTGACCCGTAAGGCGCTCTTTTGCCTTATGTGGTCCATCATCTTTTTCACAACGAGCTGGGCGCTGAAGCTGGATTATACAAAAAGCGCAAGCGCTGAGGTTAGTTCTCTTAAGTTGGACTCTTGCAAACGAAAAGCCCCTGTCCTGGTCATAGCGTATCCCCCGCAGACATGGAGCTAAAAGACTACCGTTACCATCTTACCTTCTTTCCGGTCACTTCACAACTGCCCAGTCACTCTTTCCTCAAACCTTTTTTGTCGAGCTGCATATTTTATATAGAAGAATACACCAGCATAATAAAATAGAGGAGGTGAAACCCATGTTCCCAGATAGAAATCGTCAATTCGGACCCGGTTTTCAGCCACCCAATGGTCGAAGAATGCAACAGCTCCCTGCTCCATTCAGGCAAACACCACAAATCCCCCACCCTTATCAGCAGATGCGGCGGCCAATTATACAAAACAGACCTCAGGGGCCACAGGGACCTCAAGGTTTCCGAGGCCCTTTCACCCAACCGCAGCGCCAGGAAATGCCGCCTGCAAAGAAGGAAGGGCTATTGTCAAAGATACTTGGTAAGTCAAAACAAAAAGCTGGTTCGCCTAACTTGTTTGCTCCAGCTGGTTCCACTAACCAAAGTTCTTCAAGAAGCAGCGGAGGCGGTATCTTAGAAACACTAAAAAACCCCGATTCCCTGAACAATATGCTTTCCAATACGCAAAAGGTGCTGCAGGCAGCCGAACAATTCACCCCTATGGTGGAACAATACGGACCAGTGATCAAAAACCTGCCTTCAATGTGGAAAGTTTTCCGGAGCATATCGTCAGCCGGTGATACCGGGGACCAGGAAACTCCCGTTGAAAGCGGGCCTAATGTAGAGGCAAAAAAAAGTGAGGTAAAAAACAGTGCGGTAAAAACCGATTCGAAGAAAAAAGAAAAAGCTAAACCCATCGCCCAAGTTCGTAACAATACCAAAAGGGAAAGGTCATCCGGTCCAAAGCTTTATATTTAAAGGTATAAAAAATTTTTACCAGTAACCGAATTTATGCAAATAGGATGTTTTGTAATATCATCTATGGTCTTATATAATAGAAAGGTATAAAAAGTGAGAGTTTCTTGCCTTGAAGGAGGACACATAGATGAAAGTGATTAAAATTTCCCCGCGCGGCTATTGTTATGGCGTTGTCGATGCCATGGTCATCGCCCGAAATGCGGCTTTAGATAAAACCTTGCCACGCCCCATTTACATTTTAGGAATGATCGTGCATAACAAACATGTGACTGATGCGTTTGAAGAGGAAGGCATCATCACGTTGGACGGCAGCAACCGTAACGATATCATTGAACAGGTGGACAGCGGAACCGTCATCTTCACTGCTCACGGCGTTTCCCCTGAGATTAGGAAGATCGCTGAGAAAAAAGGGCTTGTTACGCTTGATGCAACGTGTCCCGATGTTACCGCAACTCATGACTTAATTCGGGAAAAAGAAGCGGAAGGTTATCAAATTATTTATATTGGCAAGAAAGGCCATCCGGAACCTGAGGGCGCAGTCGGAGTTGCACCCGATGTCGTACACCTGGTTCAGAAGGATGAAGATGTTGAAGCCTTGACATTGAATAGTGATAAGATCATTGTGACCAATCAAACAACGATGAGCCAATGGGATGTTTTGGATATCATGGATAAGGTTAAGGAAAAATTCCCACATGCCGAAGTCCATAAGGAAATTTGTTTAGCGACACAGGTACGCCAAGAAGCGGTTGCCCAGCAAGCAGGCGAAGCTGATGTTTTAATCGTCGTCGGAGATCCCAAGAGTAATAATTCAAACCGCCTTGCACAAGTATCCGAAGAAATTGCCAGCACGAGAGCTTATCGCATCGCTGACATTTCCGAGCTGAACCTTGAATGGCTAAAGGATGCAGAAACGGTTGCAGTCACTTCCGGGGCTTCTACACCAACTCCGATAACGAAGGAAGTTATCGCTTTTCTAGAGCAATATGAAGCAAATGATGAATTGACTTGGAATACCGAAAAGAAAACGCCATTGCATAAAATTTTACCTAAGATTAAAGTGAAAAAATGATACACACAAGAAAAGGCAGCCACTATGGCTGCCTTTTTTCGTTTTATTTAAATGAAGCGGAAGGGGTCGGTATTCAGTTGGGATGGAATGAATTCCACATCGTAATTATTTTCGCGACACATTTCTTCAAGGATTCGTGCCACGCCTTTTTTTATCACCTTTTCAACATTGTGGCCTGGGTCCACAATATTCAAGCCAATCATCATCGCGTCATGGGCTGTATGGTAATACATATCACCTGTAACATATACATCAGCACCCTTGAATTTTGCCGTCGTAAAGTATTTATTGCCGTCTCCGCCCAACACGGCCACTTTTTTTATCGGGCTTTGCAAATCTCCAACGACACGTACCTTTTCCACATCAAGTGTCCGCTTCACATGTTCAGCAAACTGTTGAAGTGTCATTTCTTCAGCAAGTACACCAATCTTGCCTAAGCCAAGTGACTCCCCTTTATTCTCCAGTTTATATATATCGTGAGCAACTTCCTCATATGGATGGGCTTTAATCATCGCAGCAAGCACTTTCTTCTCGATACTTTCCGGGAATATCATCTCAACCCGCATTTCAGCTACCGCTTCAAGCTTTCCTTTGGAACCGATTACCGGTTCACTGCCTTCACCTGGCAGGAAGCGTCCTGTACCTTTTCCAGAAAACGAACACTGGCTGTAATCCCCAATTGCTCCGGCACCTGCCTTACCTAAGGCTTCCCTCACCTTTTGTTCATCTGCCTCCGGAACATATACGACCAATTTTTTTAGGACCGTCTCGTAAGTAGGAACCAATACTTCTGTGTCCTGCAATTGGAGCGCTTCGGCAAGTAAATCATTTACTCCACCCTTAGCTACATCCAGATTGGTATGTGCAGCATAAACAGCGATATCATGTTTGATCAGTTTTTCGATGATCCGGCCTCCAGCAGCCATTGTATCGATTCTTTTCAATGGTCGGTATATAAGCGGGTGATGAGCGATGATTAATTCCACGCCATGTTCTATCGCTTCGTCCACAACCTCTTCCAATACATCAAGGGCAATCATCACTTTAGTAACCGGCTTATTCAGCTGCCCGACATGCAAACCGATAGGATCTCCCTCCATTGCATATTGCTTCGGGGAGAATTGTTCAAACATTTCAATGATTTTGTGACCATTTACTGTCTTCAACCTTTAAGCACCTCCTCAATTACGGAAATTTGGGATTTTAATTCATTGCGTTTCGTTTCCAATCCGCTTCGTCCGCTTTCATCCAATTGTTCGATGATTCTTTCCAAATGTTTTTTCTCAAGCTGCCATTTTTTTATGAAAATGTCACTGAATTGCTTTCTTAAGTAAGGACCGAAAATCAGGCCGGTTTGCATGTTTACACGATAAGGGCGAAGCGGGTCCCCTTTTTCAGCAATTAAGATTTCGTAGATTTTCCCATCTTCCTCAAGGATTTCCTCTCCACTAAGTTCCCAGCCGTTATCGATTAGCCAGCTGCGGACATTCGCTGCACCGACATTAGGCTGAAGGATAAGCCTTTCCGCCTTGCCGAGTTTTCCTTTTCCGCTTTCCAATATACTTGATATTAAAGTGCCTCCCATGCCTGCTATCGTAATGCATGTCGCTTCATCGGGATTCAATACTTCAAGCCCGTCTCCTTTACGTACCTCTATCTTGTCCCCGAGCCCCGTTATGGCCACTTGCTTGCGGGCTGACTGATAGGGCCCTTCTACAACTTCACCGGCTATAGCACTGTCACACAGGCCGTTAGTCACCGCATAGCACGGCAAGTAAGCATGGTCGGACCCTATATCTGCAAGGATACTTCCTTTTGGTATATGTATGGCAACACGTTCTAATCTCATCGATAGTTTCTCATGGTTCATATTTATCAACTCTCTTAATTCAAATAATGTCTTGCATATAATTAGTTTCCCATTCGATTATACCAAGTTCAATCGAAAAATTACAGGAAGGAGAAACATGGGTCTTTCTATCACTGGGCAAAGGGAACCTTCCATCCGGAATCTTCCTTTTGGGAATAAAAGAAAACTGACTCAAAAAGTTCGCCTTCCAACGATTTCTTGAGTCAGTTTCGTTTTAATTATTTCAGTCCATGAATATATTCGGCCATGGCGTCAATGTTCTGTTCTTCGACTAAGCCTGGTGGCATGGCACCCCGTCCATTAGTGATCACGTCTTTAACCTCATCGACCGACAGTCGATCGCTAACTCCTTTTAGAGCAGGTCCGACACCGCCTTGATAGGCGTTACCATGACAAGAGATACAGTTTTGCTTATAAATGTCCTCAGGTGATGCAGAGGCACTTTCTGTTTCTTCTGTCTTTTCGCCGCCCTCTTTTTCCTTAGCAAGATCTTTGGCATCACCCAAACCTTTAAACGAAAGTAAAAACATAAGTCCAATACCAAAAACCATGATAATAATAAAAGGCATTACTGCATTGCGATTCATAGTATTTCCTCCCCTATGTAGAACCTAAACTTACCATATTTAATATTATATACAAACAGCTATATATTATTTTACTTGAAAAGAGTTTCAAGTAAAAGCCCAAAAATAGAAGATATTATATAATTTCTTAAAATTGTCAAAAACTTATGTATATTTCCAAACAATTTTACTTTTTCTTACATATGTTTCATAATACCCTAAATTCATTATTTAAAACCGTTAGCTCGTCATTGAATTATATTAATAAAAAGTAAAAAGTGACCATTGCTCCCAAGCTTCCCGCCAGGGAGAAATGGAGCAGCTTCAGTTTTTTGCCCATTAAAATCCAGAGTCCGCAATTAATGAACAAGAAAACATAAAGGATGTCCACTTTGCCGGGTGCCATGAATTCCGCCAAACTGACTGTTAATAAAAGCAAGGATAGTGCCATTCCCATCGATGCCATTTGAAAAATGATTTTCCTGCCTATAAAGCGGCGGACCGCCAGTCCAAAGACAATGATTGAAATTGTTGTCATAAGCATTTGCATTCTTATGGGTATTTCAGTAAAATAATTCAAAAATACAATAAATGCAAAAAGAGCCCCAATCAACAGCCCGGAAAGAATGTCCTTTATATCGCTCCCGGTGTTATTAGAATTTGATGGCGGCAGTTCACCTTGACGGTATAATGCAAGCAGGTAATTATAATATTGCTCCGGAAGCATACGACTTTCCTTCCAGGAGTTTATTTCTTTAATGATGATTTTCTTTCTCATCTCATCCATGAATTTCACATCCTTGCGGGCATTTCTTTTTTAACGGATCTTGACCTAAGTTGTGGATACTCAGTTATCGTGTTAAACAGATCTCCATTATATAGATAACTGGATAAATTTTGTTTTTACATGAATAATTTTACATCGGATTGCAAAAAAAAAGCCACTCCCGAACGCTGGGCATTCAAAGAGGGCTCTGTTAAGGGCTTATATATTTTATTCCAAGAAATCTTTCAAGCGTTTGCTGCGGCTTGGATGCCTCAGTTTACGTAACGCCTTCGCTTCGATTTGACGGATACGCTCGCGGGTGACTCCAAACACTTTACCTACCTCTTCAAGTGTCCGAGTGCGGCCATCATCAAGTCCAAAGCGGAGTCTCAAAACGTTCTCTTCACGATCAGTAAGAGTATCCAATACGTCTTCAAGCTGTTCTTTCAATAGTTCATATGCTGCATGTTCCGATGGCGAAGTTGCATCCTGATCTTCAATGAAATCACCTAAATGGGAATCGTCTTCTTCACCTATTGGCGTTTCCAGGGAAACAGGCTCCTGAGCTATTTTCAAGATTTCACGAACTTTTTCAGGAGTTAAGTCCATATCCTCCGCAATTTCTTCCGGAGAAGGTTCACGTCCTAAATCCTGAAGTAGCTGTCTTTGGACACGGATCAATTTATTGATGGTTTCCACCATATGCACCGGTATCCGGATCGTTCTTGCTTGGTCGGCAATGGCACGGGTTATGGCTTGGCGAATCCACCATGTTGCATAGGTACTGAATTTGAATCCCTTGCGGTAATCGAATTTTTCCACCGCTTTGATAAGTCCCATATTACCTTCCTGAATCAAATCAAGGAAAAGCATTCCTCGTCCGACATAGCGCTTGGCAATACTGACAACAAGACGAAGGTTAGCTTCAGCCAAACGGCGTTTCGCTTCTTCATCCCCATCTTCAATTCGAGTAGCCAGAGAAATTTCCTCTTCTGCCGATAAAAGGTCTACCCGTCCAATTTCCTTTAAATACATACGGACCGGGTCATTAATTTTAACGCCAGGAGGAACACTTAAATCATTTAAGTCAAACTCTTCTTCTTTTGCAAGTTTCTTCTCATCAGGATCATCTTCATCATCGTCTTCCTCACCATCCGTGAGTATTTCGACACTGTTTTCTGTTAACACCTCATAGAACTCATCCATTTGATCGGAATCTAACTCAAAACCGCCAATCATTTCTGCGATTTTTTCTAAAGTCAAAGAGCCTCGTTTTTTACCTAGCTCTATTAATTTTTCTTTCACCTGTTCAAGGCTAAATTCATTATCAACTTGTTTGGAACGTGCTGGTTTTTCAGCCATTAGTTCCCCTCCTTCCAGGACTTACACCTAAACGACTACAACATTTTACGCAATTTAATTATTTCCATGGCTATTTGTGCAGCAGTGACATAATCACTTCGTCTCACTGCATCTTTTTCTTCAACTTGTTTTTCTTTTATCTTTAACAACTTTTCATATTTCAACACTTGATTTATACAATCGGTCAGTTCTTTATCGGTAACTTCCTCATTCACTGACATCATTTCTATTTCCGAAACGATCCTTCTCAAGTTTGGATCCGGTAAATAAGTAAGGAAAAAGCTTGTATCCGGTTCGTGTCCATCTTCATAGAACGCATATAAATAGGTGATGATTGCCTGATGTTCGTCTACATGAAAGGCCGTTTGCCCAAGCAGCTGCTGAATTTTAAAAGTCATATCCCTGCTTTTTAGCATATGGGCAATCAACTTCGTTTCAGCATTATGATGAGCAGGCTTTAACTTATGCTCATATTGCAGGGCCATTTTCTTTTGGGCAGCGGGCTGCGGCAGTGTCCCCTTCTTGCGTTCCGTAAAGAACACCTGTCGCTGCTGCTGTTCCAGCGCATCCAATGATAGGGAAAATTCAGAGGATAACTGCCGGAGATAATGATCCCTCTCCACTGCATTGGGCAATCGCGAAATTTCTTTAAGGACTTCTTCGATATATTGAATTCGATCTCCTTCATTATTTACATTTTTCCCTCGACGCAAATAATGCATTTTGAATGCCATGTAGGTTAAACTGGCCCCTATTACTTCAGAAACAAAGCTTTTTTCACCGAATTCCTTTATGTAGTCATCGGGGTCCATCTTATCAGGCATGAGAGCGACTTTCACGGAAAACTCATGGTCCTGAAGCATATTAACTGCACGATTGGCTGCATTCAATCCCGCAGAGTCCGAATCGTAGCAAATAAGTATCTGATCAGTATTTCTTTTTAAAAGCTGGATATGCTGGTCCGTCAGGGCAGTCCCCATTGTAGCGACCGAATTCTCCACACCTGCTCGAACAGCTGAAATGCAATCGGCAAAGCCTTCAAAAATGACTACTTGTTCTTTCTTTCGTATGTGAGGTCTTGCATGATGGAAATTATATAAAGTTTTACTTTTATTAAAGATTGGCGTTTCAGGACTATTCAAATATTTGGGCTCATCGTCCCCCATCGCTCTCCCTGAAAACGCAATCGTATTTCCTTGATGATCCATAATTGGAAACATGACTCTATTTCTGAAACGGTCAAAATATGACTCGTCTTTTTCCCTGTAGATAATAAGCCCTGCCTGCTCCATGTATTCCGCTGGAAAACCACGTTTTAAAAGAAACTTGGACACGAAGTCCCATGAATCCAAAGAGTAGCCAATTTGGAACTTCTCTATCGTCTCTTCAGTAAACCCGCGTTTAAGTAAATATTCGAGGGCATCCTGCCCCTCCTTCGTATTAACGAGGAGATGATGATAAAACTTCCGCAGCAGATCATGGGCTTCAACCATTTGCTGCGATCCTGCGGGCATGTTAGAACGCTTGGAATCCTTATTCAATTCAACATCCAAAGGAACATTTCCTTTTTCAGCTAAAACTTTTGCAGATTCCACAAAGTTGTAGCCTTCTATATCCATCAAGAAGGTAAAAATATTCCCGCCTGCCCCACAACCAAAACAGTGGAAGATTTGTTTTTCCGTTGAAACGGAAAACGAGGGAGAGTTCTCACCATGAAAAGGGCAAAGGCCAAAATAATTGCGTCCTTGCTTCTTCAGCTGGACATACTCCCCAATTAAATCAACAATGTCAACAGCTTCGCGAATTTGGTTAATTTTCTCATCTTCTATACGGCCATTTATCATTTTTCCACCTTGCAATATTGGTGATAGTTTCTAATTCGATACTGTTTCCTAATCCCCTGCAAAGTTCGACAAAGTTTTCAAAAGTTTATTTGTAAAACATGTACGATCTTCCTTTGTGAATGCTTTCGGCCCTTTGGTATGTTTACCCTGCCTGCGGAGTTTCGCCGACTGATAACGCATATCCAAGAGCATGAAAATATTCTCGTCTGTGTATTCTTTTCCCCTTGGGGAAAGAACATAAACGCTTTTAGGAAGCAGGGTCCCAGCCAAACCAATGTCCGCAGTAACGACAATATCACCCTTTTTTACTGAGTTTACTATATAAAGATCTGCCGCTTCTTTGTCTGCATCGACATAAACCCATTTACCTTCAGGGTTATTCATCATATTTTTATATGATGCAACAAAACAGACTTCGACATCGTGCAAACCTGCACAATGAAGGATCTCGTCTTTCACCGGGCATGCATCGGCATCGACGTGTATGGTAGGTTTATTATTCATACCTTCTAATTCTACATCTTTCTGCATAATCCTTTTTCTCCCCTAAACTTTATGAAGATATAGTGATTTTTCAGCATTGGCTCACAAGGGTTCCCTTTAATAGTGCCAACATTATACCTGCTTATTTAAGTGAAAGCGCCTATTTTGCCTTGAATAGGGCAAGCCCATTTTGAATTATACGGAAGATGTCGAATTATTTTTATGATAAAAACCTTGACATCTCATTAACCTTTAGTTTATTCCTTATTAATTAAGTCTAAACCTTAAGATTACTTTTTTCTCACAATTTTTTATTATAGTCTATTTGTTTAGAAGATGCCAACATTTAAATTCCGATTATGTTTTCATGCAAATCAACGGTTAGTATTTGGAAACCAAGAGGAATTATATGTAATTATTTTCAACTTATTCTTTATATTCCCTTTTTTTGACCTTTGCATTAAAATGTGAGCCGACACTTAAAGTGTCTAGCTCACATTTTGTTTGCCTTAATATAAGGGTCAACGATCTTTGTTTTGAAGTATATTGATAATCAAATTGGCTGTTTCTTCAACAGCTTTATTGGTCACATCAATAATTGGACAGTTCAATCTTGATATGATTTTATCAAAGTATGTCAATTCTTCTTTTATACGCTCAACATTTGCGTAAATCGCATGATCATTGAGCCCGAGTGACTTTAATCGTTCTTTGCGAATATGATTCAGCTTTTCCGGACTAATCTTTAGACCAATGCATTTTTCAGGAGGTACCAGGAACAGCTCTTCTGGAGGTTCCACCTCAGGTACTAGAGGTACATTCGCCACCTTATAGCGTTTATGGGCTAAATACTGTGATAATGGTGTTTTTGAAGTGCGTGAAACACCCACAAGGACGATATCAGCACGTAAAATGCCTCGAGGGTCACGTCCATCATCATATTTTACCGCAAATTCAATGGCTTCGACACGCTTGAAATAATCATCATCCAGTTTTCTTACCAGACCAGGCTCATTAAGCGGGCCTTTTGGTGCCCTTTCCTGAAGTATGTCCATGAGCGGCCCTAAAATGTCATAAGCAGACAGGTTTTCTTTTTCGACCTGTGCTTTCATATACGCTCTAATAGCTGGCTTCACAAGGGTGTAAGCAATGATCGCCCCATCCAATTTAGCCAGTGAAATCACTTCATCCACGTTTTGTTCATCTTCAATATACGGGATTCGCTTAATGGAAAAAGCAGATCCCGAGAACTGGCTTGCAGCTGCTTTTGTAACCAATTCCGCTGTTTCCCCTACTGAATCCGATACAACATATATAATAGAACCGTTCATTTTCTCCGTCATTCCTTTTGCAAGCCCCCTAATAGCCTTCATCAGCCAAAGCTACGAATGCTTTCGTTATATTGGTTTTTGTAATTCTTCCAATTACTTCATAGCCTTTTTCTGTGTCTTTGACGACCGGTAATGAGTCGATTTGTTTATCTATCAATTTTTTGGCAACATCAATCAAAAGGTCTTCTTTTGAACACATTGTAATATTGGGCATCCTGGTCATGATGATATTGACTGGAATGGAGTTAAGCTCTTGTTTCCCAATACTTGCACGCAACAAGTCTTTCCTTGATAAGACACCGACAAGCAATGCATGCTTATCGACGACGAACATGGTCCCGACATCTTCTAAAAACATCATGACGATTGCATCATATACGGAAATGCCCTCGTCAACAACGACAGGGATCGATTGGTAGTCTCGTACATAAAGATGGTTAAGGCTGTCGGTCAAAAGCTGTGTTCCTGACCTACCTGTATAGAAATACCCCACCCGCGGCCTGGCATCCAGAAAACCTGCCATCGTTAATATGGCTAGATCTGGACGAAGGGTCGCCCTGGTAAGGTTCAATCTATCGGCAATATGTTCTCCAGTAATCGGTCCGTTCTCTTTTACAATTTGTAAAATGTGTTCCTGACGCTTATTCAGTTGGATTATAATCACCACCCCACTGCTTTCGCAGAGTAAAGTAACAAAAGTTATTCATTTAATAATTATATACTAAATTATTTAATAAGGGCATGTTTGTCCTATTTATTGACCATTTATCTTTTTAAGAAATCGGAAACCCTTATTTAAAGTGTTTCCGATTTCCATACACTCTTTCAATTATGAAAGGATGATTTTATTCATGGCAGCAAAGCCTGCAACCAAATCACTGATTTCCTTCATAAGGGATAAACGGTTATTACGGATTGCTTCATCATCTGCCATGACCATTGTATTCTCGAAATATGACTCTATTTCCGTTTGGAGCGAAACAAGCTGTTCAAAGCGCTCATTCTCGTCTTTAGATTCAGTATAACGCATGGCAACTTTTTGGAATTTTTCGTATAGCGTTGTTTCTTGATCATTTTCAAAGGCACTAGGGTCGACCGTCACTTTATTGTCACATTTTACTGCAATGTTCATGACGCGACTCAAAGCTTCCAGGCTTTCTTTAAAGCCTTCTTCGTCTTTTTTAGCATCCAAGACATGTGCCCGTTCCACGATGGAATGGATATAACCGATCTCATTGAACAGAACTGCGTCAATCAAATCGTAACGGATTTGCTGTTCTTGCAACAGGTGTTTGACACGGGCTTTAAAGAATGTGAACATATCCGCTTTAACTTCCTCAAGTTCACGTTTTAAGATGCCTTTTGATGCAAGTCCTTTAAGGCCCAAAACAATAAGCTCCTCTAAAGAGATATTCCATTTCTTCTCAGCTAGAATTTGAACGACACCGCTCGCCTGCCTTCTTAAAGCGTATGGATCCTGGGAACCCGTCGGAATGACGCCAATAGCGAAGAATGAAGCCAGAGTATCAATTTTTTCAGCTAAACTCACAACCGCTCCAATGACTGAAGGCGGCACATTGTCATCCGCATGCCTTGGCATATAGTGTTCATTGATAGCCGCGGCCACTTCCTTGGCTTCTCCTTTTAGGAGCGCATATTTTTCACCCATATACCCTTGCAATTCAGGGAATTCATAAACCATATGACTCACCAAATCGAACTTGGCAATTTCTGCTGTACGAAGCGCCATTTCTTTTTCTGCCTTTAAATTCAAAACTTCAGCAAGGGCACCGGTCACTGCAGTTACCCGGGCAGCTTTCTCGGCCAATGTACCAATTTCTTCATGATAAACGATGTTGTCCAACTTTTTCAAAGCTTCCGAAATCCCTTTTTTCTGATCTTCTTTATAGAAGAATGCTGCATCCGATAGGCGGGCTCGCAAGACTTTTTCATTTCCTTTAGAAACCTTATCCAAATGGCGATCG
Source organism: Peribacillus sp. ACCC06369 (assembly GCF_030348945.1). Classification (NCBI taxonomy): domain Bacteria; kingdom Bacillati; phylum Bacillota; class Bacilli; order Caryophanales; family Bacillaceae; genus Peribacillus; species Peribacillus sp. ACCC06369. The sequence goes on from NZ_JAUCEN010000002.1 coordinate 3,590,848, forward strand.
TCCCCGTTACGTACGGTTACAAAGAAAGCAAGCAGCTTCCCGTCCTGATCTTTAACAGGGAAATAACGTTGGTGTTCCTTCATTGATGTGATTAATACCTCTGCTGGAAGCTCAAGGAATTCTTCCTCAAATTGTCCAAATAACACCGTTGGATACTCTACCAAATTATTCACTTCTTCAAGCAGTTCTTCATCGACTGGGATGATCCAGCCCTTTTCCTGCTCAAGCCCTTTAATCTGATCTAAAATAACTTGTCGGCGTTTATCTGGATCAGCCATTACAAATTGTTCTTTTAACGTTTCTTCGTACTGATCCGGCTGCTCGATGATTGAGCTATCGCCCAAGAAACGGTGTCCCTTTGTTTCACGGCCCGTTTCCACATCAGCGATGCTAAATGGCACTACGTCATTCCCGAATAAGGCAATCAGCCATTTAATCGGACGGACGAAGCGGAGCTCTTGATTGGCCCAGCGCATATTTTTCGGGAACGTCATACCACTGATGATTTCCTGCAGCTCGGATAAAAGCTGAACAGTCTGCTGTCCTTTTATGAATTTATTCACATGGGCATATTCCACACCCTTGAGTTCTTTAAAATAAATATCCTCTGAAGTCATGCCTTGGCCCCTGACGAATCCCAATGCGGCTTTAGACCAGTTACCTTCGCTGTCCACAGCGATTTTCTTAGCCGGTCCTTTTGCTTCTTCTTCGATATCCTTTTGTGATTCTTCCACGTCTTTCACCAATATAGCCAAACGTCTTGGTGTGGAAAAGGCTTCAACCGTTCCGAAATCAATCGCTTTTTCCGTTAGCCATTGCTGCACTTTATCTGACAACTGTTTCATGGATGCTGTCACAAAACGGGCTGGCAGCTCTTCCAATCCAATTTCCAATAACAAATCACGCTTGCTCATTTGTATTCTCCCCTTTCACTTTAAGAATCGGGAAGCCTAATTTTTCCCGCTCTTCATAGAAGGTTTTGGCAACCTTACGCGCTAGGTTACGGCACCGGGCAATATATCCAGTTCTTTCCGTCACCGAGATGGCACCTTTCGCATCCAAAAGGTTGAATGTATGTGAACATTTCAAAACATAATCATATGCAGGATGTACAAGCCCTTCTTCCATTTGGCGATGCGCTTCCTTTTCATACATCGTGAAAAGTTGAAACAGCATATCAAGGTCGGAGGTTTCAAATGTATATTTTGAATGTTCGTATTCCGGCTGTCCAAATATATCCCGAACTGTGAATCCTTCTGTCCATTCTAGGTCAAATACGTTTTCCTTATCTTGAATGTAAGAGGCGAGACGTTCGATCCCGTATGTAATTTCCACGGAAACCGGTTTACATTCAAGGCCACCCACTTGTTGGAAATATGTAAATTGCGTAATTTCCATTCCATCTAGCCAAACTTCCCAACCAAGACCAGCACACCCTAGTGATGGGTTTTCCCAATTGTCCTCCACAAAGCGAATATCATGCTCAAGCGGATTAATCCCCAATGCACGCAGGGAATCCAAATATAACTCTTGGATATTGTCAGGCGAGGGTTTCATGATCACTTGGAACTGATGATGCTGATACAGTCGATTAGGATTCTCACCATAACGACCGTCAGCCGGACGGCGGGATGGCTCCACGTAAGCAACGCTCCACGGCTCAGGTCCAATGGCTCTCAGGAACGTGTATGGGCTCATCGTTCCTGCCCCTTTCTCGACATCATAAGCATTCATTAATATACAGCCTTGTTCAGACCAATGCTTTTGTAACGTTAAAATCATATTTTGAATATTCATCGTACACCTCCAGGTTATTTAAAACGGCTCTTTGAAAATTAAAGGTTCGGAACCCATTCACATTTCGGCAAACAAAAAACTCCCGTCCCTATGCGAAATGCATAGGGACGAGAGTATACCCGCGGTTCCACCCTAATTGCCGTTTATAAAACGGCCTCTTTTCAAAGCAACATGCTCCGGAAACGCCCTTCCCTGTAAATCCATATCCCGGCTTCCACCGTCCCGGGTTCGCTTTTTATGGAGAATGACAGATACTCTTTTCCATCAACGCAATCTTCTTAATTTGATGATTAGAATTTTATACAAACTAGCATGGAATGTCAATAGGTCAGATCCTAAAACATATCTTTCATCGTATCAATCTGTTTCAGGAACTTTTTTGATTTCAAATGCAGACCAGAATATTCCTCATAATAAGCATCGATGATTTTCTGCAGTTCTTTTTTCGTTTCAGGCTTGACGGAAATGTTTCCGAGCCTTGATAAATCGAAATAATAAAAGATCCGCAGCAATTTGACGGCTGCAGGTGAAATTTTATAATGATAAGGGTCTTTCCCTAGACAGCGGTGACAGATAAAGCCCGCTTCCCGAAGCGAAAAGGAGAATTCCCCTTCCGTTTCACCACATACGGCACACTGATTCAGCACTGGGTTAATCCCATTGACGGGCAGCATCTTCATTTCAAAAATGAATTTCAAAACCTCTGCGTCATATTCCTCGTTTATGTAATGCAAGGTTTGCGAAAGCAATTCATACAAATATGGATTCGGTTTCTTATCCTCGACGCTTTTATCAAGCAATTCAACAATATATGAGGCATAAGCAGTGGCAAAAAGATCCTCCCTAATGAAACGGAGTGAATCGACCATTTCGCCTTGCTGAAGACTTCCGAGTCCGGTTGATGTGGTTATAAGAAAATACCCGGAGCAAAAAAGCTGTGTGACGGCAGAAAGCCTGCTGTTAGGTTTACTGGCTCCCCTCGCCATAACGCCAATTTTTCCTAGCTCACGGGTATATATAGTAATGATTTTGTTATTTTCTCCATATGCAGTTCGCCTTATGACAATGCCCTCACATTTTTGGAGCATACCAAGACACCACCCATGCTCGCCAAGACTAACCTATGAAACAGGAAAATCAATTTCTGCTAGCTCATCATTCAATACCAAGTGTCTTTCCTGTCTCTCGACTTCTATCTCCTTAAACAGCAAATAGGTGTCCACATTACCTGTTTCACTAAATAATTCCCAGGTAAAATCCAACATATAAAGCCCACCTTTCATTTTTAACTAGCAATATGAATATCCGACCATATGATTAGCTTGACCGTTTTCCAAACTTTCATGACGCGTAAATTTTGTTAATTAATACTCGCTCTCATTGAAACCATAATCACGAAGCTGGCTGGCTTTGTTACGCCAATCCTTCTGTACCTTTACCCACAGTTCCAAGAAAACTTTCGAGCCCAATAAGTTTTCGATGTCCACTCTGGCACGGCTGCCGACTTCTTTAAGCATTTTCCCTTGCTTTCCGATGACGATGCCTTTTTGTGAATCACGTTCGACAACGATCGTCGCCATGACATTAATTGTATCACTGTTATCCATTTTTTTAATTGAATCGATGACAACAGCCACTGAATGCGGAATTTCTTCACGTGTCAGGTGCAGCACCTTCTCGCGGACCAATTCGGAAATGATAAAACGTTCCGGGTGATCGGTCACTTGATCGGCTGGATAAAACTGGGGACCTTCAGGCAAGTGTTCCTTGATTTGCGCAAGCAATGTCTCGACGTTATTTCCTTCAAGCGCAGAAATCGGAACGACTGCCGCAAAAGGGTAAAGCTGTTGGTATTTCTCAATGATCGGAAGTAAATCATCTGGATGCATCGCATCGATTTTGTTTACAACCAGGAAAACAGGCGTTTTTACGGATTGAAGTTTTTCGATGATAAACTCATCACCGCGTCCGTACCCTTCAGTCGCATTGATCATGAAGAGAATCAAATCGACTTCTTTCAATGTATTCGTTGCCACTTTCATCATGAAGTCACCAAGCTTATGCTTTGGTTTATGAATGCCGGGTGTATCAATGAAAATCATTTGTGAATCGTTTTGTGTTAGTACACCCTGAACCTTATTTCTTGTAGTTTGCGGTTTATCACTCATAATGGCGATCTTTTGACCGATGACACGATTAAGAAACGTACTTTTTCCAACATTAGGTCGTCCAATAATCGAAATGAAACCAGATTTGTAACCTTTTACTTGTGTATCATCAAATAATTTTTCCATTTAAATCCTCCGGTGAAAAAGCTCCTGGAAGCAATTCCTTTACTGTTAGTTCTTTTATATCCCCATTTAAGTTGGTCAAAACAACCGGCATATCCTGTTCGCACAGTTCTGAAATAACCTGCCTGCACGCCCCGCATGGAGAAACGGGACCATCGGTATCTGCCACGACTGCAAGTTTAGTGAATTTTTTATCGTCATGGGCATAAGCGCTGAATAACGCGGTCCTTTCGGCGCAATTACACATGCTGTATGCAGCATTTTCTATATTACAACCATGATAGACCTTCCCATCAGCGGTTAAAAGGGCTGCCCCCACTTTAAATTTGGAATAAGGCACATATGCTTTTTCCCTTGCTTTTTTAGCTTCCACAATCAATTCATTCGTATTCAATTCACATCTTCCTTTCAAATTGAGTACCATTTGGCAACCTACAGGCCAAACTTAGGCAAAAAGATAATCAATCCAACTATTATAGAAAATATAGCATATATGAATACAGCTCCGGCTGCAATATCTTTTGCCTGCTTGGCAAGGGGATGGATTTGATCCGTCACCAAGTCAACTACCCTTTCAATCGCTGAATTAACGAGCTCTAACGTAATCGTACCGGCAATGGCTGCCAAAATGAAAAGCCATTCCATCCCATTCAACGAGAAGTACCAGCCAAAGAATACGACGATTGCCGTTAACGCGAAATGAATCTTAATATTGCGTTCCGTTCGAACAGCCTCCAAAATTCCCTGACAGGCAAAAGAGAAACTTTTTAATAAAGGATACCTTTTTTTACCCTTCTCTTGAAAGTCCATATTCTTCCAAGATCTCCTTTTGTTTAGTGAACATCACTTTTTCATCATCTTCATTCATGTGGTCGAATCCCAATAAATGAAGAAAACCATGCAGCGCTAAAAATCCAAGTTCACGGTCAAAAGAATGACCATATTCTTCAGCCTGCTCTTTCGTGCGTTCAATTGAAATGATGATATCGCCTAACATGCGTGGCATTTCCGCCCCGACAATTTCCACTTCATCTTCACCCATTTCTTCAAGTGCAAAAGAAATGACATCGGTAGCTGAATCTTTGTGACGATATTCTTTATTGATTTCCCGAATTCTCTCATTGTCTACAAATGTAACAGACAGCTCGGTATCTTTTTCAATGTTTTCATTTTTTGCAGCAAATTGCAAAATGCTTTCAACAAGTCGCTGGGCTTCTTCAGTTACTTCGTTCGTTTCATCCATTAAATCGATAGCTAAAATCATTCTTTCACCTTCTGTCCTAATTTATCCGTCTCCGGATATTCAATCCTGGAGTGGAAGATACCATTCAGCGATTCACATAAGGAATGCTTAACGATACTCAATTCTCTCATAGTAATGTCACATTCATCAAATTGACCATCTTGAATCCTATCCTGAATGATGAAACTTACCAGTTCTTCAATCTTCTCTGGCGTTGGGTGCTGCATCGATCTCACTGCAGCTTCCACACTATCGGCAATGCCTATGACAGCTACTTCCTTCATTATCGCCCTTGGCCCGGGGTATCGGTAAGCTGCTTCCGGTGTGTCTTCATCCTGTTTTTTTGCCTTATGGTAGAAAAATTTCAATAAAGTGGTCCCGTGATGCTGCTCTGCAATATCCACAATCTCTTTCGGGAATTTTTGACTGCGCAGCATCTCCCCGCCATCTACAGCATGGGCAATGATGATATCCCTGCTCGTTTCCGGCTGGAGCCGATCATGCGGATTCTCCTCATTCATCTGGTTTTCGATGAAGAAATGCGGCCGCTTCGTTTTACCGATATCATGATAATAACTGCCGACCCTTGCCAGCAATCCATTCGACCCGATGGCTTCACATGCAGATTCCGCCAAATTGGCGACCATTACACTGTGATGATAAGTCCCAGGAGCCTCAATCAAGATCTTCCGCAGTAACGGATGATTGGGATTCGCAAGCTCGATAAGCTTAATGGATGATAAAATCCCGAAACCAGCCTCGAAAAACGGCAACAGCCCCATTGTCAAAACGGCTGAACCCACTCCGGAACCTATGGCAGCAGCAGCATAATATAAATACTCCATTCTAGTATAATGGCCGTCCATAATAAAAATGAGAGAAAAAACAAATGCGATATTGATTAAGGACAAAAGCAGCCCTGCTACCAACACCTTTGATTTGAAATTGGGTCTTGATAAGATGATGATTGCCGTCAATCCCCCGAAAATGATATAAAGCCCCATCGAGAAATCCAGATTTCCAGGTGTATCACCATTAAATATAATCGTACCATACGAACCTAACAATATGATCATGGCTACCGCTAACTTATCATTCAATAATATCTTTATGAGCATCGCCGCCATGGCACCCGGGAAAATGTATTCCAAATTCGAATTTTTAAGGTCTGCCAGAATGCTGACCGTTTTCATGGTAGCCATTGAAAGGATAAAGACAAGACTGAAGATCAATAACTGATTGTACTTGTTGTCCTTTTTTGAAATGGAAAAGTGGAAAAAGTAATAAAAAGCGGCAATGGTCAGAAATATGAATAGCAGCAGGCCGATATACGGGTAGATGGTAGACTCGGTATTTAAAAAGCCTGCCAATTCCAGCTGCCTATATACATCCCTGTCCACTAACTGATTTTCTTCAACGATGATCTGTCCTTGGAGGATCCTGATCGGCTCCACGCTCTCGACCGCTTTCCTTCGCTGTTCCTCGGTTTTGTCCTTATCGAAAAACACATTCTGAATGATTGCCGTACGGGCAAGGGAATTGGAGGCTTTTTTCATATCGCTATTGATGCTCATATAGCCCAATTCCTCTACAACCTTTTTCTTGGCATTTTCGACGTCACTGGCAGCGATCCGGGAGCTCATCACATTATTCACGGCAGTAATGGTTGAATCCTTCGCAATTTTCAACTCATCTTCATCCGCCTGCACTAAAGCAAGAAAAACGGATTCCTCAATATCTTTATTGACTTCATCGGTCAATTTTTCTTTTAATATGGAAACTTTTTGAGCATCCGTCTTTACGGTCCCTTTTTTATCTTCTTTTCCCTCATCTTCTTTATGATCTTCATCGGGGTCCGTTTCTTTATTCACCTCAATCGCTGAATCGAAAATGGATGAAATCAAGTCGACTTTATTTTTGGCATATTCTTTTTTTAAAGAATAAACATCGGCCACCTGTTTTGAAATCTCTTCTTTTTCCTGTTCCGTCTTATAGGTATCTTCCACGGTCTTGGTTGAACGGATTGTTTGTTCCGCAGGCTTAAAAAGCTCTACCTGGACCCTTTCCGGCTTTACGTTGGAGAACATTAACCCATAAGCTATCAAACCAAGTATGATAAACAATAGCACTTGAAAAAAACGATGGACCAACAGCCCTTTTATTTGAGTGAAAAATTTCTGGATACGATTCAAGGAAGGTCCTCCTAAAAAAAATGATGTTTATTATTCTAGATATGTAAAATCATAACAGTTTTCATATAAATTTTCACCTCGTATTAATAAATGTAAAGCTTCTTTCGATCCATATCCACTTTTTCACCAAAATGATAGGTCATTTCGACACATCACGAAAAATCCGCCGATTGAAAATGGCGGATTTTTTCTTATGACTTCGCCTGCTCGTAAGCAGTAATGATTTTGGCGACAAGCGGATGCCTCACTACATCACTTTGTTCAAAATAAACAAAGGAAAGGCCTTTAATGTTCTTCAAAATCTCTTCTACCCGGACCAGACCTGACTTCATGCCTTTTGGAAGGTCTATTTGGGTCCGGTCTCCCGTAATAACCATTTTCGATTCGAAACCTAGCCGGGTCAAAAACATCTTCATTTGGGCTTCTGTCGTATTTTGGGCTTCATCCAATATGACAAAGGCATCTTCAAGCGTACGGCCCCTCATATAAGCCAGAGGAGCTATTTCGATCGTTCCGCGTTCTATCATCCTTTGGGTCTGTTCCATCCCAAGAAGGTCATGGAGAGCGTCATACAGCGGACGTAGATAAGGATCTACCTTTTCTTTCAGATCACCAGGCAGAAAACCGAGGCTTTCGCCCGCTTCGACGGCAGGCCGTGTCAGGATGATCCGTTTAACATGTCCATTTTTCAATGCATTGATTGCCATCACCACAGCAAGATAGGTCTTCCCTGTACCGGCAGGCCCAATTCCAAATACCAGGTCTTGTTTCTTTATTGCCTGGATATAGTATCTCTGGCCGATAGTTTTGACTTTAATGGATTTCCCCTTAGCTGTTTTAGCGATTTCCTCATCATATAATTCTCCGAAATACTCCAATGTGCCTTTCCTAGCCAATTCAATCGCATAAAGCACATCTCTGGAACTGATTGCAATTCCTTTTCTAATCACTGTCAATAGTGCCTTAAGGATATCCTGCCCCATCGTTACCCGCTCGATATCCCCGGCAACACTCACCGCTTCACCCCGGGTAATGACGGAAATCCCAAGCTCCTCTTCAAGCACTTTTACATTTGAATCTCCATTGCCCAATAAAGCGATCGCTTCATTAGGTGATTCTATTTCCAACTTAATTACTTTCACATCATCTGCCATTCGTTAGTCTCCTTGAATGATTGGCTGTCCAATCGCTATATCTTCAATAACTTGGTAATGTATAGATAATTTAACTTTACCATTCTCCATGCTTTCGTGCAAAATTTTTTCTTCGACGATTTCATCTTCCTCGTCTAAATGCTTTTTCAATTCCGCTTTAGCCATTTTCCTGCCTTCCTTCACCGCCTCTTCCTCCGTATAACTTCGAACTATATCTTCCTTGCTCCTTAAGGTCACCTGTTTATAGGAAATGGGCAGTTCCCATTGAAGAAAGTGAAACGGCCTCACTGTCGTTTCTTTTACCTGTTTTTCATAACCTGGGTCCTTGAATCCCCAAACAGGCAGGGAGAAGTCCCCCATTTTCAAAAAGTGCCTGCTCGTTTCATTTCCGTTAAAAACAGAAAACTTGGTTTTTAACGGCACATCCACTTTCGCTTTATACCACGTTTTCCCTTTTATTACTCCCTGTGCTGATACAATTTCCTGTTTGTCCTCTTTTCCAATAAGTCCTGAAACAAGAAGCTGTCCTTTTCCTACATAATCATTCACATTAACTATAGATTGTCCTTTTTCAACGAACATATTAGTGATGATCGCTTTTTTGGAAGCCACCAAATTTTGTGGAGATGTTTTCTCGACCTCTTTAGGCTGCCGTTTTTCAACCACCCGGAAATGGTATGTCGTTCCCTTTAACTCTACCCCTACCCATGTCAATGCACCAATCCGGTCCGACAGCTTACGCTGAATCGTATCCACATCATCAACAAAGAATTGCACTTTACCGATCTTCACACCCATCTTGTCCAATTCTTTTCGGATGGCATGCTCGGTTGCCGGCTTGGCATCTTGCACCTCGATGCCCCATACCATATTGGAAAGTACAAATATGCAAAGCAGGAAAGCAATCAGACCCACTAAAAACCCGCTGTTTTTCATAATCCTCTTCATTAGGAAAGGGAAACCCTTTCCCTGCATGAACTTTACTTTACAATCGCTCTTTCGCATGACCTGACGGAGTTTAGGGATATCCCTGACATCCATATGGAAAATCAGGGCCTCGCTGCCGACGCGCTTCACTTCCCAGATATGAAGCCCCCTTCTAGTCAGCATATTTATCAGCCGTTCTGCACCTTTGCCATAAGCTTTCACTTTTACATAGCCTGTATAATAGTTTGTCCATTGGTTTTTCATGGAGACCTCCCGGGATCATTCATTGATAAAATAAACCTTGTCAATTTTGCCTTCGAGCATGATTTCTTCCGGCAAAATCGTCTTTATGACAAAGGCGTTTCCCTTTATCAGCAACTGCCCATTTTTCAGCATCAATCGTACTTCGCTGTCTGTAAAAGCCAATAAGCCACGATGGTTTTCAATATAAATATGTAATTGACCGATCATAGTAATTCGCGGCAGGTCCATCATGACATCTTGCGGAAGGTCCATTGTTTTGGTCATAAGCTGTTTCACTTTTTTTCCCCAATTGCGTGCCATAAAAAAGAACCCCCTTTCATCTCAATGTATGAAATGAAAGAGGGTTCTAGCACAAAATTATAAGGGAATGAAAGTCTATTTTTTTCATGCATCAAGGACAGGCTGAAAAAGGCCCGGGGTGCCGAATTACCTTCTGGACCGCTGAAGACTTCGCTTCGCCCTTGGCGGTCCCAGCACTTCTGACATGATGATGCCATCAATCAGCTGCTTTTTCCCAAAAGACGGTCCTTTGCGATAGACCGGACTGTTATTATCAGATATCGCTGATGTAATTTGATCTGCCTTCGCTTTTTGATATAAACGCTCTTGATCGTACTTCTGCTGAAGCCGTCTAAGCTCCGCAATCCTTTTGTTCGCTTCGTTCTTCGTCTCATCGATTACTTCAAAAGCCTGTGTTGCCTGCTGATCTACTTTCCTTACGGGAGCAGGGGCAGGCCTTTGCTGCTGTTCCCCTTGTGACATTTCGCCCTGAAGCTCCCGCATGACCTCCTGCCATTTCTTTTTCGGAGGCGTGTTTGGATCATCATTTTGCTGCTTTTTCTTTCCTAACATGGACGTTAAGATACCGATCAAGACAACGATAAGGAATGGGTTCTTGAGAAAGAAATCAATAAAATCTCCCATTTAAAGACCTCCCTTCCCTGACCTAATTATTATTGTTATTGTTATTGTTGTTGATATTATTGTTATCCTTTGGATTTTCGGATATTTTACTGATGGAACCGCGCATATCCGTATCGGCCGTGATATTTTGGATATTCATATAATCCATCACTCCAAGATTCCCGCTTTTCAGTGCATCGGCCATGGCCAACGGAACTTCCGCTTCGGACTGAACAACCTTCGCTCGCATTTCCTGAACACGGGCAACCATTTCCTGTTCAAGTGCAACAGCCATTGCACGCCGTTCTTCGGCCTTCGCCTGGGCTATTTTCTTATCTGCCTCGGCTTGATCCGTCTGTAATATGGCCCCGATATTTTTCCCGATATCCACTTCAGCGATGTCAATGGAAAGAATTTCGAATGCCGTTCCAGAATCCAACCCTTTTGATAAAACCGTTCTAGAAATCAAATCGGGATGCTCCAGTACATCCGTATGCATTTTAGAAGCACCGATCGTCGATACGATCCCTTCACCTACACGGGCAATGATCGTCTCTTCACCGGCACCACCGACTAGACGTTCAATATTGGCACGAACCGTAATCCTTGCCTTCGCTTTTACTTCAATCCCATTCATCGCTACACCAGAGATGAACGGAGTTTCGATCACTTTCGGGTTAACGCTCATTTGAACGGCTTGAAGAACATCACGACCTGCCAGGTCAATAGCTGCACCCCGTTCGAAAGGTAAGACGATATTGGCACGTTCTGCAGCAATTAAAGCATTCACTACGCGATCGACATTACCCCCTGCAAGGTAATGGCTCTCCAATTGATTCGTTGAAACATTGATTCCAGCCTTATGGGCCTTGATAAGGGGATTAACAACCCTGCTTGGTATAACACGGCGAAGCCTCATCCCAACTAATGTAAATATACTGATTTTGACTCCTGCCGCCAAAGCGGAAATCCATAACATTACTGGTACGAATGTGAAAAACACTGCCAATACGATGATGGCAGCAATCACTGCCAGTACAATAAATATCGTTCCTGAAGTTATCACTTAATGATTCATCCTTCCTGTATCTTTTAATGTTAATTCGAATCCGGAATTTCCCGGACGACCACCCTAGATCCTTCAACTTTAACGATCATGATTGACGAACCTTTGGAAATAAAGCTTCCTTCAGTCACGACATCCACTCTTTCATCTTTGATCAAAGCTGTTCCCGAAGGCCTCAAATCTGTCATGGCCTTCCCTTCCACACCTAATAAATCAACTCTATTCGGATTGCTGACATACCCTTGTTCCGTTTTTGTTGCATCGGTTAATATCATTTTCCTGAAAAATTTCATTTGTTTTCCAAACACCTTTACAAGTAGGATGAATACCAAAATGGATACGGTGACCGCAATTAGCAAGGATATCGTCATATGAACAGGATCATCTGATGCGAGGAATAAACTCCCCACGATCGCTGTAAATCCAAGCAGTCCGATAATCCCCCCTGGGAGAAAAAACTCAATTAGAACGAGAATGACCCCAATGATGAACATAGCTAACGATTCGTACCCGGTGATACCAGCGACAAGATGGCCATAGAAGAATAAAACGAGACTTGAGATCCCAATTACCCCTGGAATTCCAAAACCAGGTGAAAACAATTCCATCACAATCCCGATTCCCGCTATCGTCAATAAAATGGGAACGACGATCGGATTGGTCAAAAAGCGGGCAAGTTTCTCAGGAAAGCTTTCTTCGATTGACCGAATATCGGCATCCTCGACCCCAAGTATACTATACAGCTCCGCTTTCCCAGAGACAGTGCCTTCACTATATCCAGCCTTTTTTGCCTGTTCAGCTGTAAATGTCAGCAACTTTCCTCTTTCCGCTCCATATTCGGGAAGATCGATGTCATCATCCGCCATCGCCTGAGCGAAAATGGGATCGCGTCCATTTTGTTCTGCAGCAGTCTTCATGGCAGCCAGCCAATAAGATTGCGCTTTCTTACCTGCAGCGTTCCCTGTTGAATCAATGACAGCCGCCGATCCCATGGTAGCACTTGGTACCATATAGATCTCATCTGCACTTAGAGAAATATATGCACCTGCAGATAATGCCCTGTTATTGACGTAGGCAACTGTCTTAATTGGTGAATCGGACAGTAACTTTGCGATTTCCCCTGCCGCATCCACAGCACCTCCAGGGGTATTCACTTCGAATACGACAAGATCTGCATCAGCTGCTTCAGCAGTGGTCAGCGCACGTTCCAAAAAGGCCGAGAGCCCTTTTTCCACCGTTTCTTCAATTGGAACATGGTAAACGATCTTTTCTTTTGCAGAAACCGACGATACCCCAAATGAAGACATGGTGAACAGCAATCCAAACAGGAGTACAGATAAATAACGCCAAATTTTCAACGGAACGCCCCCTTTCCCGTATTAAACGCTGTAAGTGCCTCCAATTTCATGAAGATACTTACCAGTAAAATTCAGGCCGCAACTAAAATTCGAATAAGGAGCAAATGAAGCAACCCTTTACTCTGTTCTTTAGTTATTACGTATGTATATGAAAAAGGTTTCAAAAAAAGCAAATAAAATTGAAAGTACCCCATATTATCTTGGACTTTGCTTCAATAATATACGCATAAAACCATGAAATACACAAAAACCACAGGCAATTGCCTGCGGTTAGGTTTCGAGTTTTAAGTTTCGAGTTCAAGATAGATGTTGTTGTACTAATTTGTTTACTAGAGAACCATCCGCTTTACCTTTAACTTTAGGCATTAAAGCTCCCATAACTCTCCCCATATCTGCTTTGGATGTTGCATTGACTTCTTCAATCGTTTGTTTAACAATATTAGAAATCTCTTCTTCTGAAAGTTGCTCAGGCATATATGCCTCTACGTATACTAGTTCGGTGCGGACTTTATCCACGAGATCGGAACGACCTGCGTTTTCAAACTCCTGGAGGGAGTCTTTGCGTTGTTTTAATTCGCGAGAGAGCACTGTCAATTCTTCATCATCTGTTAAATCTTGTCTCTGCTTTAGAGCTTCGTTTTGAATAGAAGCTTTCAGCATCCGAATAACAGATAGTTTGTCCTTTTCCTTGTTCTTCATCGCTTGTTTCATATCATTATTTAAACGCTCGAGAAGACTCATCTTTCCACCCTCTCTTAGAATTTACGTTTTCTAGCAGCTTCAGACTTTTTCTTACGTTTTACGCTTGGTTTTTCATAAAATTCACGCTTCCTAGCTTCCTGAAGCGATCCTGCTTTAGATACAGTACGTTTGAAACGACGAAGAGCATCTTCAAGCGATTCGTTTTTACGAACGACGGTTTTAGACATCTCTTTCCCTCCCTCCGAAAACAACACACTAACTCAAGTTGTCAACATGTTATACATGTACTAAACAATTATAATATATCATCTTTAGCAGGTCAACCAATTAAATCAAACTTATTTTGAATTTATTCATGTTATTATCATAACTTTTCTCTAAACGGCATGGAAATCCAATTTATAGCATGTCTCCTCTTAATGGACCATAAGATTATTAAGGGGTGACTGTTATGTTTGAGCTATTTTTATTCCTGCTATTCATTGCGATATTTTTGGCAGGTATGTCAGTTTTACGGATCGGACTGTTCAATATGTCCGGTGCAGCATTAAAGACTTTTCTATTAAAGGTAACGGATAAGCCATGGAAAGGTTTCATGGCCGGAACCATCTTTACGGGGATCCTGCAAAGCAGCTCGGCGGTCATGGTCATGACGGTCGGCCTCGTTTCTGCAGGAAGCTTAACATTCCCGCAAACAATCGGGATTATTCTTGGAACAAATATCGGATCCACCTTTACAGCAGAGTTCATGACCTTCTCTTTGGATCGTTGGATCATTCCCGGAGTTGTCAGCGGCGCTTTCCTTTGCTTCATGCCTAAAGTATTACCGAGAAGCTTAGGGATGTCCCTGATCGGAATCTCTGCCATCTTCGCGGCAATGAGTGGTTTTAAAACGCTTTCGACACCGATTGCTGCCTATCCATCCATACAGACGCTCATCCATTACATAGAGGGCCATATGATTTATGCCCTATTGGCCGGAATATTATTGACGGCACTCATTCATTCCAGTTCAGCAACCATCGGGATAGCCATGAGCTTTTTGATGAATGGGGAGTTATCCGTCGCTTCCGCAATCATCATCATGCTCGGATCCAATATTGGCACTTGCATCACCGGATACATGGCCAGCATCGGGTCTGGGAGACAAGCCGCCTTCACGGCTTATGCACATATTTGGCTAAACGTCATCGGGGTTGCCGCATTCCTGCCTTTTGTGGACACCCTGGAACGAACGGCTGCCTTTTTCACCGAAAACAAGGGGACACAGCTCGCCCATGCGAGTGTCATTTTCAATATCTTGACTTCTTTGGCTGTCTTGCCTTTCGCACGCCAATTCTCCAATTTCATTCTTTTGGCACATCGGCCACATATAAAAAAATAAAGGACTGTCCCAAAAGTCATTAGAAACTGACAATGGGACAGCCTCGAAGAAGATAGACATAAACTAACCGCTACAGATATCGAGGGTGGTAAACGATTACCAGAGGTTTTTTAGCTAATCTTTTTATAATTAGTTTTATGGTTTAATAAGCTCAAACCACTTAATATAACAGCAGCTAATATCAAAACGATCAAACCTTTATTAGAGAAAGATGTTAGATAAAAAACAGTTACTGCCATTATAAATAAAACGGTTATTAAAGTATTATATACCCAAAATTTTATCATGTATTTCACCACTCATCGTAAGTAGTTTTAGTTTTTCCTTTATAATTCTTTTCCTTATAGTGCACTGTTTTAATAATTCCAATCTTACCAGATTTCGTATTCCTTTTCACGTAAGATTTATAAGATGCGTATCCGTATAATTCTTTCACACCCAATGCAGTTGCAGTAAGAAAGGAAGGTATACCAACTCCAGGAATTAGACCACCAGCACTAACTGCCGTTATACCAATGAAAACCCCTTTTGATCTATCTGTATTACTAAACATTAATTTATAACTTGTGGGTAAAGAAGATCTGGACATACATTTGTATGCTGGGTAACATGCATCTGCTTTTTGAGGTGCAGCCATTGAAACGCCAATTAAAGAAAAAGCTAATGTTATTGATAAAAGTAAATTAAAAACCCGTTTTTTCATTTTCCTCCCCCTGTTTATGTATTTAATATAAGCACGTTTACTCCCCTTGTTACCCCCT
Source organism: Peribacillus sp. ACCC06369 (assembly GCF_030348945.1). Lineage (NCBI taxonomy): Bacteria > Bacillati > Bacillota > Bacilli > Caryophanales > Bacillaceae > Peribacillus > Peribacillus sp. ACCC06369. The sequence continues at coordinate 3,606,890 of NZ_JAUCEN010000002.1, forward strand.
AATATCTATTAAATCCACAATAAACTTTTTTTGAATTTATAGGTTCCAAAAATGAACAGTACAAATTCAAAAATGGTACAGGTCCTCTTTTTTTATCGAAGAAATCAGAAAAACCAATATATTGGAGATATTTCTTGGACGACCGGAATATACCAACAGATTCGATTACATCACCAGTAAACGGACACGATCTTTGTTCACTATACAAAAACATACCCTTTAACTTCTGAAGAAATTTTTTGCAACAAGAGAAGTGCTAATAGAGAAAGTAACAAAGATACCAACGCCTTCAACATGAAAAGGATTGTCAAGGAACGAAAAGCTCAGAGGCGTCCACTTGTGAATTCGCCAGTTACATTTCAATCAATTAATGGAGAATTAAAGCGAAGGCAAAAGTAAACGTTTATTCTGAATCAAGACGCAAATTCTAAGCAAGATAAAAATCGAGATAGAGAGCATTTTTGTTCAAATCAAGGGCAATTGGTCTTTTCGTCGCTTTTCGCTTCGGAGAAACTAAATGTTATAGTCCGAACGGAGTTTTGAATCGTGGCAATGGTTTATATTTAAATGGCTGTCATCCTCCAGCTGTTTTCGGTAGATATTAAAGAAATAAAAAACAGGCGGAGAAAAATAAATTATTTTTCTCCGCCTGTTTTATTTTAAGGACTTATTATACAGCCCCATACAATATCAATAATCCGAATCAGCCGTTAAGCCCTTTACGATGGAGACACCTGCACTCGCTCCAATTCTTGTTGCACCAGCTTCAATCACGTTCTGGGCATCAGTCGTGTTGCGGACTCCGCCTGAAGCTTTGACACCGATATCGGGACCAACCGTTTTTCTCATGAGCGCGATATCTTCAACAGTCGCACCGCCGGTCGAAAAACCAGTTGATGTTTTAACATAATCCGTTCCCGCTTTTACTGCAAGTTCACAAGCACGGACTTTTTCTTCCTCAGTCAATAGAGCGGTTTCAATGATTACTTTCGATAGAGCTTTACCAGTGGATGCCGCTACCACAGCACGGATATCCCGCTCTACCAACTCATTATCCTTGTCCTTCAATGCGCCGATATTAATCACCATATCGACTTCGTGGGCGCCATTACTGATGGCATCTTTCGTTTCAAAAGCTTTGGTTTCCGGTGTGGTTGCACCTAGAGGGAACCCGATAACCGTACAAACTTTTACATCTGAACCTTCCAAAAGTTCGCTTGCATACTTAACCCAAGTCGGGTTTACGCATACGGAAGCAAAGTTATATTCTCTCGCTTCTTCGCATAATACCTTAATTTGATCTTTGGTTGCATCTGCTTTTAATAATGTGTGGTCAATTAAACCTGCTACATTTTGTGACATTAATAATCCTCCTCAAAAACAATCTATAACTAGTTGTACGTACCTCTCATGATACCATAGTTTATCCAATTTGACGATATATATAGTCTTTACCCGAATGTACCAAGAAACACGCAAGCAGAGGATAAAAAAAAAGACAGCAGAAAAACGGCTGTCTTAAATATTGGAAACTTGTTGCAACGGAAAATCCTTCACGACCGTCACGAACTGACCTTCACTAAATGGATAGCCAGACTTTGTAATCTTCACTTTTACGATTTCACCGACCATCTCATCCGAAGCTGGGAAGACGATTTTCATATAATTATCGGAGTATCCTTCATAAAGGCCATTTTCCAACTTCGTTTCAGGAATGACTTCAAGAACTTCCCCCTCAAATCGTGATGCATACTCTTTTGCCAGCTGGTCCGACAAAGCGATAAGACGGTGGACGCGTTCATTTTTGACATCTTCATCCACTTGATCTTCCATACGTGCAGCCGGAGTCCCTGTCCGTTTTGAATAAGGGAAGACATGGAGTTCGGAGAATTTATATTTTTCTATAAAGTTATATGTCTCCATGAATTCTTCTTCGGTTTCACCCGGGAAACCTACGATGACATCAGAAGTAACAGCAAGACCCGGAAGTGCAATTTTTAACTTTTCGATTCGATCACCGAAGAAATCCATCGTATATTTACGTCTCATCCGTTTTAAAACCGTATCGGAACCCGATTGGATTGGAATATGCAAATGACGTACGACTTTTTTTGATTTCGTCAGCACTTCAATGATCTCATCTGTAATTTGGCTGGCTTCAATGGATGAAATACGGATGCGCTTCAGCCCATCGATTTTTTCCAGGTCCCGCAGCAGCATCGCCAAATTATAGTCCTTCAAATCGTCTCCATAGCCACCAGTATGAATTCCGGTCAAGACTAGTTCTTTATATCCTGCCTCGACAAGCTGTTCAGCTTGGTGAACGACTTCCTTTGGGTCGCGCGAACGCATTAATCCACGAGCCCAAGGGATGATGCAGAAAGTGCAGAAATTATTGCACCCTTCCTGAATCTTTAATGAAGCACGTGTACGGTCTGTAAAAGCAGGTACATCCAACTCTTCGTAGACACGGTTTTTCATGATATTTCCTACAGCATTGATTGGTTCACGTTCAACCTTGAATTGCTCGATGTAATCAAGCAGTTTAACCCTGTCCTGTGTTCCTACAACAATATCCACACCTGGTATGGCCATGATTTCTGCTGGCGATGTCTGAGCGTAGCATCCCGTTACCGCTATGACGGCATTCGGATTCTTACGAATGGCACGACGGATGACCTGACGGCTTTTTTTATCGCCAGTGTTTGTCACCGTGCATGTGTTGATGACATATACATCTGATGTGTTTTCAAACTCAACACGATCATATCCCCCAGTTTTGAATAATTGCCAAATAGCCTCTGTTTCATAATGATTCACTTTACAGCCTAATGTATGGAAAGCGACCGTTGCCATTTTTCATCACCTCAAAAGTTCTACATGATAAGAAACAGCGGAAAGTGCATATAAAGGTGCTGTTTCAGTTCTTAATATCCTTGGTCCAAGACCGCAAGCCACAAAACCGGCATCAGTCAGTTTTTCAATTTCCTTATCTGCTAACCCACCTTCAGGACCAAACACGAATAAGATCGATTGCCCTGGGGTGATATCTTTCAAGACAGATGCGAGTACAGAAGTTTCCCCACGTTTTGCCTCTTCTTCAAAAGCGATTAATTTATGATCGAAACCGGAAGCATACCCAGCTAGCTGAACTGCCGTCATCGGTTCCTTGATGGCAGGGATAACTGTGCGGTGAGATTGTTCAGCCGCCTCTTTTGAAATCTTCTGGAGCCTCTCCAATTTCTTACCTACCTTTTTGTGGTCCCATTTTACCACCGAACGAGCCGCAATAAAAGGGATAAATTCAAAGGCACCCAGTTCCGTACCCTTTTGAACGATATATTCCAATTTATCCCCTTTAGGCAGACCGCTCGCTATCACAACCCTCACAGGAAGTTCCTTTTCTTCATTCTTCCATTCGATAACGGTCCCTATAACAGCATCATCACTAATTTCCGAAATTTCCGTGACAGCTGTCATACCATTGCCTTTCACCGTAATGATCCGCTCCCCTGGTCCCATCCTCATGACCCTGGCGATATGGTGAAAATCATCGCCTGATATCGTCACCGTGTTTCCATTGATGTCTTCTTCGTTAAGAAAATACCGTTGCACACTGCCACCCACTTCGTCTAGTCTAAAAACTTACAGGCTAACAGTCAGAGGCTTATTACCCGAATGCAAGCCATGCAAAGATTCAAGCTAAAAAAAGGTACTCTGACTATCAAAATACCCGATAATCAGAGTAACTTTTTTCAATTAATCATTTCTTTTCGCGATTATCGCTACCCAATCTTCCATCAAGATGGTTTCGGAAATGGTGAAGCCAGATCCCGTAATCGCATCCTTCACATCTTGTTTCTTAGGTTGAATGATTCCAGAAGCTATAAAATATCCGCCCGGTTTGACGACTTTCGCTACATCATCCGTAAAGCTCATGATCACTTCGGCAAGAATATTAGCCACGACGACATCCGCTTGTTCATTTACACCATCCAGCAAGTTACCTTTTGAAACGGACACTTTATCCTGCACGTTATTAAGTTCCACATTTTGTATAGCTGACTGTACAGCCACTTCATCCAAATCAAGGGACTGGATTCGTTTTGCGTCCAATAATGCAGCAGCAATGCTTAGAACACCAGAACCCGTTCCTACATCAACGACTAAATCCCCAGGCCGCACTGTACGTTCCAGCGCTTGGATGCACATGACCGTTGTCGGGTGTGTACCTGTTCCGAAGGCCATGCCTGGATCAAGTTCGATGATCAGTTCGTCACTGCTTACTGGAGTGTAATCTTCCCATGTTGGCACGATGGTAAAACGTTCGGATATCTTGACGGGATTATAATATTTTTTCCAAGCCGTCGCCCACTCTTCTTCATTCACTTCACTAATTGAAACAACATTCTTCCCAAGGTCTATATCAAAAAGGTGGAGATTATTGATTGATTCCTTAATAGCATCAACGGTTTCACCAAGAAAGCTGTTTACGGGAAGATAAGCCTTAATGACTACACCCTCATCCGGATAATCATCTGGGTTTAAGTGGTAGATTTCGCCAAAAACATTTTCGCGTTCCTTGACTAATTCTAGAGGATCCTCAATGACAACACCACTCGCACCTGCCTCATGAAGAATATTAGAAACAGGTTCAACCGCTTCATTCGTTGTTTGGATTGCAAATTCAGACCACTTCATAATCTACCAACTCCCAATTTGTTCTTTTACTTTTATTCACCTATCTTTAAATGCACGTTTCACTTTTGAGAAAAAGCCATCTTCTTGTTCATCTATACCTTGTCCGCTGATATCGCTGAACTCACGAAGCAGATCCTTTTGTTTTTCCGTTAATTTTTTAGGCGTTACCACTAATACGACTACATGCTGATCTCCTTGGCCATATCCTCTGACGTTAGGAACACCTTTGCCTTTTAAACGGAAACGCGTGCTTGTTTGTGTACCGGCAGGGATCTTCAGCTTCACTTTTCCATGAAGGGTCGGAACTTCTATTTCATCGCCTAATGCTGCCTGAGCGAAAGTAACCGGCATTTCACAATAGATGTCATCGCCATCCCGCTCAAAGAATTCATGGCTGCGTACATGGAAGACAACATACAGGTCTCCAGCTGGACCGCCATTGATTCCTGGCTCTCCTTGGCCGGTTACACGCAATTGCTGACCATCATCAATTCCGGCTGGCACCTTAACTTGGATCTTTTTACGTTTTTGGACTTTTCCGTCACCGCCACATGTTGAGCATTTATTAGGAATGATTTTTCCTGTTCCTTGACAATGGTGACATGCTCTCCGGTTCACAATCCTTCCGAACGCTGTGTTTTGTTCAACATTCAATTGACCGGTTCCATGACAATGTGAACAATTTTCCACTTTTGTGCCTGGTTTGGCACCGGATCCTTTACATGTATCACAATTCTCTTCACGCGGAATTTCGATTTCAGTATCTTTTCCAAATGCAGCCTCTTCAAAAGAAAGCGTCATCGTATACTGTAAATCCGCCCCTTGACGCGGTGCATTAGGATCTCTCCTACGTCCGCCGCCACCAAAGAAGCTACTGAAAATATCTTCGAAACCGCCGAAACCACCAAAGTCCTGACCACCAAAGCCCTGATTTGGATCTGTATGTCCGAATTGGTCATAATGGGCCTTTTTCTGTTCGTCACTCAATACTTCGTAAGCTTCCTTGATTTCCTTGAATTTATCCGCAGCATCGTCCGCTTTATTAATATCAGGGTGATATTGTTTGGAGAGCTTTCGATACGCTTTTTTGATTTCATCCTTCGAAGCACTCTTCGAAAGGCCTAACACCTCATAATAATCGCGTTTACTCATATCTAAAATCCACTCCCGATTCGATTCACATAAAGGTAATATTATCACTGAACGAAGATAATAATCAACTAGAAAAGTACAAACAGGCTTTAACACTTTTTTGTAATTGGTAATGCCAGCCCCAAATTGCACACATTTATTTCTAAAATCCCATGATTCCCCAACAGCGATTGTAAGATTAAAAGAAAACCAGATGCCAATGTTCCCTGACAATGATTCCCTTCACTGTAAAAAAAGCCAAAGTCAAGATAACCTGACTTTGACTTTTCTACAATGGCAGGCAGAAATGAACTGCCCAATATTTATCAGTGTCCCGATTGGGTCACTTTTTATTTTTTCTCTTCTTCGTTAACTTCCGTGTATTCTGCATCAACGACATTATCGTCTTTAGCAGATTCGCCAGCACCGGCTTCGCCAGCTTGCTGAGCTTTTGCCGCTTCTTCATAAAGCTTCATTGTCAAAGCTTGAACGATTTCATTAAGTGCATCTTTTTTCACGCGGATTTCTTCAAGCTCATTTTTCTCGATTGCAGCTTTCAGTTCGTCCTTCGCTTCATTTGCTTTTGTTACTTCAGCTTCGTCCACTTTACCTTCTAGATCTTTAAGCGTTTTTTCCGTTTGGAAGACTAATTGATCAGCTTCGTTACGAAGTTCAACTTCTTCTTTACGTTGTTTATCGCTATCGGCATTTTCTTCCGCTTCACGTACCATGCGTTCGATCTCTTCATCAGAAAGTCCTGAAGATGATTTGATGGTGATCGCTTGTTCTTTGTTCGTGCCAAGATCTTTCGCACGAACGTTCACGATACCATTTTTATCGATATCGAATGTCACTTCAACTTGCGGAATTCCACGCGGTGCAGGTGGAATGTCACTCAATTGGAAACGACCGAGCGTTTTGTTATCCGCTGACATTGGACGTTCACCTTGAAGAACATGGATATCAACTGCTGTTTGGTTATCAGCCGCTGTCGAGAATACTTGTGATTTACTAGTTGGAATCGTAGTATTACGGTCAATCAGTTTCGTGAACACTCCGCCCATCGTTTCAATCCCAAGTGAAAGTGGAGTTACATCCAGAAGGACAACGTCTTTAACATCTCCTGTTAATACGCCACCTTGAATTGCAGCACCCATAGCCACTACTTCATCAGGGTTTACACCTTTGCTTGGTTCTTGACCGATTTCCTTTTTGATCGCTTCAACAACCGCAGGAATACGTGTAGATCCACCAACAAGGATTACTTTGTCAATTTCAGACGCTGAAAGGCCAGCATCTTTCAATGCTTGACGAGTTGGTCCCATAGTACGCTCAACAAGACCTGAAGAAAGCTCATCGAATTTTGCTCTAGTCATCGTTACGTCCAAGTGAAGCGGGCCAGCATCCCCAGCTGTGATGAATGGCAAGGAAATTTGAGTTGAAGTTACACCGGAAAGATCTTTTTTCGCTTTTTCAGCTGCATCTTTCAAACGTTGTACCGCCATTTTATCTTTTGAAAGGTCAATTCCATTTTCTTTCTTGAATGCTTCAACTAGGTAATCGATGATGACTTGGTCGAAATCATCTCCACCTAGACGGTTGTCACCGGCTGTGGACTTAACTTCGAAAACGCCATCTCCAAGTTCCATGATCGATACGTCGAATGTACCGCCGCCAAGGTCGAATACAAGGATCGTTTGATCTTCTTCCGTTTTATCCAAACCGTATGCAAGTGCTGCAGCTGTAGGTTCGTTGATGATACGTTCCACTTCAAGACCAGCAATTTGACCAGCATCCTTAGTTGCTTGACGTTCTGCATCATTGAAGTAAGCAGGTACAGTGATAACCGCTTTTGTAACTTTTTCGCCAAGATACTCTTCAGCGTATGATTTTAAGTATTGAAGGATGATTGCAGAAACTTCCTGAGGTGAGTATTCTTTTCCTTCAATTACTTCTTTATGGTCGGTACCCATATGGCGTTTAATGGAAATGATTGTGTTAGGGTTTGTAATCGCTTGGCGTTTTGCCACTTCCCCTACTTGTCTTTCTCCATTTTTGAATGCCACTACGGATGGTGTTGTACGGTTTCCTTCTGGATTCGGGATTACTTTTGGTTCCCCGCCTTCAAGTACAGATACACAAGAGTTTGTTGTACCTAAGTCAATACCTATAATCTTGCTCATAGTTTCACTACCTCCCAATTTTTTATATGTAAAAATCTTATTCGTTCACTTTAACCATTGCAGGTCGAATCACACGGTCTTTAAGAAGGTATCCTTTTTGGAATTCCTCGACGACGATGTTAGAACCGAAGTTTTCATCTTGAACTTGCATGACCGCTTGATGCAAACGCGGATCGAACTCTTCACCAACCGAACTGATCGGTTCGATGCCTTCTTTAGTCAATGCATCAGTAATCGCTTTGTAGACCATTTCCATGCCTTGAAGCAGGGATTTCGTCTGTTCATTTTCCGCTTCGATTTTTGTAGCTCTTTCAAAATTATCAAGAGCTTCCACTAAATCACTGGCAATACTTTGAACTCTATATTTTTGAGCCGCCTCCATATCAAGCTTGGCACGGCGTCTTGAATTATCAAAATCGGCCTGCAGACGAAGATAACGGTTATCCATTTCTTCGATTTTTGCCTGAAGCTCAGCAATCTTTTCATGAGCCAATTGAAGTTCATCTTTTTCAACCGGAGTTTCCTCCTGGTTTTGTTCTGCTGGAGTTTCTCCTTCAGCGAAAACTGCTTCTGCAGCGCTTTCCTCGATTGTTTCATTTTCCAATGTTTTTTCTTCATTTTTATTTTCTGTCACAATCTCACCTCCCTAAAAGGGTTATACAATTTATGCTAAAGTAATAGGTCAGGCTGCGGAATATGACCTCCGCCACCTTAACAATATTACCTTTGCTACTATTTTTGATACAGTTTTGTCATTAGGGCCGTTAAATCTTTCGAGAAAAACGAAAGCAAACTGATCACTCGCGAATATTCCATTCTCGTCGGACCCAATATGGCTAATGTGCCCACTTGCTCCTGCCCGATTGAGTATGTTGCCGTAATCAAACTGCAGTCATCGAGCACTGTGTTTTGATTTTCACGGCCAATCTTGACGTGGATGCCCGATGGATTTTGAGTAATGAGTTCATAAAAACCCTGCTCCTGCTCAATCATCGATAAAAGCGTGCTTACTTTAGCAATATCATGGAACTCAGGCTGCCTTAGCATATTCGTTTTCCCGCCGAAAAATATTTTTTCGGGCTTTGTGTCCGTCAGGGTATCCGCCAGGACAGAGACCATCGATCCATAGTTATGGATGTGACGGCTCAAAAGAACAGCCACTTCCTTGTAGATCTTATCCTTTAGATCAACTAGCGGAACATCGACCAAACGGGAATTCAATATGTTCACCATCTTTTCAATTTCGTTTATATCAAAAGAAGGCGGTAAGGAAATCATTCGATTTTCCACATGACCTGTATCAGTAATAATGATGGCTATTGCCGTTTCCGGGCTCAAAGGAATGATCTGGATTTTCTTCAGCTTATGCTCATTCACTTTTGGCCCCAGTACAATCGCCGTATAATTCGTCAGTTCCGAAAGTATTTTCGCTGACTTCTGAACGATCTTTTCCAATTCATAAATTCGTTCTACAAAAACGGATTTTAATATCTTCATTTCATTCTTTTTCGGAGCTTGAGGAGAAAGTAAATGATCCACATAATATCTATACCCTTTTTCAGAAGGAATCCTACCGGAAGAAGTATGGGTTTTTTCTAAAAATCCCATTTCTTCAAGATCAGACATTTCATTGCGAATTGTGGCAGAGCTGAACGTAATTTCTTCTTTCTTCGACAAGCTTCGTGACCCGACTGGCTGGGCAGAATGGATAAAATCCTCGATTATCACTTGTAGAATCAATAATTGACGATCAGTTAGCATGTATGATCACCTCTGTTAGCACTCTGTCTCTTCGAGTGCTAATATACTAATAAATTATCAAATGAAGCTTATGATGTCAACAATGAAAACCGCTAATTACTCGTAAAATAACATAGATTAACTTCACTCGGAATCAATAATGCCCAAAAATGATTGGAACACTTCATTTCCAAGCAGTTTCCCCCGCTCCGTCAAGCGCACGAACCCGCCTTCCACCTTAAGCAGACCCTTTGCCGATTCTTCTTCGAGCGGTTTCCTGAAAATCTCCGTCATTTCAACAAAAAATTTACTCTTGAAGGTTTCCAATGAAACTCCTTCCGTTTTTCGGAGACCCAAAAACATCTCCTCTTCCATCCGTTCATGAAGCGGTACTGGGCGTTCCTCCAATACAGGCAGCTGGTTCGCCATCAATGGTGTGATATATTTCTTCACCGGTCCATGATTGGCCACTCTTTTTCCTCCAGTATAGCCATGTGCACCGGCACCAATCCCATAATACTCCACATTATCCCAATATGTCAGGTTGTGCCGGCTTTCAAACCCAGCACGGGCAAAATTACTGATTTCATATTGATGCAGTCCATGCTTCTCCATCTCTTCCATCAGCTTCTCGTACATCGAAGCCTCGAGCTCCTGCGGCGGCAGGTTTAATTTACCCCTTCGCATCTGATTATAAAAAACCGTTTTCGGCTCAACGATCAATGAGTAGCTGGAATAGTGCGGCAATTGAAGGGCAATCGCTTTATCCAACGTGTCATTGAAATCTTCCATAGTTTGTCCCGGCAATCCGTAAATCAAATCGATGCTGATATTCGTAAAGCCAACTTCTTGAGCCAAATGAATCGTTTCATATACTTCAGAAGCCCGATGAGTCCGGCCTATTCGCTTTAATAATTCATCATTGAAGCTTTGCACTCCAAAGCTAAGTCTATTGACACCTGAATGATAAAGTATCTCGAGTTTTTCTCGCGAAAGATCCCCTGGATTGGCTTCGAATGTATATTCAGCCTTTTTTTGATCAAATGGCAGGGTTTCATTGATCGCTTCACATAAAAAAGCAAGCTGCTTTTCATTTAGGGAGGTCGGTGTCCCTCCACCGACGAATACCGTATCCAATCCTGCAGTCGGGTATTTAGAAAGTTGCATCACCATTTCCCTTTTCATCATCTGTAAATATTCGTCAACCGGCTGTCCCTGTAAAAATACTTTATTAAAATCACAATAGTGACAAATATGTTCACAAAATGGTATATGGAGGTAGGCGCTTTTAATCATTGTGTTCACAACCTTTTAATCGAATGAGTCGATAGAAAAAGAGGCTAGATCTCCTCTACCCTCTTTTTTCTATCTATCGTTTATTTTATTTATTTTTTCGGTGTCGTATCATCCATTTTCAAAACAGCCATGAAAGCTTCTTGCGGCACTTCAACGGAACCTACCTGTTTCATCCGCTTTTTACCTTCTTTCTGTTTTTCGAGCAACTTACGTTTACGGGAAATATCGCCGCCGTAACATTTAGCCAATACGTTTTTGCGCATTGCACTAATTGAAGAACGGGCCACGATCTTTTGCCCGATCGCTGCTTGGATCGGCACTTCAAATTGTTGTCTTGGAATCAATTTCTTCAATTTTTCAACAATGACTTTACCGCGTTCATAAGCAAAGTCCTTATGAACGATGAAACTCAACGCATCCACAGTTTCAGCGTTCAGTAAGATATCCATCTTCACAAGCTTGGACGGTTTGTAGCCGATCAACTCATAATCGAATGAAGCATAGCCTCTAGTATTGGATTTCAACTGATCGAAGAAATCATAAACGATTTCCGATAATGGTATTTCATAATGAATGCTCACACGAGTCTCATCGATATATTCCATATCAATGAAGTTACCGCGTTTATTTTGACAGATTTCCATGATCGTTCCGACGAACTCTGTCGGTGCCATCATCGTTGCTTTGACATATGGCTCCTCGACTCGTTCAATCTTTTGAGCATCCGGCATATTGGAAGGGTTATCTACTTTCAGGACCGTTCCGTCTGTCAGGATCACATCATAAATAACACTCGGCGCAGTGGTGATCAGATCAATTTTGAATTCACGTTCAATCCGTTCCTGGATTATTTCCATATGAAGGAGTCCAAGGAATCCGCAACGGAAACCGAAGCCCAATGCTTGCGATGATTCCGCTTCGAACTGTAATGCTGAATCGTTCAATTCCAACTTCTCTAATGCATCCCTTAAATCATTGAATTTCGATGCGTCAATTGGGTATAAACCGCAATATACCATCGGATTCATCTTCCGGTAACCCGGCAATGGCACTGTCGCACTATTCATGGCACTGGTAATCGTATCACCAACAGTCGTATCACCAACGTTTTTAATGGCGGCAGTAAGGAAACCTACATCACCGACGTTAAGTTCATCCAAAAGCTGGGTTTTCGGATTGAAGACACCCAATTCGGTTACATCAAATTCCTTGCCAGTGGACATCATTTTGATTTTGTCGCCCACTTTAATGGAACCCTCAACAACACGGATATAGGCAACCACACCGCGGTACGCATCAAACAGTGAATCGAAAATAAGCGCTTTGAACGGGGCATCGGGATCTCCCTGTGGTGCTGGCACCAATTCAACGACCTGCTCCAAAATCTCCTCGATTCCGATTCCCGCTTTAGCGGAAGCCAAAACTGCATCGGATGCATCCAATCCGATTACTTCCTCGATTTCTCCACGTACCCGTTCCGGATCGGCACTCGGCAAATCAATTTTATTGATGACCGGGATGATTTCCAGGTTGTTGTCCAAAGCTAAATACACGTTTGCAAGCGTTTGGGCCTCAATTCCCTGTGCAGCATCGACAACAAGGACAGCACCTTCACACGCTGCAAGGCTTCGTGAAACTTCATACGTAAAATCGACATGTCCCGGTGTATCAATAAGATGGAAAATATATTCTTCGCCATCTTTCGCATTATATTTCAATTGAATCGCATTCAATTTAATCGTAATTCCACGCTCTCGCTCTAAATCCATGGAATCCAACAGTTGACTCTTCATTTCACGCTGAGTCATTGCGTTCGTTTTTTCAATGATACGATCCGCCAATGTAGATTTTCCATGATCAATATGAGCGATGATGGAAAAGTTACGAATCTTTGATTGTCTTTTTAATTTTTCTTCTCTATTCATGACGTTCACTCCCACTAGTCGACACAATACACTATTTTTTATTATATCAATAGAAAATGCAAGATTCAACAGAATAGTTACAAAAGAAGCATCATTGTAGGGCAAAGGATAAAAAAAGGCTGCATTCCGGATTCGGATGCAACCTTTTGATAGGGCACACTCAACTTATTCCATACCTAAATCATATCAATAAGTGCTTGAAAGGCCCCTGATATCGTATCTCCAAGCGTTTTGCCGATCGATGAGAAAAAGTTGAAGGCTTTCATTTCTTCAAGCTTTTCTTTTTTCGACTCCAAATCATGACTTGTTACTTTTTCGCCAAGAATATCCGCTTCCATCTCCCCTTGATCCGATTGGTTAATAATGAATGCACTATTCAAAGAGGGATCTTCATACCCCTTCATTTTTTTCATCCCATCGTTCGCTTGCTGCATCCCAATCAGAACACCTAAAAATAATACGAGCACAATCCCAGTACATTTCAACCAAAACCGAACCATGATAGAGAACTCCTTTCAACTTACTTCGATTCCGATTCCCCAGTCGTTTTATCAACAGCTTTGGCATCCCAGTAAAATTCACTGAAAACATCGGTAAAGGCATCAACGGTTAAGTACATTTCCTCGAAAGTATTATCAACACCGCCAATTTCCAAGAGCATGGCATTGCTTGACAAATCCTGATTGTATACTCCATTCTTCCCCGCTCCGCCTTGTTTCATAACCCCTCGTGAAATGCCAGGGTATTTTTTCTCCAAAGCTTTATGAAGCTTATTGGCAAGCGCTGCATTTTTTTCGAAGTTCGGGTTATTGCCCCCGACCACGAAGGCAATCTTGGCATAATCTTTACCGTTAATGTTAATGGTCGTATGATTTTTTCGTTTAGAATCACGATGGATATCAATGATATATTCTAGATCTTTGTTGGTAGCCAACGCAGTCTGAACGGATTTACGAGACTCTTGATAGGATTTGGCATAATTCAATCCTTTATTATTCAAATTGCCCATAATATCCGTTTTATCAAGCGATGATCCTATCCCTTTATCAGCCATGTCCTCCACCATTCGTGCACCGAGTTTTGTAATGTTGATTTTAGAATGGTAGGCTAGGTCCGGATTGGTCACCCCTTTTAAATAAGGAAGATACGATTCCCGGTTATGGCTATGGTAAATCTCGACCACTTTCCGTCCATTGGTCGTTTGATTCGGCTGATTGGCCACTCCTTTTTCCGGTTCTTCAATCTCATCCAGGTTTTGCAGGGATGCATCCCTTTCTTCATTCAGGACGTCTACTGGCGGCGAGGATTCATACGGCATATTCGTATAATTCGTTCCTTCACCAGCCACGAGGATCTCATTATCAAAAATCGAAAAGCCAGGAAGTTCCCTGCCAAGTAAACTTCGCGGGTCCTCCAATGAAATGTTAGTCGAGACTTTTATCAATTGATTCGTGATAACCGATTCCTGCTTACCTTCTGGCAGGGCATTAAAAAAATAGTGGTTTTCATTGGCCAGCATCGAGAACAGCATTTTTCCCGAGAATTGGTTGGCTACAGTATGTACGGAATTCGAAGATATCCGATACTCCGGTCTTAGGGAAGTCATGACACCACTGACTGAAAAAACAAAAAGAAGCAAGGCGAGAATACCTAGAAAAGTTTTTATTATTGTTGATCCGTGAATAGCTGTTATGATTCCTGGGGAATTTCTTCTTTTCATCTTTCCACCCTCTCTATAGCTTGTCTATTAATACCTATGACTTTGCTAGAAAGGGTAGAACACCATTTTTGGGCACTGAAAATGATTTAACGGGTATAGTAGCCCGTATTTTCTTGATTTATTGAATTATGCAAGGCAGCATTTAATCCATTAGCTATCAAATTGGCCATATCTTCAATGAAAACATCGACTTCTTTGGGCGTAACCATTAAATTATGACCAAGTGGCGAAAGCACCTCATAAATCAATTTCCGTTTCTCTTCATCAGGGAGGACACCTATCATTCCCAAGAAAGTTTGGCGTTCCTTTTCACCTGGCATATCCTCTTCGGTCAGCTTTGTCCGCTTTCCAAAACTGAATCCAGCGGGTGCCAACGAACGGGATGGTCTGTCCCCTTCATTCATTTCCTTGCCAAAGTGCTTCAAGATATAATCAATCGTATCGCTTGCTATCGATACGGCATCCACGACGGTAGGTATTCCAATGGCTATAACAGGAACTCCCAGGGTAGCCTGACTCAATTCTTTTCGTTTATTTCCAACACCAGACCCTGGATGGATGCCTGTATCCGTAATTTGAATCGTGGAATTCACACGATCAATCGAACGGGCAGCCAATGCATCAACGACGATCAGGAAATCAGGGTTACTTTTTTCGATGACTCCTTTTATGATGTCACTCGTCTCGATTCCCGTAATCCCCATCACACCAGGGGAGATCGCACTGACCGGCCGATAGCCCTCCTTGACCGACTCAGGCTGCAATTCGAACAAATGTCTTGTGACTACAAGGTTCTCAACGACTGCAGGTCCCAGAGCATCGGGAGTAACATTCCAGTTACCAAGGCCGACAACTAAACAACTGCTTTCCTTGGTGATTTTATTCCGTTTCAAGAAGTACGCCAGTTCATTGGCAAACACCTTTTCCACCCGTTGCTGAGTATCCGTATCCTGCTGGCGGATTCCCTGGACTTCGATGGTCAAATAGCTGCCCTGTTTTTTACCGATTTCTTTTTCCCCTTCAGCCGTGACCTCGACTAAGGATACCTTCAGATCTTCCACTTCTTTTTCCTTAATAATGACCCCTTCAATATGGGATACATCCACTTCCTCAACGACACCTTTATGTTCAAGGGCAATTTCCTTTGCTTCAATCGCCAAATCTGTTCGAATTCCGTATTCACTAAGGTCCAAATTATTTTCCATAACGGCCTCCTGATGTTTGAATTGTATCTAATCTAGTAATTTTTATGGTCTCTCTTAAACATTCTGTCGTTTTTGCTTTTTTATTATTCATTTTTTTGATACAATGAATTATGACGAGATGAATTTATTACTGAAATTATAATTCCTTTTATAATTCCTTTTCGATTCTCAATCTGAAGTATTGCATATTTATGAGCAGTCTGATAGAATATCACTTGTGCTATTTGATATGGATTTGAAAAGTCGAGTTCATATAATCTCGATTTCTTTGTAGGAGGTGAACGGAATGCCAAACATTAAATCTGCTATTAAACGTGTAAAAATCAACGACAAAAAACGCGTTCATAACATTACTGTTAGATCAACTATGCGTACTACAGTGAAAAATGCTGAAGTTGCATTAGCTGGTGAAAACGTTGAAGCTGCTAAAGAAGCTCTATTAACAGCTGCTGTGAAATTAGACAAAGCTGCATCTAAAGGATTAATCCATAAAAATGCGGCAGCCCGTAAAAAATCTCGTTTAGCGAAAAGACTTAACGCTCTTAACGCATAATGACAAAAAATTAAACGATCCAGTTGGATCGTTTTTTTTGTGCGTGTTTTTTCGTATAAAAAAGGTGGCAGGGTTTCTGCCACCTTTTTTATGATCTGATTTTTAAAAGCAGCAGCTCAAGCGTGATCGCCTTATCGGCTTGGCCGGTCTTCATTTTATAATCAGCCTCCGCTAAGTCGTTCATGATGGACAACAGCTCGCGTTCCTGGAATTTCCCCGTCTTTTCGAGGGCCAGTTTCACCCTGTATGGATGCACCTTCAGTTGTCCCGCAATTTTTTGCTGGCTATAGCCTTGACGGGAAAGCTCTTTCACTTGATACATTAGCCTGACTTGTCCAGCCATGACACTTAAGATCTTGATCGGCTCTTCGTTCTGCCTGAGAAGATCGTGTAAAATCGTCATGGCACTTTCCATCTTCCGCTGTAAGACATGATCAACTAGCGTGAAGATATTCTGCTCAAGGGATTTAGCGACCAGCTTTTCCACTATCTCGACCGTAATATGTTTATCAGCTTCTGCATAAAGGACCATTTTATCCAGTTCATTCGTCAGCATCATCAGATTCGTTCCTGCAAGTTCAAGTAAAAGCTCTGTAGCCTGTTCATCTATTTGGACAGAAGAAGCTTCGACCCGCTCCTTTACCCACACCTTTAACTCATGATCACCAAGCTTCTTCGCTTCAACGAGAACCGCCTTACGCTTCAGTTCCTTGGTGATTTTCTTCCGTTCATCCAGTTTCTCATAAGGTGCGGTCAAAACGACAATAGAATAAGGAACCGGATCAGCCAAATACGCTTCCAGTCTTTTCACATTATGTTCAACTCTTGACTTCGTTTTTTCAGCTGTCAAAAAAAATGGGTTTTGCATGAAAACAAGGCGCCTTTCCCCGATAAATGGGAGGGTTTCGACATCTTCAAGCGCTGTTTCAACAGGCGTCTCTTCTAAATCAAATTGAGAAAAGTTAAAATCCATCTCATCTTCGTGAAGGACATTCTCGATCAATAGCTGCTTCGTTTCATTAATTAGGTAGGCTTCCGTTCCATATAACAAGTATACTGGCGCGAATTGCCCTTTTTTTATACTTTTCCATACATCTAATACCAATAGAATCCGCCTCTTTTTTATGTATTCTTCTCTAATGGTATAGGTGGATGGACCATTTGACAAGCTATAAAGGGAACTAGCCCCCTAAAGGACTAATTCCGAATCTATATGAACACTTTCAAGAAAGGCCCGGGTAATCTTCCTTGAAAGCGGGTAAAGTATTCATGTAGAACAAAATTGAGCTTTTCTTTTTTCGCTTGCTTTGTTTGTACTTTTATTTTGACCTCAAAATCCCAAACTATTTGTGACAACTCTTGTCAGTAAAGGAAATGAAGAAATGAAGCCTGTAGATTTTTTTTTGGTAATGTTTTATACTATTAGCAGAAATAGGAGGGGTAATAATGAACGAATTCGAAAAGAATGTCCAATCCAAGACAGATGACGTCGCTGATTCCGCTATGGGATTCATCGGTTCTTTTGTATTTTTCGCTGCCTTGTTCACCATAGCTGTCGTCGTTAAAGCTGTCGGATCCTGATTTCATTACTACATGCACTTATTTTTCCTGATGGAGGCTGCCGTTGCAGTCTCTTTCTTTTTGATTTTCTACATACTATGGAAGTGTCTTCCGAAAGGTTCCTCTCCTTTTGTAATACTTATAAATTATAGATCCATCCTCATCCGTCCTGAACACCTTAATGCCATTTCTCTCCAGATTCCCAATTACCTCTCCGTGTGGGTGACCGTAGCGATTTTCTTTTCCAACCGAAATAAGAGCAGCTTTCGGCTGTAGCTGTTCAAGGAATAACGTGGAAGAAGAAGTTTTACTGCCATGGTGACCAACCTTCAAGATATCCGCCTGCAACTGCGGAAATGTGCTTAATAGCTCCCTTTCGCCCTCTTCTCCCATATCTCCAGTAAATATCCATGACAATCCCCCAATCTCTGAGTGAAGGACTATCGATGAATCATTCTTATTGTCTTCCTTTTCATATGGACTTAGCACGGAAAACTGCGCTCCGTCCACTACCCAATGGTCCCCCCTCTTCAAGACGGTCATTTTCATCTTTTTATCTCTTGCCATGGACACAAAATCCAAATTCCGATAATGCTCCTCACTCCAGCCTCCTATGACGATCTCCCCAACTTTGAAATTCTCAATTAATTCTCCTGCACTTCCCATATGATCTGCATCCGGATGGGTTAAAATCAGTTTGTCCAATTGGTGGATTCCTTTACTTTTCAATAATGGAATGATGATATCATCCGCCGTGTTGAACTTCTTTCGCTTTTTTGCCCATGTTTCGATTGGAAATGTAATTTGCCCACCCGTATCAATCAAATAATTACCGCGATTGAATGGCAGGATAATTAAAATGGAATCACCTTGTCCAACATCGATCATCTGTACTTCAACAAAAGGTGAGAACCTTTGTAAATTATATTGAAGAAGTAATAGGACAATCAGTATTCCGCACCAAATTTTACTTTTTTCAAAAGATTCATCCCAAGTCAGGTATAACCCTAAAAGGGAAATAACAAGTAATGCCATCATGATGAAGGGTGGTTTTCCAAACGCAATGGAGGCCAGTGGCAACTCGGATGCTGCATCCGCGACTTTATTACAAAGTATGAAGGTGAAGTTCAATATAGTTATGAGGAGCTGCCCAAAGGAAGGCAGTAATAAATGAATGAAGAGGGTAATTAATGAAAATGGAAGCAAAATGATCGAATAAAGCGGAACATACAATACGTTCAAGAACAC
The DNA here is from genome assembly GCF_030348945.1 of Peribacillus sp. ACCC06369. Classification (NCBI taxonomy): domain Bacteria; kingdom Bacillati; phylum Bacillota; class Bacilli; order Caryophanales; family Bacillaceae; genus Peribacillus; species Peribacillus sp. ACCC06369. The sequence goes on from NZ_JAUCEN010000002.1 coordinate 3,626,152, forward strand.
GCCAAGAAAAGATACTTCAAAAAAGTGAAAAAGCAAAATGGGAAGGGCTGCCATTTGGCAGATGGAACTGATGATGAATAGCTGCATCGTTTTTTTGGGGTATCTTAAGAAAATGCTTGAAGACATGATAATGGAGAAAGTGACTGCGAATGAGAGCTGAAAACCTATATCATAGAGCATATTAGGTTGAAAAAACAATAGTGCCATATAAACCGATCCGATTGCGGCACCCGCCGAGATCCGCTTCTTGAATAGCAAGAGTAAAAAGAAAAGCATAGCCATTAAACAGGATCTCACCACCGATGGGCTAGCACCTGAGAGTATCATGTAAACTGGAAGGAAAATCAGGATGGCCACCATCATTCTTTCCCTTGTAATTCCAACCCTGATGCCAAGATAAAATAACACCCCCGTTAAAAAACTGACATGAAGACCGGAAATCGCCAGTAAATGAACCAGACCCAGCCGCTGATAATTAGCAAGGTCATCTTCATCTATATATGTCTGGTCGCCGAATATGAGTGCTGCGACAAAACCGCTCGATTCTTCCGGAAAGTGTTCTCTAATATACGTAATTCCCTTCAGGCGCAAATTACGAATCGAAATGACAATCGAGTTTCCAACTTCTTGGCAATCTCGAAATGATATGGAATCAGCGTTAAATATCCAATGGGTGCCTTGGCGGAAAAGGTAACGCTGATAATCGAAACTGTTTTCATTCCTGTTTTTGTCGGGAATTCGCAAGTTCCCTTCGGCGGGACAGGATAAACCGATACGCAGAAGCTGGCCCAGCTTTTCCTTTTCTTGTTCGGTGTTGATTTTATAACGAAGCATTAACCGTTCGCCTTTCTCACTGCCCACGAATCCTTTTAATGAATTTCCATCTATATTCGGCTGATCGGTAAATGTGATGATAAATTGGCTTTCCGTTCCATGATAGGCCGTGTTGTTTCGGTGATCGGAGAAGGAGGCGGCCCCTAAAAAAATCCCCATGATCATTAAATGAATGCTAAGGGCCTTCACACTTAACCCGACCGAAAAATAAAGGAAACAGAGAAAAATAAAGATAATGATCAAAAGCCTTACATTTAAAAATGAATGGGCCGAAACTCCAAATGTAACCGAGACGGCTAATAAGAGAAGGTGCCTAGCCATGCCTGCCCCCTGTCCGATTTAAGATTTAATTGTCAAATATCTGTTTGGCCTGCTTTTCCAGCTCCAATACAGCTTCTTTTCCCAGACCTGTTCGTTCAAGCTGAGCTAGCAATGAGAACACAAAGTCCTTTTTTTCTTTTCCATTAACATCGATGGCCCCTTTTGCTTCAACCTTTTCGGTCTTGACACCAGCCTGTTTAAATAATTCCAGAGCATATGGATGATTTTTGTAATCCTCCGCATAATAAACAGCTTTGATTCCAGCTTGGATGAGTGATTTACAGCACTGCAGACATGGAAAATGCGTCACATATATTTCAGCCCTATCAGTAGGCACTCCAAATTTCGCACATTGTAAAAGTGCATTCATTTCAGCATGTATCGTTCTGACACAATGATTATCAATTACATAACAGCCATCATCAATACAGTGGGTTCCGCCAGCAATTGACCCATTATATCCTCCAGCAATGATTCGGTTATCCCGGACGATCGTCGCTCCTACAGTGAGGCGTGTACATGTGCTTCTTAAAGCTAATAAATGGCTTTGCGCCATGAAATATTGATCCCAACTAATCCTGTTCATGTTGTATCCCCTTACTCACTAGAATGATTTTCTTCAATTTTACCCTCTTCCTGTTCATTTGTGTAGCATATTCAATCATTCATTGCACCGAAATGGACTCCTGTAACTTTTCAAACGTTTTATCGCCGATTCCCGATACCTTCTTCAAGTCATCTACCTGCTTGAATTTCCCTACCGTTTCCCTATATTCCAGGATCGCAATCGCTTTGGATGGTCCAATTCCCGTCAGGGTTTCTAAATCTTCCTGGGTAGCTGTATTCAAGTTCACCCGTCCTTCTGATGTCCCTTTGGAAGCAGCATTACCAGAAGAAACGACTGATATGTCCTCCAAGTTCCCTTTGTCTTCTTCACCTATTTCCGGTACATAAATGACCATTTGATCTTCAACGATTTGGGCAAAATTCACTTTATCCTTATCGGCCTTGTCCGTAAAACTGCCTGCAGCCGAAATCAAATCGATCACCCGGTCACCTGCCTGTGCCGTAAATAACCCTGGGGCCTGTACAGCCCCTTTAACGTCCACTTTAATGATCACCTGTTCGGTTTCCGCTTCATTTTCACTTTGTTCGATTTCATCTCCTTTTGCCGTAACGGAAAATATATCTTCCGTATCAACCGGATCCGCCCCTGGTTGCAAAAAAAAGTAAATTCCTGCTGCCCCAGATGCCGCTGCAACGGTAATCAACGCCATTTTCTTTTTTAAAATTTTATCCATTTCTTTGCCTCCTTGTTTGATTTCTCACGATACATTGTCATAGGACAGATTAAAAATACATAGTGTTTTTAGGAGTATCAATCGCTTTAAGTGAGAGGAGTTGATCGGCATTGAAGAAAATCGGTGTAATCGGAACCGGCAATATGGGTACCATTTTAATCGAGGCGTGGCTGGAGGCAAAAATTTTGAATCCGGCTGATCTAATCATTACAAATCGAACGCTTTCCAAAGCATTGGTGCTGAAAGAAAAACACCCCGGAATCAAGGTGGCGGAAAGCGCAGCCGAAGTCGTCCAGCAAGCGGACTTTATTTTTCTCTGTGTAAAACCATTACAAATTGACAGCCTGTTACAGGGCATCAAACATCATATAAAAATGGAACAACTAGTTATCTCCATTACAAGCCCGCTTTCAGTGTCCCAGCTTGAATCGGCAGTGAAAGCCCCCTGCGCCCGTTTTATCCCCAGCATAACCAACCGGGTGGGCTCAGGGGTATCGTTACTGAGTTTCGGCAATGGCTGCAGTGAGAAAAAAAAGTCGGAATTATACGAATTGGCCTCCGCCATATCGGCACCGGTCATCATTGAAAATGATATCACCCGGGTAGCTTCCGACATCGTCAGCTGCGGTCCTGCCTTCTTCAGCTATTTAGCACAAGCTTTCATTGACGCGGCATGCCAAACGACGAAGATTGATAAAGAAACCGCTACGACTTTGACTGAGAACATGTTGATTGGCTTAGGGGAACTACTTGGTAAAGGAGTTTATACATTGCCGGCCTTGCAGGAAAAGGTTTGTGTAAAGGGTGGAATCACGGGTGAAGGGATCAAGGTTTTAGAAGCTGAAACAGGGGAAATGTTCCATCATCTCTTTCAAGCTACACATGAAAAGTTTGCAGAGGATCTTCAAGAAGTGGAAAAACAGTTCGGCCATCCATATTAATATTCGTAATCAATATCTCATTTCCTTCTAAAAATAAAAAAAAGAGGTCAGACCTCCACTCGTACAGTGATGTACGAACGGCGATTACTGACCTCTTGATTCATTTACTAGCTACAAACAAGATTCTTTCGGTTTCCGTTACAAGCGGTTCTTCTTCAAGATCCGCCAGAATTTCAGAAACCGTAAAACCTGCTTGCTGCAACCACTGTTTATATTGTTCAACCGGATAGGTCCGTTGATAATGCAACTCATCAAAACGGTCATACAGACCACTTTCATCGTCCCTCACGAAAAAACTTAAATCATGTTCCACACTGTAAGGTTCTTCACCTGGGAAACAGTCCCATATATAGGATACTTCTTCACCATTGACAGCAAACGTATGATCACGAAAGATTTCTTCCATTTTATAAATGGAATGGATATCAAACAAGAATAATCCGCCATTCTTCAAATGCTCATGAACCCTGCTGAACGTTTTCACTATATCCGCCTCGTCGCGAAGGTAGTTCAGCGAATCACAAAAAATCGTGACACAATCAAATTGACCAAGTCCCTCAAGTTCTGCCATATTCTGTTGGAAAAGTGGAATCGATAATCCAAGCTTCACCGCTTTTTCATTGGCAACGAGAAGCATTTCATCGGATAAATCCACGCCGGTGACTTCGAATCCGTGTTGCGCCAATCCAACGGTCATTTCCCCGGTTCCACACGCTAAATCCAGGACTTTCCTTCCACCAATTCCGTACTGTTCCAGCTTCGCCGTAAGGATCATCAGCCATTTTTCATAGGGAGCGTCCTTCATCAATTCATCGTATACATAGGCAAAGCGTTCGTAAGTCATGGAGTCAGTTCACTCTCTAGATCTTCAAAAGGTGCATCTCCCCATAAACGTTCGAGGTTATAATAGTTTCTTTCATCCTTATGGAAGATGTGGGCCACTACATCGCCAAGATCCACAAGCACCCATTTCGCTTCGTCAAAACCTTCAAGACGTTTTACATTGATTCCTGATTCATCAGCTTTGCTCTTCATTTCACGAGCTATTGCTTGTACTTGTTTTTCAGAATTACCGTGGCAGATCAAAAAGTAATCCGCTACAAGGGAAATACCTTGCATGTTCAATGCTACGATATCCTCCGCTCGTTTATCATCCGCCGCTTTTGCTGCAATTACAAGAAGTTCACGTTCAGTCATTACATCTTCTCCTTCAAATTCATGATCAAATCATTATATGTCTTAAATGTGTCAGGGTAAATTGCCTGATTTCTTTTCATTAAAAAAACAACTGTATTCCTTAAAGCCTGGATGACAGCATGATCCAAATTTTGCTTTGCTGTCTGCCTGACTTCGTCGACTCCGGGAAAGGAACGTCCCGGCTCAATATAGTCAGCAAGGTATACGACCTTATCCAAAAGGCTCATGCCAACCCTGCCAGACGTGTGATGGGCAATCGCATCCAATATTTCAGCGTCAGTGATACCGGCTTCCTTTTTTACAAGATAAGCCCCGACAGGAGCATGCCACAGCTCCATATTGTATTCAAGTAACTCCGGGTCCATTTTTTCAGCGATTATAATTTGCTCCATTTCCTCTTTTGGACGAAATTTTGCATAATCATGGAAAATGGCTGCCAGTTCCGCTTTTTTGACGTCGGCACCATACAGTTCAGCAAGTTCAATCGCTGACTCGACCACACCCAAGGTATGAATGTACCTGCGCTCGGTGATTTGTTCTTTGACCAGCGCCAAAGCTTTCTCACGATTCATATAAACCATTCCCTTTAATATACTTCACCACTGGATCTGCTATTAAATATTTCACGGTTTTCCCCGTTCTTAACTTCCTTCGTATCATGGAAGAAGAAATGAACATCTGAGGGACTTTCACCATCGTGATTGGGTATACGGTCTTTTCATTATAGCCAGGGCGCTTCACCCCGACGAAATTGACCATGTTCACCAGCTCGTCAATACGGTGCCAATTCGGTAAATACTCAATCATATCTGCGCCAATTATGAAATAGAACTCATTGCTTGGCTCAAGTTCTTTCAGCAATTTTATCGTATCATACGTATAAGATGTGCCTTTTCTTTCTATTTCAATACCCTCAATATAAAAAGATGGGTTTCCGGCTATCGCGTTTTCCAACATAGCCAGCCTGTCCATATCGGTTACTTCCTCCGATTTTTCCTTATGGGGAGGAACGTGATTTGGCATGAATCTGATTTCATCTAGCTCAAGGGCATCCAGCACTTCATTCGCTATAATTAAATGCCCGATATGTGGAGGGTTGAATGTACCGCCAAGAATTCCAATTTTTTTCATAGATAGGTTCCTTAAGGTAATTTAAGTTGTTTGTTTTCTTTTGATTCTTTATACAGCACAATTGTGTTGCCGATAATCTGAACCAATTCCGCCCGTGCACCTTTTGATAAAGAACGTCCCACATCATTGCGGTCCTCTTCACAGTTTTGCAGGATGCTGACCTTGATTAATTCACGTACTTCAAGCGCCTCACCAATTTGCTTGATGAGATTATCATTGACCCCGCCTTTACCAACTTGAAAAATTGGATTGAGGTGATGGGCCTTTGATCGTAAAAATCTTTTCTGTTTTCCTGTTAACATGTGTTACCTCCTAGTTTGTTCAAGACAATATCTGTCATTCTTGCTGTATCCGGCATAATGCCCGTCCATATCTCGAAAGCGAGCGCAGCCTGGTTGATGAACATCCCCAAACCATTTTGCGTTTCCGCCCCTTTTTCCCCCGCTTCACGCAGCAGCTTGGTATGCAGAGGGTTATAGATAATATCACTGACAATTGCACCGGTTTTAAGCTGGTCGACCTTCAACGGTGAATGATCCAATTCCGGGCTCATTCCTGAAGAAGTCGTTTGGATGATTAAATCATATTGTGATAAGCTTTCTTCCGCTTCGATAATCGAGAGTGCCTTCGATACTTTATCATATGGGCAATCAGAAACAAGCTGGGCCGCTCTTTCCTTTGTCCGGTTTGCAATATCAACTTGCTTTACCCCTTCTTTTACAAGGGTAAAATAAATCGCACGCGCAGCACCGCCCGCTCCGATCACTAACGTTTTTTTAGCCTTAATGTCACCTGATATTTCATCGCATAAAGATTTGAAAAATCCTTTTCCGTCTGTATTATACCCTATAAACCGACCATTTTTGTTAACAACCGTATTTACAGCCCCGATTGCAAGGGCCAGTTCATCCACTTCATCAAGGAATGGGATGATTGAAGTCTTATGAGGGATCGTGATGTTAAACCCTTCTATACCAAGGGCTTTCATGCCTTTTACAGCATCGTTCAAACCTTCATTCGTCACATGAAAATGATGATAAACCGCTTCTATATTTTCTTTTTCAAATGCATCATTATGAATGTCCGGTGACATCGAATGTGCAATTGGATCTCCCATTACCCCATATATCTTTTTCATAGACTAGACGACCCCTATATTTAGATTAATGATTTACGAACGATCACATTTACGCCCTTTGGTACATGGGCAACGATTTTCGCTCCTGGCTCATTGACCGTAACCCAGCCAAGACCTGAAAACACAATATCCATTTTACCATCTTTCAAGGAGAATTCATGTGGAATCAGCTTCGGGAACTCCTCGATTTGTTCAGGCCGTGGGGGCGTCAATAATTCCCCGGCATGGTTTTTATACAATTCATCTGCATTTTCCAATTTCGTACGGTGGATATTCAATTCATTCGAAAGGTAGCAAGTCAGCGAACGCCTTCCGCCTGAGATATAGTCCAGCCGGGCCAGCCCTCCGAAAAATAGCGTCTGCGCTTCATTCAGTTGGTACACTCTCGGCTTGATTTCCTTCTTCGGCATAATCACCTTGAAGTCCCGTTTGTCCACATAATGAGCCATTTGATGATGATTGATGATTCCTGGTGTATCGATCAATGCTTGTCCATCATCCAAAGGTATTTCGATCATATCCAATGTTGTGCCTGGGAAATGGGATGTCGTGATGATATCCCCTTCACCACTCACTTCTTTTATAAGACGGTTGATGAAAGTCGATTTACCTACATTCGTACAGCCCACCACATAGACATCCTTATCTTTGCGATACCGCTCAATCGCATCAGCCGCTTCAAGTATGTGCTTTCCCTTTTCCGCACTGACAAGCAGGACATCAACCGGGTTAAGCCCCAATTCCTTGGACGATTGCTTCATCCAATTAATCAACTTGTTCGGTTTTACTGATTTAGGCAATAAGTCGACCTTATTACCGATCAGAAGAACATCGTTTCTTCCTACAAATCGATGCAGGCCAGGCAGCCAACTTCCATTGAAATCAAAAATATCGACGATTTTGACGATTAAAGAATCAGTTTCGCCTACTTTATTCAAGATTTTCAAGAAGTCATCGTCTGTTAAGGATACATCCTGAACTTCGTTATAATGTTTCAATTTAAAGCAGCGCTGACAAACGATGCTCTCTTTTTCCAGAGCCGATGTAGGGGCAAAGCCCAACTCCTTCGGATCTTCAGTCTGGACTTTCACACCGCAGCCGATGCACACTAATTCTTGATGATTGTTCAATTGTGATCCTCCCATTCTATCATTCCTCTTCGTTTAAAAAACGCCATGATCTTTCTTTCAAAATAACGATTGATTTTCGTTCTGAATTCGTCGGTTTGTGCGACAGGGACCACTAAGATCGTATGGAACCCGCCTCTGTTTCCTCCCAATACATCCGTCAATAACTGATCGCCGATTACAACCGTTTCTTCCAATTTCAATCCCATTGACTTACGTGCTTTATGAAAAGCCCTTGACATCGGTTTCCTTGCCTGAAAGATAAACGGAATGTGAAGCGGATCGGAAAAAGACCGAACCCGATTTTCATTATTATTGGATACAATCGTCACTAAAATCCCATGATCCCTCATATTGTCGAACCATTTGATTAAATCGGGGGTGGCAGTTGGCCTATCCCACTCAACGAGAGTATTATCCAAATCGGTAATGACTCCCTTAATCCCTCTTTTTTTCAATTCTTGAGGATCTATATTAAAAATGCTTTTAACATGTTCACTCGGCAAAAATAATTTAAGCATATTGACACCTCTGTATTTTCATTAAAATTTACCGTCTCCATCATATCGAATTTTCGGCTTACTTTCAAAAAAAATTAGGAAAGAAAGGCTGACGGTAAAAAAACATCATAATGTATGTTTTCTGATATGGAAAGGCATTTTTTATTAAGAAATGGGAAATTAGCAGGTAGACCAGAACCAAAGAACTAATTATTCCTAAAAGATTTCGACAAAAATTTCATTTGTTCAACCTGTGGATAACTTTACTAACATTTTCCATACTGATGTGCGCCATTTCGTCCACCTTGTAAACAACTTAACCACAGGTTATCCACTTTTAACTGTGGATAACAGAACGATTGTTCTCCACGTTTATTTCTGATACAGTAGGGGTACATCAAGGATGACTTATCAATATATGCAAGTGAAAACCAAATTATTCCCCGCAATACCTACTGGAGGTGAGCAGCCGTAAATGGCGTTCTGATGCAAAAACTATCTGATGACCTGTTGCTGGAATCCTATTTTAAAGCGCAGAATTTAAAGTTAAGTACCGATTTCATCCGCCTCATAGAAACGGAAATTCATCGAAGATCCTTAACACATAAAATCCGATCAATTTTTTAATATGAAATACATAGGCTGACATTAAATGTCAGCCTTCTTATTTTCATTTGGAGTTAGACGGCTTTCATGAATCCGATTGTTTCACCGACACGGACATCTGCCGGAATGGATAAGTTTCCTTCAAGTTCAAAACTGCCTTTTTCAAAAAGAAGTACCACTGTCGACCCAAAGCTGAAATATGAAAATTCCTGTCCTTTTTCCAATTCATCCGATTCATCAGTAATGACGATTGAATTTATAAACATGGCCCCGACTTTCACCATTGCCAGGCTTCCAGCTTCATTTTGAAGTTCAGTTATTGTACGGTAATTTTTTGACAATGGCTCTTTTCCATATTTCATCCCCCATTTATTAACGGGGTACGATTTCCTTCCAAGCGTCCATCGTTTGACTACGGAACCCTTGATTGGTGCATGGATCCTATGGTAATGACTTGGGCTTAAGTATAACACGAGATATTTGCCGCCTAGGTACTTTTCCAAATAAAGCTCATCCCCAAGCATCTCCTCCATTGAATATACCTTTCCCTTAACGATGATCTTTTTATCAGCGTATATCTCCCCTGAATCCTCGAGTATACCGTCCACGGGACAAGCCACTGCAGAAGGAACGGCAGTGATGGGCCTGGCGTCCGCCTTTAACCGCCTTGTAAATAGATCATGCAGGTTCGTATACCCTTTTAAATCCTTACCAAATTCTTGTTGATTAAGGTTGAAAGTTTTTACATATAGTAAAATTAAGGGCCTGCTCCAACGTGATTGGCTAAAATGCTTTAATAAACCTGATGAATACCGACCATTCGTCAGTTCAATAAGAATGCGATACAAAGACTGATACAAATAAAACCACTCCAAATTGTAAAATTATTCAAAAATGACTTGCATAAATTGTGTTAAATAAAATATTATTATATAATAAATACTTATGTTTACTATATTTTGTTTTATTTTGTTTCATTTGAAAGGAGTGAAAAGATGTTTTTATTACACGCCCTAGATCAAACCATTAAAAAAGTGAAAGCACAAACAGCAAATATACTTACTTTAATGAATTTATCCCTTGGTGGATTTGCGATAATTGCCGTGATGCACGGCCAATTGAATTTAAGCCTGCTTTTAATCTTCCTGGCTGCCCTTGCAGATCGCTTTGACGGTATGGTTGCACGGAAGTTCAACATTGAATCGGAATTGGGTAAGCAACTTGATTCCATGTGTGACATCATTTCTTTTGGCGTCGCACCAGCTCTATTATTATACCAAGGAATATTAATAGAATTCGGAGCACCTGGCACAATCTTCACGGTTTTCTATATCGGCTGCGGCGCATTTCGCCTCGCCCGCTTCAATATAAGTGAAAGCAATGGGTATTTTACAGGAGTTCCCATTACGGTTGCCGGCTGCATAGCTACCTTAAGTTATCTCGCCATCCCATATTTCCATCCGGTCTTTTTCTTATCCCTTATGATTATATTATCATTACTCATGGTCAGTCCATTTAAAATGAGGAAAGTTTAAATAGGAAAGCGGATGTCCTAAACCGGACATCCGCCTTTTTTCGTTCATATTCAGCCTAAAGCTTTTTATGCCTTTCGGACAAGGGGATCAGTCAAACGTATGAATTCTTCTACATCCTCCATACAGGCCTTAACCGCTTCTTCCCAAAAATCCCGGGTCGTCAAATCGACGCCTAAATGTTTTTCCGCCAAATCCTCGACCTTCATGGAACCGGTATCCTTTAATAGGGCGATATATTTTTCTTCGAATCCTGCCGGTTCTTTCAGGGCATTGGCGTATATGCCTAATGAGAATAAGTATCCGAAGGTGTACGGAAAATTATAAAATGGTACACCTGTAATATAGAAATGTAGCTTTGATGCCCAGAATGTTGGATTATAATCACTTAACGCATCACCATAAGCTTCTTTTTGTGCATCAACCATCAGTTCATTCAACCGTTCGGCACTGACATATCCCTGTTTCCTCTCATCATAAAATCTTGTCTCGAATAAGAAACGGGCATGGATATTCATCAATAATGATACGGAACGCTGAATTTTATCTTCTAAAAGAACCAGCTTTTCTTCTTCACTGGCCGCTTCCTTCACAGCTGCATCCGATACGACCATTTCAGCAAAAGTAGAGGCTGTTTCAGCCACGTTCATTGCATATGATCGATTCAATGGATGGATATCCCTCATCGCATAAGAATGGAATGCATGCCCCAATTCATGGGCCAATGTCGATACATTGGAAGGGGTGCCCGAGTACGTCATGAAAATTCTTGACTGCTTATTTAATGGAAAGCCCGTGCAAAAACCTCCTGGCCTCTTACCTGGTCTGTCCTCCGCTTCAATCCAGCTATCTTCAAAAGCTTTTTGGGTGAAGTTTGCTAATTGAGTGCCAAATTTAGAGAACTGCTGAACGATGAAGTCCGCACCTTCTTGATAATCCATCACTTTGGACTCGGCTGTGACAGCTAGCGGTGCATCCAAATCCGCCCAACTTAATTTATCCAAGTCCAGTAACTCTGCCTTCCTTTGTAAAAACCTCACAAGCGGCTCCTTATGGTCGGCAATTACATTCCACATACTTTCAAGGGTTTCTTTTTTCATCCTCCCTATTTCAAGAGGCTCCTTCAAAATATCATCCCAGCCCCTTTTTTCATTCACGCTGAGACGAAATCCCGCCAAGTGGTTCAAAGTCCGAGCAAAAAGGTCATTTTTTCCCTCCCAAGCCTGTTCCCATGCAGTAAATAATTCTTTTCGGGCCATTCCATCGGGATCAGAAAATTTATTCGCCGCTTGGCCTACAGAAAGATTTTCACCCTTATAAGGGATGGTCATTGAACCAACGATCGTATCATACATTTGGCTCCAACCTTCGAAACCGTCCATGGACAATTGAGTGATTAATGATTCTTCCTTTACGGAAAGCTTTTCCTTTGCCCTTTCCCGACGTTCGTTCAATACGAATTTCAATTCATTCAATGGTTCTTTTTCGAGGATTTTTTTAAAAAACGCATCATCAAGCTGCAACAACTTTTCATCCAGCTTGCTTAACACCATTTTTAGTGAAGCGACTATCTTCATTTGTTTGATCCGCAGCTGACCTGCCTTTTTATCCTGCGCATTTTGAGCTTCCAGGCACCCGATGAAAGCACCGGCCTGTGATGATTTCATATTAGTGTTTTTTAAAAGATCAAATGCCTGGATTAAACTGCTTTCATCATTTCCTTCTGGATTGATATTGCTTACAAGTCGGTCTAATTCTTGTACCTCTTCGTTAATTTCATCTAAAAAAAGCAGGAACTCCTTGGAAGAACTTCCTCCTTTAAAAAAGATATCCAAATCCCATGTCAAAGAATATCCCATACTTTATTGCCCCCTTTTTATCAATAATCCTATTATAGAGGTTTTTTCAAAATTTTTCTAATTAAAAGGAATTTTCAGTATTTTGTCAGAACATTTTTCTATATCCCGGATTAAAAGCATGTTATGATGAATATATTCATATTCTTGGGAAAGGGGTGGTTGATTCATATGAAATTCTTTATTCACATGTCTGCCATCATCCTGCTCCTTTGGACACTGTCCATACAGTTCCATCACCCTGCACAGCAGCTAACCATTGAAGAACATACCGATGTTCACCATTGGGATAAGGCCGACAAGAAACAGCCTTTGGTGCCTTCCTTCAGTTCCTGGCAGTCACTTATCATTATTCTCATTTTCGAATTTTCCATTTTGAGTTTTCTTTATTTTCACTCAAATCTCCGCCTACGATATCTCAGTCCTGTTTTTTTTCAGGCGAATTACGTAGCCTTACGCTCTGACATTTTATAAAAAATAAAATGGAGGAGTGATTCATATGTGGTTCCGAATGATTATGATAGGGGTCTTTTCTTTAACCGCTTCACGTCTGTTCCTTTCTCAGGGAATCGAGATTTATCATGCATTTGCAGATTTGATCAGAAATAAATATTAAAAAAAGAGTGCGGGGAAAGCTCCCCGCACTCTTTTTACTTTTCATATCCTTTAGCTTTCTTTTCCTTCTCTTTTTCCGCCCTGTAAAATTCGTGGAACATCTTCATCAAGGCACGTTTTTCGATCCTTGATACATAACTGCGGGAAATGCCCAGCTCTTTAGCGATTTCCCGCTGGGTTTTTTCCTTTTTTAAATCGAGTCCGAACCTGCCTACAATGACTTCCTTTTCCCGTTCATCCAAAATATCAATGTACTTTTTCACTTTTTCAATTTCCATATTGAGCTGAATCGTATCGATGACATCTTCCGATTCCGATTTCAGCACATCGATCAAACTGATTTCATTTCCTTCTTTATCCTGACCGATCGGATCATGCAGGGAAATATCCTTCTTCGTTTTCTTAGTCGCCCGTAAATGCATCAAGATTTCATTCTCAATGCAACGCGCCGCATATGTGGCCAGCTTCGTACCCTTTCCATCCGAATAACTCTCAATGGCCTTTATCAAACCAATTGTCCCAATCGAAATCAAATCCTCTGTATCTTCGCCCGTATTCTCGAATTTCTTGACAATATGGGCAACAAGCCTGAGATTATGCTCGATCAGGATGTTACGGGCATCACCGTCACCTTCACTCATTAGCTTCAGATACCTCTTTTCATCCTGAGATGACAAGGGCTGGGGAAAAGCGTTGTTTTTCACATAGGAAACAAATAAGTAAAATTCTTTGATAATGTAACCGACAACTGTAAGTATTCCGGGCATTGGTTTCATCCCCCGTTTCTTTGGTTTCCCTATTCATACATACCTATGCAGCAATGGGCTTGTTCGTGTCTGTCCCGCTAAAAGAAATCATGAAAGTATTAAATGTTCAAACCAGACTGGTTGAATTCCCAAACGGACACGGGCAAACGTTCATATAATGAAAGTGAATTTTTAAGGAAAGGGGGTTTTTAGGATGGGATATAACTATGGACCATACAGGTGCAGCTATGGTTATCCTGCTCCTGCACCTTGTTATGCCGGATCCGGTTACGGGTTTGGTTATGGCCTGTTTATCGTCCTCTTGATTTTATTGCTCATTTTCGGGTTTTGGTGGTTCCCCGGATGTGGGTTTGGTTATGGCGGATCAGGTCCGTGCTGCTGATGCAAGCAAAGAAAAAACTCGGCCCGAGAGCCGAGTTTTCCTTTTTTACTATTCATTTCAAATTGCGCAGCAACTGATCGACAACAACATAAACGGCTATCACAGTTCCGGCCGTTAGCCGGTATCCTTCTCCTGACAATAGCAACGCTTCTCTCCTTTTACGTACACCAGATTCAACATATTAACCTCCACCTTTCTTAAAATATTAACGGGATACCAACCTCTTATGTCTTTAGAAAAAAGGACGATGTTTCATCGCTTTGTCCAGATGTTCTTCTCTAATCTTGTGGATTCTCTCCTGTTGCAAACATTCCTCAGCAGTCATTTTTTTCATTTTTATCGTGATTGTAAAAAAAAGCATATTCAGTGTCATAATATCACCTCCTTTAAGGGAGCGGCCCAACAAAAAGGCATAAAAAGGCCGCAGAAAGTTACGTCCTCCTGCGGGATTTTTTAGAAAATATAAAACGCCGCAGGATAAAACACTTCTCCCTGCGGCCGCTATGTGAATGATTAATAAAGCCAAAAAATTGCTTTAGAAATATTCCGCTTGGCACAGGTCGAATTGTATGTGATTGTCATTTGAAACGGACCGGCTAATCTGATCAGTAACGATTCCATCATATAGGTACAACTTCATTTTCTTCGACCTCCCTTTGGAATATTTTTTATTACCTGGTAAGTATATCCATAAATTCGATATTTGTAAACGGCTTTTGCCTATTTTTTTAAAACTTCATTCTTTTTTCCCATTTTCAAAAGCAACTATTACCTCAAGGAGGTAATGAGTATGATATATCTGCCCATACAACGGGCATAAACGTAAGAAAAAACAAAAAAAACCTGATTCTTGAAAGAATCAGGTTTGCTTCTATTGTTGTAAAGAATCCTGGTCATCCATTTCCGCCAGGGTCCTTTTATATTTATTGGATAATCGGAAAAATACTATGGATATGCCAAGGAACATAATTGTCGCTCCCATATAGACATATGTGTCAATCATCGTTTTGTCGCCCGAGGGAAGGATGGTTCCTAAATAGAAGAACGAGCCCACACATAACAATGTGATCGCAAATTGTTTAAAATCGACCATTTTCGAACGGAGCATTGCCGCCGTTTGTTTTTTGCGGTTTTTCATGCCATTCCACCTTCTTTCAAGCTAATAAGATATCGATATCTCATTCTACCATATTTATTCCAAATGACAGGGTGTAAATAATGGCAGGTAGCTATGAAGCGGTTCCTTTTCCGATTTATCCTTTTAGCGCTTGTTCCAAGTCTTCCAATAAGTCTTCAACGTCTTCCAGACCAACTGAAATACGAATCAACCCATCGGTTATTCCAAGCTCTGCACGGCGCTCTGCCGGAATCGAGGCATGTGTCATCAAGGCTGGAATTGAAATTAAGCTCTCCACTGCCCCTAGGCTTTCAGCCAGTGTGAAGAATTTCACTTTACTCAAAACGGATTCGGCTTTTTCGGCACTGCCGACATCGAACGAAACCATACCGCCGAAGCCACGCGATTGTTTTTTTGCAATATCATGGTTCGGATGGTTTTCAAGACCTGGGTAATAAATCTTGGAAACGTCTTTATGCCCGGATAGGAAGCTGACGATCCGAGATGTATTTTTTTCATGTTCTTCCATCCGGATTCCCAGCGTTTTAATGCCCCGCATCAGCAACCATGAATCTTGGGGCCCTAGCACGCCTCCTGTAGAGTTTTGGATGAAATGAAGGTCATTGCCAAGTTTTTCATCATTCACCACGACAAGACCCGCTACAACATCGCTGTGTCCCCCCAGGTACTTCGTAGCGCTATGAAGTACGATATCGGCTCCAAGTGTAAGTGGATTTTGCCAATATGGCGTACTGAAGGTATTGTCCACAATTGTAAGGATGCCGTTATCTTTAGCTATTTTTGATACCGCTTCTAGATCAGTAATCTTCAATAATGGATTCGTCGGGGTTTCAATGAACAGTGCCTTGGTATTGTCCTTGATCTCGTTTTCGATCGAATGTATGTCACTCGTATTGATGAACGTAGCTTCCACCCCAAAGCGGTTAAGCACTTTAGTGATGACCCGGAAAGAACCACCATAAACGTCATCGGTCATCAATACATGATCACCTTGATTAAACAGCATCATAACCGCCGTCATCGCTGCCATTCCCGATCCGAAGGCGAATCCTCTTTTTCCTTCCTCCAGGTCCTTGATCAATTCCTCGAGTGCATGGCGGGTGGGGTTGCCTGTACGGGAATATTCATATCCCCGGTGATTCCCCGGACCATCCTGTTTATAAGTGCTCACTTGATAGATCGGCACCGAAACCGCTCCTGTTTTTTCATCACCAAAAATACCGCCATGGATCAATTGTGTTTTTTTCCTCATTTCATATACCTCCCTGATAAATTTTTTTGCTTAAGTATCGTTCACTGGAATCCGGAAATATGACGACGATATTCGCACCCCGGGTAGCCTTGGCCGCTTCCTTCATGGCCGCTGCAAATGCCGCTCCGGAAGAACTGCCGACAAGCAGGCCTTCTTTGATCGCCAATTCCTTCACCATATGGAAAGCGTCATGATCGCTTATCGTATGAATTTGATCAAAATACGTTTCATCCATATAGGCAGGCAAAAATTCCATCCCTATCCCCTCGGTTTTATGGGGTCCTGCTTTGCCACCGTTTAAAATCGATCCTTCTGGTTCGACAATGACCGTTTTGACGGCAGCATTCTTATCTTTTAAATATCGCGATGTTCCCATGAATGTCCCCCCCGTACCGGCACCGGCAACAAACACATCCACATCGCCATCCATCTGTTCCCATATTTCAGGTCCCAGCGTTTTATAATATGCATCAGGATTGGATGGGTTGGCAAACTGTTGGGGACAATAGGATCCCGGAATTTCAGCTAGCAGCGCCTTAGCCTTGGCGATTGCTCCTTTCATTCCTTCCTCTGTCGGGGTCTGGATCACTTTTGCTCCAAGGGCACGCATCAATTCCTGTTTCTCGGCACTGAATTTCTCCGGAACACAAAATATCACGTCCACTCCACTGTTTATCGCCGCCAACGCCAAGCCAATCCCAGTATTTCCGGCAGTCGGTTCGATTATCGTCCCACCCTTTTTTACATTCCCAGTCCGTAAAGCTTCGGCTAACAGTTCTTGACCAAGCCGGTCCTTCACACTGCCTCCCGGATTAAAGTATTCCAGTTTGGCAAAGATACGGACTTCATCCGGAAGCGGGAAATGGGTGATTTCCATCATCGGCGTTTCTCCTATCAACTCATGAATATTTTGAAAGACTTTCATATTCGGACATCCTTTCATAGTTATCCTACCAATTTAATGAGGTTTATGCAATAAAGAATAACCAGCGGAAAGTCTTCCGCTGATCACTTAACATTTCATTTCATTTTTTCAACCATTTTCAAAATCAGTGCCGCTGAATGAAGAGCCGCAGTTTCCAGGAATTTATCAAAGGAAATATTGGACTCCTTACCTGCGATATCCGAAAGGGAACGAATGATGACAAACGGTGTTTTAAATTGGAAGGCCACTTGAGCAATGGCTGCCGCTTCCATTTCCACCGCGTATAAATCCGAAAATTTCCCTCTGACGAATTCAACCCGATCAGGATCGTTCATGAAAGAATCCCCTGTCACGATCAACCCTTTCGCCACTTGTATATCCTCGATTTCTTTAGCTGCTTCTTCTGCGATTGCGAAAAGCTTTTCATCCGGAATGAAAGCTGCCGGCAGCTGAGGGACTTGACCATACTCATATCCAAAAATCGTCACGTCGACATCATGGTGGCGAACCTCCGTGGATATGACCACATCCCCGACATTAAGTGCTGGATGGTAACCGCCGGCAGAGCCAGTATTGATGACAGCATCCGGTTTGAATTTTTCTAAAAGGATCGCAGTGGACATTGCCGCATTCACTTTACCGATTCCCGATTTAAGCAAAATGACCTCAACACCATTCAGTGTGCCTGTATTGAACTCGGAACCGGCAATGGTCACCTGTTCCAAACCTTCCAATTTATCACGTAAAATCGTAACTTCTTCTTCCATTGCTCCGATTATGGCTACTTTCATTAGTAAAAACCTCTTCCTATAATTTTTCCGCCTCCATAATCCAGACAAATTGATTGCAGCGCTCGAAGTTCACTTTGTATCCATTTTCTTCAAGTACTTTTTCCAAAAAAGGAATCGTAGTATAATATTCCGTTTGCAAATCTTTCGCCAAATTATGAAAGCCTGCCTGCCTTGCATCTAGAATCGCTCGTTCATGCGCTTCCCTTGATTGATACATCGTATCCGCAAACACTATTTTACCACCAGTATTCAGTAACTTTCCATAGTTGGCTATCGCTTTTTCTTTTTCTTCATCGGTTAAATGATGAAACGCGTACGTACTCACGATCGAATCCACCTGTTCCGGCTTCGGAAAATCGATGAAATCGCCATCTACAATTTCCGTTTTTCCGCCCACTTTGCTTACCGCTATTTTCCTCATGGCGGGTGAAGGCTCGATTCCCGATACCTTTAGGCCTTTCTTCAAAAGCCTTTCCGTTAAATTCCCGGTACCTACGCCGAACTCCAGCACGTGACCCTGAGCCCGATACGTGACGCTGTCCAATATCCTATCATAATGTTTAAAAACTTCTTGATACTCAATATCGTGTCCACCAACAGTATCATCATACGATTTTGACCATTCTTCGAATAAATCTAAAAATTCTCTGCCCATTTTAATCACCTTTTTATGATGGAATAATAAAACCTATAAGCATAATATGAATTAAAAACAAAAACAGTTCTTGTTTTTTAGGCAAATCCTTCATTAGGTTCAGATACAAACAAAAAGGTGTGTTAAACTAACAGTATCTAAATGTTGGAGGGGAACAATCATGGGTTTTCAACTCGACTTAAAATTATTCGAAGATAAAATAGAATTTTTCGAGGCAGAAAGCATTAAGAATCTTGAAGAAAAAATCCAATCACAAATTGAAATCAATAAAGCGATCATGCTTCAGGTTCAATCCGTGTCACACCAAATGTATGTTAGTGAGGAAGGCAGACGATTTTATAGCGCAGTCGTTCACTTTAAAGCCCAAAAGTAATCTCCATGAAAAAACCCCCGAAAAGATTCCTTTCGGGGGTTTTTAGTTTGGATAATTTTAACTATTACCTTTTATCGTTTGTCTTCAGCTCTTCGACTTTTACAGGTTTCCAACCTGATCCGTCCACCCATTCAATATGGACTCGGAAGGTTTTAGGATTGTCCCCTTCAGAAACGGTACCGATTGCCGTGTTCGGCGAACCGCCGTTTTGAAGCCACCATAGCTTCATGCTTCCTTCATCGAATCCAGCGCCATTAGCAATGGCTTTTCTCATTTCATTCCAATCGACCGAGTCCTTTTCGAAGCTTGTAGTGTGTTCCCCGGATTGCTCAGTTCCAACTGGTTTCCAGCCCTCACTCGTATATGTAGCCGCGACATTGCCATCTCCGCTGCCTTCCACTTCCACAAGTTCGGCATCCCCAGCTTTTTCTGAGTCTGAACCATCTTCAGCCTTCTCTTCTGTATCTTCCTCTGTTACTTTACTATCTTCATCTTCCTCTGTTGCTTTACTATCTTCTTCATCTTCCTCTGTTGCTTTACTATCCTCTTCTGCCTCTACCTTCTCTGAATCCGTTTCTTCCTCTTTCCCAGCAGGTTTGTCCACTACTTTTCCCTTTTCTTCGGCAATTTGATTAGGTTCGGTCGTGGTTTTCTTTGATTCGGTGCCATCATCACTTAAGAAAATCGTGACTGCGACAATGACGATTAAAATGGAAACGATGGTGATTGCAATATTATATATTTTATTTACTTTTCTTTTTTGATCTCTCTGATTGAAACGTGAGCCCAAGGTCCATTCCTCCCTTACCATTTCTTACTGCCTCATTTTAACATGATTTAGCTAGAGATAGAAGGGAAGGGTTTCCTACACTTTTCGTCAATTCTCGCTATTGTCCTGGTTCTTGGAGTACAGGACTTTTACAATATCTGAAAAAAGCGGCGTCATGCTGGAACTGTTTTCCTTTGTTTCAAAACTTACGGTAACAAGAGCATATTTTGGATCTTTATATGGAAAGTAGCCCGCAAACCATTTATTGAGCTCTCCTTTTTTAATATTCGTCTGAGCTGTTCCAGACTTGCCAGCGACCTCCACAGGTAAATCTCTCAAAGAAGCCCCAGTCCCTTTCTCCTCCGTTACGACTTTCCTCAGAAGATGCTGCATCTTCATCGTTGTATATGGAGACAGCGTTTCGCCGCCAATACTTTGATTGGGGAAATCGACTACGGTCGTACTATTGTTAAATTCGACCTTGGAAACGGCTTTGACCTGTTCCTTCTTGCCACCGCGGGCAATCGTGGCCATCATATTCGCTATCGCGAGCGGTGTCGTTTGAACATCCTGCTGGCCAATGGCTGTTTTGGCAATCATTTTGGGATCTTTTTTTAAGTCGTCATCATGCCAGACCTTCCCGGTTTGTTCATGATGCAACTGAGTAACTTCCGTGTGATAAACGTCCCCTTGCCAGCCCGTTTCGCCAACCAACCCTAACATTTTTGCATATTTATCCAAAAATTCGGGATCCTTCTCAGCTATTTCCTGGGACAATTCGGCAAATGTCCTGTTACAGCTTTGGGCAAAACTATTTTCAAAATTAAGTATGCCCAGTTCCCTCTGCTTATCCGTTTTGCCGTCAATCGTTAAATTACAATTAAATGTCCTTGTGGGACTTGCCGCTTCATAATCGATGGCAGCTGCAGCCGTAACCGTTTTAAAGACGGAACCCGGCGTTTTTTGAGTCAACATCATATTGACGGCCCCTTCGCCATTCGGATCTTTTATATTTAGCGCCGGACGTGATACCATGGCGACGATTTCACTTTTTTCGATATCGATGAGTACGAGACCGCCTTTTTTTATCCCGCGGTCATCGACGAGCTTCTCCGCTTTTTCCTGAATTTCTTTATCTATCGTCGTCACGACTTTCACTGGGTAAAGAGGATTAGCAGGTTCTACGTATTTTACATCGACACCGAACATGGGGCCCCCACTGGCGTCTACGTGAAATACGAGCTTTGATTCCCCAGCGGAAAGCAAGAACTCATCAAAGGTCCTTTGCAGTCCCGTATTTCCTATTTTCGTTTCAGGAGATAAATTCATGTCCGGATAACGTTTTTTCTTTTCCGCATCCGATATATTCGTTGTGCCGATCAATTGGGCTGCAGGGGTTTGATCATGATATAATTTCTCGTTCACCGCAAAGACCCCGGGTATCTTCAATTGATTGATTGCCTTCGATTGGCTGGGCGTCAACTCTATCGGTTCATCTCCGCCAAATACGAATGGTTCATCCGCTTGTTCAATTGCTCGTTTCAGCTCCGCTTCCGATCTGCCTATGATCGAGGCAATTTCATCTATAGGCCATGTCATTTTGTTCAAAAATGGAAATAGGACGAGTGTTGGGATTTCTTCATGTGCAAGTGGTTCCCCATTTCTGTCATAAAACTTTCCACGCCCATCATCAATCTTTAATATCTGTGAACGCTGATTCACACTTGCTTCTATCAGGTTCACATCATGCTTCGAAAAAGATTCTGTCGATACAAGTTGGATGTAGGCAAGCCTGCCAATGAGCATCAGCATAAAAGTGGTCAAAAAAAGAGCCAGCAATCTCATTCGTTTCTTTTTCATAAAATACACCTCGTAACCATTGTTGACGAGGTGCGAATTTTTAAACAATTATGAACAAATTTAACGCGGCGTTTTTCCGATATGAAAAGAGGATGCCCGTATGGACATCCTCTTAAGCCGTTAATTAGCTGATGGATACAATCTTGACGCTCATTTCGCCGCCAGGTGTCTGAATCGATACCTTATCGCCGACCCTTTTCCCTATTAAGCTTTTCGCGATTGGAGAATCATTTGATATTTTCCCATCGAATGGGTCCGCTTCAACACTTCCTACGATGGAATATGTTTCTTCGTCACCATTTGGAAGTTCCACGAATGTTACCGTCTTTCCAAGTGAAACTGTATCTGTATTCGAATCATTGCCTTCAATGATTTTTGCATTACGGATCATGTTTTCGATTGTTGTAATACGTCCTTCAACGAATGCCTGCTCTTCTTTTGCGGAATCGTACTCTGAGTTCTCGGAAAGGTCCCCAAAACTGCGGGCGATTTTAATTCTCTCCACAACTTCTTTACGTTTAACCGTTTTTAATTGTTCCAGTTCCTGTTCAAGCTTTAACTTACCTTCTTTAGTCATTGGATATTCTTTTTCGATTGCCAAAACCCTTCACTCCTTCTAATTCTTTACAGCAAGCTTTCGCTGTGACAAGTTTATGTAGTATATAATGCTTAACTCTAAAACTCGAGTCAAAATATATATTTGCACGACTTAAAAAGTACGCGCATTTATACTAAGGAACAACTCGGTCCTTAGTATATAAACCGACTGCGGTGGCAGCCGGTTCGTTCTGTATCAAGAATAGAGTATTGCGTTTTCCAGCATTTGTCCAGTCTTTCCCAATAAATAAATGGGATTATTTAAAAAACGGAGGAAAATGGCACCTATCATTATTTATGCTATGTTATTACAAAAAAGACTTTTGTTCAAGGATTGTTTGAATTTTTGTCACCATAAGGTCAATCGCCACATGGTTCTGACCGCCTTCTGGAATGATGATGTCGGCATAACGCTTCGTCGGTTCTATGAACTGATTATGCATCGGGCGAACGACACTGATGTATTGCTCGATGACTGAATCTATGGAACGTCCACGTTCTTTAATATCACGGGTCATCCGACGGAGTATCCGCAAGTCTGCGTCTGTATCAACATATAGTTTCATATCCATCAGGTCTCGAAGGCGCTCATCTTCCAGTACAAGGATCCCTTCAAGGATGATGACATCCTGCGGCTCAACTGTGATGACTTCTTCCGAACGTGTATGGATCGAATAATCATAAACTGGTTTTTCTATCGTTTCATAACGCAGCAATGCGTTAAGGTGATCGATCAACAAATCATTATCAAATGCCAGCGGATGATCATAGTTCGTTTTCAACCGCTCTTCGAAAGGCAGATGACTTTGATCTTTATAGTAATAATCTTGTTCGATCATCAAGATCGAATGTCCTTGAAAGAATTCAAAAATGGAACGGGTAACACTTGTTTTACCTGATCCCGACCCTCCGGTAACTCCGATGACCACTGGTTTCTTCCTTGTCATGTCAATTCTCCTTCCGCATCATATTGTTCACATATACTTGATTATCTACTTGAATGCGGACAATTTGAAGCGGATGGCGGGCTGCCTCCAGCTCCTTACCTGACTCATCCCAGATCGTACCGATTTTTTGAGTGAAGTTTTCGATTTCCGGTCCAAAAAACTCCACCTCATCTCCAGGCTTGAAGAAGTTACGTTGCTGCATGGTGGCGATTTGAGTTTCCTCGTTGTAATCAAGCACCAAACCAGCGAAGTCGAAGCGAGTCTTTACGGTATGATTCCCGAACATTTGCTGTTTATACCCAGGAATTTCCCCTTCCATGAACGATGATGCCGTCTCACGGTTCGCACACTTATCAAGCTCCTCCAGCCATTCTTGTTTAATCCTGAAATTGTCAGGATCGGCACAATACGCATCAATCACCTTACGATAAACGCTGACAACTGTAGCAATATAATGAATGGACTTCATTCTTCCTTCGACTTTTAAGCTATCTATGCCAATTTCAATCATGCCTGGCAAGGATTCTATCAGCTTCAGGTCTTTTGGACTCATTGCGAATGGAGCATCTTCTTTATCGAATAATTCCTTTTCCCCGTCTTGATCCAACTCATATAAATCGTAATCCCAACGGCAAGACTGACAGCAGCCGCCGCGATTCGAATCCCGCGCCGTCATATGGTTCGAAAGGGTGCAGCGTCCCGAATAGGCAATGCACATGGCCCCGTGAACGAAAGCCTCGATTTCGATATCGACCTTCTCCTTCATCTCACGGATTTCATCAGCACTCGTCTCACGGGCCAAAACAACCCGCTCCAAGCCTTCCTCTTTCCAATACTGAACAGCCTTCCAGTTCGATAGCGATTGCTGCGTGCTTAAATGGATTTCGACGTTCGGAGCGACCCGTTTACACGTTTCGATGATTAATGGATCGGCGACGATGATACCATGAACTCCAGCCTCCTGAAGGCCTTCCAGGTATTCATCCAGACCATCGATATTTTCATTATGTGCGAAGATATTGGTTGTTACATATACTTTAGCGCCATATTTTTTAGCGAATTCGACGCCTTCCTGCATTTCCTCAAACGTGAAGTTGCCGGCATTGGAACGAAGGCCATATTCCTGACCGCCAATGAACACGGCATCCGCACCGTAATGGACGGCAATTTTTAATTTTTCCAGGTTGCCAGCCGGAGCCAGCAATTCCGGTTTTTTTACAATGACTCTCTTTCCATCAACGATCTTGGAAATTTTATCAGCAATAGCATTCAAGGCTATTCCTCCTCTTTCTCTTACCCTTTTCTTTAATAAACCGATTCCTTAAAGAAGAATCCTGTATCCAACTCACGGCTATCCGGCTGAACCGCTTTTACTTTTTCAAAAAGTTCCGTTTTCAAATCATCATAACGTTCAGGGTCTTCTGCACAAACGTCAATCGCTTCCCGATACAACATTGTCATTTCGTTGATATATTCCGGTGTTTGTAATACCCCTTCGATTTTTAGGGAATCAATTTCCGCTTCAATCAATTCCTGAAGTTCATCGATCATGCACATATCATTCGGACTCATGATATGTGTACCATTTTCATCTTCATAAATCGGGTATTTATTTTCACGTTCCTTATCATGCAAGAACATATTTCTATGTTCCTTCCGATTTTCCACTTCCAATGCCTTGCCTTGGTATTCAAAGTAATTACCAAGAAGCGTCCGCTTGGATTGGAACATGCATGTCATGCCGTGCACTTGCACTTCAATCTCCACTTCGGCATTTTCCTTCATTTCCACTATCTCGTCCAGACTTATCTCACGGGCAGCCACGGCACGGACAGCACCCCGTTTCCCCCAATAATTACATGTGTACCAGTTCGTTACCGTCATCTCTGTATTCCAGTGCAGGGGCATATCAGGGGCCACGGCACGGACAGCCATTAAGACAGCTGGATCACCGAATATGATCCGGTCAGCACCAGCCTGCTTAAGGAATGTGACATACCCTTCAAGCTCGTCCACTTTTTCATTATGAAAAATGGCGTTCATGGATACATATACTTTCTTGCCTGCGGCATGTGCAAGCTCAATCGCCTTCTTGACGTCTTCACGTTTGAACTCCCCTGCCAGCCTAAGCGCATAACGTTGTTCGCCAATGACGAAGGCATCAGCTCCAGCATCGATAAGTTCTTTTATATGATCGACACTTGTCGGAGTCACGAGTAATTCAGGCTTTTTCATTTTTGTCACCTCTATGTTTACTTATGGCCACACCATCACCAATCGGCAAAATTACCGTATCGAAATGAGGATGGTCATGTAACCAGATGTTAAAGTCTCTGATTTTTTTGATGAGAGCTCGCTTTCGTCTCGTCATTTCCATTTCTTCAATGTTTTCGGCAACCAAGCCTTTAAATAAAACATTATCAGTAATGATAATGCCAGCATCAGCAAGGAATGGTTCAAACAGTTCAAAGAATCGCTTGTACTGCCCTTTAGCTGCATCAACAAAGATGATATCAAACGGACCATGTTCCATGACTTTCGGTCCTGCTTCAAGGGCATCCCCTTCAATGAGGGTAATCCTTTCCGAAAGCCCAGCCCTCTTGATATTAGCTCTTGCCTGCTCAATGCGGGCTTCATTCCGTTCAAGTGTGACGATTTTAGCCTCCGGAAGGGTCTCAGCCATCCTTATGGCCGAATAGCCAATCGCCGAACCAACCTCCAATATCGCCTTAGGCTGGTGGAGCCTTAAAATCTGAAGCAGCACCTCAATGCCTTCTGGCTCCATGATCGGCACATTATTTTCCATTGCAAAATCTTCCAACTCCTTAATCAAACCCGTACGCTCCGGAATTAAGGAATGAAGATATTGTTCTATTTTTCCGTTCAAAACGTTTCCTCCAATTATAAGAAAAACGAAAGCGCTTGGTCAGTGCATGAAGAAATTGATCGGTCAAAAACTATTGCCTACAATTTTTCACAAGGAGCTGAAACAAGTATGCTTGACGATCTACATTTCCTTATCTTTCAAAATAAAACCCGGCATTCGCCGAGTTACGTCACCGATAAAAATCGGATCTAAAATTCACTTGTACTATTCTATCATAAAAACAAGGGGAAAGTAATATCCCTCCCCCCTCAGTCGCATTGCATTTTTTATTTATTTATTGGAAATATGCTCTGCCTTTTTGTTATTGTGGTCATCCAAGGTTTTGGAGTACAGGACTTCCCCTTCAGGTGTTGCCAAAAAGTATAGGAAATCCGTTTTCTCAGGTTTCAATACCGCATCGATCGATGTCGTTCCGGCATTGGCAATCGGTCCTGGCGGCAGCCCCTTGTTCTTATACGTATTATAAGGGGATTTCACCTCAAGGTCTTTGTAATATACCCTGCTCTTATGTGAACCTTTTGCATACAAAACAGTCGGATCCGTTTGAAGCGGCATATCTTCCTCGATACGATTGTAAAAGACGGAAGCTATCTTTCCGCGATCGACTTGTGCCGTCGCTTCCTCTTCGACAAGCGAAGCGAAGGTCAGCATCTCGTGTACGGAATAATCGTTTTTGTCCATCTGGGTCTCGTATGCCTGTAATGTCTCTTCCGTTTTCTTCAGCATCTCGATGACTATGGATTCCATGGTCGGCTTTTCCTCATAAAAGTCATAAGTAGCTGGGAAAAGGTACCCTTCAAGCGGATATAATACCTTTTCATTTTCAATCTCCGACGTCAAGAGCTCCGGAAATCTCTCTTGCATGGACTTGACGAATTTCTTATCATTCAATACCTTAAAGACCTTTTTCGGATCTTCACCGGTCTTCACTGCGATGATATCGGCAATTTGGATAAGCTGCTTTCCTTCAGGAATGGTTATCTTCAATGCAGCTTCTTTCATGAGTTTCCCGGTTTTGATGCTAGTGACAATATCTTCAATTGGCATCGAAGGCGATAATTTATACTCACCTGCCTGAAAACCGGATTCATTGCGGAACTTAATGTAATATTTGAATACACGTGCGTCCTTGATTATTCCCTGTTCTTCTAGCAGTGTTGAAATTCCATTCACGGAAGAACCGATTGGGATTTTCACTTTCTTGATGGTATCATCATCAGGATCGACTGGTTTCATGGCTGAGTTGATATACAAAAAGCCCACAAGACCTACTATCCCAATTAGTACAATAAGCGAAGCTATCGTAATCATGATGATTTTACGAACCAGCCTGGCTTCTCCTTGCTGTTCTAACAATTTCATACGGATTTGTTCCTTTTTAGATAAATTTTTATCTTTTTCATCCATTTTCATTCCCCCTGCAAACTCACACCAACTACAGAATGGTTTCTCGATGATGCTTTCTCTAATTAAACTTTGCTTCGAACATTATACTAAAATCAACAAATAATTACATGGTTTTTGCAAAACTACATTCATTACTACTCTATTTATGGCAAAAAAGCACTAGTTTTGTCAATATTCAGGTATTATTTAATAGAAAAAGCCCTTAAATTTGTTTCCCTGCATGTGTTAGGCATTTCAGTCAATGACAGGAATATCATGTAACGATGCCATTATTAATTTTTAGATGAAGGAAGGTGTGAAGGAGTTGGATAATTCTTATTTTGTAGGTTGGGGGACATTGGCACTCATTAACGCAGGACTTGCTCAAGGTAAAAATAGAACGGGGCTGAATTGGTTCTTGCTCTCATTATTTTTGGGTCCGCTCGCTACTTTTATTCTTTTATTCGCAGAGAAAAGATAAGGGTTTACTGGTACATAAATGAAAAAACCGACCTCGATCGAGGTCGGTTTTTTCTGATATTATTCTTCTTCAGCTTCTTCTTGGTCAAGGAATGTATTTAACATTTCTTCGACTAGATCCCATTCTTCTTCTGTTTCGATGGGTGTAAGTTCACCATCTTTATTATCTTCGCTTGGTACGAATGATGAAGCGTGGATTTCAATTTCTTCCTCTTCATCTTCTGCAGACATCGGATAGTAAAGTACATAAGATTTGTTGAATTTATCTGAGTCGAATGTGAAAAGGATTTCGCAAAGCTGCTCGTTTCCGTTTTCATCTACTACTGTAATGTTGTTTTCGCCGTGTTCCATTTGTATTCACCTCATATTGAATTTGTTTGTCTGTCCAAGAATCCTTGCAGAATCATGACAGCAGCCATTTTATCAATGACTTTCTTGCGTTTGCTTCGGCTCACGTCCGCCTCAAGAAGGACACGTTCAGCCGCCATAGTTGTCAACCGTTCATCCCAGAGAAACACCGGCAGCTTGAATTTTTTTTCTAATCGTTTAGCGAAATCTTGACTGATCTCGCCTCGCGGTCCAACAGTACCATTCATATTTTTAGGTAAACCCAGGACAATTTTAGAAACTTCATGCTCTTTTATAATTTCATTGAGACGTTTAAAGCCGAAGTCATTTCCAGCTTCGTTAATTTTGATCGTTTCCAATCCTTGTGCAGTCCAACCCATCGCGTCACTCACGGCAACGCCGATGGTTTTTGAACCTAAATCAAGTCCCATTGTGCGCATTAGTATTCCTCTCGATGATTCTTAAGATACGACTTAACCAATTCTTCGATGATTTCATCGCGTTCAAGCTTACGAATAATGTTCCGAGCGTCCATATGGCGCGGGATGTAGGCCGGGTCACCAGATAATAGATAACCGACAATTTGGTTGATCGGGTTATAACCTTTTTCCTGAAGAGCAACATAAACTTGAGACAATACTTCTTGTACATCTCTTTCGAATGGTTCTTCGGGAAAATTAAATTTCATCGTTTTATCAAAGGAACTCATTAACATGCACCTCTCCTCAGCGTCCAGAATCCACTATTACCTACATTGTACAACACTTTTCATTGATTATGAAATCGATAAGACCCATTCTTCAACAAAATTAAGTGCTGCATCCAATTTTTCAGGGTCTTTTCCGCCGGCTTGGGCCATATCTGGACGTCCGCCACCGCCTCCGCCGCAACGGGAAGCAACTTCTTTGATCAATTTACCAGCATGGAAACCGCGATCGATATAATCCTTGGTAACCCCAGCAATCAAATTGACTTTATCACCTTGGGCGGATCCTAATACGATAATGACAGAATCGAGCTTTTGTTTCAAATCATCAGCCATGGCACGTAGATTATTCATATCGGTAGCTTGAACTTTTGCCACCAATACTTGAACCCCATTTATGTCTTTTACGTTAGAAACAAGGCTTCCAGCTTCAATATTACTTAACTTTGCAGTCAGGCTTTCATTCTCACGATAAAGATCCTTCACTTCAGCTAAGACCGTTTCAATTCTTGAAGGTACATCTTTCAAGTTCGTTTTCAACTTAGCAGCCGCGTCTTTCAAGACACCGATTTGATCAGTCATCAATTTGTATGCCCCGGCACCCGTTACCGCTTCTATCCGGCGAGTCCCTGCACCGATGCCGCTTTCTGAAACGATTTTGAACAAGCCGATCACCGCTGTATTCGGGACGTGGACACCCCCGCAAAGTTCAAGACTATAATCGCCTATTTGAACGACACGGACAATCTTGCCGTATTTTTCGCCGAACAAGGCCATTGCACCCATCGCTTTAGCTTCTTCAATGTTTTTATAGTCCGTATTCACTTGTAAACTTTGCCAAATCTTTTCATTTACAATCGTTTCGATCCGCTCAATCTCTTCCGCCGTTATCTGGCCAAAATGAGAGAAATCGAAGCGAAGGCGCTCAGCTTGTACGAGTGAACCAGCCTGATTGACATGTGTACCAAGCACATCTTTCAACGCCTGGTGCAGAAGATGTGTCGCAGTATGATTTTTCGTGATATGGATGCGGTTTTCTTGATCTACCGCAGCAACGATATCGGAATCTGATGTTAAAGTGCCGGCAGCCACTGTTACACGGTGCAGATTTTGGCCATTAGGAGCTTTTTGAACATCATGGACATCAACCTTCACGGCATCACTAGCCATCGTTCCTTTATCAGCTATTTGCCCGCCGCTTTCCGCGTAGAAAGGAGTCTTGTTCAAGATTACCTGAACTTCTTCACCTTCTTGTGCCTCCGTAACAAGCTCGCCATTTTTAATGATGGCAGAAACTTTTGCTTCAACCGCAACTTGATCATAGCCGACAAATTCACTTTCAACTTTAATATCGCCTAATACCCCGCCTTGGATTTGCATGGAATCAACATCTTGACGTGCTGAACGGGCACGTTCACGCTGTGCATCCATTTCTTTTTCAAAACCGGCTTGATCGACCGTCATGCCTTCTTCTTCTGCATATTCTTCCGTTAACTCGATCGGGAAACCATATGTGTCATATAAACGGAATGCATCACTGCCTGGAATGGTTGTACCGCCTTTTTCCTTTTCCTTTCTAATGACTTCAGAAAGGATGGCCAGTCCATCATGTAGGGTTTCGTGGAAGCGTTCCTCTTCATTCTTGATAACTTTTGCAATGAATTCTTTATTATTGAGGACTTCAGGGTAGAAGTCTTTCATGATTTCGCCGACGACCGTCACAAGTTCGAACATGAATGGTCGATTGATGTTGATTTGCTTAGCATAACGAACCGCTCTGCGAAGCAAACGGCGCAATACATAGCCTCGGCCTTCGTTGGATGGAAGAGCCCCGTCACCTACCGCAAAGGCAACCGTACGAATATGGTCGGCAATGACCTTGAAAGCAACATTTTTTTCTGCATCAACACCATATTTCACATCGGAGATCTCTTCGACTGCCCGGATGATCGGCATGAATAAATCCGTATCATAGTTAGTCTCTACATCTTGAACGACGGAAGCCATACGTTCAAGACCCATGCCCGTATCGATATTTTTCTTTGGAAGCGGTGTATAAGAACCGTCCGGATTATGGTTGAATTGAGAAAACACAAGATTCCAGACCTCTAGATGCCGTTCATTTTCACCGCCTGGATATAGTTCCGGATCATTCGGGTCATCGCCATATGCTGGTCCGCGGTCATAGAAAATCTCTGTATTCGGGCCACTTGGACCCTCACCGATATCCCAGAAGTTTTCTTTCAGGCGAATGATTCTTTCAGCTGGAACACCGATTTTCTTATTCCAGAGTTCGAAGGCTTCATCATCTTCAGGATGGATTGTCACAGCCAATTTCTCTTTGTCGAACCCAATCCACTTTTCATCCGTCAAAAACTCCCATGCCCATGTGATGGCTTCTTCTTTGAAGTATTCACCAATGGAGAAGTTGCCGAGCATTTCGAAAAACGTATGATGACGTGCCGTTTTCCCCACGTTTTCAATATCGTTTGTACGGATGGCCTTTTGTGCATTTGTAATCCTTGGATTTTCGGGAATCACCCGTCCATCAAAATATTTCTTTAACGTCGCCACCCCGGAATTGATCCAAAGCAATGATGGATCTTCATGAGGAACCAATGACGCGCTTGGTTCGATGTTATGGCCTTTTTCACTAAAAAAATCTAAATACATTTGGCGGATTTGAGCACCGGTTAAATACTTCATATATATATCCTCCTTTTAAAATTATGTAATTTTGAGCACACAAAAAACTCCCATCCCAAAAACAGGGACGAGAGTTAACTCGCGGTACCACCCTGATTATGGACGCAGGAATTCCCGGGTCCATCACCTTCATAAAAGCCTTAACGCGGCATGACGGCAGGTATTAGCTGCTCTCAGGACTAGCTTTCTGCTGCTCTTCACCTTGCAGTCCCTTTCAGCCTGGGGGACCCCTCTCTTTTAGATGGACTTCAGCATACTTCATCCTTCAACGAATTATCTTATGTAATGGATTATATTCACAAGACTTTTATTTGTCAATAAGGGGCGGCTTCTTTCTAAAGTGAACGCGGGCATGAAGCACAAAAACTTTCAACACAGCCAAAATGGGAATCGAAAGGACCATGCCCGTGATACCACCTATTTCACCTCCGGCCAATAATGCGAGCATGATGAAAAGCGGGTGCATATGGAGGCTTTTACCGACTATAAACGGCGACAGGATATTTCCCTCGAGAAATTGAAGCAGGAGCACGATGACCGCGATGATCACCACCATTTTCACTGACATGGTCGCGGCGATGATCACTGCAGGGATGGCCCCAATTACAGGCCCGAAATACGGAATGACATTCGTTATTCCGATTATCGCTCCCAATAGCAGCGGATATTGCATTCCGACTATCCAGAAAAGCAGCGAGGAAATCAACCCGACCAAGGCACAGACAATGATTTGTCCGCGAATATAGCCGCCCAGCGACGCATCCACATCACGAACGAATGCCCGTCCCTGCTTGCGCCATTTTTTCGGGGTCATATACCAAGCCATTTTTTTTAGAACAGTGAAATCTTTCAGGATATAAAAAGCAATGAATGGAATCAAAGCAATCAGAACGATGAAATCAATCATCTTCATTGCATACTCCATC
This sequence comes from Peribacillus sp. ACCC06369, assembly GCF_030348945.1. NCBI lineage: Bacteria > Bacillati > Bacillota > Bacilli > Caryophanales > Bacillaceae > Peribacillus > Peribacillus sp. ACCC06369. The sequence goes on from NZ_JAUCEN010000002.1 coordinate 3,659,146, forward strand.
GCCTTCTCTGGAATACGCTTCAGCCAGCCTTCGAAAAGGGTGACACCTTCTTCGAACCTTTCATGAATTCCGAACGGCCATGCTGCCGTTTGATGATTGAGCTTATCTATCCGGCTCCGATACTGATCAACCAGTTCTGGGACGCTTTCCGACAGCTCGCGAACCTGGCTGACAATCACTGGAATACCTTTATAAACGGCAAAGCCAATCCCTCCGAAAAACAACAAATAGATAATCGTAATCGAAAGCCAGCGACGCAGCCCTTTCTCATTTAAATATTCCACTACCGGATGCAGCAAGTAACTGATGAACGCACCAATCAAAAAAGGCAGCAGTACCGTCACACATACAGTAACGAAAGGTCCCCACATGGGCTTAAGTTTCATAAAAATATAGATAACGAAAAATAAGAGCAATAAAAAACCCAGGCGATAAAACCACTTCAGACGAATACTCACACTAAACACCTCCCGCTCATTTATTCTTCGAAAGGCGGAAGGTTTTCATACATAAAAAAGAGTGCCCTCATTATCAGGACACCCATTCCCGCTATAATAATGACTTTAATCTTTTGCGTATTTTCTTCATGTTCCGTTTGATCATCTTCGAGTTCATCAAGTCCGAACCCATATTCATTAGAGTATTGCGTGAACGTCTAGCCATTGCAAACACCTCTTCCGTTAAATTACATACTGAAGCGGCGGTCATTTTCCTCAAACAAATCGTCCAATGAGCTTAAACTTCCATCTTCCTCGACTTGGTGCGTATTAATGAGCCCTTCGGATAAGGTCATTTCAATAAAGCAATTCCAACAATAATATTGATTCACGCCAATCTTCCCAACATCTTTACTGCGGCAATTCGGACATTTAATTTCCAAAATGGACACCTCACTGTTCATAAACTGAAACAATGATGGTATCCTTCCCTAATGCAGGCGGCTGTTTTGATTCTATCACTGTCGACTCCGAGAAAAACCCATCCGTTGTTTCATACGCTATAATCGTGCCCATTTTCTCCTTGAAATATACATCCTGCAGTAAACCCAGTTCTTCGCCCATTTCTGAAAAAAGCATGCGACCCAATAATTCGTCCTTCGATAGGCATATGGAATCCGCAGGCACTTTCCTTAAGTTTGAATCCTGTTGCATGATGACGATCCCATCTGGACCGAATGAAGAAATATCGTCAAGTTTCAAATGAAAAGCTCTTTTGAACAATGCTTGCTGATGAACGACCAAGCCTGTTACCTGACCCATTTCAGAAATTGATAAATCGTGGACCGTGCCGACTCTTTCTCCTTTGATTGTAAAAACCGGCATCCCTTTCAATAATGAAAACGTCCGCAAGGTCATCCCGCCTTTCCGAACATTTTTATTATCTCTTTACTACTGAAAATAGATGTGCTGAAAGGTTTTCCATTGTTGCTCCATCTTCCGGAAATACAGGGAACAGGCATAAAAAAAAGACCGGTTTCCCGGTCTGATTCACCTGTTTTACCATCCCCTGCTGGCACCTCCGCCACCGGAACTTCCTCCGCCACCTCCACGTGGACCGCCGCTGCCGCCTCCACGGCCACCGCCGCCTCCGCGACTGATGATTATCAAAAGGATATTGATTAGCGTTTGGAGGAAAAATCCTTTAAAGAACTTGGCATCGAGGATGAATACGATGATGACAACGAGGATAATGAGGAAAATCTGTAAACCTGATGGCTGAAAGTTTTCTGACTCAGGCTGAACGGAGAGATCTTGATAAAACTCGTCACCTAGGTTGTATTCTTTCATGACATCGTTATATACGGCCTTATAGGTTTCCGTCAGGGCAACATCATATTTACCCTCTTTCAGCGCAGGGATAGCCACATTGTCCAAAATCTGACCAGATTTTATATCGGTAATGGCCCCTTCCAAACCGTAACCCACTTCAATACGGATTTTCTGTTCTTCCATGGCTAGAACAATTAGAACTCCATTGTTCAGCTCGGAATCACCCAGTTTGAATGATCTCAATGCCTCGACCGAGTACTCCTCGATCTCGGATCCTTCCATGGAATCAACCGTCAAAACGGAAATTTGTGCTTTTGTAGCATCATCCAATCGTTTCCCAAGTTCGATGAGTTCGGATTTTTCCTGATCATCCAGGACTCCGGCGAAGTCCTGAACATATATATCCCCAACTGGTTCAGGGATGTTAGGTTGTGCTGCGACCACGTTTGCTAAACTGCACGTGAGAATGAAGAATAGCGCAAACACAGCTAGTTTTTTCATTATTTATCGCTCCCGAAATCAACCTTTGGCGTTTCTTTTTCTTGATCGGTCACTTCAAAATATGGTTTAGCATCGAACCCGAACACTCCTGCCATCATATTCTTCGGAAAGCGTTTAATCATCTTATTATAGTTTGTAACTTCATCATTATAGTCTTTTCGTGCTACTGTCAGTCGATTTTCCGTTCCTTCCAAACTATCCATGAGACCCTTGAAGTTCTCATTGGCCTTTAAATCCGGATAGTTCTCGACAACCACCAAAAGACGGCTTAAGGCCCCGCTCAATTCTTGATCGGCATCAATTGCATCTTCAGTCGAGTTGGCGCCGGCTAGCTTCGAGCGTGCATCACTCACCGCTTTAATGGCTTCCGTTTCATGCGAAGCATAACCCTTGACCGTTTCAACAAGGTTCGGAATCAAATCCGCCCTTCGTTTCAATTGGTTATCCACCTGTGACCATTTATTGTCGACATCTTCACTTGCACTTACAAGGCCGTTGTACGAAGATGCCCCAAAAATGACCAGCAAAACGACAACGACTATTCCTAGTATCCAACCTTTTTTCATCAGTTTCCCCCCTACTCTTTCACATATAAGTTATATTCTATATTAGTTCCACCAAAACTATGAATTATAAACAAAATTCATCAAATGAAGAAACAAAACATTGATCACCAGCTACATGAAATCATAAGGGGTGACACTTTCCATCCCGATCATCGGGTCAGCATGCATGAGAGTATCAAGATAACTTGCCTCTGGCGCATGTACATCTCCCTTTTCAACCGGCCTATCTTCCTCACTCAAAATCTCCCGCAGCTTTTCACGCAAAGTCGTTTTCCGGCGCATCTCATCATTACGCTCGATCCCTAAACGGAATGCATCCTCTTCACCACAAAGGATCAAGAAATTTTTACTGCGGGTAATTGCCGTATACAATAAATTTCGGCGAAGCATCCGATAATAACTTTTCACTACAGGTAAAATGACAATGGGGAATTCGCTTCCCTGCGACTTATGAATGGAGCAGCAATATGCATGAGTAATCTGGTTCAAGTCCTGTTTCGTGTAGGTCACCTCGATACCTTCGAAAGAAATGATAACTTTATCGACATGATCGGTATTTTCCTTAGCGAACAGTATGGACACGATTTCACCCATATCGCCATTAAAGACACCCTCCTCTGGCTGGTTCACCAGTTGAAGCACCTTATCACCCGTTCTGTATATCACGTCACCGAATTTAATTTCCCGCCGCTTTTCATCCGCATTGCCATTGAACACTTCCTGAAGCATTTTATTCAGTGCATCAATCCCGGCAGGCCCCCTATACATCGGAGCCAGTACCTGTATATCCCTGGCCGTGAAACCCTTTGTCCTGGCATTCGCAACCACTTTCTCGATTACCTGGGCGATTTGCCCGGTCTGACAGCGAATGAACGATCGATCTTCTTGCTGCTTCGTAACATCATCCGGGAGTCTTCCTTTTTTGATGTCATGGGCCAATTCAATGATCGATGAGCCGTCAGCTTGACGGTAAATATGTTCCAAACTGACAGTCGGTACACAATCCGATGCAAGCAAATCCTTTAAAACCTGCCCAGGGCCGACTGATGGCAGCTGATCTTCATCACCCACCAATATCACTTGGACATTTTCCGGCAAGGCTTTAAACAATTGATGGGCCAGCCACGTATCAACCATGGAAACCTCATCGATGATCACGATCCGGCCATCCAACTGATTATCCTCATCATGGGAAAAGCCTTCACTCCCGTTCCACCCCAGCAAACGGTGGATCGTAACAGCGGGAAGTCCAGTCGATTCGGCCATGCGTTTCGCTGCTCGGCCAGTAGGAGCCGCAAGTACGAATGGAAATGGATCGCTTCCTTCTTTTTTATAATCGTTAATGTCCATGGATACACCATGCAGCTCCGCATAAAGCTCAACAATTCCTTTGATCACCGTCGTCTTACCGGTACCAGGCCCCCCCGTCAAGATTAACATGGGGGACTGCAGGGCTGTTTGTATCGCTTCCTTTTGGGCTGGGGCGTAGGAAACATCAAGCCGCTCTTCCAGCTTCCCAAGTGCCAGCAAAAACTCCGATTCCGGGAACTGGTCCTCATACTCCGTTTGAGCAAGCAGCCGCTTGATGTTCATGACGATTCCCTTTTCGGAATAGAATAGTGAAGGCGGATAAATTCGTTGATCCTCGACAACTATTTTTCCCTCTTGCGTCAATTCGATTATTTCCGAGGAAATGTTTGTGAATTCAATGCGATCCCGTTTATTTTCCTCAAGCAGTCGCTTGACCGCTTCCAATAGCTGCTCGGCTTCTATGTAGATATTTCCATCCTGGAGGCATTGTGATTCAAGTGTATACAAGCACGCAGCCTTGATTCGGTCGGGATGGCTGCCGGAAATGCCAAGCTGATGCCCAAGCTCATCCGCCCGTCCAAAACCAATCCCTTCAATATCCTCCACGAGCTTATAAGGATTTCCCTGAACCATCGTGATCGTATCCTGTTTATACATTTGATAAATCTTCATCGACAACTGTGGTCCAAAGCCATATTGATTCAGGGCGATCATCACCTGTTCCAAACCTTGATGCTCGACTAATGTATCATAGAGGCCCTTTGCCTTTTCCCCTGATAGCTTCGGGATATCATCAAGTAACGAAGGCTGAGCCAGAATTTTGGAAATTGCCTTTTCCCCTAGGGTCTCAACAATGCTTTCGGCTGTTTTTTTCCCAATGCCCTTGAAAAGATCACCGGATAAATAACTGACGATCCCTTCCTTGGATTGAGGCAAATCCTTACGGAAATGCTCCACATGAAATTGAAGGCCAAAACGCGCATGTTCCTTCATCGCCCCATAAAAAATATAGATCTCATCCTCATGCATCCTTGGAAAATAACCTGTTACGACAGCTTCCTTCTCTTCATAATTCAGATTCGTTTCATGCACACGAATTCTTACAACCGAGTACATATTTTCTTCATTATGAAAGATCGTCACTAAATGACTTCCTTTCATGAACATTTTCTCCTCTGAAAACAAATCCAACGAATCTTGCTGGCTCAACGCTACTCCCCACCTTTCCATGCATATGCCGACTATTTACTCAGCATTCATTTCTTCCATCAGTTTCTTACCGTGTGCAGCAAGCATATGGTCAGGCTGTGCTTCCAAAGCCTTATCAAAATAAGCGATCGCTGCTTGCGCATCTTCACGATACCCGGCAAACGCAACACCTAAATTATAATAAGCATCGGCATGTCCCGGATCCTGCTCCACAATTAAATTCAGTTGATTGATCAACTCATCGTATAATTCCGCATTGGCAAGACATAGTGCATATTGGAATCTCGCGTCAACGTCCTCTGGGCTCAGCTCCACCGTTCTCTGTAAATAAGGCATCGCCAACTTCGGTTGATCCAACGCCATCAATGTCAATCCAAGCATGAAGTAAGCATCGCTGTTCTCCAGTCCCAAGCGGATTGCCTTTTCAAACATATCCTTCGCTTCGACTAATTTAGAATCGGATTCATAGTATAAGTTACCTAATGAATAATAAGCCGCAGCTGCATTTTCATCCAGCTCAATCGCCTTTCTGTAAAACTTGACCGCTTTATCCGTTTCACCAACGGCAGTCAATACATTCCCGAAATTTATGTAGGCAACAGGCTCATTCGGATTTTCCTCGATCGCCTCATTAAAAACTTTCGCCGCTTCTTCGTATTTCCCTTGCTGCATAAACTCAATTCCTTGTTGATTCTTATCCATTATCATTTCACACTCCATTTTTATATTAAAAAGTATAGCATAACAGTAGTCGAATTCAGACAGCACACCCGCAATCCAAAAGAAGTCCCCAACCGCAAACACAGCTGGGGACATGCTTATTTTACCCTACGTAAGTCAGTTTTTCACCTTTTTTAAATACTTCGTCAATCGTACCGCCACCAAGGCACACTTCACCATCATAGAATACGACTGCTTGTCCAGGTGTGATCGCGCGGACTGGCTCGTCAAAGATGACTTCGACATCACCATTTTCCAAGACCTTCACCTTAACACCGCTATCCTCTTGACGGTACCTGAACTTTGCCGTACATGTAAATTCATCCGCAGGTATATGTTCCGCTACCCAGCTAACATTCACTGCACGAAGCGAATTGGAATACAGCACATCATTATCAAACCCTTGACACACATATAAAACATTGCGTTTCAAGTCTTTACCCGCAACAAACCAAGGATCGCCGCTGCCGCCAATCCCCAGACCGTGACGCTGACCGATGGTGTAATACATCAATCCGTCATGCTTGCCCATGACCTTGCCATCCATCGTGACCATATCTCCTGGCTGAGCTGGAAGGTAATTGCTTAAAAACTCTTTGAAATTGCGTTCACCGATAAAACAGATGCCTGTAGAATCTTTTTTCGTTGCCGTAGCAAGACCCGCTTCTTTCGCAATCTCACGGACTTCCTTCTTATCAATATGTCCAAGCGGAAACATGACTTTTTCCAATTGTTCTTGAGTAAGTTGATTCAAGAAGTACGTTTGATCCTTATTATTATCGATGCCGCGAAGCATTTTGTATTCGCCATCCCGGTATTCAACCTGTGCGTAATGACCTGTAGCCACATAGTCAGCACCAAGACTTACCGCATGTTCAAGAAAGGCCTTGAACTTGATTTCCTTATTGCACATTACATCCGGATTCGGAGTACGGCCCGCTTTATACTCATCCAAGAAATAAGTAAAAACTTTATCCCAATATTGCTTTTCGAAATTGACCGCATAATAAGGGATGCCGATTTGATTACATACGGCAATTACATCATTGTAATCTTCCGTTGCCGTACAAACTCCGTTTTCATCTGTATCATCCCAGTTCTTCATGAAAATCCCGACCACATCATAGCCTTGATTCTTCAATAGCAGGGCTGACACAGAAGAATCCACGCCTCCTGACATGCCCACGACAACGCGGGTGTCCTTTGGTGCTTTATTCATTCTGTCACCTCATTTATTTAAAGAAGGAATTATCTTCCCACTAATCTTTTAACGATTTTAACGGTGGTTTCAGCTGCCTGCCTGACGTCCTCTTCCGTGTTGTTCAAACCGAAGCTGAAACGAATCGAATTCTTCGTCCGCTCCGAAGCTTTCCCGAACATCGCCACAAGTACATGCGACGGATCGATTGACCCGGCTGTACAAGCGGATCCGCTCGATACCGCAACACCTGCCAAGTCCAAATTGACGAGCATAGATTCCACATTCGTACCCGGAAAACTAACATTCAGCACATGTGGCAGCGACTGTTCCATAGATCCGTTAATTTCATATTGTACATCCGCCTCATCAAAGACAGCAAGCAATACGTCTTTAAATCGCTTGTATTGCTCCGTTTTCTCTTCCATCGTGCTTTGTGCAAGTAAAACAGCTTCTGAAAAACCGGCAATTGCCGGCACACTCTCCGTACCTGCACGGCGTTTGCGTTCTTGTTCCCCGCCATATAAATGCGGATTCAGCTTCAAGCCTTCACGCATATATAGAAAGCCGATTCCTTTGGGACCGTTGATTTTATGTGCTGATACACTCAGCAGATCCACCCCCAACTCACGAACGTCAATACGGATCAAACCATATGCCTGGACCGCGTCCGTATGGAAAATGGCTGGATGGCCCTTGAGCAGCTGTCCAATTTCAGCAATCGGCTGGATCGTTCCAACCTCGTTATTGCCGAACATGACCGAAACCAAAATCGTATCGTCCCGCAATGCAGACTTTAAATCGGCAATTGAAATAAGCCCCGCTTCATTCACAGGTAAATATGTGACTTCAAAGCCAGACTTCTCAAGGAATTGGCACGTATGCAAGACCGCATGATGCTCAATCTCCGTCGTGATGATGTGCTTTCCCTTTTCTTTATAAGCATTGGCAACACCAATGATCGCCGTATTATCCGCCTCGGTTCCACCGCTAGTGAAAATGATTTCATTCCGCCCGGCACCTATGCTCGTAGCAATACTCGAACGCGCCTCATCCAAAACATGGCGCGCCTCCCGCCCGAAAGCATGAATGCTCGACGGATTGCCAAAGTCATGGCTCATGACTACCATCATCCTATCGATCACATTCGGATGCATCGGTGAAGTCGCAGCATGATCTAAATATATTCTGTCCACTTTTTTGTCGCCTCCATTAAAAAAACGCAAGCGCCTACATAATAGGCGCATTGCTAATCACTTAAATATAGTACATATAAGAATCGATTTCACCCGTATCCTTGTAGCTAGCCAAATCCATAAGCGTCGTATTATCCAATACATCCTTCACAGCATCGCGAATCCGGATCCAAAGCTGGCGCTTAACCGGCTCTTCATCCTCAATTCCTTCAACCGGAGTAATCGGCCCTTCCAATACGCGGATGACATCACCCGAAGTGATCTCCTGAGGATCTTTAGACAAGACATACCCGCCATAAGCACCGCGGACACTCTTCACCAACCCTGCATTACGAAGCGGCGCAATCAACTGCTCCAAATAATGCTCCGACAAATTATGCGTCTGGGCAATCGATTTCAAACTTTTCGGGCCTTCTCCATAATGTTTAGCAAGCTCGATCATAATCGTTAAACCATAACGGCCTTTAGTAGATATCTTCATACATATACACCTCAAATTATTTATCCGTTTCTAAATTCTTTTGAAATTATAGCATATTCCCGCCGGAAATGCATTCACCCGCCCTTCATTTGTCAAATTATCCTAATTGGAGAGGTAGGATAATGCAAAAAAAGAATGAAATATAACCGATCGGATGACGGATTTTTTTCCAGTGGAGACGGAATTTTGGGTTAGGACGGATATTCGTACGGACAGTCGGATAGTGGGGATAAGTCGAATCTTTCGCTCGGACGGCCAGATTATTAGGCGGTAAGGTCGAATCTTTCGCTCGGACGGCCGGATTATTGTGAGGATAGGTCGAATCTTTCGCTCGGACGGCCGGATTATTGTGTGGATAGGTCGATTTTTTCGCTTGGACGGCTGGATTATTGGGCGCTAGGTCAAATTTTTCGCTTGAACGGCCGGATTATTGGGTGCTAGGTCGATTTATATAAAAGTTCGTTCCATGCCACATTTATTTTCACTAAAATACAGGAAATCACTTTATTAACCGAGAATACTTCACTTAAATCTATAAGGAGTGGTTATCATGATCATTAAAAACTGCAAGATGCCTTTAAAGATAGACATGCTCGAAGCCCTGATGAGACGCTTACCCCCTGGACATGCGAAGCAACCGGCAATAATTGCAGATATCAAGAAAATCAAGGCAGGATACAACGGTGAATACAGAGTCTTCCAATCTCTTATAGCACTTCCTGAAAAGGAGTATCTACTCTTTCATGACCTCCGTCTAATCGGATCACCTTTTCCCTTCCAAATCGACATCCTCATTCTCACATCCTCTTTCCTCTTAATCCTTGAAGTCAAAACATGGCTGGTGAAATCTTTTTCGACGATGCCTTCAATCAACTTATCCGTACTAATACAGATGGAAATACCGAAGCTTTTGATGATCCCATATTGCAAGTGAGCCGGCAGCGCCAGCACTTGTTAGACTGGTTAAAAACAAAAAGAACAAACAACCTTCCAGTTGAAACCCTCGTTGTCAGTGCCAATACTTCAACGATCATTCGGGCCGTGAATAAGGATATTAATAGAAAAGTAATAAGAAAGGATCGTATTCTTCTTAAAATTGAAGAATTAAATTACAAGTATGGCGAAGCGGTCCTTTCTACTAGAGCAATGAAACGGTTATCGAATCTATTGCTCGATGGACACATCCCTTATATTCCTAAACCGCTAGAGAATTACAGAATTCCGATTACCGCCCTCCAAACCGGAATATTCTGCCACAAGTGTTCTGCATTTACCATGGAGCGGAAATCAAAAAAGTGGATTTGCTGTACCTGTTTGGATATTTCCCTTGATGCTCACATTTCGGCACTTTATGATTATCTATACCTCGTTAAACCTACCATTACAAACAGCGAATTTCGAAACTTCGTCCAACTCCAATCCCCATCCAGTGCAAAAAAACTATTACTTTCACTGAAACTGAATCATTCCGGCCATACTAGAGGCAGAGTTTATCTATTAGATTCTCTCTTAGAAGGATAGGCCGGATTATTCTGCTGGTAGGTCGCATTAATTCTTTTTAGGTCGGATTATTCCCCCGGTAGGTCGATATATCCCTTGGTAGGACGAATTAGCGTGCTCGTAGGTCGATTTATACTTATGTAGGACTTGATTTTTGCGTGGATAGGACAATTATCGACCTTACAAGCATAAATTAAATCCCCAAACGGACTACTATATTAGGAATTCGCCCTCTTTTACAGCATAATCAGCGCATTTCCCCCATCAGTTGTGATACCTTATATAAAAAGGAGAGGTGCGCAATGAATATTAAACCGCTTGCTTTCCGGATGCGGCCTCGGTCGATTGATGAGATCATCGGGCAGGAGCATCTGGTCGGTGAAGGAAAAATTATCGCAAGGATGGTGAAAGCCAAGCAGCTTTCTTCCATGATTTTGTATGGTCCGCCGGGAATTGGCAAGACATCGATTGCAAGTGCGATTGCCGGAAGCACGAAGTTTGCTTTCAGGACGCTGAACGCGGTGACCAATAATAAAAAGGATATGGAAATCGTGGCAGCCGAGGCTAAGATGTCCGGGAAAGTGATTCTGCTGCTTGATGAGGTTCATCGACTCGATAAGGCGAAGCAGGATTTCCTATTGCCTTATCTTGAAAACGGGATGATCACCTTGATCGGTGCAACGACCAGCAATCCCTATCATGCAATCAATCCGGCCATCAGAAGCCGGTGCCAGATTTTCGAGCTCAAATCATTGGAAACCAATGATATAACCAAAGCTCTGGAACGGGCACTTCATGATGAAGAACGGGGGCTTGGTGCGTATAAAACCGATGTCAGCCTTGATGCCCTTACCCATTTCGCGACTGCTTCCAACGGAGATGTCCGCAGTGCCCTTAACGCTCTTGAACTCGCCGTCATTTCCACCGAAACCGATGAGTCCGGAACGATTCATATAGATCTACAAATTGCCGAGGAATGCATGCAGAAAAAAAGCTTCTCACATGACAAGGACGGAGATGCCCATTATGATGTTCTGTCGGCTTTCCAAAAATCAATTCGCGGAAGTGATGTGAATGCAGCCCTTCATTATTTGGGGCGATTGGTCGAAGCTGGTGATCTTGTCAGCATTGCCCGCCGTATGGTGGTCATTGCCTACGAAGACATAGGTCTTGCCAATCCCCAGGCTGGTCCCAGGGCACTCGCTGCCGTCGAAGCCGCTGAACGACTTGGGTTTCCTGAAGCCCGGATTCCACTTGCCAACTCAGTGGTCGAGTTATGCCTATCACCGAAATCGAATACGGCCATTGTCGCCATTGATGCAGCTCTATCCGACATTCGCAGCGGCCATAGTGGAGATGTACCAGATCATCTCAAGGATGCCCATTACAAAGGCGCCACTGACCTCGGACGCGGCATCGGCTACCTTTATCCGCATGACTACGAGAATGGCTGGGTGAAGCAGCAATACTTACCGGACAAACTGCGCAGCAAAAAATATTACAAACCTAAAAAGAGTGGAAAATTTGAACAAGCCCTTGCCTCGGTCTATGAAAATATCGAGAAAAAGAAATAACTCCGGATCACTTCAGACCCGGAGTTTTTTTATTGTGGGAAATGAAAACTTTTAATATGCCTCAGATTGACAAAGACCGCCTCCTCATGAGCATTCATCAACCGTATTACTCATTCCAATATTCTGCGGATGCATAACTAAATTGAGCACGACCAGTTTATTGGTTTGTATGTACACCTGCCAGCCAAACGCTCCGGCTAGACCTTTCTTAGTTAACAACCGGAACGCTTAGGCTAAATTCCCTTTGAATCACCTTGCTTGGCCAATTTCCCCCGGGAATCAGTCCGCATCAAGGGCAGAAACAACATTTCAATATTTGATTCTAGCCCGATAACTTTTACAGCATTTAATCTTAGCTTATTGCAGACTGCAATCCGCGCACTTTTAGCGCAGATAAATTAGGTTTCCTCGTATCCAGTAAGCGGATATGTCAATTACGATTGCTAGCGGCATGTCCACTTTCATAAGAAGGCACAACAACTTTTTGGTTGCTGTACCTGTGTGGTCAATCTTCTTCTTTATAGATACCCTTCGATGCTTTAATCATATTTTCCAGCCACATTTTCTTAAATATATTCACACGACGGGGACTGCCATTCTCTTCACCCTCAGCTGAATTTTCTATAGAATCATTATCTTCTGCGGTGAGTTCATTTGTACCAATTTCGTCGGAAAGGATTTCGTCGGAAAGGATTTCGTCGGAAAGGATTTCATTCGAATTGCCTTCATCTGCTAAAATTTCCGTTGAGCTACTTTCATCTGATGACGAGCTTTCTGTTGAACTACTTTCATCTGATGATGAGCTTTCTGTTGAACTACTTTCATCTGATGAACTTTCCGTTGAACTACTTTCGTACGACGGGCTTTCCGTTGTACTATTTTCCTCTGTAGAGATCTCAATTGAATCACTCTCGTACGATGAGCTCTCTGTTGAATCACTCTCGTACGATGAGCTTTCCGTTGAATCACTCTCGTACGATGAGCTTTCCGTTGAATCACTCTCGTACGATGAGCTTTCCGTTGAATCACTCTCGTACGATGAGCTTTCCGTTGAATCACTCTCGTACGATGAGCTTTCCGTTGAATCACTCTCGTACGATGAGCTTTCCGTTGAATTACTTTCATACGATGAACTTTCAGTTGAATATTCCATTTATTTTTTAACCTCCAATATTTATTTAATCTTTAGGGATATCCGTACTGCATATATATGCGCCTTCTTTCTAATAGGGACTTTGCTTATCACCCATTTTAAGGTAAAACTACATTCTCTTATAAAAATTTGGCGATTCAATTTTACCTGGTCAATTTAATTAGATTCAAAGTTTTTTCTCCTTGCAAACAAAAAAATAGCCTCGGAATCGAAGCTACTTTACATTTTTCCCTTCATACTAGCTATGATGTCCCTTTAGCCAACCGACCACCGATTTCCCACTACTTTCGCGAAGGTCCTCGACATTTTCCTTGGAAATGATCTCGCCATCCTTAATCAGAATGACTTCATCAAGGATGTTTTCGATTTCCTCAATTTCATGAGTCGCCATAATAACCATTTGCCTTTCAAAATCGATAGAAGACAGCAAACACCGTACAATCGACTCCCTGACCATAACGTCCAACCCCGAGAATGGTTCATCCAATAATACGACCGGTGCCTCACGAGAAAGGGCTAGCACTAATTTAAGCCTTCCCCGATTACCTTTCGACATCGTACGGACCTTCTTCCGGTCATCCAATTTCATGAATGCCAGCATTTCAATTGCCTTATCCCGATTAAAATCAGCAAATTGCGATGCATGAAATTCAATATACTGACCTGCCGTAAAATTGGGATAGAAAAAATCAAGCTCTGTCAGATAAGAAACAACAGAAGCTGTCCTCCTGCTTACCGGCATCCCAGCGACCGTCACCTCACCATGATCCGGTTTCGCGAGACCCGCAATCAGTTTGAGCAATGTTGACTTACCGCTACCATTGGCTCCCAACACCCCATAAATCTGCCCCACTTCAAACTTGAGTGATACACCATCAAGGGCAGCAATGCTTCCATACCTTTTCGTTACATCATGCAGCTCAACTGTCATTCCGCATCCCCCTGCTTCTTCAGAAATTGCTGTACCGCCGCCAGCATTTCTTCTCTCGACAAGCCAATTTCTTTCATGTTCTCAACGAATGTCTCAATAACTTCCGTTTGAATCCGGGTACGCAGTGAAGCAATCAGCGCCGGATCATTTTTAACGAATGTACCTTGCCCCCTTCTCGTCTCCACAATTCCATCCCTCTCAATCTCGCTATAAGTACGCTGTATCGTATTCGGATTGACACCCATTTCAACAGCCATTTCGCGGACCGATGGCAATTTATCCCCACTCTTTATTTCACCCCGTACAATTGAATAACAAATTCGATCCGAAACCTGTAAATAAATCGGCTTTGATGCATGAAAATCCTCTGACATCCTTTACACCTCAATCTTTCGGTCCAGCAACCAACATGAAGCAAGGAACAATATCACTAATCCAATAACATCCAACCCGCTTGTCAAAAGTGAAATATTTCCCCCGCCTTCTATATAAACCTCCAACTTGGCTTGAGAAAAGCTAAACGACGAACCGCTAAAAGCCGGTACAGCCCATATATCATCCAGGTTCCGATATACCATTGTATGACCAACCCAATTTTTCAACAAAACCATTCCTATAAACAGAAGAGACACTAACAGCCAACGAATATTTTTAATAAGTTGAATCCTTGCGAGTGCATGATACACTACCCATAAAAACATCATAAGCACAGCTATGACAATACTAACCGCCGTCATAGCCCCTCCTAACTGTAACAGGCTACCTAATTCCGTAATATTCCTCACCTGAAAGTCTTGCTGAAAATAACTAGTCGGAACCTTAAAAGCCACAAAAACTAAACAGCTGGCAAATAAAATGGAAACCACTTGAAACAGCACACTTGACAATAATTTACTTCCAAGCAACATCGCTGCAGACTGGGGATTGTGAATCCACAATTGCGTCTTCCCATCGTAATTCAAACATCCAAAAATCAAAGAGAACATAATAAATGGCTGTAAGAACAAGATCACCCATGTACACATATAAAAAAGACCTGCAACTTCCAAAAACTTGGATGCTAAAAAAGAAATGAACACAAAGCCAACTTGCGCAACCAACAACCACAGAAGTGCGGATTTCCCGATCAACCACTCCTTTTGCACTAAACCTTTAAATGAATTCAACTTCCCAACCCCTTCAGAATTGTTCTAGTTACATAGTACACAGTTACACCAAAATATGTCAAAGGTATTATAAAATAGTAAAATATACTATTATTTTATATTGAAATTAAATATAATGGATGAAGTGGTTACAAATTGAGGAAGGAAGTAAAATATGAGACATGAAAAAAAGAAGAAAAAGAAACGGACATGGCTGAAGGTAGTTGGTATAATTGTCCTACTTTTTATATTAGCAGGCGGAGCCTTTGCCTACTCCGTATGGAATTCACTGACAAAAACCGTTGACACGATGCATACACCAATAGACCGTACCACGGATAAACGAACCAAAGACCTTGCACTATCAGATCAGGAGCCATTCTCGATGCTCATGCTCGGTGTCGATGAACGTGATGGCGACAAAGGCCGTTCAGATACAATGATCGTCTTGACAGTCAATCCACAAAAGAAATCGGTCAAAATGCTAAGCATTCCGCGTGATACACGGACCGAGATTGTCGGTCATGGTACACAGGATAAAATTAACCATGCATTTGCCTTCGGCGGCGCGAAAATGTCCATGGATACCGTTGAAAACTTCCTTGATATCCCGATCGACTATTATATGAAGATCAATATGGAAGGCTTTAAGGATATCGTTGACGCAGTCGGCGGCGTGACTGTCCAAAACGATTTGGACTTCACCTATGAAGGCGTCCATTTTGCAAAGGGAAGCATTAATCTAAATGGGGAAGATGCACTTAAATATTCGCGAATGAGATATGAAGATCCGAATGGTGATTATGGCCGTCAATCCAGACAACGTTCCATCATCGAGGCTGTCATCAAGGAAGGCGCTAGCCTTTCATCATTGACGAAATACGATGATGTATTCGCTGCATTAAGTAAAAATATCCAGACGAATTTGACGTTTGATGACATGATGGACATCCAAAAGAACTACAGGGACGCAAGCAAAAGCATAACCCAAGCAACCATTCCAGGAAATGGAACGAAAATCGACGGAGTCTACTATAATATTGTGTCGGATGAACAAAAAGAAAAGGTTCAATCCGAATTAAAAGAACAATTATCCATCAAATAAGAAAAAATGAAAGAGCTGTCCGGACCCGCATCCTGACAGCTTTTTCATTTTCCCCGTCCAATATTCTGACAAAAAACGAACACCAATTGTAGAGATTTGTTGGAATTTTTGTTGTTTATTAGGCATGAAAAGACGGTATAATCTAATATGAGCTGAAAATTCCATCTTCCCCTTGCCCCTTTAAATCACTTGACCTATTATTCTATGGACCCGGAATTCCATCAACCACCATTCATCAACTATAATAAATAATCCTAAACAAAAGGAGCGGATTTACATGAAAATCAAAGCAGGCAGCTGGGCTATGCTAAGCACACAGGACAAAATGTTTATTCTTAAAGCCATCAGTGATCGTTCAAGAATGAAATATGTTTCATGAGAAATAGATCTTATCATTGCTACACGAGAGCATCACCTCTCCCTTTTCAATAAAACGAACTTGAGCCTGAAAAAGGAGAGGAATCTATTCAATCTGGTGATCCCATAACAAACGCCATTCGCCTTATTCTTTCACGGCATGTAAACATCCCAAAGCGAGAATTGAAGACCTGTGTAACTGGAATTTCATAGGCCGTTTTATGCTGCCTCCCATCCTTATCCAGCCTCCAGTTCTTCACTTTCTTAAATTGGCCTACATCATACTGAAAGGTCTGCACTTCCATATGCTGGCGCTGGACCGATTTTAGATCTGCAGGTTCGGAAAACCGAAACTTCACTTCAAAGCTTAACAAATCCCCGGACTTCCAAAAAAATGATACAAGCTCGCCGATACTCCTATAGGAATCTTACCTTGTCTCCTCACCTCATCGCCCTCACAGGTTATCATTCATTTATATATAAGGATAACGACAAAAAAGAAGCATGTTGGTAGACATGCTCCTTACGTATATGTACCGAAAAAGATTTCTAGATTCTATGACGCCTTCTCCGATAAAAGAAAAGAAAACAGAAGATCCCTAGCAAACCGCCAAACGTGTCCAGCATGACATCCTGCCATAAAGATGAAGATCTACCAATCATATACTATTAGGTTCTTCAATGATCCCGCTTAATTTCTCCTTAAGCTCCTCCACAAGTTCATTTACAGTAACATCTTGTCCAGACTCACCCTTGGCAAAAGTGTCTTTTAAAATATCAAAAAAATCCATTAGAAATTTCCACTCCAATATATAATTGAGCCACCATTTCATACTGTTGTCCTAATCCTTTTTTCAAAAATAAGGAATATAGCTCATTTATTTGATAATCACATATATAGTAGGGATTGGCAAGCGGAATCTACTATATTATCAGAAAAGTAACTAAAAATTAACATTCCCTTAATAATCAGAGTGGGAAGGAATACTACTAGTCAATATGTGTGGATAAAAGAAAACAAAAAAAGGACCGATTCCTCAGCCCCTTCGATACCCCGAATTATGATCGTCCCATAAAATAAGTCATTAATGAAATTAAAACTAACGTAATGGTAATATAAGTCCCAATAAAAATTTTCTTGCTTCTCTGTTTCTTTTCATAAACTTCCTCGAACGTAATGAATTTGATTTTTTTCATCAAATATCTCCTTTTACTTTGATAGCAGCTATCTGACATCGCCTACCGCGAAGTCCCTTAGCTTGATCTTTATAGTGTAGTATCGGCACATAACCAATGATATTTAGGTAATATTAACTATTTTTTTATAGGCTATATTTCTTAAATCTGTATAAGGTTAAGTCAACTTGAAAACACATTATGTACATTTAGTAAATTCAATGACCATTATGGTAAATCCTGCCTAGCCATTTAAATAATCTGAATTTATTAAGCGCTTACTTTATAAAATTCATTATTATTTTTATCCACCGAAAAATGACAACCATAATGGTACACTGAATAAAGTTCTCCACATTAATCCTTTTATAAAAGCATTAAGTCCATCCATAATAAAAATCCCTCTCAATTAGGTTGCATTTTTATAATTGTCCCCATGTTCTTTATTCTAGATACCTTTTACGGTAATTTTCCCGATATTGAAAATAAAAAAAGAAGACTGAATAACAGCCTTCCCTAACGTAATTTTTATCCCCTGATTTGCTTTTTCCAGTTCATTTTCCTTTTATGAAATCCCGCACTTCTTCAATAGATAATCCTAAATTTTCAGCCTCTAAAATTAGATAAACCCATTCTTCCCGTTCATTGTTAGCTTCCATGATAAATCCACCCAACTTGTGGTAACACAGCCGTCTTAGCATTTAGCCTTAGACCTGTAATTTTGCGTCCCTACTTTTCAATAGGTTTGCCCTTCTCAAGAATATTTCACATTAATTATTAACCAAGATTAATAAATCTCTTGAATCCATGATTCCTTGGTGCTAAATAAAGCATCATGCCCTCAAAGAATTTACCCTTAATTAAAACTATATTAATATTAATTATACTTAAAAACGTAATAATAGCACTTAATATTATTCGTTTTTTTCTGCCATTTTTCAACATCTTTCATCACAAAGTGACATCACAATGTAAAAACACTGGTATAATGCACTTTCTTTACAACTCTTTTATTAAAAATAGATTTATAATAACTATAATTTGCTCGAATTTACTATTCTAAAAAAATAATATTTTGAATTAAGTGGGCGAAGTGATTCAGTTTTAATTTATTTCCACTAAGAATAAAGCCAGCATTACAAACCATAATATGCCTGTAACCTGACTGTTCGTGAACTCTAGTAAATATTTACACACTTGATTCCCTTTGGATACCTAATAAATTGCTAAACATCCCTTTTTTTTCATTCGCCAACTGGTTATATTCACCGACCTGAATGATTTCTCCCTGTTCCATGACCAACACTTGATCGGCATTGCGAATCGTCGATAATCGATGAGCTATGACGATCATTTTTCCTTTTAATCTTTCAATAGCGGATTGAATCTTCGCTTCGTTCTCCGTATCCAAAGCACTTGTTGCTTCATCCAAAACCAGGATGGCCGGTTTGCGTAAAATCGCTCTGTCTAGTACCAGACGCTGCCTTTCTCCTCCCGATAGTCGGACACCTCGATCTCCGATAATTTCTTATCTTATAAAACTGATCTAACCGAGAAATAACAACCACAACGGAAAGCTTAAAAGCGTTCCCCACAGTAGTCCCACAACAAGAACTTCTGAAAATAAAGATCTTCTCTTTTGTAGTCTTAGGACTCTTAGCTCCTTTGACTACCCATTTAGACAAAAGGAGAGCTTCCTGCATACTTCCTCATTCACCTTCTTAACACAAAAAAAGGACTGATTTCTCAGCCCTATTTTACATCCGTTATGATTTACCAAGAAAAAAAGTCAATAAAGAAATCAAAATTAAAATAATAGTAATATAAGACCCAATAAAAATTTTCTTACTTCTTTCTTTCTTTTCATAAGCTTCCTCGAACGTAATAAATTTGTTTTTTGTCATCAAATATTCTCCTTATATTTTGATGGCAGCTATCTGACAACGCTTTCAGCGAAGTCCCTTTGCTTGATCTTCATATTAAAGTATCGACCAAACGGCAAAAATATTAACTGTATTATTCACTATTTTTATACTGAGCTAGATTTTATAAATTAATATCAGTTCTTTACTATATAGTTTACTATAAATCATACAAAATACATTAATTCAATATATTCCATTATACCCAAAAGTCTTTTATACCAAGATATCAATTCAATAATGCAAAGCAAATATCCCTACCTGTTGCATAGAACTATTTTTAGAGCTGCAATTTGATTAATCCCTATCCATTTACTGATTAGTAAATAAAAAGGATAGAAATTCACCTTTTGCCAAAAATAACAAAAAGGATATCAACGGGAGGAAGAGAAAAATGGATTCAGAAATGCAGGAGAAATGCGGGGTATTTGGAGTGTTTAATCACTCCAAAGCAGCCGAATTAACTTATTATGGACTTCATGCACTTCAACACCGTGGTCAGGAGAGTGCAGGAATTGTGGCTAGTGATGGGAAATCATTCAGGAATCACAGGGGAATGGGATTAGTTACCCAAGTATTTTCACGGGACATCCTTGATGGATTAAGGGGAAATATGGCCATTGGTCATGTACGATATTCAACTTCTGGTGAAAGTTTATTGCAAAACGCACAACCTCTCGTTTTTAAATATAGCGAGGGGGACCTGGCTGTTGCTCATAATGGCAACCTCGTAAATGCAAGGATAGAACGGGATGTGTTACAACAGCAGGGAAGCATATTTCAAACAACAACTGATACTGAAATTATTGCTCAATTAATAGCTCGTTCAAGTAAAAAGCATTTCGCAGAAAGCGCACCTGATATTCTTAAACGTCTCGACGGTTCATTTGCCTTGATTATAATGACTGAAAAACAAATGCTAATTGCCCTGGATCGTCATGGGTTACGTCCGCTTAGCCTTGGAAAAATTGGTGAATCAATCATCGCCTCCTCAGAAACATGCGCTTTAAATGCGGTTGATGCTAAGTTCTGGCGGGAAGTTGAACCAGGGGAATGGCTTCTTATAGATGAAAATGGAATCCAAACTGGAAGATTTGCGGAAAAAGGTAAGGTTTCCCTTTGTTCCTTTGAATTTGTCTATTTTGCCCGTCCAGATAGCGTTATTCAAGGAAGAAGTGTCTTAACAATCCGGAAGGAATTAGGTGGAATTCTGTCAAGAGAACATCCGACACAAGCTGATGTTGTCGTTGCAGTTCCCGAATCAAGCGTCCCTGCCGCCATTGGTTTTTCTCAACAATCAGGAATTCCATATGAAATGGGGATTATTAAAAACCCTTATGCTGGTCGTTCATTTATTGAGCCCACGCAAGAATTGCGCGACTTAGCTGTTCGACTGAAATTAAGCGCTGTGCAAGAAATTTTGGAAGGAAAAAGGGTGGTATTAGTCGATGATTCGATTGTTAGGGGAACGACAAGCAAGCGCATTGTCCAATTGATTAGGCAAGCAGGTGCCAAGGAAGTCCATGTAAGAATTAGTTCACCTATGGTTAGAAACCCTTGTTTTTATGGAGTGGATATGCCAACTAAGGAAGAACTATTTGCCAACAAACACGAACACGAACGAGCTATGGGAAAGGTTATCGGGGCAGATTCATTAGCCTTTTTAAGCACCGATGGGTTATTAGAGGCAGTAGATGTAGATCTTGGAGAAACTAGCAGCCGCTGTATAGCCTGTTTTAGTGGTGCTTACCCAACTAATATTTGAAATGATACAGCTTAAGTAGGATAAAAATGGCAGCACCGCACAAAAACAACCGTCTTTGTGTGATTCCTGCCATTTTCCTACTATTAAACCTTGGAATTTGTCACTGTTTTCTCATACCACTTACAATTATTTACCTCTCTCTTTCTTTCTCTCTACAAATGGATAGGCCCCACTTATCTATACAACTTTTTTAAGGTGTTTATGCTGAGCCGGGATTTAAGACATTCGTGTTACTAGGGGCGGAATTTTGCCGCCGACTGCCTTCAGATATGAAGGTCACCCTGCCTTACTCTTGGTCTTAAGATATAGCTACTATTGTCTTCACTGTTCAGGACCTGCATCCTATAGCCCACTTACCTGCAGGCAAAACACTATGAATAAAAGACTCGGCGTAATGTGTCTCTTCTACTTTACAACAACCACTTCCAACTTATTTAGAATGTGACCTTCACACTTTACTAACTCCATACTTACAATTTCCGAACAATACTATAGATTAGAACAATTTTTTTCTAACTAAAAAGGAACTCTTAGGTATCAGCCCACACAAATGAATAATTTTGTTGATAACATCGCTACAACCACAAGCTTTTAAGTTATAACAAAAGTGAACAGTAGAATCCAGTTCAAAAAAAAGCTGAATGACAGCCATCAAAAGTATATATATTTTTTGTTTTTCTAATTCTTGTGGAGCTGATTAATCAAGTTCTGTTCGTTCTGAATAAAATCTCTCACTTCTTGAATGGAAAAACCTAAACTTTTTGCTTCCAAAATTAAATTAACCCATTCTGCATCAATTTTTTTTCTGCATATCTTCTTTTTCACCCTATTTGTGGTAACACAGCCGTCTGAGCATAGCCTTAGACCTGTAATTTTTTTCAATAGGTTTGCGTTTCTCAAGAATATTTAACATTATGATTTTCCAATTTAGTTTCATGGCACAAAATCTGCGATTCTAACTTTTTATGAAGTCGACATACCCCACGACATTTTTTGCTAAGTATTTAATACTATATTCATGTTAATTATACTTAAAAATCTTTCGATTAATTAAAATACTTTTTGTTAATTTCCGTCATCATTCTACAATATTCTTCAAAAAAAAAACAACTAATTATTAGGAATTTTTGATTCATCACAAACAAGCTTAACCGCGCAATAATATTAAATAATTGATTACTTTAACTTTCTTCGACGTTTATTAAAAACTTTCATAAAAATACTTCCTTCTTCTGTTTTAAAAAATTTAACTCCAACTAATTTTAAAGGTGTCCATATTTCTCTCATTTGGTATAAAGGCATTAAAAATCATCCTTTCTTCTATAACTCATTAATTGAGCTTTTGCTTTTAATAGGTATATATATAAATAGTAGAATTTATTATTTTACATTTTTTGTACTTTATTTTATATCCTGCGATAGAATTTACAGGTTACTTCATAACCCTTAACGAACAAGCCGTTCTTTATAAAGAAAAATTAAATTGAACTTACCATCTCTACATTATTATGTCAATTGGTTTCATTATTAAAACTATTTGCATATCTAGTAATTTGTTTCCCTCATTACAGGAATAATAAACATCCCCTGTATGTCTAATCCTTAACTTGCTAGCTGATCCCCAAACTGCCATATCTAAAGTAAATTTAGGTTAGTAAGAATAGGTTTTATCCATTGGCCAAAGGCCTGAAATCTCTTATTCTAGGGCATGATGTGTTCCTACTTTCAACTATTCTCCTTTTTATTAATTGCCAGTAGCTTTTATTCGACCATTAAACATTTCAAAAACGAGCTTGAAAATTAGGATATGATGGCTAACTTAATATTTTTTTGTCTATTTATGTTTGTTTTAAAGAACTAACTATACTTTATTGAGAACAAGTGCTATATTATAAAAAAAACGGTTTATATGGAGGAGGATATGACTAGATATGAGGAATTTGACTCATTAAGGGGTTTAGCCGCTCTCATTGTATTAATCGGGCATTATTTGATGGTATATCCTTCATATGCTAATTATCAGTATGATTCAAACAGCTCCTACTTGATTTATTTGTTCAAGGAAACTCCTCTACGCCTTTTTTTCAGTAGTGGAAATGAGTCTGTCATTCTATTCTTTGTATTGAGTGGTTTTGTTTTGTATTTATCAGTTAATAGTGCTAAATTCCACTATTCTACATACTTAATAAAACGAGTCTTTCGAATTTATATACCATATCTAGTAGCAATAAGCGCGGCTATATTGGCGAAAATACTTTTAAGCCATATTGATTTGCCCTTTATCACTGACTGGTTTAGTAAATCTTGGACAGGCCTGGATACTCCTTCCTTATTAATAGAACATCTTTTGTTTATTGGGCATTACAATACAGACGCCTATAACAATGTTATCTGGTCCCTTGTTCACGAGATGAGAATTTCGATTATATTTCCTTTACTGATTTTTTTATTTGTACGAAAAAAGCTTAAATACTCTTTATTATGGCTTTTTGTTTTAATTTTTTCATCGACTTTTTGTTTATATTTAGTTGGTTCCGGTGTGGATATAACCAGCATTCTTCTAAGTTTCCACTATAGTACTCTTTTTTTAATGGGAGCTATATTGGCGAAATATCGCCATGAACTTTTTGCGTATACCTTGAAAATGAAAAAACCTGTAAAAATTGCATTGTTGTTGGGGGCAATTATCTGTTTTATGTACGAAGGCATCATTGGCGAAGTGGATTTATTGAACAATTATATTTTCAGGGATTATGTGGTCTCGATCGGTGTTTGCATATTTATTATCATGAGCGTATCTTCCCAAAAAATTTCAACGCTCTTAAGGTCAAGTTTGCTAACTCTTCTCGGTAAAATTTCATATAGTTTGTATTTGTACCATCTTATATCGTTATTCTCATTCATGTACCTATTCTATAATAAGCTACCTACCGGTTTAATATTGATTTTTTCCTTTTTCTTTTCTTTGTTACTCTCTACAGTGTCCTATCAATTAGTGGAAAAACCATGCATGAGCCTTGGATCGTATTTCACGAGAAACAAACAAAAAACAGTAATAACCAAAGATCCGATAGCTCTAAAACGCAAAATAGGATAATTGCTTACTATTCTATAAAAATTCTCAGCAAGTTTAGAACATATTCTTACTATCTCTAAAAAAAGTGGTGAAATCGATGAATGAAAAGTTAAAAATAAAAGATTTTATACGAATCTTAAAGAAGCGAATATTTATCATTATTCTTTCTACACTTTGTATTACTGGTTTCATTATTTTTTCGTCCATGTACCTTATGAAACCAACTTATCAGTATTCCACTCAAGTTCTGGCAGGATCTTTAAGCATGGATGAAAAGGAAGCTTCCATAAACAAAGTTCAAGAAAACAGACAGCTTGCCCTTTCATATATGGACATCATTAAAAGTCCGCAGATCATGATAGGGGTTAAAGAGGAATTGAACCTTAAGGCTTCAAGCTATGACTTACTTAAGCAAGTTTCCATTACAAATAGAGATAATTCCCAAATCATCACGATTACCGTCAAGGATTCGAATCCTGAATCTGCTAAGGACATTGCCCAGACAGTCGCGAGGCATTCGATATCTAATTTTAAAGACCTTACAAACGTTAAACAGATTAGTATTCTCAATGATAATAAAATGGGACAAGCAGAACTTCTTTTCCCAAAACCGAAATTCATCATAGCCATTTCAATCGTAATAGGCTTTTTCGCTGGAATAGGCTTAGCACTTCTTAGAGAACATTTTGATGATTCGACCTACTCCGATAGAGAGCTTGAACTTCTTGGAATTCCATTATTAGGAAGGCTGGATTTGAATACCAAAAGATTAAACAGAAAACGTAAAATAACTTATAAAACCTTACCTTCCACAAAACGGGGTGAATATAGTGAGTATTAAATTTTCAAGGAAACAATCCTTTTACCTAAATGAAATCAATAAAGAGCAATTTTATTCGATATGTAACAATATCGAGTCCAACCTTCATAAAGACAATTTAATATTAATGATTACATCCATATCACATTCACAGAATATTGCCAATGCTACCGCGTACTTAGCACTTGCCTTTTCTGAGCAGCGTAAACGAGTGCTGGTTGTGGATGCTAATCTGCGTCAACCTTCGCTTCATCAGGTGTTTAATATCGATAATTCATTCGGTTTGACCAATTTGCTTTTAAATGAGAAGCCCAATTTTAACGAACATGCTATACATATAAAGGGTCATCTATTCTGTATACCTACAAGCGAAGTCATTTATGAACCTGCAACATTATTAACATTAGAGACCCTTCCCACTCTGATTGAAGAGTGGAAAAAGAATTTTGACCTCATTTTATTTCATACATCGGACAGTTTAAATAAACCTGATGCAAATATCGTTGCTAAATATTGTGATGGCATAATTTTAGCGATACAAGAAGGAAGAGATAAGTTAGAGAAAATATCAGGTGTGAAAATGCAATTTGAACGGGCAAATCTTGAAATTTCTGGATCAATGATCATTTCTTAAATCAGGGAGGGTAATAAGTGGATTCGAAAGCCAGAGTCGATAGACAGAAAGAAATCCTGATAAAACACCTATCGACATCATCATATTTTAATCTAAAGCGCACAATGGATTTTATCATCTCTTTTTTTATGCTGATACTTACAGCACCTATTTTATTTTTATTTTGCATTCTTATCCCTATTGATTCAACTGGCTCCCCTTTTTATTATCAACAAAGACTGGGATTGGATGGAAAGCCTTTCAATATGATTAAACTGCGTTCCATGGGCATCGATGCCGAAAAAAATGGACCGACGTGGGCAAGTGATAATGATTCTAGGGTTACAAGAATAGGAGCCTTTATACGAAAAACACGCATTGATGAAATCCCTCAGCTAATAAATGTTTTAAAGGGTGATATGTCACTCATCGGTCCAAGACCTGAAAGAGAATATTTCTATAAAGAATTCGAAAAGTTTTTGCCTGGCTTTAAAAACCGTTTATATGTAAAACCAGGAATAACAGGATGGGCACAAGTAAATGGGGGGTATGATTTAACGCCAAAAGAAAAGCTGGATTTTGACCTCTATTATATTCAACACCGCTCATATGCTATGGAAATCAAGATTTTGTTCCGAACATTGACCATAGTCTTTACTGGTAATGGAGCTAGATAATCTAAAAAAGGGGTAGTGAAAAATGAATAAAGTACTAGTAACTGGGGGCTTTGGCTTTATTGGCTCTCATATTGTCGATATATTAATCCGTAATAATTATGAAGTGGCTATATATGATAACCTATCTACCGGATCTATCGGGAATGTCCATGCAAAAGTCACTCCCTTCTTTGGAAATGTTGAAGATGAGGTCTTACTTGAAAAAGCGATGGAGACATTTAGGCCTGACTATGTCATTCATCAAGCTGCACAAGTTAGCGTACAACAATCAATTTCGGATATTACGAATGATGCACGGATCAATATCATGGGAACTATAAACATCGCTAAACTCTCTCACAAGTATGCCGTAAAAAAGATCGTGTTTGCCTCATCAGCGGCTGTATATGGAAATGCTGATGTTATGCCAATTACCCTATCACATCTTACTTCTCCATTATCACCATATGGTGCATCTAAAAAAACGGCAGAGGATTATCTAAAGCTTGCTAAAGAATTATACGACTTAAATTATGTGAACCTTCGATACAGTAATGTCTATGGACCAAGACAGACAGCAAGCGGTGAAGGCGGTGTTATATCTATCTTCACTAATCTAGTCATTAATAATGAGCGGCCCGTTATTTATGGGGACGGCACGCAAACGAGAGATTTCATCTATGTAAAGGATGTAGCTGATGCCAATCTGAAAGCGTTGGAATCTGAAGGAAGCGGCACCTTCAATGTCTCATCAACCACTAGTACAAGCATCAAACAATTATTCTCGATTATTCAATCCTTTGGCAGCCATGATTTAGCTCCTATTTATCAGCCAGCCAAAAATGGGGATATCAAAGAAAGCTTACTCTGTAATAAAACGACCATTCAAAAATTGGGTTGGCACCCCGTTCATTCACTTGAAAGCGGTCTTGCTAGCACATATGAATATTATTTAAATCAAAATCAGCCTTCTTTAACCACCAAGACACTTCATTCACCTGCACCAATACTCAAGCCAACGACTTTATCGTCATAATATCGGGAGCAAAAAAAGTGAATACAAAGAAGAACTCTATTATAAAAAACATTGTCCATTTATTTTACAGCACAATTCTTTCCAATGTTCTAAATGCGGCCACCCTCATTTTATTAGCTAATTATTTTAACTCAAAAAACTATGGGATTTTTAGTATAGCACTAGCTCTTGCCATGGTCATGAACTTTTTTACGGACCTTGGGACAAGTAATACTTTTCTAAGGGAAGGAACGAAGAAGGAAAACTTAGGGAGAACGTTTTCTTCTTATATAAAGATTCGGCTTGTTTGCTCCCTTTTAACCTTTTTTGTTTTCTTTGCCGGTATACGTATTCTTTATCAAGAACAACAAATTCTTTATATGATATATAGCCTAATGATCCCGATGGTCATTGGCCTGGCGATGCAAAGTATTGGGATCACCTATTTTCAATTAATTGAAAGGATGCAATTCATTGCATCGATAAAAATCTGCTCTTCTTTTGCTTTAATACTTTCAACCACAGTGAGTATGGGCTTAAAAGTGGATGTGCATCTAGCAGCCTTTTTATATGGATTTTCTTATTTAGCAGGTGGATTTTACAGCCTTTATTTACTGCTGAAAAAAGCGAAAATAAAATGGAAATCTCCTTTTGAAAAAAAATTATTAACTAATCTTAGTCCGTTTTTAATAAGTGGGTTATTTATTATGCTAACCCCTCAATTGGGCCCATTAGTGCTAGAAAAAACACTGCCTTTAGCGCTGGTCGGTCTCTTTGCAGTAGCCTATCGGATTCCTTCTGCTTTATACCAAATACCTGGGGTAATTGCAGGCGCTTTTTTTCCGCTTTTATTTAAGCGATACAACCAAGGTGAGCTTGCAGAACACACAAGATTGAATATCCTGCAAATGAAAATCATGTCCTATATCGGTATGTGCATGACTATAACCTTATTCTACTTGGCTACTTATCTCGTCACCATTTTATTCGGAGCCGAGTGGGGATCTGCGGTTCAGCCTTTAAAAATATTGGCCTTTATAATCGTTCTGCAAGGCTTTAACATTGCCATTGCTGACGGTCTCACGACAAGGGGATTACAGAACCGGCGTACAATTGTCCAGTTTATAACCATCACCGTTGGTTTGGTTTCCTTTTATTTTTTGAGCGTCAACTATGCAGTAGCTGGTTCAGCTTTTGCCGTGCTAACCATGGAAATCGTCTCATTCATTGGCTATGTCGCTGCCAACCCAGAAAAAAGAATGGTTTTCTTCAAGGTGATCCTTCCGTATGGTACCTTCTTTTCTATTAGTTTCATCCTGATGCACAACTTATTATCCAAGTATCCTTTTATAGCGATGATTTCTAGCATCATTTTTGTCACTGCTCTAATTATGCTGCTCGATAAGAGCATTAAGCAACTAATCGTTGGCTTCATAAAAAAGAAAAATGAAACCAAACATTTACAAGATGGGAGACAAAAAGAGAATGGAAAGATTGCTAATTAATAAAAACACCTCTATGTGGTCAGTCTTTCTCTTGTTATTTTTTATTACACTCAGTAAATATAATATCTCCATCGGTTTTTCTTTAAAAATTTACATGATTTTTCTAGCCATTTTCTTCTGCATTCATTTTCGGGATTTTTATTTCCAAACCCTTTATCATTATGAAATCCTATTGCTTTTATTTTATTTTACCTATTGTCTGAGCGGCGCTTTTTCTCAATATCCTGAATCAAGCATTCGGGTCATCCTAGGAGTGATACTCGTACTTGGCTGTTATTTCATCATGAGATATGTACTGGAGCTAACAACATTAAGTGCCATTGAGAATTCGATTGCAAATGTCGGGATCATCTTTAACGTCATTAGCCTTTTATTGTACATCATCGGCATAAAGGTGACAGGAAGATTTCCGACTGGTGTCGAGATTACTTCATATGGATTATTATTGGACCGGGATTATCCAAGATTAATCGGTTTGCTGGATGATCCAAACATCTTCATTTTTTTTAACACAATCTTTTTTTCCTTTTATTTAACCAATTTAAAGGGATTCAAGAATTCGATTGGATTCCTCCTATGTATGATTACTTCCCTTCTTACTTTTTCAAGAGGTGGAATTTTAGCGCTTGTACTGGTGGTCTTTTTGTACATGCTGTTAGCTAATTTCTCAAAAAAAATCAAAATGTTAGCCGTTTCCTTATTATTTCTAACGGTAATATTTGTTGCTGGATCTCTTATCAAAATAGATTTCAATGAAATCATCACGAGCCGCATTACTGACTTTTCAACTGATGGGGGCAGCGGCAGGTTTGAATTATGGGGGCAGGCGATCAACTACTTTATGTCCAATCCCCTTTTTGGCATTGGCGCTTTTAATTTTTCCGATTATTACGCTTTCGAGCATAATGAAAAGCTATATGTTCACAATACGTATCTCGAGGTTTTAGTAGAGTCTGGAATCATTGGTTTTCTTTTTTACCTTTCCTTTTTATTGATGCTTTTCATCACCTTATTTAAGTCTAAATTACATAAAGAAAAACCTTTCATTGTACTTACCCTTTTTGCTTTCTTGATACAGATGATGTCCCTTTCACTCATGATTAATGAGGCATTTTTTTCCTTTTTAGCACTAGCTTTAAAATATATTTCCGTATATGAAAGAAAAGAGGTGGAATGTAATGAACTACAGCAAAAAGGACGACAGACCCCTGGTTTCGGTGATAACTCCCTCGTATAACAGCTCGTCTTTTATTATAGAAACCATAAAAACTGTCCAAGATCAAACCTACTTTAACTGGGAGATGATCATTGTTGACGATCAATCAAAGGATGACTCGGTTCATGTCATTAAATCTTATGCAGATAAGGATTCAAGGATCAGACTTATCCCCTTATCTAAGAATGTCGGGGCTGCCCGTGCTAGGAATATAGCCATTAAAGAAGCACATGGAGATTATATTGCATTTCTTGATAGTGATGATCTATGGCTCCCAACTAAACTGGAAGAACAAGTCACATTTATGCAAAAGGGAAATCTTGCTTTCTCTTTCACCTCCTATTCTTTAATAGATGAAGAAGGAAAGTCTCTTGATGTTGAAGTAAAGGCACCTAAAGCGGTGGATTATAAGTATCTGATTGGAAATACAACAATTGGCTGTTTAACCGTGATGCTGGATAAGCTGCAAATCAAGCATATTGAAATGCCCGATATTCAGCCAGAGGATACTGCTTTATGGCTGTTACTGTTACGACAAGGATATAAAGCGCATGGCTTACCGAAAGTCTTATCCAAATATCGTATTGTTAGTAACTCTACTTCCAGGAATAAATTTAAAGCTGCTTACCGATATTGGAAGCTGTTACGAAACCAGGAAAAGTTAAACTTTATTAAAGCAAACTTTTATTTTAGCAAATACGCCTATAACGCTTACAACAAAAACAGAGGTTCACAGCCTGCCTCTTTACTAAATGGAGGGAAATAAGAAATATGAACAATGTCCTGCTACTTACAGATAAACTCATAATAGGCGGAGCTGAGATGTATTTTTGCAAATTGGAAAACCATCTTCAGGATGAAAACATGATGTTTTACTCTGCTGCTGCGACGGGTGAATTGTACAAGCAAATCCATAACAAACAACAATTCATTCCTTTAAGCTTAAAGAATCACCTCGCCAATCTTAAAATACTAACTAAACAAGTTAGCTTAAAACGCATTGATGTCATTCATGCCAATAGTTTACGAATGCTGCTATATTCGATAGCCATTAAGAAACTAACCAGAAGAAATATCAAACTGGTGTACACCAAGCATAATGTAACGATTCTAGAAAAAAAGGTGCCCTTTCTATTTAAAAGGGTGCTGAACAAGCATGTTGAGCAAATCATTGCGGTCAGTAATTTTGAAAGAGATAACTTACTTCAATTGGGTGTTAGGAAGAGGCTTATTCGGACGATTTACAACGGCGTGGATGTGGAGCACTTTTCTTTTAAACAAATACAGCCTAAAGAAACATTCAATGTGGGAATTTTAGCCCGCTTATCAAAAGAAAAAAATCATGAACTATTCTTGAAAATTGTTAATGAGTTAAAGGATGTACCTAATGTGATGTTTTATATTGCCGGTGATGGACCGGAGCGAGAATTTGTAGAAAAAATGATTAAAGACTTAAAGTTACACCACAAAGTGATGCTCCTAGGCAATGCCTCCAATCCGTATGAATTTATATGCAATATGGACTTACTTCTATTAACATCACTTAGAGAAGTCTTTCCAATGGTCGTCCTGGAAGCAATGGCAGCTGGTACGCCAATTATGTCAGTGGATGTAGGCGGCATTAAAGAAGCCGTTGTGGACCATGAAACTGGGATTCTCATTTCACATCATTCAGAACAAGAATTTGCCAATCAAATTAAATCCCTTCAAGATAATGAGGATTTAAGACAACGCTTGGGAAGCAAAGCAAGACAAAAAGTAGAAGAATCCTTCTCCCTCTCGAATATGATTCATTCTACACTGAAAACCTATCAATGAACAAAAAACAAACGATGGCCTCGTTTGTTTTTGTTTTTTATGCCTATACATACTTTTTGGACAAGCATATGCTATATAACGTCACCATAAAAGGAGTGATATATATGGCAGACCCAATTAACCTCCCTGAGGATTGCCAGAATAGGGATGTTGCTAATATTGATTGTTTTGGCGCTAATCCGAATCTAGTGGATAATTCACCAGCCATTCAAGCAGCGATTGATTATTGTGTAGATAATAACTACTCTAAAGTCATCATTACAGGGAAGAAACAATATACCCTATCCTCCCCCATTGTCATTAAGCAAAATGTCCATCTTGAAATTGATCCGACGGTAACATTAATAGTTAAAGGTAATTTCCAGGTTTTTGAGCTACAAAAGGATGCTTCCCTCTCCGGTGGGACGATTGAAGTAGTCGATAATAGCTTCAATTCATCCGTCATTTTTCTTTCCGGGGCACAGCAAATAGAAATTCATAATCATACAGCTATATCCAATATCAATATTATTAACCGTACAACCACGTATCAAGGTATTGCCATCCATTTATACTGTAACAAAGCATGGGATTTCATCAGTTTCTTTCAGGCAAGCTCCCTCCAAATCACAAACTTCCATACAGCACTCTATTTAAAAACCGAAAAACTTTTAAATGTAGATACCCCGTGTTGGATTAACGCGAACTCCTTCGAGTCCATTTTTATAGATGGCTGCCAGTACGGTATCGAGATTGTGGGAAACAGTGATCTGCCTTACGAAATTTCCGGCAACACCTTTACTGGCATTCAAGTTCAAAGTCGAAAACAAACGAAGAAAGTCATTCGATGCTCAGGTGCATATAACATATTTGAAGGAATCATATGGGATACCTACCGTATGGATGCTCCCCCGCTCGTCATTGAATTCTCCTCCACCTCCCATCACAACTACCTAAGTTCGAATCAGGTATCGACATCCATCCTTGATCGCGGCCAATACAATCGATGCACATCTCCTCATGAAGAATCGCTCCAAGTATATCCACCTCTTGCCTTAGGAAAAGCCCATCTGGTCGGGAATCAAGACGATATCTT
Source organism: Peribacillus sp. ACCC06369 (assembly GCF_030348945.1). Lineage (NCBI taxonomy): Bacteria > Bacillati > Bacillota > Bacilli > Caryophanales > Bacillaceae > Peribacillus > Peribacillus sp. ACCC06369. The sequence continues at coordinate 3,692,519 of NZ_JAUCEN010000002.1, forward strand.
AGTAAATGCAAACGTCCGCTACGCTGTACGTCAGCTTTCCGGAAAAGCTCCTTATGGAGGAAATATCAATAACTGTTTCAATTTACTCGATGAGCAAAGTGTAAATTACCTCGATGTTCCCAGTTCCCAACCGGTTGTGATTGAATTGGATTTTACAAAACAGCCTATTAAAATGCTAAATTGCTTTGGTATTTATTTTGGATGGAATGAAAGTCCCAGTCGCGTATTGATTGAATATCAACAAAGCTTAAATGGACCTTGGACAGTTGCGAAAAATCTTCCATTTAATGCCGGTAACACTGTTATCTCAGAAGCAAGAGCAGAAACGCTGTATAAAATTAAACTGACGTTAAGCGGGTATACACAAGAGCACAAACGATTCCGGATTAATCGGATCTTCGCAAGATCATCGTTACAGCAAGGTGCTGCTTGGTTGCCAACTACAGGCGGAACAGTATATGGAGATTTAGAACTTCAAAAAGGGAAAGCAGTGACAATGGCTTCATCAAACGGAACAAAGTGGAAAGTGAGTATTAATGATCAAGGACAAATTATCACTTCAAAGCTATGACTATTAAATATAAAAAAACTGGCATATATACTCGTTATCCAAAGAGGAAAGGATTATTCCCCATAGATAAAGATCAATAGAACCAGTTCATTAATGGTCATTAATGTTATCTCCAATTTACATTACAGGGTGAGTGCATATCTATTAGATAATCACCCTTTTATAATTAATTTAAACCCTTTCGCTTTTATTTATTGATTCAAGATATTAACCTGACCTCTGTCAGTGATTCGACTCATAGGCAAGGATGGAATATCAATGGTGGTACCCATGCTATTATCCTTAAGTTCAATAACATCGTTTTGAAGTGTGATTTTATCCAAATCCCAAACCATACCCTCAAACTTATTGTATTGCCCCGTTACCTTCAAAATGCTCTTTGTTTTGCCTGAGGGCTGTATCTGTAAATTGGTAAATTGATTACCACTAACCTCATTCGGTATGGTAGAGTTACTATCTATGTAAATCATATTCACACAATCTTCTAAAGATAGATTCAAAAAACGATTAGCATTGATCCAGGCCTTACCAGAAGACGGTTCTTCAGCTATTAGCTTTACTCCAGTCTTCATTCCTGCAACCTTGACATTTTCAAAGTTCACGAAAGAAATCTCATGTTCTTTACCGCCAGCATATAAAGATATCCCTGTACCCCGATTACTCTCAGACCAGTTAATAATATTGACATCCTTCACTTGCGTTTTGTTCCAGGTATTATAATATTTATACTTACCATCTAAGTAAATGACCTCTGAATTAAATTCAGCATCATTTATCACTACATAAGCACCTTCAATGGAAGCATTCTGCTCAAGCTCAAGCACCCTGAAGTTTCCCTCAACAATAAACTTCGTTCCGTATCCGAATAGCAGCTTAACACCTTTCCTAACTATGATTGGTGATGAAATCGTATACTCCCTGTCATCCAGCATTACCGTCTTTAACTTATTGGACTTTGCATGATCAATCGCAGCCTGAATCTTCGCAGAATCATTAGCCCCTTTAAAATCTTCAACGTATACTTTTTCTTTATGGTTAGATAGAGAATGTTTCTGCTGAAAAATGAAGAAAACAATAAGCAAAAAACAGAAGAAAAAACCGATAATTTTTTTCATGAAACACATCCCTTTTTTAAATTTTTTTATTTAGGTGCTGTGAATTCTCCTACAGGAGATAAGAGTCTCCTCATAAGTATTTTTGCATAATACTCTTGTTTAGTTGCTGTCAATTTAAAGGGACAGCTAAAAATATGTGTTTCATTTTTACAAATTATGACTTAAATGTTTGTGAATTTTAATCGAAGAAAGTGTAGGTGAAAATGAGGTATATATAATAGTAGAAGAATCCCTTATCCAAGTTAATAAAAAGACAAAGAGCTTTCAAAAGCTCTCTGTCTGTATTAATCTTTAGTGGAATTCTTAGTGTTGACAGGCATCCAAAATAAAAAGATGTTTTCCGCCATTAATCTGATTTACTGTTGTTACTTTTTATTATAATATTCCACATACCAATTTACGAACTTTTGCAAACCCTCTTCTATCGAAGTTTCCGGCTTAAATCCGACAGCCTTCTGCAGCATATCAGTAGAAGCATAAGTGGCAGGTACATCTCCAGGTTTGATTGGTTCAAAAACCTTATCAAATTCTATCTCTTTACCTAGAGCATTACTTAAACATTTCTCCAAAGCTCCAATGAAAGCCATCAACTTTTCAGGATTGTTATTTCCAATGTTAAATACTTTGTGAGGAACGTTATTATCTCCTACTGAAGGGTTGGATAAAAGACGTTCTATTCCCTCGACAATATCGTCAATGAAGGTGAAGTCTCTATATAAGTCATTTTCAAAATCACCATTATTAAAGATCTTAATTGGTTCACCAGCAAAATACTTATCAGTAAATCCAAAGTAGGCCATATCCGGTCGTCCCATAGGGCCATAAACCGTAAAGAAACGGAGTCCTGTAGCAGGAATATTATATAGATGACTGTATGTATGGGCCATCAATTCATTTGATTTCTTAGTTGATGCATAAAGCGATACAGGGTTGTCTACAAAATCTGTTTCTTCAAATGGAACCTTTTTGTTAGCTCCATAAACAGAACTAGATGATGCGTATACAAGATGGTCCACAGGATTGTGCCTGCAAGCTTCAAGTATGTTGTAAAAACCAATGATATTACTTTGAATGTACACATCCGGATTTTCTATCGAGTATCGCACACCAGCTTGGGCAGCCAGATTTACTACAATATTAGGCTTATATTCTTCAAAAATATTGTTGATGATCGCTTTGTCAGAGATATCACCTGTGATAAAGGTAAATTTCTCATAAGGTTTAAGTTGCTCCAAACGAGCATATTTAAGCTTCACATCATAGTAATCATTTATATTATCAACACCGATCACATTACAGCCTTGTTCTAATAGTTTCCTTGATAAGAAAAATCCGATGAAACCTGCCGCTCCAGTGATTAGGTATGTTTTACTAGAATCTAGGGATTTGTAATTCAACGTGTTTCGACTCCTTTATGACTTCTCTACTTGCAGGTTTTCTTCCAATAGAGTGATACTCTACACCTGATTTTTGCATCTCTTCAACACTATAGATATTTCTTCCGTCATATACTAAAGGAGTCCTCATCAACTTCTTATATGTTTCAGGCGTTAATGCTTTCACTTCTCCCCATTCAGTAAAAATAAAACAGACATTTGCACTTTCTAGGGCATGCTCTATATTCGCAACATACGTGATACTGCCTTTGCCATTCTTACCTTCTGGATACACTCTAGCAAAATTCTCTGCCCCAACAGGATCAAAAGCATAGATATCGGCACCTTGCTCTAATAATAAAGGCACGTTCTCAAGAGATGCAGCTTCTCTTAAATCGTCAGTACCGGGCTTAAAAGTCAACCCTAACACTGCTACTTTCAGCCCATTAAAAGTAATGAGTCTTTTACTAGCCTTTTTATATAACATCGTCTTTTGGTCCTTGTTCACATCAATGGCGGCTTTGACGGTTTTAAGCTCGTAACCGTTTTGTCTTGCCAGATACTCCAATGCTTTAGTATCCTTTGGAAAACATGAACCGCCATAACCAATACCCGCATTTAAAAACTTGCTTCCGATACGATTATCGAAGCTCATTCCTCTTGCGACATCCTGAACATCCGCACCTACCAATTCACATAGATTTGCAATATCATTCATATAAGAGATTTTAAGGGCAAGAAAATCATTTGATGCATACTTGATCATTTCTGCAGATCTTCTATTGACTGAGACAACAGGTAAATGAAATGGCTCATAGATATCCTGCATCAGTTCTTCAGCCCATTTACTCTCTGTTCCGATAATGATCCGTTCTGCATGCAGTGTATCATGTACGGCAGATCCTTGTGCCAAGAATTCTGGGTTCGATACAACTTCCACTTTTACATCATTAACTAAAAAGTCTTGTATAAACTGCTCGACTTTATCATTCGTGCCAACTGGGACTGTAGATTTCACGACTACTAGACAATCCTTTTCCACCGATTCAGCAATTTGCCTAGCAACTGTTGCAATGTATGAAAGATTTGCAGAACCATCTGGCTGCTCTGGAGTACCGACACCGATAAAAATTGCATCGGCATCCTTATAGGCGGATTTATAATCTGTTGTATAATCAATTCTTCCTGAAGCATAATTCTTCTGCATCAATTCTTCCAAATCAGCTTCATAGATAGGAGAAATTCCAGACTTCATTACGTTTACTTTATTTTCATCTATATCAACACAGGTTACTTGATGACCCACTTCGGCAAAACATACACCTGCTACTAAGCCGACATAGCCTGTTCCTGCTACTGCTATTTTGTACATTGTTATGCCTACCTTTGCTCTTTTATTAAAAATTGAATCGGTTAAGTACCTGTTCAACTTCTGAATATATTTTAAAATTCCCAAGAATAGTTTTTATTAATCGCAATCTATATCTTCCTGAACCATAGCATCAAACATATTAATAGTCGATTTCATTGCCTTTATTATTTCCATAACAAGGCCTTCAAGATTTATAAGTGAGACAAAACCAATCAACGCCACGTATAATCTTTATATTAAATACTTCTAATTTCTCACTTTTAATATTTTTTCTTTATGTGGAATATTAAAACTTGCTATAATTGCCACAAGCTCTTTTCTACTCTTTGGAAACCGCATCAATATGACAAAATAGAAAATAATACATATACCTATTGATAGAAAGCTCCAAATATATTTATCACTAACTAATTGTAACATTAATGCTACCCCTCCCATCATCAAAGTGCAGTAAATTGATGGAAGAACATTTTTAATCATCAACAACGGAGACATTTTAAATACAGTATACATTACTACCCAGTTAACCAAGATGTGATAAATTTTTATCATAGAATGACCATAAACTAAAGTATCAAAGCCATACTTTACGCTGATCATTAAAGTCGGTACAAGACCAATTAAATACAAGAATTGTACTAATAAAGAGAGTTTAGGTCTCCCTTTCGAACGATAGACTTCGCTACAATAAGTCCCAAATACTATTGTTATACTACTCATTAATCCCCAAAGACCTACAAAAAAACTAGCTTCATGCCATTGCTTTCCTAGCAAAATATCGGTCAATAATTCTCTATATATAAAAATCCCCATTCCCATAGGTAAAATTATCATAGCACTAAGACGAATAAATTTTAGAAAGACCTTTACAAATTCATCTTCATTGTTCTGTAACCTAGATAAAGAAGAAAATAGAACTGATGTTGTTGCTGTTACGATAATAGCTAAAATACCGTTCACCGTTATCATTGTTGTATTATATAGTCCTAGATAATAATTGTTTAATGCACCGGCTACGATAAAAGTACCTATATACGAGGTAGACCAAATTGAAATGGCCTCTACTAAAGACCAAAGGCTAAAAGATAGCATTTTTTTTAGAATGGAGAAACTATAAAACAGCGTTGGCTTCCATTTAGAATTTATAGTTAGAAACACTGCATTTACTAAGTTCCCACATATAGTACCCGCTATCAAAGACCAATAGCTATAACCTAAAATTGCTAGAGGTATAGTTACAATAAATGGAATAAAAACACTAATGATTCTTACCTTAAATAAGGTTCTATAATCTAAATCTCTCCTATATATAGCCATTTGGATACTTGAAAACGATGTTAACGGCAAAGAAATACCGGCAATAGAAATAACAGCTCCAAGACCTTGATTTCCAACCAGTGTTGCAATTCGTTCACTAAAAATTATTATTACAAACCATAAAAAAAATGATATTAGTAGATTCGTCCAGAATGCAACATTTATACTTTGTATTTTTTCTCTGTTAGTTTCAAATTCATGTTGTATCAGGTACTTCTGAAATCCAGAATCAGTGAGCATATCCGCAAAACTTATTACAATAATGACAGTAGCTATTACTCCAAAAGCTTCGGGAGTTAGTAACCTTGCTAAAATCATATTCGTAACAGGTATAAAAATCTTTGCAACAAATTCTGTAACTGTGGACCATTTTGTTGCATTAGCTATATTTTTAGATAATTCTTTATTTTCCATTTCATCACCTGCTATAAATACGAATCTTTACAATTATATTAATCTATTTACAAACTATCAAAAATGCTAACTAAATTACACTTGAATTTTTCATATGTAAATTCATGTGCCCTTTCATATGACTTGTTTGAATAATGGCTTCTTAAATCAGCATTATTTAATAACATTTTCATGCCATTTGCTAAAACATAGTCACACTCTTCAATGTTTTGTGCATCATAATCGAAACTTTTACTAGCTTCAAGTGAAATAATACCATATTCATTTTTCTCTAAACCCTGAGCCTCTTCGTTGTGGTCCGATAATGATAATATTTCCCTAGGTCCAGATTTACAATCCACTGCCAAAACAGGTAGTCCTACAGACATCGCTTCAACCATTGCATTTGGAAATCCTTCTGTTATAGAAGACAAAACATAAAGGTTAGCGATCTGCATAAATTTATACGGATTGTCTTGGCCACCTAGTAAAACTACATTGTCATCTACCCCTAGATCACTAATTAACTTTATTAATTTACTTTCCTTATCTCCATGACCTACAATTAATAACATTGCATCTGGAAATTCATTTAAAACCAGTGAAAAAGCTTTAATTAGATGATTAAATCCTTTTTGGTTAACTAATCTTCCAACGGAAATTATAACTTTACCATTATTAGGTATATCTATTTCAGTAATTTGTTCCTTTGCCTTTTTCCGAATATATTTGACGTCATACGGATTATATAAAACTTTACTTTTGGATTTCTCTATATTGAAAGTTTTTTCAGCCTTATCCGCTATTACCTTACTTACCGATACAACCAAATCTGCTTTATTATATATCCATTTATCAATAGTGAAAGTCGCAAAATAATCAGTTAGCCAATCATAAGACCTTATTCCAACAATTACACTCTCTTTCCCTTTTGAAGAAACATTAGCAAAATTAGCTGATGTACCAAAAGACATTACAATATCTGGTTTTATTTCTTTTTTCATTTTTCTAACAGCATAAGTTCTTTTTACTATATTAAGTAATTTTAAAAACTTATTTGATTTTGGTGGACAATTTAAATCTATATATTTAAACTCTGGTTTATAATCTGCTTCTGTAGAATACAAAGTCACCACAGATACATCATACTGTTCCTTAAGTAAATTATGAGCAATAAAAGCTACTCTTTCCATACCACCATAATATAAACCTGTTATTAATAATACTACCTTTTTTTTTTTCATTTTCTTTCTCCTCGTATATTAGTAATTTTAAATTAAAAAGAATATCCAATTGTTCTATCTCCTATCTCTCTAAAAATTCCCCAATTAAATGATTAGAAATATTAAAGAAAGGAGGAGGCACATCGTTTGAGTTTTTCCAAACATCCTGGGTCAATATCAAGAAAAGTCAGAAATTCATGTTAAAGTGGTATAATTCACGAACAATCGGTATTCTGAACACTCTCTTTAATAATCAATTTAAAGCGGTTGGATTATTACTACCAAAATTAATTTTATTGGCCGGGACATTGATTCAATTATTCAAATATTAAAAGACAGAATCAAAAACCTACTTAAATTAGAATAAATTATAGTTCGTAAATACATACTTTAAGTATTTTTACTACTTATTAATACTGTTTCAGCTTGTAATATTAACTCTGTTTTCTTTTCTTTGCAGCTTCTTATTAGCCGATGATATTATTGTAATCATAATTAATACGGATAGAAATCGAGAGCTAACTATATCTGGTATAGCCATTGCCCCAATTAAAACAGTTAGTAACACCCAGAATAAACCGGTTTTATATTTTAAATACTTATAAGCCAACACCAAAAAGTTTAAGTATAAAAGTATAGATCCTACAATGCCTAATTGAGCTAAATATTGAGTAATCATATTATGTGGCAACCAAAGGCCGGTAAGTGTACCCCAATTACTCGTCCCTAACCCTATACCAAAAATTGGGTTTTCTAAAAAAACTTGGAAAGCAGAGTCAATTAATTTTCCACGACCAGATCCCTCAAATAGTAACTGACCTCCACGATTTTCAACTATATACTGTGTGACAAAAGGAATAATTAATAAGATACCCATTATTATAAAAATTGATTTAACTTTGCCTTGTACCATTTTCACAAATAAGTAAAATGACATTGCAATAACCAATGCAAATAGACCTGTTCTTGAATTTACTAATAAAATTGACATTAATAAAAAAGCTTCACACATAATAAATTTCCATGTATTAATTAGTTTATTATCAACGTAATCAATAACTAGCCAGATAGCACCAGTAGCTATATATAATGTCGCAAAACTGTAATCATTCATTAAACCTGCACTAACAATTCGATTTTCTCCAATAACATCATAATACCCGACCACAAGTTGTAAATAATCAGCGCATACTCTTTGTATAATAACTACTAATGAAAAAGAAAATACGCTAATTAAATAAAAGCTTTTTAATTTTGCTTCAAATTCTTCATTAGAAAATTTAGATATTTGCTCTCCAATAAAAAATGATATTATAAATAAAACAATTGTTAACAATTGTTTTATAGAGTCTGTTATGCCCACACTTGTCCATAATGTTAGTATGCCAAAAAACAACATTAAGAATGGAGAGTAGAAATAAAAACCTGCACTAAAACCTTTAAAGATAATCAGGATATAGGCAAACATTAATGCCAAATGATACCATGTCAATGGAAAATGACCATAACTTGTACCTAAGACTGAAACAAACGAAGTTGGGACGTATATGCAGGCCAAGAAGGCTAGTTTTTGTACAACATTCCACTTATTCCGTTTTCTAGAAAGGAACCATACAAACCATAAAACCCCTATAGCTATAATTATCGGTTTACTGATTATTTCATGAAATAACATAACAACGTTATATAGGATTATCATAATAACTTCGACAAATTCAATATTTTTATTCTTATGAATTTGTGGACCGTTTGTGATCATCTGTTATCTCACTCCAAGCATCTTATTATAGATTTCATCGATATTCTTCTTATATGACGGAATATTATCTAATAAGTTCGCTTGAATAATTGAGCCATTTGATTTACCCTTCCAATACTCTTTATCAATCAATAATTTCTCTAGTTCATTAGTAAAATCTTCATCTGAAGTACAAATTTTCCCACATGTACTATTTACCAACATTGGCAACCCCCCTACCGGAGTACAAACAACTGGGCGTCCCAACGCCATTGCTTCTACAGCTACTAATCCATAACCTTCCCATTTAGAAGTAATACATAGTACTTTTACTTTCTCTAAAAGACTATAAGGATTTTCCTGAAAACCTACCATAGTGATACTTCCATTAAGGCCTAAATTATCAATTAAATCTTTGCACTGTTTTCTTAAGACTCCATCACCAATCATGACAGCAGAAATATGAGGAATGTTACTTTTTAATTTATTTATTAATTTAATAAATCTCATAGGATTTTTCGGTGTAGCCAATCTTCCAATATAAGCGATATCATACAATTTTTCCGAATTATTGGCATTAGCTTTAGTTCTTATAGCATTTATATCAATTGGGTTTTTAATTATTGTTGTTTTTTTTGTCAAAAATCTCCCAAAAACATATTCTTCCATTATTGAACTAGAAACAGTTAAAACATTCCTGAATCGAAGGCTAGAAATAAAGTATAAAATAGAATTTTTACCCATCTTCTTAATCCATGGCGGATTACTATGCATGTGGCTAAGAATAGGATATCTTTTAGATAGCATAGAACTTATGACACTTGCACTCGCATCGTGAGCGTGAATTATATCCGGTTCAAATAAGTCAACTACTCGTTTTACCTCCCTAATAGATAGATTACTCATTGGATAATACATAATACCCTTTTTTTGTAATACATCGCTTATCTGGCCACTTTTACTACAATAAGCCATTTCAAAGTTTGTATCATCATTAAACATTTCAATTATTTTACATGCAACGTTTTCTGCACCTGAAAATTTGTCACTTTGCAATAAGTGTAATACTTTGATTTTATCACTCATAATTCAACCCTCATTCCCCACTCCAATTGCCAAATAATCCCGCCAGTTGTTTTTGACAAAGTAACCATATTGACTATATTTTTGGTCAAAAGTAAGATATAAACTTAAATCAGTCTTTAACATTACTTAATTCCTTTAAGTAAATATCACTTATTATCTTTTTAACATTCTCTACATCATACTCTCTTATAGATGTTAAGTTAGCGAGACCCATTTCACCTCTAAGTTGCTCATTCAATGCTAGTTTAGAAATACACTCTGCAAGTCCGTCAATATCATCTGGATTACACAAGTATCCACCTTTACTAGCTTCAATCAAATCTGTATTTCCACGTACTTTTGAAGCGACACATGGCAATCCTGTAGCCATCGCTTCCATCATTGATCGCGGAAGACCTTCTTGATAAGATGTCAATAAAAATATATCAGAAACACTTAATAGTTCCTTAATATCAGTCCTAAACCCTAAGAAGTGAATGTTTCTCTCTACCCCTAATCTCTTCGCTAGCTTCTGAAGAGAGTCTAATTCTGGCCCTCTCCCACATATTAAGAAATGAAGTTTTTGATTTTTCGATTTAGCAACTGCATTAATAGAGGCAGTATAATTTTTTCTGTCAACTAAATCCCCCATTGAAATTAAGATAATATCATCTTCTCTCAATCCAAGAGATCTTCTTAGACTTTCATTATTATCATACTCAAGTTGATAATTCTTTGTATCTACGCCAACTCCTGGTACATAATAGACCTTTCCACCATTACGAAGTTTAAATTTTTGGGCTGCTTTATAATCTTCTAGATTCATTGTTATGATTACATCTGTGTACCGTGCCATCCACAATTCAGCAAACTTTATAACAGTTCTATTAATAAATGATGCACCCTCATAAAAATGAAACCCATGTGCAGTATAAATTACTTTTGGTACCTTTGCTAGTTTCCCACAGATTCGCCCCACCAATCCACCTATTGGAGTATTGCAGTGGATAACCTGTATTTTTTCTCTTTTCAAAAGTGTCATAAGATTTCTAAAAGCTGTAAAATTACTTTTAATATCTGTTAAACTTCTATAAGTACTTGAGTTATAAAAATTTATGTCATATTCACAATCGAGTTCTTCTGCATTACTTCTATTTACACCCATATACACTTCGTACCCCATATTCATCACAGCTTCAATACAAGGTAAACTTACATTTGTTAATTTAACCTTTTCTCTACTAATCTGTTGATCTTTAGTGGGTTTTGTACTATTAGAAATAAAAAGGTATTTTTTCATTTTTTGCTTCCCATCCCTACTAATAGTTATCAAATTTCTATTATCATTTTTTCAACTGCTTCTTCACATATCTTAATTGCTTCTACAGCATCTTTAGATTGAGCAATAACATACCCAACTCTATCAACGCTACTATTTATTTCCTCAATATTATCTCCAATATTTTTGGTGAAAGTAATTTCTTTAATCCCAGGTAGTTTCTCTGCTTCTTGTTCACCATAAATATTCAAAATCTTACCTTTTTTTGTTTTAAAATAACGTATTGCTGAACCCATAGAGATTCTTTTATTAAGAACTGGATTATTACCAAAGGCAATTTCAATGCAGGCCTCTACCATATCCACTCCAGTAGCAAAAGGAACTAAGTGTGTTGTAATATTATCCCCACCCAATCGAGCTCCTAACTCAACAACTTTAGGTCCATCTTTGGTAATAATAATTTCAGTATGAGAAGGTCCATTATTGATTCCTACAGCTTTTATGGCTGCTATTACTACTTTTTCGATTTGTAACTTGGTATCAATAGATAATTGTGATGGTATAGAATGTCCCATTTCAACGAATTCTGGTGACCCTGTTGTTACTTTGTCTGTAATTGCAATAATATGAGTGTGGCCGTCAAAGCTTAACGTTTCTACACTTACTTCGGGACCTTCCATAAATTCCTCTACAATAATTTCACCACTACGAGAGTACTTTTTACTATACTCAAAGGCATAATTAATAAACTGTTCGTTATTTATATCATCAACTAAAATTACCCCTCGACTTCCCGAATTATCTGCAGGCTTGACTACAAACTCATTTTGGAAAAATTGTATAGCATTAAGATATTCATTCTGAGTAACTACCCTAAAAAACATTGGTATAGGAACACTATGCTGATTCAATATTGCTCTCATTGAAGCTTTATTAGTTACATTAATTGCTGTTTCTTTACTAATTCCAACTATATTTAACTCTTCTGAAACAGCGGCTACAGTCCTTATAGGCAAATCACTCGCAAGTGTCATAATTCCATCTATTTCATGCAACTTAGCAGCATCAACAATTTTAGGTATATCTATCGTACTAATATTAAGACAAACATCTGAATGTTCAAAACCAACTGCATTCTTGTCCATATCTACAGCAATTACATGCAGTCCCATTTTTTTTGCTTTTAAAATAGCTGGAAGTTGCAATATACTAGCTCCAAGAATCATCAATTTACTCTTTCTCAAGATACTTCACTTTCCTTTATAGATAATCTGTACTCTTCTTTCCCTTAAGAACAACACCTTTTGTTGCAGCTACAACTGAATATGGAGCTATATCTCGTCCTACAAAAGCTGCCGCACCGATTAGTGAGTAGTCATTTATTGTTATGTGATCACTGACTACACTTGCTTTTCCTAAAAAACAATTATTTTTTATGATAACATTACCAGCTACTGCTGACATTCCAGATATCGTATTAAAATCACCAATTTTATCGTCATGTGCAATTGAAACATTATTCCAAATTAAGTTGCAAATTCCAAGGGAAACAAAAGGGCTTAGCAACGATTGCTCCAGAACAATATTCCCTTCCCCAATATCGTTAGTTTCAATTAATGATGATGAATGAAAATAGGAAGCTATCTGATACCCTTTTTCTTTACATAAATAATATATTCTTTTACGTATATTATTCATGTTTCTGTAACCTATCCCGATTAAGATATCGTAATTTTCAGGGGGATATTTTTTTGTAATATTTTCAAAACTTATAACCGGTAATCCTTCAAACCTGTTTTCAATTAAATATTCTTTTTCTGTACAAAAAGCTACAACCTTTCTCTCATCATCATGATCAATATACCATTTAAGTAACCTAGAAAAATTAGAATTTCCGAATATTACTAAATCTTTCATGAATTATTTGCCCCTTAATAAACATTTCGTTTTCAAAAAATTTATAATATCAACAAGTTAATAACATTTTTTTGAATTTCAAATCATATTTACATAGTTCTTAACTTAATAATGAAACTCGATTTATTTTTTATTAAAAATATTCTTTTTAAACAATATACTTGAAACAGTAACAAAAAATATCTTAACATCTAGCACAAATGACAAATTTTCCACATAAAAAATATCATTTTTAAATTTCTTAATCATTTCTATTGAATTTCTATAATATGCCTGACTATACCCTGTAATACCTGGTCGAACCTCTAGCTTTTTTATTTCATTGGCATTATATCTATTTATAGCCTCTGGTAAATCTGGACGTGGCCCTATAATGCTCATGTCACCCTTAATAACATTTAAAATTTGAGGTGTTTCATCAATGCTGGTTTTACGAATAATAGCCCCAATCTTAGTTAATCTAGAATCATTTTCTGCATTAAATGTAGAACCATCTTCATTTCTTATATCCGGTGCGTTCACTTTCATAGACCGAAACTTGTACATCTTGAAAACTTTTCCACCCTTACCAAGTCTTGTCGCATTATAAAAAATTGGCCCTTTGTCTTGAAAGTAAATAATTGGACTAATAATAGCTAAAATAATAAGCCAAAATGGCAAAGCTATTACTGCTAGAATTAAATCAATTACTCTTTTAAAAAAGAACTTATACATTATTTCGCCCCACTAGAGAATCAATATTTAAGACTTTATTTATAGTTTTTTTGAAAATCTCTATAATATACTCCACATCTTCCTCACTAAGCAATGTATTAAGCGGCAATGTAATCTCATTCTTATACATTCCAAAAGCATTAGGATAATCCTTAATATCAAATCCTAAATTCTTATAAGCCGTAAACATCGGTAATGGCTTATAGTGGACATTACACGAAACCCCAGCCTCCGCCATCTTAACTATTATTTCATTTCTTTCTTCTTCTCCAATTCCTGGTATCCTCGTCAAATAAAGGTGCCCAGAAGAAGCGAAGTCCTCCCCATAATGTTGCAAGCTTTGTATACCTAAAGGCAAAAGTGCTTTATCATACATCTCTATAATCTCTTTACGTCTTTTCTTAAGTCCTTCATATCTATTTATCTGAATTAAACCCATACCTGCCATAATGTCAGTCATATTGCATTTGTAAGCTGGATAAACAATGTCGTATTCCCAAGAGCCTTTCTGGGTTTTTGCCAATGCATCTTTAGACTGGCCATGAAGACTATAAAGCATGAATTGCTTATAAATCCACTCATCATCTATTCCTAGGTCATTTCGCCAAACAACTGCACCACCTTCAGCTGTAGTCAGATTCTTAACTGCATGAAAAGAGTAGCAAGTAAAATCAGCAACTTGGCCACATTTCATTCCATTCATCTCAGCACCAAAAGCATGAGCTGCATCAGTCATTACTATTACTCTGTTAAATAACCCTTGAAGTTCATTATTTGCTTTAAATAATTCTTTTTTACACTCAACTATTTCGTATATGGAATTGTAATCACACATCTTTCCCGCTATATCAACAGGAATAATTGCTTTTGTGTTCTCAGTAATCGCATCAGCAAGTTTTGAATAATCCATTTCAAAGGAATCTGGCGCTGTATCAACCAGCACAATTTTTGCACCTACATGATCAATAATAGAAGCAGATGCTGTATAAGTATATGCAGAAGTAATGACCTCATCTCCAGGGCCAATTCCTAAAATACGAAGAGTAAGCTCCATTGCTGCTGTTGCGGAATTTAAACAAACCGCTTTATTTGTCCCAACATATTCAGCTATTTTTTTTTCAAACTCTTTTGTTCTTGGTCCGGTAGTAATCCAACCAGATTTCATTGCTTTTATGACCTCTCCAATTTCCGCATCTGTAATATCTGGCGGAGAAAATGGTATGTTTCTTACTTGTATGTCTACCACTTTGGTTTCCTCGCTTTTTTTAAGTTTAGGTTTTATTATTTAAAATTATTATTTTGAATTTTTCTTAATTAGCCAATTCAGGAAGGCAGAAAAACAATTACCGAGTCAAATGACTGATTAAAGGTCATCTTATTCCTATGCATTAATCTTTTCTGTAGAAATTACCTTAACCGTTTGTTCTAAAAACTCTACTAGCTCATCTTTAATTTCTTCATTCTGTAGTGCAAACTCAATCGTTGTTTTAACAAACCCTAACTTCTCTCCTACATCATATCGTTTTCCTTCAAAATCATAAGCAAAAACTTGTTGTATCTGGTTTAACTGTTGAATCGCATCTGTTAACTGAATTTCCCCGCCTGCACCAGCTTCTTGCTGATCAAGCATACTGAAAATTTCAGGAGTAAGGATATATCTTCCCATTATTGCCAAATTGGAAGGAGCTGTTCCTAAGACTGGTTTTTCTACAAAGTTTTCAACTTGATATAGTCGTCCATCTTGAAAAGCGGGGTCTATTATTCCATAGCGGTTTGTTTCTTCTTCAGGTACAGTTTGAACTCCGATAATTGAATTGTTTGTTTCCTCAAACTGATTAATTAACTGCTTTAAGCAAGGAGTTTCACTCTGGACAATATCATCACCTAAAAGTACGGCAAATGGCTCGTCCCCAATGAATTTACGTGCACACCATACAGCGTGACCTAATCCTTTTGGTTCCTTCTGTCTAATGTAATGGATATTAGCAAGTTTAGAGGAATATTGTACCTTATTGAGCAACTCTAATTTTCCTTTTTCCCATAGGTTTTGTTCGAGTTCAGGAGCGTAATCAAAATGATCCTCAATTGCACGTTTGCCTTTACCAGTTACGATTATTATATCTTTTATTCCTGATGCAACGGCTTCCTCCACTATGTACTGAATTGTTGGTTTATCAACGATTGGCAGCATCTCTTTTGGCATCGCTTTAGTAGCAGGCAAAAAACGAGTGCCCAACCCTGCTGCAGGAATGATTGCTTTTGTGATTTTCTTCACTTATTAGTCCTCCTTATTATTATTTAACTGCTGAGAAAGTCTCGCTCTTTCTTCGATTTGCTAAATTTATTACGAATTCTTTAAGTTCTGTTATGGAAAAATCGTCATATGAGTTTAAAAGATACTGTATTTCCTCTTCCTGTTCCAATACCGCTTTACCTATAAAGATTTTAGGGAACACAGCTTCACTATGAACCTCTTTCTCCCCTAGTAGCTCTTCATACATTTTCTCACCAGGACGGATTCCTGAGAATTCAATCCCAATTTCGTCTATTGAATAACCTGATAACTGGATAAGGTTTGTTGCTAATTCAACAATCTTAACAGGTTCACCCATATCAAGAACGAATATTTCTCCGCCTCGAGCCAAAGAACTAGCCTGAATAACTAATCTCGATGCTTCGGGTATAGTCATAAAATACCTTGTCATATTTGGATGGGTGACCGTTACTGGTCCACCGGCTTGAATTTGTTTTTTAAATAAAGGAATGACACTCCCTCTGCTGCCTAAAACATTTCCGAAACGAACCGCAACAAATTTTGTTGAGCTATTTTTTGCTAACTGCTGGATGATCATTTCAGCAATCCGCTTGGTTGATCCCATAACGTTTGTTGGGTTAACGGCTTTATCAGAAGATATCATTACAAACGCACCTACACCAAAAGTATCTGCCGCTTCTGCAACATTCTTTGTGCCAAAAACGTTATTTTTAACAGCTTCACGTGGATTGTATTCCATTAGTGGTACATGTTTGTGTGCAGCCGCATGGTAAACAACATCAGGTCGGTATGTTTCCATCACTTCAAAAATTCTATCCCGGTCTTGAATATCTGCGATGACTGGTAAGATTTCAATTTGATCGGAGTATAGCTTTTTCAGTTCCATGTCAATTTGATAAATGCTATTTTCTCCATGTCCTAGTATTATGAGAGTTCCCGGAGAGAATCTGCATATCTGACGGCATATCTCTGAACCAATAGATCCTCCAGCTCCAGTAACTAGTATGGTCTTACCAGTTACATATTCCGAAATACTATTAATATCTAATTCAACTGGTTCTCTTCCTAATAAATCTTCCACTTCCACTTCTTTAAACTGATTAACAGCTACTTTCCCTAACATAATATCTTCAATCATCGGCATGATCTGTGTTTTTGCATTTGTTTTCACACATTCATCAAAGATGACCTTCAATTCTTTTTTACTTAATGAAGGAATCGCAATGACAATATTATCTATATGGTATTTTTCTACCATTTCAGGGATATGTGTAGAATTACCCACAACGGGTATTCCTAATATGTCTAGCTGATCTTTTTTCGGATCATCATCTATGAATGCAACTGGTTTAAGTTCCGTATCATGATTATTAAGAAGTTGACGTACAACCATGGTTCCAGCAGATCCCGCCCCGATAACCAATGTATTCTTGGTTTCTTTTTGGCTATTTATCAAACGGTCACGCAGCATTCTCCAAGAAAAGCGGGAACCGCCAATTAGGATAACATGCATCATCCACGTCAATGCCATGGCTCTTACATAAACATCTTGAAAAACAATTAATTGGATGGCAATAACTGTGATAACCGATAAGCTTACTGCTTTAACAATGGACAGTAACTCTCCAATACTCGCATATTCCCAGGCCTTCTTATACAGCTTATAAATAGATGCAAAAAAATGATGGCTAATTAATAGAGAGACTGATGTGACCAAGAGTGTTGGTAATTTAAATATTTCCAAATAGGGATACAAGAATAAATAACTTACATAAATGGCCGATAATACTATTAATGAATCTAATAGAGCCAGAAGTGTTAATCGTTTTCGGTAGGCCAACCAGATTTCCCCCTTTAATATTGTTTGATTTACGCTCTATAAAAAAAGTTTTAATGAATTGTATTTTATTTCACATGTAATAATTTTTAATATTAGAATGATTTATGCTGTATATCCCCTTTACAACTTTTTAAAATGTCCTTATAACCTAAGGGCTATTTGTCGTTTAACAAGTCACTTCCAAAATGAAGGTAATTTATCAATCTATAATGTTTATCCCAATATAATGTAGAAATTTATCATGAAGACAAAATTTTTTTATTATAATGTAAGCGTTTCTTGGTTTTCTACCATTCTAAAAGATACCTAAAATTTTCTTTTTGAATGGCACTGGTTTTTCAACAATAGGACTTTGATCCTTTAATAGCTGTTCAGCGTTTTCTTTGAAATGAAATGTTCGTTCTATCCCATGTGCTTTGGTAATTGTTTCATAGGCTTGTTGTAACGTGAAGCCTCTAGATCCTATATTATGTGCATCTGTTGCAATAAAATGAGCCATATTATGTTCGATTATCTTTTTTGAAAATGATTGAATACTTTTACCGAAATTCCCGATGATACTGCCAGAGGTAATTTGAGTTAACGCGCCCTCCTGGACCAATTCAAATAATAGTTTATGATTCGCTATCAATTCCTTATTTCTCTCCGGATGTACGATGATCGGTTTGATTCCTTTAAGCAGAAGCTCATAAATCACTTCTTGTGTAAACGAAGGAACTTTTCCCGATGGGAGCTCTAACAGTAAATACGTACCGTTATCGTCAAGAGTAAGGATTTCTTCCATTTCAAGTGAAGTAAATATGTCCCGGTGTATTCTTACTTCTTGTCCGAGATGAATGGTAAGAGGAATATTGTTTTGGTGTAAACTCTCATTTAACCTCACTGCACGGTCAATGATGTTACTTTTAACATTTACATATTTCTCATTTAAGTGATGTGGCGTGGCAAATAAATGGGTGATTCCTGCTTCTACGGCTTTTCTTGCCATATTCAAGCTTTCCATCATGTCCGAAGATCCATCATCAACCCCCGGGAGAATGTGACAATGTATGTCGATCAAATTTCATACACTTCCTTTATAAAACTAATAGGAAAAAGGGCCCAATCTCTAAAAATAGGAATTAATACCCTGACTAATAGTAGCATATAAAACTGCCATTAAACAGGGTGTTATTTTGTCGAAAATTGTTTTATTTCATTAAGATTGATAGTAATAATAATTGCTGTTATCCGTTTCAACGCCATTCAAAACGACTCCAAGCAAGGATGTATTAGCTTTCACTAAAAGTTCCTTAGCTTTCACTGCACTTTGTTTGTTTGTCTTGCCACTCGCCACTACCATGATCACGCCATCACATTTATTGGATACAATCTGGGAATCCGGCACAACCAGAACGGGCGGTGTGTCAAAAATGATATAATCATACATTCCTTTTAATTCATCAATTGCTGTTTCTATCGCTTTGGAATTTAATAACTCTGAAGGATTAGGTGGTATCGGCCCACTTGTTAAAATGTCTAAATTTGAAACATTTGAATTCAAGATAGTTTTTCTTAAGTCCATTTTCTTTGTCAATACGCTAGTAAGTCCATGTATATTACTAAGGTTAAAAGCATAATGAACCGATGGTTTCCTTAAGTCCGCATCCACAAGTAATACTTTTTTCTCTTCTTGAGCAAGAACAATCGCTAAGTTGGCAGCTGTAGTCGATTTCCCATCATTAGGCTCCGATGAAGTAACCACAATCGTTTTGATTTCTTTATCTACTGAAGAGAATTGTATGTTTGTCCTAATTAATCGATATTGTTCAGTAATAGGCGATTTAGGATTAGTCTGCGCAATTAAATTCACTTGTTTTTCATCTTTACTTCTCAAAAATCCCACTTCCTTTCTTAATGTCACTGAATGATTCTTTATTTATGTTGCGATATTTTTTGAATAGATCCAAGTAATGGCAAATCAAGGAGTCTCTCTATATCATCCTCGTCCTTAATCGTATTGTCCAAATACTCTAGTAGGAATGCCAAGCCTATTCCAGCCATCAATCCCACCACAACTGCAATAGCGATATTCAATAATGGATTAGGTTTTACAGGAGTAGGATTTTCCTTAACTTCTGCCTTAGCAAGTATGCTAACATTGTCGACTTTCATAATATCTTTGATTTCCTTTTGAAAAATTGAAGAAACCGTGTTGGCAATCTCTACTGCCTTGCCAGGATTACTATCTTGAACCGTTAATGAGAAGACTTGCGAATTTTCTTGACTGTTAATCGTAATTTTTTGACTAAGTTGATCTACGCTTTGGTCTAGTTCAAGTTCATCAATGACCTTCTCCAAAATGGCAGGGCTTTTTATGATCACACTGTATGTATTGATCATGTCGATATTAGATTGGATTTGTGTAGAGTCCAATTGGTTTTCTGATTGTTTCTGATTAACTAGAATCTGTGTTGAAGATTGGTAAACGGGTGTTAATAAGAAATAAGAAATTGATCCACTAACCAAAGCGGCAATTACTGTCAGCAGCATGATTAGCTTCCAACGTTTCTTTAATGTTTTAAAAATATCTTTAATACTAATAGTTTCTTCCATTTCATCCTCCTGATATGTTAAAAATGACCTATTGCATTATACCATAATATTACCTATTATTATGTATTTTCAAGGAAATTTACATGAAACTTACAATGTAAGAATACTTTTCAAATGCCAAAGTAATTTTACAAAAAAGAAAACAGCAATACAAAGGAAATAATTTCTATTTTTTAAAATATTGCATTAATCACATATATATAACCCATTTTCCAGAATATTTGCGACTCAAATTTCAATAAACCTAAGTATACACTAAATCCCAATCTTTCTTATACGATTTATTCGATTTACAATATTTCCTTGAAAATAACCTAACTAAATGCCTACCAAAACAGAAAAATCCATTTATACATACAATAATGTCAAGTATTTTAGTGCCTAGTTATCATTAAAAATGAAAGGAAAATGTGTAAACTGAAAGTGATAGTTTAGTATAATTTTCAAATTAATGGTTAGGTGTGGTCAAAATGATAGGTTACCGAGTTAAGTCGCTTAGGAAAGAAATGAAAATGTCAATTAGTGAACTCTCCGCAAAATCTGGCGTTGCCAAATCCTATATAAGCTCACTGGAAAGAAACCTTCAAACAAACCCTACTATTTTAGTTTTGGAAAAAATCGCTCGAATCCTTTGTATTAAAGTCGATGCTCTGTTGAATGAACAAGCAGATAAGGTCATGGATGAAGAGTGGATGGAAATCATGCAGGATGTAATGGGGTCAGGAATATCGAAAGAGGAAATGCGCGAATTCATTCAAGATAGAAGTGTTTCCTTAAGGATTGAGAAACTTTGATACCGCTTTCTTTTAGTGCAAATAGAAACTAAAGGGGGAAACGTGGATATAACCACTTTTCCCCCTTTTACTACTTCTTCAACTTAAAATATTCCTGCATAACCTCGAACCATATGTAATGCCATTGATCATTGGGATGGATGTTAGCATTAGTCAGTATATCAGCCAATCTCATATTCTTTTAACTTAGCTTCTTCTCTATATCTTCTTTGCTATTTATAAAGTCCATTTATTCGTTTTGATGACCTGCTCGGACGCTTGAATATAATCAGAATAATTCAAACCTAAACTATTCTCTTCTATTTTGGTATAAATAAAAAGCCACTGAAAGCCCTCATGAACTTGCCAATCACTTAATTCCAATTCATAAGTAAAACTTGAATATTCCTCAAGATACTCATCTGAGTTTTTCGATGCAGGAATATACCCCTCATCCAGTATAGCTCACAATGAATTAAAATCTTGATTTATAGAGCTTAAAACTAAAAATACCTATTCCTAAAACTATTACCACCATTACTCCCAAAATAATTTTCTTCTTCATTGATGCTCTCCTTCATGATTTTCTTGGTGTAAAAGTTCAAAGTTTTTAATACCATTAGTTCCATATACAGGAAATAAGTATTTAGTTTTTTTGATAAATTAGTAGATTTTAAAAATCGGATGAGCATTCTGTACTAAACTTAAAAAGAGAACTCCCTTGGAGTCCTCATATTGATTTATTCAATTTTGCTTACCGCACAGTTTGTTCCTACTATGCACTACGTTTACCATTGTTTTTTATAACGTTAAACTTTTTAGATATTTCCTTTCCTAATTTAATAGACGGTTTTTCCACAAAATAATAGGACAAAGTAGCTAAAGTTATTGAAATTATAAAACCAATGACAAGTAGTATCCAAGTTTGCACTGTACCACTAAATTGATGCAAGAGAACTAACAATGGGATACAATGATATAAATATAAACTATAAGAAATGTCCCCCAAGAACAGAATCGGTTTTATTAATAATACTTTTTTTATAATGTTACTGGCTAATGCCAATATGATAAACATTGCCGCCCCTATAGTTACTGCTACTGTATTGGGTGGACCCAATAAACGTTCTGGAATAAATGGAATGTTTAATATCCAAGAAGGAAATGTATATAACAAAATTGCTGAAATCGTGATTAATATTTTCATTCCTTTTGATTTAAATTTCAAGAAATTTATTAGTATATCTTTGTGTTTTGCTAATATAGCCCCTATCACAAAAGAGAGTCCATAATACAAACTAAGCAAATAGTCTGTTTCTATATTTACCTCGCCTAAAATAAACGTACCGACAAACCCAAATCCACTTATAAGAAGGCTCCACATAAGCGAAAATTTCCATCCGTATTTTATAACAACAATCATAATCAACGGGAAAATTATTGAAATACGCATTTCGTGTACCAATGACCAATATATTGGGTTATATTCACCATTTTTAAAGTCTCCGATTAAAAGAAGATGTTCGAAAATTAGTTTATAATCAATGGGATCACTCCATTTACCATTTGCCCAAGAACTAAAGCCAGTTAAAGACACATCAGAAAAAAATTTAAATGCTGCCAAGACAAATATTACTGATACAATATATGGAATATATATTCTCGTCATTCTTTTTGTTAAATAAATAGGATAAGGGTTATTTCTTTTATCCAAATAGGGTAGTGATAGTACAAATCCACTTAGAACAAAAAACATTGTTACTGCTTGAGTACCAGAAAAAAATATATGCAAAGGCGTATATTTTAGAATATTAACTAAGGTGTATCCACTACTATCAATAGTTTTCTCGAAAAACTGTGGGAAAATGAGCAAATAGTGATGGAAAACTACCGAAATAGCTGCTAACCCCCTTAAAGAATCTAACTGATTATATCTAATACCGTTCATCTCTTTACCTCGTTCCAATTAATGTTATTTTATTATTGTATCACTAAGTGGAACTCTTAAATAATACTTAAAAGTAAATTTTTCACTTATATTGAAACGAATTCATTAGCTATTTAATTACCGTTTATTTACGCTTCAATTCGCCCGTGTCCTTTCCACGTTCCAGGTGTTCCATCTTCTACGCATATCCACCCTAGATAACCGTTAGCAGACGGAGAAGGATTCGTTGATATTTGACCTCTCTTGAACGTTCCATGAGAAGGTTTATTACTAGAGATAAGTGCTGGTGACTTATCCCTTTCTAGTTCAACCACCCCTCTATACATCCTGATACTCTTAATGTTGTGTGTTCCTATTTTACTAAACCTTATCCTTAAGGCCGTCAGTGAAGTTGCTTTTAGGTATTTAATTAAAGATACCTTAGTGTACACTCCCGCCTTTAAAGGTATGCCAACGTTGGAGTATACACTATCAGCCAATAAATCTATATACACTACAACATCTATAGAGGACTTTACTTCAATTTCGAGTGTCCCATATGCTATATTACTTTCATTTACCAAACAAGAGAAACCTTGTGTATCGACTGTTGTAACTATTTGTAAACTTCCGTCAGACCCTCGAGCGCCAGTTACACTGGAGCTTGTTGCTACCATTTCATCTGGAAAAGCATCTTCTCCCCCAGTCCAAGCAAAGAATCCATAGTTCGGTATAAAATTAGTGAGATTACGTTCTACCTCGTACCCATCGTTCCCTTTCATGACAATTCCTTTTGCATTCCCTACCTTATCCTCTATTAAATACCCGATAGTAAATTTACTAATGTAATTATTAGAAATATTTAAGCCACCTACAGTGTAGAGCCTAACCATTTCCCCAGAAGTGGCATGCGATATATAGTTACCTGTTATGGATATAGCCTTGCAAGTGGTTGAAGTAACAGTACCAATCTCAAATAATGGGATATTAGGGGCGAAATGCTCTACATAATTCCCGTTAAAGTTTATAGCAGTGGACTGGTAAAGTGATATCGGGATAGAACCATCATGGTTATTCCCTGCGAATTCACAACCTATGAAGTTAATAGCACTACAATTTATAATATCAGCTAATTTAGATTTCACTTTAAAACTGCAAGCCAAAAAATTACCCTGATTTGATTGGGACTCCATAACTATGCCTGTAATACAATCTTGGAAACGTACTCTATCTACGGTAAAAGCCCATGAGAAATAAGTTTTCATTCCCACAAGACAGGTTTTAATGTATAGATTCCTGATAGAAAAGTCAGCAATCCCTCTAGAACCGCCGGCTAAATTGATTCCTATACTTGTGGTAACACTTCCCCAAATTCCAAGGTTTGATAAATTCCACCTAACACTTCCATTTAAAACATTTACAATGACATTTGCTGTAGATTTAAAGCCGGAAACCTCTTGACCTTTGCCCTCAATGTTGATGTTCGATTTAATATTAACAGTGGTTATGTTATATATTTTTGTAAGAGTAATTTTACCGCCTTCGGGTATGCTGTCTATAGCTCTTTGTACCATTAGGGTTTCATCAACCTCTCCAGTTAACTTTGGAAACTGTTCAGGTATTATCCCTACACCAAGAGATATTGAGCTAACTTTTTTATTTAAATTTCCAATTTTATCTGAGATGTTCTTCCCATCTCGATCTAAAACCATACTTGCATCTGTTTTCGATAAATTCAAGTTCTCACCCTCCTTTTTGATCGTGTATCCAAAAAAGGAAGCTAGTATCCAAAGTAATAAGTTCACTAAAAAGTTCCTTCGTTCCAAATTGATCACCTCTCATTAACTATACTTCAAGACTGCCTTCTAGATAAAGCTAAGAAACTACTTATCTATAAATCGCAACAACTTCAATTCCAGCAAGTATCTCATTTTGTTACATAACAATGTAAAACTTGTTGGGTTGACTTCAAGAAAGTTTGCATCTAGTAATTGTGGTACACAAATACATAGATATTTGTCCCAATGTATAAGAATCCCTAGCAAATGTGTACGTGAGATGCCCTTCTGAAGCAATCCACTTCGAGGGGACTCCATAATCCATTTTCCGACAAACTGTATGGTAACTCCAGCAATTTTATCATCCTTATCCTTCAAGGTAGCCACCACAGTCGCCTCGGAATCAGTGCTAGATCACCTATTGTTCGCTAACGGTTTTACTCCGGACCCCGCTTTTGTTTCAATCGCTGTTCCATTTGTACGCAAATCACCAATCAAAAAAATTCTTCATCTTGTATAGCTTTTGTGGTCGATTGGAATTCGTTTGTACTTTCAACAGTGCTGCCGTCCACAATACTATGTTGTAATGATTCCATTGTTAAATTCCAACTCAGTCTGAGCACTTTGAAGAGCAGCTGTTGCCCTCTTAACTGCCACATTCAGAAAATCACATTTCACTTTACATCATCGTTTAAAATTCTTGACTTCTTCTGGAAACTGGAATCCGTATAATTCGGACATCCATATCTAGATTCATCTTCTCATAAATAAGGGCCCCTATGTTAGGATGCTGATAGGATAACCAGCGCATCGCAGATACACAAAGTCAACCGTTATGGATTTCTTTTATTGGATGGATAAAATTGATCATTAATAGTTTATTTTAGAGCGCCCTAAGGCTCTTTTATTTTGCTTTGGTTGAGACAAACTCTGCGAGCATGAAAAACAATACTGTACTATCCTAATACTAGACACGATTTTCCATCAAATTTTTAACCCAATGTAAAGTATGTTATGGTTTTATTTGTTTTAAGTAATGTTATTGTATTCCTTGTTTCCTTCTCGCTTTTTCGTTGTATGATAGAAAAAAAAGGAGTTTTGGGAATGATTATTCTGCAGTATATTGGAAAAGTTTTTTCATTCATGCATAAGGATATACCAGAAACTCATATTAAATGCCATGTTTGTGCAGGTACAGGTGCCTACGATATTTATACTGATTGTCTTACCTGTAATGCAAAGGGATTAATCAGTAAAGTTGAGTATAATAGGAGGCTTGAAGAGGGTGAAATTTAAAGAATTTCGGGAGGTCGATATATGTAATCAAAGAAGCAGTATTGGCTATGCTTCTTTTTTTTGTCCATAAAAAGTGCCGTTTGCCCCTCACCTTAAAAGGGTATTTTCATTTTCAGGGGGATACATATGACAGCAATTACTCATATTGGATTGGCTATACCTGATTTGGATGCGGATTAAGTGGTATGAGAAGGTGATGGGATTCAGGTTATTGGTGTAATCCTGCGAGTAAGCAAGTATTCGTACACTTGTTAACAGTGCCTAAAATAAAAAAGCCTTTCAAAAATGAACTATGCCCCATTTTTCGGACAGTATAAAAAAGACAGAATCCCTTGGGAATTCCCAAGGGATCTACCTTTAGTTTTGTGCAAAGACTTTTCCTAAGCTTTGTACAGTACCAATGTCATTTTCACTCGTATAAATTATACTGCTTTAATTTCAATTGCTACTGTTTTATTTCCTGACTTCTCACTAGTATTATCTTGTGTTCTGTAAACAGGTTTTTTTAATACTCCAATTATACAAGCTGTAATAATTGAACCAATTAAAATACATACAATGTATAACAATGGACTGCTTGCAGCAATAGGAATTACAAAGATTCCACCATGAGGAGCTTGTAAAGAAATTCCTAATGCCATACAAATCCCTCCCCCAATTGCTGAACCAACAATATTTGCTGGAATTATTCTTAATGGATCACTTGCAGCAAACGGAATTGCTGCCTCAGTAATAAAAGATGCACCCATAATATAAGCAGCTTTTCCTGCGTTACGTTCTTCAAATGAGAATTTATTTTTAAATAGAGTTGTTGCTAATGCAATCCCTAATGGAGGAACCATTCCTCCAACCATTAGTGCAGCAGATGGTTCGTAAATATGATTTGCAAACATCGCTAAGCCAAATGCTGATGCTGTTTTATTGATAGGGCCGCCCATATCAGATGCCATCATTCCTGCCAAAAGCGCTCCTAATAAAATTGCATTCGAACCAGTTAAACCATTTAACCAACCTTGTAACGACTCATTAATCCACGCCATCGGACTATTAACTACAAAGTGCATAATAAAGGCTGTTACAAACGTAGCTAATAATGGAAGTATAAGTACCGGTGAAAGACTTTGTAATGAATCTGGAATGCCTTTTAATAATTTTTTCAATCCTAAGATTGTATAACCAGCAATAAAACCTGCTATCATACCACCTAAAAATCCTGAACCACCAAGGGTTGCCATCATACCACCAATCATACCTGGTGCTAAACCTGGACGATCCCCAATACTATACGCAATATATCCTGCTAGTACTGGAACCATTAGTGCGAAGGCTGCGCTACCACCTGCTGTACCTAGAAAAGCAGCGAATGCATTATATTCTGAACTATTCGGGTCAGAAGCATGAATGCCAAACATAAAGGAGATTGCGATTAATATACCTCCAGCAACAACAAATGGAATCATAAAAGATACCCCATTCATTATATGGCTGTATATTTTAGGTTGTTTTAATCGTGTTTTTTCTTTTGCTTCCTTTAACTTGTTGTTCCCCTGATTTAAAACCTTACCTTTTCCAGAAATAGCATCTTCAATTAAATCCTTAGCATGATGTATCCCATTCTTAACAGACGTTTTAATAACCTTACGATCACCGAAGACATCCATGTCCACTTTAACATCTGCAGCAACAATTATGCCATCTGCTTCATCAATATCTTCTTGAGTTAATCTGTTCTGTATTCCCGTCGATCCATTGGTTTGAACTTTTATTTGAACGCCAAGCTCCTCAGCAGCATTTTTTAATGCTTCTGCAGCCATAAATGTATGTGCTATTCCAGTAGGGCATCCAGTAACTCCGACCAATTTCTTACCAAAATACTTCTTATCATTCGTATCTACTTGTACCATTTTTTCTTCAGCATTTGCAAATAGCTGGACAACTTCATGACTATCTTTGGCAAGAATAAGCTTAGCTCTAAAGGTTTCATCCATTAGAAAAGTGGAGATTTTAGATAAAGTCTTTAAGTGCTCAGTTGAAGAATCTTTGCCGGCTGCTATCATGAAAAATAAATTACATTTTTCTGAACTATACTTAATTCCACTTAAAGATCTTCCCATAATAATAGCAGGCGATTTAACTCCAGCAGATTTTGCATGTGGAATAGCAATACCAAACCCTACTTCTGTTGGAACCTGATCTTCACGAGCCCAAATATCCTGTTTAAATTGTTTAAGATCATGTAAATAGCCGTTTTTATTTAATTTTTCTGCAAGCTCATTAATTAAGTCCTCTTTCGTTTCAGCAACTAAATCTAATATTATGTTTTCTGGCCTTATGACACTAGAAGTCATCATATATATCCCTCCTCTTAAATTTCTCCTAATTTATAGAGTGATGCTTTTCCAGTTGAACCAAAGAGATCCATTTTTTTCTTTACTAATTCAATAGCCGCCTTCGTTGCTTCAGGCATTAATATATCTGGTTCGTATGCATTTGGATTTTCATCCAGCGTAGCTCTTAGTTGGTTATAAAACGCTCTTTTCATATCTGTTGATAAATTAATTTTGGCAATACCATGTTTCACAGCTTGTCTTATTTCTTCATATGGGTTGTCTGATCCACCGTGGAGAACCAAAGGAATGTTTACTTTTTCATGAATCTTCATTAATCGATCAATTTTAATAGAGTGATCTTTCGTTTTTGGGTATAAGCCATGTGAAGTTCCAACAGCAACAGCAAGCGTATCAATTCCTGTTGTTTCAACAAAAATGGCTGCTTCATCAGGATTCGTATATAAAATCTCATCTGCTCCGCCTTCTGAACTACCCTCATTACTTCCAATAGTACCTAGTTCACCCTCTACAGACACACCTACCATATGAGCAAGTTCTACTGCTTTTTTTGTTAATGCCATATTTTCTTCAAATGGTAAATGTGACGCATCCATCATCACAGACGTATAGCCATTTCTAATAGATCGAGTAATATCTTCGATTGTTGCCCCGTGGTCTAAATGAATAACAAAAGGAACTTTAGACTTTGACGCAGCCTCTCGTACATATGCCACAAATTCATCAGTCACTAAATTAATTTCATTCGGGTGAATTTGAAGTATCGCAGGAGATCTTTGCTCCTCTGCAGCACTTACTACAACTTTGACAAATTCGCTATTTGCTACATTAAATGACCCAACTGCAAATTTATTCTCATAAGCTACTAAAAGTAAATCTTTCATATTCATTAACATTTCTATTCCTCCTAATATTATTTGGAAGACCAAACTTCCAAAAACTCATCATAATTGGTTACATTTAATAATTTTTCTGTCATGTTTGTTTGCTTAAACACATCATGAATCTCTTCAAAAAACTTTGTATTATTTACCTTTTGATTTTTTGGAGGGATAAATAGAAAGATAATTTGAGCCATTTTGTCTCCCCACAAAATTTTTTGTTTATTTATTGCTACTAACACTCGTAATTTTTTGTTATTTCCACAATCAAATGGATGCGGCATGGCCACTAAATTACCAATATTAGTACTCGACATCTTTTCTCTTTCATTAATGCTTGTATACAGGTGTTGAATATCTCCAAGCTGCGTAAGGGTTTTTAATAAATCTATTCGATTCTCTTCATCTAAGAAATAAAGATCATTCGGAGATAAATAGTACTTTAGTAAGCCACGATTCAATTGAATAGAAATAGTCTTCATATCTTCATTTGTAATCATTTCACTAACACGAATACAATTTTTCACATTTAGGTGTTGCTCCTCAAGGATTACACTAGTAGTTACTATAGTTTCTATCTCTTCAGGAATTAAATGGATTTCATGATTTGCAAATAAACCATCAATTTTAATATTTGGGAAGTATAAATTTATTTTTCTTTCTATTAGCTTACCTACTAACGGATTTTTCCCATAAATAATTGCAATTCTTTTCCTTGTTTCTTGGGAATTTTCAACAATATTCATAATATGCAGTGTCAAGTAACCGATTTCATTTTCTGGTATCTTTATATTTAAGCAAAATTGTAATTCTTTCGCTAAAACCACTGCAATATTATAAGCATTCATATATTCCGACTTTATTTGAGAAATAAATGGATTCTCTAAAGGAAAGTAATATTTTAATGGATATAATGACTTTGTAATATGTACCAATAGGCGATTAAATAACTTTTCATTCTTTCGACTTGAAAAACCATATCGATCCCCAACATTTTTTATAACCGCTTTTACTTTTTCCTCTATTTCATCTGAGTGTTCATGCACAGTTACTTCATTTTTCTTCGGTAATATTTGTAAAGAAATTAACAGGTAGCATAAATACTGATATTCATATTCGTCAAACTGTACATTCATTTCCTTAGCTAAACGACTAAGGATTAACTTTGCTATTTTTAATTCTTCAAAGCAAGTATTATCTAACCTCATGTCTTTTTCAGCAATTTTTTGATGAAGGCCCACTCGTTTTAAACTAATAATTATGTTCACACATATTGCGAATAGTTCTTCAGAGCTTAGTAACAAATTGTACTTAGTGACTTCTTCTTCAATACAAGAATATACTAATTGAATGGAGGACTGACTAAACCAATCACCAAAATAGTATTGCAGCGCTTCATCAAGCGACATTCTCTTTAAACAATTTGTTGTTACTAATTTTTTTAGTAATAGACGTTTCTCTACTTCACTTCCCTTAAGCCTTACTCCTTGGAAGATAATTGCTTCAACTTCAATGTTCCATTTTTCGGCTTGGATTATTTGAAATAATCTTTGTACGTCTTTCCTAATTGTTTGAGTAGAAAAATAAAGTTTTTTTGCCAGTTCATCATAAGTTATAAAATCAGTTTCAGATAAAAGTGTTTTTATTATATGAAAAGCTCGTTCTTCGTAATCATCTTCATTTTGCTGAATATTTGATAAATCCCCAACTAATTTATATCCTTTTTGAGTATTACCAGTAATTATTACTTTATCTAAAAAAGTTTCATTTATTTCCTTAATGTCATTTCTAATAGTTCTTGTCGTTACATTAAATAGATTAGCAAGCTCGCTTCCACTTACATAGTCATTACCATATTGTTCTAAATATTCTAATAACTTAATGTAACGTTTTTTCATTAGTATTTCCTCCTCACACTCATATTAATGTAAGCGTTTTACCTTTACCAAGCCTATACATTTTCCTAATAGTTAGGAAGTTTTTAATATTAGGGTGATGTTATAATAGACCAAAGAAGGTAAGATGGTCGATGAACTCTATCCAATTTGGAAATAAAACGATTCCGTATACACTTACGAGAAGCCAATGTCGCAAAACTTTATAGATTAGCATTGCGTGTCTGTCATATCTCCTTCTGATATAGATGTAGAAAGATTTTTACATAAAAAAGCCGTTTGGACCGTAAAACAACTATCTGATTATATGCATATTATTAAATTGCAAGTGTGCACTTTACATTTCAGATTATTCTTTAATAGAACGAATTAAACTTATATACATGATGTAGGTTTATTGATTGGGGGATCGACATCACCTATATATACGAATTAGCCCGGGGTTCTTCCAATGACTAAAGCTATGTAATTCATCCTTCTTGATGTTATATAGGGAATATAGACAATTCAGAATAATTGTTTATTCCTTTTTTTAATTAATTGCTGATATAAATAAATATAGTAGAGCTACAAAAGAATTTTTAATTTATACAATTAATAATTAAGCCCCTCTCTATTTAGAGAAGGGCTTTAACAATGGAGAAGTACCTTCGGGGTAGCACAATAATAGAAAAGTGATTAGTGAAAAGCGCTTAAGCCTATCACATATCAGATTGGCTACTTATAGATTTTGTTAGTTTAACAAATGATAAGTCAAGGAGTGTTATATTTGAAAGTGGAAGGTGTATATACTTATTTATGTGAAAATTGTCAAACACTGTTTGGCGTAGTATCTCGTCTTTCTGTTATGGAAGATAGAATTGATACTCTGACGTGTCCTAAGTGTTCTAAGAAAGAAGCAGTATGCATTGGAGAAGGGCATATAAATTACGTAACTCATGAAAGAAGGGAAAAAATAATAACGAACGAAATGGATGAGATATCACAACTACCAGAATTATTAACTGTAGAGCATTTGGCAGATTATTTAAATGTTAGTGAAAGAACTGCTGATGAATACATGGGAAATCCCGATTTTCCTTTAATTCGTTTAAAAAGGTCCAAGAGGGTTTTCAGGGATGACTTTATAGACTGGTTACATTCAAAGAAAAAATAAAACAAGAAGAAGTCGTTTAGAAATTGTAAAGCTGGGGTGCTACGTAATGGCAGCACCTTTTTTGTATTTTTAAAATAAAACGAAGATAGCAGCAAGACAGCCCCCAAATCGAATATTGGGGACCGTCGTTTTTTTATCACTTTTTAACCGTGACTTTCCTCGATTCACTTACGTTTTTCGCTTTGTCTTTTGCATAGGTATATAGGTTCTTCCCGGCTTTTTGCTTGGGGATTTTAACCGAGAATGTGCCTTTAGTCGTTGCTGTGGCAGAACCGATCACTTTTCCTGATGCTTTGATGGATACAGTGGAGTTGGCTTCTGCTTTGCCTGTTACTTTTGTCGTTTTTGTTGTCACTGTGTTGACCGTCGGTTTACTTGGTGCTGTTTTGTCTGTGACGGTCACTGTTTTGATCGAGCTTATATTACCTGCTTTATCCGTTGCTGTAACGGATAGGACTTTTCCGGCTTTTTGTTTTTTTGATATCGTTACGGTGAAGTTCCCAGCACTATTGGAAGTTGCTTTACCGAGAATCGTGCTGCCATTTTTGACAGTGACGGTAGTGCTCGCTTCCGCTTTTCCGGTAACTTTTACGGTATTGTCACCTACTGAATTTACTGAAGGTCTTGCTGGAGCCGTTTTATCAACCACTTTAAATGAAACGGGTATGCTTTTATTTCCCGATTTATCAATGACCCTAGTAGAGATGGTCGTGCCTGCTGGTTGTTTTGCGATAGTTGCTGTAAACGTCTTTTCGCCGTTGATCTTCACTGTGGCGAGTTGTTTTTTATCGGTATAAATGGAGACGGTCCCCGTTTTGAAATCGGTTGGGATTTTCCCATTGATCTTGGTGTCCTTATCGGAAATCGCGGTCACGGCCGGTTTGGTCAGCGTCTTCATTTCCAGCGCTTTCTTGGCATTGACCCGCCCGTTTCCATAGTATATGTCTTTCCCTTTCGAACCGAGATCCACGGCTGAATCATAGAGGCGGTATTCGACCTCCAATTTGTTGAGTTTGGGCTCATGGGACCAAATCAGTGCCGCTACACCCGCCACCATGGGCGTGGCCATCGATGTTCCACTCATCCAGCCGTATTTTTCACCTGGTAAGGTTGAAAGGATATCATCCCCAGGTGCTGCAATATCGACTGTTGAATGGTAGTTGGAATAACTGGGACGCTTGTCCTTTGAGTCAGTGGCGGCAACGGAAATGACATGGCTGAATGCAGCTGGGTAGACACGCTGTACATTTTTCCCCATGTCTCCTTCATTACCGGCTGCCGCAACGATCAGTATGCCTTTTTTATAGGCTTCCTGGACGGCCTTGTTCAAAGCCTCCGAATAACTGGTGTCTCCTAAACTCATATTGATGATGTTCGCCTTTTGCTCAACGGCATAATGTATGGCGTCTATGATATCGGCAGTATCGGCATACTCCCCATCAAAAACGTTGATCGGCATTAGTTTAATGTTCGGCGCAACTCCCGTTCCACCTATGCCGTTGTTGGCAGAACCGGCAATGATGCCTGCGATATGCGTTCCATGTTCACCTTTTGGTATGATATTCTTCCGATTGTTTACAGTATCATAGGCTTTGACGATTTTCCCTTTTAAATCATCGTGGTTGCGATCGATACCGTCGTCAATGATGGCCACGATCAATTCCTTGGAACCCATGGATTTTGTCCATGCTGCATTCGTACCAAGCTTTTTATGATGCCACTGGTCATTGTAGGCTGGATCGTTCGGGCTTTCCATCTTCTTGAAAAGATAGTTTGGCTCTGCATATTCCACATTCTTCCGTTCTTCAAGTTCCTTGATCAGGTTGTCGGTCGTTTCCCCTTTAGGAACCTCCACCTTTTCTATCAAGTCGTTGATCGGCTCATCGTTCGTCTCTTTATATTTGACGATGACACCATCTGATTGCGGGGTCTCTTCTGCAGATGCAGCATCCGGCTGGCAGATTGGCAGAATCATAAACAGCAATAATACCGGCAGTAAGGCCTGAATATGTTTGTGCATGAAATCACTCCAAAAAAATAATATTAACAATAGCTACGGATGAGGTTTGATCATGAACCCATTCTACTATTATCCCTAACTAGATTGTATACCGCGTGATTTGGTTTTACTAACCTTTTTAACTAGTTAAAATAACTTATTTAAAAAACAAAAAAACCGCTATAAAACGGTCGCGGTTTGTCGACAAAATGAGTTCTATCTAATTTTTAAAACAAAGGTGATTGGAACGGAAGGTGCGAGACTCCTGCGGGAAAACACGTCCAAGGGAGACCCCGCAGGCGCAAGCCGAGGGCGGACCGCCCGCGGAAAGCGAGTGCCTGGAGTGGAAATCAACGTTCGAGTTTTACAAACAAAAAAACTGCAGGCAACATGGAGTTCTATCTGAATTTTAAAACAAAGGTGATTGGAACGGAAGGTGCGAGACTCCTGCGGGAAAACGCGTCCAAGGGAGACCCCGCAGGCGCGAAGCGTCGAGGGCGGACCGCCCGCGGAAAGCGAGTGCCTGGAGCGGAAATTAACGTTCGATTTTTACAAACTAAAAAAACTGCAGGCAAACTCGCTTTTCTTCGAGTTTGTCTACAGTCCGAAACCGCCATATGCGGTTTAATGTCCTCCTAAATAGGCATTCTTGATTTCTTCGCTTGCGGTCAGTTCCTCTGATTTGCCTGATAGGACAATTCGGCCGGTTTCGACAACATAGGCTCTGTCCGCGATGGATAGGGCTAAGTTGGCATTTTGTTCGACCAGCAGAATGGTTGTACCGGTTTTATTGATTTCTTCGATGATATGAAAGATTTGCTTCACCAATAATGGGGCGAGTCCCATGGATGGCTCGTCCAATAATAGAAGCCGGGGCTTGGCCATGAGTGCCCTGCCCATTGCAAGCATTTGCTGTTCCCCGCCGGAAAGCGTTCCGGATTGCTGTTTCAGGCGCTCAAGCAAACGCGGGAATAATTCATAGACTTTCTCCATATCCTGCTTGATGCCTGCCTTATCTTTGCGTAAATAAGCTCCAAGCTGAAGGTTTTCTTCAACCGTCATGTTAGCGAAGACCCGCCGTCCTTCAGGCACATGGGAAATGCCCATTTTCACGATGGATTGTGCTGCCTTTCCGCCGATTGATTGCCCTTCGTATATGATTTTCCCTTGTTTTGGTTTTAATAGGCCGGAAATGGTTTTCAGCATCGTGCTTTTTCCGGCTCCGTTCGCCCCGATCAGGGTTACGATTTCGCCTTCGTTAATAGAAAGCGAGATTCCTTTCAAGGCTTGAATGTTTCCGTAATAGACGTTGATGTCCTCTATTTTTAACATTATGAAACCTCCTCGCCCAGATAGGCCTCGATGACTTTTGGATTGTTACGGATTTCCTCTGGCTTTCCTTGAGCGATCAGTTGTCCGTGATCGAGTACATATATGCGTTCGCAAACACCCATGACCAGCGGCATATCATGTTCGATCAATAATACGGTCAAATCAAATTTCTCACGGATGAGGGCAATCAGGTTCATGAGCTCGTGAGTCTCCTGGGGGTTCATCCCCGCTGCCGGTTCATCCAGCAATAGCAGTTTCGGATTGGCTGCAAGCGCACGGGCGATCTCCAAACGTCTTTGTTTACCATATGGCAGGTTCTTCGCCTTTTCATCCTTATATTGATCCAGGTTGAAAATCTTCAGGAACTCAATCGCTTTTTCATCCATTTCCTTTTCGCCTTTAAAATGGATCGGCATCCGGAAGATCGAACTTAAAATGCTATGCTTCGAAAGGGAATGATAGGCCACCTTTACATTATCGATCACGGATAGTTCGCTGAATAAGCGGATGTTCTGGAATGTCCGGCTGATTCCTTTTTGCGTAATTTTATATGGAGGCTTTTTTCTCAAGTCCTCCCCTTCTAAAGAAATCGTTCCCTCCGTAGGGACGTAAACCCCTGTCAGCAAGTTGAAAAAAGTGGTTTTCCCGGCTCCGTTTGGACCAATCAAGCCAACCAATTCCCCAGGGTACAGCTCGACGTTAACATCGGAAACGGCTTTAAGCCCTCCGAACTGGATGCCGACCGAATCGACTTTAAGCAGCGGTGTTTTTATTTTCATGGCTGCTGCCTCCTTTACGTTTGAACATGGAAGTTATTTCTTTTGTCCCCATTAAACCTTGTGGACGATAGATCATCATGACGATAAGCACTAGGCTGTAGATGATCATACGGGTTTCGGGATAATCCTGGAGGAATGTCGTGACCACAGTCAGTAATATGGCAGCCAATACGGCTCCTGACAGACTTCCAAGGCCGCCCAGTACGACTAAGATCAGGATATCGAATGACTTCAGGAATCCGAAGTTCGATGGCTGGATGATGTAGAAGTTATGAGCGTATAGCCCTCCAGCAATTCCGGCGAAAAAAGCACCGATCGCAAACGCGACAACTTTGTAATAGGTCGTATTGATCCCCATCGAATCGGCAGCCGTCTCGTCCTCACGGATTGATATGCACGCTCTTCCATGGGTAGAACTTGTGAAGTTCCTGATGACGACGATCGTAACGATAACGGAAGCGAATACCCACGGCCAAGTGGTCAAATGGGAAACCTGCATGCCGCTCGCCCCGCCAACATAATCGATATTCAAAAGCATGATCCGGACGATTTCCCCAAATCCCAGGGTTGCAATCGCCAGGTAATCGCCTTTTAAGCGTAAGCTTGGAATTCCGATGATCAATCCTGCCAACGCTGCCGCCAAACCGCCCACAATCAACGCTAGAGCAAATGGCATTTGCAGCTTCATGGTCAAAACGGCTGAAGCATAGGCACCGACTGCAAGGAATCCTGCATGTCCGATGGAAAACTGCCCGGTTATCCCGATGATCAAATGAAGGCTCGCTGCCAAAATGATATTGATCCCGATGAACATGAGCGTATTTTGATAAAAAGGATTTAGCGATCCGCCGCCGATTAACACTTGAATTGCGGCGAAAAAGATCAATGATAGTAAAATCGAGAGCCAAAAACCTTTTGCTCGCTTAATTGTAGTCATTGCTTTGTCTCCCCTATACTTTTTCTTTTTTGTTTTTACCGAATAAGCCTTGTGGCAAGAAAATCAAGATAAGAATCAGTACGACGAAGGCTACGGCATCACGCCATAATGAGTAACCGGCGGCGCTGACCAATGCCTCGATGACACCAAGCAATAAGCCACCGACCATCGCGCCCGGTATGATTCCGATCCCTCCAAGTACGGCGGCAACAAATGCCTTCAATCCCGGAAGCACTCCCATAAGCGGCTCGATCTTAATATAGTAAATACCGAAAATGACGCCCGCTGCCCCAGCTAATGCGGAACCGATTGCAAAGGTGGCAGAAATCGTGTTGTCAACATTAATTCCCATCAGTTTAGCTGCATCCGCGTCGAAGGAAACGGCACGCATTGCTTTTCCTATTTTTGTTCTATGAACGATGATTTGAAGAATGATCATCAGGACTACAGCCACTCCAAAAATCAAGACCGATTGACTATTGATGGAAACTCCAAAAATATTGAACTTGTCTGCAGGCAATACATCATTCGGATAAGCTTCCGGCTGTGCACCGCGGACGTAAATGAATCCGTATTCGATCAAAAGGGAAACCCCGATGGCCGTGATAAGTGCGGCAATACGCGTTGCGTTACGCAATGGCTTGTACGCGATTCGCTCGATCAATACCCCAAAGAGCGCACAGACCGTCATCGAGATTAATAGAGCGGGCACGAATGATAGATCCAGAACCGTTATCGAGTAAAATCCAACGAATGAGCCAACCATGAAGACATCCCCATGTGCAAAGTTTATCAATTTAACAATCCCGTAAACCATCGTATATCCGAGAGCGATAAGGGCATAAATACTTCCTAGTGAAACCCCGTTTATTAACTGTTGTATCAATTCCATGTTCGACTCTCCTTGAAAATCTATATTTTATAAGTGATAAGTCCAGGCTCTTTGCATTCCTCTTAGGGGATGTTCAGCGAGCTGGTATGCTTGAAAAATGAGAATTCGCCAGCACCTTCTGATTGATGAAGGGCCGGCGAAAGGGTTGGAGTTGTTCTCCGAAATTAAGGATTGATTTTTGTGTTAAATACTTGTTTTCCCTCTTTAAATTCAAGGATGGTAGCAGATTTGATTGGATTATGCTTTTCATCCAATGTGAATGTACCCGTTACAAGCTCAAGATCAGCCGTTTTTTCCAGCGCTTCTTTGATTTTTTCTGAATCCGCTGAACCAGCACGTTTAATTGCATCTGCAAGGAAGTATCCTGTGTCATATCCTAGAGCGTTAAATGCATCCGGGGATTTATCTTTGTACTTCGCTTTAAACGCTGACACAAAATTCTGAATTTTCTCATCAGGATCACCTGAAGAATAATGGTTCGTGATGAACGTATTATTTAGAGCTTTTGCACCGGCAATTTCAACTAGCTTAGGAGAATCCCAGCCGTCGCCGCCCATGAATGGAACGTCAAGTCCAGTTTCCCGTGCCTGCTTCACGATCAGACCAGCTTCCTCATAGTAACCAGGAAGGAAAATGAAATCAGGTTTTGCCGATTTCAAACGAGTCAATGTGGAACGGAAATCAGTATCCTTCGCAATGTAAGCTTCCTCAGCAACAATCTTTCCGCCATTTTTTTCGAATTGTTCTTTAAAGGCTGCGGCTAACCCTTTTGAATAATCACTTGAACTGTCAATATAGATGGCTGCACTTTTCGCTTTGATTTCTTTAGTGGCAAAGTTCGCAGCTACCGTCCCTTGGAAAGGATCGATGAAGCTTGTCCTGAAAATGTAATCGTTCAATTTATCCTTGCTGAAAGTGATTTCAGGGCTTGTACCAGAAGGTGAGATGACCGGCACTTTATTATCTTGTGCAATCTGTACTTGTGCAATCGAGTTCGTGCTTGTCGCTGCACCTACGATCGCTGCAACCTGATCTTGTGATGTCAGCTTGATCGCTCCGCTTGTCGCTTCGGACGCTTCAGATTTATTATCGACTTTAATTAGTTTGATTTTTTTTCCGTCAATGCCTTCTTTATTGATTTCTGCAGTCGCAAGTTCCAGGCCTTCCGCAATCGATTGACCATATGAAGCTACACCACCTGATAATTCAAGGTTGACACCGATCTTGATCGTATCACCGTCCCCACTTGATTTATCTGATGAACCAGAGCCGGAACAACCCGCTAGCACTCCTGCAGCAAGTGTTAGAGAAAGGAATGCACTTGCTAATTTTTTCTTTTTCATAAATAATCCCCCCATTTTGTAATCAAGCTCTGATGCATGAATATTTATTCATGATGCTTCAGAAAAAATTGATTAGATGAAATGTTTCAAATTAAATTAATATTTCGAAAAATAGTTTACCGCATAATTTTCATTCCGTCTATACAATAATTGCGAGAAGATTCCGCTTAATAGGATATTTTTCACAGCATGTACAGGTCGTTTTTATTTTTATATATTTTAAATATTGCGAAAACAGTGGTTATAATCAGAAAAAACTGATAATTTAACTATATTAATATTGTAAAATCCTTTATTACTACTCAAAAAAATTTATTCATTCTTTCATTTATATCATCCTATTAATTACATTTTTACCAAAATACAAGCATCTTGATAGGGAATTAAACCCAGTTCCTTTGCTCTTTTTTAGTCTTAATTCCTATATCAAAATTGAATAATACTATTTGAATGTATAAAATCCTGCATGAACCTTCACCCCATTTTTAAGCTTCTTCGTATATTTTTTATATCCCAATCCTCATTTCCCCACAAAAAAACCGCCAAACGGCGGTTCAGTGGCCTCCTAAATAGGCCATTTTAATTTCTTCACTTGAAGTGAGTTCCTCGGCATTGCCCGAAAGGACGATTCGGCCCGTTTCAACGACATAAGCCCGATCTGCAATGGATAAAGCAAGGTTGGCATTTTGCTCGACCAAAAGGATCGTTGTCCCCGCTTCACTGATTTCCTGTATGATGTTGAATATTTGCTTTACCAGCAGCGGTGCAAGGCCCATCGAAGGTTCATCGAGCAGTAATAAACGTGGCTTCGCCATTAAAGCCCGGCCCATAGCAAGCATCTGCTGTTCACCACCTGAAAGCGTGCCGGCCTGCTGTTTGATTCTCTCCAGCAGCCTCGGAAATAACTCATGGACCTTTTCCATATCCTTTTTGATGCCCTCTTTGTCGTTTCTCAAATAGGCACCAAGCTCCAGGTTTTCGGCAACCGTCATGTTCGCAAAGACACGGCGGCCTTCAGGTACATGGGATATGCCCATTTTCACGATGGACTGTGCAGCTTTTCCTCCAATCGGATCACCTTCGAACAGAACTTTTCCCTGCTTTGGTTTTAACAGCCCGGATATCGTTTTGAGCAACGTGCTTTTTCCGGCTCCATTCGCTCCAATCAGAGTCACGATCTCCCCTTCGTTAATCTCCATGGAAACACCTTTTAACGCTTGGATATTGCCGTAATATACATTGATGTCTTCTATTTTCAGCATCATGAAACCTCCTCGCCTAGATACGCCTCGATAACTTTAGGATCGTTGCGGATTTCTTCCGGCTTTCCATGAGCGATAAGCTGTCCATGATCAAGTACGTAAATCCGTTCGCATACCCCCATGACCAGTGACATATCATGTTCGATGAGCAATACGGTAAGGTTGAATTCCTTCCTGATAAAAGCGATGAGATTCATTAATTCTTTCGTTTCATGTGGGTTCATACCTGCTGCGGGTTCGTCCAGTAAAAGCAGTTTGGGGTTTGCCGCGAGAGCACGTGCAATTTCCAGTCGCCTTTGCTGTCCGTATGGAAGATTCTTCGCTTTTTCATCCTTAAAATGGTCAAGCTTGAAAATCCTCAAGAATTCCAACGCCTTTTCATCCATTTCCTTTTCACCGGAAAAATGTCCCGGTAGCCTGAATATGGAGCTTGGGATCATATGCTTGGCAAGCGAGTGGTAAGCAACCTTCACATTATCGATCACAGATAACTCACTGAAGAGGCGGATATTTTGAAAGGTCCTCGAAATCCCTTTTCGGGTAATTTTATAAGGCTGCTGCTTTTTTAGATTTTCCCCGTTCAAGGCAATCGTCCCTTCTGTAGGGACATACACACCCGTCAACAAATTGAAGAAGGTCGTTTTTCCAGCTCCATTCGGTCCGATCAGGCCTACAAGTTCCCCCGGAAATAATTCCATGTTCACATCGGACACGGCTTTCAATCCGCCAAAACGGATACCCACCGAATCTACTTTAAGCAACGGTATTGTGGCTTCCATCCTTTGGGCCCCCTTTCGTTTTTTTATGTGTGAACAATGTCGTGATTTCTCTTGTTCCCATTAAACCCTGCGGGCGGAAGATCATCATCAAGATCAGGACAAGACTGTATATGATCATCCTCGTTTCCGGATAATCCTGAAGGAATGTCGTCACGATCGTCAGTAAAATGGCAGCCAAAACCGAACCTGAAAGACTTCCAAGACCGCCAAGTACGACGAAAATCAGTATATCGAAGGATTTTAGGAAACCGAAATTCGATGGCTGGATAATATAGAAATTATGGGCATAAAGCGATCCGGCAATTCCCGCAAAGAAAGCTCCGATGACAAAGGCCGCCACTTTATAATAGGTCGTATTGATTCCCATCGCATCAGCCGCCGTTTCATCCTCCCTTACGGATATGCATGCACGTCCATGAGTCGAATTGGTGAAATTCCGGATGACTATGACGGTGATCATGACACAGGCAAATACCCATGGCCATGTAGTCAGATGGGAAACCTGCATCCCGCTTGCCCCGCCTACATATTCAATATTCAAGAGGACTATCCGGACAATTTCCCCAAAACCTAGTGTAGCTATCGCCAAGTAATCCCCCTTCAGACGCAAGCTGGGTATCCCGATCACCATGCCGGCAGCTGCGGCGATGATGCCCCCAGTCAATACTGCCATGATGAAAGGAAGTTCCAGTTTCATTGTCATGACTGCCGAAGCATAGGCCCCTACCGCTAAAAACCCTGCATGTCCGATCGAGAACTGCCCGGTTATTCCAATGATTAAATGAAGGCTCGTTGCCAGCATGATATTGATGCCTATGAACATGAGTGTGTTGATATAAAATGGATTAAGCATACCGTTTGTAATGGTGTACTGCATGATTCCGAAAAAAATAAGTGCGAGCACGATTGAGAGCCAAAAACCCTTTGAATTCTTTAAAGTAGTCATCGCCTTGTCTCCCCTATACTTTTTCTCTTTTATTTTTACCGAATAGTCCCTGAGGCAAGAAAATCAAAATCAAGATAAGAACGACGAAAGCCACACCATCGCGCCATAATGAGTAACCGGCAGCACTGACCAAAGCCTCGATCACTCCAAGCAGAAGACCGCCGACCATCGCTCCCGGAATGATGCCGATGCCGCCCAAGACTGCTGCAACAAACGCTTTAAGGCCAGGAAGGACACCCATCAACGGCTCGATTTTAATATAGTAGATTCCAAAAATGACGCCGGCAGCCCCTGCCAAAGCCGAGCCTATGGCGAAGGTAGCTGAAATCGTATTATTCACATTGATTCCCATAAGCTTAGCGGCTTCGGAATCGAATGAAACGGCACGCATCGCTTTGCCGATTTTGGTTTTATGGACAACGAATTGTAGGATGATCATTAAAATGATGGATACAGATAAGATCAATATCGATTGACT
Source organism: Peribacillus sp. ACCC06369 (assembly GCF_030348945.1). Lineage (NCBI taxonomy): Bacteria > Bacillati > Bacillota > Bacilli > Caryophanales > Bacillaceae > Peribacillus > Peribacillus sp. ACCC06369. Next base: position 3,736,110 of record NZ_JAUCEN010000002.1, read on the forward strand.
GCTGATGGAAACTCCCAATATATCGAGTTTATCCATCGGAAGGACATTATTTGGATAGGCTTCCGGCTGGGCGCCCCGGATGTAAATCAGCCCATTTTCTATTAGAAGGGAAACACCGATGGCCGTTATCAAGGCCGCAATCCGTGTTGCATTACGAAGGGGTTTATAAGCGATCCGTTCAATTAAAACGCCAAAGATGGCACAAGTGACCATCGAAATCAATAAAGCCGGGATGAAAGATAAGTCCATTACGGTAATGGCGTAAAACCCTACAAATGAACCAACCATGAATACGTCGCCATGGGCAAAGTTTATCAGTTTGACGATTCCATATACCATCGTATAACCAAGCGCGATCAATGCATAAATGCTGCCGAGTGAAATGCCATTTACCAATTGTTGAATCAGTTCCATATTGCACTCTCCCCGATAAGGTGTTTTTTAAGTGAATATAGAATAGGGGGGACTTGCCCCCTATCCACGTAAGGTATTATGGATTGATTTTCGTCTTGAATGTTTGTTTGCCATCTACATATTCCAAGATGGTCGCCGATTTGATCGGATCATGGTTTTCATCAAGGTTAAGCGTTCCGGAAACTAATTGAAGATCTTTGACTTCTTCCAACGCTTGTCTGATTTTTTCGGGGGAAGCATCTCCAGATCTCTTGATGGCATCAGCCAGGTAGTAACCAGTATCATAGCCAAGTGCTGCAAAGGCATCCGGTGTTTTATCGTATTCCTTTTCGAAGGCTGCAACGAAATCCTGGATTTTTGCATCTTCATCTTCAGGGGAATAGTGATTCGTGATATAGGTATTTTTTAAAGCCTCCGCTCCGGCAATTTCAACGACTTTCGGGGAATCCCAGCCGTCTCCACCCATGAATGGAAGGTCTATGCCGTCTTCACGGGCCTGCTTTAAGATCAATCCGACTTCTTCATAATAACCAGGAAGGAAAACGAACTCTGGTTTGGCGGATTTGATACGTGTCAATGTAGAGCGGAAATCAGTATCTTTTGTAACATAAGCTTCTTCCGCCACGATTTTACCACCCTTGGCAGTGAACGCTTCTTTAAAAGCGGCGGCCAATCCTTTAGAATAATCACTTGCGCTATCCACATAGATCGCAGCTGTCTTCGCCCCTATTTCGTCAGATGCGAAATTGGCTGCCACCGTACCTTGGAATGGATCGATAAAGCAAGTTCTGAACACATAATCGTTTAATTTTCCAGCTTTGTTGGTGATGTCGGGATTTGTTGCAGTTGGTGTGAGAAGAGGAACTTTATTATCCTGTGCGACCTGAACCTGTGCCAATGTATTTGTGCTTGTCGCTGATCCGACTACAGCCACAACCTTGTCCTGGCTGACTAACTTGATCGAACCGCTTGTAGCTTCTGCTGCATCTGATTTATTATCAACCTTGACGATTTCCAGTTTTTTACCGTCGATGCCCTCTTTATTAATTTCATCGATGGCCAGCTTCAAACCATCGGCAGCCGATTGGCCGAATGATGCCGTACCTCCGGACAGTTCAAGGTTGGCCCCAATTTTGATCGTGTCACCCGATTTGGATGAACCCCCGCCTGAACTGCTAGTTTTCGAGTCGCCGCTACAACCTGCCAGCGTCCCTGCAACCAAAGAAAGTGATAGGAACACTCCTGCTAGCTTTTTCTTCTTCATTTGAAACCCCCTTGTTTTGTATGTTCTTTTTAATAAATAGAATATTTGAATAAAAAATAATATTCTGAAAATAGTTTATCTCATTCTTTCGACCCCGTCTATATGATATGGATAAAAAAGTTATTTAAAGGGAATATCTCCTATTAGACAAAAAAAACTGACCCTGTATAGAGTCAGTCAACTTATCAATCATTTACACGGCGTACTTCAATATCTTTTAAAATATCATTGATCACCCAGCTTGCTGCAATTAAGCCTGCTACAGATGGTACGAAAGCATTCGAAGATGGCGGCATTTGGGCCTTACGGATTTTTGCCTCATCATTGCCGACTTCTTTTCGGACATCCTCACGAATGACAATTGGACTTTCGTCGGAGAAGACAACGGGAATTCCCTTTGTTATGCCCTCTTTACGCAATCTAGTACGAATGACCTTGGCAAGCGGGTCGGTATGCGTTTTGGAGATATCGGCAATTTGAAAACGTGTCGGGTCCATTTTATTAGCGGCCCCCATGCTTGAAATCACCTTGATATTCCGTTTCAGGCATTCCTTCATCACATGCATCTTATAAATGACCGTATCGGATGCATCAATGACATAGTCCAGTCCATAACTGAAGAATTCTTCAAACGTTTCTTCTGTATAGAACATTTTAAGGGAAATCACTTCGCAGTCGGGATTGATGTCCTGAATGCGATTTTTCATCAATTCCGCTTTCGGTTGACCGACTGTTGATAATAGTGCATGAATCTGTCTGTTTACATTTGTGATGTCGACATCGTCTTTATCCACAAGAATAATACGGCCGACCCCCGTGCGTGCCAATGCTTCAGCCGAAAAAGAACCTACGCCTCCTACCCCCAGGACAGCAACGGTCGTGTTTTTCAGGATATCGATGCCTTCCTTGCCTATTGCTAATTCATTTCGTGAAAACTGATGCAGCATATATATTCAACTCCAATAAATTCTGTTCTTATTTAGCTTCCCAATTAACAATATATCATAAACATCATTTATGACAAGCGAAATATAAGCAGTCTAATCGGAATTAGTGTACTAGGTCATTTTTGCTAATTTCTGAAGGACGGTCGCCAGCAGGAGAGTCCGTTCTGTCAGGCTGGGAATTTCCAAATACTCCTCTTCACTATGTGCATTCCCTCCAATGGGCCCGAGTCCATCTACCGTCGCTATCCCCAATACAGAAGTAATAGATGCATCCGAACCTCCACCCGTGGCCGTATCTGTTATTTTTATGCCGATTTCCTCCCCCGCCTGACGGATAGTCTCTAAAAGCAAGTTCGTTTTCTCGTTCTTTTCCATGGGAGACCGGTCCATTTTCCCGCTTAATGTCGTTTTCGTCCCTGGAATATAAGTTTCAGCGCAGATTTTTTTCAGTTGTTTAAGAATGATAGCTTCTTGCTTTTTTTCCGAGATCCGTACATCCACAAAAGCAGCCGCATGGGCAGCGATGGCATTGACAGCAGAACCTCCTTCAATCATGCCGACATTAACGCTGATACCTTTCTTTTGATCATTCAATCGGTGTAAGGCAATGATCTTATTAGCCAATTCTTCAATTGCACTCCGACCCTTTTCCGGTTCGATCCCTGAATGGGCTGCCACCCCCACTATATCCACTTTAAATTGACCGCATCCCCTTCTTGCCGTGACAAGTGAACCATCCGTCCTTGCCGGTTCAAGAATTAACGCGAACTTCTTATTGGCACCTTTTTCAGATATGAGTGAAGCGGAAGACGGAGACCCGATCTCTTCATCACTATTGAGAATGATTTGAATATGCTTATAGCCTGTCTGCCCCGTCTGTTTCAAGCAAAGGACTGCATAAAAAAGCTCAACTAAACTAGCCTTCATATCAGCTATACCAGGACCGTATGCCCGATTTCCCTTCACACTAAAAGGACGTTTTTGCGCTGTCCCTTCTGGAAAAACCGTATCCATATGGGCGACGACCAGAATATGCGGTTGATGCGCCTCACGATGCTGGATGACCAGCTGATTTCCATAATTCTGCTGCTCGACGGTATTCACAATAAAATCCAGGCTTTCAAATTTCGCTTTTAAAATCGAACCAATTTCATCAATACCCTTTTTTGTATGAGAACCACTATCTATATTCACTAGCTGCTCCACTAATTGAAGCATTTCGTTCCTCTTTACATTCAATAAATCTTTCAAAGCCCTCACTACTTTCTATCATTGGCTGATTATAATTCCAACCTTACTATAATTTACGAATCTATATTGCGGAATGTTACTTAAATGGGGAGATTTGAAGTTTATTCGAGAGTTTTTGGGGTTTACTCGTGGGTTTGGGCTATTTACTCGTGAGGTTAGGCTTTTTACTCGTGAATTCGGCTCGTTTACTCGTGAGTTTGCGGCATTTACTCGTGAATCCACGCCATTCGCTCGCAATATCATGCTTTCACTCGTAAGTTACGCTATTTTAACGCACAAAAAAACCCATGTTATTTAACATGAGTTGCTTTGTAATGTGTAAGAGTCCCAATTGTGCCGTTTACGCCTTTGTTTTGAACCCGCTCTCCGCAGGTGGGTGCTCGGTTCCTCGCGTTTGTAAGTCCTCTTCGAGGGAGGCATTTACGCGGCCAGGAAACTAGTGCTCCCGGTAACTATAAGTGTTCGGTCAAAACTTATAGGTTAAAGAACGAACACATCAGGACTCTTACTTGTTGAAGATATCATATCATAATGCTTAACTCCGTTTCAAGAGAAAGCATCTAGGTATTTTTTCGTATTTTTTCCCAGTTTTATTACTTTTTTAGTGCAGCAAGCCTTAGGTTAAGTTCGGCCAATTGCTTGTCACTTACAGCACTCGGTGCGTCAACGAGCAGGTCGCTTGCGCTTGCTGTTTTCGGGAATGCGATGGTATCGCGAAGGTTCGTGCGGCCTGCAAGCAGCATGACCATACGGTCCAATCCAAGGGCGATTCCGCCGTGTGGTGGCGTTCCGTATTCGAATGCATCCATTAGGAAGCCGAATTGTGCGTTTGCTTCTTCTTTCGAGAATCCAAGGACTTTGAACATTTTTTCCTGAACGTCGCGTTCGAAAATCCGCAGTGATCCACCGCCAAGTTCGTAGCCGTTCAAGACAAGGTCATACGCTTGTGCTCGGACGCTTGCTGGGTCTGATTCCAGTTTGTCCATGTCTTCACGGAATGGCATTGTGAATGGATGGTGTGCTGCATAGTAGCGTCCTTCTTCTTCGTCGTATTCAAATAATGGCCAGTCCGTCACCCATAGGAAGTTGAATTTGCTTTGATCGATCAAGCCTCTTTCTTTACCAAGCTTGTTACGAAGTGCTCCTAGTGCATCGGCGACTATGCCTTTTTTATCCGCCACGAACAAGATTAGATCGCCCACTTCGGCTTCCAATACGGATACTAATTGCTGTTGATCTTCTGCGAAGAATTTAGCGATTGGCCCTTTTACTCCGTCTTCTTCAACTTTCAGCCATGCAAGGCCTTTTGCACCGTAAATCGCTGCAAATTCAGCCAATCCGTCAATATCTTTACGGGAATAATCCGCATTTCCGTCCTTAACGACGATCGCTTTAACTTGTCCGCCGTTTGCAACAGCGCCGGTGAACACTTTGAAATCACTGTCTTTCACGATTTCCGAAACATCTTTAAGTTCCATTCCGAAACGCGTATCCGGTTTGTCGGAACCGTAACGGCTCATCGCTTCATTGTATGTCATTCTAGGGAATGGGAGTGTTACGTCAAGTCCTTTAACATCCTTCATCACTTTAGCCATCATGTTTTCTGCGGTGTTAATGATATCTTCTTGGCTCATGAAGCTTGTTTCAATATCGATTTGCGTGAATTCAGGCTGTCTGTCAGCACGTAAATCTTCATCACGGAAACAGCGGGCAATTTGATAATAACGTTCGAAACCGGATACCATCAATAGCTGCTTGAAGATTTGCGGTGATTGCGGAAGTGCATAGAACTCACCTTCGTGTACACGGCTTGGCACTAAATAATCTCGTGCTCCTTCAGGTGTACTTTTCGTTAAGATAGGTGTTTCGATATCAAGGAAGCCTTCACCGTCCAAGTAATCACGGATTGCTTTTGTTGCTTGGTTACGCATTTTCAACGTTTCGAACATCGCCGGACGACGCAAGTCCAAATAACGGTATTTCAAACGGATATCTTCTGATACATCCGTTCTTTCATCAATGATGAATGGAGGGGTTTTAGCCTCGTTTAAAATTGTAACGTTTTCTGCTTGAACTTCGATGGTACCTGTTGTTACATTCGGGTTGAAGTTGGCTTCATCACGTTTGATGACTATCCCTTGGATATCAAGGACGTATTCATTACGAATCTTTTCAGCTGTGGCCAATGCGTCTGCCGAAATGTCCGGATTGAAAACGACTTGGACGATTCCGCTTCTGTCACGCAGGTCGATGAAGATTACTCCGCCCAAATCCCGACGTTTTTGTACCCATCCTTTTAATGTTACTTTTTCACCAATAGCTGCTTCTGTCACTTCACCATTGAAGTATGTTCTGCCAAACATGGTATTTCCCCCTTAAGCCTGTAGCTTTTTGAATTGTTCAACGAATGTGGCAAGGTCCATTTGGACTTGTTCACCAGTTTCCATGAACTTTACATTGATTTTATTATTTGCCAATTCATCTTCCCCGAGTGTCGCCACATATCTCGCTTCCAGGCGGTCGGCTGATTTGAATTGCGCTTTCACTTTTCGGTCTTGATAATCTTTTTCGACAGTAAAACCGGCATTCCGCAATTGATGGGCAAGTTTGACATTATAATCCTTGGCTGTTTCACCTAATGAAACAAGATAGCAGTCAATTCCCTTTTTGATCGGAAGCTCGATGTTTTCTGCTTGCAATGCTGCAATCAGGCGTTCAATGCTAAGAGCAAATCCGATACCAGGTGTTTCCGGTCCGCCAAGTTCTTCAGACAGCCCGTTATATCTGCCGCCTCCGCAAAGTGTAGTAATGGCGCCAAAGCCTTCTGCATCACTCATGATTTCAAAAGCGGTATGATTATAGTAATCCAAGCCCCGCACAAGTGTAGGATCTTCGACGAATTCTATTTCCAAATCCGTAAGATGCTGTTTCACTTTTTCGAAATAAATACGGGATTCATCATTTAAATATTCAATGATGGATGGCGCGGTGTTCATCAATTCATGATCGTGATCTTTTTTGCAATCCAGGATACGCAATGGATTTTTTTCCAGACGGTTCTGACAATCGCCGCAAAACTCTCCAATCCGAGGTTCGAAATGTTTGATTAAAGCATTGCGATGCGCTGTCCTGCTTTCCTTATCACCAAGGCTGTTGATCACAAGTTTCAGCTTTTTCAATCCAAGTTCTTTGTATAGGTTCATCGCAAGTGAAAGAACCTCTGCATCGATTCCGGGATCCTTACTACCTAAAGCTTCGATGCCGAATTGAACGAACTGGCGGAAGCGGCCTGCTTGTGGACGTTCGTAACGGAACATCGGGCCGATATAATAAAGCTTGACCGGTTGATTAGCCCACCCGAACATTTTGTTCTCGATATATGACCGAACAACTGATGCGGTGCCTTCCGGACGAAGGGTTAAATTCCTTTCACCGCGATCTTGAAATGAATACATCTCTTTTTGTACGATATCGGTTGTATCACCTACACCACGTAAAAATAATTCGGTGTGTTCAAAAATCGGTGTGCGGATTTCTTTATATTGATAACGGTGACAAATATCACGCGCTGTCTTTTCGATATACTGCCAAATTTCCGTTTGGCTAGGCAATAAATCCTGGGTTCCTCTAGGAATCTGAATAGACATATATGTTTCCTCCTTTAAAGCAAAACGCCCTTTATCCAGCGCTATACTGATTTTTTCCAAACAAAAAACTCCCGCCCCTTGTAACTTATCCGTTACAAGGGACGAGAGTTTGGATATCCCGTGGTGCCACCCTAGTTGAAGCACAAAAAATAAGTGCCCCCGCTTAAAAACAGTTAACGCCTGTTTTACGTCCATCTCCTATTAAGTAATACCGTTCGGAGTGAAGCCTACGGAGGGTTCTTTCATTAAGTCATCATGTGGAATGCTTTCAGCCTCGGCATTTCCTCTCTTTTCATGTGTTTCTTAATTACTCTTCTCCATCATTGGTTATTGCAGTAATAAGTCTGATATTTTATAATCATACGGACGTTAACATCAAATGTCAAGGCAGGCTGAGGATTTTGTCGCATTTTATTGGTTCAAATGTTTTTTCAAATTTTTGACCGTCCGGACATTGACTCCGAATTCGGATGCCAATTCAACCAGGTTTGCGCTTTGTTCCTTCTGGATGAAATCGTGGAAATCGACACCTAATACTTGATTGCCTCCGCTTAAGCTCGTTTGATCTTTTTCGCTGAATTTCATGTAGGTTCCCTCCTCGAGTTATATAAGCTTTATTCTTCCCAAAAAAAAATGTTTTTTGCACTGGGAAAGAGGGAAATTTTTATTGAACGAGAATACATACATATAGACATTAAAAGGGAGAGACAACTTATGAAGAAGAAATCGGGTTTATTCTGCCTGATCCTGATGCTGATGATCTCAGCAATGTTCCCCGTCAATCATGCTTTTGGAAAAGAAGAAGGGGAAATTATCGTGACGTCCAAAGTGGTCAATGTCCGTGAAGGTGCAGGTCTCAGTTTCCCTATCGTAAAAAAACTGGCAAAAGGGGAATCGTATCCAATTCTGAAAGAAGATGGCGACTGGATTGAAATCCGGATTGGCGTCGGCAAAACAGGATGGGTCGCCAATTGGTTAGTGGAGAGAAAATCGGAGTCGGATACCAATCAGGTCAAAAAGGAATCCGGACAAGGTATGATATCCGGTAGCTCCGTCCGCGTCCGTACAGGTCCCGGAACTACATTTCAAACGGTTGGTTCCTTGAGTAAAGGAACAGCTGTTGACATTATTGAAAAGAATGAAAATTGGATAAAGGTCAAAACGGCGGATATCGAAGGTTGGGTCTCTTCTGACTACCTTAAGCTTCCCGCCTCATCCGGGAATGCAGCGAAGAAAGATTCTACTAAGGTAAAAGAAACGAATCAATCCGTAAAAACCGGAGTCACTTTGGTGGACCGGCTCAATGTCCGTTCGGAACCATCGAAAAGCAGTGCCGCGCTCGGAAAGCTGAATAAAAATACGGCAGTGACCGTTTACAGGGTTGAAAATGAATGGGCTGAAATTGATTTCCAAGGAGTCCGGGGTTGGGTAGCTGAACCTTACATACAAATTAGCGAAGATGAAGATGATACGAAAATTAGTATGGCAGGCGCGACTGCAAGGGTGACCGCTGAAGGGTTAAATGTCAGGAAAGATGCCTCTCTCAGCAGCAAGGTCATCGGTTCGGTGAACAAGGATGAGACATACGCCATCTTGCAAACAAAGGGGAAAATGACGCAGATCCAGCTTTCCGGTTCAAAAAAGGGCTGGGTAGTGAGTTGGTACTTGGAAAAAGAGAATGTTGAACAAACGACTAAGGAAAAGAAGATTGATGTAAAAGGAAACAAGATAACCATCATTCATGACGGAACGATCCTTAGAAGTGAGCCTGATGGTGACTCGGAAATCGTAGAGCAGGTCAATGAAGGTGAAACGTTCTCCGCATCAGGTAAGGAAGGCGACTGGTATTCCATTAAACTAAAGAGCGGAAAAACCGCTTATGTGGCTGGATGGATCGTGACGATCGAAGGGAATTCCGAACAGATCCAACGACCTGGCGTTGAAAAATATTTAAAGGATAAAACCATCGTTATCGATCCCGGCCATGGCGGCAGGGATAGTGGTACAGTAGGGGTCGGTGGCACTCTTGAGAAAAATCTGACGATCCGGACGGCTGAGTTGCTGCGGGACAAACTTCAGGCGGCAGGAGCAAAAGTTATCCTGACCAGAAGCGGCAATACCTATGTTCCACTTCCTTCCCGGGTCGGCACTTCACATATCCATAACGCGGATGCTTTCATCAGTCTCCATTATGATAGCACCAAGGACCAGATCACGAGCGGGATAACTACATACTACTATCATGACTACCAACGTTCATTGGCCACTACACTGGCCAATTCACTCGGTTCCACCATGCAGGTGCCCAACCGCGGATCACGTTACGGGAATTTTCATGTTACCCGTGAAAACAAACGTGTAGCTACACTTATTGAACTTGGTTATTTAAGTAATCCGGTTGAAGAATTGACGTTAACATCGAATGAGTATCAAGAAAAGATCACATCGGCTATCTATAATGGATTGGCGCGGTATTTCAAATAAAGACAAGACAAGCCAGCTTCCCGTCGAAGCTGGCTTGTCCATTCGTCGGCATTTATTTACCCAAACAAAAAAACCTGCAGCAGCAGGTTATTTTTTGCTTTCAAGTATTAATGTAACGGGACCATCATTAGTAAGCTGAACGTCCATCATGGCACCAAATTGACCTGTTTCCGTATGGACGCCTTTCTTGCGGAGTTCCTCGTTAAATGCTTCATATAATTCATTCGCCTCTTCAGGACGGGCGGCGTCCATGAAGTTCGGTCGACGGCCTTTACGGCAATCGCCGTACAGGGTAAATTGCGAAACTGATAAAATAGAACCTCCTACATCCAATAGTGAGTGGTTCATCTTTTCATTTTCATCTTCAAATATCCTGAGATTGACAATCTTATCGGCCAAATATACGGCGTCATCGATGGTATCCCCATGGGTGATACCAACCAGCAGAACGAGTCCGCTGTCGATTTGCCCGATTACTTGGTCTGCAACAACGACTTTTGCCGCTTTGGAACGTTGTAAAACAACACGCATGGTAATAAAAACTCCTTAGTTCATTATCCTTCTGACGGAATAAACATCTGAAATTTGTTTTATACGGTCGACGACCTTTTGTAAATGGGCAATGTTATGAATGTAAATCGACATGTGGATGGTCGCAACCTTATTCCTGTCGGATTTACCAGAGACCGCTGAAATGTTGGTCTTGGTTTCATTGACTGCCTGCAGCACTTCGTTTAATAAGCCGCGACGGTCATACCCGCTGATTTCAATTTCAACGATGTATTCCTTGCGTTCATTAATTGTACTTTCCCATTCAACCGGTACCAGGCGATGATCGGAATCCCCGCTTTCCAGGTTCGGGCAGTCTTGTCTATGGACTGAAACTCCACGGCCTTTGGTTATATAACCAACGATTTCATCTCCAGGAACTGGGTTACAACAGCGTGATAAACGGATAAGCAGGTTATCAATCCCCGGCACCTGTACACCTGAGTCACGTTTTTTAGTTGAATTGGAGAAGGTTTTCAGATCGGCTACCGCTTCTGAAATATCTGCTTCCTGCTCGACCATTTTCTGCTTTCGCCATTTTTCGGTAAGGCGGTTAGCTACCTGAAGGGCAGTTATTCCGTTATACCCGACTGCTGCATACATATCTTCTTCATTCAGGAAGTTGAATTTATCTGCAACACGCCTGATGTTCTCGGGAGTCAGGATTTCCTTCAGGTCAAACTCCATATCCTTGATTTCTTTTTCAACAAGCTCTTTGCCTTTTTCGATATTTTCTTCTCGGCGCTGCTTCTTGAAAAATTGGCGGATTTTATTTTTAGCTTGAGATGTTTGCGTGAGTTTTAGCCAGTCCTGACTTGGACCATATGAATGCTTCGATGTTAAGATTTCAATGATGTCGCCTGTTTTCAGTTTATAATCCAGCGGTACCATTTTCCCGTTCACTTTGGCACCAATCGTTTTGTTTCCAATTTCCGAATGGATCCGGTAAGCGAAATCAATCGGGTTGGAACCTGATGGGAGTTCGATGACATCGCCTTTAGGTGTGAAAATGAATACCATATCAGAAAAAAGATCTATTTTAAGGGATTCCATGAATTCCTCGGCATTAGTCGCGTCATCCTGGAATTCAAGAATTTCCCGGAACCAAGTCAATTTTTCTTCTAATGAAGGCTGTTCACCGACATCTTTTCCTTCTTTATAAGCCCAGTGCGCGGCAACCCCGAACTCGGCAATGCGATGCATATCGGAAGTACGGATCTGCACTTCGAGCGGATCGCCTTTCGGACCGATTACCGTCGTATGGAGCGATTGATACATATTCGGCTTCGGCATCGCGATATAGTCTTTAAATCGGCCAGGCATCGGCTTCCAGCATGTGTGGATGATCCCTAAAACCGCATAGCAATCTTTTATGCTATTGACGACGATCCGAACTGCAAGCAAATCATAAATTTCACTGAACTGCTTATTCTGCAAAGCCATTTTGCGATAAATGCTGTATATATGTTTCGGCCTGCCGGAAAGGTCAGCCTTAATGTTGACTTCCTCAACGTTTTTCCGCACTTCATCAATGACTTCTTCCAGATACTCTTCACGTTCTGCACGCTTTTTCTTCATCAGGTTAACGATTCGGTAATACTGCTGAGGATTCAAATACCTTAGTGCAGTATCTTCAAGTTCCCATTTAATCGTGCTGATACCAAGACGATGGGCAAGCGGTGCAAAGATTTCCAACGTCTCGTTCGATATCCTTCTCTGCTTCTCCTGCGGCAGATGCTTCAATGTCCGCATATTGTGCAGTCTGTCGGCAAGCTTTATCAAGATTACCCGGATATCCTGGGCCATCGCCACGAACATTTTCCGATGGTTTTCCGCCTGCTGCTCTTGCTGTGATTTATACTTGATTTTCCCTAATTTGGTCACGCCATCCACGAGCATGGCGACTTCAGGACTGAAATTTTCTTCAATATCCTTCAGAGTGATCTCCGTATCTTCAACAACATCATGTAAAAAACCTGCCGCAATAGTTGCAGGGTCCATTTCAAGATCAGCCAGAATGCCCGCCACTTGAATCGGATGAATAATATACGGCTCTCCCGATTTACGGAATTGTTCTCGGTGGGCATATTCTGCATACTTAAACGCTCTATGAATAAATTCAGCTTCTTCCGGCTGAAGATATAAGCTGGCACGTTCTACAACCTGCTCGGCAGTCAATATTTGATCATTAGCCATTTAATCACCTTAACCCCACTTTAACTGCCACCGGTATGATCCGGATTGAGTATGATTGGTAGCACTTCCCTTTATTCTGCAAAACGTGACAATTTTTGCGAAAAAAAATAAATCCGCTTAAACGGATACAAGTGCAAATAAACTTATTAGCAGAAAAACTCTTTATTATTACTATTATCGAAAAAAAAGGCAAGGATGTAAAGGGTTAAACGTGTATTTTATAAAGAATAATGCATTTTTTCACTGGAAATTCGACAAAATCCAGTTAAAACGAGTAAAACAGAAAGAGCACCCTGGTCAGAGTGCTCTTCTTTATTAAAAGCTCATTAATGTCAAGACATCATAGCCGTCTAATTTATCTTTACCATCCAAGTCCGTCAATTCAATAAGGAATGCAATCCCGGCTACAATTCCGCCAAGCTGTTCAACCAATTTGATCGTCGCTTCGATTGTTCCTCCAGTAGCAAGTAAATCGTCGGTAATCAGGATACGCTGTCCCGGTTTGATGGCATCTTTATGGATCGTCAAAACATCCTTGCCATATTCTAATCCATATTCAACTTTTATCGTTTCACGTGGAAGTTTTCCTTCTTTTCTCACTGGCGCAAAGCCGACTTCCAATGAGTATGCGACTGGACATCCGATAATGAATCCGCGTGCTTCCGGTCCGACCACTAAATCGATATTTTTATCGCGAGCGTACTCGACGATTTGGTCTGTTGCGTATTTATAAGCTGCGCCGTTATCCATTAATGTTGTAATATCTTTGAAGACAATACCCGGTTTTGGCCAGTCTTGCACAATTGTTACATATTGCTTTAAATCCATTGCTTTGTTTCCTCCTCAAGGTCTGTTGCCTCATGGACTAAATAATGATTGAACCAATCGAATAATTGCTGATAGGAAGAATAAACTAGCTCTTGTTCAAGCTCAAATTGCTCTTTCTTTCTTATATACGATTCAGATTCACTGAGATCGCGTTTCTTCGCATTGGTTGTAAGCATAATTAACCCATTCTCTATTGTAACAAAATCAAGCTCAAAAAACACCTTAGAAATGAAATCCACGGTATCCCTTGACCAGCCGCGGTATTTGGCAAGGTCATCACCATATCTTTTCACATCGAGCGGACCCTTTTTGGCAAGGAAGGCGTAAAACCATTTAAAATGGTCCCTTGTTGGCATCGTACTTAAGAAATGGTCCTGTTCATGTGAAAGGTGAGCGTAGATACGCGATGGATTCTTATTGGCAATGACCCGTTTCAAATATTCCCTTAACGGTGGCATGTCCATAAAAACCACATGTCCTTCTAGGCAGTCGAGCTGATCTGCATCCTGTTCATTCTTGATATGAACAAGATCCGGATGGTTTCGTAAAAAGGGATATCTGCTATAAATATCTTCCGAGAAAATGACGATTTTCCGGTTTTGTGCCGGAATGTCGGCAAGCCACTTCTCTGCCTGGCCCTTGCCGCGGTAATCGAATAACTGCCAATGGTTCACCGAGACATCCTGGACAAAGATCTGGGGCTTTTTCATATTATTCCACTCATTGATGGAAAGCTCTCCAATCACCGAGACTTCAGCGTGCGGCGCTAATTCATCCACAAAATGACCGAGACCGAAGCCTACGCCATCAAGTTTATGATTTTCACCATCTTCCAGCTGGACCTTCAAGTGATTTTGGTTGGCACCAATTTTACGGGCGCTTGAAAGTTGTACGGAATCTATCAAAATCTTCGGCTTAGGATTCGTAACCCCGAATGGCGCTAGCAGGCTCATCTCCTGAATCGTTTGAACGGAAACTTCAGCTAAAGTCGTAGCACCGTCCAAATTTGTAATGGGTGTGAAGTCCTCTTCATTCAGTTGTTCCTTCGCAATCAAGTTCATGCGGTCCCTAAGCTCCTGAACATCTTCAATTTTCAATGTCATTCCAGCAGCCATAGGATGGCCACCAAAATGAGGCAGTAATTCACGGCAAGTGGACAGACTTTCAAAAAGATCGAAACCGGCGATACTCCGAGCAGAACCTTTAGCGTATCCCTTTTCCCGGTCATAGCTCAATACAATCGTGGGCCGGTAAAAGCGTTCAACCAGTTTAGAGGCCACAATACCCACAACACCGGCGTTCCAGCCTTCCCTGCCGATGATGAGCACACCATTCGACTCCGGCGGGAAGTTTTCCTCAACTTCAGAAATCGCTTCTTCCGCCATCTCTGCAACCATAGCCTGCCGCTCTTTATTGATATCATTGATTTCATTGGCGAGTTCCGTCGCTTCTTCCAGGCTTTCAGACATTAATAAATCCACAGCGGGGTCGGCATCTCCAAGACGTCCGACAGCATTGATCCGTGGTGCCATCGCAAAGCCGATCGATTCTTCATTCAATGCTTCCTGCTGAACATTCGCCACTTTCATTAATGCAACAAGTCCCGGACGGCGGGTCAAACGTAACTGCTCGATGCCTTTCGCAGCAATGACGCGGTTTTCCCCTTGTAAAGGCACTAAATCCGCTATGGTGCCAATTGCCGCTATTTCAAGCAAATCCTCCGGCAATTCTCCAAGCAAGGCGTGTGCCAGCTTAAAAGCGACCCCTACTCCCGCAAGGTCTTTAAATGGATAGGAACTGCCCTCAAGTTTAGGATGGATGATTGCCAATGCTTCAGGCAATTCCGGTCCCGGTTCATGGTGGTCGGTCAAAATATAATCCATTCCAAGCTCTCCGGCAAGCTTCGCTTCATCGATTGCAGAAATTCCTGTATCGACGGTTATCAATACCTTCACCCCTTGCTCAGCTGCAAGGCGGAACGCCATTGGATTCGGTCCATACCCCTCTGTAAAGCGATTCGGGATATAAAAATCCACATCGGCTCCCAATCTCGTTAGTGCCGTCATCATCACTGTGGTCGATGTCACGCCATCCGCGTCATAATCACCGAATATACGTATTTTTTCTCCATTTTGAATGGCTTCTCTTATTCTATATACTGCTTTATCCATATCTTTCAATAAAAATGGATCATGAAAAGTTTGATTTTTTACAAATAAAAATGATCGGGCACTTTCGATCGTATCCAGGCCTCGATTCACAAGCAACGCTGCAACCAAAGGTGTGATATGGAGCTCTTCAGCTAGTGCAGCAACTTTGTTTTCATCGGCAGTTCGCAAGTTCCACCGAGTTTTTGGCTTTAACATTAATTCACCCCTCAACTTACTCATTATACAAAACGGCAATAACGGTTTCAATTTATTTTAAACTCAAAAATGGCTGTAATTCCCTATTCAACAAGTTAGTCTCACAAAAAGAAGGCTGGCATCATGCCAGCCCCCTCTCTCCTATTAAACTTGTCCTTCAAGACTTTGTTTCTTCTCTTTTGCGGTATTCAGCGGACCTTTCTTCTTCAATTCCCTGATTTTCAAATCAAGCCAGAATTGGGAAGCGATCAATAGTGATGAATACACGCCGCATATTAAACCGATAAACAGTGCAATCGAGAAGTTTCGGATAGCTTCACTGCCGAATATCGCCAACGCGATAACCGTAATGAGAACGGTCAGTACTGTGTTAATGGATCTCGTCAAAGTTTGCCTGATACTGATGTTTACAATGTTCTCAAGCTCTTCGACGGTTTTGACTTTACGACTGAAGCGTAAGTTTTCACGAATGCGGTCAAAGGTTACGATCGTATCATTGATCGAATAACCGACGATCGTCAGAACCGCAGCAATGAAGGTGATATCCACTTCAAGCCGAAGTAAGCTGAAAACCGTTATGATGAAGAATGCGTCATGTATTAGCGCTACGACGGCCGGTACAGCCATTCGCCATTCAAATCGTATCGATACATACAATATGATTCCTATTGATGCAATCGCTAACGCAAACATGGCATTTTTCGCAAGTTCTTTCCCGACTGTCGGCGAAACGGTGCTGACATTCGGTTCTGCTCCGTAATCCTTCTTGAAGTGGTCCTTCAATTCAGCGATTTCCTGTTTATCAAGGACACCGACTGTCCGAACGACAGCGTTTTTATTTTCTTTTCCAGCGAGCCTGACATCCTTGATGTCCTTTTTGTCAATACCGACCTTGCTCATTTCGGTTTTGACTTGCTGAGTCGTCAAGACATCTTTGGACGCAATCTCAATTCTGGTACCGCTCGTGAAATCAATCCCTAGATTCAATCTGAAGACGAGCAGGAAAATGATCCCGATAATTGTGACACCGATTGAAATGCCATAAAAAACTTTCCGATGTTTGACGAAATCGATTTTATCAAAGCGCGTTGGCAATGACATTAATTCAATTTTCTCGGATAAATCGTGAATGTATTTCTTTTTCACGCCAAACCATGTTGTACGTTTGTCCAGGAACCCGCTATTCACCCACAGGCTCATGAAAAGACGTGTACCATAGACGGCTGTAATGAAACTCATTAAAATCGAAATGATCAAAGTTGTTGCAAACCCTTTAACCGAGCTTGTTCCATAATAGAACAGAACGGCTGCAGCCAGCAAGGTCGTTAAGTTCGCATCCGTGATCGTAGCAAGTGAATTTTTCGTACCTTCTTTATAAGCTGCTTTAACTGAACGGCCAAGTTTCAGCTCATCCCTGATTCGCTCGTAGGTTATGATGTTGGCATCGACAGCCATCCCGACCCCGAGTACCAATGCCGCAATACCAGGCAGCGTAAGGACTGCATTCATCCAATCAAACACTAATAGCGTCAAGAAAATGTATATGCTTAAAGTGACGACTGCAATGAATCCCGGGAAGCGGTAATACACAAGCATGAAAATAAAAACAAGTGCAATTCCGATTATGCCCGCAAAAATGGTATCATTCAGCGCACCCGCGCCAAATTGGGCACCTACAGAAGTAGAGTACTTTTCTTTTAAATCTACAGGCAGGGCACCTGCATCCAGAAGGGCTGCAAGCTCTTTCGCTTCTTCCACCGTGAATTGACCTGTAATATATACCTTCTTCGTATTGAAAACTTCCTTAACAGTTGGAGCTGAAATCATATTGTCCTGTGAAGCTGTATCTTTAATGGAATCTTTTCCTTCTTCGAAATCCAACCAGATTGCAAGGACATTAGTCGGACTTTCCATCGAGGAAATTTTTTGGGTGATATCCTTAAATTTATTCACATCTTTCAATGTGACTTCGACAACCGGTTTATTATCTTGGAACGTTTGTTTCGCGCCGCCTTCTTTCAGGTCAGCACCGGTCATCATTTCCTTATCGTTATAATCACGGAAGGATAATTTAGCTTGTGTCGAAAGGATTTCCCGAGCGTTGTTTTGGTCTTTGACTCCAGCCAATTGAACGCGGATCCGGTCTTTCCCTTCGATTTGAATGTTAGGTTCGCTAACGCCCAAAACATTGACACGCCGCTCAAGCGAGCTTACTGTAGCCCGTAAAACATCCGGGGTGATCTTTTCCCCAGACAGCGGTTTTACTTCATATAACACTTCAAAGCCGCCTTGAAGATCAAGACCCAGCTTGATATCCTTTAGGATTCCTTTTGAAGTCGATCCCATCGCTGCGAAAATCAAAAGTGCAATTAGAAAAAACGCAACGATCCTGCCTCTTTTTACCATTATGTAGTAGGCCCCTTTCTATAATACGCCTGTTCCTGAAGTTTAAAAAAAGTTTATATGATAACTGCATACCCTTTGCTTCTTGAGAAAAAAGACACAGCTTCCCATGCTTTTTCCCAAAAAAAGCATAACCATATCCATTATGAGTCATATACAAACAGCTGTCAATTTAAGTATATCTTTGCATCATTCTTTTAAAAGTTCCTTCAGTTCCTCTTCAGAAAGCGGCTCAAATAGGTTTGGTGATTTATAAGCTTCGACCATTTGGAAAGTCATGAACTGGTTGCTCGAAAATGTCACGATATCTGCGACAAGTTCATGAAGGTGAATGTTTTCCTGCGGACGCTTCCATTTATTTTTGGTCAAGGTTCCCCATATGTCTTCCTCTGTTACGGCATTCAATCCGACCATTTCGAATTCCTCACGCTTGCTCTTCAAAAATGGGCGTACCTTTAGATAATACCTTTGATAGGGATGATTCTTTTTCGCCATCACTTTGCCTCCAGTAAAAATGATTCTCAAATGAATGCGCATTTTCTTAGAAGAGTTTCAATCATTTGTTAGAACGCAAACAAACACTTTTGTCATGCTTTGTCCAAGTACAAGCATATAGATAATTGTATAGCATAACCGCTTTTTTGAGAAGGAAGGAAGGGAGTTCAATGTCCAAATTTTTAAAAGGGACGCTGATTTTATTAGTCGCAAGCCTGATAACAAGGGTTCTTGGTTTCATTAACCGCATTGTCATCGCCCGCTTCATCGGCGAAGAAGGCGTTGGTTTATATATGATGGCTTTACCGACCCTATTTCTCGTCGTAAACATTACCCAGTTAGGCCTGCCTATCGCCATTTCCAAATACGTGGCAGAGGCAAATGCCAGAGGTGATGAACGGAAAATCAAGAAAATCCTTGTCGTCTCTTTGGCCTGCACCTTTACGCTATCGATGATTTTCACTCCCGCAATGCTGCTTTTCGCGCCGGTGCTCTCAGAATATCTATTCACTGACGAACGGACGGTATGGCCGCTCATGGCGATTGCTCCTATCGTACCGATCATAGCCATTTCATCCGTACTGCGCGGTTATTTCCAAGGCAAGCAAAATATGAAGCCCTTCGCTTTCTCACAAGTTATCGAGCAGGTGGCACGAATCACGTTCATAGCCGTCCTGACGAAGGCCTTTTTACCATATGGAATCGAATACGCTGCTGCCGGGGCGATGTTCGCTTCTATTATTGGTGAGCTTGTATCTCTCTTCTACTTATTGACTAGTTTTAAGTTAAAGAAACATTTTAAGTTCCGGAAAGGTTTCTTCAAGAATGTCAAATCCGGAAAAGGAACGTTCACCGAATTGATGGGGATCGCCCTTCCATCCACCGGAAGCAGGATGATTGGATCGGTTTCGTGGTTTTTCGAACCGATAGTGGTCGCCCAGAGTTTGGCAATCGCCGGCGTCACCGCGGCTGCAGCCACCAGTCAATACGGGGAGTTAACAGGATACGCACTGCCTTTACTCATGCTTCCGTCATTCGTTACATCCTCGTTGGCGACGGCCCTTGTCCCGGCAGTGAGCGAAGCCCGTACGACCGGAAATTTTTTACTCGTTGAACATAGGCTTCAACAGGCCTTGAAAATCACCTTTATCACAGGCTGTTTAGCTATCGTCATTCTGTTTATCTTTGCCGAACCGATTTTACAAGTCATGTATGGCTCTTCGCATGCTGCTGTTTTCATTAAATTCCTGGCACCTTTTTTCATCCTTTATTACTTTCAATATCCGCTGCAATCCATGCTGCAAGCACTGGATCTTGCAAAGGCCGCAATGTTCAACAGCCTGGCTGGGAACATCCTTAAAATCGGTGTGATCTGGCTGCTGGCGTCAAAGGAAAGCTTCGGGATCATGGGAGCCGCAATCGGGATAGCCGTCGGTACAATGCTCGTTACCTTCCTGCATTTTTCAACCGTGCTGAAGGTCGTCCCTTTCACGCTTCATTTCCGCAGCTATATGTCAGCTTTGGTCCTTGCTTTAATTTCCGGATGGGGCGGTTATTACCTTTATCAATTCCCGCTCTCCTCACAGCCTCTTGGCATACGGCTTTTGCTTTCCGTGACGGTCGTTATCCTGCTGTTCACATTTTTCCTGCTCATGACCGGCAGCATAAAAAAAGCGGATCTAATCCGGATTCCTGTAGTTGGCGGCTTTTTATCAAAGTTTGCTTGGAAATAAAATGAACCGAAGCATTTAAAAAGACTTCGGTCAATTCTTCGTTTCATTTTTATCGATGTAAAATCGACCATCTATGTACCCACAAATCGAAATCTCTTTAATCTTCGTTTCTCCCATTTTTTTCAACTGGTGCCGGAGCCAAAAGTGATTTTTGCCGATTTTATCGAGATTTTTCTCCTGTATCTCTCCGTCGATTATAAGGGGATAGGGTGTTTGCTTCGTATTGGAACCTTTGCTTTGGGTATTTTTGATAACCGACAGCTTCCCTGAAGATTCGAGGATTGCGAATTGTATATCATTTAAATCATTAATCCCCTGTTCACGCAGCTGGGTCAATAAATCATCGAAATTATATCGTTGCTTACGCATCGCTTTTTCATCTATTTTCCCTTGGTTGATGATAATTTGAGGTGTACCGTCCACGATGTTTCGAAATCTTATGCTTTTCAATGAAATGTAGGCCATGATTATTTGGATGAAAGCAAGCACGAACATGGGAATGATTTGCCTGAAAAATGGTTTATCCAAATCTTCAAAGGATAGGACGGCAATGTCTCCTATCATGATGGATACCACTAAATCAAGTATGCTCAGTTCCCCAACTTCCCGTTTACCCATCATTCGGAAAAGTAATAAGATGACTAGATAGATCACTGTTGTCCTAAAAATAATAGCCATGATATCCACTTCAATACCACATCCTTCATCCATAGCATGGCTTGGGAATTGAAAAATTACTCCATAATCTTTTCTAATTTTACTTGGAAGCTTCTTAAACCTGGTCTAAAGGTTCCATACGGGGAATATGCTTGTACAAACACATAAACAGGCTAAAACGTATCAGCCTTGTAAAAAGGAGGAATACCCATCGAAACTAAAAAAATGAGTGTCGCCGTAATTTATGGCGTAGGCTCCATCTTTGCCATAGCGATGATTGCAAGTTTAATCGTTTCCATCCTTCTTCGTTTCACTTCACTGACGGAATCATCCCTGACATACGTGATCATGATCGTGTCCTTTTTATCACTGTTCATTGGTGGATTCATCTCAGGAGGGAAAGGGAAAAAGCAAGGACTATTCTTAGGCGGTAGTACTGGGCTGCTTTATCTGTTGGTCGTGTTCCTTTTTCAATATTTAGGTCACGATGCGCTCTTCACCATCAAGCAATGGATATACTATGGCTGTTTTGTCATTACGGCCATGATGGGTGGCGTGCTTGGGGTCAACATGAGTTCCGAATCACGTACCAATTAAAAAAACACAGCAAAAAACCGGGCACATGGCCCGGTTTTCGTTTGTCTTATAAAGTCGCTTCTTTATTTGGTGCGCTTTCCTTAATTTCACGGATTGCCGCACGGTCGAAAGTTAGTTTTGTACCGTCTGGTGACTTAATGACGATTTGCAATTCATCGATTGCATCGATTGTTCCGTGCATGCCGCCGATAGTAGCAACTTTATCACCTTTTTTCAAACTGCTTTGCATGTTTTGCGTAGCCTTTTGGCGTTTTTGCTGCGGACGGATCAATAAGAAATAGAACAATACGAACATTAAGATCAACGGAAGTATTTGTGTTAAAGAACCCATTTGTATAATTCACTCCTTTCGTTCATTAAAATATTTATGGAATTAGAAGTTTCTCGCATTAGGTTCATTGAAACCATATTGCTCAAAAAACTCTTCCCTAAAGTCTCCAAGACGATCTTCTCGAATAGCTTGTCTGACCTGTTCCATCAAGTTTAACAGAAAATGAAGGTTATGATAAGTCGTAAGACGAATCCCAAAGGTTTCTTCACATTTAATCAAATGGCGGATATATGCCCGGCTATAATTCTTGCAAACATGGCAATCGCAATTTTCATCGATTGGACCAAAATCACGTGCATATTTCGCATTTTTCACAACCAGCCGCCCATTGCTCGTCATCAGCGTACCATTACGCGCAATTCGCGTCGGCAGTACACAGTCAAACATATCGACTCCGCGGAGTGCACCATCGATCAATGAATCCGGCGAACCGACTCCCATCAGGTAACGCGGTTTGTCAGTTGGCAGCAGCGGACTTGTAAACTCAAGAACGCGGTTCATGATATCCTTCGGTTCCCCTACGGATAATCCTCCAATAGCATAACCCGGGAAGTCAAGGGAGACAAGGTCTTTTGCACTTTGTTTGCGAAGATTTTCAAACTCCCCGCCTTGAACGATCCCGAACAGCCCTTGGTCATTTGGACGCTCATGGGCATTCAAACAGCGTTCTGCCCAGCGTGATGTCCGTTCAACCGACTTCTTCATATACTCTTCAGTCGCCGGAAATGGCGGACATTCATCGAATGCCATCATAATATCGGAGCCAAGTGCATTTTGTATTTCCATCGCTTTTTCCGGAGATAAAAATAATTTATCGCCATTCAGATGGTTTCTGAAATGTACGCCCTCTTCTTCAATTTTACGGAACTCGCTCAAACTGAAGACTTGAAAGCCGCCCGAGTCAGTCAAGATTGCCCGATCCCAGTTCATGAACTTATGCAATCCGCCAGCTTCCTTGATGATTTCATGCCCCGGACGCAGCCATAAGTGGTACGTATTGCTCAGGATGATGCCTGCCCCCATTTGTTTCAAATCTTCCGGGGACATCGTTTTGACAGTAGCCATCGTTCCAACCGGCATGAATGCCGGCGTGTCAAAAGAACCATGCGGCGTATGAACCCGGCCTAGCCGTGCCCCTGTCTGTTTACATGTTTTGATTAACTCATATCGTATTGCAGTCAACGCAATAACTCCCTTCAAGAGCTTCTCACTCTTATATTACTTAATTAACATTGCATCTCCAAAACTAAAGAACCTGTATTTTTCCTCCACGGCCGTTTCATAGGCATGAAGGACATGCTCCCTGCCTGCAAGTGCAGAAATAAGCATGATTAAAGTCGATTTCGGTAAATGGAAGTTCGTTATCATCGCATCAATCCCTTTGAACTCATATCCAGGATAGATGAAGATGCTCGTCCAGCCATTCTCTTCCTTGAACACCCCATCATTACGGGACGCAATCGTTTCCAATGTCCTTGTGGACGTTGTGCCGACCGTGATGATTTTCCCGCCTTTTTCTTTCACATCATTCAGTAACCTGGCTGTGCCTTCCGTCATTTGATAAAACTCTGAATGCATTTCGTGGCTGTCAATATCGTCGACACTGACTGGACGGAACGTACCAAGCCCTACATGAAGCGTGAT
This sequence comes from Peribacillus sp. ACCC06369, assembly GCF_030348945.1. NCBI lineage: Bacteria > Bacillati > Bacillota > Bacilli > Caryophanales > Bacillaceae > Peribacillus > Peribacillus sp. ACCC06369. The sequence continues at coordinate 3,759,916 of NZ_JAUCEN010000002.1, forward strand.
GAAAGCGATGTGGACACCCATCCCTTTAAGTTTCTCGAGCAAATCCTCCGTAAAATGCAGGCCTGCGGTTGGTGCCGCTGCAGATCCCCGTTCACGTGCATATACCGTTTGATAACGGTCCTGATCGTCGAGTTGTTCCTTGATATATGGAGGTAATGGCATTTCGCCAAGCTTCTCTAGTATTTCATAAAATATGCCTTCATATTTAAATTCAAGGATTCGGCCTCCATGCTCAAGTACACCTGTACAGACGGCACTCAGCTTACCATCGCCAAAAATGATTGTCGAGCCTTCTCTAATCCGTTTGGCTGGCTTCACAAGCGTTTCCCATACATCATCATGCTCTTGCTTAAGCAGCAATACCTCGATTTTTGCACCTGTTTCTTCCTTACTTCCGTAAAGTCGGGCAGGCAGCACCTTCGTATCATTCAAAACCAAGCAATCTCCCGGCTTGATATATTCCGTGATATGGCTGAATACATCATGCTGGAGCTTACCGGTTCCTTTATCCAACACCATCAATCTACTTGCTTCCCTATCCTCCAAAGGAACTTGGGCAATCAATTCCTCCGGTAAATGAAAATCAAACATATCCAATTTCATCTGTTCCACTTCCTAACCTGTCTTTCAAGCTGTAATATTTATTTAAAACGGCCAATCAAATAAAAAATGGCGGACAACACAACACTGACGATGATTGATGTGACGATAGGAAAGTAAAACGTCGTATTCCCCTTTTTCAGCAAAATATCTCCCGGCAGCTTGCCGAGATGAATGTATTTCATCGCAAAACCAATCACGAATATAATCACACCAAGCATCATAACCATTTTTGGTATATTCATCATTCGGGCATCTCCATGCCGAAATGCTCATAAACCAGCTGTGTTGCCATCCGGCCTCTAGGGGTACGCTGAAGAAAACCGACTTGTAACAGATATGGTTCATACACATCTTCGATCGTATGTGCCTCTTCGCCAATCGTTGCAGCAATCGTTTCCAGACCCACGGGTCCACCACGGAATTTTTCAATGATCCCTTTAAGTAATTTATGGTCAATATGATCGAGTCCTAAACGGTCGACCTGCATTAATTCAAGCGCATAATCGGCAAGCTCGGCCGTTATCGTACCATCACCGCGTACCTGGGCGAAATCCCTGACCCTCCGTAATAGCCGATTAGCAATTCTCGGGGTGCCCCTTGACCTTCTAGCAAGTTCGCTAGCTGCTTGATCATCCATTTCCGTATCCATGATTCTTGATGTACGGATGATGATATCAGTCAAATGGTTTTCCGTATAATATTCAAGACGGCTCAAAACGCCAAAACGGTCCCTGAGCGGTGCAGACAGTGAGCCTGCACGTGTCGTGGCCCCCACGAGGGTGAACGGCGGCAAGTCGATTCTGATCGAACGGGCTTCCGGTCCCTTACCGACTACAATATCCAGACAGAAGTCTTCCATAGCCGGATATAGCACTTCTTCGACAACACGAGGAAGACGGTGAATCTCATCAATGAATAATACATCACCAGGTTCAAGTGCACTCAAAATGGCCGCCAGATCCCCCGGCCGCTCAATGGCGGGACCGGAAGTCGTGCGGATATTGACACCCATTTCATTGGCGATGATGACGGCAAGCGTCGTCTTTCCAAGACCGGGTGGTCCATATAATAGTACATGATCGAGCGTTTCTTCACGCATCCTTGCCGCTTCAATGTATACACTCAAATTCGCTTTAACTTTATCCTGTCCAATATATTGCTTTAAGTTTTGGGGCCGCAGGCTTTGTTCAAAGGATAGTTCGTTCAAATCGGCTTCCTGATTGAATATTCTCTCCTCCATTGCGCCACTCCTTATCTTAACATCATTTGCAATGCTTTCTTAATATATTGCTCGGTCGTCATATCTTCCGTCTGCAATTTCTTAGCAACCTTTTGGATTTCCTTTTCAGAATAACCAAGAGCCTTCAAGGCAAGAATGGCTTCATCCAATTCCTCCGAATAACCATTTGGACTGAGTGCAGCCGTGACGCCTTCGTTAAACAAGCTTGGAAAAGCATCCGGAATAATGTTCTCAAGTTTTCCTTTTAGATCGAGAATCATTTGCCGTGCCGTTTTCTTACCGACTCCCGGGAATTTCACCAAGAACGACTCATCTTCATTTTCGATTGCCTGCACCACCTGATCAACCTGTCCTGATGCTAATATGGCTAGTGCACCCTTCGGCCCGATTCCGGTTACATTCAATAGTTTTGTGAATAATGCCTTTTCTTGACGAGTCTGGAAACCGTAAAATGCAGCCATATCCTCACGCACATAATGATACAAAAAAACTTGGATCTCTTTCTGGTATTGAGCGGAAAAAATAAAAGGATTCGGTGTCATCACTTGATATCCGATCCCCCCATTTTCCACAACTATGTATTCAGGTCCAATATAATCGACCTTGCCTTTTATATAATCATACAAATTAATTCTCTCCCTGATTTTGCTGTACCTCTCATTTTATCATAAAAAGGGAGCGTTGTTCATTAAAAGTTATTTAGTAATCGGCAAAGACTTTTCCGATGGACGATATCACGTTTCATTGCATTTGACGTTTATGGTATTCTGTTGAAAAACAAAAGAGGATGGGTGTCATCCCATCCTAATTTAACGAATATGGCTCATATTCTTTAATGAGCTGTTTATATTGGTCTTTATTCATGATCGGTATCCCTTTTTGCAGTTCCTCCTGCTTGTATACTTCAAGTTTACCAACGTCTATTTGGTAGAAAGTATGAATGATTTTGGCGTGCTCCGGCCTTCCTATAAAAATGGATAACGTACCATCTTCCCTCATCCCAAGGTATCCATTCGCTTTTAAAAGCGGAGATATGTCATTTTCTATTTTCTTAAGGACAATCTGCTCTTCATTTTGATCGACTACTTTCCATCCTTGATATTTTGACCAAAAGTCTTCCATCGACCAAATTTTTTCTGTCAATTTCTCCTCACTTAACTCGCCATCCAGATACATACGCTGAAGGATGACCTTCCTTTCAATTGGTTCATTTTCCTTTTGAACTGGTTCTTCAGCAAAAACGGTTAAGCAAAATGGCAATATGAATAGGATCATGAAAAATTGGATTCTTAGTTGATTAGTCAATTTACTCACCTCTTAAGGCGTTTACTTTTTAAATAGTTTGACCCCAAATAAGGATTATTAACCAGAAAAAAATCAAAAAGAGCTGACTCCTGATCGGGTCAGCTCACGAATTACTTTAAGTGGTCTTCGTGAATGTTAAGGTTATCGAACATGTCATTGGCATCCTGAATGATCATTTCCCTCGTATCGCCATCACGAAGATTGTTATCAAGTGTCATCGTCCTGAAATAGACACCTTCATCGGTGGTGACATGTATGGTCCGGCCATTAGAAAGGGGGCCGATTTCCTTCTTGATCCTTTCTTTGACACCTTTTGCTTGACTGTAGTCGTCAAGCAGCAAGGCAACCAGCATTTCGTCTTTCATGATGATTGTCCTGGCATCGGCGACCGACCCCACTTCATTGGCGACCACATTAACTTTGTCAGCTAAAGTGCCTTCATAAGAATTATAATAAGATGATCGTGCCCTAAGCGGTTTACTTTCATGGCCATGGTAATTACGGTCACGTTCACTGTATGCATCATCTTTATCGTATAGACCTTGGGCCATATTCCGATAATTGATGTTTCGTACCAATACATCTTTTTCAGTTGAATGGTACCCTGTATCATTCGTGATATTTTCGTTCTCCGCTGTATCATTATTAGCACATCCAACCAAACTGACGGCGGCTAATACCGTGTAAAGCGGCAGTGCCCATTTTATTTTCTGCACCAATAACCCTCCCATTGCGATAGAATGAGCTATATTCCGCTCATAATTAGCATGGGTGTCGAACGGGAAATGTACTCTGTAAGTTACGGCCAAAAGCCCGTTTTATTTCCTATTTAGGGAAGAAATCTTTTTCTCCAATTTTTCATTCATCTGCATCCGCTCCGAAAAACCTTCCACAGTCATTTTCCAGACAGAATGAAGCTGGGAAGAACTTTTATTAAGGCGATTCCATTCACGGAAAATATCCGTTGGATAAGTTAAAGCATATAAAAAGGCCAGGTCTGACTGATACCTTTGCAATTGCGGCACTTCCCACATCGTAGTGGCTGCATCTTCCAAATGATGCGAAATTCGATTCGCATACTGTAAATAATCAATGCACCTTGGAGCACTTGCCATTAGGTCAAAATCGATTAAGGTCAATGTGCCGTCTGCTCTCCTCAAGAAATTATGGTGGGCACAATCACCATGGATGATGACTTTCTTTTCTTCATTCCATAAAGATTGATTTTTTTCAAAACCCTCTAGTGCCCACTCACCCCATCTAATCCATTCTTTGATTGTATCTTCGGAAACATATTGGCGAACATAAGAAAAGTTCTTTTTAAATAGTGATAAACGCTCTTTCCATTTTTTAAATTGATTGAAAACAGGTGCGTTAATGGAGAGGTGTTCCGACACATCATGGAAGCTTTCCAGTAACTGAATCCCCTCCAATCGGTCTTTATGATTGGAAAATCGAAATTTTTTCTTATTCGGCTGAAAATAGTCCATGCTGCCATACCATTTCCCTTTAAATTGAAAGGGCATTAAATTCTGATGAATATAATAAGTTTGATGGAATCCCTTTTGTTTTAACAAAGTAGTCAATTCTCTTTGCCGATCCCATTTTTCAAAACTGTCGAATCCTTTAAGGATTATTGGGTGGCCCTTATCAAAAGTTATTAAATAGACACTACTTTGAAGATGTTGGACATTCTTTGGCTTACGATTTAAATAAGAGAGGAGACGAGTGTTAAAAACACTGTCTCCTTGATAATTAGTAGTCATCGCTTTCATCTACATATGTCGGTATCCCAAATGTTTCAGGCGCACGAACGCCCCCGAATTGGCCTGGCTGGCCTCCCATTTGTCCAGGTAACATAGCTTCCGGGTGACCGCCAAACTGTCCCGGCATCATGCTCCGCTGACTTCCGTTTTGACTGCCCATCATCCACGGCTGACTTCCGTTTTGACCACCCATCATGCCTGGTAGACCTCCTATTTGACTCTCCTTTATGTCTGGAGGACCTCCATTTTGACCGCCCATCATCATGCCTGGAGGGCCTCCATTTTGACCGCCCATCATCATGCCTGGAGGACCTCCGTTTTGGCCGCCCATCATCATGCCTGGAGGACCTCCGTTTTGACCGCCCATCATCATGCCTGGAGGACCTCCGTTTTGACCGCCCATCATGTCCGGTTGACCTCCATTTTGGCCGCCATTCATCATGTCCGGTTGACCTCCATTTTGACCGTCCATCATCATGCCTGGAGGACCTCCGTTTTGACCGCCCATCATGTCTGGTTGACCTCCATTTTGGCCGCCATTCATCATGCCTGGAGGACCTCCGTTTTGACCGCCCATCATCATACCTGGAGGGCCTCCATTTTGACCGCCCATCATCATGCCTGGAGGGCCACCATTTTGACCGCCCATCATCATGCCTGGAGGGCCTCCGTTTTGACCGCCCATCATCATGCCTGGAGGGCCACCATTTTGACCGCCCATCATCATGCCTGGAGGGCCTCCGTTTTGACCGCCCATCATGTCTGGTTGACCTCCATTTTGGCCGCCCATCATCATGCCTGGAGGACCTCCGTTTTGGCCACCCATCATCATGCCTGGAGGACCTCCGTTTTGGCCACCCATCATCATGCCTGGAGGACCTCCGTTTTGGCCGCCCATCATCATGCCTGGAGGACCTCCGTTTTGGCCGCCCATCATCATGCCTGGAGGACCTCCATTTTGACCGCCCATCATGCCCGGCTGGCCTCCGTTAAGACCGCCCATCATCATGCCCGACTGGCCTCCATTTTGACCGCCCATCATCATGCCCGGCTGGCCTCCATTTTGACCACCCATCATCATACCTGGAGGGCCTCCGTTTTGACCGCCTATCATCATACCTGGAGGACCTCCGTTTTGACCACCCATCATCATGCCCGGCTGGCCTCCATTTTGACCGCCCATCATCATGAACCCTTCATATGGTTGCGCTTGAGGCGATTCTACTGACTCTGTATCATATTGATATTGCCCTTGATGTTGCTGCTGTGATTGTACGGATTGATATTGGTGATAATCTGGATGATGTTTTGGATTGGAATCCATTTTTTTGTTTGCTTGAAACTGCCCCTTCACTTCCGGCCCGTAGGTTCCAAGTAGCCCCTTATTACAACCGCAATCTTCTTCATCGGCAGTCTGGGCATACTGCTGAGGGTAGTTATTGTGATTGTTTGAAGATGGCGATTCTGCTGGTGACTCATAATCTTGTTGCATATATGAACCTGCTACTTGAGCCTGTTGATTCATTCCCCCATAAAAATGGTGCGGAACGGGTGCTGAGGCTTGATATGGATAATGTTGCTGGCTTGGTGGATTCATACTTGCCCCTTGAACGAATCCTTGACCCATCATTTGCATGTCAGGAGACTCATCCCAAATATCAGAGCTTTCTTCCATCATGTGATAACCTTGTGTTTCCTGAGCCGCCTGATACCCTTGAGCGTCTTGATATGGGGCTTGCATCCCTTGCATGTGCATTTGCGCCCATGGTGGCGGCTGAATACAATAACCGCTTCCAGGCATGATTGGCGTTACTGGAATACAATCATCCACTGGCTCTTCCTGAACTGGCTGAACAGCTGGCTTTTTCTTCTTCTTTTTAGTGACTGCCGGCTCTTCCTTTTTCTTTGGTAAAGGTGGCGGTGCAGGAGGCTTTTGCACACTCATATTGGTCATGTTGACCATATAATAATTATTGATATCAACTTCCGGAATCACCGGCATAGGTACCGGTACTTCTTTTGGAACGATCATTTCCTTTTCTTTTATTGGCTTTGGCTGAACGATTTGCTGTTCTTTCTTAACTGGCTGTTGAAATTTCGGCTGCTCTTTCTTAACTGGCTGTTGAAATTTCGGCTGCTCTTTCACTGGCTGCTGAAATTTCGGCTGCTCTTTTACTGGCTGCTGAAATTTCGGCTGCTCTTTCACTGGCTGTTGAAATTTCGGCTGCTCTTTCACTGGCTGTTGAAATTTCGGCTGTTCTTTCACTGGCTGTTGAAATTTCGGCTGTTCTTTCACTGGCTGTTGAAATTTCGGCTGTTCATTGACCGGCTGTTTTTGCATGATTGGCTGCTCTTTCATAAGTGCAGGCTGAACCTGATACGGTTGAACTTGGGATTCTTTCATTCCCGGTTGAATATTCACGTTTGGTGTAGCCGTTCCTTTTATTACAGCTCCGGATGTCCCCGGTATTTTAATTTTCATTCCGGGCATCATCATGTCCGGGTTGCTCAATTGTGCGTTAACTTTTTTAAGTTCTTCAAAACTGACGCCGTATTTTTTGGCGAGTTTCCAAAGTGTATCGCCTTTTTGGACTATATGAATTTTCACGCTGTTAACCCCTCCTGTGCATATGTCCATATATTCTATGATGCAGTGGGTGAATTGCTATTATTTTTATCATGAAAACTTATGCTTGAAAAAGGACTTTTATGATTGGATCAATGATTTATGGACATGAAAGGTGTTATTTTGGAGAGGAAATATTCAATGTGACATCTCAGAACCACCACTTTGGACCCCATTCTGGTTGATTGATCGAGTAAGAATATATAATTAAAAATGAACCATTGCATACTTCCCAAGAATAGGAGACAGTGGTTTTTTAGGTTAGGAAGCCATGATGAATGAAACGCTTCTTTCAAGCTCCTGTCTAAACTCATGGAAATCCGGGTATAAGAAAGTAAATGACCTAAGGCTTTGTCTTCAGGCACTTATCTTACATTCTGGGAGGAATAATAATGAAATGGAAAGGAAGGCAAGGCAGCTCGAATGTCGAGGACAAAAGAGGCATGAGCGGCAAGGGTATGGCTGGGATCGGTGGAGGGGTTGGATTGGTAATCATCTTGATCGTGACGCTCCTTGGCGGTAATCCCAGCGAATTGCTAGGCAGCTTGAACTCCACTGATTCGGACAACGGCAGTAATTATGTGGAAACCGATGAAGAGAAGGAACTTGCGCAGTTCGTATCTGTTGTCCTTGCAGATACGGAGCAGGTCTGGACAGATGAATTCCGTAAAAATGGCTTGGAATATAAGGAACCGAAACTTGTCCTATACTCAGGAAGTGTCGAATCGGCATGCGGGTTGGCAGGTTCATCCGTTGGGCCATTTTATTGTCCAGGTGACATGAAACTATATATTGATCTCAGCTTTTATCAAGAGTTGAAGCAAGAATTCCAGGCACCAGGGGATTTCGCCATGGCCTATGTCATTGCCCACGAAGTCGGACATCACGTTCAGACACTTTTAGGGACAACGGAAAAGGCAATGCCCGATCGTTCAAAGGTCAGCGAGACCGAATATAATAAGTATTCTGTCCGCCTAGAATTACAGGCTGATTATTTGGCTGGAGTTTGGGCACATCATGTCCAGGGAGAGAATTTGCTTGAAGAAGGCGATCTTGAGGAGGCCATGAATGCAGCAAGTGGTGTGGGAGATGACCGTATCCAAAAAAAGGCACAAGGGTACGTGGTTCCAGACAGCTTTACGCATGGTACCTCCGAACAGAGGAAACGGTGGTTCAATAAAGGATTTAAATCCGGTGATATGAATGAAGGCAATACTTTTAAAGCGAGTAATCTTTAAAAGTTCTTACATGTTTCGATTACATAAGAAATAGGGGGTCTTGGCCCCCTTTCAGACTGTAGACAAATTCGAAGAAAAGCGAGTTTGCTTGCAGCTTTTTTTAAAAAAAATGGCAGTTGCTTTCAAAATCCAGTGAGTTTTCAGTTATATAATACAGTAAAAATACATGAGGATAACTAGGGTCTTGTTTTAAAATCATGGCAATAACTCCCTTGATAAAATCGTGAAAGGGATTGGGGATGAGACCATTCCATTCCCCATTAGGTCGACAAACTCAATGTGGCTCCTGCCCCCTTTTTTTTCTTGGGTCCATAACATTAATAAGACTAACTCAAACGCGTTCCAGCATTCTGTTTAAAGCTAGGATGGCATTATCCGCAATGCTCTTCTCCACTTTTATCGGATTAATGATTATACCTTCTTCAATTGATTCAAGCGCCCAAAGCAGATGTGGCAGGTCAATCCGGTTCATCGTAAGACATGGACACATATTCGGATTTAACGAGATGATGTTCTTGTCAGGATTATTGGCGATAAGTCGTTTGACAAGGTTCATTTCCGTGCCGATTGCCCAAGAACTACCTGGTTCAGCCTTTTCGATCATATTTATGATGTACGATGTCGAACCCGCATAATCTGACTCGGCGACTACCTCACGGCGACATTCGGGATGGACGATGATATTCATTTCGGGCTGCTCCGTCCGAAGCGTTTCAATATTGGCCGTAGTGAAATTTTCATGCACCGAACAATGACCTTTCCAAAGAAGTACCTTCAGATCTTCGAGTTCCCCTTCATAAATCAATTCGTCTTTATGAGGATCCCAGACAGCCATTTCATTCAAAGGAATGCCAAGGTCAAAGGCTGTATTCCTCCCAAGATGCTGATCGGGAAGAAAAAGGATCCGTTCTTTTTGCGAGAGGGCCCACGAGACCATCCCTTGTGCATTTGAAGAAGTCACCGTCGCTCCGCCATTTTTTCCTACAAATGCTTTGATGGCAGCAGTCGAATTAACATAAGTTAGCGGAAGGATCGTTTCGCCAAATAAATCCTGAAGCTTTGTCCAGGCCCGTTCCGTTTGTTCAATATCCGCCATATCTGCCATGGAACAGCCTGCACGCATGTCAGGAAGGATAACGGTCTGCCTTTCCTCTGTCAAAATATCTGCTGTTTCAGCCATGAAATGCACGCCACAAAACACGATATAATCCGCTTCGCGATTTTGCGCGGAAAGTTGGGCCAATTGAAGTGAATCTCCCGTTACATCCGAAAATTGAATGACTTCCTCCCGTTGATAATGATGACCTGGGATATAAAGACGGTTCCCCAACCGTTTCTTAATGTCATGGACCCGATTCTCCATATCTTCCTTTTTCATCGTTTTATACTTTTCAGGCAATACATTTCCTGCTGTGCTAGCCATCTCCAATATGTTCATTTCATTATCCCCTCACGTTCTTTGACCTTTGCGCTAATATCAAGTGCCTTGACACTGTGTGTCAGGCTGCCCAACGATATATAATCAACCCCTGTTTCCCGATATGAAGCTAGATTGCCTAAATGGATTCCTCCGGAAGCTTCAGTTGTGATGTGGGCAGGAACCAATTTGACCATTTGCTTAATTTCTTCGGGGCTCCGGTTATCGAACATGATGATATCGGCACCGGCTTCCACTGCTTCAAGCACCTGTTCGATTGTTTCCGTTTCCACTTCCACTTTAGTGGTATGTCCCAGCTTGGATTTTACCGTTTGAACCGCTTTCGTTATGGACCCAGCGAAAGAAATATGGTTGTCCTTTATCATCACGGCATCATACAGACCATATCGATGATTGAATGCACCGCCGGAACGGACCGCATATTTTTCAAGCATCCGCAGGCCCGGAGTGGTTTTCCTCGTATCACAAGCTCTCGTCTTCGTACCCGCTAAAATCATAGTAGCTTTATGAGCCTGTGTCGCAATGCCGGACATACGCTGCACTAAATTCAAAACCACCCGTTCCCCTTTTAAAAGAGAGGCCATATCGCCGGTCATTTTTGCAAGCTGCTGTCCTTCTACAAAAAATTCGCCATCTTGAACAAAAAGGTAAACCTCGATTTGTTCATCCAACAATGCAAAACCCGTCTTGATGACGTCACCTCCACTAAAGACCCCGCCTTCTTTTGCGATGAATGTCAATGTCCCTTGTTCTCCTTGATCAAAAATCGTATCACTCGTTACATCACATTCACCTATATCTTCCATTAAAAATTGTTGCAGCATCTGCTTAAGCTTCAATATATTCATATAGTCGTCTCCCTTTCACTCGATTTTTCACATCCGTGCGAGCAAGGATAACCGAATTTTCAAGCCATTGGGAGTCATCTTCGCTTGGATAGTCACTGCGGAAATGACCGCCCCTGCTTTCCGTTCTGGTCAATGCAGATTCGGCAATCAGCCACGCCACGATTATGGCATTGATTTTCGTTATTTCTTTTATCGATAATGCAGGTACTTCCATTTGCAGCAATTCTTCGATATTAAATGTCTCTAGATAATCCTTCATTCGCGTTAAACCCGCTTCATTTCGAACGATTCCCGCTTCACTCATTAATTTTTCCTGCAATGTCGTGAAATCAGGTAAAAAGGAAAATTGACAGGAACTTTTGGACAGCTCTTTTTCTTCCGGTATCGACCTTGCTGGCATGTTAGCAAGCAGCTGACCAAGCGTATTGCCAAAAACCAGCCCCTCGAGAAGGGAGTTGCTTGCCAACCGGTTCGCCCCATGTACACCTGTGCATGCCACTTCTCCAACTGCATACAAAGAGGGTACAGAGGTTTGCCCCCATTCATCCACTTCAATCCCCCCCATTAGAAAATGGTTTCCAGGTGCTACAGGAATTTTCCCGAATTGAAGGTCAAGCCCACTTTTTTCACATAATGAGCTAACAGTCGGAAAACGGTTTTTAAAATCCTTAATCATCGAAATATCCAAAAATACCTTTTCACCGCGCTGTAAATAAGAAAAAATCGTCTGTGCCACAATATGCCTTGGAGCTAAATCTTTCATGCTATGGACATCATCCATGATCGGCGTTCCCGTTTCAGTCACTAATCTTGCACCATCCCCGCGGACAGCTTCTGAAACCAGCCCTTCCGCTTTACCATTTATAAAAAGCAGTGTCGGGTGAAACTGGATGAATTCCATGTCACGAACTTTTGCCCCAGCCTTGAATGCAAGTGCGATTCCATCCCCTGAAACCGTTTGTGAATTTGAAGTGAAATGGTATAGGGAACCACAGCCGCCTGTTGCCAAAACCGTTTGTTCTGCATGATAGGTTACTAGCTCCCCTGTCTTATCAAGAGTTTTGATGCCTATGCAAGAATCATCTTCCCCGATGATCAACTCAACTGCAGCCACATTCTCGATCACAGTGATCGATGAGTTTTTCAAGCACCCTATTAGATGTTCCATGATATACTTTCCGGTAGCATCCCCGTGACTATGAAGGATTCTTCTTTCACTGTGGGCGCCCTCCATGCCAAGCATGAGAGTGCCGTCTTGATCATGGTCAAATTGCATACCGGATCTAATAAGTTCAGCTATGATCGAAGGGGCCTCTTCAACGAGTTTTTCCACTACCTTCACCTTGTTATATCGCTGTCCAGCCGTCAGCGTATCTTCTTTATGAAAGGATACTGTGTCACGATCAGATATTGCAGCAGCAATCCCGCCTTGAGCCAAATAGGAATTACTATCACGGATATCTGATTTTGTGATGAGTATCACATGCTTATGTTCACTTGCTTCCAATGCCGTTTTCAAGGCAGCAATCCCGCTGCCTATCACGATGATTTCCGCTTTTACCATTATTTCATTCCTCCTGTTTATGACAGGTGTCTTGACAACTATATTTACATATTATTAAACTATTATCAAGAGTTTTTTAAGATTAAAGGATGGAAGTGATTTCTTGATTTATTTGGATTATGCAGCTACAACGCCGATTGATGATGAGGCACTCGAAGTATTCAGCCAAGCATCCCGGAAGTTTTTCGGGAATGCGAGCAGTTTGCATGATATTGGTTCTGAAGCGGCACGTTTATTGGATATGTCACGGCAGCAACTCGCAGATATGCTGAACATAAAAAAGGAAGGAATCATCTTTACGAGCGGCGGATCAGAAAGCAATATGCTTGCCATAGATACATTTATCGCTTCAAGACCATCCTGGCAGAACCACTTGATCGTTAGTCGAACTGAACATGCATCCATTGCCAATTTTGTCGCAAAGCTTGAACAAGAAGGCTTCGACGTTACATATTTACGGCATTTGGAAGATGGCAGCGTTGATATTGAACATCTGGAGGAATGTCTGACGGAGAAAACTTGCTTGGTCATTGTCCAACATGTGAATTCAGAAATTGGGGTCATTCAACCCATTGAGCAAATAAGTAAAGCCGTTCGAAAACACCAGGCTTTTTTACATGTGGATTGTGTCCAATCATTTGCTAAATTGCCGCTTGGGAAGATATCTGCCTTATGTGATGGATTATCAGTTTCCAGCCATAAAGTTTATGGTCCAAAAGGGACTGGAGCCGTCTTTTTCCCGGCCATCCATCAGTTGAAGGCTCCGGTACCGAATATTACTCATGAGTATGGTTTCCGCCCAGGGACAGTGGACGTCCCCGGTATAGCTTCCTTCGTAACCGCTGCCAAGAAATTAGGGGATATCATGGAAGATGAACGGAAACGGATTTGCATGCTTAGGATGCAATTGATCGAGCAGCTCACGGTAAGGAAAGTCGATTTTCGAATCATCGAAGCGAAAAACCAATTGCCTCACATTCTGGCGCTGACCTTTGCTGGATTGCAAGGACAGTACATCATGCTCGAATTAAACCAGAAAGGATTCGCTGTATCGACTGGAAGCGCCTGTCAAATCGGTAAACAGGATCCTTCAAAAACCATGATGGCCATCGGGAAAAGCGAAGATGAAGCCCATCAATTCGTCCGCTTTTCCTTTGGGAAAAATACGACGGCCGATGACATTCACAAGTTGGCAGACTGCATCGAAGGAATAGCTGGCATTCGATAAAACCCTCCATTCTGTGGTAGAATGTTTTGTAAATAAAGAGGTGAATGATTATGGAAAGAAAGAAATTACTCGGGGAAGAAAGACGGACGAAACTCTTACATATATTGCAAAAGAGCGCGCAGCCAGTAACAGGTAGCGAGCTTTCGCAATTAACGAATGTAAGCCGGCAGGTTATCGTTGGTGACATAACTCTCCTGAAAGCGCGGAATGAACCTATCATTGCCACGAGCCAAGGCTATATGTACTTACAAACGGGGAGCACTCAAAAGCCGGAAAGGATCATTGCTTGCCAGCATGATCCTTCCCGGACCCAAGAAGAGCTATATTTACTCGTGGATATCGGCATCACGGTGAAAGATGTCAAAATCGAGCACCCCGTATACGGTGACCTTACTGCTTCCATCATGGTCAGCAGCCGTAAGGAAGTCCAGCAATTTCTCTCTAGGGTGACGGAAACGAACGCATCTTTTTTATCGGAACTAACGAGTGGCATTCATCTCCATACACTGAGCGCTTCATCCGAAGAACTGCTTGACGAAGCAGAGGGTGCATTGAGGGAAGCCGGCATATTGGTCGATTGAATAAACGAAAAACCCTCAAAAGCCAAATATTTTGAGGGTTTTTTTTATTGGTTCCAAAGTGCATGTATGATCATATGCTCCCTCCACCATTGGAAATGTTTTCATTGGTGCTGCCATCCTCGGAGTTTTCTTCATTGTTACTTCTCAATTGCCCTATAAGACTAATGATGGAACCGACCGCCTGTATCCAGCCTCCCATCACTTGTATTAATTCAGCATCCGAAGGCTTCTCTTCCAAATATGGATATTGATAGTTTTTCATGTTCTGCTCTTTGTCTGCATCTTTATCTTGTACTTTTTGGTCTTTATCCTGACAGCTATCTTTAAGTTCAGCAATTCCACCTATCGCTTGCATCGAATTCCCAATCGCCTGCAACAAATTTCCCGTAACATTGAAGGCCTGCTCCGGTTCATCCGGATTTTCGAATGCCCCCGCCACAGCGGTACCCCCGCCTAACGCTTGAATCAGATTACCTTTAATGATCAATTCCTGTTTCGTTACTTCATCGAAATCAATGACTAATCCTAAGATAACCGTCGAATTCCCGATCGCCTGTATTACATTACCGAATTTATTCAGTGACCAGGTTTCTTCTGCGTCCGCCAATATGGCATTTCCTGTTGCTTGAAGTTCATTTCCAATCAAATCCAACTTTTCACGAAATTCTTCGCCCAAGACATTGGATGGCGTACCCGCAACAGCTGAAATGACAGTTCCTATCGCTTGAGTCCAAGAACCGAAAGTTTCTTTGAATTGACTATCCATCTCTGCTGACCACCACCCTCTCTCTGAATCGATATTTTTCTTAAGGTACATCCACTGAATTAGTCATCAAGGTATGTATTCATATGCCTATTTCCACAGGGAGCCTACCGGGATTTACCTATTGTAAACGCGTTCATCATGAACGGGTTTATTTACTTCTCATCCTCAAAATCCAAAAAATTAAATTCATTCCTTCATTGTTCCTTTCTTGCCTATTTCCATATTTTCATAAAATGACAGCCAACCAATTTAGGAACTTGTACAGAAGGGAAATACAAACCTTAACGTAAACCTTCACAAAAAAATGCCCCGGAAATACTTCCGGGACACCCTTCTTATTCATTATTTCCCTTTTACATTGTTAAAAAAAGCGGAGGTTGTACCATTCATCACTTGGGGAAACGACAACTTTATGAACCCAAGGAAAATTTCCACCTCTGCTTTAAGCGTTCTTTATTCCTGGGAAATCATCGTTGCGCCACACCATTTTGGACTTTAAAGCATGTATAGCTTCCCATGATCGAAACCGTACACCCAAGGGCCTCGAGCTCAGAGATCGCTCCTGGAATGAGAACATCGTCAAGGCCCATTTCAATGTCGATGATGAAAAAGTAATTGCCCAATCCTGTTTTCATGGGTCTTGATTCTATCTTGGAAAGATTTAGCTTCCTCCAGGAAAAAGCGGAAAGGACTTGGTGCAGCTGACCTGAATGATCGGCAGGCAGCTGAATCATCAGGGTCGTTTTCTTGTTCCCCTCAACGGTCAAATGCCCTTCATAGTCGACTTCACTGTTGGATACGACAATAAACTTGGTGTGATTATGTTCGTAATCATGAATATTTTGTTTTACGATCGTCAAACCATACTCCGCTGCAGCCATATCATTTGCAATCGCTGCAATATTGATATCGGGATTCTCCATCACCATCTTCGCAGCGGCTGCTGTGGATGTGACATACTCATACGGAATACCCCTAAGTTCATTATGTAGGAATTTACGGCATTGAGCGATGGCATGGGAATGCGAATAAACCATGTCCGGTTTGAAACCAGGATATGCATGATCCGGATGCACCATATAATGCTGTTGGATGGGAATCGTCACTTCCCCTTTTATCGGTAATGGAACTTCATGGACTAAGTAATCCATCGTTATATTTACCGATCCCTCCAAAGCATTCTCGATCGGTACGAGCGTGTGATTCACTTCCCCGTCCCGGACAGCATCAAGGCAGTCTGGAATCGTGTTCATGGGTATTTTAATATCATTAGGAAATAGTCGCGAAACAGCTAAATCCGTGAACGTTGCTTTTGGTCCAAGAAATGCAATTTTTGATGTCATATTATAAACTCCTTTTCACGGAAAATCTAATGTTTATGTTATGCCATTTTCTGATTTTTTACAATACTTAATCGTTAAATCTTCCTCTTACAAATAAAAACAGCCTGTACATTTAAAATGTACAGGCTGTTTTTATGCGCCGTTACCAATAATTTCTACTTTTTCGACGAACTCCATTTTACGCAGTTTAGTAAGCAGATCATTAATATCCATTGTCATCCCACCCGTGTTAAGGGATAGGGTAACATTGGCACGTCCCTGCAAGGGAATCGTTTGGTGGATAGTCATGATGTTGCAACCGGATGAGGCGACGAGCCGTAAGAGCTCCGATAGAGTACCAGAACGATCTTCGAGATAGAAGAACAGTGTAATCAGCTTTTCCTTAACAACTGTATGAAACGGAAAAACCGTGTCACGGTATTTGTAAAAAGCACTCCTGCTTAGGTCCACCCGCTGTACCGCTTCCCAAACTGATTCTGCTTTTCCCCGTTCAATCATTTCTTTTGCATCCAGCGTTTTTTTCATCGCTTCGGGAAGGACATCCTCTCGAACGAGGAAAAATTTCTGATCGGACTTATTCAAACTCCGCACGCCTCCTTTTGCCTGCCATCATGGTCTCCAATCAATCAACAAATTCAAATTCATATTCAAGGATACGGACGATATCGCCATTTGTCGCACCTCTTTGACGAAGGCCTTCGTCGACTCCGAATGAACGAAGCTGTCTAGCGAAACGACGTATGGACTCTTCACGGGTGAAGTCAGTCATTTTGAATAAACGCTCGATCTTGAATCCTGATACGGCAAAGCTGCCATCGGATTCGCGTTCAATATTAAATTCATCAGACTGTGATGTATGTTTATAAAGAACCCGGTGGATTCCAGTATTCTCTTCTTCATGGTCAAGAGGGAACTCAGGCGTTTCTTCGATTTTATCAGCAATTGCATAAAGAAGCTCACGGATCCCTTCACGCGTTACGGCAGAAATCGGGAAGACAGGATAATCTTCTTCCAGCTTTTCTTTGAATGCCGCTAAATTATCTGCTGAGTCCGGCATATCCATTTTACTTGCCACAATGATTTGCGGACGTTCAGTCAAGCGCAGGTTATACTCTTCCAACTCTTTATTGATTGTTTGGTAGTCTTCATATGGATCCCTGCCTTCAAGACCCGACATATCGATTACATGAACGATTACCCTCGTTCTTTCAATATGACGCAGGAATTGATGTCCAAGGCCCACTCCTTCTGAAGCACCTTCAATCAGACCCGGTAAATCGGCCATGACGAAGCTGCGGTGGTCTTCCGTTTCCACCATTCCGAGGTTAGGGACGATCGTCGTGAAATGGTATTCGGCAATTTTAGGTCTTGCTGCGGATACGACGGAAAGCAAAGTGGATTTCCCTACACTTGGGAAACCAACCAAACCGACATCAGCCAACAGTTTCAATTCCATGATTATATCGCGTTCTTGGCCCGGTTCGCCGTTCTCCGCGATTTCAGGTGCAGGATTAGCTGGTGTAGCAAAACGGGAATTCCCCCGGCCTCCGCGACCGCCCTTAGCGATAATGGCGCGCTGCCCGTGCTCAACTAAATCAGCGATGACTTCCTTCGTCTTTTCATCAATGACAACCGTGCCTGGTGGAACCTTGATGACCATATCCTTTGCGGCCGCACCATGCATGTTTTTGGACATGCCATGTTCTCCGCGAGGTGCCTTAAAGTGACGTTGATAACGGAAATCCATTAACGTACGCAAGCCCTCTTCCACTTCAAATACGACATTGGCTCCATTGCCGCCATCTCCGCCGGCAGGTCCGCCTTTTGGTATGAATTTCTCACGACGATAAGCAACTATCCCGTTACCACCGTCTCCGCCTTTTATATAGACTTTCGTTTGATCGACAAACATGCTATCACTTCCTTGTTTTCTGCAAGTCATTTCTTGCTGTATACTTCTCTAAAAGTTAATATCCATCTTAAAAAATATTTCATCCTCATTACATTCAAGAATTTCAATTGATTGCTCTGCCGTTAATGAACTTCCCAAAAACTCCATCACTGCGGATTGATCAATGAACTTCCCTTGCATATGAAATGAACAGTGCATATCACTCACTTCTTTTTTACACATAGAAACAGCTAGTATATTTTCATAATACGGGTCCAGATTCTTATCCAGAATTTCAAAGAAATCGTTCGTCCAGCGATGCATCAGCACGTCCATCTCAGCAGAGCCTTCAAAAACATCAATGATTTCATATTCGCAATAAAATGATCCATTATTCCAATTCGACGTCAACAGCATCTCGGTGAACTTAGGTAAATTCAAACTGGAAAGGCGTGCTTCATTCTGGGTTTCAACAATGATTTCATCAATGATTCCCTTGACACGATCAATTCTGTTCAACTCCAGATTCCCTTTGATGATTTGAATTTTATTCAGCCAGTCATGCCTGGTTTGACGCAGAGTTTCAATAGTCGTCCAATTTTTATCCATTATTAACACCTTCAATTATGATAAAGAAACTTTTTTCAGCTCTATCATGTTGAATACTTCCATTTGTACAGTATATCAAAAAAACAACAAACAGGAAATGAAGCTCGATTCACATGCCTTCACATGAAAGCCCCCGTCCAAAAAATACAGCCACACACCCTGAGTTCTTTGGACGATGGTAGAGCCATTTGAACTAAAAAAGAGAATGGGCCTTTTTTATGCACCAATTGGAGATATTATAGTTGAAGTGGACTGTCTATTTGGTTAAACCAAATGGGATGGAAGAGTAATCTTGGATTTTCCCCCTGAAAGTTTAAGAAAGCCCGCCGATTGGCGAGCCTTTTTTAAGTCAGAGGTTGTTTTCCTTATACTAATGACTAAAGTCTCCTGCAAAATGCTGGTTATTTATCGTTCCTATAGTATAAATAAAGGGCCGGACCCCTTCTTCACTATATCACATACCATTATTAAAAATGACGCGGTATATAGTGTCTCGTAGAAGGAATCAGACCCTTTTGAGTCAGCCTCTGTTCAAAGATGCCAATTATGCTTCTTGTGCTACTGGATATACGCTTACTTTTTTACGGTCACGTCCGAAACGTTCGAATTTAACAACACCGTCTACTTTAGCGTATAGAGTATCGTCTCCACCACGGCCTACGTTCTCACCAGGATAGATTTTTGTTCCGCGTTGACGGTAAAGGATAGAACCACCAGAAACGAATTGACCATCTGCACGTTTAGCGCCAAGACGCTTAGAGATTGAGTCACGTCCGTTCTTTGTAGAACCTACTCCTTTTTTCGAAGCGAAGAACTGAAGATTTAATCTTAACATTTGTTCCACCTCCTATTGGTTGAGGATAATTTTCATGTATTTACCATAATCACGTTCGATGGTTTGCAAAGATATGAGCATACTGTTCAAAAGGAGCTGAACCTTCTCTTCCGATTCCGGCGAAAGATTCCCCGGAATGACGCAGCGAAGATAGCCGCCTTCCCTCCCTTGCTCAATCTCAGGCTCTACGTCCGTTAAGGACATGATCGCATTGACTGCCCCGAAGGAAACAGCCGATACACCTGCACAAACGATATCAGAACCTTTTTTAGCAAAATTAGCATGTCCGCTTAAAGTGAACGAAGTAATCCGTTCCTGCGGAGCGTCAAAGACAACTTTAATCATCTAGAATCAGCCCTTACGCGTTGATTGCTTCGATAACAACTTTTGTGTATGGTTGACGATGACCTTGTTTTTTACGATTGTTTTTCTTCGCTTTGTATTTGAAAACAGTGATTTTCTTTTGCTTACCTTGTTTTTCGACAGTACCTGTTACAGTAGCGCCTTCAACTAGTGGAGCACCGACTTTCACGTCTTCGCCACCTACGAATAAAACTTTGTCAAATGTAACAGTTTCGCCTGCTTCTGCGTTTAATTTTTCAATGTAAACCGCTTCGCCAGCTGCTACTTTAATTTGTTTACCGCCAGTTTCGATAATTGCGTACATACTTGCACCTCCTTAAATGTCTCAGACTCGCCAATCACAGGCGTTTTACCAGAAAGGCAAAAGCTTATGACCTGTTGTTGAGCGGTTGTAGCACGGGTGCTACAAACATAACATTAAAATCCTAACATGAAACTGGAATGGCTGTCAATATATTTGTAAGAATTCCCGTCCTTCATTCGAAAGCCCGCCCGATTTCCTGAATGCTCCCGAAACGCTTGATGGAATAGGTATTACTGGAACCGGGGATTAAAGATAGAAATAACTTTTTAGCGATCAAATCCTCCAGTGTCGGCCGGTATGATTCCTTTTCACCAAGAAGCACGTCCGCCACCGCCTTACTGACCTCCACCCAGACCGCTTCATCATCCGTCTTCCGGTGTTCCAGCAGGTCACGTTCCAACCGGAAAGCCACCGTTTCAGGGCTCTCGATTTTACCGCTTCCGCTGCACACGGGGCACGGCACCGTCATCATTTCACTTAAAGACGGGGACGTTCGCTTTCTCGTCAATTGTAAAATCCCCAGTTCCGTAAAGCCGATGACCTGGACCCGCTTCTCATCCCTCGCCGCTTCCTTTTTGACGATGTCGATGATTTCTTGTGCATGTCGCGATTGGTCCATATTGATGAAATCTATCAAGATGATTCCGCTGATATTCCTCAATCTCAATTGACGGGCGACCTCTTTTGCAGCAGCCTGATTCACCGCAAACAATGTTGCCTCCTTCGCCACCTTACCGGTGAACTTACCTGAATTGACATCGATTACGGTGAAAGCTTCCGTTTCTTCAAAAATTAAATATCCACCATTATCAAGCCAGACAATTTTCTTGGCCAGTTTCTCCACTTGCGCTTCCACATTCCATTCGGAAAAAATATTCTTACCCGATTCATGGGATATTTCCCACTCCTTACCGTTTTCCTGTACCCATTTTTTCAATTCCTGATAGGCCTCGAAATCATCGATGGCAAGTTCCCCGGTAGCCGTTCCCGACATTTCAGAAATGATCATGTCAAGGTATGTGTCCCTCTCATAGAGAAGGGACGGGGCCTTAACCGACGCAGCCTTTAGTTCAAGTCCTTTAAAGAGATCCCGCAATATGGTTAACCTGTCCAGGAAGACCGTTTCGCTTTCGTTCTCCATCGAGGTGCGGACAATCAATCCCTCATCAGGCTTTTTATATTGTAAGGCCGTTTCCCGCCATCGCTGATGCAGATCATCGTTTTTGAATTTCTTTGAAACGCCAACATAATCCATTCCATGTATGTATACGAGGGAATCCGTTGAAAACTCGATCAGCCCTGTCAATTTAGCTCCTTTTGTGCCCGTTTCATCCCGGGTCACCTGAACGAGCAGCTTTTCTCCTTGACGGACATATTGACCGATGGATGCTTTCCCATCGCTTTTTTTTGTCAGCTGGAAAGAGGGAATCTCGTCACGGTGTAAAAAACCATTCTTCTCTGCACCATAATCAATGAAGACGGCATCCATACCCGGTAACACCTTCGTCACTTTCCCAAGATAAATATTACCGACCGTACTGCGCTGGTGGGGCGGCATGATTTCAAGTTTACGTAAAACACCATTCTCAAGTACGGCCACTCTTTTTTCGCGTGAAGCTAGGTTCGCGATCATCTTTTTCATCAAAAAAAATCCTCTCCTCAATTTGAAGAAAGGATAACATATTTAATAAGAATATAATAGGTCGCCGATTTTCCCGTTTGTCATTTTTTCGGAAAAATAGGCATGAAGGATCTCCGTTTCATCCAACGAACCGCTCTCTTTCCCGTTTTTCGTGATGATGACGGGGTGTTTACATCCGCGTTGGAACAGTTCCAGCACTTTATAAATCGGTTCTTGTGAATCTACCGAGATCGGCTTCAGTTTTGCCAAATCATTCGTATGCCCGTAATGGCGCTGCAAAAGAAAGCGGATAAACGCATAATACCGCTGCCGCCATTCCATGACGAGTGAGAGACTTATGAAAAAGATGATGAGCCAGATGTTCAAATTGAGCGGATCAAGAATGAGCCAGGTCAAAAAAGCCAGGAAAGCGAATACTGCAGAAAAATGAAGTGTATGTTTCTGCGCTTCAAGAAAGGTGCAATATAGGGAAATACCGATGAATAGCAGCCGTCCCCCGTCCAAAGGCCAAATAGGCAGCAAATTAAAAGCCAACAGCATAAGATTCATATACAAAAAGGGCTGATACAGCTCATAGGGAATAATAGAAAAGAAATAGAGCAAAAAAGCTGCACCAATGAGCCAAACATGTTGAAGCGGACCGGCAAGCACCACCGCCAAATCCTCCTTCAAACTCTTATTACCATACTCCTCAGTCTCGACAGCCCCTCCAAAAGGAAGCAGCTGGATTGACTTTATCCGCCATTTGAAGTGCTGGGCACAAACGGCATGCCCCATCTCATGAATGAAGACGATGAGCAGAAGCATCATCACTTCAACGAAATGAGCAGTGAGGATGGCAATTCCAATGACAAACCACAATGTCGGGTGCACCCTGACTTTAAACAGTAACTTCCCGTATTCACTCAAAGGAAATCACCTTTTTAGGATCGACGAAGGCGTCATTTTCTTTTATCGCTAAATAAAATCTGCCCTTGGATCCATCTTCACTTACTGTAACCTGTCCGACTTCATTGCCCTTTTTAACGAACTCATACAATTTCACATCAATCTCTTCCAGCTGCCCATACCAAGATTCACTTTTGTTGGCATGCTGAATGACGACCGTCTTTCCAATCCCCTCCTTTTCACCGGCAAAAATGACTACCCCTTCATTGACTGCCTCGACCTTCGAGCCTTTGCTCGTTTCCAATATGATACCCTCACCGTTCGTTTCGAAGGTTTGGGTAATCTTCGCAGATGCTGGCATTGCATAGCCTTCACCCGAGTCGACAGTTTCCGTATCAGCTTCATTCGGTAAGAAAGCGATCGGTTTACCAAATGCACTTTCGTACCAATTGGAGATTGAAGCGAACTGAAATTCCTTGTTCATGTTCTCCATGACAAAACTTCTGGCAGGGTCGAGCCGCACAGAAGGGTGTTTGAACATCACCGCGATAATCAGGAACAGGCATACACTGGCAAGGATTTTAAAGAAAAAATATTCTTTCTTGAAGAGCGGATGATCTTTCTCGGAATACCCATTATATGAATCAATCCCATATGGTTCCTCATTGTTGATCTCCGTCCAACTACTGCTTCCTGCCGGATTATCCTTAAACTTACGTCTCTTGGCGATACGATTACGGATATCTTTCCTGCGATCATCCATTCCAGATCTCCCCCCTGCTCATGTCAAAGCGCTATATTACAACGTATGAGTATCTTGTCCAGACTATGCCGGAGAAAAGAATTTCTTTCTGCACACCCCTGAATTTATTGACAGAAAAATATTTTTTTGATGATAAATTAACCAGAAACTTATGAATTCCCAAGGTGATTTGGGCATCGAATCAGAAAAACGAATAATTGGGGAAAAATCCAATTGATATTGTTCCCCTGAATTTGTTATAATAAAGTGGTTTTAACATTATTGAGGGGGAACATTTTTTTATGTCAATCGAAATAGGCAGCAAAGTACAAGGTAAAGTAACAGGTATCACTAATTTTGGAGCATTCGTAGAATTACCAGGAGGCTCAACAGGTCTTGTGCATATCAGTGAGGTAGCAGATAGCTATGTAAAAGACGTAAATGACCATCTTAAAGTAGGCGACCAAATTGAAGTAAAAGTGATTAGTGAGAAAGACGGAAAAACTGCCTTGTCCATCAAAAAGGCTATAGATAGACCCGAAGGGCAAACCTCTTCTTATACCAAACGCCCACCACGCCAAGGGGATAGCCGTTCTAAAGATTTTCGTTCAAAAGGTAATTTCCAACCAAAGGAAAATTTCGAAGATAAAATGGTTCGCTTTTTAAAGACTAGTGAAGAAAATTTATCAACTCTTAAACGCAGCACCGAATCAAAACGCGGCGGCAGAGGCGGAAGACGCGGATAACCCGTTGGATTTCAGCATATGGATAAGGCAAGCCAGGATATGGCTTGCCTTTTTTATTTTACATGTTCAGCATAAAAAAAAGCGAGGGCATCAAGTGCTCCCGCTTCTAAATATGGAATATAGATTTACCGCACGCTAAAGAATTTTTTCAATTTGGACATGAAGCCTTTAGGTTCGCCGCCAATTGGAGTCAAGGGTACAGATTCACCTAGGATCCTCCTGGCAATGTTCCGATAGGCAAGCGAGACTCTATTGTCCGGATTATAGGCAATGGGTTCCTTTTTATTGGCTGCCACAATGACTTGGTCATCATCAGGAATGACGCCGATCAAATCAATTTTAAGAAAATCGGCAACTCCATCGATATCCATTTCTTCATCCTCATGAAGCAAATGGCCACGTATCCGGTTGATGATCAATTGAGGCGGTTCAATATGCTCTTCTTTTTCAAGCAGGCCAATGATACGGTCTGCATCCCTGACAGCCGGTCTCTCTGCAGTCGTAACGATGATCGCTTTGTCTGCCCCAGCTATGGCATTCCTGAAGCCCTGTTCAATGCCTGCAGGGCAATCAATGATGATATAATCATAGTCAGGCTTCATATCACTTATGAGTTTCCTCATCTGCTCTTCATCAACCGCTGATTTATCACTATTTTGTGGAGCTGGAAGCAAATAAAGCAAATCCTCGAAATGTTTATCTTTAATAAGCGCTTGGTGTATCTTACAGCGCCCTTCGACCACATCGACCAAATCATAGATGATGCGATTTTCCAATCCCATGATCACATCCAAGTTCCGAAGACCAATATCCGTATCAATCAAGCAAACCTTTTTGCCTAGAAGAGCTAAAGATGTTCCTAAATTGGCGGAGGTGGTCGTTTTCCCGACACCACCCTTACCGGATGTTATAACTATTGCCTCTCCCACGATTAGAGACCCCCTTCTAATCTATTTAAATTAGGTCTATATTTCTTTAAGACTTGCAGTTTTTCTATTATGATATTTTCTTCTTCATCCATGAAGGCACATTCCAAGTCATGTCCCCATTTCGTATATTGGTCAGGAGATAAATTCACTTGTCCGGCAATGCGCAGCTGGGCAGGCTTCATGACAGAGGCAGCTATAATGGCCTCATTATTCCCTTTATATCCGGCATGGGCTATTCCTTTTAGCTGTCCCATGATATATATGTTGCCACCCGCACGAACCGTTCCGTCGGGATTGACATCCCCTATTAGCAGTAAGTCTCCGGGAACTTCAAAAACCTGTCCCGACCTTATCACCTTGGTCACGGTCGTCACTTGGTTTTCATCTTTCCATCGTTTCGCTTCATCCTTCGTCAGGACATTCGAAATCATCTCATCTACGAAAAGCTTCTTCTTTTTATGGATGACCTCTTTAATCTTTTCTTCTTGTTGTTCATCAAGATAGCGGTTCCCTGTATGTACTTTTACGGAAATGGACGGGTCATTTTCTTGAAACTGATAGTTTGCCGAAAGCTTCACTTCTAACTCTTTCAATAACTCGGAAAATGAGCAAGAATCATCGAGATGAAGCATAAACCCGTCTTTTGTTCCCTTAATCATGACATTTTGCTGAATTCTTTTATTCATGACGTTTGTTTCACCTCAATGAAATATAATTCGACATAGGAAAACAAATTTCCTTTTTCTACGTACACGGAAAAGAGAAAATACATTTCCTCCTGCTTCTTAAGACACAGGAACGTTATTCCGTTTCTCCCTGTAAATCAAGCTTTTCAATCATTCTCTTTAAAGGGTAGCAACTGATAATAATGAATGCGAGATTCAATAATAATGTCGGCAGCAATCTTCGTTCCGCAAATTCACCAAATCCCATATCTGCAAAAGAAAGGATGATATTCATCTGAAAGATGACAACCTCTAAAACTGCCGTGAATAAAAACGCAGTAAGGCAGGCAATCAATATATTATTTTGCAGGATTTTCATGCATTTCGATATCAGATAGGCAAGAAAAGGCAGCAGGAACATGTAAGTCCCAAGGATTTCCGTATATACGACATCATAAGTCAACCCAAGAATCGCCCCATAAAGCATACCCATTTTCCTGGACCCGAACATGGTCAGGAAAAAAACGAAAACCATCATGAAATGGGGCACGAGGATTTTATCGGCCCCGAATGCATCTCCAGCGAACATCTGGGCGAAGATGCTTTCAAAAACAAAAAAAACCAAGGCTATAAAAGAAAGGATGAAATATTTCACTCAGCTTCATCCTCCCCTTCACTTTCTTTCGGTGCACCGTCCACTTCGCGCTGAACGACCATAACATTGTTAATATCATAAAAATCCGTCGAAGGTTCAATATATGCGGTCTGGTTCAACCCATATTGATCCACTTTGACATCGACAACCTTCCCGATCAGCAGACCTTTCGGAAAAATCCCTCCATAACCGGATGTGATGACCAATGAATTTTTCTTGATCTTTTTATCGTAAGGAATACGTTTCATCAGCAAAAGGTTCTTCTTATCATCGAATCCTTCAATCAAGCCATATGCTTTATCATCGCCTTGAACGATGGCTGAAACACGATTGGCTTTATCGATCGAACTTAAGAGTTGAACCGAAGCAGTGAAATCCGTCGCTGATTTCACCTTACCCACTAATCCATTGGAAGTGATGACAGCCATATTTTTTTCTACCCCATTACGCTTCCCTTTATTAATCGTCAGCATTTCATGCCAGCGGTCAGGATTACGTCCGATGACCGTCGCCTGAGTGGGCGAATACTTCCGCAGGTCATCTTCTTTTTTGAGGTTATCGCGAAGTTCTTCATTTTCTTCTTTTAAATCTTGGACTTGGGTTTTCAATAATACATATTCATCCAAGCGGGCTTTCAATTTTTTGTTTTCATCGTATGTATGTTGAAGGTCTTTTAAGCCCCCTACAAAACCTGTTATACCCGATACTGGCTTATTAAACACATTTCCGACCCAGCCTGTCGTATCTTTCAGGAATTGCTCCGGCCATGTCAACTCTTCTCTTTCTCTTAATGAAAAACCGATCAATGCCACGAGAACGATAATACTAACGAGCAAGAGAAGGAGCTTTTTATTAAAAAACTGTGGCATGATAATTGCACCTCTATCTAAAAATTTACTCCATGGTAATGGTCTAAAAATTTACTCAATGGTCTAAAATTTACTCAATTATCTTGTTCATCCAGACCAAAAAACAGTTAAATTAAA
Organism: Peribacillus sp. ACCC06369; assembly: GCF_030348945.1. Classification (NCBI taxonomy): domain Bacteria; kingdom Bacillati; phylum Bacillota; class Bacilli; order Caryophanales; family Bacillaceae; genus Peribacillus; species Peribacillus sp. ACCC06369. The sequence goes on from NZ_JAUCEN010000002.1 coordinate 3,787,717, forward strand.
CAGCAAAACATAAGAAAAACCGGCTCAAAATTGCACCTTTTGTTGAGCCGGCCCTATTTGAGAAGTAATGCTTATCGGGAATCTCTTGATTTAGTCTTGAACAAATGAATGTGGTCCAACGCTTTACCCGTTCCGATTGCAACACAATCCAGCGGATTTTCAGCGATGATTACCGGCATTTGCGTTTCTTCACTGATGACTTTATCCAAATTGCGCAGCAAAGCACCCCCACCTGTCAATACAATACCTCTGTCCATGATGTCAGCGGCTAATTCAGGTGGTGTTTTCTCTAAAGTGTTTTTCACGGAATCCACAATTGCGGAAACTGTGTCGCTTAATGCTTTGGATATTTCCTCAGCAGTAATTTCGATCGTTTTCGGTAATCCAGTCAATAGGTCACGGCCGCGAATTTCCATGTTTTCTACGCCTTCCGTGTCTCCAGCAGAACCAATTTCCATTTTAATAGCTTCAGCAGTACGCTCACCGATCATCAAATTGTAGTTCTTACGGATGTAAACGATGATGGCATCATCCATTTCGTCACCGGCAATACGGATGGATTGGCTTGTTACGATTCCGCCAAGTGAAATGATTGCCACTTCCGTTGTTCCTCCGCCGATATCAACGACCATGCTGCCTGTAGGTTCCCAAACAGGAAGGTCCGCCCCGATCGCTGCTGCAAACGGTTCTTCGATAGGGTATGCATCACGGGCTCCAGCTTGTCTAGCTGCATCGATGACAGCACGCTGCTCAACTGCCGTAATTCCAGAAGGCACACAAATCATGACATATGGCTTGTTGCCGAATACGCCCTTCTTTTGAGCTTCCTTCATATAGTACTTCATCATGGTAGCCGTCGTTTCATAATCGGCAATTACCCCGTCCTTCATCGGGCGAAGGGCAACCACGTTACCAGGTGTACGGCCAATCATGTTTTTCGCATCGTTTCCGACTGCAACGATTTGCTTTGTATCTGTTTGCACAGCTACAACCGATGGTTCACGTACAGCAATCCCTTTTCCTTTTACATATACAAGCGTATTCGCCGTTCCTAAATCAATCCCTATATCTCTAGCGCCAATTCCAAACATTATGGTATCTCCCTTTCGTAAACAAAAATGCCTTTTTATAAGTTCAAATAATAATTTGTCGTTTTTTGACAATAAGAGTTTTGAAAAAGTTTCCTCTTTTAAAAATCATAAACAATATTATATCGTATCGTCAAAAATTTTGATAGTGTCATAAATAACCTTTTTCCTTCAAACTAACATATTTATGTTCCCCGATAATGATATGGTCCAATACTTCGATCCCGATAATTTTACCACATTCGACTAATCTTTTCGTCACTTCAATATCTTCTCTGCTGGGAGAGGGGTCTCCGGAGGGGTGGTTATGAAGACAGATGATAGAGGCAGCGGACCTTCTGAAAGCTTCTTTAAAAACCTCACGCGGATGCACGATTGAGGCATTGAGGCTGCCGATGAAGACCGTAGTTTTTTGTAGCACTTGATTTTTCGTATTTAAATAGAGACAGACGAAATGTTCCTGTGACAAGAACCGCATTTCTTCCATGCAATAATTGGCCCCATCTTCAGGAGATCGAATCACATAACGGTCTTGATCATTCAATTTATTAATTCTCCTGCCAAGTTCGACTGAGGCCAGGATTTGAATCGCTTTCGCTTCACCAATCCCTTTCATCACGGTCAGTTCTTCCACTGAAGCTTCTTTTAGCAGGCGCAGGCCCTTGAAGGAATTGATGAGCCTGCCGGATAGTTGCAGAACGGATTCTTCCCTCGATCCCGTCCTCAAGAGCAGTGCAAGCAATTCTTGATTGGAGAGACTTTGCGGTCCGTCCTGCAAAAACCTTTCGCGCGGCCTCTCTTCTTTCGGGTAATCCCGTATTAACATTTTTTCACTCAAAAAATCCACCCTTCCTTAGAAAGGGAAGATGCCAGAGGAAATCCATTATCCTAAGTCTGCCTGCATTGCTTTAAGTTCCCGGGCCAGTCTTGAAACCGGAAGCCCGACGACAGAGAAATAGTCGCCTTTGATCTGTTCGACAAGAAGAGATCCGTATCCTTGAATCCCATAGCCGCCAGCTTTGTCAAAGGGTTCACCGCTATCCAGATAACGTTCGATTTCAGCATCTGGCAACTCCCAAAATGTCACTTCCGTTTTTTCTGCGAATACTCTGCGATGCCTGCCGAATAGGATGGCGACACCAGTGTATACTTCATGTGTCCGTCCTGATAGCATTTCCAGCATTCTTTTTCCATCCGCCCGGCTTGTGGGCTTACCCAATATCTCACCATCAAGGACAACAACGGTATCCGAGCCGATAACCCAGCTTTCCTGAAATTTTGCTGAGATGGCTTCCGCTTTACGGGAGGCCAGCTCTTTCACAGCAGCATCCGGACACATGTTTTCATCAATACTTTCATCGACATTGGAATTCATGCATTCAAAGGGGATTTGAAGAAATTGTAGAAGTTCTTTACGACGTGGTGATGAAGAAGCTAAAATCAATGGCTGCATAATAAAAAAGTCACCTTTCTTTACATAGGGAGATACATATCTATCCTATCAAATTATGGTGCAATCCACAATTATTGTTTACTAGGAATCGACAAATATCTGTAAGTATTTCCCGGAGAATAAAAAAAGTGTAACCTGAGAGTTCAAAAAGGGAGCTTGTCCCATTAGGCAGCTCCCCTTTTTCTTTACTTAACTCGATATGTTTTGGTAATTCAATAAAAAATCAAGAAGACTTTCTTGAGCCTTGAATAGCTTTTCTTCCTTTTTGGAAGTCTCATATTCATCAATCGACTTTGCCGCAGCAGTCAAGTCATCGTTCAAATTCGAAAACTCCGGCGATAATTTCCCCGCCTTCAGTTCATCCATGTTTTTTTTCAGGGTTTCTTCGTTTACCGTCCCTTCCTTTCCACGAAGCTTGGTTGAAGATGTTTCTGCCAATGAAGCATATACTTCCATCATCTTGTCGAGGGTTTTCTCATCTTCCTGGCTTGTCCCAGCAGCTTCAAAATTGATTTCCTTCCAATATACGTCCACATCATAGGACTTTAAGAACAAGGCCAGCTCCTTACTTGCAACTAGACTCTCTGCCGATCCCAAGAATAAATAATAGCTGTCTTCCAATTTGAAAATTTCAGCTGGAACCTGCTTTTCAATGATTTTCTTTTGTATTTGCCTTGCCGCATCCTCGCTGCTGAATACACCTCCCTGTACAAGGAATGTCTTCAGTTGGGTACCTGGTTCTTTCACTGCCGTTTTTTTATCCTCAACAGTAGCTTCCGTTGGAATCGTGGTCTCGACCGAAGATACTGCGGCTTTTTCCTTTGTTATCGTTTTAACGGCAATCAAGCCAAGAATCGACCCAAAAAAAACAGCACAAATGACGGCGATCATGAATGTCTTGATCGGTCTTTTATCCGAGCTTTTCAGCGAACTGGTACCAAAACCGATCAGCTTTGGCAATTTCTTCTTTGGAGGTGTGGGAACCAATACGATCTTGTTCTCATTTGAATCCTCAGGGAGTATCCATTCGAAACTCTCATCTGGATGTTCCTGTTCCTCACTCGCCGCCTCTTGACTTTCAATCTTTTTATCGGCAAATACTTTTTCTTCCCCATTTATTTTAATCGTGACGCCCTTGCTTTGTTCCGGCTTGCCCAATTTTTTTCCTCCTCTCCAGGTCATTTTTTTCATCCTATCATAGAGGTAAAAAAAAATAACAAGACTTTTGTCGTCTTGTCATTAATAGGTTTCGTCAAATTTCCCTATTCATATCCCGTTAACCAAAAGGGCCTTCCAGGTACTGGTACTTCTGGTTCATAACATTTTAATATCGCCTCTCAACAATTACATGCATTCCTCTTCCATGTCACCTTCACTTGCAGCCGCATGGGGATAGTTCCCTACTGCCTCATTGTTCAGGTGATTTTTGACAAATTCCCCGTAAACTGTGATGGTCCTTTAAGCTCATCTTAGAAAAGTTACATACCAATATAAAATGGAGTCGCCCCAAAAATAGGCAGTCAATGTCCCAAAAACGATATACGGACCGAAAGGAATCAGCGTTTTCTTTTTTAGAATTCCGGTTAGCAACCCTATGATGCCAAGGAATGCCCCATAAAAGCACGCAAAAAGGAATGATAACAGGACCATCTTCATCCCCAATGCAAAGCCAATCACTGCAAAGAGCTTAATATCACCGCCACCCATGCCCCCCTTACTCACAACAGCGATTAATAGCAGAAGGCTAAAACCAACCGCTGCTCCGAAAATTGAATCCCACCAGGGTGACAGCGGAAATGAAACCCTTAAAACCATAAAAATCACCGTAAAGAAAAGCAGTATTTTATCAGGTATGAGCATATAGGCTACATCAGACACCAAGATGATCATAAATAATGAAATCAATGTCCAGGCAACCCAGAGTTCACCAGACCAGCCAAGAAATATGGGAGCTGAGGCAAACAAAACACCGGTCAGCAATTCCACTACCGGATAAAGGAGGGAAATCCTTGCTTTACAGCCCCGGCATTTTCCGTCTTGCAACATATAAGAAATAACCGGTATCAACTCGAAGAAGGTCAATGTACGCCCACAAGATGGGCAAGCGGATCGACGATTCGCAAATGGATTATTTGCTGGAACACTTAAACCGACGACGTTAAAGAATGAGCCTAAAATTAAGCCCAGGACGAAGAGATAGAAATGGATACCCATCATTTATACAGAGTGCACGAGGATTCGATTCACTTTCGTTGTATCTCTAAGGTCATGTCCCATTCCTTTCACAGGATATGCGACTTTGTCATAATCATTTGGGTTCTTCATGATTATTCATTCCTCCCATATTTCATTTTCCCTACCCGGCTCTGCTTAAAGCCGTTAAGTCCAAACTACTATTCAGAATCAATATATAAACATATTTTAACAAATATACGCGGTGTTTTGTTATCAATCACTCTATTAGATTTTTTTCTTTTTCGAAGTCCCTGTTAAATAGAAATGAGCTGTCCTTCTTAAAAAGGGAAAAGGACCATTGAAAAGGTCCTTTTTTTGAGACTGTTACTGATGTAAGTTAATTAATCACAATCGTGCCTCTGCATATGGAGAAGAAAAAATAACCAGTTCACCATCTATCCATTTAGCATTCTCTATGGAGGTACCACATCAATCATCATCCACTTTGAATTTTTTAACTTTCAGATAGAAATCCCCTCACAAGTGAAAGGAAATGAAGGGAACCTGTTATGACAAGAACCTCTTTCTCCCCTGTTTTTCTTCTGCCTTCCCTTATCGCCGTCTGCCAATCCTTGTTTATTGTTTTATTTTCATGATGACATTCTTCATAAAGTGTTTGAGCATCCGCCGCCCGTTCATGTTCGAATTCGGTAATGATGATTTCAATCGTTTCCGTTTCCAGTCCTCGAAGCATCTGGGAATAATTTTTATCTTTAAATGAACTGAATATGAACCGGTACTTATATTCAGGATAATTCAATTTTAGCGTTTCCATCAATACATCGATGCCGGCAGGATTATGTGCACCATCAATGATCACCAACGGCTCATCCGATATTTTTTCAAAACGCCCCTCCCATTTCGCCTCCCCTATCCCTTTAAGGATGCTTTTTTCATCGATATTTTCCATTCCTACCAGGACAGCAGCAATGGCCAGTGCCGCATTCTCGATTTGATGACGTCCCAACATCTGCATTTCCACATTTTCGATGGACCTATCGGCAAGCGAAAAGGAGAAACTTTGTCCTTGCTCACTTTGCTTCACATTCCCTACATGAAAGTCTTTGCCTAATTGGTAATGGGGGACGCCTAATGAAGATGCTTTTTCTTCGATTACTTTTGCTGGTTCCCAAGCGTTGACTCCGCTGATGACCGGCGCCCCGCTTTTAATGATGCCCGCCTTCTCTGAAGCAATTTCCCCAAGTGTGTTACCCAGGATGCTCGTATGTTCCAAAGAAATCGAGGTAATGATCGAAAGAAACGGCTGGATGACATTCGTTGTATCGAGCCTGCCTCCAAGCCCTGTTTCCATCAAAACCAAATCCACTTCCTTTTTGCTAAAATAAGAGAATGCCATCGCAGTCAATATTTCAAACTGAGTGGGACCATCCCCCTTATTGTCCATCTCTTGGATGAACGGCCACAGCTCGCGGAAGGCAGCGATAAAATCCTTATCACTTATTTCATCCGCATTTATCTTCAGCTGTTCATTCATCCGCACTAAATATGGTGAAGTGAAGGAAGCGACCCGAATCCCTTCAGCAAGAAGGATTTCTTTAATATATTGCAAGGTTGATCCTTTCCCGTTTGATCCTGCAATGTGAATATACTTTAGCGCCTTATGGGGGTCACCCAATTCAGTTAACAATGTTTCCATTCGTGATAGGCCAAAATTCATGCCCAATTGAACTTGGCGCCGTTCAAAAAAATGATTGATGTCTTTCATGGTTGTTACCATTAATCATTGAGCCTCCTCTTTCTTTATACCGCTCTTATGCGTTAAGATTATTTTATCAATATATGAACGATTAACCTAGATGAAAGGTAGTGTTTTACCATGAAACCTTCAGATCTCCACTGTTGGATTGTCGTTAACGGCTATTTACAGCATGATAAGTTTTCCAGTTTAGCTTTCTTCATTAAAGAAGCGGCTGAAAGGAAAGAGATCACAGCAACCCTTATCCGCAATTCAGATCTTATTCCCATAATCGAAAAAGGAGTGCCGCTAATTAAAGGAGCCTTTGATATGCTGCCTGATTTTGTTCTGTTCATGGATAAAGACATTCATTTGGCACGCCATTTGGAATTGCTCGGCATCCCCGTATATAACAGCAGCACGGCAATCGATATTTGCGACAGTAAAGCAAAAACACATCAAGCATTGGCCAGTCATGGCATACCGATGCCAAAAACCTTGTTTCCACCTTTCACGTACGAAGGTATTGAAAGGGTCAATATGGATGCCTTCATACAAATCGGTATTGAACTTGGGTATCCACTTATCGTTAAGGAAGCATACGGTTCTTTTGGGGAACAAGTATATTTGATCCAAACAGAGGATGAGTTACTAAAGACCATCCGCATACTTGGCCACAAACCATTTATCATTCAGGAATTCATCGAACATAGTAAAGGACGGGATATTCGTGTGAATGTCGTCGGCAATCAAGTCATAGCAGCGATGCAACGCCATTCCGAGAACGACTTCCGAGCTAATATGACTGTCGGTGGTCAGGCTGCCCCCTATACACCCACTAGGGAAGAAGCACAACTTGCCATCCGTTGTGCGGAGATACTAGGTGCCGACTTCGCTGGCGTCGATTTGTTGTTCGGTAAAGAGGGGCCGCTTTTGTGCGAAGTGAATTCGAATTCGCATTTACTAAATATTTATGAATGTACTGGCATCAACATCGCTGAGAGCATGTTTGATTATATCTTGAACAAATTAGGAAAGGGAAGTGCATCTGATGAAAAAACAAGTAGGTTGGTTGATTTATAACCGTGAGGATGCCGTGAAAAATCAAGGATACATAGATTGGATGCTTGACGAAGCCAGTAAGCTTGATCTTGATTTACACTTTTACCATCGGGAAGACCTTAGAATCGGTCATCGTTCCAACGAATTGTACGTGGAACATGCAGCTCAGCCAATTGCATTGCCAGACTTTGCTATCGTCCGGGCCATCGATCCTTTTCTAACAAGGCAACTGGAGCAAATGGGGATTGCCTGCTTTAACTCCTCATTCGTATCGGAAATCGCGAATGACAAAGCAAGGACGCATCAATATTTGTCCTCGATGGGAATTCCAATGGCCGATACCATATATTGCAACGGAAAGCCGAATGCCGATGACATGGAGTTCCCTTTCATTGCTAAAGAAACGCGTGGCCGCGGCGGGAAACAAGTATATTTAATCGAGCATGCCGATGATTTGGCCGAACTGAATGACGGAAATTGGATTGTCCAAAAACCCGGCTTATTCGGAAAGGATATCCGCGTTTTTGTAGTTGGTAAAAAAGTGAAGGCTGCTGTACTTAGGGAATCCGCTTCAAGTTTCAAGGCAAATTATACGCTTGGGGGATCGGCTTCCATATATGAGCTGACCGCTTCCGATTTAGCCCTTGTAGAAAGAGTTATCGAAGCGTTTGATTTCGGTCTGGTCGGGATCGATTTCATATTTGCCGAGGATGGCAGCCTCATGCTCAACGAAATCGAGGATGTAGTCGGCAGCCGGACATTAAGTGCACTAAGTGACATCAATATCGTATCGGAGTACCTTACATTCATAAAAGAAAGTCTATCCTCCTAACGGAACATTTGATTTTCGAATCAATGTCGTCCAACACAAAAAAGGATGAACCGGCATATTAGCTGGTTCATCCTTTTGTTTTACAGTTGTTTCAGTTCGCTGATCCTGTGGATCACAGAGTCGCGTTTTTCGCTATAGTCTTTTTCTTTAGCACGTTCTTCTTCAATGACGCTTGCCGGCGCCTTTTTAACGAAGCCCTCATTGCCTAATTTTTTCTGTACGCGTTCAACTTCTTTATTAAGTTTGTCGAGTTCTTTTTCAAGACGTTTCACTTCTTCGTCGATATTGATCAGCCCTGTCAGCGGAAGGATTAGTTCTACGCCAGTTACGACAGCTGTCATGGCTTGAGCAGGTTCTTCGACTTCGATACCGATCGTCAATTGTTCAGGATTACAGAAACGCTCGATATAACTGCTGTTTTTCTTTAACGTTTCTAAGATGGACTCATCTTTCGCTTTTAAAATCAAATTGATTTTTTTGCTTAGCGGCGTGTTCACCTCAGCACGGATATTACGGACGGCGCGGATGATTTCAACAAGCAGCTTCATTTCCTCGGCTGCAGCTGTATCTGTCAATCCTTCATTTACTTCCGGCCAAGCGGCAACAGTGATCGACTCACCTTCATGCGGAAGGTTCTGCCAGATTTCTTCGGTAATGAATGGCATGAACGGGTGCAACAATCTCATCGTATTATCCAGTACATAAGCCAAGATCGAGCGCGTCGTTTTCTTAGCCGCTTCATCTTCGCCATATAACGGAAGCTTCGCCATTTCAATATACCAGTCACAGAAATCATCCCAAATGAAGTTGTAAAGCACACGGCCGACTTCACCGAACTCATAACGGTCAGCGAGTCTTGTCACGTTTGAAATCGTTTCGTTCAAACGTGTCAAAATCCATTTATCGGCTACAGATTTTTCACCGCTTAAATCGATTTCGTCATACGTCATGCCATTCATGTTCATTAATGCAAAACGGGATGCGTTCCAAATTTTGTTGGAGAAGTTCCAAACCGCTTCCACTTTTTCCGTGCTGTAACGAAGGTCCTGACCTGGTGAGCTGCCCGTTGATAAGAAGTAACGCAGCGAATCGGCACCGTATTGATCGATGACATCCATCGGATCGACACCGTTACCAAGCGATTTACTCATCTTGCGTCCTTGTTCGTCACGAACAAGACCGTGAATCAGTACATCTTCAAATGGACGTTCGCCCGTGAACTCAAGTGCTTGGAAAATCATCCTTGAAACCCAGAAGAAAATGATATCATAGCCTGTCACTAGCGCTCCTGTTGGGTAGTATCGTTTGAAATCGACGCTGTCTTTGTCAGGCCAACCCATAGTCGAGAACGGCCATAAAGCCGAGCTGAACCATGTATCCAGAACGTCTGTATCTTGTTCCCAGTTTTCAGCATCCGCAGGCTCTTCATGTCCTACATACACTTCACCTGTTTCTTTATGGTACCAGGCTGGAATGCGGTGACCCCACCAAAGCTGACGGGAAATGCACCAGTCGCGGATATTTTCCATCCAACGGAGATACGTTTTTTCGAAACGATCCGGTACGAAATGAACTTTTTCCTCATCGGATCCTTTTTGAAGATCAACGGATGCATCAGCTAGAGGCTGCATTTTTACGAACCATTGAGTCGATAGATATGGTTCAACAACAGCACCGCTTCTCTCTGAATGACCTACTGAGTGAAGGTGATCTTCGATTTTGAAGAGTACTCCCTCTTCCTGAAGGTCTTTGACGATTTGTTTACGGCATTCAAAACGGTCCATACCTTCATATTTACCGGCCTTTTCATTCATCGAGCCATCTTCATGCATGACAAGGATACGCTCCAAATCGTGACGGTTCCCGATTTCGAAGTCATTAGGATCATGAGCAGGAGTAATTTTAACCGCGCCTGAACCGAATTCCATATCGACATAGTCATCACCGACAATCGGGATTTCTCGGCCTGTAATTGGCAAGCGAACCTTTTTGCCGACTAAGTGTTTATACCGATCATCTTCAGGATGTACAGCAACCGCAGTATCGCCAAGCATCGTTTCCGGACGGGTGGTGGCTATTTCAATTTCACCTGATCCGTCAACTAACGGATATTTCATATGGTAAAATGCACCCTGTACATCTTTGTAAATAACCTCGATATCGGATAACGCCGTTTTCGTTGATGGATCCCAGTTGATGATGTATTCGCCGCGATAAATCAAGTCCTTCTTATAAAGCGAAACGAACACTTCGCGCACTGCTTTTGAAAGCCCTTCATCAAGAGTGAAGCGCTCACGGGTATAATCAAGTCCAAGACCCAGCTTTGACCATTGTTCACGGATATGGCTCGCGTATTCCTCTTTCCATTTCCATGTCTCTTCCACGAACTTTTCACGTCCAAGGTCATAACGGCTCACGCCTTCCGCACGAAGTTTCTGTTCAACTTTCGCTTGAGTGGCGATACCGGCATGATCCATGCCCGGCAACCATAAAACATCATAGCCTTGCATCCTTTTCATGCGTGTCAATATATCTTGAAGTGTCGTATCCCATGCATGGCCAAGATGCAGCTTACCAGTCACGTTCGGCGGGGGGATGACAATCGTGTATGGTTCTTTTTTATCGTCACCCGTCGTTTCGAAAAACTTCCCATCAAGCCACCATTTGTAGCGGCCTTTCTCTATCGTCTGCGGATCATATTTAGTCGGCATCGAAATTTGGTTCTCTTCCATATCATTTCCTCCTTATTTGGGCATAAAAAAAACTTCCATCATCACAAAAGGACGAAGGAAGTTGTTCGCGGTGCCACCTTTTTTCCGAAAAAGTAAAAAATCTCTTTCGGCTCTCAAATCGGATAACGGCTCTTCACCGGCCTTCGCTACTTAAGATCTTTCACGAAAACTGCTCGCGGACGACTTCGGATGCTGCTGCCTGGAAACCTCGCACCAATTGGTTTCCTCTCTGAAAAGTGCATTTCATCTTACTATTTCCGGTCTTTGCATTGATTTATATTCATATGTAAAATCATTGAATGCATATAGTATATAGTACAAAAAATATGGGGCTCCAGTCAATCATCTTTTCGCTTTCTTTCTTTAGCAAGCATTCCATTACATGCATTCGATCCCGCTGCCCGGCCATTTTCTTTATTTTATCCTCCAGGAACAGTGAATGTGACCGTTTTTTCACCTTTTCCACTACCCGCCCATAGAATATAAGAAGCCCTAAAAAGGAAGGTAATAATATGAAGCGAAGATATACCCCCTATACTTTACCGCCTTGGATGAAAAAATTCCGGGGTGTTTGCCAGCAGTTCATCATCCCCTTTGTCTTATTCCAAGGATTGCGTACGCTGATTTTCCCTACTTTCTTCGATATGCTCCTGCTAATCGCCTTTATTTTCTTGGCCATGTCTTTGTATTTCGAATGGATTTAATTATTCCCTTACAGCAAAAAAATATACATGACTGGAGATGATCCAATCATGTATATTTAGCTTGGGGGTGATTGCTCTTCTTTGGCAGCCTCGGCAGCCGCCTTTTTCTGCTGTTCGATCTCTTCGATTTTCATCACCATATACTCAATATTCTTCAGTAGCCAAAATTGCCGCTGCAGTTGAGTAACATTATCAAGCTCTGAACGATGTCCCCTGCCATCGGAATAACCCTTCACTAATTCCAAAGCTGATCCAGGGAAAGCCAGATAACTTTGCATGAGCAGCAATTCTTCTTCTTTCAACGGAAAATAACGAAAATAGTTATATAGCCAGTCGACGCAGTCATCGCATTGGACAGGATAGGTCCTGGCCGACTTAACGAGAAATGGCAGTAAATCGAAATGAGGCGGTGCCGTATTCGAATTCTCAAAATTGATGAAGTAGCCATATCCGCGTTCGTCATAAACGAAATGCTTCAAAGAGACCTTTCCGTGCGTGACCACGGTTCGAACCTTTTCACTTTCCTTCGTTTTTTCATACCAAGTTTCAAACTTCTTGATCGAGTACTTCAGTGCCTGTGAAATATCAGTGTAGAAAGAACAAACCGTCATTTCGACTGGAGACATATACCACTTCTTTTCACAGCTGACAATATACTCATCCATAAAGTCCTTCTCATTATTCCAGGCATCAAGCGTCCGCTCATAATGGGCTTCCCGTTCCTCTGGATCCACCTGTATTTCCCTAACGGACAGCGTATGCATCCGGGCAAGCTCCCTGAACATTTGCTTATGCTTTTCAACGCGCTCCCCGTCCCCTTCATTATTCAACCAGGGCATCAGGTAATACAAACGTCCATTATGAAGAACGGCGTAACGCTGATCCATCGTTTGATAAATGGGAACGATCCTGTTATAGCCGCGATGGTACAGTTTTTGAACATTTTTTATAAAATCAATGCCGTTATGCGGTAAAATCGATTTCAAGGCAAATGTACCGCGATCAGTGTATACTTTTTTTACACGCCCGAAATCCTCAATATATTGTACATACATGGCATATTCCTTCAAGACGGTTTCCGTGTCAAGATCCCGATTAGCAGGCTGCTGATTCTCGTTTTCCCTCACGAGACTCACTCACTTTCTCTAAAAAAACTCAATCCGATTCCTATAGTCACCAAAGTCCAGTGGCCAATCAGGCTGCTCTAACGCCGTTCAACAACTTTACCCTAGTAAAAAACAGGAGCAGACCATATGCTCTGCTCTCTGTCCTGGTCAATTCTTATATACAACGGCCTTCGGTATATATATGACTTGCCCTTCATGGACGTTTTGATTCGACTCCAATTCATTGCTGAAAAGTATGGATTGAACCGTAACATCATAACGTTGAGCCAAGTCGTCAAGCGTTTCCCCTTGCTGGACAATGCAAACCTTCATCCTTACCAGTTCTTCTTCTTGTTTCCGTCCGAATAAATCCATGATGGAAAGCTGCTTTTCATCATGATCGGCCGTATCTTTATCATCACGCTTAGCTGCTTGTTTCCTGCCTTTGAAATTTTTGACTTCCTTGGCTGGGGGAGCTGGTCTTTCCCTCTTTTTGAATAGATCGCTTATGGATGAATTGGACTCCTCTTCCTGTTCCACCTTCACATGTTCATTTAGGATAGGTCCCGTTACAACGTCATCTTCTTCCTGCCGGATGACGTCCTCGGTTTCAAGATTTGAAACTGGGCTATCTTGATGAGGCTCTTCTACCACTTCTTCTTTCAAAGTCACTCTAGGAGTCTCCGTCTCCACTATGGAATCCTGCCTACTTACTTCTTCCTCCAGTTTCTCCTCATCCACGAATGACACAGGTACCTCCTCTGTGGGGTCAGGCTGATCACTTATAAAATTCACTTCTTCCTCTACAGCTTCAGCATCTTCCTGTCTGTGCACTTCCGTTTCCCACTCCTCCTCTTCAGGATATGGTGAAACGGGAATTTCAAAGACTGGGGCATTATGCTGATCGCTTAAATAGATTGGTTCCTCTTCTTCTTCTTCGTTCGCTTCAGATACTCGTCTTGCCTCTGCAGAAAAAGGCGTGTATAACTCTTCCTCCTGCTCATCACGGAAAACAGGCTGAAAATCCGGGATTGGCGGCACTGCAGCCGCATAAGGAATGTATGACTCATTTTCCCCATCCGTTTCTTCTCCCTCTGTTTCCCCAACTTCCTGCTCCGTATCGAACCGTTGTTCCACATATGAATCATTATAGATTCCAGTTATCAACAAATCCGCCTGCAATTTCAAACAGTTATGCTCAGGCAGGGCATAATCAAAGCTTTGAATCGAGACATCGATCTCCTCTAATGAGGCAATCCGATTATTCGGAATCGTTATATCAACCGGAAAACGGTGTGTGAACTCATTAAGTCCATTGGGATGCCTCTCGACCTTTTGAACGGATTTTGGCAAAAAGGTCTGCGAAAACTCCTCTTCCTCACCATTTTGCGAGTCTTTGTATTCACCGCATAAATCTAACGAGCCTCGTATAAAAACATATTGATCACTTTCTTGAATCGTCACATTCGGATCCAGGGAAATGGAATAGAGCTCAGCCACTTCCTGTCCCTTCTGGAACCAAACGGATTCCTCTAAAGAAAATCGTAAATACGATTCATTTTCTTGCGACAAGACAACTCCTCCTTTCAGCTTCAGGAAACGGTACCTATACCATTATCAATCTATGAAGGTAGGAAGATGATTATTCCTTAATTTCATTTGCCGCCATCCAGATCTTATTTATCCTGAACCACTAAAAAGGAGGAGATTCTATTTTTCCAGGCTAAAATCAATGTAGAATTGGATCAATGCAATCAGCCTGAAACCATTTAAATTTGGTCCTAAAACCAGTTATTCGGTCCTATCTCCATTTTATTTCGACCTTCAATCTATTTATTCGTCCTACCTCCCTATTATTTCGGCCTTCAACCTTTTATTCCGTCCTATCTCCCTATTATTTCGGCCTTCAACCTTTTATTCCGTCCTATCTCCCTATTATTTCGGCCTTCAACCTTTTATTCCGTCCTACCACCCTTTTATTCGGCCTTCAACTTTTAATCAGCATTCTTCCGCTTACTGATTGAATTCAAAAAAACAGGCTACCATTCTCCAAAAGATTTTTGGAAAATGGTGCCTGTTTAATATTTATGATTGCTTAATTAGCCAGAAAGTTTTTTGCATCATTTTTTTAATTTTGCAAAGGCCTTTTCTGCCGCTTCAATGGTCTTTTCGATATCTTCATCACTATGTGCTGTTGATAGGAATAAACCTTCAAACTGGGATGGCGGCAAGTAGATGCCTTGATTCGCCATTTCCCTATAGTAAGAAGCAAAGAACTCTAAATCGGATGTTTTTGCTGTATCATAATTTACGACTTCTTCATTTGTAAAGAAAAGCCCAATCATGGAACCGGCACGATTGAATGTATGGGGAACTCCGTATTTTTCCGCTGCTTCTCCAATGCCTTTTTCAAGGATATCACCTTTTCGGGTGAACTCTTCATAAGATTCTGGAGTCAATTGGCTCAGCGTTTCAAGACCAGCCGTCATGGCCAGAGGGTTACCAGACAATGTTCCTGCTTGATAGATTGTCCCACTCGGGGCGATTCGTTCCATGAATTCGCGCTTTCCTCCGAAAGCTCCGACCGGCAAGCCACCGCCAATTACTTTCCCAAGGCAAGTCAGGTCCGGTACGATGCCAAAATAGCCTTGTGCACAATTATAGCCGACACGGAACCCGGTCATCACTTCGTCAAAGATCAATAGAGCCCCGTATTGGGTCGTCACTTCACGTAAGCCTTCGAGGAAACCTGGCTGTGGCGGAACGACGCCCATGTTCCCCGCAACAGGTTCTACGATGATACAGGCGATGTCTTCGCCAAATTGTTCAAACGCATATTTGGTTGCAGCAAGATCATTATATGGTACGGTAATCGTATTTTTCGCAATGCCTTCCGGTACTCCCGGGCTATCAGGTAAACCTAATGTTGCAACACCGGATCCCGCTTTGATTAGCAATGAATCGCCATGCCCATGATAAGAACCTTCGAATTTCAGGATTTTATCCCGGCCTGTAAAGCCTCGTGCCAACCTTAGGGCACTCATCGTCGCTTCGGTTCCTGAAGATACCATCCGGATCATCTCAATCGAAGGCACCCGTTCAATGACCAACTTAGCCAGTTCATTCTCAATCAGTGTAGAGGTTCCAAAGCTTGTACCTGATTCCGCTACCTTTTTCAATGATTCCACGACACGGTCATTCGTGTGACCCAGGATAAGCGGTCCCCATGAAAGAACATAGTCTATATATTCATTCCCATCGATATCATACATTTTTGAGCCTTTTCCGCGCTCCATGAAAATTGGATCCATGTCCACAGATTTGAAGGCACGTACCGGGCTGTTCACGCCGCCTGGCATCAAGTCTTTTGCTTCGGCAAACGCTTTTTTCGATTTTTCATATGACCGCATGATTCAATCCCCTTTTCCATTACAGGTTTTATTTGTAATCATCCTTGATTATCTTCGTTTATCCAGCGTGCTACCTCTTTTGAAAAATACGTAATGATCAAGTCGGAACCTGCGCGTTTCAAGCCTGTCAGCATTTCCATCACTATCGCTTTTTCATCAATCCAGCCATTTTGGGCAGCTGCCTTAACCATTGAGTATTCACCGCTGACATTATAGGAAACAATCGGGAGATTAAAGTTATTCTTAACGTCCCTGATGATGTCCATGTAGGATAGGGCTGGTTTTACGATTAGGAAATCCGCACCTTCAGCAACATCGGATTCAGCTTCACGGAATGCTTCAAGGCGATTGGCGGGATCCATTTGGTAAGTTTTCCTGTCGCCAAATTGTGGTGCACCATTCGCAGCATCTCGGAATGGACCGTAAAAAGCCGAGGCATATTTCACTGCATAGGACATGATCGGAATATCTTCATAGCCCGCTTCATCCAGACCTGCACGGATGGCCGCAACGAAACCGTCCATCATATTGGAAGGGGCAATGATATCGGCACCGGCCTCAGCCTGGCTGATTGCCGTTTTGGCAAGAAGGTCAAGAGAAGCGTCATTCAGGATCTTTTCCCCTTCAACGACCCCGCAATGTCCATGGCTTGTATACTCACAAAGGCAGGTATCAGCAATGACAATGACTTCTGGATATTGTTTTTTGATAAAGCGGGTTGCCTCTTGCACAAGTCCGTTATGGTGAAAAGCACCTGTGCCCTGTTCGTCTTTATCATGATCAAAAGGGACACCGAATAAAATGACTGACTTTATGCCCAGACTCACGACTTCATCCATTTCCGCTCCCAGATTATCCATGGATAACTGATAGATACCCGGCATCGAGTTGATTTCATTTTTTACATTTTCACCGTCGATGACGAAAATCGGATAGATCAAATCCTCTTTATGCAATTGTGTTTCACGGACTAAAGCCCTCATGCCAGCACTTGCACGCAAGCGACGGTGGCGATTGAATGGAATGTTTTTCATTTTAAAGTTCCTCCCTTATTATTTCTTTTCACGATGAAGCGTATTAAATCAGCAACCATGGCATCCGTCGTATAAACATCTGGACAAACATCGACGGATAGCCCATGTTTTTCAGCCGTTTTAGCGGCAATCGGTCCGATGCATGCGATGATGATCCGGTCTATGTATGTATCCAACTCACAGCGTTCCATAATCTGCAAAAAATGATGGATCGTCGAAGAACTCGTAAAGGTTATGACGTCGATTTCATGATTCGTTATAAGTTGCACGAGTTTTTTTTCACTGCTTCGAGGAAGCACGGTATGATAAATAATCACTTCATCACACGATGCTCCACCTTCATTGATTGCCTCCGCAATAACCGCCCTGGCGAGATTTCCTTTTGCCAGCAATACGCGTGACCCGGGATCAAGTAAGGTCATGAACTCCGAAACAAACCCTTCAGCAACAAACTGAGCTGGCACGAAATCCGCCTTATACCCATGCCGTTTCAGGGCCGCTTCTGTTTTGGAGCCGATAACGGCTATTTTCGGAAGCTTTAAAGGCAGTTTACCAAGAAGCTTAAAGAAGAAATCCACCCCATTTTGACTTGTCAGAATGATCCAGTCATAGGTAAGCAACTCACCTAAACGCTGATGAACCTCTTCCATATGATCAGGAAGAGTGAACTCAAGCAATGGCACAAGAAGCGGCGTTCCGCCATTTTTCTCGATCGAATCTTTTAAACCATCTGCCTGCCCTTTCCCTCTCGTGATTAATACCCGGTAATCCTTAAGAGGTTGAAAGGGTTTCATTACTGATCAAGCTCCTCTTTTACGCGATCGATCAATTCTTTACCGCCCATTTCACTAATCTGCTTGGCAGCATCATGCCCAACTGTCACGGGATCTGCCCCCTCGACCATTTCTTTATAAATCACCTTTCCATCAGGAGAAGCGACCAAAGCCGTCAAGGAAACGGATCCATTATCTTTTGCTACCGCAAATCCGGCAATCGGAACCTGGCATCCGCCTTCCATTTTATCCAAAAAGGCACGTTCCGCTTCAACCGTTCTTTTCGTTTTTTCACAGGTCAATTTCGCAAGTTCTGCCAGCAGATCTTTGTCATCTTCACGGCATTCAATGGATAGTGCTCCTTGTCCAACTGCCGGAATGCAAATATCTTCATCTAAGAATTCCGTTACGATGCCCTGTTCCCATCCCATTCTTGATAGTCCTGCTGCAGCTAAAATGATAGCATCATAATCTTCCGTTTTCAGCTTATTCAAACGGGTATCGATATTCCCGCGAATCCATTTAATTTCAAGGTCCGGCCTTCTAGCCAAAATTTGAGCGCCACGGCGCAAGCTGCTTGTACCTATGATGGAACCGGGTTTCAGTTCAGAAAGGGTTTCATGGTTCTTGGAAATCAAGGCATCCCGATGGTCCTCCCTCGGTGGTATGCAACCAATCGTCAATCCTGTAGGAAGCACTGCCGGCATATCTTTCATACTATGTACAGCCATATCAATTTCTTTATCCAGCATCGCTTGCTCGATTTCTTTAACGAATAAGCCTTTTCCGCCTACCTTGGAAAGCGTTACATCAAGGATTTGGTCACCCTTTGTGACAATTTCCTTCACCTCGAACTCGTATGGAACCCCAAGCTCTTTAAGTTGATCGATAACCCAGTTCGTTTGGGTGATCGCTAATTTACTACGTCTAGAACCGACAATTATTTTTCTCATAGTTTCCTCCTATGTATTCCAAAAGTGGAATGTTGAAAGGCTTCCGAAAAGGAAAAAGTTAATTAACACAATCATGAAAGATCCAATATTCAGAAAGGCTAGCGTCCTTCCATACATTTGTTTCCGAATTTTCAAGTATAAAAATACACTGTATGCGATGAGCAAAATAAATGAGCCGATGATCTTCATATCCAGCCAGGATACCCCAGGCACTTTTATATAAGCCCATTGAATCCCCAAGATAAGTGATACCACCAATAATGGAACACCTATTACTGCTAGGACATAAGACATTTGCTCGAGCTTAGTTAGATCGCCGAGTCGAAGCAGCCGTTTCCCCCACTTCTTCCGTTTCAACAGATCATATTGAATTAAGTAGAGTAGTGAAAACACGAAAGAAAGCGTGAATGCCCCATAAGATAGGATGGCAAAAGTGATATGTATGAGCAATAGCTCTGAAACCAGACGCTGTGCAAGCACTTGAGATTCTATCTGAACAGGTGCAAATGTATGGATGGCCATAACCATGAAACCTAATACATTCGTAAAAAAGACCGTAAAGTCGACTCTTAGCAATCGGTTAATGATCAAAGATAACGATATGAGGACCCATGCATAAAAATATAAGCCTTCAAAAATCGTCAATACCGGGAACCTTCCCGTTTTCATTACATACAGAAACAAAAAAATTGTTTGCAGTACCCAAACAATAGAAAGCAACCAGAAGGCGACCTTATTAGCCTTCTGGTTATTATTAAGGAAGTCAATAAAATATAAAAGCATACTGATGGCATACAACAACACAGTGGCTTCATGCAATCTTGTCATTAGTAATTCCATATCTACCTCATTACTGGACAGGAACTGGATTCAATAGGGATGCCTTGGAACTGTTCAGTTCTTTTTCATCATCCGCAACCAGCTGGTCTTCTATCAATTCCTCTAAATTGAAGATTTTAACGAAATTATTTAATTGCTCTTTTGCATTCGGCTCATCTGCAAGCTCTTTTGCATAAAGAATAGGATCTTTTAGCATTTGGTTGATGATGCTCTTCGTATGCTTGTTCAGAACCTTTTTGTCACGTTCGCTTAAATGCGGAAGCTTTCTTTCGATGCTTTCCATCGTTTCCTTTTGTATCGAAAGGGATTTTTCCCGTAAAGAAGAAATGACTGGCACCACACCAAGCAAATTAATCCATTGATTGAAGTCCACAATTTCAGATTCGATCATCAATTCTATTTTCTCGGCAGCTTTTTTACGTTCTTCGATATTGGCTTGCACGATCCCTTCAAGATCGTCAATGTCATACAGGAAGACATTTTCCAGCTCGCCCAATGTTGGATCAAGGTCACGCGGCACTGCGATATCGACCATGAAAATAGGACGGCCTTTACGAAGCTTATTCACGAATGACATCATTTCTTTTGTTACGAGAAGATCTTTTGATCCAGTGGAAGTGATCAGGATATCAGCCTCCACTAAAGCGCATTGCAGCTCTTGAAGCTGTTTTGCTGTACCATTGAATCTTTCCGCCAGGTCGACCGCTTTCTGAAAGGTGCGGTTAATGACTGTGATGCTGTCGGCTCCATTACTATGAAGATTTTGAATGGCTAGCTCACCCATCTTACCGGCCCCAAGAATCAAGACATTCTTGCCGTTCAGGCCTCCAAAGATTTTTTTTGCAAGCTCGACTGCCGCATAGCTGACGGAAACGGCATTGGTATTGATTTCGGTTTCCGAATGAGCTTTTTTAGCCAATGTAAGGGCTTGCTTGAAGAGATGGTTAAAAACGGTACCGATCGTATCTTCCTTCTGCCCTAACAGATAGCTTGAACGTACTTGTCCCAAAATCTGAGTTTCTCCCAGGATCATGGAATTCAAGCCGCAGGTAACAGAAAATAAATGCTCGACAGCCCCATCGCCTTCATAAATGAAGAGATATTTAGAAAATTCTTCTTTATCGATATTAAACCATTCCGAAAGAAATTCCTTTATATAATACCTACTTGTATGAAGCTGGTCACCGACCGCATATATCTCCGTTCTGTTACATGTTGAAATAATAATATTTTCCAAGATGCTTTTTTTATTTTTAAGAGCTTTCATTGCCTCGGCAAGTTCGGCTTCGCTGAACGATAGTTTTTCCCGAATTTCTACAGGGGCAGTTTTGTAATTAATACCAACCGCTAGAATATGCATCCTTTTGTTTTGCACCCCCAAAATTTTTCATGTAAATTTATTATACCATGTACTAAAATTGATTCACGCAAATAATATGAACAGTTTATGAAAACGTATGCTACCATGAAAAGACAGCCAAAACGCCTGATTGCTACAAAAGGTGTCTAAGCGGGATTTGTAAGTTACATACATATTTCGACATTGTGTACAAAAGTACCATATCAAAAATGGCAAAAAACTTCAAGTAATCGAATTGGATAGGAGGATAAAATGAAAACGCAGCGTATTTTCCCTGGAATCGTTTTAATCGGTTTCGGACTCTATTTTTTTCTTGAACATTCCCAAATGGAGATCTTTCCAGGCTTTTTTAGCTGGCCCACTTTATTATGTATAGTTGGTGCCGCCTTCTTGATTCAGGCTTATAGCGGTAATGAATATGAGTCCATCCTGCCAGGCGTCATCTTACTGGGGTTCGGGGCCCACTTCCACATTGTCGAGAACCTGGATATTTGGCCGGACAATATAGGTATCTTTATTTTAATCATCTCGCTGGGATTTATTCTTCGGGCACGTAAAACAAATTCTGGAATGTTTCACGGGATGGTAATACTCATCATCTCGATCCTTTTCTTATTCTATGATAAAATCACAACGTCTTTCGGGATTGTTGAAACAAGCACGGCGAACATCGAAAGGTTTTGGCCATTTGCCTTGATGGCAATCGGCATTTTCTTTTTGGTTCGAAAAAAGTGAATATGGACCGATTCGCATTTTATGTGAATTCCATAATGAAAAAGGGTATTCCAGATGCGGAATACCCTTTTCTTTTACATATATTTCTTAAGGACGCCCCATGCTTGTTCCTTACCTTCTCCTGTTTCCCCTGAGAAAAGAAGCAATTCATCTTCTCTTTCCATATTCAACGTTTGGCGCGTGATCTTCAAGTGCTTCTGCCATTTGCCCTTTGGAATTTTATCCGCTTTGGTGGCAATGACGATCCTTGGCAGATCATAATGCTTCAGGAATTCATACATTGCGATATCATCCTTAGTCGGAGGATGACGCAAATCGACGATCAGAAGCGCAGCGCGGAGCTGATCACGGGAAGTGAAGTACGTTTCGATCATCCTTCCCCAGGCATCGCGCTCCGTTTTTGATACCTTTGCATAACCATAACCCGGTACATCCACAAAATGGAGTGCTTCATTTATGATATAAAAATTCAAGGTCTGCGTCTTACCCGGTTTAGAGGATGTCCGCGCCAAGTTTTTTCGATTGATCATTTTGTTGATGAAACTGGATTTCCCAACGTTGGAACGGCCTGCCAAGGCAAATTCCGGTATTGGAGTATTGGGATATTGTTCAGGCTTCACAGCACTGATGACAATATCTGAACTTGTTACTTTCATTCGTTCACACCTACCAATGCATGCTCAAGGACTTCATCGACGTGTGAAACTGGAACAAATGTTAATGCTTTACGGACACTTTCCGGGATATCATCAATATCCTTTTCGTTATTTTGCGGGATGATGATTTTCGTAAGTCCTGCGCGATGGGCCGCTAAAGATTTTTCTTTAAGCCCGCCGATCGGAAGAACCCGTCCGCGTAATGTAATTTCGCCTGTCATGCCTACCTCTTTTCTGATCGGCCTATTAGTTAGGGCCGATATTAACGCTGTTGCAATCGTGATGCCTGCAGATGGGCCATCTTTAGGGACGGCACCTTCGGGGACATGAATATGAATATCATATTTTTCATGGAAGTTCGTATCAATATGAAGTTTCTCGGTTTTTGAACGGACATAGCTGAAAGCAGCCTGGGCTGACTCTTTCATTACATCGCCAAGCTTTCCTGTCAGGATAAGCTTGCCTTTACCTGGTGATAAGGAAACCTCGATTTGCAGCGTATCGCCACCAACCGACGTGTATGCTAAACCATTAGCAACACCGACTTGGTTCTCGACTTCCGCCTGTCCATAATGGAACATGGTTTTCCCTAAAAACTCCTCGACATTCTTTTCAGAAATGACGACCCGCTTTTTATCTCCGGACACGATGATTTTTGCAGTCTTTCGACAGATGCTTGCAAGCTGTCGCTCCAGACTCCGGACACCGGCTTCCCGAGTATAATAACGGATGATTTTGGTAAGAGCTTCCTCACGGATTTGCAATTGTGTCTTCAATAAACCATGGTTTTCCAACTGTCTAGTCAGTAAGTGATCCTTGGCTATGTGAAGTTTCTCTATCTCAGTATAACCTGCAATCGAAATGATTTCCATACGATCACGAAGCGGGCCAGGAATCGATCCCAAATTATTCGCCGTCGCAATGAACATGACCTTGGAAAGATTATACGTTTCTTCAATATAATGATCACTGAAATTATGGTTTTGCTCAGGATCGAGTACTTCCAGCATCGCTGCAGATGGATCTCCCCTAAAGTCATTGGACATCTTATCCACTTCGTCCAGTAAAAAGACAGGATTGATCGTTCCAGCTTTTTTCATACCTTGGATGATCCGTCCTGGCATCGCCCCTACATATGTGCGGCGATGTCCGCGGATTTCCGATTCATCACGCACCCCGCCTAAAGATATACGGACGAAATTCCTATTCAGTGATGACGCGATTGATTTAGCGAGACTGGTTTTCCCGACACCAGGTGGTCCAACCAAGCAAAGGATAGGACCCTTCAATGAATTGGTCAATTGCTGGACGGCTAAATACTCAAGCACCCGCTCCTTCACCTTTTCCAATCCATGGTGGTCCCGGTTCAGGATTTTTTCAGCTTTGTGAATATTCAAGTCATCTTTAGTAGCTTTGGACCAAGGAAGCGAGATCAACCATTCGATATAATTGCGGATGACAGAACTCTCGGCTGAGCTGGACGGTACTTTTTCATAACGGTCCAATTCCTTTAATGCCGTTTCTTTGATGTGCTCTGGCATATCCGCTTCTTCTATCTTTTCGTTGAGGACCTCAATTTCCCCTGTCTTCCCTTCTTTATCGCCCAATTCCTTTTGGATCGCTTTCATTTGTTCACGTAAATAATATTCTTTTTGAGTCCGTTCCATCGAACGCTTAACACGCTGGCCGATCTTTTTCTCGAGGAAAAGAACTTCTTTCTCGTTATTGATGATCTCGATTACACGGCTTAAACGCTTTTTCATATCAATGGTCTCGAGCACTTCTTGCTTTTCCTTCAATTTCAAAGGCAAATGGGAAGCGATTATATCGGCTAATCTCCCTGGCTCTTCAATATCGGAAGTGGAAGAAAATGTTTCACCGGTTATTTTCTTGGACATTTTTATGTATTGTTCAAAATAATCCAATAGTGTGCGCATTAATGCTTGATGTTCAGCATCCTTTTCATCACTGTCTTCATATATTTTAATCTTGGCACCATAATGTGTCTCATAATCGTAAAAATCAATGACCTCTGCCCGGTTCAATCCTTCCACCAACACCCGGATTGTACCATTCGGAAGCTTCAGCATCTGTTTTACCTTTGTTAAAGTTCCCATTGTAAATAAATCTTCTTCACCTGGTTCGTCCAACGAAACATCTTGTTGTGTCGTCAAAAATATAAGATGGTCTTCCACCATTGCTTTCTCAAGGGCTTGTACCGATTTATCTCGGCCTACATCTAAATGAAGTACCATCGTTGGATATACAAGCAGTCCTCTAAGCGGCAGGAGGGGGACGATGATTTCTTTATCAGTCATTTCCTGACACCTCCATCTAATTAGTATCGTCGTTGTAAACTATTTACCCATGTTCTCAACCTTTTAACAATTCTATCCTATTTATATAGAAGTGTCTATTCGTTTACCTTAACACGTTTCGACTGCTATTATTATCTCCAATATTAGATAAAAAAGCACGTCTGAACACGTGTTTATTTTTTCTTTAAGTTTAAGACGGACTCCAATATGGTCCTTAAAATGCCCCGGTTTTATTTTAGCCGGGGCATTTCGTTTATACACTTTCTTTTTTCGATAGGTCCAAGGATGTGAGTATTTGTTCCGATATCATTTCCTTTTTCAGTGCCTGATCGAGCACTTCTTTTACATTCGTAACCGGAATGATTTCTATATCCTTGATTTCAGATAGCAAAGGCTGCATGTTATCGGCTGGGATGATTACTTTCTTTGCGCCGGCAAGTTTTGCGGCCTTGATTTTCGGAATGACACCGCCAATCGGTTTAACACCGCCATGAATGCTGATTTCCCCAGTCATCGCCATTGTGTGATCAACAGGGATTTTATAAATGGCCGAGTATATGCCAGTTGCCATCGCGATTCCGGCAGAAGGACCATCTACAGGACTTCCGCCCGGGAAATTCACATGGATATCGAATTGATCGGCAGGCACTCCCATCGACCGTAAAACCGTAATGACATTTTCAATCGAACCTTTTGCCATGCTCTTACGGCGAATCGACTTGCCGCCACCACCGCCAATACTTTCTTCTTCAACGATGCCGGTAATATTTATCGAGCCTTTTTCATCAGAGGCAGCCATGACCGTAACCTCGATTTCAAGCAATGCCCCGCTGTTGGGACCATAGACTGCAAGACCGTTGACAAGGCCTATTTTAGAATTAGATTCTATTTTCCTGTCCATTCTTTGGGTCAGTTGGCTGCTATGTGCCATCCAATCTATATCTTCTTCTCTGATAAAAGTCCTGTTTTCATTAATTGAAATTCCTGCAAGAGTCTGAATCATGTTGACGGCTTCCCTGCCATTTCGGGCATAATCCGAAATCGAATGCAAGCCTTTTTCACTGATGGTGATTCCCACTTTATCTGATGCATTTTTAGCCACGGTGATTATTTCTTCCCGATCAAGTTCACGGAAAAATACCTCTATGCATCTCGAGCGTATTGCAGGTGCGATTTCATTTGGCGTTCTCGTTGTGGCTCCAATCAATCGAAAGTCAGCCGGAAGTCCATTTTTAAAAATATCATGGATGTGAGTGGGAATATTTTGGTTTTCCTCTTGATAATAGGCACTTTCCAGAAAGACCTTACGATCCTCCAATACCTTTAACAGTTTATTCATCTGTATTGGATGTAGCTCCCCTATTTCGTCGATGAACAATACGCCTCCATGAGCATTGCTGACTGCACCCTGCTTTGGCTGCGGAATGCCAGCTTGTCCCATTGCCCCGGCCCCTTGATAAATTGGATCGTGTACCGAACCAATAAGCGGATCGGCAATCCCCCGTTCATCGAACCTGGCTGTGGTGGCATCCAATTCAACAAACACTGCCGAATTCTTAAAAGGGGACTTCCCGTTTTTCTTAGCCTCTTCCAAAACAAGTCTGGCCGCTGCTGTTTTCCCTACCCCTGGAGGACCGTAAACTATCACATGCTGGGGATTCGGCCCACATAAAGCAGCCTTTAAAGATTTAATGCCATCTTCCTGACCGATGATTTCATTAAATGAGCTTGGTCTAACCTTCTCAGCCAATGGCTCAGTTAACGAAATCGATCTCATCTTCCGTAATTGGTCCATTTCCTTACGTGAATCACGGTCAATGGAAACTTTTTGTGTCCGCTGGCCTTTCAATAGGTTCAAAAAATACAATCCAATAATAATCCCAAAAAACAGCTGGATAAACAACGCCAATCCTGTCCAATTCATCGTATTCCCTCCTGCACTCTCCTAGTTTGTCATTTCTGTTAGTATCTCCTTTGGAAGGGCGATATTATCCAAGAAATTCGTGTTGTAAATTTTGGGGTTTTCATCCTTAAGAACAACAATTTTTCAATAAACATAAAAAAAGACAAAAGAAAAAGACTGCCAGGATGAACTGGCAGTCTTACTTTTCCTATTAATTAAGCAGATGTCTTCTTTTCTTGTCCTTTGATGGTCGTACCGTCTTTTAGGACGAGCTTTGGAGATTCATTTTTTGAAATCGTGCTGCCTGTGATTACACATTTTGCAACATCATCACGTGAAGGCAGATCGAACATCACTTCAAGAATGATGCCTTCAATGATGGATCGCAGGCCACGTGCACCAGTTTTACGTTCAATTGCCTTTTTAGCAATTTCACTAAGCGCTTCCTGTTCGAATTCCAATTCGACATCGTCTAGTTCAAGCAATTTTTGATATTGCTTAACAAGGGCATTTTTCGGTTTTGTCAGGATTTCGATCAAAGCAGCTTCATCCAATTGCTCAAGAGTCGCAATTACCGGAAGACGTCCGATGAATTCCGGAATTAAACCGAAACGAAGCAAGTCTTCAGGAAGGACTTTGGAAAGCAATTCTTTTTCTGCAACATCATCCTTCTTCACGTCAGAGCCAAAACCAATGACTTTTTGACCAAGACGGCGTTTGATGATCGGTTCGATGCCATCAAAGGCACCGCCACAGATGAACAAAATATTGGTCGTGTCGATTTGGATGAACTCCTGATGCGGATGTTTACGCCCACCTTGAGGCGGAACGCTTGCAACCGTTCCTTCAAGAATTTTCAATAAAGCTTGTTGCACACCTTCACCAGACACGTCACGTGTAATGGAAGGATTTTCCGATTTACGGGCAACTTTATCGATTTCATCAATATAAATGATGCCTTTTTCCGCTTTTTCCACATCATAATCAGCTGCTTGGATCAATTTTAGAAGGATGTTTTCGACATCTTCCCCAACATATCCAGCTTCCGTCAATGAAGTTGCATCAGCAATGGCAAAAGGAACATTCAGTAATCGTGCCAATGTTTGCGCAAGAAGGGTTTTCCCGCTTCCCGTCGGTCCGATTAGGGCGATGTTACTTTTAGAAAGCTCCACATCGTCGACTTTGCTATTGGAATTAATACGTTTATAATGGTTGTAAACAGCGACAGCCAAAGATTTCTTCGCCTGTTCTTGTCCAATCACATATTCGTCAAGAATTTCACGGATTTCCATAGGTTTAGGAACATCCCTGAATTCCACTTCTTCATCAGTGCCCAGCTCTTCTTCGACGATCTCCGTACAAAGCTCGATACACTCGTCACAAATATAGACACCTGGACCAGCAACCAGTTTACGGACTTGTTCTTGTGTTTTACCGCAAAAAGAACATTTTAACTGTCCTTTTTCATCATTAAATTTAAACATGTACGTTCACCCCTTTAAATACTCTTCCAACTCTATTACATAGTGGTACCCAATCGAATGAAAAAAATAGGCACACATCTACTTAAGCATTCCAAAATCCCTAGTATGTTTTGCATTTTATCATGTTCTTGGAAGTTTAGTAACAAAAATGCTCACGCGTCCGAGTTGTTAAATAAGTACAATAATCAATCAATATGTATTTGCCCTTTACCAGTATGCCCAAAACTTTTGATTTTTAAAATCAGGATTTGCTGTATAAATATGTATATGCGGTATTAGAACTAATCTACACTGAAATCCAAAAAAAATCAATCAGGAACTAACCGATATTTGAAATTTCCACTAATTCTCAATATGTATAAAACAAGGCACGATTACTCGCGCCTTGTTTTTTTAAAGGAAATATTTAAATCTACTTATTTATAAAAATTATTTTGCGTCAACTGTTTTGCTGTTTTCTACCAAGAAGTCAATAGCTTTCTTAATTTTAAGATCGCCTTTGATTCCTTCTAAGTTTCCAAGAGCTTGTTTGATCGCGTCAATTTCCATGTTGTACATTGTAGCCATTTGTCCAAGTTCAGCTTCCACATCTTCGTCAGTCGCTTCAAGTTTTTCAACTTCAGCAATTGCTTCAAGAGTAAGGCTCGTACGAACTTGCCCTTCAGCTTCTTCTTTCATTTGTGCTTTTAAAGCTTCTTCGTCTTGACCTGAGAATTGGTAGTAAAGTTCCAAATTAAGTCCTTGAGATTGAATGCGTTGAGAGAACTCATTCATCATGCGGTCCACTTCATTTGAAATCATTGCTTCAGGAACGTCCATTTCCGCACCTTCAACAGCTTTACCA
Organism: Peribacillus sp. ACCC06369; assembly: GCF_030348945.1. NCBI lineage: Bacteria > Bacillati > Bacillota > Bacilli > Caryophanales > Bacillaceae > Peribacillus > Peribacillus sp. ACCC06369. The sequence goes on from NZ_JAUCEN010000002.1 coordinate 3,816,935, forward strand.
ATTACAGTGTTTTGGATGAAGTTTTCTTCTTCGTGTTTTTTGTCATGCTCTAATTTATGTTTTGTTTTTTCTTTAAGTTCAGCCAAAGTTTCAACTTCGTCGTCGACATCTTTCGCGAACTCATCATCCAACTCAGGAAGTTGTTTTGTTTTGATTTCGTGAATTTTCACTTTGAATACAGCTGGTTTACCTGCAAGTTCAGCAGCATGGTATTCTTCAGGGAAAGAAACTTCGATATCTTTTTCAGCGCCAGTTTCAAGACCAACAAGTTGCTCTTCAAATCCTGGAATGAAAGAGTTCGAACCGATTTCCAATGAATGGTTTTCTGAAGCTCCGCCTTCGAATGCTTCACCATCAACGAATCCTTCAAAGTCAAGAACGACTGTATCGCCTTCAGCAGCTTGTCCTTCTTCTTTAACAACAAGCTCAGCTTGACGCTCTTGTAATGTTTTCAATTCGTTTTCAACATCTTCGTCAGTTACTTCAGTATTGAACTTTTCAACTTCAACACCTTTGTAATCTCCCAATTTAACTTCAGGCTTAACCGTTACTGTTGCAGTGAAAATCAGGTTTTCGCCTTTTTCCATTTTCTCGATGTCGATTTCTGGACGATCTACAGGCTGAATTCCAGCTTCTTCGACAGCATTTGCATAAGCATCTGGAAGAATGATATCAAGCGCATCTTGGTATAGTGATTCTACGCCGAATTTCTTTTCGAACATTTGACGTGGCATTTTACCTTTACGGAAGCCAGGTACATTTACTTGTTTCACTACTTTTTTGAAAGCTGCGTCTAAACCTTCGTTTACTTTTGCAGCGTCAACTTCAATTGTTAGTACGCCTTGATTACCTTCTTGTTTTTCCCATTTTACAGACATGTGTTTCCCTCCAAAAAATCTATATACTTCAATAATAAGCATTGGATGAATATGCTTTGCAAGTGTTAACAAGTCATCCTTCAAATATACCCAAAAAAAATATTGGGAAATCGTCAAAACTCGACGATTTATACATTACAACCACTACATTATACCACAGGTTTAATCTGTTACAACAGCAATAGCTTAAATAATGGGATAAGAAATTTCCTCAATTTCTTTTAAATAGGATAGAATATCCGCAACTGTTTCTTCATCAGCCAGATAAAGGTCCGCTAAGTCCCTCCCGAAAACTTCCCCAGTCATGTATTCCTCCGCTAATGCATGGTAGGCAGCTGCCCAAGCCGGCAAGCTTTCAGGTCCGGGTTCAAAAGGATATAACAGAAAGGAATGACGATCGATTAAACTATGGACCATTTCAAATAAGCTCGGGTTTTCCTGACTGATTTCCTCTTCTGTCAGGCCGGTTACCGTCTTATAGAAGTCCGTCTCCTTCAAACTTTTCAATTCCCTTGGTATGACCGACTTCGATTGATTGAATTTCCTTAGTGTCACTTCCTCGGCATATTCCTGGTCGATAAGGATGTTAAGGAGCATCGTTTTAAAGAAAGGGTGTCCCTCGTCTCTTTGTAGAAATTGTTCGATTTGCGGGATGAATGGTCGAATGTTGATATTCGTGAGTTTTGAAATGACCAAGAACATTTCATTATCCGTTTTCCCTTCAAAGAGATCATCCTCTTGCAATTCTTCTGCAAGCTGCTGATTTTGCCTTTCCTTTTCCTCTTTTTTATCCTCAAGGGCCCTTTTGCTGAACTGAAGCATCTTTTCGAAATGTTCCTCTTTATCAAAGGGAATTTGGCTCTCTTCAAATAGCAGTTCGATCGTCGTGACCATTTCCTGATGCTCGCCCAATTGCAGCAGGACCATCAAATAGATATTGATAAGTTGAAAATAGTCGCCGATGCCTTTATTCAGCATCTCTATACATAACTCTTTTGACTCCTCATAGTGCTCAAGTTCGACTAGAGAGACCACTAGCCCCATGCAAACCTCATCATTTTCGGGCTCATATTCCCTGGCTTGGCTGAAAAGCTGTGCAGCTACTTTAAAGTTTCTGTTTCCAAGCTCATCCAACCCTTTTACAATCAGCCTTTCACCGAGATTTGGAAAGGCGATAATCTTGGTTTCTCCAGCCTTCTTTTGGTTGTTCTCATTATCCATCCTATTTTCCGCCTCACCGTTCGCTTTTTGAAAAACAGTTTAGCATGTAATAGCAGGAAACACAAAATTTTATATGGGAGAATAAACGCCTTTTCCGTCCATTTCAAGCTTTCCCATAAAAAAATCCCGTCCTCCTTTCAAATATGAAAGGAGGACGGGAAAATGACCATCTTCAATTAAATGCTCGATACAACCTTTTTTTGTGATTCATAGGCGGAAATCTCTTTATCATATTGAAGGGTTATGGAAATTTCATCCCAGCCTTTAATGAGCATTTCCTTCCAATATGGATGAATTTCAAAACTTGTTTCAAACCCTTGACCATCTTTCAATGTCTGATTGGGAAGGTCAATCGTCAACTCATAGTCAGGTGCCGCCACTCTCTCCATTAAATACTTCACTTCAGCTTGGGTTAAAGCAATGGGGACCATGCCATTCTTCATGCAATTACTTTTAAAGATATCAGCATAGGACGGTGCGATGATGATATCGAATCCGTAGTCTTTCAAGGACCATGGAGCATGCTCACGCGAAGAACCGCAGCCGAAATTTTCACCGGCTATTAAAATGGACGCGTTTTGATTATGGGGCTGATTCAATTCAAACTCAGGACGTTCTTTTCCATTTTCATCAAAACGCCAGTTATAGAATAAAAATTCACCAAATCCACTTCGCTCAATTCGTTTTAAAAATTGCTTTGGAATGATTTGGTCCGTATCCACGTTTTTACGGTCAAGTACCGCCGCTCTTCCTTTATATATAGTAATGGGTTCCATCCTCTGCACCTCCGGTTAATTCTATTCTTAATGGACTTGTTCAGTCGTTTTCAAATTCCTAATATCGACAAATTTCCCATGAATGGCGGCCGCAGCAGCCATTGCCGGACTAACTAGATGTGTCCTGGCACCAGCTCCTTGCCTTCCTTCAAAGTTCCGATTACTGGTGGAGGCACAATGCTCTCCGGCTGGAACCACATCAGGGTTCATGCTCAAGCACATGCTGCAACCTGATTCGCGCCATTCAAAGCCCGCAGATTTGAAGATCTCATCCAACCCTTCATCTTCCGCTTGCCTTTTAACACTCTGTGAACCGGGAACGACCATCGCCCGAACTCCTTTTTGAACAGTCTGGCCTTCGATCATTTCTGCAGCCTGCCGTAAGTCCTCAATGCGTGAATTGGTACACGATCCTATGAATACATGCTGAACGGGAATATCCGTAATCGGCATGCCTTCCTCAAGACCCATATACTCAAGTGCACGATTCAGTTCCTTTGGATCCATGATATCTTCCGCGAAGGTAGGTACTTTACCGTCCACTCCGCTAGCCATTCCAGGATTTGTACCCCAGCTGACCATTGGCGAAATCAGGCTGCCATCAAGAGTGATTTCCTGGTCGTATACAGCATCCTCATCACTGGAAAGTGACTTCCAGTCCTGTACACATTGCTCGAACTCTTCCCCTTTTGGCAAATACTTACGACCTTTCAAATAAGAGAAAGTCGTTTCATCGGGAGCTACCAGCCCCGCTCTTGCCCCGCCTTCAATCGACATATTGCACACCGTCATTCTCTCTTCCATCGACATATCCCGGAAAACTTCCCCACAATACTCAATAATGTGTCCCGTGCCGAAATCGACGCCGAATTTAGAAATCACATATAAAATGACATCTTTCGCCATCACGCCGTGACCAAGCTTGCCATTAACCTCAAGCTTTAATGTTTTGGGTTTTGTTTGCCATAGGGTTTGTGTGGCTAAAACATGCTCAACCTCACTCGTCCCGATTCCAAACGCAATCGATCCAAACGCACCATGTGTGGAAGTATGACTGTCACCGCAGACAATCGTCATCCCTGGCTGTGTAAGACCCAATTCCGGTCCGATAACGTGAACGATCCCTTGTTCCGGGCTGTCTAAATCAGCAAGGCGGATACCGAACTCCTTACAGTTTTGGTCAAGTGCCTCTAATTGTTTCCTTGCAATATCATCCTCGATGAAATAACGATTAACGGTTGGCACATTATGATCCATTGTCGCAAAAGTACGGTCGGGTCTCCTGACTGCACGTCCTTTTAATCTTAATCCTTCAAATGCTTGCGGAGAGGTCACTTCATGAATATATTGAAGGTCAATATAAATTAAATCCGGTTTATTTTCCTCTTCATTTACAATATGGCGATCCCATATTTTCTCTATTATCGACTTTCCCATCTTTATCCCACCTCGATCAATCTTGTATTTTTTTAAAAAACACGGCCTAATGTTAGGCCGTGAAAGAAGTTTATGCGTAAGCTCCCATGATGTTGGAAATGGCTTCCTGGTCTAAAAGATTTGCTTTTATTTCTGCAATCATCTCTGAAGTAGACGTAATATTTGGTTGGCCATTTGCGATATCGCCTGTTCTCAAACCATAATCAAGGACCGCTTCCACTGCCTGCTCAACGGCATGTGCCTCATCTTCCAGGCCAAAGGATAAACGCAGCATGGACGCCGCTGATAAAATGGTCCCGATTGGGTTAGCTAAGTTTTTGCCCGCGATATCCGGAGCTGAGCCATGAATCGGTTCATATAGGTTAGGCCCTTTTGTTGATATAGAGGCAGATGGTAGCATTCCAAGCGAACCAGTCAACACGGATGCTTCATCGCTTAAAATATCACCGAACATATTCTCCGTCACGATAATATCAAATTGTTTCGGGTTTTTGATCAGTTGCATGGCTGCATTATCCACAAGCATGTGTTCAAGGGTTACATCCGGATAGTCCTTGGCGATTTCTTCAGCCGTTTCACGCCACATCCTGCTGGATTCAAGAACATTCGCTTTATCCACGGATGTTACTTTTTTCTTGCGATCCGATGCTAATGCAAAAGCAAGTTCAATAATGCGCTTCATTTCGCTTTTCTGATAGAAAAGAGTATCGACAACCGCCTCTTTCCCCTCTTTTTCAACGCGTTCACTTGGCTTTCCGAAATAAAGGCCGCCAGTTAGTTCCCTGACAATCACGAAATCCACATCTTCAATGAATTCCTTTTTAAGAGGAGAAGATTCCGACAAGCTGGAATAGTAGCTGATTGGACGGATGTTAGCATAAAGATTCAAATCTTTTCGGATTTTCAACAAACCTCGTTCCGGTCTTAGGTGCGCAGGCTGGGCATCCCACTTAGGTCCTCCAACGGCCCCTAATAATACCGCATCGCTGTTTTTACAAATCTCCACTGTTTCATCCGGCAGGGGCGAACCCGTGTTATCGATGGCCCCGCCGCCAATCTCACCATATTGAAATTCAAAATCGTGTCCATATCTTTGGGCAACGGCTTCGAGGATTTCTACAGCGCCTCTTGTTACTTCTCTCCCGATGCCATCTCCTTGAAGCACCGCAATATTCCTTTTCATCGAAATCTCCCCTTCCTATTGTAATACTGCTTTTTCTTCCAATTCCTTCATGATGATCACTCGGTTCACAGCGTTCAAATACGCTTTTGCGGATGCTTCCAAGACGTCCTGATCCAGACCGCGGCCGCTTGTTTCCACACCATTAAAATCAATTTTCACAAAAACTTGGGCAAGTGCATCCATTCCGCCACCTACCGATTGAATCCGATAGTCCAGCAAGTTGATTTCGCTGCCCAAACATCTTTCAAGCGTGTTATAAAGGGCTTCAACACTTCCTGCACCTGTTGCCGCTTCCTGAATCTCTTCATTATCGCCTTTTTTCAGTGTAACCGTCGCTGTTGCCGTCTGATGTGTACCGTGGGAAATCTGTAAGGAAATCAGGTCATAGAAACTGATATCCGTCGCTTTCTCTTCAAGCACAAGTGCCACGATATCCTCATCCGTCATGGTCTTTTTATTATCGGCCAATTCCTTGAATTGAACGAATAATGAGTTCATTTCCTCATCCGTAACCGAAAAATTCAACTCTTGTAATCTTTCTTTGAAAGCATGGCGTCCTGAATGCTTCCCTAAAACAAGTGAATTGGACGAAACTCCGACGAGTTCAGGTGAAATGATTTCGTATGTCGTTTTTTCTTTTAACATGCCATCTTGGTGAATGCCAGATTCATGTGCGTATGCATTGGCACCAATTATGGCTTTATTAGCAGGAACTTGCATTCCGGTAAGTCGGCTGACCAAATCACTGGTTCTTTTAATTTCATTCAATACAAGGCCCGTTTCCGCTTGATAGAAATCTTTACGGATGTAGAGTGCCATAGCCACTTCTTCAAGTGCCACATTTCCGGCACGTTCACCAATGCCATTGATTGTACCTTCGACTTGTGTAGCCCCGCCTTCGATGGCGGCCAATGAATTGGCGGTTGCCATACCAAGATCGTCATGGCAGTGTGCAGATAAGCTAACCTTATCAATAGAAGGAACATGTTCACGAAGGTACCGGAAAATGTTTCCGTATTCGATTGGAGCTGCATATCCTACAGTATCTGGAATATTAATGACCTTGGCACCAGCTTGAATGACTGCTTCAACGATTTCAGCCAAATAGTCAAGTTCTGTACGACTGGCATCTTCTGCAGACCATTGTACGATCGGGAAACGTGCTGCCCCGTACTTAACCATCTCAACGGACTTTTCAATCACTTGCTGTTTCGACATTTTCAACTTATATTCACGATGAATGGGCGAAGTGGCGATGAACGTATGCAACCTTGGTTCTGCACCGATCCTCAATGAATCCCAAGCTGCATCAATATCTCCTTTTACAGCACGCGCCAGCCCCGTAACAGAGCTGTTTTTAATTTTGCGCGCGATTTCCTGTACGGAGTTAAAATCCCCTTTGGATGCTGCCGGAAAACCGGCTTCGATAATATCAACACCCAATCTTTCAAGCTGATAAGCAATTTCAAGCTTTTCGGTAAAATTTAAATTTACACCGGCGGATTGCTCCCCATCTCGAAGTGTGGTTTCAAATATATTAATTTTTCGCAACGGCTACCACTTCTTTCTCTTTTTGTTGAGGTTTTACGAATGGCATCATTTTTCTTAATTCACGGCCCACCACTTCGATTTGATGTTGGTTTTCACGATTATTGATAGCATTGAAGACTGGACGGTTCGCTTGGTTTTCCAAAATCCATCCTTTAGCGAACTCTCCGTCTTGGATGTCTTTCAAGATCGCTTTCATGGCCTCTTTCGTAGTTTCCGTCACAACGCGTGGTCCAGAAACGAAATCTCCCCATTGAGCTGTGTCAGAAATGGAATAGCGCATGTTTTCCATACCGCCTTCATACATAAGGTCGATGATTAATTTAAGTTCATGTAAACACTCGAAATATGCTACTTCCGGTTGATATCCAGCTTCTGTCAAGGTTTCGAATCCAGCTTTCACAAGGGCAGTCAATCCGCCGCAAAGTACGGCTTGCTCTCCAAATAGATCCGTTTCCGTTTCTTCCTGGAAAGTAGTTTCCAAACCGCCAGCTCTTAAAGATCCGATCCCCCGAGCGTACGCAAGTGCCAATTCTCTTGCTTCCCCCGTAACATTTTGATAGATGGCAAACAATGCCGGCACTCCTGCACCTTGTTCATATGTACGGCGAACAAGATGTCCAGGACCTTTTGGAGCGACTAATAAAACATCTACGTCTGCCGGAGGAACGATTTGATTGAAATGGACATTGAATCCGTGTGCGAACATTAACGCTTGACCAGCATGCAAGACCGGTTTGATTTCTTCTTGATATACCTTCGGCTGAGTTTCATCCGGTAAAAGGTTCATGATTACATCTGCTTGTTCAGCTGCTTCTTTAACTGTGTAAACATTGAACCCGTCTTCCACGGCTTTATCGAAGGATTTACCTTTCCTGATTCCGATGATTACTTCTACACCGCTGTCACGCAGGTTTTGTGCGTGTGCGTGTCCTTGTGAACCATATCCGATTACCGCTACCTTTTTATTGTTGAAAAAATTCTCGTTTGCCTCTGCGTTATAATATACTTTTGCCATAATAATTACATCTCCCTTTTCTTTTCATTGTTTTTTGTTTTTTGTTTTTTAGTTTTTTGTTTATACGATTGTCGCGCTCTTAGCGTGTGCTATTTGCATTCCACGCGGGATGGCGGCAGTCCCTGTCCTTGCCAATTCCTTAATGCCATATGGCTTGATCAGTTCAATGAAGGCTTCGATTTTATCCGATTCCCCTGTGATTTGAACTGTCAGGCTATCTTTACTGACATCAATAACTGATGCTCGGAAGGGTTCGATGACTGAATAAATCTCGGCTCGGGTCTGTGTAGTCACCAATATTTTAATGAGTGCAAGTTCCCTCGCCACAATCGATTGATTCGTAATATCATTTACTTTCAATACATCGATCTGCTTATTCAATTGCTTGGTGATCTGTTCCACGACAGCTTCGTCATCAACATCGACCACAAAGGTCATCCTTGAAATGCCGGCCTGCTCGGAAGGCCCGACAGCCATGCTTTCAATGTTATAATTTCTTTTAGTGAACAGGTTCGTAATCCGATTCAGGACGCCTGGACGGTTGTTCACGGTGAGGCTAAGAATTCCCTTCATTGATTAAACTCCTTCCATTTCATCAAGCCCTTTTCCTTGTGCTACCATCGGAAAGACATTTTCATTTTGCTTTACCCGGAAATCGATCAACACGGGACCATCAGTTTTCAACGCTACATCCAGGCAGTTGCTTGCCTCTTCCTCTGTCGTCACTTTGTATCCTGGAATTCCATACGCATCGGCCAATTTCACGAAATCCGGATGCGATTGAAAAATACTGTGTGAGAAACGTTTATCGTGAAAGAGTTCCTGCCACTGCCTTACCATCCCAAGTGCCCCATTATTGACGATGATGATTTTGATCGGCAGATTCAATTCGGCTATGACCGAAAGTTCTTGGAGGCACATCTGGAATCCTCCATCTCCCGATATCGAAAGCACCGTCGCTTTCGGATTCGCCAGCTGCGCTCCGAGAGCCGAAGGTAAGCCAAAGCCCATCGTCCCCAGTCCACCGGAAGTGACCCATGAATTCGGTTTGTTAAACGGATAGTATTGTGCTGCCCACATTTGATGCTGTCCAACATCCGTCGTAACAATGGCCTCCCCATTCGTTTTTTCATGAAGCATCTGGATGACCCGCTGAGGTTTCAGGACGCCTTCTTCATGTGTATAACGCAATGGGAATTCTTCATTCCATGCAGCCAGCTGTGTGGTCCATTCATCAATTTCCGGCTTCTTGCCATTTTGTGCAATCAAGTCCGTCAATGCTTCCTTAGCACTTCCGACGACTGGAATTTTCGTCGGTACATTTTTACCTATTTCTGCTGGATCAATATCGATATGGGCCACCGTTGCATGCTGTGCGAACTTCGCTAAATTCCCAGTCAATCGATCATCGAACCTGGCACCGATATTGATTAATAGATCACATTTCGATAACGCCATGTTTCCTGCAAAACAGCCATGCATGCCACCCATTCCGATAAAGAGAGGATGTTCCGCCGGAAAACCTCCAAGACCCAATAAAGTGTGGACGACTGGAATGCCTTGCTGCTCAACATAGTCCTTTAATAGATTGGACGCCTTTGCATGCAGGACACCTGCCCCTGCAAGAATGACCGGTCTTTTCGCTCCACTTACGGCTTCAACAAGCTTTCTGATCTGCAAGTAATTAGGCTTGGTCGTCGGCTGATAACCAGGGAGATCCATTTCCGGTTCCACATCCGTCGATACACCTTCTAAAATGGCCATATCTTTAGGTATATCGATTAATACTGGACCGGGCCGGCCGCTTGAAGCGATATAAAAAGCTTCTTTTATAATGCGCGGGAGGTCTTCCGGCTTTCTCACCTGATAGTTATGTTTTGTAATCGGTGTAGTAATCCCCAGTACATCAGCTTCCTGGAAAGCATCTGTACCAATTACACTGGTAGCTACCTGACCCGAAATTACCACAAGCGGCAAAGAGTCGATCATTGCATCGGCCAAACCAGTCACAATGTTCGTCGCCCCTGGTCCGGAAGTGACTATGACAACCCCCGGCTTGCCGGTAATTCTGGCGTATCCTTCCGCTGCATGGATCGCACCTTGTTCGTGTCTTGTCAAAATATGAAAAAGCTCTGAACTGTAAAGCTTGTCATAAATCGGCAATACGGAACCACCTGGATAACCAAAGATGACTTCAACATTTTCCTTTTTCAATGCATCCATCAGAAATTCGGCACCACTATAATGTGTCTTTCCACTTTTCCGATCAGCTACCACTGATTTTTGTGTCATTTCGTAAAGACCTCCTTCGCTTTTCTTCTAAGTATTTTCCCAAGATTCAGAATTTTCAGCTTTTTGTGCATACAAAAAAGCCTTTTCACCCCAAATGTACTTGCACTTAGCAAGTTAAAGGGGTGAAAAGGCTTGATGAGCCACTCCACGGTACCACCCTTTTTCGCATGAAACTCCATGCGCACTTTGAATAGTTTACACTATTCTCTGTTTTGGTAACGGGTACTGGTACGCACCCGTTCAGCCCTACTAGTCTGACGTTCAAGCTGAAACTCCAAGGTGAGTTCATCTTTCGGGACAATACCGGTTCTCAGCAACCCGGCTCTCTGTAAATGACTTTTAAAAAGACTACTTATCCTCTTCAATGCTTTTCGCATTATTCTATTTTTCGTATCGCTTATGTTTGATGTCTTGTATTTGTGATTATCTTACGCGTATTTCCGGTAGTAGTCAACAGGTTTTTGAGAATTTTTTGATAATTCTAAATTGAAAGATTTGTTGTATACGCTTACATACCTATCATTACCACATTCTATAAAATAAAGTTATTTCAATTTTTAATTTTTAAAACGTTAGGTACATCATTTATTTTTTATAACTTATCATTGGAACTCCACTAACGTATCCATCCATGTATTACCCATCCTATTCAAGTCACTTGTAATGTTTTCACCATGTGGATACATCCATTTTTCCTTTCAGCTTCATTTCCCACTGTCAATCTCCTTTGTGACAAGGGTTTGGAAACGTAACTTTTGATACAAGATTCGGCCTCAATCCCTTTTGAAGATCTCTCGTGGACAAACCTCCCGACATTCCAAGATGCGGAAAATCCCGGAACAATTCAAAATCCCCACCCCAAACAAAGCCCAGGGATTTCGCTATGGCTGCCACCCTTGTCCACTTTTCGTCCTCTGTCCACAATGCCCGCTTGCCGTCATCACTGACAATGACAAAATCTACAGCAAGTCCATAGTTGTGCAAGGATTGGCCCGCTCTCGCATAAGTCACGATTGGTTTTGATTTGTTCGTTCTGCCTTGTTCATACAATTCTTTTTGTTCCAAGAAACTTCGATAACCAGCCGTGATTTGAACAAATATCCCCACTTCATAAGCCAATTTAACCACTTCAAGTATCGCTTCGTTCACGACCGGGTTCATACCGCTTCCCATATTTTCCTTTGCGCGATTCAATAGGGTTTGTAATTTGATAGCCATCCTGGCACCTCCCCTATATTTAATGCGAAAAATGTCCTAGACGGAAAGGCGCTTTATATATTATTAAACTGGAAGAACTTGAAGGGGGCTGATTGATGAAAAAATCCTTATTCATTTACACACCCTGCCTGAATGCAAAAGGGCCGAACACAGGTGAAATATATCATCCCCCTGTGTCCAGCCCTCTGGTTCATTTAGCCAAAACATCCTCATATTCAGCATTTTTTTCAAACTGTTTTTGAACGAACGAACATACCGGAACAATTTTCAGTTTTTCCTCACGTGCGAATCCTATTACCTTTTCAACAAGGGCATTTCCTACCTTTTGTCCGCGAAGCTTGTCAGAAACTACGGTATGATCGACCGTGATTACATCATCACCTGATTTAAAGAATGTGATTTCCGCTAGCTTCTCGCCAGATTCTTCGACAAAAAAAGAACTTTCACCTTTTTTGATATCCACCATCTTGTTGACCTCCTTTTAGTTTCCTTTATCATATCTCACTAAATGGAAATTAAACAAATATTTAAAACGTGATCAAAATTCATTGGAGTGAAAGCAAGCATTGTTGATGTGAAGTTTATTTACAAATAAAAAACGGCTAATAAACAATATTTTCAGGAAGGCATAAGACATGATAAGGAAATCTTGATCGATTATTCCTGACCGATGATATATCATTCCTGAAAACCCTAGGTTTCACTAAGGCTGAGGTGTACGATACTGCATGATTTTTATTACAAGTTTTTTATTACTCCTTCATGACCAGAATGAAATTCAGAGTATGTCATGCTTCTGTTTTTTGATTGCATTTTAATTAATGGAAGAAATCTTACCGTAATGACGTAAGAATAAGTATATTATAGTAGAAACTAAAAAACTGACCTATTTAGGATAGGACAGTTTTTTAAACCTTTATGAAAACAAAATATAAAATGATCATCAATAACAAAATGACCATAAAAACAGCGATAAGAATTACGTGTGCACTCGAGGGCCGGAACGTCCCTTCAATGATTTGTTGCTTCTTCTGCAGATACCCGAACGTCGCCAGTACTGTAATCACAAGGCCCAAAGCACATGTAAACATCCCCAGTACGATACTGATTAAGTCAATCCGGGAATCCCGATGCACACCTATCGTAAAATGCAGGCTCGTCGTGAGAAAACCAACCCCCACTATCGCAATCACCGTTCTTATCCATGCTAAAAAGGTGCGTTCATTAGCCAGATGCTGCTGGGCATATTTCAATTGGTTTTTCTCCATGTCATCACCCTAATTGAACGTTTTTGATCAATCATTTATGTAACTAAAAGACTCTTTAATCAGTCATCTCTTAAGAAGCGAAAAGGCCCTGATCATAGACCCGACAAACATTAGCCCTGCACCGCCAAGCAAAAAATATATACATAGTGTTTTATTAATGACATTCAGAGGATAAAGCAAGGCACCCAGTGCAATGATTGCCCCTATCCCCGTTATGGCCCATCCTATTTTTTTCATTAGCAACTCCTATTATTAATTATTTAGTGAAGGTCCTTCACAGGTTCCCCCTCTGTTTTACAAACAGGTCCCGCATTACTAGCTTAAACCATTTAAAAACTAACAACAAGTGAGATCCTATAATTATCTTTCCACATAAAAAAAGAGCCATAAATGACTCCCGGTTTTGAAAATATCCAAATTCAACCGTTCTTTTTATCCTTTTCCATGTATTCTTTTATCTTTCTTTCTTCCCACTCAGACCCGAAGTTTCCATCTGCAAAGGTAGTAATGCCGTGTATCAGAACTCCAATCCCCCACCCTCCAAGGGGATAAAGAAACCACCAATAACCAGAATCAGTTAATAGGTTAATGGCAAAAAGCATTACATTCACCAATACATACACCGTTAAATGGATGTAGAATGCCTTAAGGTTTTCCACCCTTTTTTTCGCCCTTAGATATCCATTTTCATTTTCCATCCCAGCACCTCCTAAGCAAAACACTTGAATATATTACCATCTTATTCAATAATACCTCATTTATCCCATTCCCATAAAGGGATGAGATGCGCAAACGCTAAATCGAGAGCTGGAATTACGGAAGAATTTCAAAAGATTAACTTCAAAAAAGTCAGTTGGATTTCATTCTATTGTATCCCTGTTCTTCATATGGCTGTATTTTTTCGACCCACAAATCTTCAAGTTTTTTCAATTCCCGTTTTGCATCGAAAAATCCTGTTTCTTTCGGCTTCATTACCTCCAGTACTTCAAAAGAAAAAGCCTCTTTCCCATATTGATTCCACTCATCCTGGAGAACTTTATTGGTGTTTGTTCCCACTTCCAATTCAAATTGTTTACCCTTCAACGTCTTTAAATTTCTGGTGCTCCCGATAAAAACTTTATTATTTACCGTATTTCTTATTTGGTATACACCCGCTTCAACTTTCGTTTCTTTATATAATTGCTTCAATTCTTTTTTACGATCCATCTTCCTTGCCTCCAGTCATCATTTCTTCAGCCAATATTGGCTCCCATCAGGCTTTCTATCCAAGAATCCATATTCTATTAAATATCTCCTCAAAAGAACATGATCATGATAAACGGCACCCAATATTTGATTGATTTCCTTTTCTTCGTATTTTCGCTCATTTTCAAAACGGTTCATAATTTCTTGGAGAATCATCAGCCTTTGTTTTTCCTTGGGCGGGAAAGACTTTAATGCATCCTTACTGCCTTTAGGGAAATACTTTTTCAGTACAGCCATCTTTTCATCCTCGGTAACGTTATAACGATCATCGACCATCCTTGCTTTTTGATGAAGGGGGATAAATGCCGGCGCATGTTCATCTTTATCTTTCAAAAGTTCCATCAGTGCTAAAAACAACTTAGCCTGACGCTCTTTCTCTTTTAACACAAAGCGATGGTTCCGAATTGTGGAAGGACTTCCAATTCCCATTTCCTCCTGAACCTCAGCATCATTCTTCCCCTGGTAAAAAAGGCGAAGGAGACGATTTTGGTGATCAGTAAGCCCTGTAAGTTTTTTATCGAGATCAATCAAGTATTCAAAAACGGAGCTGTGTGCATGTTCAATATGAATTCGCATATACCTCTCAGCTTCATAAAGAACCCCATCTTTCGGGTATACTATCCCCTTTTCAATTGCATTTCCGCATAGCAAACAAATATATTGATTCCCTTCTTCGCTATACCCTTGTTTAAGCTCATCCTGAGATGCACTCCAAAACATTTCAGCGTCCTTCATTAAACAAACACTTCCCTGTAAAGTTTATAATATAATAAACATATTATTAATTTGTTTGCTATATGTCAATGTTTTTTCTGATTTATTTATAATTTCACTAAAGTATTCAGGCCTTGCAAGCGAGGAGTCTGGGAATTGAGCTTTTACTGATTTCAACCAAGTTCAATGATCCCATGGCACTATGCCGATATAATCCATTGATTAATGAGTGTAATTTCCCATGTCGAAATAGAGCCTTCATTGTATAATTATCTACCCTCAATAATATGCTATATAAAAGCGCGAATAAGCTTAGAGGAGGATTATCATTGAAAGATGAACATGAAGGGATTGTCCCTTCAATCCATAACCCCGATTTACATAAGGCATTACATCATTTATCCGAACAATTCAAGGTATCACTGCCAGAATTACGGGATACAATTGAAATACTTATACAAAACCAATCAAGTGTGCAGCAACTTAGTGAAGAAGATGATAAAAGTTCACCCGTTGAAGAATTGAAGACGGCAATAATCAAAAACCGTGAAACTATTAAAAAGAATCTTCAAACATTAAATAGGACTTGATTAAAATAGAAAAAGGCATCCAATGTTGGATGCCTCAGACTGTAGACAAACTCGATGAAAATCGAGTTTGTCTATTTTTTATGAGTTGTACAATTTGGCCGTTGATTTTCCACTCCAGGCACTCGCTTTCCGCGGGCGGTCGGGGAGCCTCCTCGGCTTTCGCCTGCGGGGTCTCCCCTAGACGCGCTTTTCCCGCAGGAGTCTCGTACCTTCCGTTCCAATCAACTTTGTCTTACCTTTTAGATAAACACTTTTGCCTGGAGTCATTTTTGTTTTAAAATAGAAGTATTAAAACTTGAGGTGATGAGGATGCTTTCTAAACATGATTCTATTCAGCGAGATCAACTTGAAATGATTACGTTAGATCAACTGGTGCCACTGAACCATTTGGTTCGTAAAATGGAGGCTGCCATTGACTTCACTTTCATTTATGACTTGGTGAAAGAGATGTATTCAGAGGTAGGACGCCCAAGTATTGATCCAGTTATTTTAGTTAAACTGACATTCATTCAATATACCTTCGGTATTCGTTCCATGCGTAAAACGATTGAAGAAGTTGAAACCAATATGGCTTACCGTTGGTTCTTAGGCTATGGTTTCCATGATAAAGTACCTCATTTCTCTACGTTCGGGAAAAATTATGAGCGACGCTTTAAAGATACAGACCTGTTTGAACAGATTTTCTATCGCATTTTAATGACAGCTGCTAATAAAAAGTTAATAAGTGCTGAACACGTTTTCGTGGATTCCACACATGTGAAAGCCAGTGCGAATAAAAGGAAATTTGAAAAGAAAATCGTTCGTAAAGAAACACGAGCGTATCAAGGGCGTCTTCAAGAAGAAATCAATCAAGATCGTGAAAAACATGGAAAGAAGCCTTTTCCATCAGATAAATTTGATAAAGAAGAGACCAAAGAGATTAAAGAAAGTACAACGGATTCTGAGAGTGGCTACTATGTGAAAGATGAACGAACAAAACAGTTTGCCTATTCATTCCATGCGGCCGCAGACCGCAACGGTTTTGTATTGGGAACGATTGTAACACCTGGAAATATACATGACAGTCAGATCTTAGAGCCACTAGTTGAACAAGTGATTGAGAAAGTTGGAAAACCGGAAGCCGTTGCCGCAGATGCAGCTTATAAAACACCAGCGATTACAAGCTACCTATTTAACAAAGAAATCATACCGGCTTTACCTTATACACGTCCTCGCACCAAAGAAGGATTTTTCCGCAAACAGGACTATGTATACGATGAACATTTTGATTGTTACCTTTGTCCTTCGGGAGAGCTATTAAAGTACTCAACAACCAATAAAGAGGGCTATCGCGAGTATAAATCACCCAAACACACTTGTGCGACATGCTCATTTTTATCTCAGTGTACAGAAAGCAAAGACCATCAAAAAGTGGTGACACGGCATATTTGGCAAACACATGTGGAAGAAGCAGATCATCTGCGTCATCATCAAGATGTAAAAACTATATATGCGAAACGTAAAGAAACGATTGAGCGTGTATTCGCAGATGCAAAAGAAAAGCATGGTATGCGTTGGACAACTTTAAGGGGACTTAAAAAATTGTCGATGCAGGCGATGCTTACTTTCGCTGCCATTAATTTAAAGAAGATGGCCAATTGGACATGGCGAGGTCCAAAAATGGCCTAACATAGTGGGCTCGTAGAGCCCCAATCTCCTAACTTCAGGCAAAAATTCAAAGGGAATCTCAAAAAGGGGTTCGGAATTTTTTAATTCCGAACCCCTTTTGTCTACAAACTGAGGCATCCAATGTTGGATGCCTTTTTTCCATGGAGCATTTGAAATTCGTAGTATAAGTCCTTCGTTAAAGCTCATTAAGTATTAGCTAGGCACAAACTTAAGTATTCCTTCCAGATAAACACTTTGATCTTTTCGTGTGCATTCCCTCAACTTAATTCTTCCTTCTTTTTCTAACTCTTTGGCTAATTGGACTACTTTAGTTCCATCTTCGGATATTTCGACTGAGAAGAAATTGCCCCGAGTGGAAGTTTGAATGAACTTGAACAATCTATCTTTATTCATTTAAACAACTCCTTATCCATAACAAGTTCGACATAAAAAGATCATCCACCTGCAATATGAAATAAAAAACTTCTTTTCGTCAAAACGGAACATTAATGGTTCAAAGGATGCAAATCGAAAGGCATTCTTTCTATATTCATCCCATATTTTCGTTCACACTTAAAGCAAAAAGTAAAAAAGCCAAAACCTTAAAAGGTTTTGGCTTTTTCAAGTTAGTGTCCCAGGAGAGATTCGAACTCCCGACCGACGCCTTAGAAGGGCGTTGCTCTATCCAGCTGAGCTACTGAGACATTTATGATATAAGTTGCGGTAAAACTTATGTATTACCTTAACTGTTCCCTTAGGACACTTCTTATTATAGTAGGATATCAAAAGAAAGTCAACGGTTTTTCATAAAAAGTTTTTTCTTTTTTTTATGTACCAGGAAGCGGGGAAAAACGCTTCCTGTTCATTATACATGAATTCATTCCATTTGATAAGCATTTCTTAATTCTTCAACGATTTTTCCTTCAAGGTCATAATAGGTGATTTCAAGTTTGCCTGTTCCCATTTCCAAAATGGCATAGGTTTTCTCTTTTCGTCCACGCGGCTGGCGTATGCTTCCCGGGTTGATGAAGAGCTTGCCGTCAATCGATTCGGAACCTGCAGCGTGGGAGTGACCAAAGCAAATAATATCCGCTTCGGCCTCTTCACTTTTATAAGATAAATTCATCAGGGTCATTTTTATGTTATAGAGATGTCCATGCGTAATGAAGAAACGCTTGCCTGCGATGTTCTCCACAATGTCAGTCGGATATGCCGAATCATGATCACAATTCCCACGAACAGCTAAGAAATCCGCCATGTGAGGATCATTTCTTTCCAACTCTGAATCACCGCAATGGATCATGGCAGCAACTTCTTGTTTATGACGGTCGGTTATCATGCTTATTTCATGAGTTAAGCCATGACTGTCACTCATTATTAGCACTTTCATCGTCACATTCCTTCTTCCCTTTTTAGAAATAAATCAAGTTTTTCATCTAGGGCCCTCAATGCGTGGGCACGGTGGCTGATTTGGTTTTTTTCCTCTTTTGTCAATTCGGCGTTTGTTTTACCCTGTTCTTTAACAAAAAAGATTGGATCATAACCAAATCCATTCGTTCCTGAAGGCTGTACTGTAATCAAGCCTTCCATCGTTCCCGAAACCGTAATCGTTTCCTGGTTGGGTGACGCGAGGGCCAAGGCGCAATAGAATCTCGCTGTCCTTTCCTCTTCCGGGACGCCTTCCAGTTCCCCGAGGACTTTTTCCGTGTTCGCTTCATCACTCTTGGACTCTCCAGCATAGCGGGCAGAATATACGCCCGGACGGCCATCCAATGCATCTACAATCAATCCGGAATCATCCGCAATGACAAAATGGCCTAGCTGATGGGCAATGGCCTCTGCTTTCAAGATTGCATTTTCTTCAAAGGTCGTACCTGTTTCCTCCACATCCGGTGCACCCGGTACATCGAGAAGCGTTTTGACTTCATATCCTTTAGCAGAGAACAAGCTTTCGAATTCCTTGGCTTTCCCTTTATTTTTCGTTGCAATGATTACTGTCTTCATTTTTTCATTTCACCCTTTTTTATTTTATCGGCATGTGAGCCCTTTTGGGGCTAAGCAAGAATTTGCTGTAACTCGTTATATGTAAAAGCCGCTTCTTCTCCAGTGCCAAACGGATGAATTCAGCGCTGCCTTTCATGATCAACAACGGCCGCTGAATTTTCCTGATAAGTTAAGTCTAACACAACTCCCTCATCTGCATTAACCCGAAACTTATAAACTAACGTTTGTAATTTTCACTATGTTCAATATGGATATTAACTTTTATGTTATTTATTGAAGTCTTATCAAAGGAATTAATAACTTTATTATCCCACTTATTGACATGGTATCTGTATGCCTTTTCACTTATGTTAAAAAGGTCTGTATTGATTCCCCCCCCCGTCTCCAATGTCTTCAAAATATCTTCCTTAACTTTTATTTCTACTTTTTTTTCGATTTTTTCTATATCCAAGTTATCTATATTTTGTTTCAATATTCCATTTGCTCTAACCTCTAAATCATACAAAGGTTTCTTTTGTTGTTCCAATACTATGATGTTTGTTTTGGGATCCATGATTTCAACACTTACCTTTTGTTTGTTCAGGGAAAAAAACATTACTGTCGCCTTGTTTTCAACCCATTTTAAACCGATCAAATCTTGTTTACTTACGAACCCTTTATACTGTTGTTTTGATAAAACATAGCCGCCATTCAACGTTGGTATCTTTTTTTCTTTCCCCTTCTCTGAGTAATGATGCTCATTTATGACCATAGAGGGAATTAAAATGGAACCAACCGGTTGATAAAATTCCGAAACCAGTTCACTGAATTTTAACGGGGAAATAAAATAGTTCTCATTAATAACGGTCTCTGGCCTTTGAATGATCGTGAATAAGTTAGGAAGATTAAAGAAACTATCACTATCAAACACCTTTTTAATATCCTCGTTTGTAACAAACAGCCAAGAATTGTATCGCAATAAGGGCTCTTTTCCTACATATTCAATGAAATCCTTCATTTTCTTTTTGATTACATTCTCACTTAAAATGAAGGAGTTAATATGCCCGATATAAAGTGGTAATGCTGCATTTTGTTCTAATTCAGTATATGCTTCTTCGATACTTTCCCCTTTACCTTTCCCAATGACAACAGAAGATTTTTGTTGTAATGCAGTTGCCCCCTCTTGTTTTGCTATATCCGCAAAATTTAATGCTTGAAAGTATAAGATGAATTCACCCTCTTTATAATCGATCCCAAGAGCGGATCCATATGTTTGAGCTTGAATTTCCTTCATTCCCCAGCATCCTGTCGTCAGTAAAAGTTGACAGCCAATAATCATGACTGCAAATAGCTTTCTCATTTGTTCGACTCCTTTTGCGGTTCATTATCACTGGACTGTATAGCTTGATTCCGCTGCCTTAACATCCCATACGGAAGCTTAAATAAGACTTTTAACATATCCGATTTATTTGGTTTGGAAAGTGGATTCACAAAAGGCTGGCCGAAACTTTCCAAGGAAACCACAACAATCAAGATAAGGAATATTCCCATAAAGAATCCAAACAAGCCTAAAAACGCTGAACAAGCAAATATGAATAACCTTATAAGAACGATATTCCCAGCAATATTCTGATTGATTAAGGTATAGCTTGACAGAACTGTAACAGCTATTACTACTAGCATGGAGGGTGAAGTGAGCCCTGCCCGAATCGCTGCATCACCTATAATCAATCCACCCAACACTGAAACCGTAGGACCTACAGCTTTTGGCAGGCGAAGACCGGCTTCTTTAAATAGTTCAAACAATATGATCATCATGAATGCCTCCAAAGAAGCAGGTATGGGTAATCCCTGTCTCGTGATTGAAATTGTCGCAAGAAGCGAAAAGGGAATTTGATCGAATTGATAGGAAACTAACGCTATAAAAAAACCCGGTAACGTAACCGTTACAAATAAGGCGACTACACGAATGATGCGTATAAAACTAATGTAAAAAAAGCTTGCATGTGCGTCATCAGCAGAATAAAGCAACTGATTAATACTGGTTGGTCCGATCAAGCATGTGGGATTCCCGTCTACCAGGATGGCAAAGCGCCCTTGATTCAAGGATTCAACAACATAGTCCGGTCGACCAACGTAATCCATTAAGGGGAAGATGGAAAATTGATTATCATATAGGAGTTCTTCAACTTGGTAACTGCTGACTATGATATCAACTTTTAATGAATCCAATCTTTTTTTAATATCCGAAAGAATCGAGGGATTAATAATGTCATCTATATAAAGTAGCAATATTTTAGTTTTACTTCTTTTCCCAATTGTATATTCTATACATTTAAGTGATGCCGTTTTTAACCTTTGGCGAATTAAAGACATGTTATCCGATATATTCTCAACAAATCCATCTCTGGGTCCCCGAATGGAAGATTCTATATTGGATTCTTCCGGACTGCGCTTAGGGGAATTAGCCAATGGGGTATAGTAAATTTCATTAGAAGATTCATTAATAATGATTAGGTCTCCTGAAAAAAGAATGCTCTCTACTCCCTCTTTTAAATCGGAGCCCTTTTTAAGCGTACTGATCTCCATAATATTGCTTAATTGATCAATTGTTAATTCCCCATTTTCTTGAACCGCTTTTGATATTGTAGGCAGTATCACTTCATTGATAAATTGCATATCCACTAAGTTCGGCGCATATAAAAATCCCAACAAATAACGATCTTCATTATCAAAAGTTTTTGTTCTTAAAACAACATCGGAAGAATGTTCGAACCATTTTTGGATTTGGTCAATGTAAGAAGGAGTTCCATTCAATTTTCCCTTCTTCATAATGTTTCACCTTTTCCTTTTCCTTTTCCCTTTTTTATAATAATAAATAACAGTATAATTGCAGCACTTAAAAGAAACAGACTGCTGATTGGAAAGAAATATTTGTATATAAAATTTAAAAATGAATCAGCATCCCAATGGATTAGCGTTCCAATAACAATTAACAAATATAGTGAAAGCAGTATCCACTTCTGATGTTTTGAATTTGAGATTAATTTATAGCCTATAAATAAACATAAACTTATTCGAATCATGGCACCTGAAAGCCATTGGAAGATGGAAAGGAAATCGAGTCGAGTAATATAATAGCCAAACCTTAACAACTTCCACTGTTCATAAGCCGGATTCCTCATTTTCACTGCTTCCACAGAACCAAATTCCGCAATCGCTCCCATGAGGGGTCCTAACGTCAGCATGATTAAGATAATACCAGCCATTAATAGCCACTTGGCTTTTAGCTTATTTTTCAAGTAAGGAGTTAAAAATAAAAAAACGATAATTTCTAAATATCCTGCACTCGTATACAGAATTCCATTTAGAGTATTGTGATACCCGCTTTCAAATATCGGGAACAATAATTCGTAATTCTTATTACTCGTATTCCCCAGACCCACAAATATCCCGAAAAAAGTGACGACCGGAAGAAATAGGAGAGCCAAAGTACTTATGGTGCGTATTCCTTTATAACTTGCAAAAATACATATAAAAGTGAATAGGCTGACGACTACGATGTTTGGTATGTCATGAGTATAATTAGCTTTTGCCCAAATCACTGTAAATTTGATGGTAATGAAGGCGTTAATTATAAAGTACAACCCAAATGCTATAGTGAAAATATATGTAACAAAAGGTGTAGACCATTTTTTCAGAAAAGAGATTATATCTTCTTTATCTAGTTTTTTATAAATATAAAAAATAAATAGCGTCCAAACGATACATGGAACAACACTTATTATGACACTTATCCATGCGTCGCGTTGAGATGCGGTTAAGATATTGGGAATGAGCAGGACATGTACCATGAATCCTGTATTCATAATGATTAAAACATAGATGTGTAAAGCCTGAATTACCTTTTGATCCATAATATCCCCCATTAATTACATCATTAAAGGTAATTTCCCCTTTTAAAAATTTATTTATGTAAAAACTTTCTCACGATAAGAGAATTTGCTTGGCGGGGTATTAGTTTTCAACTAATGCAATAATTAAGATTTATAAAACAAGGACTCTAACACGTGGTAATCAATGGTGGAGGTAAAAAAATAAGAGGCAGCTGCAGGCTGCCTCATTGTGCTATTTCAATATATAATATCGCTCTTTAAAAACTACCTGTGTTGACTTTCTCTGGACGGACCACTGGTTCGGATAATTTCTTTCCTTCTTCATTAAGAACATCGGCGCTGCCCTGCACTTGTACTTCAACGCTTTCAATTCCTTTCTGTTCCGTTAAAGAAAGGACCAATGCATCAAGTACTTCTTGTGATACCTTTTTCTCTTTAAAGCTTCCAAGGATATTTTCGTTAAAATTGAGGCTGACCTTACCTTCTGCCACTTTAGGCTCGTCAAGTAAAGCTACATCACTCATGAACCCAGTTTGCAGGTTAGAACCCGAAGGACTCTTCGTTAATTCCTGTATGACTGCCGTTACATTATCAGACACCGTTTCGCTGATCCTGCGTGTCACCGGAACATAATAGGTGTACTCCTCGTCACCGCCTACATAATAAACAGTCAGTGCTTTGGAATTCGAAATGTCGACCACATCACTCGTATCGATATTGATTCCTGAAGACCTTGAGATATTCTCATCTATCGGTGTGCCATTGACCGGCATTTCGGAAATATCTTCCCCATTTATTCTCATTTGGATTTTATCGACCGAGTCGAATTGTGTCAGAGTCCATGTAATGGCTTGAAGGATTTTGAGTTCATCCTCTTTTTGATAGTTTTTGAACTCCGGCGAAAAGTCCGCAACAGCCACTCCTTCTTTAATGTTCACGCTTATTTGGGTATCGGCAGGAATGACGGCCCTGAATCCATTAGGAAGTTTATCCGTGACTGGTCCGTTAGCGACAAGGTAATCAAGGGCCTGTTTAGCTACGGCCTCCGATTTAGGAAGTTCCAATGTCTGTGGAACCACATACCCACTTTTATCAATTAAATATAACTCTGTCTTCACAGTTTTCGACTCAACAGCGCCTTCTTCTCCATCTGTTGCAGGCTTTTCTTCACCATTCGTTTCTGTTTCTTTTAATGAAGATTCATCCTCGACTAATGAAACATCCTTTGGTGGATCAATTTCCTTTTTCTCTTCACCGCCAAATAATCCGCAGCCTGAAAGCCAAAAAGAAGATGCCAGAATGGTCACAGCCATTGTTACTTTTGATTTATTGGACATAAAATCACTCCTAGGACAGTTTGTACTCCTATTTATACGAGCCCTAAGCGAAAATAGACCAATTATTTTTCACTCCGATAATGGAGCTGGGCAATTTGCCTGTACTGCTGCATCTTTGTCAGCTTCATTTGGATTTCGGGACTTCCTGCTTGGAACAAACGAATCCCATTCCCCAGGATAATCGGTATGATGGACAGGATCACTTCATCCACCAGCGATTTCTTCATGAAATCAGACACTAACTCCGCACCGCCTACAAGCCAGATCCTTGATCCGCCTTTCAGTTTTCCAATGAAATCACCCACATCTCCAATCACAAACTCCACATGTTCTTCTTTCCCTTTCGCACTTCTTGAAAAGACATAGCAGGCCTTATCTTGATTGGGAAATTCTCCTGCCAATGTATGAATCTGTTGATATGTCTTATTTCCCATAATCACCGTATCGCTATTTTTATAGAAATCGCCGTACCCCATTGTCCCCCTTCCCCTTCTGTCTCTTCAAGCCAATCTATGCTTCCAGCTTCCCTAGCGATATATCCATCCAGGCTTGTAGCTATATACATATAACGGTAGGCTTTTTCATTTTTTCCCTTCAGAAAAAAGGCTTCCATATGGAAGCCTTATAAGTGATCAATTTTAATTGTTTCGATTGTATTGATATGAATACCGAGCCAGCTCTCCGCGATGGAACCGAACATATCTCTTGAACCGGTTGTATAAAAGCGATGAACTGGACGGAGCTTGCTTTTATTGATTAATTTATAGTAATCCAAAATGACACTTGCCTCTCGGGCCGTCTCTTCCCCAGAGGAAATGACTTGTACTTCATCCCCCATATAGGTCGAGATTACAGGCCCCAGCAGTGGATAATGGGTACAGCCAAGGATTAATGTGTCGATCTTCGTTTTCTTCAACGGACTCAAGGTTTGTGCCACGACCCTATTGACTATCTTCCCTTGAAACTCGCCGCTTTCTACGATAGGGACAAATTTCGGGCATGCTAAACTATCTACTTTCACATCGGAATTGATGGAGGCAAGTGCATCGTCATACGCTTTGCTTTTCACTGTGCCTTCCGTACCAATAATGCCAATATGCAAGGAATTGGAAACTTTCAACGCCGCCCTTGCCCCAGGATGAATGACACCTAATACCGGAATCGGAAGTAATGCCCTGATTTCATCCAGTACAGCTGCAGTCGCTGTATTGCAGGCGATGATCAGCATTTTTATATCCTTCTTCATCAAAAACCTCGTCATTTGCCATGTGAAGGTTTGGACATCTTTTTTGGTCCTAGGCCCATAAGGGCATCTTGCTGTATCACCTAAGTATATAATATTTTCATTTGGAAGCTGACGCATGACTTCTTTAGCTACTGTCAAGCCGCCTACCCCTGAATCAATGATTCCTATCGGTTGTTTCAAAAAACTCGCCTCATTTTCCTTTCATTTCTTGATGTAGTTTTGCTAGAATTCCTTGCAGGGACACGATGTCAGATTCGTTAAAATTGACTAATACCCCACTCAAGTACTGTTGTCGTTTATTAATCACTTCTTCAATAATCCGTTCACCTTCTTCAAGAAGGTGAATTCGAACCACGCGCCGGTCCTTATCATCCTTGACACGCTGGACAAGCTGATGTTTCTCCATGCGGTCAATCAGATCCGTTGTTGTGCTGAAGGCGAGAAACATCTTTGTGGACAATTCGCCAATCGTCATGTCGCCTGATTCAAAAAGCCATTGCAAAGCCACGAATTGAGGAATGGTGATTTTATAATCTTTGAGAATTTCTCTTCCCCTTTGCTTAAGCCATGTCGATACATAGCGCAATTCCCTCTCGATATCGGCTACATATGCAACCTGCTTCTCTTCATCCATACACACAGCTCCCCACTTCATGAAACTTATCATACTACCATTTTGGATGAAAGTGAAATGATTTTCAAGAATGATTATCCGGAATCCATAATGAAACCCCCTTCATAAAAATAAGCAGCATCCAAAGAAGTCAAAACAACCAAATTGTTTTGGCCTTCCTTATATGCTGCCAATGAACGGGAGAGAAAATATTTATAAGGCTTACGTATTAAATGTCAACACATTAAAGCTTAAGTTCTCCCATACGAAGGAGTTCTATGACTGCCTGCGAACGTCCTTTGACTCCAAGCTTCTGCATCGCATTTGAAATATGGTTTCGAACTGTTTTTTCGCTAATAAACAATTCACCTGCGATTTCTTTTGTTGTTTTGTCTTGTACTAGTAACTCAAATACTTCTTTTTCTCTTTTGGTGAGTAGTGGCTTATGAGTGAATTCGTTCTCCTTCAAGTAATGTTACCCTCCTTGCCTTCACCAGCATAAAACCCGGAGTGGGTGTCTATTTAGTCAAGATATAGTATGTCGGCCGGGGCAAGGGAGTGACTCTTTTACTTGTCTAAAATGAAAATATTTTCAGGAATGTTCGAGCTCTGTTTGCCACATCGATCGCTTCATCTCTTCCGTCCAAGGTATCGGCTTTCCGGTGGCTTTGGAAACTTGGACAATCGTTCCCCTACCCGTTAAACAAATTGAACCATCTTGTTTGGTTCCCATATAATGTATGTCTACTGAAGAGTTTCCGATATGGTCAGCTTTCACATGGATCGTCAATTGGTCATTGAAAAACACTTGCTTCAGGTAATCACACTGTAAATTGGCAACAACCGGCATCTCACTGCATTCAGCCGAGGTCCAATCCTTCATGAACCCCATACTGTTGAAATACTCAATCCGAGCTTCCTCAAAATAAGTAAAAGGAATCGTGTTATTCAAGTGCCCAAACATATCAGTTTCTGAAAAACGGACCTTAATCTCATGTTTAAAAGAAAAATCATTGATCCACTCCGTTATATTATCGATATATGATATCCTGCCCATCTTGTGCACACCCTTTCTGAATTGAATGACTATTCACTCATTTTATAAGAAAACAACGATATTGAAAAGGATTTTCTATTGAAGGCAGGTTAATTTGCTTGTTGCTCACTTTATTATTCAAATCCTTCAGCCTTTGCGTGAGGATGTTGGGTTACAAGAAACTCATTTGCCCAAACCAATCACACTTCGATCCCGGTTTTTCAGGGTGCATGCAAATTATCAATCTTTTAAGGACTTGCCATTCTCTACGAATGTAAAACAAAAAGAACCCATATCCTAAGATACGGGTTCTTTCATTTTCATTATTAAACTTCGTCGCTTCCGAAGAAGTTACGGAATTGTTGGATCGTAGTATCACGGTTCAATGCTGCAATCGAAGTTGTTAATGGAATGCCTTTAGGGCAAGACTGCACACAGTTTTGTGAGTTACCGCAGTTTGCAAGTCCTCCATCACCCATGATTGTATTTAAACGTTCAGCTTTGTTCATTGCACCCGTTGGATGTGCGTTGAATAAACGAACTTGTGATAATGGTTGTGGCCCCATGAAGTCTGAATTGCTGTTTACGTTCGGGCAAGCCTCCAAACAAACACCGCAAGTCATACATTTTGATAACTCGTAAGCCCATTGACGTTTCTTTTCTGGCATACGCGGTCCTGGTCCAAGATTGTACGTTCCATCGATTGGAATCCATGCTTTTACCTTTTTCAATGAGTCGAACATACGGCTGCGATCGACTTGTAGGTCACGAACAACAGGGAATGTACGCATTGGAGCTAGACGAACCGGTTGCTCCAATTGATCGATAAGAGCTGTACATGATTGTCTTGGTTTACCATTGATAACCATTGAACAAGCACCACAAACCTCTTCAAGACAGTTCATGTCCCATGCGATTGCTGTAGTGTGCTTGCCTTGTACAGTTACCGGATTACGACGAATTTCCATTAGAGCGGAAATTACGTTCATATTCGGGCGATACGCTAATTCGAATTCCTCATCATAAGGAGCTGAATCCGGTGTATCTTGACGAGTGATTATAAAACGGACTGTTTTAGTCTCAGATTTAGTTTCAACCATTTTTTTGCTCCCCCTCTTTAGTGTTTCGTTGTGTAATCACGTTTACGCGGTGCGATCAGTGATACATCAATATCTTCATAATGGAATTCAGGTGCTTGATCCATGCCTTTGAATGTTGCCATAGTTGTTTTCATGAATTCCTCATCATTACGTTCTGGGAAATCAGGTTTGTAATGCGCTCCGCGGCTTTCGTCACGGTTTAACGCACCAATTGTGATTACACGAGCCAATTGCATCATATTTTGCAGCTGTCTAGTGAATGCAGCTCCTTGGTTACTCCATTTTGCCGTGTCATTGATGTTAATTTTCTTGTAACGTTCCATCAGTTCAAGAATCTTGTTATCCGTTTCTTTCAGCTTGTCATTGTAACGAACTACAGTAACATGCTGTGTCATCCACTCACCAAGTTCTTTGTGAAGAACGTACGCATTTTCGTTACCATCAAGGGACATGACTTCATTCCATTTTTCCTGTTCTTGTTTTTCGTACCCTTCAAACAACGAAGAAGAAATGGATTCTGAAGTTTTATCAAGGCCTTCAATATATTTAACGGCATTCGGTCCAGCGACTGAACCACCATAGATTGCAGAAAGAAGTGAGTTCGCACCAAGACGGTTACCGCCATGTTGAGAGTAATCACACTCACCAGCAGCGAATAAACCTTTGATGTTAGTCATTTGGTCATAATCCACCCAAAGTCCGCCCATGGAATAGTGAACGGCAGGGAAAATTTTCATTGGAACTTTACGTGGATCTTCACCCATGAATTTCTCGTAGATTTCAATGATTCCACCAAGTTTTATATCAAGTAATTTAGGATCTTTATGTGATAGATCCAGGTAAACCATGTTTTCTCCATTAATGCCAAGCTTCATGTTCATGCATACGTCGAAGATTTCACGAGTCGCGATATCACGAGGTACTAGATTACCATAAGCAGGGTATTTTTCTTCAAGGAAATACCAAGGTTTTCCGTCTTTATATGTCCAGATACGTCCACCTTCACCACGAGCGGATTCACTCATTAGACGAAGTTTGTCATCTCCAGGGATTGCAGTCGGGTGAATTTGAATGAACTCACCATTTGCATAATTTACACCTTGTTGATAAACGATGGAAGCTGCTGAGCCTGTATTGATCATTGAGTTAGTTGATTTACCGAAAATGATTCCAGGGCCACCGCTCGCCATGATGACTGCGTCGCCAGGGAATGATTTGATTTCCATTGAAGTCAGGTTTTGAGCTACGATACCACGTGCTGTTTGTTCATCATCGATAACAGCTCCAAGGAATTCCCAGCCTTCATATTTCGTTACAAGGCCTTCAACTTCATAACGGCGAACCTGCTCGTCCAATGCGTAAAGTAATTGTTGACCAGTTGTTGCACCAGCAAATGCTGTACGGCTATGTTGAGTACCACCGAAACGACGGAAATCAAGAAGACCTTCCGGAGTACGGTTGAACATAACACCCATACGGTCAAACATATGGATGATAGATGGTGCTGCTTCGCACATCGCTTTAACCGGCGGTTGGTTAGCCAAGAAATCTCCGCCATAAACTGTATCGTCGAAGTGGATATATGGAGAATCCCCTTCACCTTTTGTATTTACTGCCCCATTGATTCCGCCTTGGGCACAAACTGAGTGAGAGCGTTTAACAGGCACTAAAGAAAATAAATCAACCTGTTGTCCCAGCTCTGCTGCTTTGATCGTAGCCATTAATCCAGCTAGACCTCCACCAACGATAACTATTTTACCTTTACCCAATTCTGTCACTCCCTTATTTCCATTAGCCAAGCTATGTTTTTCCTAATACTTATAAATGAACTCTATCTTCTTATACGAAAGCGAAAATTGCGCTAATTCCGATATAAGAAAGAAGAACGAAAACGATCAATGTAAAGTAAGTCATGATTTTTTGCGATTTAGGTGAAACTGTAAGACCCCAGCTCACTGCAAATGACCATAATCCATTAGCAAAGTGGAAAATTGCCGAGATAATTCCAACAATATAGAACACAATCATAAATGGACTAGAGAAAATTTCAGCCATCATGTCAAAGTTAACTTCAGCACCCATGGCTGCTTGAATTCTAGTTGCCCATATATGCCAAACAAGGAAAATCAACGTTATGATTCCAGTTAGACGTTGCAGCATGAACATCCAGTTACGGAAGAAACTAAATCTGCCTAAATTGTTTTTTGCTGTAAAGGCAATATAAATTCCGTACACAGCATGGAAAATGAGCGGTAGATAGATAACGACCCATTCTACCAAAATCTTCACGGGCGTATACTCAATTAAATGAACTGCCCCATTAAAAGTTTCTTCTCCTTTTGTTGCCATAAAGTTTACCGATAAATGAAAAATTAGGAATAGACCAATTGGAATTACTCCTAGAAGTGAATGAAGCCTGCGATTCCCAAACTCACGATTTTTTGCCACTAAGTGCCCCCCCTTAATTTGTGAAAAATCATGCAAAGATAAACTGGTGGCTACCTTTTATCTCCGCGTGAAAATACAGTATAGAGTCAAAAAAACTCCTCTATACTTCCTTTACAATTATGTGACATGTCCATTTTACTCCTGACTTCTATGTGCGTCAAGAAAACGGATACAAGAAATCTCTTTTTCAGAATAGATTTTATTGGATTAAATTGGCTATTTTTTGTTTGTCAAGATGATATTTTGAAGAAATTTCAAATTTAACTATTAATATCTCGGTATAATTTCTCATTTTTTTCCAATTGTTATTTAAATAAATAAAAAACAGTATAATTTGCAAAAGAAATACGTTTATAATAGATTTACAGAAAGAGGCGATAAACTATGAAAAAAAATATTGCTGCTGCGATAGAAGAAGAGATTCAAGCTGAAGAAATTCAAACTGAAGAATTCCAAGTTCCAGCTTTCGGATACGAATTAATCAGAGAAGTTCTATTGAACGATATTCTCGGAAAAGACTCTAATCAAATCCTTTATTGGGCAGGTAAACAGTTAGCAAGAAAATTCCCATTGAATGGCGATCAGGAAGTGATTGAATTTTTCCAGAGCGCTGGATGGGGCAATTTGGAAATCATGAAGTATTCAAAAACCGAGATGGAATTATCCCTGACGGGTGAAATAATCAGCCGCCGCCTGGATTTACACCCTGATTGTCACTTCCAACTTGAAGCCGGTTTCCTTGCCGAGCAGTTTACACTGCAAAAAAAATTCCTCAGCGAATCAACGGAAGAAATCAAACGCCGCGCAAAAAAAGTGATATTCACCATCCAATGGGATCCCAGAGATCCAATCTAATAAGCCCTTAAAACAGACTTACCCTTTTTACCGGAAGTCTGTTTTTTTATTGGACTCCTTACACTCAAGCTAGCACATTTGCATGCTGCCCAAGTTTAAATGCTTCATGAAGAGATTCGACAGCCTTCACCATTTCCTTTTCATTGACGACAGTCGAGACTTTAATTTCCGATGTGCTGACCATTTTCACTTGGATGCCTGTATTGGCCATCACTTCAAACATCTCGGCAGCCACTCCTGGATTGGATACCATACCAGATCCGACGATGGACACTTTGGCCAACCCACCCTCCGTTTCGATTCGGTCGAATGCCAATCGTTCTTTATTGTTTTCCAGCACGACCAATGCCGCTTCCGTATCTTCACTTTTTGTGGAAAATGATAGATTGGTCGTATCCTCGGCAGTCATGCTTTGAATGATGATGTCCACATTAATCCGGTTTTTCGCAAGTGTCGTGAAAATTGTGGATAATGCACCAAGTGATTGTGGCAAACCATAAATTGTGACCCTAGTAATACTGTCTTCAAAAGCAATGCCGCGTACAATTAAGTTTTCTTCCATAGTTGCTTCCTCCTCTATGATCGTTCCTGATTCTCTCTCCATGCTCGAACGGACTTCAAGCGGGATTTGATAATTCTTTGCATATTCGACAGCCCTTGGATGTAGGACGCCCGCCCCCAGGTTTGCAAGTTCCAGCATCTCATCGTAAGAAATGGATTGAAGTTTTCGCGCACCTTTTATGTAGCGTGGATCCGTAGTGAAAACACCAGTTACATCCGTATAAATATCGCATCTATCCGCATTCAGCGCTGCAGCGATGGCAACCGCCGTCGTATCGGAACCACCCCGCCCTAAGGTAGTGATTTCCCCATTTGCATCGCTCCCCTGGAAACCGGCTACGACCACAATTTTCTTTTCCTGGAGCTGGGCTTGAATCCTTGTAGCATCGATGTTTAAAATCCTGGCATTCCCATGAACGGATTCCGTTTGCATGCCTGCCTGCCAGCCTGTGTACGAAATGGCTTCATGTCCTTTTTCAATCAATGCCATCGTTAACAGGGATATCGTGATCTGTTCCCCCGTCGTCAATAGCATATCCATTTCCCTCTTGCTCGGGGTTCCGGAAATATCTTGGGCCATGGAAACCAATTGATCTGTGGTTTTCCCCATAGCTGAAACAACGACTACCACACCATTTCCATTCTCCACTTCCTCGATTACCCGATTGGCAACATTTTTGATTTTTTCTACGCTTCCGACGGATGTTCCGCCGAATTTTTGAACGATTAATGCCATCCTAATGCACCCTCTCTACCTTTTTAGGCAATAAAAAAAGCAATGAGAAATATCTCATTGCTGTGATCACATATCTAATACTGTAAACACAGTGAGATAGCTCTCCAGGGTATTACCCCTGACAATCCGCCATTTATTAAATGTCAGACCAGAAAAACAAGGTATGAGTCTTGTCTTCCTTCGGCGTCATCCCCTTTCAAAACCTTTCATGGAAGCTCATACTTCTCCAGGTTTTTACTCTTGAATTCCGCACCTCTATCAGCACTTTTAAGTTGTCTAGTTAAAAATTCCTTTTAATCATAGCATAGGGAATAGTCGGTAGCAAGGATTATTCTTGTAATTTTCTTACGATTCCCTCGGCTACCCCTTTTGGCATGCCCGCTTCCATAATTTCCTCGGCCGTTGCCTCTTTGATTTTCTTCAATGACCCAAAATGCCTCAACAATTGCTTCCTTCGCTTTTCCCCGACACCTGGAATATCATCTAGCTGGGAGTGAACCGCATTTTTCCCGCGTAGCTGGCGATGAAACGTAATCGCGAACCGATGCACCTCATCCTGAATTCTTTGCAATAAGTAAAATTCCTGGCTACGTGAATCAAGTGGTACGAGTTCGAGCGGATTTCCAATCATCAACTGCGAGGTCCTATGCTTTTCATCCTTAATGAGACCTGATAGTGGAATATCAAGGCCCAATTCATTCTCCAATATATCCCGAACGGCTTCCACATGGCCCTTTCCACCATCGATGATGATTAAGTCCGGAAGCGGCAGCCCTTCTTTCAATACTCGTGAATACCTTCTTCTGACCACTTCACGCATCGATTCATAATCATCAGGTCCCTGGACCGTCTTGATCTTATATTTACGGTACTCCCTTTTTTCCGGTTTCCCATCAATGAACACGACTAAAGCGGAAACAGGGTCACTTCCCTGAATATTGGAGTTATCGAAAGCTTCAATTCGGTGCGGGGTGTAGATGCCTAATTGGGTCCCGAGGTTTTCTACCGCATTGATGGTTCTTTCTTCATCCCGTTCAATCAAGGAGAATTTTTCCTGAAGGGCGATGGAGGCATTTTTATTCGCCAATTTAAGCATGTCTTTTTTCGATCCCCGTTTCGGGTGAATCGTTTTGACACCAAGGAGCCCTTCGGCCATTTCAGCATCCACTGACTCAGGCAGCAAGATTTCCTTTGGTTTAAAGTGGTTGGTAATCTCGTAAAACTGACCGAGGAATGTAAGAAGTTCCTGTTCCGGTTCATCATAGACAGGAAAAAGTGAAACATCTCTTTCTATCAATTTACCCTGTCGGACAAAAAATACCTGAACACACATCCAGCCTTTATCATAGGCAAACCCAAATACATCCCTGTCGATGAAATCGGTCGTCATCATTTTCTGCTTCTCCATCGTAATATCGATGTGGGCAATTTTGTCACGGAACTCTTTGGCCCTCTCGAAATCGAGATTTTCTGATGCCTCCAGCATTTTTTCAGTCAGTTCTTTTTTTATCTCAGTATGTCCACCGTTCAAGAAGCGGTTGATATCATCCACCATTTTCTTATATTCCTGTTCCTCAACATCATAAACACATGGGGCCAGGCACTGGCCAAGGTGATAATAAAGACAAACGCGATCAGGTAAGGTATTGCATTTTCTAAGGGGATAGATGCGATCGAGCAACTTTTTCGTTTCGTTAGCTGCAAAAGCATTTGGATATGGTCCGAAGTATTTCCCTTTATCTTTTTTTACTTTTCGCGTAATGATTAGACGTGGATGACGTTCCGCCGTCAGCTTGATGAAAGGGTACGTCTTATCATCCTTAAGCATGACATTATATTTTGGATCATGTTTTTTGATTAAGTTCAGCTCTAAAATAAGGGCCTCGATATTGGAAGAGGTGACGATGTATTCAAAATCCTCAATCTCATTCACAAGCCGAAATGTTTTTCCATCATGAGAACCCGTGAAATAAGAACGGACACGATTTTTCAACACTTTCGCTTTGCCTACATATATGATCGTTCCCTGACGATCTTTCATTAAATAACAACCAGGTTGATCGGGAAGAAGGGCAAGTTTATTCTTTATTTGTTGGTTCATGCATTCAGCCTCCTGTTCTCCCATTTTACAATTATTATATATCAAGATAGTGAAAAAAGCTTCAAGTCCGCAGACTTGAAGCTTTTTTTAGCTAACTTACTATTACGCGTGTTTTGAAATAAGTTCAGCAAGTGCTTCTTTAGGTTGGAAACCAACAACTTTATCCACCACTTCACCGTCTTTAAGGACGATTAATGTCGGGATGCTCATCACACCGAATTTCCCAGCTGTTTCTTGGTTTTCATCTACATCCACTTTTACGATTTTCGCTGTATCGCCAATTTCAGTATCAAGCTCTTGAAGAACAGGAGCGATCATTTTACAAGGTCCGCACCATGGTGCCCAAAAATCTACAAGAACTACACCTTCGCTAGTATCTGTTGTGAAAGTTTGGTCAGTTGCATTTACAATAGCCATATATATTTCCTCCTCAAAATTACTCAAATAACTAAAGACAGTATACCATTGTTGCTAGAAACGATGCTAATATTTTGCTTCAGTGGTAGGATGTCCAAAAAAAGAGTAAATATGCAGGCTCAAACCTTGCCTAAAAGCCAAGAAAAATGAAGGGGCAAGACATGTATCGGCTTATGCCAAATGTCTTGCCCCTCATCAGAATTTATTTCTTTTAAGCGTTAACTTTTAGTTTTTTGAATTCTTCCGTAAGTAATGGAACGACTTCGAAAAGATCTCCGACAATTCCATAATCAGCTATATTGAATATGTTAGCTTCCGGGTCTTTGTTGATGGCAACGATAACCTTGGAGTTGGACATCCCCGCTAAATGCTGTATCGCTCCAGAAATACCGCAGGCGATATAAAGGTCTGGTGTAACGACTTTACCCGTTTGCCCGATTTGCAAAGAGTAATCGCAATAGTCCGCATCACATGCACCGCGGGAAGCACCTACCGCTCCGCCCAGTACTTGTGCCAGTTCCTTCAATGGTTCAAAACCATCTTCACTTTTCACGCCACGGCCACCTGCGATGATTACTTTTGCTTCTGAAAGGTCGACCCCTTCACTAGCTTTTCTAACAACATCTTTGATGATTGTGCGTAAATCCTTAATATCCACACTTAATGCAGAAACATCACCAGAGCGGGACTCATCTTTCGCTAACGGTTCAATATTGTTCGGACGGATTGTCGCGAATATCACGCCATCTGTAACAATTTTCTTTTCAAATGCTTTACCAGAATATATCGGGCGGGTGAAAACGATATTTCCGCCTTCTTCTTCAATGGATGTAACGTCGGAAATCAATCCTGATTCAAGCTTTCCAGCCAATTTAGGTGCAAGGTCTTTTCCCAGAGCCGTATGTCCAAAGAAAATCCCTTCTGGCTTTTCCTGCTCGATGACGGCAAGCAATCCTTGCGCATAACCATCTGAAGTATATTGTTTCAATTGATCATTTTCGACTGCAACAACCCGGTCTGCACCATACTGGATCAATTCATTTCCGAAATTTTGAACACTGTCACCAACTAAAACACCTACGATTTCCCCGCCATCTGCAGCAAGTTTAGCCGCACCGATAGCTTCAAATGATACATTTCTTAGTGAACCGTCGCGAACTTCGCCCAATACAAGAAACTTTCTAGCCATTTATAAAAACCTCCTGTGCTCTATTTTATCTATTTGTCGTGTGTTGTTGTTTTAAAAGTACCGTTTCGATTAAATCACTTTTGCTTCGCTGCGTAATAATTGAACAAGTTCGCTGACTTGGGCACCGATTTCGCCGTTCAATACTTTTCCAGCTTCTTTTTTCGCAGGAAGGTAGATTTCAATCGTTTTTGTTTTTGCTTCAACATCTTCCTCTTCCAAATCCAGGTCATCCAATTCCAATTCTTCAAGCGGTTTTTTCTTCGCTTTCATGATTCCCGGCAAAGAAGGATAACGTGGCTCATTTAGCCCTTGTTGAGCTGTCACTAACAATGGAAGAGATGCTTCGATCGTTTCAGAGTCCCCTTCGACATCCCGGATAACGCTTACATTTCCATTTGCAATGTCCAGTTTAGTAATGGTTGTAATATAAGGAATTTCTAAAATCTCGGCAACTCGTGGACCCACTTGACCAGAACCGCCATCGATTGCAACGTTCCCTGCAATGATTAGATCGGCATTTTTACCTTTTAAGTATTCGCCTATAATTTTGGCAGTCGTGAATTGATCGCCATTTTCTATGTCGTCCTCAATATTTATCAATACGGCTTTGTCAGCCCCCATTGCAAGCGCTGTGCGTAATTGCTTTTCAGCCTCTTCGGTTCCGACAGAAATAACCGTTACTTCGCCGCCTTGTGCATCTCGCACCTGGATTGCTTCTTCAACAGCATATTCATCGTATGGATTAATGATGAATTCTGCTCCATCCTCATTAATTTTCCCGTTGGATAGTGTAATTTTTTCTTCTGTATCAAATGTTCTTTTCAGCAGTACATAAATGTTCACGATAATACCTCCCGAATGATTTGAGTTTTGAAGATTATGAATTTTATTGATATATATTATTGTATTCTTCAAATTTCATCAAAATCCTGCATGATATATAAAAATAGTTATTTATTTCCCTTTGAATACAGCTTCTCTTTTTTCCATGAAAGCGCCAATTCCTTCTTTTGCGTCAGCAGTATCGAAAGCTTTGCCAAAGAGATCGGCTTCCCTTTCCACACCTTTATAGTAGGAATCATGCTTGGAATAATTTAATAATTCTATAGCCGCCTTTAAAGCCAGAGGGCTTTTCTTGGCAATTTTATTGGCTAGTTCCTTCGCTTTTGGAATCAGTTCTTCATCCGAGAAAGCATGATTGGCCAATCCGCATTGCACAGCTTGGATACCTGTAATCGGTTCACTTGTAAACAGCATTTCAGCGGCCTTTGCCATACCCACATAACGAGGAAGACGCTGGGTGCCAGCAAATCCAGGGATTAAGCCCAACTGCAGTTCAGGCAAACCTAGTTTAGCCTTTTCGGTTACCAAACGGATGTGACAGGACATGGCCAGCTCCAATCCTCCGCCAAGCGCCGCACCATGGATGGCTGCAATGACCGGCTTTGGAAAAGATTCGATTTTCTCGAATACAGATTGACCATTCTTGGTCAGCTTCTCGAAAGCCTTACCGTTTGTCACTTCCGTAAACTCTTTAATGTCTGCTCCTGCAGAGAAAAATCTTCCTTCACCATGAAGAAGGACAACCCGTACGGCTTCGTCTTGCTCAATTTGATCAAAGGCCTGTGACAGCTCTCCGATGATTGCCGTGGAAAGCGCATTTGCTGGTGCATGATCAATCGTTATAAATGCTACATGATTTTCGACAGAAAGCTTAAGGTATTCCATATCTATCCCTCCTGGCATCTAGTCAAACTTTTTTGAAAATTCTATATGTATCACTTCCCGGTAAGCCGGAAAGCATATTAACCGATTCTTTCGAGGATGGCTAGCCATCCTCTATTAAAATCGTTAACTTTTCAAGCCACAGCCGCCAATTAGAAGGCGGTGAACGTCTGGTGCAAGGTCTGGGAGCGAATACTTTTGCTCATTCATGACCCAAGTCGTCACTGTTTCGTCAATCGTTCCAAAAATCATCTGCCTGGCAAGTAAATTATTTAAATCAGGCAAAAATTCGCCGTTCTCTTTTCCTTCTATAATGATCTGATCGATTAAATTTAAATATCCTCTTAACACATCATTAATCCTTAGGCGTAATTCTTTATTCGACTGTCTTAATTCCAACTGAGTGACAATTGCTAAATTCACGTCTTCTGAAAGGTTTTGAAAATGTTTTTGGATGAGCACATGCAGTTTATCCGAAGCTGTGGTCTTTCCTTTTAGTTCTTCTTCGATCTGTTCCACAAAATAGCCCATCTTTTCATGGAATAATGATATTAAGATATCTTCTTTATTTTTAAAATAAAGATATATGGTGCCATCCGCTACGCCTGCCTGCTTGGCGATTTTGGATACTTGAGCTTGATAGTAACCGTTTTGGGCAATGACGATAACGGCCGCATCAATAATTTGGTTATACTTTGGTCTGTTGCGTTTCACTGGATGTCCCCTTTCAGAAAATGAATGAATCATCATTCATATTTCTATCATAAAATGACGACCCTTTACTGTCAAGCAAAAACTTCTAAGAGTCATGGCATTCCACTTATGTTCATTGTACAGCCCCGATCCATAGGTTGTCCAGTCGTTCTGCAAAACACGGAGCCCTATTCCGCTGCTCCGTATGAAGGGGTTGCTTGTTTACGCTTCTTTTCTTTCCTCCGATATTTTTTTCTTTTCTTCCTCGATAAGGACTCTTCTCAGAATCTTTCCTATCGTCGTTTTAGGAAGTTCCTCCCTAAATTCATAGCTGCGCGGCACCTTATAGGAAGCCAGGCTTTTTCTAGCAAAATCATTCAATTCATCTTCAGTCACCCGGGCATTTTTTTTCAGTACGACGTAGGCTTTGACGGTCTCACCGCGATATGGGTCAGGGATACCTGCCACAACAACCTCCTGTATGGCCTCATGCTCGTATAGTACCTCTTCCACCTCACGTGGGTATATATTGAAACCACCAGCAATGATTGTATCCTTTTTCCTCTCGACTACATAAAAGAACCCACGCTCATCCATGTAACCCAGGTCGCCTGTTAGTAGCCAGCCATCTTTAAAAGTGCTTTCCGTTTCATCCGGACGGTTCCAGTAACCTTGCATTACCTGAGGTCCTTTTATGGCAATCTCACCAATTTCATTCGGAGGAAGCTCTTCGCCCGTTTCCAAGGACAGAATCACCGAGTCGGTATCTGGCCATGGCAATCCAATGCTTCCTTTTACACGCGGCTGATCCCAAATGAAATTAGCATGGGTTACCGGTGAGGTTTCCGACAGTCCAAAGCCTTCAACCAGCTTCCCGCCGGTAATTTTCTCAAACTGCTCTTGAACCTCTAAAGGTAATGGTGCAGAACCGCTTATGCAGGCATTGATGGAAGAAAGGTCATACTTAGCGATATCCGGATGGTTCAAGAGGCCGATATACATCGTTGGCGCTCCTGGAAACATGGTCGGTTTCTGTTTTTGGATGGTTTTAAGCGTCGCTTCAACATCAAACTTCGGCATGATGATCATGGTGTTCCCTTCCATGACGGAAAGAACCAAGACTGTCGTCATACCGTACACATGGAAGAATGGGAGTATCGCAAGGATCCTTTCCTCACCGCGCTTATTTTTATAAAGCCATGCATTGCACATTTTTGTATTTGCCAGCAAGTTCTTATGGGTAAGCATGACCCCTTTGGGAAAGCCTGTTGTCCCGCCAGTATATTGCAAAAGTGCAAGGTCGTTATTCACATCGATCGGCTCGGCGACTTCTTCAGGGACCTTTTGTTTCATGATTTCGGAAAATAAATGATGATTGCCCACATGCTCCACATTGATGACAATGCCATATTGCTTTTTTTGAATAAAAGGATAGATAAGATTTTTCGGAAAAGGTAAATATTCCTTGATAGCGGTTACAATTATATGTTCTATATCCGTTCTTGAAGCGACTGCAGTGACACGGGGAAATAAAATATCCATCGCTAAAATTATTTTCACTCCTGAATCTTTCATTTGATACTCTAATTCACGTTCAGTATAGGTTGGATTCGTTTGAACCACGACACCGCCAGCCATCAATATCCCAAAAAAGCTTATGACACCCTGAGGGCAGTTCGGAAGCATGACGGCAACGCGTTCTCCTTTTTGAAGACCGATACTTTTTAAATACGCTGCGAACTTTAAAGCAGATTCATGCACTTCCTGGAAAGTTAATTCTTTTCCCTGGAAATGAATCGATACTTTATCAGGGAATTCTTCGGCTGATTCCTTCAAAAAAGAATAAAGAGGTTTATCTTCGTACGACAAAACCGCTGGTATCTGTTCCGGATAAATAGCTTGCCATGGCTTATTGCTCATTTGCCCCCTCCTTCTGAATATTCTCAATACTCTTTATCATTATAATACAATCGGGATTTTCTTACAATTGCTTAAATTCAGAAAAATAAGCATAAAGGCTGATGATGAGCATTAAGGTAGTCCATATGTCCTGCAAGAGTACAAGAGAGGATTGGAAACACTTAAAAAGGAAAACAAAAAAAAGGAGTGTTTTACTCCTTACAGACTGTAAACAAACTTGAAGAAAAGCTTTTTTTGTCCCATTTCAATATGTTACGAATTAGATTTGCAGCATAGTCTTGGTTTCGAAAGTTTCACTTTACACACCACCTCCTTTTTTAAAATGGAATTCAAATAAAAGAAGCGGCACAATGGCCGCTTCAATTGAAGAATATCATATAAAAAATTCCTAACAGAAAAAAGATTCCGCAACAAACAATTAAGACTTTTGCAAGCTTCTCCACAGTTTTCTCCCTCTCATGAAGGGCATTAAGAAATTCCTGCGCCGATGACAAAAGATAATGCGATTGAAATGATCATCGATAGGAATCCAACTGCCCGATTATCTTTTTGTATCTCTTCATCTATTTTAAATCCAGGAGTCATAAATTCAAAAATGAAATAACCGATCAACAGAAGGATAAATCCGTATACGCCCCAGCCAATCATGGTAAGCATCGAATTCTGATGGAGGATGGACTGTTGGAATACATAGGCGATTCCAAATATTTTACCACCTGTTGCCAACGCGACAGAAAAGTTTCCCTGTTTGATTTCCTCCCAGTTCTTGTACTTTGTGACAAGTTCAAAAATGGCTAAAAAAACAATCATGCAAAGAATGACGACACTGTAACGAGCAGCTATATATACATATTCATTTTCCCACATGTTCTCCATGGTCCAACTCCCGAATGGTAACTAGCCACCCGGCTTGGCAGTTAGCCGGAATGACCACTTTCCTTTATTTAAATTCCACCACCGTAACACCTGTTCCGCCTTCACCGGCTTCGCCGAAGCGAATCCTTTTGACAGAGCGGTGATTTTTCAAGTATTCCTGGACCCCGGACCGGAGAGCGCCCGTTCCTTTACCATGAATGATGGAGACACTGGAATAACCGGCCAAAAGAGCATCATCAACGTACTTTTCCACTCTTGATATTGCATTTTCAAAGCGTTCACCACGTAGGTCAAGTTCCACGCTAACATGATAATCGCGACCTTTTACCGTAGTAAGCGGCTTTATTTCTTTTACTTTCGTGGCCTTGATGAATTCTAGGTCAGACTCCTTCACCTTCATTTTCATGATGCCGATCTGAACCTGCCATTCATTACTTGATACCTTCTCGATCAAATGACCTTTTTGACCAAAACTTACGACCTTTACTTCATCTCCAGGTTTCAAGCTTTTATCCAGAGGCCTCGCCACTTTATTTGATGTTTTTTTCACTTTAGGCGCTGCTTCTTCGAGCCGTTTTTTTGCATCAATCAGTTCATGTTCTTTAACATCGGCATGCTTTTCGAGTCGCAGTTTACGTAAGTCAGCTATAATCGCTTCCGCTTCTTTTTGTGCATTTTCAACGATCGCCGCTGCCTCTTTTGCTGCCTTTTCAACCATAGCATCCCGTTCTTCATGGTATTCACCAATTTGCCTTTGAAGGTCTTTATGAAGGATTTCTGCCTGTTTCAAGTGATTCTTGGCTTCCTGCTCCTCTTCTTCGGCCTTCTTGCGGCTGTCTTCAAGGGACGCTATCATATTCTCAACTTTATTCGTATCCTCACCAATATGGCTGCGGGCGTTGCTTATCACGCTTTCTTCCAAACCAAGGCGCTTGGATATTTCAAACGCATTACTCCGTCCCGGTACACCGATCAAAAGTTTATAGGTGGGACTCAATGTTTCCACATTAAATTCAACGCTTGCATTAATGACGCCTTCCCGATCATATCCATAAGCTTTTAATTCCGGGTAATGTGTCGTGGCAATCACACGTGCACCGCGCTTATACACTTCATCCAAAATGGAAATGGCCAAAGCGGCACCTTCCTGAGGGTCAGTTCCCGCTCCAAGCTCATCGAATAAAACTAGGCTATCATAATCGACATTCTTAAGGATATCGACAATATTGACCATATGCGAAGAGAATGTACTTAAGCTTTGTTCAATCGACTGTTCATCGCCAATATCGGCATAAACAGAGGAAAACACTGCCGTTTCGGAACCATCAAGCGCAGGGATTTGCAGACCTGACTGGGCCATTAATGTACAGAGGCCAATCGTTTTCAGGGTAACCGTTTTACCTCCTGTATTCGGTCCGGTGATGACGATTGTCGTAAATTCATCACCAAGGAAAATGTCATTGGCTACGACAACATCACTCGGAATGAGCGGGTGTTTCGCTTTGAATAATTTCACGCGTCCCTCATTATTCAGAATCGGTTTGGACCCTTTTATCGCTTTTGCATACTTTGCCTTGGCGACAAGAAAATCGATTTGTGCAAGGACTTTGACATTATGAAGCAATTCAGGGGTGAACGCACCTACCTTTTCCGAAAGTTCGACCAGGATCCGTTCTATTTCCTGCGTTTCCTTCACTCGGGTTTCCTGCAGGACATTATTCAATTGAACGATTGCTTGCGGTTCAATGAACAATGTCTGCCCAGATGAGGATTGATCATGAATGATCCCGCCATACACACTGCGGTATTCCTGTTTTACCGGGATGACAAAACGGTCATTCCGGATGGTGATGATGGCGTCCGATAACATCTTTGATGCATTGGAAGAACGGATCATGCTTTCCAGTTTTTCCCGGACACGGCTTTCGTTCGTCCGAATTTGGTTTCTTAGGGTACGGAGCTTATCGCTAGCAGAATCCATCACTTCGCCATGCTCGCTTACTGCATACGTAATTTCCTGCTGCAAATCAATCAATGGATGAAGGGAATCGATATATTCGGCTAAAAGCGGAACTTCAATTTCCTGTTCTGCAAGTTCTTCGAAGAAACGGCTGAGAATCCTGCCGGCTCGAATGGTACTCGCAAGTTCCATCAATTCCATAGGTGAGAGCATTCCGCCAATCTGTGCCCTTTTTGCATGAGGACGGATATCAAAAATCCCGCCCAATGGCAAGTTACCTTTCAAGCGGACGATTTTTGCTGACTCATCTGTTTCTTCCTGCCATCTCGACACCTCTTCAAAATCAGTAGAAGGCATCAAGTGCTGTGCCTTCTCTTTTCCTATGGAAGAGGATGCGTGTGAGATTAATTGTTCTTTTATTTTATGAAATTCCAATGTCTTTAAAGCTTTATTATGCATGGAGTTAAAGCTCCTCCTTATTTATGGGCAAATAGTTAATCATTTCTCTTTAAAAACGCTAATAATCCATCCGTATCCCTTGCATTAAGAACCGTTGATTCTTTAATCCAGCCCTTTTTGGCCGACGAGACCCCAACAGGCATATGATCAAGCATATCGATGCTGTGGGCATCTGTATTGATAACAATCGGAACGCCTGCTTCCTGTGCCTTGCGCAGATGGGGAGGTGCCAAATCCAATCGGTTCGGATTCGCATTCAATTCCAAGGCGGTATTCGTTTCGCGTGCCAGTTCGATCAGCATCTCTATATCGACATCATATCCGGCGCGTCTGCCGATAATCCTTCCCGTTGGATGGGCGATTATGTCGACATGCGGATTATTCAGAGCCGTTTTTAAGCGCTCCATGATCGTTTCCCGCGGCTGTGAAAAGCTTGAGTGGATCGATGCGATAACCAAATCCATCTCTGCAAGCAGCTCATCGTCATAATCAAGTGTCCCATCAGGAAGTATATCCATTTCAATCCCCGAA
Organism: Peribacillus sp. ACCC06369; assembly: GCF_030348945.1. Classification (NCBI taxonomy): domain Bacteria; kingdom Bacillati; phylum Bacillota; class Bacilli; order Caryophanales; family Bacillaceae; genus Peribacillus; species Peribacillus sp. ACCC06369. The sequence continues at coordinate 3,861,652 of NZ_JAUCEN010000002.1, forward strand.
AGAACGGTAAAATCATCGTATTTTTCATTCATTTCATGGATGATCCGTTTTTGTTCCCGTAAACGTTCCACGGTCAAGCCGTTCGCAACTTTCAAATATTGCGAATGATCGGTTATGGCCATATATCGATAACCTTTTGCACGGCACGCTTCAATCATTTCTTCAATGGTATGAGCCCCATCACTCCATGTGGTATGCATGTGCAGGTCACCTTTGATGGCCTCCAAAGACATGAGAGGTTCATTTGCATCATAATGCTCTACTTCCGTTCCGTCTTCACGCAGTTCTGGGGGAATGAATGGAAGACCAAAATGATTATAAAAACGTTCTTCTGTTTCAAACGTCAATACCTCACCGGTTTCAGCCACTTCCACCCCATATTCGCTGATTTTCTCACCGCGATCTTTAGCCAGCTGGCGCATTCGCACATTGTGATCTTTCGAACCGGTAAAATGATGGAGTGTCGTTATGAATTCCTTATCCTTCACGATCCGGAAATCGACGGAAATATCATATTCATAATCTAGCACGACCGATACTTTTGTATCACCCGCTGCAATCACTTGCTTTATGCCCTTTAATGCAAGCAGTTGATCCTTAACTTCTTCGGGATGATCTGTCGAGATGATGAAATCGAGGTCCTTGATCGTTTCCCTCATACGCCTGATGCTGCCGGCTCTGGAAGAACGGATGATGTATTCCATGTTAGCAAGGGCCGTTTCAATATCATCCGCAATCGGCCTCATGAAGGCAAGGGGCAGCCGATCAGGCCTTGAACCTGCCTCGGCAATCGCAGACAGGATCTTCTCTTCCGTTTTTTTGCCGAAACCGGCAAGCGCCGCGACCCTGCCTTCTTCACAGGCGAGTTTAAGATCATTCACATCATTTACATGCAGCTCTTTATGAAGCTTGGCAATTTTCTTCCCGCCCAAACCTTGAAGCTGCAAGAGCGGAATCAGACCTTTTGGCACCTGCTCCTGAAGCTCTTCAAGTACAGTCGATTTCCCCTCATTCATATACTCTTCGATGACGGATGCCGTTCCTTTCCCGATTCCATTTAAAGCGGTAAAGTCTTCGATGGCCGTCAGGCTCCGGTCATCTGTCTCCAAGGCGCCTGCTGCCTTTCGGAAAGCTGAAACCTTGAACGGGTTCTCTCCTTTTAATTCCATATATATTGCGATTTTTTCTAATAATTTAATGATATCTTTTTTATTAATCGTCATTTCATTCACCGCCGAAAAAATTAGTAGGGTGTCCCATGTTCACTTTCTTAAAGATACCTTTCTTGGAGGTAAAGTACAAGCAGTCCGATTCTTGACTTTTGATTCAATCAGGGAGGAAGTTACATGCTGCTACATAAAAAGGGGCCTCCCCCATTCAAAGTATAGGAATCTAGGACTTTGAGAAAGGGAGGCAGGCCCTCGTATACTGACATTAAGATTGTTTTAAATCATGAAACCAAAGTTCCTTCACTTGCTCGGAAAGGAACGGTGTATGTTTCACGATCGATTCTGCCAGAAAAGATCCCGTTAATGGTTTCTGGATGGAATCCATTGGCAGCATGGCAGCTATATATAATATAATAAACATGATAAGATAGACTTCGATAAAGCCCAATATCCCTCCACCCCAGCGATTCAGCTGTTTTAAAATCGGAAGATGGGTAATGAAATTCAGCATGGACCCGATCATTTGCCAAAGAATCTTGGCAGCAAAGAAAATGATTGCAAAGGCAATTGCATTGTAATACGCCGTGTCCAGCCCGACTGTATCGAAAAACATATTAATGGTCGAGGAATCCCCCATAGTCGGAAACGGAATCCACAATTTCAAATTGGGAGCAAGATCTCCGTAAAATACATAGGCGACGATGAAGGCTACTATGAACCCAGTCATATGAACCGTTTGTAAAATGAAGCCACGCTTTAAACCGATTAATAAACCGATTAAAAGAATGGCCAGAATTGCTAAATCAAGCATGTACTCAGTCCTTCTCTCTCTTTAATTCCAGTTGAAGCTGGTCTAGTTCATCTTTTAATTTTATATATTCGTGAATCGTATTCACGGCCGTTAGTACCGCTAGCTTACTTGTATCCAAATATGGATTTTTCATCCTGATCTCTCTCATTTTTTCGTCAACCATCGAAGCGACCAGGCGCATATGACTCGCGCTTTCTGTACCGACTATTGTATATGGTTGTCCGTATATATCAACTGTTGTTTTATTTCGTTTATCGTCTGACAAAATGATGCCCCCAATCTAAACAATCCTAATTCTATCATATCATGAAGTTTTTCGTCATGAAAGAGAGTACAGCGTCATTTCTTGCATAAAAAATACAATAATTTGTCAAAAAAAAACGACTTAAGGAAGAAGATTACCTAAAAAATAAAATGAAGTTAGGAGTTTACCCATTATGTCCCATGTAGTTTTACTTATCAGCCCTGAACAAATAAAGGCGATGAAATCCCATTATTCTTCATCCTTGGCCGCCAAGCTGCCGCCGGGAAGCATCTTTTCCGCAAAACCGCCGCTATGTACGGTGACCGCCTATAAATCCGGAAAGGTACTCTTTCAGGGTAAGAATGCCGAACAGGAAGCGGTAAAATGGCAACAAAATACTACTGCTGTGGCTCCAAAGAAAAAAACGGCTTCATCTGCATCAGTAAACGTCCATCGCTATTCACCACCTGCAAATATCGGAAACATGTCAGTGATTGGTTCCGATGAAGTCGGAACAGGAGACTATTTCGGTCCGATCACCGTCGTGGCCGTATATGCAAAAAAGGAGCAACTCGCCCTGTTGAAGGAACTTGGTGTCCAGGATTCCAAAAATCTGAAGGATCCACAAATCATCGAAATTGCCAAACAAATTAAGGATGTGGTGCCATTCAGCCTGCTCACATGCGACAACCCGAAATATAATACGCTGCAGGCAAAGGGAATGTCACAAGGAAAAATGAAGGCACTCCTCCATAACCAGGCTATCAAGAATCTCATGCAAAAAATCCAGCCGGAAGAAGCGGAAGCGGTCCTTATTGATCAATTCGCTCAACCAGATGTATTTTTCAATTACCTAAAAGGCCAAGAACTCTTTCAAGCCAATGCCACCTATTTATGCACAAAAGCGGAAGGCATACACCTTGGAGTGGCAGCCGCTTCCATCCTGGCCCGATATGCATTCGTCAAACGCTTTGACTTGCTGAGTGAAAAAGCCGGATTCAAAATCCCTAAAGGTGCCGGCTTTGCAGTCGATGAAGCGGCCGCAAGATTGATTCATGAGAAAGGAATCGAATCATTAAACGAATTCACGAAAACCCACTTCGCCAATACAGAAAAAGCGAAGCGATTATATCAACAGAAATATCATAAATAAGGGAAAGCGGCTGACCTTCCGGGTACAGCCGCCTTTTTTTGTTTAATGAAGAACGTGATATACTCGTGAATTTGCTCCATTTACTCGTGAATTTGCACATTTCACTGAATTCGAGACATTTACTCGTGAGTTTGCGTGATTTACTCGTGAGTTTACGCACTTTACTCGTGAGTTTACGCACTTTACTCGTGAATTCGATACATTTACTCGTGAGTTTACGCACTTTACTCGTGAGTTTACGCACTTTACTCGTGAATTCGATACATTTACTCGTGAGTTTACGCACTTTACTCGTGAGTTTGCTCCATTTACTCGTGATTTTGCACATTTCACTGAATTCGAGACATTTACTCGTGAATTTACTCACTTTACTCGTGAATTCACGCCATTTACTCGTGAATTTGCACATTTCACTGAATTCGAGACATTTACTCGTGAATTTGCACATTTCACTGAATTCGAGACATTTACTCGTGAATTTACTCACTTTACTCGTGAATTCACGCCATTTACTCGTGAGTTTACGCACTTTACTCGTGAATTCGAGACATTTACTCGTGAGTTTACGCACTTTACTCGTGAATTCGTGCGTTTTACTCGTGAGTTTACGCACTTTACTCGTGAATTCGAGACATTTACTCGTGAATTCACGCCATTTACTCGTGAATTCGCACGTTTTACTCGTGAGTTCATAAAAAGACAGCTTCCCTGGATTCAGGGAGCTGTCTTTCTGGTTTTATCCTCTTAGTTCTGCGCCAGCTTTTTCTTTGACGGCTTCAAGCACTTTTTCATGTGCTTTTGTAATGTCCTCGTCCGTTAGCGTACGTTCCGGATCGAAGTATTTCAGTGAGTAGGCAATGGATTTCTTGCCTTCCTCCATTCTGTCACCCTCGTATAAGTCGAAGATGCTTACTTCTTTCAGTAGTTTGCCGCCAGCTTCTTCAATAATATCCTGAATGTCCCCGGCTTTCGTAGCTTGGTCCACAACGAGCGCGATATCGCGTGTTGTTGATGGATAGCGCGGAATGGTTTTGTAGGCAATCGGCGCGACTTCGGCTTCGGCCAATGCTTTTAAGGAAAGTTCGAAAATGTATGTTTCTTTAATATCCAAGTCTTTTTGGACGGTTGGGTGCACTTGGCCGATAAAGCCTATCACATCACCATTCAAAAGTACTTCCGCTGTCCGTCCTGGATGCATGTCGTTGATTTCCGCTTGGCGGTAACTGATTTGATCAGTTAATCCAAGTGTATCGAATAACGCTTCGATCACGCCTTTGGCTACAAAGAAATCCACTGGTTTCTTTTCACCTTGCCATAGGTGCGACTCCCATAGGCCTGTAATGGCTCCAGCAACATGTTCTTTTTCTTCAGGTAGTTCTTGTTCGTCCTGCTTAAAGAAAACCGAACCGATTTCATACAAGGCTAGTGAATCAATTTGGCGGGCATTGTTATATTTCACGACTTCCAGCAATTGAGGAACGATGCTCAAACGCAATTGGCTCCGTTCTTCACTCATTGGCATTGCTAAACGAATGGATTCTCTAGCTTCCAATGCGAATTGGGACGCTTTTTCCTGGCTTGTCAGTGAATAGGTCACCGCTTGATAAAGGCCTGCGCCTTCAAGTGTACGGCGTGCTTTCCGCCGTTTAATTTGATAGTCAGTCAATTGGCCTGGAGTAGAAGAACCGATCGGCAGTGTAGCGGGAATGTTATCATATCCATATAAACGTGCAGCCTCTTCAACTAAATCAGCTTCAATCGTAATATCACCACGGCGCGTCGGGACAGTGATGGTGAACGTTTCATTGTCAAGTTCGACGCCGAATTGAAGGCGTTTGAAGATGGACTCTACAACTGACACGGTCATGCTTGTTCCAAGAAGTGTGTTGATTTTTTCAAGTGTGATGCTAATGACCGCAGGTTCCATTGTCAATTCATCCACTTCTGCCGCTCCTTGTAAGACTGTTCCGCCAGCATATTGTGCAATCAATTGTGCTGCACGTTCTCCAGCTTCACGTACACGGGCCGGATCGACGCCTTTTTCAAAACGGGCACTTGCTTCACTGCGTAAGCCATGGTCTTTAGAAGCTTTACGAACTACTGTACCTGCAAAATATGCACTTTCAATAATGATGTTCGTTGTATCATTTTTCACTTCTGAATCCGCTCCGCCCATTACACCAGCTATTGCAACAGGCTCGCTTCCATTTGTGATCACTAAATGGTCTGGTGTCAAAGTGCGTTCAGCTTCATCCAACGTTACGATTTTTTCTGCATCTTTCGCTCTGCGGATGACGATTTCCTTTGACCCAAAGCGGTCATAATCAAAGGCATGTAGCGGTTGACCATATTCAAGCAAAATGTAGTTCGTGATATCGACCACATTATTATGAGGTCGGATACCTGCAGACATTAGCCGAGTCTGCATCCAAAGTGGTGAGGGTCCGACTTTAACATCTTTAATGATTTTTGCAATGTATATCGGGTTATCTTCTTTCGCTTCCACTTTGACACTGATATAATCAGAAGCTTTTTCAGCTGCCTCTTCTTTCTCGACAACCGGCCATTTCACTTCCCGGCCTAGAATGGCACCCACTTCGTATGCAACACCAAGCATGCTTAATGCATCAGAACGGTTTGGAGTCAGTCCAAGTACAAGCACTTCATCACTTAATCCGAGTTCCTCCAATGCATCATTCCCCACTTCCACATCATTAGGGAAAACGAAGATGCCTGTAGCATAATCCTTGGACACGAGCTTGGACTCGAAGCCCAATTCTTGAAGCGAGCAAATCATCCCGTGCGATTCTTCTCCGCGAAGTTTCGCTTTCTTGATTTTGAAATTACCTGGAAGGACTGCGCCAACAGTAGCGACTGCAACTTTTTGGCCTTTATCGACATTCGGTGCCCCACAGATGATTTGAACGGGATTTTCGGCCCCGATATCAACTTGGCATTTATTCAATTTATCCGCATTTGGATGCTGTTCACGTTCAATGACATGCCCGATGACGACTCCCTTAAGCCCTTCACTTTTCTTTTCTACCCCTTCAACCTCAATGCCGCTTTTCGTGATTTTGTCTGCTAGCTCCGTCGCATTGATGCCTGAAAGGTCAACATAATCTTGTAACCATTTATATGACACAAACATGGTAGGTCCTCCTTTTTAAAATAAAAATTTATGCTTCGTGATGGTTGAATTGTTTTAAGAATCGAACATCATTCGTATAGAAATGACGAATATCGTCCACACCGTATTTCAACATGGCAATCCGTTCCACGCCAATTCCAAATGCGAATCCAGAGTATTTCTTGGAATCGAAGCCAGCCATTTCAAGGACGTTCGGATGAACGATCCCGCCGCCAAGCACTTCGATCCAGCCTGTTTGTTTACATACGCTACAGCCTTTACCACCGCAGATTTTACAAGAAATATCCACTTCGACGGAAGGCTCCGTAAATGGGAAGAAACTTGGACGAAGACGGATTTCACGGTCTTGCCCGAATACTTTTTTCGCAAATACGTCAAGCGTTCCTTTCAGGTCGCTCATGCTGATGTTCTCATCGATGACCAAGCCCTCAATTTGTTGGAATTGATGGGAGTGTGTCGCATCATCGTTATCACGGCGATATACTTTACCCGGGCAGATGATTTTAACAGGACCTTGACCTTTATGTTTTTCCATGGTTCTTGCTTGAACCGGTGAAGTGTGCGTACGCATCAGGATTTCATCCGTGATGTAGAAGGAGTCCTGCATATCACGTGCCGGATGGCTTTTTGGCAAGTTAAGTGCCTCGAAGTTGTAGTAGTCGCTTTCAACTTCGGGACCTTCTGCAACCGTATAACCCATACCGATGAATAAGTCTTCGATTTCCTCCACGACACGTGTTAATGGGTGAAGATTCCCCTTGTTAACCGGACGTCCTGGAAGTGTGACGTCAATCGTTTCAGTTGCTAGCTTAGCATTGACTGCCGCAGTTTCAAGTGCTTTTTGTTTCTCCTCGATCTTTGTTGCGATCGCTTCCCGAACATCATTGGCTAGTGCCCCGATTTTCGGACGTTCTTCGGCAGATAATTTACCCATGCCGCGCAATACCTCAGTGATTGGTCCTTTTTTCCCTAAATAAGCGACACGTACTTCATTCAGTTCCTTTAATTCGGAAGCGGCGGCAACTTTTTGCAACGCTTCTTCCTGCAGTTCTAGTAAACGTTCCTGCATCATGTCTTCCTCCTTTATTTTCCTTTTGTAAAAATGAACACAAAAAAACCCCAATCCCTAAAGGGACGAGGTTTATGTATCGCGGTACCACCCTTATTAGTGCATGAACAAATAAACTTCTGCACTCACTTCATTAAAAATAACGGCTCTTCACCGGAACATTTTTCGGACATTTTGTCTTCCCAATGCCAACTCGAAAGGTGAATTCCCTTAAGCAGTGCCATAAAAATGCTTTCAGTCAAGGCATTTTTTCCCTGGATATGGATAACTTAAGTTACTACTCTTTGTCATCGTTGTTTCAATATAAAATTCAGTTTTATTATATTATAATTCCACGGCCGTTTCAAATCGATTTTCGTAAATGGTACATTAAAATCCCGGCAGCGATCCCCACATTCAGAGATTCGCTTTTTCCGTAGATGGGAATATAAAGGTTTTTAGTCGTTTTCTCCAGTAATTCCTTCGATACTCCTTGGCCTTCATTGCCGACCAGCAGGGCAAATCGGGAAGACTTTTCCACTTCTTCAAATGGAGATGCGCCTTCCAATGCAGTGCCATAGACCGGTGTGCCGATTTGCTTCAGCTCATCGATGATTTCGGAAAGGTTCCCTTTAATGACAGGCATATGGAATAGGCTCCCTTGTGTCGAACGTACCACTTTGGGATTATACAAGTCGGCACACCCTTCGCCAAGAATGACCGCATCGATTCCAGCTGCATCCGCTGTCCTGATCATCGTTCCAATATTCCCCGGATCCTGGACAGCATCGATCAACAATAGTTTATCCGGATTAATGGACGTCATGCTCGTTGATTTCTGTTCACAAACAGCTGCAATTCCCTGTGGGGCTTCGGTATCGCATATCGCCTTCATAATATCATTTTTTACATAGATGACTTCTGTGCCTTCCAGCTTAAAATGGGCTGGCATTTCAGTTTCTTCATTGACGATCACTTCCATGACGATATCTTCTTTTAAGGCTTCTTCAACTAGGTGAAAACCCTCGACTAAATATTTGCCTGTTTTATCTCGTTCTTTTTTCGTCAATAGCTTTTTCCATTGCTTCACTTGCGAGTTTTTTACCGATTCGATATATTTCAAGGGTAAACGCTCCTTTAACTTAACACTGATTTTCCTATTATAACGCAATTCACATACATATTGCATGCGAGTTTGTGAAATGCTATTAATGTCAGTCATTATGTGTTAGAGGAGGAATAATTGTGAATTTAAACCTACGTAATGCGATCATCCAAAATGTATCTGGAAATTCGCAAGAGCAGCTGGAAGACACGATTGTCGATGCCATACAGAATGGCGAGGAAAAAATGCTTCCTGGATTGGGAGTATTATTCGAGGTCATCTGGCAAAATTCATCTGAACAGGAAAAACAGGAAATGATCACTGCCCTCGAAGAAGGATTAAAAAAATAACAGCCCTCAAAGGCTGTTATTTTTTTGATTAGCTTACTTCTTCATTGGTACCACTTTACCGGCGCCAGCCTTCAATTCTTCGATAGAGACTTCTTCATCGATAAGAAGAATGAATTTCTTAGCGCCCACTTCTTTAAGCATCGCTTTTGTCTCAGCAAAAGAGTAGCCGTATTTCGTGAAAAAGCTGCGTAAATCTCCAGATCCTTCATCAGTGAAGTAGTGGAAAATTTTTAAAAAAAGAGTATCCTCCTTATCCTGATTGGCGATGATCAGGATATCCGTATGTTCATTTCCAAGCTGCACATCATTTTTTATATCAGCTGCTACTGTCATTTGGGAGCCAGTCACGCCTTTTGCTTGTAAATCTTGAATTGCAGCAAGTAGTTCCGGATTAGAGTCAAAAACACCATATACGTTTTTTTCCATGTTTTTCCCCCTCCTTGTTACTTTACTTATAATAAAATTCCTTTGTAATTATACCTTGCGGCTTTATCAATAAACAAGCAAATAGTCTATTGAGAATTCCTGACTAATATACGAGGGAACCCTTTGCCTAAAGGGTTTAAGATGACAATTATCTACAGTTTTTTAAGGGATTGTACAATTCGAACGTTGCCTCTAGGCACTGACTTTCCGCTAGCGGTCCGGGAGCCTACTCGGCGCCTTTGCGCCTGCGGGGTCTCGCATACCCGTTCCAATCAACTTTGTTTGGAAATTTAGATAGAACCCCTTTTGTCTACAAATTGAAATAACAGCCTTGTGCAGGCTGCTATTTCAGTATTATAGATTATCGGTATTAATTCGATTTTTAATGTATTCATCCTTCAAGATGTCCTCTTTCTCTTGCTGCCCAGTATTAGCATTCGGGCTTAAGGTCCGATCCAGTGCTCCTTGAGGATCCAGGGACTTATGATCCCCTGGCTTTTGTTCCTTATACTTTTCGGTGGAGTTCCCCCTGATTTCCCTTTCTTGGGCTCGATTCGTATCCAGCTCTTCCTTATCAAAGATGTTGGCAGAATTTCCGTGAAGTTCTTCGCTTCTTCCTGGCTGTGCTTCCACTTCCCTTGTTTGAAATGCATTCGCAGTTGTTTCAGGAAAAAGGTTCGGGTCCGGATTGTTCACCACCCCTGTTTTAAGCGGATTCTCTGCAGGTAGTTCGTCTGCACCCTGCATGCCGTTGGAAGTTACGCCTTCTCGTTGTGATAAAGTTTCCGATTCATCTAAAAGAATCAGGAATTTTCCAGCTTCCACTTCGTTTATATAAGCGGTGGCTTCACTATCGGCAAGCCCTAAGTCACCTAGTCGGTTCCTTATATCTCCAGAACCCTCGTTCAGGAAAAAGTGTTTCATCTTATCAATGAAGGAATCGTCGTTCGAGTTAGTAACGACGTCTACATCCGGATCCCGCTTTTCATTGACGAAACCCAAATCTTCTTTCTTATCAGCCATTACAGTTATTTCTCCCTCATGGACCCCTTTTTCCTTGAGGGATTGTATAGCCTGGATTACTTCTTTTTCCGTATTAAAAACACCATATAATGTTTTTCCCATGCATCTTCCTCCTATTATTCCGATATTTCTTCTTATCTGTATTTATACCCCGATGGGTGCTAATTAAACAAAAAATGGCCCATTCAAAGGTTCTCCTCCACTAAGTTCAAACCTCTTTATCAAGCTTTAAAATAAAAAGAAGCCTGCAGTTTTAAAAACTGCAGGCCATTTCCATCACTCTTAGAAGCGGTCGCTTCTTCGTTCAGTTGCCTTTTTCTCATTTACGAACGATTCATCTGTACTATCAAGCTTGATATCTTCCTTTTTAAGGGTATCCTGAACTTGTTCCGTTTCTTGTACAGCATGTTTCCTGATGACAATTTCATCTGTGACAACAGGTTTTTTCGAAACTTCCAATTTTTCTTCAACTACTGGGATACGTAGTGTTTCTCCATCTTCAATGCTTCCAGTTTCCAGATTCTCTTCACGTCCTGAAACCGATCTATGCTCGACTGTCACTTCTTCGTGTTCAACAGGAACATTTATCGTTTTATGTTGTTCATTGACTTCTTTATTAATGACCACTTCACCTGTCTGAACTCTTTCTTTGTCAATGTTCAGCTGTTCTTCCCGAAGTGTAAGCGTCCTTTCATCTTCAGGCAATTCACGGCCTTGCCCGTTCACTCCATAAACATCTTCTTTATTCAGTGCATCGTTTTTTTCAGTCCCGTTATAAAGCGGGTTGGCGGAGTTCGTATCCAGCCTTGTACCGGCAGTGTCCATTGTTCCTGTCGTGAATTTATCTCTTGCCGTCCCCAGGTGCCCTTCACCTTCTTCGACCAGAACCAGGACTTTTCCGTTTTCTACATCAAAGACATGTTCAGCCGCTTCACTATTCGAAAGACCAGCATTCGCCAATCTTGTTGAAAGGTCTGCCGTATCTTCCGGCATGAGGAAGCGTGCCACCTTGTCCATGAATGATTCGTCGTTAGGAACATTCGTCATCGTATGAACATCCGTTTCGCGTTGCTGGTTCGTGAAATCCAATGTTTCTTCCTTGTCTGCGACAACCGTAATATCGTCCCCTTCAAAGCCCTTGGCCTTAAGTGCATTGATTGCTTGGATCACTTCTGCATTTGATTCATATACTCCATATACTGTTTTATTCATTTTACATTCCTCCTTAGGTTTTGGTGACTGGTTTAGTGATGCTATATATAAACTCTACCCGCCATACACCTAAGTAAACGAGAAATCAATATTTCATTTATGTTATATCATTACAATTTGTTCTCAACATAGAACAATTTTTCAAATGAAATCCAGGTATTATAACGGTTCCCCCATTTTTAAAAATGTAATGTTTACCCAAATAATCCCATTTCATTATTTTCATCTAATCTTTTTTCTTCTATTATAAACCCACGGCCTCCACTAGCAGGTCCACTATATGCACCGCTTTCGTACATGCCCCCAGGTTTTCCCGCTCGATCCCCAATTGCATTTGTAGCAAACAGCCTGGATTTGCCGTAACAACGATATCGGCCTGTGTCGATTTAGTGTGCTCCATTTTAGTGTCGAGGATATTCATGGACATCTCTGATTCAACAATATTATAAATCCCTGCCGATCCGCAGCACCGATCCGCATCCTTCATTTCCCTGAAGTCGATTCCTTCTATCGATTGAAGGAGAATTCGCGGAGCCATGGAGGTATTCATCACATTCCGTAAGTGACAGGAATCCTGAAAAGTTACTGATTGTGCTGGCAGTTTCAGACGGACTTTTTCCTGAAAACGCAAGTCCACAAGGATCTCGCTTATATCTTTCAACTTATTTTTAAATGCGATTGCCCGGTCGTTCCATTCCGATTCATCTTGGAGCAAATGGTCATAGTCTATGAGAAAAGCTCCGCAACCGCCGGCATTCGTAATAATATAATCCACTTCGTCCGCTTCAAAAGCTTCAATATTACGCCTGGCCAGTTGCTTTGCCCCTTCTTTTTCACCACTGTGTCCATGCAGTGCCCCGCAACAAGCCTGGGATTTCGGAATAACGATTTCACATCCAGCCAGCTGAAGCAGCTTTAGTGTAGCCTTGTTCGTTTCCAAAAACATCGTATCCATCAAGCAGCCGGAAAAGAAAGCCACCTTTTTGAGTGCTGTTCCGATTGCAGGCAGCTCAGTTGGCCTATTTTTCATTTCTGATTTTTTTGGGACCTTCGGCAGCACTTTTTCCATGGTTGCCAAATTATCCGGAAGCATGTTCAGGACTCCCGTTTTACGGGCCACATATTGGAGTCCTGATCTCTGATAGAAGCCTAGCAAACTCGTCATAGCCTGCATTCGCTCCTGATGCGGGAATAATCCACTAAAAACGGCCTTGCGAATCGTTTTTACAGGGAGACTGTGTTTCTTATTCTGATGGATGATATCCCTTGCTTCTTCTAGAAGATGTCCATATTTCACACCTGAAGGACAGACAGGCTCACAAGCCCTGCAGCCGAGACAGAGACTCAAAGAACGTTCAACATCCTCATCGGGCGCAATTACACCATCGGCCACCGCTTTCATAAGTGCAATCCTGCCTCTTGGTGAATGGGATTCCTTCAACCCCGATTCCATGTATGTCGGGCAATGGGGTAAGCAAAAGCCGCAGCGCATACAATTCAACAATTCATCTTCATTCATTTTTTCCGCGAATTGTTGGGCAATGGTTTCCCTTTCCTGAACTGTCGTCATGAAGATACCACCACCCTTTTCCTGCTTTCCTTGGCAAATACTTTACCGGGATTCATGATGTTATTGGGATCGAATGCTTGTTTAATCGCTCTCATGGCGGCAATCCCTTCTTTCTTCAGCTTCCATTCAAGATAAGGGGCCTTCATCGCTCCTACACCATGTTCACCGGTAATCGTCCCGCCAAGGTCGATAGCCACGGCAAAAATGTCGGCAAAGGCGAGCTCCACTCTCTCCATTTCATCTTGGTCACGAGCGTCGGTAATGCACGTTGGATGCAGATTCCCATCACCCGCATGACCGAAAGTGCAAATGTCCACGTTATGCTTGCTTGCGATCTCATTAATCGCCCTAACCATTTTGGCAATTTCCGACCGGGGAACGGTGGCATCTTCCAAAATGGTCGTCGGCTTGAGGCGTGCCAGTGCGGAAAGGGCTGTCCGTCTTGCCGTTTTCAAGGCAATTGCGTCAGATTCCGTTTCGGCAATTTCCACAGAAACCGCCTTTTCTTCTAGGCAGATATCGGCCATCCTTTTCATATCACGTTCCACCACTTCCGGCGGACCATCCTGTTCAATCAGCAGGACCGCCTCCACATTGGTGGGCAAACCGATTTTCGCGAAGTCCTCAACCACGATCAACGTCGGCCGATCCAGAAATTCCAGTGTGACGGGAATGATTTTATTTGAAATGATCTTGGCCACTGACTGGGCCGCAGCATCCAGATCTTGATATAGGGCTAGCATCGTCTTTGTCGTTTCCGGGATTGGAATCAGCTTTAAGATCGCTTCCGTAACAATGCCCAGCGTCCCCTCTGAACCGACAAAAAGCTTCGTTAAATCATATCCGGCTACATCTTTGGCAAGCTTGCCCCCTGTTCGGATGATGTCCCCATTCGGAAGGACCACTTCAAGCCCGATGACATAATCACGGGTGACTCCGTACTTTAACCCACGCAGTCCACCTGAGTTTTCATTAATGTTGCCGCCAATCGTGGAGATTTTCATCGAACTTGGATCGGGCGGATAAAACAAGCCCTTTCCTTCAACTGCTGAAATCAAGTCCAATGTGATGAGCCCAGGTTGTACGGTCGCCGTTAAATTTTCCTCATCTATTTCGAGTAATGAATTCATTCGATTGAATAAAAGGACAAGCCCCCCCTCTGTCGGGCAGGTGCCTCCGCACAAATTCGTCCCCGACCCCCGTGGAACGATCGGAACATGGTATTCATTGCAAACTTTTACGATGGCTGCGACTTCAGCTGTGCAGCCCGGTTTAATGACTGCATCCGGCATCGCTTGAAACCCTGGCGTGGCATCATATGAATAGACAAGACATTCAACTTTCGAGTCATCGTAATTCTCCTGACCAACGATGGTAAGAAGTATTTGCTTAACCTGCTTTGTTAACATGTATATCCTCCTCATATAAACAAATGGAATTCGATATTTTTTATATGATTTAAGTATAAGAAAATAACATTCAACCTTCTATGTATGAACATATAGAATTTACAGCTTTCCATGGAATTAATTTGTATGTTTATCCAATACTCTTAGTGCTAGATACATAGTGACCAAATCGGCTAGCTTCCTAGGATTCAACTGGGTCATTTCTTCTATGCGCTTGAGCCTGTAATGGAGGGTATTGATATGGATATGCAGGGCTGCAGCGGTTTCCTTCAAAGATAGATCACTTGCAAAATACATGGAAAGGGTTTTAAGCAGCTCCTCATTAGGAAGCAAATCCTGAATAGTCCGGGATAAATAATCATGTCTTGTTTCAGGGGTAACTTCATCAAGCAGGACCTCAAGCTTCAAGTCCTCGTCAAATATTATTTCCGATGAAGGTAACGCGATTTTCAAGGAACGTTCCGCTTTAAAAAATGCTTGCCTGAATGCGGATCCCGGTGCACGCGAACTAACCCCTGCGCTCACTTTAAAACCTGAACTCTCTTCCAGATTTCTTATCAGTTTGCTTAATTTCTTTAGTTGTTGGATTTTTGAACCGATAAAATCGGCTATCGAAAGAATGACGAATTGGTTCCTCCCCCAACGGACCACGATGTCCTTGGGATGCTGCTGTTTTATGTACATCTGAAGCGTTCTCCACACATGAGGTTCGATGATTTTTTCAGTCTTAAATTCACCAAGGGTTATGATCCGGTCTGCATGAACATCGACCCCAAGCAACTTAGCCTTCTGAAGGAATGGTTCATTGAACATCTGCAGCTGATGCCATTCAAATACAAAGAATTCCATCAGACGTGATTGGGATTCTGCTTGTTCGATATGATAGCTTTCCTGAATGAACATCTCCGTCATCTTTTTTAAAAGTTCTGCATAGGGGGAAACATGTTTGGGGTCTCCCGTGATTCCAATTACACAAACGGCTTCCTGATTAAAGAAAATAGGTAGATTTATTCCTGCCTTCACCCCTTTCCAACTTCGTTCATCCTGTTTGTTGATGATCAATTTCTCACGATTGTTGAAAGCGTGGATGGCTCCTTCATGATAAGATCCGATACGGCTGCCATCGGTGCTTGCGATAATCGTGCCAGCATGATCAATAATGATGATTTCCTCATCAATCAGTTTTCGAACCTCATGAACCAATTTTTCTGCCACAGCTGCCAATTGCATTATATGTCCTCCTTTATTGAATGGGCTTGGAAAATACTTCGAGGCTCCCTTTCGAAAGGGAGCCTCTTTCTACTTATGGAATCATCCAGGAAAGGACGCCATTTTGCAAGAAGGTAATCACGCAAACAAGCAGCAGCAAGAATAAACTATGTTTGAGCGTGAACCTCAATAATTCTGATTCCCTGCCGGCCAATCCAACGGCGGCACAAGCAATCGCTATCGATTGTGGTGAAATCATCTTTCCGGTGACCCCTCCGGATGAGTTCGCCGCAAGCGCCAGGACCGGCTCCATCCCCACTTTAAGTGCGGTAACTTTCTGAAGACTGCCAAATAAGAGGTTGGCTGATGTATCCGACCCGGTAATGAACACACCCAGCCAGCCGAGAACCGGTGCGAAGAACGGAAATAAATCCCCCGATTTTGCAAGGGTCATCCCTAATGTTGTCGACATGCCTGAAGCATTCGTTATGTAGGCAAAAGCCACCACGGATGAAATCATCAAGATTGGTTTTGCCAACTCATTCATCGCTTCCGCAAAGGTGCTAAAAAAGTCTTTTGCAGACATATGTGCGATGAACTTCGTAACGATGGCTGCCAGCAAAATGGCAGTTCCGGCTGCTCCAAGCAGTTCTATTTTATAGAAAGCCGCAATCGGCAATCCGTTGCTTCCGATTATCTCATTATGCAAACCTGGAACTTCGATTTGGAAGGTTAATAGTTTCCCAATTTCATTGATTCCGCCAAGCAACACATTGTTGCCTTCATAATGTCCGGAGAGCGCAGGCTTAATTGGGTTCATCCCCCATATTGAGATGAAAAGCGTTAACAGAAGGAATGGTGACCAAGCATGGAAAACCTGCCATTTCGTGTACGTTGTTTCCGCTTCGGCTGTTTCATCCAAAGGTTCGACAGCTGCTGCCGTTTCCTCGGATGCAAAGCGAAAGATCGTTTTAGGTTTCCAGAATTTAAGGAAGATCGCCAATGCAAATAGTGACACTAACGCAGAAAGGATGTCCGGTAATTCAGGCCCAAGGAAATTTGAGCTTAAGTACTGGGTGATGGCAAAGGAAAATCCGGAAACCAAAATTGCCGGCAAGACTTCGAGCGACCTTTTCCACCCAGTCATTATCAAAATGAGATATAGCGGAATGAAAGCCGAAAGGAATGGCAATTGACGGCCGACCATTTTTGAAATCTCCATGGCGGCAATGCCAGTTGGGCCTTCCATGGCGATGATCGGTATGCCAACCGCCCCGAATGCTACCGGTGCGGTGTTCGCGATCAAACAAATCCCGGCAGCATATAGCGGGTTAAAACCGAGACCAACCAAAAGCGCGGCTGAAATGGCGACCGGTGCTCCAAATCCCGCGGCACCTTCTAAAAAGGCCCCGAAAGAAAATGCCACCAATAACGCCTGAAGGCGGCGGTCTTCGGTAAGCGAAAGCACAGAAGAGCGAATAATATTGAATTGCCCGCTTTTAACAGTCATTTTGTACAAAAATACTGAAGTGATGATTATCCATCCGATTGGGAGCAGCCCATATACCGCTCCTTGTGAAGCAGACATCACCGCTTTTCCTGCCGGCATTCCATATAACAATACGGCCACTGCAATAGCTACAAGCAACGTGGTTATACCAGCAATGTACCCTTTCATCCGTTTGATGGTAAGTGCCCAGAAAAAGTAAAGAATTGGGATGAGTGCGACAAGAGATGATAAAACTAAATTATCGGTGATTGGCGTAAAGTTTTGTGTCCATGTCATTCATTTCGACTCCATTTTCTATAAATTTTTTTAAAATTTCAGAAATCTACCATTAACTGAAAACCCTTACATATCCAAATATTCAAAGTCATCAGATGACTTGATGAGTATTCATTAAAATTAAATGATTAAAAATATAAAATCAAGATTTTTTTTTATTTTTTGTTGATTTTTAACCTTCTGGAAGTGTGAAAGATCATTTGTGTTATATAATATTAACCAGAGAAACTCATAGAAAATAGAGGTGCTACCCTTGGTATATAAAAAAATAAAGCCGAAAAAAATTTATGAAGAAGTCAGCGATGAACTTTATGAAATGATTCGGTCAGGTATCCTGAAACCAGGTGAACAATTGGATTCCATTCAGCAGCTTGCGGAAAATTTCCAAGTTGGGCGCCCGGCCATCCGTGAGGCATTAAGTGCATTAAGTTCAATGGGCCTCATTGAAATAAAACAAGGGGAAGGAACATTCGTTAAAACCTTCGACCCTACTATCATGAACCATCCCTTGTCCGCTGCCCTTTTGATGGATCAAGACAATATCCAGCATTTGCTGGAAGTTCGGAAAATCCTTGAGTCCGGCACGGCAGAGGTGGCAGCGAAGAAAAGATCGGAAGAAGACCTTATCGAACTCAAAGAAAGGCTTTCTGATATTGAGAAGGTATCCTTCGATGAAGAACTTAGTGATAAAGCGGATATCGCCTTCCATGTCGCAGTGGCAAATGCTTCCCAAAATGAGCTGCTGATAACATTGATGAACCACGTTTCAGAGTTAATGACGGAAAAGATGCGTGATATCCGTCGGATTGCGCTTTATTCCGAAGAGATGACACTTAAGCAGCTTTACCAGCAGCATGCCCGGATATATGATGCAATCGTGGCACAAGATGAAGCTGGAGCCCGCAATGCCATGCTGTTTCACCTTCAAAGCGTCGAGGAATCACTGAACCGGGTCATCCAAAAGAATCAGCAAAAGAATCGTTGATCTTCCTTTAAATTTGAAAAATACCCTATACAAACAAAGATAAAATTGATATATTATTTTGAAAACGATTACTTCATTTAAAAATCTTGGAAATTGGTATATTCTCTTAACCATTTCCTTTTTCTATTTTTTAGTCATCAGATGACCTGTTAACCTATTTTGTTAAAGGAGGAGTTCAGATTGAAAGTTACTCTCTTTGCAACCTGTTTGGTTGATTTGTTTCAATCCAATGTCGGCAAGGCGACAGTGGAGCTGCTCGAGAGATTAGGCTGTGAGATTGATTTCCCGGAATCCCAGATATGCTGCGGACAGCCGGCATATAATAGCGGGTATACGAAGGATTCGAAGGAAGCTATGAAAAAGATGATTAAAACGTTCGCGGATGCTGAATACATCGTAACCCCTTCCGGTTCCTGTGCAGCGATGTTCAAAGAATATCCGGTCCTTTTCAAAGGCGATGCCGAATGGGAAAAGAAAGCAGCTTCATTAGCGGCTAAAACATATGAATTGACCCAATTCATCGTGGATGTCTTAAAAGTAACCGACGTCGGGGCTACCCTTAAGGGAAAGGCAACTTATCATACTTCATGCCATATGACACGGCTACTTAAGGTGAAGGAAGCACCTGCCATTTTGTTAAGCCATGTTAAGGGTCTGGAAATGACACCTCTTCCCGATGCTCAGAATTGCTGCGGGTTCGGGGGAACATTTTCGGTTAAGATGGGGGACATTTCCGGGCAAATGGTGGAGGAGAAAGTCTGCAATATTGAAGCGACCGGGGCCGATTTTTTAATTGGTGGGGATGCAGGATGTTTGATGAATATCGGCGGACGGATCCAAAGGAAGGGGCAACCGGTGAAAGTGCTCCATATTGCGGAAGTCCTGAATAGTATTTAAAGAAAGTGAGGAGGGAAAAACGATGGCTATGAAAACCAGCTCTGCCAAGTTTAAAGACCGGGTGGATGAAGGAATACATAATGATTTTATGCGATTGGCAGTATCGAGTGCCCAGGAACGATTACACGGACGGCTGCTGACGGCCGTTGATGAATTGGGAAACTGGGAGGATTGGCGTTCCCTAGGTGAAGAGATCCGGCAGCATGTGCTCAGTAACCTTGATTTCTATTTGCATCAGCTTGCAGAAAATGTTTCGAAAAGGGGCGGTCATGTCTTCTTCGCTGAAACGGCTGAAGAAGCAAGCGGATACATCAAGGATGTCATTGTAAAGAAGAACGCCAAAAAAGTCGTGAAATCCAAATCGATGGTCACAGAAGAGATCAATTTAAACGCAACTCTTGAAGCGGTTGGCCTCGATGTCGTCGAAACGGACCTTGGTGAATACATTTTACAAGTGGATGATCATGATCCCCCTTCCCATATCGTCGCACCTGCTCTCCATAAAAATAAAGAACAGATAAGGGATGTTTTTAAAGAGAAGCTCGCCTATACGCAAACCGAAAAACCGGAAGAGCTTACTGCCCATGTCCGGGGCATTCTGCGGAAAGATTTCTTAAGCGCCGATGTGGGCATAACCGGCTGTAATTTTGCAATTGCAGAAACGGGCTCGATCGGTTTGGTGACGAATGAAGGAAACGCCGATTTGGTCACTGCCCTCCCGAAAACGCAAATCACCGTGATGGGAATGGAACGGCTTGTGCCTACATTCGATGAATTCGAAGTCCTTGTCAGCTTATTGACAAGAAGCGCTGTCGGCCAAAGATTGACCAGTTACATCACCGCACTTACCGGCCCGCGTGATGAAGGCGATGCAGACGGACCCGAGGAATTTCACCTTGTGATTGTAGATAATGGACGTTCCTCCATTTTGGGAACTGAGTTTCAATCCGTTCTTCAATGCATTCGCTGTGCTGCCTGTATAAATGTATGCCCGGTCTATCGCCAGGTTGGCGGCCATTCATATGGTTCAATATATCCTGGACCAATCGGTGCTGTGCTTTCACCCTTGCTCGGAGGGTATGATGATTTCAAGGAGCTTCCATATGCTTCAACTCTTTGTGCAGCATGTACAGATGCCTGTCCGGTAAAGATTCCTCTTCACGAATTACTGAGGAAGCATCGTGAAGTCATCGTTGAAAAGGAAAAAATGGCTCCATTTTCAGAAAAGATGGCCATGAAAGCCTTCGGAATCGGTGCGGCATCGCCTATGCTTTATAAGTTCGGTTCCAAAATGGTCCCATCAGCGATGTCTCCTTTTAAAACGGGGGATTTCATCTCAAAAGGACCTGGGCCACTCAAAACTTGGACAGAAAGCCGCGAGTTCCCTGCTCCGGGAAAAGAAAGCTTTCGGGACTGGTTCAAAAATCGGGAAAAAGGAGGGAAACCATCATGAATGGAACCATCCACAATGAAGGGACGTTTTTAAACAATATTGCCAAAAACCTGGGAAGGGCTCCTATTAAGGAAGGCATTTCCGTTCCGGTATGGAAGCATGCCCCCCAAAAAGAAGTTTTGAAACATGCGACACCAAATGAGCTTGTCGAGGAATTGGAGGAGCAGTGCAAAAGGGTACATACTCAGTTTCACCTTACCGACTCCAAGCAAGTGATGCAGTGTTTAAAACAGGTGATCGAGGAACTTGGAAACGGACCCTTGATCATCCCTAAGGACGATCGATTTTCTGCCTATCAGTTAGATGATATCCTAAAGGATAAAGATGTCCATGTTTGGGATCACCAAGCAGGGAAAGAAAATGTCAAGAAAGCCGAGAGTGCCAACATCGGAATCACATTCAGTGAAATGACATTGGCAGAATCAGCGACCGTCGTCTTGTTCAGCGACAAGGACCACGGCCGTTCCATCAGCTTCCTTCCTTCCTGCCATGTTTCCATCATTCCAAAAAGCACCATTGTTCCGCGAATGACCCAGGCTGCTGCGGCCATTCGTTCAAAAGTTACCCGTGGCGAAGTCGTTCCTTCCTGCATTAATTTCATAACAGGACCGAGCAATTCCGCGGATATTGAAATGGACCTTGTCGTCGGCGTCCATGGGCCCATCAGAGCTGTCTATATAATCGTAGAAGATAAATAAAATAGAAATAAAGAAAAGAAAAAATGGAGAGGCCCTAATTAGGCCTCTCCATTTTTAACTTTCACTATATCACTCGTAAATGATCCGATCAACCGCTTCACGGTCGAGGCGTTTGATCACTTCGACAATGAGCTTAACAGCATTCTCATAATCGTCCCGGTGAAGCATTGCTGCATGTGAATGAATGTAGCGGGTTGCAATCGTGATCGCCAGGGCAGGTACTCCATTTGCCGTTAAATGGATGGAGCCTGCATCCGTCCCACCACCTGGAATCGATTCATATTGATAAGGAATTTCCATTTCATCAGCCGTGTCGGTAACGAAATCGCGTAATCCCTTATGTGCTACCATCGACGAATCATATATGACTATTTGCGGACCTTCCCCCATCTTACTCATCGCTTCTTTATCGGATACCCCCGGTGTATCACCAGCTATGCCGACATCGACGGCAAAACCGATATCCGGCTGAATTTTGAATGTGGATGTTTTAGAGCCACGGAGGCCGACCTCTTCCTGCACCGCGCCAATTCCATAAACTACATTAGGATGGTCGCTATCTTTCAGCTGTTTAAGCACATCAATGGCGATTGCACAGCCAATTCGATTGTCCCAGGCTTTGGCCAGCAGCATCTTTTCATTATTCATGACCGTGAATTCGAAATATGGCACGACCATATCCCCTGGCTTGACGCCCCATTTCTTAACCTCTTCTTTGCTTGCTGCACCAATATCAATAAACATATCCTTAATATCAATCGGCTTTTTCCTCGCTTCCGCTGACAGGATATGCGGAGGCTTGGAACCGATAATGCCAGTTACATCACCTTTACTTGTAACGATCGTCACACGTTGGGCCAGCATGACCTGTGACCACCAGCCCCCTACCGGCTGAAAACGCAAAAATCCTTTATCATCAATTTGGGTAATCATGAAACCGACTTCGTCCATATGCCCAGTAACGACAATTTTCGGTCCGTTTTCATCACCCGTTTTCTTGGCAATCAAACTTCCCAGGCCATCTGTCGATATTTCATCGGCAAATGGTGCTATGTATTCGGTCATCACTTTTCTTACTTCACTTTCATTTCCTGCAATGCCTTTAGCATCCGTTAAGTCCCGCAGCATTCTTAACGTTTCGTCTAATTGAGCCATTCTTTTACCTCCCTATTACTTACATTACAAGAATAATTATACAGAAAATCGATTGCATAAACAATCAACAATCAGTAGCCTTGCTTTTGCCGTTGGTAGTTTACTTCATTTTTGCTTACATATGCTTTTTCGACATCCACTGTTGAAAATCCAAGCAACTCCCCTAAATGTAAATACTCAGCAAAAACCTTTTGGAAAGATGACTCTGTCAATTGCGTGCGAAATTCACTGATGTAGCCGTAAATAGCAGTAAATTGAGCCGTCAAATCCTCCTGAGGCATCTTGAGGGCGGATGGAACTTCAGGTTCAAATCCCAGTTCGATCCCGAGTGACAAAATGAAATGAATCCCATCCACGTATTCAGCCAAAATCGTTTCTTTATCAGAGGGGCCTTTGAGACTCCAAAATTTAAAACATCTCGTTTCATTAGCCAACTCCCCAAGCTCCACCAATAGAGCAAGTATCTTCCGTTCGACCAAGTCTTCAGCACCCAAATCATGTTTTGATTGTATATGCTCATCTAACGCTGCCTGCATGTCCATTAATTTACCTATGTTCATTTTCATCACTACTTTCTATCGTCTTCCTTTAAATTATATCAAATAAATGAAACTTATTAAAAACCCATACGTAAATGAAGGGAATCACTCTGTTTAGGGAGGTAGCTCCATGGTATTGATCATGCGGTTCATTCTTTTGGCTCTTATCATCTTCTTAATATATACAGTCATCAAATACGTATTTAACCCGAAAAGAAAATTAGAGCTGGCACATGAACAGAAAAAGTTCTTTCTGCTCGACGATACAGCCAATATACGAAAGAATTTTTTATTGACGTACAACGGGGTGATGTTTGAAGGGGAAAAGTATTTAGGGACGACGGAGCGCTCCTTCGAGGTCATATCCATCTTCATATGGCCTAAAAAAGTTGCGGGCTTGAAAGGCTTGAAGCGAAATGACTTTTTAAAAATCGAGGAAGCGATAAAAAAACAATATCCGGATGCCGTCATTGATTGGAAAAGCCCGGTTAAGGAATTTTTGCAAAAATGAAAAATATCACGCACAACAAAGAGCCTTGAGAAAAATGAACTCAAGGCTCTATATTAATCATGGGAACGGAAAAATTCCTTCCAGGGAACGACCGTCTGCTTCTCTCTCAATAAATATAGCAATAAGGTTAATGATAATAAAATAATGACAATCAGTGTTGGACTGAAATCGGCAATATAGTGGCCAAAAACCGTGTATACGAAAGCTACAGGGATATTAGTCATGAAAGATAGATAAAAGTAATTTTTCAACCCTTTATTGGATTCCAATAAGCAAAGCGATAATAAATAAAAATGTATGAATGGTATTAATCTCAGCACTGCAATTTGACGGCTGTTTAGCTTTCGGTTTCCAAACAACTTATTCTTAAGCCGCAGCAGCCTTTCCTTTGTTTTCGGAAATTTGCCTATCACGAAATAAAAGGCCATACTGGACAACGTCAAACCGATTACCGAATAGATGGTCCCAAAAGCGGCCCCGAATAATACTCCGCCAGACATGCAAACCACAATGACGGGAATGAATAAAAATTGCCTTAATAAATGAAAAGTGATAAAGATAAGTGGTGCAAACACGCTTCCGGATTGAATGTAGCTCATCACAAGTGTCAGTTTATCATTCATACTCTCCCTCCAGCTACTCTTTGCTGCTTCTACAAGCATATACATTATACGGGCTACATATTACCATTGAATGAATATCTTGATCAATAAGCCTATTTGAAGAATCATCAATATAGGCAGGCCCCATTTAAAAGCGCCATGCTTCGTCTTATGGCGGAAATGCTTCATCCCCAGAAAGGATCCTGTCCCTCCACCTATGACCGCCCAAAACCAAAGTGTCTTTTCGCTGATCCGGTACTCCCCATTACGCGCTTTCCTTTTGTCGACTCCCATTATGGCAAATCCCATGATGTTCGTGATGATCATATAAACAACAATGAACCATACTCCTTGCATCCTCATTCCCTCCTTTAAATGTAAAAAGCCACCCTCTTGAAAAGAGAGTGGCTGATATCAGTCAGACTTATTTGTCTAATTGTTGTTTAGCAGCAGTTGCTAATTGAGCAAAAGCTTGTTCGTCAGCAACAGCAAGATCAGCAAGCATTTTGCGGTTCACTTCGATACCAGCAAGCTTTAGACCATGCATTAAACGGCTGTAAGAAAGACCGTTGATGCGTGCTGCAGCGTTGATACGAGTGATCCAAAGTTTGCGGAAATCACGTTTCTTTTGACGACGGTCACGGAAAGCATAGTTTCCTGACTTCATTACTTGTTGGTTAGCTACTTTGAAAAGAATATGTTTCGCGCCATAGTAACCTTTAGCTAATTTTATTACCTTTTTACGACGTTTGCGAGTAACAGTACCGCCTTTTACACGTGGCATGTTATTTCCCTCCTATTTAACTCGATAAATCGAACTTATTTAATGTTGTCTAGCATATGACGAATACGTTTGAAGTCACCTTTGCTTACAAGGCTAGCTTTGCGAAGCTTACGCT
This sequence comes from Peribacillus sp. ACCC06369, assembly GCF_030348945.1. Lineage (NCBI taxonomy): Bacteria > Bacillati > Bacillota > Bacilli > Caryophanales > Bacillaceae > Peribacillus > Peribacillus sp. ACCC06369. The sequence continues at coordinate 3,887,057 of NZ_JAUCEN010000002.1, forward strand.
TTTGCTTAGTAGATTTGTTAGCAAATAAATGGCTTGTGTAAGCGTTAGAACGCTTAAGTTTGCCGGATCCAGTCTTTTTGAAACGTTTAGCAGATCCGCGGTGAGTTTTCATTTTAGGCATAAGGTATTCCTCCTCATTACAAATTACTTTACAATTACTTTTCGTTTTTCGGTGCTAAGATAATGAACATGCTGCGTCCGTCCATTTTTGGGTGTTGCTCGATTGTAGCCACTTCTTTACATGCTTCAGAAAAACGAACGAGTACACGTTGACCAATTTCCTTATGCGTAATGGCACGTCCTTTGAATCGGATAGAAGCTTTTACTTTATCGCCTTTTTCAAGGAATTTAATTCCGTTGCGAAGCTTCGTATTGAAATCATGTTCTTCAATCGTCGGGCTCAGACGAACCTCTTTCAGACTGATGACTTTTTGATTTTTACGTGCTTCCTTGTCTTTCTTTTGCTGCTCGAAGCGGTGTTTTCCGTAGTCCATAATCCGGGCTACCGGAGGCTTTGCATTTGCAGCAACTAAAACTAGATCAAGATTTACACGAGCGGCAATTTCCAATGCTTCGAATTTCGTTTTAATTCCAAGTTGTTCTCCGTTTTGGTCAATAAGACGAACTTCACGGGCTCGGATGCCCTCGTTTACCATCGCGTCTTTACTAATAGTTAGCCACCTCCAAAGATATTGGCGAATACGAATATTTGAATCAATTCGGTCACGCTCACAACTCGCTTACAGGATATAATCATAATAAAAAAGTGTGGATGCATGCTGCACCCACACTGATAGACTCATTCAGAAAGATCCAAATAATCAAATCATGACCTGTTAACTGCATTGCTTGCGTCAACCAGGTGAGAAGCGGGTGCTTCTTCTTTTCCTCAAACACGTATTCAATTCACTTTAGAAATATATCATAAACAATGATGACTTGTCAAATGCTAATTTATTCGTTTTTCACAACAAAATTAATATTATCAGACATTCTGTTATTTGACAATACGTTTTTTCAAAGTAATTTGGACAAAAAATATTCATCATGATACTTCCCATCAAAAAACAGCGATTCCCGCTTTATTCCTTCTTTTTCAAAACCCATCTTTTCATATAAGGAAAGCGCAGGGGCGTTGGTTGCAATTACGGACAGTTCCAGGCGCCTGATTTCGTTTGTCCGTGCATGCTCCTCCATTTTCTGAAATAACTTCGTACCGATGCCTTTTCCTCTATCCTGTTCGGCGATGCCGATGACGATTTTGGCTGAATGTCTGGTTCGGCCCAATTGATTGCCCAATAATATTAGGTAACCATTCAAATCATGGCCGCTCGCAGCAACGAGGAAAACGGAAAGGGGATTTTTTTCGATTTGCTCCAGTTGCTTTTCCATTTGGTTCCCCGTCGCTTTTCTTTCCCCAGGGTTGAACAGCATATATCCGGAATCTTCAACATGATTGAATAGAGCTGCCAATTTACCTGCGTCTTCCCTTGAAGCCCTTCGAATTTCCATTTCTCCCACTCCCCCTTTGGTTACAGGCCATACTGATCGAAGCCATCAAAAATCAAGAGTTTTCTTTGGCCTTTTTCTTTTTCTCAATGTTGTCCCAAGAAAATAGGGCTATCCAAAAAAGCAGGACCGGGACAATGGCATATTGCCGATAATCATCCAATAACAATAAGATGATGATGGCAAGGAATGTTGGCCCGAATAGATAAGTGAATTTCTTTTTCATGCTGACCCTCCTTTTCATTGCTGTACATATATTCACATGATGGTTTCATTTTATCATGCCTTAATTAATAAGAGGGACACAATAATATGTGCCCCTCCATTGCTGTTAGCGGCTTACTTCCGCTTTAATCGCTGAAACAAAATCTTCAAATGCGATTGTTTCCGATTTTTGTTCACCGTATTTACGTACGTTCACGCTGCCTTCTTTGGCTTCATTGTCTCCAACAACCAGCATGTACGGGATTTTTTGCATTTGCGCTTCACGGATTTTATAACCGATTTTCTCGTCACGTGTATCCAGATCGACACGAATGCCTTGCGCTTTAAGTTTTTCCTGCACTTCTTTCGCATAATCCAAATGCACTTCAGGTGAGACCGGAATCACTTGTGCTTGGATAGGTGCCAGCCAAGTCGGGAATGCCCCCTTGTATTCTTCGATCAAGTAAGCGACAAAACGTTCCATTGTAGAAACGACCCCGCGGTGGATTACTACCGGGCGGTGCTGCTTACCGTCTTCACCGACGTAATTAAGATCAAAACGTTCAGGAAGCAAGAAATCAAGCTGAACAGTGGATAGCGTTTCATCTTTTCCTAAGGCAGTACGCACCTGAACATCAAGCTTAGGACCGTAGAATGCCGCTTCACCTTCCGCTTCAAAGTAATCCAGACCAAGTTCATCCATAGCACCTTTTAACATGCTTTGGGCTTTTTCCCACATGGCATCATCATCAAAGTATTTTTCTGTATCCTGCGGATCGCGATATGACAGACGGAATGAATAATCCTTGATATCGAAATCTTTATATACTTCCAGGACCAGGTTCACAACACGCTTGAACTCTTCTTTGATTTGATCGGGACGGACGAATATGTGCGCATCATTCAATGTCATCCCACGTACGCGCTGAAGGCCGGAAAGGGCACCTGACATTTCATAGCGGTGCATCAAGCCAAGCTCAGCAATTCGGATTGGCAGTTCGCGGTAGCTGTGGATACTGTTTTTATATACCATCATGTGATGCGGACAGTTCATCGGACGCAGGACAAGCTGTTCGTTTTCCATCTCCATGACAGGGAACATGTCGTCCTGGTAATGATCCCAGTGTCCAGATGTTTTATAAAGGTCCACGCTTCCCATTACAGGTGTGTAGACATGGTCATAACCCAGGCGTTCTTCTTTATCCACGATATACCTTTCGATTGTCCGGCGGATTGTCGCGCCTTTTGGTAACCACATCGGCAACCCTTGCCCCACTTTTTGTGAGCTCATGAACAAGTTCAATTCCTTGCCGATTTTACGGTGGTCACGTTCCTTGGCTTCTTCAAGGAAACGTAAGTGTTCGGATAAATCTTCTTTCTTATAGAAAGCCGTACCATAAATGCGCTGAAGCATTTTGTTTTTGCTATCGCCTCTCCAGTATGCACCAGCGATGCTCAAAAGCTTGAATTCTTTGATTTTCCCAGTTGATGGAACGTGAATTCCACGGCAAAGGTCAAAGAATTCCCCTTGCTCATAGAGCGTTACTTGCTGTTCGGCAGGAATCGCATCGATCAACTCCAGTTTATACTCGTCGCCTATTTCTTGAAAACGGGAAATGGCCTCATCACGACTCACTTCGATACGGGAAATTTCCAAGTTTTCATTGACGATTTTCTTCATTTCTTTTTCAATCAATGGAAGGTCATCGGGAGTCAATGATTCCTCTAGATCTATATCGTAGTAAAAACCGCCCTCGATGACTGGCCCTACACCGAATTTAGCATTTTTGTACAAACGTTTGATCGCTTGTGCCATCAAGTGTGCTGTACTGTGACGTAATATTTCAAGAGCATCGGCTGCGTCCTGTGTAACGATTTCGATTGTACCGTCTTGTTCAATCGGGCGTTTCAAATCATATAATTCACCATTGAATTTTCCGGCAATGGATTTTTTCCTTAAACCAGGACTGATGGATGCAGCGATGTCTTCAGTTGTAGTGCCTTTAGCAAACTCCTTGACCGCTCCGTCAGGAAAAGATATTTTCAGTAATTCAGACATACAGTTTCACTCCTTCTTATTGTTCAAACAAATTAAGGGTTTTTGATTCCATTACAACACAAAAAGCCCGCCCCTGTATAAAACAGGGACGAGCTTAGTAATAAATATCATTAACCCGCGGTTCCACCCTCGTTCCATCTTGCTTTTCACGGCAAAACGGCACTTGTAACTTGGTAACGGCAGCTTCCCGTCAGCTCATATTCGCAGAATGCTTGCTTTCCGAGCCGAAGTTTAAAGGTGGTAAGTGTTCCATGCGAATAGGAAGCTTACAGCCTGTTGGCTTCCCTCTCTGATAATCGGCGACTAGAATACCCTTGTCCTCATCATAACTTTTTGTTTTTTAATAGTATGTAGGAAATTATAATTTGTTATACGGTGAAAATCAAGGTTAATTTTCTTTTTCCCAAGAAAGATCATTCAAATGCATTAGAAAAAGACGAAAGTGGCAAGATGGTCGCCCGTTCTTCGAAAATCCTTGAAATGGTCTGGATCAGCCCCTCTTCCTTGTCATCGGTATAGATACACAAGTTTTCAGGAGCAATCGATAAAAGTGGGGCAAGTATCACCGTATCTAGAAAAAGTGAACTTTTGGCAAGAAGCCTCCTGTCGATCATACTATTGATTTTTGGTCGGTCGAGCTTGCTTAATTTCTGATCATAGAAGTGAAAACCATCCCGATTGACGAGGTGAAGCTTTCTTAATTTCGACTCCTGCCCCTGAAGGCAATCACGGAGAGTGGCAATGAAATTTTGATAATCCTGTTCCAACTTGTATTCATCAATTGCCTTGACGACATACTTTTCCAAAGTGTGCTGAAATGATTTTAAACGGAAAGTCGTAAAAGAATCGAATGAAAAAGATACCTTCCCCGCCAAAATGCTTTGTAGTCCTTCCTCAATCAATCGTTTCTCCGTACTGAATACTTCTTCTTGATTCCTTGCACGTTCCCCTTCAATGATGGATGAAGCAATCTCAGTGATGGCTTCAATTTCTTCCCGTTCCCTATAAAAAAATTTACCGACTATTATTTGCTCCAGAACAGGAAGCGTCTTTTCTTCCAATAAAAAAGAATGAAATGCATCACGAAGCAGAATTAGCCATTTATCACCTGAAGACTCCGTCATATCCACATGCATGCCTTGTTGCGGAAGAAATCGAATGTATGGTTGAAATTCTGCCCCTAGCGGATGGGCAGAAACGAAATTCAGTAATTTCAATGCCTCTGAATCGTTTTGAAACGAAATTTGCACTACGACATCCCCCCTTCCCCCTTGCTTCTTTTTTCATGTATATGGGGATGGGGACGTGTTTAGAAGTAGGATGGACCTTGTAATAAGAAAAAAGTGACCTCCATTAAGAGACCACTTTCCTTTATCTTCTCCGATTCACGCCATCCAGCTTGACCGGCTCCGCTAAATATTGAATTCGTTCCAGTACCCTGGCCGCCTTCACTTCTTCCTTCTCACCACGCTGTGAAAAGGTTAGGTGATTCTCCAAGCCATTCATGTCAAAATTCGAAGTAAAAAACGTCGGCAGGTTTTCCAGCATCCTAAATTGCAAAATCGGACCAAAAACCTCATCGCGTCCCCAGCTCGTCATGGACTCCGCTCCAATATCATCCAGCATGAGGACAGGTGCCGTTTTCACCATCTCAATTTTTTCATTGACCGTATTATCACCTATCGACCCTTTAAGTTCCCTCAAGTAGTCAGGCACATAGACAATAAGGGAGGAAATCTGCCTTTCTGCAAGTTCATTGGCAATCGCACCTAATAAATAGGTTTTCCCAACACCGAATTTCCCGTATATATATAAGCCTTTTTGCCTTTTACCTGGCTCATACTCCATAATGAACGACATCGCCTTACTTAAAACACCCAAGCGTTTGTTTTCATCATCCGTTTGAGTGAAGTCCTCGATGGTCGCCTTTAAAATATCCTTCGGCACGTAAAGGCTGCGGATCAATTTTTCCCGTTTCCGCTTTTCATCCTCTGCGAATTTCCGTGGGCAGATTTCATAATTCAGATTCAAGGCCTTCCCTTGAACGACCAATTTAGGATAATACCCATGCATCATATTGATACAGCCATCCAAGCTTGGACATTTATCACACTTATTGCTTTGTGAAGTGAACTCATAAAGCTTACCCAAGTTTTTGTCTATCATTTCCTTCGTGACAGTCGAACTGTTGGCATTCAAAAATAACCGCACCTGTTCGTCTTCAAAAATCTCTTGTTTCAGCTTTTCATAACGCTCTTGAAATTGGTTTGTATTGGCCAATTTATTAAGGGATCTATTAATCTTTTCCATCGTTCATTTCACCTCCAGCTTTCCACTGCTTCCATTTCTCCTGAAGCTCACGTTTCTGGGCATTCAATTCAGGCTGATCCGCATTCTGCTCCTGCGGTGCTTCTTCTTTTTTCTCAAGCCACTCCGGAACCACTTCTTCCCGTATCGTCTTTTTCCGGCCGCCCTTCGCAACATTCCTGCTTCCTTGAGCCCAGTCCTGATATTTCCGGTGTTCATTTTTAGCCAGTTCCATCGCCTCGATGACCGTGGAGACCTTCAGCCGTGCCCAATGGCCTGCCAGCTTTTCCACATAGCCCTTCGTGAACTTCATATCCGTTTTGAGCATGACATATTCAATCAAGACGTTGACGACACCCGGATTCAGCTTTTGATTGATCATCACGCCCTCCACCACTTTCAAATCACCGCTTGATGGCTCAGCACCGCCTGACAATTGCATCAGCCGCTCCCTTGGAGAAATCGTCTCCAAATGACGGATGAGCTCTTGTTCCTGCGTTTTCGGTTCTTCTTTTTGTGTCCGTTCACGGATCGGCTGCACGCGATTGACAAGGGAAGGCATATCGGCCTGCCGTTCGATCTGATACCAGTCCCTCGCCGCCTTCCTAAGCATTTCCTCATCGATCTCATCATCCAATGAAACGGCATCCATTACTAGTTTTTGCATTTCAAGCGGATCAATGCCATATAAAAAAGCAAGCTTGGCAATCGTACTTTTTATTTTCGGGGTAAAGGCCTTTTTCGGTACGATCGAGGATTTCATCCCGGCAATTAAAAGTTCAAAATCAAATAAGTTGTCAAACCCCGTTGGTTCGACGCCATCCGCCCGATCGATGAATTGCTGTTCAGGCATCGGTTTCCATTCATTTTTCGCTTCATCCGTTACATATAAAGAGTCCAAGTGATCTGATGAGAATACCTCCGCAAAAGATTTAGTCACACTTTCATATTGATCCGTTAAGATATGATCATCACAAAAGAATCTCTTCAACCGGTTGAATTGTACTTTACCTATTTTTTTGTATAAGTAGATATTCAGCATTCCATCCGTGAAAAATTGCTGTGGGGAAAGCGGCGGGTTTAACTCATAGATAAATTCCTTCGTGTCATTCTCCGATTTCTTATATACATTCAACAAACCGATTCCCTCAAGTAAAAGCCGTGCTTCGTAAATATCACCTAACTTAAGGCCGATGGTATTCATTAATTGATAGTGTGAGGAGGTTTCCGACCATAGCCTGTTTTCCTCCAACTCACTCCACAACGTCATATAAAGGCTGATACAGATAGGTCCAATAAGAGGTTGATATAGTCGGGTCAGTATTTTCCGATCATAATCATGAAGCAGCCCCGCAGATGAGACCAAATATGAATCCGCTGGGAGCAATTCTTGCCAATGCATTGACATCTCCATTCAAACCTTTCAAAAGATGTAGTGAAAAAAGAGCCAAAGTAAATCTTCAGCTCTACTTTCTTTCTTTATTTATTAAATCTTTCAATTCATCGATAAAGACATTGATGTCTTTAAATTGCCGATAGACGGATGCGAACCGAACATAGGCCACCTCATCGACTTCTGCCAGCTTATCCATCACCATTTCGCCGACACTGTCGCTTTTCACTTCCGCTATGCCCTGATTGCGCAGTTCTTTTTCTACATAACTGGTAATTTGCTCTAGTTCTTTCAAGGGAACCGGACGTTTTTCGCAAGCCCTGATTAAGCCACGCAGGATTTTATCACGACTGAACTCTTCCCGTGTCCCGCCCTTTTTCACTACAATAAGAGGTGTTTCCTCCACCTTTTCAAATGTCGTGAATCGAAAACCACATGCCTCACATTCACGGCGTCGTCGAATCGATTTACTTTCATCGACTGGCCTGGAATCGAGCACTCTTGTTCCGTTATATTGACATGATGGGCATTTCATCATTATCAGCTCCGTATTTTATGTAGGACTCCCCTATCTAAATGTTCCCCAAGGAATTACTTTTCTACCTTAATCTTATATTAAAAGGAACGGCCAGTACAAGTAAAAAGTGTAACTTCCAGCAGTAGACACTTTTTGTCATGCACTTGAAGCACCTTTATCAAAGTCTTTTTGTTCATGGCTATCTTACCCTATAAAATTAAAAAAGAGATGCACCCATGGCATCTCTGTGTATACGTGTTTTTTATAGGGCACTTAGATTGGCTTTTTTCATTTGTACAGGACCTAATCCACGTGGTAATTCTATGTTTTCACGTGTTTGCGCGTTCAAAGCTTCTGCAATATAATCTGCCGCAATATTCGGATCCAAGTTACCGCATGTATAGACATCAATGCTAGCATAGCCGTGTTCTGGAAAACTGTGAATCGTTAAGTGTGATTCAGAAATGATGACAACCCCGCTAACTCCTTGTGGAGCAAACTTGTGAAAGGCAACTTCTCTTACCTCTGCACCTGATTTCAAAGCAGCATCAACAAAAATCTTTTCAATTAAATCGATATTGTTCAGTTTTTCAAAGTCACAACCCCAAAGTTCAGAAATGACATGTCTACCCATAGTTTCCATAGTGTAAGCTGTTTCCATATTAAGCTTCCCCCTTACCATGATTAAAAATTAAGTCTGATAACTACCACGGGGGAAAGTTAGTCCAAAGAGGTCCTAACCCTTTAAGTAGCCATCATGCAAACCGCTTTTGAAGAAGTTCACGATTCATAGTATATATGGTTTGAATTTTTTTTGCAACTCCAATTTGAATTTTTGGAAAGATAAACTTTAAATGTAATAGGGTTATAGTGAAGGGGCAAATTTGAGGAAGATTACTGTTTTCGGGTTTATTCAACGCCTTAAAACCGCCAGAATTGATTGATCAATGAATGAAAAATAGCCCGCTAAAAAAATTTTAGCAGGCCCGTTTATTTTCATTATTTTACTGTTAACTCGACTTCTGAAGTTTTTTTCAACTCGGACGCAACTAATTTCACAAGGTCCACTACCCGGTTGGAGTAACCCCACTCATTATCATACCATGCCAGGACTTTCACTTTCCTGTTCCCAATCATCATCGTTGTCAAACCATCGATGATGGCAGAGTGAGGATTAGTTTTGAAATCGCTGGAAACTAAAGGTTCCATCGTGAATTCCATGATTCCTTTAAGTTCATTTTCCGAAGCGTCGATGAACGCTTGGTTCACTTCATCAATCGTGACATCACAGTTTAGGTCCACAACAAGATCGACTAGAGATACGTTAGGTGTCGGTACGCGTATCGCCATTCCATGAAGTTTGCCTTTTAATTGAGGCAACACCAGGGAGATGGCTTTTGCAGCCCCTGTGGTGGTAGGAATGATGCTTTCCGCAGCGGCACGGGCTCGTCTTAAGTCTTTGTGCGGGTTATCGATATTATTTTGATCATTTGTATAAGAATGTATCGTTGTCATTAAACCGTTGTTTATGCCGAATTTTTCATCAAGCACTTTTGCAACCGGTCCAAGACAGTTAGTTGTACAAGATGCATTGGATATGACAAAATGCTTGTCGATTTCCAGCACTTCCTGATTGACGCCCATAACAATGGTAACGTCTTCATTTTTACCCGGCGCGGATAAAATCACCCTTTTTGCCCCTGCTTCTAAATGAAGAGCCGCTTTAGAACGGTCATTAAATTTACCCGTAGCTTCAATTACAATATCTATGTTCATCTCTTTCCAAGGCAATAGCTTTGGATCGCGGTTATTTATTAGTTTTACTCGGCGGCCATTCACTACAAGTGAATCATCTTCCGCTATAATGATACCGTCGAATTTACCATGTATCGTATCATATTTTAGTAAGTGGGCTAAAGTTTCAGCAGGATAGCTTGCATTAATGGCAACAATGTCCAAACTCTCATCTAATATGGCCTTTCGGAAAACCATTCTTCCAATTCTCCCAAATCCGTTAATCGCTATTCTTGAATTCATTGTTCGGACCCTCCAAAAAATATTAATGTTATACTTATTACCTTTCTTATGTAATTAGTATAACATAATTCAGTTGAATTGTGCTAATAAAAATGCGGATTGTTCTTATTTTTTCAACATAAAAGGAAGAAACCCTGAGGTTTCTTCCTTTTATCACAATTATATGACATGCCAATCGCTAAGTATGGCCTTCACTTGCTTCTTCGTATCATTAATGTCTCCATTATTGTCGATGACGGCATCCGCTAAAGCCTTTTTATCGGCCAAGGGCATTTGCGAATGGATCCTGGCAAGTGCCTCCGTCTCCGAAAGACCATTCCTGTTCATTAATCGTTTCAGTTGAACTTGCTCATCCACATATATCAAAAGCGTCTTTTCCACCATGAATGTCAGCTTACTTTCAAATAGGAGCGGAATATCCATGAACACAGTTTCTTCCCCTGAAGCGAGTGCCTCTTCCGTCTTGAGGCGCATCCAATTCCTGACGGCAGGATGCACGATGCCATTCAATAGCAATCTCTTTTCCTGATCATGAAATATTATCGACCCAAGCTTTGCGCGGTCTATATTCCCATCCTTCAATAAGATATCTTCACCAAATGCCTTCACAACTTGATGATAGGCTTCTTCACCTGGCTCAACGACAGCACGGGAAGCCAGATCTGCATCCACAATCGTGAATCCCAGTTCCTGTAAATAGAGGCTGACACTGCTTTTCCCACTAGCGATGCCTCCGGTGATTCCAATGATTTGTCCCATACGCTCCCCCTTTTAAACCACGTATCATAACTTGAATAAACCGATGATGATCAATAGTACACCTGGAAGAAAGGTCAAATGCTGGACAACTTTATTATTTGAAAGCAGTTTCCCGCTTTGAATTCCGCTCCAAATGAAAATCGAACTCATAACAGCGATGCATCCTGCGAGGATAATCGGTGAAATCCCGATCATAGCCGCTCCGACTCCAGCTCCGAACGCATCCAGCGAAAGTGCAAACCCCAGCACAAGCGCTTCAATACCGGTGATCGTACCTGATTTATCAAAATCAGCATTCAATGGTTTTTGTAAAATATTAATGACTACCCCAAGTGATTTAATTTCAAAATTAAAGATGATCTTTTCATGGTATCTATCATCTTTCAGATCTTTTTCAGGCTTAAAATACTGGTATACCATCCAGGCACCAAGAAAGATGAGGATGATGCCCCCCGTTTTTTCAGCCGCCCCGATAGATATGAGCTGGCTGATGAATTGTCCGATGACCATCGCTATACCTAAACTCAATGCAGAACAAAATGAGATGACCGCTATTGACTTTAAGGGGATTTTCATCTTCCGCATACCGAATGTCAAACCTACGCCAAACCCGTCAATACTAACTGCAAAAGCAAGAAAAATAATTTGTAGCCACATCGGAATATTACTCCTTCCCTTCTCGTTGCTACCCTAGTATATGGAAGGAGCCCATCCGATGTGTTTGAAAAAACATTAGCTCATGTAAGGCTGGCACAACGGGCAAATATGTGTGCCACGTCCTCCAACAACCAGTTTTTCAAGTGGAGTGCCGCATGTTTTGCAGTTCTCGCCCTTTCGTCCATAGACATTCAGTTCCAACTGAAACATGCCGATTTGCCCTTGAGAGTTAAGGTATGAACGAATCGTGCTTCCGCCTTTTTCCACCGCTTCAGCTAACGTTGCAATGATTTCTGCATGCAACGTTTTTATTTCCTGCAATGATAGTGAAGAAGCGATTCTCTCCGGATGGATACCGGAACGGAATAACGACTCGTCCACATATATATTCCCAATCCCAACGACAACCGTTTGATCAAGGAGAACCGGCTTGATTTTCCTGTTGGTTCTTGCCAATTTCGCACTAAGCCCCTCGACAGTAAAATCTTCAGATAACGGTTCAGGCCCTAAATGCAATAGCGGCAACCGCTCAAGTTCTTCCCCTTTTGCAAACAGATGCATCGTACCGAATTTCCGGACATCCCTGTATCGAAGTTCACTGCCATCCGTGAAAGTGAAGATTACATGGGTATGCTTATCGTAAGGCTCTTCTTTTGGATGCACCCCGTATTTCCCTTCCATCCTTAAATGCGAAACCATCGAATAATCATCCAATGTGAAAATGAGGAACTTGCCCCGACGGCCTATACTCTGTATCGTCTGCCCCCTTAAAGCATCCTGAAACTGTTCGACAGGCTCAGGCGCTTTAATGATCTTTGGCCAGAAGACGGACACTTCCTTGATCTCTTTTCCGAGTACGAGCTGCTCTAACGTTCTTCTGACTGTTTCCACTTCTGGAAGTTCTGGCATTGCAATCACCTATCTTTTATTATTTGGCATCAAACCATGTCGGCCCGAAAGCATAATCCACCTTAAGGGGCACGTTCAATTCAATGGCATTTTCCATTTCCTCAGGAACGATCACCTTAAGGATTTCTAGTTCCTCAGGAGGTGTTTCAAAAATCAATTCATCATGCACCTGAAGAAGCATTCTCGTTTTCAGCCCTTCACTTTTCAGGCGCTTATTCATATTTATCATCGCAAGCTTGATGATATCCGCGGCACTGCCTTGAATCGGCGTGTTCATCGCTGTCCGTTCGGCAAAGCTCCTGATGTTGAAATTCCTGCTAGTAATCTCAGGTATATATCGCCTTCTTTGCATCAGGGTCGTGCTATACCCTTTTTGACGGGCTTCATGTATGCTTTCTTCCATATATTCCTGAACACCAGGAAAGCTCCTTAAATACTTCTCGATGAACTCTCCAGCTTCTTTTCTCGTGATGCCAAGACTTTGAGATAGCCCGTAATCACTTATACCATAAACGATTCCGAAGTTGACCGCTTTGGCTTGGCGCCTCATGTTCGAAGTGACTTCCTCCGCCGATACATGGAACACATCCATAGCTGTCCTTGTATGGATGTCCATCCCGGCCTGGAATGCTTCCACCAATCCGCTGTCATTGGCGATATGCGCCAGCACGCGTAACTCGATTTGAGAATAGTCAGCAGCAAAAATGATCCAATCCTTTTCGGAAGGAATGAATGCCTGCCTGATTTTCCTGCCTTCTTCCAGTCTGATCGGGATATTCTGCAGATTGGGGTCTGTAGAACTTAACCGGCCGGTCTGGGTCAATGCTTGGTTGAACCGGGTGTGAACCTTGTCCGATTTACCATTGACCACTTTAAGCAAGCCTTCAATATAAGTCGATTGCAACTTACCAAGCTGGCGGTAAAGTAATATTTCCTTAACGATATTATGCTGGCTCTCCAGTTTTTCCAGCACATCGGCTGAAGTCGAATAACCTGTTTTGGTTTTCTTCATGACCGGAAGCTCCAACTTTTCAAAAAGGATGGCCCCAAGCTGTTTAGGTGAATTGATATTGAAAGCCTCTCCAGCCAAATCAAAAATTCGTGCTTCGATGGTTCTTAAACGAATGGCTAATTCCTGCCCCATGTTTTTCAGCCGGCCTATATCCACCTTGATGCCCTGCCATTCCATATTCGCCAGGATGATCGACAGTGGAAGCTCCAGTTCCGTTAATAGATGATATTGCTCGAACTCTTGCAGCTTATCGATCATCGGTTCTTTAAGAGAAAGGATCGCCTTTGATTTTCTGGCGATATGCTCACTTAGTTCAGCTTGCTCAGGTATCTTGCGTTTTGCACCTTTCCCATAAAAAACATCATCGGTTTCAAGACGGATTGTACCTTGAGTTTTCGTGATTTCTGCCACTTCGTCCACTGACTCTGCCGGATCCAGGATATAGGAAGCCAAAAACACATCAAAATCGATGCCTTTTATTTCGACGCCTCGATGACGGAGTGCCACAACCGTACGCTTCGCATCGAAAACCGTTTTCTTTTTTGTTTCATCCTCTGCCCAAGTTTTAAATGCCGCGGAACTCAGGGCATCATCTCCATGGAAGTAAAAATGACCTTGTTCATTACTGATGGAAATCCCGATAATATCTGCACGATGATAATTATCTTCTAAAGTCTCAACATATAAAGCACTTTCATCTGTAAACATTCCTTCTGTCATTTCACCCGTGTGAACCTCTATCTTTTCCTGTTCAAGAGGTTCACTTTCCGTTACATCCAATTTATCGAGCAAAGTAGAAAAGCCAAGCTCTTTATAGAATGAGATGACTCGATCCTGATCTATGCCACTGTACTCGGTCTCATTTACAGAAACCTCAAGCGGAGCTTCCCTCGTAATTGTAGCCAGCTCTTTACTTAATAGGGCCAGGTCTTTATGTTCTTCTATTTTTTCTTTCAATTTTTGTCCGCTTACCTCATCGATCGACTGCAGAAGGTTTTCCACCGTTTCAAATTGATGCAATAACTTAAGTGCAGTCTTTTCACCAACACCCGGTATGCCGGGAATATTGTCTGAGGCATCTCCCATCAGCCCTTTTAAGTCAATGATCTGCAAGGGGGATAGACCGTATTTTTCATGTATATGCTTTGGAGTGTATTCCTCAATTTCAGTAATCCCCTTTTTCGTGATGGAAACCGTCGTACTTGGGGAGGATAATTGTGTTAAATCCTTATCACCGGAAATGACCTTCACTTCAAAACCATCTTTTTCCGCTTGTAAAGAAAGCGTACCGATAATATCATCGGCTTCGTAGTTCTCCAGTTCATACCTTTTTATTTGAAAACAATCAAGCAGCTCGCGAATGAATGGAAATTGCTCGGATAATTCAGGCGGCGTTTTTTGGCGTCCTCCCTTATATTCTTTAAATGAGGCATGCCTGAATGTCGTTTTACCCGCATCGAATGCAACAAGTATGTGCGTTGGCTTTTCTTCCTCAAGGATGCGGTTGAGCATCATGGTGAATCCGTACACGGAATTCGTATGGACCCCTTTATCATTATTCAAGAGCGGAAGCGCAAAAAATGCACGGTAAGCAATGCTATTTCCATCTATGAGTACTAACTTTTTATCCAAATCCGTCTTCCTCCAGTCATACAGGTTTATGTAGTTTTAGCTTCTATTTAAAAACGCAAAAAGCCGTTCATTTTCTTTCTCTATTCTACCATGAGTAGAAGCGGAAAGAAAAATGACGGCGACGCGGTTATTTAGTATTTCCCATTAACAAGCTGGCATAAGGGGAATCCGACGGCAGGATGATGACCGTTTGATCTCCAATGGTTTTTTGATAGGATTCAAGAGTCCGGTATAGTTTATAGAATTCGGGGTCTTTGGAAAACGACTTATTATAGATTTTCGCTGCTTCCCCTTCTCCTTCAGCCCTGATCACTTCTGCATCAGCTTCTGCAGTCGAGAGCAATTCTTTCACTTTCCGATCAGTATCCGCAATGATACGGTTTTTCTTCGCATCACCTTTGGATAGGTACTCTTGCGCTTTCGATTCCCGCTCGGAAATCATCCTCTTGAAGACGGATGCTTCGTTTTCGGCGGGCAGGTCAGTCCGCTTTATCCGGACATCCGTCAAGCTGATGCCATAACTGTCCTTTTGCAGCAGATCGTTGACTTTATCCGTTATGCGGTCGTTTAAACTTCCCCTGGATGACTTCTCATCATTGATGATTTCATCATAATTCAGCTGTCCAAGCTCTGAACGAACTGCCGAATAGATGAACTCTTCCATTTTCGTTTCGGCATTCTCGAGCGTCCTTGCATTTGTAATCAATTTCTTCGGATCTTCTATTCTCCATACTGCATAGTTATCGATCAACATCCGCTTTTTATCTTTCGTATTGATTTCCGCTTCAGATACATCAGAACTCATCTGATACTTCGGCAAGGTCATCACACTCTGAATGAATGGCACCTTCGCCTTTAATCCCGGGGACTTATCAATCCTTACCACCTCTCCGAATTGACGGACGGCTTTATATTCGCCCTCTTTGACGATATATACATTGGTGAAGATGATTAGCAGCAATGCGATGAAAATAATCAGGAAAATGCCAAATTTCACATAGCCTCTCCAATGAAAATCACCTTTTTTAAGCTCAGAGAAATCTACTATTTTTCCGCTCATTGTTTAACGCCCCCTTCCCCTGTCGCTTTTTCTTCCGATGCATTCCCTTTTTTCGTTCCTTCTTCAGGTGTAGCGGCTTCATCAGGAGCAGGCGTTTTTTTCGTTTCTTCCTTTTCAAGCGGGCGAAGCGGCAAGTACTTCATTGTGTTTCCATCATCATTCATGATATAAATCTCCGCATTCGGCAATACTCCTTCGAGGGTCTCAATAATAAGGCGGTCCTTCGTAATCCCCTTATTGCCCTTATACTCACTGAGTAATTTTTCAAAGACCGCAACATCCCCACGGGCAGCTTCCGTCCGGGCAGCTTTATCCCCATTAGCCTGTGAAATGATGGCGTCTTTTTCCCCTTCCGCTTCATTCATCCGTTTATTTTCATATTTATCCGCTTCGTTGACTTTCGTATTTGCCGTTTCACGGGCATCCGTTACATTGGTAAATGCTTTCCTAACTTCTTCATTCGGTAGCTCCACATCCTGGAGTTTAACCGCTGATATGGAAATCCCAACATCATATTTTTCCATTAGCTGTGACAACAAATCCCTTACATCCGCTTCAATTTGCGCTTTTCCAGATGTAAGTGCATCATCGATTTTCGTACTGCCGATAATGCTCCGTAACGCGGCTGACGTCGTATCATATAAAATTTTCTCAGGATCATCTGCATTGTACAGATATTTTGGAGGGTCTGTTATTTTCCACTGCACCACTAGATCTGCCAGCACAATATTTTCATCACCCGTAATCATTTTGGTCTCACTCGGGTAATCCTTCACCTCTCCATCCTCTTCCTTATATCCAAATTTAAGACTGAATGTTTCTTTCGATAATTTCTCGACCGATTGGATCGGCCAAGGCAGTTTAAAGTGAAGTCCCGGTTCTGTTATCGTCTGCTCCACCTCACCAAACGTCATTATGACAGCTTGATCGGATTCATCAACCGTGTACCAGGTCGATATCGCAACTACACCCAAAATTAAAATAAGAAAGACTAGTCCCGTGATCGTATATATCCTTTTTAAGCTAACGATATGTATCACCCCTTCTTTGCTGTGTTATATCTTATTTACGCAAGAAAGGGCCTAAAGTTTCATGAAAATCAAATATTTTCCTAAGAAAATAGGATAGAGGAATGGTTCCCGGGGAATATAGCCAAAAATAAAAGACAGAGACTATGTGTCTCTGTCAATGTTTAACTCCTTGGATGAGGGGTTGTACAACCATTGTACCCCTGCATTATGAAGCGGGTTTTAAGAAATTGTAAAGGAAATGTAAATTGAGAAACCCGCTACATTTTTCCTTTTAAGCTTTTATTTAAAGTGACTGTAAAAGTCGTCCCCGTTCCAGGTGTGCTCTCCACGTTGATTTTACCTTTATGGACTTCTATTATATGCTTGACGATCGCAAGTCCAATGCCAGTTCCTCCTGAATCGCGGCTCCTTGCCTTATCGATCCGGTAAAACCGTTCAAAGATCCTCGGCAGTTCTTTTTCTTCGATGCCGATTCCGCTATCTTGAACCGCAATATCAACCGTCTGTTCTTTCTCCAAGATGTTCACGGTGACACTCCCGCCATTAGGTGTATAGGTCAATGCGTTGGTTATCAAATTAATGAAAACCTGTTTGATCCTGTCAGATTCCCCTTCAATGAATACCGGTTCCCGTGATGCTTTAATTTCAAGCGAGACTTCTTTTTCCCTAAGCTTCCCAATAAGCATTTCCTGGATTTCGCCAAGCACTTTCGTAATATCCACGACGCCTGCATTCAAAACGAATTCCTGTTGCTCCATTTTAGATAAATTCAGAAGCTCCTGAATGAGTTCTTGCAGCCGATCACTTTCTTTCAGGATAATCGATAAAAAGTGCTTTAAGGTCTTTTCATCTTTTAAAGCCCCATCCAACAAAGTTTCTGAAAAGCCTTTAATTGATGTAATCGGGGTTCTCAATTCATGGGACACATTTGCCACGAAATCCTTCCGCATCTGTTCGAGCCTTTTTAATTCGGTGATATCATGGAAAATGAGGAGGATCCCCTTCCATTCATCATGATTCCCGATGATTGGAGCCCCGTAAATCTCAAAATGCTTACGTTCGATGGCAAGTGGTATCTTCACCTGGCGTTTTATCGTTTTTTCCGTTCGAAAGATCTCTTCGATGATGGCAATCACTTCCTGATCTTTAATGACCGAGTAATATTCCTGAAACAAAAACGTAGCGGCGTTTACATGGAAGCTTTTCTTGAATTCACGGTTGATTAAGGTGGTATACCCTTTACTGTCTATCAGCAAGACTCCACTACCGATATTTTCAACAAGTGTTTCCAAACGATCCTGATTCATTTCCCTCGCTATCTCTGTTTCCTGAAGATTCCTCGCCAATATGTTCAAGGAAGTTGTCAGCATTCCCGTTTCATCTGAATGTCGCCCGAATGTCCGAGTTCCATAATTCCCTTTTGCCAGTTCAATGGCCGCCATCGTCGCTTCCTCGATCGGACGGGTATAATATGAAGTGATTTTACTCGCAAGCATGAGAATGATGATCAGGGCGACTCCTAAACAAATGATCAATATTTGCCACATTTGTTTATTCACTTGATTGATGGCCTCTATTTCATTGCTATGAACGACAAAACCTTCAATCTCGCCATCCTTTTCAACCGTCTTCCAATAATAATGGAGGTCCGATTCCCCTTCAACCACTTCATACCCTTCCCTATGCT
This sequence comes from Peribacillus sp. ACCC06369, assembly GCF_030348945.1. Lineage (NCBI taxonomy): Bacteria > Bacillati > Bacillota > Bacilli > Caryophanales > Bacillaceae > Peribacillus > Peribacillus sp. ACCC06369. The sequence continues at coordinate 3,905,830 of NZ_JAUCEN010000002.1, forward strand.
TAAGCCCTTTTTCCAAAGTTATTTTTCGAAGGACATTGGCATGACTTTTAAGTATTTCATTGGATGATGTCGAATCGTATAATATTTCCCCATTCGTGGAGAGTATGGTTAAGTTCGAATCTAAAAGGGGTGTCAGTTTTGCCGTCTTGCCTTTTTCCAAAAAAGACACGATCCCCCCATGCTCTTGAATATATGTAGAAATGAAAAATGTTTCGTTCTGTATACGCTCATTGAACGTTTTAATATAATAACTTTTGAACAAATGTCCTAATAAAAAGCCCACGGCCATCAGGACGACCATCACTAGCGTGATAAGGGTATATAAGAGCTTTTTACGGTAGGTCGTCATTCTTTTTTAGGCTCCTCAAGCTTATACCCCAAGCCCCTTATCGTTTTAATATATAGAGGTTTTTTTGTATCCTTCTCTATTTTTTCACGTAGATGGCTAATATGCACATCGACGATTCGTGAATCTCCCGCGAAATCATAATTCCATACCGCACTGAGCAGTTGGTCCCTCGTCAGCACTCTGCCTTTATTCTTCGCCAAGTATAAAAGTAATTCAAATTCCTTTGGAGTCAATTCTAATTGCTGTTCATCAAAGAATGCTTCGTATCGTTCCGGGAATACCTTCAATTCCCCTAATTTCAAGAGACCATCTTCCTGATCCTGACTTGAGTCACTGCCGTTCGATTGAAACTGGGATCTTCTTAATATGGCTTTAATCCGGGCCACTACCTCCCGCGGACTGAATGGTTTGGTCAAGTAATCATCCGCTCCAAGTTCAAGTCCCAGCACTTTGTCAAATTCATCGTCCTTTGCCGTCAGCATCAAGATCGGTATATTGATTTTTTGCTGGCGAAGCTCCTTGCATACTTCAAGCCCATCCATTTTAGGCAGCATCAAATCCAATACCACTAAATCGGGGCGTATATCCACAGCAGCCTGGAGCCCTTGTTCCCCATCCAAGGCCGTAATCACCGAATAGCCCGCTTGTTCTAAATTGTACTGAAGTAAGGTAACTATTGATTGTTCATCATCCACTACGAGAATTTTCTTTGACATTAGATCCTCCTGAATTATGTATTACCCCATAGACCAAATTCAGTCTACTCATCCACTTCCATTATAAAGAATATTATATGAAATTTACACATAAAAAAAACACATAGAAAGTTATTCCTACATTCAGCACCCCGCTAGAGTGGTTCGCGCCGTCTTTTGAAGCCGATAAAAAAACTGCCCGGAGAATGGAAAGGGGGCCTTGGCCTTCCCTTCCAGTATCCGGGCAGTCTGATCAAGAGATTGTTTTCACTATCCCTTATTGAAGAACTTGCATTACTGCTTTAACAGATTCAACTGATTTTGAAAGTGCCGCTTTTTCGTCTTCAGTCAATTCAAGTTCGATGATTTGTTCAATACCGTTCGCACCCAGTACAGTTGGCACTCCAAGGTAGATTCCTTCGAATCCGTATTCGCCTTCAAGATAAGCGATGGATGGAAGAACGCGACGTTGGTCTTTAAGGATCGCTTCAGCCATTTCCACTAGAGACGCAGCTGGTGCATAATATGCGCTTCCGTTCCCAAGAAGGTTTACGATCTCTCCGCCGCCAGTACGAGTACGAGCCACGATTGCTTCTAAACGATCTTGAGGGATCAATGTTTCCAAAGGAATTCCGCCAGCATAAGAGTAACGTACAAGAGGAACCATATCGTCACCGTGTCCGCCAAGTACGAAGCCAGTTACATCTTTGACGGATAAGTTTAATTCTTGAGCTACGAAAGTACGGAATCGAGCTGTATCAAGAACACCTGATTGTCCTATTACGCGTTCTTTAGGGAAACCTGATTCTTTATAAACAGTATAAGTCATTGCATCAACTGGGTTGGTCAATACGATGATTGTCGTGTTCGGGGAATATTTAACCACTTCTTTAGTTACTGATTTCATAACTTTTTGGTTAGTTTGCACTAAGTCGTCACGGCTCATGCCAGGTTTGCGAGCAATACCGGCAGTGATGATCACTACGTCGGAGTCAGCTGTATCCGTATAGTCGGATGTACCGATGATTTTAGCATCAAAACCTAGAACCGGGCCTGCTTCCGCCATATCAAGAGCTTTGCCTTTTGTAGGGTTTTCAGTTTGTGGAATATCAACTAAAACGATATCACCAAGTTCTTTTTGAGCTGCTAGGAATGCTGCTGTAGCACCAGTGAAGCCGGCACCAACCACTGTGATTTTTTTTCGTTTAGACATGTTAATTTCCTCCTTAAAATATGTAAATACTTTTGGAATACTTTAAACATTTTCATGCACATATAATATAAGCCTCCTGGAAAGAAGCCCGTTAAGGCAATTTTCCAGAAAGCATATAAGCAATTATTATTTAAGGTTTTTGATAAGCTCGTCAGCGAACTCAGAACATTTAACTTCTGTTGCACCTTCCATTAGGCGGGCAAAGTCGTATGTAACAACTTTTGAAGCGATTGTTTGTTCCACTGATTTCGTGATGCTATCTGCAGCTTCGTTCCAGCCAAGGTGCTCAAGTAAAAGAACGCCTGAAAGAAGTACTGAAGATGGGTTAACTTTATCAAGACCAGCATATTTAGGAGCCGTTCCGTGAGTTGCTTCGAAAATGGCATGTCCAGTTTCGTAGTTGATGTTTGCTCCTGGAGCGATACCGATTCCGCCAACTTGTGCAGCTAATGCATCAGAAATGTAATCTCCGTTCAAGTTCATTGTTGCAACAACATCAAACTCTTTAGGACGAGTCAGGATTTGTTGTAAGAAGATATCAGCAATGGAATCCTTAACGATGATTTTGCCTTCAGCTTCAGCATCAGATTGTGCTTTGTTAGCAGCTTCAGTGCCTTCAGCATCTTTAATTTTGTCATATTGGTTCCATGTAAACACTTTATCAGCGAATTCTTGTTCTGCAACTTCATAACCCCAAGTTTTGAATGCGCCTTCCGTGAATTTCATGATGTTACCTTTATGAACAAGCGTTAATGATTTACGGCCTTCTTTGATCGCATAGTTAAGTGCAGAGCGAACAAGACGTTTTGTTCCTTCTTCAGAAATCGGTTTAATTCCGATACCTGAAGTTTCAGGGAAACGAATGTTTGTAACTCCGAATTCTGTTTGTAGGAAGTCGATTAATTTCTTAGCTTCGTCAGAACCTTTTGCATATTCGATACCAGCATAGATGTCTTCAGTGTTTTCACGGAAGATGACCATGTCAGTGTCTTCTGGACGTTTAACTGGTGAAGGTACACCATCGAAGTAACGTACTGGACGTAGACATACGAATAAGTCCAATACTTGACGCAATGCAACGTTCAATGAGCGGATACCGCCACCGATTGGAGTTGTAAGGGGTCCTTTAATAGCGATTAGATATTCGTTAATGACATCAAGAGTTTCTTGCGGAAGCCATTCGCCTGTTTGGTCAAATGCTTTTTGTCCAGCTAAAACTTCTTTCCATTCGATTTTCTTTTCGCCATTGTAAGCTTTTTCAACTGCTGCGTCTAAAACGCGAGAAGCTGCTGCCCAGATATCAGGACCGATTCCGTCTCCCTCAATATAAGGAACGATTGGGTTGTTTGGTACGTTAAGAGCACCATTAGTAACTGTGATTTTTTGGCTTTGTGTCATGTCTCTTACCTCCGATTCAAATTCAAAGGTTAGATGGCCTGCCATTAAATGAGGCAGAACCACTAACCCTTTTTACTCACATCTATTAATTTACTACAAATTCGTTGAAATAAAAAATATTTTCTCGAAAAACTTTTAATTAGCGTTTTTCGATCGGTACGTATTTTTGCATACCTGGTCCAACGTACTCTGCACGCGGACGGATAAGGCGGTTGTTTGAATATTGCTCAAGGATATGAGCGATCCAGCCTGAAGCACGGCTTACAGCAAAGATTGGTGTAAATAGGTCATGCTCGATACCTAAACTATGGTATACAGAAGCAGAATAGAAATCCACGTTCGGCGGAAGATTTTTTTGACCAGTTACGATTTCATTAATTTTGATGGACATATCATAATATTGCGGTTGTCCAGTAAGTTCAGTCAGTTTTTGAGACATTTCTTTAAGGTGTTTAGCACGTGGATCACCTTTACGGTATACACGGTGGCCAAATCCCATGATTTTTTCTTTATTGGCTAATTTTTCGTTGATATATGGCTCAACGTTATCCACTGAACCAATATCTGTAAGCATTTTCATGACTTGTTCGTTAGCTCCGCCGTGAAGTGGGCCTTTTAAAGCGCCGATGGCAGAAGTTACGCCAGAATAGATATCAGCTAAAGTAGCCACACAAACGCGTGCAGTGAATGTGGAAGCGTTCAATTCATGGTCAGCATGAAGAACCAATGCTTTGTTGAATGCTTCTTCTTCGATTGCCGTTGGTTCATTACCGCTTAACATATATAAGAAGTTAGCAGCAAAGCTTAAATCTGTACGTGGCGCAACCGCTTCTTTACCTTGACGGGTGCGAGCGAAAGTGGTTACCAATGTAGGGATTTTTGCTTGGATGCGGATTGCTTTACGATAGTTAGCGTCTTCACTCATTACATCTGCTTCTTCATCATAAAGACCAAGAAGAGATACTGCTGTGCGAAGAGCTCCCATTGGATGTACTTTATCAATTGGGTATGTTTTGAAGTGATTAACCACTTCAGCTGGAATTTCAGCATTTTCAGCAAGTTGTTTAGTTAATTCTTCTAGTTGGCTTTTATTCGGAAGAGCTCCGTGCCATAAAAGATAGATTACTTCCTCGAATGTTGCGTTTGCAGCCAAATCATCGATGTCATATCCTACATACGTTAATGTATCATCGATAATGGAGCTTACTGATGAAGTTGTTGCTACCACACCTTCAAGACCTTTTGTTGCTGTCATACTAAATCTCTCCTTTTCCTAAGTATTCCCCTATGCCCTTGCTCATTGCGTATAAATATAGCGCTTCCAAGGAATTAGCTATTGTATACAACCATCTATTTTTTAGCAGAAGACATACATCTTGTATTGGAAGCGTTCACAGAATATGACCCCAACAATAGTAAAATGTACGATAATCTTTAACAAGAAAATCTAAAAATAATGCTTGTAGCTATTCCTAGTGAGCGCTTGCTCAATAACTACATCTTTTTTTAAGATTCCTCAAAATATCAATGATATTCTGAATCCCTTTTTAATAAACCAGAGCAGTTACATGATTATTATAAACAATAAACACTTTTTTGGGAATGAAAAGCACCTAAAATGTGAAAAAATTATTATTTTATTAGAAAAATTAGCTACATATTCTCTTGCTTTTTTTTATGGGTTTTTGAAAAATTGCCGCAAAGCAGAATAAATGAAACATTAGATAGAAAATTTCATTCTCAAGATTGACGGCCCCTTCAATCATTTGCCAACGCTTCATTTAAAAAAATTGAAGATCTGCATGCATAAATAAGCAATTCCCGCCCCGATTAACGGACCGACAGCCACACCTTTGAATAATGCGACCGCAAGAATCGTCCCAAAAACAAGAGCCGTGGTAATGTGCGGATCATGCGATAGGAGGGTAATCCCATTTTTCGCTATGAGTGCAACCGCTATACCAGATGCAAGCGCAATCCAGGCATAAGGAGATTTAATGGCGTCACCGAGTTCCTTGAATCCTATCGTCCCATTCGCTATGGGTATGAGTACGGAGATCGTAATGATCGTAACGCCCAAGTTTATTCCCTTCGCTTCCAGATACGGAAACACTTTAGTATCGAGGCCGATCAGTTTCATGCTTAAAAGAAAACCCGCAGCCATGATCAGTGACGTATTTTTGCCAAACCAACCGATTGCTGCAAGTAAAATTAAAAATATAACAGGACCGTTTATCATTCTCCCTTCACCTTCTTTCGTCATTTTTGTTATTTTAACATAACAAACTCCCCTCTTTCCTGAGAAAAGATCGAATTCTGGAGCAATGCATCATCGGAAAAAATTTAAGCGAAAGACGAAAGAATCTTTCCTTTCTTTTCCATACTCGTTACAATTATAATACAAACTTTATGATTGAAGGAGGATATGTCTTGAATCCAGTATATATGTATCGTTTCATTCGTTCTTTACTGGTCGTCGGAGGGATAATCTTAGGTGGAATTGCCTTGTTTTATTTATCTAAATATACATATCCATTCATTATTGCCATGATAATCGCTTTCTTGATGAACCCTTTGGTCACTTTTTTCGAAAGGAAAGGAAGGCTGCCAAGGGGATTGGCTGTATTCGTTTCCCTTTTACTCATTTTCCTTTTATTTGCGGGTCTTATCACCTTACTGGTTACCGAGATCATATCAGGGACCAATTACCTTGCCGGAGTCATACCACAGCACATAGAGACTATCGTGGACTATATAGAAACATACATCGCGTCCACCGTCATCCCTTTATATAATCAAATAGCTGCCATGTTCAATAATTTGGATATCGAACAGCAAGATACAGTCCTCAAGAATATCCAAAATATCGGTGAATCCATCACTACCGGAGTAAGTGGCTTCATTCAAGCGTTCTTGAAGAACATTCCGACAATCATCGGATGGTTTCCCACTACAGCAACGGCACTCCTCTTTACCCTACTGGGCACTTTCTTCATCAGTAAAGATTGGGATACCTTTGGGCGCATGACCGGAAAAGTGTTGCCTGATAAGATTTTTGCAGGTGCCAAGCGTTTATTCAGGGATTTAAAACGTGCTTTGTTTGGTTTTATCCGTGCACAATTCACTCTTGTTTCATTGACGACCGTTACGATTCTAATCGGATTTCTCATTTTAGGGGTGAATTATTCAATTACCATTGCCCTGATATGCGGATTGGTCGATATCATCCCCTATTTAGGGACAGGGACTATATTCATTCCTTGGATCATCTTTGAATTCATCGCTGGAAATACAAGTCTCGCAATCGGTTTGTCCGTCCTTTACATAATCGTTGTTGTCCAGCGTCAGTTAATAGAGCCAAAAGTTCTTTCTTCCAGTATTGGTTTGGATCCGCTTGCCACTCTCATCGCCTTGTTCATCGGCTTCAAATTGATTGGTTTCCTAGGTCTGATCGCAGGACCTGTCGTTCTTGTTATATTCAATACACTTCAGCGTGCCAATGTCTTCAAGGCCATATGGGCTTTCATCATCGGACCGGATACAAAGAAAACCACATAAGTAATCCCGCTATCTTTGTACCTTATAGCATTCTCCCATCTCCATATAAAAATCCGCCCCGGGTACGAGGCGGATTTTTGGTTTCAAGCTAAGATTATTTTGACGTCTGGAATTGTTCTGTTTCAGTAGAACCTGCAAGTGCTGTAGTGGATGATGTACCACCAGAAACGACCTGTGCCACTTCATCAAAATAACCAGTTCCCACTTCACGCTGATGACGTGTTGCAGTGTAGCCATCGGATTCACTGGCGAATTCCGCTTGTTGAAGTTCTGAGTATGCAGCCATGCCGCGGTCTTTATAACCAAGGGCAAGATTGAACATGCTATGATTCAACGAGTGGAATCCTGCAAGGGTAACAAATTGGAATTTATAACCCAATTTACCTAATTCAATTTGATAGCTGGCAATTTCTTCATCACTTAATTTTGCTTTCCAATTAAATGATGGCGAACAATTATAAGCAAGGAGTTTACCCGGGAACTCTGCATGGATCGCTTCGGCAAAGCGGCGGGCATCCGCTAGATTAGGTTCAGAAGTCTCACACCAGATAAGATCGGCATACGGTGCATAAGCAAGGCCTCTTGCAATCGCTTGGTCAAGACCTGCTTTGGTACGGTAAAATCCTTCTGGAGTCCTTTCGCCAGTGATGAATGGTGCATCAACCGGATCGATATCATCGGTGATCAAATCTGCAGCATCAGCATCCGTCCGGGCAATTAAGATAGTCGGTGTACCCATTACGTCTGCTGCCAATCGGGCGGAAACTAAATTACGTACTGCCGTTTGGGTTGGCAGAAGAACTTTACCGCCTAGGTGGCCACATTTTTTCTCGGAAGAAAGCTGATCTTCAAAGTGAACGCCTGCCGCTCCAGCTTCGATCATGCCTTTCATTAATTCAAAGACATTAAGGGAACCGCCAAAGCCGGCTTCAGCATCCGCTACGATTGGTGCGAACCAATCGATATCACTTTTTCCTTCAGCAAAGCTGATTTGATCTGCGCGCTGAAGTGTCTGATTAATGCGTTTAACCACTTGCGGCACGGAATTGGCTGGATATAAACTTTGGTCGGGGTACATTTGCCCTGCAATGTTAGCATCGGCAGCCACTTGCCAGCCGCTTAGGTAAATTGCTTTTAAACCAGCTTTCACCTGCTGCATTGCTTGGTTACCAGTCAATGCTCCCAATGCGTTGATGAAATCCTCTGTATTTAATAGATTCCATAGTTTTTCAGAACCACGGCGTGCCAAGGTCTGTTCAATATCGATGGAGCCTCTTAATTTAATAACTTCTTCCGCCGTATATGAACGTTTAATCCCAGTCCACCGTGAGTCATTTTCCCAGCTTTGTTTTAATTGTTGCGCTCTTTCATTCATCATTATATTTTCCTCCTAATTTATATTTAATATTTTTAATATTATGATAATTGTTCGTATGCCGGATTGGTTAAGAAGTCTGCAAAGTCATCCGCTTCTATCAATTCTTCGAATAGTTTAGTAGACTCTTCAAACTTTCCTGATTTGAAATTTTCTTCCCCCACTTCCGATTTAATGACAGCTAATTCTTCTTCCTTGATTTGATGGAATAATTCTTCGGTTATTTTCCTGCCATCTTCGAGAATGCCTTTAGGATGACGGATCCATTGCCAGACTTGAGCTCTTGAAATTTCAGCGGTTGCTGCATCTTCCATTAAGTTATTAATGGGTGCTGCCCCTCTGCCACTTAACCAGGAGGCAATATATTGGATGCCTACGTTAATGTTAGTCCTTAATCCTGCCTCTGTAATCGTTCCTTCGGGTACAGCCAGCAACTCTTGGGCTGTTACATGGACATCTTCTCGTTTGCGGAAAATTTGATTCGGTTTTGGAACAAGCAGGTCAAAAACTTCTTTTGCCGTTCTTACCATACCTGGGTGGGCAACCCATGTTCCATCATGACCGTCTCTTGCTTCGCGTTCTTTATCTGCCCGGACTTTCGCAAAAGCCTCATCGTTCTTAATCGGGTCATTTTTAACTGGAATTTGCGCTGCCATCCCGCCGATTGCCGGAGCATTACGGGTGTGGCATGTTTTGATTGCCAATAAGGAATAAGCTCTCATGTTCGGGACGGTCATCGTGACCTGTAACCGGTCAGGGAAGATCACATCATCCGAGTGACGGAATTTTTTCAGGAAACTGAAGATATAATCCCAGCGGCCACAGTTCAGGCCTGCCGAATGTTCTTTCAGCTCGTACAGAATTTCGTCCATTTCGAATGCGGCTAGAATCGTTTCTATTAAGACCGTTGCCTTGATGGTTCCTTGCGGAATTCTCAAATCGTTTTGTGCATACACGAATATTTCATTCCATAATCTTGCTTCCAGATGGCTTTCCATTTTTGGTAAGTAGAAGTATGGACCGCTTTGTTGTTCGACCAATGCTTTTGCGTTGTGATAAAAGTACAGTCCAAAGTCAAAAATGCTGGCTGATATAGGCTGTCCATCTAACATGATATGTTTTTCCTCTAAATGCCAGCCGCGTGGCCTTACCTTTAAAACAGCCGTCTTATCATTTAATTCATACACTTTACCATTTGGATTTTTAAATGAAATGGTACCGCGGATGGCATCGCGCAAATTCAGTTGACCTTCAATGCAGTTCTCCCAAGTTGGTGAGTTGGCATCTTCAAAGTCAGCCATGAATACATTGGCACCCGAGTTCATGGCATTAATGATCATCTTACGGTCAACTGGTCCAGTGATTTCAACCCTGCGGTCCTGCAAGTCATTCGGGAGGGGCGCAATCGTCCAATCACTTTCACGAATATGCTTCGTTTCTTCAAGGAAATCAGGCAGCTTACCTTGATTCAACTCTTCCTGAACGATTTTGCGCCGTTCCAGAAGTTCTCTCCTTCTTTCACCGAAATGCCGTTCAATCCTTTCGATGAATTGAAGAGCTTCCGTTGTAAGTATTTGTTCATATCCAGGCTTAATGTTGCCTGTAATTTGTAAGCCTTTTGCTCCCGTAATCATGTTGCCTCTCCACACCCTTTCCAATTATCCTATGTTATAATACAGTTGTTTTATTTCCTGTTTGTATTATATAACACGTTGTATAAATTTGTCACCAGTTTTTTCTAAAAAATCTCAAAAAAAGAATTATTTAATGGAAAAGCCTAATTTATCAATGTTTTCACGGGATAAAAAATTAAAAAATTCTGTTATTATATACTGTTTCAGCCTCTAAAAAATCATCTTTTCATGGTGAAACAGTTAAAATTCAAATACATTAAATTGCCCAACGTCTTGTCCCATTTCAATTAAATGCAAAAAAAACATCCAATGATTACCCTTGGATGCTTTTGATAAATTCTTTTTTTATCCAGACCAAAAAGGCTGCCTAAAAGCTTGAGCCCTTAGACAGCCTTGTATTATTTATGCCGAATGATGGTAACTTTCCCTTTATTCATCCTGTTCATGATAAACCGGATAACTATCGGTTTGAGGAGATTCCGGGTTGGCGGAAACACAAGGATCAATCCCATGATATCCGAGATAAGCCCAGGGGACAGCAACAATGCAGCTCCGATAAAGATACAGATTCCATCAATGATTTCATTTCCAGGCATCATTCCATAACGAATCTGTTCCTGTGCCTTTTTCCATGTTTCCATCCCTTGCCGTTTAGCCAAATAAGCTCCGATTAAACCTGTGGCTACAATCAGGAACAGCGTTGGCCAAAAACCAATCATATTACCTGACAGCAATAGGACAATGATTTCAACGACCGGCATCGCAATGATAAACAATAAAAAATATTTCATCTACATTCCTCCTGCACAGCCCATTTCTGGTGCGGTACATCCATCTTACCTCATTGGCACGGAATCAGCCAAAATTTCGTTTTACAAAACGTTGGCATGTCCATCATAAATGACTCCACGACCTGCATCGACTGTTATTCTTTGCCCATCCGTGAAAATTTTTGTTGCGTCCTCCGCCCCAACGATGACCGGAATGCCCAATGTGACTCCTACGACAGCGGCATGGCTTGTCAAACCGCCTTCTTCCGTAATCAATGCCGCACACTTTTCAATCGCTGGCATCATATCGCGGTCCGAACCGATTGTAACCAATACAGAGCCTGCCGTCACTTTTTCCAAAGCTTCCTTGGCATTCTTGGCTACAACCACTTCACCTTTCGCAGATTTCCTGCCGATTCCTTGAGCCTTCAAAAGAACTTCTCCTAACACATGAATTTTCATCAGGTTAGTCGTCCCTGTTTCACCCACAGGCACACCGGCAGTTATGACAACCAAATCCCCATGGGACACTAAGCCGGAATGCAAGCTTTCATCTATTGCGGTTTGAAGCATATCATCGGTAGTCGTCGCTTTAGGACCAATCTGCGGATAGACTCCCCAAGCCAATGCAAGCCGTCTTGAAACATGATCATTGGATGTAACGGCAATGATCGGTGCTTTAGGGCGGTATTTAGAAATCATCCGTGCCGTATGGCCACTTTCTGTAGGGGTGATGATTGCTCCGGCATTAAGATTAAGCGCGGTGTGGGCAACGGATTGACCAATTGCATCCGTGACATTATGACGGTTCACTTTGCTTCTGACTGATAATATATCCCGATAATCAAGCGCGGTTTCAGCACGTGAAGCAATATTATGCATCGTTTGCACAGCTTCGACAGGATAGGTTCCAGCAGCTGTTTCACCAGAAAGCATGATGGCATCCGTTCCATCAAATATGGCATTGGCGACGTCACTTGCTTCTGCACGGGTTGGCCTTGGGTTACGCTGCATCGAATCGAGCATTTGTGTAGCCGTTATGACAGGTTTCCCGGCATTATTACATTTTTTGATCATTTGTTTTTGGACTAATGGCACTTCTTCAGCAGGAATTTCCACTCCCAAGTCGCCACGGGCTACCATCAATCCATCTGAAACTTCCAAGATTTCATCAAGCCGGTCTACGCCCTCTTGATTTTCGATTTTAGGGATGATTTGAATATGTTCCGCTCCATTTTGCTGCAATAATTCACGCACTTCAAGCACATCGGAAGCCCTACGTACAAATGAGGCAGCAATGAAGTCGATCCCCTGTTCGATTCCAAAAAGGATATCTTGTTCATCTTTCTCAGTTATGCCTGGCAGGTTAACCGAAACACCTGGAACATTCACGCCTTTTTTGTTCTTAAGTGTACCGCTATTCAATATTTTGGTACGGATTTCTTTTCTTACCTCATCGATCTTCAACACTTCAAGACCGATCAATCCATCATCCAAAAGGATTTTAGATCCCGGGTGGACATCATGCAGAAGCCCTTCATAGGTAATGGAGAATTTTTCAGGGGTTCCCAGGACTTCATTCATGGAAATAATGACTTCATTGCCTGCCATCAGCTCAATGGAATCATTTTCCATATTATTCGTCCGTATTTCAGGTCCTTTTGTATCCAACAGGATAGCGACCTGTTTACCCGCTTTTTCACTTGCTTCTCTGATATTGCGGATTCTAGCGGCATGTTCTTCATGATTTCCATGAGAAAAGTTAAGCCGGGCCACATTCATCCCCGCTTCTATTAATTGAACCAGTTTTTCTATACTTTCACTTGCAGGGCCAATCGTACAAACAATCTTGGTTTTACGCATAGTGTCATCCTCCTCTAAGGAAAACTCGCCGCCTGTCCAACTTTTGAAGACAGGGGCGTAGTGTTTTAGTCACATCTTTCAAATACTCAATTTCATCCAGAGCAGTTCCTATCATTGATCAATACTGATTAAATGGATAGCTCTGAGGATAAATCATACATTTTCTTGTCGATTGTATGAGGTTTGGCAAGAGCTTCGATGATATCATAATCAACCAGTCGATTTTGTTCTATCCCAACAGCCCTGCCTCCTTTGCCTTCAAGTAGCAATTCAACAGCTTTTGCTCCAAGTCGGCTTGCCAATACCCGGTCATTTGCAGAAGGAGATCCTCCGCGCTGAACATGGCCCAGGACCGTTACACGGGTTTCAAATCCTGCCTTCGCCTCAATTTTCCTGGAAATATCAACGGCACTTCCAACACCTTCAGCTACAATGATGATACTATGCTTTTTCCCACGGTCATGTCCGCGATTCAGCTTCCCAATCAGTTCTTCTATATCGTATTCATATTCGGGACAAAGAATCGTTTCAGCTCCGCCAGCCAATCCAGCCCAAAGCGCGATATCGCCGGCATTTCTTCCCATCACTTCAACCACATAAGTCCTTTCATGGGAAGTTGCCGTATCCCGAATTTTATCGATAGCATCGATGACCGTATTCAGTGCCGTATCGAAACCAATCGTAAAGTCCGTACCCGGTATGTCATTATCAATCGTTCCAGGAACGCCGATACAAGGGAAGCCCCTTTCCGTTAAAGCTTTCGCTCCGCGGTAAGAACCATCGCCACCTATTATGACAATGCCCTCGATACCCAGTTTATTCAATTGTTCAATCGCTTTCAGCTGGCCTTCCTCCGTCTTGAATTCCGGACAGCGAGCCGTATGTAACATTGTGCCGCCTCGATGAATGATATCGCCGACCGACCCAAGTTCAAGCTTCCTTATATTGCCATTTATCAAACCCTGATAACCATGATAAATTCCGAAGACCTCCATTTCATGAAAAATCGCTTTCCGAACAACAGCTCGGACTGCCGCATTCATGCCTGGAGAATCTCCTCCACTTGTCAATACACCAATTCTTTTCATAAATGTCACCTCTCTACAGCACTAATCAATTATAAGCTTCATTATATCATTGTACCCTTTTTCAAGCTTCAATAAGCAATAACTGTTTCACTTATACTCACTTGATGTTATAAGCCTAACCGATTCTCTTCAGAAATTGAAGTAAAATGGCGTAAAAGTTTACATTCTTCACACAAGCCATATTCTTCACTCGTTCTGTAATGAATACTTTTGCTTCAATGAAAGGATGAAAAAACGTGTTGCCCCAGGCAGCACGTTTTTCCTTTTGCAAAATGTGTTTATGAATGCTGTTCCACTTCTTCCTTAGGTTCGCCCTCAGGTTGTTTTGCAAATTCATATTCACCGATTTTCTTGAATTTCATGTAACGCTGGTTGATGAGATCATCACTATTCAATGGCAGAAGTTCATTGAATGAACGTTTAAGGATTTCCTTGATGGCTTCTGCCTGTACATTTGCATCACGGTGGGCGCCGCCTCTCACTTCTGGAATGATCTCATCGATGACTCCTAAGCGATTTAAGTCGGGAGCCGTGATTTTCATTGTTTCCGCAGCCCTCTTGGCCTGAGAAGCATCCTTCCACAGCAAGGCTGCAGCCCCTTCAGGGGAAATGACCGAATATGTTGAATTCTCAAGCATGAAAATTCGGTCTCCAACGCCAAGTGCCAATGCACCGCCGCTTCCGCCTTCACCGATGACGATACTGATGACCGGCACCTTCAACCCTGCCATTTCGAAAAGGTTTTTCGCAATGGCTTCACTTTGCCCGCGCTCTTCAGCAGCTTTACCCGGGAAAGCTCCCTTTGTATCAATGAAACAAATGATAGGCCGATTGAATTTTTCCGCCTGTTTCATCAGACGCAAAGCTTTTCGATAGCCTTCCGGATGGGGCATGCCAAAGTTGCGACGGATGTTTTCCTTCGTATCCTTACCTCGTTGATGACCGATGACAGTCACGGCAAGTCCATCAAACTCTGCGATTCCAGCCACGATTGCTTCATCATCCCCATAATAACGATCACCATGAAACTCCATGAATTCATTGAATAATAGCGGAATGTAATCAAGCGTCGTCGGACGGGCTGGATGCCGGGCAATCTGAACGCGATCCCACGGTTTTAAATGGTTATAAATATCCACTTCCAGCTTCTCTAAACGCTTTTCCAACGTTTCGATTTCAACTGTAAGGTCTACGTCGGCATCCTTCGAAATTGCCTTAAGTTCTTTAATCTTATTTCTCAGGTCCGTAACGGGACGCTCGAACTCTAATTCGTAAATCATGACCATTCACCACCCGGGGCATGGATTTTAAGGATCGTCGTCAAGGTTTCTTTCATTTTCGTACGATTGACGACTGCATCCAATTGGCCGTGCTTCATCAAGAATTCAGCCGTTTGGAAATCTTCAGGAAGTTCTTCATGAATCGTCTGTTCAATGATTCTTCGTCCCGCAAAACCAATAAGGGCTCCAGGTTCGGCTAGATTAATATCACCAAGTGACGCGAAACTTGCCGAAACCCCACCTGTGGTAGGATGAGTCATCATTGATATGATCAGTCCGCCTTCATTGCTGAACATCTTAAGTGCTGCACTTGTCTTTGCCATCTGCATCAAGCTTAAAACACCCTCCTGCATCCGAGCGCCGCCTGAAGCCGTAAAAATGATAAACGGAATCTTCAATTCACCTGCACGTTCAATGGCACGGGTGATTTTTTCCCCAACAACGGATCCCATGCTTCCCATCCGGAAATTCGAATCCATGATGGCTGTTGAAACTTGGTACCCATTGATGCTTCCTACTCCTGTAACAACTGCCTCATTAATCTTGGCTTTCTTTTTATCTTTTTCCAATTTATCCAAGTAATCCGGAAATTCAAGTGGGTTAACTGAAATCATTTCTTTATCAAATTCATTAAAGCTGCCGGCGTCGAATAAACATTCGATACGCTCATGGGAAGACATCGGATGATGGAACCCACAATGCAGACAGACTTTCTTGTTTTTCACTAATTCTTTTGTATACATGATTTTTTTACAGCCGGAGCATTTTGTCAAGATTCCTTCTGGTACATCTTGTTTCTCCCGATCAAAAGGAACTGTTGCATATTTCTTCTTAGACTTCGCAAATAGCTCTTTAAGCAAGCTTAATCCTCCCTTTACCACCAATTATCTATTTTATGATACTTGGTACAAACTATATCAGAAATAAAATTAGTATCGTGTAAAAAGGTGTCACTCGTCCTTCGACATATTTCTAATTCTAATAAGATACGTTTCGATGGCTTTTTCTTCATCCCGTTCGAGCAAATATGTAAGAAGTGCCAGATAGTCTTCTTTTTTCACATTACCCTGTTCCATCTCTGATGTTCTAGCATAGCTGTTGACAATACGCCAAATTCTTTCCAGCAATCGATTACGATTCAATATGGCAATTCTTAAGAAGAAATCATCATCATGAAATTCATCCTCATTGACCCAGACCATTAAACGTTTGATGTCCTCAGCCTTAGCGAAAAAGGCGACGATCCGCAAACAGTCTATTTCAATCAGCCTTTTCGTTTCAGCCAAATCTTCTTGAACCTTTTTATCTTGCAAAAAAAAGGTTCCCAGAAGCTCGACTAGCTTATGCTCCTGGAAATCCCTGATAAACGTCCCTTCACCACGCCTAGTTTCTATTAATCCTAATAGCTCTAAGGCACGCAATGCTTCACGGACAGAGGAACGACCAACATTAAAACGATCCGATAACTCCCGTTCTGATGGGATTTTATCTCCCGGCAAGAGACTGTCCGCTTCAATCATGCTGCGTAGGCTCTCAACGACATCGAGATAAATTTTTGATGAAGAAGTACGACCTGCCAAATTAATTATTCCTCACTTTTTCCAATGATCGCTAATTTCCTTGTTTTTTCTTTAATTTCCTCGGGATCCACATTAATTCTAGCCACTCCCGTTTCCATCGCTGCCTTGGCAACAGCCGCCGCAACCGCAGGCGCTACCCTCTCATCAAAAGGAGCAGGGATAACGTAGTCTTCATTCAACTCATGTTCCTGTATTAAACTGGCAATGGCTTGTACTGCAGCAACCTTCATTTTTTCATTGATATGAGTCGCACGTACATCTAACGCTCCACGGAAAATCCCTGGGAAAGCAAGGACGTTATTGACCTGATTCGGGAAATCCGAACGACCTGTTCCAACAACCTTGGCACCCGCTGCTTTCGCATCTTCCGGCATGATTTCCGGATCTGGATTAGCCATCGCAAAGATGATTGCATCCCGATTCATCGAAGAAACCATTTCTTTGGTCAATGCACCTGCAGCAGAAACACCTATAAATACATCAGCGTCTTGAATGACAGTTTCCAAAGGTCCTGAAATCTTATTTCGATTGGTCACTTTCGCCACTTGTTCTTTTATATCATTCATACCTGTCGAACGGCCCTCATAAATGGCACCCTTCGTATCACACATGATTATGTCACGAACTCCATAGCTATAAAGCAATTTAATGATGGCAATGCCCGCAGCGCCTGCCCCATTCGCTACCACTTTAATTTCTGACATTGATTTATTCACAAGTCGTAATGCATTTACAAGACCGGCAACAGTCACAATGGCTGTACCATGCTGATCATCATGAAAAACAGGGATATTCATTTCTTTCTTAAGACGTTCTTCAATTTCAAAACAATTTGGTGCGGCAATGTCCTCTAAGTTCACTCCACCGAAAGTCGGTTCGAGTAATTTAACGGTCTCTACAATTTTGTCCACATCCGTCGTTTTTAAACAGATAGGGAAAGCGTCCACTCCAGCGAAGCTTTTAAATAAAACGGCTTTTCCTTCCATAACCGGCATAGCAGCTTCAGGACCGATGTTTCCAAGTCCCAACACAGCCGTTCCATCAGAAATAACTGCAACAGTATTCCCTTTCATTGTATAGTCATAAACGGTTTCCGGCTTCTCGTAAATTTCTTTACAAGGTTCTGCGACACCAGGAGAATAAGCCAGGCTTAAATCCACTGCATTCCTTACCTGTACTTTCGAAACTGTTTCTAATTTTCCTTGATTCAAGCGATGCATATGTAATGCTTCTTCTCTTAATGTCATAGTTTCACTCCTAAAACAAATTGGGTAACCCAAATCATATATGCTGAAATCTAGTGGTCAGACCACAGCGGCCTGTTTTCAATATAACATAACTATTAAAGTTGTAAAACAGTTATTCTCTCTTGTAAACCACATTCCCTTTTCCAACCATGTCAAATAGTGCCTGCATCAGACTATCTGTAGGATTGACCCAATCCCAATAAGATAGCTGTACATAGCGGTTTTCCCTCTCGTAAAAAAGCATCACCTTGGTTTCACCGCTATGCTGCATTAAAATTTTTTTTATTTTTTGCAGTGTTTCCTTCGTTTGCTTGCCAGCCTCAATTTTCAGGAATATCGTTCCGTTTTTTTCCTCTTTCATCTGCTTCACTTTTTCAAGCGGGTATACGTTCTTGATCAGGAGTTGTGTTTTTCCATCCCGTTCTTCCAATGTCCCTTGCAGCATAACGAGTTGTCCATTATTCAAGTCGGCAGAGTGGTTTTTATAAACATTGGGAAAAACGACCGCTTCAATGTCTCCCTCTTCATCACTAACGCTCAAAAAAGCCATCACATCGCCCTTTTTAGTCCTTATGGTTTTAACCGACGTAATGTATGCGCCAAGTAAGACTTTCGATTCCTTTTTATTGGTTGCTTCGTCTATGGTCAAACATCCGAAGTACTGAAAAAGTTCCCTGTAGCTGGTCACCGGATGATTCGATAGATAAAGCCCCAAGGCGCTTTTTTCCAATGAGAGTTTATGCTCGATGGGAATAGGCTCGACCTTGTTGTATTTCGGTTTGAGTGAAAATTCGCCGTCCGAAAACATATCGAATAGATCATCATCTGGATTAACCAATTCCGTATGGCTGATCGCTACGTCCAAACTCGCCAACAATGTTGCCCGGTCTTCACCGAATTCATCAAATGCACCTGAATGCACAAGCGCCTCCAACACTTTTCTATTTACGATTTTTCCTGAAACGCGTAAACAGAAATCGAATAAATCAGCGAACTTCTTTTGCCGTCTGGCAGCAAAGATTTCTTTTAAAACCGTACCGCCTATTCCCTTTATGGCCCCAAGGCTAAAACGGATCCCTTCCTTTTCCGGTAAAAACGGGTATCCGCTCCGGTTAATCGAGGGTGTCAAAACCGTTATCCCTTTCTTTTTTGCCTCACGGATATATTGGGAAATCTTTTCATCATTCCCGACGACCGACGTCATGAGTGCTGCCATGAAATATTCCGGATGGTGGGTTTTCAAGTAACCCAGCTGATAAGCGATGACACTATACGCCACCGCATGGCTTCGGTTGAATCCATAGTTAGCGAAGCGGACGATCAAGGAATAAATCTCATCTGCCGTTCTTTCGGAATACCCTTGTTTCAACGAGCCGCTCACAAAATGCTGCCGCTCTTGATCCAGCACATCCTTCTTCTTCTTCGAAACGGCACGGCGGAGCAGGTCAGCCTCGCCAAGTGAAAATCCGGCTAGGCGGGAAGCAATTTGCATGATTTGTTCTTGATAAACGATGACTCCGTATGTAGGCTCAAGAATATCCTTCAAATCCTGGTGCAGGTAATCGATGGGGGCCAGTCCATGTTTCCGCTCGATGAACAGCGGTATATTTTCCATCGGACCTGGACGATATAGGGCATTGACCGCAACGATATCCTCGAATCGGTTCGGTTTCAGCTTGATCAAAACCTTTCGGATGCCATCTGACTCAAATTGAAACACGCCAGTTGTTTCACCTCTACCTAAAAGGGCTAACGTCTCGGGGTCATCCATTGGGATATGGGACAGGTCCAGCTTTTTCCCGGTTCCTTTATGGATGTTCTTTAAGATATTATCGATGAGCGTCAAATTACGGAGTCCAAGAAAATCCATTTTAAGCAGTCCCAGTTCTTCGAGGAGGTCCATTGGGTATTGAGTCAGATGGATACCGTCATGTCCTCCCTGAATCGGGATATGCTCGGTGAGTGCCTGATCGCTGATGACGACGCCTGCCGCATGTGTCGAAGCATGTCGGGGCAGCCCTTCAAGCAATAACGCCGTTTGAAAAAGTTTTTGATTAAGGTCACTCTCATTAACGAACTCCCTCAGCCTTTTCGATTCCTTGTATGCTTCAGGAAGCGTGATGCCCAGACGGCCTGGAATCATTTTCGATACCGCTTCCTGTTCCTTTGAATTCAAGCCGAAAACACGTCCTGTATCCCTTAAGGCAGCTTTGGCAGCTAATGTTCCGAACGTAATGATTTGTGCTACATGAAGTTCCCCGTATTTCTTCGCGACATAGGCAATCACTTCTTCACGGCGGTTATCCGGAAAATCAATGTCGATATCCGGCATCGAGACACGTTCAGGATTCAGGAAACGCTCGAACAGCAAGGAATGTTCGATTGGATCGACATCCGTTATCGACAGCACATAAGCGACCATCGATCCGGCGGCCGATCCCCTTCCAGGACCAGTCAGGATTTGATGGTCCTTAGCGAATTTCATGAAATCCCAAACGATTAAAAAGTAATCGCTGAATTTCATCTTGGCAATGACATCCAATTCATACCGAAGGCGCTCTTCATATTGAATGGATGGCTCCGGCATTCTTTTCTTCAACCCTTGGAAACAGACGGCTTCGAGCATTTCCTCTGCAGTTATTCCCTCTTCAGTAGGATACTTAGGCAGCAGTGATCGATGAAACGGAATTTCCAGATTGCATTGCGCGGCTATATAAAGTGTATTTTCGAGTGCATCAGGTCTGTCATGGAATAGTTCAGCTATCTGAGCCCGGCTTTTCAAATAAAATTGATTGGATTCAAGAACCGTATGCGCCTCATCCGCCAGCTTGTCTCCATTTCCTATTGCCAGAAGGACTTCTTGAGCGAGTGCATCGCTTTCGTTCAAATAATAGACCGGATTCGTAGCGACAATCTTTATCTCTAAATCTCTCGCCAACTGGCTAATGGCTTCGTTACCTTTCTCCTCATCCGTAATCGAAAGTCTCTGTATGGATACGAAAAAGTTATCATGACCAAAAATCTGCAGGAAACGCCCTGCTGCCAGTTTGGCTTCTTCAGGATTTTCTTCTCTCAAAAGTGTTTCTATTTGCCCCTCCGCACCCGGTGTGATTGCAATCAAGCCACTGGAATAGGCTTTAAGCCAGTTCATTGGAATGCCTGACGGGGATTTCGTTTTTATGGCACTGCTTATTTTAAGCAGGTTTTGATATCCTTGCAGGTTTTTTGCCAATAAAAGAAGGCCATGTGCCGATTCCTGTTCATCAAGGACATCTGCAAGGATGCCGATGATTGGCTTTATTCCCTGTCTCTTGCATTCTTTATAAAAATAGACCGAACCGTACATAACATTTCGATCGGTTAAGGCAAGACTTTTACAGCCATCCTCTTTCGCTTTGGCAACAAGTTCAGTGATTTTAACCGTACTTGTCAGCAAGCTGTATCCGCTCTGAATATGGAGATGAGTATACACGTTTTTTCTCCCACCTTTGTAAGGCATGTTTCTTTTCATTATAGTGTTTATTTCAAAAAAAGAAAATATGTTCTCATTACCAATGCAATTTAACATCCTGATTTCCGCCGACTATCATAATACCTCTGCACTTCCCATATAAATGGAATAGAAGAATATCAAGCAAAAAAGGATGATGATATATGAATGAAGCCTTTGTTCCAGCCTTTCTCAACAGCTTTTTCATATCGCTTGGCGTTTTGCTTGGCGGTTCGATAATCGGGGGCCTCGCCGCTTTTTTTACTGGACAAGCCCCGATGACGACTGTGTTCCGGCTATCGGACAGCCTGCGTATATGGGCGATTGTCGCTGCCATCGGGGGTACCTTTGATATGGTCTATAATTTCGAACGCGGTATTTTCCACGGAGAAACGAAGGATATAGTCAAGCAAGTCCTTTTGATTCTATCTGCACTTGGCGGAGCACAGACAGGAGCACTGATCATAAACTGGTTTACGCAGGAGCATATATCATCATGAGGATTCCTCCCTATCACCGGGCACCCACCTGGCAGCGTTTTTTTGCCGGAGCTGCGCTTGGCGGACTGATCAGCTGGGTGATGTTCTTTTATATGCATGGGG
Source organism: Peribacillus sp. ACCC06369 (assembly GCF_030348945.1). Classification (NCBI taxonomy): domain Bacteria; kingdom Bacillati; phylum Bacillota; class Bacilli; order Caryophanales; family Bacillaceae; genus Peribacillus; species Peribacillus sp. ACCC06369. The sequence continues at coordinate 3,927,972 of NZ_JAUCEN010000002.1, forward strand.
TCCAGCAAGAGAAGCAGATCAGAACCATTCACGAACAAAGAGAAGAGATCAAAGATTTAAACGGGGAAATCGCAATTTGGGAGCAGGATTATAAAAAATTGAACCAGCAAAACGAAGAGATCTTAACGATTCAAGAAGTCGAAGTGACGATAACGAATGGAAAAACATACAGTCTCGATCAGTTGAGTATTGCTGAAGCGGAGGATGTGATAGAGGACGACCTTTCCTCTCTTCTCGCCAAAGATGTCGTCAGTGTATATAACGGAAAGATGCTATTGATAAAATCCATCGAAAATAAAAAACTGATCATCAATAAAAAGCGTTATGATCTTGAAGTCGTTGAAATCATGTTTTATACGAAAATGAACATAGAAATCAAAGTAAAGAGAAATTCGTGATAAAACGATTTCTGACAATCCTAAATTACGCAAAGATAAAAGACCAAATCACTTTGATTTGGTCTTCAAGTCATTTCAACAAAAATCGTATACCATACTCTAATTCACTTTATTCAACTCTTCCAAATCGGCAAGGATATTATCCACTTCATCCCAAGAAAAAATCGAAGCCCCTGCTGCAAGCGGATGGCCACCGCCGTTATATTTACGGGCAATCGTATTGATGATTGGCCCTTTAGAACGGAAACGGACTCGGATTTCTTTATCCTCTTCAATGAAAAAGACCCACGACTTAACATTTTTAATTGAACCGAGCGAGGAAACGAGCTGAGATGCCTCAGATGTCGAAGCATTGAATTTTTCAAGAATATCTTTTGTGATGATCATTTTCCCCGTACCGTATGGTAGGATTTCAAAATGCTGCAGCACATAGCCATTCAACCGGACAATGCTTTCATTGACGTCATACATCTCCTGATATAACTGCGGGCGGGAGAATGAATAGTGAATCAATTCACTGACATAGGCAAATGTCTTTTCAGTCGTACTTGGGAATAGGAAACGACCTGTATCGCCAACGATGCCTGCATATAGAAGACGTGCCGCTTCATCACTCATCTTCAAGCCTTGTTCTTTACCGAACTGGTAAAAGTCATAAATCATTTCACTTGCGGAACTTGCTGATGTATCGACCCAGCGCATATCCCCATATGGATCTTCATTAGGATGATGGTCAATCTTAATCAGTTTATCCCCCGTCTTATAACGCGCATCACAAATCCGGTCCGTATTTGCCGTATCACAAACGATGACCAATGCACCTTGATATGTTTCATCCGAAATCACATCGAGCCTTCTTAAATAATTCAATGACGGTTCTTCTTTCCCAACCGTAAAAATGCGCTTTTCAGGGAAAGATGCCTTCAGGATTTCCGCCAATCCACCCTGTGAACCATAAGCATCCGGATCTGGACGGACATGACGATGGAGAATGATAGTATCATAACGCTTTATATCTGCTAAAATTTCAGCTTTCATATTGATCTCTCCTCAACATATGTATTATCGAGCCTAATAAAGATGATATATTTCATTTAATCAAAAAATTGCGGAAATAGGAAGAGTCATCTTGTTTACTGTGGCATTCTCTTTCATTTCCCGCTACAATAAAAAGGTACATATGTTAAATTGGGGGAATTTTAAACGATGCCTATTCTTGTCACCTTGATCGTTCTATCACTAGGGGTCTATCTGTTTTATAAAATTAAAATGGTCCGAACCAAAATGCCGATGGAGAAAAAGTGGATTTCAGGGAAGTCTTCCATTGCCCTTGGAGCGTTTGTCGCACTATTCGGAATCAATCAGCTTTTTCTATTCCACACGACCACCACTTATATCATTTCTGCCGTTTTCATCTCCGTTGGCCTATTCAGCATTTGGGGAGGCTATAAAATGTATAGATTTTACCTGCCGCATGCAATTGAAGAAGCCGCAAATCAAAAAGGATAATCGAATTTCGATTATCCTTTTTGATTTTTTTCATGATCTATCAAGCAATTGGCAAGTTAACATCGCCTTGCCGACTAGTTTGCCTTGGTTAAACACCTCGACATCCACTTTTCCGAATTTACGTCCTACATCAAGGACACGCGGATGGATTTCAAGCGTACTGTCAATCTGGACTGGCTTGATGAAATAAATCGTCATATTTTCCACGACCAAGTCACCGCGCTTATAGCCTCGGAGTGCCCTGTTCGCTGAGTCCGTAACCAATGTCGTGAACACACCGCTTGAAATGGTTCCAAGGTAATTGGTCATCTGCGGAGTGACGCCATAGTTATACACTTCCTCGCCCTTGCCACGATTTGAAGTCATCACAAGCTGACTCGTGATCGTATCGTCGATCGTTTCGCCGACCTGAGGCTGCCTTTGACTCATTTGCAGGGCCTTCAGCACATCCTGCCTGCTCACGATTCCCTTCAGGATATGACTGTCATTCACCACAGGAATCAACTCAATGCCTTCCCAAACCATCATATGTGCAGAAGATGCAACACTCATTTTATCGCCTACGGTCATCGGGTTTTTCGTCATCACCTTATCAATGAGCGTCAACTCTTCCTGACCCATGATATCTTTTGATGTGACCATTCCTTGAACCTTCATATTGTCATCGACAACAGGGAAACGGCTATGCCCGGATTCCTGGTTCAGTTCATGCCAAGTCTGGACCCGGTCACCCACTGTTAAAAAGGTCGTTTCCTGTACGGGTGTCAAAATATCCTCCACGAGCAAGATCTCCTTTTTGATCAATTGGTCATAGATCGCCCGATTGATCATCGTTGCGACGGTAAAGGTATCGTAACTCGTTGAAATGACTGGCATCTCCAATTCATCGGCTAACCTTTTAACGGGCTCTTCCGTATCGAATCCCCCGGTAACCAGCACCGCTGCACCCGCTTTTAACGCGTGCTCATGGGCCTGGGTACGGTTCCCGACGATCAGCAGATTGCCTGCACCCGTATATCTCATCATGGCATCCAGCTTCATCGCCCCGATGACGAATTTATTTAAAGTCTTATGAAGTCCCGTTTTCCCACCAAGAACTTGTCCGTCGACGATATTAACTACCTCTGCGAAAGTGAGCTTTTCAATATTCTCTTTTTTCTTTTTCTCAATACGAATCGTGCCTACCCGCTCAATCGAGCTTACGTAGCCCTGGTTCTCCGCCTCTTTAATTGCCCGATATGCCGTACCTTCACTAACATTCAATGCTTTCGCAATTTGACGGACGGAAATCTTCTCGCCAACAGGGAGCCCATCGATATGTTTTAATATTTGTTCATGCTTTGTAGCCAAGCGCTTCACCCTTTTCACGGTATTCCTATTCCCCATTATAAGGTCAAAGAGCCTAGTTTATCAAACAACTACTAGTATTGGCGCAACCTTTTGTATTCCGGCAGGCGATTTACCTTTTGTTTTTTCGGGGAATATAGTATCCCCGTCAAGTTGCCAGCCACCGCCAACAAGGCAAACAACAGCCAGGACCCAGCAAACAGACTCTCCAGACCGCCACTTTCCAACGACAAGCGCGGCACGGCATAATACAGCATCACACCGCATAAAAGCAAACACAGTAATAACCTCTGTTTCATCCAATCCCCCCTTTTTTCTCATCTATTCATTTTATGCCTGTGAAAGGAAAAAAGACTTGGCTGCTGAACGAGACTTTACTTTCCTATCGCTGGGAATCATCTGCGTAGAAGGCAAATGCTAAAGGGAAATCCGTCATTTCAGTCGGCTATCCCCATACAATCCACATAAAAAACGGAAGCCCCTGCGGCTCCCGCTCTTATTAAAATTCTATTTCATCTCCGGCTTCCATGATCAATCCATTTCCCTCTTCAAGCAGGTCGATGAATTTGTTAGGATCCTGTTTGATGACAGGGAAAGTATTGTAATGAATCGGCACGACTTGTTTGGCCTGAAGGAATTTCGCTGCAAGTGCGGCATCTTCCGGCCCCATGGTGTAATTGTCGCCGATTGGCAAAAATGCCAAGTCAATCGGATGTCGCTCCCCGATCAGTTTCATATCGGAATATACAGATGTATCCCCCGCATGATAGATCGTTTTCCCTTCTATCGTAAGCAACACGCCAGCAGGCATTCCCAAATAAACGATTTGTCCATCCCCGTTAACGAATCCCGTTCCATGGAAAGCAGGCGTCAATTTCACTTTTCCAAATTCAAATTCAAAAGCTCCGCCGATGCTCATCCCGTGAGTCCTAATCCCTTGAGCACCCAGGTAGTCGGCAATCTCTGCTATGCCAATGACAAGTGCATCATGCCTCTTGGCCAATTCAACCGTGTCACCGACGTGGTCATTATGACCATGCGTTAAGATGATCACATCCGGTTTCACATCTTCAACCTTCAAATCGGTCAAAGCGTTTCCAGTAATGAACGGATCGAATAAAATCGTTTTACCATTCGTTTCGACTTTTACAACTGCATGTCCATGAAAAGATACTTTCATTTTTGATGCTCCCTTCCCTTACTCACTTTTTAAATGGCCTTATCAGGCCTTTCCCATTTACTATACTTATAAATATTGCTAAGGTAATTATATCTTATTAATGGAGGTATCGTCATGAATGAAAGTTTGAGAGAACTACAAAATTGGCTACAGGCCAATGAAACGGAAGCCGCTTTACTTACATCTACAGAGAGCATCTTCTATTTGAGCGGTTTTTTTAGTGATCCTCACGAAAGACTGCTAGCACTTGCCATTTTTGCAAATGCCGACCCAATCCTTGTCTGCCCGCAGATGGAAGTTCCGGATGCTAAACAGGCTGGATGGGCTGGAGATATCATCGGTTACACCGACATTGAAAATCCATGGGAAAAAGTTAAGCAAGCAGTGGGGAATCGCGGGTTAACCATTAATACAATGGCCATTGAAAAAGAGCATATGAATGTAGAACGCTATGAAAAGGTCCAACAATACTTCGGAGCACCAAAGCTCGTTTCCGCAGAAGAAAAACTTCAAAGGATGCGAATGATCAAATCGGAAGATGAAATGGTCAAAATCCGTGAAGCTTGCCGCCTTGCCGACTTTGCGATTGAAGTGGGTGTCAGCGAAATTCATGAAGGTAAAACGGAAATGGAAATCCTCGCAGCGATAGAATTCGAATTGAAAAAGGCCGGAGTCAGCCAAATGTCTTTCTCCACCATGGTCCTGACCGGTAAAAATGGTGCTTCCCCACATGGCACACCTGGGAATACGAAAGTTCAGCGCGGTGACCTTGTCCTTTTTGACCTGGGCGTCGTTCATGAAGGATACTGCTCTGACATCACTAGAACGGTCGCTTACGGAGATATCAATGATAAACAGGCAGAAATATATGAAACTGTACTTAAGGCACAAGAAGCTGCCGTTAGAGCCAGTAAACCTGGTGTATCCTGTTCCGAGATAGACTTGACTGCCAGAAACATCATCAGGGATAAAGGATATGGTGAATTCTTCCCGCACAGGCTCGGCCACGGACTTGGGATCAGCGTCCATGAATACCCATCCTTGACTGAAACGAATTCCCTCGAGCTTCAATCCGGAATGGTTTATACGATCGAACCGGGCATATATGTTCCGAATGTTGCAGGCGTCAGGATTGAAGATGATCTATTGATCACCGATACTGGGTGTGAGATTTTGACCAAATTCCCGAAGAGCCTGCAAATCATAAAGTGATCACGCATTTACCCATTTTATGTAACGAAACCCGGATACCCCCGCCTTCATTTAAGACGGGGGTATTTATTCAAAATTCATTTCAACTAATCTGTCCGCAGTTCAAGCTTCACTGCTTTATCACTGCCGTCAAACCAAATGACCAGCCATTCACTATCCATTCTTATGATTCCCCTCTCGGCACCAAGATAAAAAACAACATTATCTTTCTCTTTAAAATATTCCGTTTCTGTTGGGGGCCCTAAAAGCGTGGTCACTTCTTCTTTTGTCTTGCCTATCAATTCATGTTCATTCATTAAGTCATCAACCAGATATACTCTTCCTTCATCATCATTCAACCATCTTTCAGTGGTGAACCTTGATTCATATTCATTTACCCCTAACATAACCACACTATAAAATAGAAGAGAAAAGCCAAGGCTTGATAGGACTATAAATCTAATTTTGATTTTCCTTTTATTATGCTGATCTGTATATTTCCATGAAATCCATTGAAAAAATAGTAAAAGAACAAATGGAAGCAGCAGTGCTGATATACTCATTAAACTGATCGAAGCATGTACAGCATTGATGTAAAAAATATAAATGAAATAGATCAAAGCATACAAAAGTACGTACAAATATAATGCATAGTTTAATATTCTTGAAACACTCAAAGAAAAAAACTCCCCTCTCGCACTAAAGATTACCATAAATGAAGAAATAAGGTGAATAAGATGCGTGGTTCGGTTCATGCAATGATTGTACTTATCTTTTCATCATAATAATAAGGTTGGAATCAGTTTTTTCATTTTACGATTTCAGAATCATTGGCTAAAACATTCGCTAATTTGTTACAATTGAAATCAGATCCATTAGGTAAATCATTGTATAATAGGAATTAAATAGAAGGAGGAGATTCACTTGAATAGTATAGATTATAAAAATATTCTTGTAGCAGTGGACGGTTCGGAAGAAGCAGAGTGGGCCTTAAAAAAGGCAATCTATTTAGCAAAACTCAGTGACGCTACCCTTGTGCTCACACATATCGTGGATACAAGGAATTTCCCCACTGTCGAAGCTTATGATATGACTATCCGTGATCACTCTGAAACCTTTGCCAATGAGCTATTGGACAAGTATAAAACGGAAGCCATTGCATCCGGGATTGCAAAGGTCCAAACAGAAGTTGCATATGGTTCTCCTAAAGTTCAAATTCCAAGGGATTTAGCGAAAAAACATTCTATCGATTTAATTGTTTGCGGTGCAACAGGCCTTAACGCAGTCGAACGTTTCCTTATCGGCAGCGTGTCGGAAGGCATCGTTCGCCATTCAAACTGTGATGTAATGGTCGTGCGTACGAATTGTAAAAAATAATCATAAAAAAAGCTCGTTCGCCAAATTGGTGAACGAGCTTTTTATGATTATTCACTTACAAGTTTTTCCGCTTTTTCAATCGCGAGCAACACTTGGGCAAAACCTGTACCGCCCGCACTGTTACGGCGTTTAACGGCTTCGTATGGGTTTAATGCATCGTAAATATCTTGTTCAAACAACTCGGAAGCTTCCTGGAATTGTTCAATGCTTAGGTCCACTAAATAGCAGCCCTTCTGGACACAGAACAATACAAGTTTCCCGACCACTTCGTGCGCCTTACGGAAAGGCATTCCCTTTGAAGCTAGGTAATCAGCTAATTCCGTCGCATTCGAGAAGTCATTTCTTGTTGCTTTTTCCATGACGTCCGTTTTCACTTTCATTGTCGAAATCATGCCGGCAAATATTTTAAGTGAACCAACAATGGTCTTAACCGTATCAAAAACGCCTTCTTTATCTTCTTGCATATCTTTGTTATAAGCAAGCGGCAGTCCTTTCAAAACAGTCAATAACCCCGTTAAATTACCATAAACCCGTCCTGTTTTACCACGGATCAATTCCGCCATATCAGGGTTTTTCTTTTGCGGCATGATGCTGCTTCCCGTTGAAAACGCATCATCCAATTCAACGAATTGGAATTCCTGGCTTGACCAAAGGATGATTTCTTCGCTGAAACGGGATAAATGCATCATCATCGTCGCACTGTTGCTCATGAATTCAATGGCAAAGTCACGATCACTTACCGCATCAAGGCTGTTTTCGTAAATTCCGTCAAACCCCAATAGCTCGGCACTGAGCGCACGGTCAATCGGGAAAGTCGTCCCAGCTAATGCCCCAGCACCCAATGGAGAAACATTGATCCTTTTGAAACTCTCGGTGAAGCGCTGCTTATCACGCTCAAGCATCCAAAAATAAGCCATTAAATGGTGGGCAAATGAAATGGGCTGTGCACGCTGCAAATGTGTATAACCTGGAATTAGCGTTTCCACATTTTTCTTGGATTGTCCCAAAATCGCTATTTGCAGGTCATTGATGAGCTCCAGAATCACTTTCGTTTGATTCCGCATATACAGATGAAGATCGGTTGCAACTTGGTCATTACGACTTCTTCCTGTATGAAGCTTTCCGCCAACTGGACCGATTTCGCTTATGAGCATACTTTCCAGGTTAAGATGGATATCTTCCATCTCAACCTTAAAAGTCAATTCACCCTTCTCAGCTTTTCCCTGTAAACTTTTCAGACCTGCAATGATCTGATCAGCATCTTCTTCAGGTAAAATGCTGCATTGCTTTAACATGGTTACATGAGCTAAACTCCCTTGAATATCTTCAAGCACAAGTTCCTGATCAAAGGAAATGGAAGCTCCAAATTCATCTACCCATTCTTCGGCAGATTTCGTGAATCTTCCTCCCCAAAGCTTGCTGCTCACACTGTCACCTTCTTGCTATTGACCATGCTGTTCACTTTCGTTGGAAGTCCCCATAACTTAATGAAACCAACTGCTGCATCATGATCGAATTCGTCAGCTTTTGTATAGGTAGCCAATTTTTCGTCATATAGGGAGTACTCTGATTTTCTTCCTTCAACAATCGCATGACCTTTGAATAGTTTCACACGGACTGTACCAGTTACATTCACTTGTGTTTCTTTCAGGAAAGCAGCCAATGCTTTTTGAAGCGGGGAGAACCAAAGTCCTTCATATATCAATTCAGTCATTTTCTTCTCGATCACCGGTTTGAAGTGAGCCAATTCTTTTACAAGCGTGATATCTTCAAGTTCCTTATGTGCAGCTATCAATGTCATCGCACCGGGTGCTTCATAGACTTCACGTGATTTGATTCCTACTAATCTATTTTCCACGTGGTCGATACGTCCAACTCCGTGTTTACCGGCAATTTGATTCAGTTCAACAATCAAGTCAGCCAATTTATAGTTTTTGTCATTCAATGTAACCGGCACACCTTGTTCAAAACCAATTTCAATGATATCAGCAGTATCTGGCGCAGTTTCAAGGCTTGCAGTCAAATCATACGCTTCTTCCGGTGGAGCTGCCCATGGATCTTCCAGGATTCCACATTCGTTACTTCTTCCCCAAAGGTTTTGGTCAATCGAGAATGGACTTGCCAAGCCGATCGGAACAGGAATGCCATTTTTCGCTGCATATTCAATCTCCTCTTCACGGGACCATTTCCAGTCACGAACAGGTGCAAGAACTTGTAAATTAGGATTCAATGCCGAGATGGATACTTCGAAACGCACTTGGTCATTTCCTTTTCCCGTACAACCGTGCGCAACGGCTACCGCGTTTTCCGCTTCAGCCACTTCCACTAATTTCTTAGCGATCAGCGGACGTGATAAAGCTGATACCAAAGGATATTTCCCTTCATACAAAGTATGTGCCTGAAGAGCCATCAACGCGTATTCATCAGCGAATTCGTCCTTCGCATCAATTACATAAGAACTTACCGCACCGACAGTGATCGCTTTTTCTTTAATGAAGTCCAAATCTTTCCCTTCACCGACATCCAAGCAGCATGCCACAACTTCGTACCCTTGATCTTGTAACCATTTAATTGCAACGGAAGTATCCAAACCTCCGGAATATGCTAAAACAACTTTTTGATTTTTCATTTTCATCGTCCTTTCGTATGAATAAAAATTCATCGTTTGTTATTTTTATTCAATCTATGATTAGTACTTTATCATCTTTATTAAAGGAATACAAGGGGTATTTTAAAGATTTCGCTAAAAAATCCGTTAATATTTTAAGGGAATTCACACATTGGATGCTTACGCAAGAATATAGTAAACTAGGAGTATTAATAATCGAATAATGGAGGGAATATGAAAGAACTATTTACTTATGATGAACGGCTTGGCATCCCCATTCCTGATTTCAACCTGGAGTGGGATGAATATACAAAAGGCGAGCAACAGCAAATACTCGTACATTGGGAGAATATCCGGGGGAGCATCCCCGACCGCATCAAGGAACTGGAATCCACCATTAACCGAAAGCAGTTTCAGCTCTCCGATGAGAGTAATTTCACCAAATCATGCCAGCTCAATTCCGAAATTGCCGAACTGGCTTCCATCATCAATGATTTATGGCTTTGGTATCGTGCCAATCAAGCCGTGAGTGAAAAGATGCATAATTAAGGCCTATTCCATGCAAAAAAAGCCACAGTTTAAAACTGTGGCTTTTTTTGCATCCCTCTTATAAATCCTTCCGAAGTTCACCAACGACATGTCCCAATTCCGGGAGAATCAATTTATTCATTGCAAGCCGAACCGCCCCTGATGAGCCTGGGGTGGAAAAAACCGCTTTGTTGTTCACGACTCCGGCATTAGCCCTGGATAGAATGGCGGCCGAACCGATATCCTCTTGATAGCTGAGCATTCGGAAAATCTCGCCAAAACCGGGAATTTCCTTGGTCATCAATTCTTTGACCGCCTCGATTGTTACATCCCTTTTAGCAATGCCAGTGCCTCCATTTGTTAAGATGACATCGACCTTACTGCTTTGGCAGCCAGAAGTGACCGCATCTTGAATCGCTTCCCGCTCATCTTTTACTATTTCATATTCCGTAACTTCATGCCCATTCGTTTTCAATAATTCCATCATCAGTGCTCCGCTTTTATCCGTTTCTTCATTACGCGTATCGCTAACGGTTATCACCTTGCAGCGAACTGCCTCCGTGATGGCTTTTTTATGATTCTTGACACTCATTATTCATCAGCCTTCTTCTCCTGTAAATACCTATATTGATAGAATTTCTGGGCAAATCCACTGACACTCCGGGTCATTTGATAATTGGACCCAGCCCCGATGGCCATGCTGATGAACGGTATGCCCCGAAACAGTTTTTTTCGAAAGACAGTAATGGATACGGCTTTCATCAGCTGCTTCAGCGGCTGTTCCATCCAGCTTGGATTCGTTAGTTCCTCGATTCCTAAATAAAAATAGTCATCTTCTGCGTTCTGGACTTCCCGAATCAATTCTTCCCAGGCTATTCCTTGGAGTCTCTTTGGCATCGCTCCTGCATTGAATACCTTAAGAGCCATCATCATTTCAAAAGGTGTATTCACCTCAACACCATAAGACATCGCAATCAGCTGTACCGTCCTGACATTGATGACCGTCATGGCCGGAATATCACTCCCTAGCAGGAGAAGGCCTCCTGATCCGCTTATCCCACCTTGTGCAAATGAATATAAGCGATGCTTAGCGATATGCTGGTTGGCTATGTAATTCAACTGATCGATCGATAAGAGATTCAAGTCACTCAGCGTTTCGATATCTTCATTAAACACACGCGCAGATGCTAAAGTCCGCTCTCTTGCATCTATTTGAACTTGTGAGCTCTGAACCATGGCATGCAAATGAAAAAGCCAGGTATCCAGCTTTTCAAAAAACTGTTGTTGGACGTTTTCCGGAAGCAGGGCAAACCCCTGCTCTAACCATTTATCATACAATGCAGCCAGATCCGTTGGCTCATACTGATAAAGATTTTCCTGCCATTCACTAATTTCATTCCAAATTTCCATTTCCCGATTCGTGAATTCCATGCATCAAGCCTCCTATGTACAGAATTGGTGGATTCTCCCTTAAGTATACCATAGAGGACGGCTTTTCAAGAATAGATGATGGGGATCCAGAGTTCAAGAGGATGGGTTTCATGAAAGATATCCATAAAGAAAAGCCATAAGAGGACGGCTATTGGGGGTGAAATCATTTGAATCGCCGCATTCATAGAAAAGACCCCCTTACCAGAGGATTGATAGGTAAGGAGATCCTAATAAAAAAATCAGGAAGTCATGTTTTCCAAAGCTATTTTCATGGTATCCCTGACAATCATGATTTCTTCATTAGTTGGGATGACCATAACTTTCACGGGGGAATAAGGTGTATTGATGAACGCTTCCTTACCCGAAGTGCGATTGAGATCCTTATCCCAATATACCCCCATGAATTCAAGTCCCTCCAAGATTTTCCCCCTAATGGTTTGACTGTTTTCACCGATGCCCGCTGTAAAAATGATGCCGTCCACACCTCCCATTTTAGCTGAATAGGAGCCTATGTACTTATGAATCCGATCTGCAAACACTTCAAGTGCGAGTTCAGCACGCTCATTGCCTTTATCCGCTTCAACCTGAATATCGCGCAGGTCGCTGGAAAATCCTGAAAGGGCTAGGATTCCGCTTTTCTTATTCAGGACATCCAACACTTCATCTGCTGTTTTTCCCGTCTTCTCCATGATATAAGGAATCAGCGCAGGGTCAATGTTGCCTGAACGCGTTCCCATTGTAACACCCGCCAATGGTGTAAATCCCATTGATGTATCAATCGATTTACCGCCCTTTATGGCAGTAATGCTTGCACCATTCCCTAAATGGCAGGATAACAAGCGAAGCTGTTCTATTGGGCGGCCAATCATTTCGGCAGCCCGCTGCGACACATATTTATGAGAAGTGCCATGAAACCCATACTTCCTTATTCCATAGTTTTCATAATATTCAAAGGGTAAGCTGTACAAATATGAACCCGCTTCCATCGTTTGATGAAAAGCAGTATCGAATACGGCAACCGCAGGAACATCACCAAGTATTTGCCTGAAGGCTTTGATTCCAGTGATATTGGCGGGATTATGAAGGGGTGCCAACTCGGAAAGCTTTTCGATTTCCTTGATTACGTCCTCCGTAATCAAGACGGAGTCACTGAACACCTCACCACCATGCACAACCCGATGCCCTACGCCATCTATCTCTTCAAAGGAGTCAATGATGCGATGGTCAATCAGCTTTTTCAACAAAAGCCTTACAGCCACATCATGATTGGGTATATGCACCGTTTCAGATACATTTTCGCCTTCGACGCTCAAAGTGAATGTGGAATTTTTCAAGCCGATCCGTTCTACAAGAACCTTGGTAATTACGTTTTCACTTGGCATCTCAAAAAGTTGAAACTTCAATGATGAGCTGCCAGCATTAATAGCCATGATTTTTGACATCCATCCTGCTCCTTTACTCTAAGATAGTACTTCCATTGTTCATTCCAACGACCGTGCAGTGTATTGTACAATCTTATCATGGCAAGTGGATTCAACCAAATATAATGAAAAATGAAAAAAACACTTTTTCAAAAAAAAAATGAAAGCCAATGCCTATGGCATCAGCTTTCATTGACTATTTTTCCTCTTTAAACCAGTCATCCATCTGTTGCATGACAGACCTTGTCGCTTCAAAATCCGAAAGCTTCGGAAGTTGTACGAGCAGTGCCTTCTTCGGGGCTTCGATACCCTCTTTTTTCTTTTGAAGGATCAGGATGCTTTTCGCAGCCGCTTCACTTTTAAACATGGAAAGCGGCAGTTGCACCATCCCTTGGATATGTGTATGCTTCTTCAGGAAATCATTGAGTTTCGGCGCTTCCTCCGAGACGAACAAGTTATTCGGGACAATGAAGAATAGGTGTCCGCCATCCTTGACATGTTTAACACTTTGCTCAATAAACAAATGGTGTGCATACGAATGTCCATTATCGGCCTTCAATTCATATTCAGCTGAACGCACATCATTCGGGTAATAACCAATCGGCAAATCACTGACCACAACATCCGAAGGATCGATGAAAAGCGGCTCCAAGCTGTCCTGGTTGAAAAATTGCACCGGATGTTCTTGCAGGTTGGCACCTGCATAAGCAAGCCTGATCAAGGTTTCATCAATCTCGACACCATATGATGCGATGCTTTTATCTGTAAGTTGATTCAAGATCGCAAATAGTAAGTTCCCCGTTCCGATGGCCGGATCGAGCATGACTAACTCTTTTTGATCCTTGGTGAATTTACCGACTAAATAGCTGACGAACATGCCGACTGCATCCGGGGTCATATGATGATTCGGTTGAACACTCTGCTGCATGCCTTTTAAAATAGCAAGCTGGTACGCTTTACGAATTGCTTCCTTCTCATATTTCTCAGGTGAAAAATCTGCATAATGCTTCACTAACCTTTTCTTCGATACTTCACTGATTTCCTCCTGCAGGACTTTCCCTTGGAAGAAATTCTCGCCCGTTTCACCTAGGGCATCCAGATACGTACATGATAGTTCACTTTGCAATATTTGGGCTGTTTCATCAAATTCATAAAATAATTGTTCAACTGGGGTAGACTTCACTTATTTATTCCTCCTGTTTTCTTCTGTCCCTATTTTAAAGGTAAGAAGAAAGAGATACAAGCCGGACGCCCTACTTATCAACCTTCGTTTGTTTAACGTACTGTTTTCCTATATGAAAGTCCGGATATAAGGAATCTCTCGCGCGCCACTTTTTTCAAAATTTTTAACCATGAGTAATTAAAAGGTAAATGAAATACAGGGTGTACAATTTGGACGTTGATTTCCGCTCCAGGCACTCGCTTTCCGCGGGCGGCCTGGGAGCCTCCTCTCCAATCAACTTTGTTATAAAATTTAGATATAAACCATACCCGAGGAGTTGAAGATATTGCTTTGGGTCAGTTGGTTCGGGAACATCATTTTATCACAGTTACGTTTTCCGAAGCCCTTTTGTCTACAAACTGAAATACAGGGTTGTTGCCCTGTATTTTTTATTACTTGGAAAGGCTCAATGAATTCCCAAACAGAATACCATACAGGAGGTGGTGATCATATGGATAATGAATATCAATACTATCATGGGCCGGTTAATCCGATAAATCAGGAACATGATACACAGTCAGCAGATGAATTCAACAGGCAACAACAAGGATTTCAACAAGGTTTTAGACAAGGATTTCGGCAAGGGTATCGACAAGGGTATCGAGAAGGATTTCGAGCAGGGCAACAAGCGGGGTTTTTTCCAGGACCTCATCAAAGACAAATGCCGTCGTGGCCTAATGAAATTGACATAAAAGTTGGTACACCTAATGGTCAAGAGTGGTCTGGCAAGATTGTTTTACCACTAAATGGTCCGATTTTGGAGCCATAACAAAATCCAGCATATAATAAAAGGAACCTGTCAAAAAATAATACAACACAATGCACTCTTAAAAACAAAAAACCGGGCACATTGCGCCCGGTTTCTACTAATTTGCATCTTATTTTGCTGCTTTAGCCGCTTCGATTGCACCCTCGTAATTTGGATGGTTAGTACCTTCACCAACATATTCTACATATGTGATTTCATCGTTGCTGTTCACAACGAATACAGAGCGTGCCAATAGACGAAGTTCTTGCATGACAACTCCATAGGCTTCACCGAATGAAAGGTCACGGTGATCGGAAAGAACTTGAACATTGTCCAAGCCACTGGCAGCACACCAGCGTTTTTGCGCGAAAGGAAGATCGTTGCTGATCGTCAGTACTTTCACATTATCCAATTTTGCCGCTTCTTCATTGAATTTACGTGTCTGTGCATCACATACACCAGTATCCACGGATGGAACTACGCTGATAATGCGGACAGAACCTTTGGAGTCGCTTAATGTAACCGGCGATAAGTCATTAGCCAATACTGTAAAATCAGGTGCTTTGTCCCCAACTTTTAGTTCTGATCCCACTAAAGTAATCGGGTTGTTTTTAAATGTAACTGAAGCCATTAATAATTCCTCCCTTTTCTGCTATATGTACAAGCATAATAATATTTGTTTTACCGGAATTTTGCAATTAATTGAATTGGGAAATGTGAATGGTGCTTGCAATGACATCCAAGCTTTTTATGGTGTAATGCAGACTGCAGCAAAAAAGAAAACTCGGCGGATGCCGAGTCGCTGTTAGAAATCTATATCCTGTTTAGGTTCTTGGTACCTCTTTACAGCTGGTTGACTGCTACCTTGATTACTGCCTTGATTTTGATTACTGTCTTTCTTGGATAGCATGGACTGAATCTTATCGACGACTTGTGGAGCTAAATCCATCATTTTTTCGAGAAGGTGCGTCCCTTCATCCAGATGAATCATTTTCACGCCATGGGAACCGACAATCAAAAAGGCAATTGGTGTTATGGAAACCCCACCGCCGCTACCGCCTCCAAAAGGCTGCTTTGAATCACCTTGCTGACCTTGATGGTTTCCATCCATAACAAATTCGCTGCCACCGGCTGCAAAACCAAATCCAACTTTGGATACGGTTAAAATGACACTTCCATCAGGAGTTTCCACCGGATCTCCGATGATCGTGTTCACATCGACCATTTCTTTCAGATTTTCCATCGCTTCTTTCATTAAACCTTGGATCGGATGATCTGACATTTAAATTCCTCCACTCTAGAACGATTGTTTATTGGAATCACCTGATAGCTTCGCTAATTTCCTGGACTTGAAACGCGGCTTTCCGCCTTTCCAATAACGAAGCAGTTTTATTCCAGTCACCATAGCCTGCCCGATTCTAAATTGTAATATGCAGGAAATCGCCGTATTGGCCTGCCATCTCTGAAAGTCGGGTGTAATGGAATAGGAGGGCATGATCCGGAAGTTGAAATAGGTTGTCAGCAAACCGATGATTGAACCTTTAAGTGCCCAGCATGCTCCTGTTAAAACACCGGTGTGTGCAGCGTTTTTAGTACCGACCATACTATGCCAGGTGAACTTTTTGACTTGGACTTTCCCTGCGAATTGACGGACGATCCTATGAAATCCGACAATATGCTGAAGCATTTCCAGACTGTCGGCGAATCCATCACGCAAATCTTCGGGTGTGATTTTTTTCTTTTCTTCCTTTTTGGTTTTTCCGTTCATTTCTTGCTCTTCCTTTACTACTACAGTTGCCGAGTCATCTTCCATTTTGATGACCGGAACCTTGAATGTATAATGAAAAAGCCCATACCAAGCTGATAATTTAATATGTATTTGGTCATTCGTTTGGACACGTTTGTAGTCGATGGACACTCTTACTTTAGTAAAAACAACAATAAGCAGCACCAAAATGAGGATACCCATAATCAACAAAAGCCACTTCATGCACCCACACCCCTTCAAGCTATCATTATCGGCATATGCAAAAAAAATAAACCTGCAAAAGCGAAAATCCGCTCTTACAGATTTATTAATGGAAGATAATCACCTTCTGATCAAAACAACACCCGTGTCAGCAAAAACATCATGCAAAGCCTGTTTCTTCGGTAATAGGCCTGCCAAGAGATAGCCAATCCAAGTGACTTTTGAAATATAGCGGCCAATCAACTCCCTGAACAATACCGTACCCCATGTAATGGTTTTTGCCCCTTCCTTCAATGCAACGACTTTCAGTCCAAAAATCATCTTGCCAAGGGTTTGGTTCAAGAATTTGGTCATCAAAACAAAGTATAAGAAAAATACGATCCCTGTTAAGAAACCCTCTGCGGAAAACCAAAGATCATCTGTCCCTTCATAAAACTTGAAGATGGGATGAATTAAAATCCGGTTCAAACTTCCGATAACCAACAGATCGGCTAAATAGGCCCAAAACCTCATCCAAAAACCAGCAAAATGCACTTTCGTGACTTCGCCATCATCCACTGCCTTCTTGGCCGGTGTAAATTCCTGCTGAACGGGAACCCCTTGATCTGCCATTAGATTGGATGAAGCGATTTGTTCATTGTTTTCATTTCGTTCCGTCATCCTTCATTCCCCCTATTCCGCATACAAATACATTAAGCGTGGAGAATTTGAAGAGGAAAGGATTTTTGTCAAGACTGCCGTTTCCACATCATTTCCCAACATTTTTTGCGCTCCCATACTGAATAATGAACCGAAACCTGCCTCATCTGTATAACGGATAACTTGTGCATCTTTATTACCGATATCCGTTTTCATCGCGGCAATTACATCATCCAAATGGCCGAAATCATCTATTAGATGGTTTTCTTTAGCCTGACGCCCATCATAGATGCGGCCATCGGCGATTTCCCTTACTTCCTTCTCTGTCATACCGCGTCCGTCTGCAATGATTTTTACAAATTGATCATAAGAATTATCAATCATGTCTTGGAGGATTTCACGTTCATCTCCAGTCATTTCCCGGGTCGGACTCATTATATCTTTGTGTGGTCCGCTTTTGATGGTTTCGAACTCAACACCATACTTCTTGGCTAACTTTTCGTAATTATACCCCTGCATGATGACACCAAGTGAACCTGTCATCGTTTCTGGGCTAGCGTAAATCTTATCGGCTGGTGCAGAAATATAATATCCACCGGAAGCCGCCACCGACCCCATTGAAACATATACAGGTTTTTTCACTTTTTTAATATCAAGGATCTTGTCATAGATCTCCGCACTTTCGACGACTCCGCCGCCTGGCGAATTCACCCTTAGTATGATTCCTTTGATATCATCATTTTCCTCTGCCATCTTCAACTTATCCATGAAGGCACGGTGATTATATGTTGTTGAACTAAGTAATGAAGCTTCTCCTGTATCTTGAATCGTGCCCTCTACATCAAATACGGCAATGACATTAGTTAAATCATCGCCTTCTATGACTTCCTCGTAAAATGCACTTTCGGAAGCAAATAATCCATCAATGATATTTTCCGTATCCGCTGTAAATAGAGTCGTAGCCGCCCCTACAGCAACGGAAACAAAAAATAAAACGGCTGCAATTCCAAGTGCTGCCCAACGCTTTCCATTCATCTGTTTTCCCCCTTAAATATATGTATCCTTCTTACCATACGAACTGCATACAAAAATGTTTCATTCCATGATAAAACAAGACATATAAAATTGTAGCAAATAATCCTCAAATTGGAAATGAATTGGTGCATTTTGCATGATTTGCATTTACCTAAACAGGAAAAAGTATGCCCTTTCATCGCTGCACATACTGGGGGGGAAACATTATATACAGCGAAAAAATATTATTTTCAAGTTACAATTCATAGATGCAGAAAAGTTTGCTCCCTCATGGCTAAAAAAAAAATAGCATCGTTTATTCATGCAAGAGTGTCCTTTTTCTCTTCGATACCCTTCCTCAAAGGAATAACAAAAGTGCTTCATTCCATGCTAAAATAAATCATATAAACGTGTACGAAGTGTGTATCCGCTTTTGTACTTCCGCTTTTTGTCGAGGGAAAAGTAAGCCTTTTCATCACTATTCATACTAGGGGGGAACATGATGAACACTCGAAGGAATATCTATTTTTTCCATGCTCCGAATGCAGAGATGCTTAACAAGGTCGAATACTTATCAGGCTTGGCGAAGCAACATTCGTATGAAGTCATCCAAGATTTCACAAAAGCGAATATCATCGTAAGCATCGGTGATGACGGCACATTCTTACAGGCAGCCCGTAAAACTGGATTCAGGGATGACTGTTTATATGCGGGCATATCCACCACAGGCAACTTGAATATGTATTGCGATTTCCACTTGGAAGACACGGATAAAATGATCGATGCCATGACAAGAGAGCAAATCGAGGTACGTAAATATCCAACCATCGAAATCCAATTGGACGAACAGCCCTCCTTTTATGCCCTCAATGAACTAAGTATCCGGTCTTCCATCACCAAAACGTTCATCATGGATATTTTCATTGATCAACTCCATTTTGAAACTTTTCGCGGGGACGGAATCATCATTGCGACTCCGACCGGAAGCACCGCCTATAATAAATCGGTCAATGGGGCCGTTGTGGATCCCCTTCTCCCTTGCTTTCAAGTGAGTGAGCTTGCTTCCATCAATAACAATACCTATCGGACCCTGGGTTCTTCATTCATCCTAAGCGGGGACAAGACGTTGACCGTCCACCTTGAACAAAACGGGCCAAGCTATCCGATCATCGGAATGGACAATGAAGCATTAAGCATCAACCATGTCGAAAAGGTAAAGGTCCGGTTAAGCGGTAAAGTCATCAAGACCGTAAAGCTAAAAGACAATTCCTTTTGGGAAAAGGTTAAAAGGACCTTTCTATAACGAACTAAAGGTACCGGATTATGATATCCGGTACCTTTATATATGATAAAAATCTTTGGTATTTTGATAAAGGATTTCATAGACATCCTCAATAGGCAATCTTTTAACAGAAGCGATTTGACGCACACTGTCATGCATCATGCCGGGATGGGTCCATTTCCCTTTGAAAACCCCTTCAAATGGCCATGGACCATCCGTTTCAATCATCATCAGCTTAAGTGGGTATGCCGAAACCAATTCCTGTATTTCCCTCTCATAACAAACATCAGGTGTAATCGAAATGCTGTAGCCCTTTTCGGCCATTCGTTCGATTGTCCTGATATCACCTTTAAACCAATGAAAGTGTGCCTTTGTGATTTGATGTTTTTCCAAAAGATCGCAAACGATAGGTGCATCATCATGGACGGCATGAAGAATAACCGGCTTTTCAACCTCTTTAGCTAAAGCCAGGAACCTCTCCAGTATCTCTATATACGCTGAGTGATCAATATCGGGATTTTCCTGCCTTAAGTAATAGGGCAGCCCAACCTCACCTATAGCAAACATATTGTGCACATGTACCCTTATCCAGTTCAATAATTCGTCCACTTCTTCATTACTCGGTAAGGGCTGCTCTGGATGAAAACCGAAGGCAGGCTTAATTCGTGAATCTTTGCGTGAAAGCTGATAATTGTTAATGGAAGAAGTCAAATTCATGGAAACAGTCAGTAACGATTCCACATGAACCTTGTCCATATCAGTTAGAATCTGCTTCTGCTCACTTTCTTCATACCTATCCAAATGGATATGGCTGTCGATGATTCTCAAGTTTAGTCGCCTCCTTAATTAAGTCGAAACAGTTGGCTTTAGTGCTGCATATAATTCTCTCTTCAAATGGAAAAATTCATCACTAAGCAGCTGTTCTTCACTTCTTGGCCTTGGAAATGGCACTGCCACTTCTTTGATGACAGCAGCGGGTTTTGCTGATAACACATATATTCTATCTGAAAGGAAAACGGCTTCATCGATGCTATGCGTAACAAAAAGCACCGACCTCCGATTTTCTTCCCAAACGGACAGCAGCCATTCTTGCATTTGCAATCTTGTCAGTTCATCCAAGGCAGAAAAGGGTTCGTCCAGGCACATCAAGTCCTGTTGACTTAAGATACTCCGAATGAATGCGGCCCTTTGCTTCATGCCTCCAGATAATTCATGCGGATATGCTTTCTCGTACTCTGCTAATCCAGCTTTCATCAAAAGGGCTTTTGCCTTTTCTTTATCTCTGATCCCAGCAAGCTCGCTTCCAAGCAAAACATTTTCCAATACCGTTCTCCAAGGTAAAAGGGAAGGCTGCTGCGGCATATAGCTTATATGGCCCTTTAAGCCATTTATCTTTTTACCGTCCAGCGAAATGTTGCCATGATCCGGCTTCAAAATACCGCCTATCAAGTGGAACAATGTACTTTTACCACTGCCGGATGGCCCAAGGATTGTGACAAATTCTCCATCTTCCACATGGAAATCCATATTCTCTAAAATATTCTGTTTACCATCGAAAGAATAGGAGACATCTTTAATTTCCAGCTTCATCCTTTTCACCCTCCTTTCTCTTCCATGAAACTAAGTATTTCTCCAGGAAGGTGATGATCCAAAAAAAGAGCAGGCTCATTCCCATAATGATGAAAATGG
The DNA here is from genome assembly GCF_030348945.1 of Peribacillus sp. ACCC06369. Lineage (NCBI taxonomy): Bacteria > Bacillati > Bacillota > Bacilli > Caryophanales > Bacillaceae > Peribacillus > Peribacillus sp. ACCC06369. Next base: position 3,949,525 of record NZ_JAUCEN010000002.1, read on the forward strand.
CAACAAACACCCGATCTGTCCTGAACGCAGAGGAAGCGAGCGTCATATAAACACCAATCCCCGACTTTGCCCCAAGCCATTCCGAAATAACCGCACCCATTACACTATAGGTGGCCGAAATTTTCAGGCCCGAGAAAATGAACGGGATCGAGTGAGGAAGTTCAAGCTTCCAAAATAACTGGTTTTTTCCCGCTCCCATCATCTTGAAATAATGCTTGAGTTCGTATGGTGTCTGGCGAAAACCGTCCAATGAAGCAACCGCAACCGGAAAAAAACATACTAGCGAAATGACGATTAACTTAGGCATCATGCCAAAGCCAAACCAAATTACTAAAAGCGGTGCCAAAACTATGATAGGTATATTTTGTGATAGTATGAGCAGAGGGTAAACCGCGTCCTTTACGCCTGGAAACAGATGTAGGATTGCTGCGATTAATAATCCAATGCAGCTTCCAATAAAAAAACCCGATAACGCAAGCTCAGTTGTTGATGAAAGGTGACCAAAAAGATTCTGGGACGACTCAATTCCTTCAATGAAAATGGCCGACGGAGCGGGAAGCAGCCATTTTTCAACCTTTAATAAGACTGTCACTGACTCCCATATTATCAGCAACAATAATAAAAGAAAGAAGGGAGCCCCCTTCTTCCAAATTACCCTTCCGGTCATGCCCGATATTTCTCCGTTAACGTATCCATCGTAATTCCGCTCGGCTGATATAATATTTTCACTTGGGATATGACATTCGGCGAGCCTAATTCAATCATTCTTACATTCATTTTTTCTATCACGGCAAAAAGTTCGGAAAGCTCACCCTCCATTGTCGTTTCTAGCGGGTGAACTTCATACTTGATACCTGATTCATCAATGATCTTGATTGCTTCGTCAACCAAAGGGATGACATCCCCTTTAGGAATAATTTGTATACTAATTAATGAATTGGCCATTGTATTTCCTCCTATTTTGGTAAAAATTCATTGGTAAATGCTTTTTCAGGATTGAAATCACCTTCAAGAAGCTTATTTTCCGTCATCCAATCACTGTAATTCTTCCAAATTTCAAGCTTTTGTTCACCCCAACGCGGAGCATCATCCTGATACTTAGCCGCAAGCCACTCCTGGCTTTTCTTCACTAGTTTTGCATCAAGATCCGGGGCAGACTTAATTAGCACGTCTGCTGCATCACCAGGGTTCTTTATCGCAAACTGGTACCCTTTCGAAGCTGCATGAACGAATGCTTTAACAGTCTCGGGATCCTCTTTTATCATCTTTTCATTCGTTGTCAAAACAGGTGTATAGTAATCGAGCTTATCCGAGTATTCGGTTAAGTAAACCATATTAAGCTTTTCATTTCGCAACTCTGCCTCAATACCTGTCCACCCATAATATATCCAGGCAAAATCTATATCCCTTTTAACCGAAGTGAAAAAATCCGTGTCTCCTGTATTCACTATATCCACTTTATTTACATCCGCATTTTCTTCTTTCATTAGTGAATCAATAATGGCCTTTTCAACCGGAGACCCCCAGCCACCATACGTTTTTCCTTCAAAATCCTTGGGTGTTTTAATGTTTTTTGCCTCAGGTGAAGCAAATCCAGAGGTATTGTGCTGGATGACAGCAGCTACCGAAACAATCGGGACGCCTTGCACGCGGGCCTGCGTAATGCCCTCCTGGTAGCCCACGCCAAATTCGGATTTCCCTGAAGCGACAAGCTTATCAGCTCCAGCTTCACCTGGCATGATAATATCCACATCCAGACCTTGTTCTTTAAAATATCCTTTTTCCTTGGCTACATACAAACCTGAATGGTTTGTATTCGGTGTCCAATCGAGTACGACCGATACCTTTTTTAATTCTTTATTGCCTTCATTTTTAGATGCTTCTTCTTTTTCATTAGTTCCGCCTGCACCGCATCCAGCCAAAAGGAACAACGAAGTCAACAGTGGTAAGAATTTATTCAAGTTATTATCCTCCTACACATCATATAAGATCCATATGCCGGAACCATAATGGGGCGCCAGGGTCTATAAAAATACAAAAAACGCCCGAAGATGAATTCGGACGTTAACATACAAAACAGAAAGTCAGTAATAATATGTTCCCTCCGCTGGCATCATCCAGATCAGGTTCAAAGAGTCAGCATCTAAAGGACGCAATCTCAGCCAGCTTTACTGGCCCCCCTACATTTCTCGCACATATGAACTTTTCTCTCTCATTATATCAATTCATTCAGAAAAGGGAATACTAATTTGCTCCTTCTCCCTAATTGGAAAGGTATTCCTTCTAAATGTTTAGCACAGCCACCAAAACATCTTTTTGGAATGATAATCATTGTTAGCAAAATGATCATCCCTTTTGCCATACCAATCATTCTCGGTTGCCCTCATGCCTGAAACGCTCCAAATGGTCATTTCTTTGCATGCATTCATATAATGAGCATAACCTGTAGACTTTTTTGTGTACTGGTTTTATAAACCCTTCATTTCATAAGCAAAAGGTGGATATGGTCATGATAAAGATTAATCACAAATGGTTAGATGTCAGTCAAATCCAACCAGGTATAGTATCTGATACATCGCTTGAAATTCTCCAATTGCTGGCGGAAGATTCTAACGCTTTTGAATACCGGAACTTCGGATACCTTAATTTCGATATACAACTGAGGCACCGAGTCATCGATGCCGCCATTTCGTTAGATAAAAGTGGTCCAGAATTTTCCACACTTGATGAATCGGCAAGCAATGAACAATATTGGCGCGTTTCAAAGGATGGCACATTTACCCTTCAGCCAGGGATTGCCCCTCATGCTGCACTCCTGGACATTTTCTTGAATGGAAGGCTTTACGCCTTCGAATGCGGTACAGCGATAGTCGTCACTTTTTTAAAGGCCATTTTGGATTTAATCGGCCCTAGGAATTTTGACTATCTTTTTTCAAACCTATTTCTATATGACTTTCGCCCTCCAAGCAATATGGCTCTTAATATTCATCAAGGAACGGATTATTTACCAGGGGATTGCGTTTACTTCGAAAACCCTGATCACGACGAGGAAACTCCTGAATGGCAAGGTGAAAATGCCATATTATTAGGGAACAACCTCTTTTATGGACACGGGATCGGGATTACCACTGCACAAGGAATCATCGATGAATTAAATAGCAATAGAAAGCCGAATGCCACCATTTCGGCATCCCTGACAACGCATATCATTAGCTTGGATAGTTCCTTCTATAGCCAATTCCTGGAAAACACCCCTCGTGCAATGCCCGTTCACAGTCCTGTCAGCCTTTCCAATTGTATTGTTTCTGAAATAGGTCCGAAGATTTACCTTTCATGACCCTGGCATTTCCCCTATGCCGTAAAACCGTTTTATTATATACCGGCATAAAAAAATGCTTGGGAGAGATCTCCCAAGCATTTTTTCTTATTCACGCACCAATATTCCCTTTGCCTTTAAACCTTCGGGCACTTGCCTGACCCCATTTCGTAATGGATAGCGTATAAACCGCCAAGGCTGACCATATGAATAAAAACGCTAAAAGATGTGCTTTGGTAAAACTTTCATGATAGACGAATACCCCGATCAATAAGGATAAGGTCGGAGCAATATACTGAAAAATGCCCAGCATCGATAACGGGATCTTCTCCGCCCCTTTTGCAAAATATAAAAGTGGCAAGGCCGTGACAATCCCACCGCCCACCAACAGCAAGCTTGTGCTTCCCGCTGTAAAGAATTGCATTTCTGATTGGTTCATCAAGTATATCAGGTAACCCAGGGCCAGAGGCGTTACCATCATCGTTTCTAGCGTCAGCCCGATCGCCGACTCGGCCTTGATCATTTTTTTTGCCAGACCATATAATCCAAAGGTCATGGCCAAAACAAGAGAGACCCACGGGATCGTACCGAAATGAATGCCAAGGATCAAGACTCCGATTCCTGCAAGCAGGAACGATAAGATTTGTGCCCCGCTCAATTTTTCTTTTAAGACTATCACTCCCAATAGTACACTGACTAGCGGATTGATATAATATCCAAGGCTCGTGTCGAGGATCCGTCCTGAGTTAACGGCCCAGATGAACACACCCCAATTAGCAGTAACGAGCAGCGACGCCGTTAGTAATGCTGCAAAGAGTTTGGGATTTCGCATAATGATTTTTACATAATCTAGAAACGCTTGCCATTTTTTCATGAACATCAATAAAACCAGCATGAAAACGAAAGACCATAATACCCTCTGAGCTAAAATTTCCGTAGCACCGACTCCCTGAAGGAACTTCCAGTAAATCGGCACGACTCCCCACATCATGTAAGAAAGGGCTGCATAGATCGCCCCTTCTTTTTGTTCATCCACTTTCATAACCTGCCTTCTTTCCATTTACATTCCTTTATCGAATTCCATTTAACTATTTTGTATATCCATTCCTTTTTTGCAACCGTTAGTTTTTATCATACATGATTCTGTCATCGATGACCGTCATGACCGCCTCAGCTTTAAGGAGATCATCCGGCGCAACAGCAAAGACATCCAGATTAAACACGGTAAAATCGGCATCATACCCTTTGATGATCTGACCGCGGCGTTTTTCCTGGCCGATTGCCGCAGCACTCCCTTTTGTATAAAGTGCGAAGGCCTCGTAAACGGAAAGCCTTTCATCCAAGCCATATACGGTACTGTCCTCACTGTTTATTTTCGTTCTTGTGACAGCTGCATGAATGCCCAAAATTGGATTTAATGGCTCAATGGGCGCATCTGACCCGCCCGCACAAATAATGCCCAAATTCAAATAGGTCTTCCATGCATAGGAGGATTCCAATAGATTGGCCGGAACCTTTTCTTCCACCCACGGAAAATCGGACGGGACGAAACCCGGTTGGATATCAAAGATGACCGGCAGCTTTGCTGCCCGCTCCAACAGCTCCGGCCGGACGATCTGAGCATGAATGAGCCGGTCCCTCTGTCCCTCCTTCACGGGGTGGGTTTCAAGTGCATTCAAGACGTATTCAAAAGCGAGATCGCCAATGGCATGGACAGCAATCGGCATTCCGGCATCCCTTGCTTTTCCTACCCATTCCTGAAGCTCATTTTCAGTGAATATCGCGACACCATTCGTATTCTGTTGATCTACATAAGGCTCGCTCAACAGGGCTGTGCGTCCGCCTAAGGAGCCGTCAGTAAAAATCTTCATGCTATCGAATTTGATATATTGCGTACCTTCTTGATAGCGGCCGCCTGCTGCCAGCATTTCTTCAAACGCTTCGTGATGGACGAGTAAATTGGCGCGAAAAGCCATTTCCCTGTCCTCGATTACCGATTTAAACGCCTGATATGTCGGCATGAAGCCATTATAGTAATGGAGGTCTTCCGTATGCCCGCCAGTCAAACCTAGCCTATATGCGTCTTCTATGGCCTCTGTGAGTGCGGTTTCGATATAGTCTTGGTCAATGCCAGGAAGGCTGTCTAAAATCAGGTTCTGCGCCTGGCTTTCTTTAAATAAACCATTTAGCCGTCCATCAGGATAACGGCAGATCACCCCGCCAGACGGTTCTTTTATATCTTCTTTAATACCCGCTTCCAAAAGGGCGCGGGTATTGACCACCAAGGCATGACGGCAGATCCTTTTCAATATGATGGGATGTTCTGTCGATATCGCGTCAAGCTCATCCCGTAATATCAATTCGGGACTGGTCCATTCATTTTCATTCCAGCCCTCGGCGACAATCCACTTTCCAGCCGGAGTCTTAGAACACTTTTCCTTCAAGGCAACCATGATGGCTTCCCTGCTATCCATCAAGGAGAGGTCAAGACGAAGCAGTCTTTCACCATGCCCGACCAAATGTAGGTGACTATCCACTAAACCCGGCAGCATGGTTTGTCCTTTTAAGTCGATTTCCCTGGAAATATTGCCGGCATATTCATTTTTTAAATAGTCAATGCTTCCGGTATCAACAATTACCCCCTTTTCAGTATAGAGCGCCTCCACTTGATCCTTTTCTTTAATCATCGTATAAATAGATCCATTGAACCATAACGTTCCCATTCCGGCTTTACACTCCTTATAAAATGATTCTTGCTATGCAGATATGCAGTAAGTTTACCATCTCATTTCACGAATTCCCATATTTATGATTTTAAGCAGCCCCTGTTAAAAAAACGCCAGCCGAGGGCTGACGTTAATGCGTTCGATTAATTGTTAAAGAGTGCTTCTTCCCTTTTCCGTAAATCGACCCGTTTGATTTTACCCGATGTCGTTTTGGGCAGCTCTTCTAAAAATTCGATTTTCCTTGGATATTTATATGGAGCAGTCAATTCTTTCACATGCGATTGGAGCGTCTTGATCAAGTCTTGGCTGTTCGGATCGATATCCTCCATCAAGACGACATACGCCTTGACCACATTTCCCCTTATTTCATCAGGACTTGCTATAACGGCACACTCTTTCACATATGGATGCTTAACGAGTGCATCTTCCACTTCAAACGGTCCAATGGTATATCCCGAGCTGATGATGATATCATCAGAACGACCCTCAAACCAGAAATAACCATCTTCGTCCTTTTTCGCTTGATCGCCGGTGATATAATAGTCCCCACGGAATTGCTTCGATGTCCGCTCGGGATCTTTAAAATACTCTTTAAAGAGAGCAGGTGTATCGACATGTACGGCAATATCCCCCACTACGCCAGGAGCACAGGGTTTACCAAAATCATCAATGATTTCCACATGGTTCCCCGGAGTCGGTTTGCCCATGGAGCCCAATTTAATTTCCATGCCTTTTGTTACACCTACCAACAGGGTATTTTCGGTCTGTCCATATCCATCGCGCACTTCAATATGGAAATGGTTTTTAAAGACCTCGTACACTTTTTGATTTAAAGGTTCCCCCGCTGATACAGCACTATGAAGATGGGATAAATCATAGTCATCAAGATTATTCACCTTTGCCATCAATCGATACTCGGTTGGTGTGCAGCATAACGCATTCACTTTATAGTCCTGTAGCAACTGAAGATATTTTTTCGCCTCGAACTTCCCATGATAGGCAAGACCGGTCGCTCCCGTTCCCAGAACAGCCAGGAAAGGACTCCAGATCCACTTTTGCCACCCTGGGCCTGCCGTTGCCCAAACCACATCCCCTTCGCTGATGCCCAGCCAGTTTGCAGCAGACGTTTTCAAATGGGCATATGCCCATCCGTGTGTATGGACGACCCCTTTTGGATTGCCTGTCGTGCCGGAAGTATACGATAAGAACGCCATATCCTCACTCTTCGTGTCGGCCATCGGCAGCTGATCGGATTCATCATCGGCAAGCTCATTCAAATCCAGCCAATTTTCCATCCGTTTTCCGATCGAAAATTTCAGGAGGCTTTCCGCTCCCTCTATTTCATTCAATTCTTGGGCATATTCATGATAACTGATAATTCCTTTTACATCACCGTGGTTGACCCGATACTGCAGGTCCTTGGCACGAAGCATTTCAGAACAAGGTATGACAATCATGCCAATTTTCAATGCGGCTAAATACACTTGATAAGCTTCCACCAAACGAGGGATTATGATAAGGACCGTATCGCCTTTACCCAGTCCTTTTTTCTTGAAGGCATTTCCAATTTTATTTGCACTCTTTAATAAATTCTCATATGTAAGTTGTTTTTTATCTCCGGTTTCGTTCTCCCAAAGTACAGCAACTTTTTCTGGATTTTTTGCATAACGTTCCATTTCACTCACTAAGTTGTAATGTTCCGGAGCTAATAAATCTTCACGCTTCATTTTCTTCCCCTCCAATTATGAACTCTTAGTACCTACTCATTATACAAGATACTTCTCTGATATATCCATTTATTTTTACAAATAAATAAAGAGAGCGGGTGTAAGAACCCGCTCTCTGTAGCCATATTTATTAAATTATCTTTTGAATCCTCCGCCTAATTGTTGTTCAGCCATTTGAACAAGGCGTTTTGTGATTTCTCCACCAACTGATCCGTTAGCGCGAGATGTTGTGTCGGCACCAAGTTGTACGCCGAATTCAGAAGCGATTTCATATTTCATTTGCTCTAGAGCTTGTTCCACTCCAGGTACCAATAATTCGTTTGAGCTGTTGTTGTTTGCCATGTGTTTTTCACCTCCTTGTGATTATAGAGTGTGTTAAAACACATGGCTTCATTCGCACTATTTTATTGGTAATTACAGGATATTAAAATAAGTCTTCCATCGCTTCTTCCTCATCGAATGTCTGACCCGGTTTAACCGTCAATATTTCTGTTTCGGAGACCGCTTTTTCAATCAAGGATTCAAAGTCGACGAAGCTCTCATAGTAATTGACTTTTTCACGTTTGGGTTTCGTTTTTGGGCTTGCCGGCGTAAAGACCGTGCAACAATCTTCGTACGGCAGATTGGATATTTCAAAAGTATCAAGCTCTCTTGCAATTTTGATGATTTCCGTTTTATCCATGGTAATCAGCGGGCGCAGGATCGGTGTATTCGTCACCTCATTGATGGCAAACATGCTGCTCATGGTCTGGCTCGCAACCTGTCCAAGGCTTTCACCTGTTATCAGTGCCATAGCTTCTTCTTTTTCACGGATTTGATCGGCGACCCGCATCATTAAACGACGAGTTGTAGTCATTGAGTAATTTTCCGGGATCTGTTTTTGAATCAATAATTGAATTTCCGTAAATGGAACGATATGCACTTTCATGCTTCCATTTATTTCTGCAAGCTTGCCCGCCAGATCAATGACCTTTTGACGTGAACGCTCGCTTGTGAAAGGTGGGCTATAAAAATGGATCGCTTCTACGTCCAATCCGCGTTTCATCGAAAGGAATCCCGCAACAGGGCTATCAATCCCGCCTGAGAGCATCAGCATTGCCTTTCCGCTTGAACCAAATGGAAGTCCGCCTGCCCCCTGGATGATTTCACCCGTCAAATACACGGCTTCGCGTCTCACTTCCACTAGCAAGTTCAAATCAGGGTTCTTTACATCCACTTTTAAATCTTCTGTATTCCGAAGCAAATGCCCGCCAAGTGCCCTGTTAATTTCATCTGTATTATATGGAAAATCCTTATCTGCGCGTTTTGTCGTGATTTTGAACGTGTTTACATCTTCCAGAGTATGATTAAGGTAATATAATGCTGCCGTTTTCATCACTTCCAGATCACGCTCTATTTTTATCGCAGGGCTTAAAGACTGGATTCCAAAAATGCCTTTCAATCGGTCAATGACAGGCTTATGGTCCACACCGTTCAGGAGAACGTACATCCGCTCCCGGTTGGCCGTAAGCACTACGCCTTCAATATCCTTTAAACTCCAGCGGATATGTGCCTTCATTTTGTCTACAAAGCCTTTACGGTTTCTTTTTTTCGTGGAGATTTCTCCATAACGGATAATTATATGATCAAATTTCATTTTGCAACCCTCATTATTTTTTCTAAATTAGCGACTATTTTCTGTATCGCCGCCAGAACTTTCTTCGCTTCTTCCATCTCATTGCCATAGGTAGTACTGATTCGGATGACACTTTCGGAGCGAGCTTGATTATGGAACATCGCATCCACCGTTTTGCTTACCGTCCTTTTTTTCGAGGAACAGGCACTAGTCGTCGAAACATATATTCCTTCCGATTCAAGTGCATGAAGCAATACCTCTGATTTAAGTCCCGGAACGGAAAAATTCACAATATGGGGTGCGCCCGCTTTAGGACTGTTAACCAGTACCCCGTCCATTTCCTTCAAACCTTTATATAAATAACTTTTGATTTGCTGCAGCTTATCATGATACAGCAATTGATTGTTCATACTAATGCGTAAAGCCTTGGAAAGAGCGACGATTCCCGCAACATTTTCGGTGCCGCTCCTAATTTTCGTTTCTTGATTGCCACCGTGAAAAAGCGGATCGACCCGAACGCCTTCACGAACATAAAGGATGCCCGTCCCCTTCAAGCCATGAACCTTGTGTCCCGAAATTGTACATAAATCCACATTGGCATCACGTAAGGATAAAGGAACTTTGCCTGCTCCCTGCACATTATCGACATGAAAGAGTACGTGTGGGTATTGCTTTAACAATTTTCCAATATCAGCAATCGGCTGTATCGAACCAACTTCATTATTTACATGCATGACGGAAACCAAAATGGTATCTTCCCTCAATGCATGCTTAAGATCAGTTAGATCAATTTGCCCAAATTCGTTAACGGGGAGATATGTGATCTCATAACCCATTTTCGTCAATGATTGGCATGCATCTTCTACAGAAGGATGTTCGATCGCTGTCGTGATTATGTGTTTGCCCCGATTTCCCTGGGAGTGGGCGGCTCCTTTAATGGCGAGATTATTCCCTTCCGTCCCCCCGGAAGTGAAATATATTTCCGAACTCTTCACCTTTAATAAATCAGCGATCTGCTTTCTTGCAGCAGAAAGCAGTTTTTCGGATTGGACCCCAAGTCCATGCAGCGAAGAGGGGTTCCCAAAATAGTCCGAAGTAACCTTCATGAACGATTCGATCACTTCGGGATATGGTTTAGTTGTTGCACTATTGTCAAAATAAATCATGGGTTCACCTTCCATGTTTTTGTATCTATATGGTCACACTTCTTAAATGTCTTTTCAAATGTTGCTGTTGCAACTTCTAATATTAACATAATTGAAATTGAAAGAGAATGTAAAACACTGGTCCATGAATGAAAGGAGACCTGCCTCCTTTGGATTCTTGCAGAATATTCAACTTCCCACGCTATCGGAAGTAAACTAATTCAGGATCCGGTAAAAGAAAAAACCCGCCATGGCGGGTTTTCAGGATAGGACTTCTTCTATGTTCGCTCCAATTTTACTTAAACTTCCCGGGTCGACCTTTTCAATCGCCGTGGCGGCCGTTTCCAATGCAGCTTGATATTCATAGCTTCGAAATTTCGCTTCCGCTTCCCTGAGACTCTCGGCAACTATATCGTGACTGCTGCGATAACGATTTCCGAATTGGATCACTTTTTCGGCCAAATACATATGCTCGATCAATTCATGGGCTTTTTCGTGGACCTTATTCACCTGTTGGACCGCTTTTTCTAAATAAATATAAACAGCGGCCATATCAAGCGGTTTTTCTTCAAGTTTCCCCTGAACGTCATCCATGCTTTCTTTGGCATCCTGAAGCACCACTTTATAGTCTTCGGGAAGACCTGGAATATTGCTTTTTGCAATTAATCGGCCAGTATCGACCATTTTGCGTTTCAATTCGGCCAGTGAATCCCTGGCATCCATTTCATCTTTTCGTAAAGCCTGTAATTTAACGGTAAAGTCTTTCTGATTTTCCTGTAATTCTTTCAACTGCACAGCCAGTCCCTGCATCTCTTCGCTGATAAGCGAGCTTGCCATCACATTATCCTCCATCTTCAAGACAAGCAATTGATGGCGTTTCGAAATCTGGGCAATCTGCTTTTCCATTTTCCGTTGTGCATCGAGCTCATTTTCCGTTAGATGATACGTATGTTGAACATGGATGGTTTCTACTTTAAGTTTATCGTTTTCATATTCTAGGTCACTTATCGTTTTCCTGAGGACTTCATCATTTTTCAAGACATACTGTTTTGAAAGCACTTCTTTCTCCAAAAGGTCATAAAGCACCTCAATGCTTTCGCGCATATCTTTAATGCCTTTATCCACAGCTTCCGTTTCGGCATTTTCCAACTGTGTTTTATATAGGTCAAGTTCTTCTTCAAGCCGTGATATTTCCTGCTCGAATTGGATATGGCTCAGCATATACCCCTGACCTGACATCTCCTCATATCCATCCTTCAATTCATGAAGCTGGGAATGAAGCTCGGATTGACTGTCAACCAATAATTTTGGGAGCATTTCCATTTTAACGGACAAGACCGCCAATTTTTCCTTAATGGAAAGGACAAGCTCCCTCGCATTCAAATAATTCCCGTTCACAGTCTCTTCTTCATACTTCTGAAGGATCAGCAATACTTCATCCAAGGAATTTTCCAGCTTATCAGCCGCTTTCCCGTAATTATGCCTGTGCGCAAGCAGGGATTTCTTCAATTGTCGGTAGGATTCCTTAATATCCTCAATTTCCAATCGATTCTTTTCCTCACTGCCTACGAGTTCATTCAATTCATAAAGGATCTTTTTGATCATTTCCTCGACTTCATTCAGCTTGACTGTAATTTTGCGCTGTACCTCTTTTGATCGGCTGAAACGGTACTTATCGACGAATTCCTCGGCATCGAATAAAAGCACTTCGACTTCCGGCATATGGTCCGTAATGATAGCGTCCCATTCAATGCGCCAGTTTTCGAACATTTCTTCTGTTTCACCTGTCATGTTCAATTGTTTGACTTTAGAAAGCTCCTCCAGCACGGGGCGGTGCATGATGCTTATTTTCCAGGATTCCAGTTTATCGATTTCTTTAAAATATCTCTTTTTGAAAAAATAACCCCAAATGATGAAAATCAAAATTAATACAATTACCCCAAGTATGTACTCCATGGTAAGCCCCCTGTTCTAGTCCTTACAGTCTTGCTCGTTTATATATCAATTATAAAAATGTTAAATTTAATGCTTTTATGATACCATGTTAGCAATAATTTTTGACGACAAAAATGATTTTTTTGTAGAAAATTGCTACAAATACCTGTTTTTTGGGAGGGAAGGACCATGAAAGTTGACGGTCATGTGCATACTCCGTTTTGCCCTCACGGCTCTACGGATAGATTCGATGAATATATTACGCGGGGAATCGAGCTAGGATTAAAGGAAATCACATTTACGGAACATGCTCCCTTGCCACGAGATTTTCAAGATCCTACGCCTGAAAAAGACAGCGGTATGGACGCTGTCCTGCTCCTGGATTACTTTCAGGAGCTCCGCGTACTGAAAGAACGCTATAAAGACAAAATCCTGATCAAAAGTGGTCTAGAGGTTGACTTTATAGAGGGTTATGAAAAAGAAACAAAAGAATTCCTCGACGAAATCGGAGAATTCCTTGATGATAGTATACTTTCCGTCCACTTCATCAAGCATCAAAGCAGTTGGCATTGCCTCGATTTCAGCGAAAATGGGTTTGGTGAGATCGTAAATGAACTAGGTTCAGTCGAATCGGTGTATGCCAAATATTTCGATACACTGGAAAAATCGATAAAAGCTGATTTAGGCATTTATAAACCTAAACGGATCGGGCATATTACGCTTGTCCATAAATTCCAGCATCGATATCCACCAGCATTAAGTTTTGACGACCGCGTTTACAAGGTGCTGGACATGATCAAGGAACAAAAGTATGAACTTGATTATAATGGCGCCGGGCTTGTAAAGCCGCTTTGCGGTGAGCCCTATCCTCCAGAACGGTTTGCTAAGCGTGCATTCGATCTCGGCATTCCGCTCATTTACGGTTCCGATGCCCATCAGGCTAAAGATTTGGGTCAGGGCTATCAGGCACTGATTGCAGCTTTCAATGGATAGCTCATGTATACACAGGCCGGCCCGCTAACAGTGGCTGCAGGTCTTCTGCAATGAAAAGGGTATCTTGCAGGAAACGCCCGACTTCATTGGCATAAATATTCGTGTAATAGGCTTCCTGCGGGAACACATGCAGCACATCCATCGCATAATGGGTATGCAGGACAGGAGCTGTCAGCAGGCCCTTCAACTGCAGCATATACATGGGAATGGAGACCTGCTGGAAACTCCTGCTCTTAATCCCTTGTTCCAAAACATATTGAAAATAAGATTTTTCCTTTGTAAAATAAGTCGAATGAATTTCCCGGTTTAAATTGGAATCGAGTGAAGATTCCCCATATATGAACCGTGCAGCCAGGAAGTTTTCCCTCTGGAAAGTGAGAATATCCTTTACTAGATTCATCAAGCAATGCTGCGGGCCTTTAAGCTCCAGCAGTGTCATGTTCGTCTCAAGGACCAGGATATACTCTTCTAAATATGAAGTGAAACAGAATTCAAGCAATCCCTGCTTATTCTTGAAATAGTAGGCAATATTGGCAGCGTTCACTTTCGCTTTATTCGCTATATCCCGTATGGATGTCGCATGATAGCCCTTTAAATGAAATAAATGCAGTGCTGCTTCCACAATGGCTTGTTTCGTTGGCGTCTGGCGATTCATTTAGGCAATCCCTCGCTTTCTTTGAGACAAGTCTTGTGGACTATTTCTGCAAGGAAGAGCCTGAATCCTTTAGTAAGTTCTCGACAATTTCCCAACTATGAAGCAACATGATTAGAAAGTGCTGTAAAAAAATGCGGAAGACAGGTGAACGCTTTTGTTTAATGTCGAAATGTATCAAGGAAAAAAAGAAAAAAATTATGAACTGGTCCAAAAACAACTTTTAGCCTTAATCGAGGATGAAACCAACCGGATAGCCAATTTAAGCAATGCGGCAGCTTTACTTAATCAGTTTCTCGATGAGATTAATTGGGTTGGCTTTTATTTATACGAAGAAGGCCAATTAATACTGGGACCCTTCCAGGGACTTCCAGCCTGTGTCCGCATCCCAATGGGTAAGGGTGTATGCGGGACTTCAGCGGCAACTGAAAAAACCTTGCGCATCGAGGATGTCCACCAATTCCCTGGACATATCGCCTGCGATGCGGCATCAAGATCTGAAATTGTCATACCGCTCATGAAGGATGGCAAATTGTTCGGAGTACTCGATATCGACAGCCCGGTCACGGACCGATTTGACGAAATCGATCAGCAAGGACTGGAGAAGTTCGCTGAAATCCTTTCCAGACATTTATAAAGTTCAAGGGAGCGGCAATCCTCGCCTACTCCCTTTTGAACATTACAGGACCCCATGTACATGTCCCCTCTGTTTCATGGCAATATAAATATATTGTATTTTCCCATCTACTATTCTCTTTCACCTTTTCCGTTAATTAATCGTAACTGTCCTTGACTCAATGAGCAGAATATTATACAATACTCCTTGTGTAAAATATTGCAGCCTATGTGACAGCCTTTATGTTCTCATTTTGTTCCTCAATACAGAGGTGTATCTCGTAACTCTCTGCTGCTAGGGCGAAGGTACATGAAAACAAAATGGTCATGATCGTACATTCACACGGTTTTTATTTTACCAAAATAAAAACATTTAAAGGAGGAGTCATCCTATGGCTCGTTATACTGGCCCAAGCTGGAAACTATCCCGTCGTTTAGGAATTTCCCTAACAGGTACTGGTAAAGAATTAGAAAAACGCCCTTATGCTCCAGGACAACATGGTCCTAACCAACGTAGAAAAATTTCTGAATACGGAATGCAACTACAAGAGAAACAAAAACTTCGTCACATGTACGGAATCACTGAACGTCAATTCCGTTCAATGTTCGACCGTGCTGGCAAACTTAAAGGTGTACATGGTGAAAACTTCATGGTTCTTCTTGAATCACGTCTTGACAACCTAGTTTACCGTCTTGGTTTAGCTCGTACACGTCGTCAAGCACGTCAACTTGTTAACCACGGTCACATCACTGTAGACGGAAGCCGCGTAGACATTCCATCTTACAAAGTGTCTCTTGGACAAACTATCTCAGTTCGTGAAAAATCACGCAACTTCTCAATCATTAAAGAATCAGTTGAAGCAACTAACTTCGTTCCTGATTTCCTTACTTTCGATGCTGAGAAATTAGAAGGTACTTTCACTCGTTTACCAGAACGTTCTGAATTGCCTGCTGAAATTAACGAAGCTCTTATCGTTGAGTTCTACTCTCGTTAATAACTTCGAAAACCCCATCCTTGGATGGGGTTTTTTTTCGCATGTAAACACTTTAGCGCATGACAAAGCCCGGCTGGGATTCAGCCGGGCTTTGAACAATCATTTCACTAATGTGTATTTCTTCTTGCCGCGACGAACGAGGATGAACTCCCCTTCAATCTTGGCAGCTTCGGTCACTACATATTGCAGGTCAGTCACTTTCTCCCCATTTATGGAGATTGCCCCATTTTGAATATCTTCACGGGCTTGACGCTTTGATGGCGAAATTTTCGCTTCAACGATTAAATCGACCAAACCGATGTCTTCCTTGCTTTCACGATCGAAGGAAGGGACATCTTTAAAGCCCAATTTGATTTCCGCTGCACTTAAATTCTTCACCTCACCGCTGAATAGGGCGGCAGAGATTTTGATTGCTTGGTCAAGAGCTTCCTGACCATGAATCAAACGGGTCATTTCTTCCCCTAAAGCTTTTTGCGCTTTACGCAAATGCGGTTCGGACTGTACGGATTGCTCTAACTCCTCAATCGCCTCACGTGATAGGAATGTGAAGAATTTCAAGTATTTTACGACATCAGCATCCGCTGTGTTAATCCAGAATTGGTAAAATTCGTAAGGAGTCGTTTTTTCCGGATCAAGCCAGATAGCCCCGCCTTCCGTTTTACCGAATTTCGTTCCATCCGCTTTCGTTACGAGCGGGATCGTCATGCCGAATGCTTTGGCATTCTCATCATTGGATTTCCTGATCATTTCAAGGCCGGTCGTAATGTTGCCCCATTGATCACTGCCGCCTATTTGCAATTTACAGTTGTAATTGCTGTATAAATGACTGAAATCAATTCCTTGTAAGATCGTGTACGCAAATTCAGTAAAGGAAATTCCCGTATCCAAGCGGGAAGCAACCGTATCTTTTGCCAGCATGTAGTTAATGCCGATGTATTTCCCGTAATCTCGCAAGAACGTAACCATATCGATTTTACCTATCCAGTCATAGTTATTGACCATGACCGCACCATTTTCACCATCGAATTCAAAGATGTGGGATAGCTGCCCTTTTAGGCAGTCGGCATTATAGAGCACTTTTTCCAGCGTTTGCAGCTGGCGTTCCTCTTTTTTACCGCTAGGATCACCGATGAGTCCTGTCGCACCGCCTACCAGCACAAGGGGACGATGACCGTGCTGCTGGAAACGGCGCAATGTCAAGAATGGCAATAGATGACCGATGTGCATGCTATCCGCAGTTGGATCGACACCACAGTATAAAGAAATTTTCTCTTTTTCCAAAAGGTTCTTAAAACCTTCTTCATCCGTTTGTTGATAAATAATTCCTCTCCACTCGAGGTCTTTAAGCAATTCCATTAAATATTCCTCCTCCATCTTAGAAAAAACCCGCAAAAAGCACACAAAAACGCCCCTTCATAAATATGAAGGGACGAATAAATTCGCGGTACCACCCAACTTGAGGACATAATATGCCCTCCGCTCAAGACGAATAACGGTCGTCAGCCGTTTCCTGCTACTAATCATTTCACAGCAAATGCTCCAGGAAGTAATTCATCATACCATTTGTACCGATTTCCACTAACCACCGGCTCTCTGAAACAGGGATAGTCTGACTACTGGGTCCTATCATCGCGATCATTTAATCATTTTATTGTTGTTAATAAACTTTTATCATACATAAGAATCCTTGTCAACATCACCCTTACAGATTATAGAAAAATAAGAAAGATGCCCTTTCCCCTACCTGTTGTATGCTATAATATATGTGATTTCAGGGGGTATGATACGATGAATAATAATCAAAAAGATAGATTTCAAACAGTCTGGAAGCAGCTGACTCGTTTTTTCCAAAGTGAAAAAACACATAAGAACGCGCGGGTTACATACCAAGTCATTTGGAATTTAACACTGATCCTCATTATTGTCGGGATCCTAGGATTCTCATTCGCCGGCGGCGTCGGAGCCGGCTATTTCGCTGCCCTCGTCAATGATGAGCCAGTACGCTCAAAAGAAGATTTAAAAAAAGACATTTACAATTATGAAGAGACCTCTGAAGTATACTTTGCAGATGAAGTATACTTGGGCAAGCTTAAGAGTGACCTTGAGCGTGAGGAAGTGTCCATCGATAAAGTTTCCGAGCATCTTAAAAATGCAGTCATCGCTACAGAAGATGAGTATTTTTATGAGCATGACGGGGTTGTCCCGAAAGCCATCCTGCGTGCGATTTACCAGGAATTTTCGAAT
Source organism: Peribacillus sp. ACCC06369 (assembly GCF_030348945.1). Taxonomy (NCBI): domain Bacteria; kingdom Bacillati; phylum Bacillota; class Bacilli; order Caryophanales; family Bacillaceae; genus Peribacillus; species Peribacillus sp. ACCC06369. The sequence goes on from NZ_JAUCEN010000002.1 coordinate 3,967,488, forward strand.
GCATCCGTCCAATCGGGGGGAAGTACATTAACACAGCAGCTCATTAAAAACCAGGTCCTGACCAACGAAGTTTCGTTTGACCGGAAAGCCAAAGAAATTCTTCTTGCGCTCCGGGTCGAAAAGTTCTTTGAAAAAGAAGAGATTTTGGAAACGTACTTAAACGTCTCCACTTTGGGACGAAACTCTTCAGGCCGTAACATCGCCGGGGTCGAGTCCGCCGCTGAAGGTATTTTTGGCGTGGAGGCCAAAGATCTGACACTGCCCCAATCAGCCTTTATCGCGGGATTGCCGCAAAGCCCTTTCGGATATACACCATATACCCAGAAAGGAAAATTGAAGGAAAATCAAGAGCCCGGCATCAACCGGATGAAAACCGTTTTAAAGCGGATGTATAGTAACGGGTACATAACAAAAGCAGAATATGATAAAGCAAACGCATACGACATTACAAAAGACTTTATCGGCAAAACGGAGATGCCATCCGAGAAATATCCATGGCTCACCTATGAAATCGAAAAACGCTCCATCGAAATCCTATCTGTCAGTCTGGCAAAAGAAGATGGATATGAAGAGAAAGATTTAAAGAATGATGATTTAAAAGCTCAATATCTAGCACTTGCCGACCGTAAGCTGCGCCAAAATGGCTATAAGGTTTATACGACCGTCAACAAAAAGATTTATGACAAGATGCAGGAAGTAACGAAAAACTATCCGAATTTCGGGTACGATAAACTGGCGCAAGTCCCCGACCCGGATACGAAGGAAATGAAGACCGTGAGCCAGCCCGTAGAGGCCGGAGCGATTCTTATCGAGAATAAAACAGGGAAAATCATCAGTTTCGTAGGCGGGCGTGATTTCAAGCGGGAACAGACGAACCACGCCACCGCATCATTGCGCTCGAACGGATCAACGATGAAGCCGCTGGTGATATATGGTCCAGGCATCGAGCTAGGCAAGATCTCGCCTGGCAGCGTATCGGCCAACGTGCCGATCTCCATTCCAACAGGCGGCAAACCGTGGAGTCCAGGAAACTATGGCGGCGGCAGCTATACGGGAGTATCGACTGCCCGCGAGGCCCTGAAGAATTCCTATAACATCCCGGCAGCGCTCTTTTACAAGAAAATCATCAACCTGAGCCCGGCTTCGTATTTGGAAAAAATGGGCTTCTCCACCGTGACGAAAGGGGATTACTCCAATCTTGCCATGTCATTAGGTGCGATGGAAAAAGGTGTAACCGTTGAAGAAAACGTCAATGCATATGGCACTTTTGCCAATTCAGGAGAATTCATCGATGCTTATATGATCGATAAAATCGTTTCGAAAGATGGCAAAGTCATCTATCAGCATAAAGTGAAACCAGTGGATGTTTTCTCTCCGCAAGCCGCTTACCTGACGCTTGATATGATGCGTGATGTCATAAACAGCGGGACGGCGGCCTCAGTCAGGAACCGCCTTGCCTTCTCAAGCGATTGGGCAGGTAAAACCGGTACTTCACAAAACTATTGGGATGCCTGGTTTGTAGCCAGCAACCCGAATGTATCGTTCGGGACATGGCTCGGTTATGACAAGCCGAAATCCTTGCAAGGGACCTATAATGGTCTTGAATATAATAAACGTAATATGTATTATTGGGCAGATCTGATCAATGCCGCATATAAAGTCGACCCTAAACTCATCGACCCCGATAAGCGATTTGAAATGCCGGGCGGAATTGTCAGCCGTTCCTTCTGTGGCGTTTCAGGACTGCTGCCTTCAAGCTCATGCCAAAAGGCCGGGCTTGTCAAATCGGATTTATTCATCGCGAAATATGCTCCATCCAGGGCGGATGATAGTTTCATAGATGGACAATATGTATCAGTCGGCAGCAAACGCTACGCAGCCCTTCCGCAAACGCCTGGCGAATTCACAAGCGGCGGGTTCATGTTGAATCCAGATTCATTTGCAGATATCGGATTGAGATATGTCGTTGACCCGGGATCCGTGATTCCCGGAGCCGAAAAATCAGGAAATGTCGTCGGGGCGACAGCGAAATTGAATGATAATGGCAAAGCACCGGATGCCCTATCCATAAAAAAAAGTAACGATAAGATTACTTGGGGCTTGCATCATGAAGGTGATGTCGTCGGTTATCGTGTCTATAAAGACGGCAAAAAAGTCGCGAGCATCAATGCTGGGGAGAATCTTGTTTACAAAGTCGGCTCTGGCGGTTCTTATTATGTAACGGCCGTGGACATAGTCGGTAAAGAATCAGCCCCTTCTCAACGTGTTGAAAGCGGCGCTACAAAGAAAGTTTCAAAAGAAGATTCCACAAAAAATAAAGATGCTCAAGGAAAAGATAAAATAACTAACGAAGATAAAAAAACAGACTCAAAAGAAGTGAACGTTACACCAGAAAAGGAAAAAGTAATAGAAAAAGAGCAAGATAAAGAGCTAGATCAAGATAAAGAGCAAAACAAAGACAATACAGATAAAGAAGATCCGGAAACCGACAAAGATCAAAACACAGTCAACGATAAAGAACAGGACACGGATAAAGCTGAAGAAGAGGAAGAATGACACTCTTTTGAAGTAAAACAGGCTGTCGGGGATGACCCGGCAGCCTGTTTCATTTAATCTCCCACACTGGTTTGGCGAATGACCCAAACTCCCAAAAAGGCATCCATGCAATGACATGGATGCCTTTTTACCTTCTCAATAATCAGTATGACTCAGCTTTTCAATCCTCCATCGAGGATAAATCACCAGTTGGCAGATCAAGTTCCCAAGCTTTCAAGACACGGCGCATGATTTTTCCGCTCCTTGTTTTAGGAAGCTTATCCCTGAATTCAATTTCACGCGGCGCTGCATGTGCTGCGAGACCATTCTTTACAAATTGACGAATTTCTTCAATCAGCTCATCGTTTGCATCGTATCCGTCACGGAGGGCGATAAACGCTTTGATTATTTCTCCCCGAACTGGGTCCGGCTTACCGATGACCCCTGCTTCAGCTACGGCCGGATGCTCGACCAACTTGCTTTCCACTTCGAAAGGTCCGACTCTTTCCCCTGCCGTCATGATGACATCATCAACCCGGCCTTGGAACCAGAAATACCCTTCTTCATCCATATAAGCGGAATCTCCAGAAACATACCAATCACCCGGCATAAAATAAGATTCATATTTTGATTCATTCTTCCAGATGGTCTTCATCATCGAAGGCCATCCTTTCTTGATGGCAAGGTTCCCCATTCTATGCGGAGGAAGCTCGTTGCCCTGATCATCCACTATTGCCGCTTTCACACCCGGAATCGGTTTACCCATCGAGCCCGGTTTGATTTCCAGGCAAGGATAATTGCAGATTACCTGAGCCCCGGTCTCCGTCATCCACCATGTATCATGGATACGGTGATTGAATACCTTCATTCCCCAGCGCACCACTTCCGGGTTCAACGGTTCACCGACACTTAAAACATGGCGGAGAGAACTCAAATCGAACCGTTTAACGATTTCGTCACCTGCGCCCATCAGCATCCTGAAGGCAGTCGGGGCACTATACCATACAGTGACACCGAAGTCTTCCAGGGTCTTATACCAGGATTCAGGCTTGAATCGCCCGCCTACAATGACATTCGAGGTGCCTGTTAGCCACGGTCCAAAGATACCGTAAGACGTCCCTGTCACCCATCCAGGATCCGCTGTGCACCAATACACGTCCTCTTCCTGCAAATCAAGGACCCATCTTGCCGTTTGATAATGCTGGATCATCGCATTATGAACGTGAAGTACGCCTTTTGGTTTTCCCGTGGAACCGGAAGTATAGTGAAGAATCAGTCCGTCATTCCGATCCACCCATTCAATTTCGAATTTTTTGTCCGCTTCTTTTAATTTTTTGTTGAAGTGATGATACTTTCCTTCTTCTTTTACATTTTCCCCCACTAAGAAAATATGTTTTAAATGGGGTAATTCCTCTACTGGGACCCGCGACAAAAGCTCCGGGGTCGTCACTATCACACTTGCCTCACTATCTTCAAGGCGATCCCTTATCGCACCTTCCATGAAGGCTTCGAACAACGGACCCACGACCGCCCCCGTTTTAATCGCACCCAACAATGCAAAATAAAGCTCCGGGGAGCGTGGCATGAAGATGAAAACACGATCACCTTTTTCCACATTGGCAATGTTCTTGAACACATTGGCCGCTTGGTTCGTATAATCTTTCATTTCCTTGAATGTATACTTTTCATTTCTTTTATCGTCTTTGTAATAAAGGGCGACTTTGTTCTTTTTGTATGTTTCGACATGGCGGTCAATGGCTTCATACGCAAGATTCACTTTACCGGTTTCAGACCAGGAGAATTCCTTTTCCGTCTCAGACCAGTCAAACTTATTGTATTTCTCATCGTAATTCTTTAAATTAAAATTACCTTCCACTACTGGCAGCACTTTCACATTCATACGACAAACTCCCCCTTTATTCGGCTCTATATTTTCATTATAGTATAAGAAACAAATTATCTCAATTTTTAAAATATTGAAACCTTCCATATTAGGGAAATTCCTTCTTGGCCTAATTTTGAAAAACACAGGTATATTGGTATAGTTAAGATGACTTCATAGCGACGGCGGGTATATGAGAAGTACTGTAACAAAAGATTCATATATGCCTTGAACTTTCTGAATTATGCCACTTGTTTTTAAGTATAATTAATGTAGGCTTTCGATTCGTTCAGTTTTAATAGCAATGCTCCTTATGCTTCGGAATGCGAGAGTGTAAGATTACTATATAATGAGGGTGGTGATAGAATGGAATATAATAAGACCTTTTATACCAAGGAACTGCAGACATTAAGCGGAACGCTCATCATCGAGGGGCCATTAAACGGCGAAAAGATGTCCGCTTATGAGTTTCACGAAGACTTGGTCGCCTTTCGCCAGCCTGCTTTGCAGCATAAAGCGTTAATAGAGATTGCAGACTTGCCTGAGGGCAGGATCTTCATCGCCCGTGAAAATGAAACGATCGTGGGTTATGTAACTTATTTATATCCCGATCCCTTGGAGCGCTGGTCGGAAATCGAGATGGAGGATCTGATTGAACTTGGTGCAATCGAGGTCATCCCTAAATACCGGGGTGCCTCCGTAGGGAAGAACTTAATCCGCCTTTCCATGGAAGACGATTCGGTTGAAGACTTCATCATCATCACCACTGAATACTATTGGCATTGGGACTTGAAAGGGACAGGGCTGAATATTTGGGACTATCGCAAGGTCATGGAAAAAATGATGAGTGCCGGCGGCTTGGTCTACTTTGCAACGGATGATCCTGAAATCAGTTCCCACCCGGCCAACTGCCTGATGGCCCGTATTGGCAAAAGAGTGCCGCCCGAATCCATCCAGAAATTCGACCAATTGCGTTTCATGAATCGGTATATGTATTAAAGAGGTGAAAAAGAGGAGGAAGGAAAATGATTGTTGAAACAATAATGAATGAGGATATCATCACCCTCACTCCAACGGATACAATTCATAGCGCTGTCATGATCATCAAGGAGAAGCGAATTCGCCATATCCCCATTGTCGATGACAGCTTTCAACTTGTGGGATTAGTCAGCGACCGTGATATACGGGATGCTGCCCCTTCTATATTCCGCACCGCAGAATACAAAAGTGATTTACAAAAACCACTATCGAGCATCATGAGAACGGATATAATCACAGGTCACCCGTTAGATTTCGTGGAAGAAATCGGGGCTGTTTTTTGTGATAACAATATCAGCTGCCTTCCAATTTTAAAAGGAAGGAAGTTAGTCGGCATCATAACCGGTTCTGATTTACTTCATTCATACGTTGAGTTGACAGGAGTCAATCAGCCCGGTTCCCAAATCGAAATTAAAATCCCGGATAAGGCAGGTACCCTTCATGATATTGCCCATATTTTCAAAAGGCGCAATTCGAATATCCTGAGCACTCTCGTTTACCCGGATAAAGATGGGACCGATTATAAGATTCTTGTTATTCGTGTGCAGACGATGAATCCATTTATGGTGGTGGAGGATTTGAAGAAAGAAGGCTATACCGTTTTATGGCCTAGTCTCCCGGGGATTTCTCATGAATGATGCATCCCTTTTTGTCTATTCGGATGAACTCCTCACCTATAAATTCAACGATGAGCATCCGTTCAATCAAAAACGCCTTAAACTCACGCTGGATTTGCTAAAAAAACACCATGCCATCAGTGATGATCAAATTATCAAGCCCAGAATGGCCACCGATGAAGAATTGGAACTGATCCATGATCAGCATTATGTAAACGCTGTCAGATTAGCAGGCCAGGGAAAGCTCCCCCCTGAAAAGGCCGGAAATTATGGGCTCGGAACAGAAGATACCCCAATCTTCCCGCGAATGCATGAAGCAAGCGCCTTGCTTGTAGGCGGTACCTTGACGGCAGTGGATGCCGTCATGACCGGTCAGTCCCTGCACGCACTTAATCTGGGAGGTGGCCTGCATCACGGTTTCCGCGGAAAAGCCTCGGGCTTTTGCATTTATAACGATAGTTCGGTCGCGATTAAATACCTGCAAAAAAAATATGGAGCACGAGTCTTGTATGTCGATACCGATGCACATCATGGTGACGGAGTCCAATGGTCATTTTATGATGATCCGGATGTATGCACCCTATCCATTCATGAAACGGGACGCTACTTATTTCCCGGCACCGGCAATATTAACGAACGGGGGCAAGGAAAAGGATACGGCTATTCATTCAACATCCCGGTCGATGCGTTCACTGAAGATGAGTCCTGGCTCGAATGCTATAGCGCTTCCTTTAAAGAGGTCATTGAATTCTTCAAACCGGATGTCATTTTAACGCAAAACGGAGCCGATTCCCATTATTACGATCCGCTCACCCATTTATCTGCCACCATGAAGATTTATAGGGAAATACCAAAGTTGGCCCACGAAATGGCCCATAAGTATTGTGAGGGCCGGTGGATTGCAGTAGGCGGCGGGGGATATGATATATGGCGCGTCGTCCCGAGGGCTTGGTCGAGGGTCTGGCTTGAAATGACGAATAATGATATTTCAGGGCCCCTAGCAAAGGAATGGCTTGAATGCTGGCAGCCTGAGTCCCCTGTTCCGCTACCAAACGAGTGGGATGACATGGAGGATATATATGAACCCATTCCGAGAAAGCCTGAAATTACCGAGAAGAATGCCCTGACGCTTGAAAAGGCCCTTTATCCCATCAGGTCTTCCAGGAAAACATCGACAAGCAATGACCAAAGTTAACCAAAAGATCGTTGAAAAACGATCTTTTTTGGTTGTGAATATATTTGAAAAACAAAAGAGAGTGCCCTCGGGACACTCTCTAAACCAGATTATTTCGTGGATTGACGATTTTCAATCCGATGTGGCAGGATCACTTCATGCCCTTCCTCCACTTGTTCTTTATTCATCAACTTTGTCAGAAGCCTCATAGCAACCGCACCAATATCATATAATGGTTGAACGATCGTCGTGATTTGCGGACGCACCATCAATGTCAATCTCGTGTTATCGAAGCTGATCACTTCAAAGTCTTCCGGTACATTATACCCTTTGTCCTGTGCGGCATGGACAATTCCAAGCGCCATTTCATCAGCACCGGCGATGAATGCCGTCGGTTTCTCTTCAGTTTCCAGGGACTTTTCAAAAGACTCAATTCCTGAATCATATGTATAATCGCCTTCAATAATATACCTTTCATCAAATGAAAGCCCAGCTTCTTTCAATCCTCTTTTATAACCAGCCAATTTCTTTTCATTAATCAGCGCGGAAGGGTTTCCGCTTACAAAAGCGATATGCTTGTGGCCATTTTTAGCGAAGAAGGTCACTGCGTCGAATGCCGCCGCCTCATAATCAATATTAACCGATGGGACTTGCCCGCTTTCATCCACCGAGCCTGCCAGAACGATTGGAACCGGTGAATTCGTAAACTCTTTGACATGCTCATCAGAAATGTTACCGCCCATGAATACGATACCATCCACTTGTTTTCCAAGCATCGTATTCAACAAATGGAATTCCTTATCTATATTCTCATCAGAACTGCTTAGGATGATATTGTATTTATACATTGTGGCTATATCTTCTATGCCCCGTGCCAATTCGGCAAAAAAGATGCTCGAGATATCCGGAATAATGACCCCGACTGTAGTCGTTTTCTTGCTTGCAAGACCCCTTGCCACTGCATTGGGACGGTACCCTAACTTCTCAATCACATCCGAAACTTTCTTTCTTGTTGCAGGCTTTACATTTGGATTCCCGTTAACTACGCGGGAAACGGTGGCCATGGAAACATTCGCCTCACGCGCCACATCATAAATGGTTATATTATTCATTCATCCATTCCTCCATTTCTTTCATTTTTCCCATAAAAGACCCGAATTATTTCGAAAAATATTCTTTTATGCGTTTTCCTCTATAAGGAAGATTATTTCAGGAACGATCTGCCTAACAAAAAATGCAGTCCTCTCTCTTCTCAGTCAAAGATTCAATACCCTATTCAAGTATAAAATTCACATAGATATCTCTTTATGTATGACTCAATCTTCCGAACAGTTCTCATTCTTGTTATTTATCATACGATAGTCGAATCTTTCCTGCAATCCAATAGTGCTTATTTCGATGCTTTTTCTGCAAAAACAAGTATTTTACCATTAAAAATAGCCCTTGCCAATATGGTAAGGGCCGTAAGTAGATATTTTAAAGACTTTCCAGCTTAAACAGTTACCCAGTTCAAACGTTTAATTTCATCATAGAATTCATCAAATTGTTTGAAGTCCATTTGCTGTGCAGAATCCGATAAAGCAACGGAAGGATCCGGATGCACTTCTGCCATTACACCGTCAGCACCGATTGCAAGAGCCGCTTTAGCCGTCGGAAGTAAGAGGTCGCGACGCCCAGTGGAATGCGTTACATCAACCATGACCGGTAAATGAGTTTCTTGTTTTAAGATCGGTACAGCGGAGATATCCAGTGTATTTCTTGTTGCTTTTTCGTAAGTACGGATACCGCGTTCACAAAGGATTATGTTGCCATTTCCCTGTGACATGATGTATTCCGCTGCATGAATGAACTCTTCAATCGTTGCAGCAAGTCCACGTTTTAAAAGAACTGGTTTATTTACGGCACCTGCCGCTTTTAGCAAGTCAAAGTTTTGCATGTTGCGTGCTCCGATTTGGATGACATCGATATGATCGATCGCCGCTTCGATATCGTTAGCACTCACGATTTCACTGATGACAGCCAAGCCGTATTCATCAGCAACACGTTTAAGTATTTGTAAGCCTTCCAAACCAAGTCCTTGGAAGTCATATGGAGATGTACGTGGCTTAAATGCACCGCCGCGCATCAATTTCAAACCTTTAGCTTTAATGACTTCCGCCACCGCAGCTGTCTGTTCATAAGATTCAACGGCACATGGTCCGAACACGAAGCTAGGGATCCCGTTACCGACTAATTCACCTTTAATGTCGATGATAGTGTCTTCAGCCTTTTGTTTTCTTGATACCAGAAGCGTTTTCTTCTGATCATCTTTTTGAAGCTCCAAGCCCAATTTGAAGATTTCTTTGAAAATATGTTTAATCGAACCAAGATCAAGAGGTCCTTGATGATTGGCTTCGATAAGATCCAACATTGTTCTTTCACGGACCGGATCGTAACGGTTAACACCTTGTTTTTCTTTAACGCGACCAATTTCCTGTACAAGTTCAGCACGTTGATTAATAAGATGTAATAACTGAATGTTCACATCATCCAGTTGATTACGAAGTCCATCAAGCTCTTTGTTGCTCATTACAAATCCATCCCTTCGTTTTTTAAAATAGAAATCGGTACAGCGGAAATCTAACCCGAAAATCCCATCTGGATCCTCGATCATCCACCCCAATTATTTTATCAATGAAAAATTTAGAATATTTCATGTATGATTAAATCAATTATAAATGAAGTGTCCTTAAATGTCACTATATTTTTCTTTAATAATTAAACGCTTTTAAGCATTAAAGTTATAAATGCATAAAAGTAGGTGTTACCCATGTAAGAAAAACGATTTGCACTAGCTATTGGAACACGATCCATTGTAGGAATTATATTGGAAATAGAACAGGAAAGCTATAATATAATTGATATTTTATCTAAGAGCATTCTGAGAGATCTCCAGAAACGGTATAGCGGTATTCGGCGAAAAATTTTGAGTTACAGGTTCCTCAACTCCCAGCGTTATTAACATCCTTTCAAGAAAAGGTTTCCCCTGGAGATCGATAAAAAATCCCCTGACCCATGAATGATGGAATAATAAAAGGCCGGATCCCTTACCTAAGGGATCCGGCCTTAATCAATCATTCAGTAATGGCCTTGCTCAATGAATCATATGTAATCCGCCAATGAGATTCATTCCAGGCCGGTTTTCCACTTTTAAAAAGGATGGCCTGAGGTGATTGATGTTTGATATCAAATGTTTCTGCCACATAATTGGATAGTGGACGAGCTTCCTGAACGGCTAAATAGGCCGTTTTAAGTTGTTCGTTTTCCAAGATGTACTTCTCATATTGTTCATATGCTTCAGCACTGACCGGGCATGTTACGCTATGCTTGAAAAGTAGGAATGTATCCTCTTTTAAAAGCTCATTGAATTGTTCTTCTGCTTCAATCTTGGTAATCGTCATAATACATCTCCTTTTCTTGTACATATAAATTTTACCATCAAAAAGGCGATGAAGCCATCGAAGCACTTCACCGCCTTATTCTTCGTACCTTCATGCCTCTTCATCCCCATCAAAGGAATGTAAGAGTTTATTTTTTAAGGTTATTCTCTGTTTCATCAAATGCCTTTTTCGTTTCATCGAGTTTTAATTTTGCCGTATTCTTGTTACCGCTTGTTGGATCGGCAGGGTTATTTTCCAGGTCGTTGCCGTTAGCAAAGTTCGTTTCAACGGATACGATAGGAGAATCGGAAGTTCCCGTTACATCTATATCTTTATTGCTCGAATTTGTCGTATCATCAGCCGCGTTGCCGTTTTCTTTTCCCGTTTTCAAGCTTTTCACTTTATTGACGATATCTGAAGATTTAGTTGAAACGATTTCTGTGACGGAGCTTGTTTTTTCTTTTGCAGTATCAGCAAGCACTGTTCCTTTTTCCATCGCGGTTTGTCTTAATTTTTCTGTTTTCTCTGAAATGTTTTTAGCTTGTTCATTGAAATCATTCCTTAATTCCTTGCCTGTTTTCGGAGCCATGAACAAAGCTGTAGCCGCTCCGATCATCCCGCCGATTAAGGCGCCAATCATAAAGTCCTTAGAATTGATCGAGTCGCGTTCGTCCTCATATGATTTCTGATAGTCCTTTGCCGGAAATTCTTTTTGAGTCATAATACATTCCCCTTTCAATTTTCAGTTCATTTTTATTTAACTAGATTTTAAGATCTAGAACGTAAAAACCTTTTTTTAGGTAGGTTATCTGTTTCCAGTGCTTCCCTTTCTAACTCCGCCCTTTCAGTTGGGGTCGGGGCAGCCTGTTTGCTTCTGGTTTTCCATTTGTCCCTAATCTCCATGGCTACATTACTCCATTGTACAATTTGTGAGATTCGTTCTTGATTATTATCAATCTCAGCCTGTACTTTATGAGAAACCTTTTGGATGGAAGAATTGAAGCTAGAGATGGATGTACCTACATCCTTCACGGCATCCACCACTGTGTTCAGGTTTTCTGACTTTTGCTGCAAGTCTTCAGCCAACGTATTCGTTTTATGTAATAGCTGGGTAGTTTCGAGCGTTATGCCCTGCATTTGGCTCTCTAGTCCTGTCAGCGTCCGGGCCACACTGTCCAGGGTTGTTTGAAGTGATGTCAGTACCTTTGTCAGGAAAATAACAAGGACCAGGAAAGCTATCGCTGCAACAGCAGCACTTACGTATAAAATAATCTCCATTGGAACACCTCCGAAAAATCGACTTATTTAGTAGCTGTTAGTTATTAATTACCCCTTCCTGATTATTATAAACGTATTTATTTTTTCAATATACCCTATCAAACCCTAATCTGGAAATATTGTTGTCTGTATCCAGTTCCTCCATGAAATTCATGGGTGACACTTATGGCAGGAAATCGGGTATGATAGAAACATAAGTCGAATTTAAACAATGGAGGTATTTTTATGAAAGATCCCAGAATTGAAACATTGGCCAAAAACTTAATCAATTACTCAGTAAAACTTCAAAAAGGTGAAAGAATCTTGATCGAAAACTTTGGATTGCAGCGTGAACTTGTTAACGCGCTTGTGAATGAAGCCTATGCAGCAGGTGGTTACCCATTCGTCCTTTTAAAGGATCACCAAGTGGATCGTGCCTTGTTGATGGGTGCCAAAGAAGAACAGTACAAGATGATGGGTGAGTTTGAAGCAAACGTAATGAACCAGATGGATGCCTATATCGGGCTTCGTGCCGGGGATAATATCAATGAACAATCCGATGTCCCTTCAGAAAAGATGGCGATTCATGGACAGACAGTCGGTAAAGTACATAGAAATATCCGCGTGCCAAAAACAAAATGGGTCGTTCTTCGCTACCCGACAAATTCGATGGCCCAATTAGCCAAAATGAGCACAGAAGCATTCGAAGACTTTTATTTCGAAGTCTGCAACCTCGACTATGGCAAAATGAGCGCAGCAATGGACAACCTTGTTGAATTGATGGATAAAACGGATAAGGTCCGCTTAACTGGGCCCGGTACGGACTTAACCTTTTCCATCAAAGACATTAAAGCCATCAAATGTGCAGGTGAGCTGAACATTCCTGACGGTGAAGTATATACGGCTCCAGTTAAAGATTCCATCAATGGAGTGATTTCGTATAATACTCCGTCCCCTTATCAGGGTTTTACTTTTGAAAACGTGAAGTTAACATTCAAGGATGGAAAAATCGTTGAAGCGGTCGCGAATGATACGGAACGCATCAACAAAATTTTTGATACTGACGAAGGCGCACGATATGTCGGTGAATTTGCAATTGGTGTAAATCCTTATATTCTACATCCGATGCAAGATATCCTCTTTGATGAAAAAATTGATGGAAGTTTTCATTTCACTCCCGGACAATGTTATGATGATGCCTTTAACGGAAATCATTCAGACATTCACTGGGACCTGGTCAATATTCAACGCCCTGAATATGGCGGCGGGGAAATCCATTTTGATGACGTCTTGATACGTAAGGACGGACGCTTCGTTTTACCGGAATTGGATAATTTAAATCCAGAAAATTTAAAATAAAAAAATACCAATAAAAAAACGACCGACCCGCACTAACTAACGGATCGGTCGTTTTTTTATTTTACCTGCAGTGAATGCTCGTAGGCTGCTTGGAATTTTTGAATGTCCCCCGCACCCATGAATAACACGACACTGTTTTCATGTTTTTGCAATATTGATGTTGTGTTCTCCGTAATCAGCTCGGCACCGGGAATTTTATCTTGAAGATCCTCAATCGATAATTTCCCTTGATTTTCACGAGCAGATCCAAAAATTTCACATAAGTATACTTTGTCGGCCAAATTCAAACTGTCGGCGAATTCATCCAGGAATGCTTGCGTTCTCGAGAAAGTATGCGGCTGGAATACCGCTACAACTTCACGCTCTGGATACTTTTGACGAGCAGAGTCAACAGTTGCCGAAATTTCAGTCGGATGATGCGCATAATCATCAATGATGATCTGACTTCCGATTTCCTTTTCGGAGAACCGGCGTTTAACTCCGCCAAAAGTCCGCAATTGGGCTTTCACAGCTTCCGTATCCAAGTTTTCATATTTACAAAGTGCAATGACACCAAGTGCATTCAACACATTATGCTTTCCAAAAGTAGGAATAGTGAATGTATCATAGTAATTGTTCCTTACGTGCACATCAAAAGTGGTGCCATCCGGAGTGACGGAAACATTTTTCGCTTGAAAATCATTTCCTTCTGCAAATCCGTAAAAAATAACCGGTACTTTTGCCTGAATATGTGGTAAATGCTCATCATCCCCGCACGCAATAATGCCTTTGTTGACTTGAAGGGCCATCGTTTGGAAAGCCTCGAACACGTCTTCGACATTGGCGTAGTAATCAGGATGATCAAAATCGATATTCGTCATGATTGCATAATCCGGATAATATGAAAGGAAATGACGGCGATATTCACATGCTTCGAATACGAAGTAATCAGAATTCGCGATTCCCTTACCCGTTCCATCCCCAATCAAGAAGGATGTCGGTTTAGCGCCCCCCATTACATGGGCCAATAAACCGGTCGTCGATGTTTTACCATGCGCTCCCGTAACGGCCACGCTGATAAAGTTTTTCATGAAATCACCTAGGAAACGGTGATAACGGATGATCGGCAAACCAAGTTCCTTTGCCTTCACGATTTCCGGATGACTATCCGGAAACGCATTTCCTGCAATGATGGTCATTCCAGTTTGAATATTTTCCTCGTTAAAAGGAAGGATTTTAATCCCGGCTTTTTCTAATGCCAATTGTGTAAAAAATTCTTTTTCGTAATCGGAACCCTGCACTTCAATATTCATATCATGCAGTATTTGTGCAAGAGCACTCATACCCGACCCTTTAATTCCCACAAAATGGTAAGCAGTCATAAAGCGAACCTCCACCAATCGTCTACCTGTATGACAGTATATGACGTCATCTTTTATTTGTTTTTTCATTACGAGACTTGTTAGAAACGCAATTTCTTCTTTGGTTTTTCATGCATATATTTTCAATCATTCATAACAAAAAACTATTATATCACTTTTTTATCCATTCATCCATGTCAGGCAGATGCCAATTTATCAAATCATTGGTTTTTTCCTCAATTAAGGTGATAATAACGGGTTTTCACCCTTTCACATTATATACAATTTCCTTTTAATAGGTTCTCTTAATTAACATGTAAAAATTCAAGTTCTTCTTCCGTAATCAAAACATCCCTGGGCCTTGAGCCCCTGGATTCGGAAACGACTCCCTGCTGCTCCATCATTTCTATTAAACGCGCTGCACGGTTATAACCGACACGGAAGCGCCTTTGTACACTCGATGCAGAAGCAGCCTGTTGGCTCACGACGAATTCGCATGCCTCGAAAAACAGTTCATCCGCTTCTTCCGTGACCTGTGCCCTGTTCAACAAGTCTTCCTGTTCAAACAGATAGTTCGGTTGCTGCTCCAATTTGACATGGTTTACGACTTGATCGATTTCTTCATCACTAACAAAAGTCCCTTGCAGGCGCACCGTTTTTGAAGAGCCGTTTTCAGCAAATAACATATCTCCTCTTCCCAACAGTTTTTCTGCACCACCGCTATCGATGATTGTACGGGAGTCGACTTGTGAAGAAACCGAAAAAGCGATCCTTGTCGGGATATTTGCCTTGATCAATCCAGTTATGACATCGACAGAAGGTCTCTGAGTGGCTACAATCAAATGAATGCCACAGGCACGGGCCTTTTGGGCAATCCGGCAAATCGCTTCCTCTACATCAGCAGGCGACATCATCATTAGATCCGCAAGCTCATCGATGATCACAAGGATATAAGGCAGTTTGCTTGAATATTGACCTGCTTTTTCCGCTTGGTCATTAAAGCGGGTGATATCACGTACACCGGCATGTACAAACAATTCATAACGCCGTTCCATTTCCTCAACCGCCCATTTCAACGCAGCCGTAGCGGCTTTTACATCGGTTATGACTGGACTGACCAAATGCGGGATTCGATTATATGGGGCAAGCTCGACCATTTTCGGATCGATCAACAGTAATTTCAACTCCTGCGGCGTCGCTTTATAAAGCAAGCTGACCAACATCGTGTTGATACAGACGCTTTTCCCCGATCCCGTTTGCCCGGCTATCAATCCATGCGGCATCTTTCTCAAATCCGTGATAATAGGCTGACCGGATATATCGAGGCCTAAAGCCACGGCAAGCGGTGATTCATGCTCTTGAAACTCAGTACTTTCCAAAACCTCGCGCAAAAATACCGGCTTGCTCTTCCTATTTGGAATTTCGATGCCAATTGTATGCTTACCCGGGATAGGCGCTTCCATCCTCATATCCTGAGCGGCAAGGCTCAATTTGATATCATCCATCAGGTTCGTCACCTTATTCACCTTCACTCCGGGTTCCGGATGCACCTCGAAACGAGTTACTGCCGGTCCTTGCGTGACATTGACGACCTTTGCACGGACATTGAAATTTTTCAACGTCTCATCAAGTAATAAAGTCTGTTCCTCGAGCCATTCATCATCATGTACAGCATAGGTGGGAGGCGTCAGCAACTCGATATCCGGAAACACATAGTATGGATTATCATTGGCTTCCACGGAGCAAAACACTTCGGGGGTTTCGCTCTGCTTAGCTTCTGCTGCCGCCTCTATATAAGCCGGTTCTTGATTTACATTTTCAGAAATGGGAGATCCCTGTTCGAAAGACTTTGCTGGGACCGGGTTCGAACCGATATTGGATTCAACTGTATTTTCAGGCACGGCAACCGTCTCGGTTCCATGCTTAGTGTCCACTAACGTTGGCTGAATGACCGGAGTCTCCTCCTCTTTAAACATCACTTTGCCTTCCTCTGATTTCCGTTCAGGGATGGAGGATGGTTTCGCTTGTCCCGCTTCCGTTTCAGCAGCGTTAATCAGAGATCGTTTATCAGATGATGCTACTCCAATTTCGACATCAGGGCTTTTTTTTTCCGGCATCATTTTATTGATGAACCCATTTTTTTCCCTATCTTGCTTAAGCATCATCACGTTAAATGGGATATGTTTTTTCGGACGTTTAGGCTGTTCTTCCGGCATTGATTCTGATGGATCACTTTCCGGTTGTGTCCCTTGACTGACGGATGGCTGAGTTGATTGTGCAGTTACCTCCCAAGGAACCGAAATAGCTTCAGGCGTTGTTTCGTCCACCTGTTCCATAATGGAAACAGCGACTTCGCGTCCAAAATCAACTTGGTCCTGTTCATAAGCCTCTTTTTCTACTGCTGGCTCATCTATACCAGGCTCGCTTACTGCTTCTTCAGGCGGTGACTCAATGGAATGCTTACGAAAGAAAGCGGGTATCTCCGAACCTTCCCTTTTTTCTTCCGTTTGTTTTGGTACAAGGACGGATGGCTCTATCGTCAATTCCTCATTGGCTTTTGGGATTTCAGGGATGGATATCGGAATCTCAATATCGGGTTCTTCTTTTTTACGGACCGGCATTTTACTTTCCAATTCATATTCGACAATTTCTTCAGTAGGGACTATTTTTTTTTCCGGGCGACGGAATCCATAAATGGGTGAAGGGATTTCCGTTGGGCGGAATGGAGTATTCGACGGGACTATTTTAGGGATTTGCTCCCGATCGAAGTTTCTCCGTTTTGGTTCAGGATCCCTCACAGGCCTTTTCGTTTCTTTGGCCGCGTTCCCCTGTTTGGGTTCGTGATCTTCCCTGTTTCTTTCCCTAGGCTTTCTTTTGTTCTGCTCCCGGTCAGGGATGAGCGGAAACTTGAACTGTCCTTTTGGATATTGAAACAGGATTTTCGTATCAGGATCTGGAGTCTGTGACATTTTTTCCACTGTTTGATTGTAAACTTTTATTTCTTCTTTCTTTGACTTTGCAAGCTTCGAAAAATCCATATTCCTTAATGTCTCTTCATCAAGCGGTTCATCTATAATAATTTCTTCGATTTCAATAATTTCCTCTGCTTGGAACCATTTTTTCATCTTATTTAGCCATTTCAAACCTATCACTCTTTCTACATCTGTAGTTATGTAACTAATTCTACCAGTTATTTTTAAAATATCGAGAAAATTTGGGATTTGTATCTACTTTTTTAATCGTATTCTTTACCAACTCTACGTATTTCGCAGAACTCCTACCCTACTAAACCCCTTCTGGAATGAGTTTAAACCTATCCATCGCGAAATAACATTAGCCCCTAGTCTACTATTTAAATAAAACACCGCTGTTAAATCGCGTTTACAAAGAGATTAAGTTTTCATGCAGCCCAGGATGAAAGCTGGTCATTTATTGCATCATCCTTCACGAAACCTCCTGTGGCATCCAAATAACGGCTGAAACCTATAAAACACCGTTCGTTAATACTGAACGGTGTTTGTGGGTTCAAGCGTTTTTTTTTTTGCAACCAAGACCAATGGCACTAAGCCCAATCATAAAAACTGCATACAACCTGCGCCACTGATTTGGAAGCAATCAAAATGGCATCTTCATCAATGTCGAATTTAGGATGGTGATTGAAATATGGCTTTTCCACCCCTTTCGGTTTACAGCCAATGTAAAAGAAGCAGCCAGGAATCTTTTCCGCATAATACGAAAAATCTTCTGAACCTGAGAATACCGGAAATTCCACGACCTTCTTAATATCTTTATCATGCATGCTTTCCAGGCTATTTTTCACGAATCCAGTCAGTTCAGGGTCATTATATAACGGAGGATAATCAGGCACATAGGTAAGTTCGCACTGAACATCAAATTCCGTTTCCACCCCTTTGACGATCCGATGGATTTCCTTATCTATCAGCTGTTGGGTCTCTGCTGTCATATAACGGACATCCCCTTCAATTTCTATACGATCCTTTATGACATTAAAGCTTCCTTTTCCATCAAAGGAGCCGATTGTGACTACGCCCATATCAAAAGGGTTCAAGCGACGGCTGATTACGGTTTGTACGGCTGTCACGAAATGGGCGCCTGCCACAATGGCATCATTAGCCATATGCGGGGAGGAACCATGACCGCCTACACCCTTTATCGCTAACTTGAAATAGGTCCGTCCAGCCATCGAATAGCCGCCGCGATACCCGACGACCCCCGCTGGATGCGACGGAAATAAATGGATTCCAAAAACAGCATCCAGTTCATCCAAAAAACCTGATTCCATAATGCTTTTTGCTCCTCCTGGGGGTGTTTCTTCTGCATGTTGATGGATTATTTTGATAGTGCCTGATAGGGAATCTTTCAACTCGTTGATGCAGTCGGCCAGTACCAATAAATAAGCGGTATGCCCATCGTGTCCGCAGGCGTGCATGACACCTTCATTTTTTGAACGGAATGGGACCTCCGCTTCTTCTGTAATCGGCAATGCATCGAAATCCGCACGGAGACCTATCGTTTTCCCTGGTTTTCCGCCTTCGATCGTTACGATGATCCCTAATCCATTTCCTACATTCGTTTGAATCGACACATCTTTCCCTTTATAAAAATCAATGATATATTGTGCCGTTTTCTCTTCTTTGAAAGATAGCTCCGGATTCTCATGTAAATGACGGCGGATTTGAACCATTTCCTCTTTACGGGCTTCCAGCATGTTCATTAATTTACTTTTCACATTCACGATAATCGTCCCCCTTAATGTTTATTCATAAGGTTTAAAATTTTCTTTCGGTCTGGTAAATTAACTCTATTAAAATTGTATATACTTCTCGATAATAAAACAGGACCGCTGCCAAGATGGAGTTTCCCCAATGCTGACACGGTCCTTATGTTTTGCGATGATTTATTGTTCTCGCTTTTTGTTTTTACCCATAATGAAAATGGGCTCCAACTCATTATCTTCGTAAAGGAATGATAGAGCCGTTATCGGTACATGACCGCTGGCAAAGAAGCTCATGGCCATTTGCGCAAGAATATCATAACCCGTATCATTCTTAACATCGGCAATGATGATGACATCCTGATGCGGAATGGCCACAGCCATGGTCCCCTCGATCTTTTCCTTCATTTCCCGAAGCCAGGATTCATTCAGGATTCTGCTGGCATCATATCCATCATTCGTGTTCAAAAAATAAAATGCATTATCCGCGACGATATCCGACTTCATTTCAGTGGAGAGGGAACGGGCATTGAAAAGGGCAATTTCACGGATTCTGTCACCCTGCCAATTTTCCCGTTGAATCATCTTTTCATCTATAAGACGGTAGGTTTTTCCTAAATCAAGGGCATAAAAAACCCGGGTTTCAGCCGTATGCTCATCGAATAAAAATGGATTTCCTTCTTCCGATTCCATTGGAAAGGAGGTAGAGCGGATGACTGGGAAAATGAATTTCTCCTTGCCTTCCATGCTGTGTTCTTCCCCCATCACATTCAGGGCCTCTTCCACGTAATAGGTGATTTCATCGATGGCTTTTTCCTGTACGTTTTCATAGTTAGCAAGTACAGGAGGCAGCTCGATGGTGATCCCCTTCCCGGTCTTCACATTTTCCACGCGTAACGTATCTTGCTTGCTATCGAATTTGAAAGTCCGATTATCATCTTTTAACCGTTCCTTCAAGATATTTTTCAGCTTTGTGCTGTCCATTTTCATGGTTGACCCTCCTCTTCATTGAAAAATCCCCAGCGAGAAGGGGAAATTGATTATAGTGATTGTATGAATTCCTCAATTTGTTCTTGTGTTTTGCGATCCTTGCTCACGAATCTACCTAGCTCTTTGCCATTATCATAAGCGATGAAACTTGGTATTCCGAATACATCATTAGCTGCACAGACATCGATGTATTCATCACGGTCCACATAAATGAATGTGAAGTCAGGAAATTTCGTTTCAATCTCCGGCATAATCGGTTCGATTACACGGCAATCTCCACACCATGTCGCCGAAAAAAGAAAAATATGTTTGCCTTCATTTTTTAATGCATCATATTGCTCAATGGTTTGTAACTTTTCCATTTGAATATTCCTCCTGCTCTATATGTCACCTTAGTTTTTATAATCCCATCATACCAGACTCTCCGCGAATCAACCATTAATACGGATCGGTTGAATGACCGGGAAATTGGGGAGTTATCTTATTTATGGGGCACGGATGATACGATTTCCATCATCTGTTTCGCATCGGTTTTTAAATGCTCTTTATCCGTTTCGGTTGTCAGCTTGACCCCACCGATCCCCACTGCAAGCTCATACTTTTCTTTCGGTATCTCTTTAATCGAGATAAAGCCGAATTTATCATCAGTTTGAAAGGAATGCAGCACCAAATATTGATCTCCTTGTTCCTTTATCGCCAAATATAAAACGGAGCTGTCTTCTTTTTCATTCGGATTGACAAATAATATATAAGCCTTATCACCTTTTTGTAAAATCAAATTATTATCATGTTCTTCCACTACCCTATATTCCTTTGGCAGATAGACTTGAATAAGCCCTGCCTCGAGATTGGGCTGTTTTTCATCGTCACGAAAAGCCACTTCAGCAGCCTTCATTGCCTTTTCGGTTTGTCTCTCGATACCTGAGCAGCCAACAAGCAAACTGCTTATTAACAGGAAAACAAGAAATTTCTTATTCGATAAAGCCATCTTCATTCCTCCAGCCGTCTCTTTTATTCACTTATGGATACTATTATCCTTATTTATGGAATTCATCCATTTTCTAAAAAACATGATACAATGAAAACAATTTAAATACCGAGGAGGAAAACAATGAAATTAACTGTGTATCTTGCTGGGGAGATCCATTCAAGTTGGAGAAGTGAGTTGAGAGATAAGGCTTCTGCACTGAAGCTTCCTTTAGAATTCGTCGGTCCGATGGAGAACCATGAACGCTCCGATAATATCGGTGAAGATATTCTCGGAGAACAGCCGAACCCTATTCTGAAGGATGCGGCCGCTTCCCAAATCAATAATTTGCGGACAGGTCTTTTGATGAAAAAAGCTGATCTTGTCGTCGCCCTGTTTGGAGAGAAATATAAACAGTGGAATACTGCCATGGACGCAAGCACTGCCCTTTCCCTGGGTAAACCGCTTATTTTGATTCGCCCGGAATCCCATCACCATGCCTTAAAGGAATTATCGGAAAAGGCGAGTGTAACGGTCGAATCCGTGAACCAAGCCATGAAGGTGCTTTCTTATATTTTTGAAGAAGGGTTATAAATCTCCCGCCGAAGGAGTATCCCCTTATATCAATAACGAGAAACGGTCTTTACCCAAATAAAAAGCTTGTAGGGAAAATTACCCTACAAGCTAAAAGCAAATATTTATGGGTTGAAACTTATCCCTTTTTAATGGGAATCCAAATTTCCGAGTAATAGTCAGGATTTGAAGCGTCATCATTCGCGTATACTTCCATTTCGGGAGTTCCGGCATGTTCATAACCGCTGGTAGGGAACCATTCGGAGAAGACTTGCTTCCAAGCCTTTTGAATGGCATCCGGCATAGGTCCGTGAACTTCAAATACGACCCACTTGGAAGCCGGTATCGTAAGGGTTGAAAACTCTTCAGGCACTTTCCCGGCATACTCTGCACCTATCCAATAATCCATCGTTTCATTTTTTTCCACTGCCCGCTTATCGACACATACACCAATCAAGCCATCTATTTGGCCATTGTTCAACTTTCCTAACCTATCGCTGGTTCCATCCGTATTCACTTTATCCCACAACATCGGGATCCCAACCAAATTCTCTTCATTGACCAAGGAAAACTCTTGCTTGATTCCTATCAATTGAAAGGAATCCCTTTCGAGGATATTGTATTTCATCGGTTTTGCCCCTTTCAAAATCACCTGTATCACCAGGCGTTCATAGAATTTCAGCTTCCCCATACACTTTCGTGCTTCGCTTGGAGATACTCCATGCTGCCTTCGGAAAGCTTTTGAGAATGCCTCGGGAGTGTCATAGCCATACTTGTAGGCTAAATCAATGACCTTGCCATTTGTGGATGAAATTTCTTGGGCCGCTAAGGTCAGTCTTCGACGCCTGATATATTCACCAATGGAAATATCCGTTAAAATGGTGAATGTCCGTTGAAAATGAAAAGCTGAGGCATTCGCCTGCCTGGAAATACTCTCGATTGTCAGGTCCTCCAATAAGTGCTCCTCGATATACTCGATTGCCTTTTGGATTGATTCAACCCACCCCATTCCGCTCACCCCTTGTCATCTATACTAGCAACCCCACCCATTAAAATCCTGTCAGATTCTGCTCTGTTTTGGCAGTGTTCTTTTTCCTGATTCGAACCGACATATGTACTCTTCTATCATCATTCCATGGCTATTTCAGTCATGACATGATTCAAAAATCCTACTTTTTCATTTTCAGCTTATACTCGTGTTGACCCGCAAGCATCCTCATGATATGAAGGAACATTTCCCCCCTGGTGATTCGCTCATTTGTAAACACGCCGATTGCTCCTTCCTTTTTGCTGATATTCTCCTGCATTGTGTAAGCGTCCATCACCGGACCCAACTCTTCACCGTGCAGTAGCTTCCCGGCAACAATTCCGGGCAGCGGGATTCTTGCTCCGCCAGCTACAAAGACCTCACCGTCCCTCGTGGCCATCGCACCCCAATTGCATAGAAACAGGCCTTGCTCCATTTTCACGACACCGCCTTCAAGTCCGATACCGATTTCGGCATCACTATGAATTAAGCAATTCCGGGCACGCGTCATTGCCCCATCCATCGTTTCCTCATCTGAAAATGGCTGTTCCGAGACACCGCTTTCCACTTGAAGCGATATGATTTCAGCTTCTTCATATACGTCAAGCACTGCCTTTACTTTCGCCGGATTCTTACTGCCTACTGCTATTTTCAATATGGTTACCTTCCTTCCATGTAAAAAAAAGCTGATGGAAAAGGATTCATGACAGCTCCCTTTCCATTTCAGCTTCCTCTATCAACCGTTATTTATCAATGTCTCGAATGTCGTTTTATCACAGGAACGAACCAATTTCCCGATCAGTTCACGTGCAG
This sequence comes from Peribacillus sp. ACCC06369, assembly GCF_030348945.1. NCBI lineage: Bacteria > Bacillati > Bacillota > Bacilli > Caryophanales > Bacillaceae > Peribacillus > Peribacillus sp. ACCC06369. The sequence goes on from NZ_JAUCEN010000002.1 coordinate 3,991,214, forward strand.
CGGCATAATCATCAATATGAATCATGGATGCATGTGTATGAATATAGCGGGAACAGATGCCAATCACCCCGCTTGGAATGCCTTCGTTTGCAACATGGACCCTCCCTGCATCCGTGCCGCCTTGGGAAACGAAATATTGATACGGAATGTCATTCGATTCGGCCGTATCAAGGATGAACTCCCTCATGCCGCGATGCGTAACCATCGAACGATCCAAAATACGGAGAAGCGCCCCTTTCCCCAGCTGCCCAAATTCACTTTTACTGCCGGACATGTCGTTCGCAGGACTTGCATCCAAGGCGAAGAAAAGATCCGGTTTGATCATATGAGCTGCTGTTTGCGCACCCCGTAATCCCACTTCCTCCTGCACGGTTGCTCCGGAATAGAGGATATTCGGTAATGTTTCATCTTTTAAATCCTTTAACAATTCAATCGCAAGTCCGCAACCGTAACGGTTATCCCATGCTTTTGCCAGTATTTTTTTCTCATTGGCCATCGGCGTGAACGGACAAATCGGTACAATTTGCTGACCGGGCTTAATACCGATTCTCTTCACATCTTCCTTATCATCCGCCCCGATATCAATCAGCATATTTTTGATATCCATTGGTTTTGAGCGTTGCGATTCATCAAGCAAATGAGGAGGAATCGAACCGATGACACCAATGACCGGCCCTTTATCGGTAATGATTTCAACTCTTTGGGCCAAAAGCACTTGACTCCACCAGCCTCCAAGGGTCTGAAAACGAATCATTCCATTATCCGTTACGGAAGTGACCATGAATCCCACTTCATCCATATGCCCGGCAACCAGTACAGTCGGCCCTTCTTGATTACCTCTTTTTACGCCAAATATTCCGCCAAGGCGGTCTTGGACGATTTCATCCGAATATTTTTCCAGCTCACTCCTCATGAAACTCCGAACTGCATGTTCATTTCCCGAGGCTCCCGGTAATTCCGTCAATGTTTTAAAAAGTTCTAAAGTCTCATGATTCATTTTTCTACCCCTAACCTATGTATTGTTTTATACTATTTTACAGAACTTAGCATCATGTTACACTAGAAAGTTCTAATTTATCAGTTAATGGTTAAAATTTCAAATTATTAGTCAAATAAAGCGTTCTTCTGTATACTAGAAAGAGTGATTGAAAAAATGCAATGGAGGAGAAATCAATGAATTGGAAAACGTTTTTACTAGGTACTGTAGCCGGGTTTGCTGCTGGCTATGCGACAAAACAAATATTGGATCAATCAATTAAACCTTCTCCGGATAAAGTCTTGGCCCAAGTGAAGGAAACAGTCAAAAAGGACGGAAATATATATGGCTCATGGATCTTGATGAAGCCGGAAAACTATACAAAAAATGATTTGGACTATGAAGTGTACAAAGGCGGGATCACTAGAAACACAGAGGGAAAACGCGAGCAATTCGAATTTGTTGCAGATGCCTCTACAGGAACAATATTGGAGCTTAATGCGCAAAATGATTGAAACAAAAAGGAGGGCCGTCAAAATGACGTCCTCCTTTTGCTTTCCTGCTTACCGATTCCGTTTCAATTCGGCTATTATCTCTTTACCCGTTACATCCCATTTGATGGCACAGTAGTGGGCATCATGGTAAAAGCTGTACCAGGACCCATTTTCCAGTCCGGATTTCATCCACTTTTCCTTCGCTTCGATGGAAGTCATGGGATAGTCGTCATAAGCAAGGACCCAGAGGACATTCGCATGCGCGTGCGTCGGCATGATATCTGCCATGTGAATCAATCTTTCCCCACCATCTTCAATGATGATGATTGCATGTCCATCACTATGCCCCCCTGTATGGATCATTTTAATGCCTTTCGTAATTTCTTGTTCACCTTCAAAAGGACGTACCTGCGAAGCGACAGCCTCCCAGTTTTCTGCCCAATATGTACTTTTTGAACGAATATTCGGGTTTTTCATTTCATTCCATTCAGTTTGAGTCGTAATGATTTCAGCACGCCCGAATACAGGCACCCAAGTTTCACCTTCACGTTTCGTCAAACCGCAGGCATGGTCGAAATGTAGATGGGTCATTAAAATGTAATCGATATCATTTGGTTGAATCCCAAGTCTGCCAAGATCTTCGACAAGACTGGATTCCTCCGTCACCCCAAAATTCCGTCTTTGCTTCTCATTCATCTTTCCATTACCAATACCGGAATCTATAAGCATGTTCAATCCATTTGCCTGCACTAAAATCGGATCAGTACGTAACTCGATTTGGTTATTTTCGTTAACAGGATACTTCTTGGACCAAAGCGGTTTCGGTACAACACCGAACATCGCACCCCCATCCAAGTGAGTCACACCGCCGTTCAACCATGTTAATTTCATTTCCCCTATTTGCATCGTTTCCATTTTACCCCTCCTCTCCTATAGTTTAACACCCACTTCCATATATTGAAATTGATAACAATCATCTCATCCTCGTGAATGCCCCCCTCCCATATCAGACCTTTACGATTTCCCCCAAACGAAAGAGCCATCACAAAGGCAAACATGGTTCATGGTAGACGAAATGGTGGATATATTTCTATCTAAACCTCCGTTGGGTTTCCTTGACATCCTTGCTTAATAACTTTGTTGGACATGTATATGGCAGCATTTAATTGGTGTGAACTTATGAAATTTTATTCGGCTTAAACAAAATAAAAAACCAGATGCTGTGCACCTGGTTTCTGATCGATGATTATTGGAACATTGCTTCCAAGCGGTATATCCGGTTGCCTTTACTCGAGAACTTTTCTTCATATTCTGTCATGATATTACCTTCAAAACTGCTGTTATGCAGATCAAGGCTTACATATTTCAAGAGCATGCCGTATTCGGAAATACTCTTCAAGGAAGATTCGAATAACCCTTGGTTATCCGTCTTGAAGTGAATCTCGCCTTTGTCTGGCAGGATGCCTTCATATACTTCGAGGAATGTCTTATACGTTAACCGACGTTTTGCATGACGCGATTTCGGCCACGGATCAGAGAAATTCAAGTAGACGCGATCCACGTCACCTTTTGCAAAATATTCCCCTAAGTTCGCTGCGTCAACATTCAACAGCTTTAAATTTGGAACATCCGCTTCAATCAGCAAGTCCAATGCAGCTACAATGACACTTCTATATACTTCAATTCCAATGAAATTCACATCAGGATGGGCTTTTGCCATTTCTGTAATGAAACGGCCTTTCCCCGTACCCACTTCAATATATAACGGATTATCGTTACCGAAAACTTCATGCCATTTACCTTTATGGCTCACTGGCTGCTGAATTACATATTGTGGAAAATCATTCAAACGGTCTTCAGCCCAAGGTTTATTTCTTAAACGCATGATGACACCCCTATTTATAATATAATCGTTCAAACCATAACACGAGTGGATGGATTCCTGCAAGATGATTTTTTCAGGAAAAGCCTGCATGCACCCACTGACAAATAAAAAAACTGCCGGCCATCCAGGCGACAGTCTCTGTAGTTTTCATGTATAAAACTTTCCGCAAAACACACCATAAATAAGTGAAGGGCAGGCGAGAACCACCTGGGAACCCCTTGAATCCATATTTAAGATAGGAGAGGTATTATATGCCGCTTTCCCATGAACATCAAATGTCACTATTAAAAGATATATTAACCAATCATCAAACAGATTGCTGCGGATCCGTTTCTGAATGTGAACAGGTTGAAAGGCTCGTCAAATCCCTAATGGTCAATATGGATATTGACAGCAATGTAAAAACGATACTGACGGAGATTTACGAATATAGCCAGACAGGCATCGGTACCGCCGATTTAGAAGCACATATTTCAACCCACCAGAACGACTTGTCCCAGTGGGTGGATGATATAGATCAATTCTGATCAGCCAACCATCAATATTGCTTCAAGTTTTTGCAGTAATTCATTTCTTTCCTCGTACCGCTTTCTACGATGATGCCATTGGATGGAAAGCACTAGTTGTGAAACCGTGTGCCATTTCATCCTCATCTCCAGGCCTGCGTCAAGCTTCTTGCCGTAACGGGCAAGCCATTGATTCCATTCTTCCCTTGGGACATATGAATACAGGAGTACGCCGAGGTCAATGGCCGGATCGCCAATGACCGCTCCGTCCCAATCAATTAGGAACAATCCGTCGGTTTCGGTCATGAGCCAATTATTATGGTTCACATCACAATGACAGACGACTTTTTCGTCGCATTCAATCAACAGGAGATTATTCTGTAAAAAATGGATGGCCTGCTTGATAATCGGAATATCCGTAACATCCGAAGATAACCCGGTTTCTATGTCTGTAAGTATACTTTCAGGTCGTAAAGGGGATTTCCCAAGCCTTTTGAGCATGCTTAACAAAGGATCGGATTGATGAATTTTTTGAAGCAGCTTTGCGACTCTTATATTGTTCATTTCCTGCTGAGATAGCTCCCTGCCTTCCATCCAATGCTGGGCCGTAATTACATCCCCATTTTCCAGGCGTTTTGTCCACATTAACTTTGGAACAATGCCCTCAGCTGAAAGAACAGCTAAAAATGGCGATGAATTTCGTTTAAGGAAGAGCTTCTGCCCCTCTTTCTCGGCAATAAAGGCTTCTCCCGTAGCTCCTCCAGCAGGGGATATATCCCACTCCTGACCTAATAAATGTTCCAACTGGTTCACCTTCGATTTCCTCGCTTAATCATACAAATGTGGGTACGTTCACCTAGTGTATGTATTACCACTACTTTGAGTCCATGTTTAATAAAAAATCCGCCTGCCGGCGAAGCTGCATTTATACTTGCATCGGGATGATACCCGCAATTAAAAACATCCTCATTTTAGAGAAATAAAAAAATAGCTATTGAGCAATTAAACAATAGCCATAAATTAAATTTTAGTTGAAAAACGGTTTCTTCGTCAAGTACTATAAAACGATTATACGCATAAAACAAAAACAAATAAATCATTTCATATTTTTGTTTGGAATATCATCCTTGAACATGACGCGAATTTTCTCTTTCAGAACCACTGCAGCTACTTCACCCATTCCAACAATTTCCCCATCTGACTGGATTTTCACTGACCCGTGGTTCTTCATTTTTATCCTTTCACCAGAAAAAGAATCAACATTTTTAATGTTTAGGTGACCGCCCCATAAAACGGTGATGAATACGGTCAATAATTTCAACATTGTAATATCATGGACCACAATCACATTCAGCCTGCCATCATCCAGCTTTGACATCGGTGAAATTTTCATGCCACCGCCAAAGTAGGGCTGGTTCGCAATGACGATGAACCATACCTTTTTCAAAAGATGCCGATTTCCATCAATGATCAATTCCATACAGCTGGGCTGGTAAGAAAATATTTTTTTTATAAAAATGAACAGATAAATTAATTTACCCGCTCTGACAAAATTAAACCATTTTTTCAGAGGCGAACGGTCTGCTTCAGCTGAAATTTCAGCATCAATGCCCATTCCCAGGCTGTTAATAAAATAACCAACCTTACCATTCGTCTCGAACTGTCCAATATCAACGGCACTAAAGGCGTTATCCTGAAATAGAGAAAGCGCTTCTTCCACACTCTCAGTTTTTTGAATGCCCCTTACATAATCATTGCCAGATCCAGCCGCAAGGGAGCCGATGATTGCATGAGGAAAACCAATCGCGCCATTTATCATTTCATTGACCGTTCCATCCCCCCCGACAGCGATCATCCGGGTTTCCTGATTCGTCCCTGAAAGAATTTCCTTCGTCAATCTTAGCGCATGACCCTTTTCCTCCGTAAAAAACACCTTATGGGGAACAGCTTTTGAATTCAGTATTTCCTCGGCTTTTTTCCAAATCTTCAAACTCTCTTCATTTCCAGCCATTGGATTGACAATGAAATACAGCGTATCATTAAGGTTCTGCATGCTCATTTTCCTCTGTTTGGTTATATTCAGCATCCCATTCAGGTCGCATGCTCGATGTAGTTTGACAATATTCAAGCAATGCCTGCGCCCCTTTTAGCTGCTGTGCCTTAAGAGGAAATGATTTTGCCCGCATCCTTTCAAACCATTCCGGGAAGGTCCGTTTATCCAATATCGTAATATCATAAGGAGCTTCGGGATAATCCACATAACCATTCCGGGATAGAATCACCTTTTTAATCGGTACGTTCACTTCATAAAGCTCAAATACCCGGGAGACGATGTTCGCCATCCGATTTGCGCCCAGCATGGGGTTGAGCACTTTTTTATCAGGATGCTTATGATGCATGCGGACCCAGAACCGGTCACCCGAACCGATGAAAGCAGCGTTTTCTTCCGCTTCCAGAAAAGTGATGCACCAAGCATCAACAGGGGTCAATAAAATGACATCGACTTCAACTGGTGCATTTTTCAATAGAAAGATAGGTTTATATAATACGAGAAACGTATCCGGAAAACGTTGCAGAAAAAAGCGGAGCCTTTCATCCAAAAAGAATGATTGGTCCACAAATGACTTTTCATGAAGCGTAGAACTTCCCCATTTCATTTGAAAGCGGAGCAATTGATTTAAAAAATTCTGCTTCAATTCATCCAGACTGGCCGGACGGAACGGAAATCTTAATGAAAAAACATTAGTATTTTCAATCTGGTTCGGTATGAGCAGCTCATCTGCCTTTGCGTCCTGTTTTCCTGTCCGGGGGAATATGCCTTTCACCTTTTTAAACAGGCCCTTTGACTCTTCCCGTGGCGTATCAAATTTGACCTGTGTTTCACTTTCAGCATGTTCACTATAGAGCCGATCTAGCTCGCCCGCTTCATAAGAAGCCTTCAATTTATCCCATTGCTGTTTTTTCAACCGGGCAAATTGTGTTGGATATCGATAAATATCCTGCTCATACCGGGAAATATAATCCTGCATCTTTATGAGCTGTGCCATTCGACCACCACCATCTCTCTCTATTTTTGGAGGTTTATCGCGAAAATCTTCTCATATGAAGGAGAAGCTCCAAGATGTGTTTGATATAACGCAACCTGGTCTGCTTCAAAATGCTTATCCTCCAAATCCGCTATCTGCCGGACGCTCTCCAACGAAAAGGGACTTACCCCCTCGAATTTCCTTGCTAGCGTTATATGAGGCTTAAACTGCTTTTTATCAAGTTCAAAACCTGCCCCGACACAGGAATTATAGATTTTCCTTTGAATGGTAAAAAGCCTTTCTTGCTGCTTGACACCTGCCCATAGAATCCTTGGACTATCACTCTTGCCGAAACCGCCGATATCGCCGAGTTCCAAACCGAATGAGGCCTCATTGGCAAGCTCGCTTTCCACACGCCCCAAAGCATCCTTTTTCAATGTATCGGGAGCATTGCCCAAAAAAGCCATCGTAATATGATAATCGGCTGGATGCAGCCATTTCTTAAATGGAAAGTCTAACTTAAGTTGTTCCGTAACAGCATTTAAATAGGACTTGATATCATCAGGTAATACTAAAGCAAAGAAAAAATGAGTATTCATGGTCAAATACATTCCTTCCTATTTTCCCTTTAATTTTACCATATTTCCAATGTATATACCTTTTCATGGACATCCTTATAAATATTCCCTCCATCAAAAAAACTGGTATATTCCCAGTCTTCCATCCTGTGAACGAAGCTATGGCGGATTATTGATACATGCGCAAGGACGGATGATCACGCGTTAGGACGGATTTAAAAACTGCACCCCGATTGTTAGATGTTTTCTAACGATTGGGATGCAGTTCAATATTGGTCTTTTTGTGCCGTTTAGCTGAACAGCGTTTCGTAAAGCAGGAACAAGTTCAGTCCGATGATAAGTACGGCAATAAGCCAAGCAATGCTTGAGGTGATTTTATGATTGACCAGGTTCCCCATGATTTTCTTATTGCTTGTAAACATGATCAATGGCACTAAGGCAAATGCGATGCCAAACGAGAGTACTACTTGGCTCATCACAAGTGCTTTAGATGGATTCACTCCCCATAATATTATCAGCAGAGGCGGAACGGTCGTAATGATCCTTCTCAAATAAATCGGTATATGTCTCTTAATGAATCCCTGCATGACCACATCTCCTGTCATTACACCGACTGATGAGCTGGATAAACCGGCAATTAATAATCCTATTCCAAAAAACATCGCGACTGATGGTCCAAGCATGGCACCGAATTGTTGATAGGCAACATCCAAATCCTCTACAAGCATTCCATTCTTATGAAATAGGGCAGCTGAAACAATGACCATGGCGGCATTGATTCCGCCTGCGATCAACATGGCGATGACAATATCAATTAGTTCAAAACGAAAAATCCTTTTTCTTTCCAAATCGTTTTTACCGACAATTCGCTTTTGAGTTAAAGAGGAATGAAGGTAAATCGCATGTGGCATAACGGTAGCTCCAAGCATACCCGCCGATAGTAATATACTGTCCACTCCCTCGAATTTTGGAGTGAAGAGTCCTAAAACAATGGCTGAAGTGTCAGGTTTTGCATAAAAAACTTGAGCACCAAAGGCAATCACCACAACAAATATCATGACCGTGATCAAGGCTTCGAATGTTCGAAAACCTCTGCGCTGGATTTCCAAAATGGCAAAAGAACCAATCGCTGCAATGATGGCCGATGTAATAAGCGGTAAGTCAAATAACAAATAAATTCCTAGTGCCGCTCCTATGAATTCAGCTAAGTCGGTTGCCATTATAACGGCTTCGGCCTGAATCCATAATAAGAAAGATGTCTTTTTCGAAAATCTCTCCCTGCATAACTCAGGAAGGTTCTTTCCCGTGGCTATCCCCAATTTAGCTGATAGTGATTGAATTAGCACAGCCATTAAATTGGATGCGAAGATAACCCATAATAACGTATAGCCATATTTAGATCCGGCTGTGATATTGGTAGCATAATTCCCTGGATCAATATAGGCAACAGCCGCTATGAAGGCCGGCCCTAGATAGGGAAGCAGTTTTTTGATTCCTCTCGAAGAAGAATGATGCAATACATCGGACATATCTATCTCTACTCCTTTTTACACGCAACTCAAATTGTTGCAACAGGTAAACTTTTTAAGTTATTAGCAAGTATATTCCTGGATCTTGAAAATGTCAAAAAGGAAAATCGGGAAGTTCAAACTGAATTAAACTGCATAAGGAGGGGGTGAACGGAGGCATGTAAAAAGGGATCCGGACATGATTTATTTCACTTCAGACTTGAAGTCAGGCAATGAAAATGTCTGGACATGCAAGATTCATTCCGAGTAATTGCTGAATAATAAAAACCCCTTGCCGATTGCGGCAAAGGGGACTTTGATCTATTTAAGGGTACCGCATTGCTTCTCGATTTCCTCGGAAAACAGTTTTTGCAGTCTTTGGGTTATCGGACCGGGTTCCCCGGCTGCAATCGATTGGCCATCAATAATAATAATTGGAGTCACTTCGACGCTTGTGCTCGTATAAAGGACTTCATCTGCTGCCATCATGTCCTCGACCGTAAAGGCTTCTTCGACATAGGGAATTCCATGATCTGTGCAAAGTTTCAGCATTACCTGACGGGTGATTCCATTCAGGATCAAGTTGGTGGCCGGATGTGTTTTAATTAGCCCATCAACCACGATTGAAACATTGGACGAACTTCCCTCCGTCACCGTACCATCACGATGCTGGATCGCTTCATCACAACCGGCTTCGACCGCTTGCTGTTTAGCCATTATATTACCCAGTAGATTTAAACTTTTGATATTACAGCGAAGCCAGCGTATATCGTCGGTCGTAACGGCCTTGACCCCTGGCTTCATTTTTCCTGTATAAGGAATTTCCTTGGTATAGGCAACAAAGACCGGTTCCACCTCTGTAGTTGGAAAAGAGTGTGTACGCGGCGATGCTCCCCTTGTCAGCTGCATATAGACGATGCCGTCCTTCAGTTGATCTTCAGTGATCAGCTCTTTCATGCGGGCTTTGATTTCCGCTACAGTAAAGGGAACTTTCATCTGAATCAACTTCGCACTGTCCATCAGCCGGTTCAGATGCATGTCCCCCGCAAATAATTCGCCATTATAAACCCGGATGACTTCATAGACGCCATCGCCGAATTGATATCCCCGGTCTTCAATATCTACCTTTACTTCGGACCTGCTTTTAAGGTCGCCGTTGAAAATGATTTTTCCCATGTCTTTCTCCCTCTTTGCCTCTTATTTAGCCAATTCATGAATGGCACGTGCATAAATGGACGTAGCCTTAAGCATATCTTCAATATCAATATATTCATCTTTCTGATGCGCAATATCTTCGCTGCCAGGGAAAAGCGGACCGAATGCAACGCCTTCCTTCAATGAACGGGCGTAGGTGCCGCCACCAATGGAAAGGAGTTCAGCTTTCTCACCTGTTTCCGCTTCATAAACTTGCTGCAAAGTCTTAATCAAGAAGCTTTCACTGTCCACATAATGCGGAGTGGAATGCGAATTGGTCTTCACTTTCAAAGTATATGCCGCTAACCTATCTTCCAATGCCGCCTTTTCCGCTTCCCACTCAAACGTCACCGGATAACGCATACTGAAACCAATCGAGCTGTCCCCTTGTTTTGAATAATTGAAAACGCCGGCATTGATTGTCAATTCACCTGTTTGCTCATCCGAATATGCAAGGCCTAAATTATTTCCACGGGAATCTTCAAACAAGCGATCCTTGATGAAAGTGAAGTAAGCTTTAGCATGGGGATCAAGAGTAAGATCAGCTAGAAATACGGCTAAATGCAGACCTGCATTAATGCCATTTTTCGGTTCCATCGCGTGTGCCGAAACACCATTCATTTCAAGAAGCACTTGATTTTTTTGTGGAACGGCTTGGCCCTTCAATGAGTATTTTTGCAAATAATCCTGATAGTTTGCCACCACTTCAGCAGGGTTAGCCGCTTCCACAATCGCCGTAGCAAAATCCGGTACCATATTCGTCCTTCTACCTGAAGAAAATTCCATGACATTCACGTTTGAGTTCGTACCATTTCCTGCATCGGCAGGGTGTATAACCGAGAAATCCCAGATTCCCTTTTCCGCACTGATGATCGGGAAGTCAGCATCCGGCGCGAAGCCCATCGATGGCATTTCCTCAACTTCAAAGTACCGGTCAACGCAGCGCCAGTTCGATTCTTCATCCGTTCCAATGATCATCCTCACACGTTTGTTCAAAGGTTTCCCTAGCTCCCGGACCAGCTTCATTGCATGATAGGCTGCCATCGTCGGCCCTTTATCATCGATTGCCCCACGAGCATATATGCGGCCATTACGGATTTCAGCACCAAACGGATCCGAACTCCATCCATCTCCTTCGGGTACCACGTCGACATGGCATAATATCCCGATTAACTCCTCGCCTTCACCCATTTCAATATGGCCAGCGACATTATCGACATTTTTCACAGTAAAACCGTCTTTTTCGGCTAATTGAAGCATGTAATCAAGGGCTTCCTTCACCCCTTTACCGAATGGGGCCTCCTCTGTCGGATGTTCTTCATCCAGTACACTTTTTATTTTCAGTAAGTTTTGTGTGTCCAGTAATAAGTCCATTTTCCGTTTTTCAACTTCTTCTCGCCAATTCAATTCACTCACAATACGACAACTCCTCTTGTATATATATTTTTCATTTTATCACTTTTACTATCTGATTCGCCAAGCGTAGCTACCTTTTTCTTCGTATTCCCGTATTATTGCTAAGGTCAAACTACCGATAAAATTCTTTATATAAATAAAAAAACACCCTCTTTAATTAAAAGAGGGTGTTTTCAATAGGCTATCTTCATCCATCAACTCTGTTACTTTTCGGTTCAGTCTTGGGATGTATAACGCTAAAAACAAGGAACGTCCTAAACTGAACGCCAGGAATGCAAGCCATAATCCATGATTACCATGGTGAGGGACTGCCATGAATTGGACACATAGAAAGGCCATTAGTGCAAGGAGCATCGAGTTCCTTACAGGAACGGCTTCAGTCGCACCGGTAAACACTCCATAGAAAATGAGTCCGATAAAGGCAGTGAAAGGGAATAGGACAATCCAAAGTCCGTATTCATGGGCCAGGTCGATGACGCCTGGAATATTCGTGAAAAGGAGAATGACCTTATCGCTAAATAAATAGTATGATCCGGCAAGTATGAACGAAGCATACAAGCCCCACCGCGCCGAAAGTGAGAGCGTTTTTTTATAAAGGTGTATATCTCTCGAACCAATGGCCCTCCCAATCAGGAGACTCGACGCGTTCGCGAAGCCATCAAAGCAATAGGCCATCAGGTAATGGATCTGAATGAGTACGGCATTGGCCGCCAGTGTCTCTGTCCCGAAAGTGGCTCCTTTGGCCGTAAAAAGATTGAAAACCGTAATCAGGCAAATGGTCCTGATGAATAAATCCCTGTTGACCACCATCATTTTTTTCAGGGAAGCATGATCGAACGCCTCCCGGAACGAAAAAGCATCCGGTATGATGACCGCTTTCCGAATCACCCACAAGCCCAGGAAAAAAGCAGCAATCTCTGATATCAATGAAGCGGCAGCAACCCCTGATACAGACCATGAAAAGCCATTTACAAAAACGAGGCACAAAATAATATTGATCACGTTCATGAAAACTTGTATGAACAATGATGTTTTTATCCTGGATTTCCCAATTAACCAGCCTAAGATGACATAGTTCAATAATGCAAAAGGTGCCCCCCATATCCGGATGCTGAAGTAATCGGCGGCAAAGGAGGAAACGTCCGATTCCAGACCGATTGCACCTAGGGAAACATTCAATATGGGTTTTTGGATCACGATAAAAAGAAGACCGATGATTGCTGCTATGAAAAAAGGACGAATCAAGGCCATTAGGCTCTGCTTGTCATCCCTTGCCCCCTCAGCTTGTGCAGCGAAGGCAGATGTACTGACCCGAAGAAATCCAAAAAGCCAATACATCGTATTAAAGATAATGGTTCCGACAGCTACCCCACCTATATAAGCGGGATCACTCAACTTTCCAACCACAGCCGTATCAACCGCACCGAGCAATGGTGTACTCATCGTCGAAATCGTAAGCGGAATGGCCAAGGAAAGATACATTCTGTTATTCATAAATGGATGACCCCCTTTTTCATGTCTGAAAAGTTCACAAAACTTTGCATTAAAAGTACAACTTGTTAGGCTATTTTTGATATTGACAATCTACGGAATCAAAATTTGAATATTTGTAGATTGATAGTGACTTCAAATTGAAGCGGTTATTTAAATATATCAACTTTCCGGCAAAATTTCAGATATACCTCTTCTTTTCATCCAGCCAGAAAAAAAACATTCGCAAGCGGGAAAACAAAATGCTTGACGGATTGATGATGGAGTAATAGTATTGCTCGTTGATAAAATAACTTTTGAACTATGCCTGAACATATATTCATCGTTATATCAACTAAACAGGAGTGATCATGATGGGAAGATTGACTAATAAAGTAGCCATTATCACTGGCGGAGCATCCGGTATGGGAAGAGAAATGGTCGACCTATTCACAAAAGAAGGAGCACAAGTCATTGCTGCTGATATCAATGAAAAAGCTGTAGCAGCTGTGAACGAATTGGATAACGTCCATGGTACTTTCCTTGATGTATCTTCAGATGAAAGCTGGAAAAAGGTGACGGATGAAGTCATCGCTAAATTTGGCAAAATCGACATTTTGGTTAACAATGCCGGTATCTCGACAGAAAAAGGAATTAACGATACGACATTGGCCGATTGGCAGCTAATGTTAAGCATTAATGGATTTGGACCATTCCTTGGAATGAAACATGTTGTTCCTTACATGGTTAAAGAAGGTAAAGGCGCTGTTGTGAACATTTCTTCCTTTACTGCACAAATCGGAATGGGCTTAAACTCTTATTCAGCTTCTAAAGGTGCCGTTCGTGCTATTTCCAAGGCTGCCGCAACTCAATATGGCCGAATGGGCGTCCGTGTTAATGCCGTATTCCCTGGTATCATCGAAACACCAATGACACAGAAATTAGAAGAGTCAAAAGAGTTAGTGAACCAAATGATCAAGGCAACTCCATTACAGCGTTTGGGGCAGCCGGCGGATATTGCAAATGCCGTGCTTTATCTAGCATCCGATGACGCTTCATACGTTACTGGTGCCGAGCTCGTCATCGACGGCGGATACTCTGCTCAATAATAAAAGGTGGAAATGGAAAATCCCGTTTCTGAAATCCAGAAACGGGATTTTCTGATAACATGGAAATTTGGCGGTTACGTTAACACACCAATGAAATAGCCAAAAGTCGTAAATACCAAGCACCAGCTGAAAGCCCCTGCACCTGCAAATATAAAGTACTTTCGTTTCCCCATTCCGTTCATTCCGGATATGTAACTGGCGAAGTGGCGAACTCCTGGGATGAAATAGGCAATGATAATGGTCCATGGACCGTATTTATTGAACCATTTCTCCAGTTTTTCCAACCTCGCGGGTGTCATTCTGATCCATTTACCATGCTTTCTCAAAAAAGGCTTACCCACCTTTTTCCCGATGAAATAACTGACAAGCATCCCGGATATCGATCCAAGGAAACTGACTAGGAATGCCCCCTGGACATTCAAAACGGAAATGGATGACAAATAGCCGACAAAAGTCAACATGAACTCATCAGGTACCGGCAAGCCAATAATTCCAATGGCCAACAGTCCATATATCGCAAAATAACCATAGTTTGAAATTAAATCTTTTACTATATCCATCTATAGTACTCCATCTCAGCACCCTTTTTTAAAGTAATCCAATTTCTATGCGGGCCTGGGTAACGTGATTACTTCTTTTTAATAGGATAACCTAAATTAACCCAAATGAGTGGATTTTCATAAAAAAAGAAAAAAAAAGAAGAATGAACACGTTTTTTGTTGAAAGATTTATATGGCAATGGCAGTCAACGTTTCCCCCTTTCCGCGATGAATGACGGCAACAAAAGCGGACCCGATGACCGAGTCCGCTTCCTCTTATTTCACAATTTTTATTTCCTTGATCGGCCAATACACTAGATTCGCCTTGCCGACAATTTCATCGACGGAAATCGTGCCGATTTCACGGCTATCCAAACTATTTTGGCGATTATCCCCCATAAGGAACAGCTGGTCATCCGGAACTGTCATGCTGCCTGTAATATCTTCGAGCTTGAAGGATTCAGTCAGCGGCACTCCTGCCATCTGGTTCTTATATTTGTCCAAGTATGGTTCTTCATAAGCTTTCCCATTAATATAAAGCATATCATCTTTATATTCAATATGGTCACCTGGTAGACCGATAACCCTTTTTATATAATCTTTATCTGCCGTTGCATGAAAAACGACAATATCAAACCGGTCGATACTATCAATATTCGTTCCAAACTTGGTAAGAACAATCCTTTCGTGGTCTTGCAGGGTCGGCATCATTGACTCACCGTCCACGACAATCGGTGCAAAAATATACGTTCGAATTAAAAAAGCTAGAATGACTGCAATCAATATCGCTTTTATCCATGAAAAAACTTCTTTTCTATTTTCCAATCGAAGTCCCTCTCTCTGTTTTTTATTCATGCAATTATATCATAATCCCTTCATGATCACGTCATACAAATACCCACATTTTGCACATTATAAATTACTTCCATTTTTCATACTGGATCTCGATGCTTTCCAACTCTATTTCCCTGCGCTGCATCTTTGGAGGACAAATCGCATTATATGTACGGACTTTCTCATTTATATCGTCAATTCGTTTGATTAATTCCAATTCAGTTCCATTCATTTTTTTCAATCGAACCACTTCGGATAGCTCTTCCCGAATTTCTTTTTGCCATTTTATCCAAAGCGGAAGGTAACCGGCATCCTTGGCCTTCATCAAGAAGTTGTCATAGATATTTCCCGATAGCACCGACTCCGGAAGCGGTTTTCCAAAGCCAGGATTATTCTTCAGTCCGCCGTCCTTTTCATAATCCTTAAAAATCTGATCCATCCAGTTTACATGCCCCTGTTCTTTGCCCATAAACAATCTCCCTTCAGATCACTTATCATTACATCTATTTACAATTATAACATTTTTATCTATATCCACTCCACCCTTGAAGATCATTCAATGAACACTTTCTACTATTATATATGCATGGCTTTCGGCCAAAAACATTCATGCATCATAAAAGGGATTCCATTATTAACGGAATCCCTTTTTGCCATCTATTTAACCGTGATTTTCCTTTTTACCTCTGCCTTGTTCTGCGATTTATCCGTAACTGTGTAAGTCAATGTATAGGAACCCTTTTTCTTTGTATTCACAGTCCCTGTTATTTTGATCTTACTTGTTAAACTTCCATCCAGGTTATCTTTCGCAGATACACCTGATTTAGGATTGAATCCAGAGTTTATGGCAATGGTTTTACTTTTGGCTCCGGAAATGACCGGCTTGGTGCTGTCGATTGTGATCTTCCTGGTCACTGTAGCAGTATTTTTCGATGAATCAGTGATTGTATACTTTAATGTGTACATTCCCTTTTTCTTCGTATTCACCGTACCCGTCACCTTGATTTTACTGGTCAAGCTGCCATCCAGGTTATCTTTAGCGGATACGCCTGATTTAGGATTGAATGTCGAGTTATAGGCAATGGTTTTACTTTTGGCTCCCGAGATGACTGGCTTGGTGCTGTCTATCGTAATCTTTCTTGTGACTGTAGCAGTATTTTTCGATTGATCGGTGACCGTATACGTCAATGTATAGGTCCCCTTTTTCTTCGTATTCACTGTACCCGCCACTTTGATTTTAGTGGTCAAGTTACCATCGGCATTATCCTTGGCACCCACATTCGTTTTTGGATTGAATGAAGAATTAAGTTTGATGGTTTTATTCCCGGCACCGGAAACCACTGGCTTTACTTGATCATAAACGGTTATTTTCCTTGTGACCTTGGCAAAGTTCCCAGCCTTGTCAGCTACCGTATACGTCAAATTATAGGTGCCCACTTTCTTGGTATCCACCTTACCATCCACACGTATGGCACTCGTTAAGTCACCATCTTTATCATCCTTCGCCTTTACGCTTGTTTTAGGATTGAAAGTCGAGTTGAAAGGAATGGATTTATTTGTTGCCCCTGAAATCACAGGTTCATTCGTATCCTTGATAGGCACGACACTCGATAGCCTATTGGAGATGTAAGCTGATGAAACATACCCCTTAATCTTCCCGTCTTCCGTTTGTACGGGGTAAAAGACAAATTTATTTCCCTTAGATTCGTGATAGTCAAAATTCCCTTTGATGATCAAGCTTGTATTTGGAGGCACAAGCACTGCACCTACCGTAGTGTTTATTTCTTTCCTAATATTCGCGTTGGATGTCGTCACCACTTTGTCTTCTGGCATGAACCAATAAACAGAGTCATGCGTTTGATCGGTCAGTGTGTATTCCAACTTTTTAAAGATGATATTTTCAGTGCTTTCACGATCATATTGAAAGTCCAATGTACTGAATGGATAGATTGCCAGTTTAGTGCTTTTCAAAAAACTTTGGTTTTCCAATTCGGCAAATACTTCCTCTTGGTAAGCATTCACATTTCTTTTCCCGCTTTCCTGGTAAAGAGGACTGTTAACCGGCTTTGTCCCATTGTATGCCATGACAGGGAAATACCAATTTTCGATGACCCTGCGTCCTGCACCTTTGATCTTGGGCAAATCCTTTCTAGAATACATGCTGCCCAGCACCTCGACACCAGCCTCGATATTGTAGACTATATCATTTTCCAGCCTTTTCTGGTCATACCCACTTTTATTGGTAAGCTGCATTAGACCGATACCGCCATCGCCGGATATAATCGGTTTGCCCGCATCATTAAATTGCCTCCAATCCCCGTTTTCCTGCGTAGCCACCGCTTTTACCACTTCAGGAGGGATTTCAGTCTCTATTGCCGCATTCGTCAGTAAGCAGTTAATCTGCTTATAGGAAGGATTTACATTCGGTTGGATTTCACCAAATGATGAACACGCATTGGTTATTCCGGACTCTGCAAAAGCAGCCTGTCCATTGAACAAACCGAGTGTCAAACAGGTCATTATCCCAATCTTCATTAAAGGTATCTTCATCGATCGAACTCCAGTCTATTTATATTTAAATCTATAATAATAGTACCATGATAGACTGGTGAATGCAGGTATAAATAGGTATATTCCCCTAAAATATCCTTGCATCACAAAAGGAGCTTACCCGCATTTTCGGATCAGCTCCTTTGTTTTTGAATCACAAACTATGTATGGTGTTGGATCATACGATCACTTCCACCGTTTCCCTCGTCTTCCTTACCAGGCACATGATTCCCGGCACGATGAAGAAGATAAGCGGCCAAACATGAAAGATCGTCAGAATGCCCGTAATGATCAATAAGATTCCGGCTGCCTTCGCTTTGCCGCCTTTTAATAGAAAGATAGCAATCAAGCCGCCTGCCAAGGCAATGAACAGCGATATGATTCCCGCCCATAGTAAGCCCATGAAAAACTTGATTGACATATCGACCTCAGACGTCGAAAACTCGGAGTCTGACATTAATGAGTAGTCCATCATTTCTGTCATATCGATACTGTTGAGATAAACTGCCGTTATAATCGTCACGATTAAAGAAATCGCAGCGATACTCACGCCTATGATACTTAATACGAATTCCCATGTGCGTTTCATTTACTTCGCCTCCCTAGAAAAGTCACTTATATATATACCCAATCTGGGAAGGAATAAAAGACTTTTATTCCTTCCTTTCAAAATCTGTGAGCGTCCATTTGGTATTTTCATTTTCCTTACTTGGATCGATAAGGCATGATGAATGGAAAAATCAATCCGAAGAAAGTACCCGTGGAGCTTGGCTCTTCTGAAAAAAGAACAGGGAAAATGAGCCGATATATGGCCGTCAATCATCCTTCTTTTTCAATCGTTCATTTACTTCATCCGCTTTATTTTCCAGGTTATGCATTTTTGTCATATGTTTTATAAAGAAACGGACAACCTTCACAACCATTACGATTAACAAAACGAGTAGAGCAAGATAGAATAATTGCCATAAAATATCGCCAATATTAAACATGAAAACACTCCCTTCCAAAGGAAAATCATATCATTTAACACCGGTCTTTTGGGTAAAAAAAGGAAAAAGACTCTGTTTTTTTCAGAGCCTAAAAACCATTCCTATTCACGATCAAAGCCACCAATTGTTCAACAGACGGTTCCTCGGGCATCATATCCACTTTAAATCCATAGTCTTTAAGTCTTTTGCCAGTACTTTCCCCAATTACCCCGATGGAGGCATGATTTAGCAACCCTTCAATATCCACGTCTGCCTGTTTCCCATATTCCAACAGCATATCAACTGAATGCTGATTCGAAAAAAGTACCGTTCCGACAGCTTTCCCGTCTAGCATTCTCGGAAGGATTTCAAGGAATCTTCCATCAACAAATTTAGTGATGGTTTGAAAATAGTCTCCTTCCCCATGAGCCGGATCTCTTTGATCCTTGTTTCGATCTCCAATGACCAACAGTGTTCCGGCTTCCGGCATCTCGGATTTGAGCTCGGCCATTAGTCCACGTTGTTGTAAAGCTTTCTTCGATTTCCGCGATATCACATAAAGTTTTGAAGAAATCCGGCGGAAATCAATAGCGTGTTCAGTAAGTGAATCCAAGAATCCATGGACGCTTTCGGGTGAAGTGAAGAGGATTCGATCATACGAAAGAAAAGAGATCAGCTGACTTTCTTCTATTTCAACTTTTGCCGCATTCCATTTAGGAAACTCGATGACATCGCCGCCAAGTTCATGCAGCGTTTCTGCCAAGGAACTCTTTGCCGTCCCGGTCCGGGCCACTAAAAACCGTTGACCATATAGTGGCTTCTTTTCGAACCATTGCAGTTTTCCCCTTAGTGAAATGATATCCCCGACCAGGGTGATCGCCGGATTGCTAAGCGACCTTCCACTTACCTTTTCGACGATATCATCCAAGGTCCCCTCGACCGTTTCCTGTCTTCCATAAGTGCCCCATTGAATGACGAGTGCCGGCGTGTTCCCCGGCTTTCCATGATTGATCAAATTTTCGCGGATATACGGAAGGTTTGCTACACCCATATAAAATGCAACCGTATCTATACTATTCACAAGCCCATTCCAATCTATATCCTTCTTCGTTTGGTCATGGCCCGTCACCATCGCAAATGAACGTCCATAATCCCGATGCGTGACGGGGACTCCTGCGTACATGGATGCAGCAATGCTGGACGTAACCCCCGGAATGACTTCGAATGGGATACCCTGAGCTTTCAACGATTCCGCTTCCTCCCCGACTCTTCCAAAAACGGCGGGATCACCGCCTTTCAAACGGACGACCCGATGCCCCGCCAGTGCTTTGGACCCAAGCAGCTCATTGATGTTCCCTTGACTGATACCATCCGCATAAGGTGTCCCACAATATATCAATTCACAATCGAGGGTCGCAGCCTCCAATAGTTTGGGATTCAGCAATCTGTCATATAAAATGACATCCGCTTTTTCAATCTCTTTTTGACCTTTTACGGTAATCAGGCCCACATCACCCGGACCTGCACCAACAAAATAGACCTTACCCTTGGTCATACCACACTCACCCCTATCTGCTTGCAATTCCCTGATAATATTTCACCAGCTCCACCATTGCACTGCCCATCCGTTGATCTTCAGGATATATGACCCGCTCTATCCCTTCATCGATTACCACCTGCGCCGTTACCTTTCCGACTGCAAGAGCAATTACATCCGATGCAAACAGGTCGATTATCTTATCCTCCACACCTTGTTCACGGACAAATCTCATTAAATTTCGTGGCTGCGGTGCACTCGTGAACACAACGGAATCAATTTTGCCCTCAAGGATTTCTTGAATCAGCTGCTGCATCATTTCTTTTTCGGGCGGTATATGCTCGTATGGAAGAATTTCTTTATGTTTCACCTTTTGCTCATCCAACCAGTTCATCAAAAGAGGCGCCGGATCGCCGTGAAGCTGCAAAGCGACCTTTACATCTCCGGAAAGATGGCCTTCCAGATTACGAACGAGCCCTGCCGTACTGCCATCATCATCACGGATTAATGGCTGCAGGCCAATTTTTTTCAGCATATTCACCGTTTTATAACCCCTAGCTGCAATTTTCATGGACCGCAAAGCTTCTATGAAACGATCTCCCGCTTCCATTTTCACTGCCGTATTATATAATAGTTCCGTCCCCACTCCCGTCGTGAGGATGATCCAATCGAACTCCCCTGCCATCAAACGGGTGACATCCTCTTCCAAATGAGAATCATCAAGGAATACCGTCCCCTGTGCTGGACGAACCAGCGGGACTCCCCCAAGATTATGAACGATTTTACTAAGTTCTTCCGTTTTCCTCGCTCCCAATAAAGCAATGGTCCTGCCATTAAGCTTACTCATCCATGCCCCTCCTATATGTACATTCATTTTTAAAACCTCTTATCCATCTCAACCATTATACAAATTTTCAGTCTTTGAAACTATAAAAAACGAATTCCATATCAAAATCAACGCTTTTTCTTTCTAATACCCTATATGAATTCAAAGGAAAGATAGTTTAGCAGCACTTTGCTTTTTATAAGTCCCACCCTCGTGAGTTTGGAGCAAATACTCGTGAGTTTCGCGCTTTTACTCGTGAATTTGAAGCAAATACTCGTGAGTTTCGCGCTTTTACTCGTGAGTTTGGGGCAAATACTCGTGAGTTTCCAAGAAAGTAAAACTTGACCTGGAGTTCACTCCAGTTTGTCAAGGAGAGGCATTTCTTGCAAACCTTAACCGTATTGACCAATTTAAGTATTCGCACAAAAGAAAGAAGCACAACCTGCCCAAATTGCACTTCCAGTCACTAAAAAAAGCTGCCTCCAGGACAGCCAATTTCAATGATCTAACATTTATTAATTGTTATGAAGGGCCCTTTGGGCAATTTGCTCTTGTTCTTTTTTTACAAAAATATCATATTGACTAGTTTCATGGCGATTTTGAAAGTTTTCGGAACCTAAATTCATAGGCGTCTTCGTTTTGAATTGTATCCCTTCACTTTCCAATTTCGCAATCACCTTAAAATAATTTTCATTCCCGAATGCCGTATAAATACATGTCCAATATTTATAGGAAATGATTTTGGCAGTTAATATACATGCAAGCATGAAAACTAGTATTCCAATTATTATATACACCCTTTAGCTTCCTTTCATTTCGGACTTTTTCGAAAAGACATCCTGTACACTATATTCTTTGCCATACATAACATTTCCTTTTTAAGTAAAAAAAGGAGACCCCAGTTTCGGGTCTCCTTCTTCATATCTTCATTATTTTTCCGGCACGTTACAAGAACCGTCCGTACAAGCTTCGCCCGTTGCTGGATCATTCACCATTTGAAGCGGATTCTCCTCAGCCCACACTTTTTTCAGCGTATCAAGGAACGCTTCTGTTGGCTGAGCGCCGGAGATTCCATACTTGCGGTTAATGACGAAGAATGGCACACCTGTAATTCCAAGCAGGCTTCCTTCTTGCTCATTTCCTCTAACCTCCGCCGTGAATGCCGTTCCTGCCAGCATCGCTTCCGCTTCAGACTTTTCAAGGCCGGCCTCCTCAGCCAAACTAGCCAATGTAGCATGATCGCCAATATGTTTGCCTTCCGTAAAGTATGCTTTAAATAGGCGTTCATTCATTTCGTTCTCTTTGCCTTTCGATTCAGCAAAGTGCATCAAGCGATGAGCATCGAACGAATTTGTTAAGACCACTTTGTCCAAATGATAATCGAGTCCCAATTCTTTTGCCTGTTGAGTCAAGTTTTGGCTGTTCGCTTCCACTTCCGCCTGAGACATGCCGTATTTCTTGGCCAGCATTTCATTTTGCGTCATATTGATATCCCGCTCAGCCTCTGGGTTCAACTCAAAACTGCGAAATGAAACCTCTACCTGATCTTTATTTTCAAACTGCTTCAAAGCCTCTTCGAATCGACGCTTCCCTATATAACAAAACGGACATTGATAATCCGACCAAATTTCCACCTTCATGTAAAATACCCCCTCATTTTAAATGCAATCGCATTAAGCACATTATATAATCTTGGGTATCCTCTTGCAAGGAAATTACCCTAGACACTCATTTTCAAAATTGGTGAAGTCGACTTTTTTCATGAATTCTTCTAATGTATAGCCCTTTAATAGGCGCAATGTTTCCTTTTCGGCTTCGTTCATGATTTCCTCCAATGCCGAATCCAACTGCTTCCCGACTTCACCGCATTCGCTCGTTTCCATACAAACAAGGCATTCCGGCCGTACCGCTTGATACACATCGGCCAAAGTAAGCTGTGAGGCTGGTACCTTCAAGCTATATCCGCCTTCCCGCCCTTCCTTTGTTTCGACGATCCCCTCAGCTGCAAGCTGAGCCATCACCCTTCTTAAAAAAGTGGCATGTGAATTCACCTTCAAGGCGATTGCCGAACTTGTCAGGAGCTTTTCGCTTTGTGCGAGCCAAACCAGAGAGTGAATGGCAATTGCAAACCGCGGCGGTCCAATTTGATTGTTACGATTACCTGAAGACATGCTTATCCCCCTTACACCACTATCCATAGTAAGCCCATTATACTATGTTACGTTCTCCCGAACAAATGGACGCTTTGACTTAATTGATACAATCATATATTCTGAATAGTAAATCTTTATCACAGGAGAACTTCCATGAAGGAAAAATACCCCTATTTACTCGTCATACTTGGTGCCATGCTGTGGGGAACGACCGGAACTGCCCAGTCATTCGCCCCCGATGGAGCCCATCCCATAGCAATAGGTGCCGTCCGCTTGGCAGTCGGCGGTTCCGCATTATTGCTCATTGCAATCTGGCAAAAAAAATTAACGCGATATAATTGGCCACTAAAGGAGACCATCTTAGCCACGTTAGGCATGGCCTGTTACCAGCCGCTATTTTTCATGGCTGTCAGCATGACCGGAATTGCCATTGGCACCATCATCACTTTAAGCAGCGCCCCCATCATCGCCGGATTCCTTGAATGGCTGTTCAGTAAAAAACGGCCATCAACAAGCTGGTGGACCGCCACGGGTTTATCGATTGCCGGGTGTCTACTGCTTTTTTCAAATAAAGGATCCGTTACCATCGATCCTGTAGGTGCGCTGCTTGCGCTTGGGGCTGGAGTTTCCTTTACGGTATTCACATTGGTTAGTAAAAGGATTTTGGATAAACAACCTCCAGAAGCAACTGCCGCTGTCATCTTTAGTTTTAGCGCCCTGCTATTGGCACCCGCTTTATTCATACTGGATATCAGCTGGATCGGCACAGCGAACGGGATGGCCGTCAGCCTTCACCTTGGACTTCTTGCTACAGCAGCAGCCTACTTATTTTTTAATAAAGGACTTTTATCCGTTCCTTCATCAACAGCCGTTTCCTTATCACTCGCCGAGCCGCTGACAGCCGCTCTTCTCGGTGTCTTCCTTGTCGGCGAGAGCTTGTCCCCCATGTCATGGATCGGGGTCGGATTACTCTTATGCGGAATCATCTCATTGACGATTTCACCAGGGGTACGAAAAAAAACTAGATTGATGAACCAGGAGCTGTCCTAAAGTGAAAGTGAAAAAAGTCAGGATAATTTCCTGGCTTTTTTTCAACTTTCCTTACTAATGAATCAGCCTTTGAGTTTTACTAAGTAAAACAAAAACCAGACGGCATGGTTTTGTTCATCGGCGGCAGCACGCCGGAACGCCTTTCTGATGGTTCTATCAGCCGCACCATCTGCGACATCCAGATAAAAATCCACTGTTTCCTGTTCATCTTGAACGGCAAATTCCAATCCGGCTGCATAGGAGTCCGGGCATGGTTCCGTCACTTTAGGCTGTGGCTGCATCCCGGTCAAGCTGTTGTATATCCGGGTGAATGCTTGAATATGTTTTATTTCGTCTTCCCTTATTTCAATGATTTGTTTCCTCTGCTTTTCATCCGGCGCTAATGCTGCCAATTTCTCATAACACTGGATGGCACTGTACTCCCCATTTATCGCCTTTTCTAGCTGAATCACCATATCCTTCTGTCTGTTCCAATCACCTTCATACGTATCATGCCCATACATGGCATAACCCCTCCCTGTTCTTTATCCCATATAGTATGAATAACAGAGAACCAGGTGCCCATCAAAACAATTTATGCCTTCAAAGTATGAATTTGAAGAGAATTCTCGCCGCCCACGTTTTCTGACATTCGACGGTATAAATACAAGCGGAATGGGATCTTATGATGGAATATATGGCTTTAAGGCCTTTTTACATGAAAAGGGTATCTTCGTACAGGCAAAATCCCCCTTTCGGCACCAGTTGAAAACCCGGCAAAAAATCCTTTTGCCGGGTTTTCCAATCCTATTGAATGATTTGCACATTTTCATATAAATAAGCTTCTTCCGGTGCCTTTATTTTTTTCGACTCTTTTAAATCGATCACAGGTACGGCTTCACCTTTATAGCTTCCTTTTTTTAATGTACCCGTTATGGTGTACCAATCATTCGTCTTCATGCCCTCCACATTCCCGTTGACCATATATCCGTATAATGTCGCATCGACTACACAGCAGGACATGGAGAGGCGGGAGATGGCCATTTGTTTGTCCGTAAAAGTATCTTCACGATATATAAATCCCGAAAGCTCTATTTCTTTCCCCTCAATCGCATCGAGGTTGTTCAGCAAATCATCCAGTACCTCAAAGTAATTATCATCCGTAACGGTGATTTTATCCCCATTCACATGTTTCCCAGTATCATACGAACTTACCTTCTGTGGCTGCTGATTCGCCATCCCTCTTTTTGCCAGCACTTCACCGCTTAATGTAAAATCGGTCAAGGTGAAGCCGAGAAGGATCGGAATGAAAAACAAACTATATTTCAGGACCAACGCGGACGAGGAAGACTCTCCATTCGATTCGCAATTACAATGATGTGTACCCTGTTTTTGTTTTTTTAGACGGAGAAGACTGATCACTAAAAAAGCAAAAAGCGCCGCCAATGCATATGGAACCATTTTGGGTGCAATCAATTTCGTTAAATGTCCCGAAACATACAATTTAAAAATCATGAGGCCCAGTCCAAGCAGCAGCAATCCCTCTAGTCTTTGGATAAAAAAACGTTTCATCAGAAGCCCCCCTTACTGATCAATCCGCCTGCAATCAGGCATAGGCTGAAGACGACTGCGAAAACAAGCAAGACATATGTGACGACAAAGCTCCGTTTAAAACAGGACATCATGATCAGGACATTTTTCAAATCCAGCATTGGCCCAAATACTAGGAAACCCAGTATCGAACCTGGTAAAAAACTATGGGAAAAGGAGGCGGCAACGAATGCATCAGCTGAAGAACAGAGTGATAGCACAAACGCAATCCCCATCATCAACGCCGTGCCTTTTATCGGCGCCTGACCAATATCGGCCAGTATGGTCCGATCCATAATCACTTGAAATATACTGGCAAACAAAGCCCCGATGATAAAGTATCTGCCGACCATGAAAAATTCCTGTGAAGTATGATCAATGAAGCTTGTCCATTTAGTTGACCGAAAATCATGTTCATGCCCATGAACCAGTTCCACCTTCTCCTCTTTCACCACATCTTTAGTGCTGAATATATAAACGAATAAACCTACGATCACGGCGGTCAAGACACAAAGAATGATTCTTCCATATAGAATGGACGGATTATTTTGGAACGCATAATAAGTTGAGCCAAACACGATGACATTCAATATTGGAGCAGTTACAAGCAAGACAACACCTGCATGGACCGGGACACCCTTTTGAATCAATCTCCGTACGACCGGTATAATTGCACATTCGCAGACCGGAATGATCAGTGCTGCCCCTATCGCAGCAAAAATAGCCGTCAGGGGTCGTTTTGGTATCATTCGCTGAATGATTTCTTCACTGATGAACAACTGAATGAATGAAGATGCAATGGCACCCAGGAACAAGAAAGGAATCGATTCTAAAAACAAACCCAAAAACACGACGAGCACAGAGTGAAGCATCGGATAGCCCGAGAAATCAATCGCTTTTGGAATGAACACATCGCCTAGAAAAAAGAACGCTAGCAGCAAAAACAATAGAATCAATAACAGCAAATTGCCCGTGTATCGTTTCAAAAGCATGTTCAACCACCCTCACAAATCATAATTATTACGATTTAAGTTTTGATTCGGTCTAGTATATGCTTTTGATAGGATGAACATGACAAGAAACAAAAAGAGAATGGAAGACATTCCTCCACCCTCATTTATTTCTTCGATAAAGATCTCTGCTCTTGTATCCCTCTCCTAGAATCAATTTCATTTCCTGGCGCCGTTTCACTTGGGTCGCCTCTTGTTTCGCACTATACACGTAGCGGGCCCAATCTTTACGGTACCCTGGGGTAAGTGCTTGATAGAACGCAAGCAATTCAGGGGATTCCTGCAAATCTTTCTCAATTTCCTGAATCATTTCGATATAATCATCTACTGATTGGCTTGCTTTGGTAGATGGACGGTTTCTATTTTCCGAATCTTCTTTCAGTCCGACTACCGTAAAGACATCATCCAATCCCACCATACGTGCAAACTTCATGTCACCCGATCCAACATAACCGCTTTCATCCGCACCCAGGCCTTGCATCAAATCATCACGATGAATAAATGTGGCATATTCTTTATTCCCCTTCTTGGGATATGCCAAATAGAAATAGCCGTTTTTACTCAAATGATTTTTCTCGATCACCTTATCCACGATTCCTTTTAAGGAATCCATATCCAATACAAAGGCAAATATAAGATCATACGCTCTTTCAATAAGCTCTGTATCGTAATCCGGAAGCTCCGCTAAATAATCCGCCCCGGCTGGCAAATCCAAGACTGCCACCCGTTCATATTTATGTAAATTCAGTTTTTCAACTATTGTTTTAGCCATCGGCATTCACCCATCCCATTTCATTTTGACTATCTACAGTTTAAAAGTTCCCCATTCGGTTCGCAACTTTTGATAATCGTTTCCATCTAAAAAGCAAAATGACGATGAGTAAACCTTCCGTCTTTTTTCATATAATCATTTCTAGGAAAATATTAACTGTGCTATACTTCAGATATAATCAATACCAACGCTTAGCTTCTAATAGTTTCTTTTTCCCTTTTGAATGCCAACTTACATTTCCGGATTCACCAGAGAAAGCCCTAGAGTCGCATTCTAGTTTTTGAAGCTCAACATTCAGATTGCAGGCATAAATTTAACTTTTATGCATAGGCATGATAGGGTATCAACGCTCCAGAAAAGATATAGTCCCTGGAAGTACTGTTCTGACTTCAGCTCTGCATTTCTTCCTCAAGACAACATTAAAGCCGATTATTGAACAATGTCCTTACCCATGAAATATGCCTTTTCTTCACACTTACTCAAATCGAAGCCTATCTTAGATGCATAGTGTCACTTCTGCAAAAGCACCCATAACCCAACATTGAAAACAAATCACGAATCCACTTAAATCAGTGTATTTTTTAATAAGTTCCCTCATCGTATGTCCTAGTTTTTATGCAGTCGATATCCCTTTGTTTTTTCTATATAAAAAAATCAGTGATGCTTTCAAATGGGGGTGTCACAAAAGGGGAGTTCCCATGAATTTTATCGAGTATGATTTACTATTCGAATCAAGAAACCAGTTAATAGAGGAAGTTACGGAATTGGATGAAAAAATGCTCCACCATAGGCCTGCACCTGAAGTATGGACCATCGCCCAAATTTGCCATCATTTATATCTTACTGAACAGGTATTTACAGAAGCTATAGCAAATGGCATTCAGGAAAGGGACTTTAATAATATCATCCAAAAAAACATTTACTTGGTTACTAATAGAACAAAGAAATTCGCAACCCCTGATATCATTTCACCCTCAAAAGCCCCCTTTCAATTATCGAGCCTTATGGATTTACTGGCAGAATCAAGGGATCGGTTATTACAGGTTCTTTACGATATGGATTCAGATATCATCTTGAATAGAAAGAAAGCCAAGCATCCCCTGTTCGGGGACCTCTCTTTGGATCAATGGATTGAATTATTATCCTTACATGAACAAAGGCATATCAAGCAGATACAAGAAATAAAATCATCGGTATTATAATCCCTTCCACCTGAGCTGAATAGACTAAAAAGCTAGACACTCATTTCTAAAGTGTCTAGCTTTTACTATTTTGAGAACTCGTTACTATCCAGTTAGAAATAACAGACATGTTTTTCTGGCATTTTTGTAAAAACCAATTTTCCACTGAGCGTTTCATACAGCCAAATATCGGTTTCCTCTATCATTATTTATACGATGGCATACGTTCGATTTACCCTTCTCTTTATCAATTTGTCATAACTTTTCTGAAGTGACACAAAATAAAACCATTAAAAATTTTGACTTACTGATAAAAATGATGTACATTACCTAGTGGGGCGAACAATTTTTATATAAAATGACAAAAATATTCGTATATAGAGGTGCATAGTATGGAAAACGTGTTTGATTATGAAGATATTCAATTAATTCCTGCAAAATGTGTAGTAAATAGCCGTTCGGAATGTGATACATCCGTTACTTTGGGTAAACATACTTTCAAGTTACCTGTTGTACCTGCCAATATGCAAACGATCATTGATGAAAAGATTGCGATTTACTTGGCTGAAAACGGTTACTTCTATGTAATGCATCGTTTTGAACCAGAAAAACGACTGACTTTCATTAAAGATATGCATGCACGTGAGTTAATCGCGTCCATCAGTGTCGGCGTTAAAGAAGAAGAATACGGATTCATTCAACAATTATCAGAAGACAATATTGTGCCTGAATTCATTACGATAGATATTGCACACGGTCATTCCAATGCCGTGATAAAGATGATACAGCATATTAAAAAACATTTACCTGAAAGTTTTGTCATTGCAGGAAATGTGGGAACTCCGGAAGCGGTACGGGAATTGGAACATGCCGGTGCCGATGCTACAAAGGTAGGCATTGGACCAGGGAAAGTATGCATCACTAAAATCAAGACTGGATTTGGAACGGGCGGCTGGCAATTAGCTGCACTTCGCTGGTGTGCAAAAGCGGCTAGCAAGCCAATCATAGCTGACGGCGGCATTCGCACAAACGGTGATATAGCTAAATCAGTTAGATTCGGAGCTTCCATGGTCATGATCGGTTCATTATTTGCTGGACATGAAGAATCTCCAGGTCAAACGATCGAGAAAGATGGAAAGGCCTTTAAAGAATACTTTGGTTCAGCTTCTGAATTCCAAAAAGGTGAAAAGAAAAACGTTGAAGGCAAAAAGATGTTTGTCGAGCACAAAGGATTTTTGGAAGATACGTTGAAAGAAATGGAACAAGATCTTCAGTCTTCCATTTCTTATGCCGGAGGAACCAAGTTGGAAGCCATCCGGAACGTGGATTATGTGGTCGTTAAGAATTCAATCTTTAACGGTGACAAAGTTTATTAATTGAGTATCCAATCTCATAAAAAAGAACGGTCTAATCAATAGATTAGACCGTTCTTTCATTCGTTATATAAGTTCACTATACCTTTTTAACAAATTGGGATTTTAATTTCATTGCACCAAAACCATCGATCTTGCAATCAATATCATGATCTCCATCAACTAAACGGATACTTTTGACTTTTGTGCCCATTTTTAAAACGGATGAGCTCCCTTTCACTTTAAGATCTTTGATTACCGTCACGGTATCACCATCATTCAAAGCATTTCCATTTGCATCTTTAATAGTCTTTTGATCATTATTTTCAGTTTCCAATTCCATCGTCCACTCATGGGCGCACTCTGGGCAAACAAAAAGACTTCCGTCTTCGTATGTATATTCTGAATTACATGCAGGGCAATTAGGAATAGCAGACATAAATTCACTTCCTTTATTCGTTATTGTCAATTCTAATATAATAATGGTTTACATACAACAAGTAATATTTTAGAGTTGATGATGCGTTCTTTGTAACGATGGACAGGCTATTTCAGCTCCCGTTTCCTCCCTCCTATAGAACCTAAAAAGGTTTTACTATATACTTTTAAGAAAAAGCTGGAAAGTGCGGTGAAACCTTTGTTTAAACTACTATTGATAGAAGATGATACGACGTTATTCAATGAAATTAAAGATAGATTGGCGCAATGGTCTTATGATATTTACGGTATTGGGGATTTTAGTAAAGTGGTTCAGGAATTCACGGACATAAAACCTGATTTGGTCATCATTGATATACAGTTGCCGAAGTTTGATGGGTTTCATTGGTGCAGAATGATCCGGGCCCATTCCAATGTTCCCATCATCTTTTTATCATCACGGGATCATCCGACCGATATGGTGATGTCCATGCAGCTTGGAGCCGATGATTTTATCCAGAAGCCTTTTCATTTCGATGTACTCATCGCAAAAATACAGGCCACCCTCCGCCGGGTATATAATTACAATACCGAAAAGATCGAATTGAAAACCTGGTGCGGTGCAACAGTGGATTACGAGAAGAACACGGTATCGGCCGAGACTGGCTCAATCGAATTGACGAAAAATGAAATTTTCATCTTGAAAAAGCTTATTGAACAGAAAAACAAGATTGTAAGCCGGGAGGAATTGATCAATAGCTTATGGGATGACAAACGTTTCATAAGCGATAACACCCTTACAGTGAATGTGAACCGTTTACGGAAGAGGTTGGATGAACTGGGTTTAGGGCATTTTATCGAAACGAAGGTCGGACAGGGCTATATCGCCGTGGAAGAGGCAAACGCATGATCAGAAAATATCTCGTGGAAAGGTTCAGCTGGATCACATTCTACATACTGCTTCATCTATTCATCATCTTTGTCGCTTATCTTGATTCGGCCATTCCGTTAAAACCCATACTGTATATTGTTTTTTTATCGTTGCTCATATTCAGTATGTTTTTGATATTCCGCTATAAAAAAGAAACATTTTTCTATAAAAGTTTAGAAGCGCGGGAAGACAACCTGGATATTACGAATATAGCCGAACCGGAAAGCCCTTTCGAAAAAATCATAGAAAACAGCATCATTAACCAAACCGAAATATTGAAGCAATCCGCATTAATTGGCCGAATGACTTTAGAGCAGGAGAAGGATGAATTATTATCTTGGATTCATGAAGTGAAAACACCATTGACGGCGATGCATTTAATGATTGACCGCTTGGATGATGAATTGCTGAAATCCCATTTGACTTATGAGTGGCTGCGCATTCACCTCCTACTTGATCAGCAGCTCCATCAAAGGCGCATGCCTTTCATTGAAAATGATTTGTATATTGAAAATACAGATTTGGAAACAATAATCTTTGATGAGATTAAAACGTTGCAATCATGGTGCATTCAAAAAGGCATCGGCTTCGATATACAATTGGATGTTACCGAAGTGCTAAGTGATGCCAAATGGCTGGCCTTCATTATGAGGCAGCTCTTGACTAACTCCATTAAATACAGTGAAAACTCCGATATCACGATATATAGCCATGAACAAGCTGAACAAACGGTTCTTGAAGTGAAAGATTCTGGACGGGGCATCGACCCAAAGGATTTATCCCGCATATTTGATAAAGGATTTACATCCACGACGAATCATCGTGACACGGCTGCAACTGGCATGGGTTTATATTTAACCAAGAATGCAGCAGAGTCCCTATTCATCTCCATTGACGTAAAATCAGAGCTTGGAATGGGAACGACCATTACCTTGACCTTCCCAAAAAGAAATGAATTCGTGAATATCACAAGCATGTGACAAAAATGTCACATGCTTTTATTCTTTGTTCGTCCAAACGAAGGAAAAGAAATACATGGCCTTTTATAATGAGGATATAGAAAAAAAGGAGTGTATTCAAATGAATATATTAGAAGCGAAAAAAATCCATAAAAGCTATGGTAATAAATTCAATAAACAAGAAGTATTAAAGGGTCTCGATATAAGCATACAAGAAGGTGAATTCGTAAGTATCATGGGTGCATCCGGTTCAGGAAAAACGACTTTGCTGAATGTCCTTTCCTCGATCGATAAAATCAGCAACGGCACCATTACGATCGATGGAAAAGAGATTTCAGGTATGAAAGAAAAGAACTTGGCCGAATTCCGGAAGAACCATCTAGGCTTCATCTTCCAGGAATATAACTTATTGGACACACTGACTGTCAAAGAAAATATCCTTCTGCCTTTATCCATTACAAAAACACCCAAAAATGAAGCGGCACAAAAGTTTGAAAACGTAGCGAAAGAACTGGGCATATATGAAGTGAAGGATAAATACCCAAATGAAATTTCCGGTGGCCAAAAACAGCGTACGTCTGCAGCACGGGCTTTCATCCATGATCCAAGCATCATATTTGCGGATGAACCGACTGGGGCGCTTGACTCCAAATCAGCATCCGATTTACTGAACAAACTGAGCGAAATGAATCGAAAGCGCAAAGCGACCATCATCATGGTAACCCATGATCCAGTGGCCGCCAGTTATTGCAGCCGAGTCATTTTCATTAAAGATGGACAAATCTATACACAATTGAATAAAGGTGAGGAATCCAGACAAACCTTCTTCAAGGACATCATGAAAACACAAGGTGTATTGGGAGGGGTTCAAAATGAGCATTAATCAACTCATCTTTCGAAATCTGAAGAAGAATCTGAAGAACTATTATCTGTATGTGTTTGCCCTGGTCTTCAGCGCTTCCCTTTACTTTGCTTTTGTCACCTTGCAATATGACCCATCGCTGGATGAAGCGGAGGGTACGGTGAAAGGGGCCGCCTCCATCAAGGCTGCATCGATCCTGCTTGTTGCGATTGTTTCCATATTCCTTTTATATGCCAATAGCATTTTCATAAAAAGACGCAGTAAAGAAATTGGCTTATTCCAATTGATCGGCATGACCAAGAACAGGATATTCCGTATCCTAAGTGTGGAAAACCTGATCCTGTATTTCTGTTCCGTATTCCTGGGAATCTTTGTAGGGTTTGCCGCTTCAAAATTGATCATCATGATATTATTTAAAATAATGGGTGTCCAGGCGATCGCGACCCTTAAATTTTCTTTTCAGCCGCTTGTTCAAACCATTCTCGTTTTTAGCGCCATCTATCTTTTCATCATGTTGATGAATTATGCCTTCATTAAAAGGCAGACCATCCTATCATTATTTAGGGTGACTTCAATGACGGAAGGAAAAGTGAAAAAGGTTTCGATGCTCGAAATGATCATCGGGATATTCGGAATCATCCTGATCATTGCCGGCTATGTCGTTTCATCCAAGTTATTCGATGGAGCCTTTTCAGAGATGAGCGAGCTTTTTATGGCCATGATCTTCATTTTGGCATCCGTTATCATCGGTACTTACCTATTCTATAAAGGATCCGTAAGCTTCATCTTTAATATCGTCCGTAAAAAGAAAAATGGCTATTTGAACATCAATGAAGTATTGTCCCTTTCATCCATCATGTTCCGGATGAAATCGAATGCGATATTATTGACGATCATCACGACCGTTTCGGCTTTGGCGATTGGGTTATTATCATTAAGCTATATCTCCTACTACTCAGCGGAGAAAATGGCACAAAGCAGTATCCCCACCGATTTTTCCATGACGGATAAGGGAGATGCGGATGCATTCAAAGAAGCTTTATCAGACAGTAAAATTGATTACGACGAAAAGATGATTGATGTCATTCAAGTGGATGTCAATGTAAAGGAAATAATGGAGACTAGCTTGGAAGGTGTGAACTTTGATCCGGACATCATGACCGTTCCTGTCATCAGTGATGAATCCGTTAAAGGAATCAACCTCGCTGAAGATGAGACCCTTTTCAGCGGATACAGTAATATGATGGAGAAGGTCATGTCCTTGAAGGATTCCGGAAAGATTGAACTGAAGGGCAAACACGAAGTGATTCCGCAAACATATATGGGATTGAATGATGATACCTTCGTGTCCTATTACTTCACGAACGGCGGATTGCCCGTTGCCATTGTAGACCAAACGATATTCGACCGTTTGAAGAAGGATGTCGACCCGAAAATCCAAAAAGTATCATCTGTAAATATCGGCATTGATGTGAAGGATGAAGCTGAAGTTGAAAAAGCGAATGATCTATTCAATAAAATGAGTTTTAAAGAAGAACATGTGAATGATTCCCAATTTGAAATGTTCAACACCCAGAAGAAGAACATGGGTCTTATCATGTTCATCGTCGGCTTCTTGGGGTTAACCTTCCTCATCACATCCGGCTGTATCCTATATTTCAAACAAATGGATGAAAGTGAAGGTGAAAAATCCAATTATACCATCTTAAGAAAACTGGGATTCACGCGAGGTGACTTACTAAGGGGAATCCAAGCAAAACAAATTTTCAATTTCGGCATTCCTTTAGTCGTCGGACTGCTTCACAGTTATTTCGCAGTCCAATCAGGATGGTTCTTATTCGGTACCGAAGTTTGGACACCGATGATCATCGTAATGGCATTATACACGGCATTGTACTCGATTTTCGCAATCCTATCCGTATTCCATTACAAGAAGGTCATCAAAGAATCTTTATAATGTGGAAGATGCTAAAAGCTCCAGGGCCCATGAGGCCCTGGAGCTTTTAGACTTAGAAAAATCCGAAGAAGTTCCAGCTGTTTTCAGAAATCCAATGGGATTCCATCCATAAAAAAGTAAACCATGAAGGATAAACAAGTCTTTTTTTATCATCATGGTTCGGGGGTGAGACATTTCGAACCAGATTTCAGTTTTCGTTTCCCTTTAAAGGACCCCAGCCGGTTTCTTCATCATTTCTTTGATCAATTCCCTATTGCGCTTTTTAAAGACTTCATTATGTGAAGAGACCATGCCCACTCCGTTAGCGTCAGGCTGGATATATTGCTTTGCCTTGTTTACGGCGTTTGCTGCATCTTGGAAGGTACCTGCTATTAAGTTCAATTTACCTTCGTGCTTTAGGATATCACCGGCAGCGTATATTCCATCCATCGAGGATTCACTGGCGGAAGTACCTTCAATATAATAATTATCGACTATGGCAATATCCACTTTACTATTTCGAAGCAGCGATGTATCACGCTCATAACCATGATTGATGATGACTTCATCGATTGGCAAGTAAGATACCTCGCCCTTTTCATGATTCGTCAGTTCAACATATTCAATTGATTCATGATCAGCGCAAGCGATCAATTTTGTGATCATGGTATTCAAGAAACAAACCGCAGAGCTTTCCATCAATTGTTTCGCTTGTGATTCATGACCTGCTAAACTATCTTTCCTATATGTCAGATACACCTTTTTGGCGATGGGCTCCAATTCATTTGCCCAGTCTATTGCAGAATTCCCGCCGCCTGAAATGATCACCGTTTTATCCTTGAAACGATTGAAAGACTTCACGGTATAGTTTAAATTGGAGACTTCAAACCTTTCTGCACCGTCTATTTCCAACTTTTGCGGATTCAGGATTCCACCGCCGACTGCGACAATGATCGTTTTGGAAAAGTGCTTTTGACCTGATGCTGTATGTAAAACGAATATACCTTCCTCATTACGTGTGATCGATTCCACTTTTTCATTCAACACGACCGTTGGATTGAATGTTAACCCCTGCTCCACGAGCTGTTCAATTAATTTTTCCCCCGTAGTGGGCGTCAGCCCTCCTACATCCCAAATCATTTTCTCTGGATAAACATGAATTTTCCCGCCTAGCTGTGGCTGGTATTCAATCAGTTTAACTTTCATTTCTCTAAGTCCGCTATAAAAAGTGGAGTAAAGGCCTGCTGGCCCGCCTCCAATAACCGTTACATCAAATAAATCTTGCTGATCCATTTACGTCCACTCCTCGGTAATCAAGTGTGATTGATTATCATTCTCATTTAATCGTACACTCTTTTCTCACTTTTTACAATATGGATTTATTAAAAAACTCTGTTCATTTTAAAAATCAACAGAGTTGTTTATTTCCAATCACTAAAACTTACCATTCATTAAGAACGTATGAATGATAAATGGAGTATTACCATTAGAATGCAAAATTAGGTTGAAAATGGAGTAAGGGTATTGGTGTAACGTTAAAAATTAACCTGCTTTATTCATAGATAAAGTAGTTTAACAGGATAGCTCTCTTATCATATGCCCGTTTTTACTATATTAGAAAAGTTGACTCGTTTTAATAAAGTGTTCAATATATCTGTTCGTTGCATTCTGATTAAATCCAATCCAAGATTTGTTCTCCTCAGAGGGCACATCCAGTGAAATAGCTACAACCGTAGAGAGAGTTTTTTCTTTTCGTATAATTAATCTTAGAAAGTAGACAAGAGATATTGTGGAACACGTTGCTATGCACCCCGTGATTGGCGGTTGATAACTACTTCGTAAGTACTCCCCCTTGTTGTATAAGTTGATATGCTTTCAAAGCCATTTCAACGTTTAATCTGTTCTCAGGCATATCAAAATCAAAATCAAGAATCTTTTTTATTTTTTCCATCCGATGATAGAGTGTTTGTCTTACAATATGCAATTTTTGAGCCGTAAGCTTCTTTGAGCGATCAAACTCAAAGTATTTCGTTAAAGTCAGAAGCAATTCCGTTCCATATTCCTTATCATAGGATATTAAAGGAGAGAGATAGTCTTCAATAAAATGGGCTGTATCTTGATCATGCTGAATTAATTGAATCAGCCGAAAGATTCCAAGGTCTTCGTAAAAGGCACTTGTTGAAAACGTACGATAATTTAAAGCTAACTGCGCTTCTCGATAACCATTATGAGCATCCAAAAGTAACTGGTATTGTCGCCCAACGCCTATACGGATTTGACTAGATTCACCTTCTCTAACATATAGCAAGGTTTCGATCACTTTCAAGAAGCGCGCCTTAGAGGAATCGGCAGTTCCAAGATCAATAGCTAATACAATAATCTGATTTCTTATTGATGTGATATAGGGTGTAAAAGAATATTTTGCGAACCCAGATCGAATTTTTAAAGAATAATGATAAATAGCAGATTCATTTTCTTCATCCGATAAACTTAATGAAGTCGGATGAAAAACATCTTCGATATCAATGATTGCAATTCGATAACGTATAGAAGCGTGCTTAGATTTTAACGAAATAAATCCCCTTGCTTGTTCCTCATTATTGATGCGTCTATAAAGTAAATCATTTAGCCATGTAGATTCTAAACGTAATCGTTTTTCATCCAAATAATGTTTACGCAATAAGTCTTGTGAGATTGCTAGAGAAGCACGATCAAGGATTAGGAAATCAAATTCATCCGATTCACGATCTAAAACCATAACAAGGTATGCCCAGATTTGATC
The DNA here is from genome assembly GCF_030348945.1 of Peribacillus sp. ACCC06369. Lineage (NCBI taxonomy): Bacteria > Bacillati > Bacillota > Bacilli > Caryophanales > Bacillaceae > Peribacillus > Peribacillus sp. ACCC06369. The sequence goes on from NZ_JAUCEN010000002.1 coordinate 4,029,604, forward strand.
CATTGCTCCGATCGGTTGGAGAAGAATAGTATGGTTTAATGCCTTCCATTCAACGGGCGAATCATTTGTAATTCGGTCGTGCCAGTGTTCTTTATCTTCATAAATGATTTGAAGTAGCTGTTCCATAAATTCATTTTTCAATCCTGGAATCGAAAAAGGTGTTCCTTCTATAGGAAGATAGATAATTGGTGCTTCTGTCTTCTGTTGCAACAACTTTAAAATATTGGATAACCCATGAGTAGTGAGTGACAATGAATGGAATTCTCTTGAAATTGAATTTAATGTAATCAACTTCTCATGATGAGCATTAATGAAAAACGAATGTAGATCCTGCGCTATTTCGACGAAATTTATGAATTCTTTGAAAATTATAATCGGAAAGTTATACTCATTTGCCATCTCGATCATTTCTTTAGGGACCTTTTCGAAGTAGTGTCCAAGTTCTATACATAAACATGAGGCGTTGCGTTCGATAAGATTTAACAAAAATGAAGTATTAGAGGAGTCTCTCCATTCAAAGCCAAATCCGGTGGAGAGTATCAGTTCCCCTCCCTGAAAGATGGTATCATCAAAAAACGGAATTTCAAGGACATGTGTCCATTTGACTTGACGGTGCAACCCGTTTGCCCCCGCAACTACCTCCGTCTTTGAAAAGAGTGGGCGCTTAAGAACATCTTGTACTGTAAGCATATGTACCTCCTCATTTAATAATTGTTAGCTGTATCATCTTATTATAACTATACTAGAATGTCTAAGCCCATAAAATATGGATCCCTTTCTCTGTTTACCCCCAAGTAATACGGGTCGGTGTCTATAAGTACGTTCTTTTACCTGCTTTGATGAAATACCTTAATCAACCTGAGAATCTTTCATAATGGTATCCATTTACACCGTATTTCATCAGTTATATGTGCGAATGAACGGTGGATTACTGAAACTTAAAACGACCAAAATATTAGATAAACAATGAAAAATTTTCACTTTTTCACCAATGCTGTATTCATAAAAGTTCAAGATGACCGAAAGTGCTTGGTTAAAAAAAAACTAATATAAATTTAACCTCGTGTCTAATGAAAGGGTTATCATTTCCCTGTAAGATTTTAGAATGTTCAATAAATTAAATGCAATTAAAAAGGAGAATGAACAATGATAGTAGGAGTGCCTAAAGAATTAAAAACTGCAGAGACTAGAGTGGGATTAAATCCAACGTGGGTAAAAAAATTAACAGCTTTCGGTCATGAAGTACTAATACAACGCATGGCAGGTGAAGCTAGTGGTTTTTGTGACGAAAAATATGTTTTGGCTGGAGCAAAAATAGCAAACACGATTGACGAAATTTATGAGAAGGCAGAATTTGTTGTTAAAGTGAAGGAACTTCAACCCTATGAATACGGCCTTCTTAGAGAAAATCAAATGATAATGGCATGGTTTCATTTGGCGGAAGATGTAAATCATGAAATGACACAGGCATTACTAGATAAAAAAGCAATTTCATTATCAATGGAATTAATCGTTTTACCTGATGGGACTAGACCTACAATTAAACCAATGAGTGAAATTGCAGGAACATTAGCAATGCTTGAAGCAGTCAAATATGCTCAATATGGTTATGGTGGAAAAGGAATACTTCTCCGGAAACTGGCCGGTTTACCGTCGAGCAAAGTATTCATACTTGGTGGTGGCAATGCTGGACTCAATACTGCGCAAGTTGCTGTGGGTCTTGGATTGAATGTAACAATCATGGAAGCATCAATGAAACGCATTGATTATTTGAACGATCAGTTGCCACAGGTGGACATTTTGTGTTGGGATAAAGATATGATGTTCGAAGAACTTATTCAAAGTGATGTTTTAATTAATACAATTTATCCGATGCCAGGGGTAACCGAATCTCTCATAACACGAGAGATGGTCAGTAAGATGAAACCTAATTCTATTATTATTGATATTGCAGGAACGGGTATAATTGAAACCTCACGTTATACGACTTTAGAGGATCCAGTTTACTACGAACAAGAAGTCCTACATTACTGTGTCCCGAATATGCCTGCTCTATGTCCACAAACCTCGACAAACATGATGTTGATGACAACCGGCCCATATATTATGAACATTGCGAATAATGGTTTGAAAGAGGTTGTAGTAAATGATGCAATAGTAAGAAATTGTATCAGCACTTTGAACGGTGAAATTGTTCATCACGAAGTTGGGATCAATCATAACATGCCTTATACTGATATAAAAACGGAGTTACTATTGTCCAAATAATAAAGCGTCCTTAGAGTCATCTCATATTCTACGTTTCATTTCTATTGATTAGAAATCAGTATACAAGTTATTGAACAAATCGCTACTAAAGAATTTCTAGGAGTCAGGAAAGATGCCAGCGAGAAAACTTTTGCAGGAATTATATAAGATATAATATACATTCCAATGAATTATCTTTGTCATTCTGCAGACGGAATTCTCTACGAGGAACGGGGAGATAAGTTCTACACAACAAATTCATGGATAATTCAAAGCAGGCTCCCTAGCATCTTTCTGACTCTTTTATGATTACTAGAAAACCACGTATTAAAAAAGCTATGGACGTAATAATATAGATCCCACTTCTTGTAAAAGGTTAAATCAGGTAAAAGAGGAGAGTATTTTACATGTCAAATTTAAGGAAAACAGATCGAACACTGACACTCATTCCAGTAGTGTTGTTTGGTTTTTCATTTATGGGGTTAACCACAGCTTTTACTACGTATGGTATTGCGGCTAATATTTCCCACGGTATGGTTCCGGGGGCAATGATTGTTGCTCTAGTGGTAATGATGTTTACTGCTTACAGTTATGGGAAAATGGCAATTGCGTTTCCATCATCCGGTTCTGCATATGTTTATACGCAAAAATCGATCAATCCCTCTGTTGGATTTCTTGTCGGATGGGTAATCTTAATGGATTATTTATTTATGCCAATGGTAAATTACTTAGTATTTGGTATATTTTTCTCAGCAGCCTTTCCTACAATTCCAAGTTACATCTGGATTGCAGGTATGCTGGTGCTCGTCACTTTTATTAATATTAAAGGATTGAAGTTTGCTACAAATGTAAACGCATTCATAACGATTTTCGCTTTACTTTTTATCCTTATCTTTATAGGTTTTTCCATTAAGGAAATTTTTATGGGCGAAGGCACGGCAACTCTTTTATCTCTTGAGCCATTCTATAATTCGAAAGAACCCTTTTCTTATACAATAGCTGGAGCAGCTTTATTATGCTTTTGTTTCCTTGGATTTGAATCAGTTACAGCGTTTGCTGAAGAGACAGTGAACCCTAAGAAAACGATTCCCCGAGCTGTTATTTTAATTACTCTTGGTGGTGGTTTAATCTTTACAAGTGTTGCATATTTCTCATATCTTGTATGGCCAGAATATAACACATTTAATAATCCTGATTCGGCTGCCTACGAAATTATTAAACTTGTTGGTGGAAAGGCGATGTACTCAATATATCTTGCGCTTTACGCATTAGCTGTATTGGGTAGTGCCATGTCGTCCCAGGCAAGTGCATCACGAGTCCTCTATACGATGGGGCGAGATGGACAGTTTCCTAAAAAGTTCTTTGGCACCCTGCATCCGAGATATAGAACACCCGTAAATAATATCCTGATCATTAGTTCTGTCTCTTTGCTTGCTTTATTTTTAAGTTTAGATCTTGTAGCATCATTCATTAATTTCGGGGCGTTTCTTGCGTATACTTGTGTTAATATTGCCGTAATTGCTCATTATTATATTAGAAATAGAGAACGTTCGGTAAAAGGAACTATCTTATATTTATTTGTGCCTCTTATTGGAGCTGCTCTTGATATTTTACTACTTGTGAATCTTGATGTGCACTCAAAAATACTTGGAGTAAGTTGGTTAATAATAGGCTTCATTTATTTACTTGTATTGACAAAGGGACTTAAAAAACAGCCACCACAATTGAAAATCGAAGAAAATTATGATGTAGATTTAAAAAGCCAGGATGCTTGAAAATAAGATAAAAATGCAGCTTAGACACGACTATTGTCGGTATGAGACATACAGGTCATTACTGGATTAATCTATCGAATGGTTATCTAACGAAAAGATTGATGTAGTAAGTCAATCCTCACCTTGTGAAAAGAAATAAAGAGAATCGAGATAGAACCCAGTCCAAAAGTGAAAAAGTGCAGCATCCCTCATCCCCACTCATGGGTGAAAGAGATGCTGCACTTTTTTTTGGCACTGGGAGTTAGCTTGAACGAGGTCTCTTCCCTTCTGATATAAGAAGGTTGATGGTATCTATGAGTTCAGGTAATTCCTCAATCGTTTTGACGGTAAAGTCGGCACCGTTTTTCATAAAGGTGTCTGCCGTTTTAGAGATGAGATTTTGTTTATCAAGTTCTGGTAAACTTGTATACTCATTCAAACTCAATCCCATCTCGGAGCTTCCGACAATGACTCCGACCGTCCATACTCCAGCATTCACTCCTTCTTTCATATCGGAAATGGTATCCCCTACCTTCACTACCTTCCTTGATGCCGTTAACTTCAATTGAAGAAATTTGCGTCACTCCTGCCGAATACCTGGCTAGCCGAGACCCCGCAGGCGCTTGCTTTGATGTGGCTTGGCAGACAGTCGGCGGAAAGGGGAGCGGATTTCTGAAATCAACTGGAACGTTTTCTTGAGGGTTTGTAAAATCCAATCATTGATTTCCACTTCAGGTACTCGCTTTCCGCGGGCGGTCCGGGAAGCCTCCTCGGCGCTTTTGCGCCTGCGGGGACTCCCTTGGACGCGCTTTTCCCGCATTTCTACTGGATCTTTGGATTTAAAGGAATGGTTGTGCTGGATTCTCGTTTAATGGTTCCGGACAAATAAAAAAATGCCCTTTCATACCGAGGGCATTTTCATCATCCAATTTATTAATTTACGAAAAGATATAACTTTCTATGATATTCCACAAATGCCTGCTGGTCCTTTTCCGTGTAGTCCATCCACTTCACTTTCTTGCATCTTTCCTCTAATCTCTCATTCAACTCATCTTCTATTTCATTCATGAAACGAATGATTTCCCCATAAGGCATATTGAAATGACGGGCTGCGAGCCTGGGCGGAGAATGCTTTACCAGCAATCTCATGAATTGATCGACCGTGTCCGCCTTCGAGGCAAGATAATCTTCCTCATTCACGATGAATTCATACACTTGTTTTTTCACGCCAGAAAGTCTGGTCACTTCGTCGCGCAATAAAAACTCCATTAATCTTTCGTTCATATGGCTCTACCTCGAATTTGTTTATATTTACATTCTTTTTAGATCATGTATGAAAAGGTTATACTGCCCTTCACACCTCATTATGACATCGTAACCCCAAGCCATCAAGCAATTCCTGTATCCTCACACAAACCGTAACTGTTACGATTAGTGATCCTTTTTAAGTAAAATAACATGTATATGCCTCATAGTCAACGTTCGAGCTGTGTGCATCCCTTTATGCATATTTAGAATCGTTTATTGGCAAAATATGAGTATGAACAAATGGCACAACACAATCTTATTAATTTTTATATATGTAAAGAGAATAATTTTGTTAAAATTTGATATAATAAATGTAATATTTAGTCAATTAGCATCTTTTTATAGAATTTGCTTTTGTAAAGGAGTAAAATGATGCTAATGACATCTTATTTTTTCCAATGTTTCCGAGGAGTTATAGGGTGGGTATAGCAAGTACATAGTGACAGCTGAAATGCTGTCCGACATATCGGTTGTTTTCATTTGTTCAGAATAACAATGAAAAGAATAAGGAGTGATTTTTTGAAACCTTCAACAAATCGCATGTTAACCCGTATTAAATCCGTTTATATGTTCATCAGTAATAACGGTACGGTTTCTACTCAAGAGCTTGTAGAAGAATTTGGCATCACTCCTCGAACTGTGCAGCGCGATTTAAATGTCTTAGCATACAATGACCTTGTTCAAAGCCCAAGCCGTGGCCTTTGGACGACAACAAGTAAAAAGGTGAAGATGTCATCGTAAAAAGAACGACCACCCGAACAAGATCGATATGTAAAATACTTTGAGGCGGACAATATTTGTCCGCCTCATTTTTTATGCCTATATTCATTCAGCAGGCTGCCCCGCCTTTAACTGTTCAAGCTCTTCCGCCGTTAGCTCACGGTACTCACCAAGCTCAAGTTCCTCATCAAGCTGTAAACTTCCCATGGAAAGACGCTTTAGGTAGACGACACGTTTGCCGACGGCCTCAAACATCCGCTTCACCTGATGGAACTTTCCTTCCATGATCGTCAGCTCGATATCCGAAGTCAGACCTGATTTTAAAATATTCAATTCACCTGGTTTTGTTTCGTACCCATCATCCAAGGTCACGCCGTTGCGGAATGCCTCAATATCCTCTTCCGTCACTTCGCCATCAATGACCGCAAAATATGTTTTAGGGACATGTTTCTTCGGGGAAAGCAATTGGTGGGCAAGTTTTCCATCATTTGTGATAAGCAATAACCCTTCTGTGTCCTTATCCAGACGGCCTACAGGAAATGGCTCGAATACTGAATCCTCTGGCTCCAAGATGTCGATGACCGTTTCTTGGTGTTTGTCTTCCGTTGCCGACAATACGCCTGGCGGTTTATTCATCATTAAATATATGAACTCCCTATATTCAACCCGTTCATCATGGACGGTCACGACTTCCGTATCAGGGTCCACTTGCTCTTTCGGATCCTTCAGCACCCTTTCATCGACCTTCACGGCGCCGGATTTCAGGAGCTTTTTCACTTCTTTCCTGCTGCCATAACCAATATTGGATAAAATTTTATCAATTCTCATCGTTTCCTCCTAAAGCCTTTTCAGTAAAAAGCCTTGCCCACTTTAATGACAGGCAAGGCCAATATATTTTTAATCTGGGGATTCATTTTATCATACCCTTTTTTTTACACATCAAACTTCTATCTTATAATCCCAATTTAGCTTTTAACCGATCGATCCGGGTACCGAACAAACGATGGGCAAGTTTGCTTTTCAAGGAAAGTGCCGCATAAATGAGCGCTCCAAAGATTGCACAAATGGCCACGATCAAAATCGCTTGAAAGCGCCCTTCCGTTGTAAGCCACAGCGATAATAAACTGTTCATGCCCCATGCAGCCAGTCCCATAATTATTGAAAAAACAGAGATCAAAACAGATCTTCTGATGGTAAGGCTGTAACGATATCCAGTAAAGTAAGTAATGATATACAAATTCAGCAGTACAGCAGCCAAGTAGCCGAATGCCGTGGCATAAACGGATCCTTCCGTTTCAAACAACTTGATCATCGGGATATTCAAGCTCAATTTGATTAAAAAGCCAACAAGCAGGCTGAGCACCGTATATTTCTGCTGATTGATGCCTTGTAAAACGGCCGCCGAAACGGAAAAAAGTGCAAACAAGATGGAAACGGGCGCATATGCCTTCAGGACACTGATTCCTAGTGGATCATGGCTATAAAAGGCACTATAGATTGGATCGGCCAGTACCGACATGCCAACGACCGCAGGGATCGTAATGAACAACAAAATCTGGAAGGCTTGGTTCAGCTGGCGGTTTAACTCTTCCGAATCCTCGCTTACATAAGCCTTCGTCACCGAGGGCAGAAGCGCCATTGAAAACCCGGTTGCAAGCGTCATGGGAATCAAGACAAGCTTTTGGGCATATACATTCAACACCCCAAGGGCATCTTCTGCGACATGCTGCAGCCCGATGGCCGACATCGCCTTATTGAAAGACAGCAAGTCCGCCAACTGAAACATTGGCATCGCGATTCCGACGAATATGAAAGGAATCGACGACAGAAATATTTCTTTATAGATTTCCTTCAGGGAAATGTCCATCGTCCCCCGGTCTTTCTTCATCAAGCTGTCCAAATGGGGTTTTTGTTTTTTCCAATACCAAAATAACACCACTAAACCGCCGACAGCCCCAACCGTCGCCGCGAATGTAGCCATTTGGATGGCCTTCACTAACTCTCCATCCAAGACATTTAAAACAACATACACACCGGCCAGAAGGAACACAATGCGGACAATTTGTTCGACAACCTGAGAGATGGCCGTTGGTTCCATCGCTTCATGACCTTGAAAGAAGCCGCGGATGATACTCATGAACGGTACAAAAATCAAGGCGAAGCTGACTGCCCGTATGATCTCCGTGACATCACTGACATCTTCCTTCTTGACCCCGAAGACTCCAGTAAACATCGGTGCCATCGTATAAAGAACCAAAAAAGCGAGAAAACCGGTGACAACCATTAATTTCAGACTCGATTTAAATAACTTCTCACCGACGGCGTATTCCTCGAGCGCATTATACTTCGAAATGAATTTAGAAACAGCAAGCGGCATGCCTGCCGTTGCAAAGCTAATGAAAATGGTATATGGAACGTACCCATATTGATACAGGGTAGCCCCTTTATTCCCAACCATATGTTCAAATGGGATGACGTAAAATAAACCAAGTACCTTGGAAATAATCGCTCCCAGCGTTAATATAAAAGCCCCTTTTAAAAACTTAGATGACATCTAATCCCTTCCTGCCTCTGTCAGTTACGTTTCACACGCTCTTTATCTTATCATATTAAAGTATTTTTTCTATAGAAAACTACAATCAAGTTTATCGTTTTCGAAGATAATACACAAACAAATAATTCCTTTTTTTCTACATTCGCAATCTGACGGGCACTTGCTATATAATGAAGGGACTGAAAATGATAAAGTGGTGATCAATTTGAAATATGATGTAGTGGTAATTGGCGGTGGTCCTTCCGGATTGATGGCAGCAATAGCGGCCGGGGAAAAGGGCGCCCATGTATTGTTAGTGGATAAAGGCGAGAAGCTTGGCAGGAAACTTGCAATCTCGGGCGGCGGACGCTGCAACGTGACGAACAGGCTCTCAATCGATGAAATCATTCAGCATATCCCTGGAAACGGGCGATTTCTATACAGTGCTTTCTCAGAGTTTAATAATGAAGACATTATTCAATTCTTTGAAAAATTGGGCGTGGCCCTCAAAGAAGAGGACCATGGGCGGATGTTCCCGGTCAACGATAAAGCGCAAAGTGTCGTGGATGCGCTACTGACGCGCCTGTCGAATTTAAAAGTAACAATCTATAAGAACTCCCCAGTTGCGGAAGTTCTCTATGAACATGGAAAAACAAGCGGTGTCCGGTTAAAAGATGGACAGACCATTGACACGGATGCAGTCGTGATAGCAGTCGGTGGAAAATCAGTTCCTCACACCGGTTCAACCGGCGACGGATACGCATGGGCTAAGAAGGCGGGGCATACGATTACCGAACTGTTCCCAACTGAAGTTCCCGTACTAAGCCATGAAACATTCATTAAAAATCGAATGCTTCAAGGTCTCGCACTTCGGGATGTTTCATTGAGTGTCCTTAACCCAAAAGGCAAGGCCCTGATTACACACCAAATGGATATGCTCTTCACCCATTTTGGCGTCTCCGGTCCAGCTGTTCTAAGATGCAGCCAATTCGTCGTGAAAGCGATGAAAAAATGGAACCTATCGGAAGTGCCAATGAAACTCGATGCCCTTCCGGACAGAAACAAGGAAGAGGTTTTTCAAGACATCATGAAGGAAATCAAAGCCGAACCGAAAAAAGCCATTAAGAACACCTTAAAAGGTTTAGTTCCTGAACGATACCTTCACTTCCTGCTTGAGCGTAGCGGCATCGACCTTCAAGAACAAGGAGCGACGATATCAAATGAAAAAATCCGCCGCTTTGCTGAACTATGCAAGGACTTCCAATTCGGAGTACACGGCACCCAGCCGCTGGAAAAAGCCTTCGTCACGGGCGGCGGCGTATCCGTCAAAGAAATTCACCCAAAAGAAATGGCATCCAAACTAATGGATGGACTGTATTTCTGCGGTGAAATCCTGGATATACACGGATACACAGGCGGCTACAATATCACCTCGGCATTAGTAACCGGAAGACTCGCCGGAATGAATGCTGCCATATATGCCCGTTCATAATTCTAAAAGAGGCTAATCCATTTGGATTGCCTCTTTTAGATGTGATTTCGCATTTCCGGCGTAGGCGCACTTGCCACCACTTCTTTTATTCCGACATTCCGTTAAAAAGTTCTGGATGATAGCGAAAAGCTTCGAGGTCAATGGTATTCCGTTTCGTGAATATGACGCCTTCACTCTCGAGCATCGCTTTCTGGTGTTCTGCGGCGCCGTCCGCTTTTATACCGATTTCTCCTTTTGCATTGATTACCCGATGCCAGGGAAGGTCATGTTTTTTGCTGCTTGAATGAAGGATCCTTACGACCTGCCTTGCACCGCGCGGACTTCCGGCGAGCTGTCCAATTTGACCATATGTCATCACATTACCGGAAGGGATATGTTGAATGATTTTAATCACCCGTTCAGTAAAACTTTCCAAAATAACTCTCCCCTTTGTTCTATCCGTTAGCCAATATCGTAATTTTTTCATCGGTTACCAGGACCCCATGATGCTTGATCAAGTTTGCTTTTAGTTCGGAAGGCACTCTGCAGTCATCATACGCACAAACAGAAATCAACCCTCGTTCTTTGATCAATTTATCGATTCCTTTTTCATATTCACCTATTGCTACGCTGACTTGATCGTCATGGCCCCATTCAACATGTCCCCATGTCCGCACGAGTTGATTCCGTTTAGAGTATGTATCGATATTTTCCAAGAAATAATTAACCATCGTCGAAGGATGGAAGTCTCCATGAAAACAATAAAAATCAAAATTATTAATAAGATGCACTTTCTCCAATTGCTCCTCATTTAAATGAAGCTGCAATTTTTTGTACACCAAAGGAAAGATACGGTCATTTTCGACAATCAGGATGTGGTCTCCCTGTTCAACACCGGCAATGATGAATGTTGCTTCATTTTCTACGTAGGCTTCCAATTCATTAAAACAGTATAAGATATGGCCCCCATCCGATTGCTGTATAGTTTCTATTAGTTGTCTCATATTGTTATCCAAAATGAATCTCCCCTTTAAATACACCAGTCCGCACTATGTATTATGTTTAACTTTACCCATTATCTCTGTGTTTGTAAAATTCACAGAAGAATTTTATTGGTTATTCCTAATTTATGCCTACTCTTTTTTGATTGGGAAGTCGAACTGAGGCTGCTTCAAGTCCACTCATCAAAAGACCAAGGCAGCCCAATACAGCAGACTCGTTCTTAAATGCCTTTTTCCTTTTTGATGTACGTACTTAAATCACAGGATAATACGGCACATAGCGCGGGTTATAATAATAGGGCGGTCTTGGTCCTATGAGGGGCAATTCAAAGGTATTTGGGTTGGAATCATATAACAACTCCACTTTTTCATCGGATTGTTCGACCAATAGCAACTTCACTTCTTCACTATAATAATAGGGCATATAGAGGCCTCCAAAAACTTTTTTTCTCCCCTACAGCATATTCGAAACTGCACGGCAACGAGCCCGTACCCAAACATGTTCTTCATGCACGGCACTTACCTGATCGACATAAAGTAATCCGACTAAATTCTTTTAGGAGGACTCCTCATGGCAGAAGATAAGAAAAAGAAATCATCAGAAAAAGGCTATCCCATGCATCCGAATTATGGAAAGATCACTCGTTATCAAGACGTTCCCATTACAGTTCCGGAGCAACGCCAATTCCGCCAACCTGGTGTGGAAAAATTAATGGTGCCCCGGCCCATCATTGAAAATCCCAATTATAGAGGAAGCGGAAAATTAACAGGAAAGGTGGCATTGATAACTGGCGGTGACAGTGGGATTGGTGCGGCGGCTGCCATCGCTTTTGCTAAAGAAGGCGCAGATGTCTCCATCGCTTATCTGGATGAACATGAGGATGCCAATCGGACTAAAACGAGAATTGAAGAGCTTGGACAACGTTGCTTACTGCTGCCTGGTGACTTAAGGGATAAACAGCAATGTATCGATATCGTGGAAGACACCATCGAAACATTCGGGAAGCTCGATATTCTTTGTAACCATGTGGGTATTCAATTTCAGCAATTAAGCTTGCTTGATATTACGGATGAGCAATTCGATGATACCTTTAAAGTGAATATCTATTCCCACTTCTACACGACCCGTGCTGCCCTTCCCCATTTAAAAGCTGGTTCCTCCATCATTAATACATCCTCCGTCGTGACGTTTAATGGGAATAAGCAATTAATTGATTACACGGCGACTAAAGGGGCCAACATTGGTTTTACCCGTGCCTTGGCAAATAGTCTTGTCGATCAAGGCATACGGGTGAACGCCATTGCGCCTGGAAGGTTTTGGACACCCCTCATCCCGGCAAGTTTCTCGGCAGACGAAGTGACACAGGTCGAGAACCCGATGGAGCGTCAAGGCCAGCCATTCGAACTGGCTCCCACCTTTGTCTATCTCGCTTCCGATGATTCCCGTTTTGTGACAGGACAAACACTTCATGTCAACGGCGGGGAAGCTACATCATCCTAACTTTCCACACCGAATAATTCTCCCTTCCCTGAAACGCAAGAGGTTTTGGGAGTCCACTTTCTTGGCATTCACGGAAAAAGACTACCTTGGTTTGCCCGCCTTGCAGCAATAGGTAGTCTCATGTTGATTATATGTACGGATAAAGGTAGGGCAAAGCCTCCTTTATTTTTTCTTATAGATGATCATCGCACTAAAACAGTAAATCTGTTCCTCTTCCTCTTCACCTGTAGTGGCGACATTGTACTTGATATCGACGATTTGATTATCACGGATGTCTTCCAAGAAAACGTTCATTTCATCCTCTAGATCCTTTTCATGCTCATAATCGAATAATTTAACTTGAATCATCGGCTTTCCCCTGCCCTTTTACTATAATGATAGTTATTGTGCAGGATGCCCATTTTTCATGAGGATTATACTCGATTTTTTTGTAAAGTGGATAATAATGCAACCACTTCATCCCCGACTTCTTCTGTAGAGGCTCCCCCGCCCATATCGGGTGTCAGCGACTTTTTATCGACCATCACCCGTTCGATCACGCCCAACACTTTTGCTCCCCAATCCTCATGCCCGAAGAAATCGAGAATCTGACTGGCGGACCATATGGCCGCAAGTGGATTGGCGATGCCTTGATGTGCAATATCCGGGGCTGAGCCATGAATCGGTTCGAACATCGAAGGATAAATCCGTTCCGGGTTTAAATTGGCTCCTGCTGCCAGTCCCATCCCCCCTGCAATGGCCGCACCTAAATCCGTGATGATGTCACCAAACAAATTGGAAGTGACAACGATTTGAAATCGTTCGGGCTGTTTGACAAAAAACATGCTCGCTGCATCGACCAGATAGGAATTCGTTTCTACATCCGGATACTCCTGTCCGACTTCTTCAAAAACCTGATCCCAAAAGACCATTGAATAATTCAATGCGTTTGCCTTGCTTATACTCGTTAGCGTCCTTCCTGTCTTACGCGCCAGTTCATACGCATAACGGATGATTCTCTCCGTTCCTTTTCGTGAAAAGACCCCAGTCTGCAGGACGACTTCTTCTGGCTTGCCTTTAAAAAGCCAATCACCGGCACCGGAATATTCCCCTTCACTGTTTTCACGGATGACAACCATATCGATTTGGTCACGAGTCACGTCTTTTAATGGACAAGGTGCACCTTGAAGCAATTTGACTGGTCGAACATTCACATATTGGTCAAATTGCTTTCTGATTTTCAGCAGGAGTTCACGTAATGAAATATGATCAGGGACACCAGGATAACCGACCGCCCCAAGATACACGGCGTCAAACTTCATCAGTTGTTCCAGTCCGTCGTCGGGCAGCATTTTGCCGTGCTCAAGATAATATTCACAGCCCCATGGAAAATATGTGAACTCAAAAGAAAAATCCCCGGCAATTCCAGCCACTTCTTTAAGGACCTTCACACCTTCATTAATCACCTCAGGACCTATACCGTCACCCGCAATGACCGCTATTTTATGAACATTCATTCTTCAACTCTCCTTTTTCTATATTTTCTGATTTCAACAACCTAATTTTAACATATAACGTTTGCTTCCAGGGCCCTAATGGAACGCGTACAGGTGAACGGGAAAGTTTTATCGAAAATGTCCATAATGAAAAAAAGCCCTTTCATGATGAAAGGACCTTTTTTTCACGCCTTCAAAAATGCGCGTCTTTCCGCATATTCACGGCATTGTGAACAAACCGCGATCTTTTTTCTTTCTTCATTCAGATATGCCGTAACATTCTTGGATTTCCGCTTACAAAAGTAACAGGTTTTTTTAAAGAACTTCACTTAACGATGACTTCGCCGTCCCACTCAAGCATTCCGCCAACCATGTTTGCCACTTTATATCCTTGTTCCTGAAGATAATGGCATACATTTTCACTGCGGCGTCCAGAACGGCAGATAAAAATATATTCTTTTTCTTTATCAAAATAGTCAAGATTTTCCGGGATATCATTCATGCGAATATGCTTCGCTCCTTCGATCATTCCCTCTTGCACTTCTTCGTCTTCACGAACATCGACAAGTTCCATCGCTTCGCCTGCCTCAAGCATGGCTTCCACTTCTTCAGTTGTAATGATTTTGATATCTTCCATAATTAGCACCTCGAATTATCGTTTGATTTATCTTATTCATTATAACAAAATTTCCAGATAAACATCACCTAATGGATCTCCTGATGAAATTTCCCATCGATAATTTGATCCAACTAAATACGCCAGCGAATAAAATTATTCGCTGACGTTTTCAGGATTGAATCTATATCAATGCTTGAATCCCAGTTGATATTGTTTAGGGATCTCCGTTTCTTTATTCAAAGCTTTAGACGCTTCAAGTGCCCAGTAAGGGTTTCGCAGCATCCCTCTGCCTACGGCTACTAAATCGGCTTCTTCATTACCGATGATTGAATTTGCAAGAATCGGATCATCTAATCGGCCAACAGCAATAACCGGAATATCCAAAGCTTTTTTAATTTCCCTGGCCAACGGCGTTTGATAGCTGGCATGCGTACCCGGTCTTCCGTCTGCCCCAATCGGACCTTCTCCACCAGAGCTTACATGGAACATATCCACGCCTGCTTCTTTAAAGACTTTTGAAAATGCAATGCTTTCTTCAAGACCATATCCGCCTTCAACGTATTCCTTTGCAGATATGCGCATGATTAAAGGCATGTCGGCAGGCATTTCGCTTTTCACTGCTTTAATGACTTCCACTCCAAATTTAGTCAGGTCTTTTCCGTATTCGTCTTCACGTTTATTCGTAAGCGGTGATGTGAATTGGTGGATTAAATACCCATGTGCACCATGAAGTTCAATTACGTCAAATCCTGCTTGAACAGCCCTTCTGACGGAAGCACGGAATTTATCGACCATTTCCTTTACTTCTTCCGTTTCTAAAGCTCTTGGTGTTTTAAACGTTTCATCAAATGCTATGGCTGATGGTGCCACCGGAGTTTCGGCATCTTGCGCTTTACGTCCTGCATGGGCAATTTGTATCCCAATTTTTGACCCGTATTGATGTACTTCCTTAACAATTTTGGAGAAAGCATCAATTTGATCGTCGGACCATAATCCAAGATCGCGATTCGAAATACGTCCATCAGGCTCTACATCGGTCATTTCCACTATAATTAATCCCGTGCCGCCAACTGCCCTGCTTACATAATGCTGCTGATGCCAGTTTGTCGGGATACCATCTTCCGCTTCGACGGAGTATTGGCACATCGGCGGCATGACGATCCTATTTTTAAGTTCAAGTTCATTTATGCGATAAGGTGAAAATAAATCTTTCATAATTTTATCTCCTTTTTTATATAATGCATGCACATGCATTTATATCATCTGGATAATACTGTGTCAACTAATCAGATTCCCCAACACCCGATGCTGTCATTGTAAACGCTATCGTCTGTTGGTACACTTCATTTAATATGTGTTATATTTAATGGAAGTAAGCAGAGGAAGGCGAATATAAATGTCCAGTGAACAGAACCTTATCAATACATGGCTATCGTTTACACGTGTTCATGCCGAGCTCTCCAATGAGCTTGATCGAATGCTGCAAGCAAGACACCAAACGACTTTAAACGAATTTTATGTCTTATTATTTTTATCGAAAACACCAGAAAAAAAACTGAGGCTCCTCGAATTGCAGCAATTGGTCGGTTTAAGCCAAAGTGCGATGTCCAGGCTGTCTGTTAGAATGGAAAATAAAAGCTGCGGTGTCATCCAAAGGCTTGGATATGAAGACGACCGTCGCGGAGTGTGTGCAATCATAACGGACCGCGGTGAGGTAAGGCTTCAGGAAATCCTCGATACCGTTAATGAAACATTGGAAAAGTCCTTAAAAAACAGTGATATTGACACAGTACTGAAACTATTCGTGGATGCAAAAAACGGTCTCCAGGAGAATGAATGAATCAATGGCGATGTATGATGTGAAATTTTGTGCCCCATTCAATTTGAGGCCTTTTTTGCTTTGCATGCCCATCCCCTTCGTTGCCGACATCCAATTAAAAAAGGAGAAAGACGGATAGGCCCGTCTCTCTCCTACTTACATGATTAAAAGTCGAAATTATCAGGATCTGGACCTACACGGTGATTTTGATTCAATCCATCAATTTGGTTCATTTCTTCTTCCGTCAATTCAAAATCGAATACAGATGAGTTTTCTACAATGCGATGTTCTTTAGTGGATTTTGGAATCGTTACAATCCCATTTTGTAAATCCCAGCGTAAAATGACTTGTGCAACAGACTTGCCATGGTTGGTCGCAATTGCTTGTAATACTTCATTATCCAGCAGTTCACCTTGCATCAAAGGAGACCATGCTTCAAGTTGTATTCCTTGTTCCTTACAAAACGCCTGAACTTCTTTTTGAGTTAAACGCGGATGGCATTCTACTTGATTGACCATCGGCTTCACTTCTGCATCTTTCATTAAATCTTCAAGATGGTGAATCTGGAAATTGCTCACACCGATCGCTTTCACTTTTCCTTCTTTATAAAGAGTTTCCAACGCTCTCCAAGCTTCTTTATATTTCCCTTCCACTGGCCAATGGATAAGATATAAATCCAAGTACTCCAAGCCAAGTTTCTTTAAGCTTTTTTCGTAAGCCGCGATTGTTGATTCATATCCCAAATCAGCATTCCAGACTTTTGATGTTACGAATAATTCTTCCCTGGAGATTCCAGCTTCTTTCAATCCCTCACGGATTCCTTGTCCAACCCCTTCTTCATTTTCATAAATCGCAGCCGTATCGATGCTGCGATAACCATGTTTAATGGCCACTTTAACTGCATTTACCAGCTCAGGTCCTTCTTCCACTTTAAATACGCCCAATCCGAACCAAGGCATTTTAACGCCGTTATGCAACGTTGTTGTATCTTGTAAATTTTTCACCATTATCACTCTACCTCCAAATTTTTTCTTCATTGTTTTTATAGATTGTAATGCGCTTAAGTATCAGTATCATTACATCCCTTCAAGGAACCTTCCATCATTCGCTGAAGGGATGCAATGATAGTAGGGTTTTGATACTCTATACGCTTTTCAAGAAATGGAACATGCTTTTTCTAACATGCATCACTTCTTCATTCCTATGCTATTTTGTCAGTTCCCTTGGTACGGTCTTTACTTTCCAAGGCCCGGCTCCAGCCTGTTAAAATCACTGCAGCAAACACCATGACTCCACCTATCCACGCTGTATGGATCAGTCCAATCGAATCCGTAATCACCCCTCCTAAGTAGGCACCAATGGCGATTCCCGCATTGAAGGCGGCAATATTGATGGCTGACGCCACGTCCACTGCACTCGGCACGAAACGCTCCGCTAACATGACGACATAGACTTGAAGCCCTGGAACATTCATGAAAGCAAACAATCCCATTAAAATGATCGTAATTAAACCAGCTATCTTAAACGGTGCCGTGAAGGTCAAGACCACCAGTACAATGGCTTGTATAAGAAACATATAGAATAGGGCATTAATAGGATTGCGATTGGCCAATTTCCCGCCGAGAGTATTCCCTATTGCTATGGCTACTCCATATACTAGCAAAATCAAGGCCACAGTTCCTTCTTTAAACCCTGTTACTTCCTGAAGTAATGGCGACAGGTACGTGAAGACAACGAATGTACCTCCGTATCCTAACGCTGTAATGATGAATACTAACAGCAATCGGCCATTTGTCACCAATTTGATTTGGTCACGGAACGTGGTCCGTGCAGCTTTTCTTAAATCGGATGGGACAAGGATGCCATTCCCGATGAAAGCTATCAGGCCGATTGCCACAATGATGATGAAAGCGAATCTCCAGCCGAATTGCTGCCCGATGAAGGTTCCAAACGGAACTCCGGTCACCGTTGCCACCGTTAGACCTGTGAACATGATGGCGATGGCACTCGCCCTGCGGTTTTCAGGGACCAAATCAGCCGCAATCGTAGCGCCGATCGACATGAAGATACCATGTGCAAGCGCTGAAATGACACGTGCGATCAATAATACACTGATCGTGGTCGCAGAAGCCGCCAATGCATTTCCGGCAATGAACACGACCATGATCCAAAGCAATAAGGTCTTTCTCGACATATTCGATGTCAGGGATGTAAGGATAGGTGCCCCGAACATGACCCCCAAGGCGTATAGAGATACCGTCAACCCCGCCGTCGTGACTGTAATGTGTAAATCTTTAGAAATGAGCGGTAATAATCCCACGCTGATGAACTCGGTGGTTCCAATCGCAAAGGCGCTGATCGCTAAAGCGAGCAATGCCCATGTACTTCTATTTTTATTTGAAATCATATCCTCTTCTCCTTCTTGTTGTTTTGTACTATCATTGAAATTGCCTAAGCAACTTTTTTTATAAATGGTACAGTGGAATTCGGTGTGCAAATGTTATTATGAGATATAATACAAATAAAAAACAGTACGTACTTTAAAGTAATATAGGTACCTTAAAGTTCCTATAAAATAAGGAGAGTATGCAAATCATGCAAAAAAAGAAGTACAATATATCCGTTGAAGCGACACTGGAAGTACTGGGCGGGAAGTGGAAATGCGTAATCCTCTGCCATTTGACCCACGGAAAAAAGCGGACTAGTGAATTGAAGCGCCTAATGCCAAACATCACCCAAAAAATGTTGACCCAACAATTGCGGGAGTTGGAACAGGACGGTGTCATCAATCGGATCGTTTATAACCAAGTCCCCCCAAAAGTGGAATATGAACTAAGTGAGTATGGACAAAGCCTCGAAAGCATCCTATCCGCACTATGTACGTGGGGAGAAAATCACATTACCAGAGTGTATGGTGATAAGTTTTCCGTTCTCGAGGAAAGTGTATTGAATGATCAATTGAAGTAATTCAAAATAAAAAAACGGCGTCCACAAAGGGATTCCGTTTTTTTTGGATGAACCATCAATCATCTTTTTTGTTTAAACTAATTTAACTACGAGAGGTATGAAAATAAGAATTAAAGCCAGCTGAGTTTTGTTATCCATAAGCATTCCGCCTTAATTTATCATAAATGCAAATATATAATTGGTGTGCATGTAAATAAAATTTCACTTTAGTAAGAGTCACCCGTTTTATTCCTTTCTTACTTTTTGGTATAATATGTAATACCATTTGATATCCAAACTCTTTTATCTGATCAAGCAGGAAGTGTTGATCACTTAAAGTTTTTATTTTGTAGACGAATGAGTATAATGGTGAAACCAAGGAGTGACATATGAGAGTCATATTAGAATTGATACGCATCATATTAATATTCGGGATAGCCGGATCGATCATTTCGATCATTGTAAACGGCATATATATAAACATAGGAGTTAATATGAATCAGTATGGCTGGCTAGGCTCGATAGCGATACTCATTTTATTGTTTGTCTGGTATAGAAATAAACTTCAGTTCAGTGGCTGGTATTCGGGAAAAGGGAAGGAAAAGCTTCCAAAAACGGCATCCCGAATACTCATCATGTGTTCACTCTTCTTTTTATGTGCCCCACCTGTTTTAAGTGTGCTGCAAATGATCTTTCAATAATCGGGATTCTATATCCCAGATAGAGCAGGAGTGAACGATTTGCGGAAATTGTTTAATAGTGTGGTTCTTATACTCCTACTCGGTGGATTTTGGTATGGATATGGTAAAGATATTCAGGAGTCTGGATTCAAGGCGGGGGTTGGTTCCTTTGCATCCGATGTTCGCACCTTTATAAACGGGCCCGAGGTTTCAACTGCCTTGGAAAAACTGAGTGCTGGAGTCAGCAACCTGATAAGTTCGCTTAAGGAAACATTGGATACCGCTTCGGAAAAAGAACCGCAGGAATCGGAAAAAGTGAAAAAACCAGCACTGGAAGCACCTGCTGATGCATCCTTTTCAGTCCGTAATATTGAAATAGGCGACACGAAGGATGCCGTAGAAAAACTCGCTGGTGAAGCAAAGCGGAATACGCGGAATGAATATGGCGTGGACTGGTTCGCCTATCACGAAAATTATCAAAACTTTTTCATGGTTGCCTACGATACCAACAATAAAGTTGTTGGTTTATATACGAACCAAGATTTGATTTCCTCAAAAGAAGGGATTAAACGCGGCACCCCTAAAGAAAGTGTGACAGGGAAATTGGGGGAGCCTGTTACGAAATTGCTTAAAGGAAACGTCTATTACCAGATTCGAAGCGATGGGGAATACGATATGTTTGAAATGGATAAGAGCTATGTAACCATTTTTTACGACAAACATGAGAAAAATACAGTCACATCAATCCAAATCATCGATGCAAACCTCGAAAAGCAAAAGAGCAGCTATTTTGCAGAAGCCAGCCCCGGGTTAAAGAAAGGCTTTGAATATCAATTATTCGATTTGACCAATGCATCACGGGTCAATCATGATCTCTCCGTGCTTTCATGGGATAAACAAGTGAAGGTCACTGCACAGGATCACAGTAAAGATATGGCCGTGAATCAATACTTCAACCATACAAACCTTGAAGGAGAATCCCCGTTCGACCGGATGGAAGATGACAAAATCAATTTTCGAATGGCTGGGGAAAACCTGGCTGCCGGTCAAAATAGCAGTATCTTTGCCCATGAAGGCCTGATGAATTCCATTGGACACCGGGAAAACAAATTACAGAAGGATTTTCAATCCCTCGGTGTCGGAGTTGCCTTCGATGGTGAAGAAAAACCATATTATACGGAGAACTATTTAAGGAAATAAACAAAAAAAGCTGTGCATGTGGAAATCCTGCACAGCTTTTTTTTCTCTTGTTTTTAATAAAATATCACCAAACGAATAATCCAACGACCATGGCACTTAACAAGGAAACAGCCATCCCGCTAACCAACAGTTTCCAAACATTCCTTCCGATAATGTTCGATTTCTCATCATTGAGGATGGAATTGAATGTTCCATAAATCATGCCCACTGTACTGAAGTTGGCAAATGACGTCAGATAAGTGACAGCCACAGCAACTGTATGCGGAGGCAGTGTACTGACTTTATCTTTTAAATCGAGCAAGGCAACGAACTCATTCGTGGCAAGCTTGATTCCCATCAATTGAGCGACGTACATGGCATCATGTCCAGATAGTCCAAGCAGGAATGCAAATGGACTGAAAATGACAGAGAAAATCTTTTGAATGGTCAAGCCATCCACAAAGAAACCGAAAATGCCGTTTACGCTGGCCGTTAACGCCACATAACCGATAACCATGGCCATGATGACGAAGACCATTTTGGCCCCAACCAGCATACTGTTAGAAATGGTGGAAAAGAAATCCTTACGTTCCTCTTTAGAAGGTACATAAACGACGTCTTCTTCTTTACTGACATCGACAGGATTTAGCATGTTAGCGATCAGCAAGGCATTTATGCAGTTCAATGGTATGGCTACAAAAACATAGGTTGCCGGTACCATTGATAAGTAGGCTCCAATGATTGAACCACTGATGCTGCTCATGCTCATGATTCCAAATGTCAAAAGTCGCTGATCTTTAATCGCACTAAGTTGAAGGCGCAGAACGGCAAGTGCCTCGGTATTCCCAAGGAACATCATCTGAATCGAAAAGAAACTCTCCAGTTTTGGCAAACCGGATACTTTTGAGATGAGCCATCCCACTTTGTCAATGATCCAGGTAAGTATACCGAAATACGATAAAACATCAAAAAACGTGATGATGAAAATAATTGGCATCAATGCGCTGAAAAAGAAATCCACTTGTTCATTTGCCATTAATGAAGGAAAGACAAAAGAAATCCCTTCATTTGCACATTCAATCAACCAGGTGAAGAAGGAAGCGATCAGATTAATGACCCACGCCCCTATTTTAGTCGATAACATGAACCATGTGATAAGCAATTCAAGAACCAGCAAGGTAAGAATGGCTTTCCACTTAACGTTCCTTTTATTAGGTGAACAAAGGTAAACGATGCCCATTACAACTAAAACACCTAGTATATTCAATAAGAAATACATGCTTTCATCCCCTTTGGTTATATCATTTCCCATTCATTTTCTTTATATAAAAAAGCCCTTACCTTTTTACACTTTCAGCCGCAGGAAGAAAGTGTGAAAAAGTAAGAGCCTTCATTGAAACACTAGATGCTGGATAAAACTTTTTAACTGAACCAACATAAACCTGTTCATCTCTTCTATTTTCATACTTCCTTGTAGTCCGGCATTATTACGGCTGCCAGGTAGAAACTATCAGACCATTGTCACTGATACTATACAAGGATATTTTTTAAAATAAATTTCTCTAGGAAAGATATCATTTTAAAGCAGTTTATTTTCAATTACAATACGTTTTACAATTGTTATATTAATATAAATTTTTTGAAAACAATTAGGAAATGAAAGGGAAAGTCTCAGAGGGCCCAAGTTGGGTAATACTTATGAAGTGGCGTGTCCCACCCATCCACAATAAAAAACACCTGCATGATAGCGATGTTGCTATCCAAGAATAGACCTGTTTTAGCCGAGTTCACTTCAAGATTTAAAGTTTCCTCAATGACATTGTTGTCTAAGGGTCTTGCCGCTACACAAATTTGGTAAAGGATAAGCAACAAACACAACTAAACTTCCCAAGTTGTGATAATCCTTGATTCAATGCTTCATACTAAATAATACATCTCATTTATTATAAGGAAATAAGGACGTGAATTTCGGGTGGATTTTTATAATAGCCAGGAAACTCTTACTGCAATTCAATGGACTTTGAGAGCCATTATAGCCTTCATCTTTTTACTTTTTTCGGTTAAATTGATGGGGCAGCGAGCCATTTCCCAGTTAAGATTACTTGATTTCATAATGGCATTAATTATTGGAAACATTCTTGCCCACCCTTTGTCTGATGAACAGTTAGGTTTGAAGGGCTCAATGATTACGACCTTTGTTTTAGTGATTTTATATATAATTAGTGTGTTTACGGGTCTTAAGTGGGGCAAACTCCGAAGGTTTTTTGACTCCGCCCCCTTTCCACTTATCGAAAATGGACAAATCATTTACAAAAGCTTAGCAAGGGCCCGAATCTCCATCGATTTTTTATTATCGGAATTAAGAAAAGAAAAAGTCGAAGATATTCAAAAAGTGTCCCTCGCACTATGGGAACCGGGTGGTACCATTTCATTGTTTTTAGATCCACAATATGAAGCGGTAACCCCAGCAGATATGCATCTAGCAACAAATGCCTTCACTTTTCCTAAAACGATCATTAAAGAGGGGAAGATTGATTTTAAAGAATTAAATCGAGGCGGTAAAGACGAAGAATGGCTGAAAAACAAAATCAAAATAACATACCATGCGGATGTAAACGATATTTTATTAGCAACCATCGATAATAACAATAACGTAAAGGTCTTTTTCTACAAATAAATACTTGGAGCTTACCAGTATAACTTATTATAGTCAGACCCTAATGGCAGCCCGATTTTCCCAAAATAAAATCCCCTCAAGATGGAAGTGTAACACCTACATATAAAATGTCGGCTTTTACACTTTCAAACTTAAAAGGGGATAATATCACATTCATACCTTCAAGAAAATATTACTCCGACCAATTCAGAGTATTTAAGAACTTGTACACATCCTCATAAACCTGCTCACGTTCTTTACCTAATGTGATTATATGACCAGAGTTTTCATACCATATCAAGTGTTTATGCTGCGTATCGACTTCATTGAAAATCGCTGTAGCACTATTCGTATAGTCAGGATCATCCAAGCGCCCTTGTAAAACAAGAGTTGGTGATGTAATCAGATCTAAATTTTCACCCGTCTCATTTATTACATTCACCACATCTTTCAGTGAAGTCATCGGGTCTTCTTCCAACAGCTTCACTTCTGCAGCAATTTGGTCAGCATCTTTGCCTTCAAACTTCTTATAGGCCTGTGCATAATTGAGCAAGCGGTTTTTTTGTCGATCGCTACTTTTTCCTTGTGTCGGGGCACACATTGAAACTACGCCTTTTACAGGAAGTTCAATTCCCACTTTCAATGAGAACAATCCTCCTAAAGAAATTCCCATAACAGCAATTTCCTCGTAACCTTCCTCTTTGAGGAATTTATAGCCATTGACTACATCTTCCCACCATTCCTTTGGACCTGTTTTAGCAAGTTCCTCGGCTGATACTCCGTGCCCTCTATAAAGAGGCCCGTGACAAGTATAGTCGCGATCATGCAGGTATTTCCCTAATTTCTTCATATCTCCTGTACTTCCGGTAAACCCGTGAAGTAAAAGAACAGCTCTATTTCCACCTCTATATGTGAATGATTCAGGTGCTTTCACTTTCATCTTTCTAGGACCTTCTTTCTGCTCTTGTTGATAAATAGAATCTAAATGATTTTCAAAAAAAAATCAATTAATACCCCTTGAGTGGGATTTCTTCTATCCTATTCCGTATTTTCATTAAAACAATTAAATCATGTATATAATATCCTTACCACACGCTTTACAACTCATCCGTTCCGAAGCACATTTTACTATGATTGATTCTATTTAGCAATCGTCATTTAACCATTTTTTTTAAGAAAAGTAAAATGCACCTTGTGTTACGATGCACAAAGTATTACACTTTTAAAATGAAAAGGAGGCGATTTTATTTGGATAAAGAACTAATGAAGGGAAGCATTGACCTCCTTTTGCTTTCACTTCTTTCACAAAAAAAGCTATATGGCTATGAAATCACAAAGATCTTGAGAGAAATGAGCATGGGCAAATACGAAATCAGTGAAGGCACCCTCTACCCCGCCCTTAAACGGTTGGAAAAAAAGGAATTCATAGAAGGCCATTGGAAAGAGTCCGAATCAAGTCGCAGGAAATATTATCATGTCACGGAAACTGGACAAACCGAACTTGAACGGAAACGGAAATGCTTTTTCACCCTGGAAAAGTTAGTTCGGAAAAGCGCAGAGCAATTCTGACCAAAAACAAGATAAAAAGCTTCCCGCACCCATTATTGGAACGGTGGAAGAAGCTTTTTTTGCTGTTTACTCGCGAATTCATGCTGTACTCTTGGGTTTGTGCTGTTTACTCGCGAATTCATGCTGTACTCTTGGGTTTGTGCTGTTTACTCGCGAATTCGTGCTGCACTCTTGGGTTTGTGCTGTTTACTCGCGAATTCGTGCTGCACTCTTGGGTTTGTGCTGTTTACTCGCGAATTCGTGCTGCACTCTTGGGTTTGTGCTGTTTACTCGCGAATTTCGCACGTTTACTCGTGAATTTTGCTGTTTTACTCGTGAATTCGTGCTGCACTCTTGGGTTTGTGCTGTTTACTCGCGAATTTCGCACGTTTACTCGTGAGTTTTGCTGTTTTACTCGTGAGTTTGGAGCATTTACTCGTGAATTCATGCTATTTACTCGTGAATTCGTGCTGCACTCATGATTTCGAGCTGTTTACTCGTGAGTTTGGAGCATTTACTCGTGAGTTCGTGCTGCACTCATGATTTCGCGCTGTTTACTCGTGAGATTCGTGCTATTTACTCGTGAGTTCGTACTGCACCCATGATTTCGAGCTGTTTAACTCGTGAATTCGTGCTGCACTCTTGGGTTTGTGCTGTTTACTCGTGAATTTCGTACGTTTACTCGTGAATTTTGCTGTTTTACTCGTGAGTTTGGAGCATTTACTCGTGAGTTCGTGCTATTTACTCGTGAGTTCATGCTGCACTCATGATTTCACGCTGGTTTACTCGCGAATTTCGCACGTTTACTCGTGAGTTTTGCTGGTTTACTCGTGAGTTTGGAGCATTTACTCGTGAATTCATGCTATTTACTCGCGAATTCGTGTTGCACCCATGAATTCATGCTATTTACTCGTGAGTTCGTGCTGCACCCATGATTTCGCGCTGTTTAACTCGTGAATTCGTGCTGCACTCTTGGGTTTGTGCTGTTTACTCGCGAATTTTACACGTTTACTCGTGAGTTTTGCTGGTTTACTCGTGAGTTTGGAGCATTTACTCGTGAATTCATGCTATTTACTCGTGAGTTCGTGCTGCACTCATGATTTCGCGCTGGTTTACTCGTGAGTTCGTGCGCCACTCTTGGGTTTGTGCTGTTTACTCGCGAATTTCGCACGTTTACTCGTGAATTTTGCTGTTTTACTCGTGAGTTCGTGCTGCACCCATGATTTCGCGCTGTTTACTCGCGAATACGTTTACTCGTAAGTTACTCCGATGACGTAAAAAAAGGACCTAATTAGGTCCTTTTTTGTCTATTCCTTTATGCTTCCGATAATTGGCGCAGGAGAGCTTCATACAATCCCCTTGAACATGCGGGCCATATTTTTCACGAAAGGCCTCGAGGCAATAGCATTTGTCTTCTTCCTTTTTGGTTCCATCCATCGAGTGCATCCCTCCTAGCATTCAACCGGAGACTACTCGCTTCTCCAGCCTTACGTTGATTCGGCCCAACAATGTGGCACCGATTGACTGAATGACTGTTTTAACGATGATTTGGCCGATAACCGCAGCGGGTACAGCTTCCCATGGCAATATATTGGCACCCAGTGGACTTAGGCCAATCACGACAAATATCACTGAATCGAAAAATCCTCCAACGATCCCGCTGTAAAACACCCTCCAACTCATCGGGAGCTTTAACCGGGTATAAATTTCAGTATCCGCTGTTTCTGCCACCACGAAAGATAATGCGGAAGCAAATACAATCAATAATGTATCTCCTAATAAAAATGATACACATGCAGATAAAATCAGTGCGGTAATGATGCACATATAGGTTTTCGCGCGGCCGAATTTATTTTGGACCAGATCTCGAAAGATGAAGGTTCCCCCGATGAGCAATGTACCCATAGGAATGATGAACATACCAAAGTGCAATGGCTCAAAAGCTGCCGTAACCACATTCGCCGTGACGATGGATACTAAATACAATAGAACTCTTAACATTTCTTACATTCTCCTTATACAGAAAAAACAGCACCCTAAGAAAGAGCACCGTTCCCCTTAGTTTTTTTGAGAGGGTAGCTAGAACCTCTTCCGCCCGAGCGGATTATCATTTTCCTTAATTATCGTAGCTTGAAAACGATTGGAAATCAAGAAGTTTCCCTGTTGCTTCGTGATTTCGATTTAGTCGCTGGGAATGGTGCGAAACCAAGGTTTTCATTTGCCGAATCGTTAAGTCAATATCCATTTTTCCAAAGCTTTGTACGTAGTGAAATTAATACGAACATCCCACTTTGATATCACTTTAGGACTTTTGCCGATTCTTGTCGCAGAAAACTGCTTGACCAGCTATATGAAAAGCGGACAATCATTGATAGAGTTATGTTACGGTCTTTCCTTGTAAAAGAAGAAACTCATTTGGCCACGGTCTTAAGAGTAATGACAAAAGTATAAACGCGAGGAGGAAAAAGAATAATGAAAAAAACGACGTTTGTCTATCCTATTTATATCGCAACCACGCCAGAGAAGCTTTGGGAAGCCCTGACGAGTGGTGAATTCACGAAAAAGTATCATTTCGGATGCCAAGTCCAGTCTGATTGGCAAGAAGGCTCAACCGTTGAATATTTGCTGCAAGATGGGCGGGTTACTGATCATGGTATTGTACATAAGTGTGAGCCGTTGCACCTGCTCTCGTTTACATGGAACATGGCAGGAGACGAACCCCCTCGCGACCAGCCTACACGTGTCACCTTTGAACTACAGCCAATGGATGGTTCAACCGTGAAGTTAACGCTAAAGCATGAGGAGCTATTGGAGACAGATTTCGTATACGATGACAATACCTTTAAAGGCTTAAATAATGGATGGCCTGCCATTCTAAGTAACCTGAAGAGCTTGCTTGAAACTGGACGGACCTTGCCGCCAATCTATGTAGATCGGGAAAATCAGTTGTTAGTGGAGAACGATAAAAACACATTGAAAGAGAGTTGATTCAGTATGGATACTCAAATAACTACGAAATTTAAAATAGTCAAGCCAACTAATGAGGTGTTTGAAGCCATAGTGAACCCTGAAAAAATCGGGAATTTTTGGTTCTCATCGAGTTCAGAAAGATGGGAACAAGGCCGGACGCCTACATTGAGATATGACGAATACGATGCTGAAGTGGTAATCCATGTTTTAGAAGTCGAGAAAAATAGGAAAATCGTGTTTTCGTGGGGAGGAAATGATCAAGAAACGGTTGTTACCATCACACTTAAAGAGTTGGATAATACGAGTACAATTATTGAAGTAAAAGAATCCGGTTTGAATGAAGATGACCCTGAAATAATAAACAAAATGATAGGACAAAAAGAAGGTTGGGTATATACATTAACCTGTTTAAAGGGTTATTTAGAAAATGGCGTTAATAATTTGAGAGCATCAATAGTTTTTTAGTTATTAAAGGGTGCTGGTAAGAATCAATGGCAGTTGGGCGTGCCCAACTAAATAAAGGCTTTTTCTTCGAAGTTCAAAAAAAGAAGGCTTACAAGTCTTGGTTAGACGATATAATTTTCTTGATTTTTCCGTATTAAACGGAGAAAAAACTCAAGGATGGATGTCACCCTTGAGTTTTTCACTTTCCGTATGGTTTGACCGGGATTTAATCGGATATCACTTTTAGATACATTCCCTTCGAAGCTCTTTTATGGGCTTTAACCCCCATGTCCTGGACTTTTTCCGATAAATTGGAAGCTCTTACTAAATGGGTTCCTTGAATAACGGAAGGATCAATGAGCCGCACTTTATTTTTCAGATGAATATCGTAGTCCAATTGATCTTCTTTCAGCTTTACGTTACCATGGATCCGTTTTATCAGATTTTGCACTTCATGGTCTTCAGTGGAGCTTAATAAGGACATGACTTCTTCATCTGTACCTAGTAAGTCATCAAGGCTGATCAGGTTGTTAGCCAAAGCCAATTTTAAGGTCTTTGCCAAGATATCATAGCCATATATATTAAGAGGGTCCATGAAAAAATCAATAACTTCGCTGTAATACGTTTCTACAAACCATTCTGCCGATTCAATATTATCCAAATACATCCTTCCATTAATTATGGTTACATGGTCTAGAAAGTCATGAACGGATTCCAGTGTGATATGTCCGTATTGATACATATCCCGGAGAGTATAATCTACCCGATCGGCGCATAACTCAGGTGCTGGCTGTTCAAGCAATTCCCATTTTGATTGAAAAATATCTTCACATTCATATCCATACCTCTTCAGTATCGAGGGGATTTCGGATTCCATAATGACATGTTCATATATTTTTTCATGATAATCTTCATCCTTACAATCCAGAACGAAATCAATTACATGTGAGAATGCAGTGTGGGATACGTCATGCAGCAAGCCCGCGATTTGTTCCTCCAATGACCCACCAAGCGATTTTATTAAAAGCATCACACCTATTGAATGGTCAAACCGTGTGGCGTCCCACTTCTCATTAACTAAATAACTTGCCCCTCCTTGATGTATCCCCTTCAATCTTTGGAGCGGTTTGCTTACTATCAGCTCTTCGAGAACTCCCTCTACAATGTGTTTCCCATAGATACTATCCGAAACTATCAATAACTGCCACCTCCCCCATTAGTTTACTCATTACAGGCAGGTGATTTCACTGATTTTCTTCTGTGAAAATTATTTCCCCCTTTTCATTTTGCTCATATTGCTTCCTTGCCAATTTTTCTAACTCCTCTTCATCATTCAAATCGATATTCCCTGGATTGACCTCATCAATACCCTCTATGAATATCATTTCATTTGTTTTTATTACCTGATCTGTCGGATACACTTCAAAAATGTCTTCTACAGGTTTTGTTTTATTTTTATAAGGTTTAGTGAATAAAAAAAAAGCAGTCAAGACTATGATAATTGAAGACAAAATACCGAATTTCATTTTCATTTATTCATCCCTTTCAAGCTATCCGTATAACCTTATACTACCACAAAAGGATATAACTGGTTAAAAAAATAAGACAAGCTCATATATTATATAGCGGGTTCCCTTTTTCAGTTACAAGGACATTCAAATTTCTGGTTAGGGGAACTGGAAATGGATTCTGCATCTTCGCCCACTGCTGCCTTTGCAACTTTATCCTCCCCTTGAACCGTAAGACAGCAAGTGTTCCTTTCGGTCGCTTCCAATGGAAAAGTCCCCACTAAAAAAACATTTATTCAGAAGAATTTCTAATATTTGACATTTGAAAATCAGTACGATATCATCCTAATTAACCAGTGGTCAATAAATAAGGGGGTGCTATAATGTCGCCAAGGAAATCGGCAGGTAAAGAATTATCCAGGGAAATGGTATTGAATGAAGCTAGACATCTTTTTGCCACCGAAGGGTATTCGAACGTCTCAATGAGACAATTGGCTAAATCATTGGATTGCAGCCATGGAGCCATTTATTATCACTTTAAAAATAAGGCAGAAATATTTTATAGTTTGGTTAAAACGGATTTTTCCGTTTTAAATACTTTAATCGATGATATCATCATGTCGGAAAATGACCCTTCCCGAAAAATGGAGAAGATTTTATTGTGCTTCATAGAGTTCGGTTTAACCCAACAGAATCATTATTCCATCATGTTTTTATCCAAGGAAAAAGAAATTCAGCATTTACTTCAAATCGATTCCAATAAGACCTACGAAAAGCTAATCCAGTCCTTGACAGACCTTACCGACAACAAACTGAATCCTGCATCCATATGGTCCATTTTCCTGTCTCTTCACGGATTCATAACGTTTTATATTAATTCTGATCTATCTTATCCGGATGTAAAAGGTTTAGCTGATTTTCACGTAAAAAATATCATCAAGAACATTATTTAATTTTTCATGAATATCATTGACCAATGGTTAATTGAATTTCAGGAGGCTTTTAAATGGTAAAGAAATTCCTTCATATCGAAGGACTCATGGTCCTTTTAGCGATGATTTACGTCTATTCGTTATTTGAATTCAGCTGGTGGATTTTCCTTTTATTGATTTTGTTGCCTGATGTTTCCATGTTGACCTATTCGATCGATGAACGAGTTGGAGCAAAAGTTTATAACTTTTTCCACACTTATACCGTGCCGTTTTTCTAAAGTCGGATGCATGTATGATGATTGGTTTAATTTGGACCGCACATATTGGAATGGACCGCTTATTTGGGTATGGCCTTAAATACACATCATCCTTCAAAGCTACACACCTTCAAAAGGTATAGGAAGCTTTCCACATGTAAAAGGCAGTGTGATTACACATCACACTGCCTCCTGCTCTCTTTTCTTTACACGCCTCGCTTGTTACCCCATATATAGGTATGCAGCTGGGGCAGCACTTTCACATCATTCAAATCATCATCGGCTATCACTTTATCTATTAACTCTTCGTATTTCTTCAAAAGACCGCTGATCAATTGATTATCATCAGCCGTCGTGCTGTCATCATTGCCGACCTGCAGATAAAATGGAATATCCGGGTAACGGCCATGCACACTTTTGGCATACTGGTAATCTTCTTCGTTAAAGACGACTACTTTCAATGAGACATGGTTTTCAGGGTTTCGATTGGCAAGGTTCGATATGATTCGGTCAAGTACCGTAAAGTCCGTGTTCATTCTTGAGCTCGGCGGCTTAGGTGAAATGGTCAGTTCATCAATATCAAGAAACCAATCCTGCCATCGGCTCCCTTGTGTTTCCACACCTATTTTCATTTTATTTTCATGTAAGATTTCTACCAAGCCATTTAGGTTTTTCAGCAGTGCCGGGTTTCCGCCTGATATCGTCACGAACGAAAAGCCGGAACCCCCAATTCGCTTCAGCTCATCCCATATTTCTTCGGCAGTCATTTGGACGGTATCTTCCTTACCGGTGCCATCCCAAGTAAATGCGGAATCACACCAGGCACAGGAATAATCGCAGCCTGCCGTCCGAACGAACATGGTTTTTTGGCCAATGACCATTCCCTCACCTTGGATGGTCGGTCCGAAGATTTCCATAACCGGGAGTTTACTCACTTTCCATCCACTCCCGTCTGGCTTCGGCATAACTTGTCGGCGTTTCGTATAGTCGGACAAATTCGACTCTAGCACCCTCATAATCTTTTAATGAAAGGGCTTCGGCCATTTTTTCATAAATCCAGACAACCATATTTTCAGCCGTTGTATTCATGAGTGGCAAGGTTTCATTCAAATAACGATGATCAAGGTGGACTTCAATTTCATTTTTCCATATATCCTTGATGTCCCCGAAATCTATCATCAAACCACGTGAATCCGTATACCCGCTCAAGCCGAAAATGACCTTATACGTGTGGCCATGCAAGTTCTTGCATTTTCCTTCATAGTCATGTAGGTGGTGCGCCGCGTCAAAGGTGAACTCCTTACTGACCAGAACCCTCTTGGTGGTATATTTCAATTGGCTGCGCTGAATATCTTCATCTATTTTTTGGAGTTTATCCACTATAGTAAAACCGTACATCATGAAAGCACCTTCCGTCTGCTTACATAGTCATCCAGTCCTTTTTTCCGCAACTTACATGCCGGGCAATCTCCACAGCCATCGGATATGATTCCGTTATAGCATGTCAGGGTCTTTTCGCGAACAAAGTCGAACGCTCCGAGCTGATCCGCAAGCTCCCATGTTTCCTCTTTATTAAGCCACATAAGCGGCGTATCAATCACGAATGACTGGTCCATCGACAAGTTCAAGGTCACGTTCAACGATTTAATGAATACATCACGGCAGTCCGGATATCCGCTGAA
The DNA here is from genome assembly GCF_030348945.1 of Peribacillus sp. ACCC06369. NCBI lineage: Bacteria > Bacillati > Bacillota > Bacilli > Caryophanales > Bacillaceae > Peribacillus > Peribacillus sp. ACCC06369. The sequence goes on from NZ_JAUCEN010000002.1 coordinate 4,062,854, forward strand.
ATCCGTTTCACAGACACCGGTGACAATGTGTTTAGCGCCAATCTGACTGGCCAACACTCCGGCAAACGAAAGGAACAGCAAATTCCTCCCTGGTACGAACGTCGACGGCAATTCCCCGTCTTCTCCGTCCTCCACTGCAATATCACTTCTTGTCAACGCATTCGGTGCCAGTTGGTTCAGCAGCGACATGTCAAGAATATGATGGTGCACGCCCAATTCATTGGCAATCTTTTGAGCGCATTCGATTTCCAGGCTGTGCCGCTGATTATAATCAAACGTTACCGCTTCCACTTGCTCATATCTCTCCATTGCCCAGAACAGGCATGTCGTACTATCCTGCCCTCCGCTAAACACAACCACTGCCTTTTCTTTCTTCTTCATTTCTATAAAACTCCTTTTTACGGAAAAAAACAGCACCCTAAGAATAGAGCACTGTTTCTCCTTAGTTTTTTTGAGAGGGTAGCTAGAACCTCTTCCGCCTTAACGCGGAATATAATATTTTTCCAAGTCAATAGTAACTTGAAAACAAAAAGAAATCAAGATGTTTATATTTATTGAAAATTAGGCCTATTGGAAAGCTTGATCATCTCCTCTTCTGCTTAAATATCCCATTATCCATCCGATAAAAAAGAGTGAATAAAATATCGATAAAGGGGACCATTAATTTGAAAAGCATTAAAGGAAAGATATTGGTGGCATTTTCACTCATCATATCTTTATGTATCATCTTAGGAGCATTCAATATTTATAGCAGCAACAAGTCACTTAAACAGTCTCAGGATATCATTGATGAGGAACTTCCACTTCTTATCCAAGACGAAAAGCTACTATATAATTTAGCACAAAGAACCGCACTAGCAAGAGCCTATATTTTATATGGCGACGAGAGTTATAAAGAAAGGTTTTTACAATATACAGAGGATAGCAAGGCCATCCAAGAGGATCTTTTGGCCATAAGCGATTCTGATAAAGCGAAGGAATTGATCGAGAAAAGCGTGGATTGGAGGACGATGATTGTAGACCGGGTATTTACTCAATATGATAAAGGAAATGAAGAAAGAGCTAAAGAAATACTCAAAAATGAAGTGGCACCGGTCGGCGATGAAGTGACGGAAGGCTCAAGGAGCTGACTTTGGAACGTGAGGAATTGATTGTCGCTTCAGGGGAAAGCGTGATCGCAAGTGGGAAATCGGTCAAGACGACAAGTATCATCATCTCGATTGCGGCTGTCATTATCGGCCTTCTGCTCGCGCTTGTGACTGCCAACCTCATTACCACCCCTCTCCTTAAAATCAGGGACAGAATGAGAATGATAGCTGATGGGCAGCTGAATCATGAGCCCCTGGAGCAAAAGTCCAAGGATGAAATAGGCGAATTAACGGTATCCGCCAACCAAATGCAGAAAAACCTTCGTGATACGATCGAAAAAATGCTGGTTGTATCCGAATCCGTTTCCAGCCAAAGCGAGGATCTGACTCAATCGGCAAATGAAGTCCAACAGGGCAACAGGCAGATAGCGACTACCATGTACGAACTTTCGGAAGGTTCGGAGTCACAAGCCAACCGGGCAGCTGAAATGGTTCGCATGATGGATGATTTCACAGGCAAGATCGTGGAGGCCCATCTTGAAGGAGTGGAAGTATCTCAAAGTTCAACCGAGATCCTTTCCTTGACTAAGGAGGGCACCACTTTAATGCGCAGTTCAGTCCAACAAATGGAGATTATTGATGGGATTGTCAAAAATGCCGTTGAGCAAGTGAAAGGACTCGATTCTCAATCACAGGAAATCTCGCAGCTTGTGCTGGTCATCAAGGATATATCCAATCAAACCAATCTATTGGCGCTGAATGCGGCCATAGAAGCTGCACGCGCAGGTGAACATGGCAAGGGCTTTGCCGTCGTCGCAGCTGAAGTGCGTAAACTCGCTGAAGAGGTCACACACTCGGTTGGGGACATCACCGATATTGTCTCCGCTATACAAACAGGTTCAAAAACGGTCGTCCACTCCCTGGAAGATGGTTATACACAAGTGGATGAAGGCACGAAACAGATTACGCTCACTGGACGAACCTTTGAAACAATCAATCACTCTGTCGGGAATATAGGCATGAAAATACAGCATATTACAGATGAATTGAAATATATCTCTACTAATAGTAAAAAAATCAATCAGGCTATCGAAGATATCGCAGCCGTTTCCGAAGAGTCCGCGGCAGGAATCGAACAAGTCTCCGCCTCCGCCCAACAATCCAGCTCTTCAATGGATGAAATCACTAACCATGCCAGTGAACTTGCATCGTCAGCTGAACTGCTGACTGAACAGGTTAAGAAATTCAAATTATGATACTAGCAATTTCCCGTCACTTGAATACGGGAAATTGCTTATTTTCCCTCCATGATGTGAATTGTTTCGTTTTCGTATATTCGGGGAATAAAACACTATACACATTAATGATTCATCAAAAGACAAATCAATCAAAAGTGGTTAGATGTGAATATTTTCGTTTGTTTTCAGAATATTTAGTGTATAATAAATATTATTACAGGAATATTTTAACTGAAATAATCATCATTTCCAATACCTGCATACGGCAAATCCCGGTACACGGATTCACTTGATCCGGACAGTTCACTTCAACACAATGCACGGGTACCTATAATCAGTAAGGATCCATTGCATACTTTCATTCAAACCACACCATTCACAACTTTATTCACACAAAATCATAAATTTTTCTACAAAATCGCAAAAAAGGTTAAACTTCACCAACAATATGTTACTATTAAACTAAGACCTTTTAACCCCATAAGGAGGAATTCATATGAAACGTTTTTTCAAATTCATCGCAGATTTTAACGAAAGAAAAGCAATGGAACGGGAAACCGAAGAATTCTTTCGCAAAGAATACGAAAATTATATGAAGATGAATCCTGAAAATCAAGGAAAAAGGAGATTAGCTCCTAGATTTTATGTAATTGATGGCGGTAAAAAAGGCTCCAACCTTGAGATTTCCGATAGAAAGAAATCCAGTTAAACAGATCCCTTCCATAATCAGCCACTAATGTTGTAGCTCCTAACCCACAAACGGGGTTATAACCCATTCGGATTCATTTAAAATATATAAGCCGAAAGCTCAGATATACATCTGAGCTTTTTTTATTTTTCATTCTTCTATTAACACTATATCAATAGAAGAAACTAGGTATTTTTTTAAAAAATTGGATGAACTTTAGTTTATTTCATGTTAAAGGAAAAGATCACTTTATAGGCCCATGGGTATTTTTCAATGGAAAAACCAAAAAATAACAAAAAAAAGAGATGTGTTCTTTTACTCATCTTTGTCCATATTCAAAAGAGTCCAACTAATTGAGTCGATAGGTGCAATATCTTACATTGAATGACAGATGCATAAATATTGTTACATTTAGGTCAAATAAATGGGTATAAACAATTATCATTCTGTAATAAACCTCACTTTTAAAAACAAATAATTATATAAATATAGCCAAAATGAATTGGGTTCAAATGCTCATGAAACTATTTTGATGCTGTTCAAAATGGGCTTTTATTACACTTTCCATATTTTAGTGTAAATATTCCAAGGTTTACGTGTTTTTTAGCCATTTCTTTGTACTCATAAAGCATTTTATCCCTTTAGATACTATTACACTTCTATATACATTTATTTGAAAAAGCTGACATTAACTATATTACAATAGAATAATTGACTATTGCCTATTAAGTTTAAAATCATGTAGTGTGTATTCAGTAAATCAAATATTTAAAAAAAGAGAGGTTAAAAAATGGCACCAATATTTATTTGTGCGATCTTTTTGCTTGGCTATGGCATATTCGAACAAAAACGCCATCAGAAGCGTCTCGACTCCATCCCGGTACGTGTGAATGTGAATGGAATTCGAGGGAAATCAACTGTAACGCGTCTAATTACAGGGGTGATACAGGAAGCTAAGTACAAAACTGTAGGTAAAACAACCGGAACATCAGCAAGAATGATCTATTGGTTTACCGACAAAGAAAAACCGATTAAACGCCGCCCAGAAGGACCCAACATTGGAGAACAAAGGCGTGTAGTTAAAGAAGTTGCCGATTTAGGCACGGAAGCACTGGTTTGTGAATGTATGGCCGTTCAGCCTGACTATCAACTAATCTTCCAAAATAAAATGATCCAAGCAAACATTGGGGTCATCGTGAATGTATTGGAAGACCATATGGATGTCATGGGACCGACCTTGGATGAGGTTGCAGAAGCTTTCACTGCTACCATACCCTATAACGGTCACTTAATAACCATCGAAAGTGAATATTTGGACTTTTTCAAGCAAATTGCCAAAGAACGCAACTCTAAAGTAATCGTTGCTGATAATTCAAGAATTTCGGAAGAATTCTTACGCGAATTCGACTATATGGTATTTCCGGATAACGCTTCACTGGCGTTGGCCGTTGCAGAAGCTTTGGGCATCGATGAGAAAACAGCTTTTCGCGGCATGTTAAATGCGCATCCCGATCCAGGTGCCATGAGGATCACCAAATTCGGGGATTCCATCCAGCCAACTTTCTTTGTCAATGGGTTTGCTGCAAATGACGCATCATCGACGCTGAACATCTGGGAACGCGTCAATACGTTCGGATACAGCACAGAACCTCCTATCGTCATCATGAACTGCCGTGCCGACCGTGTGGACCGTACAGAGCAGTTTGCAAGAGATGTATTGCCTTACATAAAATCTGAAATCGTCATTGCCATTGGTGAAACCACTTCACCGATCACAAAAGCATTCGAGCAAGGTAAATTGGATACAAAAGAATATTGGGATTTAGAAAACTGGTCAACTGAAGAAATCGTGGCACGTCTCCGCCCATTGATGAAAAATCGAATCGTCTACGGTGTCGGGAATATTCACGGTGCAGCGGAACCATTAATTGAAGCCTTCATGAAATCTAAAACAAAGCAAAAAGCGAGTTAAGTAGGAGGAACCTTAATGTTTGGATCGGATTTATATGTAGCCCTAGTGCTGGGAGTAACGCTTAGCCTTATATTTTCAGAAAAAACGGGTGTCGTACCCGCAGGACTTATTGTGCCAGGTTATTTGGCATTAGTATTTGATCAATGGGAAATCATGCTGACCATCCTGATCATTAGTGTCGTAACTTATTTAATCGTCACTCACGGCCTTTCAAGATGGGTGATTTTATATGGAAGAAGAAAATTCGCAGCCATGATGGTGACAGGGATTTGCTTGAAACTCCTATTGGACTTCGTCTACCCCGTCATGCCATTTGAAATATTCGAGTTTCGGGGAATCGGTATAATCGTTCCCGGTTTGATAGCGAATACCATTCAAAGACAAGGAATGCCATTGACACTTGGCAGCACGCTTTTATTATCCGGCTTGACTTTCGGATTAATGAACGTGTACTACCTATTCTGAGGTGCAAAAAATGAAACGGACTTTAAATGCAAAAGAAAAAACACTTATCTTTATTAAACGTACGAAGAAAAAGAATCTTAAATACACTGGAATCATACTACCTATATTACTGATCGCTTTAGTCATTACCACTTGGATGGGACGGGCTGAGGAAGTGAAAACAACCGCTTCAAAATCCGAGCAACCATTGACGATGACCATGGTCGGTGATGTAATGATGGGGCGTAATGTTGAAGAAGTGACGGAAAAGTACGGATATGAATACCTTTTCCGTTATATGAAGCCCTATTTTTCCGATTCAGACTATGTCAGTGGGAATTATGAACACCCAGCTTTAAAAGAAGAGGCAGCCAACTACAAGGAAGCTGATACGCCCATCCATTTAAACTCCAATACTAGTGGTGTGCAAGCCGTTAAAGATGCTGGCTTCTCTGTGATGACTTTGGCCAATAACCATATGAAGGACTTTGAAGAACAGGGACTCCTTGACACGATTGATGAATTCAAAAATGCGGGCATGCACTATGTCGGTGTTGGGTCGAACACTGAAGAAGCTAAAGCTAGCATCGACTATGCGGATGTTAATGGCGTTCGTGTCGCAACACTTGGCTTCACAGATGTTTACGGTAAGGATGCCGTGCCAAAACATAATCAAGCCGGCCTATTGAACTCCAACCCTGATTTATTATTTGAAATGATCGGAAAAGCAAGTGATGCCAAGCAAGGCAACGCAGACTTGGTTGTCGTGAATATGCACTGGGGGCAAGAGTATTCAACATCTACAACCACCCGGCAAAAAGACTTGGCTAAAGCTATCATCGATGCGGGGGCTGACATCATCATCGGCCATCACCCCCATGTACTTCAATCGTTTGATGTTTATAAAGATGGAATCGTTTTCTATAGCTTAGGAAACTTCATATTCGATCAAGGCTGGACACGGACAAAGGATTCAGCCATGGTTCAATACCATTTAGCTGAAGACGGTAAAGCTACAATCGATGTCGTTCCACTGCAAATTGAAGAAGCCACACCAAGACCAGCTACCTCTTCAATCGACAAATCACGTGTTTACCGTCAGTTGACGAAGGAAACGAGTGAAAAAGCCCAATGGTCGAAAAAAGAGGATCGCATCGAGATTACCTTGGATCACAAGAAGATAATCCACCATAAGGCACAACGTGAGAAAGAAGAAAAAGCAGCGAAAGCAGCAATGGAAAAGAAAGCTGTACAAGAGAAAAAAGCAGCACAAGTTAAACAACAGAACATACAACCCATTCAGTAAAGAACGCTTTGTTACTACTACGTGAAGAAAAAAGACACACAACTTAGAAGCTCAACGAAAAGGGGGATCAACCGATGATTAACCGTATGACGAGAAAAGTGATTATATCCCTTACCATGCTCATATATATTGCTGGATGTTCGAAGACACCCCCTATTTCTGACACGAATGAACCGATAGATAGTAAAAACGCTCAATCATATGGGGTCAGTTCTTCCAACCCAATCGCAATAGATGTCGGGATGGATATATTGGAAAACGGCGGAACGGCGGCGGATGCTGCCATTGCCGTATCTTATGTATTAGGTGTAGTTGAACCTTATGGATCTGGCGTGGGTGGCGGTGGCGGTATGCTGATTGCCCCGGAATCCGGCGATCCCAATTTTATCGATTATCGTGAATCCTCTCCAGAAGACCCGAGTTCAAGACACGATACAGGGATTCCAGGCTTAGTGGCCGGCATGCAGGTTATAAGTGATAAGTATGGGAGCGTACCAATGGCAGATCTTCTTCAGCCAGCGATAGAGTTGGCTGAAGGCGGATTTGAAGTCGACGAATCGTTATCATCACGCTTAGAAGCAGCTCAGCCAAGGATATCTTCCGATGCGACTTCACCTTTTTATCCTGATGGTGATGCCATTGAACCAGGCAAAACCCTCGTCCAAGAAAGACTTGCTGAAACATTGAAGCAGATTCAAAAGGATGGTCCTGATGGTTTTTATAAAGGGGAAATTGCGCGAGATATTAAAAGAGAATCAGATATCGACTTGATGGATTTAAAGCGCTATGAGGTTAAAGAACATAAGCCGGTCCAAGGAACATTTGCCGGTTATGATGTTTTTACCGCCCCTCCACCCTTTTCAGGAATCACAGTTCTTGAAATGTTAAAACTAGCCGAGGAAATGAACCTAGGTGATTCTTCAAGCAAATCAGCTTATATGAAAGTCTTGGGAGGCATCACAGATACTGCTTATCAAGATCGGTCCGACCACATTGGAGATAGAATAAGTCACTCTAAGGCGGAAAAATTGCTCTCCCCCATTCACTTGGATAATCTTAAAAGTAAGATCAAAAGTGAAAAATGGGAAGATAAAGAATCGAATGGCTCCGAAGAACATGAGAGTACGACACACTTTGTGATCATGGACAAGTATGGCACTGTCGTTTCCACAACAAATACGCTCAGTAACTTTTTCGGATCTGGTGATTATACGAATGGATTTTTCCTTAACGATCAATTGAAAAATTTTGGGTCCGACTTAAATTCCCAAGAGGCCTATAAACGGTCTAGAACGTTCACGGCACCAACCATTCTCAAGAAACCAGGGCAGGAATCGATTGGGATCGGCTCACCAGGCGGTGATAGGATTCCGCAAATATTGATGCAGGTCCTTTATTCTTATACAGAGAATGAAGGCTCATTTCAGGATATCGTCGACCGTAATCGGTTCGTCTTTGATGGAAAGAAGATTTATACGGAATCCAGGCTTTCGGATGAAATGATATCCAACTTGGAAGATTCAGGATATGAAGTCATCCAGAAGATTTCCCCCATGTATTATGGCGGGGTTCAAGTTCTCGTTAAAAACGAGAAAAATGGACGATTATCCGGAGCTGGGGATAAAAGAAGAAATGGAAGCTGGAAAGCTCAGCAATAAAAGTGCAATCCAGCCCCTCCTTTTCTAAATATCATATGAATTTTATCGATGTATAAGGGGATTTTGAATATGAATATCGTAAAAAAAATAACAAGCTGGGTTATACCTGTTCTTCTTGTAGCAGCCCTGCTTGTGACCATGAATACGTTTAAATGGACAGAAACTTTAACACCCGACGAGCAAAAGAAAATAGAACAATATACGACTGTCGAAGAATAAAAAAGCTGGGGCATCCCCGCTTTTTTTATTTTTGCCGTCAACGGTATGGAAGATTAAATACACTAGAGATATGGAGGATAACCATGATTGAAAATAACTATACTGATTTTTTTGAACTGCAGAAAAATGAACAAGAAGACCTCGATTACCGCATCATCGTTCATCACAGGAACCCTGATATTGCAGTTCTAGCCATACATGGCGGGAACATCGAACCGGGAACCAGCGAGATTGCAGCCGCACTTGGAGAGAGACTTTGTGCAAGCACCTATCTATTCGAAGGACTTAAACCAAGGGGCAACCAGGTCCTCCATATAACATCCCGCTTGTTCAATGAACCGATCGGCGTTTCAATGGCAGCGAACGCACAGACCACCCTATCCATCCATGGCCACTACGACGTACATAATGCGCTGGTTTACATTGGCGGAAGGAACGAACCCTATAAGAACCTTATTCAGCAATGCCTTAACAAAGCTGGATTTCAAACTGATCATGCACCGCAGCACCTTTCAGGCATGAAAGGAAACAACATCACCAACACATCCAAAACGGGTGCAGGCGTGCAATTGGAACTTTCCACAAAGCTTAGAAAAAGCTTTTTCAAAGGTGATGACTTTACTAGTAAGAACAGGGTCAATCACTGTGATCTTTTTAAACGGTTCGTTACTGCCATTGAAAAAGCGACTCTAGCATATAAAGAGATTGAATGATCTTTTTAGTCGATGAGGCTTTCAACTTGACCGAAGCTTTCGAATTTCTCGGCAAAATAACCTGACGAAAGATTGGAGATATGAACGCCGGTGTTTTCCGTTGTATTGAGAAAACGGCCATCACCTAGATAAATACCTACATGGGTCACACCTAGCCTAGTTCCTGTATCCCTAAAAAATACTAAATCCCCTGCCTTTGGATTTTCGATTTTGGGCACCAATGAGAAGTAATCTGCTGCGGAATCTCGTTTTACTGATAGGCCCTGCTCCTTCATGACCCAATAAATGAACCCGCTGCAGTCCATTCCTATCATCGGATCTTCTCCCCCGAAAACATAAGTGAATCCGCGTAAAGTATATGCATACTTGATGACATCATATGCTTTATCATAGGCAGCCTCCTGGTTTACATAAAACGGATATAACGGGTTGCTGTATAGTTGAAGATACTGCCCTTTCATCAACTCATCAGTTCTTAACGCGTTACGGCTTTTGATCGTACTCATGGAAATGCTGTAATGCTCCGATATACTATTAAGCGTTTCTCCCGTTTGGACGATATGCTCCCCTTTAGGCGTGTATGTTTTGTACGCCACTTGGTATTTTGCAAAGTAATCTTCTGTAGTGGATCTCACCTGAACCGTTTCTGCACCATATCCAGAATTGACAAATTGGTTTTCGCCGACATAAATACCCGCAGTCACGACTTTTAAGCTGTCTTTTTCCAGAAAGAATATAATATCCCCAGTTTTCGGAGTGGCTGTATCCATCCCTTGCTTATAAAAACCATCTACTGTCAAACGGTCGACCGGCACATTTTGCTGGGAAAGCACCCAATGAATCAATCCGCTCGAATCAAACCCTTTTTCAGGCGTCTCCTCTCCAGCTGTCTTTTTAAACCCTATAAAGGATTTCGCATAGTTCGCTATTTGTTTTCCTCTCTCCGACCATTGATAGATGGAAGGAGTATAATCCGTTAGAATGATCGTCAACTTTTGGCCCACAAATAACTTATCATCCGGTAAACCATTCGATTTCATTAATTGCTCCGCCGATATATCATAAGTGTCGGCAATCGATTCTACCGTTTCGCCAGAAATCACAGTATGCACACGATCTGCCGCCTCGGCCTTTAAACCAGGTAAAAAAGTGAAACTAACCATGAATACCAATGTAAGTACTATAACGCTTAATTTCCCTTTAAACATTTAAACCCTTCCTTTATACGCTCAAATATTTTAAAATTTACGATTTTCCAATAAATACTCCATTATAAGAAGCTGAACCAGTTCTATACAAACCTTTTACCCTATCATCAATCTATGGAAATATACCTTAATGCTCACCACGAGTGTATTATCGGTGAATAAACCGATACCTTTAGCCTATTAATTGACCATCGTTTATCAAACGACCTAAAAACAAACCATAATACCCACTGTTTGCATTTATCCTTTAAATGTAAGGTTATGGAGATAGAAAAAGGTTCATAGTGGATATACTTTTGGAAAGCGAAGATTCAAAGAAGATCATGGGACAGCGCAATTTATTCATTTATTAATCGTGCAATCATATGGGTAAAGTTACATTAGAAACATCTAAAGATAAGAATGTTATCGGTTTTTTTTCCGGTCATGATAAAGTTGTACATATACGGGTGCCCTATGAAGAGCCTAACGATATTGGAGTGAACATCTTGATAAAAATGACAGAGAAAGCCCAGCAGGCTATTAAAGATATGCAACATAGTTTTGGAGGGGAAACGTATGTGAGGTTTGGCATAAACAGACCTTGCTGTAACCAGATGAACTACACATTAAGTTTGGCAATCTCTAAAAAGGATCACGAGGAAATACTGATTTTACATGATATAAAAATGTTGATAGATCCATCGGACTCCCATTTTACAGATCAAACGGAAATTGATTACGAAGGCGATGGATACTTGATCAGGAACCCGAATCCATTGGTATCACCCCTCATCTAGCAAAAGTAAACAAGGGGAAAGCTTAAATGGCCTTCCCCACATTTCTATGAATCTATGGCATATACACCGCTTTAATATGTTATTGGTATGACTCTCCTTGTCATGACAAACCCAAAAATAGTCCCGCTTTTTGGGTCTTGAGCCATTGGACCCTACATGTCCGATTCCTATATATTATTCCCCTTCGTAAAAAAAGCATGGATACTTGACCAGTCCCTCTAAATTGTACTTTTGTATTTCTAGTGATTTTATCCACTAAAGAGAAATGCAACGTTCAGCGAATCAGGGATAAGTGCCTGCAGAATGATAAAATGGCCATACAACAAAAAAGGGGAAACCACTTTAGTGGCCTCCCCTTTTGCAGCGCTTATGTTATCCCCTAGTTCTTTACCTGGAATTCCCCCAGCGTATGCTCCAAATCATTTATTAACTGTGTAAGCTGCGAAAAACAGAATGAAATTATGCATGAAATGCATGCCAGTGAAAATGATCCGAGAAAATGAAGTACATTTTAAACGTGATTGGTTTCCGTGGGAGTCTCGCATACCCTTTCCAATCAACTTTGTTTTTCTTTTAAATTGAAGAAATTTGCGACACTCCTGCCGAATAACTGGCTAGCCGCTTGCGGCGAGGAGGCTTGGCAGACAATCGGCGAAAGGGAGCGGATTTCTGAAAACAATTGAAACGTTTTCCAAATGAAAAAATGCAGTAAGACTCGATTTCATCGAGTTTGACTGCATTCTGGGACCGACAATAGAATATGCCGTCTTTTGAACTCGAAGCTGATCATTTCCGTGAGAAGGAAAGGTGATAACTCCTTTTACTTTTTATCCGGCTTGGTGAATTGCTGACCAATTGCACCTATTATTAAAATGATGATCGAAATGAGACTGTAGTCCTTAAAAAAAGTCGTGAATGGGATGTCCAGAAATAAAAACACCACCGTAACCAGTCGCCCTATTAGCAGAATCATTCCGATAACTACCATCCAATTAAATAATTTCCCCAAAAAATTCATCTTTTCCCCCTTACCGGTCTAATGTTGATTTTCATGCAGATTCCACCTCGATCCGCCAATTACCTTTCCACAAGAGCACTGCCAACTATCTAATAACCTTTTATATTCACAACATCCCATTAAGACAAGTCCTTTTCAGCTAACCCTCTAATCCCGATGTCCTTCATCCTGATAGGCGTTCTGTGTACCCTTTACTCGGGGGAATCTTTCGTAATCGGTTTTCCAGCTTCGATCAACACTTTGCTTCCCAGTAAGAAAAAACCTTGAATGAACAACAATACACCAGTTCCTATAAGCAGCCATTCAATTTTAATGATATCGGATACCGGTCCGAATACAAGCATGCCCAGCGGCATCATCGAAGTCGAGATCATCCCTAAAACACCGAAAACCCTCCCGAGAAGATCCTCCTCGACTTTCTCCTGTAATAAGACCATGGACGGCGTATTAAAGATGGGCATCGCCAATCCGACTACTCCCATGATGATTAAGTAAATCCAGAAAACGGGGATGATTCCAAGCGCGAATGTACAGGCCCCGATCATAAGGCTCGCAAGTGTCATCGTATGGATCTTATTTTTAAAGCCTCCCCAGGAAGCCATGAAAATCCCGCCTATCATCATACCGATGGCAAAGGTGATTTCTATCGCAGTCAACCGCCAAACATCATTCCCGAAAGAGCGTGTGACCTGTAGCGGTGTAAGAAATGCAACAGGTGCGGCTAGCACAAAGAAAAATGCGAAAAAAACAAAAAACTTCTTAAGAAAGTCGTGATTTCTGATATAACTGAATCCTTCTTTCAAATCGGTGAAATAGCTGGTTGTTTGCTTTTGTAATGCCTTCGCATGGGCTGGAATTTTCAAAAATGCCAGTAATGTGAAGATGGCAATTGCAGCAGTGATCACATCTATGAAGAAAATGGTTTCGATTGAAGCCATCGTAAGCAGCGCTCCGCTCACCATGGGGGAGACGAGCATCACGAGCGCTTGAATGCTTCCATTTGTCCCGTTCACCTTAGTAAGCTTATCCTCCGGCACAAGCTGCGGAAGAATGGCCCCGACAGCCGGAGTTTGGATTCCAGTTCCGATTGCGCGGACGGCTGACATGACGAAAAGCAGCCAAAGCTCATCGTATCCGATTAAAAACAAGATGGCCAATATCAGGGTTGAAAAGGCAATCAATGAATCCGAAAGTATGATCAGCATCTTCCGATTGTAGCGATCCGCCCATACCCCCGCGATTGGCGATAGTATAAAGGTAGGCACGAAACCACAAACGATGGATATCGTCATCATGACACCCGACTGTGTATTCAATGTGATATACCACATGATGGCATACTGAACCAATGACGATCCAAAGAGCGATATGGTCTGACTGCCTAGAAAGAGAATGATATTCTTTTTCCACTTTTCCTTTACTTGTTCATTTAATGATTCCATCTTACAAACACCCCATTCTATTTTTAATAATGCCCCAAAAAAAACACAGGCTATCTGCCTGTGTTTAGAGTAAATGGATAAAAACCTATCTAACGGAAACCTGAGAGGAACTGATCATCACGGAAAACAATAATCCCTCACTGGCCTTCGGTTGGTCAATTAATTGGAGAAATGACACGAATCCAAAATAACCTGTCTTGGATAAGTGGAGTTTCTCCCCTTAATATCCTTTTCTATTTTTTAAAAACCAGCTTGTATAGCGAAAGCCCTTGATCCACAAAGGTTTTATGCTTCAGCTGGACAGCAAAAAAAGAGGATAGAATCGTCCCAACTTTTTTCACAAATCGTAAAATGAGGTTTCCTTAAAAATAGACAGACCATTCCCATTTACCCTGCGGACATGCAGAGCCCTTGAACGTATTCAATTAACGGTTCAAAGATAGGAAACGCAGTCTGATAAATGTCACAAGGAAAACCTCCATTTCTTAAAAGTTAAAATAATATTAACATGTCACCAACTGGAATAACAATAAAAAACTTCCTTCATAGCAGAAGCATCACTTCGGTTTAAGGCCGTCTTATGTAACCAACTGCATGTCATTCATCCACCAATACGTTTAACGGCGACGATATATTCCTTATGCCATTTTTCCCATTCATCCATTGGAAAGTCCTGATATTGACCATCCAGTAAATCACTTAACATATCGAGGCAAACATGCCAGCCTGCCAAATCTTTTGATGTATGATCATTAACCGGCGTGATGGATTCTTTCAATACTAATGAGCATCCATCCTTTTCAGGGGATACCTCGAAACGAACCCAGCCTTCCCCCCATTCAAAATCTAAAACGGCAGATTCCCGAAAATCCCTTATCTTCATATCAAAAGATTCCCCTGACCCATTATTGAAATTGAATTTTATCGTCCCGCCTTTTCGAAGGTCCTTCATTTCCAGGTTGGACATCCACTTTTCCACCTTATCATTCTCCGTTAAAGCACCCCATACCTTTTCCACCGAATGATGAAGCTGGCGATCGAATCTTGCGATGATTCCTTTACCTTCTTTTTCGATTACTGCTTGCACCTAGATTCCCCCATTCAATTTCGTTACCCAATCATATTTTTATAATAAAAAATGGTCGGATGGAATTCACCATTTGCAGATTTCGCAAAATCAGGAATGCTCCCTGCCTGAATATATCCCAATGAATTATACAGGAAATTAGAAGGATCCCCTTCTCTTGTATCAAGGACCAATAATGTCCGCCGCTCCTGCTTGGCTCTCTCCTCAGACTGGTGCATGAGTGAACGGCCTATACCTTTTCGCCTATAACCAGTATGCGTCATTAATTTTGCGATTTCCGCCCGATGGCCGCCGTTTTGCTTTGAACATAAATGTAACTGTATGCTCCCGACTATCTCACCCTGTAATTTAGCGACAAACAGAATCACATCATGATTAATGACACTCTCCCAATAGTCAATGGCCTCGGACCGTTTCATGGGAGGTAAAAAACCAATTGACGCGCCATCATTAACAACTTGGACCAAAAGGTCGGAAAGTTCATTAAGATGGTATTCGATTGATGTTAATTGTTCGACTTTCACATCTGCATTCACAGTAATCACAACCTTTCAGGAGATACAGTTATATTCACCATCCCTGGCGCTTTGATAAAGAAGTAATATGAGCAAGATGATGGCGTCCATGCCATGCATAAATGCCTATATTTTCACCTACCGTCACCTCTCCCGAATCAGGATGGATGAATGTTCGGCTTAGGTCGTCTGCATGAAGACCCGATAAAAGTTTGCACATTCGGATATGTACGGCTTCGAGCAGTGATAGAGAAATTTCAATCGGCAAATCATAATCAGACATCTCTGCCCATTGCCCCTCTTCGTACGGCTTAATGACCGGACTTTCTTCCGTAAGGGCCAATTTAAAGCGAATATACGCATTCATATGACTATCAGCAACATGATGCACCACTTGGCGGACCGTCCATCCTCCAGGTCGATAAGCCGTATCAAGCTGCTCATCATCCATGTTACCCACTGTCTCCCGCAGCATCCCTGGCAAAGCTTCAATCTCCCTGATCCATCCCTCGGCCACAAGATTAGTAATTTCCCCGTCAAACTGAAACTTTCCTATCGGGTATCTTAAATCCATCTTCATTCCCCCTTGATGTTCGATAAAAATAGCATCCATTATATATTCTTTATCGATTGAGACAAACCTTTTTTACCGGCAATTCTTGGCTTTGCAATCCTGTTTTCATTGATCCTCAGGAATATTAATCCACATCATTAGCATGTATACTATTTCCACATTTAGCAACCATAACAAAAGAATGCCATGTGCATCAATCCAATCTTTAAACAATGGAAATGGGGATAGGATCATCTTGAAGAAAATTAGTTCGATACAAACCCTTAGCATCTTCTTTTTATCAATCGGCCTTCTTGATCACGTTATTTTGATCCCTTTCCTCCTATCCACCGGCGGAAGGGACGCTTGGTTTTTTTCCATCCTTACTATTGGAATGATACCGATTTGGGTCTACATATTATCGAGGATAATCAAGAATATGAATAATCAATCCTTGACGGATTGGCTTGAAAATAGATTTGGGAAACCTATTAAAAATATCGCTTTATTCTTTATTGTGATTTATTTGATCAGCCTTGTATTGGCAACGACCAAGGAAACGATTGATTGGATCACTACAAGCTTTCTTTTTGAAACCCCAAGTTTAGCCATTATCATTCCGTTTACACTGCTATGCATCTTCCTTGCCCATTCAGGTATGCGCTCCATCGCCATTTGCTCTTCTGTATTATTACCAATAGTCGTCATTCTTGGGATTTTCGTTGCGACCGGAAATATACCGACAAAAGACTACAGCCACCTCCTTCCCCTTTTCGAGAATGGCTATTTCCATGGCGTTAAAACCTTTCAATATACTGGTTATGGTCTTGCCGAACTGATTTTAATCGCCTTTTTTCAAGAAAAACTTTCGGATAAGTTCAGTCGGAAATCTTTGGTTTTCTTATGTCTCGGTTTAGTGTTTCTACTTTTGGGCCCACTAACAGCTGCTATCGCCGAGTTCGGACCCACCTTAGCAGAAGCCATGAGGTACCCCGCCTATGAACAGTGGCGCCTGCTGACAATTGGAAAATATATCGAACATACAGACTTCTTTTCCATTTATCAATGGCTTGCAGGAGCCTATATCCGTGTTTCACTGGCGTTATTCTTAATAACGGAAGTCTTTAAAGGAAAAACTAATAATATGAAGCTCGGAATCCTTTTCGCTGTAGGCTTTCTCATGGTCGTCATCTCCATCGTACCCTACAGTAATTTCAAGTTCTTGCATGTAAGTCAGACATTCTACTATCCTGGCGCTTTTTATTTCCTGTTACTTTTGTCCACCTTTTTGTTTATCGGCACTTTCATCAGTTCTAAGGAGGGTAAACGACATGCGAATGAAACGATCCAAAAATGAACCACACCCGCCTGAATTAAGGGAGGAGACATTTCGGGAGTTATTCAGTTCAAGCTCAGATATTATGTTTGACACGATTTATATCGGAGAAACCGAAAGAAGCATTCCTGTCCTTATTTTTTATTGCTCGGGTATGGCCGATATCAGCTTATTGAACGAGGGAATTTTGGAAAAGTTAAACAAGATGATGGAATTGGATGAGAAAATCGATGAAGAAGAAGCTATAAACAAGCTAAAACCCTTGATAGATCTGACGAAAGTAACCATTGATAGCGAATTCAATAACGTCCAACAGCTGATTTTCTCTGGGTATGCCTTATTATTCATACCATCAACCCAAGGTTTATTTTCAATAAATTTGTCCAATGTTCCGAACCGGCAGCCTGAGGAGTCTTCCTTCGAGGTCTCGGTAAGAGGTCCAAGAGATGGATTTGTCGAGGACATATCCATCAATACCGCTTTAATCAGAAAGCGGCTAAAAACCAAATCGCTTGCCTATGAAGACTTTATCGTCGGCAGGCGCAGTCAAACGAAAGTCGCACTGATGTATATGGATGACATCATCAATAAGGAACTGGTTAAAAATGTAAGGTCGAAAATTAATAACATTGATATTGATATATTGGTTAGCAGCCAACAATTGGAGGAATTGATCACAAACAGTAAATATAGTATTTTTCCACTAACTCATTATACGAGTCGTCCTGATTTTGTAGTGGAAGCACTCAATCAAGGAAGATTCATTCTGATCGTGGACGGGATGCCAACGATAATCGTAGCTCCTTCTACATTACTATTGCAAATAAAAACCGCAGAAGATTCGAATCTCCCTTATCTATTTGTAAGCCTTGAGAGACTTCTTCGTTTTTTGGGGATTGGAATAACGATTTTATTGCCGGGGTTTTGGATATCCATTTCCGCTTTCAATATTGAACAAGTGCCGTTTCCGTTACTAGCTACCATAACCCTTTCTAGGCTAGGGCTCCCCTTATCTGCCACCATGGAATTCATTCTCATGCTCATTTTATTTGAATTATTCCGTGAATCCGGAGTCAGGTTACCTAAAGCGGTTGGACAGACAGTTGCAGTTGTAGGTGGTCTCATTGTCGGTGATGCCGCAATAAGAGCAGGGCTGACCTCACAAACCATGCTTGTGGTAACAGCAGTGACCTCTGTCGCATCCTATACCCTTGTAAACCAGTCTTTAACAGGCGCCGTAACGATTTTGCGTATGTTTGTGTTGTTACTTAGCTGCATTTATGGAATCTACGGCTTGATAATCGGTTTCCTTTCCATTGTCACTTTACTATCCAGGCTTGATTCATTCGGGGTTTCATATATTGGCGGAATGAACCCACCAAAATTCACAAAAATCCTGGATTCATTCATAAAGAGGCCATGGAATTCCATAAGCAAACGATCCTTGGCAGCAGATGATAAGACCAGAAAGGGGCAGTAAGGCATGTTCCGCATCTGTAAAATTTGCTTGACCCTACCTTTAATCCTTTTACTTTCAGGCTGTTGGGATGAAAAAACGATTCAGGACTTTCATTATATAACGGCCATCGGGATTGATTTCAAGGATGGGGAGTACATTGTTTATACGCAACTTGTAGACTTCGCTGCGGTAGCTAAAACGGAGGCCAAGCCTACGCAAAGTCCCCCCGTATATGTAGGGAAACAAAAAGGCGGTTCCATCTCAATCGCCATTAATAAACTAATGCGCGATACTCAACAGTCTCTTTATATAGGCCATGTTTCCACATTTGTCATCAGTGAAAATGTTTTAAAGCAGCAAAGCACAGAAATTGTGGATTATATATACAGAAACCAATTACTTAGGTACTCAGCCAATATCTTTGGCACAAAAAGTTCCATGGATGAGCTCTTCTCCATTAATGGTTATTTTAATTTGTCGCCTTTATACACAACATTATATTTACCAGAAGATGTCTATCGGAGCAGATCATTCATCGAACCCATTACGGTCCAAAGGTATTATTCTAACCAGAGGGAAAAAGCATCTACAACCATCTTACCCTCCATATCCTGGAACGATAAAGTTTGGAAAGAAAAAGATAAAAATCGAAAGAGCCTCTATATGGATGGCGCATTTGTCATTTACTATAAAGTGTCCCAACCCTGGTTCTCTGAAAAGGAACTGAGCGGTGTACGCTGGCTCACCAAAAGGACCAACAAAACTCCCGTAAACATTATCATGAATAAGCAAGACATCTATGCATCGTTCTCCCATCCACACCATAAAATAAAACCTGTTCTCAAGGATGGAAAGTACAAATTCGATATTGAAGTTGACGTATCAGGTAGAATACTTGGGCTTGATACCCAAATGGATATCGATAAAATAAAACGAAAATTCGAAAGTCAAATAAAAAAAGAAATCCAAGCAACCTTCCAAACCGGAATTCAAAAGAACGCAGACCCACTTAGCTTAGGCAAGATCCTTTATATCAAAGAGACAAAATACTGGCAAGAAAATCATATTAAAGAACCGACTGATTTCCTGGATAAGGATTCGATACATGATATAAACGTAAAGGTACATATCCTTAACACAGGCGGTTTAGAAGCTAAACCATTACAGTAAGGAAAAAAAAGGATTGGTGATTGAAAGCCTGTTTATTTGTAAATGCTCAATTCACGAGTAAATCGACCAAACTCACGAGTATTTGCTCTCAATTCACGTGTAAATCAACCAAACTTACGAGTATTTGCTATAAACTCACGAGTAAATGCTCATATCTCATGAGTTTGCTGCTTAATTCTAAGAGTACTGCTCATTTCACGAGTAAATTGACTATATTCACGAGTATTTGTTCCAAATTCACGAGTAAATCAACCAAATTCACGAGTATTTGCTCTCAATTCACGAGTAAATCGACCAAATTCACGAGTATTTGCTCCAATTTCACGAGTAAATCAACCAAATTCACGAGTATTTGCTCCAATTTCACGAGTAAATCAACCAAATTCATGAGTATTTGCTCCAATTTCACGAGTAAATCGAACAAACTCACGAGTATTTGCTATAAATTCACGAGTAAATCGACCAGACTTACGAGTATTTGCTATAAACTCACGAGTAACGCTTATATCCCCCAAGTTTACTGCTCGAGTTGTGTTTAAAAGCCCTCTTAATTATAAAAAAATTCAGGATGGATCCTTTTAGAGGCTCCATCCTGAATTTTGGCGCTAAAATTGGGTTCTGAATATATCATTAAACAGAAACAAATGGTAAATTAAGAGTATTCTAAAAATGGGGGTTTCCAAATATGAGCATTCAGAAAGCGACATTACTTGAACTCGAATCTCTGACAGAACTTTTTGATTTATACAGAGTGTTTTATGAGCAAACATCTGATCCTGATCGTGCAAGGGAATTTTTAAGAGAAAGGCTGACAAATGGAGAGTCTGTCGTTTTTATGGCCTTTGATGAAGGGAATCCTATTGGTTTTGTGCAATTATATCCTTCTTTTTCATCTGTGAGTATGATGCGTTCATGGATATTGAATGATTTATTCGTGAAGGAGTCCGCCCGCAAAAAGGGATTTGGCGAGGAGTTGTTGAACGCAGCCATCGCTTTTGCTCGGGAAACAGGTGCCAAAGGGGTTTCGCTCGAGACAGGTAAAGATAATGTAAAAGCACAAAAACTTTACGAAAGAATTGGTTTCTTCCGTGAATCGAACCATTTTTATCATTTCGCCATTTAATTAAAAAAGGTGCAGGGAAAATTTTCTTTTCCCTACACTCCGGATGATTTTATTAAACAGTTTCCATGCTGGCTTGAATTTCTTTAATTAGAAGTTCGGCACCTTCAGGGCTAAGTATTAATTTTCCGGCAGCAAGTTTCATATTGTCATCTGACACTTCACCTGTTACCTGACAAGTCATGTTCGGTTTATATTTTTGAAGAATGATGCGCTCTTGTTCTACATAGATCTCCAAGGCGTCTTTCTCATTAATTCCTAATGTACGGCGTAATTCAATTGGAATGACTACCCGTCCTAATTCGTCAACTTTACGTACAATACCTGTAGATTTCATTTAATTTACCCCACTATTTTTCTTTCGAATGTTGCATCTATATATTTCGTCACCATTCGACATTATTTGCACTTCTATAAAGATACCACTCCCTACCATTTTCGTCAATTCTCGTATCCTCATATATTATCTGCCTTTATATGATTTTTATATAAATTCACAGTAAACCCTTTATAAAACGCGTCATACCGCGGTTTCTCGATTAATCTAATGGAACTTATTGTTAATTTGATCATGAAAATGACAACGTTTCCATTTTATTTTCCACAACCATTCTTTCGATACCATGTCGAATGATGGAGATGGAATTTCAATAGTCTAAAAGAATCCAGTTGATTTTCTTTTACATTTGAAGGAATATTAAAACTGATGGCTTATTATATTTCGAAAATTCATTCTTCTGCCTTTGACGCAGTTGAACGTGAGTGTATTTTAAACTTTTTTAATACTTGGAAAGCCGAAACGATTGCCACACTTCCAGAGTTTGGCTAATTACTGGCTCATAAAACAGATTGAGGTGAGTCAATTGCGTCCGATTATATTAGGTATTTGTTCTGCTTTCTTTTTTGCGTTTACGTTTGTTTTAAATCAGGCCATGGAGTTGTCTGGTGGAAGTTGGATATGGAGTGCTTCGCTGCGTTACATCTTTATGGTGCCTTTCCTGTTGTGTATCGTATTAAGCAGAAAAAACCTGCGTCCCCTTTTACGAGTGATGAAAGAACGGCCGGGGCCTTGGTTGCTCTGGAGTTTTGTCGGATTCGGGTTGTTTTATGCTCCTTTATGCTTTGCTTCCGCCTACTCACCTGGCTGGCTAATCGCCGGCACTTGGCAGATCACGATCATTTCGGGTGCTTTACTTGCCCCGCTATTTTTTGAAAATGTCCAAACGAAAGATGGGCTCGAAAGGCAAAGAGGAAAGGTATCTGTGAAAGGCCTCCTCATGTCGATGATCATTCTGCTTGGGATCATCCTGATGCAATTGGAACACACCAAGCACATTTCAATGGCCAATCTTTGGTTGGGAGTGATTCCCATCGTCATCGCCTCGTTTGCATACCCCCTGGGGAATCGCAAAATGATGGAAGTATCCGAAGGACGTTTAGATGCTTACCAGCGTGTATTGGGAATGACTTTGGCGAGCCTGCCATTCTGGTTCCTGCTTTCATTGTACGGTTTCTTCACAGTAGGGGCACCGACGAAGATGCAGAGTTTCCAATCCCTTTTGGTAGCACTATTTTCAGGTGTCATTGCCACGGTCCTTTTTTTCAAAGCGACCGATTTGGTAAGTGGAAATATGCAGAAATTAGCTTCAGTCGAAGCTACACAGTCGATGGAGGTCCTTTTTGCCCTGGCTGGCGAATTACTATTCCTATCTTTACCGATCCCTTCTCCGTTATCGTGGTTCGGCATCTTTGTAGTTATCATAGGAATGATCCTGCATAGCTATGTATCACATAAAAAAGAAGGTCCATCCCGGAAACGGACAGTGAGTGCCTGAATAGCAAGTCAAAAAAGAACCTAATCTGTACCTTTATTGGTATAGACTAGGTTCTTTTTTCCATTGACAGGTCATTATTACTGCGGGTCGATTCTGTTGGAGCGTTCCCTGCTATCGGGCGCTTTACGGGAGGGGTTTGAACCCTTCCTGCGGCAGCATGCCACGCTACGTACCGATCATATATACCTTTTTCTTTTAACTCCAAAACCGCATTGATATAGTTCCTTTTTTCCTTTTCAGAAAGATGTTGTGCATTTTTTCTGATGTTATATTCAGGAGCCATGATTTGCCCTCATTCCATCTAAACTAAAAACCTTGGGATATATTAAGTCATCCATAGTGGAAACGTTACAAGACGAATGCGAATATTAGGCAAATTGGGCATGACTCAAAAAGGTGAATGGATGGATCAAGGGCTTTCGAGTTGACAAAACTTTTACCTTGAGTTAATTCAAAAAGTATGTATAATGAAATGTAAATTGCATAATTCAAATGTTTTCTAGGGTTCCGCAGTATATCCAATTACTGGTCTGGTCCGAGAGAAAACTCACAGCTTGCTGTGTCACGGAAGGATAAAAGCCTGGGAGAAAACTGTTTAACGGTTATCTCTTTGGCTTTTTTTGTTTTTTTTGTAAAGAATAAAATTGGAGGTGTTATTTTTCATGAGTGCAAATTGGATTAAAGTTTTCATTGCAGCTTTTTTTGAAGTTTTTTGGGTGATTGGCTTAAAACATGCAGATGATTTTTGGACGTGGACTGGAACGGTCATTTCCATCATCATCAGTTTTTATATGATGATAATGGCTGGCAGGAGGCTCCCTGTCGGAACGGTATATGCCGTTTTTGTAGGTATGGGAACGGCCGGAACCGTTCTTTCCGAAATCATTTTCTTCGGAGAATCTTTCAAACTGAGCAAAACGCTATTGATCCTCCTATTATTATCAGGGGTAATCGGGTTGAAACTAGTGACTGACGATAAGGTCGAGGAAGGGGATGAATCCTAATGGCTTGGATCTCTTTAATTTTAGCGGGACTATTCGAAATGTTCGGGGTTGCGATGATAAATAAATTGCATAAAGACCGAAATTGGCAATCCTTAATGCTGTTATTCATCGGATTTGGAGTAAGTTTTCTATTTCTTGCTTATGCTATGCAAACCTTGCCGATGGGGACGGCTTACGCAATCTGGACAGGGATCGGCGCATCTGGCGGAGCGATTATCGGGATGCTCTTATATGGGGAATCCAAAGATTGGAGAAGGGTCGTTTTTATTGCCATGGTCCTAGGTGCGGCAGTGGGATTAAAACTGGTTTCATAGGTGACCGCCCCCACTGAATTCCCGTTTTATTGCAAACCACCTACCTGCTCCATTGAATTTTTGGTATGATACATGAGTTAAATAAATTAGTGAAGGTGATTTTACTTTGTCTGAAGAAATTCCAGAAGAAAAAAAGGAATATGACACCACAATCATTTATGATTACAATGACCATCCTGACATCGTTAGTGGACGGTGTGACAATTGCGGGAAAGCCCAGTTCGAGAGTTCGGTCAAGGATTATGTATATATTCGTAAATGCAGGGAGTGCGGCATGAAGAAATCGATTTAGTTGTTGGTTTGCCCGGATATATGAATTCATGCTACCCTTCTATATAATAGGCCGCCAATTAGTTGGCGGCCTTCTTGGGCTGGCAATATGCTACCCAATCTTTTAAAGTTGTAGGAAAACGGCAGCCCTATCCCTATATCATCAAGATTTCCCTGATATCCTCTTCTGTTAGTGCAGATGACGACTTTTCATCAGGGTCGATGATTTCTTCAATAAGGTGTCTCTTTTTCTCTTGCAGTTCATTCATTTTTTCTTCGATTGTGCCACGGGCAACAAGTTTGATGACCTGAACCACATTCTTCTGCCCCATTCGATGGGCACGGTCCGCAGCTTGTTCTTCAACTGCGGGATTCCACCAAAGGTCGTATAGAATGACTGTATCGGCCCCCGTAAGATTGAGACCCGTGCCGCCCGCTTTCAATGAAATGAGGAATATATCCCGTTCTCCTGCATTAAACCGATTGCAGATTTCCACACGTTCCTTTGATGGGGTTTGTCCATCCAAGTAGAAAAAGGGCTGTCCTTTAATAGCCAAATCCCTGCCGATAATTTGCAGCATTTTTGTAAATTGCGAGAAAATCAGCACCCGTCTTCCGGAAAGCTTCGATTCCTCAACAATTTGCATCAGCTGCTCATATTTTGCCGAGCTACCTTTATAACCGTCCACAAACAAGGCGGGGTGACAGCAAATCTGCCGGAGTCGGGTCAGGCCAGCAAGGATCCTGATCCGATTTTTCCGGAGTGTATCCTTGTCCAGGTGTTTCAGTGTATCATGCCGCAGCTTCGCCAGATAGGCCGCGTACAGCTTCTTCTGATCAGGAAGCAGTTCCATCGATTCAAGCGACTCGATTTTTCCTGGAAGTTCCGCAAGCACATCCTCTTTCATTCTCCGCAGCAAAAATGGACGGATCCTACGTGAAATCTTCTTCCTTGAGAGGTTACTATACTCCTTTAACCCCATGAATAGTTCAGGGAATACCACGTGAAAAAGGGACCAGAGCTCTTCTAGTGAATTCTCGATGGGCGTACCGGTCAACGCGAAGCGATGGTCCGCTTTTATCTTCTTGGCCGCTCGTGCAGTTTGTGTCCCCGGGTTCTTAAAGGCCTGTGCCTCATCGAAAAACACCGTATGGAATTCCTCTTTTTCAAACAAGGTGATGTCCTTCCGGAGCAATGGATAAGAGGTGATCACTACATCCACGTCCATTACTTCCTTAAGCAGCTTCGACCTTTCCGATTTGTGGCCATCCACGACGACGGCTTGTATTTCAGGAGCGAATTTAGTGAATTCACTCAGCCAATTATAGGTTAATGATGATGGGCAGATAATAAGCGCAGGAACCCTTTTCTTCCTGATGTCAGGCAGCTCCGATAAAATGAACGTGATGCTTTGCAGTGTTTTTCCCAGTCCCATATCATCAGCAAGTATCCCGCCAAAACCGTATTGGGCAAGTATTTTCATCCATTTGTAGCCGTTTTTTTGATAATCGCGCAAGATCGGTCCCAGACTATTTGGCACCTCGAACTCCAAGGCACCCGGATTCCTGATGTTATCCAAAAACTGACGGAATGATTCCTCCATTGTGAATGTCTGACTATCATTCACGGAATCAAGGAGTTGCAGCCCTTTTACGATTGGCATGTTCAGACTGCTTTCCAGGTTTTCATCCTGAACGGGAAGTGCATTCAGAAACCGATTGATTTCCTCGAACTCCCTTGTTTCAAGGGAAAGCAGCGATCCATTCCTTAAACGATAATACTTCCTTTTTTCTTCAAGCGCTGCTAAGACCTCGCGAATTTGTTTATCGGGAATCGCATCCATTTCAAATTTGAATTCCAGCCAATCAGTCCGTTCTTTTTTGATTTTCACCCTAATGCGCGGTGCAGCATTCCCACGGGAAATCCGGTTTCTTACAGCGGTCGTGGCATAGATTTGTACCAGCTTTTGAAGTTTCGGAACGATATGGTACAAAAACTCATACTCCAACTCTTCGTTATGCAAGACATAGCCGCCATCAGTCTTGGCAAACAGGCTATCCTCCATAAGCTTTAGTATCTCAGCTTCCTTCTCCACATCCCTTATGAGCATGGAGACTGCCTTGGATTCCTGTTTTTCCAAAGGGTTGATCACGATATTTTCATAGTGGAATTCCAGCCCCGCAAGCAGCCTGTTTTTCACTCGATCCAAGAATAGCTTTGCAACCAGCGGTGTCTTCAAAAACAGTTCGGTGATGGACCTTGCTATACGGACTTCACCTAGTCTTTTCAAACCTGGCACCACTTTGTCGAGGAATAATTCCAGTTGGTCATGATGGATTGGAATTCGATTCATGCCCGAATTCTCCAGCATTTGCTTCAATTCTGAAAGGCGTTGGCAATCCTCGTTTTCGAGCTGAACCAAATTCCCTTCGAATAGAACCATTTTATATGCATTCATGACGATCATCTCATTCAACCCTTTAATATTCAGTTGATAACCCTTTCCCTCGCTTTGGGTAAAGTCAAACTGTAAAGGAAGCGGTCCGCTGGATAAACGAAAACCATTGAATGTATGGCTCCCATGGGATAGCTTTACCAATGGTGCTCTTTCAAGGATGGGTACAAGCCTTCGAAAAGAAGATGGAGGCAAAAGTAATAATTGATTATTCAATGTATATTCAGATTTATCCTTCAGGGCGTCAACATAGACTTTTTCATCCGATACTACTGTAATGAGCTCCTGAAGCACGGAATCATTTTCATTCTGAAAACAATGCAATACCGGATCATATATAAATGCAAGGGAAACTTGGGCAGGCTTTCCTTCTTTAACTCGCTTCAGGAAATCCCGGACATTCGCCACATTGAAAGAACCGATTTTCATTTCCATTCCTAACATATATTGATCCGTGCCTATCCTTACAGGTTTACACGTAAATTCTGCATCAATCATCTTTCTTTTTTCAAAGTGGCGCTGATGAACGCTTTTGCGTACAGGCTGATTATTGAAAAGGGTCAGCAAGCCCTCTGACAATTTATCATTGGCTGAAGCATCAGAACGAGGTACATTTATCGTTCCATCTCGCTGATGGTCGTAAACCGACAGCAGGACGGCTGCAATATGCTGGCAATCCCTTTGGAAGGAAGCTAGCGTAGGACAGCTGCATTTCGTCTGAAATCCGCCGACAGCATCCACTTCGATCTTGACATGGAAGTCTTCCTTTCCTTTAACCGTTGCTTCACAACCATCAGGTCGGTAACTTTCAAATGTCACTTTATTGGCACGATGAAAAGCTTCCCCTCTTTTGAAGGAGACGGCCCCGCACATGTCTTTTATGATTTTTTGATTCAACTTGATATCCAAATTGCCGTCCTCCTCCCGAGGTATTGTTGTTGAGTGATTTTACATTCCGCTGAAAAGTAAGCTCATTTTATCATCATACTATGAAATGGGTTTACGGGGTTGTAAAAAAGCAAAAAGACAAACTCCCATATTCGGAGTTCATCTCTATTTCAGCAAGGGGAATTTGCACCATCATTGTTGTCCTTTGGTATTGCCTTTCTTTTTTTTTCGATAAAAGAAGCTGAACACAAGGAATGCAAGAAGAATGAGAAAAAGGATAAGTTCAGCGGGGTCCTTCACCAAAAATGGGTTAAAGGCATGCTTTATTGAATTATCCAAATCAAATCCCAATAATATATCCATACCTAAAGATATGACCACTAAAGGGGCTAGGATCAAAACTGTAATACCAAACATTTTCATTTCTCATCAATTCCACCTTTTAGGAACTTTTTTTGGTGCTTGTCTTCCTTTTTTTTCGATTCTTAAAAAAGGCAATGATCAAGAGAAGCAACGGGATGATCACCTGAAATGGCAGATGGATGTAATTTGGTACGGCATCTAGCCCTTCATAGATATGTTCCGTATAGCTGCTTGCCATAATAATCGAAATCAATAAAATGACCATGCCAACAGGGTATGCAAGTCTGGAGGGCTGTTTAACATTGAAAACATTCGCCGTACCCGTTACCGCAACATAAGTAAATACACTTATCTTGATGAACCCGCCAATCATCAACAAAAACAAGAAGTACACATCGAGACGTTCAAGAAAGCCAGCGACCTCTATTGACTGAATGAGGGTAAGAAGAGGGTATTGCGAACGTGTCGTAAGGTCCACCCCAAGTACAGCAATATTCACAGCCATTATTATCGCGAGAAAAATACCGCTTGTCGCCAAGCCCCCTATCCCAATTTTTTTCAGTCGCTGAGGTTCGTTCAAATAAGGAAAAATCATTAAAAACACTATGATCTCGCCAAATGGAAAGAAAACGGTTTTAGTGAAACCCATTTTCATCATCTCTGTCCCGCTGATTTCAAAAATGGGTTTTAAGTTGTTTAAATGGATCATGCCTGAAGCAATAATCAGAAGCATGAAGGTCATTAAAAGTAAATTCTCCAAGACAAAGAATAGTTCCCCCGTCCTCACCAATACTTCTATCCCTTTACGGACCGTATACACCACGACTAAAATGAATGCAGCGTTCGCAACAAATAACGGAATATGAGGATAGGCAAAAGTAAGCAGTGTATCTCCGAAATCCCTCAGCACCCTTGCAGCAAGATAGATGAAATAAAGGATGTATAGAAAAGCTACGATCCTGCCTAGAAAATTCCCCAATATATGTTTTACAAACTCTGTTAACAGCTGCTCAGGGTAGTATCGACAAAGGCCATAATAAATGAAAAATAATAAAAATCCGCCTATCATCGCAATAAGGATGACTAGCCAAGCAGCCTGCTTGGCTTCACCTGCAAGCGGAACTAAAAGTGCACTGCCCATTTCAAACAGGAAAATAAGAACGAACAGCTGGTAACCGCTGATTTTTGCCTTTTCCATGAGGATGCCACTTCCTTTCCATTATTGATCTTTCTTTTTTAAATTTGAAAGAAATGGCTTATTACGTAATCCGGTACGGCGAATGAAAGTCTCTACCTGCACATCCACTTCAAGCTTGGGAAAAGCATCATCATCCCAGTTCTTTTCGATTTTTTTCCATTCTTTCGGGTGGGATTCGTGCATGAGTTCACCAAAGCCAAAAATATCGGATTTATTTTTTTGTGCACGGACGATCGCATCTTCCATCTCCTTCTTCAATTCTTTCGCTAACTTCTTTTCAATATCTATCAGAACATGCGTATCGGTTAGATTCACAGGAACATTCACCTCCCGGATATCTCCTTCTGCACGGACCTTTATCGATATTTTCGGTTTGCCGTTTACCAATTTTGCTCCGACGTTGGTTTTTTGGCGAATAACCGAATAGGTGACTGCGTCTTTTTTACCCTCCCAATCAATGTTTAAATGGGTATTTTCAATCCTATCCAATACCCACATTGACCCTATTGCCTTAGCGCCATCCAGCCAGTCAATCAATTTGCCATCTTTAAAAACACCTATCCCTACTGCATTAGGGTTTGCCTCAATATCAGAGGACATGGTATTCTCCATTTTATCTTCTTTACCTGTGTTTCCTTTCACGGTAAAACCACTTATTATCGGTTCTTTTCCGGTACTAAGCAGATTCTTGATCACTTCTTGGAGATTGATGCTAATATTTTTCCCCTGGGTTTTTTCAGTGGTTTCAATCGTTTTAATGACTTTCTCAGCAGATACCTTATCGATTGCGGTTAACGTTTCGACAATATCCCTTGCTTTCACACCCCGGGCAATCACCACCCTCGTAGTTGCCCTGAATTCCGGTGAGCGCTCAAATGCGTCGAAAATATCGTTGAGGCCCTCTTCTTTTGCTAGTTCCTCACCTATGACAATCAGATTGGCATGGGCAAAATACATATCTCGCGAGATTTTAGTTGAAGCGATATTATCCAGTTCAAGCACATTGTTTCCGGTGGCCCTATAAATGGATATCGGTGGATTTGTTCCGCCGCCGCCCTGAAGAGCTCCCGCTACATTGCTTGGATTAATGATTTGGAAAGTTCCCACTAACTTTCCTTCTTTATTTCTGTCGAGTCCAACCGCCGAGACAATGGCCATTTCGTTTAACTCTGTTTTATCCCAACAACCGGTGGTGAATGTGGTACAGATCAACATCAAGAAAAGAATTAGCTTTTTACGATTCATTGCCTTCACCTTTTTTCTCGTCAGCAGTTTTCATTCCACGCGATTCAGGAGGCAGGGGTCTTTGATTTTCGCCTTCCCTTATCAGGTTATTTTCGTTGGATAATAATTTTGGCCTTTCCTTAAAGGCCCACATAGGTCTTCTGAAAAATGTGTCACCTAACCCTTCCGGATTCAGAGGGGCGAGCGGTGACATATAAGGAACACCGAATGAACGGAGGCTGCATAAATGGACAATGAGCACGATAAAGGCCAAAATCATGCCATAAAAACCTAAAGCGCCGGCACAAATGATGAATCCGAACCGCACAATGCGGGCAGAAATCGCTATGGCATAAGAAGGGGTTGCAAAACTGGCAATCGCCGTGATCGAGACGATGATGACCATTGCCGGCGATACGATACCAGCCTGGACAGCCGCCTGCCCGATGACCAATGCTCCGACAATGGACATCGTCGAACCAACAGCCTTTGGCATCCGAAGACTTGCTTCCCTTAATATTTCAAAGGTCATTTCCATGAGAAGCGCTTCAATGACGGCGGGTAAAGGAACCGTTTCCCTTTGGGCCGCTACAATGACTAGCAACTTCGTTGGGATCATTTCCTGATGAAAAGTCGTGGCTGCAACATAGACTGCCGGCCCGACTATAGAGATAATGAAAACGATGATCCGTAAAAAACGTGTGGCTGAAGCAATGTCGAAGCGATTATAGTAGTCTTCGACAGATTGGAAAAACTGTACGAATAATGCCGGTGCCACCAGGACAAAAGGCGTTCCATTAACGAATATCGCCACTCTTCCTTCCAGAAGGTTTCCTGCGACCATATCCGGTCTTTCTGTATGGTTAAGGGTTGGGAATGGGGTCATGACCTGGTCTTCTATCAATTGTTCAATATATCCTGATTCAAGAATGCTATCGATGTTAATTCGTTTTAAGCGCTTCTTGACCTCCTCAACAATCCCTTCTTTGACAATTCCATTTATATACATGATGGAAACGTCCGTTTTGGTCACCGTGCCTATTTTCATCGACTCTATCCATAAATCCGGTGTATTGATGATCCGGCGTAACATGGCGATGTTTGTTCCATTCGATTCCGTAAACCCTTCTCTTGATCCCCGGACAGTCAAATGCGTGCTTGGTTCCTGAATCGAGCGCTTTTCTCCTCCTCTTGTACTGGCAACCAGGGCGATGTTGATACCATCAACAAAAATGATGCTGTCCCCTGATAATAAGGATAAAAATAGTTTTTCCCAATCCTTGACGGTTTCTACACCACCGAGGGAAACCACGTCTTCCGTGATTATATCCATTGCTTCTTGTGGAAGTATTTTTTCTGATAGATGAGGATTTTTCATGATTGACTCAATTAAAAAGTCCGTAACGCTTGGATTATCGACCAGACCCTGCACATACAGAATAGTCGTTTTTATCTCCGGATTTTGACCGATTTTCAATGTTCGGATAATGATGTCCGGACTGTTTCCCGTCTTTTTCTTCACGTTTTCCAGATTTGCTGCAATGGAATTTTCTATATAATCAGGCGTTTTGCTTTTGGATTGACTTTCATCTTCCTTTTTCTTTTCACGTTGCTTCACTTGTCTCTTTTGTTTGAAAAAAGAAGCCATAGCACCGAACCTCATTCCTTTTTCGTTTCACTCATTTTGTCCAAAGCATTCCCCCTTTATTCTGAGTTCTGCCTTCTTCCTTCCATAAGAAAAAGGCTGTCGCAATGACAGCCTTTGGCGGTTATTTTCCGTTATGTAATGAAGTGCCGATTATAACGGCCCAATCAACTAAACTCTAGATTATACTTTGCCTTTATTCCTTCTAAAAATCAAAACAACGAAAAGAATGAATAGCAAAGCCAATATCGCATAAACGATGTTTGAATAAATGTCCATATATCCTACAATATCTTCCCACGAAGACCCAACAGCTGCCCCGATATTGACTAAGATGATGTTCCAAATTAATGTTCCGGATGTTGTGTAAAGCAGAAAGAGCCAAAAGCTCATATGGGACATGCCTGCTGGAATCGAGATCAAGCTTCTGATAAGCGGAACCAGTCTACAGAAAAACACGGTCCATGCCCCATACTTGTCAAACCATGAATTCGCCTTATGGACGTCCGGTACCGTTAACCGAAGAATATGGCCCCATCTTTCCACGAACTTTTCAATGACCTTAACATCAAGAAGCAAACCAATTCCATAAAGGACGACTGCCCCTGCCACTGACCCTATAGTCGATGCGATCACGACGCCCATAATCGTCATATTCGCTGTTGTCGTCATGAAACCGCCAAAAGTAAGAATGACCTCTGATGGGATCGGCGGGAAAATATTTTCCAATGCTATTAATAGAAAGATTCCCATATACCCAAAATCATTCATGAATTCCGTAATCCAGTTTTCCATTTATTACGCTCCTAACTGATTTGAATCAACAGCTGACTTGTTACCCGCCGGCTGCTTATCTTGCAATAATCTTGACCCTTTATTAAATATCTTTTTTCTTCCGCCGTTCTTGATACCTTTGGAAAAACCAAATGGAAATCGCAATCCAAAAACCACCCGCCAAATATCCCGCAATGATATCACTAGGATAATGGACTCCCAAGTATATTCGACTTATACCAATCGATAGGATCATCATCATACTGAACAGAATCAATAGGATCCTCGCCCACTTAGCCGTGATGTGACGCCATAGCAGAAATGTGAGAATACCGTATAAAGAGAATGCATTCATGGCATGTCCACTAGGGAAACTGTACCCCCCTATTTCGATGAGCCGATGTAAATCAGGCCGGGCGCGTTGAAAGAAAAGCTTGACCATCAAATTGAGAAGAGGTGAACCAACCATGACGGCACTGAATAAGATTAGCTCCAAACGATGCTTCAAAACCTTATATAAGAAAAACAAAATCATCAAAGAGAGGATGATCAAGGACCAAGTTGAACCTATGTAGGTAAAGAACTTCATGATACCAGTCAGTAAGGGGGACTCCCATCCCTGCACTAAGGAAATCACCTTTTCATCAAATTTCAGGTATTCATTTGCACTAATGGTAAATGCCATGAAACTGAACCCGATTAAAGAAAGTACACTTACTATAAAAGCAATGATTAATTGTTGCTTTAATTTCATAATAACATCCTTTCACTTTTGAAAACCGTTTCATATGGAAATTTCTATTTTATCATATCTTCTTCATTGCAGAATGAATGTATTTGCTTCATTGCCCACAACGCATCCAGTGTTTATGATCAAATCTTCTACTTTTTCATACTACTCTATTCGTCATTGTCACCTCAACTTAAGGTTACTTTAGTTTCATTCACTTGGATCGTTATATCTTCGGTATTCTTTTCTCAGGGACTCACTTATGATCGATTATGGTACAATCAAATAACCAGTTTGCATTTTAGAGGCTATCATTACACCAGCCAATGCCGAAGCAGCAAATCCTACATATGGAAATTCAGATAAAATGGCAGCTTTAATAACATTACGCTACCATTCACCATGTATGCCCTGCGTCCCTACTAAAACGAAAAAACCTTATGCAGGTTAGTGCACAAGGTTTTTCGTTTTTTTTATAGTGTACGGCATGCCTTAAGCGGTAGTGATGTCAAAGTTTGCCCGGTCGCTGAATCGGTAAGGTTCTCTTCTAACTGGAACGATGGCACCGCTTCAATATGCTTGAATTTCTTCAGGAATGTAGTAAGCGCAATCTTTGCTTCCAGTCTGGCTAGCGGTGCTCCGAGGCAGAAATGAGGACCATTTCCGAAGGTTAGATGTTTCTTATTATTTGGGCGGTGGATATTAAGGGTGAAGGCGTCTTCAAACATCTCTTCATCCAAATTAGCTGCGCTCATCCAAACAACCACGTTTTCCCCTTCTTTCAATTCCACTCCTAATAGATCGTTATCTTTCTTTACGGTGCGATCTAATTTAATGAGATTGAAACGGTAACGGAGCATTTCTTCGACCGCCTGCGGAACCAAATCCAGGTTTTCATGTAACTCTTGATAAACTTCCTTGTCATCATATAGCAGGGAATAAAAGCTATTGGCCAGTAAATGACTTGTTGTCTCGACACCTGCTCCTAAAATCAGCATGGTCGTGCGGACAACCTCATCATCCGTAAACATCTCCCCATCCACTTCCGCCTTCAAAAGATCCGAGATGATATCATCTGCCGGGTTCAATCGTTTTTGCACAACAATCGGATACAAATACTGATAGTATTCTTTTGCTGCCACTTGCTTCAATTCATTTACTTCTTCTTGTTTTTCTTTATCAAAAGGAAGGAATAAGATATCCACCCATTTCTTAAACAATAAGCGATCTTTCGAAGGAACGCCCATCAAATCTGACATGACAATGATCGGAAGCGGACTCGCCAATGATTGCACCATATCGATTTCCGTTTCCTCATCCATTTCTTCGATCAATTCATCCGCTATTTCCTGAATGCGAGGTTCCCAGTTTTGAAGACTTCTAGGTGTGAATGCTGCGGCAAGCAGTGAACGGCGTTTTCTATGCTCCGGTGGATCCGCTTCAGTGATTTTGATCTTATCAGGAACTGAACCTTCCTCACTATCCGTTCCAACCGATATGGTAGTCCGTTTCCGGACACTCGAAAAATGTTTATAATCACTGAGAACACGCTTAACATCTTCATATTTAAAAACATTCCACGTATCCGTTCCTTCGTGATAACTCACGGGGTCATTTTCTAACATCCGTTTACACCAAGCGTATGGACTAAATTCCTCCGTACGTGTTTTAAACCTAGTAAATTCTTTTATTGCTATAACTTCTTTCATGATACCGACTCCTCCCACTTCTCAAAGATACCTAACAAAAGGATCGCATGTTCAGCATTCCCATCTCAGTCGATTTGTTATAGGGTCGAGCAATCCTGATAGACTTTTTCACCAAATCCTTAAATACACATCTATTCCATTATAGGGTAAAACCCCGCAACAAACCATGCATCTTCCATACCAGCAGCCTTACATGAAATTTGCCCCACAATCCCAACAACCCTATGTAAAACTGCTTATTTTTGACAATTCCCTTCCTTTTTCTATTTTTTTATGTCCTTCAATTGATGCTTAAAATCCAATCCTCTTTTTCAAATTCGGAGACAGTGCTTTTCACTAAGTTATTTCAGTATAGATAATTTAATAATTTCCGGAGTTTGTAAAAATTGAACGTTTATTGAAACGTAGGGAACTCACTTTCCGCGGCGGGCGGGGAGCTTCCGCGGCACTCTTTGCACCTGCGGGGTCTCCCTTGGACACGCTTTTCCCGCAGGAGTCTCGGAATGGTCTCTTCCCGAACCATGATTATAAAAGAAGACTTGGTTATCCTTCATGTTTTTTTATTGTTTTATGAAACCTCATTAGACTGAAGAAATTTGCGACACTCTTGCCGAGACCCCACAGACGCTTGCTTTGATGTGGCTTGGCAGACAGTCGGCGGAAAGGGAGCGGATTTCTGAATTTAGCTGGAACGTTTTCAAATAAAAAAACTGCAGACAAACTCGCCTTTCTTCGAGCTTGTCTACAGTCTGAATGGCTGCACAATGCAGCCGTCAATTTTTGCCCTTTTTAATCAGTTCATGTAAATCATCCATTTTCTTTTCCATGATATCCATTCTGGTTTTACGATGCTTGACGGAACGGAAAAGGGATACGGTCCCAACAATGATCAGAATTAAAAATACAAGGCAAAACAATTGGTATATCAGATCCGCAATATTAAAACCACTCACTATGTAATCCCCCTAAATGGCATTCTCAGTATTCTATTATACACCAGGAAAAATGAACATTTTAACCTTTTTATGGGGAATCGAGAATTAACGGCATAATTGAAAAACCGATAGCCAATTGCTATCGGTTGATCATTTATACCTCTATTTGTTGATCGTCAAAATCTTCTTGAGGTACGATTAATTCATTATAGAATGCAGCCATTGTTGTTCCTGCATAAGGAATCAACCATAGTAAACCAATTCCCAGCGTGAACATGCAAAGGATGCCCCACCCTATGAAGCTTAGGTGCATAAGGAAATACTTCCATTTCAAGCCCTTCATTCTTTTTCTGCTTTCTGTAATGGATTCAAGCACAGTGTATTCTGGATGATCCTTCAATAAGAAAAACTGCTGCGAATAGGCGATGCTTTTAATGATACCCGGAATGATTAATAATAATGACCATAAAAAAATGAAAATACCTTGTAAAATGGATGCACCAATAAGCTTGAAAGAGGTTCTTCCATCTTTATAGATTGCGAATACCTCTGGAATATCAGGATTTCCTTCCCTAACCAAATTCAAGTAGAACCAAGTGGTTGAAATGGTGAGCGGGATTAAGGCGATGGACAGGACCGTACTGAAGATATCAGACCATACCGGTGTTTCTTCCTGCATGAACCATTGTGAAAACCCACCGCTTACGATCACTTCGACAATTAAAGGTAAAATGATATTTATTAAGAAGAAGAGCAACATAAGCGATACAGCTGTTCCCCATTTACCTCCCAACGAATGCAGGGCTTTCCTTTTTAATTCTGAGATTCTCATATTCTATTTAACTCCCCTTTTTTAAACAGTGGAATTCTGAATATTCACCATTTTATTGCATATTTGGTTGAATTAAGAAAAACCACTATTTATTTGATGTTTAGATCCCATTTTGTATTTTAACATAATATTTCGAGCCGTGGGCTTAATTTCCTAGAAAGCACAACAAGCGGTTGAATCGGTTTCGGGCAATCACGATCACCTCCCATCTGGGCAATTAAATGATCCTTGGCTTGTTTGTATCCCTAACAGTTTATGAAAGCGAATATGACAATATGCCATTAATCAATTTCAGTGCCACGAACCCAACAATTCCTTCCAAAAACTTCGCTGAACCATGGCTTGTTAAGAATACCGTCAGCGAAGACGCTTTTATTTTTCACTATTGTTATTCTAGTTCCATTTTCCTTCTCCCCAATAAGACTTTGTGCGCCATTTACACTCAAGTAGATTCCAAGGCTCTCTTGCAAGAAAAGAGTAAAAAGTTTCTCACTATAGAAAGTTCCTTTCATCCGATCCAAGATAGTGAAAGGGACGAAAAGGAAATCTCCCCCTTTTCGTCCCCTATTATTTTTACTTAGTTTTCCCCCTTTCTTACTGATGAACCAAAGAACCGCCCATATAGGTTCCTTCCACTTGAATCCTATCGATTTCCTCCGGTCCGATCGAAAAATATCTCTTTCGAAATTTTTCCTGACTTACCCTAAAAGATCCGATTGCGCTTTAAAACAACAAAAAAAAGAGCATCCCAAAAGCCGAATAGTTTCCGCCTTTGGAACACCCTTTTTCTATGATCAATCAGAGCCAGTTATAATAAAATCGTCTTGGAGCAAAGCTAAAGGTAGCTTTCTGTTTATAGGATCCCCTGCCGTGACATTGATTTCAGTAATGTGACCACTGGCACCTATTGAAACATCAATCAATTTCCCATCCTCCGTTTTCACTAAAAAGAGCCTCTCCCATTCATAAACATAGGAATTCTTTTGAACGTAAACTTGTTCGATGGTCCCATCATGTACACACTCGATGGTATGAATCGGTTTTAACACGGAATCACTCCTCCACTCTCCATTATTAGACTAAAGCTTAAACCCAGCCACGGAATATCGAGGCTTCTGCCATTTTTCTGACACCCACCATATATGCCGCCAACCTCATATTCACTTTTCTAGTCTCGGACATTTCATATATTTGATTAAATGAGTTGACCAATAACGCTTTTAATTTGGTTTGGACCTCTTCATCTTCCCAATAATAACCTTGATTATTTTGAACCCATTCAAAGTAAGAAACAGTCACACCGCCTGAACTTGCCAATACATCGGGTACAAGAAGCACATCCCGTTCCGTCAAGATCTTGGTTGCCTCTAAAGTTGTAGGTCCATTAGCTGCCTCCACGACAATTTGGGCCTTGATAAGATGTGCATTTTCTTTGGTGATTTGGTTGGAAATGGCAGCAGGCACTAAAATATCACAATCTTGTTCCAGAAGTTCTTGATTAGTGATTTTGTTTTCGAATAGTGTCGTTACCGTTCCAAAGCTATCCCTTTGATCAAGTAAGTAATCGATATCCAGACCATCCGGATTATATATCGCACCATATGCGTCCGAGATGCCAATCACTTTCGCACCTGCATCATGCATGAATTTAGCTAAAAAGCTTCCTGCATTCCCAAACCCTTGGACGATGATGCGTGCACCTTTCAATTCTATGCCCTTACGCTTTGCCGCTTCTTCGATACAGATGGTGACACCTTGTGCAGTCGCCTTTTCCCTACCGTGTGAACCGCCCAGTACCAGTGGCTTACCTGTAATGAAACCAGGAGAATCGTGTTCTCTTATTCTACTGTATTCATCCATCATCCATGCCATGATTTGTGAATTCGTATAAACATCCGGTGCCGGAATATCTTTAGTCGGCCCAACTATTTGGCTGATCGCCCGAACATACCCGCGGCTAAGTCTTTCCAATTCACCAATGGACATTTGGCGCGGATCACAGATGATGCCGCCTTTTCCTCCGCCATATGGCAGATTCACAATTCCGCATTTCAAACTCATCCACATTGACAGTGCCTTGACTTCTTCCTCATCGACTTCGGGATGAAAACGGATCCCACCTTTTGTCGGACCAACGGCATCGTTGTGCTGGGCACGGTACCCAGTGAATATCTTCGTCGTATTATCATCCATCTTAATTGGAATCCGGACGGTCAGCATACGAAGAGGTTCCTTCAAAAGCTCGAACACTTCTTCAGAATATCCAAGCTTATCCAGCGCCTCCTTGATTACGACCTGTGTTGATTCAAGCAAGCTGGCAGTTTCTTTTTCTTCTTTGATCGTTGTACTCAATGGAATTCACCTCATAGGGATATTAGGATAAAACTCTTTTAATGCGTTCGATTGCCCAATCCAATTCTTCTTTTGTAATCACTAACGGCGGAGCAAAACGGATGACTGTATCATGTGTTTCTTTACATAGCAGTTTTTCTTCTTTAAGTTGCTCACAATAAGGTCTTGCAGCTTCTGTCAATTCAACCCCGATGAATAGACCTCTACCACGGATTTCTTTAATCATCGGATTCTTGATTTCTTTTAAACTATCCATGAAATATTGTCCAAGCTCCAATGAACGTTCCGCAAGCTTCTCATCTTCAAGGACTTCCAATGAAGCGATGGAAACCGCACATGCCAATGGATTGCCGCCGAATGTGGAACCATGTGAACCAGGATTGAATACGCCAAGGATTTCACGGTTTGCAGCTACGCAAGAGATTGGGAAAACCCCGCCGCCAAGCGCCTTGCCTAAAATGTACATATCCGGAACTACTCCATCCCAGTCAGAGGCGAACATTTTTCCTGAACGTCCAAGTCCTGATTGAATTTCATCAGAAACGAATAGGACATTATTTTCTTTACACAGTTCGTAAGCTTCTTTTAAGAATCCTTGAGGCGGTATGATGATTCCCGCTTCACCTTGAATCGGTTCGATTAAAAATCCAGCCGTTTGCGGTGTAATCGCTGCTTTCAATGCATCAAGATCACCATAAGGAATAAGCTTGATCCCTGGTAACATCGGTCCAAAGCCCCTTCTATATTCATCATCGGATGACAATGAAACGGCTGCCATCGTACGGCCATGGAAATTCCCGATACAAGCAATGATTTCAGCTTGGTTTTCTGCAATTCCTTTAACATCATAACCCCAGCGCCTAACAGCTTTGATTGCTGTTTCAACGGCTTCAGCACCTGTATTCATAGGCAGCGCCATGTCTTTTTGCGTAATGCGGGACACCATTTCATACCATGGGCCTAATTTATCACTATGGAATGCACGGGACGTCAATGTCACGCGATCTGCTTGTTTTTTTAATTCGTCGATGATTTTCGGATGCCTGTGACCTTGGTTCACTGCTGAATAGGCACTTAGCATATCCATATATTTGTTTCCTTCAGGATCTTCCACCCAAACTCCTTCTGCCTTCGAAATGACGATTGGAAGTGGATTATAATTGTTTGCACCATATTGTTCTGTTTGCTCGATTAATTTTTCCGTTACTGTTGTCATGTTGATTCCCCCTCAAATTATAGCGTTTCAGATGTTGTTTTTCCTTGAAGATGCAGAACTAAATAATCAGGACCGCCCGCTTTTGAATCTGTACCTGACATATTGAATCCGCCAAATGGCTGGTATCCTACAATGGCACCAGTACAGCCACGATTGAAGTACAAGTTACCTACGTGGAAATCCTCACGCGCCTGTTCGATATGTTCAATATTGTTCGAGATGACCGCACCTGTTAATCCATAATCCGTGTTATTGGCGATCTCGATAGCATGATTGAAATCTTTTGCCTTACAGAACGCTACCACTGGTCCGAAAATCTCTTCTTTCATGACTCGTGCATTCTCATCCACATCAGCAATGATGGTTGGCTGGATGAAGAAACCTTTTGAATTGTCTCCTTCTCCACCTGCAACAAGTTTCCCTTCTTGTTTACCGATTTCAACGTAGCTCATGACTTTGTCGAAAGCGGCTTGATCGATAACCGGACCCATGAAGTTGTTTACATCGGTTGGTTCCCCGACCGTTTTTTCTTTCGTTAATTCAATGACACGATTCAAGACTTGGTCATATACATCTTCCACGATGACGGTACGTGAACAAGCAGAACATTTTTGACCAGAGAATCCGAATGCAGAAGCGACGATTGATTGTGCTGCCAATTCCAAATCAGCCTCTTTATCAACAACGATCGTGTCTTTTCCGCCCATTTCAGCGATGACACGTTTCAACCAAATTTGGCCTTCATGAACTTTAGACGCACGCTCATAAATACGGATTCCAACATCACGAGATCCGGTAAAGCTGATGAAACGTGTGCGAGGATGATCTACCAAATAATCACCAACTTCAGCACCGCTTCCTGGAATGAAGTTCACGACTCCTGCCGGTAAGCCCGCTTCTTCCAATACTTCAATGAATTTTGCTGCAATGACCGGTGTTGTACTGGCCGGTTTCAATAAGACGGTATTACCTGAAACAAGGGCCGCTGTCGTCATGCCTGCCATGATCGCAAATGGGAAATTCCAAGGTGAGATGATGACACCGACACCAAGTGGAACATAACTGAAGGCATTGTGTTCAATCGGACGGCTTTCCACTGGCATGCCGTCTTTAAGCTTCAGCATTTGGCGTGCGTAGTATTCCATGAAGTCGATCGCTTCCGCTGTATCTGCATCCGCTTCATTCCAAGGCTTTCCTGCTTCTTTAACCAATATAGCAGAGAAATAGTGTTTTCTTCTCCGAACGATGGCTGCAGCCCTGAATAAAATATTTGCACGCACTTCAGCTTTCGTTTTTCTCCATGTTTGGAATGTCTTATCTGCCGCTTGCATGGCTTGCTCAGCAAGGTCCTTATTTGCTTTGGACACAGTTCCAATTACTTCTTCTTTATTTGCTGGGTTTACAGAGGTAATGACTTCATCAGTAAACACTTTTTCACCATTAATGACCAGCGGATATTTCTTCCCTAAATCATTAGCTACATCATTCAATGCCACTTGAAAAGCTTTATTGTTTTCTTCGATTTTAAAATTAGTAAATGGTTCGTGTTTATATGGTTGGACCATTATGGCTCATCTCCCTAAAGTTAATGTT
Organism: Peribacillus sp. ACCC06369; assembly: GCF_030348945.1. Taxonomy (NCBI): domain Bacteria; kingdom Bacillati; phylum Bacillota; class Bacilli; order Caryophanales; family Bacillaceae; genus Peribacillus; species Peribacillus sp. ACCC06369. Next base: position 4,105,205 of record NZ_JAUCEN010000002.1, read on the forward strand.
TTTATTTCTCACTTATTTAATAAGCAAGTTCCGTGCCAACTTTTCATTTTTTCGTAAAAATATTGTTTTTTTATGAAATATGCAATGAAATTCAGCACTTTTGGGGCAAAATTGACATAGTATGCCATTATTTTTTGCTCTAATCCCTGTTATTGTCGCTTAAACCTTACACTTTTTATTAATGCAAGATTCATGCCAACTCATAAAACCATAAAAAACAGTGTTTTTACACTTTTTCCGCAAAATATCTTTGCACCTGGATGCAAAATATCCTTGCTGTGCAAATTTTATTTGCGCCTTTTCTTCAATTCCACTACAATAGCTCTAAGAAATGAATAAAAACGGGAGGCATTCATGCATTTAGATCAAATCATTAAAATAGAAGGTTTCCAAACCATCCTCTATTCGCTTGTGGATGTAATCGATATTGGGATACATATAATCGATATAAAGGGTCGAACCATCGTTTATAACAAGAAAATGGCTGAAATTGAAGGAATGGAATCAGAGGAGGTATTAGGGAAAAAGATTCACGATATCTTTAAATTCAAGGAAGAAACGGAGAGTACATTAATCCGGGCGCTCCATTCAGGTAAGGCTACCGAGAACTCGAAGCAGACATACTTCAATAATCTTGGACAGGAAATTACAACAATCAATAATACGTTTCCGATTTTGGATCCGAACCAAACGATCATCGGAGCAATTGAAGTGGCAAAGGATATAACGAATCTCGAAAGAATCATTAAAGACAATATCTTAAATAAGGGCGATACCAAATATACGTTTGACAGCATCATCGGAACCAGTGAGAACTTCCTGGACGTCATAGAAAAGAGCAAGCGCTCGACCAGGACCACATCCTCCATCCTCATCGTCGGGGAGACGGGAACCGGAAAAGAACTCTTCGCCCAAAGTATCCATAATGGCAGCAGCCGTTCGACACATCCTTTCATCAGCCAAAACTGTGCTGCCCTGCCAGATAGTTTAATTGAAGGAATACTCTTTGGCACAAAGAAAGGGGCCTTCACCGGATCGATCGAAAGGCCTGGATTATTCGAACAGGCACAGGGCGGAACCATCCTGCTTGATGAAATCAATTCGTTAAATCCGAATTTGCAAGCGAAATTATTAAGGGCCCTTCAAGAAAGGACGATTCGTCGTGTTGGGGATACAAAAGATAAAAAAATTGACGTTCGGGTCATTGCAACGATAAATGAGGATCCAATAGATGCCATTTCAAATGATCATTTACGAAAGGATTTATACTATCGATTAAGTGTCGTTTCGTTATTCATCCCTCCTCTTCGTGAGCGGAAAGAGGATATCCCTTTGCTGGCTCAATCCTTCATCGAGAAATTCAATGCGCTGTTCGAATTGAATATTGAAGGGATCAGCGAAGAGGTTTACTCACTATTTTATGATTACGACTGGCCTGGGAACGTAAGGGAACTTGAACATATCATTGAAGGGGCCATGAATTTACTGGAACCTGGCGATACCAAGATTGCCATCAATCACCTTCCTACCCTATTTAGAAAGAAAGCACATTTTGAAGACATTCATCCCGATAAAAAAGATGTCCAAACGAATGGAGATTTACAGGAGTCGACATTATCTCTTGATGATTATATCGCCAATACTGAAAAGCAATACTTGGAGAAGGTATTAAAGGAACATGGCATGAACATCTCTAAAGCAGCTAAAGCCCTGAATATCAGTCGCCAAAGTCTTCAATACCGTTTGAAAAAGTATCAGGACAAATAACGTCTTTCCTGCACAAAGAAGGCCCCCATTGATATATGGGGGCCTTCTTTGCCTGTTCATCCAGTACCTTTTCGATTCCTTTCAGCCGAGAAACTTCCCAATCAGAATGTTTCAGCAGCTTTTGCAACGTTTTCCAAACCATCCGCGATGATTTTCTGTGTCCGATCCGGATACTGATTATGTCCTTCAATGACCACTGCCTCCGGATTGTTGATCCCCCACAGGCTAATGATATTTTTAACTAAATTCACAGCCATTTCAGCAGAAGCCATTCCTTCCAATGCATAATCCGAACCGCGGGCATTCAATAGCATGACCTTTTTATCGCCAGCATACCCAACCGGTCCCTCCGCGGTATAATTGAACATAATACCTGCTTGTGACAAATAGGAAAGGTATGTGATCAGCGGCGCAGGAACCGTTGCGTTCCATAGAGGGAATGCGAAAACAACTTTATCCATGGCTAGGAATTGATTTAAGAATTGGTCAACCAGTTTTGCCGCTTTTTCCTCTTCAGCTGTCAGTTCAAGACCCTGATTGCGTTTATACAAACCAGTAATGGCTGTATTCCCATAGTAAGGAAGTTCTTCTTTAAATAAATCCAACTCGATCACTTCATCTGTACGGTGGGTCTCTTTATATGTTTCTAAGAATGTGTCATACATTTTCGAGCTGATTGCCTGATCTGCAGGGCGATCGTTCACTTTTACGAATAATACTTTTGTCATTTCCCCATTCTCCTCTGTTGCCGTTTCTCTTTTCCCAAATAATCTATTTAAGAATCCCATTTTTCCTCACCATTGCTTTCTACTTTAATTCCATTACAATAAGCCCTTTTTAGACGACTAAATGAATCTCATTGCCTGATGGATCTGTTACGACATAAAACTCCTCTTTTTCCGTAACGACAGTTCCTATTCCTTTCAGTCGTTCCATCACTTTATCTCTCGCTTCATCATTTGCAAAAACGAGGGTATACCAGTTTAGTCCCACACTATTTTCCTTAGGAGCTGGGGCGCCTACACCATTCCAAATGTTCAATCCGATGTGATGATGATATCCCCCGGTGGAAGTAAAGAGTGCTCCTGCGTACCGATTCACAACAGTAAACCCAAGACCTTGCATGTAAAACTCCTCCGTGTTACGTAAATCTGACACATGCAAATGTATATGTCCCATTAAGGTACCTGCAGGCATTACGCTCCATTCTCCATTACTTTCTTCCAGAAGGTCATTCCCATCCAACGGATCCGTGCCCATCGCGACCTCCCCATTGGCCCACTTCCAATCAGTCGATGGCCGGTCAGAGTAAACTTCAATGCCATTGCCATCAGGATCGGTAATGTACAGCGCTTCACTCACTTCATGATCCGCCGCTCCAAATGGATATTTCGTTTGAAGTAAATGTCGTAAGAAAATTGATAAGTCTGCACGGGTCGGCAGTAAAAGGGCAAAGTGATATAAGCCCGTCGTCCGCCCTTCTTTTGGAATCACATCAGCAGGCTGTTCAAGTGTAAGCAACGGGGTTTTTCCGTCAGTCGTTAAAACAGCTTGCCTTTCATTTTTCTTCAATACTTGAAGGCCGATGATATCTTGATAAAACGTGATGGCTTTATCTAAATCCAAAACATTTATACTGACTTCGCCAACAAAAGTAACTGGTTTTTGATGAAAATTCTTCATAATGTCACTTCCCTTTTTTATTGAAAATCATGTTATCCAAAGAGAGGGCTATGCGGTTTGTACACGCTAGATAGACTGACATGGCTAGTAGTGCCAAGTCCAGTTCGTAGCCCGCTGCTTGCCCGTTTCCAAGAAAACCAGCAGATAATTTAGCCGTAAAAATCGCCCCCGCCATAATGACCGCAAACAGGACGGAAACGATTCGTGTTCCCAAACCAAGTATAACCGCAAGTCCACCGATTAATTCGATACCTGCAACGATGTAAGCCATGAACCCAGGAATACCAAGACTATCAAAAAATCCCGCCGTGTTTCCTATGCCCCCTTGAAACTTTGAAATGCCGTGAATGAAAAAGGTAAGACCTAAAATCACCCTTAAAAAAACTTGACCTGCTTCATTTTTATTCATGTATGAACTCTCCTTTTTTATCGGTTACTTTATGTAAGTAATTATATTTAAATAAGTTTATAATGTCAAGTAAGTTTATTGGAATATAAAAAGAAACGAATTGCCGAAGCAACTCGTTCCTTGGTATCACGGTTTAAATGTGTAATAAATGGTTGAATTGATGATGAAAGAGTCCGCAATGGTTCTCCCGACTTCCTCACATGCCACTTTACGGAACTTTGTCGCATCAACGGGCTCATATAATAATTGATGAATGCCGTCCACTGACCGTATTGCGACAGTTGCGTCAGGCTTCGTCTGAAATATCCTTTCCAGGATTTCTTCTTTATTGGGGACCAGGCTGGCAATCCATACTAGATCAAACTCCGCATAATCATGAAGGGCGCCATCATTCAAAATATAATCTGAAGTCCCTTCGTTATCCAGTTCTTGGACGATGCGCCTGCCAAGTGAATGGGCTTGTTCATCTATATCGAGACAAGTCATTTTTGCATCCAACTCCCGTTGAAGCAGTAACGGGCTTAATGGCAGAGGACCCGTTCCTACAAATGCAAATGACTGAATATCTTTTTTCACTTTTTTCAATTCATTGACTTCCGTTTTGATCAGTTCTTTGTAGTTATCCCAATAAATGAACGAACGGAAGTCATCCAGGGAGTTCACCCTGCCAATAAATAACTTGGCATAATGATCCTCCATCAAGGTTTCAGCAATCGTCAGCTTATCAAGCATGGTACCCCGAATCGATCGGATTTCATCATGGTTGAGAATTTCTTCAGCCATTTGCGGGTCCAATGGTTTCGAAATCATCGAAACCAGTTCGGATAAAACACGATTGATTATTTCGTTATTTGGTGATAAATCATCTTCTTTGAGTAAGGTTTTATATGTATCCATATATGTATGAATGATTTTTTCCTGTTTTCTAGACCATTTGATCGTTTTCAAGGCGAACACTCCCATTAGGAAATAATTTTTTACTTAACTGTGGAATATACAATGCTAAAAATACGGAACGTCCTAAGCTGAATACAGTAAAGGCCAGCCATAATGCATGGTTTTGATATGCCGGCAAAAAGATATACAGTGTGATCACAAAGGCGATCAAGGAATAAATCATCGAGTTACGAATCGGGGCAGCTTCTGTTGCCCCAGTAAAAACTCCGTAGAAAACGATGCCTACGCTAGCCGATAGAGGAAACAAAATAAGCCAGATCCCATAAACGTTTGCAAGCTCAATGACACTCGGTATCCGTGTGAAAAGCGAAAGGATGGACTCACTGAATAAATGGTAACTGGCAGCAATCATCAGGGAAGATATTCCCCCCACTGCAACGACAGGCTCAGGGTCTTCTTATATAAGCGCTTATCTCCCGCACCAATCGCTTTTCCAACAAGTATGCTCGAAGCATTTGCGAACCCGTCAAAGAAGTAAGCCATCATATAGTGAATTTGGATGAGAACGGCATTCGCTGCCAATATCTCCGTTCCATACGAGGCTCCCTTTGCGGTGAAGATATTAAAAACGGTCAACAGGCAAAGCGTCCTGATGAATAAATCCCGATTCACCGACATCATTTTCTTAATGGATGACGGATCGAACATCTCTTTCAAAGGAGGCAATTCCATTTGATGTGGCGACGCCTTCAAAATAATGATTAGTCCAATGAAAAAGGCCGTCACTTCCGAAAGGAGTGTCGCTATGGCCACCCCCGGCACACCCCATTCGAATATATGGACAAATAACAAATCCAGGGCAATGTTCATGAGGTTCATGAACACCTGTAACACTAGCGAAACCTTGATCTTGGACATCCCCATCAGCCATCCCAATATGACGTAATTCATCAAAGTGAATGGGATTCCCCAAATTCTAATGCCGAAGTATTCAGCCGCATATCCGCGTACATCAGCATCCGGATTCATCAGTGTTAAGGAAACTTGTTCAATTGGCCCCTGAAGAAGGATGAAACCCATCCCTACAACAATCGCCAGGATAAATGGCCTAAAAAGGCTAACACACCTTGCTTTTCGTCGTCTGCCCCAAGTGCTTGTGCAGCAAATCCCGAAGTACTCACCCGCAAAAATCCAAACAGCCAATACAAGGTATTGAAAATGATCGTACCTATAGCAACGCCACCCAAATAAGCAGGGTTTGGTAACTGACCCACAACGGCGGTGTCCACCGCACCTATTAATGGCGTCGTTATCGTCGATATGGTCAGAGGAATGGCCAAGGCCAAATATGATCGATGGTTCACTTTACTTCCCCCTTAGTCCCTTTTAATCGAAATCGTTACGATTTAAAACCTATAAGTGGTATAACCACTTTATTCAAACATCGAAATCAGCTCTTTCGTGTATGAATGGCGATCGTTGCAAAAGAGATGTTCGTTTTCAAAAGAATCCACAATAACACCCCCTTTCATCACCATGATCCGTTGGCTCATCTCCTGTACTGCCGACAAATCATGGGAAATGAAAAGGTAAGAAATGTCCAAAGTCTCCCTCAGCTCGCCTAACAATTTCAGCACCGCCGCTTGTGACAGCACGTCAAGGCTTGAAGTCGGTTCATCCAATATAATGAGGGCCGGTTCAATGCTGATTGCGCGCGCAATGGTCACACGCTGCTTTTGTCCGCCGCTTAGTTCATGCGGGTAACGTTCAGCTAAATCCTTTGGAAGCTCCACGGTTTCCAGCAGCTGTCCGATAAAGTTCCCTTCACTTGTATACGTAAAATGTTTCATATTGACCTGGCTGCCATATTGAAGATATGGATCCATTAGTGAATCTTTTATCCTTAGTTTTGGATTCAAAGCTGAAGCAGGATTTTGCAAAACGGCCTGGATATTCTTGCGGTATGGGTTTAAACTGCGTTCACTTTTATTTTGCAGCGCGGTTCCTTCAAATAGGATGCTTCCTCGGTCAATAGATTCTATCTGAAGGATGATTCTTGCCAATGTGCTTTTTCCGCACCCGCTCTCTCCCACTAATCCCAGGCATTCCTTCCTTTCGATGCTAAAATTCACGTTCCTCAGTATTTCTACTCCATTATCATAGGTTTTATGGACATTTCGTACGTCTATTAAACTCATCCCGACACTCCTTCAAGCTTAAATGGACTTCTTCTCAGTGTAGGCGATGATTGAATCAGTCTTTTCGTGTAAGTATGCTGTGGATGATTCAAAACCTCATCCTTATCACCGGTTTCAATAATGGCTCCGTCTTTCATGACCGCAATGCGGTCCGCATATTTCCTAACATGACGTAAATCATGGGTGATGAACAAGATTGCACATCCGGTTTCTTTTTGGAGCCTTGATAACAGCTGCAAGACCTTAAAGGAAGATACACTGTCCAAGGCAGTGGTCGGTTCATCAGCTATCAATATATCCGGTTCAAGCAGCATGGCTATTGAAATGGATACACGTTGAAGCTGCCCACCGCTTAATTGAAAAGGGTATCTACTGTAGATACCTTCATTCAGGCCCACCGATATGAGCGCCTTGACCGCTTGCTTGCGCCTTGCCTTTTTGGAAAGGTTCAAATGTGTCCGCTGATATTCCTCGAAATGTTGACCGATGGTATGGAACGGTGTGAATGAACCCTGGTAATCTTGAAAAATATAAGCCAGGCGCTTTCCGCGAAAATGCCGGATTTCAGAAGTGGATAGTGTTAAAAGATTCTTTTCCCCATACCATATTTCCCCCTTTGCTTGGAGATTCGGTGCAAGCAGCTGGCCGATTGCCATGGCCGTCATGCTTTTGCCGCTCCCACTTTGTCCGACAAGTGCGAACCACTCACCTTCATGCACATCCAATGAAAGATCCTTGACGATATGATTTTGCTTTCCCATGATATTTAGATGTCTTACGGATAAAATGCTCATGATTCCACCTCCTTTTTCACATCGAATGCATCGCGCAAATAATCACCGAGTATGTTGGATAAAAGGACGACAAATACGATGGCTAGCCCCGGGTAAATCATCAGTAACAGATTGGATTGAAAATATGGACGGGCATCGTTCAGCATGGCCCCCCACTCCGGTGCCGGCGGCTGCGCCCCGAGCCCAATATATGATAAGGAAGATATGAGCAAAATTATTTTCCCTAAATCGAGACTCGAAAGGACAAGCACGTTGCCGATGAGATGAGGAAATAGATGCTTCCGCATGATCCTGAATGAACTTAATCCATTGATTTTAGCGGCTGTGACATAATCCTTCTGGCGTTCAGTGATCACCGTACTTCGTACAAGCCGGGCATAATTCACCCATTTCACTAGAACGATCGCCAAAAGAAGATTTTCGATGCCTGGCCCTAATAGGCCACTCAGCACAATGGCAACAATCGTATCAGGGAATGCGAGAAACGCGTCTCCAATGCGCATGAAGATCCGATCGATCAGTCCTCCTTTAAATCCGGCAATCACCCCGAATGGGACGCCGATGATAACAGCCGCTAACAAGGATAAGAGCCCGTAGCCAACCGTCAGCTGTGCACCTAGCAGAAGGCGTGTCAATACATCACGCCCTAAATGATCCGTTCCTAATGGATGTTCCATACTTGACGGCCATAGCCTTTCTCCCAGATTGACCAATGTCGGATCATGTTTCAGGATAAGAAAGGTGTAAGCCGCAACGGTTAGGACCAAAACCATCACCGTAAATAGGAGGGTCATCCTCCACCGTCTTTTGGATTGTTTTTTGAACACTAACTCCATTTTCCATGCTTCCTCCCCTTCAGTCTTAGCTCCGGATTTAAATATCGATAAGATAAATCAACGGCACTATTAACCATGAATACAATGATGGCCATGATCAACAGGTACCCTTGAATGACTGGGTAATCCCGCGACCGAATCGAGTCCACGACCATCTTACCTATGCCTGGATAGGCAAAAATCACTTCGATCACCACTACACCGCCGATCAGGCTGCCAAGGCTGACACCGAATACGGTAATGACCGGGGGCAAGCTATAACGAAATGCATGGACAAAGAATATCCGGATTTCTGAAATCCCCCTTGACCTGGCAGCCCTGATGAAATCTTGACTGAGGGAATCAATCAAACTCGAACGCAGCAACCGGACGTACACACTAGTGATGGCCAGCCCCAACGTGACAGACGGCAGAATCAAAGAACGGAATCCGTCCCTTCCCATTGTTGGAAGCGCCCCCCATCGCACCGCAAATAAATCTATCATTAGCAGTCCCAGCCAAAAGCTAGGAATGGCTGCCCCCAACAAAGAAACGGTACGGCTTAATTGATCAATCCAGCTTCCTCTGTACAATGCGGCAAACGACCCTAAAGGAATGGCTATACCAAGCATGACAAGCAATGCCCCAACCGTCAGCTCAAGTGTAGCAGGCAGTCCGCCCATGATCATTTCCATAACGGGCTGATTCGTAAGATAGGAATTCCCGAAATCCAATTGGATAAAGTCCGCAAACCAATCGCCATATTGCACGATCAGCGGATCATTGAACCCCAATTCTTCACGAAGCTCATTGACTTGCTCGTTTGTGATTGAAACATCATCCACTTGAAGTATCGAAAGAACCGGGTCCCCCGGAGCAAGCCGAACAAAAAGGAAAGAGATAAATGTAATCACAAGGACAAAAATCACGACCTCAATAAATCGCCGGAACAAGATGCGGAACATCACTTCACATCCAGTTCATTCGTCAGCATGTAGTATTCGCTTCTCGAAGTGATCCAGTTTTCAACTTTATCGGCGTCATAGGCAACAAGTGTATTCGGGTGTAAAATGAACGAATTATACACTTGTTCATCCACATACATCGCAATATCTTCAGCTAAATCCGAGCGCTTCTCCTGTCCGACCGTTACATTCAGCTTGTCAATAAGGGACGTCAGGTGATCATCATCGGCCCCGCTGAAATTCAAAGCTCCCTTTGGATGATAAGTTGCATTTAAATAATAACCGGCATCCCCGCGCGGAGCCGTTAAATTGCTGTAGGTCGTTAAATCCCAATCCCGATTGGCAGCCATATACTCTTCCGGGATTTCTATTTGCTTGATTTTCACATCAATCCCCAACTGGCCGGCATCCGATTGAAAAACTTGGGCAATTAACGGCAGGTCGGCACGAGAACTGTATGTAAGAAGTGTAAACGTTAACGGTTTGCCGTCTTTTTGCATGACACCATTCACTTTCTTATATCCCGCCTGATCAAGAAATCCCTTAGCCGCTTCCATTCCATTCTCTTTTTTCGGATAGTCCGGAGCAAACGAGAAAGTGGATGGAAAAGGCCCTGTTGCCACTTCTGCATGACCATGTAAAATCGTATCCGCAATCGAAGAGCGGTCGATCAAGGCATCTATCGCCTTTCGGACGTGTATGTCCTGCAGGGGTTTACGCTCCAAATTCATCGTCATTTGATGGACACGGAAAGTCGATGTGGATTCCACCTTCACACCATCTATCGCTTCTAAATTTTCCAGGCTTTCCACTTCCGGACGGAAAACAATATCTGCGTCTCCCGATTCCAGGGCAAGAGATCGTGCATTGGCATCTTCATTAAATGAAAACCTGGCTTTCTCAAGCTTAGCGGATCCATCCCAGTAAGACTCATACCGGATTAGATCAACAGCCGTACCTGGTATGAACTTCGAAACGGCAAATGGCCCTGTTCCTATCGGCCTGTTTATGTAGTCACGTTCCGTTACATCAATAATCGATGTATTTGGATGGACCAATTCAGATGGAAACTCCGGAAAGGGAACCTTTATCTTAATGGTCAACTCATTTCCATTCGCTTCAATCGATTCAATGCGCAAGGCATTCTTGATCGCTAAACTATCTTTCATCGCCCGCTCCAAGGATGCCTTCACCGCTTTGCCATCCATAGGCTTTCCATTCTGAAAAGTCACACCCTCCCTCAACTCGAAATTCCATAATTGACCATCCTTGCTATCCCAGCTTTTCGCCAGCCAAGGTTCGATAGTCAAATCCTCATCATTGAGATGCACCAATGTCTCAGTGATCCCAGCCCTAAGTGACACATAACTGGTATCAACATTCGGATCAAGCGAGCTAGTTGCGAAATTAAAAAGTAAATTCACTTCCTTCTTCCCACTCCCTTGCTCTTTCGCAGACTCGGTCGAGCAAGCAGCCAAGAGCAAGAATGAGAGAAATAGAACAAAAATCGATTTATATTTTCTGAACATGATATATTCCTCCATTACTTCATATTTATTTATGCTGTAAAATCGTATTGATTACGATTTACACCTTAGTCATGACGAACCAATCTAATGTTACCTCAATCAGAAATCATCCTATATACACGCACCGTACTCGGAATACATACGCACTTACGAGTAAATGCTCTAAACTCACGAGTAACAGCTCTATATCTCGGCAATAGACGCAAAATCTTGTGTAATATCAACCAACTTAACTAAAACACCCATTCACGAGTAAATCAGCCAAACTTACGAGTATTTGCTCTAAACTCGAGATTAAACACCAAACTCTCGAGTAACAGCTCTCTAAATCTTGTTAATAGGCCAGATTCTTGAGCAATTGCACGAATCGCTTGTAATACGGCACATATCCTCTTATGTAAAATCTAAATCTTAAACTCAAGCAAGTGCTATATCCTCCAACATTAAAAAGCTCCTTCCATCAAATAAATCAAAATCGTTACGATTTAGACTTTGTGAAAATTAAAAAGTGACTCTTGTCTTGACTGTCTTTCATTATAAAACGTAATGATTACTATTAACAAGGTTTTTTTTCATTTTTGTTAATCGGCTTGCACTTCTTCCTTTGAGCTTCAAAATTTTGCTGCCATATCGGCTAAGAGGTACCTTCTTTAATTGGCTTTTGATTAAGAAAAAACTCCTGAAAAATAAATTTCAGGAGTTCTTCGGATCTTGTATATTTTTATTTTTTCAATTCGTTGTAATGATTGATAACTATTTTGGTTATTTCGCTATTTTCGTCCAATCCGCTAACCTCATTAAGTGCGTTAGCTACACCATTTTCTTTGATCATCGTTTGCAGTTTAAGCGCTTCTTCATCTTCATTAAAATCAAAGAGTAAAGCGGCTGCTATCGCCTTCGCCAGATTAGTATAGGAAAGACCGGCTTTCTTAGCTTCTACGGCAGGACGGACGAGTCGGTCGTTCGGCCCGAGCTTACGAAGCGGTGAACGGCCCACTCTATTCACTGAGTCATTTAGGTAGGAATTTTTAAATCGATTAATGATTTTTTCGATATACTGCTTATGCTCATCTGCGTCCAACCCGTATTGCTTTATTAAATATTCTCCCGTTTCCCCTAAGGTTTTCTTGACTTGCTCTACAATGCCTTCGTCTTCCAAAGACTGGTCAATCGTCGATTTGTTATTTTTGAGATAACCTAGGTAAGCAATGACGGCATGTCCTGTATTAACGGTAAACAGTTTTCTCTCAATGAACGGAGCTAGTTCTTTTACAATGGTCATCCCCTCGACGGCAGGAATGCTTTCATTCGTTTCAACGACCCATTCATAATAAGGTTCCACCAATACATCTAGTGATCCCTCGTTATTTTGTAAAGGAACGATCCGGTCGACAGCTGAATTAAAGAAGAATACTTTTCCAGCTAGGTTTTCCTTCGTTTCTTGATCCATGTTTTCGAGAATGTACCCTTCTAAAAGGTCTGTTGCCGATATTTGGTTTTCACAAGCAATCACATATAGTTTTTCATCGGTTTCCTTCACTCTTGAAGCTAACCCTTTTGCAATTAAAGGAGCGATATGAGGCAAAATATTCGGACCGATTGCAGTGGTAAGGTAGGTTGCCTCTGATATTGCCTTAATGATTTCCTCTTCCTGCTTTAAGCTGTTTAAACCTGAAACATTTTTTACAGTGACCGATTCTTGTTGATCAGTTGCCAATTTGACTTGATATTGTTTTTTAACATTTAACTGATCGATGATTTGTTCAGCTATATCTACAAATGTCACATGATATCCAGATTGTGAAAAGAGTGCTCCGATAAATCCTCTTCCAATGTTCCCTGCTCCAAAATGTACTGCTTGTTTCATTACAATCATCCCTTTATCAAGTTAGTATATAAATAGTCCAAAAATATGGCTTCCAGTCTTCTGCTGATCATTTCTTCGTCCGTAGATGAAAAAATCATGATGGATTCATTACTTTCAATTAAGCTTGAACTTATTAAGCTGACGATTTCCTGCTGCTTCACACTCAATTCTTCAGGCGCCAGCATCAGCAGCAAATTTTTCATATGGACTTCATTTCCATCCATACCTTTTACCAGACAATAATCCTCCAAGTGGGCGACCTGGAATATCAGCTCTTTCACATTCTTATGTCTGGTATGAAATAGGCCCATTCCAGTGCCAGGAATGCCTAATCCGCCTTTTTTTTCCCGCTCGTTCAGTGATCGGATCACATCATCCGCACCAATTAGCAATTCTTCCTTTTCAGCCAGCCTGACCATTTCTTCGATGATCCGCGGATGTCCTTTCATGTGCGGAAACCGATAAAACCGTAAGTTATCCGTGATCGACTCGATGCTCTGCTGGACATCTTTCAATTCCTGCAGCACTTCTTTCAATTCGCCATCCTCTTTTTTCGGCTGGGAATCCTTATGGCCAGTATGACTGCCATAACGCTTATTCTTCGTGAAGTTTTCAATATTCTTCCTTAAATAATTCCTGATGTTCAATATATTCTCTTCACTCAAAAGAGGGGATACGAGGATATAATCCATATCGATATATGGAAGCCGAACGGTAGAAATGATCACATCATAGTTATTCAGGCTGCCCTGCTGCTGGATATCCTTGATCGTCTTGATTTCTACAGTCTGGATTTCCATGATTTCTTTTTTGATCCGGCTTGCAAGCATCTTCGACGTGCCTATACCTGTCGGACAAACGATGAGTGCCCTTATTGATATTTCTTCCTCCCGCAACACTAAGGCAGATCCGAAATGAAGGACGATGAAGGCTATTTCATCTTCAGGAAAATCTTTGATTTCTTTGAATCCCTTTTCCAGACTGGTCTTCACTGCTAAAAAGAGAACCGGATACTTTCGTTTAATATCTTCCGTTAAGGGATTATACAATCCCATTTCCTGTTTGATCCGGAAGAGCGATGGTTCCATATGGGCAAGGAGCCCTTGATACAATGGGAAATCCTTGGTCAAATCGATTTGCAGTTGAGCAGAAACATCTTTTATCAAGTTCCTTATCAGCTGGCCCAGCACCACACTGTCATAGGGAACGGCATCCGCCGCATGAAGCTTGGAACCTTTAAGGATGGCCGCAAGGTAGCTAATATCATCGATGGTAAAAGAGACTTCCAGCATGGCACTGAGTTCCTTGCCTATTTTATTCATGAGATTATTTTCATCCGAGAGTTCGCTTATTTTCTTGAAGTCCTTCTCCAAAAGAAATTGGCCTTCATTCCTTTGCAGGGTTACATAAATATGTACAATCAACCCTATATACCCGCTATCCGCCAACCGCGAATGGACACTATTAAAAGTCGAGTTCAGCACCCCATCAATAGCCAGAAGATATTCGGGATCGAAATAGTCGAGGATTTTCGCTTCTGGAAATTTTCCTTCTTGCAACAAAAATAAACTTTCAATCAGCTCTTCATTAAAGAAGTGCAAGAAATAGGCGGCCTGGGCTTTCCGTTTATTTTCTTCAGTTCCGGCAAGCTCAATTCCGACTCCCCTTTTTCTGGTAACCACGATATTAAAATTTCTTAACCACTCGGTCAGTTCGTCTAAATAGGTGGTAAGAGTGGTTATGCTTATACCTAGATCCCCCGCAAGTGCTTGAGTTTTATATGATTCCTCCTGCAGTAAAGCTAAAAGGAGATGCAACTTTCGTTCTTGTGGCGTTTGATCGATCGGATGATTACCCATCAAGTGCTGTACTAGCCGAAAGACTTGTTGATTCTTTCCATCGATGGACAGCCCTTCATGCGTATTGCGTGTTAAATGCAATTCAAAAGATTGCAGGATTTTTTCTATGGACTTCAGATCACGTTGAACCGTCCGTACACTAACATTCAGTTGTGTCGCAATGGATATGGCTGAATGTTTCCCTGAAGTTTTTATGATCAATTCTATGATTGATTTTTCCCTTGAAGTAATATACATGCTACCAACTCATTTCAGGTGGAGTAACACGAGAAAATACTGAATAGAAAAGCGTAAAACGCTTTTCTATTCATGGTTTAGAGTATTTAATTATTTCCGACGTTTATGATATCCATCAATTCCCTGGCTGATGTGGCTTTAACCATCTTTTCAATATTCTCCATTTCAGAGCAGGTAACTGCTATGCCAGATAGAATTTCAAGATGTGTTCCATCCTTACCGGCAATGCCGAATATCATTCGTGCCTTTTGGCCGTCAAAGTCGACACCATCAGGAATCTGTAAAACGGTAAATCCAGATTTAAGGACATCTTTCTTCGCTTCCTCGGTTCCGTGCGGGATGGCTACATCATTGCCCATATAAGTTGAAGTCAATTCATCGCGGGCAATCATTGCCTCAATATAGCTTTCCTTCACGTAGCCTGCATTGAACAAAGCCCTTCCCGCAAAGCGGATCGCTTCTTCTTTATTGGCAAATTGTTGATTAAGGAAAACATTTTCTTCGCGAAGCAATTCATTATCATCCTGTTCATCTTCGTTGATGCCAGGCTCGATTGAATGCTCACGAACACCGGGAACTTTCTCTTCGGCATCTTCGACGATTTCATGAAGCTCATCGGTACCGTCATCCTGAAGCCGTGCAAGCAATGCATCGTATTCAGGGCTCGATAAGAAATTATCGACAGATACATGATAAGCATTCGGAACTTTATTCTGTGCCCTTGGAGTTAACTCTTCCTGTGTAATGACTATTTGTGCATCAGCAGGAATGTTTGAGATCGCCGTATTTGTAACCGCGATATTCAATCCGGCTTCCTTCACCTTCTTGCGAAGCAGCGAAGCCCCCATCGCACTTGATCCCATCCCAGCATCGCAGGCAAATATTATTTTGCTGACGTTTGTTGGCATCGTTCCCGGATCTGAAGCGAATACATCGGCTACAGAGCTTTTCTTGCCTTTCATTTCTTGCATTTTTTTCGCGGCATCTTCAATATTCTCTTCGGATTGCTTTCCTGTTTTCAAGATGAATGCACCGACGATGAATGAAACAAGGGCCGCTACGATCACGCCTGCAAAGTTAGCAACATATGCGCCCGCATTATGCGGAGTTACTGCTGTAATGGCAAGTATGCTGCCTGGAGAAGCTGGAGCGAACAATCCTCCGCCTAGTAGGACCAATGTGAAAACTCCACTCATGCCTCCAAGAATGACGGCTAAAAATAACATCGGTTTCATTAGGATATAAGGGAAATAAATTTCATGGATCCCACCGAAGAAATGAATGATGGCTGCTCCTGGCGCCGATTTCTTCGCCGTTCCCTTTCCAAAAAAGCAATAGGCAAGCAATACGCCGATACCTGGTCCAGGATTAGATTCCAGAAGGAACAGGATTGAAGCCCCTGTTTGTTTAACTTGCTCTACACCGATTGGTGATAGTACACCATGATTAATGGCATTGTTCAAGAACAATACCTTGGCAGGCTCGATCAAGATGCTTGTCAACGGCAGTAAACCTGTACCGACAAGCCAATCGACTCCTGCTACAAGCCAGCCTGTAAATACATCCACAGCAGGCCCGATGGCCAGGAAGGATAGAATGGACAATAAGCCGCCAAGTATCCCCGCCGAGAAATTATTAACAAGCATTTCGAAGCCGGCTTTTATTTTCCCTTCAATCAGTTGATCGAATTTCTTGATGGCATAACCGCCGAACGGTCCCATTATCATTGCGCCAAGGAACATCGGGATGTCAGATCCAACGATGACACCCATTGTCGCAATGGCACCAACTACTCCACCTCTATGGTCATGGATTAGCTTACCGCCCGTATAACCAATTAAAAGCGGCAGTAAAAACGTGACCATTGGTGTAACCATTTTGGCAAGGCTTTCATTTGGCAGGAAACCCGATGGAATGAATAGGGCAGTGATTAACCCCCATGCTATGAAAGCTGATATATTCGGCATGACCATTGAACTTAGAAAGTTA
The DNA here is from genome assembly GCF_030348945.1 of Peribacillus sp. ACCC06369. Lineage (NCBI taxonomy): Bacteria > Bacillati > Bacillota > Bacilli > Caryophanales > Bacillaceae > Peribacillus > Peribacillus sp. ACCC06369. The sequence goes on from NZ_JAUCEN010000002.1 coordinate 4,122,214, forward strand.
CCGAACTTCTGAACGGCAACCTTTATATTAAAATGAGCCATTTTGCTCTCTTCCCTTCATATTAATATAGTTTCCATTAATCTTAAGGTACGTAACTTCCGCGTTCAATAAAAGAAAAAGCTAACTTTGTCGCGGAAGGGAAGACAAACATAATGTATCTCAATTTTCCAGAATTATTCAGCGCTTGATGCAGATAGAAAAGAGTCCCGTTCGCATCTTTACGAACGGGACTCCTTTAAAATATTTCTTATAGTGGGATGATTCCCAATAGGACAGCTACCACTATCATGACAAGCGTCGATCCGCATGCCCATTTCAGGAAAGTGCGCTGCAATGCACCGAAATCTTCCCCTACCATTCCAACCAATAGATAAGTAGATGGAACAAGCGGGCTTAATAGATGGACAGGCAACCCTAAAAGAGAAGCTCTTCCAATCAAGGCAGGGTCAATTCCATAAGCGGCTCCCGCTTTAGCAAGTAATGGGAGTACACCATAATAAAAAGCGTCATTAGACATGAAGAACGTGAAAGGTGCTGAGATGACGGCTGTGATGACGGCAAAATGTGCACCCATTTGGTCTGGAATATGCTGAATCAAAGAGTTTGCCATGGCATCGACCATTTCCGTACCGGCAAGGATTCCAGTGAAGACACCTGCTGCAAAAATCATCGAAATTACAGATAATGCATTGTCCGCATAGTTTGCCACACGTTCTTTCTGATCACTGAGTTTCGGATAGTTAACCGTAATGGCAATCGCAAAACCTATCATGAACAGGACCGCTGAAGGCATAAGTTCCATGATCAGCGCAACCAATAGTGTAAGAGTCAATGCGTAATTGAATATTATCAATTTAGGACGTTTAAGATAAGCATCTTCCGTTGCAGCAGCTTGCTGTGCCATAACATGATAATCGACTTCGATGATCCCAATTCTCTTTCTTTCTTTTTTACCCAGGCAATATGCCATGAAAAGAACGAATAGGACTCCGCCAATCATCGCTGGAATGACAGGGGTGAAAACATCGGACATTTCAAGTTTTAAAGCGGTCATCACCCGTGCTGTAGGGCCTCCCCAAGGAAGAAGGTTCATGACTCCAGATGACGATACGGCAATACCGGCCAATACTAACGGTCTCATTCCAATCCGTTTATATAGCGGAAGCATGGCTGAAATCGTTATCATATATGTTGTCGTACCATCTCCATCCAAGGAAATCAGCAAAGCTAGGATTGCCGTACCGATGGCAATTTTCACTGGATCTCCTTTTACAACCTTAAGGATTGTATTGATGATCGGATCAAAAACGCCAGCATCGATCAAAATGCCAAAGAAAAGAATCGCAAATAAAATCATGATTCCCGTTGGCGCGACGTCTTTGATTCCTTCCAACGCCATCTCACCCATTTTACCGCCAAACCCACCAATAAGTGCAAAGGCACTTGGTACTGCAATCAAAGCTATCATGGCTGAAAGTCGCCCTGTCATAATTAAAATCATAAAAACTACTATCATCAAATATCCCAATAAAGCGAGCATATCTATCACTCCTAATCTTCTAATAAGTTAAATTGTATATGAAATCGCTTTATCTGTAAGCGTTTTCAATTTATTGTGTTTTAAAACTATTTTGTTAATTTTGTTCATTGTGTTCACGGAAGCACTTTTCCAGAGTGAACCGGACGCCATTTCCCGGGTTGAATGGCGGGTTCTTTAAGGAAAAGATATGATTATTAAACAAACAGTGACTAAATCTTTATGCAAGGCAGAGGCATCGTATTTATTCTTCAAATGATAAATTTGCCGGTCCATCCATTTTACCAAGGTAATTTTCCGCCTTGAATTGTTGCATCATCGTTGCAAATTCCTCCTTGGATTCCGCAGTGACGGATTTCAGGAAACCTGATGCCCGGCCTTTATGGAATGTCTCCCGGTCAATTCCCATTTTATAATTGAATGGATGACTCCCACTTAAATTCCATCCTTTTAATAATTGTTCGTTTTTCATCGTCATTTCCTCCTTTTGCAAGGTTAATTTACTTACGAGTTTCCGATATTGCCCTGGCGGCAGTTCATAATATTTCTTGAATGAACGAGTAAAGGATTCTTGTGTTTCAAAGCGGTAATATAAAGCAATGTCAATTATTTTTACATCCGTATAAAGCAGCATGTTTGCGGCATTGGCGATCCTTCGATATCGAATATATTCTGATACGGTCACGCCAACCTCCTTGTGAAAAATACGATGATAATGAAACTTCGAAAAACCTGCGAATCGTGCGATGTTCTCCAAGGACAATTCGTCTTGTAAGCTATTCTCTATATATTCAATCGTTTTTTGAATGATGGGACTGTATCTCATTTCCGAACCTCCTTAAGAATAAGATAACAGATTAAAACATCGTTTTTTTGACATATATTGCTTTTTTTGAAATCTTTCAAACCATGCATGCATAAAAAAACACCTCCATAATGAAGGTGTTTCAATTCATACTATTGAATTTTATAATATCTTCGCTCGGGTCTTCCCACTACCCCATATACGACTTCCGCTTTACATTTCTTTACGGATATCAAGTATTCCAGATAGCGTCTCGCGGTTGTCCTGGAAGCGCCGATCTGTCCGCTCACTTGCTCAGCCGACAAACCGATATCGCTTGCTTCGAGTACTTCGATCACTTTCGCCAAAGTGATTTCGTCGACGCCTTTCGGTAAGGCGGTCCCATCGTTCGTTTCCGAAACGGCAGATCCCTTTTTCAAAATGAGATCAACAAAATCCTGATCTATTTCTTGTTTGGATTTCATCAGATGCGCTTTCTTAAGATACTCTTCGATAACTTGGTTGAAGCGCTTCATTTCCACTGGTTTGATTAAATAATTCTCTACACCGTAGTGAAGCGCCTTTTCAAGTAGTTCTTTATCCGTTGCGGCGGTAATCATGATGATATCCACATTCGGGAATTTTTGCCGAATATCCGGAAGGAGGTCTGTACCAAGCTGATCTGGCATATATACATCAAGCAAAAGCAGATCAGGGCTTTTTTGTTCCAAAATCCGAAGCGTCTTTTTGGCATTGACAGCTTTTCCGACCACTTCTATTTCATCAAAGTTTTTCAAGAATTTTTCATGGATATCCGCTACACGAAAATCATCTTCTGCGATGACTGCTCTTATCTTCAGCATTCTTTCCCTCCTCTCTGTTCTTTAGGAAGATACACGGTGAATATGGTGTTTCCATCCTCACTTTGAACTTCGATGATGCCGCCCAGCTCTTTTACGACACGATCAGCATTCGAAAGTCCATAACCACTCGGACTTCCGCTGTTTTTCGAAGTGAAACCCCGATCGAAAATATGGGCGATTGCATCCTCAGGTATTCCTTTTCCGTTATCACTCACTTCAAATACCATATCATTTCCGATATCGGTGGCGAAAAATCTCACAAGGGGCTCCTCCATGCCTGAAACCGCTTCAAGTGCATTATCGATAATGTTGCCTAGAATCAATGTCAGCTGCGACAATTTTATATGATCCGGAAGTTTCTCTAGGTAACTTTGTGCGTCAATTTCAAAGAATATCTTCTTTTCCGATGCTTTCCCTATCTTACCAAGTAACAGGGCTTGTACCTTTGTATCCTTTATCTGTTCGAACACGACACGGTTAAGGGAATGCAATTCGGACGTTTCGCTTTGGATCATATCTATCGCTTCATCATATTCCCCTAATTGTATCAATCCGGATAAGACATATAGTTTATTGGTAAATTCATGGGTTTGTGCCCTTAAATCCTCTGAGTGCATCTTCACTTCCGATAATGTGTTGACCATTTCCTCAATTTCCGTTCGATCACGGAACGAAGCCACAACACCGCTTACGCCTTCACTATCGAAGATTGGCGTACAATTAACAATTACGGATTTATCTTTCCATGAAATCTCCTTATCTATTTGCGGTTTACCGGACTTCAACACTTCGAATAAATATTTCGAAGGAAATAGGCCATCAACGTTCAAATGGCGAACGGACTCTTTTATATCGAGCAATTTTTTCGCCGGCTGATTCATCGAGGTAATCAACCCATTTTGGTCAATGGCCAATATCCCTTCTTTCACCGATTGAAGCACTGCATTTTTTTCTTTATATAAATTGGCGATTTCAAAAGGTTCCAGCCCCAATGTATCTTTACGTATGCTCCTTGCCAGCATATAACTGCCAATGATCGATATCATGATGGCCACTAAAGTAACAATCATCTCTCTGGACAAATCCTTGAAAATTTGGGCGCGGACATCGTCCACTAAAAAACCGACCGAGACGATTCCAATAATTTTTCCATCCTCATTGAAAACCGGTGACTTTCCCCGAATGGAAAGACCCAGTGATCCAGCGGCTTCGGAAACATAATATTCACCATCCCGAATGGCCCTGCTATTATCTCCTCCTTCCATCCGCTTCCCAATTTCGGAAGCCAGAGGATGGGAATAGCGAATGCCCTCTTTATTCCCTACAACGATGAACTCAGCCCCTGTTTCCACGCGGATCTTTTCGACAATCGGCTGGATTGTGGCAGCGGGATCTTCCTTTTCAAAGGCCTCTGTAACTGTAGGCATGAAGCTAATCGTCTTTGAGAGTTCCAAAGCCAATTGACCTTTATCCTTCGCTATTTGCCTTCCTTCCATATAGGAAAAAGTAGTCGTCAATAAAAGGATCAAAAACAGGCTCAACGATAGGACCAACCCGAGAATCTTGGTTTCCAGCGATACTTTCCTCATATTCAACAGCATCCTCTATTTTCATTTTCATTCACTAAATTTTATAGGAGCATAATGATTTTACCATTTCTATTAAATATTGAACATTGTTGGCCGTTTATTTCGCCACAATCAAAAAGGAAAGAGCACCTGCCTCCAAAACAAGGGATAGTTTAACAAAAAAGGGAGGGGAAAATGAATTTCTTTAATCCTTTTCAATAGTCTATATGACCCTCTACTATCTGATATCGTTTCACCTGAGGTGCTGATCGGATTAGTTCTCAGTCTCCTATTAGACAAAACAATCATGGTGCGAAGTTCAAGGAGCAAATGATTTGCACCTTGTATTTCCTTTCCCTAGAGGGGTTGTTGACCGCTTTAGTTCGAAAAAAACCTAAAATGCTCAAAGGAGATCGTATGACCGACATCTCCTTTGAGCATTTTTCAAAAACAACTAAATGAATTGATTTGTCTTGTATCGATACCAAAAATTGTCCAGAACCTGCCATTCCATCTAAAGCCGGCAACAGAACGCGGACCGACGAAAATCGGGTAATACCAGAATCTCGCCCCATTGTTTAGCCAGATAAAAGTATTCCTGAACAGACAAAACGAAATGGCCCCTGGATCTACAGCAAATGTTGAAGCCGATTGTTGTTGAGGGATAAACGCTGGTGGTGGGGCTGTTGGTGCTTGCGAATACATCGGTGGTCCAGATTGACCTGGAAATTGAGGAGCACCTGGAAAGCCCGGTAGACCAGGAAACTGTCGTTCAAGGAAAACTTGATCTTCATAATGATACGTTGGGTACATATACATGGTCATTCACCTCTATATGATTGAATGTAATAATGTATGTTATATGACTTAAGGTGTTTGGGCTGCTGACAAATTGAAGGGGAATTGCAATTTATCTTCGAAAATAGAGAATATCGACGAAATCTACAGTTTTATCTCCGAAAATAGAGAATATCGACCAAACTTACAGTTTTATCTCCGAAAATTGGAATATATCGACGAAACTTACAGTTTTATCTCCGAAAATAGAGAATATCGACCAAACTTACAGTTTTATCTCCGAAAATTGGAATATATCGACCAAACTTACAGTTTTATCTCCGAAAATTGGAATATATCGACCAAACTTACAGTTTTATCTCCGAAAATTGGAATATATCGACCAAACTTACAGTTACCTTTTGAATCCGTTCCAAAGAATAATTCAAGTCAATATAACAGTCTCCATAAATAGAAGGTCGCATATGATTCCCAACCGGTCCACGCTTCCGATAGTTTCAGGATTTCCGCTTTCGTTGGTTTTGCTTCCGTTTCCATGACCAGCTTCATGGAATTATGGAGCCCGACGTCATCGATTGGAAAAGCTGCTGGAAAACGTAGACACCTCATCAGTACATAATTGGCTGTCCACGGACCTATTCCGCGTATTTTGGTCAGCATTTTTTCGGCAACTTTTACATCCTTTGCATTCAACAGCTTTTCTTTTGTAAGTTCACCGCGTACCATTAATTGTGCCACGTCAATTAAATATTCGCATTTCTTTACGGTCATTCTCATTTCCAAAAAATCTTCTACCGTTAAATTCGCAATCACATCAGGCGTCGGGAACAGCCAAAATCGTTTTCCTTCATATTCAACGGATGTCCCGAATTTCTCTACCAATCTCCGTTTCAAGGTATAGGCATAAGTCAAATTGATCTGCTGTCCAAGTATTCCCCAGGCAATGGCTTCAAATAAATCCGGAATGCCCATATTTCTTAAACCGAAGAATTTGTTTACCGGCTTTTGCAGTAAAGGGTCATTTTTGGCAAGCTCATAAAAAGGAAGCAGATTCGTTTCAAGATCGAACCAATGACGAATATATTGGGAAACAGTATCTTTTACATGTTTTTTCACCGGTGCAGTTCGTCCTGGAAATCGAACGGTCAGCTCCGTTTCGTTCATTGAACTGATTTCGACTAGAAGTGTCTCGTTATCGACAACAAGAGCACGATAAATCTTTTGATCAACAATTTCGAACATGCATTCATTTGAGGATCTTGATAAGTATTTAAGATTTTCCGCAAAACCAAACTCTTTTGGTGCACGAATTCTCAATTCAGTCATGCCTTCATCATTTGATAATGTCTCTTTCATTCTGCTCCTCCTTTAGCTTTATTCTAATAAAAAAATGAGTACGTTATCTTGCTCTTTCTTTCAAGCTTAGTGATGTTCCGGAAATTTCATCCAACCCCCTTATTTTAACAGAATGGCTCTAAAATGATTAATTACGTTATCTTGCTTTTATATTATCAAAATGTTTGTATATGAACCCTTTCTTGTATACTAAAAAGAGAGGTGAGTGTGATGAATCCGAAAAAGGCAGATATCCCGAATGATTATTGGAAAGCCATTATGGATTGTGATGCCGCATATGATGATCAATTTTTATACGGAGTAAAAACGACCGGCATCTTTTGCAGGCCTTCCTGTAAATCCAGGGTGCCGAATAAGGAAAACGTGAAGATTTTCAAAAATGCCATGATGGCTTTAGAGGATGATTTCCGGCCTTGTAAACGTTGTAAACCCGAAGGACTGAACTTGCCGACAGAAGAATGGGTTGAACAAATAGCCGAATGGATCGACACCCATTACAGCGAACCCCTCACATTGAATAGATTGGCGGATATTTCCCACGGCAGCCCCTATCATTTGCAAAGATCATTTAAGCGTGTGAAGGGGATATCGCCCACAGAATACATTCAACGGCTTCGCCTTGAAAAAGCAACGAGGCTCCTAGAAAACTCCGAACAGCCGATAAATGAAATAGGCTTGGCTGTCGGTTTCTCAAGCACACCCTATTTCATAACGCTATTCAAAAGGAGAATGGGGAATACACCTTCAGGATATCGGAAAGCTTATCACCAAAACTAAAGCCAAGGAGCGTGAACCAGATGAAGAATGTTAAACAACAAACCATTGACTGGGCCATATTACATTATGATACGTGGCAATTATATATCGCAAAGACGGAAAAAGGACTGTGCTATGTAGGCTCTCCGGGTCAATCGCATGAAGAACTGAAGTCTTGGATACAAAAACGCTTTCCAATGGCGAGCCTTGTTGAAAATGAAAAAGCACTAACACCCTATCTAAAAGAACTCCAAGAATATTTCGAAGGGAGCAGGCAGACTTTCTCTCTTCCCGCAGATGTAACAGGTACTCCCTTTCAACAAGAAATTTGGGCAGCATTGAATCAAATACCTTATGGAAAAACCTGTTCCTATTCCGATATTGCCCAAATCATCCAAAGACCTGCAGCTGTTCGGGCGGTCGGAACGGCCATTGGTGCCAATCCTGTTCTGATCACGGTGCCATGTCATCGGGTAATCGGAAAAAACGGGGCCATTACCGGTTACCGGGGAGGTACGGAGATGAAACAATATCTACTTCAATTGGAAGCACAACATCGTGAGGATGAATGAGGGGTGAGTTCAATCTGACCGAAAAAAAAGCATCCGGTCATGCGGATGCTTGCAAACTGCTTTTGACGTTCTCCAAGTTTTTCTAGTACCAAATGGTCACCGCTTTTTTATATGCATCACTATTAGGGATCGCATGTATCCCTTGCGCCTGTGCTTTGCGCGGGTCATAATCATATACCATTGGTGTATAGCACGAGGTCTGCCCTTTATTCACAACACCATTTCCCCCGGAACTGGCGCATGTATAGGCTTTACCATCAGTACTTCGGACGATCCTGGCATCCGCTTCATGGTTGTATACAGCGGGGCGTGTTACGGTCACTTTTGCCCAGGCGGTTTTACAGACAGTGCTGAATTTCAATTCTACGTACGAATTGGAATCGATCCATTTTTTATCCTTCGTTACCGCCGTACTTGCACAACTATTATAGTTAGGGCTTTTACCATCATAGGTGTGTGTTTCTGCCAGTGCCTGATCATTTCCAAATCCAAAATCAACAATGAACATCGACAGTGTCATCACTATCGATAAACCTATCATTTTAAGCTTTTTATTCAAATCATTCATCCTTTCGTTGCATAAAAGTAGATGAAGGCATTTCCTTTTTCATTAATACCAGCCGGTTTCACCTGCTGTATATGGCCAAAACGCGACCGCTTTTGCTTTCCGCGGATCTAAATCATATACCATTGGTGTATAGCACGTCGTTTGACCTTTATTTATTTCACCATTTCCTCCAGGAGATGCACAGCTAAATTGTTTATTATCAGTATTTCGAACAACCAATGCCGTTGCCTCCCCATCTGTTTTAGCCGGTCTGCTTAGAGTGATCTTTGCCCAAGCCGTTTTGCAAGTTGTGCTGAATTTCAACTCCAAATTGGCAGAACCTCCGTTGGCATAAATTTTCACGGACTTCTTCGTGACTGCGCTATTCGCACAACTATTGTAGTAAGGACTTTTTCCATCATAGGTGTGTGTTTCTGCTGATGCTTTGCTGGTAAATGAATCAAGGGAGCCAAAAAGGACTAAAAAAGCTACAAGAAATGAAATGCATAAAACCATTTTTTTCATTGTTTCACTCATCCCCTTAACAAAATTTATACACTGTTCATCTTACAATTTTGTAATATTCTTACAAGTGATAAATTCCCTAGATTATGAAAAACTACAGAAACCTCCTTAAACTTGCATCACGCTAGCACCCTTACAGTCTGGTATGTCTCGCTTTATCATTTAAATAACCGGATGGACAAAGTCATTATCCCTATGAGAAATTCAGGGAAATGAGAGATGAACTAAGGACATATGCGTATCACGTTGGGACAATACGAGCCAATAGGCTACCGTTGACCGGGAATGGTCACAGGCCGATATACATAATGTTTTTAACGGGATTCGATTTAGAAAAGCGAAAAACCCCAACAAAACAAGAATCGTTTCGTTGGGGCAATATTTTATCATTTAGCGGCGCCAGCACCTGGCTCCACCGATAAGTTTTCCCTGATCAATCTGATGATGCTTTCATAATAGGAAATCTCATGCGGCACGAACTCATCTCGCCCGACAAATCGATCGATTATCATCCTGCGGCCTTCTTGATTCATTTCAAATCCCTTAATGTTCACTTTTTCCTTCGCATCTGTCCAAAGCCCTTCAAAGTCATTCAGTACAACCTTCACCATCCCGGAAACCTCTTCTGGCTGCAAGGTGAAATCATCGAAGCTATGTGTACTTTCATATAGAAAGACGTTAGCCAGTTCTTTATCGATGAAATCTTCCTTCGTTTGATGGTATTCGATAATCCCTAACGGAACCAATTCGTTAAAGGAAATTTCAATGCCTATTTCTTCTTTTATTTCCCTTACTCCGTCATATACCGTTTCATGAGCCAGTAAATGCCCGGCAGCCGTAATATCCAATAGATTCGGATAATCTTTTTTCAGCGCACAGCGATGTTGAAGATATAGGTAATCCACCCCGGCTTCCCTACTAACGAACCAACACTGGAAAACCTCATGCCAATGTCCCATTCTATGTACTTCCTCACGCGTAGCCACGCCGATTTGAATGCGATTGGAATCGAATATTTTCAACATCTCAGTTTCCATGGAGCTTCACTCCTAGCCCTTTTTTATAAAAAACAGCTTAACTAGCTGCGTTTCTTCACCCTTTTTCTTTTCTCCAATTTTTCGGGTTTAAATAACCTTTATATTTAGCAGCCACTTCTTTCCCAACCAAAAGTGCACCTGCCCAGAACATGACTTCCGCAAAGACGATCGCACCTGTTATGACCCCCGCTTTAACAGCAGTCGAAAAAGGCGTAAAAGGTGCTATTACAGGAATGATCCAAGTGAGAAGGGAAATGATCAGGCAACCCATCCCTACTTTGTAAAACCTCGATTTCGTTACTTCCTTACTTTTTTTATCCAATTAAATAACCTCCGTCATGATGATATTCATTTGATTATTCTGCAAAACTTTCGACTTTCTAATCTACCATCTTGAATATATTCTTTTTTTATACGTTTGAATGTTGATTTTGTTTCATAAATATGAGAAATAAAGAAATCCAGTTGAGGAAAGTTTGGGAAAACCGAAGCAGTTATTTAATAAGGTATCCGGTTATAATAACGGTGAGTGGAGAAACTCATTGTATTCATTAGGATTGACTTTACTATTCTTAATGGATTTAATAATCTTATACATACTATTCTTTATAACACTTGCATGCCGGGAAAGGAAAATCCAATGTATATTGAATTCATTGCCACAACCATAGAAGATGCACTTTTAATCGAAAAATCGGGAGCAGACCGAATCGAGCTTGTCAGTGCTTTAGCCGAGGGGGGATTAACTCCAAGCCACGCCCTGATAGAAGCTGTCGTCAGCTCAGTAAAGATACCAGTCAACGTGATGGTAAGGCCTCATAGCCAGTCATTTTGTTATACTGAAAATGATTTGGGAATTATGAAAAAAGATATCCAAATCATTCGATCACTGGGAGCGAACGGGGTCGTATTGGGTGCATTAAATGAAAAAAATGAAATCAATCGACCATACCTCGAAGAGCTATTGACGGAATGTGAAGGTTTGGAGATTACGTTCCACCGAGCCATCGATGATACGTACGACCCAGTCCGTTCAGCTGAAATGCTAGCTCAATATCCAGAAATCACAACGATTTTGACCTCTGGTGGACACGGGGATTTCCCCAGCCGCATGAAAACCATTCAACAAATGAAAAGAGCCTGCGGCGACATAGCGATATTGGTGGGAAGCGGCTTAAACAAGGATAATATCCTTTCCATCGATTCCGAACTGCATACCGGTTACTATCATTTCGGTACGGCTGTTCGAAAAAATAACAGTATCATTGAAGGCGTTCAATTAGAAAAAGCTAGTGAAATCGTAAACATGCTGAAGAAATAATGTCGGAAAGGGACCGCTACTTTGGTCCCTTTTATGATGCAGATCTCTTTTTCTGTAAAAAGACTGAGTCCCAAAACCAAAAAATCAGGGCCGCGGATAGACTCATTGCATAGTAATCCTTTGTAGTTAAAACTTCCATGCTGAAGTCAAAGTTTAACACCGAACTATAAATGAATACAGCCACCAAAGAGAAAAAAACATAAAGGTATAAATAAACTAAATTGAATTTATTAGGATACTTATTGAAAAGGACCTGTACCGGAACAGCAAAAAATAAATAAGGGATAACCACATAAAAAGAAAACACGATAATGCCAGGCAGCCCCCAATTAGAACCCTCGCTAAAAATAACCAACACCGTAGAAAGCGATAGACAGGAAGAGACTAGACTAAAAAAATAATAAGGAATCACATCGCTAAGCTCCGATACCTTTACACTCAATTTCCAAGTTTCCATTTAAACCAGCACCTCGCTATAATGCAGACGGACCGCACAGCCTTCAATAATATAATGGGAATTTTTACATAATCATTATACTATATAACGCGGAGATGTTTTAATTTGGAGCGAAACAACGTGCCATTCGTGCCTGATTTTCAGCTCACAAAAAGAAGGTTGCCGCAGCAACCTCCCATCATGAAATTCCTTCAATCTTGGGCACCCCAGATTGATGAACAATAATCAATTTTTGTTAGCATCGGCAAAGTGACCCATCGCATCACACATGAATTTTGCTAAACCATCACCATATTGGTCGATATTTTTGGTGAAGCGTTGATCATCCACATACATTTGACCCAATCCTTTGAAAGCCTCCAATGAGTATGTTCCAAAGTTATTGTTCAAACAGTCATACCATTCTTTAATCGCTTCTTGTGCCTCCTCCGACTCGGGCGAGGCATTTCGCATTGACGCAAGTTTTATATAGATTTCCGATACAACTTTTTGTGCATCTTTGGACATGCCCGCCACTTTAGCTTTCGACTCATCGACAGCTTTATCCCCCCAAAGCTTGCGAGCTTCTTCTTCATATGAATTCTGGCTGAAGTCAAACCCTTCAAATTTTTCTTTATTCGTCATTTGAATTTCCCCTTTCATATGCTTAATCGATTTATCGACCGTGTTAATTAATTTATCAAGTTGATTGCGTTTCTCCAGTAACATTTTTTGATGTTGCCTTAACGCTTCTTGTTTATCAAACGAAGAGCTGCTTACCATTTGTTTGATTTCCTTTAATGGCATGCCGAGTTCCCTAAAAAACAGGATTTGCTGCAACATCTCAAGATTATCATTCGAATAAAGGCGATAACCCGAATCGGTTGTTTCCTCTGGCGATAATAACCCGATTTCATCATAATAATGCAGTGTCCGCACACTAATGCCAACTAAATCGGCCAGTTCTTTCACTTTCATTGCCACTGCCCTTTACCTCCTTTCGATATCATTTACTGTAAGGTATTACGCAACGTGAGAGTCAAATGGAAAACTTAAATTTTCACGCCCAATTTTAAAAGACGATCCTTCCTAATGAAGAATCGCATGTTAGTATTAAAATTCCTTTTACTCGTGAGTTTGATGCTTTTACTTGTGAATTTGGCTTTACTCGTGAGTTTGATGCTTTTACTCGGGAATTTGGCTTTACTCGTGAGTTTGGAGCTTTTACTCGTGAGTTTTGGCCTTTTACTCGTGAATTTGGAGCTTTTACTCGTTAGTTTGATGCTTTTACTCGTGAATTTGGCTTTACTCGTGAGTTTTGGCCTTTTACTCGTGAATTTGGAGCTTTTACTCGTGAATTTGATGCTTTTACTCGTGAGTTTGGCTTTACTCGTGAATTTGGAGCTTTTACTCGTGAGTTTGATGCTTTTACTCGTGAATTTGGCTTTACTCGTGAATTTGGAGCTTTTACTTGTGAATTGGGCTTTACTCGTGAATTTTGGCCAATTACTTGTGAGTTTGATGCTTTTACTCGTGAGTTTGATGCTTTTACTCGTGAGTTTTAGCCTTTTACTCGTGAGTTTGATGCTTTTACTCGTGAGTTTTAGCCTTTTACTCGTGAGTTTGGCTTTACTCGTTAGTTTGATGCTTTTACTCGTGAGTTTGGAGCTTTTACTCGTGAGTTTGGAGCTTTTACTCGTGAATTGGGCTTTACTCGTGAATTTTGGCCAATTACTCGTGAGTTCGATGCTTTTACTCATGAATTTGATGCTTTTACTCGTGAATTTGATGCTTTTACTCGTGAGTTTTGGCCTTTTACTCGTGAATTTGGAGCTTTTACTCGTGAATTAAACAATTTTCTTATCTATGAACTCTGCATAAAAGTTAGCTCCGATCCTAGCTAGCCTTCTTTTCTCCAGTGATCGGGAATGCTTAAAGAAAGCGGCAATTTCGTTTTCATATCACCTTTAGCCGAGTTAACCTGTGCTTGTGTGATGAAGAAACTTCCAGTGAGGTCGGCACCGCGCAAATCAGCGTCCCTAAAGTCTGCGCCGATAAGATCAGTCACTCTCATGTCAGCTTCTCTGAGGTCAGTTGCAATAAACAAGGCCCCTCTTAAATTCGCCCCTCTAAGGTCTGCACCTCTCAACTTTGCACCAATAAGGTCACTACCCCTGCCTATTTTGTTCTGTTTCTTTCGATTTCCATTTTTCTTATTTGGTACCTTTGCACGTACCAGTTCACTTGTGCGCAGAAGTAACTCATTAACGGTCGCTCTATGGGCTGGTACATTTAGATTCATGATAGCTTCTGGGCTTTGCTGAGTGAGATATTCCGTGTCCTCAAAAGCGGCCTGCAAATCTCGATGAAGAGGTTTCGCATCTTCTAAATTCAGTGCTTCATTCAAGTAGCAAAGCATTTCATGAAGTTGTTGCATAATAGGAAATACCTCGAACATTTCCTTTGCTGACGCTGGGTTATCTCTCCAATCGTTTCCTTCATAAGTGAGTTGAGATACCTTCTGACCTGCACCGAAGCATTCATATACCGTACAGCCTCGATATCCTTTTGCTCTGAGATTTTCATGGATGCCGCAACGATAATCCGATTGCAGGTTTGAACATGGTGTACCTCCATCTTTATCCAATGCAAAATCAGCAGATTTTGCATATGGCAAGGCTACACAGCACAAACCGAAACAATTCTCACAGTCTGCACGTAATTGATTAAGAATACTATCGTTATTCGTTAATTGATTAAACATACTTACACTTCCTTCTATAAAACCAATCGTTTCATACTAGTAGATTTTTTGTTTTCTACTATTTCATCAAAAATCCCAGCAATGCCGGGAAAATATCTGGGAATATTTCTTCATTGCTACAACACCCAAGGTCCCTTACAATCGTCACTCCTGCCCTTTCCCTATTATTAATAGAAGAAAATGGATTTATAAGTTCTTACTATAATGGTAGAATGTTAGCCTTTGACCCGTATCCGCACTAATTTCCTCATTAATCGAAATCCGTTCAAAACCGTTTTTCACCAAAACCTTTTGGGAGGCAATATTGTCGCTTGTCGTTTTGGCATGTATTTGAGTCACATTCATTTCCGGTGCCAGATTAACCAAAAGCCTTAAAGCTTCGTTCGCAATCCCTTTTTGCGTAAACGCTTCACCGATTCTATAACCGACCTGAGCCGTACCATTAATCGGGTCAATATCCACAAGATTAATCCTGCCGACGATTGTTCCTGAGTCTTCCTTAATCAGATAAAAAGAGGAGATAGCATCCTCTTGTTCTTTTAATAATTCCTTATGCCTGATTGCAAACGTTCCAAAGCTATAATAATCATCTCCCCGGCCTGGGACCGTTTGCTCGAAAAACCTTCTATTATTGCATTCAAATGCAAATAACTCTTTTGCATCCTGTTCATTAAGCCTGTCAATGTATATATCCATCATTCCTTCATCCTTTCAATAAACGTTTAATATATGCGACCTGATATCTTCCATACCTATCATTCAAGAAAACCAAGGGCTTATCCTTCCTGATAAAGATATATAATGGAAGATTTGTATACCTGTTTTTTGTGACTTCTTATTCAGTCCCTGAATATGGATACATACATGAATTACTTGAAATGTCAAAAATAAATTATTTTCTTCTGGTAATAAATCAACGGATGATGTATCATAGTCATCAGATATTCATTATTCTCATTTGGTTAATCGGAATTAGGAGGAATATATATGATTGGTTATGTGTTTTTAAATCTTGCCATAATGCTCGTTCTTTTAGGCGTTTTATTTTACATGAATAAGAAGCATGTTTCCTTTACAAAAAGGGTCTTTACTGGACTTGGTTTAGGGATTGTATTCGGACTTCTTTTGCAGTTTTTCTATGAACCTCAATCAGAAGCGATCGTTAAATCGGTCGATTGGTTTAACATTGTAGGTTCAGGCTATGTCAAGTTCCTGCAAATGATCGTTATGCCGCTTGTCTTCATTTCGATCTTATCCGCATTTACAAGATTGAAACTAACTAGCAATATCGGAAAGATCAGTATCCTGATCATCGGAATCCTGCTTGGAACGACTGCGATTGCAGCAGCCGTCGGGATTACCTCGGCAACTGTGTTCAATTTGGAAGCCGTTCAAATTGACCAAGGGGATGCAGAGTTAAGCCGCGGGGATGAAATAACGGAAACTTACGGTACGATTCAGGATAAAACGATGCCGCAGCAAATCCTTGAATTGATTCCGTCCAATCCGTTCCTTGATTTAACGGGAGCACGACCGACATCAACCATTTCAGTTGTGATTTTTGCCGCATTTCTTGGGATTGCCTATTTAGGGGTTAAAAGGAAGCAGCCTGAACAAGCTGAATTTTTTGCTAAAATAGTAGATACATTGCACAGCATCACCATGCGCGTAGTCACATTGATCCTTCGTTTAACACCATACGGAATCTTGGCGATCATGACGAAGACAGTAGCTACGAGTGATTTGGATGCCATCCTGAAATTGGGAAAATTCGTCGGTGCATCTTATGTCGCCCTGATTGTCATGTTCCTCATCCATTTGTTATTGCTGACGATTTCAGGATTGAATCCAATGGTATATTTGAGAAAAGCTTTCCCGGTATTATCGTTTGCCTTCACTTCGAGAACAAGTGCAGGAGCACTTCCATTGAACATCCAAACGCAGAAACAACTAGGGGTGTCCGAAGGAATTGCCAACTTTGCCGGATCCTTTGGCTTATCGATCGGTCAAAATGGCTGTGCCGGTATCTATCCGGCCATGTTAGCGGTCATGATCGCTCCAACGGTGGGAATCGACCCACTATCGCCTTCCTTTATAGCCATGTTGATTGCCGTCGTGGCCATTAGCTCTTTCGGGGTTGCAGGTGTAGGTGGAGGAGCAACATTCGCTGCCATTCTAGTATTATCTGCAATGAACTTGCCAATCGCTTTGGCTGGTATATTGATTTCCGTCGAGCCATTGATCGATATGGGAAGAACGGCTGTCAATGTCAGCGGCAGCATGACTTCCGGTATTCTGACGAGTAAAATAACGGGTGACCTGGATAAAGAACAATTCAGCGAAGAATCATCTTTGAAAATTGAAGCTGAAATGTAAAATAAAAAAGCATCGGACTTCCTGCCTTATGGGAAGTTTGATGCTTTTTATTTGCTTGTAAATTGGAACTATATAATCACTTCAATCACTTTTGGTTTTCCTGATGGTATATCCACAATAAAGAAGGATACCCAGCATCGTTATGACACTGCTCAATATCAAATTTACGTTCCCTTGATAATTGGTCAATAAAAGTTTTGGTGCAAAAAGCAATATTGGAATGATGATGGAAACCCAGGTTTTACTCCATATGGATATGAGGATGAATATAGAAATGGCTAGTATTACAGCAACAATAGTACCTGTGTTTTCAAGTTTTATAAAAGTTGTGCTATGAGTTCCACTAAAAATAATTAAACCTGCAAACAATGCTATCGAAATCATGCCTAGGGCAAATAGGATTACACCTTGCTTGAACATGGATAATTTATGCCTCGCCATATACCTGAAAGATATCATATAAACTAATATTGAAAGGATTCCAGCCATAGGATAACCGATGATCTCCAAAAACGAAAATTCAATTCCACCATTTAAAGCCTTATCAATAATCAAATAGGAAAATGCCCCAAATAAAATCATCAATATATATTTAAACCATCCCTTAAAATCGACTGACATTTCATCAGAAAGAAGTTTCATGTATTCTTTTGGACTACTGCCTATGATATGTTCTACACTTTTTTCATCACACTCCGCTTCAAAAAGATGGACCTCTAACTCTTCAATGATATCCTCAATTGCATCGGTTTTCTTCCCACTCGAAAAAAGGTATAATCTGAGGTTTTCCAAAAAGGTTTGACTCTCCTTGGATAACGTTTTGTTAACATCAAGCACAGTTACATTCCCCCTTTGTTTTTCACTATTTTATTTACATTTGAACTTAGCTTATCCCAGCGGTCAATGAAGACTTCCAGTTCGCTCTCGCCTTTTTCAGATAACGAGTAATACTTCCGGCTAGGTCCCGCTGTTGATTTCTTTAAAGTGGTATTGACTAATTTTTCTTTCTGCATGCGTATTAATAAGGGATAGATGGTACCTTCACTTAAAGAATCAAACCCATATTCCCCAAGCTTCTCGGCTAATTCGTACCCATAAACTTCCCCTTCTTTAATGATCGCTAACAGACAACCTTCCAAAATCCCTTTAAGCATTTGAGTTGATGACATGGATATTGAATCACTTCTTCCTTTGTCTTGTATAACAAGGTATTGGGCCCAAAAATATTTACCTTGCAAAGCAAGATATACTTTATTTTACATTTTACTACCTGGTATTGCAAGTCATTAATTCCTTATTATTCCTGTAGTGAGATTTACTTTTTTTTTGCGTTTTAAAATTTTTGGCGATTTAACAAAAAGGGACACTCCCGAAAAGATTTCATATAAAAAATGATAGTTTAATAAGATATTGAGGATACATTTTAATCAATAAGTAAATGCAAGTTATTTTCTTGTTTCTTATATCTTCCCTTTATTTCTCCAACATCATTAATTGTAATCGAATCAATGTTTTCAATGGGGGCATTCTCTAATATCAGGTGTAGTTTATTTATGTTTTGAATTCCATTATCAACATGGGCAATAACAGGTTGTTGAATAAGAAAATCTTGATTATTCATTCTTACTTTTATAAAGCTCTTATGTAAAAGTCTATCTTCTAATGGGATGATATTCATAGGGTCAAAGGATATAGCAGTTATTTCCCCTTCAATATATAGATGAATACCTGCTTGTTCATTAAACTCTTCAAATGCTTTGAATCTCTTTTCCATAGCAAAATTAACGACTTCCTCTGTTTCAGAACTTATTTTAACATCAGCTATTGAATATTCCATATAGTCACCGGACTGTTGTTTTAATAGGTCATATAATGTATATTCTATATCAAAAAAACTTTCCATCCAACCTGGCGAAAGCTCTTCGAGTAACAAGCACATAAACAAGCCGGAACTATAACTTCTCCTTCTTATATTAGAAGTAGATTCATATTTGTTCATTAAGTCCTGTCCATACATTCTTAAAACTGAATCGTAATCAAGCGGGCTTTTTTCCGAGTAAGCCTTTAATTCCACATACAACGCAGGTCCCTCAACGGTTTCAATTAATTTTTCATATGTTAGGTACCCTGTAATCTTGGCTGTTCTTTTTTCTCTTAAGGCAATGAAAGCATTAAGATATTGTTTCTTCTTAATTATGTTATTTTCCAACAATGCATTATAAAGATTTGTTCTTTCCTGATTTCGTAATTCCACATTACCTTTTGACAACGGATATGTAATTCCCATCATTTCATCTGGAAACCGTTTTTCACTTTTTATATACTGATGCCCGTGAAATAATTCGTGAATCAGTATTGAATACAAACCTTCATATTCCTCATATGATTCCATATTGACAATCGCAGTGGGATATTCTTCATATAGGATGATTGTATCTCCAGTAAACTGTACATCCCATCTTAAAATATGAAATCTATCTTGTTGATTGCTACTAAATTTAGGATGATTGAATAGATAAACATTTCTCCTATCATATAATGCATAAGCAACGAGTTCAAAACCCGGCCAATAATTTTCCAATTTCTCTTTAACTAAGTCTTCAGCAATTCGATTAAGATAATGAGTCATTTTTTACCTCCCCTCCACTGTTTCAATTCGGTTAAAAACATAATACCATATATTATTTAACATAAATATCCAAATTCTTAATAGAAACACAAAATGCCACTGTAAAATATCAGCTCACGGGAGCGAATATCTTACAATGGCATTTTTCATGTAATGTGGCCTGAGATCATTTTTTAATTTGCCTTGCTGGATAATGATTGGCCTGATAAGCCGAAAACGCTTGGTACATATACTGGATCGAAGCATACACCCCATATGCAAGGAGTATTCCGGCCAGCACATCCAATACAGCATGCTGTTTCGTAAATAGCGTCGAAAGGATAATCAGTGTTCCGAATGCAGTGACACTGGCATACTCCCATTTATGCTGTTCTTTCCGCTTATGGACGACGATCATCATGATGAATGTAGTCAGTACATGAATGCTCGGCAGACAGTTGACAGGTTGATCATGACTATAAACGAATCGCATTAAATGGGCAAAGATATCGTTCCCCACCACTTCTGGACGCGGGACTGTCGATTGCCATAGGCAATATACAAGAAAACTGAGAAGTTTCCCCGATATCAAACTGCCTAATGCTACAAAATAGTGCTTACGGTCAACAAAACAGTAGTAAATCAGCAATCCATAAATATACGGATACCAAAGTAAATATGGAACGACAAATTCTTTAATAAAGGGAATCTCCCCATCTATTATAGTCGTAACATCAACAGCGTGACCTGAAGATTGATTGATTACCGAGTAGATGGAACTAGTAATCATTAAAAGTAATAAATAGCATAACGGGTGAAAGGATAAGATAGGATTGTTTTTCATAGCTCGCTCCGGCTTTCAATATATTGGGTAATTTCCAAAGATTATTATACAACATTTTTCGCTAGATTGATTATTTATATGCTAAAGTTAATGATTCCCATGAACTAGTAAAATGGATATCTCTTACTTTTCCAGTTGTAGACCAAAAATAACTAAATTCCCATTCAGCTGCATGACATAAGGAAAGCCATGGTATGCATACCACGGCTTGAAACTGAAACTTTATTTATGCCCCGCTTACTGCTAGATCTTGTTAAGCCTTCTTTTCCATACATACGTCAAGGTAATGAAGATATAGATGCAAAGTGTAATGATCGTTACGATTATGGATGTCGTGAAAATAATTCCGATCAGGATCGTTATTAAAGCGATGATCGCAGCCCATGTCGTATACGGGAACCATTTAACTGCATAGCCACTTGTTTTTCCGGACTGTTGTTTACGTGATTTCAAATGGGCGAATGCAATGATCAACCAGATGAATAATACAGTATATCCCAGCGATCCCATTAGGAAATCAAAAGTCTTGCTTCCTGCAAATAAGGAAATCAGTACACCGCCGTATAAAGCGGACGTACACATTAATATTGCGTAAACAGGAACTTTCTTCTTGGATAAACGTGAAAAGATTTTCGGAATGCGACCGTCCACAGCTTGTGTATACAGGACGCGGGATGAACCATACAATCCAGAGTTCATCGATGAAATGATCGCCAGTAGAACGACGGCGTTCATAATATGGTCGGCACCTGGAATCCCAATCATTTGAAAGACCATCACAAACGGACTTTCCGGCACACCGTTTACTTCGTTCCAAGGAATCAAGCTAACGATGATGAAAAATGGAATGATATAGAAAGAAATGATCCTGACCAATGTACTGCGAACGGCTTTTGGAACAACTTTTTCAGGATTTTTCGTTTCAGCCAATGTGACCCCGATGATTTCCGTACCACCATATGAATAGATTACCACCAGCATCGCCGTGATTAAACCTGTCGATCCATTCGGAAAGAAACCGCCATGCTCAGTCAAGTTAGAGAAACCGACCGCTGTATGATCACCAAAAGTCACGAGCAGTAACAATAATCCAGCCATGATGAACACAATGATGACGGTAATTTTAATTAATGCAAGCCAGTACTCCGTTTCAGCAAAAACCTTTACCGACAGCAAGTTAACCGCAGTAACTAACACCGAAACAGCTAATGCCAGAATCCAGATCGGATATCCAGGCAGCCAATATTGAATGAAAATCGCCGCAACCACTGATTCGGCCGTGATGTTCAATACCCACATTTTCCAATAGATCCAATCCAGGAAATAGGCAGGATACTTTCCTAAAATCGATTGGACCAAATCCCTGAATGTTCGTGCACCGCTATTGCGGACCGCCATCTCAGCTAAACCTTGCATGATGAATAATAGGATGATGCCTCCTATCAAATAAGCAACGATTACGGATGGTCCTGCCATATCAATGGCTGAACTGCTTCCTTTAAATAAACCTGCCCCGATGGCACCGCCCAATGCCATCATCGTAATATGCCTTGAAGTCATTGTCCTCTGTAAATTCCGTTTTTCAGTTTCCATATCCTAACCTCCCAAAAATCAAAAAAAGCATATCGTCTCTTCCTTCATAATCAAATGAAGAAAGAGACGATATGCCTTAAGCTTACCGCGGTACCACTCTTATTGGCTCTTTTCGAACCCTGCTTTAAAAACCTTGTAACGAAGGTCAATCGTTAAAACAAAAGAGTAGATTACATCTAATCTTCCGCTTTACCACTCCCAGGCAAGTTCAAAGAATCATTGGACTGCGTTGCACCAACCCGCAGCTCTCTTAACCGAATAATATGCTTTTACTACTCCTGATCATTGCGTTTCAAAAATTATATCTGAATATTTTTAATAATATCCAATACTATACGGACTCGAAGTAAATTTGTCAATAATTTTCTTAGGATAATATTTTTAAAGAAACAAATCATCGGAAATCATGATTAGAAAGCTTTTTGAAACAGTAAAATGCTATTTAAAATAAAGGCACTTTGTGGCTTTTTTCGGCGCTAACGCACCCGTTAGATTATCAATGTTAACCTCTGGTATAATTGGTATAAAATATAAATATTAACTATTTCCATTATTATTGGAGGTCAATTTTGATGTTTGAAGCATTAGGGAATTTTATCGGAGCAATAGCAACTGCGTTAATGGGAAAGAATAAGAAAAATACGAAAAAACATTAAATCGGTGGCTTTTTTAATAATTTTTTCCTTTTTTTCGAAGGTCTTTTTGTTACCTTTCTACATTCCAACTACCTCTCATTCGCAAAATCAAAAAGAAATAGACCCCTTCCTTTGAGGAGGGAGGTCTATTCTTTGGTTAGCTCTCGTATTACTTTTTTAATAGTTACTATCTCTTTATAAATTTATTACACGCATAAAGCCCTGCGACACCAGTTATTTCTGCTGCTAATGATTTAAGAGCAGATCCACCTACTCTCAGTTTAATTTGAATGAATAGAGACTATAGCTGTAAATAATACTAAACTCAGGAATACCATAAAAATCCGATTGAAATTTTTCATTGCTCAAAATACCTTTTCTCATGTGTTTGTTTTAATTGTATAATCATGTATGCAATATGTAAATATTTCCCTTGGAAAAGGAGGTAAATATGAATAGAATTTTTAATTACACGACTGTATTAACATTCTTTCTTTTAATTTTATTTAGTGCGAATATGATTAAACCAACAACTTTTGTAGTTCTATTTATTCCATTAAGCCTTTGTATGTTAGGAGTCGGAATAATTCAATTAAAAAAAACTATAAAAAATAGAAATAATATTGAAGAAGAAGCAAGTACATTTAAAGCTTTATTAGAAAAAAGGATAAAATAGCCACACCTAATAAAAGTGGAAAAAACCACTCCCTTTTTTAGGTGTGGTTTTTAGTTATGTACCTTTCTTTACCATTTTTTGATAACTAAAACGGTCTCAATAGTTAAAACAAGAGT
Organism: Peribacillus sp. ACCC06369; assembly: GCF_030348945.1. Lineage (NCBI taxonomy): Bacteria > Bacillati > Bacillota > Bacilli > Caryophanales > Bacillaceae > Peribacillus > Peribacillus sp. ACCC06369. Next base: position 4,145,926 of record NZ_JAUCEN010000002.1, read on the forward strand.
ATTTTTCTCGTTATTCTGAGAAGAATCGTACATTTTGTTGCTAGGCCTTTGGAGAATACCCATTTCTGTAATTAAGTTCAATAAAAAATGTATCATGATGTCACCTTCCCCATCTATAATTAGATGGAATAGCAAGACCGTGACCTTTTTCCTGAATCTTATATTAATAATTCCAGCTGGAAAAACCCTACAATTAACAGATAATGTTTGCCTAATAAAATCAAACTATTAAAACCTTATCCCTAACCATGATGCAACCACCATCAACACCCCAACGACAACCACTACAACCGGCCCTACAATAATTAAGCCGAATAGCAAAGAGACTACTGCATCCATGAAGATTCGAAGGGGTCCTGCTTTTTCCTTTTTATTAGCTTGCTCCGTCAATAGGTTTTCAAGATGACCGACTTTTTGCTTCAATTCCTGCAACTCTTGAACCACTTTTGTGTTTTGATCCATTATTTACACCACTCCTTGCATTTAACAATAAGTGTTAATTCTATCATTTACATCCATTTTAAAAAAGTGAAATTTAACCTCGAAACCAACTCTACCATTTTATTTCCATCCATAAATATTAAATTCTATTTTCTCAAATTCTGTCATCAATGTTACAATAACAGGGTTAATCAACCAATCTATAGAACACGTGAGGTATCATACTTTTTATGAAAGCATTACGATTATTAAAAAGTTTTAACTTTTTATATTTTGGACTGCTTGCCATTTTCATTCCGTTTCTCCCAGTTTATCTGGCTGATCAAGGTTTGCGTCCAGCCCAAATCGGATTCATCATCGGTACAGGAGGTTTTGTCACCCTCATCACCCAGCCTTTATGGGGAATGATCAGCGACAAAACGAGGACTATACGAAAAGTCCTGTTGTTACTCATCTTTTTCTCGAGCGTAATCGGTTATTTTCTCTATGACTCAAGCAGTTATATTCAGCTCATCCTGTTTGCCATGCTGCTATATTTCTTTCTGATGCCGATCGATCCCCTGACAGAAAGCCTCAACTTCACGATTGCAGAGAAATCCGGGATCAGTTACGGTTCCATCCGGACATATGGTGCTTTGGGTTATGCGGTCATTTCACTGATCACCGGCTATGTTATGTCATATTTCGGAGCTAACAGCCTGGCCTTCCTTTTTGCCGGCATAGGTTTGATCAGCTTCATCGTCAGCTGGATGATGCCTGATGCACCCGTTTCGGGAAAACCTGTCACTTTAAGCAGCCTTAAGCACTTTTTCAGCAATAAAGAGACACTTCTCTTTCTGTTATTGGTGTTTATCTGTGCTGTTCCAGCAAGGATGAACGATACTTTCCTCGGAGTGTATATCCGGGAACTTGGAGGAAGTGCCAAGCTTGTAGGCTTGACCTGGTTCTTAGCGGCAGGAAGTGAAATCGTTGTATTCGCCCTAAGCTTCTGGTGGCTGCGCAAGGGTAAGGAAATCATCATCATTTCGTTTGCAGCGGCGTTTTTCTTTATCCGTTATTTCGTCTCTGCGTGGATAACCGATCCACAGCTATTAGCTTATTTGCAGGTCATGCAGCTATTGACGTTCCCCATTTTCTACTCGGCCGCCATCCAATATCTGTATCGGATCGTTCCGGTGGAATGGCGTGCTACAGGCCAGACGGTACTGGCGCTGCTATTCTTCGGGGTTTCGGGAATCATTGCTTCTTATATAGGCGGAGCCATATATGGGGCTTTCGGGGGCAAGACCCTTTACCTGTTCATCTCCTCCATCTCCTTCATAGGAATGGTATTTGCTTTGGTTCTTTATCGGATATATGGCAAGAGGCTCGATACTGCAGAAGAAGCTGTATAATCCAAAAAACGGTATAAAAAAGAGCATGTTTTGATCAAAACATGCTCTTTTTGCATTCGAATGTAGTTTCCATTAGCGAAATAAGGGGGCAACCGTTAACATTAGCACGGAGATGCAAAGCAGAATTGTAGTTGTCCTGTTTGAGAGTTTTACTTGTCCGCCATTTTTATAGAACCCTGAAAATTGAAGCCGATTTTTATAGAGTACATAAAGTAATGGAAAAATTGCCAGACCAACAATCCATCCGCCCGTGGTATTCTCTACGGTTATACCAAAAATCGCATAGATTGAATTAATGATGAACCCCAAAATCATTCCAATAACGAAAATAATGGTGACGATACGAAATAATTCTAAGATGACTCTTAACATCATTCACCCGCTTTCTGCTTTTAAGCTGATTTATTATCCAAGAAAAAAAGGCTGCCGCAGCAACCCCTGATAGTGAAAATAACTTTCCAATATAGTGGGATAATTCCCTTAATATAACAAACTTTTACCTATTGGTAAATAGACGCTCTCACTGTTCTTCTTGTACGAGCGAATGCTTAAATGCGTAAATCACTGCTTGTGTGCGGTCTTGCACGGCAAGCTTACTTAATATATTGCTGACATGCACTTTGGCTGTTTTCAGGGCTATGTATAGATCATCCGCAATTTCCTGATTCGATTTCCCTTGTGTCATCAGCAGTAAAATTTCCATTTCGCGATTCGTCAATTGATCATGAAGCTGTGAAATCTTTGGACGACGCAACTTTTCCATCATTTTCCCCGTCACTTCCGGTTCAAGTACGCTTTGCCCCTGGAACGTGGAACGGACAGCTCTCGCAATCTCGCTGGCCTTAGATGTCTTCAACATATAGCTCGTCGCTCCGGCTTCCAATGCCGGGTACACTTTTTCATCATCAAGGAAGCTTGTCACAATGATGATCTTTGCTTCAGGCCATTTTTCGATAATTCGTTTCGTCGCTTCTATGCCGTCCATTTCAGGCATGACCAAATCCATCAAAATGATATCCGGACGCAAATCCATTGCCAGTTCGACAGCTTTCAGACCATTGTCAGCTTCCCCAATCACTTCGATATCCGCCTGTGCGGATAAATAAGCCGATACCCCTATTCTTACCATTTCATGGTCATCGACAAATAATACTTTAATCATCATGATCACCTCCAGCATTTAATAATGGGATTTTCACTTCAAGTTTCGTTCCTTTATTCGGAACGCTAACAAGCTGCATCGTTCCGCCTAATTCAACAGCCCGTTCATGCATGTTTTGCAGACCATATGATCCCGTTTTCGACTCTTCGACGTTAAAACCGATGCCATCATCCGTTATCCGTAAAATGATCAGTCCATCACGAACGATCAATAGCACTTCAAGCGAATCCGCTTTTGCATGTCTTAGAGTATTGGAAATCGATTCTTGTAAAATCCGAAACAGATGGTCCTCAATCCCCTTATCCAGAGTGACAGGCTCCATCTTCCATTTTATATCCATCGTTACTTTTTGAGCCAATTCCAAAAGGAGCTCCTTCATTCCTTCCTGTAAAGATTTTCCCTTTAATGCAACGGGTCTCAAGTGAAGCAATAAAGCCCTCATCTCGAGCTGGGATTGATGGATCATCTCTTCCACTATCTTGAATTGTTTCATTTCCGTTTTTTCCATATCGGATTGTGACTCGGTAATGGCCGACATGAACATCGAAGCGGCAAACAATTGCTGACTCACCGAATCATGCAGTTCCCGCGCCAAACGGTTTCGTTCCTGGGAAACGATTTCCTGGATCTGTTTCTCCTGATCAATGGCCTTTTCATTCGCCATTTTTTGCGATAATTTAGTCTGCTCATTGATTTGCTTATGAATCAGATGCATCCGTTCCACCATTTTAGCCATTTCTTGGACCGGAAACGTCTCCTCTTGCGAAGGTAAGCGGCCCTGTTCAAGTAAATGAAGCCCTTCATCCACCCTTTCCAGCTGCCTCTTCCAAAACATCCCCGAAACGACTCCATAGATCAACCCTACCGTAATGACCAGACTTGGCAGGAATATGACGAAAGGTAACCCCATGACCACTTTCTCCCACAATAAACTCCAGTCGGATAAAGGAAAGATAAAGAAAACCGCCGCCGGCAAAGCAAGGGAAAGAACAAAAGAAACACCAAGGGCAGTCAATATCTGCCGTGTCATTATGCTCATACCCGCTTCACCTCTAAATCCCCAACTAAGATTGAAGTGATGATATGAACCTTGTGATCCGTTTCATTGAACCCTTCCGTTTGGTAGGAATAAATTTGATTAAAGACCCTGGATTCAGGCTTATTTTCAAAGATTCGGGCCCTGCCTGCAACGACGGAATGATGGACCCTGATTTCGATGCCATATGGTACAAGGACAGTAATATTGCCAATGATATTCCTAATGGAAATGACAGCGTCGCCTTTCGGTAAAATCGTTTTGCTTAAATCGATAACCGTATCACCGACCCCGCCCTGAACATTAACGGAATTCCATTCATATACATGTTCGGCCGTTTGTTGATGACCGAACAACTTATTTTTAAATAGATAATCGGTTTTCAGCAATCGTTCCTTCTTGATCCGTTCTTCGTCCAAATCCTCATTGGTTAAAATGGGACTGATCCAATCAGGGTTCTTTTTGGACTGATAATATAAAAGCAAAAGATAAATGAGGATCGCCATAAGGAAAAATCTAAAGACGAACATATTCAAGACTGTGATGATAAGGGAAATCAGCCCTATAAAAAATAGGATTTTCCCGATTGACCGTTTTGTGAATTTCCTGCCTAAATAGATAAATCCTATCGAAAAAGCGATGGAAAAAAGGAGACCTCCACCCGTAAATGAAATCTCTAAAAAAAGCAGGACGACTCCGATGAGAAATATCCATCCCATATAGTCCGTCTTCATCTTGTTCAACATCGGTTCGCCTCCCCTGTATGATCATGATATTCTTAAAAGGCACAGGAACCCGTGCCTTTTAAGAATACCATGAAATTATCACGTTCTGAAGACTGTTTTCCCCCGCCCTCCATTCCAATAAGCCAGGGGATAACAGGAATTCTTCAATGTACGTTTACGCTTCTTTCTGTTCCAATTCTTTTTCAAGCTGGACAATCCTGGCATCGATCGTATGCCGATTATAATCTGTATGGACCTGGTGCTCGATGCGATCGATATAATGCTCCATTTCTTCAAACATCGCTACCGGTTTCGCGTCGGAACTGCCTCCGTCCAATACCCGATTGATCCGGTGGTTTGCCCGGGCAATATTCTCCCTGCCCATCAGTTCCATCCGCTTTAGATGCATATCCTTGAGCTTATGCTTCATTTCTTCATACTTCCGCTCCAGTTCAGCCAACTGAACCTCTGCACTTTTATGCGCCTCCTTCAAACTAAGCCCACGATCCTCATAGTGCAGGCTTTCCTTGATGGCAAATTCCATTAAATCGGTTTCTCCCGACTGCTTAGCGATTTCCGCCTGATGCTTTCGTTTTTCAGCTAGATTTTGCGCTTGATTATATTCACGCGTGAACTCTTCTTTCAAAAGATATTGACGTTCAAGCAGCTTACCGACCTTTTCTGTCTCCTGCTCACATTGACGCAAATATTGATTTAACATCCCAATTGGATTTTTTTGCTCCTTCTTATCCAACAAGTCATGAAAATCCGCTGAAATCGTTTGTTTCATTCTTGAAAATAAATTACCCATTTCAATTCCATCCCTTCTATTAGTTCTTATTCAACTCTTTCCACTCTCTTTCAAAATTTGAGAATGGGTCGTTTTCATTCGATGATGCACTTTCATCATTTTCATTCCATTTTTTATAAACCAGGTAAAGAACATAAGCTGCCACCAATCCCAATATTGCCGGGATATGGGAAATAGAAACGATCAGCACGATAATGGAGACTGATCCCCACGCAACCTTTGCCCCTGTCGATTCGGACTTCATGAACTGCTTGAATCCAAAGTATAGGATCGCCAAGCAAATCGCCAGGCTGATCAATGGACCCACATTCGCCAGTAACAGGAATAATGCGATCAGTCCTACAATAAATAAACCAAATTTCTTCATTGTTTTCGTCCTCCTTTCCTTGTTTATATCTTATCTACTTTTACAAGTTCGTATAATGAGCCTTAGCTATATTTTCTAGTAAGACTTAAGGCGTAGATGCTCTAAGTCCCAGGCTAATGAGGGGCGTTTTGATCGTGAATTTGGACGGCTTACTCGTGAATTTAGATGGTTTACTCGTGAGTTTGGACGCTTTACTCGTGAATTCAGCTGGTTTACTCGTGAGTTTGGACGCTTTACTCGTGAATTCTGATGGTTTACTCGTGAGTTTGGATACTTTACTCGTGAATTCAGCTGATTTACTCGTGAGTTTGGACGCTTTACTCGTGAATTCAGCTGTTTTACTCGTGTTTGGACGGCTTACTCGTGAATTCAGCTGTTTTACTCGTGTTTGGACGGCTTACTCGTGAATTCTGATGGTTTACTCGTGTTTGGACGGCTTACTCGTGAATTCAGCTGGATTACTCGTGTTTGGACGGCTTACTCGTGAATTTAGCTGGCTTACTCGTGAGTTTGGACACTTTACTCGTGAATTCTGATGCTTTACTCGTGAGTTTGGACGCTTTACTCGTGAATTCTAATGGTTTACTCGTGAGTTTGGATACTTTACTCGTGAATTCAGTGTTTTGCTATTTATGCTGAAAATAAAAATCTTCCGATTGTATATAACCGGAAGATTTTTGAACTGCTATTTTCATTACAAATACAAACCTTCGACGTAAACTGACGTGATGGTTTGTGAAATTTCTTCAACAGAACTATGATGTTCGTTTCGGACAATTTCCCAAAGATACATTTCATTCGTGAAAAACCACCCTCTTGCGACAAGCTCATGGTTCAGTTCAGCTCTTGCCAGTCCATTTTGCTGTGCGTAGGCGACGTCCTTTGAAATTCGCTGGATGAACTTCATGCGGATCGCTTTCCATTTATCTGATATGACGGTTGAAACCCCAATGGCCTGTTCGAAAACTTGCATCATATAGCGTTCAGCCTCTGCCATTTTTAAAAATGCATTGGCTTGTTTGTTTATGATATGTTTTGCTTCGTCTTTTGATTTTGGAAAGAAAGAGGTCTCGGCAATTTCGTAAAATTGCTCCATTACGTTCTCCATTAGTACAATTAAAAGATCCTCTTTTCCTTTAAAATGAACATAGGCAGTTCCGTATCCGATGTTTGCCCTTTTGATCATTTGGGAGATAACCGCAGCTTGAAAACCTTCTTCAAGAAATACTTCCTTTGCAGCTTCCAATAACTTTTGACGTGTCATGATTGAGCGCAAATGTCGTTTATCCCCTATTTTACCATTATCCATGCCTATTCCTCCCCTTATCTTCTAGCATAATGGATTTTCCTCAAAATAAAAAACATTTGTTGGAAATTTTTTTGTGAATGATCTAATGTTTATAATTTTCTGAATTAACTTATTGACATCGCGTCATATTCTTTGGTACGATTCTCCTAGAATATTAGATAAACTAATATAGGAGGATGATTATGGTTTCAGAATACACGTTGGATTATGCAAAACAATTGGATGAGATAGATACACTTAAAGGTTTTCGAGAAGAGTTTTATTTAAAGCCGGATTCGATCTATATGGATGGAAACTCATTGGGGCTTCTGTCGAAAAGGGCTGAACGCACTCTTTTGGAATCTTTGGAAGATTGGAAGGAACATGGGATTGATGGATGGACACAAGGGAATCACCCATGGTTTTTCATGGCAGAGAAATTGGGCGCGAAGATGGCCCAATTGGTCGGAGCTTCTCCCGAGGAGGTTATTGTAACCGGCTCCACAACTGTAAATCTGCATCAACTTGTAGCTACTTTTTATAAGCCGGAAGGCATGCGTACAAAAATTTTAGCAGATGAACTAACCTTTCCGACTGACATTTATGCTCTTCAAAGTCAGCTGCGTACACATGGATACGATCCGGAAATCGATCTTATCCGCGTGAAAAGCCGCGATGGAAGGTTTCTTGAAGAGGATGACATCATCGAAGCAATGACCGATGACATCGCTTTGATCATCTTGCCTACAGTCCTCTATCGCAGCGGTCAAATATTGGATATGAAACGATTAACTGAGGAAGCTCATAATAGAGGAATAGTAATCGGTTTTGACGGATGTCATTCTATTGGTGCGATCCCGCATTCATTCAGCGAATGGGGTGTGGATTTTGCGTATTGGTGCAATTATAAACATTTGAATGGCGGTCCTGGCGGTGTTGGCGGTTTATATGTAAATCGAAAACATTTTGGAACGATGCCTGGATTGGCTGGATGGTTCGGCTCCAAAAAAGAAAAACAATTCGATATGGAACATACCTTAACACCAGCTGAATCAGCAGGCGCATATCAAATTGGAACGCCGCATGTGTTAAGTTGTGCACCTTTGATTGGGTCATTAGACATTTTTATAGAAGCGGGAATTGAGAATATTCGCGAAAAATCACTGAAAATCAATCAATATTTAATGGATTTAGTCGAATTAGAATTGGAAGACATGGGTTTTTTCATTGGAACGCCTAGAGAAGACATACGTCGCGGCGGTCATGTAAGCCTTGAGCATAAAGAAGCTGCACGGATATGTAAGGCATTGAAGGAAAACGGTGTCATTCCCGATTTCCGCGCACCCAATATCATTCGCCTTGCTCCAGTTGCACTATATACTTCCTACGCAGAAGTTTGGGAAGTGGTACAAATACTCAAGAAAATCATGTCAGAAAAACAATATGAAAAATTCAAGAATGAACGTGAAGTGGTTGCATAACGTGAATTTTTCGGCAGAGGAGGCTTCTTCCCTCCAATGGTTAGTTGAATCAGCCCGTCATTAGTCTACGCTTAAAACTGACTGCCCATTAGGGCAGGATAAAGTCTTTTGGATAAAAAGGGGATGAACTATGGAGAACAAAAATACTCAATTGAACATTAAAGATGAGCCAGAGAAAGGATTAAAACGTGAGTTAGAAACAAGCCAGCTTTCCATGATCGCGATGGGCTGTGCCATCGGGACGGGGCTATTCCTTGGCAGCGGGCTTGCCATTCAAGCGGCAGGGCCAAGTGTATTGCTCAGTTATGCTCTCGGGGCGTTCATTGTCTTACTATTGATGGGCTGTTTAGCCGAAATGACGGTTGCCCATCCTACTTCCGGATCTTTTGGAGCCATTGCTGAAAAGTACATGACTCCTATGGCAGGCTATCTTGTCCGCTATTCCTATTGGATTGGCAATGTTTTGGCTGTTGGGGTAGAAGTGAGTGCAGTCAGCGTATATATGAATTATTGGTTTCCGGCCGTTCCGGGAATCGTATGGATTTTGTTGTTTGCAGGTGTCCTGATTTATGTAAATGCTACCAGCGTGAATACATTCGCTACATTTGAGTATTGGTTCTCCTTTATTAAAATAAGTGCCATTGTTGGTTTTATCCTTCTTGGAGCCTATGTACTATTCGGTTCATCCGAACAGCCACATATAGGACCGGAAAACTTCGTGAATGAAGGCGGTTTTTTCCCATTTGGTTTGAAGGGTATGTGGATAGCCGTATTCATTTCTTTATTCAGCTTTCTTGGAACTGAATTGATAGCGGTTACATCAGGGGAGGCAAAAGATCCAGATGCAGCTGTTCCAAAAGCATTAAAAGCTACTGTGTTTCGTTTATCCACTTTCTATGTGCTGACAATCGGGATCATGCTGATGATCGTTCCATGGAAAACGGCTGGGATCGAGGTAAGTCCATTCGTAAAAGTGATGGAAATATTGAACATTCCAGGTGCATCCGGGATCATGAACTTTATTATTTTAACGGCTGCCATATCTGCCATGAACGCTCAGCTCTATGCTTCAACACGTATGATGTTTTCATTGGCACGTGGAAAAAATGCACCTAGCTTTTTAGGAAAGTTAAACAAAAAGGGTGTTCCGACAAAAGCACTTGCTGTCTCTTCAACAGGGATTTTTATCGCTGCAGGCGTTCATGCGTTACTTCCTGGTTCTTCCTATGCCTTCATGATGGGGATTTCCATGTTCGGTGCCATGTTCACATGGCTTATGATCTTCATCTCCCATTTGTTTTTCAGGGTGAAATGGGATAAAACAGGCGGACGCAAGTTACCGGTAAGGATGATCGGTTTCCCCTATTTAACGATACTAGGAGCTGTTCTTCTATTTAGTTTGATGATTACGTCATGGTTTACGGATTTCAAAATCATGCTTCAATTCGGGATTCCTTGGTTACTATTTTTATCTGTCGCTTATTTTGTTTCGAAAAAAAGAAATATTAATCATAATGTAGTGGAGGAAACTCTGGCAGAAAAGATAGAATAGAATGACGGAAAAAATTGATCACAGTTTTTTATATGAAAAGTGAGGGGATTGCGGAATGAAGAATATGGATAACAATGGACAAACAATAACTGGGCTTGAGAAAGAAATTCAAACCGATTTTCAAAAGTCGATGTCTTACGGAGATTATCTCCACCTTGATAAGATTTTAACTAGTCAACATAGATGTTCCGATCATCATGATGAAATGCTTTTTATCATTATCCATCAAGCGAGTGAGCTATGGATGAAGCTCATTTTACATGAATTGACAGCTGCTACTGAGTCTATTCGCCAAAACAAATTGGAACCCTCGTTTAAAATGCTGTCGCGTGTTTCAAGGATTCAGCAGCAATTGATTCAGTCATGGAATGTCCTTTCAACTTTGACACCGGCAGAATATATGGAGTTCAGGGATAAACTTGGACAATCTTCCGGATTCCAATCCTATCAGAATCGTTTGATTGAATTTGCTCTAGGAAACAAAAATGTCCATACGCTATCTGTCTATCAACATCAGACAGATCTATACGAACAAATGCAGGAGGCCCTTAATGAGCCAAGTATTTATGATGCGGCGATTAATGCCCTTGTGGCGCGGGGATTACCCATTGATCAAGAAGCGCTTAACAGGGATTGGTCACAAAAATATGAACCAAATACCAGTGTAGAAGAAGCGTGGCTGACAGTTTACCGCGATGTCGAGCAATATTGGGACTTATATGAGTTGGGCGAGAAGTTAGTGGACATTGGCCATCAACAGCAATTATGGCGTTTTAATCATATGACCACAGTGGAAAGGATTATTGGTAATAAACAAGGTACTGGCGGATCATCAGGTGTCAACTATTTAAAAAGAGCCTTGGACCAACACTTTTTCCCAGAACTATGGAGCCTAAGAACGAAGCTATAAGAGGAAAATAGGCAGGTTAATTTTTAAAGAAAGCAACAGCCAGAAGATATGGAGGTAAGATGCATGGGAACATGGATTGATATTTCACAACGTCTGGATGAAAACGTTGCAGTCTGGCCTGGAGACACACCTTTCTCCTACAAAGTCAATTGGAGTAAAGAAGAGAGTGGATCTGTCAATGTAGGTCAAATCAATATGAGCATTCACACTGGTACCCATATTGATGCACCTTTTCATTTTGATAACGATGGAAAAAGAGTGATTGAACTGGATCTCGATTTATATATGGGGAATGCCCGAGTCATCCTTTTACCAAACAGAACGAGCATTGGAGTCAATGAATTATCCAATCTGGATCTACAAGGCGTCACCCGTCTGTTAATTCGGACAGACGCATGGAAGGATAAACGTGTGTTTCCACAAACCATTCCTCATATCCAACCAGAATTAGCGGCATATCTTTCAGAACTCGGTGTTCGTCTTATCGGTCTTGATTTGCCATCCGTAGATCCATTGGATAGTAAAGAACTGTCTGCCCATCATGAGCTTGCCGGTCATGGAATTCACATTTTGGAAGGGCTTGTATTGGACGATATAGGACCAGGGAATTATGAGTTGGCAGCCCTCCCACTTCCATTAGTTGAAGCAGATGGAAGTCCGGTACGTGCTGTTTTGAAAAAGTTACCCTAACATATAACAGTGTTGGTATTGAATTAATAAAAAAAACGAGCCAGATCAAAAAATGATTTGGCTTGTTTTTTTGTTTCATTAAACACCGTATTTATTAGTCAAGCCGACGATTTCCCCTCTCTATCGAATTTATCTCCCTAAACCAAGTACATCTATGTTATAATTTTCAGAATTCATCACTAAGAGTGGAGGTTCGAATATGGAAAACTTTTATTTGTTCATCATCATGTGCATTCTTCTCATCATTTTACCTGGTCCAGATACGGCGATAGCCACAAGGAACACCGTTACCGTGGGGACGTCGGGAGGTTTTAAAACGATGTTCGGCACATGCTGTGCCCTGCTTATCCATACATCAGCTGCCGTGTTCGGACTTTCGGCAATCATTGTGAAATCCGCTTTACTATTTTCCATCTTCAAATATGTCGGTGCCGTTTACTTGGTATATCTAGGCTTCAAGACCTTATGGGGATTAAGGAATAAGCAAGTGGCTGCAGCGGCGGAAACGTCAGTCAAAAGTAGGTACGAAAACCAGTCTTGCTTTAAGCAAGGGTTCCTTACCAATCTGCTGAACCCTAAAGTGGCCGTTTTCTTCTTAACGTTTCTGCCTCAGTTCGTGGATCCTGGCAAGGATACGTTTTTACCGTTCCTGATCATGGGCATTACGTATACCGTTTTAACTGCAATGTGGTTTGTATTTTATATCTATCTGTTGAACCAGATCAGTGCTTTTATGAAAAAGCCTAAAACCCAAGCGATTTTCGAGGGTATAACCGGGACGGTCTTGATTGGTTTCGGGATAAAGCTAGCTTTGGAAAAAGCTCATAATTAATTAGAACTGCACCCTAATTGTTAGACACCATCTAACAATTGGAGGTGCAGTTTTTATTTTAAAAAGAAGAAAAAGACTGGCTCTTGATTCTGGTGAAGATGTAGGGATTGTACCTTTAGGTTATGTTACAATTACAAAAACCATAATTTGGTTTTTTTAAATTCGGGAGATTCCTGTAAGCAAGGAGATACTATTTTAAATAATATCGGCCTAAGCGCTTGGTCAAATGGAGATACAGGCATTCATTATACAATGATCTATTCAGCTATATTTTTCATCCCTTCCTTTATTATTGGTCATATTCATCCCGATAATAGCGGAGCAAAAGCTGGGAGAATCATATCAGGTTTCCTATCAGTTCTTATTGTTTCAGTACTAATATCGATTATTATCGATTTTGTGTAGATCTGTTGCAGAAAAAGGGCAAACCAAAGGGTATGAGCCCAATACCAAACTCATACCCCACCCAAACCTTTAAAATAAACCTGTTTACCTTTTTGTGTTCTTTAACTTGCCATGGTGTTCAAATCACTCAACATAACCATTTACGAAAAATCCAATCAATTCGAGCTCATCTTCCGTTAAATCCCGGTTTAACTCTTTAGCCAATTCCTGCTCCATTAAAGCTCGATTTCCCCGATGTTTGACCACGGTTCTGGCACATTCTTTCATTAGCTTAAGCTCCGCCTCCATTTCCAGTCTCGTGCAAGGCTGCTCATGATGGGAGAGTATATATGTATCGGCATCATAGGCTTCAATTTTCTTAACGAGCAGCGATGCCTGTTCAGCCGTAAAATTCCATTTTTCAGCATAAAGATTGGCATAAAGGCAGTCTCCCAGAAATAATGTTTTTTCTTCTGGAACATAAATGATGCAGGAATCTTTGGCGTGGTCGCCGCCGACATGTTCAATTACACAGGTTACATTGCCTAGATCGATTGTCATCGTTTTTTCAAAGATGATATCGGGCAGGGGCAGGGAAATCTCTCTATTCGTCCCATGTTCCAATTTGATTGCATCGGCGCAAAAGGGAATCTCTGTCCCTTCTTCGACCCGTTGATCAAGTGCCTGATCTTCCCATGAAAGCTGCTGCATATCTTTAATGTTGTTGTATGTTTTTTCCTGACAAATTACCGGAATCCCGATATGCTCCAGTCCGAAAACATGGTCCCAGTGGGAATGGGTAAGAACAAGGAAATTCCCGCTTATATCATTCCGAAGCAATTCGTCCTTAAAGAGCTGTGCATGCTGGACGGAATTCCCGGCATCGATGATGAGCGTTTTCTTGTTTCCCGTAACGGCGGCAAGAACCGGCCGATCGGTTACCTGAACTGGCGGCAGATAGACGATATGTTTCGATAGATGCTGTAATGTTTGCATGTTTCTGTTCTCCTTCGGATATTGGATGATATCCCCCATATATTGATTGGCTTTTTTCAAGTATAGCAAATTAAACATTTGTTAATTAGCTAATGATCCATTTAAAACGAATACGACTAATAAAAGACAACAATCACTGGGATTGCTGTCTTTTCGTCATCATTCAAATGAACCTATTCAAATATACCGTAACTTTCGAGAGGGCATTTAAAAAGGTGGCTTTAAAAAAAGACTCTTCCTTTTTCTGATCTTCAGGTGGTTCTATATATTTATTATTGTCCGCAACGAGTGTACTATTTGAGATTTTCGACTCGATGGCTCCTGTCAATTGCGCTGCAAATTTTTCACTATCGATGACCACCATCGATTCTGTATTTAAAAAGGCAGATCGAGAATCCAAATTGTAGGAACCCACTGCACTTAATCGTTGATCATAGACAACCGATTTACCATGCAAAGAATAAGGCTTTGCATATTCATAAAGCCTTGCGCCCGTCTCAACGATACTATCCCTAAGCGCCAAGTAACCTGAAAAAGCGATCACATTCGGGGTTGATGCCACCGAGTTGGTAAGTATCGTCCAATTAGCCTTTGAATCCATCTGCTTCGGTACATATTCCTTCAAGGCATCCGCAGGAACAATATAGGGACTTTGGATGAGTACCGATTGATTGGCATTCGCCGCAATGTCCACTAGAGATCTCCAAACAATTGGGTGTTTATTGAAACGCTCGATGGGATTATGTATGAAGGACACTTTTTTAGTAGGTGTTGTAGCCTTGCTCCAATCGACGGCAGGATTAACGAAATCTACATTAGTTTTCAAAGCTTTACTGTATTGATTCGCTAATGCATCTCTTTCACGTTTTCCTTTCTCCGTTTGCCTTTTCGAGAGGTCCGAAAAAACATCGCTCGTATATGGATGGGTCCATAATTCATGCAAATAGTCCTTCATTTCAACGATTACACTATCTTTCTCCTCTTTAGCATTGAAAATGAGTACATCCCTGTCATAGACAAAATTCCTCGGCGGCTTGCTAGCTAAATACTTATCGGCAATATTTCTCCCTCCGATGATGCCTAACTTTCCATCTACAGTGAGGATCTTATCATGAAGGCGATTATGCCAGGTCCACGGCTTAAATGGCTTAAAGGTTTCGTAATATCTTAATTCAATGTTTTCATGAGAGGCCAATGCATAACGGGCACTGCTTAATTGACCTCTGAGTCCATGGGATATTCCATCCAGAAGGATTCGGACTTTGACACCTCGGTCAGCCGCTTCGATCAAGGCTCCAAGAAAAAGTTCGGTTGATTTGCCTTTTCCAAAAGCATAGTAGGCAATATCGATTGAATTCTGGGCTTTCTGGATCATTCGCATTCGGGCGAGTCCCGACTCATAACCGTCTTCGAGAAGAAGGACACGATCTACGGTGGCTTCCTTCTCTCCCATATATGCACTTACTTGATTAATCGGCCTATCTTCTTCTTTTTCTTCTTTGGGGAAAAGAACCACTGCCGTCACCACTACATAAAGCAAATACATTAGAAGAACGAGCAGCACTCCTTTAATTGCCGTTTTTACAGTCATTGAGCACTCCCCCCCTTTTAGTGATATTTTAATACTATTCGTAATATGCAAAGACTCTATTCAACATCTTCAAGCAGAAATAAAAACGCCTCTGATCAGTTAGTCAGCGGCGCCTATCTAGGTCATTCTTGGGTAGAAATTGGTGCATTTATTTTCCTTTTAAATGTGACAAAGTGGTGAACATGAAAGCAGTTGCATAATATGATATAGAAGGAGGGATTTCATGCTTAAACAACCTGATAGAATAAGTATTTTCAATTATTGTTTTGCCTTAGGTGTGTCAGAGGTATTCTTTTTATCCAGCTTTTATCTTTCCATTCTAGACGTTTCATTATTTGCCGTCGCTTTACCATTTTCCGCATTATTTCTAATGTTCTCCTTGTACCTATTCCTTCGAACGCATAAAGCAGCAATGACGTTACCCAATCAAGCGGAACGAAGAAGGGAAATTCATGCGTTCTATCATCAGTCTTTCGGGATTTTCACAATCATATTTTCCGTCTTATTTTTTACAGCTTTAGCCTATATTCCCTTGCTGGAAAACGGGGGGCACTTCTATCTTCTTTATTGTTTACCGATGGCCTTGCTTTGTTTGATTCCTTCGATTGTATCTTATAAAGGAAGGAAATTATTCAAACTGGAAATGATTTAGTGGAACTCCTTTGGAATCCGAAAGCTTCATTATTTAAGAAGCTAATCGAGAAATGGATTTTAGTCTCTTTCCATGTTTATTAGTTGAATGTATAGGTAAAATGAGGATATAATAAAGATAACTAACATATATAAAAAAAGACACTGGTTAGATCAGCGTCTTAATGAACAGCAAACTGCATAAAGAGCAGCGGCTTTCTGTGGTAAGTCAGTAGCTACTCAATCATGAAAGTAACCCTTTTCCTACATACATCTGGCCGGATGGTATGGAGGGGGTTACTTTTTTAATGTAACCGCGATTACTGCGACGATTAAAGAGGCAAATGAAATCATAAGCATCAGTCCGTCCATAATAGAAATCACCAGCGACACCCCCTTTCATTAAAGGAGTGACCGCTGCCCACTATACCAAATTGCTGTCCACTTTCTATTATATCTGTATTTACTTGTTATTTATAGAAAAATATAGATATATTCATTCCCCTTATAAAATCCATGCTTATACATAAAAAAATCCCACTTATAGTGAGACCATTGTATATCCCATTATTGTTCCACTACACGGCCATCTTTGTAAATGTGGAACCACCCAATCGTTCCTGACCCGCCTTGATCCATCCAATCTTTATTAGCTGCTTTATAATTGTAATATGATTTTCTTTTGCCGTCTTTCAGCAATCTGCCATCACCGCTGAAAACGATATTGTTACCCAGCTTCTTTTTACCTAACGCAATCGCGTCTTTCTCCGTGAACTGTTTTCTTTCTACCTTATTTTCATCTAAGGCAGCCCATGTCAATGGTCCAACGATACCATCTGAACCCAGGTTATGATCCACTTGAAACTCTCTTACGACATTTTGTGTTTGGGTGCCGAAAATCCCATCAACGCCTACATTATATTTAACATCTTTAAGGCTTTGCTGTAAGTCTCTTACATAACTAGAACGCGAGCCTTTCCGGAGGGTCGGGCGCGTTTCCGCCTTCGTTTCGATTTTCTGGGTTTGACTGCCCTTAGATGCTGCTTGGGTAATTGAAGTTCCCATTCCTAAAGGGGCTAACATCAGGGCAACGGTTGGAATGATGACCAATACTTTCTTCTTCAACACAAATAACCTCCATTCATATAATCACTCCTGCAGGTTTCTGACTTACTTTCCTTGGAGCCCATTCATTATAACGTATGGAGTTATTTATTTGGTGTTTTATTACTTAAATTATAAAAAATGGTAAATAGTATCTACGGGGTGCATTTCCAAAGCTAATATGATAGAGACCTCGTTTCTTGAATAAAAAAATAATCCCCTTAAGGGGATTATTTCAGACTGTAGACAAACTCGATGAAAATCGAGTTTGTCTATTTTTTATGAGTTGTACAATTTGGCCGTTGATTTTCCACTCCAGGCACTCGCTTTCCGCGGGCGGTCGGGGAGCCTCCTCGGCTTTCGCCTGCGGGGTCTCCCCTAGACGCGCTTTTCCCGCAGGAGTCTCGTACCTTCCGTTCCAATCAACTTTGTCTTACCTTTTAGATAAACACTTTTGCCTGGAGTCATTTTTGTTTTAAAATAGAAGTATTAAAACTTGAGGTGATGAGGATGCTTTCTAAACATGATTCTATTCAGCGAGATCAACTTGAAATGATTACGTTAGATCAACTGGTGCCACTGAACCATTTGGTTCGTAAAATGGAGGCTGCCATTGACTTCACTTTCATTTATGACTTGGTGAAAGAGATGTATTCAGAGGTAGGACGCCCAAGTATTGATCCAGTTATTTTAGTTAAACTGACATTCATTCAATATACCTTCGGTATTCGTTCCATGCGTAAAACGATTGAAGAAGTTGAAACCAATATGGCTTACCGTTGGTTCTTAGGCTATGGTTTCCATGATAAAGTACCTCATTTCTCTACGTTCGGGAAAAATTATGAGCGACGCTTTAAAGATACAGACCTGTTTGAACAGATTTTCTATCGCATTTTAATGACAGCTGCTAATAAAAAGTTAATAAGTGCTGAACACGTTTTCGTGGATTCCACACATGTGAAAGCCAGTGCGAATAAAAGGAAATTTGAAAAGAAAATCGTTCGTAAAGAAACACGAGCGTATCAAGGGCGTCTTCAAGAAGAAATCAATCAAGATCGTGAAAAACATGGAAAGAAGCCTTTTCCATCAGATAAATTTGATAAAGAAGAGACCAAAGAGATTAAAGAAAGTACAACGGATTCTGAGAGTGGCTACTATGTGAAAGATGAACGAACAAAACAGTTTGCCTATTCATTCCATGCGGCCGCAGACCGCAACGGTTTTGTATTGGGAACGATTGTAACACCTGGAAATATACATGACAGTCAGATCTTAGAGCCACTAGTTGAACAAGTGATTGAGAAAGTTGGAAAACCGGAAGCCGTTGCCGCAGATGCAGCTTATAAAACACCAGCGATTACAAGCTACCTATTTAACAAAGAAATCATACCGGCTTTACCTTATACACGTCCTCGCACCAAAGAAGGATTTTTCCGCAAACAGGACTATGTATACGATGAACATTTTGATTGTTACCTTTGTCCTTCGGGAGAGCTATTAAAGTACTCAACAACCAATAAAGAGGGCTATCGCGAGTATAAATCACCCAAACACACTTGTGCGACATGCTCATTTTTATCTCAGTGTACAGAAAGCAAAGACCATCAAAAAGTGGTGACACGGCATATTTGGCAAACACATGTGGAAGAAGCAGATCATCTGCGTCATCATCAAGATGTAAAAACTATATATGCGAAACGTAAAGAAACGATTGAGCGTGTATTCGCAGATGCAAAAGAAAAGCATGGTATGCGTTGGACAACTTTAAGGGGACTTAAAAAATTGTCGATGCAGGCGATGCTTACTTTCGCTGCCATTAATTTAAAGAAGATGGCCAATTGGACATGGCGAGGTCCAAAAATGGCCTAACATAGTGGGCTCGTAGAGCCCCAATCTCCTAACTTCAGGCAAAAATTCAAAGGGAATCTCAAAAAGGGGTTCGGAATTTTTTAATTCCGAACCCCTTTTGTCTACAAACTGAAATAATCCCCTTAAGGGGATTATTTTATTGATAATCTGACGGTTGTTGATTCTGCCCTTGCATCCCAGTTCCCATTCCCATCAAGTTAGTAGCAAGCGGCACCATATTTTTCATTTTCCCGCCATTTCCACTCAACATTTGATAAGTGGCAATACCTACTCCGACCGAAGCGACAACTGGTAAAATTTTATCCATGTTTGCCTTCATTTTCATCACCTTATTTTATATATTATTGTTCATTTCCTGAACTCTTATATCTTGTTCAAAAGAACCCCAAAAATTCAAGATGTTTATTAACGTAACAATTAGTAATAAAAACATGTTTTTAAGGGAAAATTCTTTCAGGAGGGATATTATGCAAGTACCCTTCGAATGGAAATTTATTTTTATGCTGAAATCCAAACGCTTATCAAAAAGTTGTTTATTAAATAGTATAGCCATTCAATGATTGAAAAATGATTTAAGATTATTGAGGTGAATATTCATGCCAATGTTAGATGTGGATGGTACTAGCTTGTATTATTCTGTTAAGGGAAAAGGGGTTCCTATTGTTTTTATTCATCCTCCAGTACTGACTAGTGTGAATTTCCAATACCAAATGGAGGAATTATCCCAAGAATTCAAAGTTATAACTTTTGATATTAGGGGTCACGGAAGAAGTCAGTATTCAAGACTGCCAGTAACTTATCCCCTGATTATCGAAGATATCAAACTACTGTTTGATCATTTGAAAATTAAAAAAGCAATCATATGCGGATATTCAACCGGCAGCTCTATCGTATTGGAATTTTTGCTAAGTTGTGCCGATAGGGCTCTAGGAGGCATTGTAATAGGTGGAATGTCTGAAGTGAGGGATAAATATTTAAAGCAAAAGATCACTTTAGGAATATCACTTGCAAATAAAGACGCAGTTCCAATTCTTGCGCTATCCATTTCATGGAGTAATTCAGATACCGAAAATTTGTTCAACAAAATGTTTAATGAAGCCCTAAAAGGAGATGCCAGAAATATCGAGCAGTATTACTATTATAGTTTGCATTATAACTGTACCCATCAGCTAGAGAAAATCACCCTGCCAATTTTACTGATCTATGGTAAAAAAGATAAACCACTTTATCATTATGCTAATTTATTGCATGAAAAATTGCCATGTACGGAATTAAAATTTATTGATCATGTAAAGCATCAGATCCCTACAAAAGCGGCTAATGATTTAAATGAAAGTATTAAGCATTTTATCCATACAACTGTTTGATTCTTTCTATTTATAAACGAATAAACCAATCCATCAAGTACTATGTAGAAAATTTCATTCTTTTACTATTGTACATATCCTAAATTTATGGAGTGAAAAAATTGGGAAGAGATAAAAGTACACTGATTCATTTAATATTACTATTGCTAGTAACGGCAGTTTTTATTTGGTCAGTTATTAAGCCTGAAGGATACTTGATATGGACAATGGAAGTACTTCCTGCCGTTGTGTTTCTGATTTATGTAATGGCTACATATAATAAATTCCGCCTTACTACATTATCCTATTTCGTTATTGCCGTTCTTTCAATTACCATGTTCATCGGTGCCCATTATACGTACACAAAAGTTCCTCTATTTAATTGGATAAAAGATCATTACGATCTAAACCGGAACCACTATGATCGGTTTGGACATTTCCTAAAAGGTTTATTTGCGATTGTAATTAGAGAAATAGTAATACGTAAAACCCCTCTAACAAAAGGACCCTGGTTATTTGCTGTCACATTAAGTTTTGCGCTTGCCATTGGAGCCTTATATGAAATCATCGAATGGATAGCTGCCATCATTTCAAAAGGCGGAAAGGCTTCAAAGGAATTTTTAGGAACACAGGGTGATATTTGGGACGCACAATGGGATATGTCGTTAACCTTAATCGGCTCTATCCTTGTATTGTTAACCTTATCCAAACTTCATGACAAGCTGTTACGAATAGTGAAAAATCGAGAAGAAAACAAAAAGAAAGGCTCTGAAAAACGATAAATTTAAAAAATAATGACCTATATAGATCACTATTTTTTAATTAGAATTTGATTGTTAATATGATGTTCCATATGTTCTAGATAATCATTTATTAGCCACTCTAATGATTTTTGTTGATTATTTCCGATATCACAAAGATTAGATAATCTATCATTTGGTGTATTCGTTATTATATGTACGATTTGCTTATTTAAAGTACAAAAAAGGTTAACTATCTCATCCATTGGTCGCTCTTGATAATTCTGGACTAATACCCATTGGTCTTGATTATATGATTGTATAACATATGGCTGTTCTTCGTACTGAATCTTGATAAACCTATTCATATTGTTCAATGCAGAATCGCATAGATGTCCTAAAATCTCTTTTTTGGACCATTTGTGTGGCATTGGTCGATGATTTAATTCTTTTTCTGTCATCCGGTTGAACTCTTCTGGTATAAAACCTATCCAATTATTGATTCCATCTATTACATTTTTCAAGTTGCACTCCCCCTAAGTTTTACCTAAAGGATTTTTATTCGGCAACCAACCAGAAAATACCTTCTTCTTCAATCAACAGCATTTAATAACTGACCCAAAAGAAAAAACCGAAATCAAAAATGGATTTCGGTTCAGACTGCAGACAAACCCGAAAAAAAGCGAGTTTCCCTGCAATTTAAAAAACGTTCCAGCTGTTTTCAGAAATCCGCTCCCTCGCCGCAAGCGTCTGTGGGGTCTCGGCTAGCCAGTTTTTCGGTAGGAGTGTCGCAAATTTCTTCAATACCTGGAGGCAACATTCAAATTTTAACCAGTCATGATTGTACTTGCTTACTTTCCTTTTTTTCATTAATAGCTTTTTGATCGATTTTTGTATAGATGCGTTCCACTTCTATTTTGTCATGCAACAGAAGTTCGCGGTTTTCTTTTAGCAGTTCAGTATAAGATTTCTTTCTCCTAGACACTTTTTAATTCACCTCTCAAGTGATTGAATTCCTTCTGTAAAACTACTAACGGAAGCTCGTATAGTTGTTTATTATATTTTTTAAAAATCCCGAATTTCAGAAGTTCTTGGATAAGTTCCTCTTTTTTTGCTTCTCCCTTTGCACTTAATTGGGTAATCATCAAGGGCCCTCCTTAACAAAAATGCTGATTTTTGGTATTTTGGGTTGCCTAGCATCCGATCCCACATGAAGAATCTCCACTTCTTCCTCTTGCTTCCCCATATAAGGGCATGCTCTGCAAAGTCTTCACATTTCCTTAATCGGTCGTATGTACTGCTTTCATGGTGTATTTTCAATACTCGATCATGTACATTAAATCCAAATCGCTTCATTTTATCGGAAAGGATATCTATCGCGGCGCACGGTTTCGAATGGGTCAAGTCGCCGGCACCAAAGAATGCGACTTTAACTCCAGCAAAGTCCACTTGGTCAATTTCTTCATAAAATTCGTTTGCTTCATACGGTAAATCTTCAAGATTCCATGTATATAAACCAATAAAGGCCAAATCAAAATCCTTTAAGGCATCAACTTCAACAGTATCCAATCTTTCCATATATACTTCACAGCCGACAGCCTTCATTCTATTCTTTATGTTCATAGCCATTTTCTCGGTATTACCGGATAAACTGACATAACCAATGAATACCTTCATCTATATCACTCTCCTAATTGAGAATTAATTTCATTACACATCTCACTATAAATGAAAATGATTCTCATTGTCAATTATTTACCTCCTTAAATATTATTAAACAGTCCGTCTTCACCTTAAATATAGTATAAATATCCCTAAATAATTATTTTCCATAATAAAATCATATATTTATGGATTTATTAAAAAAACAAGAAAGATAGATATGAAATTGGAAGGTGTTTTTTTGTTTTGTTATATCTATCTATATAGTTAAATTATTACATATCGTATCAAGTTATTATGATGAGAAAAGTGCTTTATTTATTTTTATTTTCAGTATTTTTGATCGCTAGTTTTCCTAATCAAACAAAAGCAGAAGATACAGAACCATCTAAAGAATTAACAGAAGTAATAACACAAGAGGCAGAGCCAACAGTAGACTAGAATTCACTACCAAATCTTGCAAACACTGATTATTCACCAGATGGCCTTTCTAATGGAAATGAATCAGTTATCACTCCATACGGACTTTCTTTCGCACGCGGAACGGTTGGCTGTTATGTCATAAGTAAAACTGCATATTGCCCTTGGACAATACATGTTGGTGGAGATGTAATCTCTTATAGCAATGTAAAAGTTACAATACAAAAACATCACGGATTTCTTAATGGCGGTTGGAAAAATTATAAAACTCACAACTTTAGCTATCCTATAAACCGACCAACTTCCACAATTAGAAATGAATCATCTGATCGATTGTCTGCTGGAAAATATCGTGCAAAACTAGGTGGAACGTTCAGGACAGTAAAAAATGGTACTTATTCAGCCATTGCAAATGGTTATAGTTATTTTGAGGTTAAATAAAAAACATACTAGGTGGGCTGCTAATGGAATGGTTGAAACCTTTTGAAGCTTCTAATCAATTCGAAGACAATACAGACAGTTTTTCAGATTTCAAGATCAGGGAATTTATCCCCAATTCAAATGTCCAAAAAAAATATTCACTATTAACTCAATTCTTTTTACTGTTGGGTTATCAAGATGAAAATAGTGTTACTTCGTTATTTGTCGATAATAGAATTGATAATCAAGTAATCGAAGAAATTATTATGCATTTTGACAGCACGAAGATTGTATTAGAAAACGAATTACCATCAGAAATAATGTTAAGTAAGCCGAATCAAGAATCTCTCTCCTTGATCAGGTCGAATCATTTAAATCCAATCATAAAAAATCTATATGGGACAATTAGCAAGACACAATATGAATGGAAACCTCAAAAATCATACAAGATAATATCTGAATTTATAGAGAAATACGAAGATATGGGGTTCGATAAGGTGTTAGATTGTTTAAAAAATACATCAAAGGGGCCAATAATCTCTCTCTCATTATACAATTGGACTTTAGAAGATTATTTAAAAGATACTTTTGCCATTAGATATTTCACGCATAAATGTAAGAATGTTTATTTATGGGTTGATGATTCTAATATTGTTACTACAATTCAACTAGAATTGCATTAAAATACCCCTTTTATATTAAACAGTAAAAGGAACGGTTTTATTGTTTGATAAAAGGGGGTTTTCTGTAATATTTAGGTACTCTAAAATTAATCAAGCCCTATTTTAAAGAGTTTCCTGAAATGACCTTACCGTTGTATATCCGCATTTCCCTGACAGTTAAAAGGCTTTTAGCAATTCCCCTTAACGTCGCATTGCAGGCCATCAAATTCATTCAGTTTATTCTTGGTTTCTTCCTTCTCAATGACTTGCGCTAACCTTTCTTTGCTAGCAAGTCCTTGGATGACTTCATCACCAATAATAAACGTCGGAACAGCCCTGATATCTGCTTCTTCATAAGCATGTTTGAGTGCTTGTTGGTGCACTTCCCGATACTTTCGTGACACTAACGCTTCTCTAAAAGCATCTACAGGAAGTTCAACTTCACCCGCTAATTTTGTCAATACTTCAATATCTTCAATATTTTGTTCCTCTTGAAAAAACGCTGTAAATACTCTGTTGTGGAACTCGTTCCCTTTTCCGTGCTCCTTTGCAAAATGGCACCCTTCGAACGCCAAATGTGTATATGGATGCGGAGAAACACGGGGTAAACGCATATCAACTCCCAGCTTTTTCGCAACAGGCAGAATGTAAGAATCCCATGAATTCAACTTATCCGGTTCTTTCCATGGATCAATTTTGGAATATGGACTAGGACGAAGTTCAAATGGCATCCATTCCACTTCCACATCTTTTTCCTTCACGATTTCGTCTAAAGGACCTTTGCCCAAAAAACAAAATGGACATATAAAATCAGAATACGCTTTAATTTTCACTGTCATATTATATTCCCTCACTTTTCATCATTAGCTCAACTTGTAACCAAAATAGTTACAACGTAGAACAAAAAAATATTAATATAAGAACATTGCATTTTGTAACTACACAGTCGATTGCTTCCTGCGTTTGTTTCATCACCTGCTGTAATCATTTTAGTTACAGGTTGACGATAAGTCAAGCATTATTTTAAAAAAGCTTTAAAACCTTCAGTTCGGGAAGTAAGAAAAAAAGTTTGTAAAGGAAGCGTCGCTTTCTCTACAAACTTTTCAGTTATTCTCCATTACATCTCGATTTGTTCGTTAACGGGTTCTCTCTTTTTCTTCCTCTGTTTTTTCGATTTTTTATAATACAGCAATTCGTATATACATGGAATCACGATAAGTGTGAGCAGTGTTGAAACAGCTAGCCCGCCAATGACCACGATCGCTAAACTTTGTGAAACCAGGCTTCCTGTTTCCGCCTTTTTATATAAAAGCGGCAGCATGGCACAAATGGTTGCTACAGCCGTCATTATGATCGGACGGAATCTTGTAGCTGTCGCTTCAATGATCGCATCACGGATAATCATTTTTTCTTCGTTTTGTTTGACTCGATCCAGAAGCACAATTGCGTTTGTCACCACAATTCCTATCAGCATGAGAGCACCCAACAGTGCTGTAATATCCACTGGAATTCGACTGATAACCAATCCTAATACCGCTCCAATCGCAGCGAATGGCAAGGAAAATAGAATGGCGACCGGTGCTTTAATCGATTTGAAAGTTATAACCATGATTAGAAAGACAATGCCTATGGATATTAACATCGTAAGGAACAAATCAGTAAAATCATCTGTTTGCTGTGCACTGGCTCCTCCAACTAAAATTTCTACATCTTTCGGAATATCAAGGCCGCCTTTGTTCTCCTTATCTCCAAATATCTCAAGATTTATTTTGCTTGCAATATCGGAAAGTTTAGTCGGATCGACCGTTGCCGTTAATTGAAGATACGTTTCCCCATCTTTATGGAACTGCGTTGTTGCACTCTCTTCGCTCTTTAAAGAAGCAACCTTCGACACCGGAGCTAGACCGCCATCTGTCATAATGGGAATACTTTTTAAATCCTCTGGTTTTTTGGGATCTAAGATTGGTTCAAGGACGACAGGTGTCTGCTTATCCTCCAACGTTATATTGCCGATAGGGGTTTTATTAAGCATGATCCCTAATTGTTGACCTATTTGTTCTGTATTGCCTTTAGCTGGATCTACCCTGAATGAATAAATGGTTTTCTTTTCGTCCTGGTTCGTTGTAACATCTTCAATTCCTTTAATATCCTGAATTTTTTCTTTGACCTTATTGGCAGTCAGTTCCAAATCTTCAACATTACTGCCGATCACATCTATCGTAATGTTCGTCTTTGATGCCCCCATCATGAATGAAGAAGCGGTGGTCGTAAGCTTCGCATCAGGATAGTTTTCTTGTTCCTTTTCAATTTTTTTCAGGATTGCATCAATATTTGCTTTATCCTTCACCAAGAGGCCGAAAGTCGCTTCTGTAGGTGATGTGACCGCGCCATATTGTGCCGCCTCTGCAGAGTTTCCTAATTGCATGAACACATTATCCACTTCACTCATATCTTGCATCGTTTCTTCGAGTTCAATCGCTTTTTCTTTTACTTCATCAAATGGCTGATCATTTGGATAAGTTAATGTCACGGAGACATAGTCTGCAGACGAATTATCAATCGCCCCTTTTGGCATGGCAAAATATGTACCAACAGAACCGACAAACAATAGCAAAGCAACAATCAAGACAACCCATTTATGGTTTAATGACCATGTAACCAGCTTGGTGAAACGCTTGGCTGGTCGATGTTTTGGAAGCTTCGCTCTTTTCAGCAATCCCGCACTCATTAACGGAACAACCGTCAATGCGACAATCAAGGAAGCCAGCAAAGAATAAGTGACCGTTAAAGCGAAAGGCAGAAGAAACTCTTGGAGCCCTCCGTTCAATAAAGCTACCGGCAAGAAAACGGCTACAGTAGTAAGGGTTGAAGCTGTTATCGCCACTCCCACCTCTTTTACTGCATCCATCACCAATTCGATTGAAATCTTCTCTTGCTGCATTTTCCGGAAAATATTTTCAATAACAACAATACTATCGTCCACCAATCGCCCGATCGCTACAGCGACACCGCCTAGCGTCAAAATATTCAGCGTCACTCCCGACAATGACAGCAAAAATAACGTAAAGCCAAGAGATAACGGTATGGATACGATTGTAATGAATGTAGAACGTACATTTCGTAAAAAGACCATGATCACAATGGTGGCGAATAGCGCACCAAGCAGCACTTCTTTAACCATCGTCTGAACGGAAGTCTCCACCATATCTGCTGTAGATAAATAGATGGTCGATTTCTGGTCACCATACTTTTCATTAATTTCTTTTGATACTTTTTCAACCTCTTTACTGATTGTGACAGCATTTGATTGGCTGTCCTTGATAATGCTTAAATCAATGCTTTCCTTTCCGTTAAAACGACTGATGAGTTTACCATCCTTCGCTTCTTCAACTTTTGCTATCTCTCCAAGAGTTACATTTGGAGTGACTTTTAACGCTTTTAATTTTTCAATACTTGTTAAATCCCCAATAACCTTAATGTTACTTGCCTTCCCATCAATCACTTTTTCGCCTACGGCCAGAGCTGTATTCTGACCGTTAAGGACGCCCATGATATCTTGAATGGAGACTTTCTTTTTAGCCAATTCTTTATTGTCCACTTTGACTGAAAGTACAGATTGGGAAACTCCAAATGTCTGTACATCCGAAACCCCTTTAATATCTTTATATAGAGGCTCTAATTCCTTCTTGGTAAAGTCTATGTTTTCAGCTGTTAATCCTTCTTTGAAAGTAACAGCTATAAATGAAATCGGAATCATTGATGTATTTAGCTGTGTAACAGTAGGCTTTGCCATGCTTTGTGGCAATGCTACATTGCCTAAAGCCTCTTGAACATCTAGTTTCGCTTGTTTCATATCCGATCCGGCTTCAAAAAATAGATCTACTTTTGAAAATCCATCTCCAGTGGTGGAGTATACTGAACTCTTTCCTTTTACTCCCGTTACTGCTCTTTCAATCGGATCTGTAACTTGTGTTTCCATCGTTTTCGAATCAGTGCCCTGCCCAATTGTGATAATCGTAACTTGTGGATTATCAGCAGATGGTAAAAATTCCATTGGCAATTTAAAATAACTGACCACACCTATCAACAAAATAAAAATGGTTACCAATGAAACGGCAGCCTTGTTGTTAAACGACCACTTAGTAAAAAACTCCACGAACAAATCACCCCTGATTATAATTTAAAAGAAAATATTTCCATTTTAAATCTTACCATATTTTACTAATGCTGGAGTGTTAATTTTTTATTGATTTTTATATTTTTTTGCGTCTCTATAAATTAAGATAAACCAACTTGGTATGAAGAACTTTTTCCACATAAAAAAGGCTGCGCAGCAGCCTCATAGAAACAATCTTGATTATTTAAATCCTTTTAAAAAAAGCATAACGATAGCGAAAATCATTATCCCGATAAATAATAAAGGTCCGATGCCCGAGCTATACACGAAGTATACCGTGATGTGGCGAAAAACGAGCACGACAAGAAATAGGAATAACAGGAAACACAAAATGATGATTAGAGCGGTATTTTTATTCCGATACAACGTAACCAGCCCCATTTTAATAGCTTTATTTACATGAAGGAAAATTCACAGGAAATCCTGCCTCTTACATCAACATACCGTTATGAAACAATATGCCGCCCCCATTTTGTACTATTCTGTATATCGGGAATTATTAACCCTTCACATAGCGGAATAATAAAAAAAAGGTTGCCGCAGCAACCCATTTTTTCGAGAATCTTGTAAAAATTCAACCCTATAACTCTTGAAGTTCATTGACCGTTACAAACGTGTACCCTTCGTTCGTTAACTCTCGTAAAATCTCTTCAATCGCTTGAAGTTCTTTACCCGTATCATCATACATCGGATGCAACAGGATGATCGAACCTGGTTTTATATTTTCCTTCACATACTTCACTTTGTCAGAAGCGGAAGTGTAATAGCTATCCGGTTCCAGATTCCAGGTAATGGTG
The DNA here is from genome assembly GCF_030348945.1 of Peribacillus sp. ACCC06369. Classification (NCBI taxonomy): domain Bacteria; kingdom Bacillati; phylum Bacillota; class Bacilli; order Caryophanales; family Bacillaceae; genus Peribacillus; species Peribacillus sp. ACCC06369. Next base: position 4,175,413 of record NZ_JAUCEN010000002.1, read on the forward strand.
TCCCTATCATTTTCATTTAAGTAATAAGGCAAACCTAAGATCTTTTTCCCGTTTGGTGGGCGAACGTCGATTTCATCCTTATATCCTGAGTTTCGAATCAATTTATCCGTTTTCTCGATTTCCGCTTTTATAAAGGAAGGGGACTTAAAAACCATTCGCTTGTGGGCATACGTATGATTCCCAATCTGATGTCCGGCTTCCGCTATTTTCCCAGCTTCCTCTGGATAATTTTCGATTTCGTTACCAATCAGGAAGAATGTAGCTTTTGCATCGTATTTATCCAACAACGGAAGGATCTGATTTACATTCTTCGATGGGCCGTCATCAAAAGTCAAAGCGACCACTTTTTCATTCGTCTCGACCTTATCCGTTAATCCTCCGAATACCTGATAGGTTCTCGAATTCATCAATTTATACGTACCAAGAAATAGCAGGAAAACAACCAGGATACCCAATCCAATGAATGTCAGTTTCTTTTTCATGGCAAATACCTATCTTTCTATAAGTTTTTTAATCCAATGACCTATTATAGCAAATCACTGAACGAAAATACTTATTGTGCACTTACGAATGAACCCTCTACATTCACTTCACATGAATCAATTCAAAACGCTCACACACCAGCAGCATATCTTCTTTAAAGGTGTGGCCAATTTTGTCCAGTGCTTCCTTGAAAAAATTTTCATGGGCATCCCACCAGTATGTATAGGTTCCATCGCCTTCCCCTTCTGCCATCGCAAACTCTTCACTCACTTCATTCATGGGCGATATATCGACTTTCACTGTTTGTATGATGGCTAAGGGCACATCCCCACTGCTTAATATAATGCTATAATCACCCACGGATGGTAATGATTCATTTTCCTCTTCATAAAAAACATAACCAGAGCATGTAGCCGTTTTTTTCCCTTCGATCACTAATTGAGCCAAATAATCGGGATCAGCCCCGAATTGCCAGGCACTGACTGACTTGGGTTTTCCTTCGTCTTTCCCCTGCCAAAATTCATTCCAATATAATTCCGCTTTGACATTCATTCTATAAATCCCCCATTCTGCTTTAACATAAAGCATATTAAAACAATTCATTCTTAAAACTTCCGCCTAACTGTCATTCGCTTTTTTCACTTCTGTATTCATTTAACCGTACCCATTCACTTAAATACATACGATTCGTGATTTTTTTGGGATTTGCCAATTTACTAATAAGTTCCAAACTGTTGCCGTCTGGATCATTAAAGTGAATTTTAGCGTGGGCATCTTCCCCGTGAGGCATCACGAAAGGTTCAATTGGTTGAAATCCGAAAGCCTCTCTTGGCGAATAGCCCCTATCTTCAAGCCATGCGACTGATTTCTTTAAATCTTCCAATGATACTTGAAATGCTATATGCCTTAAAGAGGGATGATACTCAACCTCCACTTTTTCCGTTTCCCAAAGCCCCAACCAACTTTTATCCTTTTCAATCCATAGAAAAGCCAGGTTGTCTTCAACCTTATGATCCAACTGTAAACCAAGTCCCTCATAGAATTCGATGGACCGTTTCAAATCACGGACCGGTAAATGTGCTTCATATAAACCTCTTATCATTGAAAAACCACCCTTTTAGTCATATCCAATTTGGTCTACGGGGCAAATTCAATTTCACCCGTTAATAACAAAGTGATGACGATAACCCATAATATGAAGAAAGACGAAGAAAAAACCAAAGAAATAATAGGAATCACTTTTTTCTCCGTATTCTTCAAAATACCTATGATAGAAAGGACGATGCCGGTAATCGTAAGGAAAAATGTTATATAATATCCAGTCAGGCTCCCGATATTGGCAATTCCAATAGGTGTAACAAAAACAATAAAAAAGCAAATAATTCCGATGATGAATGAAATAAAACTAATTACACCGTACCTCTTCTGAATAAATGCTTCGTTTTCCATCGAGCACACCCTTTCATGATTGTCATATAGATCCTACACATCTATAAATATCTCACGAATAATTTTAACATATAATACCAGCGAATGTTTGTGCAAAGGTTGCCGCAGCAACCTTCCCCAATGACAGGACAAAAAACGTTGAATTAAAGCTTCATTTTCATAGGTTTGCAAATGAAATTAGTAAGTGAATTAGAACGATAAAAGCCTACATCCCAATTAAGGATGTAGGCTCAGACTGTAGACAAACTCGATGAAAATCGAGTTTGTCTATTTTTTATGAGTTGTACAATTTGGCCGTTGATTTTCCACTCCAGGCACTCGCTTTCCGCGGGCGGTCGGGGAGCCTCCTCGGCTTTCGCCTGCGGGGTCTCCCCTAGACGCGCTTTTCCCGCAGGAGTCTCGTACCTTCCGTTCCAATCAACTTTGTCTTACCTTTTAGATAAACACTTTTGCCTGGAGTCATTTTTGTTTTAAAATAGAAGTATTAAAACTTGAGGTGATGAGGATGCTTTCTAAACATGATTCTATTCAGCGAGATCAACTTGAAATGATTACGTTAGATCAACTGGTGCCACTGAACCATTTGGTTCGTAAAATGGAGGCTGCCATTGACTTCACTTTCATTTATGACTTGGTGAAAGAGATGTATTCAGAGGTAGGACGCCCAAGTATTGATCCAGTTATTTTAGTTAAACTGACATTCATTCAATATACCTTCGGTATTCGTTCCATGCGTAAAACGATTGAAGAAGTTGAAACCAATATGGCTTACCGTTGGTTCTTAGGCTATGGTTTCCATGATAAAGTACCTCATTTCTCTACGTTCGGGAAAAATTATGAGCGACGCTTTAAAGATACAGACCTGTTTGAACAGATTTTCTATCGCATTTTAATGACAGCTGCTAATAAAAAGTTAATAAGTGCTGAACACGTTTTCGTGGATTCCACACATGTGAAAGCCAGTGCGAATAAAAGGAAATTTGAAAAGAAAATCGTTCGTAAAGAAACACGAGCGTATCAAGGGCGTCTTCAAGAAGAAATCAATCAAGATCGTGAAAAACATGGAAAGAAGCCTTTTCCATCAGATAAATTTGATAAAGAAGAGACCAAAGAGATTAAAGAAAGTACAACGGATTCTGAGAGTGGCTACTATGTGAAAGATGAACGAACAAAACAGTTTGCCTATTCATTCCATGCGGCCGCAGACCGCAACGGTTTTGTATTGGGAACGATTGTAACACCTGGAAATATACATGACAGTCAGATCTTAGAGCCACTAGTTGAACAAGTGATTGAGAAAGTTGGAAAACCGGAAGCCGTTGCCGCAGATGCAGCTTATAAAACACCAGCGATTACAAGCTACCTATTTAACAAAGAAATCATACCGGCTTTACCTTATACACGTCCTCGCACCAAAGAAGGATTTTTCCGCAAACAGGACTATGTATACGATGAACATTTTGATTGTTACCTTTGTCCTTCGGGAGAGCTATTAAAGTACTCAACAACCAATAAAGAGGGCTATCGCGAGTATAAATCACCCAAACACACTTGTGCGACATGCTCATTTTTATCTCAGTGTACAGAAAGCAAAGACCATCAAAAAGTGGTGACACGGCATATTTGGCAAACACATGTGGAAGAAGCAGATCATCTGCGTCATCATCAAGATGTAAAAACTATATATGCGAAACGTAAAGAAACGATTGAGCGTGTATTCGCAGATGCAAAAGAAAAGCATGGTATGCGTTGGACAACTTTAAGGGGACTTAAAAAATTGTCGATGCAGGCGATGCTTACTTTCGCTGCCATTAATTTAAAGAAGATGGCCAATTGGACATGGCGAGGTCCAAAAATGGCCTAACATAGTGGGCTCGTAGAGCCCCAATCTCCTAACTTCAGGCAAAAATTCAAAGGGAATCTCAAAAAGGGGTTCGGAATTTTTTAATTCCGAACCCCTTTTGTCTACAAACTGAGCCTACATCCCAATTAAGGATGTAGGCTTTTATTGAATTAATATTATTGCATTACTTTAAATGTATAAGTTATTTTTTTACCACTCGTGTTTTCTAATTTAACACGGTATGTAGCACCTTTGGTAACACCTGTCCAGTTCATGTTTGTATAGCCATTTTTAGCAGGATATTTTGTTTTGTAATTCTTCCAGACACCATTAGTCTTTTTTTGAAGTCTAGCTGTGAATGTTCCAGATGCAGAGCTACTTGCATTTACAGTAGTCCAAATTTCGTCTGACACAGTAGTCGTCATAGTACGTTGGTAAACATAATTAGTGAATGAACCAGAATGATAATATGAAGTCCAAATACTTCCTGTAGTTGACCAATCTGCTGCCTCTGCTTTTTGAGTACCTCCGAAGCTTGAAAGACTTAAAACAAGTGCAAGTGCAAGTGAAGCTATGATGCTTTTTTTCATATGTATTTCCTACCTTTCTAATTTCATACATTAGTAATATTAACACAACTACTCAATAGTACAATTACATAAATTCATATTTTCTTCTTTTTATTATAGATAGTCATTCTCGTTATTGTGGGATATTTAACGCTGTATTCTAATTCCATAATTTCTTTCCATTCTTTGAGTATCTCTTCCTTATTACGGCCAAACCTAGAAAGTTTATGAATAACTAACTCATCATCAAAACGGATTATATTTTTCATTTTTTGATACTCTGTACGTTCAATATCTCTGCCAGATAGATCCTACACATCTATAAATATCTCACGAATAATTTTAACATATAATACCAGCGAATGTTTGTACACAAAAAAAAGTTGCCGCAGCAACCTTCCCCAATGATAGGACAAAAAACGTTGAATTAAAGCTTCATTTTCAAACCTTCATGAGTCGCTTTGAACCCTAAATGTTCATAAAAACGCAGCGCTTCTTCCCGATTTTTATCGGTCGTTAGCTGAATGATATGACAGCCCCGCGCTTTTGCACGCTCAATCGCATATTGGATCAACTTGCTTCCTATTCCTTTCCCCCGTTCTGAAGATGCCGTCCGAACCCCTTCAATCGTAGCTCTCCATCCGCCTTGATGGGTAATATAAGGAGTGAAAGTGATTTGTTGCACCCCAACGATTTCCTCACCAAGACATGCTACGATCAATTCATTATTCTCATCTGAATCAATGGATTCAAATGCTTTTTGATAGCTTTCAGGAAGGGGATTTTCATAGCGCTCCCTTTCCCTCCCCAATACATCGTCCGCAAGCATCTTCACTATTTCACTTAAGTCCTTTGCTGTTGCATTCCTGAATGTGATCATACAATGCCTCCTAATACGTACTTCATCATCACACTTTTACGTCATGATGAAATACTAATCTATCAACCATCAATTCATGTATAACTTCTGCCAATAGTTCGGCGTTCCTCTTTTCTCGAGGAAAAATAATGACAGCTTTAAAAATAGGAATAACAAAAAAAGGACAAACTTCCACTTTTATAAGGAAGTTCGTCCAGAAAATCATTATTAGGTAATTGGAGCTGGATTGAATAATGCCAAATCATTATGCAGGCCCCAATGCTCTGCCCAGGTTTTCTTTTTACCGCTGGCCACTTCCAATATAAGGTGAAATATTTCCCACCCAACATCCTCTATGGTTGCTTCTCCAGTAGCGATAGTTCCGGCATTTATATCAATCAAGTCTTTCCATTGCTCAGCCAATGTATTTCGTGTAGAAACTTTGATGACGGAAGCCATTGCCAGATTATAGGGTGTCCCTCTTCCGGTTGTAAAAACTTGAAGATGTATGCCGGAAGCCAGCTGTAACGTTCCGCAAACAAAGTCACTAGCTGGTGTAGCTGCAAAAATCAGCCCTTTTTCCGTAGCCTTTTCACCTGGAGCCAGTACGCCAGATATAGGGCTGCCTCCTGATTTGGCAATGGACCCTAATGATTTTTCCACTACATTGGCCAATCCGCCTTTTTTGTTTCCTGGCGACGGATTGGCACTTCGATCGGCATCACCCAATGCAAGGTAGTTATCATACCAATCCATTTCCTTTATTAAAGCCTTCCCTACTTCTTCATTCACTGCACGAGGCGTCAATAAATGAATCGCATCCCGTACTTCCGTGACTTCAGAAAATAGAACGGTCGCCCCTGCTCTAACTAACAGATCTGTAGCATATCCCACTGCAGGGTTAGCTGTCACACCAGAGAATGCATCACTTCCTCCGCATTGCGTTCCGATGACTAATTCGGAAACTGGACATGTTTCGCGCTGCCTGCTGTTCAACTTCATTAATCGTTCTTCAGCCATTTCCATGATGGATTGGACCATTCCCGCAAATCCCTGCTGATCCTGAAGTGAAATGATATCCGAGTCGTCTCCGCTTGGATTTATTCTCATTGGGGAAAGCTTTTCACAGCCCAATCCAACTACCAAGGCTTCACCGCCGAAGTTTGGGTGTTTCGCCAGGTTCTGAATCGTACGAATGGGAATAACTGCTTCCGGTGCATTGATTGCGACTCCACAGCCATAGTTGTGATTCAAAGCGACAACATCTTCAACATTGGGATACTTCGGGAGAATCTCTTTTTTTATGCGGTTCACCACGAAATCCAGAACGCCTACTACACATTGAACGCTAGTTGTAATGCCTAATATGTTCTTAGTTCCAACACTGCCATCTTCATTGCGAAATCCTTGAAATGTATATCCTTCAAGTGGTGGTAAAGTTTTAGGTATATCATTTGCTACCGTTAATTCCTTTAAATCCGGGGATGCCGGCAGTATCACCAATGACTCATGAATCCAACTGCCCTTCCTGATTGATTCAGCTGCATGGCCGATAACTTCTCCATAGCGGATGATGGCTTCATTCTTGTCTATATCCATTAATGCTACTTTATGTCCTTGTGGAATTCTTTCTTTCAATTCTAGCCCACAAGGGAAAAGGGTTCCTTGATCCAAGCCCCCAGTATTAACCACAATGGCGACATTGTCTATCGTATTTACCTTAATATAAAGCGGTACCTCCGTGAGTTGCATTTTCGTATCCACTTTACCACTCCCTTCATTATAAGAAAGCTAACAAAGATTCACGGGCCAGTTATTATTTCCGATATAATATCAGTTTAATAAAATGGTAACACACACACTTCTTCTTTTCCCCTTATTTGACAAACACCGTTTTAATTGATGTAAAAAACTCTTTTGCTGCTTCCCCTTGTTCCCTGGAGTGGGAGCTGGAGTTTTTCATGCCACCAAATGGCGCCTGTAATTCAACGCCTGCGCTTTCCGCGTTGACCCTGATCAATCCCGCTTCCATATCGTTAACAAATGAGAGCAAATGTTTGATATTGGCTGTAAAAATCGAAGCACTAAGGCCGTATTCCACGCTGTTCGCAAGATGCAGGGCTTCTTCAACTGAATCAGCTTTCATTATGGCAATCACTGGACCAAAAATTTCCTCTTGAACAATTGCCATTTCTGACTTGCAGTTATCAAAAATCGTCGGCTCTACATAAAAGCCATTTGCCTGAGGGCCTTCTTCAGCACGCTTTCCGCCAATTAGAAGGGTAGCGCCTTCTTGCACTCCTTTTTCGATATAGGAAAGAACCGTATTTAATTGATTTTCGCTAGCACATGGCCCCATCCATGTCCCGCTGTCCAATCCATCCCCGATGGAAATGCCTTTCGTTTCTTCCACCAGCATCCGCTTGAACTCTTCATAAACTTCTGCAGCAACAATGACACGGCTTGTCGCTGTACACTTTTGCCCCGTTGAACGAAACGCACCTGTAATGACTGCTTCCACAGCCAGATCAAGATCCGCATCCGCCGCTACGATTACCGGGTTTTTCCCACCCATTTCAAGCTGGTATTTCGCTCCACGTGCTAACGCCGCTTGTCCAATCCTTTTACCAACGCCGTTTGAGCCGGTAAAGGTAATGCCGTTAATATCTTCGTGATCGGCGATGCCCTGCCCGATGACACTGCCCGGCCCTGTGACCATATTGATTACACCCGCCGGTAAACCGGCTTCTTCAAAACACTCCATAATCTTCGCACAGGTGATGGCCGTCTCGGTTGCGGGCTTCACCACAATCGTATTCCCATATACAAGAGCAGGAGCCATCTTCCAGATTGGGATGGCGATTGGGAAATTCCAAGGTGTAATGACGCCCACTACACCAAGCGGGATGCGCGTCGTGAACATTAGCGCTGAACTGTCGGTGGATGGAATGACATCACCCACTTTACGCATTCCTTCTCCTGCATAGTATTTCAGGATCGCAATGCCGCGTGCCGTTTCCCCTTTTGTTTCAGCAAAGGTCTTACCCATTTCCCGTGTTGCACATTCAGCAATTTCATCAATCCGCTTTTCAAGAATTTGAGCTACTTTATATAGATACTCCCCGCGCTCAGATCCAGCTAGTTTGCGCCACTTATCTTTTGCCTTTTTTGCAGCTTCCACAGCCAGGTTCAAGTCATCCTTAGTAGACTTTTGTACATATCCGACAATGGCCTGTTTATCTGCCGGGTTTAAACTTTTTTCAACTTCATTTGAAATGGAAGCAACCCATTCACCATTAATATAATTTAGATACGTTTTTGTTTGAACTGTAGTTATCATATATAATCCCGCCTTTATTAGATTGATTGGATGGTTGTTTCTTTTGGAAAACGATCTAAGGCATTCTCTAATATCGTTTGCATTTCTGCATAATGTTCTTTTTCAACCGGAAGAATCGGTAATCTGACTGTTTGCCCAACCGGCATTCCCATGATCTCCATACCTGCTTTAATGAGAGAGACGGCATACCCTTTTCGCTGACGGCGAATGTTGTTGATCGGCATGATGACCTGTTGGTAAATTTCATTGACCGTTTCTTGATCTCCACTCAAAATGCCATTATAGAATTTTCGTGAGATGTGCGGGATGTAATTGGATATCGCAGATGAGTATGAGTCAAAGCCAAGTGGAACATAGGCCGACATGGTAACTTCCGCAAGCGGCATTCCGTTCAGCCAGCCGAAACGTTTTCCGAAGGTTTGTGTAAGCAGTCCATTCAACTCCATATTGCCTAGACCATCTTTGACGCCGACCACCTGCGGGACCTCCGCAAGCGCTTCCAAAGTTGAAATTGAAAGGGAAACATTATCACGCTGATATACAATCGAATTTAAGTCTGTACTCTCTGCGATGGCTTTGAAATAAGCCGCCAGACCTGCCTGTTCTCCAGTAACGAGATATGGTGGCAATATTAAATAACCATCCGCCCCTCTATCTGCTGATATTCTGGCAAGTTCCAGGGAAGTTTGAATGTTCCCCCCTACCCCTGTGTATACAGGTACTTTTCCACCCGTGACGGATACGGCCACATCCACCATCACTTCATATTCCTCTTTACTTAACGATGGATACTCTGCTGCCGCACATGCCACGAAAATGGCCTCTAGGCCTTCATCTATTAAAAATTGGATATTTTGGGCGAGTGCTTGTTCATCAAGCTTATTACTCGTCGTGAATGGAGCCACGGGAAAACCTAGGATCCCTTTAGGTGCTTTGCGAATCTTATTCATTATCCATTCCTCCTTGTGTATTATTGTTTTATTGTAAGACAAATACACCAAATGGTCAATCGTATATTTTTTATTTTCTGAAAAATGCGACATCAAATCATACCTCAATAATTTTGCTTCTAATATATACAAAAAAAATAGATAATTAAGGAGCTAAAATGTAAAAACGAATTTATAAAAAACACATTGACAAACAATTTCATTTGTCTTACCATTGGACAAAACTAAATAGTAAGAATTTTCGCAAAGGGGGGAAGCGAACACATTGTAAGCGGTATCAAGAAAATAAAATACGTTTAAGGAGTGAGTATATGAACGCAGAAGAAAAAGTTTTTCAAGCATCTCCTATACTGCCAAGTGCACAGAAAAAAACACGCACACGATGGTTCATTGTCTTTATGCTCTTTATGGTCACCGCCCTGAATTATGCGGATCGTGCGACGCTATCAATCGCGGGTACGGACATGTCTGGTCAGCTTGGTCTCGATTCAGTCATGATGGGCTATGTTTTCTCCGCTTTCGCTTGGTCTTATGTAGCTGGACAAATTCCAGGTGGTTGGCTTTTAGACCGTTTTGGCTCAAAAAGAGTTTACTTTTGGAGTATCATGCTATGGTCTACCTTTACGCTTTTACAAGGATTCCTCGGATTTTTCGGTTCTGCCGGAACAGCGGTCATGGTATTGTTCGGACTCCGTTTTTTAGTTGGATTGGCAGAAGCCCCTTCCTTCCCGGCCAACAGCCGAATCGTTGCTACCTGGTTCCCAAGCCATGAACGCGGAACCGCGGCTGCCACGTTCAATTCCGCCCAGTATTTTGCAACTGTTCTCTTTGCACCGATCATGGGTTACATTACGTATAAATTTGGTTGGGAATACGTCTTCTTCTTTATGGGCGCTTTAGGAATCATCGTTGCTTTCATCTGGATGAAAACGCTTTATAGTCCAAAGGAACATCCGCGTATCAACAAAGCTGAGCTTGAATATATCGAAGCAGGCGGCGCTTTGATCAATATGGATCAAACCATTACACATAAGGAGGAAAAGAAAGGCGTCAACTGGAATCATATTAAGCAGCTTTTATCGAACCGTATGCTGCTGGGTGTTTACCTCGGACAATATTGCATTACAACGTTAACGTACTTTTTCCTGACATGGTTTCCTGTGTACCTTGTGCAAGAAAGAGGCATGACCATTCTTGAAGTTGGATTCGTTGCTTCCCTTCCAGCCATTTGTGGATTCTTTGGCGGCATTCTCGGAGGGACATTCTCGGATTTCTTGTTACGGAAGGGATTCTCATTGACTGTCGCCCGAAAAGTGCCAATTGTTGTTGGGATGATTCTATCGATGAGCTTGGTAGCTGCAAACTATGTAGATACGGAATGGGTTGTTATTTTCGTTATGGCGCTTGCGTTTTTCGGTAAAGGATTTGGGGCACTCGGCTGGGCGGTAGTGGCCGATACCTCACCAAAAGAAATGTCCGGTGTTAGCGGGGGGCTTTTCAACACATTCGGTAACATTGCAGGCATTACAACACCGATTATCATCGGATATATCATTGCTACGACAGGGTCGTTCAATGGGGCGCTAGTCTTCGTATGTGCTAATGCTCTTGTCGCGATTTTAAGTTATTTATTCCTAGTTGGTGAAATTAAACGTGTCGAGTTAAAATCATAGTCAATTAAATATTCTAGTAGGGGGAAAAATTATGAACAATCATTTGCTTAAGGATAATGTAAAAATCGGCACACCGGTCATTTCAGAAATGAGCGTCATTCCAGTTGCGGGCCATGACGGCATGCTTCTGAACTTGAGCGGTGCCCATGCTCCTTATTTCACCCGGAACATTGTCATTCTAAAAGACAATGCGGGTAATACGGGTGTAGGTGAAGTTCCTGGAGGCGAAAAAATTCGCCAGACACTCGAAGATGCCAAACAATTGGTTGTCGGCCAGTCCATCGGGACATACAACAACATTCTAAATACCATCCGTAAGCAGTTTGCGGACCGGGATGCAGGAGGGCGCGGCCTTCAAACGTTTGATCTCCGTATTGCCATACATGCCGTAACAGCATTTGAAGCGGCACTTCTCGATTTAGTTGGCCAATACTTGGGCGTTCCAGTCGCAGCCCTTCTCGGCGAAGGACAGCAACGCGATAAGGTAGAAATGCTGGGCTACTTGTTTTATGTAGGTGACCGTAATAAAACAGATCTTGGTTATTTAAGCGAACCTGAAGCGGAAGATGACTGGATCCGCCTCCGTCATGAGGAAGCACTGACACCTGAATCGATTGTCCGCTTGGCAGAAGCTGCCCACACTCGCTATGGATTCAATGATTTTAAATTGAAAGGCGGGGTTTTGCGCGGGGAAGAAGAAATCGAAGCGGTGACGGCACTTGCGGAACGCTTCCCTGAAGCCAGGATCACCCTTGATCCAAATGGCGGCTGGCTGCTGGAGGATGCGATTAAGCTTTGCCGGGATCAGCATCATGTTTTAGCTTATGCGGAAGATCCATGCGGAGCGGAAAATGGTTTTTCCGCCCGGGAGATCATGACGGAATTCAGGCGCGCAACGGGTCTTCCCACCGCAACGAATATGATTGCAACGGACTGGAGGCAAATGGGGCATTCCATTCAACTTCAATCCGTGGACATCCCTCTTGCCGATCCGCATTTTTGGACGATGCAAGGCTCCGTCCGTGTCGCTCAAATGTGCAACGAATGGGGATTGACATGGGGATCCCACTCCAATAATCACTTTGACATTTCACTTGCCATGTTTACACACGTTGCAGCAGCAGCGCCAGGCAAAATCACTGCGATCGATACCCATTGGATTTGGCAGGATGGTCAGCGCTTAACAAAAGAACCTTTTAAAATTGTCGGCGGAATGGTGGATGTTCCTTCCAAACCCGGACTTGGAATTGAATTGGATATGGAACAAATCGAGAAGGCGCATCAGCTTTATAAACAAAAAGGGCTTGGTGCCCGTGATGATTCAATCGCTATGCAATACCTGGTCTCCGGATGGAAGTTCAATCCAAAATCACCTTGCCTTGTCAGATGATTTTTTAAAGGAATGCATGCGTCACTCTCTTAAGAGCGGCGCATTTTACTTTTTTTGGACATAGGTCTACATGCAAATAAGTTTATTATATTATATAATTAGTCTTACAGTAGGAATACATATAGGAAGTCACAGAAAAGGGGTTACATAATGGAAGAATCGTCAAAGAAATTAGGCGTACAATCGGTACATCGCAACACTCTTTCACAACAAGTAGTGGATCAAATTGTGCATCTGCTCGTCACTGGACAAATGAAAGCGGGTGACAAACTGCCTCCTGAAATGGAACTTATGAAAGAACTTGAAGTAAGCCGGCCGGTTTTACGGGAAGCGCTCAGTGCACTTGATACACTGGGTGTCATAACACGGAAAACGCGTGAAGGAACCTTTTTTAACGATAAGATCGGAACTCATCCATTCTCTGTCATGCTGGCGCTGGCTACTGATAATTTACCAGCTATCATCGAAGCACGAATGGCATTGGAATTGGGATTGGTAACAATGGCTGCCGAGAAGATCACCGATGAACAACTGGGGAAATTACAAGTTACGATCGACACGATTGCCAATAGTGAAGACAACGATTATGGAGAGGCTGATAAAGAATTCCACAAAATCATTGCTTTAAGCGCGAACAATCCCATTATCGAAGGGATGATCGATTCCTTATTGATTACCCATAATAAAATAAACAGCCTGATTCAATTCAGGGAACGGGAATTGACTGTAAAATATCATAAAGCAATCTATGCGGCACTTACAGCACATGATCCCCATGAAGCATTCAACCAAATGTACAAGCACCTTGATTACGTTCGTCAGAAAGTCCTTCAATATTCTCACGCAAAATAATATATCGTTTGTGAGGACCCAGCAAACTAATGGATCACTCAATGATCCAATTTAATAGGAAAAGTGGATTTTTTCAGGGAACCAATTTTGCTTCCAAGATTTCAGAGTTCAACTCATCTTTTAAATCCAATTGATAGCATAATTCTTTTTGAGAAAAACTGGATAGTAGTTGAACTATCCAGCCCCCACTTATCCAGTTCGATTGAAATGACAATGTCAGGACTCCCGAATGAAGTCGAAACCTTCCTCTTGCAAATTGTCTAACTAACACCAAAATCCCCATCCAATGAACCTGCCAATGACCCACTCAAAAAAATGCACCCCTGCTTATTGGCAGGAATGCATGTATAGTCTCCTAGTTTTTGACCATCCTCTTTTTAATCTACGGCTTAATAAGCACTCCAGCCAGCATCTGCCGTGATGACAGTACCATTAACAAAACTGGAATCGTCAGAAGCAAGGAACAAAGCCACTTTAGCGATTTCTTCAGGTTTGCCATTGCGTGGATTGATAGCCATACCCAGTTGTTGGCGGGATGCGCCAAACTTATTGATATTCGTCATGCTGGAACCAATATTGGTTTCAACTCCACCTGGTGCTATTGCATTGCAGCGAATGCCTTTATCTGCATACATGAAGCCCGTGTTTTTTGTGAACCCGACCACTGCGTGTTTAGAGGCAGTATATGCTGCGCCTGCTCGAGCACCATATAAACCGCCAGCAGAAGCAATATTGATGATGACCCCTTTTTGTTTTTCTAAAAAGATTGGTAAAACCTTTCTAGTCGAACGCATGACGCTTGTCGTGTTAATTGCAAAAATCCGATCCCATCCAGAATCCTCTATATCCCCGGCAGGTTCCATGCCATCCATGATACCCGCATTATTCACCAAAATATCAACCGTACCATACGTACTGACCGTGGTATCGATCAAATGTTGAATATCTTCTTCTACCGCTACGTTCGTTTTAATGGCAAATGCCATTCCGCCATTCGCTTTTATTTCTTCTACCGTTGCATTCGCACCATCGAGATTTAAATCCGATACAACGACTTTAGCACCTTCTCTAGCATAATCTATAGCAATTTGTTTCCCCATGCCTGATGCTGCGCCAGTCACTACTGCAACCTTGTCTTGTAATTTCATTCAAACTCCCCCATTCATTCTAGTGAAGTGATACTTATTGTACAGATGTTCATTAACTACCTTCCCTTATAGTATAATTAGTTTCAGCAGGCTTATACAATCAGCAAATGATGACCTCGATGTTGAACAATGAACAGAAAGAGTTATATTGTTTATCAAAAGTACAATAACGAACAAAGGGTGAAGAAAATGTCTAATAATAACACTGGGATTGATAGAAGGATCAGGAAATCCAAAAAGGCTTTAAAAGAATCCCTCATATCATTAATGCAAAATAAGGATTTCAGGGAGATATCGATTACTGACATTGTAGAACTCGCCGATCTTAATCGGGGTACATTTTATAAACACTATCAGTACAAAGAGGAACTGCTTGAAGAGGTCATGGAGGATGTCATAGCTGATTTGATCATATCTTACCGGGAACCTTATAAAGATGTGGATACTTTCACCATCAATGAACTGACGGCTTCCGTCATCAAAATATTTGAACATGTAGCTAACTATGCAAACATTTATACCCTCATTCTAAAGTCGAATGCATGGCCAAAATTACTAGAAAGGATTTGTAATGAATTAAAGAAACTCCCATTAGAGGACCTAGAAGATTATCGGCCGAACCCAAAGATCAATACAGAACTTGCCTCCAGTTACCAAGCTTACGCGATTTTAGGCATGATAATCGAATGGGTCAACACTGGATTTAAATACAGCGCTGACTATATGGCTGAACAGCTTCTGGAAATCATTAATAATAAGCCGGTAAACGCCGTTTATAAAATAAACCAAACATTGAAAGATTCCAGGCAAAAATAAGAGGGCTGCATTGGCAGCCCTCCCTCAAAATGCTATTTGGATGGAATTTAATCATTTATCTATTAAAAGGGCCTTATAAGTAGGTGGATTCACGAAATAAGAAAACTTCTCACGGCAGCTAAGAAAGCTGGTAAATTATCATCATGCACAAAGTGCCCGGCGTCCTCTATCGTCACCAATTCACAATTCGGAATAAGCTCGGAAACTTCCTGTAATTTGTTTTGGGGAATATGACTCGCCCCACCGCCTATAACAAGAGTTGGCATGGTAATCTCAGTAAGACGCGCCCACCATTCGGGATTGGGTTCATTCAGTTGCTGTAGAATCGAAGGCACCACCTGCCAATCAAACGGCAGAGGGCCAGAAGGTCTGGAAGGAAATTCGATTGGTTTATCCGAAAAAGGAGGAGGCGTGTCTTCGACTATCAACCTTTCTATCCTAGAAGGATAAGTTTGAGAGAAAAGATAGGAAACCGTTCCCCCCATGGAATGCCCCATTAACGAAAACCTTCCCAAATTCATAGCATCCGCAAAATGAAGCAAATCATCGCACATCAATTCAAAACTGTATGTATCAGTTCTCGAACTCCCACCGTGACCCCGTTGATCTAAAGCTAATACGCGATAATTTTCCCCTAATACGGCAGCCGCGTGATCCCATGATTCTGCACTTTTCCCCAGCGCGTGAAGGGCGACAAGCGGTGGTGCGGAACGTTCCCCACTCTCCCGATATTGAAAAGTGAGGCCATTCAACTCAATTTGATTAACCCGTACTTCCATCTCCATTCATCTCCTAGGATCGGATTTGTCATTTTGAACCCGATCTATTTAATAAAAACCTCCTAAAATACTATGTTCACTATAATTAAATTATACTTTTTATGCCTTCACCCATTTATTCGACCTTCATCCGCTAATTTCGGCCTTCATCCCTTTTATTCCAGCCCTCATCCGATTAATTCGACCTTCGCACGGTCAATCCTGCCTCTATCCTATTATTCACCCATCAGCCTAGCAGAGTTGACAGCAGCGAAGTAATCCATGACAAATAAACGAAATTGCTTGGCTACTGGTGTGAAGTAGCGTTTTTCTGACCAGCCGAGCCCAATGGTTCTTTGACAGGCAGGCTCGGTTATCCGGATTTTATGGGATAATGATCCGGTTTGGTGGAGCCATGTCAATTCGGATACGAAGGCGACGCCCAATCCTTTCCTGACAAGGTCCGAGATGACAGCAGGTTCATCTCCTTCGAATGCGATGTGCTGGACAAATCCAGCTTCGAGGCAAAATTGGTCGGTTAGGTTACGGAACCCGAAGCCTGTGTTCATACTTATGAATGGTTCATCTTTCACTTCATGAAGTTGAATGCTTTCCCTGCCTGCCAGCCGGTGATTTGGAGGCACGATCAGATATATTTCTTCGGTAATCAGCGGTTCCCACTTTAATTCGGGGCCTTCAATTGGAACGGATGATATGCAATAATCGATTTCCCCTTCAATTAGTAGCTGTTTCATGGATGATATGGATTTTAGGAATTGTTGAAAACGGACATCCGGGTTTTGAGATAAAAATGTACCCAATAAATCAGGCAGGACCCTGGGAATGGTAACGGCCAATGTGATGTTCTTTTGGTCTTGATCTGTTAATTCCTCTATTTCGCGCCTTCCTTCGTTCAGTTCCGCGAAAGCCCGTTCGACCCGGTTCAAGAATATTCTTCCGGCTGCATTGAGCCTGATTTTCCTGTGTTCCCTATCGAAGAGTGCGACTCCCAAATCCTCTTCTAGGCGGGATATGGTTTTACTGAGGGATGGCTGTGCAATCTGAAGCTGTTCCGCAGCCTTCGTCATATGTTCCAGTCGTGCTACGGTTTGAAAGTACTTCAGCTGTAAAATTTCCATTTTCCCACTCTTTTCACATAGATTTAAATCTATTATTACATAATCATTTATGTATTATACAGTATCTTAAAAAGCCTTTATGATGAAATAATCTCATTTAGTTAGAAAGGGCAGGCTCTATAATGAAAGGTTTACAACTTGTACTTCATGATATAACAGCAATGTGGAAACATAAACACGGGAGAATCGCATTGATTTTCCTTTTAGTCGTTCCTTTAATTTACTCAGGTTTCTTCTTGGCAGGATATTGGAACCCTTATGGAAAGTTGGATCAGCTCCCGGTAGCGGTGGTCAATCTCGATAATGGTTCGGAAATGGACGATAAGCCAATCGAGGCTGGAGATGATTTCGTTAAACAATTGAAGAAGCAGAAAGAATTGGACTTTCACTTTGTTTCGGCAGAGGAGGCTAACACAGGCCTTGAAGAAGGTACCTATTATATGGTTGTCACGATTCCGGATGATTTTTCGAAAAATGTCACGACACTAATGGATGAAAAACCGGAAACGGCCAAACTTTTATATACGGTCAATCCAGGTAAGAACTTCGTTGCCTCACAAATCAGCACAACTGCTGTTGAAAAGATGACTGCAAAAATCAACGCAAGCATTACAAAGGTATATTCGGAAGGCATCCTTTCGAAATTCCAGGACGTTTCTAAAGGCTTGGCGGATGCCGGGGATGGAGCGGAAGAGCTTCATCTTGGAACGGCAGATGCGAAAAGCGGCAGTGAGAAATTGACTGATGGCATTCAGGATTTGAATGATGGTGCCCAGAAGCTGCAATCAGGCAGTACCAAGCTCTTGAATGGACAAGAAGCCTTGGCTGATGGTGCGGAAGGATTAACATCAGGTTCCCAGAACTTGTATTCCGGCATGAAGCAGCTAACGGATGGACATCACTCATTGGAAAATGGAATGAATGAAGTAAGTCAGGGTGTTGAGAACTGGTCAGCCGGAAATGCAAAATTGATGCAAGGGCAAGAACAGGCTGCCGATACAGCGAATACTCTTAAGAAACAATTGGATGCCTATATCAAAAGTCATCCCGATGCAATGAAGGATCAAGACTTCAAGCAAATCCTTGCCCTATCAGAAGGCTTATCAAAAGCAGCCATCACTTTAAATGCCGGACAAAAGCAATTGGGCGAAGGTGCAGCTAAAGTGGCAGATGGCCAAGGCACCATTCAATCGGGAATGAAAACCTTTGGTGATAAAATGGCACAAGCTACCTCGGGTGCTAAGCAATTGAACGAGGGGTCTGAAGAATTCGCGAATGGATTCTCTAAATGGACTAATGGTTTTTCCACTTTAAATACCGGAATCGATTCACTAGCTGACGGCAGCAGCCGACTAGCCAGCGGATCGACGGAACTTCAAGACGGACTGGCTTCATTGGAAACGGGTTCAAACAAGTTATCTTTCAAGCTAAATGAAGCTGCGGATAAAACGGCCAGTCTTCAGTACGACGATTCGACCACCTCGATGTTCTCTGAACCCGTGCAATTGGTCCAATCCAATCTGTCGGAAGTTCCTAACTACGGAACCGGGATTGCGCCTTATTTTCTGTCATTGGCCTTTTATGTAGGCGGCATCATGGCTTCCAATATCTTGCCGCTTGGCCGCAGGCAGAATCTTAAGGTTACCGGAACCGTCCATTTCACGAATAAACTGGGGCTGGTATATGTAATCGGCTTGATTCAGGCACTTCTAGTGGATGCAGTCGTCCTGCTTGGATTCCATTTACATGTGGCCAGTATCCCTGTATTCATTCTATCAAGCATCATCGTTTCATTTACCTTCATGACGTTCATTCTTATGTTGGTTACCGTATTCGGAGTGATCGGCAAATTCGCGGCCGTGACCCTTCTCGTATTCCAATTGGCTACCTGCGGCGGAACATTCCCAGGCGAACTGGGCATGTCGATATTGACGAAAATCGGTCAATTTTTGCCAATGGCCCACTCACTAAAGGAGCTTCAAGAGGTCATCTCATTAGGCGGCTGGGAAAACTTGCGAACGCAGATTTGGATCTTACTTGCCTATCTCGTTTCTGCAGCGATCATTGGCTGGATAGCGAGTCATATCCAGCATGCAAAGACGACTTCAGATGAAGTGACATCCTGATGTAAAAGAGCGCAGTGCCAATGGCACTGCGCTTTTTTGCATACATAAAGTCAGAAGTGAACTCACGGAAAAAACATACTAACGGATGAGGCTTATGGATTGTTCGAATTATTTCCATCCGGGGTTTTAAATTTGGTGATAAACCAAACTAAATCGGCTGAAGTTTAAACAAAGCCCCTATGCTGCCTGAGTATTCAGGTGACATAGGGGCTTTTTGATTGTTTCCTTTAAGCGGTTTGATCTTCTTTCACAGCTGGTTTTTCTTCAGCCGGCCATGCACGCTTAATGAATAATGTCAGAATCAGTGCCACAGCAGCAATGAAGGTAGATACAAAGAAGGAGAAGTTAATTCCATCGAGCATCGCCTGCATCCCGATTTGGGCCTGCATTTGTTCCATCATCTCGGCAGTGGGCTGGCTTGTTAATTTGCTCATCGCTTTGGTCATTAAATCCTCACCGGAAGAAGCGGCATGGTTTGACATGACCGTAACAAGCAATGCTGTACCGATTGCGCCTGAAATCTGGTTCAGCGTGTTATTCATGGCTGTACCATGCGGGTTCATACGGGCTGGCAGCGAGTTCAATCCATTTGTCATGATCGGCATCATGGCCATGGACAAACCGAATAAACGGACGGAATACAGAATCACAATATGTGTATAAGAAGTATCCATTGATAATTTACTGAAGAAATACGTCGTCACCACAGTAATAAACAAACCGGTTGAAGCAAGTATGCGCGCACCGAATTTATCGAAGAGCTTACCGGTAATCGGTGACATGAGGGCCATCAATAGTGCACCGGGCAGCATCAATAATCCTGAATCGAATGGTGAAATGCCACGGACCGTTTGTGTATACATCGGCATTAAGATCATCGCCGAGAACATGGCCATATTCAACACGATTGAAATCGTTGCGGATAAAGCGAACATCGGATGTTTGAAAATCTTGAATTCAAGCATCGGCGTTTCCATTTTAAGCTGGCGTGTAATGAAAAGGATCAGGGAAATGGCACCGACAATCAATGTTCCATATACCCAAGGGCTATCCCACCCCTTGCTGCCTGCGGAACTGAATCCATAAAGCAAGCCGCCAAAGCCTAAGCTTGAAAGAACGACCGATAATTTATCAATTTTAATATCGACTTTTTCCTTTTTGTCTTTAAGTTTAAAGAAGCCGAGAATAAGCACTAGTAAAGCTAGCGGAGTAATGAAATGGAATAGCATTCTCCAATCATAATGTTCGATGATCCAGCCTGAAAGCGTCGGCCCGATTGCAGGGGCAAACATCATGACTAAACCGAATAATCCCATTGCCGAGCCCCGTTTTTCAACAGGGAATGCAGTTAAAAGCACGTTCATTAATAACGGCATCATAATTGCAGAACCTGCAGCCTGAACCATACGTGCGCTCAATAATAACGGGAATGCATGCGCAACACCTGCAACGATCGTCCCGATTGAGAATAGGAGCATGGCTGTCAGGAACAGATTACGCACCGAATATTTTCTTATTAAGAAAGCTGTTGTCGGAATCAAGATTCCGTTCACTAGCATGTAGCCCGTCGTCAACCATTGTACTGTGGAAGTCTCAATCCCCAGGTCTATTTTGATTGATGGCAGTGCAATATTCAAAAGGGTTGAATTCAGTATCGATATAAACGCCCCGACCATCAGTATGATCAAAATGCCATACGAACCCTTTTTTTCAGTTGTTTGTGCAGTACTCACTTTTTATCTATTCCTCCATTCAAACTATTGGTTCATTTAATTGTACGATAGGTATAACCCAATCTCATAAAATCAATAATATACCCCTAGTTCATTTTTTGCAATAAATATTTACTGGTTAAAATAAGGGTTTGTGCTGTGATGGAAAATAGAGTACGATTACATTTATACAAGCAGTATAATGAAAATTAGGTGATATGATGAATAATCGAAGGCAGAATGTCATCGATACGGCTCATAAGCTGTTTATTGATAAAGGTTACCAAGCCACCTCCATTCAGGACATTCTAGACGGCAGCGGTATTTCAAAAGGTACATTTTATAATTATTTCCCTTCGAAGGGTGAATTATTTATAGCCATTTTCCGCTCCGTCTATACAAGGATTCGCCACGAACGGGAGAAACTGTTGATTGATCAAGATTCAGCCAATATCGAAATTTTCATCCAGCAACTCGAACTGCAGATGATGGTGAACAAGCAAAGCAAATTGCTTATCCTGATCGAAGAAGTCCGTGTCTCCAACGATGAAGAATTAAAACAATTCATCAATCAGACGCTATTGTTGAGCATACGTTGGATGTATAACCGGTTTCTCGATATATTCGGGGAAAGCAAAAAACCCTTTCTTTTAGATAGCGTCATTATCTTTCATTCGATGATGACCCACATGAATCATTTTAGCTATCGTGCTAATGCGGCTGGTACACCGGACATACAAATTATCCGCTATTGCATGAACCGAATTGTCCATTTAGTCAATGAAGTGGCTGAAAGCGGAGAACAGATTCTTGATCCGGAACTAATGGACACGTGGTTTCCCAACTTTAAAAACCATCTTGATCCTTGCCATAATGATTTGCTGGACGCCACCACGGAATTGAAAAAAGCGATAAACAAAGCTTTTCCTTGCGGTGAAGATCGAACAAAAGCGATGGAATTGGTCGATTTTATTCAAGATGAGCTGATGCAGTCAGACAAACCACGAAAATTTTTGATAGAAAGTTTGCTGAACTCTTTAAAGACTCAATATGCAGCGCAGGTCCAAGGATACATTGAGACTTTTGAGGAAAGCATCAACTCTTGCTTGAGCCAATGAAGGAACGAGAGCGGATTCTTCTCTAATGAGGATGGAATGGTTTACTCATGCACCTACTGAAAACGGTAGGTGTTTTTTTTATGAGCATTAGTAGCTTGTTAACGCATGTTTCTCAGACCTCCTCCCTTTCAGGTTTGGTTTTAAATTGCTTGGGAAGTCATTTTAAAAAAGAAGTTGGTTTTATAAGAGGGGCCTAAGGAAACACTATCTTTAATATATTAAAGGGAGGTCTAGCTATTTGAGTGTGAATGAAAATACTTTGTCCATACTGGCTCTAGGCGGAGTGAATGAAATCGGTAAAAACATGTATGTGGTTCAATATTCAAACGATTTGGTCATTATTGACTGTGGTGCAAAGTTTCCTGATGAAAGTTTATTAGGAGTCGATTTGATCATTCCTGATATTACCTTTCTTCAGGAAAATAAGGAGAAGATCCGGGCTTTAATTGTGACTCATGGGCATGAAGATCATATTGGCGGTATCCCCTATTTCTTGAAAAAATTGAATGTACCGATTTATGCCACACGTTTAACACTTGGTTTGATTGAATTGAAATTAAAAGAACATAACCTTTTGGGTGATACTGAATTGATCCAGATCGACTCGGATTCAAAGTTGGAGTTCGGGGGGTTGCGTCTGGACTTTTTCAAAACGAATCATAGTATACCCGATTGCCTTGGAGTCACCATGCATACTCCGGAAGGCACGGTCGTTCATACAGGGGACTTTAAATTTGACTTGACTCCCATGAATGATCAGTATCCTGATATTCATAAAATGGCGAAAATCGGGAGTGAAGGTGTACTGGTTTTATTATCTGAAAGCACGAACGCAGAACGTCCCGGCTCAAGTCCCTCGGAGCATCTGGTTGGCAGCCATATTGAAGAAGCCTTTATGCAGGCTAAACAGAAAGTTTTTCTTTCAACCTTCGCTTCAAACGTCAATCGCGTTCAACAAGTGGTGAACGCTGCTCAGAAGACAAACCGAAAATTGGCCTTACTGGGACGGAGCATGGTGAACGTCGTATCCGTTGCCATCGAGCGCGGCTACCTCGACGTTCCTGAGGGGATGCTGATCCAAGCACATGAGGTCGATAATTATGCTCCTGAAAGAGTCGCGGTTTTATGTACGGGAAGTCAAGGAGAGCCGTTTGCTGCTCTGTCTCGCCTTTCCAGTTCGAATTATCGGGATATGAGTATATTAGCTGGTGATACCGTGATTCTTGCCTCCACTCCAATACCGGGAAATGAACGCGATGTTTCACGCATCATCGACAACCTGTTTCAACTGGGGGCCAAAGTCATTTACGGATCTGGGACTGTAACAGGCATGCATGTTTCCGGACATGCCTATCAGGAAGAGTTAAAGCTCATGCTTACCCTGATGAAACCTAAGTATTTCATACCCATTCACGGGGAGTATCGGATGCTGCACCAACATCGACTACTAGCTGAGTCTGTCGGGGTGGAGAAGGACAATACTTTCATCATCAATAATGGCGATGTCGTTGATATTGAAAACTCGGTCGCCCGTCAAACGAGAAAGGTCGCTGCCGGCAATACCTTTGTTGACGGTGTGGGCGTTGGTGATGTTGGAGAAATCGTTCTGCGGGACCGTAAGCAGCTTTCCGAAGATGGGATGCTCGTAATCGTCATAACACTAAGCAAGACGGAAAGAAAAATAGTATCAGGACCCGATACCATTTCCCGTGGATTTGTATATGTTCAAAATTCCGAAGAGCTCCTGAGACATGTAAATCGTCTTGTTACGAAAACGGTCAACGATTTACAAAGTGATAAAATATACCGATGGAATATCATTAAACAAACCATAAAGAAGGAACTGGGGCAATATCTCTTTACCCAAACTAAGAAAAAACCAATGATCCTTCCGATAATCATTGAGATTTAGCGCCAACACATAAAAAGGAACTCGACTTCATATAGTCGAGTTCCTTTTTTTCAATCCAGTTCCGATTTACTGGCTTTTGCGGCCATCGCCTTATTCTTATTCCAAACCTTGAACTTCATGAAAACGGCAGCAAGACCGATGATCACGATGAATAAAAGGCTGATGAAAAACCCTGGTCGTATTTCTTTTTCAAGCAGCGTGCCACTGACAGCGGCAAAAATTAGAAGAAGTCCGAAAACGGCCGTAATCTTACTCCAAATCTTATTTTCCAAGATTTTGAATGAAGAAAGAATGATGAATGCCCAGTTATACAAAAGTAATATTCCAGCAGATGTTGTAATGTATTCATAAATCTTGCCTGGCAGGAGCAAGGCAGTGATGATCGATCCTAAAAGACCTAGGGCTCCAAGCCCTAGTGAGGGCAGTGGAAGATCCTTGAATTTCTTGATCTTTTGCATGAATACCGAGGGTGCATTCCCATCATTGGAGAGCGTTACCAATAGATTGGTTACACCAAAAAGTGAAGCGGTCATCGTCGAGAAACCAGCTATTATAATTGCACCATTAAAAACGTGCGGGAAAAACGTCAGGTGATAACTGTCCAATGCCGAAACGAATGGACTTTCTTTTTCACTGAATGCCCCTAACGAAATCATGGTTACGGCTAACCCTAATGAAACCACATATATGATGGTTAGAACCATGAGCATGATCGTCCCTGCCTTTGGCGCATCTTCTTTCTTTTTAAGCTGCATCGCCATTAGTCCAATGACCTCAATGCCGCCAAACGCATAAAAAGCATAGATTAGTGATGTCCAAAACCCTTTTAACCCTTTTGGGAATAATTCATTGTACTTATTCGGAAAGGAGGGCGGTTTCCCTCCATCAAGACCAAACCAGCCCAAAACGGCACATATTGCTATAATGATAAACATTACGATTGCTGCTGTCTTAATTACTGCAAGGATGTTTTCCACCCTGTCAAACCCTTTTGTTCCCAACAATACCACCACGATTGAAACAATGGCGAATCCGGATGCAAATAGCCACAGCGGTACTTTCGGGAACCAAAATTGAGATAATAGCGAAAGCGCAGTAAGCTGGCTTCCCATGATCAATATATTGGAGGACCAATAATTCCAGCCACAGCTAAAGCCAGCCCATCGTCCAAATGCTTTATTGGCATAATAACAAAAAGAACCCTCTTGAGGATCGGCCGCCGTCATCTTGGCAAGCAGATTATAAACGATGTAGGTACCTAGTGCAGCCAATACAAATGAAAATACAATGGATGGCCCCGTCGTTTTAATCCCTATAGTCGATCCAAGGAAATACCCTGTCCCGATCGTACAGCCTACACCGACCAATGATAGCTGCCACCATTTCATATCGCCTTGTTGTTCACCTGATGCATTAGAATCTTGGACAGCCTTCCCTTTCGCTGAACTGCAATTGGCTTTTGTCCTCATGACATTACCCCCTCCTTCCATCATTCATAGTGTTGATAATGCCACAATGAATTATGCAAGGAAGAAGTTTTCAAATACCCTACCTTATGTAAAAAACTAAAGCATTAAGAATTATGATAGGATGGCACGAATGCCCTGATAAGCAAAATAAACCCCAAAACCGATCAGTGATGATCCTGAGATGACCGAAATCGCCATTAAGCTTTTTTCATTTAAAAACCTGCGAAATCCATTCGTTAATGCCGCTACAAAAAAATCCCAGCAGGTAAGACCAAGAAAAATCATCCCGCTATAGATGAAAAGTTGGGATGTCCCATAACTTGAAGCTGTTTTAGCCAAGACGGATCCATATATCCCTAACCAAAATAAAATTGATAATGGGCTGGTCACTGACATAATGAAGCCAGTTAAAAAACAGGATAATAAAGAATCTCTATTCCTGTATTGATTTAATGTTATCGTATTAACCCGTAAAACACTTTCGACCCCAGAATAAATTAGCACAAATCCGCCAAAAAGCCATAGAAAGATTTGGACAATCGGAATTTCTAAAAACCGTACCATACCTACATACACTAAAATCATGAACAAGGCATCTGCGATCATCGACCCTGCCCCTACGATCCAAGCATGCCAAAACCCGTTCTTGATCCCTTTATCGATACGAGCAGAATTCACCGGACCAATCGGTGCTGCAAGGGTAAGCCCCAAGAAAAAATAACTCAGCAGCAAATGTACACTCAAAAAGCATCACTCCTTCGAGCTAGTTAATAACTTGTACATTTTATGTGACAACCCCTCACCTATAACCTCTTGCTGAAAAAAATTTAGATGGGATAACACTTTTCACGCGAATTACACACAAAAAAAGCCGTGTGGAAAAAACCGGCTTTTTTGAATTTTCCTTAGTATGCTTTTCGAAGTCTTTTAGTTATCAGCTGCTTCTTTTTTGTCTGAACTAATGAATTTCATAACAATCAATACAATGCATATACCAATGATTCCCGAAATGATATAGGTCATATTGACATGATTTTTCATGACAAGGGACATAACCGGTGGGCCTGCCGCAACTCCGATGAACCTTGATGACATGTAGAAAGAGGTAATCGTCCCCCGCTGTTCCTTTTTTATATTTTGAGTGATGATTGCGTCGAGTGTCGGCAATAACGCACCAATTGCTATGCCAACTAGGCTCGTTATGAGTAATAGAAGGAAAACCTTTTCTTTTGTAAAACCGACAAAAACAAGGCTGATTGAAAGGACAGCTATACTGATCATGATGATCATTTTCATGATTGGTAATTCTCCCTTGATTTTTTTCCCTGCAACATAAGAAGATACACAAAGAAAAAACAGCGGGATCGCTATCACGAAACCTTTTTTGACTCCATGCAAATCATGGACTTTTTCAAGGTTGTCAGACAAAAAGAAAAGAACACCGAACAAAACCAACATGACAAATACACCAATCAGGAAAACTGTATATAACCATTTTCCCTCCTGCTTGAATATTTTTTTCGTATCATGCCAGAATTCTTTAAATTTCTTCGGTTCATCCTTCTCCTTTGGTACCTTTATAAAGAAAAAGACCAAGACAATAGATATTAAACTGAAGAATGAAATCGAGAAGAATGGTAAAAACCAGATAAATGCGGCAAATAGGGAACCCAATATTGGACTCAGGACTTTACCAAATGTATTCGAGGTTTCAATGATACCCAGGCAAGAACTGGTTTTTTCATCATCATCCTTGTATAGGTCCCCCACCAGAGGCAAAATGATCGGCGAGGCTCCAGACGCACCAATCCCTTGCAATACTCTCCCAATGATGATCCATGTATAGGGATCATCCATTTTCCATGATGCATAACCCGCGATCAAGCCGCCGATCAGGGCAAGGACAAGGCTTGGCAGGATCACCATCTTCCTTCCGAATCGATCTGATAAATAACCAGCAATAGGAATTAAGAAAATAGATGCAACAGAATAGCTTGTAATCACCATACTTGATTGAAATGAAGATATTCCCACCTTTTCCTCGAAAATCGGCAAAACAGGGATAAGCATTGAATTTCCTAGTGTCATTACCAATGGAATCGATGCCATACTGATGAGACACCACACGCTTACATTATTTTTTTGCTCCTCATGACCTTCCATACTTACACTCCTCATCCATTATAAAAGCAATAAAAGGTAACCTATCTGTGTAACCAATTTGTTGTGCATCATTTTTTAGATGTCTTTAATTATTATGTTATAGGGAAATAATATTTATTCAGTGCCAAAATTACCCCTTTAGGACTTCCCCTTCTAGTTTGCCTCGACTTTAAAATAAGGATTCATTCTACTTTAAACCAAAAAACCCATTCTTTAAATGAATGGGTTTCCCTGCATTTCAAACGTCACTCGATTACACTCTTCCTAAAATGTATCTTTTCGCATTCCTTCGAGAGTCTCTGCTATTAATCAGCTATCGTGTTTAACTATAAAAGAATAATATTCCTTTCTTTGCAATCGTTTACTATTTGGTCATTCCATACCGAAACCTGAACCTCGCCAATATGTGCTTTCTTCAACAAAAACATGCATAATCTGGATTGGCCTATTCCTCCACCTATTGAATATGGAAGATTTCCTTCCAATACGGACTTATGATATTCAAGCCCCGTACGATTTTCGTTTTTGGATAACTTTAATTGTTTTAACAGCGAATCTTCATCCACCCGAATTCCCATTGAAGAAACTTCAAAAGCACATTCCAAAAGTGGATTCCACAAAACGATATCGCCATTTAGCTCCCAATCATCATAATCTGGTGAACGCCCATCATGTTTTTCTCCCGATTGTAACTCTCCGCCAATTTTCATAATAAAAATCGCACCATATTTTTTTGCTACTACATTTTCTCTTTCCTTCGGAGTCAGATTTGAGTATGAATCCTCCAACTCCTGAGTCGTAATAAAGTGTATTTCATTAGGTAACACAGGCTTAAGCATATGATGGAATTCAAACATATGACGTTCGGTTGACTTAATGGCTCTATATATTTTTTTCACTTCAGATTTTAATGTATCTACGTTACGTTGTTCTTTCGCTATGACTTTCTCCCAGTCCCATTGATCCACAAATAACGAGTGTAAATTATCTAATTTTTCATCACGTCTGATCGCATTCATATTTGTGTAAATTCCTTCATCCGAAGCAAAACCATACCTAGATAGAGTTATTCTTTTCCACTTTGCCAAAGATTGAACCACTTCTATTTTTTTATTCTTAATATCCAGAGCATCAAAGGTAAGAATCCGTTCCACACCATTTAAGTTGTCATTTATTCCATTACCCTCATTTAAAACAATAGGGGCTGATACTTTTATAAGGTTTAACGCAGTTGAAAGTCCTTCTTCAAAATGATCCTTAATTTCATTAATTGCAATATCAGTATGCATGATATCAAGAATTGTTTTGTACTTATTTGGCATTGATAATTTTGGCATAATTATCCTCCAATTCCCTTTTGAACATAGCGCATGAATTTAATTTGACGTCTTTTTTTGACTAAATTACATTATGAAGGACCTTTCTGTGTTGTTACAAAAAGGGTCTCTACCGAGTGCAGCAAACCGGACTAAATTCACCATATCCACTCAAAAAAAGGACTAAAAAGGTGGTACAAGTCCAATTGTTTGAATACATTCAATTAACGAAGATGTAACAAACGATGAGGTGATGAATTGGGTGTTTTTTTCAGCTATGTATTATTGGGCTTATCACTGGCGGCTCCTATCGGTCCCATTAACGCTGCACAATTGGACAAAGGGATCAAGAAAGGTTTTTGGCATGCCTGGGTTTTTGGCTGGGGTGCCATTTTAGCCGATTTTGTTTTTATAGCCCTCGTCTTTTTCGGTGTCGTCCACTTTTTGGACAACTCCTTCATGAAGACATTTTTGTGGCTCTTTGGCTTTTTCGTCCTGACCTATACCGGAATCGAAAGTCTGCTTAGTGCGGGTAAGATTGAAGTGAATGAACGAAAAGCAAAAGATTCCCTTTTTTCTTCATTCCTAACAGGATTCATCATGTCCCTTTCGAATCCTTTATCCATTTTGTTTTGGTTGGGGATTTATGGATCGATTCTCGCAAACTCCGCATCCAAATATGATATGGATCATTTACTTTTATACAGTTCAGGAATCCTTATCGGCCTCTTAGCCTGGGATTTCACAATGGCCATCATCGCCAGCACCTTCAGACGTTTCTTATCCAAACCCATTCTAATGGGCATCTCGATCATTTCAGGAATATCCCTTATAGGGATTGGCATTTACTTTGCCATCCAGGCAGCCAAAGTTTTGTTTACATAAAGATTTAAGGAGATGTAAGCATTTACTCGTGAATTTCAGGCATTTACTCGTGAGTTTGGCGGATTTACTCGTGAATTTCGATTCTTTACTCGTGAGTTCGTATTAATTATCTTATTTTTTATAAAATAGGCCGCCTATTTTATTGTCCATATTTGTCCATGTCGGACACTAGCCCCTCTTTGTTCATAGTCTGAAAGGGTAAACACAAAGGGAGGATTTCTTGAAAATGTATAATAATTACGGTTATTACTCTTATAATGTTCCATATTATTATGATAATTCTTATGCTAATTTGCCTTATTATGATGACAGACTTCCAGTACAAACACTGGTTCCAGTAGCCACTATTCAGTCACATTTAAACGCAGGCCGACAAGGTCATTGTTTCAGAGGTTTTTGGGGTAACACCCAGCACACCTTTATTTTGATGGGGATAAATAATGTTACTAATATGGTACAGATACTCGAAGGCGGCATCCCAAATGAGGTTCATCATACAGATATAGTCGGATTACAATATCTAGGATTAACCTGCCCTGTTGGTGGCGGCGGACAAGGTGGCGGTCAAGGTGGTGGCCAAGGTGGTGGCCAAGGTGGCGGACAAGGCGGCGGACAAGGCGGCGGACAAGGTGGTGGACAAGGCGGCGGACAAGGCGGCGGACAAGGCGGCGGACAAGGCGGCCCGGGGGGTAACTGTTTCCAGCAGTTCATTCCTGGCGTTGGCTGGGTATGGATTTGTAGATAGATAAAAAAAAAGACAGACGATATATTCGGCTGTCTTTTTTTATGGGCATTTATGGAAACTCAAGCATTTACTCGTGAGTTTCGCGCATTTACTCGTGAATTTCGTGCTTTTACTCGTGAATTTCGTGCTTTTACTCGTGAGTTTCGCGCATTTACTCGTGAGTTCCGGATTAAGCTCCTTTCTTATTAGATGCTCCGTTCTTTTATTTGCTGGACCATTTTATTGATGAACCGTTCAATTGCGACATTTTCAAATTCTTGTTCCCCGTATTTCCGGACATTCACTTCATTTTCTTTCTCCTCTTTATCGCCAAGGACCAGCATATATGGAATTTTCATTATTTGAGCTTCCCTGACTTTATACCCCATCTTTTCATTCCGATCATCAATTTTCACTCTTATGCCTTGATTCTTCAGTTCTTTTTGAACCTTTAAACAATAATTCAAATGAACTTGTGAGACAGGGATGATCTGTACTTGCACGGGGGCAAGCCATACCGGAAAAGCACCAGCAAAATGTTCAATCAGGATTCCAAAAAAACGATCGATCGATCCAAATATGGCACGATGAATGACGACAGGACGAACCTTTTCATTATTTTCATCGATGTAAGTCAGATCAAATTTATCGGGCATCTGAAAATCAAGTTGGATTGTTGCACATTGATGGCTTCGTTTTAATGCATCTTTAATATGAAAATCAATTTTCGGTCCATAAAATGCCCCGTCCCCTTCATTTAATTGATAATGTATCCCGATGCTTTCCAGAACATTTTTCAAGGCTGTTTCAGAAGCTTCCCAAAGGGAATCTTCGCCCATTAAATCCTCTGGACGAGTCGAGAGTTCCACCGAATACTCGAAACCAAAAGTGCGATACACCTTATCAATCAGATGAAACACTTGTTTAATTTCACTTTCGATTTGATCCTGCCGAACAAAAATGTGGGCATCATCCTGACAAAATGTACGGACCCGCAACATCCCGTTCAATGCACCGCTATATTCATGACGGTGGACTTGACCGAACTCGGCCATCCGGATGGGTAAATCCCTGTAAGAATAAAGATTGTTTTTGAAAATAAGCATATGACCTGGACAGTTCATAGGCTTCATCGCGAATTTTGTTTGATCCACCTCAGTGAAGTACATATTCTCATGGTAATGATCCCAGTGACCCGAATGTTCCCATAACCGCTGGTTCATCATGAAAGGAGTCCGAACTTCGTCGTAATCAGCTTCAGTCTGGATCTCCCGCGAGAACTTCTCCAATTCATTTCTAACGATTTGTCCTTTCGGTAAATAAAACGGCATTCCAGGAGCTTCCTCCGAAAACATGAATAACTCCAACTGCTTCCCTAATTTGCGGTGATCTCGTTTGGCCGCCTCCTCCAGGAATTTAAAATGATCCTGTAAATCTCTTTTCTTTCGGAAAGCCACGCCATACACCCTTTGAAGAACTTCATTTTGATTGTCTCCCCGCCAATAGGCTCCCGATACACGAGTCAATTTGAACGATTTTACAAATGATGTGGATGGAAGGTGGGGTCCTCTGCAAAGATCGACGAATTCCCCCTGTTGATAGATCGTTAGTTTTTCATCTTTAGGGATATTCTTTGCTATATCCAGTTTGAATGACTCCCCTCTATCCTGGAATAACTTCACAGCTTCTGCATAAGACACTTCGATCCTTTTAATTTCCAGATCTTCACTTATGATATGTTCCATCTCTTTTTCAATAGCTTGTAAATCTTCTGAGCTCAAAGGATGATCTAACTTAAAATCATAGTAAAAACCATCTTCTACGACTGGCCCCATCCCTAATTCCACATTTCGGTATAATCTTTTCACAGCCTGTGCCAAAACATGCGCCGATGTATGTCGCAAAACTTGTAATCCTTCATCCGAATCCAGATTCAAGATTGACAGTTCGGCATCCTTATTCAACTTGTGACTTAGATCAACCAGTTGTTTATCCAGTATTCCTACTACTGCCTTTTTCCTTAAACTTGGGCTGATGGACCCTGCCACACTTTCCACTGTCATCCCTTGCGGATATTCCTTTTGCTGCCCATCCGGGAATTGAACTTTAATCATTTTTTCACCCATCACATAAACACCCCTTTTTAGTAATAAAAAAACGCACCCATCCCTATATAAGGGACGAGTGCGTTTATACCCGTGATTCCACCCAATTTCCCATAAGCAAGAAAACACTCATGGCTCTGGAGCTTTTAACGCAGCTTAGACGATATCAGTTACTCTCGTTCACCGATATAGCTCAAAGGCGGTAAATCATTTTCCTAAGCCAGGAAGTTCGCAGCTGCCCTTCCCTCTCTGCAGACCGTAAAAATGATTCATGTCCTTATCATGGCAATATTTTTATATATAAAAAAACGCACCCATCCCTATATAAGGGACGAGTGCGTTTATACCCGTGATTCCACCCAATTTCCCATAAGCAAGAAAACACTCATGGCTCTGGAGCTTTTAACGCAGCTTAGACGATATCAGTTACTCTCGTTCACCGATATAGCTCAAAGGCGGTAAATCATTTTCCTAAGCCAGGAAGTTTGCAGCTGCCCTTCCCTCTCTGCAGACCGTAAAAATGATTCATGTCCTTATCATGGCAATATTTTTATATAAAAAAAACGCACCCATCCCTATATAAGGGACGAGTGCGTTATACCCGTGATTCCACCCAATTTCCCATAAGTAGATTACTCATGGCTCTGGAGCTGTAACGTAGCTTAGACGATATCAGTTACTCTCGTTCACCGATATGGCTCAAAGGCGGTAAATCATTTTCCTAAGCCAGGAAGTTTGCAGCTGCCCTTCCCTCTCTGCAGACCGTAAAAATGATTCATGTCCTTATCAATGCTTCTAAAATGTAAATGGATTTTTATATTGTTATATATATTACAATATATTCCCATAAGTGACAACCTCAAATTTTTTAATTTCATTATAAACACTAAATTGGTATAATTAGTAAAAAGGAGTCGTCATGAAAAGTTTAAGCAATTGGTCTTTCCTATTTGCTGTGATTGGTGCCGTATCATTTTGCTGCGCCTTTTTTTTACCAAAATCCTTCGAGCTTCTAATGGTCTCAGGATTCGGTGCGTTACTTATTGGTATGTTATTTAGTTTCGGGGCCATGTTAAAAAGCGAAAAAGGAAAGACGAAGTTTCTGGCTGTGGCTGCCTTCTTTCTTTTAAGTTTCATTCTGGTTTGGAATGAACCATTTCAAATTGTCAGGCTATTAACCTGGATGAAAAATTAATCAAAACCCGTTCGCCACGGCGGGTTTTTGTATGTTTCCTATTTATTTTCATTGTGTGAATCTTCCTCTTTCGCTTCCCTTGGATTCTTTACACTAAGCAATAATGTCAGTCCAGTGGTCCAAAGAATTAGCGCGCATCCAAAGCCAAGCAAGGATAACGGTGCAAGGATTTGATGCTCCCCAAACATGACGGTGTCTGGCACAATAAGTAATGTGATAAGCGCCAATAAACAGAGAAGCACTCCTGTTGCATAGTAGATCTTGATTTGAAAAAGCGCCGCCAAAGGTAAAAAATGAATCCCTACAATAATGGCGATGACTCCAGGAATAAGATCGGTCTGATTGATCATATTACAGATGGCGATGGCAATCCCAATCAGTAAACCTTCGGCAATGAAAACGATATTAAACCAGAAATTCATACGTTTCAAACGCCTAGCCCCATTTTCTGAAACTTGATCGGGCATTTTTTGTGATGTATATATTAAGGAAATGCCCTCTATAACCATTATGATTCCTACGAATATGGCAGCAAGTTCCACGTAAGGAAACCCCCACCCTTGCAATCCCATTACACCGGTACCTGCCCACAACGTGCCGAATAATGCCATGAAAATGACGCCAATTCCAGAACCGCGAAACGCCTCTTTCGATATGAGTCTTGAGGTTTGCATCATCAGTTTCCTTTCATCCACAGGTAATATCGTACATAGAGTAATAGTATTGCGCTCACTCCCCGATTATTCATCATCACGGTCTTAAGCCAGGCAGACCAAACTGCAAAAATGCCAAAGCATTGACTATTATGGTGCCACTTCACCTTCAGCCAACATTGAATGGGCTGGCAGCAAATAAAACGACCGTTTTTATCGGGGACCTAAGAGAATATGTCTACTTACCGCCATAATGAGATAATTGCCCTTTTCGTCGATATATTTCTATTTTCGGAGATATAACTGGGTTTTCGTCGATATATTCTTACTTTCGGAGATATAACTGGATTTTCGTCGATATATTCCTACTTTCGGAGATATAACTGGATTTTCGTCGATATATTCCTACTTTCGGAGATATAACTGGGTTTACGCCGATATATTCCTACTTTCGGAGATATAACTGGATTTTCGTCGATATATTCCTACTCTCGGAGATATAACTGGGTTTACGCCGATATATTCCTATTTTCGGAGATATAACTGGATTTTCGTCGATATATTCCTACTTTCGGAGATATAACTGGATTTACGCCGATATATTCCTATTTTCGGAGATATAACTGGATTTTCGTCGATATATTCCTACTTTCGGAGATATAACTGGGTTCATACAATATCGCGTCTAATTTAGCATTTTCTTAATTAACTAAGTTGACTATAGAAAAACCTGAGTCCCCAAAGGGGTCTCAGGTCAGTTTGTAGACAAAAGGGGTTCGGAATTAAAAAATTCCGAACCCCTTTTTGAGATTCCCTTTGAATTTTTGCCTGAAGTTAGGAGATTGGGGCTCTACGAGCCCACTATGTTAGGCCATTTTTGGACCTCGCCATGTCCAATTGGCCATCTTCTTTAAATTAATGGCAGCGAAAGTAAGCATCGCCTGCATCGACAATTTTTTAAGTCCCCTTAAAGTTGTCCAACGCATACCATGCTTTTCTTTTGCATCTGCGAATACACGCTCAATCGTTTCTTTACGTTTCGCATATATAGTTTTTACATCTTGATGATGACGCAGATGATCTGCTTCTTCCACATGTGTTTGCCAAATATGCCGTGTCACCACTTTTTGATGGTCTTTGCTTTCTGTACACTGAGATAAAAATGAGCATGTCGCACAAGTGTGTTTGGGTGATTTATACTCGCGATAGCCCTCTTTATTGGTTGTTGAGTACTTTAATAGCTCTCCCGAAGGACAAAGGTAACAATCAAAATGTTCATCGTATACATAGTCCTGTTTGCGGAAAAATCCTTCTTTGGTGCGAGGACGTGTATAAGGTAAAGCCGGTATGATTTCTTTGTTAAATAGGTAGCTTGTAATCGCTGGTGTTTTATAAGCTGCATCTGCGGCAACGGCTTCCGGTTTTCCAACTTTCTCAATCACTTGTTCAACTAGTGGCTCTAAGATCTGACTGTCATGTATATTTCCAGGTGTTACAATCGTTCCCAATACAAAACCGTTGCGGTCTGCGGCCGCATGGAATGAATAGGCAAACTGTTTTGTTCGTTCATCTTTCACATAGTAGCCACTCTCAGAATCCGTTGTACTTTCTTTAATCTCTTTGGTCTCTTCTTTATCAAATTTATCTGATGGAAAAGGCTTCTTTCCATGTTTTTCACGATCTTGATTGATTTCTTCTTGAAGACGCCCTTGATACGCTCGTGTTTCTTTACGAACGATTTTCTTTTCAAATTTCCTTTTATTCGCACTGGCTTTCACATGTGTGGAATCCACGAAAACGTGTTCAGCACTTATTAACTTTTTATTAGCAGCTGTCATTAAAATGCGATAGAAAATCTGTTCAAACAGGTCTGTATCTTTAAAGCGTCGCTCATAATTTTTCCCGAACGTAGAGAAATGAGGTACTTTATCATGGAAACCATAGCCTAAGAACCAACGGTAAGCCATATTGGTTTCAACTTCTTCAATCGTTTTACGCATGGAACGAATACCGAAGGTATATTGAATGAATGTCAGTTTAACTAAAATAACTGGATCAATACTTGGGCGTCCTACCTCTGAATACATCTCTTTCACCAAGTCATAAATGAAAGTGAAGTCAATGGCAGCCTCCATTTTACGAACCAAATGGTTCAGTGGCACCAGTTGATCTAACGTAATCATTTCAAGTTGATCTCGCTGAATAGAATCATGTTTAGAAAGCATCCTCATCACCTCAAGTTTTAATACTTCTATTTTAAAACAAAAATGACTCCAGGCAAAAGTGTTTATCTAAAAGGTAAGACAAAGTTGATTGGAACGGAAGGTACGAGACTCCTGCGGGAAAAGCGCGTCTAGGGGAGACCCCGCAGGCGAAAGCCGAGGAGGCTCCCCGACCGCCCGCGGAAAGCGAGTGCCTGGAGTGGAAAATCAACGGCCAAATTGTACAACTCATAAAAAATAGACAAACTCGATTTTCATCGAGTTTGTCTACAGTCTGACCTGAGTCCCCAAAGGGGTCTCAGGTTTTTCTATTCCTATCAGCTAAATGGTTTTATCAAATTGGCAATCTTTCAATGAAATTAATTTGGTTTTATGATAAATTTTGTAACCTAACCAAATTGCCAGGAATATCGGTAATCCGATATAGGAGACAGTGACGCCATACCAGTCGATGCTGCCGCTTAGGTATGCTTCATAGTTTTGTCCTGCTATGACAACCATGCAAAGGATGAATGAAAAAATCGGCCCGAATGGAAACCATTTTGCTTTATATTTCAATTCGGTTAAGTCACCACCTTGTGCAACATAGGCACGTCTAAAGCGATAATGGCTTATGGCAATTCCAATCCAGGCGATAAAGCCGGTTAGCCCCGATGCGTTCAATAGCCATGTAAATACATGGTCCCCAAAAATGGAGGTCAAGAAGGCGAGTCCCCCAATAAATGCCGTGATGAGCAAAGCATTCATCGGGATTCCCCTGCGATTGACCTTGCCGAGGAATTTGGGAGCTTGATTATCTTTTGCCATCGACCATAACATCCGTGTTGATGCATAAAGCCCCGAGTTCCCTGCGGATAGTAAGGAAGTTAACACGACAGCATTCATGACGGATGCCGCGAATGCAAGTCCTGCGCGTTCAAAAACAAGTGTGAAAGGGCTTACAGAAATATTTTCCACATCCCCGTTCAGCAAACTTGGGCTCGTATAAGGAATTAACAGGCCGAGTATGAGGATAGCCCCGATGTAAAACAATAGGATGCGCCAAAATACTTGGCGGATCGCATTCGGAACATTTTTTTCGGGTTCCTCACTTTCTCCGGCAGCAATACCAACCAGTTCCGTGCCTTGAAAAGAAAATCCCGCTATTAGAAAGATGCTGATGATCGATAAAAACCCTCCCTTGAATGGAGCCTCATCCATGGTGAAGTTTTCAAACCCGATCACCTTTCCGCCAAAAACCCCTAAGATGGTCAATAATCCAATAATGATAAAGAAAATGATGGCGACGACTTTTATTAAAGCAAACCAATATTCAGATTCACCAAAGCTTTTAATGGATAGGGCGTTGAGGGTGAAGACGATTCCAAGAAATAATGCACTCCAGATAAGGCTGGGTACATCAGGGAGCCAGAATTTCATGATGATGGCTGCTGCAGCTATTTCCACGGCAAGGGTGACTGCCCAGTTAAACCAATAATTCCAGCCAAGTGCAAAGCCGAATGCGGGATCTACAAAGCGCGTGGCATAGGTGGAAAATGAGCCCGATACAGGCATATATGTTGCCATTTCCCCTAAGCTCGTCATAAGGAAATAAACCATGATTCCAATGCAGGCATATGCAGCGAGGGCACCACCGGGCCCTGCACTCTGGATGGTTGCCCCGCTTGCCAGGAATAATCCGGTTCCTATTGAACCGCCAATGGCTATCATGGTCATATGCCTTGCTTTCAGATTCCTTTTAACTGTCGGTTCTTGATTATCATTGAGATTCCTTTTAACTGTCGGTTCTTGATTATTAATGAGATTCATGTCCATATGGTCCCTACCTCATTTTCTTTTAATATTAAAAGTTCAAGAAATAGTAAAAGAGATATTTTCAGATATGAATAGTCTCCCACAATCGTTTTGTGGAAGACTTTATTGCAGTTAAGGAAAATCCTGATATTTACTGGCTAGTCTACTATTCGGTTTAATTGCCATTGCCTTGAATCGTCAGCTTATTCCCTACAGGAATAGCCTCATCCTGATCTTGTTCCATTCCACACCATTGAATTAAAGTAAGGGCAATGATCTCCGCTGTCGAGAACACATTGTCGAGTAGGATGTATTCATTTGGATAATGGGCAACCTCGGTTACTCCAGGCCCGAATACGATTGCGGGCGTTTCACCGACATGTGTCAGCAATCCCCCATCCGTTCCCCACGGGGAGGCTTCAATGACCGGGTCCTGTCCAGCAACTCGCCGATATTGATGAACAAGCGCATTCATCAGTTCATGCTCTACATCAATTGCTCCTGGAACCCAGCGTGCCCCAAACCATTCCAATACGGGCGGGTTTTCCTTGAACCATTCGTCCACTTCTTTCAGCTGCACTAACCAGTCAGCCATTTCGTCCTTCGCCTGCTCCATCGTTTCCTCCGGCGCAACGCCCATCCTCCCCTCGATTTTCACAAGGTCGGGAACGGATGACGGCCAATTGCCACCTTCAATGACACCTAGATTGATTGGAATCGGAATAGGCGTGTTCTGATAAAGCGGGTCACTGATACGTGCATTTCGCTTCTCTTCCAAGGCCCGAATATGATTGATGACGATCATGCTTTTTTCAATGGCACTAACGCCTTCATACCTTGTTCCGCCATGGGCTGAACGTCCTTTAACATGGACCCGGAACCACATCGAGCCCTGCTGTTTCGGGAAAATCCTCATATTCGTCGGTTCAGGGATAAGGGCAGCATCAGCTTTATATCCCCTCAGGACGGCTGCTAATGTTCCGGCCCCGCCGCTTTCTTCTTCAATCACACTTTGAAAAATGACATCTCCTTTTAATTGGATGCCATTTTCCTTCAATGCCTGCATGGCAAGGATCAGGGACACATTGCCCCCTTTCATATCGGTTACGCCACGTCCAAACATTCTTCCATTCTTAATGGCTCCACTATATGGATCGTCGTCCCATTGTGCCCGGTCACCGTCAGGAACCACATCGATGTGCCCGTTCAAAATGATGGAACGGCCGCCTCCAGTCCCTTTCATGATTCCCACCACATTAGGGCTGTTGGAGAAATCACTTCGTGGAGAATGGAAATAAGAATGCTTCTTCAGTTCGCCGCCGTCAGGTTCCCAACTATCGATTTGCAAACCCATTTCCTCCAGCTTTTCGGCGACGATGGCCTGTGCCCCGGCTTCATTTCCTTGCGTACTCGGGGCTTGTACCATTTTTTGCAATAGGTCTGTTCCTTCTTCCCGATGATCCTTGATCCATTGGTTTATCCGTTTTTTTATATCCGGCACATTTATCCTCCTTAAATACACATATTCTCATAGATTACTGAAAGTCCCATTCCACCTGCCATACACAACGTTACCATTCCGTACTTAACTTGTGAACGCAACATTTCATGCATCAATGTGACTGTCAATTTTGCACCTGTTGCTCCTACAGGGTGACCAAGTGCAATTGCCCCTCCATTGACATTGACAATATCCTGATTCAAATCTAACTCCTTGATCACTGCAAGTGCTTGGGCAGCAAAGGCTTCATTAAGTTCAATCAGTCCAATATCCTCTAACGATAGACCTGCTTTTGCCAATGCCTTTCGAGTCGCTGGTACGGGTCCAATCCCCATAACTCCAGGTTCAACTCCTGCACTGGCGAAAGCCTTTATTTTCAAGAGCGGTTTTAATCCCTTTTCTTCTGCTTGCTGCTTGGACATTAATAGTACAGCTGCAGCTCCATCATTCATAGGACAGGCATTTCCTGCCGTAATGGTTCCTTCATTTTTGAATACTGCTGGAAGACTGGCTAGTTGATCTAGATGAATGTCCTCGCGTACACCTTCGTCATGGTTGAAGATTTGAAGTCCTTTTCGATCTTTGATTTTAAGCGAAATAATTTCTCTATCAAAGCGACCCTCTACTATAGCTTTCCAAGCCTTCTTGTGGCTTTGGTAAGCAAATTGATCCTGTTCTTCACGACGGATACCGTATTTTTCAGCCAAGCGCTCGGCAGTTATTCCCATATGCTCATTTCCCAAGGAACATATTAATCCATCTGCCAGCAGAGCATCCTCCATCGTTACGTTTCCAAATTTACCGCCCCATCTATTTTTCACGATATAAGGCACATTGCTCATGCTCTCCACTCCGCCGGCAATGATTACGTCTTCTTGACCAGCAGCGATAGTTAAAGCGGCGTTGGTAATGGCCTTTAAACCTGATCCACATGCTTTGATTACAACGTGGCCTGGGACACTGTGTGGGAAACATGCCATCTGCGACGAAATTCGGGCCGAGTTAAGTCCGCCTCCGTGGACATAGCCATGTCCGAAAATCACTTCATTTACCTTTTCTTTACCTAACCCATAATTATCCATTAAACCTTCCAATACTTGACGGCCCAATTCGATAGCTTTAACATTCCGTAGTGATTTGCCAAAGGATCCAACTGCAGTTCGCGCTCCAGCAACGATGACAACCTCATTCATGCTTTTTTCCTCCTCTTACCTATTCAATGGTGTTGACAGCAGCATGGATTTTCAATGTCGCCTCTGTATTCCTTATCACATCATCAACGGTATATGGCGCCATGACTTCCTTCAGCACCAATCCCTCTTCCGTAACTTCCATGACAGCCATCTCCGTAATGATTAAATCCACACTTTGCCTTGCCGTCAATGGAAGCGTACAGGTCTTCAATATCTTCGATTCACCCTGCTTATTCACGTGATTCATCAGGACGATCACCTTTTTGGCTTTCTGGGCAAGCTCCATCGCCCCACCCATCCCTGGCACTCGCTTACCTGGGACGATCCAATTCGCCAAGTCCCCCTTTTCACTGACTTCCAAGGCTCCAAGGATGGTGATGTCGATGTATCCTTTCCGGATCATTCCAAATGCAGTTGCACTGTCAAAGTATGAAGCGCCCATTACAGTGGTGATCGGGAACCCTCCCGCATTACAGAGGGCAGGATCTTCTTTCCCCGGATCCGGACTTGGACCTGTACCGAGAACGCCATTTTCCGCATGGAACAGCACATGGATATCTTGAGGTATATGGTCGGCCACCAGGGTAGGAATGCCGATGCCTAAATTGACGATCAATCCGTCATGGATTTCCTTGGCGGCGCGTTTCGCGATGCGATTTCGTACATCTACTGCCATGCCCATTTCCAATTCACCCCTTTTGTCGGAATCACCATATCTACATAAATGCCTGGTGTGGCAATACACTCCGGATCCAATTCGCCTGCAGGAACGATTTCTTCCACTTCCGCAATCGTGAAGGCCCCTGCCATCGCTACCAGCGGATTGAAATTGCATGCAGTCTTGTCGTACACTAAATTCCCTAGTGAATCTGCCTTTTTCGCATGGACGATGCTGACTTCAGCGGTCAACGCGGTTTCCACCAAATATTCTTTTCCTTCTATGACCATCTTGTTCTTGCCTTCTTCGGCTATCGTGCCAATCCCGACATCGACAAAAATCCCGCCTAAGCCTACACCGCCAGCACGAATCCGTTCTGCTAATGTCCCTTGCGGTGAAAACTCCACTTGCAGCTTTCCTTCAGTCATGAGCCTGCCTGCATTAGGATTGGATCCGATATGTGAGGCGATGACTTTCTTTGCCCTTTCAGCAGTCACAAGCCGGCCAATGCCGATATCAGGGAATCCAGTATCATTGCCAATCAAGGTCAAATCCTTAACACCTTTGGCCAGGATACCCTGCACGAGCGTGGGGGGAGTCCCCACTCCGCCAAATCCGCCATACATGAGCGTGCATCCATCGGAAATATGCTCCAGTGCTTCTTCCAGGGTCACAATTTTGTTTTTCTTCGTAATGACCTGCTTCATACCGTTCCTCCTAAATAGCCTGCATGTCCTCAATCAAGCCTTCCGAGTGCAATTCACGCTGCAACTCTTCAAGGGAAGCTTCCAGTATCTTGACGAGGCGATCGATTTCTTCATTCGTAATGATTAATGGCGGAGATAGGATAACCGCATCACCAGCGATTCCTTCAATCGCACCCGCAGCAGGATAGATCAACAATCCCTTCGCAAAAGCCTTATTGACAAGCCTAGTGGTCAGGCCAATTTGCAAGTCGAATGGCGTTTTTG
Organism: Peribacillus sp. ACCC06369; assembly: GCF_030348945.1. Classification (NCBI taxonomy): domain Bacteria; kingdom Bacillati; phylum Bacillota; class Bacilli; order Caryophanales; family Bacillaceae; genus Peribacillus; species Peribacillus sp. ACCC06369. Next base: position 4,218,399 of record NZ_JAUCEN010000002.1, read on the forward strand.
AAATCCGATTGGAGACAAACTCAAGTCCGAGGAGAAGCCCTTTCCCCCGTACATCACCAATTATGTCGAATTTCCCAGCCAACCCTTGCAGCTTCTTAAACAGATATTGACCTTTATCTTCAGCCGCCTGAACCAGGTCATTTCCCTCAATGTAGGAAAGCACTTCCAATGAAACGGCTGCAGATAGAGGATTTGCACTATATGTGTGTCCAGCCATGATTGAATTCGAGCCTTTTAAAATGGGCTCCATGACACGGTCACTAACCATTGTGGCTGCCATTGGAGTATAACCGGCGCTCATTCCTTTACCCAATGCGATGATATCCGGGTCGACTCCCCAATGTTCCATCGCGAACATTTTTCCTGTCCGTCCGATTCCCGTCATTACCTCATCGGCGATAAAAAGAATGTCATAGTTTTCGCAGATTTCCTTAATCCTTTGATAGTAGCCATCCGGCGGTGTTACAGCACCAGCGGATGCCCCGATGATCGGCTCTGCGATGAAGGCTGCGATATTCTCGGAGCCGACCCTTTGAATGGCTGTTTCCAGTTCATTAGCACACTGAAGCTTGCAGCCGGAAGATTCATTATTATAAGGACAGCGATAACAGTAGGGAGCGGAAATGCTAGGGAAATCTTCCAATAGCGGAACAAAACGCTTTCTCCTCGGTACATGACCTGACATCGATAAAGCGCCCATCGTAATCCCGTGATAACTCGTCCATCTGGAGACGATACGATTTTTTCGCTCATATCCTTTTTCTTGCCAATGCTGAATCGCTATCTTCATCGCCGTTTCGGTCGCTTCGGATCCGCTATTCACGAAAAATGACCAATTCAAATCCCCTGGAGCCAAATCACTTAGCTTTTTGGCTAATGCTTCTGCGGCTTCACTCGTAAAATGAGACCTGTATGCAAAAGAAACTTTGCGGGCCTGCTCCGTCATTGCATCGACAACGTCTATTACACCATGGCCAATACTTGCCGTAACAGCACCTGATGATCCGTCTATATACTGTTTTCCATCTGTATCATAAAGATAAATTCCATTCCCATGAGAGATAGTGGGATAGTCATGATCTAAAGTAGGCTTAATCAAATAATTGCGTGTCATGTCATCTCTCCTTTTAACGTTCGTACCCACTGTGCAGCATTCTATTAATCAACTAATTTCCCAGATTAAAAAAACCTAGTTTACCAGCTAAAAGGTTCATCCTGAATCAGGATTGACTCTGTAGGGCAGCCTTCCATAGCATCCTGCATGTCCTCATGCAGGATTTCAGGAACTTCGGCAATCCCCTGATTATCATCCAAGATCACAAAAGCAATCCCTTGATCGTCATAGTCATAAATTTCAGGACCTGTTGAACCGCACGCCCCGCAGGCAATACAGGTTTCTTTATCAACCCATGTGTATTTAGCCATAGAAACAATCCTCCTACTTGAAAGATAAATCTTTACCCCAAATATTCATGTCCTCATACTTATCCCAAATATTGCAATTCTTCGTTAATCTGCCGCCATATTCATAACCAAGCTGATGAAAAACGGCGTTCATTCCCATCGACAATGATCGCGCCAATGAATAAGAGCAATAAATGTTTTTCCTGATCAATTCTTGTTCCAATGCAGAGATTAGCACCTTCATGAAACCATGCTTTCGATGATGGGGAATCGTTGCACAGTCCGTCAATTCAGCATTATGATACATCTCATTCACTTCCGCGGATGCAGCACTCACAATGGATCCTTCATATTCGATAACACTGAAGATCGTACCTTCCTCCATCACTTTCTTGATATATCGCTCATCATTCATCGGTGTAGGATAGGTTTCAAAAATTTCACCATATAAATTAGCCAGCTCTTGCGCATCTTCATCTGTAGCAAAACGGAGGATATAATTTTCAGGAATTTTCTGCATATCCATCAGTCTGGGAATCTCACTTACATCTTGGATGACTTTATCTTCCTTGACCCAAAAGTCGCTCGTTCGCCTTTCATCCGTTAAATAGAAAGCCATGCAATAGGCATCATTCCCGTTGAAATACCTGCTTAATATTCCTTCCAGCATGTATCCTTGTCCCAATGCCGCAGATAAATCTTCGTTTCTAGCTTTAAGTATCACTTTAGTAAAGCCCTGCTCCTTTGCGATGACAAGCGCCCGGGCCATCGCTTTTTGGATATTTCCCCGATAATCATCCATGCGCAAGCGCTGATTGGCATGATCATGATAGAGTTCCATGGTATAACAATCCCCAGTCTCGATCTGGGTGAAAAAAGGCAGCTTTTGAACAGGCATTATGTAACCCCCTTATTTAAAGAATTCGGGAGAAGAGATGCATATCATCCGCTTCTCCCGGCATTCTATTTCCAATTGAATAATTTTTTGACGGGTGCCTGAAGAAGCTGCTCATACGTAAACTCATCAGGGTATTCACTCACATCATATATGGATAAGGCTTCGTCCACCTTTTGATTCATCGAATCAGACACATAGATTCCACATTCCGGACAGTTCAAGGCTGGAACTTGAAGGACTCTTATAGAGCGTTTCCCATCAGGCATGATCCAGTAACAATCCTTTTTTTCACTTTCTTCTACGTTTGGGGCATTACACCACAAGCAATCCATCTTCATTCCTCCTTGCCTTCAGATTTCACCGAGCCGCTTCCGACCAAGGCATTCTTTTTTTCTTGGGCTAACCTTAATTTTTCCTTCATTTCATCCCGTTTATCACGGCGATCCTTCAATGATGCATGTTCATCAGTGGTTTCATACGCCTTTCTCTTGTCAAGACGGCGAAGGCCCTCTGGCACCAAATTGAATTTCTCATCCGTCATGAGAGCGGAAATCCCCACGGCTTCTTTCCTATCCTCAGTACCATACACTTCATCAAAGTAAGCATCCGCACTGCCGGAAACATAATTCTTCGGCTCCGGATAACTAGTGATCACTCCTTCAAAGTTCCGTAAAACGACTTTATCCGGACTTTGCGAAAGCAGGTAATTCGGAGTCAAGGCAATCTTTCCTCCACCGCCAGGAGCATCCACCACAAAGGTTGGCACCGCATATCCTGATGTATGGCCGCGAAGCGCTTCAATGATTTCCAGTCCTTTTGAAACCGGCGCCCGGAAATGGCCAATCCCTTCAGATAGATCACATTGATAAATGTAATAAGGCCTAACCCTTGCTTTAACACAGTCATGCATAAGCTTTTTCATGATATGGACACTATCGTTGATGCCAGCCAGGATGACAGCCTGATTACCAAGCGGCACGCCTGCCATCGACAGCATATCGCATGCCTTTTTCGCTTCATCCGTCAATTCAAGGGAATGATTGAAATGCGTATTTAACCAAATCGGATGATACTTTTTCAGAATATTGCATAAATTTTCCGTAATCCTCTGCGGGAAAACGACCGGTGCACGAGTTCCGATCCGAATGATTTCCACATGCGGGATGGCACGTAAGTTACTCAATACATATTCAAGGATCTTATCATTGATCAACAGGCCGTCTCCTCCAGAAATCAGCACGTCCCTAACTTCGGGAGTATTCCGGATATATTCAATCGCCCCGTCCAGCTGCTTTTTGGGAACACCCATGCCAACCTGACCTGAAAAACGGCGGCGCGTACAATACCTGCAGTACATGGAGCATTGGTTCGTTACAAGGAATAGAACGCGATCCGGATAACGATGCGTCAATCCTGGAACAGGGGAATCCTCATCCTCATGCAGCGGATCCTCCAAATCATATCTGGTTTTGTTCATTTCTGCCGAAAGCGGTACCGACTGTAAACGAATCGGACAGCGAGGATCATCCGGATTCATCAAAGATGCATAATATGGCGTAATGTTCAATGGAATCGTTTGAGTCGAAATCCGGACACCTTCCTCTTCATCAGGTGTCAAGTTGACGACCTTTTTCAGATCATCCAATGTTTTAATCGTATTGGTCAATTGCCAGATCCAATCATTCCACTGCTCTTCCGTTACGTCCTTCCAAAGTTCGATATCATTATAATGCCTGCGCCCACCAAGGTATTCTGTATGTTTTACATCCATTCCCATCAAATTCATTTAATATGCCCCCTTATTCTAAGAACTTATCTATATACATTTGCAAGATTGATGCCAACATTCAAAACAAGGGAAACATAAGAAAAGGGGGACAAATCGACCTTAAAACCGCAAATAATTTTTCGTTATGCCTAATTTTTTGCAGCCAGATTCTTTGCGCCAAACAAAAAAAAGAGGGTCTCTTTACACAAGAGCCCTCTTCAAGTTACATCATTATCAATGATTTGACAGCGTTTTCAAATACAACCACATTTATTTTGATTCTCTCGATCCTGCCGTATAAACTTTTTCAATGCCGTACTTGTTTAACTTATATTGTAATCCCTGTCTTTTAATATTGAGGGCTTCAGCCGTTTTGCTGATATTCCCGTTATATTTCTCGAACATATTGATGATCATTTCCCTTTCCATTTCTTCAAGAACGACAGGTAAATCAATCTTATTTTTCAATGGGGAAGGATGGTTCTGCGTATTTGATGCAGCGTAATTCCCTGAAGGAAAAAGATATGCAGGAAGATGGTGTTCATCAATCATATCTTCCCCTGCGTCCATGACGTTAAAGGTTAACTCGATGGCATGTCCCAGTTCACGAATGTTCCCGGGCCATGGATATTGAAGAAGCCTCTGCATCGCCTTATGACTGATTCCGCGTACTTCCGTAAAGAATGATTTGTTGAATTTCTGAATAAAGTGATTGACGATTTCCGGAATATCCGTTTTACGCTCCAGCAGTGAAGGCATTTGGATCGTCACGACATTCAGGCGAAAGAATAAATCCGAGCGAATGATTCCCCGATCTAACGCCTCTTCTGGAGAAATGTTCATCGCAGCAATGATCTTCACATTAACCTTTTGCTCCTTCGAACCCCCAACACGGCGTACCTCGCCTTCCTGAAGCACCCGCAGCAATTTTGCCTGCAGGCCGAGATCGAGGCTATTCAACTCATCAAGGAAAAGGGTACCGCCATTTGCCTGTTCAAAAATGCCCAGGCGATCCATCGCTCCAGTAAAAGCCCCTTTCGTCGTACCGAACAGCAGCCCCTCCATCAATTCCTTTGGAACAGCCGCACAGTTTTGCGCTATGAATGGTTGATTTCGCTGAGCACTTACATTATGTATACTTTGAGCGACCAATTCTTTTCCCGTCCCTGTAGGTCCATAAATCATGACTGGGGAATGTGTACGGGCCGCTTTTTTCGCCAATGAAATGGCTTGCTTAAATGCATGGCTATCACCGATTAAATCACTGAAATGGTAGGTCGCCGTCCCTTCAAGGAACTTGGTTTTCTTATGGGTCTCGGCCAGCTGGGAACGCAAATCAACAATTTGGTCGTACATATTCATGACCTTCGTAATATCCTTTGCTATTTCCACTGCCCCAATAATTTCACCATCCTCATATAAAGGATACGTACTATTGATTGAAGTTATTTTTTTCTCTTTTAAATTGACATACGTCTGGATGGACTCATTCGTTTCCACGCCCTTTTCCAATGCTACATGCAGCGTACTGGATTCATCGGTCAAGGATGGATAAAGCTGAAAGATATTCTCCCCCAATACCTGTTCACGATCAAGCCCATCGATATGTGCCATCATTTCATTGTAGAAAACCGTATCCCCATCTTTATTCACTATATGGACACCCACATTGATCACATTCAATATCCATTCAAATTGAGTGGAAAACTGATTCACTGAAGATTTCATTTCTTCATCTCCGTTCTCTGTCATTTGATAGAATCACCTGTAAATTATAGCATTTAATGGGAAACTTTCATCTCTTTATCTTTAATAAAATCCTACTCCAATAGAATAGTAATTTCACATATAAAAAAAGGTATCTCGCATCCAGCAAAGAAAGTTACTATAAGAAAATAAAAAGGTAGGGGTGAGTCGGATTACAGAACGAAGCAAAGAAACCAGATTAGAAATTAAACCATGGGAAGATAAGGACCTTGATTTACTTTTTCAACTTAATGCCCCAGAAATGATGGCACATCTTGGTGGTCCGGAAAGTAATGAACAAATCATGAAACGGCATCAGCGGTATCTTCAGCTGGGAAATAAGGGATGCATGTTTAGCATCATCCTGTTTCCAGAGACAGAAGCGGCTGGTTCCGTTGGCTACTGGCAAACCGAATGGAATAATGAAAATGTGTACGAAAGCGGTTGGAGCGTCCTCCCTTCATTTCAGGGACAAGGAATCGCATCCCATGCCATGAAGGCTCTGATAGCCAAAATCAAAGCCGAACGGAAATATAAATATATTCACGCATTCCCGTCAATCAATAATCCTGCGTCAAACGCAATTTGCCGTAAGCTAGACTTCCGCCTCATCTCCGAATGTGAATTCGAATACCCACTGGGAAGCCTAATGCGATGCAATGATTGGTGCTTGGAACTTGAATGAATTCTTTACGGATTATTCCCGGGTAAGTCGAATTATGCCGAGTTTAGGTGAATTATTTCCCGGGTAAGGTTCGGGGTGAGGTCGAATAATATCGTGTGCAGGCCGGATTTGGTGTTGGTCGGATTATTGCGAAGTGTCGAATTATTGCTGTGTAGGTCGAATTATGCTGTGTAGGATCAAATCGGCCATCATTTACCTGCATTCTCTATCAAGCAAACAATTCATTCCATGTTTCTTTACCTGCTTGCTTATCTGCAGAAATCTTGCTTGCCTTCTGGTATTTAAATAATGCCATCTCTGTATTCTCACCGAATTCTGCGTCAAGGGGCCCAGGGTTAAATCCTTCCATGTAAAGTGCTGCTTGGAGAATCCATGTGATATTGCCTGCAGCTCCTTTTTTTACGGTGACGATTGCAGTCTTGGTTTTAGGTCCCCATTTTCCATCGACAGCAAGCTTTTTATTGAATTGCTTATTCAGTTCCGTTTGTATAGCTTTTATAAGGGCCGATCGAGTTTCGGGACCGTAAAACCCATCAACGGAAATTGCTGCTTTATACCGGCTATTTAACGTATTTTGTATGGAAATTATATAGGTATCTCCTTTGCTGGTTTTCGGGAGATCCGTTTTTTCGAATTTAAAGGTAAGATGAGGTTCTTTCCCTGCTTGTAACTGTGAATAGGATAGCCCACCCGTCATTTCCAAGTGGGGATAATCCTTGAATGAACTCCAATCCCCGCCCCATTTAAATCCTAAATCCTTACCTATAGCAGCTACACGCTGCCACTTTGAATTCACTGTCCAGTTCGCTTTCTTGCCATCATCACTCACAGTGAAAAAATCAATAGCCAGTCCAAAATTATGATAAGACTGGCCTGGTTTAGCGTTTGTCACATTAGGCTTAGCTAGATTACTATAGTTTTTTCCATTGTAGCTGTAAACTCTTCCTTGGCCATAAAGCGCAGCTTGTTCTTCCAAAGAGCGGTGGCCAGCACTTATCTGTACATAAATCCCTTCATTATAAGCACGTTCGATCATTTCCAATGCTGATGCCTTCACCACTGGATTCATCCTTGTCCCCATCTTTTTCACTGATCTATCCAATAATGTTCGTAATGCTACTGTCAATGTAATCCCTCCTTTAAACCTTATATAAGCCTTTTTAACGGAAAAGTAGCATGGCTGAAATATTTCCATTTTGTTATTAAAGGCTTCGTTAAATGATTATGCCTATTGAAAGGTTCTTCAGTTCTGATCCATCTAAAAAATCCCTGACCTTACTTTGGCTATCTTCCTTTGCCACATCTAGACCAACATTGCCGATCTTTGAACAGTTCTCTTAGTCCTCCGTGTATTTTCATAGCTTCACCCCACCCAGCCTTAAACATGTTTCTACAAGTAGGGGCAACAGCTTAATTCAATGAGTTTAGCAATCTGGCGAAATTAATTGACAATGATTATCATTACCATTAAGATATTGATAGTAATTGAAAATGAATATCATTACTAATTACATACATTTTTTAAACTTATACTATAATAAGCAAGGAGAAAATCAGAATGAAAAAACTATTCATACCATTCCTACTCTTGTTCGTACTTATTCTTAGTGCTTGTGGGAACAACGAGACAGCGAACGAAGATAATGCAGCCAAGACTAAAGAAGAAACATTTACCTATCAATCAGAAACTGGCCCTATTGAGATTCCTAAAAACCCAAAAAGAATAATTGCTCTCTCTAATGGACCTAATGTTTTGGCTTTAGAAGGTAATATCGTTGGGATAGATCAATGGACTAATATGAATCCCCTTTTTCAAGAAAAACTTAAGGGAGTGGAAGTCGTTTCAGAAGATAGCCTGGAGAAAATCATCGAACTGGAACCGGACCTAATCATAGTAGGATCCGAGATGAAAAATATTGGCAAACTAAATGAAATTGCTCCTACTGTAGTATTCACTTGGGGGAAATTGGATTATTTATCACAGCAGATAGAAATCGGAAAACTCTTAAACAAAGAAAAGGAAGCAAAAGAATGGGTTAATGATTTCAAAACGCGTGCAGAATCCGCAGGAGAAGCGATACGTGCAAAAATTGGCGAAGATGCAACCGTTTCTGTAATTGAAAATGATGCCAAGGAGTTTTATGTATTTGGAAATAATTATGCACGCGGGACAGAAATATTGTATCAAGCAATGGATTTGAAAATGCCTGCGAAAGTAAAAGAAAAGGCACTTAAATCAGGCATTTATGTCCTCTCATCGGAAGTGCTTCCTGAGTATTCTGGAGATTATATGATCTTTAGTAAAAACCCGGATGTTGTTAATTCATTTTTGGAGACTGATTCATGGAAAAATATACCTGCGGTTAAGAACGATCGTGTATTTGAAATAAATAGTAAAGCATCAACTTACAGTGATCCAATCACACTAGAGTATCTTCTGGAATTCTTCGAAAAATCATTTCTTAACAATTAATATGCAAAGAAGGAATTCATTTAATAAGAATTCCTTCTTTCAGACTGTAGACGAACTCGATGAAAACCGTGTTTGCCTACAGTTTTTTTATTTCTCCATACAAACTCTATGTAAAAAATGGAAGATGATAATTTTTCTAAGATTGATAACTGAATTGAAAAGCCTGTTTTGCCTCCACAATCTCTAGTAAAATACAAACTGCTTTTTAACATAGAAAGGGAATTTATTTCAACATCAAAAAAATTAGACTACCTCCGTCCGTACGTTTACGAACTGAAAGTAGCCTAATAATGAGTTTTATCCGTTTCCCTGATAGGTCAATTCAAGTAATCTCTTACTATGCCTTAATTTCAATAGAGGGGCTTATTGTAAAGTCAGCCTCTGTTTTACTTTTCACTTCATCAAGTGTTATGCCATTTTGCAATTCAATCAATTCCATACCCGCTTCTGTAAAATGAAATACGGCCAATTCTGTAATCAGGCAATGGACGACCTTTTCTCCCGTCAATGGCAGTGTACAACTCTTTTTCACTTTGGATTCCCCATGTTTGTTCACATGGTCCATGATGACAACGATCCGTTTTGCTCCTTGGACGAGGTCCATCGCACCTCCCATTCCTTTTACCATCTTCCCTGGAATCATCCAGTTTGCCAAGTCCCCATTTTCGGAAACTTCCATCCCGCCTAAAATGGCTAGATCGATGTGGCCGCCGCGAATCATTGCGAACGATTCAGCACTATCAAAAAATGATGCACCGGCTTTTGCCGTTACTGTTTCTTTTCCTGCATTAATCAAATCCGGATCGACTGCATCTTTTTCTGGATATGGTCCGATTCCCAGTAAGCCATTTTCCGATTGAAGCATAACATTAAAGTCATTTGGAATCATGTTAGCAATCAAGGTCGGCATTCCGATTCCTAAATTTACACACATACCATCTTGGATTTCTTTAACGGCCCGTTCTAAAATTTGTTGTCTAGTCATTCGAATACTCCTCCTTTTTATGCGTTAGCAGTTGTAAGTTTTTCAATTCGTTTTTCATAACGGTTTCCTACAAGTACTTTTTGTACATAAACCCCTGAAGTATGAATTTCATCTGGATCGAGCTCTCCTGTGTTCACAAGCTCCTCCACTTCAACAATCGTGACTTTCCCCGCGGTGGCAACGACAGGGTTAAAGTTTCTTGCCGTTTTCCGATAGACGAGATTACCGAAATGATCTGCTTTCCAAGCTTTCACAAAGGAAAAATCTCCGACTATTCCTTTTTCCATAATGTATGTGCGACCATCAAACTCTTTATGTTCTTTACCTTTGGCGACTTCCGTTCCTACTCCAGTAGCTGTATAGAAGGCAGGGATTCCTGCTCCACCCGCTCTTAGACGCTCAGCAAGCGTTCCTTGGGGAACTAGCTCGACCTCCAGCTCTCCACTTAAAAATTGCTGCTCAAATAATTTATTTTCCCCTACATAAGAAGCGATCATTTTTTTGATTTGTCTATTTTCCAGCAAAAGACCTAGACCCCAATCATCGACTCCACAATTGTTGCTGACAATGGTCAAATCCTTTACACCTTTATCACGCAAAGCAAAAATCAGATTTTCTGGAATTCCGCTTAATCCGAACCCGCCAACGATAATGGTTGCTCCATCCTCGATTTGTTGAATAGCGCTTTCAAAAGATGTTAATAATTTACTCATTTTCCATCATCTCCATTCCTAATACTATTCTATTAAATAAATAGGGAAGTTGCAAAAGCAAGGATGAACACAGTCACTGTTTTCAAAATCGTGATCGCAAAGATATCCTTGTAGGATTGACGATGTGTCAGTCCTGTAATAGCAAGTAAAGTAATAACGGCACCGTTATGTGGAAGCGTATCCATTCCGCCAGATGCCATGGATGCAATTCGATGTAGCATTTCCGGGCTGATTCCAACACTTTGAGCCACCTGTAAATAGTGACCGCCCATTACTTCTAACGCAATCGAAAGTCCACCAGATGCAGACCCTGTAATCCCTGCCAGTACATTGACGGCAATAGCCTCCGATACGAGTGGATTACCGCTTGCATTGAACACCCAGTTTTGAATCACCGAGAATCCAGGAAGCGTTTTCACAACATTACCAAAACCAACTTCAGACGCAGTATTGAATATCGCAAGCAAAGATCCCATTGCAGCAGCTGTTAATCCACTTGCCAATTTGAGCTTTATACGCCCAACATTCAGAAGCATCGCTGCAATAATACCGATTGTCAGTGCAACAATCAAAGACCAGGATGAAGTGACTGTGCTTACATCGGCAATATTGAAGGATTCCTTCAACACCGATGCATCATACCAGTGCTTAACCGAAATGGCACTGCGACTGAAAGCAAAATTAAACGCTACGACAAGGACGAGCGGTACGATGGACAGCCAAAAGTTAGGCAGGTTTTGCTCTTCGGCACTTTCCGGTTCATTAATATGTCCTTCCCCGTAGCCTTCACCATTTGCCACCGCTTGTTTACGACGACGTTCTAACCAGATCATTCCGCCAGTGAATACCATGATCGCGCCAATAATCCCGATTAATGGAGCTGCATAAGTATCTGTTCCGAAATAGTTCGTTGGAATGATATTTTGAATCTGTGGTGTTCCAGGAAGGGCATCCATCGTATAAGTGAATGCGCCTAATGCAATCGTTCCTGGCAATAATCGCTTAGGAATGTCTGCTTCTTTAAAAATTGCAGCTGCAAATGGATAAACGGCAAATGCCACTACAAACAGCGAAACCCCGCCATATGTCAGCGCCGAACAAGCCAGCACTACAGCAAGAATAGCCTGCTTTGAACCTAGTGATTTTACGATGGTCTTGGCAATGGATGCTGCTGCACCGCTCATCTCCATGACTTTTCCAAATACGGCCCCTAATAAAAATATCGGGAAAAATGCTTTTACATAGTTAGCAGCAAACGTCATATAAGTTTCTGTATAACTCGGCAGCAAATGCCCGCCAGATAAAATGACTGCCAATAACGTAACAATCGGCGCTATGATAATGACCGGATAGCCCCGATAGGCTAAAAAGATTAAAAGTCCTAAAGCCACAGCAATGGCTAAGATTTGAATCACCAATTTAATTCCCCCTTTTCTTTTCTCCCCTTGCCCCCAAATTATTTCGGAAGCCTTTAAGTAGAAACATTAATCTCCCTAAATTCCATATTTTTAATTTTTCCGCTTTCACCATCCAAACCTGCCTTCCCCAAGTCAAGCTGAATGATCTTACTAAGTGCTTCCCATTTATTGAGAACGCTTTCAACAAACTATTGAATTAAAAATCCCTTTTCATTTTACGTCGAAACACCAGATAAAATGACAGATAGGCCATTCACCAAAGTATTTATGCAATTCTTGTGCCAACTTATCCTAAATTAAAAAAACATCATCTTTTAAAGCCTTTTCAAAGATTTCATCTCTCTTTTTATAAATTGTAAAAGCTGAAACCCCTTAAAACTGTCAAGGTTTCAATACACAGAAGTCATAAACCCCAAAAAAGTGTAAACCTTTTCTTACAACATTCAAATTCCCTCTTGTTTTGTGTACGGATTTCTTAACACACTCAAGGATTTACGGGTGTAAAACATGCACAAATGTGTATCTATTCTTAAGAGGTGGTTTAAAAGTATAAAAAAAGTACCCTTTGGCTAAAGGGCACTTCAGAATGTCGACAAACTCCATAATAATGATTTTTTGAGGATTTGTATAAATTGACCGTTGCGTTCAACTCCAGGCACTCGCTTTCCGCGGGCGATCCGCCCTCGACACATTTGCGCCTGCGGGGTCTCCTTTGGACACGCTTTTCTAAGCAGGAGTTTCTCACACTCGTTCCAATCAAAATTGTTTTAAAATTCAGAAAGAACCCTTTGGCATAAGGGTTCTTTTCTACAATCATAAACCATATTTATTCATTTTTTCATACAGTGTTGTTCGGCTCACTCCGAGTCTCTTTGCCGTTTCTGATTTATTACCAGAAGTCATTTCCAAACATGAAACTATTGCACCCCGTTCAGTTTCATCCATTACTTCAGCTAAAGTGCGGATTGAGACTGATTCTTTATGTCCCGTTATTTCTTTAGGAAGATGCTTGGAACGTATCATTTCCTCTTCATCGACGATATTCAATGCACGTTCAATGATATTTTCCAACTCACGAATATTACCCGGCCATTTATAAAGGCGAAGGAGCCGTAATGCTTGATCACTCATGCCCTGTACGCGTTTTTTCATGAGGTTCTGGTACTTTTCAACAAAATGATTTACCAGTATTTCAATGTCTTCCGGTCGCTCCCTTAAGGAAGGTACGTGGATTTGCATGACCTTTAACCGGTAATACATATCAAGTCGGAATTCCCCTTTCGAGACCATTTCCTCCAAATTACGATTCGTTGCAGCAATTACCCGTACATCAATGGGAATGCTTCCCGTCGAGCCGACCCGTTCAATTTCTTTTTCTTGTAAAACACGGAGCAATTTCACTTGCATATGCAGTGGCAGCTCACCGATTTCATCCAGAAAAATCGTCCCGCCTTCAGCCGCTTCGAACTTACCTGCTTTTCCGCCTTTTTTTGCACCAGTGAAAGAACCCTCTTCATAGCCAAAAAGCTCTGACTCCAGCAGCTCTGCTGGGATGGCTGCACAGTTCACTTTGACAAATACACCCATGGCCCGTCTGCTGGCATTATGAATTGAATGCGCAAACAGTTCCTTACCAGTTCCGCTTTCACCCAATATCAACACATTTGAGTCGCTTTTAGCAGCAATTTTCGCTTGACCTTTTACTTCCATGAATTCTGGACTTCTTCCCATCAAATGATCAAACGTATAGGAGGCCTTATTTCTCTCGCGAAAATCGCCTTTGTACTTTTTCAGCTCTACTTCAAGTGAGTTTATCCGCTTGGAAAGAGCGGTGAACTGCCCGACATTCTTAAAAAGAATCTTCCCGACCGCTCCCATTAATTTACCTTGTTTCCGTATCGGGGAGCGGGTCGCAATTATATAATTATCTTTAATCTTCTGTAATTCAGCGACCTCTTGCTTTCCAGTTTTGGCGACCACATGCATACGGGTATTTTCAATGACCTCCGTTACATGTCTCCCAATAGAGCTTTCCTGATCGACTCCAAGAAAATCCGCATAAGCGTGGCTCAGCATTTGGACATACCCTTCCGTATCGACCATCACCAAGCCATCATAGGCAAATTCGATGATATCCTTAAACAGAATTTCTTCATGATTATCGATATTAAGGAAATCACTTTTATTATTTGTAAACAATAGGAGATAAATCTGATATTCCTCATCAACCATTTGAACGATTGCTTTTCTGACAATCCCATTATTACCTTTCAAACGAATAGGAGTATTTACGTCTGGTATAAGGTTTTTTTCGATAATTAAATTTACTCGCAGGTCAAATTGATTCTCGGCAAAAGCCTCAGATAATACGCTATTGCATAAAACGATTTCTTTTTCGTTTTTCGTTACCAAAACCCCAAAAGGTAATTCTTCCAATATCGCTTTCACCAATTCCAATTGAACAGTTTTATTATCGCTGGCCATTCCCATTCTCCTTAACCGGTCTGAAGTTCCCCCCATTATATCATAGGAAATTGAGGCCAATGCATCAACGTTCCACAATCAGCGCAGTTCCCTGTCCACCTCCGATACATAGGGTGGCAAGGCCGGTTTTTGCATCCCTACGCTTCATTTCATACAACAATGTCACTAAGATGCGGGCACCAGATGCACCTACCGGGTGGCCCAAAGCAATTGCCCCGCCATTTACATTCACTTTTTCCGGATTCAATTCAAGATCCTTCAGCACGGCAAGTGACTGGGCCGCAAAGGCTTCATTCACTTCCATCAAATCAATATCATCTATTGATAATCCCGCTTTTGCCAAAGCTTTTCTTGTCGCAGGCACTGGGCCGTATCCCATGATTTTCGGATCAAGCGCGGCGTTTCCATATGACTTAATTGTCGCTAGCGTTTCCAGTCCCAGCTCGTCCGCTTTTTCTTTGGACATCAGGACCAACATCGCCCCACCATCATTGATCCCGGATGCATTTCCAGCCGTAACCGTTCCATTTTCCTTAAAAGCAGGACGCAGCTTCGTTAGCTGGTCTATCGTCAGCCCATGACGTGGGTGCTCATCTTGGTCTACCAAGATTGTCTTTCCTCTGCGTTTATATTCAACAGGTACGATTTCATCTGCAAATCGTCCTTCTAGCTGCGCCTTTTCAGCCTTCAATTGGCTATCTAAAGCAAATTCATCCTGCTTTTCCCGGCTGATGTCCCACTGCTCCGCAATATTCTCCGCAGTCACGCCCATATGATACTGATTGAAAACATCCGTTAAGGCATCATAGGTCATTGAATCCACTGCTTCGGCATTACCCATTTTCTGTCCAAAACGATAATTTGGAAGTAAATACGGGGCATTGCTCATGCTTTCAATCCCCCCAGCAAGAATCACATCGGCATCACCAAGGGCAATGAATTGCGCTCCCATTATTACCGTACGGAGGCCAGACCCGCAAAGTTTATTAACGGCCATAGCCGGCGTTGTTTCCGGAATCCCTGCATGAATCGCAACCTGACGTGCCACATTTTGCCCTAATCCAGCAGATAGAATATTCCCGATCAATACCTCATCAATCATATCAGCCGAGATATTTGCCCGCTTAATCGCTTCCTTTGCTGCCACAACTCCCAAGTCAACCGCTGAAACATTGGCAAGACTGCCTCCAAACGCACCCACTGGTGTTCTTGCTGCCCCTACTATCACTACTTCTCTCATAGTACTTCCTCCTTCTCCATTTTTAATTTACCTAGTTTAATAAAATTACGGTCCCTCTCATTGATTTTCTGAGAAACGGTAGATTCCTCATACGTGAAAATCCCTTCACCCGACTTCGCCCCAAGCTTCCCCTTTTCGACCAAATCACGAATCAAAACAGGGGCTTCCTTACTCTGATCCAACACTGGTGAAACATTATCAAAAACACGCTGCCATGTATCCAGTCCGCCAAAATCAGCAATCTCGATTGGCCCTGTAAATGCCCATCGAAAACCTGGTCCTGCCGTTATCGCTGTATCAATATCCTCAGCATTGGCAACGCCCTCTTTTAATAGATAAAAGGCTTCCCGCATCAAGGCAGTCTGCAAACGGTTAGCAATGAATCCTGCTATTTCTTTTTTCAAGAGAATCGGAGACTTACCGATTTTACGCATCAAATCAAGTGTTGTCTTGACGACTTCCGGCTTTGTGCCGTTATGCTGAACAACTTCAACCAAAGGAACCAAATGGCCAGGATTAAAGAAATGCGTGATAACCATTCGGTCCGCAAACGAGGCCTTCTCCATCAATTGGGAAATCGGAAAGGTCGATGTATTTGAAGCTACAATTGCATCCGGTTTGATTATCTTCTCCAATTGCTGATAAAGATCCAACTTCAACCCGATGACTTCCGGAATGGCCTCAATGATAAAATCAGCATCCCTTATAGCCTCTTCCAAATCTACACTATATGTAATATTAGCTAAGGCACCTTGCTTTTCCCGATCAGTCAAGACCCCTTCCTCAATGAGCAATGCTAGATTCTCAGAGATTCGATTTTGGGCATATGATAGATACTCTTCCTTTATATCGTTGATGGTGACGGAATACCCGCCAACTGCAAATGATTGAGTGATTCCACTCCCCATTACACCTGAACCGATAATGGCTATTTTTTTAATCATCCAGATTCTCCTTTCTTATCCGTTTAAATTACCTGCTTTTACTCACCTTTTTATGTATGCAATATCTGTGCCAGCAATATGGGTAAACAAAAATTCTTTTGTTATTTTGAAAATCATGATAGACTCTTACTCAATAACCTATACCATATTTTCATAACCTTCCCTTTATATTCCCTTCCCTTGTTAAATATCCCTGTTCACCAACTTAAAATGACAGACCT
Organism: Peribacillus sp. ACCC06369; assembly: GCF_030348945.1. Taxonomy (NCBI): domain Bacteria; kingdom Bacillati; phylum Bacillota; class Bacilli; order Caryophanales; family Bacillaceae; genus Peribacillus; species Peribacillus sp. ACCC06369. The sequence continues at coordinate 4,235,378 of NZ_JAUCEN010000002.1, forward strand.
GGACCATTACATTTTTATTGGAGGAATGTAATATGGTTAAAGATAAAGTGGCGATAATTACCGGATCTGCCAGAGGAATTGGCTTTGAGATTGGAAAAATATTTGCTGAAAATGGCGCAAAGGTCGTTTTGTCCGACCTTGATCTAAACACTGTTGAAAAAGCTGCATTGGACCTAAGGAACAAAGGCTTGGATGTTATCGGCTTAAAAGCAGACGTAACAAGTGAAGAAGATATTATCCAACTAATCAAACAAGCTAAAGACAAATATGGACGAATTGATATTTTCATTAATAACGCCGGCCTTCAACATGTTGCACCAATCGAAGAGTTTCCAACTGAAAAATTCGAACTGATGATCAAAATCATGCTGACCGCTCCATTCATCGCGATCAAGAACGTTTTGCCCATCATGAAAGAACAAGGCTTCGGCAGAATCATCAACATCTCTTCCATTAACGGGCTAATTGGATTCGCCAACAAAGCAGCTTACAATAGTGCAAAACACGGTGTAATCGGATTAACGAAAGTAGCCGCCTTAGAAAGCGCCTCTTCAGGCATAACCGTAAATGCCCTTTGCCCAGGATACGTGGACACACCTCTCGTCCGCGGTCAACTGGAGGACTTAGCAAAAACAAGGCAAGTACCGCTGGAAAGCGTTTTGGAAGAAGTCATCTATCCGCTCGTCCCACAAAACCGCTTGCTCGACGTAAGCGAAATTGCCGACTACGCCATTTTCCTTGCAAGCGACAAAGCACGAGGCATCACCGGCCAGGCAGTTGTGTTAGATGGCGGGTATACAGCTCAATAAAATACATCTTGCAAAAGAACAAAAGCCCGAATGAATGGCACCAAAAAGGTGCTCTTTTATTCGGGCTTTTCTGCATTCATGGAATAACAGGACAGACTTTTTCCTGAGGAAGGAATGTGGAAAATTTTGGTGGCGCAAAGGATTTCCACATGTTACAGTATTATAGGAATACCTTCCATTTTACAAAAATAAAAGGAGGCCCCGTCATGATTATTAAGTGGGTTAGACTGCGATAATTAAAGGGGCAGGCCAATCATGCTCCGGAAAGAATTTATTGATCTGCGTAATTAGATAATATTTAATACGGAGGTAAAAAACATGAGTGAACAGATACTGAAAATAAATAAAGTCGATATATGTACGGAAAGTTTTGGAAACCCTAAGGACCCTGCTGTGCTTTTAATCATGGGAGCCATGTCTTCATTAGACTGGTGGGATGAGGATTTCTGTCTCCGACTCGCTGGTCAGGGGAGGTTTGTCATTCGGTACGATCATCGGGATCTGGGACGATCGGCCGTTTATGAACCCGGTACTTCCAACTATACAATAACGGACATGGCTGACGATGCCGTGGGTGTCCTGGACGCTTATTCCATAAAGCAAGCTCATATCGTCGGAATGTCCCTAGGCGGTATGATCGGCCAGATTCTTGCCTTAAAATATCCGAAACGCGTATTTACCCTTACGCTAATTGCATCAAGTGTGTTCGGGACTGTGATGGAAAAACTGCCTCCAATGGACCAGACTATATTGGATCACCATGCGAAGAGTGCTTCCATCGATTGGTCAAATCGGGAGGCGGCCATCCCTTACCTTGCGGACGGATGGAAAACATTAGCCGGTTCCAAACCTTATGAGCAGGAAAGAATGTATAAACTGGCGGAAAGAGAGTTTGATCGCGCCAAACAGCTACCGAGCAGATTTAATCATGCCATGCTGCAAGGCGGGGACGTGTATTACGATAGAATTGGTGAGATCAGTGTGCCTGTCCTCATTATCCATGGCACAGAAGATCCAGCCCTGCCATACGAGCACGGGCTTGCACTTACGAAAGCCATCCCTCATGCAGAATTAGTGACTCTTGATGGATCAGGGCATGAGATTCATAGTGAAGATTGGGACAAAATTATAGATTCAGTTATAAAGCTTAGTTCGTGGTAAAAGAATAAGTCGAAGATGACCCTAATAAAAGCCCAATTTCTCAGTGGTACAAACGAGAAATTGGGCTTCCTTTGTTATATAGCGTACACAAACGTTAATTCAAATGCGTGGTACTGTTTAAAAATCTAATAAGTTTATCTGGATGTTCGGTATACTCAAGAAGATGAATGCCAGTATTATTGGAATTGAACCACACATCATCAATTTCGTGTGGCAATTGAAGAAAACTTTCAATTATTTTTGTAATCATACCCCCGTGGGACACAACCGCAATCCTTTTATAGTTTGCACTGTTTTCTCTAAGATGGGAAAGTACATTTTGAGCTCGTAATCTAAAATCAGATTCACTCTCCCTATCTTGCATCTCTCGTAACTCATCCAAGAATGTTACTGGACATTTGATAGTATTGGATAAAGTTTCGGCAGTTTTACTGGCACGAATCAAGGTACTTGACCATATGAATTCCGGTGGAAACTCTTCTGAAACACGACGACACATTTTTTCCACTTGTTCCACGCCCTTAATAGTTAGCGGTAAATCTGTAGATCCTTCATAATTTTCTTCTAAAAAATCGTCTTCTGACTCACCATGTCGAATTAATAGTATCTGCAAGATAACACCTCAATTTTGTTTATTTATCCAAATTAGTAATTCTATTCAATGTTTAATAAAACCTTTAAAAGAATAAAAACAGAGGTATTCGTTACAATTTATACCTGCATGAAACTTGTTCCTTGCATAAGAAAAGGAGCTGCTGATCAGCTCCTGGTAATGAAGTAAAGCATCCGTTAGTCGAACAAGACTGAGTTTTACCGTGTATAATGTTCTCTAAAAATCAGTTTATATTTTGGCTTAAAATCAATTTCTATTGTTTGTTGGGAATCCTCATTCAGAACCGTTAAAAGTACACTTGAAAGTTCCCTTTTGTCTGCTGTAATCTCAAACTTTTCAACTCGTTTTAAATCCAAAAGTGATAACAATTTATTTGAAGTCGGTAGAGTTACTTGTATTTTCACTTCACCGTAAGATGGAGATAGTGTAACAATAAAGTCTTCCTCTCCATTAGAAAATTGATATGTTGCTTTATTGTGATAAAATGGTAAACCTTTCTCAGTGGTATCAAATAATGTAGGTTCACACTCAAACAACGAAAGAAGATCGTCTTCATCCGGGAATACATTCACTCACCATCACCACCTTTCAACTCCCTATTTTAACATTTTCTTGTTGAGCTAAACTGTCCCATTTGTTGCATAAGAGGAGCTGCTGATCAGCAATAATAAACTGTTCAGAAAAAAAGGATAAAAAGTAAATTAATCCCTTTTATCCTTTTCAAGTAGCTCAATTACTCTATCAAGTTTTTGTTTTACGCTATTGGATTTGTTTGTCCTTGTAAGAAGGGAACGAACGAAAAAGTAAACAGCAAAAATGATACCAAACAACAAAATAAACATAATAAGTTGAAATACTATATCACCGGCATTAAAATTCAAAAAAAATCCACCTTTTCTCTTTTTTTGAATTAATTATAACATATATAAACTGCGCAGAACGTCTACACTAAGCTTGTTGAACTAACAACCTACGCCTATTGTTGAATAAGAAAAATAGAAGTAAAGCTAAAGCACACCATAGTTCTTAAAAGCACCCTAAGTATCTTTCAACAAGCTAGTGAAACTTCTGCTCATTTACAATTCTTATACCATTTATCTGTTTTAAATTCCTCTGGAATAGATTGCTCGGCAGGGTCATCAAATCCTAATTGTTCAAGGACTTCAAACCATAAATCTCTTTTAGAACCAGGTAATTTCGTGCCACACCAGGGACAATAGGTTATCTCTATACTTGAGCTGCCACCATCCTGGATTATTAACCCATATTCATCAAATTTATCATTATAAGTAATCAAAGTGTCTGGACAATCAAATGGGTCAGCGTGAACGTTGCACATAATATTAACTTGATCTTTCATAGTTTCGCAGCAGTGATCATTCATAAAAATCTCCTTGAGTTCAAACCTTTATTGGTTTCTAAGTACATGGGTTTAATGTTATTTTAATCCCTTGTTGAAGTAGAGCACCTGTTAGTTGAATATTGTAGAGTTGGCACAAACTATTCGTATAGTTTTTTAGATATCTTTTTTACTTCTTTATATATTTGTGTAAGTAATATTAGCATATGTATTGGGAATCCGATGGCAAGTCCCACCAATGGAGAATAAGGCCCAGCGAAAGTAAAGAGCGATACAAGTGTAATAGTTATATATACAGAGATAATTAGTGCAATCAAATAAAATTCCCCTTTTTTAGCTAATTATAGATACCCATTTAGTTCCATAATTCCATTTACCAACAACATATTTTATCGTCAAAAAAACAAAAAAATTTCCTAATCAAGAATCAAATACGGCTGCCTATCCTGTTCAAGCTTTTCTTCTTAAACTCCCCTGCCCCGTTAGTTCTACAAAAAAATCAACATACCCTTTAACAGAGCCGGCTTAAAAAATGTAATATATTTACACATAACCACTGGAACATCTGTTCTATTTATGTTATTATTATAAAAACAAAAAAAAGATCTGATCCTACCAAACGATTTGATCCGTAATTATAATTAAAGGTCGGTTGTATCCGCGGGCCTTACACGGTTGTACCGCTGAGCCGAGCCAATTGCTCTAGGGTGCCGGTAAAGACAGCTCCGAACTTCAGCTAACGCACCCATTAATTTAATAATCTGTTTAAATTTGAAAGGATTGAACCAACAATCTTCATCATTGACAATTTTCTTTTTTTCTTCAAAATCTATATTTAGCTCACTCTCTTGATACCTGCTGCCGTACTCACGATTATTGCTATGGTACTTACAAATCATACCCGGGTCGTTGTAAATGTGACCAAAACCTTATCAATTGTGCGAAATCAACTAACATTTTGGTTGGGGCGATATTGTAATCGTATTTGAAGGAATAATGCGTGCAAATTCGACTTCTTATTCATAATGAAAAAGCTGCCTTAAAGACAGCTCCTATCTTCAACGCACCAGTTAACTCAATAACGATCGATCTACTCTCGGTGTTTATCAAGCATTTGTTTTAAATATTCTTCAGATTTCCCCTTTGGTATACTGAGGCTTTCCCATTTATTGTTTTTTACTTGTTTACCAATATAAACAATTTGCCCAACATGATAAGAATAATGTGCCATTTGCCTCTCAATAGCCTCTAATACCAAATGACCTTCTCCACGAATATATATTTTTTTTAATAAATCTTGCTCACTTAAACCAGTTAATGTATCAATCAGGGTTTGCCAACCCTTTTCCCAAACAATTGTGAGCTCTGATTTTGAAGATATATCATCTGAAAATTCTTCGTCACGATTTCTATATTCCTTCTCTCCGTCTGTTGTTAAAAAGTCAGTCCACCTTGAAACCATATTTCCACTCAGATGCTTTACTATTATTGCGATACTATTTGACACGTCATTATAAGTCCAATAGATCTCCTCTTCAGATAATTGGTTTATCGTTTTATCTCCAAGATCTTTTACACTTTTAAATCTTTCAATTACAATTTTTAAATATTCGTTTCCTATATTCATTATTCCGCCCCCTACAATTAATCTGATTTCTTAGAGCCTTCACAACTAAACTGCCAAGTTAGCTCCTATCCCCATTTCTTGATTTAATAATAATAAAAGACGGTCTCCGGTTTTCATTAATTAATTTCGGCATTTGCTCTAATCCAGTAGGGATTGATTGTGGTTCAATAATCTTTTCTACTACAAACCCATTATCTATAAGTGTATTTATTAAAGTTGAAATGGTTCTATGATATATAATCACACCATCAATATACCAATGTTGTTCCCTTTTTCCTTCTTCCTGGTAATTATCCAATGCCCAATGTAATTTAACCCCTTCATTATCGTGAATCCAATTATCCATCTCTTTTCGAGCTGTAACTATCGGATGTTCAGTTGAAAAGATAAATTCACCGTTCTTTTTTAATAATCCATTAATCTTCTTAATTAGGTTTGGGTAATCTTCTATGTAATGAATAGCCAAAGAACTTATGATTAAGTCCAATTTTTGATTTGGTAGATCCAGGTCTTCTATTGGTATGCACATATAATCTATTTTCTCGTGATTGTTATCTTTTTTCGCCTGTTCAATCATATTTCTTGAAATATCTACACCTAAAACTTTCGAAGCACCGTTTTCTATACAATACCTTGAAAAATGACCAGTTCCACAACCTAAATCTAATATTGATTTCCCCTTAAGGTTTGAAATGGTAGATTTAATTGATGGCTGCTCAACAAAATCATTATAGGTAACACCACTCTCACGTAACGACGCATATTCATTAAAGAAAATCTGATTATCATAAATATTTTGTTTCATTCATTTCCTCCCCCTGTTCTAGCATTAATCTATTAATATTAATTCTCGAAACATAATAAAAAGACCTCTTTTGCTTAGACCTGCCACCGATAGTTCCATAATAAAAAAGCTGCCTAAGGCAGCTACGATCCCCAGCTAAAAATAAATAAGAGCTGTCGAAACAGCTCTTCGGATAAATCTTATGCCTATGCTTACTTTTTCAAAACGGGAATCCAGATTTCACTTCGAAATGTTGGTGAGGTTACATCTTTATTTTCGTTCCAAAGGATTTCCGGCCCCTCGATTTGTTCATAGTTAGAGGATGGAAACCATTCGGAATAAATACGGCCCCATACATTTTGCAGTGTTTCAGGAAAAGGTCCGACTGCTTCGAATACCGCCCATGTAGATGCATCAACTTCAAGCTGTGTTAAGTTATCTGAACATTCCTTCGTTGTAGCTGCGCCGATATAATGATCAAGCTCCCCTTTTTCCTCCAGCCTGCCTTCGGAAAAGTTCGTAGATGCACTAAGCAGTCCGGTTGGCTCGACATTCGAAAGGTCTTTAAGTTCATTTATCATTTTCTCGTCTAAACTTTGCCACATGGATGCAATCTCTGGATTAACCCCGTTAAAAATGATCGGAACTCTTTTTTTAATTCCAATAATGCGAAATGCCTCTTTTTCTTCAATTCGGTAGTTCATTTCACTGCCTCCTTTAATGGATAATTGGAAGGACATCGGTGGAAAGGCTTTAAGTGAATGGCCATTACTTCTCGCTTCTGATGGTGTGATACCATGCAAATGTTGAAACGCCCTTGTAAAAGAGTCCGGTGAGCTGTACCCGTACTTTATCGCTATATCAATGACCTTTATCTTGTTATCTTTAAGCTCAAACGCCGCAAGCGTAAGTCGTCTTCGGCGGATATACTCGGATAGGGAAATACCTGCCAGGAAGGAAAACATCCTTTTAAAATGATATTCCGAACAATAAGCTAGCCTTGCAACTTCTTTAAAGTCAATTTCATTCGTAAGATTGTCTTCAATGAATTTAATGGCGCCATTCATATTTTTGAGCAAATCCATTCAATGACCTCCCTTATATCAACAGAATAGCAGGAGTTGAAACTAATCATCCGACATTCTGTGCACGATTATGCAGGGTCTAATCCTACTTCAGCTAAACTTCAGTTAGTTTAAGTACAACCCCTCACAATCTCTTTATAGACTTTCAATAAAAAAGCAACCTTTTACAAAAGTAAAGAAAACGATCACACTGTAAGTCATTTTATTATTTTTATTCATGTTCAGTAAGAAGAAGCTTTTCGTTCAAAATTCTTTAAATTGGGCAACCGCATTTTTTGATTGATTTTAATCAAAATGGCCCTTTTATTCACCCCGAAATTATATTTTTTAACGAACCGCTGTCATATATCCGTTATATAAACCATCACATTTTTCAAGGCATTCTAAATATAATTGTCTGATTTCTGATATAGGACATAGTTTTATATAACTTTCATCTTTTATTATCCTAATTAGTGGGTTCATTTCGTAATAATAACTATATTCTTGGTTTTCTTTATTTAAAATGCTTTTATATCTTTCTAAAATAGTTATATAAGCATCGTCAATTAACCTGTATTCACATTTGGCTCTCTCTTGTTTATAAAACGTATAGATTTCTCTTGCGAAAAATTCACTTTCCGTAAAGAAGGAAGAACTTACTGGCGAATAATATAGATACTGATCTTGATAAGGTCTCTTACAAATCTGCATTCTATGCCAACTTTTAACTTCTTTATACCGATCTCCTAAAGCTTTATGATTATTCGATATCGTTTTTATTTGGAGATTCGATACATATTGAAAAATAGCAGAATTATTTTCATAGTCAGAAATCGTAGTTATAGAACACCAGCATATATAGTTATTATCTAATATCCCAATAATGCAGACCTCTTGTTTTGGACTAATGTATATATCAAAAGAAACTTCCTTATCATTTACTTTATAATTTGGAACTACACTATGATTTTGCTTGATCAAATTAAATTTTTCCATTTTAATTCCTCATATCTTTTCGTATATATACTGTTTTCCTGCATATAAGTAAGAATTGCTGCTTCAGCCCTTTTGCTCTATAAGAAAAGAGCAATTCGTCACTGTCCCTTAGAGAACTTTTGCACCTGCTAATGAAAATAACCTTATTGTTGATATGGGGATTTACGGACTTTTTGCATAAATAGCTCTGAATTATCAATCTGATTAAAACCGTATTTTTTATATAATGAATGTGCATCTTTAGTAGCTAACATAAACCTGCGAACCCCTTCTAGTTCGGAATGGTTGGTGATAACATCCATTAACCATTTTGATAATCCCAATTTACGATAGTCAGGTAATATAAACACATCGCAAAGGTACGCATGGGTTGCTAAATCGGTTATTACCCTTGCAAATCCAACTTGTTCACTTCCTTCATTACCTATTTCACCTTTATAAACCCCAAAGCATAAGGTCGTATTTTCAATTGACTTTATTACTGTTTCCTTGAGTATCCCCTTTGACCAGTAAGCTTCTTGATTCAAAAAATCATGTATTAAATCTACATCTAAATACTTTTTATTAGTAGAAATCGAAAATCCCTTATTTACCCATATAGTCATTTTACATCCCCCTAAACTTTTTAATGTACTGTAATTATATCAAACCACTGATTTTAGTCTTTTGAACTAACATGCCGCGTTATTGGAAATAATTAAAAACTGACTCGATCTTCAGCTAACGCACCAGTTAGTTAAGTAAGGGTGTAAGGGATTCTTGCAAGCATTTTAATTACAACAAGTATATCTAAGTAATTCGAAACAAATATTATACATGTTGCAAGTCCAAAGGAGGTGGCTAAAATGAACGCACAACGAGCGGAAGAAATTGCTTCTTCACCAAATATGGTTACTGTAACCTATAATGAGGAAAGTATCTACATTGAGCACGTGGATGAACAAAATGGAACGGCTACAATCCATCCCCTTGATGATCCCAATAAAAAACAAAGTGTTTCTGTAACCAGCTTACAAGAACAGTAATTTCCTCGATTCAATAATAAACCTCCACTTTCGGGTGGTGGTTTATTATTCGGTTCAATTCAATTATCATCATATTAATTAATCTATCCCCTAATGCCCGTTAGATGAACAAGCACCACCTCTCTATAGCACATCTTCATTAAAAGCGTAACAAAAAAAGCCAACATCAATTGTTGACTTTATATATATCGACATTCGAATTCCTAGGGGCAAAGCAATCTTTTACTAACAGGGATAAAACTTTCTTACTTATATATTTCATTTTCCAATATAATCACTTTTTCCCCAGTCGCTGCTTTCCCAATTTGTTTCGTATTTTCAACCAACCGAAAAATATTATCACAGCATTGTTTGGTGCCTATAATTAATAATGGTACACCTATAAAATCAATTTTTAATGCTCTTGATAAATATCCCCCTATGGACATGGCAATAGGTACAGTTGGTGATGTATTGGAGAATACTATTTTTTCGTTAAAGTGAAATTTCTCTTCTAGTAGTAAAGTCAATTCTTTTAATGCTGGAACAACAAGTTTGTCTCTTTTATGTCCAATTGTATAAACTGAGTTGCCCTCTTCATCGGTCCCGCGAAAAATTAGCTTTCCAAATTCTTTTTTTGTTAATTTATTGAAATATTTTACATGTAATATTTCTTCCGAAGTTAGTTTTCTTTCCGATTGAGGTAATTGTTTTAAATGATATGCGGCAGCCAAAGACGTGGTATGTGTACCCCCATAATCATTATAGATATACATCATGAAATCATCCCTAATAGTTTTATTTAATACTATTATGGTCAGATACTCCATTTCCAATTCGGCTGGTTATATGCCTCCCCATCCTAGAGATGGGAAAGAAAAATTTATTAGCTTCTCATTGATTGTTTCTTTTTTAATCGAGGCAGGCAAAACTGTGTTCCTGACATCAGCGACCGTTTTAAGGTCAAAGGATTCTATTGCTTCCCCTTCTTGGTTCATGATTGAGAGAATTCCATCATTGCTCGTTTTTAGACTGGGTATATCATTAATTAAATGAGTATAGTATAAGTCTTCGTTCAGCGTGTAGGAATTAGAGTAGTCCGCTGAATACAGTATGCTTTTTTTATCAATTTTGGCTGATATAAAGTTTTCAAAGGCATAGCTGAATAAAAGCTCAGTATCAGAATAGGCAACCTTGTCCGAAGGAGCATTTAGAGTGACGGCAATCAAGTCCTGTTCTCCTCTAGTAGCAGTAGAAATCAAGGTGTAGCCGGATTTACTGACGAAACCGGTTTTCCCGCCGGTTATTCCCTTATAGGGTAGTTCGCCTTTTAACATTTTATGATGGGTAACTAGAGTTGTGTCCCATGTTTCCACTTCCCATGGTAACTCCTTCTTCCCAAGATATTCACGGAAAATTTCATTTTTCATTGCATATTGGGTAATTTTCGCAAGGTCACTTGCTGTAGTTACGTGGTTTTTGTCAAACAATCCATGGGGGTTCGTAAAATGAGTATCGGTGACGTTTACTTCTTTTCTTAAAAACTCATTCAGATCTTCCATGAACAGTTTTTCACTACCAGACATATGCTCGGCAATAGCGATAGCTGCATCATTTCCGGAGTTGATTAGCATCCCTGCAATTAATTTGGAAAGCTCTATTTCCTCCCCAGGTTCAATAAATACCGAAGACCCGTCTGCCTCCGCTGCTTTTTTGCTAACAGTCACCAGTTCATTCTTATCCCCGTGTTCTATAGCATATATAGCAGTGGCAACTTTCGTTAGACTGGCTGGATACATACTTTTATCCATGTTTTTTTCGTATAATACGTTTCCACTTTTCGCGTCAATAATGATCCCGGCTTCACTATTGAGAGGTAAGTCAGATTCTGCACTTACAGTCGTAGAGGCGAAAGGGATTAAAGCCAAAATGAAGATGAAGAAAAACTTTTTCATATGCCGCTCCTTTAATGATAGTTAAATCCTATATAGTCATAATAAAATAAATCTGAATGTTTAGAGATGGATTATTGAAATTGAAATAAAACAGTAATTACCCTTTAATAATTTTGGAAACATTTCGGGTAATATCTTTCATATTCTTTCCTGATATAACTTTATAAGGGGGATTGCCCTTTTAGTGGGAGTCTCCAACTAAATAAAAAAGATTTCCCTTTTAAATAGTTTTTTTGTAAATCACCCAATTAGGGGATCTGTGTGTTTTTTTATCTTGATGGCGATGGATCCTCCTGCATGACAATATCTTTTCATGAAAAAACCCTTCAAACTGAAGGGCTAGTTACTTTTTAGATGCTTGATCATTTCTTTATGAAATATTCATGTCCATGTATTTCGGACCTGAATTTTTTACAAGCTTTATTTAAACCTATCTTCAATTATCTGTTATGTTTTCATTTTCATACCTATTAACACACATTCCACTTTTACAATTGGTTTTCTTGATAATATAAATATAATGGTTACAGGTATGACTAATAAAACATAATATTGGCCACTTTCTTTGATCCAATCATATATAAATGAGTTATAAACATATTCCAAAATAAACATATGAAAAAGATAAATAACTAATGTAATGGATCCTATTTCAGTAAAAAATGTATGCTTTTTAGGAACAATACAAAAAAAGCAATAAGTTGCTGCTCCCATGATTAAATAAACGATCAACTTATATATAAAACCGAGGGCAATGGAACCTTCCATTAATTCCTTATAACCTAAACGGCCATAAAACCATTCCCTCCAAGTAATTTCACCATAGAAGTAAATACCGGTAAAGATTAACCCTAGTACAACCCAGCCGATTAGGGCATTACTTTTCTTTTTAACCCATTCAAAATGATCTTTTTCTAAAAAATGTCCAATTAAAAAGAAAGGAAAGAAAAAGAACGTTCTCGACAAACTTAACCATTCATTTACTTCACCAATGTAACCAATTATTAGAGATACAATTATCGAAAAAACGATTCCATATTTCCTGGAGGAAAATATAAACAATAATATATTCCAACAGAATAAGCTTATTAAGAACCATAAGGCCCACCTTGGAGTCAAAATGGAGAATTCAATTGGTTCATCAAATAACTTCTGATAATAGAAGGTATAAATCACCTGGAATATTACATAGGGAATTAATATTTTCTTTATTAGCACCCAGAGGTCCTTTTTACTTTTTATCTTTCTTGAAAAATAGCCGGATACTAAAATAAAAGCTGGCATATGGAACGAAAAAACAAACAAATAAATAGTTAAAATCCATTCGTTTTCTTCTACCATTCGAGCTAATGTGTGTCCCAAAACCACTAGTACGATTAAAACAGCTTTCGCATTATCAAAATAAGGATCACGTTTCAAAAAAATCTTACCTCCTATAAAGAAACTGCTAGTTATATCTCCTAATCCTCAATTATGGTTTGAATGAAAAAACCGGCTCTCCTCTAATAAAGGATTGCCGGCTTTTTACTAAAGGAACTTCATTGGAGTATCTACCATAACATAGCTTGTTTACAGTATGGTTAATGGAAAATAACAGTTTGATAACAGACAGAGACTGAAACCAAATTCCACCGCCAATTGCGGCCTTCTTATGGCGCTAACGCACCCGTTTAGTGACTTGCCGGAACAATCAAAATCACCTTCCAACATTTCAAAACTCCAAACAGTTCCAGCCGTTTTCGCCTTACCAAAACGGGTAGTGTATTATATAAGCATGAGTATGATAAACGTCTCTCTATAGGAGGAATGTTCATGAATCCGGTCATTTTATTTGATGGTGAATGCAACTTTTGCGATTCGAGTGTCCAGTTCATTATCAAGCGGGATCCACAGGGGCTTTTTCATTACGCTTCGCTTCAAAGTGAGGCTGGTCAAGAGTTGCTGAAGAAGTACGATGTTCCTGCAGATATAGATAGCATGGTGCTGATCGAAAAGGATCAGGCCTACTATAAATCGTCTGCAGCCTTGAGGATTTGCCGCCGCTTAAAAGGGGCATGGAAATTGCTTTACGGTTTCATCATCGTTCCAAGCTTCATCCGGAACTTCGTTTATGACTTCATTGCCAGAAACCGTTACAAATGGTTCGGTAAGAAAGAAGAAAGCTGTATGCTTCCATCGCCAAGTGTTCGAAAGCGGTTTTTATAATAAGACCTAATCGAGAAGCAAAAAGGACTTCAAAGTATTCGAGGTCCTTTTTGTTTGTTGTATTAGAAATGGTCAAAAAAAAGGACGATCAGCGATCATGGCTTTTCGTCCTTTCATTGTGTAAATGTGGAGTATCTCCATAAATGATTCGCCGTAGGATGCGCCATCATTTCGAGCCCTTTGTTTTCCGCTTGGTGCAGGGGTTGCCAGTTTGGGGCATCTGCCTCCTTTAGGTAGACTTCGTGATGCGGTGCCTGATCATGATAGCCGGCTATATTGATTTCGCCATTTCGGTAAAAGGTCCCGATCACTTTATAATCCACGGCAGGAGAAATGATGATTGGGTTGCCTACAGAGTGTGTCAGTTGTATTGTCGTTTTCTCATGATTGGATAACACGTGCTTCACTACAATGTCTTCATCGGATGCCACTCCTTCTTCGAGGAAATCCCCATCATGGTTGTAGGCCTCACTCTTCCCGACGGCTTTGGAAAATTCAATTTCGGCTTTCTTCTCCTTTTCGTGAATATACACATCGACCCTAGTCCGGTAACGGGATGATTCAGGATCAAACCCGCGGTTGTCACCTTTAAAATATGGAACCTTTGAGGCAAGATTGGGGTTTTTCAGCCATTCTTCCGGTAAAAAGGTGGAATAGCGCAGCTGCCAATTTCTTTTCTTTTTACCATCCACATCGTTTTCAACTGACTGTAAAAGCTGTTTCACAGGTCCTATCTTTTTGGTATTCGTTATTTCCTCGATCGCTGCCTGTGCTTGGGAAGAACCTTTTTTAAATGCTCCGACAATACTCGCCAAAAGGGATTTCAACGCAAAGGACTCTTGCTCTGAAAGTGGCAGGGGCCGCTTCGCTTTGATGGTGTAGGTGTATGCTTGATCTTCACTAATGCTCCGATCACTGAAGGAACATCCATCCACTTTCCCAACCTCCACGCTGTTCCGGTAAACCCTATACTCCTTTATCCCTTTGATGGGCTCCCATTCCAGGCTGGTTTGGCCTTTTGCGACAATCGTGGTGAACACCATATCCAAAAGGATATTATCCTCTTTTTTATTCTCGGCGGTCGTTGATGTCTGTATCTTCATCCTGTTCACTGCCTGTTCTTTTTCATTCAAGCTATCTATCGTGTACGTATAGATGGTCCCTGGAGTCAAACCCCGATCTGCAATACTTGGCTCCGAGCCGCTGTAAATGAGCTCTTGCCCCCTATATACCCGATAGAAGCCCCCTTCATCAGGCCACCTAAGCTTAATGGCATCTTTTTTCCTTTCGATCTTACACATCAATGAAGCCGTTTTGAATACCACTTGATGCTTCCGCTTATTGGAAAGGAGATAAGCGATTCCCGCAAGACCAAGAGCAAGCAATGAATGCCGTGCAGTGAATGTAACTCCACCCACTTTTAAACGGGGAAATGAATAATGAGCGATCAACTTCTTCATCACCTCTTCCTTTTCTAGGTGTTATTTCTTTACCCACTTTAAACTCCAAGCACACTTTGCAATGTGCTGTGATAGGCATTTCCCCGGGACACGATGTTGAATCAACATAAAAAAACCGAGGGAATGGTTACTTCCCTCGATCATTTATGTGTTTTACTGATTTTTCCTTCTATTTTAACGGCGGCTTTTTTCCCCGCCTTTGCGTCCTGCTTCTTTCCGGCTCATTTTCCCATTACCGGAACCGTCAGAGCTGCCGTCGCCATCTCGTTGATTGGCCCGTGCCTCTCCGCCTTTTTCGCCGATTTCCTGATAGAATTCCTTACCATGACTTTCGGATGTCGCTTCTCCGCCTTTTTGGCCAATCTCCTGATAAAATTCCTTATCATGATTGTCGGATGTCGCTTCTCCGCCTTTTTGGCCAATCTCTTGATAGAATTCCTTACCATGATTTTCGGATGTCGCTTCTCCGCCTTTTTGGCCAATCTCTTGATAGAATTCCTTACCATGATTTTCGGATGTCGCTTCTCCGCCTTTTTGGCCAATCTCTTGATAGAATTCCTTATCATGATTTTTTGCTGTTGTTTCTCCACCTTTACGGCCTGCTTCTTCACGATTCATTTTATCATTGTTGTTAGTCATTAAAAATTCCTCCTTATTATTTGGATTTTCCATGAACTAGCTACATGTGTCATATACCCGCTTGAACGACTATAAAACTAGAATCTACAAATACTTCAGGTCGCTTCTTCTATTTAACGGCGACTCTTTTCCCCGCCCTTGCGCCCTGCTTCTTCCCTGCTCATTTTTCCATCATCGGACCCATCACGTTGATTGGCCCGTGCCTCTCCGCCTTTTTGTCCAATTTCCTGATAGAATTCCTTACCATGACTTTCGGATGTCGCTTCTCCGCCTTTTTGGCCGATTTCCTGGAAAAATTCCTTATCATGATTTTTGGCTGTCGCTTCCCCGCCTTTGCGGCCAGCTTCTTCCCTACTCATTTTTTCATTGTTGTTAGTCATTAAAACTCCTCCTTATTATTTGGATTTTTCATGAACTAGCTACAGTTTTATGTATACCCGATAGTTTCGGTATAAAACTAGAATCTATTAAAACTTTGCCATTTAAAAGGAAGAGCATCATGAATGTTATCACTCATGATGCTCCCCGCTTTTCGTTAACCTGACTTGGAAATCCCTTCTCGCAAGCGATTTGGCAGCTCCACAAGCGTCTCATTCAAAGTATCCAATTTCGTTTCAATCCTATGAAGCAAATAAAGGGTAACAATGATCGGGAACCCAATATCACTGACAAATGGCAGGATTTGATCCACTTTTAATTCACCTCACTTCCAGGGCGTCCTACAAAGATGACCTTCCCCCGTTAGATAAGTTCCACTTCCTCGACATTCCGCTCGACAACGCGCGCCGCTTTCAAATCTACGAAATCCCCGGAAGATGTAACGAACACATTCCCCGCTATCACTTTTTCCATAGCCAGTTTAACCGTATTTACACTGACCGGCTCCTTCGGATTATCAACAGAAATCGTCGCTGACTGCCCTTCCTTCGTAACGAAAATCATTTCCAGTACTTTAGCCATTTCATGTCACCTCCCCTCTTCCAACTTTCCAAAAGCCAATTAGCCAAACAATGAATACGTATCCACTCGAGTCACTTCCCCCATTGGATAATTCTGCACACTCGCGATTGCAACAGCTGTCGAAAATAACTGATCTGCCGTCGCATCGACCTTGATGTTCGAAAATGACCTCCGCCTGAAAACGAGAGCCCCTTTTTCATTTAACCCCGTCTCAAAATCGATCCGCAACGTACTTGATACTGGAATCTGGTTTGCCATGCCACTCACCCCCTTTCACACTCTATATAAACTTTTACGGGATGAAAGTAGCATGGCCTTGAAATTTCTTCAGGGAACGAATAAAAAGCCGCCCATTTGGGCAGCTCTCTTTATCAGTCTTCTAAAAACCATATTTTTTACTGTTTTTCAGGAATGCCTTTAAAACAATATCCACAAATTCTCTACTGGCCATTATCTATTATCTTCTTCTCTCACTAAAAAATCTTCCTCAATTATTAGCGGTTTTTCCACAAAATTAATTCTTCTCATTATTTGTTGTATTACTCTCGGAAAAAAGTAAGCTCCAAAGAAAGCACAGATAAAAGCCTGGGACCAAGTTTTTAACCATGTAGATAAGAATAGTTGATCATACCCACTATTTATTGAGACTAATATAAATGAAATAAAAAAGGACATACAAAAAGCCATTAAAAATGCATAAATAATATTTCTGTATTTAACGTTAATATTCATTATTTTTCTACTTCAACTCCTGATCTAATAGGTTCCATGATACTTTCAATTAATTTAACAAGTGAAACATTACTTCCCAACCGTTTTACGTAGTCCTGTTCACAACTATATTTTATTTCTTCCATTTACATTAGTAAAACCAATTTTTATAATAGATCTATTAGAATTACTAATGTAAAGGGGTTTGTGAGGTTGAATTCGTATTATGCTTTTATCAAAACCATAGAAACAGGCAGTTTTACAAAAGCTGCTGAAGAACTTGGCTATACTCAGTCCGCCATTAGCCAAATGGTGCATTCATTGGAGGAAGAGCTTTCTACCACTCTTATTTTACGTTCTCGAAAGGGGATTACACTGACACCGGATGGCGAGGAATTTTTGCCCTATATCAGGAAGATTTGTAATTCACATAGGGAACTGACTGAAAAGCATAAAGAGATGGAAGGACTGCAAAGTGGCCTTATTCGAATTGGCACCTTTTCCAGTGTTACATGCCATTGGATACCGGGATTGATCAAAGATTTTAAGGAACTTTACCCAACTGTTCATTTCGAATTACATCAAGGAAATTATACGGAAATCTCAAACTGGATTAAAGAAGGCAGCGTAGACTTTGGCTTTGTGAATTCAAATGTTTCGGATCTAACTACGATACCCTTGCAAGAAGATGAAATGCTGGCTGCATTGTCAGAAAATCATCCTTTAGCATCATCCACAAAAGTCTCATTAAAAGAATTGCTAAAAGATCCTTATATCCTGCTGGATGAGGGAGTTATAAATGAACCTTTAATAGTTTTTAAACAGTACAATTTTGAACCTGATACACAGTATCGAGTATATGATCCCTATGCGATCATGTCCATGATTGAACAAGAGCTTGGCATTTCGATTTTACCGAAACTTCTCTTAAATAGATGTCCCTATAATATTGTGACGAAAACTATCACTCCTTCTATTATTCGAACAATTACTTTGGCATACAAGGATAAAAGGGTATTGCCAATAGCAAGTAGGTATTTTATTGACTTTATTATTGAAAGGTATAGGGAAGCTAGATAAAAATGCTCAAAACTGCGTTATCTATAAATGGAACCTTCGTATTCTACAATAACGGCTGGATTAAAAAATCCAATAAATAAAGCCTTAATTCGCTTCGATAAACACTCTTCCATTAGATGGTTTGGTTTTATTTAGTAAGGCACTGCAGTTTGCAAAAAGCAGTGCAATTGTTGGAATAGTACAACCAGACATTTAGCCTTATCCCGTCCCGATTGCTTAAATCCAAGAATTTTTTCTGATTAAAATACCGTTTTTGCTTTTCATTTTATTTTTCCTTTAAATTTTTTTTTTATAACTGACATTTTTGATGTGAAGTTAAATTCCATTTGGCTTTAAATGGAATGTCATGTTCGCCTTTTCTGGGAAATAATAATGATGAAAGGAAGTGGATGTTGGATGTCATTAGAATGGTTTGACAGAGTAAGCGGGGAATTGCAGGATCATCTTAAATCAATTTGTGAGAAATACGACCGCAATGGCAGCATGATCGTGGAACGTGGGTCTAAGCATCCACGCATCGAATTTTATACAGAGCTGGATGACGATGAGAGAGATTATTTTTCCACGCTGTTTTTCGATCCGTATAATGAGGAATTTTATATGGAATCCTTCGATCCGGATTTAGGGCAGATTAGCAAGGTAATCCTTTCAGATATTGAAGATATCGTCGATGCTGTCCATGAAAGCTTCCATAATTATTTGGAAGAGGACGACAACGATTATGAATTTGAATTGGATGATGAGTATGATGAATCTTATGATACAGACGGCGGCGAAGAATCCGATGTATACGAAATCGATGTAGATTGGGAGACGCCTGAAGTGACCGCCTATATCCAGGATAATGAAGTGGAGGTCACCTATCAATTCGGCATCGTGCAGGAAACGGGTGATGGCGTGTTGAAACGGATCAACCGAATTCGGACAGCGGATGATGACTTGATAAAGGATGAAACAAATTTCATTTTCAGCAGGGAAGAAGCTAGCACGATCATCGCCATGATAGCCAGTCATATGGATTCACTTAGTGAAATGGAGTAAAAAAAACCAACAAAACCTTGTCCATGATCATCATGGACAAGGTTTTATTAAATAAGAAGCAGTTCATATACCTCCGACAATTGAGTGACCCGTTCCGTATCACTGACTTCCTTTGCATGCTTAATTTCCTGGGGAAGAATATGGTTAAGGAGACTGGATTCTTTTCCAGTAAGCTTATTGACGAGTTCTTCTTCAGAATGAAAATGTCCACTTTTGATTTTATTATAAATTTCCTGCGCTTCAGGATATTGGTCCGTATAGTTAGACAATATCTCGCGTAAGAAACCAATCGTACGATCCATCTTACCATCCCTCTCGAATGTTAATTTTTAGATGCTTCATTTATAACTTCCCCCATTATTTGCTGATAAATTCCTCTGTTGACCCCAAAAAAGGGATATCCAAATTGGATATCCCTTCTTTTTAGGGTTTTACTCATAAGTTTTGGGGAGTTACTCGTGAATTCTTGGCTTTTACTCGTGAGTTTTGGAGTTTTACTCGTGAATTTCAAGGATTTACTCGTGAATTCGTTATTTATACAATACCAAACCAAGAATAGAGAGCAATGATCACAAAGACAGCCAATGATTTAATGATGGTAATCATGAATATGCTGCCATATGATTGTCTATGCGTTAATCCTGTGACGGCAAGCAGGGTGATGACGGCTCCGTTATGCGGAAGTGTGTCCATGCCTCCTGATGCCATGGCAACGACACGGTGCATCACTTCGGGTGAGATATTTGCCGCGGCGATCGCCTGATTGTATTTATCGGCCATTGCGCTTAATGCAATACCCATTCCCCCGGATGCCGACCCTTCTACAAACTGAAGCAGTGGATTTCGGATGTGAAATCTCACTGCTTTTAAGCATTCATTCAAAAGTTTCTTTAGTTTCGTATCAATGTAGTTTTATCTTTCAGCTTATTTCATAGTATTAAAAGATTGAATCCAAAAACTAAGGAGACTCGCGATGAAAGCAATGATATGCACGAAATACGGTTCACCCGATGTACTGGAACTCCAAGAGGTAGCTAAACCAACTCCCAAGGACAATGAAGTTCTGGTAAAGGTCCATGCGGCAACAGTGGCTTCAGGGGACATAAGGGTCCGGAGCTTCAAGAGCCCTTTCTTGTTATGGCTGCCGATGCGGATCTTCCTGGGTCTTAGAAAACCGCGAAAACCGATACTCGGAGTGGAGTTGGCCGGGGAGATAGAGGAAATAGGGAAGAATGTGAAAAAATTCAAACAAGGTGATCAGATTTTTTCCATGACTGGCATGAATTTTGGGGCACATGCCGAATACACATGCTTACCTGAAGACGGGCCCATGGCACTGAAGCCTACTAATATGACCTATGAAGAAGCCTCCGCCGTTTCTTTTGGGGGAACGACAGCCCTGCATTTTTTCAGAAAAGCCAATATCCAGGACGGACAAAAAGTCCTCATCTACGGTGCATCCGGTTCGGTTGGCACTTCCGCTGTACAACTTGCCAAATACTTTGGCACAGAAGTTACCGGAGTATGCAGTGCCGCTAATTTTGAATTGGTAAAATCGCTGGGAGCCGATACGGTAATTGATTATACGGAAGAGGACTTCACGGAAAGACAAGAACGATATGATATCATCTTTGATGCAGTCGGGAAAAGCTCGAAAGCCACTTGCAAGAAAGCACTAAGCCCGAACGGGAGATTCGTGTCTGTTGAAGGACAAGGGATAGCAAAGATACTTACGGAAGATTTACTATTCCTCAAGGAGCTTATCGAAACAGAAAAGTTAAAATCAGTCATTGATAAACGTTACCCGCTGGAACAGATTCCCGAGGCTCATAGATATGTGGAACAAGGCCATAAAAAGGGAAATGTAGTTATTACTTTGGTTGATCATGATAAATCCTGACAAAACATTGCACATGTTTTAACTACCTTTTTGGACATGAAAATACCCCTTAGACAATGGATCTAAAGGGGTATGTCGTAACGTGATTCGGATGTCATTATGAAAGGTGTCCTTTTTTATATTGAAACTTTAACCAGATACAAACGTATATGGAAGATATGTATCAATTTCTGGAGGACTCAATGAATATAGATGCAATCGTACGATTAGTTTTAATGTTAGGGATTCCGGCCTTCATGATGTGGCGGGGTTATAAAAAGATGTCAGAAGATGAACGAAATGACCTGAAGACTGATGTTACGAGTAAGCGTTTTATCGCTACATATGGTATAGTCGCACTCAGTTTCGTATTCTTGTTGGTCGAACCAATTTTTGAAATGACATGGATGAAAGTGATTAGCGGCGTGCTTTTTTCTATTGGAATGATAGTGAGCAGTGTCTTTATATGGTTGAACGCTTCATCAAAGTGGAAAGCAATGCTTGGTATCATCTCTTCAATGATCGCTTTAGCCATCTTTTTATGGGCGATTAACTAAATAGGTGCACCCTTTGCACCTATTCTTCTATCCTGTAATCATTTTTCGCCCTATTCATTAATGAACGAAAATTCCTCATTTTTCTATTTAAAAACATTCCAGTTAATTGGAACGGAAGGTACGAGACTCCTGCGGGAAAAGCGTGTCCAAGGGAGACCCTGCAGCCGAGCGGCCAGGAGGCTTCCGTACCGCCCGCGGAAAGCGAGTGCCCTACGTTCCAATCAACGATCAGATTTACAACCCCTCAAAAAAACATTAAGAAAACCATAGTCTTGTTTTAAAAATTATGGTTCGTGATGAGACACTTCCGAATCTTCTATCTCTGACTTGGCCTTTAAATTATACTATTCGAAAAGCATCCACATAATGATTGTGTCCAAGCCCCCACTAAAACCCCATTTACCTTGTAAGAAATTGGATTTTTTATCGAACCTCCCCTTAAATACGAACATTAAAACAATTTTATATTTAAACGTTCACTTTTTTATTGATTTTCTATCATTTGTTTGTTATATTAGCAAAGTAATAATCGTAATTTACTCGTATATGCTCGGAAATATGGTCTGAGCGTTTCTACCTGGTTCCCAGTGAAAGAACTAGACTACGAGTTAAAGTATTCGGCTGCCCGCTTTCTTGAGCAGCTAATGATTTAGCATTATAATCATTTTGCTTAATCATCTTTACTTTGACTATCGTAGGTCTAGAAGGCAGTAATCATTCTGCCGTTCTGGACCTTTTTCTTTGACCGCAACGGCGAGTGTATCAAACAATCGAATAAATATGTTTTAAGGAGAAATTATATGAGAAAAAACATGTTCAAAAAGTACACTCTATTAGGAATCCTTACATTACTTTTCGTGTCGGTGATTGCAGCATGCAGTTCGGCTTCCAAAAATGAAACGGCCGAAAAAAAGACTCAAAGGCCTATCATGATTCAAGGTCCAATGCCGATCGAAGCTGAAAATTTCGCGAAAAGGTTAAAAAATGTCAAAGAAGAAAAATCAGGAGATTTTGTATTTTACATTGGAACTTTAGACAATTATCCTGTAATCGTTGCAAAAACAGGTAAAGGGATGGAAAACACAGCTGCCGCTACAGCATTGGCCATTGAAAGATATAACCCCATTGCCATCATCAATCAAGGAACATCAGGCGGACATGACCCAAGTTTAAACGTTTTTGATGTTGTTTTAGGAAAAAGAACGGTAAACCTAGGTTCATTAAAAACGGCAGATAAAACTGAAAACCAAGGAATTGATCCAACCATTTGGAAACCAATGGACCTAATGGCTTCTGAAGGAAGTGCAGGAGAAGATCCTAACGCTGAAAAACCACGCTTTTACGAGGGAGATAAGGATTTACTCGCAGCTGCTCATGCAGTTAAAGATACCTACACAAAAGGTAAGGTTGTCGATGGTACTATCGGTTCTGCAGACGTTTGGAATAATGAAGTGGATCGGATAAAGTGGTTCCATACGAAATATGGTACATCTGTTGAAGAAATGGAAGGAGCTTCGGCAGCACAAATCGCCAAAGCTTACGATGTTCCCTTCTTAGGTATACGAGTGCTATCCAATAATAAAGTGAATGGCGGTAAATATAACCCTAATACAGCAGCAGCCAATCAAGAATATGTGTATGAAGTAGTCAAAAAATATATCTCTGCGATGCCAAGCAAATAAGATCGGGCTCGGAGCAAAAAGAATTAGAATCTTTTTGGTCAACTATCCCTATAATGAAATAGAAGAAGAGCACATATTATATACGATAATATGTGCTCTCTTTTATTCGCGGATGCCCAAATTAACGGACTATTTTTTTGTGGTTATATTGATTCTTCCTCGTTACAAAAGGTTAAACTGAGGCTATTCAATGTGTAAATTCTAGCGGTAAAAATGAATAAATCACTGTAGTTATTTTCTACGTATTCTTCAATGATGCCCATTCCTTTCCTGAATCTATCTACTAATAACGTAGTGTAGTTTTCATCCCAGGTAAACCGATTGATCCGTTTAAGTTCATCGGCCAATACTTGAAACTTAAACTCCTCAACAAGAAGCTTTAATTGATACAATTTATCTCTATTTAAACAAAAGCAATTGTTTTCATTTTCATGATTTTCCCGAACGAATGTAATGAAACCATTTATGTTTTTAGCCAACATATTCGCTATTTGCATCTCGTAGTTCATTTCTCCATCACCTCAATTTCCAAAATCCAATATATGAAAAGTGTATGATTTGAAATGATATTTTAACACCAACAATTATTCTTTAAAGATAGATTTCCTCGCTATACTGAAAGTTCTAATGGAATACATACACAAAGAAACCTAGAACTCGCCCGCTAAATAGGGAATTTCATTCTTAATTTCCTTATTTTACTATGGGTTTCCCTCCGATTGGGATGAACTTTTATCTAAAATCAATAATCAAAAGTCTTAATTGTAAAAAGATAGGAATGATAAACACTTACTAATAGACCCAGGTTTATAAAATTGGCTTTTTTCCACAACAGCTTTCTAATTCTCCATAAACTACTTCCCACACAAAAAATGCCCCCTTTTCCAAGGGGACAATCTCCTTTTTCGTTATCACATCGAATCCAAAACCAAAGATACAAGCAGGCCGGCTGCGGTGAATATACCCGTGATTGGTCCTCCGTCTTCATACGCTTCAGGCATCATCGTTGACGCTATCATGGCGATGATTCCGCCGCCTGCAAAGGCTGCCATCGCTGCCAGAACATATTCCGGGGCATGATCGAGAAATAGATAGCCCGACATCGAAGATAAAGCTGAAATGAGCATTACGGAAAACCACAGCAGCATGATTTTCTTCTTTGAATAGTCACTTTTAAGCAGACCAGTTGTACTGGAGAGTCCCTCAGGGATATTACTGATGAAGATGGCAATGATCAATAGCCAGCTTACCGAGCCACCGCTTATTAAGCTTGCTCCAATCATGATCGACTCCGGTATGGCATCCATCACCGTCCCAATAAAAATGGCTAGGCCCGCTTCTTTTGAAGAGCTGTTATTGGACCGTTTCCTTTTATTCGCACCTTTTTTGGAAACAAGAATATCCAAGCCAGTAAACACGGCGGCCCCTGTTATGAATCCAATCGCCGTTGCCCAGATTCCTCCATCACGAACCGAATCAGCAAGCAGCTCATATGCCGCTGCACCTATCAATACTCCAGTACCAAATGCCATTATATAGCCAATGATGTTTTTCTTTATCGGAATGAAGATGGCGGCAAGTGCGCCAATCAAGACAGCAGAACCCGAAACCCCTCCCCAAAAGACCGCATTCCACATGCTACTCCCCCATTTCCTTTTTATAGGATAGTGTACCCTGGTTGATGTTGGGGTAAACGGTGATCCGGGAATAGAGGCGGTTAGCGCTTTTTTTGCAAAATCCCCTCAAAAAAAAAGCAGTTATAAATCCCTGCCATGGTAGATGAGTATGAAAAAAATAGTAGAGCCGATCCGGTTATCCCATAAGGATTCCTATGGATTGAGGCTCTGAATCTCTGCCTTATATGACTGATATTTGAGGCTTTCCTTCTTCTCTTTCACTAACCTTTTCAATCTTATCAACAAACATTTGGAAAACCTTTCTCTTCTCTTCCAGCTCTTTTATCGATTCTTTCAATTCGTTCAACTTTTGTTCAAAAGGTTTATGATAGAGCTCGCGGATGTTCCGAATAATTTCATCATTTATAGTGGATTGCACAACTTGTTTAGTGATATTGAATTTATAGGAATAAACCTGAAGGTCACGCTTAACTTCTTCATACTCTTTTTCTATCCCATTTAACACATCACTAATTTCTTCATTCCATTCAACTAAAGCCTTTTTCACATGTTCCTCCACCCTTGTTCCCCCTCTTTAACTAACAAAAATCCGTCTCCATAAAAACTTATTTTATCAAAACTTCATTTCGGTTTCTTTTCTGCTTAGTTACTTAACAAATAAGTTTTATTAAAAAAAGATAACAGCCTGTCATGGTCTTGTGGCAGTTACGAAACACTTTTTAATAATTACATAGAATGTAACATGACAACTATAACCTTTGGAGGTGTTCAGACTGATTCATACAGTTAAACCAGGTGAAACACTGACACAGATATCAAGGGACTATCGGAAACCACTATCAGCAATCATCTCTGCCAACCCGTCAATAAATCCAAATGTCATTTACCCTGGTCAACCCATTTTAATACCTGGTTTTCCTCCTCCCGATACCATTCCATTTCAGATCGATGTGTCCGTTAATAATCGTAAGCTAAGGCTGCTAAAAAATGGAGTACTGCAAAAACAATATCCGATTGCCGTTGGAAGAATGCTGTTCGGTACACCAGTAGGGCAGTTCATCATCATTAATAAAGCCCCCAACCCCGGAGGCCCATTCGGTACCATGTGGATGAGTTTATCAAAAGAACACTATGGCATTCACGGAACGAATGATCCCAGCTCGATTGGTAAAGCCGTCTCAAAAGGCTGTATTCGCATGCATAATCGGGACGTGGAGGAATTATCAAGAACTGTTCCAATCGGGACATTGGTTACGATTCATCCTTAATGTGTTTAGTGAATTATTATAAATAAGCCGACGAGATTTTCTCATCGGCTTATTTTGGCATAAACTTAAAAATTACACTTGAACCAATTTTTTCGCATGAATTTTATACTGAAGATCTCCTACATGATTTATGAACGCTTGATCATGGGATACAAATATGATCGTCCCTTCATATGCCGCTATAAATCGTTCTAATGCTTCAATGGCAGTAATATCTAAAAAATTGGTCGGTTCATCTAATAGCAGAATGTTGTATTCCCCTAAGAACAACTGACAAAGTTGGAGGCGAATCGCTTCGCCGCCACTTAATGACTGAACACTTTTCAGTATATCTGTACCGACAAACTGCATCGAATGCAGGACGCTTCTTAAAAATCCTTCATCATATTCTGAGCGATCTCCCAAGAATTGCAGAACCGTTTCATCCTTTGCAAATCTATAGCTCATTTGACGGAAGTAACCAATTTTCGCTTTTGGAGAAAGCGCTAAGCCTGCACCATTATTAGCAATATGGTGCAGCAAAGTACTTTTACCGCTCCCGTTGCTGCCCGTAATGGCTATTTTTTTACCGAGTGGCAGCTGGAAACTCACTTCATCCAATAATACTTTCTCCTTCACTTGTAGAGTCAATCGGTCTGCCATTATCGGGAACTTATTATGCAATTCCAATTGCTTTGACTGGCGAAACACGATTTGCCTTTCCTCTTGTACAGCTTCGACTTCCTGAAGTTTTTCCGCTCGATGCTCAATTGCCTTCGCTGCACGTTGTGCGGCTTTTTGGCTGGTGCCTTTTGATTTCGTCATAAACGTCTTATTCGGTTTTGCATTCGCCTCTTTTTTCGATAATCTTCCAGCTTGAGCGATTTTTTCAGCTTTTTTCATTTTTTCCTGCGCTGCTTTTTCAAGCCGGCTTTTTTCTTTTATGAATTGTTCATGAGCTTGCCTCTGTTGTTCACGTTGTAACTGCTTCTGTGCCATGTACTCGCTGTAATTTCCGGAATATACATTTACCTTGCCTTCATGCACTTCCCAGATCGTTGTGACAAGTTCATCCAATACAGCCCGGTCATGACTAATCAATAGAAGCGCACCATAGTAATAGCGTAATTCATCAAATAAAAACGAAATGCCGTCTTGGTCCAAGTTGGTTGTCGGCTCATCGATAAGTAACGCTTCGAAATAGTGGGTAAACAATTGGGCAAGCTTCACTCTTGTTTGCTCACCGCCGCTTAGCGATTCTGAATTTCGCGGAACTGCTAATTTTCCCACTAACGCTGGATCAGTTTCTGCAATAGCAGGGGCTTTAACTTGCTCAAAATAGCCACAATCAACGTAACTCTTTACTTTTCCGCTTGTCGGTTGAATTTCTCGAGCAAGTAACTTTAATAACGTACTTTTCCCTGTACCATTTTTCCCGACGATGCCGATGCGGTCAAATTGATGTACAGCTAATCGTTCAATCTTCAATATCTCTTTATCTAAATAGGTCACTTTGATATTTTCTAATTCAAAGCATATTTGTTCCATATTCGCTACCTCCGAAATTTGTGATTTCGTATCGATAGCTTGGATCGATACGAGCTTCTATTTCAAGCTCGCATCAAAAGAATAATAAGAACTGCAATTTACATTCCCCCTATTTCATCTTCATAGTCACCGTTGCATTACCATGTAATCGATATGAGCTTATCTTCCAAACTCGCATCAATAGAAAAGTAACATCATCATGTAAAAATCTCTCCAAAATAAAAAAGTACACAGATGCTCTGTGTACTAAAAAAATCGGCATAGATATTCGGTAGAACGACAAAACTTCTACAACATATCCATCCTATACACACAGCAAATAACCCCTTATACAAAGTGGTTTTTTCCATAATATGTGTGTATATCAGTATAGTTGTAAAAATGCCACGTTTATCGCTCCTTTCAAATCTTGCCCCTATTCTAACCAGGATATTTCCATCAGTCAATGATTTTTTATTTTATATAAAAAAAGGCAAGGATTTCCCCTGCCAGTACAATAGTATCGTTCTATCAATCAATTCATATTTATCGGCCAATAATAAAACACCAGTGTAACCATGATGATCATGACGCCGCTGATCATTAAATAGGCCGGGTATCTGCGGGTGATAGTCATTTCTTTTTGCTCATCTATTTCAATCGGGGTTTGAAGGATATTTGCTTGGAACTCCCTTTCTTCGATGGTGATCGTTCCATACTTGGAGCCAATGATAAGTGCGCCTATGCTTAGGATTAAACCGATGATTACAGGATTGAAGTATACAGGAAGGCTAATTCCGAACATGCTGAGGCTTTCCCCGAGTATCACGCCAAAGAAGCCGAATACGATGCTCCAAAAAGCTCCTTCTTTTGTTACCTTCTTTGAAAATACGCTTGATATGGCAATCGGTCCCCATGATGCTGCAAATAATGTGGCCGCAAAGTAGCCGATCCACATGACAGCAGGCGGCTGGAACAATCCAATCAATAAGATGATCAAGCTGATCACAACCATGGAAATGCGGCTGGCCCGTAATAGATGATGATCTGTGTATTCCTTTTTCCGTGATTGTTCCATGATATCCCGTGTAATGCTGCTTCCTATAATCTGAAGGACGCTCGAACAGGAAGATAATGCCGCAGCCATGATGCCGCTAACGATGATGACTCCAAGCCATGTCGGGACAATATTCATCGCTGCCCAAATGAATACCTTTTCCGTCGGTGCGATATCCGCTTTAATGGTGGTGATTGTCGATATGCTGATATGGAGAAACAAATAGACGGTCAAAATGGAAACGGTGGCCCAAACGCCGGCACGGAAAGCGTTGATAATTGGGGTAAACAGAGGTTAGGGAAAAGGAGCATGATGGTATCAATAAATTTATATAGGCTGTATATAGTGAATTGAGTTACCTAAATTGATTTAAAAATTACAAAAATGGTTTATGATAAAATAATATATTAATTTAAAAGGAGGAATTCTTAAATGGGCAAGTGGATTTTTCAAGGAAACCCAAAACATTTTGATTTAGATACATACTTCTTAGAAAATGAAGTCATAAACTGGTCAATCAGACAAAAGCAGTATTTGGATGAGATTCAACAAAAAGATCAAGTCTTTATTTGGAGATCTGATGGCAGAATCAAAAATTCTGGCGGTGTAATCGCATTATGCGAAATTGTGTCAGAACCTTATGAAAATGAGGAGGATTTCAAGGTAGACTTAAAAGTACTCGAATGTCGTTTAACAGCAGAAGAACAAATGCTATTTCGTCATGAATTAAAAGAAATCCCAGATACAATGAACTTACAAATATTCAAAATCAGTCAAATGACAAACTACCGATTAACTGATGACGAATTCAATCGTCTCAAAAACCTATGGAATTCACCTTCAGAAATCGAAGATAGACTAAACCTTTCTACAACAGAAAAATTCCTTCATTTTTTTAAGGACGAAGCACAAAACTGGTTTTTGACGAATATTGAGTATTTACAAGAAAGCTATCAATTTTTCAATCAATTTAAAAAACAGGAAAACATACAAGCGATGGAATGGAAAGACATTCAGGAGTTGGGCAATCATATCAATGCTTTTCGAATGCCGCTTGCTAAGAAGCGAGCCCTCGGAAATATGAATGCTCCTATTGACCATTACCGAAAAAGCTTTGAATACCTTATTTACGGAAATGATTCCATCAAAGACCGAATTGATCGTTTTCTCTCTGATGGGGAATACAAGCTTTTTGGATTCGGAACAAGTGTTATCAGTGAATTAATAGGAAATCTTTTTTCAGAAGAATATTGTTTTTACAATCAAAGAGACAAAGTGGCAGCAGAAAATATCCTAGAACTGACTCCTAATTATTCACGCGGAGATTCCTTTGCGACCAAATTACTAAAATTCCAGATTTGCATGCAAGAAAATAAAATAGTGGACACATATCTTGAAATAGTCGGAAAGAGAACTAACCTGCCCATTTTTTATGAAATTGATCAATTCTTTAGTTTTCTATTTGAGAAATACGGGAAAATAGAGTATCAAACTGAAGAGGATGATCTTCCACAATTTTGGCTATTAGCAGCTGGGGAAGGCAACTCGATGTGGAAGGATTTCCACCAAAATGAGCTAATAGCAATTGGCTGGGAAGAAATTAGTGACCTTAAACAATATAAAAGCAAGAGAGAAATAGCAGAAGCTTTAAAAGAAGCGTTCCAGTTTGATCACAACCCTAATAATGATGCACTTGCCAACTATCAGTTCGCTCATGAAATGAAAATTGGCGATTATGTTTTTATCAAAAAAGGAATCAAACAGATTATTGCTTATGGAAAAATTGTTTCGGATTACAAATACGATCCAACACGTGAACGTTACCAATCATTGCGTAAGGTAGAATGGCTAGCAACTGGGAAATGGGAAATTGAAAATAATCAGTTGATCACCAAAACCCTAACAGATATCAGTCCCTATGAGGATTTTGTAAAAGAATTGTTAGATATGGTCGGAAGAGAAAATTCTGTTTATCTAGAAAATGATTCAACTATGCCTATTGTTATTGAAAAAGCTGCTCTCTATAATAGTGAGCAAATTCTCACAGAAGTTTTTATGGATGAAGAAACGATAGAGGAAATCCTTGAAACTCTTGATTATAAGAAAAATCTCATTCTCCAAGGGCCGCCAGGAGTTGGAAAAACCTTTATTGCTAAGCGACTTGCTTATCTACATTTGGGCACTAGGGATGATACGAAAATAGAAATGATTCAGTTTCATCAATCCTATTCTTATGAAGACTTTATTAGAGGTTATAAACCGAGTGCACAAGGGCATTTTTCTTTAAAGGATGGCATTTTTTACTCCTTCTGTAAAAAAGCGATTAATGATCCGGAAAGCAATTATTATATGATTATTGATGAAATTAATCGAGGAAACCTTTCGAAGATTTTCGGAGAACTAATGATGCTGATTGAAGCTGATAAACGAGGAAAGAAATATTCCGTAAAGCTTGCTTATAGTGAAGGTGAGGATACTTTTTATATTCCTAAAAACTTATATCTTATTGGAACAATGAACACTGCAGACCGTTCATTAGCCATGGTAGATTATGCCCTTCGTAGAAGATTCTCGTTTATTACTTTGGAACCGGCTTTCCATACAGAACAATTTGAAGAATATCTAATCAATAAAGGAATTAGTCAAGGATTTATCGATAAATTAACCACAACCATTAGTGAAATCAATCAGGAAATCATAAAAGATACTGTCAACCTGGGCAAAGGATATGAGATTGGACATAGTTATTTCTGCCCTACCTTCGAGCAGGTGGAGGATGAGCAAAAATGGTATGAACGGATTATTCGCTTAGAAATTGCCCCATTGCTTAGAGAGTATTGGTTTGATCAGGAGGATAAAGTAAATGGTCTCCTCTCCAGACTCTAACAAAATTCCAATTAAAAATCTCTATTATATGCTTTGCTATGCATGGGGACATTTAGCAGAGAAAGACTTTGCCAACATTTCTCGTGAAAATGAAAAGGATATGAAGCACCTTTTGACAAGGATTCTACTAGTTAAACTCCGATCCCTAATCAAAAAAGGGTTTTATAGAGAATATAAGAGCTATCAAGAGGAACTATCAAACTTAAGAGGAAGAATCCATTTTCAGGAATCTATTAATACTTTTTCCTTTAAACGAGGAAAAATGCATTGTGAATTTGAAGATATGAGCCATGACATTCTCCACAACCAGATTATCAAGTCTACCCTGGTTAAATTGATCCAAAGTTCAAACTTAGATCCAACGCTTAAAGGAGAGGTTCGTCAACTATACCCGTATTTTGAAGGTATCAGTACTATTAAGCTTGATCCCCAAATTTTTTATAAGATCAAGCTCCACAGAAGTAACCAACATTATCGTTTTGTATTGGATATTTGTCGTTTTCTATTTGAATCGTTGTTAATGCATGAGGAAGGTCTAGAAACTACATTCGCAGATTTTGAAAGAGAACCAAAAGCGATGGCACGTCTTTTCGAGGAGTTCGTTCGCTCCTTTTATAAAATAGAGTTACCAGAATTCAAAGTTTACCGAGAAAACATTTATTGGGAAGCAGAGGGAGAAAACACCGCCTATCTCCCCCTGATGCAAACAGATATATCACTTGAAAATATTGAGTGGAAAATTATCATGGATACAAAATACTATCAAAACTCGCTTATACAAAACTGGGGATCTCAAAAACTAATTAGCGGAAATCTCTATCAGCTTTTTGCTTATTTAAGTAATCATAAAAAAGCTATAGGGAAGGAAACAATAGGCATCCTACTGTATCCAAAAACCGGTAAGGCACTGAATCTCTCCTATGTAGTGAAGGGCTTTCCTATGAAAATTTTCACAGTGGATTTAAATAGCAACTGGGAGTCTATCCATGAAAGGTTACTTGAAATAGTTGTATTAAGGTAGTAAAAAGAAGTCACCCATATTTATATTTCTAGACCAATAACTGCAAAGTCCGATTACAAATTTGTAATCGGACTTATAGTAATGACTATCTAGCCTTCCGCTCAAAGTGATAATACAGCCTATCTATACAAATATCCGTAATATTCAAAAAAATCTTTTGATCATCTGGGGTAACGTTAAAGTTCAGCTTAAAAATATTTCTTCAAAAGAAATTAACACTAGTCGAAATCAACTTACTAACTCCTACTTCATCTTACTCCCAAAGCTTTTTAGAGGATTTGTCTGCAAAGTAGATTTGTTTTCGATACTCTGTTTCAGTTAAGTAGTTAGGAAAGATCGGTGCCGTTAAATTAGAAGTGATCGGCTTGAACCAAGTATCATTCATTCAATCGCCTCACTAAAAGATAATTCCAGCACCACCAGTCGCAATACATGTTTGTTCAACTTTTAATGTATAATCATCTTTATTAAATACATGTACATATCGATTCCATGTGACTGTGCCGATATCATTTATGGTATGAAATACAATGACGGGGTATCCTTCCCTACTGTAATAAAAATGAGGCTCTTTTATATCAGGCTCTTTCTCAATCATTTCCCATTGATCATTACTGTAATTCTCATATGATTCATCTCCTGATTCATCTTGCACTGGCAAGATAACATCTCTTCCCCAAGATGTCCCATGCCAATTAGCTCCAAATTCATGTAATTCATGATATACGATTGCCGCCTGTAAATAAGATAAAGGTGTTTTATCTCCTTCAATGACTTGCATAAAATCTGACAATGCATGAGCTGGTTTTGGAGCCGATAAGAAACCATCTAATTGCTTACAATCTTCTACATCCTGTAACTCCTTTTTTTCAGGAATTGCCCATACGATTCCATTACCATTACCGCCACCATCACTAAATTGATACGCCCTTAGTTTATAGCCACTTTGGATGCTTAGGTGAGAGAATCCCTTTACAACGGATTCAGGATTTGCAGGCGTTCTATACCATCCATAGTCGTCATCGTCATATTTTTCTACTTGTTTCATTTCTACGATCAAATTAGGTTTTGTTGCATAGCTTGGAAAACGTTGAATACAAAACTGCTGCTTATATATATTAATCAGCTCTTGAGCCATCATTGGCCTGTGTGATGCAATGAGTGGGCATGGGTGATAATATTCATTCTTTTTTTCATGTTTTTTTCCGAAAGAAGGAATCTTTGTGTCCTTTATTAATTTACGCCATTTCTCCTTAATCAGTCGATAGTTCTCCCATCTCCTTTCGTGCTTGACTCCCCAACCAAGGAGAATCCAAGGATGCAATTTAAATTCGTTTATATTAACTAGCGGTTTTGTAATATCATATTCACCAGATTGGACAAGATTTTCAAAATGCTCTATTGCATCTTCCGACTTAGTATTTTGAAGATTAAAAATATTATAGATATGTAATCGACCTGAAATAGGCTTGTCTTTACCGTAAATTCCTTCGATAACAGAGACTAACTGTTTCATAGTAGGATCTTCTGCCTTTATCCAACCACTGGCAGACCCCACTGCATTAAGTAACTGAGTTAATTCTTTATCTAGTGTAGCTGATCCTGGATTTTGTAAAAGACATGCTCCAATAGATTCCTCCGAATCTCCCCACTGAATGTAAGCTGATGTTCGATAAATATTTTCTCCCCTTTTAACAAATGATCCAAAAGCCTTTGGCTCCATCATGCTTAATCTCCTTTTTTACGATCGTAAATTATATGCTAAATCGATGTAAGGTTTAATTTGTTCAAAATTATCTACCCATTCTAATCTTATATAAGCTTCATGAGGATATTTTTCAATCTCATAGTCTGGTCTATAAAAGTTCCTACTCAGCATTTTATCTATCTCTTCTTGAATACTAAGACCTAATCTCTCCTCTTTCTTGCCGAAATGAAGAATAAAATGTCTTTGCCTTTGGATAGATAAAGTAGCAAATTTGGGCTTTCTTACTCTTTTATATCCTATCCCATCTTTCGTTCCAGCATCTTGTATATCTTGGTATCCTGATTCATTCCAGATATAGTCATGAATTTTTCTTGCTAACTTTTGAGCCTTAACCTTTTCAAACTGAAGAAAGAAATATTCATTTGTCTTTGTTCCACCTATACAATTAATAACACAGAATTCTTCAAACTGTTCCAATAAGAAACATGTTAATACATCATTTGACTGTTTAAAAAATTGATATTGTTCCTGTAAAAAGTTCCTGATATCACTCCAGGTCAAAATAATATTTTTTTCAACCTTTTGATTTATAGCAAATCTTTTTTTATGACCTTCAAGCTGGTTAATTTCTAAGTAAGAATTTAATCCTATCTTCGTTTCTATTAAAATAGAAACATTTTCTGATAAAATTGCTCCATCGGGAATATAATATTTCTTCATTTGTAAGTTATTTATCATGTTTTTAGTTTCTGCAATTCCTATTACAACAGCTTGTGGAGTCTTGCGATGAAGCTCATTAGAGACTTGATACATGTACTCAAAAGTATCATTTTCATTTCCGTTTAACCCTAACCATTTTGTCAGTTTCATGGTAAGAGTTGGTGAAGAATTTTGTAAAACATTAACAAATGCCTTCGTGGTATTATTTTCGATTTGTAAATGTTTAGTGTCTTCGGCGCCTTTTTTCGATGGTCCACGATAATAATGAAAAATATTTTTATAAATAGACATTCTTATCTCCTTAAAACTTTGAGATTTGAATTTTGAAAGTTCAAAAACGTGTCACACCATTTAAAGCTGTTTTTTAATATTTAGCCTTTATATAATCAAAGAAATTTAAGTGTACATTTGCAACATTTCTACAAATCATTTTAAACTCTTCAACTTCTAACGTAATATATGATAAGTCTTTATCACTTAAAGTAATTGTCGAAATAATATTTTCTTCTCTTGAACCCCTCCTCCTATATATTTTGTATTTTTGAACTAATCCCATTTTCCCATTTATAATTAGTTAATTCAAACTCGCAATCTCTAATATGAGCCTGAGTTTTTTGTAGTCTTCCGGTAGTTTCGTTTATTACATGTCCATACACCCCTTCTCCTCGAGATGCTATTTTAGTTACATAGAATAACTTTCCAACTATTCCAACGCCATGATCATTTGCAGGCCTTTTCTTACACCTTCTAACATTAATTACAACAGAACCAACGACTGTTGATGACTTAATATTACATTCTGTACACATGTAATTCCTCCTTTTTATATCCACCATTTACCACCTTGATTATATCAGTTTTCCTATATCTCTTGATATAATCCAACCTCATAACGACCTTCTCAATAACAGAATATTGCCTCTTATCCTTTTAAAGAGAGCAATCTCATTTTTTTGCTACTATTCGATTTACTCGAAGCAAATCAAGCCTGCTGACGTGAATATGCCGTTAATTGTGCACCTTGGCATCATCTTTGAAGATGAAGCCAAGAGCATATGTAAGACAGCAGAACCCGAAATCCTTCCCCAAAAGAATGCATTCCATTTGGTTTTTCCTTCATTTCCTTTTTATGGGGTATTACAACGTAATGTTGGGAAACAGAGGATTGCACATGAGACGAGGTAGAAAAAAACCACAATACGAAAGTATAGTGGCTCAAAGCAAACTAAGAACTTCTCTAAATACTTTGGAAGGCTGATGGATTAGTAAATCTGTTCCCAGTACCCGCTCCTGACTATCATTCCTAATGGATAAGGTTCGTTTCTCTTTGTCCAAATGGATTTCGATTTCTTTAAACGAGAAAGTCCCTACTCCTAAGGCTTCATCTAAAACCTTGTTATCCAGGTTAATCTCAATCTGATCTGAGATCCTTCTGAGCATCCTCCAAAGAGTGGTTTCCTGTTTGTTTTTCATGTACAGCTCAGGCAGCTCTTTCGCCTCGTTTAGTAAAGAAAGAGTTGTCATCATATATGTTGCTATGCCGTATTTTACAGGACGGATAACCTGCTTTGTGTTCTTCCAAACCTCTACAAAGAAACGAACAGAATCTTCTTCAGTAGCGATTCGCTTGATTTCTCCATACTCTCTAACACCGTTCTCCCCAAGTTCTGAAGTCGTATAAAGCGCTACATAATTTGCTTCTTGCCAGCCCTTTTTTAGGCTATTAATTTGGAAGCTGATAGTAGCCCTGCTGAATAAAGTCTCGATAAATTGCTTCATTCGAAACCGTTCCGACAAGTACTTTTTCTTCTAAAGTTGATTCCCATTCCTCTTTCGTTCCCCTAGGTAATATCCCTTCACGCTGAATTTCCTCAGGACTTTTTTCAATGAAATATTTTAGTAATTGATCGACCATTTCGGTGGCGTGGGGCAAAATGGGCAACCAGCAATTAATTAAACTCATTCGTATTCCCCAGACAAGCACCTTTTTACTAAAAGGATGTCGTGTTATCCATTATTGATCCTCCCAATAACATAAAGGCTCACAAGCAGCCTAATATCTTGTTTCGAAGAGTAGACGTAACCAATTTTCCCATCCCCAACATACCTCTCTCCATCAAACTTAGCATTGCTAAAATAATGCTCTACTCTCTCTTAATTCATCTCATCAAGCAACATAAAAAAGATCATCCGCTATCTGTTCCGCTTTTTCATCACGGCCATCAACTGACCTGACTTAAGGTCTTCCTTAATATCCATAAATCCAAGGAAATCCAAACCATCATTCCAAATTAGAAGAATCGGAATCAATGTAAACTGCGTCCTAAATAAAAATCAAACTGCACTCTTAAAAGAACCTGCCCCTTAAGTGTAAGTACAAAACTTCACACACGTTTCTATACTTAAGATATCCAATTTTCTATAGAAGTTTTGTTCAAACTTCTGGTCTCTGCTTAGCTTTTCTATACGAAAAACTCAATGAAGTGATTAAAACAACTTAGAATATTATTCATGGGTTGCTCCATATACATTTTTCCCCTTTTATTTGAAGCCGGTGCAAGTAGAAATGAGGTTCAATACGGTTAGGTGACTCTGATATTTAAATAACAATCAACATCTATACACACTTTACAGCAACTCAAAAGAACAGTTAGTTGAGAAGTCCCAAAGGTATATTGAGCTATGATATGTGTTCTAAATATGGTATAAAACCTATTTCGGGCATTTAAAAGACGACCAATCAACAAGGGTTGATAACCTTGAAACTTTGAATAACGTTTTGAGAACTGAGGAAAGAGAATAGTGTCTATTTCCATAATATTTTCCGCAGTAAAGAACTGTATGTACAAACTATTTATTTTAATTCATTAATGATATTCGTGATAAAGGTAACCAGTTTTAATTTATCTCCGTTGTTTATAGGCTTTAAACACAATGCACCTACACCTGGTAGTATATTTTTTGGGTTCACAGGGAAAATCTTCTCAACATCACCGGGATAAAGGATATAAGCACCTTTACTATAGTAAATTGCATCGATATATGCATGCATTTTGTTGATGTCATCTGGTTTAAATTTTCCTACTTCGTTTTTATCAAATTCAACACGATATTTTGCATCAAAGAAAACACGAAAATATAAGGTGCCATTTTTTAAAAATTCCACCGTGATATCAGGATCATATTTTAACGTATAGGTATCACTACCACTAAAGAATTTTTGGAAATGTACTTTTATATCGAGATTTAGACCTAAAAAATTAGTAAAAGTATAATAGCAATTTTCGTTTTTTTCGCTAAATAAGATGCGTTCCTTATTAACTGTTAAAGTTATGTTTTCCTCATATAACCCATGGTTAATTTGCTTGAAGACATCAACTACTTTAAAAAAACACCAAAGCTCATATAATTTATCAATACGTTTAGAATCGATTAAATTGTCTATTTCATCATCAAATACGAGTTCCTGTTGAGTGCTTAAAATATTATAGTAATGGAATAGTTCTCTGTATCCTTCACGTTTGTTAAGAACTTGTGATTGATAAGGAATCATCGTTAATGGAGCAATCTTTCTAAAAAAGGACGATGTGACAATATGGCTTAGTTTTTTCTCATGTAGTTGTATTGATTGTTTTAAAGTCTTGTTATAGCCAAAAATACCTTTTTGTGTAACCATTTTGTCGAGTTTCTTTAAATAGTCAATTAATAACGTTAGAAAATATTTTATAAAACGATTTTCATGACTATCGAAAGTGTCGAGTGTTTCATTTAAAGTATAGTACATTGGCAAGATCCGTTTTCCTGTATGAATATAGAAACTATTAACGAGTTTGCTATTCTGTAGCTGTGTCGGTCGAATTGGATAGTACTCATTTCTACCGGATACCATTCTAGACATATCTAGATCTCCAAATGAAAATGAATCATGAGCCGATACAGTACGCTCTTGCTTATAATAGCTTTGAAATGGTTTGTTGAGTATTCTCTCCATAATTTTATATATATTTTTTTCAGGTCGCCTATGTTCAAGCATGCCCAATATTAACTTAAGTTTATGATATTCAATGCTGACTTGATTTCGCTTTGTATTTCTTGTTTTTAATGCGGTAGGATTATGATAGTCATAGACTAAGTCTAAATATGATTTTTGAATATCTGATATGACTGATTGTACAGCCTCTTCTGAAAGCTTTTGGCTAACAATATTAAGTTTTAGTCCTCTGAAAGTAGCAGCACCCAAGTAATTTACATATTTGAGTAGTCCTGTACTTTTTGATACATAGATTCCAATCGATTTAAAGTCATTTTTTACAAATGTTGTGTCATCCAGTGTTTCCACTGTATAAGAAGTGACTTCTTCTAAAAATAACTCATTTAACGATTCATCATATTGAAGAATTTCATTATCGCAATTTTCAAACGGCGTTTTTACGTTTGAAGCATCTATTGATTCTGCAAACACACTCGGATAAATAATTACATGATTATTTTTAAAATATTTGATGTTTTGTTTTGTCACAATTTCACCTCTATTCTTATAGTTTCTTTAAAAGAATGGTTTTACAAGGTAAAGTGACATTATTCAATAAAGCTTGTAAAGCCATAGTTTTCAAGATTGCGTAATAGAATTAATAATTTTTTCGCCGTTCGTGGGTATTTGAACACGCTTGTGTAATCTGCATTTGTCACTTTCACTAGTTCTTTGTTAAACAGTTGAGTTGTCATACTATTTAATTGCTCGGCTTGCAATGGTGTGGCATTAGAGATTCGTATGTACGATAGAATTTCAACAAAAGGATCCCATAACTTTTGGATGGAACCGTTGAATTTCGGTAATACCTTTTGAAGTAGTTGGAAATCTAATGCATCTCCCGCAAGATTTTGATAAGTAGTAACGTCTTTAAGTGCATTTGTGATGTAAAGTGAAACTTCATTAATGACACGATAACCAAAATGTAAATTGTATTTTTCTAGTAATTTAAATATCTCCAGTAAGTCATTCATAACATCTGGATTGGAAGTGGCTAGACCTTGTGATAATTGCAATGTAGCCAATTCTAAAGGTAATAAAATAGGATCATTCTGCAATTTAAATGGTTGACCAGTTGTTGTTGAAGGTGTATCGAAAATGCTTGAAATATCTACGTCGTTAAATTCAATTAAATTGGCACGGTCTAATACTTTAGGACTAAACATATATGTTGTTTCGTCAATATTTACTGTACCGACTACAAAGATATTTACTGGAATCTCAAGCTTGCTTGGGATAAAGTATGTATTCGTTGCGTCATCATACCAATCTGCCGCAGTAGAAACATTATTAATAATTTTTGATGGATAAGCTGAATCCGTGCTAGGTAAACTATTAACTTTTGAATGTAAAATCATTGGTTCTTGTGTAATTACCTTATTAGTCAAAGTATTAGCTTTTGTTAATTGGAAATATTTCTCCTCAATTTCTTTATATCTTGTTAACTCTGTGCCTCTAAGTTCACTTTCTTGTTTTAAACGATAAACTTTTCCACCTGAAGGTGACTCAAATAGTCGATTCGCTAATCGATTGTCTCCCTGATTAAATTCACTCCTATATTGAGCCGTCCAATTTTTTGAACTTGAAAAAGAATTATACCACCATTGTGAGAATCTATTATTTCTATATTCTTCAATGAGGTAAAACTGGGTATGCACAGAATAACCCTTTTCTTTTAAATCAAACGCAGATAATACAATTGCTTCTGATACTGTTGGTCTATCTGTATATAGACTATTTAGACGTGTAATTACTTCTTCTTCAGTAGTTGCAGTAGTTGTAGTTTGTTCTATGTAATTTCTGCTCTCGATGCAGCTTAAAAAATCAGAGAAGTAGTGTTCCACTTTGGCAAGGTTCATCTCATCTAATAGTAAGAAGAACGGTTTGTCTGGTTCCTTTGCAGCACGGATTAATAAGTTTAAGAACGGTGTCGTTTCGTACTCATCTGTAATGATATTGTGGTAGCCAAGTAAATCTTTGCTGTCTTTCCAATTCGGTTTTACTGACATAAAAGCGAATTGTTTCGAAAGGTCATCTACTAGAAATTCAGAGAAAATCTGAGCTATTTTAGATTTTCCTGATCCAGAAATACCTGAAAGAATTACAAAAGGTTTTGTTTTTAATGAAAGAGCAAAATTTGTTAACACCTCATCTGAATAATTAAAGCCTTTGCTTCTGAAAAAATTGAAATATTTCAAGTTATATCCTCCAATCGACTAAATTCATATTATTTTACCACTTTCCCCCAACATTTTTATTAAAATAATAAAAAAAAGTATAGATTATACGTTCGTATCGTGCGATAATGTTTGTAATGTTCGACTTTTTCGAGGTGAATTATGCAGAAAAGTAATAAGTTTTTAACAACTAAACAAGTGGCTGAATTGTTAGATGTTTCAGATATGACAGTAAAAAGATGGGCTGATAACGGCTATATTCCTTGTTTACGAGTAGGTGTAGGACAATATAGACGATTTAAAAAAGACGCTATTATAAAATTCAAAGAAGAATTTTATAATAACCAAATTATTGATGCTACTAAAAATATAGAAGCGAGAGTAAATGAGTTGATGCCTATTAATTCTTTTATTCCTCCAAAGTCACATCCAAAGCATTATTTAATGCATAAATATTGGGGAAGAAAAGCACATAACGTCATTTCAGAATATATTTCGCATTTTACGAAAGAGAATGATGTTGTATTAGATCCATTTATGGGTAGTGGGGTAACGGTAATTGAATCGGTGAAGTTAAACCGTAAATCCATCGGAGTAGACATTAATCCGACAGCTATTTCAATTGTTGAAAATACTTTAAAACCTGTTGACTTATCTGTTTTTAAATATGAATACGAACGCATTTTAAATACAGTGAACACTAAGTATAAATACCTATACGATACAAAATGTCCGATATGCCAAGAATCTTGTTCATATACAATAATGGTATGGGAGAATGACGAAGCGAAACGTGTTCGTGGTATTTGCCCAACGCATGGAAAGTTTAAATGTGATGTAAATGAAGAGGACTTACAACTAATTGAAGAATACAAAAATCACTTTCTTCAATTAGATCAAAAGGGAGATTTAATTTATCCTAAAGACGCAATATTACAATATGTCCGTCGTAATAAAAAAACATATATATATGAACTATTTACAGAAAGAGCATTGCTTATTATTTCAAGCCTTCTGAAAGAAGTTGATAAAGTTGAAGATCCTAACGTTAAATCTATGTTAATGTTTAGTATTTCTTCAATGCTTCCAAATGTATCTAAAATGCTCCCTGGAGATATAGAAAATGTGATGTATAAGTCTGGCTGGGTTATTAGTAAGTTTTGGGTGCCAAAAGTGCATACAGAACGTAACGTTTTTGATTGTTTCAAAATGCGTTG
The DNA here is from genome assembly GCF_030348945.1 of Peribacillus sp. ACCC06369. NCBI lineage: Bacteria > Bacillati > Bacillota > Bacilli > Caryophanales > Bacillaceae > Peribacillus > Peribacillus sp. ACCC06369. The sequence continues at coordinate 4,278,195 of NZ_JAUCEN010000002.1, forward strand.
TGAAGCTATCTTTAAAGGAAAATCCGAACTATTAAATATAAATAATAAGTTGGCTGATATTCACAATCGCAGTTCTACTAATTTGCAATTTATTGAATCAGAAAGTGTTGATTATATTTTCACTGATCCTCCATATGGAGAAAGTATTGCATATCTTGCATTAAGCCATTTTTGGAATTCATGGTTTCACAAAGATGTTAACTACGAAGAAGAAATCATTTTAGATCCATATCGAAAGAAAACTATCGATGAATTCGAAAGTTTAATTTCAGATACCTTTAAAGAACTCTATCGCGTACTTAAACCGAATAAGTATTTATCCTTCACATTTCATAATCGCGACTTAAAAGTATGGAAGGCTATCTTAGAAGGTACAGTGAAAGCTGGCTTCGAATTAGTGAATATTGTTATGCAACCACAAGCCGTTTCTTCTGGAACGCAAGGTATTAATAGGGACAATACACTAAAAGGCGACTTTGTTTATAACTTTAGAAAAGTATCGCCGTTTAAAGAGTTTGAAATTAACTACATGAAAAATTCCGAACCTTTTATCATAAATAGCGCTCGCAATCTTATTTTAGAAAAACAAGGTGTTAACTCAGCTGAGTTATATGAATATATTTTGCCTTTAATAGCTAAAAACCAAGCATATATGAATGATAAAAATGAAGTTATTAATGTAGAAAATTTGCTAAAGAAACACTTTAAATACGAAGAAGATAATGGTGAATATAAATGGTTATGCCAAGATATGGTTGTGAAAAATTCCAACAAATTAAATGTGCTAGATTTATTCTCAGGTGCAGGGGGTTTTTCAGAAGGGTTTAAGGAAGAGGGATTTAATATTGTAGCTGCTGTTGAGTTCGATTCCCAAATTGCACAAACATACTTGTATAATAATCCGGAAACGTTTGTGTTTAATGAAGACATTACACAGTTAAAAACTAATGATATTAAAAAGATTTTTAGTAATAAAAGTTTAAATTGCGATGTCATTATTGGTGGTCCACCATGCCAAGGATTCTCAATGGCTGGTAATCGCATACGTAATCAACAAAAACTAATTGAAGACCCTCGTAATGAGTTGTTTAAAGAATTCTATCGAATGGTAAAAGACTTTAGACCTAAGGTATTCATTTTTGAAAACGTTGAAGGAATTTTGAATTTTTCGGAAGGCCGTTTTAAAGAAGCTATTTTCGATTTATTTAGAGAGCTTGGATATCACGTAAGTGCAAGGATTTTAAATGCAGCAGATTATGGTGTACCACAATTACGTAAACGTGCTATTTTTATCGGAAATCGTCTAGGGTTGAACTCAGACCTTTTCTTTCCAGAATCAACACATGCAGTTGAAACATATGTATCAGTATGGGATGCTATTAGTGATTTACCGCCGTTAGAGAGTGGGCAAGGTATAGAGGAAACGACATTAGATTCTGAAGCACAAAACTTTTATCAAATGCTAATGCGTAATTCATCTGGAAAATTATTCAATCACATTTCTTCTGTTCATAAAATATCTACAATCGAAAAAATGAAAATGATAAAACCTGGTATGACACAGAAAGATTTACCGGAAGAGTTCCAAACACGTTCAGTTCATAGCGGAGCGTACGGTAGGATGGAAAAGGAACATCCATCGTATACACTTACAACAAGATTAAACACACCGTCAGTAGGACGTATTATTCACCCAGAGCAACATCGAACAATAACACCACGTGAAGCTTCACGTCTTCAATCTTTTAAAGACAAATATCGTTTCCTAGGTGATGTTACATCTATTGGAAAACAAATCGGCAATGCTGTTCCACCGTTAATGAGTCAAGCGATTGCTAAAAGTGTAGTAGATATATTAACCAGTAAAGATTTAGATACAATGATTAATGAAAGTGATTTTAAAATAACTCATCAGAGTGATATTTTTGAAATCCTTAATGAAGTAGAACCAGTACTGTTAGGTAAATGAAGATAGAGCCTACAAGGTTAGTGTCATTTCTTAAAAGCACTCATTGAGTGCTTTTTTGTTTTTTGAGGTTTCTTATCATAATAGTGTAGCAAAAGCACCAGTAACGAAAGGCTGGCTTTAAGCTATTCTTAAACAAGTTGAATATATTATTAAACCACCCCCTTTTACATTGAACGATTGTAAAAGGGGGTGTTCTCCACATATTAGGAATTACCTTAATATTCTTAGCAGTAGGTGGATGTATAAACTATACTCCATAATACTTATTCAATTGGTCATTTCCAATTCAGGAATTTCACTTTGACCTATCGATGAATAAGGCTTCAAGGTGATGATTACATCATGCCGCCCATTCATATAAGTGTATAAAATGAAAAAATAACAACCAAAAAATTGTTTTTTTAGTTTTTTCCTAACTTTCTTTTTACTTACTTTAAATACAATATAAAAGTCTTATCAGCTAAATTTTTGAGCATTTTAAAAACTGTTAGCCCTTTAAAGCTAACAGTTTTTTGTCTTCTACTTATAAAGTAAATAATGGACCGTATGTACTCATAAATACAAAGTACTACTTTAATTTCCAATTCCCATCTTCATAGTTAGTTGAATAAGCCCACCCAGTAGAATTCCAAATTGCATCAAATATAGGCTTCATTGCCTGTGGGATATTTTTATCAAGTGAATCGACAATAATTTCAGGAATAATTAAAAACTCTCTATCTATGGGAGCTGAATCCATAATGGTATACCCCTTTACGCCAATTAAGCATACCATTAATACGAATGGTGGTTGAATATTCAACAACTTGTTAATTTCTATGTAACGCTCCACAGCTTTAACAAGTTCTCGTTCTATTGTATTAATAGTTAAGTGTTTGGAACCTTTTTTTATTATTGAAGCATTTACGGATTCAATACTTCCATCCTTAAACACTTGTAGATACGAATCATTATTTACTTTGTCTTTATAATTATAGAAAGTAAGATACCCGTCAAAGTTATACCTTAAGCCCGAAATCCCACCATCTATCGGCTCTAAATAGTTTGTATTTTGGGGAAGTGGTGATAAATCCACTACATTTCCTAAATGATTGTATGCGCTAATTGGGATATTGTGTAAAACTATCTTAGGATTGTCTTCTAAAGCAATTGGCATTTCATCGGAGATTATATTTCCGATTCTAGCTGTGCGGAAATCTCTTATCCTATCAAAAGTTCTTTCAGCAGCTAAAAAATTTGATCTAATTTCATTATAATCAAGAGGATATTTACCATTTGATGTTCTCGAATAAAACTCAAACCTTTCGTTATTAATTTTCATGACATGTGGAGATACCCAACTCTTAGGAATGTATATAACAATTAAATAACCTTCTTCTAAATTAATTGGTACCGTAACAACCCCAGGAATTCTTGGCTCTATTTTACTTCGAATCATAGACTCGATTCTTAAGATTTCTTGGTCTGCATTCACTATTAAAGGATTAAACCTTATTGGTTCTCCCGCAGTATTAGATTCTATGCCAAAAATAATATAACCACCTGAAGCATTCGCAAATGACGATACATCACGTCCAAATTCAACTTTATCCTTTTCCGCTAATCCCGGTAACTCTTTTTTATATTCTATTCTTTTATTTTCTATAACTTTTGCATCTATTAATTCCTGTATATCTTCCTTATCTATAACATGTGGCGCTTTGTTAAGTAATTTCATTTTTTTATCCTTTCACTTAGGCCTGTCCAAAAGAATTAGTTTCCTTTATATAAACTGGACATTTTAAAAGTATTGTTTTTGATGCATTAGACAAAATCAATCCCTTAAGGAAATAGGATATTCAGATATTCTATTTTGATATTTCATGTTTCTCGGAAACTGTAAAATTTCCTAAGTGCTCCTATTTCCATAGCAGCAACTGAAGGATAACACCTTCATTTTCATCCTGGACCCTAAACATTTGAACTAAGTAATTATTAATATAATCTCTTGCTTCTCTAATACTAGTAATGTTTGGAGAAAACAGTCTTTTATCGTTGTAAGTTTGTATGAAAGAGAGCTTGTTGCTTGTGAGTGCTCTTAGTTCTTCTCCAATTCTTGGGCCATGCTTAAAGAGGTTTATATCTTCTATATAAATTATAGTAAGAAAAATAACTTCTATTGGCAATCTATGTTCTTCGAAAATGCTTTTTATCTCACCTTCGGTTAGATCTTTTATTGTAAACTTGGACGCATTCTTTATTTGAACAAGCCTATCATTTAATTTGTTAAAAAACTCCATCAAACAAGGCTATCGAAATCGTTCCCTTCATATATAATTATCAACAGGAAAATTATACCACACGAAAGGGTTTTCCTATTATATTTCCTTAAATTTTTTTTAATCTCTATTCACAAAGTAAAAGGAGACATTTAGTAACGCCTCCCTTCTCCAGACTTATTTACCGATTAGATTCCACTGTTATCGCCTGATCAGTAAGTTCATTTATTTATATTTCTTTTACTCCAAAATCTATAAATCTCTTTTCATACCTTTCTATATATTTCTGAAAATTCATTAATATCATTCGCTTGAAAATACATATTGGGCATATCATCAGGATTTTCAGGTTCTTGCACATTATCCCAAAAATAAATATAATTCGTTTAAGGACTTTAGTGCCGAAGCAAAATTACCAGCAGAATATCTGCTATGGGAATAAATCCATATGGAATATGTTTATTACCTCTTCCAAGTTATCATACATATCACCAATCCCCTTAAATACATTTAAAACACTTTTTCGCTGCTCATCAGGTATATCAAATACACTTGGCTCAGGGGTTCCCCCATCCATTTAAGTAAAAATTCCCTGTACTTTTCCGTTAACTTCACATTATTTTCCGTTTCAAATTGCTCTATCACTTCTAGAGAGTGTTTATTATTCGTGTTTTTAATTTATACCATTTTTAATTCCTCCTCTTATCTATTTTCCATTAATAGTTGATACCCCTAGCCCTCCTGTATGAGTAAACTCTCTATATGGACATCTTTCTCTACAAGCCATCTTGATGATGATATTTATACTGTTTCGTTCCTTCCTTTCAGGCAACTTTACAACTCTATATAAGTTATTAAAGATCCTCGACTGACTTTATCAATCGAAGTCCGCCGAATTTATCCTTTGAATATATCTGGAATTTTATCTCGTCATACTAATAGTAATTCTATAAATTGCTTTGTTTCTATTGTATTTTCATGAGGTACTTCAATTCTAATAAATTTTTCAACAATTGTTACATCTTTTTTTATGAGCAAACTAGTAGCATATAATTCAATTTCAAAGTTCTCATTTGTCCCGTTTATAACCTTCTCAATATATTCTATATATTCATCGACTTGTTCTATTGTTGCAATATTTTCAATGAAACCTGAGAAAAGACAAATTTCTTCCGGCAATATTATTCCTAAATCGCCAAATGGATCTTTCTTAAACTTATATGAATATTTTGTAAATCATATTATCCAAGGACGATAGTATATGTCGACATGAGGTTATGGAGATTAAGAATTATTTTCTATCGGTTTCTATGACGCTTTTGGAAAGTCCGTCAATTACGGATAAGATGTTTACTCTAACCCTAAACTAAGGGAAGATTATCCAAACCGTTAATGATATAATTTTAAGTAACGTAAAGGAAGGAGTGTATTATGGGAGATATAAAACTGTTTCGTTTAAACGGTGATACCGTTGATGAACTAGCAGGAAAATCAGTTGCTATTGAAAAATCCTTACAACACATAATTGAACGTCATTTAGATACGTTTTTAGGTGTGCGTTTTTTAGATTCCGAATATAGTACGGGTAAACGCCATGCAGGTAGAATTGATACGTTAGGTATTGATGAAAATAATTCTCCCGTAATTATTGAATATAAGCGATCCATTAACGAAAATGTTATTAATCAAGGATTATTTTATTTAAATTGGCTGCTTGACCATAAAGCCGAATTTGAACTAATGGTTATGCGTAAATACGGGCAAACAGTTTCAGACGCTATTGACTGGAGTAGCCCCCGTTTACTTTGCATAGCAGGAGGCTTTACTAAATATGATGAACACGCAGTAGAACAAATTAACCGAAATATCGAGTTATACGTTTATAAGCATTATGCAGACGGGCTATTGTTACTCGATTTAGTTAACGCTACAACTGCACAAACTGTTCATAATAGCGATGAAGGTGCACCAACTACTCATGCTAACAGAAATACAAAAGCTAAAACGGTGTCGGATTATTTAGAGCAAGCCAATACGCAATTAACCGATAGATTTGAAACAGTAAAAGCATATATGTTAGCTTTAGGTGATGATGTACAAGTAAAAATATTAAAACATTACATAGCGTTTAAACGGATTAAAAACTTTGCGTGCGTAGAAATACACCCCCAAACGGGCAAATTACTTCTTTACTTAAAAGTGAATCCGCAAAGTATTACCTTAGAAAGTAGCTTTACTCGTGATGTAAGTAATATCGGTCATTACGGTACAGGGGATTTAGAGGTTGTAATAGCTAGCGATGAAGATATTGAGAAGGCAAAGCATCTTATTAATATGAGTTATGACGCAAGTTAACGGGCAAGCATTACGCAAGCCCGTTTTTTATTTGGTATCACTTTAACAGACTTTTAGTATATTACATTCTGCCGTAAAGCCGGTCTCTTCATGTAGGCTGCTGCACCTTCTGATGCTAGGCAAACGGCTGTTGCACCAATTTCTGAGGGTTCGTGTAAACGTTCTATCCATTGTTTTCCTAGGATGTGGAACTTCTTCTACTAGCAGTTAAAATATGCTTTCAAAAACTCATAAAATGTAGGCCACGTTTCTTTTAATTCTCCTGTTAAAAGTAACTCATCTCCGCCCTCAAAATTCACCGTATAGACTTTATCCGTTACAGCATCAAGCACTAATACAGCATTTGCTGACATTTCACTTAAAACTAAATACTTTTTCGGAAAGCCATACTCTTTTCGGGAAATAAATGTATATGATTCAATATTATTCTCTTCATCTACGATATCTAGTAACTCAAAAGGTACAAACTCTTCCCAAAAAGGTCCAGCATAATAATGGTAAAATTCACGGAATGTATTTGATACATCTACTTCTAAACTATTTAATGCCTCATCTACTTTACTTTTATCTTCACGTTTATAAATGTCCTCTCCTAGAACTTGATCTAATTTCTCAGGCAAAATACTCATTTTTAATTCCCTCCTAAAGCTTCTCGTCCCCTTGTTTTCCAATAATTAATAGAATCTACTTTTTGAAATGCTTCTCTCGTTCCCTCATCCATAGGATAATATGGATTCAACTTTCCTTTGTAAGGATGTAATGGGGCTCTTTTTGCATTACTGATGTTATGATACCTAGTTGATGCTTCAAATAATGGCCCAATGCCTTGTTGTTGTGAATGGTGTAGCGTTGCAACACTACCTGCATCATCTAGGATAGGTGCTAGACCATACTTTGCTGAGGCTTCTGCATTTGTTAACCCTCTACCCTTTTTAGCTCCCCTTGTTCGAACCATATCCCAATTAATATCGCTTCTTTGATAGACTTTATAAGTAAAGCCTGTTCCGACTTTGCCTGCATTATATTCTACTATTCGAGTAAAGTACTTATTATTCTTGTATTCCTTAAAATGTCGGTAAGTGCCTATATCCACAGCCTGACCACTAATCTCCGACTCCACTCTCGCCATTGAAATTAACTGTTCCTTTAACCCCGTACCATTAACCACATTATAAGGTACTCCCCCTGCCAACGACAGTTGGTTTTTAGGATTGTATGGCAATAGGTTAGGGATAGTGGCCAGTTCTTTTGCTTTCGTAACGCCTTTTACTGCAGCCGCTTTTGTAGTCGCTGCCCCAGTCTTCGCTACAGCACCTGCGCCTTTTGTTCCTACTACTGATGTGACGACTGTTCCGAGGGCATAGGATACCCAGTGAGCCCGCGAATAGGCATCGCCATTTACCATATCCCGTTCATAAGAGTCCGAGATGGACTTGGATATATATTTATAGGTTTTTATCGGGTGCATGATCGAGTTTGCCACGCCTTCAACCGTTTCCCCAGGATCTGTGACAAAATCCCATATTCCCGTCACAAAGTCTTTACCTACATCATATAGGCCTACGCCTATTCCTTTTGCAATGTCTGCTGTTTGCTTTGAGGATTCTATTTGTAGGACATATTGCTGCTGGGTGGGTCCTAAGTTTTCATACCCGATCTGCTTGGCGATTTTGAGAAACTCATCTGGATCCGTTACATGATCGAGTTGTGCCTTCAATTCTTTGATCCGGCGATTCTCCGCTTCCTCTTGCTTAACCTTCAGATATTCCGCGGTTTCTTTTTTCCTTACTTCTAGGTTTTTATAGGCTTCACTATTTTTATAAGCTGTTGCATTAAAATAGAGAGGGGATACTTCTCCTCCCCTTGTACTGGATACTTTCAATTGCTCCATGACTGCCGTCACTGCCGCTTGGTCCTCTTCGGATTTGGCATATTCAGTCGTCCACTTATGATCGATTTCGTTTACTTTGTCTATCGTTTGGGTCAGTTTCTTGTCAGCCTTCTCGATATTTTCAAAGAACGAATCATCGGAGAAAGGCTCTAACTGAATGATATCATCAATTCCGGAAAATATTTTTTTCAGATCATGTTTTTGGGCTGTGACCATTTCCTTAGAATTCCGATTGGCATTTGTCAGCTCTTCCTCTAAAAAAGGGACCGTAACCATTGTTTCACTAAGGTTCGCTTCGATTGTATCTCCTTGAATTCCACTTAAAAAGGCAACATGCCGATTGATCAGACGCAGCCAAGAATCCACGACATCGATCTGTGCTTTGTAAAACCCTTTGATTGCCACTGCGCCTTGCCCCTGCAGCTCATCATCTAAATTAACGATACTCTCAAATCCTTTTTTTAATTCAGTGAGCTGTTCTTTTAGGTCCTTATATTGTCCGACACGCGTTTGCATGGCCTGAACTAGTGTTTGAGATTCGTAAATCATCGACATTATGGAAAGTCCTTTCAACTACTTTTTTTATAACTAGATGTCATTTGTATGTAATAATTTTATTTACTGTTAAATTGTGGATTAAATATATTTTAGAAGAGTTTCTATATTTATTCAAGAATTAACAAGATAAGTGGCTCGTTTGTTCCAAAATCACTAAAAAAACAAAAGAGCGCTTAAAGAGCGCCCTCAATCCAAAACTAAATTAATTTTTCTCTGACCAGATTATGGTTAATTCTAGATGTTTATTTTCTATTAAACCCCAGATAAAGCTTTGATTTCTCCCCTGAATTACTCGCCTTTTTTACCAAGAACCACCGCCAAAGTAAGAAATATATAAGGATAAGTTAATAAAGTAAGCTCTAAAAAACCCATACTTCCAAAAAGAAATAGATCTGGAGCGTGTCCGTCTGAATAATATCCTTTTCCGGTCAAATACAAGCCAACAAGAAGATACGTTATTATAGATATTCCTATTAAACCATAGCCTATGAAATTAAACTTAATTATTGTAAAACTATATACTAAAATACCTAAATATAACAATCCAAGCAGCAGCAATAAAATCGGTATGTACAATGGCTCATAAAAATAGTCACTCATACTTTCAATTAGCATCTTATACCCCCTTCTGACCATAACTTATTCTGGATTACAAATATTAATATAAGTACCAGCCAAAGTTTTATCAGGTCGCCACGGTTCTAAGTTCCAAGAACTTTTATAAATAGTAAGAGGATTAGCTGCATGACATATAAACTGGTCTTTAATTCTACCTACCTTTGAGCTACTAATATACTTCTTGAAATCAGCATCAGCCGTCACTTCACTCCACATATCCAACATAATTTTTGCTTGAGAAAGACCTGTCATACTAGACGGACCCAAAGCCCAATGAGCGGTAATATAAGCTTTAGTACAGGTTCTAGCTCGTTTTTTCATTTTCTTCTCCTTTTTTGTTTTTTCCTATAATGGAACATTAACAAAAAACTAGGATTGATTGATCCCAAAAATGAATTCAGGATTTCCACATATGGAATATTTCCCTTCTTTCCGTCCACTCACATATTAGATAGGTAAAAAAGCTGTGAACCACCTCTTTGTGATACCTTTTTCCCCACAAATTAAAAACCCCCTGACACTAAAAGTATCAAGGGTTTAAAAGATTAATATATTTACATATAATGGGCGCATACCCATGAAGGGATCATTAAACATTTGTTTTTGAAATTCAATTTTACTGTTAGTAAGTGGCTTTATGACAAAGATATGCTGTCCAGGAGCCACAAAATTGGCAAGCTGGACAGTATTTTTAATAGTAGCTAGACGGTGGGTGATCACAAAGTTAAACTGATACGTAAATAAGGGCTATTCCTGTTGAAGGAATAGCCCTTTCTTTGTATCAAAATTAAAATGCCGGTATGGCCGTTTCACTATATTTCTCTTCTAAAAATTTGCGTACCTCTGGGCTTGTCATAGCCTTGGCCAGCTTTTGGACTGGCTCAGAATCCACGTTATCCTTGCGTGCCACTAATGTAATCGCAAAGTCATTTTCAACACCTTCTGTGAGAAGAGCGTCATTATTTGGTGTCAAACCAAGCGGTGCAGCGTAAGCTGGTGTTATCACTATCGCATCTGCTTCATCATACGTTCTCGCTAGCATTAATAAATCCACTTCTTTAAACTGATAGTTTTTAGTGTTCTCAGTAATATCAGACATTGTATAATATGGACCCTTTTTTTCCTTTAAAGTAATAACTTTATGCTGTGCTAGCAATGCCAATGAACGATCAATATTCGACACATCATTTGCAATGGCAATAACGGCACCCTCTGGCAATTGATCGATTGAATCGTATTCTTTGGAATACACACCATAATTGGCAAAATAAATTGGTTTCACAGGTACAAGCTCGGCATTTTTGTTTCGATTGAATTCCTCCATATAAGGAACGTGCTGGAAGAAGTTCACATCCACTTCTTTTGCCGCTAGTGCGGTGTTAGGCTGCACATTATCACCTAATACAACCATTTCCAGGTTAATGCCCTCCTCTGCTAGCTTTGGTTTAACAAGCTCAAGAATTTCCGTCATTGGGGGAATGAGTGAGGCCACTTTCAATGTTACCTCTTCCTTCTCCTGATTCTGCGCATTTTCTTTCTCTTTTCCTTCATCCGCCTTGCCACATCCTACTAAAAGCAACATAATTGCTGTCATGAGAAAGAGTATTTTTTTCATGATGTTTCCCTCCATTATTTATCTTTTATCAATCATTCTGGCTACAGCTGTGCCAATAAATTGGATAAGCTGCACTAGAATAATCATAATGATAATCATATAAATCATTAGCTCTGTTTTAAACTGCTGATAGCCATACCTGATGGCAAAGTCGCCGATACCGCCGCCTCCGACCACTCCCATGATCGTTGAATAGGAAATAAAGCTGATAATCGATGTTGTTAGTCCGAGGACAAGCCCTGAACGAGCCTCCACGTAAAGAAATTTGAATATGACATCCTTTACAGAAGCCCCCATGGAAATGGCTGCCTCGATCACACCCTTTGGCACATCCAATAAAGATTGCTCGACCAATCGCGAATAATGGGCAATGGCAATGATCGCTAATGGAACGCAAGCAGATGCTGTACCAATGGCTGTGCCGATTATGAGTCTTGTAAACGGGATTAAAAAAACAACCAATAACAAAAATGGGAATGAACGGATAATATTCACAAGTAAATTTAAAATCGAGAAAGCCCACGGATTTTCAAGCAAATGACCCTTCTTACAAAGAAATAGCAAGGTCCCGACAGGCAATCCAATCAAAATCGCAGCTAAAATGGACACACCAACCATGGTAATGGTTTCTCCAATTGACTGCCAAATTTCTGCCTCATATTGAACTAAAATCTCAGGCATGACCTAGCCCACCATTCTCTGCTAATTGTTCGATAAAGTATTCTGGACGATTATCCCTTTTTTGAATCCCGGTTGGTTCGATTAAGACAGTGTCATAAATCTCTCCATCTGCCATGATCGTAACACGATTGCATATACTTTTAATGACATCCAGCTCATGACTAACAATGACAATCGTCACACCGAAGCGTTTGTTTATGTTCTCTAGCACGTCTAATATTTCAGCCGTTGTATTTGGATCAAGGGAAGAGGTCGGTTCATCACATAACAACACTTGCGGGTTATTTGCCAATGCCCTTGCAATGGCAACACGTTGCTTTTGTCCCCCGCTTAATTGTGCAGGATATCTCTCCATCTCCTTCTCCAATCCGACAAATTGAAGACACTCTACAACACGGTTCCGACGTTCTTTCTTTGGATAATTTGCCAGTTCTAAAGAGGCCGCCACATTGTCATAAACCGTGTTATTTGCCACAAGATTAAAATGCTGAAAGATCATGCCAATCGACTTCCGTGCCCCTCGAAGTGCTTTATTGTTCAGTGTTGTCAATCTTTGGCCGTTTACCTCCACTTCGCCCGCATCTGGGGTCTCCAACAAATTCATTAACCGCAGCAACGTTGATTTCCCTGCTCCACTTGCTCCGATTATTCCATGAATTTCACCTTTAGGTATTGTTAAAGTAACAGACTTAATGGCCTGAAACTGTGAAAATTTTTTACTCACTTGATGCAGGTTTATCATAAAATCCCACTTTCTATTTGTTGAAAGGTAAGCATATCGCTCCTCATTATAGTTTCATCAAAGAAACACAACTGAGAAACATTTTATCAACTAATGAGGACCAAATGCAAAGACACAAATTAACAGTTAAAGACTTCCAACCCTATTAGGCTCCCTCTTTCTATTGGCTTTTTATATATCATTCTTAGATATGAGTGATTATTTCATAATTATCATCCTTTATGACTGGATTTTTTTGAGTTTTCACTCTATTAATCGGATTATTCATTTTAAACTAATAGAGGGTGTATTATAATTATAAATGATAATGGTTATCATTATCACAAAATACGAATATTCTATAGGACATGGAGGAAAATACATGATTCAATACCTTGATGAGAAAATTGCCAACTATGAGGTATGTGTCATCTTACCCTCAAGTTACGATCAATCCAAGAAATACCGAACGATCTATATGCATGATGGTGGAGAAACTGCCATGCAAGCTGCAAACTATATCGATCATTTAATTCTTTCAGGTCAAATTGAACCACTTATCGTTATTGGAATTGAACCAATTGATCGCAACAATGACTATACCCCGTGGGTAGCACAATCACTTGCACCACATGCTTCTACCTTTGAAGGACAAGCACAGATTTATTTACATACTGTTGTAACCGAAATAAAGCCCTATATAGATGCCCATTTTGCTACGAATCCTGAACCTTCACATACAGCTATTTCCGGCTGCTCACTTGGAGGACTTGTTTCGATTTTCGCCTCCTATCATTATCCAGAGGTATTCCATCAATATATCTCATTATCTGCTTCTTTTTGGTACGAGGATGTTCTTCGCTATCTTCAAGGGGAAAAGATTGAACGGCAAGGAAATATCTATATCAAACCAACTGTGAATCGTCAAGATCATCAGCTCTATTTATATGTTGGGCAATTAGAGGGAATTTATAAAGAAACGATTCAACAGCATATGGTTGACTACACGAAGAAGGCCCATCAAGAATTTATCAAGGAAGGCTATTTGGAATCTAATCTATTATTTGAGTCAGATCCAGAAGGAACTCATGATGACCTATTCTTTTCTACCTACTTCATTCAGTCACTTCGTTGGTTATTTGGCATGGAAAATAAAACCGAAACGCTGGATCGTTAATTAGCCTTAATCGATTGCATCACAATAGCCCCCAAGACTGGTGATTTCCCTCCAGTCTTGGGGGCTGCTTTTTTCAAAGATCTTTATCTATTGGCGAATTGAAAGGCCCTACTATAATGGTCGGCACTACAGAAGCATGATTTTCATCCATCGCTACATACAGCTCAACGCTAATTCCTTTAATGATTGTCTATTCAGCATGGCATATAGAACTTTGCATCCTCTGCCATAAACCCTTCCTCACTTCCAACAGTGATCAAAAGCCATTGATCGATACAATGATCGCAATCAGCATGCAGCAGAACCTCATGATCGTTCCATCAAATGGAAGGACTTGATGCCCACATACGATAAAAAGCTTTGGTTGAGTAAAAAGCGCCCAGAGCAGGTTGATAGGCCCACTGCCAACATGTTTTTGTTAACCTGTTATTTAAATAGCTTTTTCCATACCATCTTGTTACCCTTATGCTTTTCCTTATAAATCCGTATATAACAGGTCCGGTAAAATCACTGAATGATTCAGCTACAAGTTTTTTAGCAAGAAATAACTAACGATAACTAAGCAAGGGTTTTCCTCGTAAAAATGTTTTATGGTATGATAGTTAAATTGTTTATCTACCCTGTGACACATTTACATTCATCTAAGAAAAGAGGTATTTATGCACGCCACAGAATTATCCAAGCGACATTGGTTACTTATCTTAACACTTACTTTATTAACATTTGTTCTCGGGACAAGCGAATTTGTTATCATCGGGATCTTAACCGATATTTCCTCGAGTCTCCATATCACAAATGCAAAAGCAGGCACACTCGTTTCTGCGTTTGCGATTACGTTTGCCATTGCCACACCACTCGTGATGTCGGCAACAAGCCATTTTCCAAAGCGTAAATGGATGTTGTTTTTGATAGGTTCGTTCATCATCCTGAATGCTTTGTGCGTGATTTCGACGAGCTACATCATGCTCCTTGCACTTCGGATGATGACTGCGATTGTAACAGGGGTTTTAATTTCACTTGCCATGGTTGTTGCAAGTGAAACCATACCGATTTCTAAACGTGGACTTGCTATATCGTTCGTTTTCGGTGGTTTTACTCTTGCAAACGTGATTGGAGTACCAATAGGCACTGTCATCGCTGAATGGTATGACTGGAATGCAACCTTCCTGTTAACGTCTTTTCTCGGAGCTATTGCGTTTTTGGCATCTTTCTTCGTATTGCCTACTATGCAAAGTACAATTCGCAGTTCGATGCGTGATCAATTTTCTTTGTTAACACACCCGCGAATTTTAATGGCTTTTTTCATTCCATCTCTTGGATTTGGAGCGACGTATGCCGTTTATACGTATCTTGTTCCGATCCTGAAAGGAATGGAAGCACCAAGTAGTTCAATCAGTTTGATTTTGTTTGGCTACGGATTTATTTCCATTTTCAGCAACATACTCGCGGGTAAAATTGCCAGCTACAATGCTATCGGACGCCTCCGGTTTGTTTTCCTCGTGCAAGCAATTGTTTTGATCAGTTTATATTGGACGACAAATAATTTTATCTTGGGATTGGTTAACATTAGCTTGATGTCATTAATGGCCATCCTCTTAACAACATCCACCCAGCTTTATTTGATAGACCTTGCCGGTATTTATCAACCAAAAGCTACAGGACTAGCTGCTTCACTGATGCCAGTAGCAAGCAATGTCGGTATCGCCTTTGGTTCCGCATTAGGTGGAATTGTTTACCACCAGGGAGATTTGATGAGTGTGGCATTGGTCGGTGGGCTGGTTGCTATCTGTGCAAGTCTTCTAACTTTCCTAAGTCATCGCTTAGACCAAAAACAAAAGAAAGCAGCATAAGAAAAAGCTAAGTACGCCTTGGTATGCTTCCTAGGGTACCTCAATAGAACTAAAATCTTTCCATATCCTAATAAAAGGGATTACAGTTAATCCTTCAAATAAAATTGAAGAAAGAAGTATCAAGAACGTTAGTTGTTCTTTGATACTTCTTTTAAAAATAAAACTAGGTGCTTACCTCTAAAAACCAAGCGGACAATTGCGATTTACGCTGCCTGAATTATACGCTTTTTCTTCCATTTATATACCGTGACGTTATTTCGACGACACCATCAAAAACCGGACAATTTTATCCGAGAAGTTAAACCAGTAATGGGCTTTTCTAGCATCGAACATGAACGACTGCTGTTCATGGAGTTCCATTCTTTCTCCCTCTATTTCCACTGTTAACTTCCCTTCGATAATGAATAAGAATTCATGTCCGCTATGAGAAAAAGCGCTTCCTTTATTTTCCCCTGGCTTTAACGTGACTAGAATAGGCGAAAAAACAGCATCACGAATGCCGCTGGATAAATTCTGATAATGAAATTGTTCATGATTATAATCTGAATTTTCTTGGGAGCGGTCCTCAGAAAAAAAGAAACTTGGATTGACATCTAATGTATCAGCGATTTTTTTTAATGACTCTAATGTGACGCTTGATTTTCCCCGTTCTACTTGTGATAAAAAGCTGATCGAAACGCCTGTTTGTTCAGCCAGACTCTTTAATGTTAGTTTTCGCTCTTTCCTCAATAATTTGAGTTTTTTTCCGATTGAATCAAAAGGCATACAGATGCCCCCTTTTTTACATAGTATCTAGCTTCATTATACATGACAAAATTTGATGAATGCTCCGTCATTAATAACTTATTAAAAAAATATTGACAGAAAATTTCTAATTATTTAAAATGAAGAAAATAATAAATTGAAGTGATACTTCAATTTTAAAGGGGTGACTCATGATGGAAAAGAAACAAATGCGGCGAATATTAATCGCGAGTTTAGTCGGAAGTTCGATTGAGTGGTTTGACTATTTTTTATATGGGACCGTTGCAGCTCTCGTGTTTAACCAGCTATTCTTCGTGAATGAGGATCCGACAATAGGGCTGTTGCTTTCCTATGCATCCTTTGCGTTAGCATTCTTCATCCGCCCTTTTGGCGGAGTGATCTTTAGTCATATTGGCGATCGTATCGGGAGAAAGAAAACACTTGTTATAACACTAAGTTTAATGGGGGTCGCAACATTTGGGATGGGGCTTCTTCCTACGTATCAAGCCGTTGGTATTTGGGCGCCGATTTTATTAATCACGTTGCGCTTAGTTCAAGGTCTAGGAATTGGCGGTGAATGGGGAGGCGCGCTTTTATTGGCCGTTGAATATGCTCCCGCTGAAAAACGGGGCTTGTTCGGAGCTATTCCTCAGATGGGTGTTACAATAGGAATGCTGCTTGGAACCATTGCCTTATCTATTATGACACTGCTTCCTGAAAGCGCATTCATGACTTGGGGATGGCGTTTACCATTTATTTTTAGTGCTTTGCTTGTGTTTTTTGGCCTATGGATTCGTAAAGGAATTGATGAAACACCGTCTTTCAAAAAAGTAAAGGAATCCGGAGAAGTTCCAAAGCTACCGATTGTAGAAACTCTTAAGAATTATTGGCGTGAAGTGATTATCGCCGTGGGAGCCAAAGTGGTAGAAACAGCGCCATTTTATATTTTCAGCACATTTGTCGTATCATATGCTACTTCGAATCTCGGTTTCTCACGGACAGCTACCTTGACTGCAGTCATGATTGCAACAATTATAACGACAATTTTAATACCATTCATGGGGATGTTATCCGATAAAATTGGCCGCAAAAAGCTGTTTATAGCCGGAACGATTGGGATGGCACTGTTTGCATTCCCATACTTCTGGTTGCTGCAGCAAAAATCGGTACTGCTATTAATCATTGCAACAGTGATAGGTTTAGGGGTTATTTGGGCTCCAATCACAGCTGTTCTTGGAACGATGTTCTCGGAAATTTTCGATGCAAGGATTCGTTATACCGGCATCACGCTTGGATATCAAATCGGGGCAGCTCTGGCAGGAGGAACAGCGCCGCTAGTTGCAACTGCTTTACTTAATAGGTTTAATAACTCCTATGTTCCTGTCGCCATTTATATTATTTTTGCATCTGTCCTTTCCCTAGCGGCGATTTGGGCAGTTAAGGATCGCAGCAATCAGAAATTAGACGAAACGCATAATAGTAGCGCCATGTAACCTATGGTTTTTTACTTAAAGGAGGACAATTGAATGTTGGTTATAAGTGAAAAGGAAATTCAACAATCATATGAAATGAAGGACGCAATTTCGGATGTAAAGGCCGTATTACGTGCACATGGTGCTCAAAGAATAGACAACCCTCATCGCACAGTTCTTGCTTTCCCTCAACACGAGGCATCGGCACTTTACATGCCAAGCGCTGATTTATCTGAAGAAGTTTCGGCTGTTAAAGTTGTTACCATTTTTCCAAAGAATCCTTCAAGGGGGATGGCAACAACACAAGGAGTCATCTTGCTGTCAGATGCGGAAAATGGCGAACATTTAGCGTTGTTGAATGCCTCATATTTAACACGTCTCAGAACGGGGGCATTGAGCGGCATTGCCACAGACTTTCTTGCTCGTAAAGACGCCAGGGTTCTCACGATTATTGGAACAGGAGCTATGGGATTTGAACAAGCAATTGGTGTGTTAGCCGTAAGGGACATTGAGCGTATTTTATTAGTAAATCGCACATCAGAGAAAGCGGAGAAATTCGGTGAAAAGCTGCGGGCATTCGGAGTAACCGTTCCTTTTGAAGTTTGCGAAGATGTTTCAACAGCTGTTCGTCAAGCAGATATTATTTGCTGTGCAACCCGCTCGAACGAGCCTGTATTTAATGGGCTGGATTTAAAGCCGGGCACACACATTAACGGGGTCGGTTCTTATTTGCCGTATATGAAAGAAGTGGATAATACCACGGTTTCACGCGCTGCTAAAATTATCGTCGACGATTTGGCGGGCGTGAAGGATGAAGCAGGAGAACTCATTCATGCAGCCAATCAGGGAAATTGGTCGTTTAATGATATTCATGGGGAGCTTTTTGAACTTGTAATGCTGACCAAAACAGGCAGGGAAAATGATGAGGAAATTACCTTCTTTAAATCAGTCGGTGCTGCTTACTTTGACCTCGCTGTGGCAAAAGGTGTTTACTGCCAATCGAAAGAACGGAACATCGGGATGGAGATTGAGGTATAACAGAAGCTCGTACATGTTGCGGTCTATTATTTTAGTTAAATCCAGAAGGAACTCATGATGACCTATTCTTTTCCAACTACTTCATTAAGTCGCTTCGTCGGTTATTTGGCATTGAAAATAGAAACGATGGATCGTTAATCATTAAAATAGCCGCCGAGACTTGGTGATGTTCACCAAGTCTCGGCGGCTGGTTTTTACAAAGGTCTTTATTTATCGGCGAATGGTACGGCACTGCTCATGGTGGTCGGCACTACAGATACATGATTTTCTTCCATTGCTACATACAGCTCCACTGCTAACTTTTTCAATCACTTTTACTTTATCATCAATTGCTGTAGAATACTTACCAAATGTTTTAGCTTTAACCGTACCCCTGCCAACAACAGTTGGTTTTAGGATTGTAAGACAATAGATGTGTTTAACTATTTAATATACAGAAATCTTTAATTACTTAACTTACGCCAGAATCATTTCCAAGTATTTTCTCTAATAATTCCATCTGACTAACTATTTCAATATCATTTTTAAAATTTTGTAAACTAGCTTTATGTTCATCGTATTCTAAATCTTTGGAGTAGCCAATACATAAGTTTAATATACTGTTTAGTTTTTCAGCAGAACCACTAATAAAATAGGTCGTGAGTATTTTATTATTTGTGCTTGCAAGTACTACAATTGTTGCCATGTCCAGTGCATATTCTATGTCTGTATCTGAAATCTTTCTATTCTTTTCCTTAGGGTATTTAAATTCATAGCTATTAATAGAATGAATTTTTCCTGTGAGTAATTCTAGTATCGTTTTATTATAGATTAAATATACTCCTTTAATTAGCTTCATTTCTGGAGCATAAGGATCAGCCAGTATATATTTTATACGTTCATCTTCTTTAGGAATCTCTATTCCGTCTAAATCATGCTCTAATATATAAGCTACTTCCTCAATTCTTTTAGGAGGGAATAAATTCGCGAAGCCGTATTTTTTTTCCATAGAATACTTCCTTTTTAAATGGATTATTTATCCAAATACTCATAAAAAGAACTGAAACGATCACACCAACCACAAATACCCATTTCATTCAAACCACACATTTCTTGAAAATTATAACTATAGGTAGAAGAGCCTTGCTCAAAAGGAGGCGAATATCGTTAAATAGAACAAAGCAGATAAAAAAGTAATCCGCATCACCTACAGTTTCTTGTGGAACATCCACATCTACCGCAAAAGTACCATCCATTTCATTCCCTTTAGATTTTTTTTATCCTCCGAAATTACGTCACTTACATCATCTTTCTTGGAATCGGAACAAGCTGAAACTATCAAAGAAAGACTAACTATAAATAATAGTGAAGCAAGTAACTGAACTTTTTTCTTACCCATCGTTTTCATTACTCCTCTTCCTATTAGTATTTCTTATAAGCAGCGGTATAAGAAGCTTTATCATAATGCTATAATAACCAAAAATTCAGATTGAAATATCCCAAAATTGAATTCAGGATTTTCATATATGGAATATTTAATAATATTAATTAAACCAAATACTCGTGTGATATCAGATGCATTGAAGAAAAAAACTATGATTACTATTTTTTATATTATCAAATTTAGCCACCATCAATTACCTTTTATATTGGAAAAAGTTTCAACTAATAATCACTCATTTTTTAATGATTTTTGAACGAATAAGTATAGATAAAGCACAAGTACCATAGAGAAAAAAAGTTATGAAAAGTAAAGGTACTAATATTGTTGGTATTTGATCTTTTGGGACAACCCAAAATAATAGAATTGCAAAGGAAATTGTTCCACTTAACCCCACGAATATCGAGTAAAATAATAATCCGAAATTTAAAGCCTTTTTATAATTCTCTTTATTTGTAGACATCAATATCAAAATTCACCACCTAATTTTAATTTTGTTTTAACCACTGTTTTTTAGAATTACTTATCATCTTCTAATCCTGCCTTTACTCCTACTCCGATACCATAACTTATTATTCTCGTATTTCTTAAAACGTCGTTAAGTGCCTCCATTAGAAAAAATAACGTCCGAAGCAACTCCCTTTTTGGGGTAAACACCTGTAAGTTCAGTCAAAAATCCCCTACACCCCAATGTTTTACGACAAATAAAAAAAAATCCATCTTGAAAAAAGATGGATTCTTTTTCTATCTGTGTTGCTGTGTCTACTTAGTTTTCACTCAGAGTTGATTGAAACGGAAGGTGCGAGACTCCTGCGGGAAATACGCGTCCAAGGGAGACCCCACAGGCGCAAAAGCGCCGAGGGCGGACCGCCCGCGGAAAGACAGTGCCTGCAGTGGAATGAAACGTTCAAAGCACACCCTCCAACATGGGCAAGTTATATGCCCCCCTATAATGCGGAAGATTGACTTAATTAATTCATGACCCACTTGTTTCTGCTTCAGCTACCTTTTTGACACGTTCTAAAAATTCAACTACCACTTTATCGGTAGCAAACAATAATAATATTTTTAAAAACCATTTTAACGGGCGACTGGTGACTGTATATGTAAAGGAAGTCTTATTGTCATTGATTTTATTTAGTTCATAAAGAGCTGTAATTTCAAACATTTTAGCAAGTATAAAGCCTACTTTTAGCTTCTTCTCATTAGTTTCATTCAAATATTCTAATGTTTCTATATCATACTCTTCTGTTCGTTTTCCTTCTCTATATTTTTGGCGATATACACTTCCAACTACTTCTTCCGTTATTTTAACGGGCTTTTGTTCAACCACCTGAGGCATGATTCGTTGCATATTCTCTACAGAACCATCAAGAAATTTCCAAACCTGTTCAATTGGGGCGTTTATTTCTATTTCTCTTGTCCATTTTTTCAAAGAAAATCACCTCTACTTACATTATATTCACTTTCCTATGTAATACCAAATTAACACTGATAAATCATTGGTTGAATGAAATGGGGATCATTACGTCCATTTGAAATCATAAGGTGCAGAGTATGTCCTAGCCCAAGTGACATTTTTACCTAGGGCATTGTTAAACAACTCTTTTTAGAATTTTCTTTCTGTCAATAAATTACTTTATTAAATTCCTCCCATTTAGTGTTATTCTTGTATAATAGACCAAATTGTAATTTTCAGGAGAATCCAATGAATTTTATTTATATTAATCAAAATATATTAGATAATCTCTTTTATATTTTAGTAAGCATTTTGATTTATTACATTTTATTAGATCATGGCAAAAGGTTAAATCAGTATCGCAAGACCCTTATTACTGCATGCATGAGCATTCCCATTATATTATGTATGAAGTTCCCTATTTATATAGATGAATATTGTGTCCATGACCTCAGGCAAATTCCTTTTATAATAGGGACACTTTATGGTGGTTGGCCTGTAGGGGCTGCCCTGTTAGTCATAATATTAACAGTTAGGTTTGCTTTTTATGGTTTCAATTTACTTACGTTAATTGTTTATATCGTTATATTTATTATAACGGCTCTATTTTCTTCCAAATTCAAAAATTTTAATAGAAAAAATAAGCTAAATAGCTCGATACTATTAATTTTGTTTCTAGGAATCCTAACCAGCTTTATTTCACTCGTTATGTCTGATTATTTTCGAATAACGGATGCCTATGTATTTTACTTTATTATCCTTCCTCCTTTCATTATAGGTTTAGCTGTATATATCATGGAAATTTTAAAAGATGCAATTTTAATCCGTACACAAATGGTAAGGCTTGAAAAGATGGAGATAGTTAGTCAGCTTGCAGCTAGTATTTCACATGAAGTCAGGAATCCTTTAACGGTTGTGAAAGGATTTGTTCAACTGCTAAAGGATTCTGATATTTCTCAAGAAGTAAAAGAACAATATATAAAACATATTGTTAGAGAACTTGATAGTGCAGAATCAATTATTAGTGAATACTTAGCATTTGCCAAACCTGCAATTGAAAAAGTGGATACTATTTTAATTAACCGTGAAATAGGATATGTAATTGAAATGATAAGACCTTTAGCTAACATGAATTTAGTTAATATATCAGAACAGTTGACTCCAGGCACTACCCGCGGGAATATTCAACATTTCAAGCAATGCTTCCTAAACCTGATTAAAAATGGTATCGAGGCTATGCCAAATGGCGGGGAACTTAGTATTGTTTCCTATATTAATAATTCCGGCATGATTATCGAAATAAGTGACAATGGAATAGGAATGAACAAAGAACAAATAAATCGTTTTGGCGAACCTTATTACAGTTCCAAAGAAAAAGGGACAGGGCTAGGATCTATGGTAGCTGTTAAGACCATCCAAACGATGAATGGTTCACTTCATATAAATAGCCTTTTGAATAAGGGAACAACGATTTCAGTAACACTTCCCGTTTATCATGAAGATAATCCTAAAAAATAAATGAAGAATCTTTTCATAAAAAAAGTCCGCCATTATCGGCGGACTTTCAAACTGTAGACAAACTCGATGAAAACTCAGTTTGCTTGCAGTTTTTTATTTAAAAAGTTCAGATGATTTCAGAAATCCGCTCCCTTTCCGCCGACTGCCTGCCAAGCCTCCTCGGCGCAAGCGCCTGTGGGGTCTCGGCTAGCCAGTAATTCGGCAGGAGTGTCGCAAATTTCTTCAATCCAATGAGGATTACAGTAAAAAACCATAATAACCGGAGCATTTTATTCGACCAGCTACACTGTCTTGGGCCATTGACGCAGTTTATCGACCTAAACCACACAATATTCGGCCGTTCACGCACAGTATTCGACCTATCCCACATAGTATTCGACCGTTCATGATCGACCTTCACCTCACTATATTCGGACTCTGAACCCCTTTTATATTCAAACAGAACTCCGCCTTTATCGGCGGACTTTTTTCAATTGAGTGCTGTTAAATTTATTTTTTCTGTTCAAGGCATTGATGAACCGCCATCATATCTCGTTTGTTCAATTCACGAATCCGGTTGAAAATGGGAATATCGGCAACGGCCTCGGTACGTTCACTTTCTGCCACGACATCCCTTACTTTCCCTGTCAGCCAGGTCTGCACGTCGATGTCTTCGACGATTGCTTTACGCCCTTCATCATCGATGCCACTGGCATGACAACTCACACAGGGTATCGTTAATTTATACACACCGTCATGGATGTTATCTTCTGAAATGACTTTCTTCCCATTACAGAATGGGCATTTATGACTTGCTTTTATTTTATTGATTTGGGTAACGATTTTTTTGTAGCCAAATGCTTCATAGACATAGGTTAGTTTTTTGTATTTGCCATTGGTGAAGTATTTATCAATAATGGTTTCTCTTGTTTCGTTAATATTGGCAAAGTCACAGATGGTGATCTGGTTTTTGCTGCTGATTGCTTCGATATTGCCTTTAATGCTGCCCCAGAATGGCAGGGTATTTTGTAAAACCACTTCATAGCCGACGAAGCTTGCCAGTTCCAGTTCGAGCATTTTCAACGCCGCTTTTGTTTCCCGAGGAAGGAATGAGACATCATCTGTAAGTGCGATATCGCCCCCCACAATCGCTTTTAGTTTTTCCAGTTCTGGAAGCTTCCCAACAATTTTGATAACTTGATCAATCGGCTGTTGGATGATCTCGCGAATGTCTGTATCACCAAATGTCAGTTTTTTATGATGCTTGAGGATCGTTCCTTGACAGACAGGACAGGCGATCATCTCTTTTGATGCTTTCATCTGCTCTTTAATGATCGATTTCGATATGAACATATAACGTCCAATGATGAAATTGAATCCTTCCCATGTTCTTGATGCCTTGCCTGCTTTATCGTAAAAGGACTTTTCCCAATACCCATATAAGAAGGTCTGCTTTTCGGCATCTGTCATCTCATTATAGCTTTTACTAATGTCGTGACCGAGTTCATTCTTGATCTCATCAAACAGGAATTGCAGTTTTGAATGTTGATAATATTTTAGTACTTCCATCACGTCTGGATGTAATAAGCCATCCCAGAATGGCACGTTTTTGTCTTGAATGACGACATCAAAGTCAAATTTTTCAATGACCCTGCGGCCCGAACAGCTTGGACAATGATTTTCTGCAGAATAGAAATCGAAGCTTCTTGTATCTTTATTGGTTGGATGTGCAGCCACTATATGGTTGATCATTCCGCCCAATTCATAAAGAAACGTATATTGACTGTACAAGTGCCGTTCAAGATCGATGGCGATCACAGGTGCAATCGTGTCTGATTCGTATTCACCATAAATCACACGAGCGATTGGTGATAGGCTTTTTAAAATGCCGCCCTTATAGACGTTCTCTGCCTTTTTGAAATAGTCCAGATGATTTTCCTGTAAATAATTGATGCCATTTTTTGACCGGAGTGTAGAAGTGATTTGCAATGGTTCCACTTGATCCTCACAGTTATTGTGTCGAAAATGATCATCATGACTGACAACGTCAAGATGTTGGACAGGTGTTAGCTGTCGTTTACCAAAATCAACGATATAATCCGAGCTATCCAGCATATAACCATTATGTTCAATCATGATGATGGAGACGGATTCATCCTCCAGGATGACCCTGACACTATCGATGAATTGGTTTAATATATTTTGCGATAACCCTTTTGAAGGCTCGTCAAAAATGAACAGCGTATGCGGGTTTCTTGTCTTCGCGAAAAGCTCGGAAACTAAGTGGACACATTGAAATTCACCCGTCGATAGTGTTTGTGTTTTTCTTTCCAACGTCAAATAACCAAGCCCAAGTTTGATCAATAAGCTCAAGCGTTTATGAGCGATGTCTTCATTTGGCAATTCTTCGATGATATCTTCAATCGAACGCAGAAAAATATCATCAATTTCATCACTGTATTTGGTTAGTTTCTTTTTAATATCAAGAAATGTCGCAACGGTTGATCGACTGGTAATCGATTTGTTTCGATCCTGCCCGACCATGACCAGTTTATCTTTTGGATACCGCTTCTGAAAATCTTTAGAGATACATTCATTGACAAGTGTAGATTTCCCACAACCTGACTCACCCGTAAAGGTAACCAGCCTATTCTTTGGAATCCGGATTTCTTCCATTTGAATATTACGGCAGTAAAGATCCTGAAATTGATAGTATTCCGTTGGCGCTGCTTCATTTCGTTCCCAGGCGATTGGTTTGGGACGTGGTGATTCCTCAACAATTTTCCCGCCATATTTCCCGCTGCCAGGTCCAAAGAACAATTGTTCATTTGTGCTATCTAATACCGTGTCTGAGTGATCAATGAGCCAAATTTGATTCTTATATCCTAATTGCTTAATCTGTTCCAAAATTTTCAATAGGGTTTGATGATCAAGACCGACGGAGATTTCATCAATGATGATCACGGTATTTTCACTTGTTGCCATAAATTCGGCCAAGTAAAGCCGTGTTAATTCTCCCCCTGACACTGTCCCCATAATACGATTTAAACTTAAATAACCAATATTCATATTGATTATATTTTGGAGAATATGCTGTTTAGCTTCACTAATATGTAATGTCTCTGCGAGTGATAGGATCGTTTCGATGCTTAAGTTGTTGATATCGGAAATAGTATGCGGGCGATCTAATAATTCAATCGTATATTGCTCGACTTCTTGATTGTAGCGTTTCCCCTCACACTTTGGACATTCGACATTTTTCGTCGTACCGCGTCCTTTACAAGTGGGGCACCAGCCTAAGGCATTATTAAATGAAAAAACTTCCGGAGAAAGATTGAATTTTTCAGCAAGACAAACACGAATCTCTTTAAAGACACCAGTATGTGTGCCAATGGTTGAACGGGGATTGGCTGAAATGGATGATTTGCCGAGAAAAAGGACCAGCGGCATTTCCTCCATCTTGATGGCGCTGAAGTTGGTTTCCATAATATTAGGAAATAAATATTGATATTCAGACTTGGGCAATAAGGAAACGAGACGCTTCTTGGATTCTTCCCCAATGGTTTGACAAAAAGTCGTCTTCCCGGAACCGGATAACCCAGCAATTCCTAATGATTGATCGTCTTGAAGTGCTGCATCTAAATGGTTTATATTGTTCGCTATTAATCGATTTATTTTCATTTGTAACTCCTCTCCATTTTATTAAGCTCAGTCTTTCATATTAGCACAGCGACAAATGTATTTGGTATTTTTTTAACGGTAGCCCCATTTTACTATTCTTTCACATTCCGCTGCTCCAAAAACGTATGATTCATCGACAAAAATCGTGGACTAGGTTTTTCTCCATAATCAATAAGATATAGATTATAAAAGCCCCTCTCGATTAAGAGAAGGGCTTTCTTTACGAAGTATGACCATATTTTTGCTCAATACACTTATTTTGTATTGGACTTTTTTGCCTTGTTTTCAAGTTCGCTTTTGGGCTCAGTGGCGAATTCGACATCTTTTCCATGTCCCTGCGGGTTTACACTTGGTGCGATTCGACCTCTTCCTGTCTTTTTGCTCATTTCCTTCACCTCCAAGTATATTATGTCCGAACTGTTGTAAATTAAAATGGAGGTCCTTTCTATCTGTGAACTTCTGCCTGCGATCAGGAATTTATAAAGAGTACCCCAATAAAAAACCTGCATAGAACTAAAGTCTACACAGGTTTCAAAAAAGTTGTTTTCCATATTCGGGCCCTCTTTGTCAATCTAGGGTCAGAAGTAAACTCTTCGTTGCATCGTTGTTGAGCAAGAAAGGACTGGGTTCGCCAACCGTATATATCTGCAAGTTATGCATAGCCCTGGTACATGCGGTGTAGAACAATCTTCGTAAGCTCTCATCACCGTAAGCTTGCACAGATGCATCATAAATGATGACAGCATCAAATTCGATGCCTTTGGCCAAATAAGCCGGTATCACAACAACACCCTGTTCATATTCATTTGTGCCTTTCTGTACGAGTTTAATTTCACCGATGATACTAAGGGCATCATATGCAGCGGCACTTTCCGCAGCAGATTTACATATTATTGCGATTGTATTATACTCACGACTTTGAAAGTCTTTGACTTTAGTCACGATTTTGTGGTGCAATTCATCACGGCTGGAGACTTGGGTCAGTACAGGCTTTTCACCTTCACGGTCGAATGCCTTAATTCGATGGCCTTCAGGAACTAGTTCACGTGTAAATTCTATAATCTGCTTTGTGGATCTGTAGCTTTGATCCAAGGTTATACTCTCGGTTTCACTTATTCCGTATAAACTGGTAAGAGTCTGGAAATCCACCCGTTCGCTGGCATGAGCGAATATTGCCTGGTTAAAGTCACCGAGCACGGTCATCCTTGCAGAAGGAAACAACCGTTTCAAAAACTCGAATTGAAATGGAGAATAATCTTGTGCTTCATCTACAAGCACGTATTTTATAGAGGTATTTGTCTGAAATCCTAGAATTAGCTCCTTCAGTAGCAAAAATGGAGTCGCGTCTTCGTAATGCAGTTTACCTTCGTCCAGCATTTTTTGCGTTGATAAGCAAATTTCCCTTTCGATAGGTGTTTTACCCTCATTCCACACTTCGATCCGTATTTGATCGTCAAAAAGTTGCTTGTATATTCCCTTAATGTTGATAAAATGAAATGCTTTTATCCGTTTGCGTAACGTCTTCAATTTCTTTCGAACAATCATACGCGCGAGCATTTTATTCTCCATCTCATAATCGTCAAAGGAATCTTCATTAACGCCGCGTTTTTTCTCTAAGTAGGTATATACCTTTTGATAGTCTTCTTTGCTAAGATACTCGATTTCCTCCTGGACCCAAGGTTGTTTCAATTCAAACTTTTCCCTTTCATCAAGTAACTCACATAACCATTCTTTCAACTTTTCAATCCTATTGTGAAATCTTAGTGTGGTGTCTCTGTTATAAAATCTTTCTGAGATTTGTTTGGCGGAGACGAGCGTTTCTCCTCGGAACTTGAACCCTCTAAAGATCATTCCAGATGATTCCAGTGATTGACTGTATGTTTTGATTATCTCAAAGAAGCGAATTGAAGCCTTAAATCGGATACTCGCTGCCCTAGTGCTATAGGAAGGATGATCCGCTCCAGTCAACAAAAATTCTAATTGCTCATAAGGGTCCTCAACTTGAAATGAGTCAGCCAGACGATGGTCCAAATATTCCTGGAATGTTACCTGCTGCATATTCTCTTCGCCAAGTTCGGGTAGTACATTGGATACGTAGTTATTAAACATGGAGTTAGGTGAGAATAGAATGATTTGATCGGCCTTAATCCTATCTCGATACTTATAAAGCAAGTAAGCGATCCTTTGGAGGGCAGCTGATGTCTTGCCACTGCCAGCGGCTCCTTGAACAATGAGCAGACGTCCGCGATCGTTCCGGATGATTCTATTTTGCTCCCGTTGAATGGTGGACACAATACTGTGCATATGCTTATCCGTCCCCTTACCAAGCACCTGCTGCAGTATCTCATCTCCAATGGTGAGACTCGTATCGAACATTGAGTCGATAACGCCTCCCTTGATGATATATTGCCACTTATTCTCCAGCATCCCCCGAATTACGCCTCCGGGAGTAGAGTATTCTACGGGACCGGGAGGATAGTCATAATAAACACTCGAAATCGGAGCCCTCCAATCGTAGACAATGAAGTTTTCTCCTGTTGTATCAGTAAGGGTGGCGGTCCCAATATAAATATGTTCCGTAAGGGAAGCCCCTTCTTCAGTTAAATCAATCCGGCCGAAATAAGGTGCCCCCTGCATGCGGCGCAGTGTTGACAACCTCTTGAAGGAATATCTATGTGCACCTTCGCTTTGTGACAAGTCTTGAGCCTGTTGCCTTAAGCCAATGATCGTCTCGAGGTAATCATCGAAAGTATCCACATTAACCTTGAGGTCATCCCAAAAGTGTTTCCGGATATTAACAACTTCTTTTCTACGCTGTAAAGTCTCTCCTTCTATTTTGCTGATTTGCTTCGTAATTGTTTCTATCACCTCATCCAAACGTTCTTGCTCCTGCTGAATTTCATTGTTCATATCAGACACTCCTTCAAAAAAAGAAATTAGGGGTTGACTAGAGGTGAGTTTAACCTTATAATTAAAATAAGGGATAAACTGTTTATATATAATTCGTAAATGTGTTTCTATACTAATTTATCACAATTCCAGAATTATATCAATGAATATTACATAACAGTTGCCATGAAAGATCCGTCGTTTTTAACGCATGGAGGAACAATCCAACTTAACATTTGATGTCAGTAACCACTCCAGCATGTCGCATGGCTGGTTATTTTTTTGTCCATTTACATATTCGAAGGCCCCATTTCTTCGCTCTCACTGATTTCATGGTAGCTACGACACTCTCATCAACGGTTTGACTCGTAGTATCGATGACTTGTGATTCATATTGTCCTACACCTGCATACAGATGATGATCAGAACCTCCTTATAAGAGGATTACAATAGCCCCCTCTCGATATAGAGAAGGGCTTTCTCATATGAAGTGTGACCTTAATTTACCCGTATACCGCTTATTTTGTATTGGACCTTTTTGCTTGTTTTCAAGCTCGCTTTTTGGCTCTGTGGAGAATTCGACATCTTTTCCATGTCCTTGCGGGTTAACACTTGGTGCGATTCTGGCGCTTCCTATCTTTTTACTCATTTCCTTCATCTCCAAGTATATTATGACCGATCTGGTCTATATTAAAGACGAGTTCCTTTCTTTCTGTAATCCGTAATTCTACTGCCTCCTTATCTGCATGCATTGTCAATTAAACAGAACGATTCAAAAAAGGCTTGCCTGATGGATTTGTCCTACATATGTGGGGCTTGTCCCAAACTTCAGTCAGTTCTACTCATAATTTCTTGCCTTATAATTTGTTTAGATTAAAACTTTTTGTAGGAGAATTTATAATGAAAAGATATAAAACATGTCAGAGTTGTGGAATGCCGCTCTCTAAAGATGAATTAGGTGGAGGAACTGAAAAAGATGGTAGTAAAAGTACTAAATATTGTAGTCATTGTTATATAAATGGTGAATTCACTCAAAATATTACTGCGATAGAAATGCAAAAATTTGTTCAAAATCATTTGATGGAAAATATGAAAATGCCTAAATTTATTGCTAAGTTTTTTACTAGAGGAATACCAAAGTTAGAGCGATGGCATTAGTCAAACTATTAGAAAACGAATAACTTTTTTATCTTTTTCTGTAGATTTGAAAGAAAGTCATACTGTTCATAAAAAATACGAAGAAAAAAGTGATAAAGACAAATCCATATAAACGGATTTGTCTTTATTATTTTTTTGTGAATTTTCAATCAATTTCACTTGTGTTTCTGGTTTATTATTTCATCATCTGTCTTGCTTCCATAAACAGCACTTGGATAAACTTTTTCATGTTATTACGGCTCTGGCTGCTTACTTTTTTGCTCTTGTCTTCCAGCTCCAGCATTTTTTTGCGGACTTCCGAGAAATCAAAAAATGTGGATGAATAGGCTTCGAATTTTGGATTCAAATAATCTGTCAATCCTAATGAAGCGATATGGATGAGGGCCTGGTTAAGAGCGCGACGGACACGCTGCTCAGAAGCTTTCATTTCTTTCTGGATTTCGGCCTCTTTCGCCTGATCTCCCAGCTTTTCAGCAGCAATCCCTGCAAAAATTTCCTTTAAATATGGAAACGTGTAGGCGGAACCGAGTCTTTGCTTTTCATTTTGGAGGAATCCTAAAATGTTTAGTAAATCCTCGCTTCCCCCTTCGCCAATCATACCTAAATCGGAAATTAAGGAACGTCCGGCTTCCATAATATTTTTTGTATGGGAGGAGGGCACTTTCGAAGACTTCGGGCGGCCCGTAAAAACGTTCAACGATTTTTGAATGCCCTGGATTGATTGATCCACCAGTATTCGCTCATTTACTTTGTTTAATATGCTTGAAATTTCAACTTGGTTCAGCGGTTTTGTAATGTAGTATTCCGCCCCTAATCTATACGCCTCTCCAATCAGTTCCTTCGATTCCACTTGCGAAATCATCACAAACTTCCCTTGAAATCCATCAGCAAGAGCCCTGATCGTTTCAATTCCGTCCCTTATTGGCATGAGCAAATCAATTAGGACAACGTCTGCTTTTTTTAAAAACAGCAAGCCATTATTCACTAGCGATCCGTCTTCTGCTTCTCCTACCACTTTTCCTAAATCTTCATCTTCAATCATCTCTGTCAGCATTCCTCGAATGGCAGGATCGTCATCTATAATGAAATAATTCATTTCGTTAACCCTTTCTCCATAATCGCATCAATCGGAAGTTCTACGATGAATACGGTCTCTTTATAGTTATCCATTAGCCTGATATGTCCTCCAAATTTTTCAACAGTTTGTTTCACATACGATAAACCGATTCCCGTCGAAGGGTTTCCCGCCGCATCGAATTTCTTTGTATATCCTGCTGTAAAAATGAGTTCCTTCTGCTTCGGTGCAATGCCGGGGCCATTGTCACTGATGCAAAACTCCACGAATTGATCTTTCCTTTTCACATGCAGTGATACGTCCCCCTCTTCTTTAATGGCTTCCACTGCATTGGCCAATAAATTATTTATTAATGATAATACCATATATACATGGTAGGGCGGATGGTCACCATCTATATGCAAGGAAAATGAAATATCTTTGCGAAGGGACTCTGCATATCGTCTATTGGACACGATCATGATGTTACCAAGCTCTTCGATATTCATATATTCCTGCAGGTTTTCGGAAGACACGAGTTCCGACAGCCCCGCATAAATCCGCTGGTTATCTTTTTTGATTTCATGCACGAGACCGGCAATCTGCAACGCAGTTTGCGCATCGCTTCCATTAGTCCCCTCTGATTTTAACCGACGGTAAAAGTCATAACAAGTGCGGGTGATTTCTTCCGCATTTTGCATCGTTTTCTTCAGTTGAACCGATTCTTCATACAAACTTGAAATGAAAAGCAGCATTTGTTCCTTTTGCATGCGCTGCTCCGCTTCTGCGAATTTTGCTTCTCTCAGCTTTAATATATTAAAAAAGCCGAGGACGAAAAAGCTTCGAATAAAGGCGATTAAAACGAGTTGGTCCATGGCTAGCAAGGGTGTGCCCTGATTCGCCAAGAAAGAACGGATCATCATTTCCGATACACTTGCAAAAAGCTCGATCAATACCCCTAAAAGTCCGATCATAAACGGCTGATTGTGCCGTTCGTTCAATTTCGTTTTATGAAATGCGAACGCGTAGATGAAGTAATAGAAAAAGGCTGGAACATAAAGATACATCGCTTCCTCAACAGATATGTCCCGTATCCCGACAGCCAGTGAAAAACGAAAAACAAACACACTCATCCCCGTTAATATGCCTGCAATAATCGGGTGGATTCCCCTCCCCCATAGTAAAAACAAGAAAAATACGGGGGTTCCCAAACTGACTCTGAATGTATCATCGAATGGATAAAACTTGAATTCACCCGCCAGAGGCACCGCAATCATAATCAATAGTAATATCCTTATCCTCTTTTTCAATACGGTCCCTCCCAGTCACTATAGTAAAAACATAACACATGAAATGGTAAAAAGGAGAGAAGGGTTTTGACTGAAATTATTATTTTTTCTGGCCCTTGTAAGTATCAGTAGGTTTCAGTAGGTTCCAGTAGGATGATCATAAACTTAAAATAATCTAAAAATTGAAAGCGTTAACAATAATGCAACTATCATAGGAGGAATTTAAATGAAAAAGTTTGGCTTAGCTACTCAAATTTTTGTTGCACTTGTACTAGGTATCGTTGTCGGTGCTTTATTCCATGGTAATGAAACAGCCATGGCCATTATGGTACCTATCGGTGATATTTTCATTCATTTAATTAAAATGATTGTCATCCCGATTGTCATGGCTGCATTAGTAGTCTCCATTGCGGGAGTCGGCGATATTAAAAAACTAGGAAAATTAGGCGGGAAGACTCTTCTATATTTTGAGATTGTCACCACAATTGCCATTGTCATTGGATTACTGGCGGCAAACTTGTTCCATCCGGGGGCTGGTTTAGATACAAGCAATCTTGAAAAAAGCGATATTTCAAAATATGAAGAAACAACAAAGACGGCTGGAAGCAGTGGCTTTGGAGAAACAATTTCTCATATTGTTCCTCAAAATGTATTTGAATCAATGGCTCAAGCGGATTTATTACCGATTATCTTCTTTTCTGTTTTATTCGGCTTAGGTGTGGCTGCGATAGGCGAAAAAGGAAAGCCTATTCTAGGATTCTTTGAAGGTGTGTTGGAAGTAATGTTTTGGGTGACGAATCTAGTCATGAAATTTGCCCCCTTTGGCGTATTTGCACTCATTGGTGTAACCGTTGCTAAATTTGGCATCGCAACTTTAATTCCTTTAGGGAACCTAGTCGTTGCCGTTTATGTGACGATGGTATTCTTCGTGTTCGTCATTCTTGGAATTATCGCGAAAATGTCTGGGACAAGCATTTTCGTTATCCTGAAAGTATTAAAGGATGAACTGATTTTGGCCTTTACAACAGCAAGTTCAGAGTCGGTATTACCAAGGCTTATGGACAAAATGGAGAAGTTTGGCTGCCCGAAGTCCATTACTTCTTTTGTTATTCCAACAGGCTATACGTTTAATCTAGACGGCTCATCGATATATCAGGCACTTGCTTCACTCTTCGTGGCACAAATGTATGGTATTGATCTATCCATTACACAACAGATTACGTTGTTACTAGTACTGATGTTAACGTCAAAAGGAATGGCTGGCGTTCCGGGTGCGTCATTCGTTGTTGTTTTAACAACACTTGGTTCTATGGGACTGCCGGTGGAAGGTGTTGCGTTCATTGCCGGTATCGACCGAATTTTGGATATGGGAAGATCAGCGGTTAATGTCGTGGGGAACTCATTGGCGGCGATTGTCATGTCGAAGTGGGAAGGCGAATTTGACCAGGAAAAAGCAGACCATTACGTTGATTCTATTAAACAATCAGACGTAGCATAAACTATAAAGGGGGAAACACGATGTCAACAGTCCAAATAAATCATAACGTACGTATTGAGAAAGATTTCTTAGGATCAAAACAAGTACCAGTGCATGCATACTATGGTATCCAAACATTGCGTGCAGTCGAAAACTTTCCGATTACAGGCTATCGCATTCATGAAGAATTGATTAAAGCATTGGCTATCGTGAAAAAAGCAGCGGCTTTAGCAAATATGGATACTAAACGTTTGTACGATGGTCTTGGTAAGATGATCATTCAGGCAGCAGACGAAGTAATCGAAGGCAAATGGCATGATCATTTTATCGTGGACCCCATCCAGGGCGGTGCAGGTACATCCATGAATATGAACGCAAACGAAGTCATTGGTAACCGTGCACTCGAATTGCTTGGAAAAGAGAAAGGGGACTATGTTCAATTAAGTCCTAATAGCCATGTGAACATGTCACAATCAACAAACGATGTGTTCCCGAGCTCGATTCATATCGCCACTCTTATTTCACTAGAAAAATTGTTGAATACGATGGAATATATGCTTACTATCTTCAGGAAAAAGGCCCAACAATTTGACCATGTGATTAAAATGGGACGGACACATCTTCAAGATGCAGTGCCCATCCGTCTTGGTCAAGAGTTTGAAGCATATAGCCGTGTAATAGAGCGGGATATTAAACGCATTCAACAATCACGCCAGCATTTATATGAGATAAATATGGGCGCAACGGCTGTGGGAACAGGATTAAATGCAGACCCTCGCTACATCGAAAGTGTGGTTGAACATTTGGCGGATATTAGCGGGCTTCCGCTTGTCGGGGCCGAGCATCTTGTTGATGCGACACAAAATACAGATGCTTATACAGAAGTCTCTGCTGCATTGAAAATATGTATGATGAATATGTCCAAAATTGCGAACGACCTACGTTTAATGGCCTCAGGTCCCCGTGCGGGCCTTGCGGAAATTAACTTGCCGGCTCGTCAGCCAGGTTCATCCATCATGCCGGGAAAAGTCAATCCGGTCATGCCTGAAATGATCAATCAAGTAGCGTTCCAGGTTATTGGCAATGACCATACCATTTGCCTGGCATCTGAAGCGGGTCAGCTTGAACTGAACGTGATGGAACCTGTGCTTGTGTTCAATTTGCTTCAATCCATCAGCATTATGAACAATGCATTCCGTGCCTTTACAGACTACTGTCTGGTGGATATTGAAGCAAACGAAGACCGTCTAAAAGAGAATGTGGAAAAAAGCGTAGGGATTATCACGGCTGTTAATCCGCATATTGGATACGAAGTGGCAGCCCGTATCGCACGGGAAGCCATTTTAAAGGGAAAATCAGTACGTGAACTATGCCTCCAGTATGATGTGTTAACAGAGGAAGAGCTTGATCTTATTTTAAATCCTTACGAGATGACAAACCCAGGTATTTCCGGGGCTGAGCTGTTCGACAGATCGTAATTTCCGATTTTGATGAATGGCAGTTGCGGTTGATGAATAACTCCAGTTGTTTTGAAATCCAATGAGGATTTCTGAAAACAGTAAATCCGAACTCCCTGAAGCCCTCTTTTATAGAGAGGGCTTTTTTTGCTTTGCAGGATGAGTAAAAATACTGGATAATCCGGAATTGAAAAACTGGATAGCCCCATAAAGGACTATCCAGCGTAATTCATTCCTTATAAATTACTTTACCTTTACACCAGCTTTAATTAAGGTAGGCGGAGTTTCCCCCTGTAATCCGGCAACAAGGTTGGTTGCGGCCAGCATCGCCATTTTCAAGCGGGTTTCATATGTTGCGGAACCGATATGAGGCAAAGTGACAACATTCTTCATGGAAAGCAATGGGTTGTCTTCCTTGACGGGCTCTTGTACAAAGACATCCAGTCCTGCCGCGTGAATTTCACCGGTTGTTAGCGCATGGATCAAGGCTTCTTCATCCACTGTTTTCCCTCTTGAACAATTGATGAAGATGGCGGACTCCTTCATGAGTTTGAATTCTTTTTCCCCCATCATATTTTCGGTTTGGGGAGTGAGCGGTGTCATTAAGCAGACGAAATCAGACTGCTTTAACAGATCTTCCATTGAACAGTATGTAGCCCCATACTTTTGTTCCGCTTCCTCATTTCTGGATCTGTTGTGATATAAAATGTTCATGCCAAACCCAAAATGAGCCCTCTTTGAAACGGCAGATCCTATTCCTCCCATTCCGATGATTCCTAATACTTTATGATGGACATCCACCCCAAACCATTTTTCCCCGATATTCGATGTCCATTGCCCTGACTTCACCAATTGATCCAACTCTGGCATTCTTCTCGCTGTGGATAACATCAAGCCCATAATCGTATCGGCGACTGTCTCATTTAATACCTCAGGAGTATTCGTAGCCATAATTCCCCGATTGGACAGCTC
Source organism: Peribacillus sp. ACCC06369 (assembly GCF_030348945.1). Lineage (NCBI taxonomy): Bacteria > Bacillati > Bacillota > Bacilli > Caryophanales > Bacillaceae > Peribacillus > Peribacillus sp. ACCC06369. The sequence continues at coordinate 4,315,495 of NZ_JAUCEN010000002.1, forward strand.
TGTTACATCCAGATTGTCGTAACCAACCGACGAATTACAGACGATTTTTAATTGCGGTGCCTGATCCAGTAAACTTTTATCCACTTTTAATCCTGAACCTAATATCCCTTGTGCTGTCTTCAACTCTTGAAGGAATTCAGGATGATTTTGTGAGTCAAGACCCTCAAAATATACGACATCACATGTCTTTTGAATATAATCCAACACTTCTTGATCCACTTTCTTATAAATGATTACTCTCGGTTTCATCATTGATCCCTCACTTCGAATAAAGTTTGATGTTCATTACCCAAGCAGACAAATCCCCTAACTATAATCTACCATTATTTCAAATAAAGGTAAGAGCCAATTGGACTGCTGACCAGACCGCTAAAACGGAGGCTAGGGTCAGAACAATATTTTCGAACCAATTATTTTTATATTTACCCATCAAGTTTTTTCGATTTGATAGTACAAGCATTCCTATTGCGATAATAGGGAAACCGATTATGTTTATTGCATTTACACCAATTGTCAATGCAATAAAACCAGGCATGCCAGGAATGGACCAAATGATTGGAGTAACTAATACAAAAATCGTAATCCATTTATACATTGGATCTTTTTCATATTTCCCATTGTACTTTTCGCGTCGGTCCTTATTAATTACGTAAAAGGCGTCTACAATCAATCTTGGAAAACCAGTTGACTTCCCTACTATACTCGCAAACAATACGCCAAATACACCAAGATAAAAAATGTACCAGCCAAATTGCCCTAACGACATTTGTAATGCCATTGCCAAATCATCAATCGTTTCCACATGAATTCCATTTGGTTTTAAAATTTCTGCACCTACAACCCAAATGGCCAAATTGATCACAATGCAAACTCCGATGGCAAACAGTAAATCATTTCTTTGAACCTTGACGTGACTCGGTTTCGTCCAACCCTTTTCTCTCATGAAATATGGATGAACAAAGTTCGAAATGGATCCTGCCACTGCACCTATAATTGAAATCGCCACCAATAATGCTCCATGAACGCCAGTATCACTTGGAATGCTAAAACCGACCGTCCCTTTAATGATTTGCCCCACATCCGGTGTTGCTGAAATGGCCAGGTACAAGAAGGCAATCGTCAATAATGCCAAAAGAACTTTCATTACACTTTCAATTCTATTATAAATATTTCTGCCAATAAGCATGAAAACTAATGCTACAACTACCATTGAAGCCAAGAATGGCTGATTAACATGGAACAGGGTCGATAATACCTCTCCCGCACCCTTAATCATATATGCATTAAAAAGATGACCCATTATTAATGCATAACCAAACATAAAGTAACCGAAAAATGGATGAATACGTCCATATCCTTCAAGAATGGTTAACCCCTCTGTGTTACAAAGCTGGAACCGAGCAATGATATTAACGATAAGAAAACGAAGGATTAATGATAAAGCTAAAATCCACATTAAACTATATCCATAATCTGCCCCGGCAACAGAAGAAGTCACCAGATCACCAGCTCCAAGCCACGTTAATACGGCAAGTATTCCTGGACCATAAGCTGTTTTAAACTTCGTGAAAAAATTTTGTTTCCTACTTTCGAACTCAGGAGCCATTACAGTAGATTCAGCAAGATTAGATTGATTTTTCAAGTTTTTCAACTCCATCCCAAAGAGTATGTATTCGCTTTCATTTCCCTGAGTAAAAAATAAATGGCTTACTCAAGACATACAGATATTGAAAATATGACAAAACTTTCTGAAAATATGATTCCGGAATTGACATAGAGTTTACACTCAGGATGTTGTCATGCTTCATGTTGAAGTGAATCAGCTCCTTAAAAAAGCTCCCCTTCCATTTAATTGAATGTTTCGACTATTACAAACGCAATTGTAAGACAAATTAAAATGTAAGTCAATAATAAATTTTAGAATATTCTTTAAAATAAAACCATAAAAAGCCTCATGACCTTTCTAATTAGTTGATAAATCAGGACGCTATCTTTCAGACTGGCAGCCTCAAAAATTCTCGAATATTCTTTTCTCCAATCCATACATTCTCTTAGAAACAAATTACTTTTTTAGAAAGTAAAAAAGCCTGACTCCCAATATTTAATGGAGTCAGACTTTTTACGTTTTACATTCTCTTAAACAAGCAAATCTTTCTTTGTAAAAATGGAAAATTTATAAAACGACGTTATCACAAAATAACAAATAACAGTACCTAGAGTGAGATGTTTGACGTGAATTTTATTACATTGGATTGTTGTCACTTTTCCAATCAATAATAACAAGGAGCATGATTTCAAATGAAATCATGCTCCTTTAAGTTGTTTCTCATGGCTAATTCAGGTGGTCTACCTTTACATTTTCCTTGGCTAGATTTCCTTCCCTTTCACCCTGTAATGGACCTCACCAGGTTCTTTGCAAAAGGTGATTCCGCTTCCCGGCTCGTAATAAAAGGTTTTTTTGCCTAAAGAGCGTCCATGGAAGGTGGTATGCAGATAGGATGCTTGGTCCCTTTTGAAGGCGAGCTGATTTTTGCTTAAGGATACAGGAAGGCAATGTCCATAGTTTGTGTGGACCATTGTTTCTTTTTCGTTCATTTCCTCTAAATCACGAATGTGGATGTAGGAAAACCAGACCCCTCCTCTTTTCCGGAAAGAGCGGGAGGAGAACCAGACCATTCCAAGCTGGGCGTTTATACAGACGGGCAGCCTGTATTTTCCGCCAAGCACGGATTTTGCTGCTGCAAGCCCGCCGTCAAGGTCCAATCCAAAGTGGTTTAGCGTGTTATTCAGGATTTCCTGGCGCGGTTGTGCAACATGGAATGTGTTTTCTCCTTCCACTACCATGGTCATCTCGGCACCATTCGAATCGTAACGCTCCATCATTCCCACCGTTTCCATATTCATTAAATAATTTTTTCGGATCATCATTCCATTCACTCCCCCATTTACTATTCACTTTCTTGGAGTATACTGGATATAGAGGCAGGTATACTCCTGCTCGCAAGCCCTTAGGTGATTGTCTTCCCGGACGTACTCACCTAGGGGTTTTTATTTCTGGCTATCGTCACTTTCATTTCATGAGATGTCATTCACTTCACCTCTATGCGACCATTATCCTATTATATGCATTTTTTGTAAAATCGCTCTGATTTTACCTCTAGCAAAATTCGTTCCCTTTTTGTGATTCCATTACCTGTTTGATAGCTAACTCTTTACAATTTGCCATCAAACGGCCATACTTTCCAATTTCCTTTTCAAGCTTTCTGCTCTAGATCGATCTTTCCTTGTTAATCTGTGTCCATTTAGAGAACTAACTGCCAAAATCCATACAAAAAGTGAAATAAAATGACATTTTTGTGAAGTTTTAAAACCACGTAAAAAAAGGTCTATCTGAGTAGATAGACCTTCTTTCATTACCTTCATTTCATTCTGCCATCTTTATTTCAATGGCCAAATTACGTAAGTAATCCAACAAGGGCCGAACTGCCTCTGGAGCTGTTGTGTCAGTAAATGAGAAAGACTGTTTCTTCTTTTCATCAGCTATATCCAGCTGGTATGAAAACGAGTCAAACCCTTGAGCTTTAGCTCCGGCCATTTTATTTAGTTGAGCATTAGGAAGGTCCGCTGTCTTCATTAAGTTCTGTAATTCCTCATTTTTCTCCTTCGGCAATTCATCTGTATCTATCTGAAAATTCAAGTCGAGGTTGGCCATTCCCCCCATGCAGCTAAATTTGATATGCATTGTAGATGAAGCCTCCTATTCATCGAATATGACTACTCAGGCAGTCCAACCGCTTTAAAAGCATTTTCGATTGTCTCTATGGCTGTTTTGGTAACTTCTCCGCTATCAACAAGTTTTTGTGCTGCCTTGATGACTATTTGTACAAATTGATTGAAGTTTGCCGTTGCAAATAAATTTTGCATTGCATTGAACCAGATCAAAGCCGCTTTGTCCGTTCCAATCTCCATGGATACTAGATAAAAGGCCTTGTTGGGTATGCCGCTATTGATATGGACACCATGATTATCCCGCTCTCCTTTATAGAAGTTCCTCATGTGATCTGGCTGAATATCTTTACCCATCAACTTATTGTCAAATGCAGTACCTGGTGCTTTCATCGAACGGAGGGCCTGTCCTTTCAGTGTTGGTCCCATTATATCAGCACCGATTAGCCAATCGGCATCACCAGCTGTTTGCTTTAAATGAAATTGTTTTATGGCAATTCCAAACACATCCGAAAGATGTTCATTCAAGGCCCCCGACTGACCTTCATACTCCAATCCACTTGTGAACTGCGTAACCCCATGTGTCAGTTCGTGTCCGATTACATCGAGTGAATTGGCAAAATTGCTAAAGATGACCCCATCTCCGTCACCAAATACCATTTCATCCCCGTCCCAATAGGCATTCGTGAATTTATTCCCATAATGAACGTTCAGAATGATATCAAGGCCTTGGTTATCAATTGAATTACGGTGCAAGACATCCTTGAAATAATCACGCACAACTCCGCTATAATCGTATGCAGCGTTAACTACCGAGTCTGCACTTGATCGATCTCCTTCTTTCCTAGCCTCATTCTCCCGGAGCTTGGTTCCTCCTTTACAATCATAAACATGGCGGGCAGATTCACCATGACGCCCAGATCCTGCATCAGTTAAAGCAACAACCCCGTCAATATCATATTCTTTCAAAATTCTGCGCCTGCGCATTTGACGGCTTTTCGCTAAACTGATCCGTGCTTCTTCCACTTCATTTTGTGCCAAATTCTCAAGAATATAGTTAGGTACAATGAAACACTGACACTTCAATTTGGAACAATCTCTTTTGTGCATATTTAACACCCCTCCATGATTTTTTTTACGATCTATTACAGTTTCTTTTTTCAAGTGTGCTGCTTCCCTTAATGTGTTTGTCTTCATCTTCATTAGCAGTTTATCTCTGATCCGTTTACATTGTTGTCTCGCTGCTCTTCCTATCTTCAAGACATTCTATAGATTACTTTCGCCGCACTTACCCCATTTCCCTCCATTCCTTCCAACTCTACCAATCGCAAACTCTTTCTCATTACGTTCGCTCCTTTGTTCCAGTTATTCTTCTTATTTGGAATGACCATCTCATCTTTAACAAATTCAAACTTCCTTTTTTTGAATAAATTTCATATTTTTCTCACAACTTTCTTTTATCATCTATATAGGTGAATTTAATAGTACTACTTGGAGGTCCTGTATAAATGGAAACTAAACAACCAAACGCCGCTCTGTATAGAACAGTATGGAGATGGCATTTTTACGCTGGAATTATTTTTGCACCCTTACTTATCATTCTGGCAGTTACTGGTTCAATCTATTTATTTAAGCCACAGATTGAACAAGTACTTTATCAAGACTACCAAGAGGTAACACCGCAAGGAGATAAATTACCAGCATCTCGGCAGATTGAGAAAGTGAAGAAGCTATACCCAGATGCAGTGGTGACAAAATATCATCCCGGAGAAAATGCCTCCCGTTCAAGCGAAGTGAGCATTACTACTAATAATGAGTCTCTTACCATTTTTATAGACCCCTATACAGGTAAATCTATTGGAGAGTTAAATGATGAAGACAGAATTATGGATAAAATCGAGGAAATTCACGGTGAACTGATGGCTGGCACCTTGGGAGATAGAATTGTAGAGTTAGCTGCGTGTTGGGCAGTTGTGTTAATAGTTTCTGGTCTTTATTTATGGTATCCCAAAAATAAGCTAAGTCTTTCTGGTGTTCTTTTTCCAAGAATAAATAAAGGGAAAAATACTTTCAGAAGAGATTTACATGCAGTACCTGCATTTTGGATATCAGCAGGAATGTTATTTTTAATTATGACAGGTTTGCCTTGGTCAGGTTTTTGGGGAAGTAATTTTCAATCGTTAGCTACCAATTCCGGATCTGGGTATCCTCCTTCCATATGGACAGGAAGTGCTCCAACATCCTTAATTAAAACAAAAGACATTGCAGATGTTCCTTGGGCTGCAGAAAATTTAGATGTACCTATCTCAGATATTCAAGGTTTTATCCCACTGTCCATTGATGATGTAGTCACGATAGCGAATCGTGAGGGTATGCATCGAAGTTATAGCATTAATATTCCAAAAGAAACGGATGGCGTTTATACATTGTCAGCTTTTCCACCGAAAGCACAAGATGAAGCAACTATTCATATTGACCAATATTCCGGTGCTGTTCTAGCTGATTATCGTTATGATCATTACGGTTTAATAGGAAAAATAGTTGCTTGGGGGATTACCTTGCATAAAGGGACTCAATTTGGTTTGATTAATCAAATAATCAGCCTTCTTATTTGTTTAGGAATTATCCTTGTTGCATTTAGTGGATTTTATTTATGGTGGAAGCGAAAGCCGAAAAAAGGATTAGGTGCACCAAAAGCTCCTCCTATAAAGAACATGAGATTCTTTCTATTTCTGTTAATAGGTCTAGGAATTTTGTTTCCTTTGGTTGGTTTGTCTCTTATTGTTGTTTGGCTAATTGACTGGTTAATTATTAAACGAATATCTGCAGTTAAGAAGTTTTTGAATGCATAATTCGAAATGTAAAGGGTGGTTTTTGCCGTGAAAAAATATATATGTATTTCTTTAATCTTTATTTTCAGCCTATTGTTAAGTGCGTGTTCACTTGAAAAGGATGTCACTAATCTATACAAAGAAGAAACACCACTTGAAGCTGAAATAATTATACCAGCATCCTTTTCAGCTAATACACAGGAGACGATAAAGGCTGTTCTTACTCAAGGTGGTAAAAAGGTTGAAAACGCAGATTATGTTCATTTTGAGATATGGAAACAAGATGGCTCTCTCAAATATAGTATGGAACAAGCTGAGGAAGAGGTAAACGGCACTTATACTTTACGTAAAAACTTTGATAGTGATGGCCTATACTATATAAAAGTACATGCTAGTAACGATGGTTCAATCATTATGCCTCAAAAACAGTTTATCGTAGGAAAACTGTCTGAAAGTGAATTGAAATTCTTGCAAAAAGGGATCCAAAAACAAGAAGAAAGTCATGAACATCATCATTAATAAATTTATTTGAAATCCGGTTTTCATTTGAAGACCGGATTTTTTATGGATATTTGTTTACCACGATGGTTAGGAGAGGATGCAGTTACAGGCAGGGTATGTAATGCTTCACCTTTATTTATTGGATTATTCTGCTCGTGCCGCATATACTGGATTGTTCCTATAAACAAGGGAGCTTCCTCAGAACATAAACAAACTTTAAGGGAGGGCATAGCATTGGTAACTTCACAGGGAACTGCTACGGTTAGCTTTCCATTCCCATCTGTATGGGGTATCCACTCTTCAATAGCTGGCAGAACGATTATTTGGGGAACACTTAACATTAACTCCATTACAGATAATAGAGTAAGTGGTACGGCTAATTTTCGTGGTACACCTATTCCGATTAATGGCTTCTGGAATGAAAGCACCAAACAACTCACATTCGATTCACCTTATGCCACATTCTCTGGCAACTTAACCATTATTGATGATTTCCAGATTAGAGTTCGACATTTTATTTTACGCGGACGTTTTCTTATGAAGCCTCCCTCTTTACAAGCAGGTGAGTCTGGATCGTGGATTGCCACTACTGATATAGCTCTGAATGAATTTCCTGTTAGTGGTAATACCTATGCCGAGCAATTACCTCCTGTTGGAGCTTTTTTAACATCGAATATCCTTCATCAGTATCAGAATTTTTGGGGCAGAACAACATAGGGAAATCCTTTCTGTGTAGAAAGGGTGTGAATCGTCTCTGTATTTCCTAGGGACGATTCTTTCCTATAGCAAATTACCAAAAGCCTTATTGAACTGACAGGTTGGTTGAGAATTTAGGGATTACTTTTCTGATACCTCATCTTTTCAAATGTTTCCCATCATGATATTACATTTTGATGTAATCCCGATGCCCACATAGGATGGCAAAAAATAAACCCTTTCCCAAACGGAAAAGGCGATGCGCTGAAGTGAACGGATGCAAGGAGGCACACCAATGACTATCTAACTATGCAGATTAATATATGAGATAGTGATTTTGGTAGATAACTTTTGAATCCATTAACTCAAAATGAGTACAGATGGAATATTGATTGACAGCATTTTCCCTGTACTTCATACTATTGTAATAACAGAACTGACAGAATATTTGGTAAATTAGAAGGGGGACACTATGAAACCAGCAGTAATGACAATGGATTTACAATTATTAGCAGATGTTCTTAGGGAAAATAATTGTACAAGTTTAATAAATGCAATTGCAGAAAAGGATTTTCAAGTGGCTCAAATGCTTGATGTATTAATATTTGAGGATAAATGGGAGGATGACATGTGACTAAGCTCAGAATCCTTTTAACCATTCCAATTTTGCTATATGGAATTTTCATATTTGTTGTCATTCAAAACGATAAGAATATTCCACTTTATTTGCATCTTCTATTCGCAATCTACTTGATGTTGTTTGTACATTATGAAGAAGAAACGGAAGTGAAACCATGACAGATTTTTAATCTTGGAGAAGTTCGATCTTAAACAATTCGTGATGGAAGAAGTTTTGACTTCTACTGACTGTATCGAGCTGCACGGCATAACCCGAGCCAGGCTGAGTTCGTTCTCAACACGTGAGTCAGTTTAATATGATCACCACAATAAGTGGCTTTTTTTGTTCAAAAACATTAACAAAGCCTAAAGAAAGCCCCAACTCCTTAAAGGAATTGAGGCTTTCACTATTTATCATCTATCTTCCGGTACCAATTAGATAATACGAGTTGTGACGATACCTTCGATTTGTTTGATTTTTGCTTCCAAACCAGGAATGATATCGCCGTTTACTTCACCCTCAATGTCGATGATCGTATACGCATATCCCCCACGGCTTCTGTTAACCATGTCAGCGATGTTCAAATTAAAGCCAGATACAGCCAGTGTGATTTGCCCAACCATGTTAGGAACGTTTTCGTGGAAAGTTGCCACACGACGATTTCCTGTATAAGGAATGGCAGTATTCGGGAAATTCACAGAGTTCTTGATGTTCCCTGTTTCTAAAAAGGTCTTCAACTGACGAGCTGCCATGATGGCACAGTTTTCCTCTGATTCTAGTGTAGAGGCACCAAGATGCGGAATTGGAACGACATTTTTCATTTTCAACACATTTTCATTCGGGAAGTCGGTGATGAACCTGCCAACTTTCCCGCTCTCAAGTGCCGCTTCCATATCCGCTTCATTCACTAGCTCGCCGCGTGAGAAGTTCAAGATATGTACGCCAGGCTTCATGATGCCAAATGTTTCTTGGTTAAACATTCCTTTAGTGTCATCAGTTAATGGAACGTGTACTGTAATGTAATCAGATTCTGCAAACAATTGTTCAATTGTCATGGCGCGTTGTACATTGCGGGACAAGTTCCAAGCTGTATCAACAGAGATGAACGGGTCAAACCCAATGACATCCATGTCCAAATCCAGGGCATCATTCGCTACAAGTGCACCGATCGCTCCTAAACCGATCACGCCAAGAGTTTTTCCCTTGATTTCTTTACCAACGAATTGTTTCTTTCCTGCTTCTACAAGCTTTGGAATTTGTTCTCCTTCGCCTTCCAGCGTCTTTGTCCAGGCCACACCGGCAAACAGGTTACGAGATGAAGCCATTAATGAAGTTAGCACCATTTCTTTTACAGCGTTTGCGTTAGCTCCAGGTGTATTGAAAACGACGATTCCTTGCTCTGTGCATTTGTCGACCGGAATATTATTGACTCCTGCCCCTGCCCTTGCGATTGCTTTTAACTGATCGCCGAATTCCATAGTATGCATGTTAAAGCTGCGAAGCACGATCGCATCAGGGTTTTCACTGTCATTGTCGACTTTGAAATCGCCTTTGTTGAATACATTTAGCCCGCTTTCGGCAATATTATTTAACGCTTTGATCGTTTTGACTTTTTCTAAAAGTACTGTGCTCATTTTGTTTGCTCCTCTTTGGTTATGATAGTTTTGAAGTTTCAAAATATTGACAAGATTTTGAATCCGTAAAAATCTGCATTCTCTAAACCTTTACTATCCTCTGTAAATACACAGAAAGAGGCAAGGGATAAAATCCCTTACCTCTGCCCAGGCGAACGGCTACGACACTATGTGTTCCCTCACGGTTATCCGTGTTTCGCCAGTTGCACATAGTCTTTTCATTTATTTTATTTTATCAAATTATTCAGCAATCTTCAATATCATTTTAAAGATTTATCTCTTTTTTTGAAGAAGTCACATCTCACCAGAACTTTATCGACGGAATTAATCGTTTTATCTCCGAAATTAGATATATATCGACGAAATCTATCGTTTTATCTCCGAAATTAGGAATATATCGACGAAATTAATTATTGGCTATTACTCGTTGGAAAAAGGCACTGTTGAATGTGTCTGTTGATATTCTTGGACTATTTCGGACAGCTTTGTTGTAAAATGGATAATATTAGTAAAACACAGAAAGTATAGCAAACTAAAAGATAATTAGGGGGAATTAATATGTTAGTAAGAGAGGCAACGCTTGCTGATGCTGAAGGTATAGCAATAGTCCATGTGGATTGCTGGAGAACCACTTATGAAAATATAATACCAAGTGATTTTCTAGATAATCTGTCGTATGAGAAAAGGAAAGATTTATGGATAAAGAATATATCCAGTGATGGGAATCATATTTATGTAGCAGAGAATAACGAGGGAAAAATAGTAGGATTTATAAGTGGAGGGAAAAGGGAAACGAATAAGGCTGAGGATTCTGGTGATTTAACTGCGATATATATTCTCGAAAACTTTCAAAGAATGGGCATAGGTAAGAAACTCATCAAAGAACTATTCTTTAAATTCGAAGATCTGGGATTTAAGACTATTTACGTCGAGGTGCTTGAAGATAATAAATCTCGATACTTCTATGAGGCATTTGGTGCTGAATTGCTTAAAACCGAAAAAATCAAAATCGCTGGCGCTGAAATAAATCTATTGGTTTATGAATGGAAGGATATTAGCCCGGTATTGTTATGAATAAACCTACGGCACCGAACTTCAAAAAAAGACACAATCCTAAGTGAAGGATTGTGTCTTTCATTTGATTTAATTTTGATTAAATCCGCTTTCGTCCATGTAGAACACTTCCCAAGAATGACCGTCGATATCCTTAAAGCTCCAACCGTACATGAAACCATGATCAATTGCTTCATTAAATGGCTTTCCGCCAGCATCCAGTGCCCTATTCACGACCTCATCCACTTCTTCCTTACTTTTAACCGATAGGGCTACGATTGCTTCCGTAGTTGTTGCTGAATCCGGGATATCCTTCTTGGTAAACGTTTTAAAGTAATCTTCCACCAATAACATGACATATATGGATTCACTGATAACCATGCACGTTGCATTTTCATTGGTCATTTGCTCGTTAAATTCAAAGCCGACCTTTGTGAAAAATCCCATTGAGGCATCCAAATCTTTAACAGGCAAGTTTACAAAGATCTTTTCTGCTTGAACTCCCATCAAATTCACCCTCGCTTGATTTATTTTATGTTCATTCACCTACTATTCGCTGCACTTCCCGATAATCCTGCTTGCAGCAAAAAAGGAGAGCTCACCGTGCCTCCCTCCTATTAGGTATGCATAATAAATCCCATTCAACGCCGAACGTCGCTTTCACTGCAAGTGCATGCCTGGATCAGTTCCAATCTCAACTATCCCGCTCCACAATGCCGCCGTGCAGGCTTCGTAAAGCAGAAAGGTCGCTTTCAATAATTTTCATGCTTCATTAGAACATAAGCATCCGTGAGGCTAATGATTCCGTTTGCTAAACTTGTAGACATGTAGAATCGCGTCTAATAAAGGACCTTTATTTTCACTTCAAATAAACACTCATAATCTGTGTTTCCTTAATATTTGCTTGTGTACTATCTGTTTTTTCTATTTTTTCAACCAGGTCGCCATTCGTGACAACAATCGGAGTTACGATGCTTGGAGCTTTGGATTTTAGAAATTCAATATCAAATGTAACAAGCTTGTCCCCTGCTTTTACCTTTTGCCCTTCTGTGACATGGACTTCGAATCCCTCGCCTTTAAGGTTCACTGTTTCTAATCCAATATGAATTAACAATTCTAAGCCATGCTTCGTGCGAAGGCCCAAAGCATGTTTAGTATGAAAAACCTGGATCACTTCTGCATCAATAGGAGAAACAACGAGCCCCTCCTCAGGAAGAATCGCTATTCCGTCCCCCATCATCTTACCGGAAAATACCGGATCCGGAACATCTTCAATATTTATTACTTGTCCATTTATAGGAGCAAGCAGTTGTTCCACTTTTTCTTTGTTACCGAATAATTTTTTAAACATACTATTCCTGCCTTTCTCTTTCCAGTTGATTTTAAGCTTCTTACAGCTTACATTTAGTGTTTTGTAAATTCTGATAATAGTAGAAATTATTTTTTCTTTTTCAATTTACCTTCTGCTTTTTTCTTATTCTCTTCCACTCTAAATGTAACCATCTTGGTTATTAATTCATAAGGAATTGGCTTGTTAAGTGGAAACTGAACGGCTCCTTTTGAACATTTATATTCAGATAAAGCATGTTCAAAAGCAGAAATCGCGTTTGGAGTTGGATAGAATCCAATATGTTTTTTATAGGCAGCGAAATGCACCAGATTTCCGTTTAAAGCAAAAGTGGGCATTTGATAACTGATCTTTTCTTTTGCAGCCGGTGCTGAATCTTTTATGACTTTTCTTAACGTTTTCAGTATCTCCTGAACTTCTTCGGGAAATTGGATAATGTATTCATCAATTGATTGAATTTCCTCCATGTTTAACTCCTTTCATAATCTAAACGATCACTGCCCACTATTATACCCTATCCTTTTCCGTTACCCTTAAGAAAAAGGGCTCCAAACACAAAACGATTCAAGAATCATTTTCCTTCTATATTTTTATTTTTTTTAGTGTCACTAAAGTGAAAAATGTTCTTAATCGATGTTACCCCCTCATCATTCCAAAATAGGGCCCCTCCATTTGGGATGGCATATATATCCCTCTCCTTTGATAAAAGTATCAGTTCTTCATCCACAGATTCTTCATAATGGACTTCGACACTAAAGTCCACCAATCCAAGTCCTCTCAGTATTTGGGTTTCAGGATAATCCTCGTCTTTCGTTATAAGGCAATCCTTACAAAAAGCCAGCGCACCTGCACTAACACCTATCATTAGACCTTTGAATTCCTTTACCGTTTGAATCAAACCTTTATTGACCATACATTCGATTAATATTTCGGGTCTTCCTCCAGTGAAGTAAAGTACATCTTGAACTGATATATTTGCTTTCATTTCTTCATTGCCAAGTTCATCATTAAGAAGCTGAATATTCTCTACACCTATATCGTTGAATGATTTTTTAGCAGATTGAAACCATCCATCCCGTTTTGCATGTTCTGTAGCGAACGGAATGATCAAAACCCTGCTTTCAGGTTCAACATAAGTGGCTATCCGCTTCATGACCTCATCAAGTTCCCCTGTTAAAGGATTTCCTCCCCCAATAAAACAAAGATTCATATTTTTATCTCCTTCGTTCGTTATTTCCCGCTACCCTACCTTAAATGAGTTATATCTTTAAGAACTCTTCCATTCTTTTCATTACACCTTTTAGCATGGTAATCGACCTTGAAGTATTCAAAGGTTCACTATCCAAAGAATGATTAGCATAGGAGACTTTATCCATACTTATATTCGTTTTTGTTTCAATCATTTGAATTTTACCTGGAATATAATGATGATCTTTTTCTCCTATTATTATATGTACTGAATGGTGGCTACTTAATAACCCTTCAAAAATCGAATCGAACTTCAATAGTGGCGTAAGCAAAATCATTTTGGAATTCATAAACCGCTCACTTTTCATAATTCCGTTGATGATTGGTATGGTACCAAGTGATTTGCCCAAAAATACAGTTTCTTGATATTCATGATTTTGAAGAACTTCAGTTATGACGGGATTAATATCATTAACTATCACTTTTGTGATATCTACCAACGGATGCTTGAATATATCCTGGTCGTAAGAGTAATGAACATGCACGACATCATACTGAGTTTGAAGCATGATCATTGTCGAATAATAAAATAGCGGCTTCTCATACGTGTAACCCGCACCAGAAAACATAAAACAAACGGCTGGGCTTCCATTTTCAATATGCGTGTATGTAATTTCTTTTTCATTACTATTTATTTTTCCTTGGTTAACCTTCATGATAGATTCCTCCCATTGAATCCATTCTATCGTCTGCTCTATATATTCATTAGCTACCCGCTGCATTCCTCCTTGATTGATACTTCTAGATAGAATCCAAGAATAAGGTTTCGTTTTTTATCGGGAATAGGTATACTTTAGCTGTCAGCCTATTTTTTGGAAGTTATTCTGTATTTCTGATGATCGATCAATCCATGCCTTAAAGGAGAGTGTGTAATGAAAATCAAAGCGTTATGTTTCATTCTTGTCCTGCTAGTCACTGGTTCCATGGGCTCGATTCATGCAAGTGCAAACGATCAAAAGGTGAAAGAACTGGATATCGGGGAGTCTTTCGATAGTGTGGAAGGCACGATGGTTCTCCAAAACTTAAAAAATGATAAAGTATTTATCTATAACAAACAGAGAAGTAAAGTACGCTACACTCCAGAATCGACATTCAAAGTCGCGAATGCATTAATCGGCTTACAGACAAAAGCGGTGAGCGATGAATATGAAGTGAAGCGCTGGGATGGCGTAATCAGGGAATTTGAAGATTGGAACAGGGATCATACGCTGGCTTCAGCCATGAGACATTCAGTGATCTGGTATTATCAAGCACTGGCCCGCGATATCGGGGCGGAAAACATGCAGCAATATGTGAAACTAATCGATTACGGCAATCATGATATCTCCGGTGGAATCGATCAGTTCTGGCTGGACAGCAGCATAAAGATTTCTGCCCGGGAACAAGTCCAGTTCATCGAAAACCTTGTAGAGGAAAAACTGCCTATCGATAAGCAGCATATGAGAACCGTTAAGAGAATCATGATCAATGAAGATGCAGACTCATATGTCCTCCATGGAAAAACCGGTACACGCCTTTCCGATATGGGATTGGGCTGGTATGTAGGATACATCGAAACGGACAAAGGCAAATGGGCTTTCGCCACCAACTTGAATGGCAGCGGAAGCAAAGCCAAAACGATTACACTGGATACCCTGAAAGAGTTGGATATCATAAAAGAATAATAGTTCACGCATGCTCTTAATTCGGGCATGCGTTTTTACTTTATGAAACTTCACCTGAATTGTCAGCACACACATGCAAAACTCTTCTAGACAAGCTCCTGTAGTCGTAATCATTTATACTCTTCCTTCCTCCAATTTTGAAAAATGAGAATTATGAATTTCCCGTTTTTTTATATCAATAGTTTTTTGTTCCATGTTCTCAATGCGCATCACGTGTTTATGCCTTGTTGACGATACGTGTTTATTTGATATAGTTTTAAAATAGTATTCAAGACTGACTAAATAAAGCAAAAAAACTGCATCATAATAAAATGGAGCTAAGGATTATTTGTTTGTAACGTTTATATAAACTCTGCATGAAATAAATAATGGGCCTTTAGCGAAAGGGGCACCTTCTGTGAAAACCATTCAAAGTCGCTTATTGTTAATGTTACTTCTTTTTATCATCTTACCGTATTTTCTATCAGTGTTTCTGATTTACAGCTATACAAAAAATAGTGTGGAGAGACATGAGCTTGAAAATAGCCAAGAACAACTTCAGAATAACGCTGAAGAACTGGAGCAATACTTTGATGACATGATTAATCTTCCCTATCTATTATATCGAAATCCCGATTTATTCCGGATTTTCAAGAATGGTTTTGAAGACTCGATATACTTTAACCCGATTGCGATGGAAAAAAGTATAGAAACCTTTTATCTGATGCGAAACGAAATCCGTCAAGTACGGTTTTATATTGATAAGGATCAAGAATCGTTTACAGTTTATAATGCGACGGTCAGTGCCCGGAAACCTCAACCCGATTTATTAAATGAGGAACCGATAAAACACTTTTATAGCTCTGACTCTAATTACATGATTGAGCCGCCACATCAAATTCAAAATTACAATGACACAGCAATCATTCCCCAGTCGGACGACACGATGGTGATGACTTTTCACCATAAAATAGTCGATGTGCCTTCAAACGAATATCTCGGAATAATTACAATTGATATAGATTTGGATGCCTATGCCCGTATATGTAACAGCCTTATTCAAAAGGATGAAGAATCTGTAATACTTATGGATTCACATAACAATGTCATGTATGCAAATGATCGGTCCCTTATAGGAAAATCAATTACTCCTGAATTTAAAAAGCAGATTACGGGTGAAGATATTATCTTAACCAAAACATTATCAGGAACTCTAAATCATTGGAAATTAGTTAAGATAACCCCTAATCATGTATTATTCGATGATGTCCGGAAGACTGCCTATACAAATATAATTGTTGGACTAATAGTCGGCTTGTTAGGGCTATTAATGATTGGTATTATTTCATACAGAATTACTCGTCCCATTAAACTTCTTAGCAAGAAAGTGAGAACAATAAAAGGTGGAAATATGGATGTCCCCTTTGATGATGGAAGAAAAGACGAAATTGGTGAGCTGGAAAAACATATGAAGGATATGATGAACCGAATCAATCTACACATTGAAAGAGAATATAAACTCGAAATAGAAAATAGAAAAAACCAATTCAGAGCATTAAAATCTCAGGTTAATCCGCATTTCTTATTTAATTCGTTACAATCTATTGGTGCAGTTGCCCTAAGATCTAATTCTCCAAGAGTTTACCATTTATTGACGTCACTATCTAAAATGATGCGCTACTCCATTAAGGCAAACCAATGGGTGTTGGTTCGAGATGAAATGAATTATATAGAAGCATACCTAAACCTTCAAATGGAGCGTTTTGGAAACAATGTGAACTATTCTATTAAAATAAGCGAGACGATCCTTGATATGACGATTCCAAGTATGATTCTTCAGCCCCTCGTTGAAAACTTTTTTAAACACAGTTATGAAGAAGGTTTCTATCAGGCTCATTTAACTATTCATGGAGAAATACAAGGAGAATTTTTACACCTCATCGTTGAAAATTCGGGTCCAAGTTTGACTCAGGCGGAGCTTCGAATATTAAGAGAAAATATATACGCGTCCCCACATGAAAGCACATATTCACATAATCATATCGGTCTAAAAAATATTTATGACCGTTTAGTTCTAAATTATGGATCAAAAGCAGGCCTGGAAGTGGATACGTATCAAGGACAAGGATTTTCCGTTAAAATAGTGATTCCACTAGAATTTCCGCTTGCTAATGAATAGATTGCTTCGTAGCTATTCAAAAACGGACACTTTAACTCATTCATATAAGGAGATGAAATCTGTGAAAGCTTTAATTGTCGATGATGAGTTCAATGTACGTGACGTAATACGCCATTTGGGGCAGTGGGAAAAATACGGTATCACCCAACTATTAGAAGCAAGTAATGGCGATGATGCAAAAAGAATGATAGAGAAGGAAAGTCCGGAAATCATCTTTACAGACGTGAAAATGCCGGGAATGAGCGGTATGGAACTAATCGAGTGGCTAGATTCCATTTCTTATCCTGGTAAAGTGATTTTAATTTCGGGTTTTGACGACTATTCATTTATGCGTAAAGCAATTCAGTTTAGCAGCTTCGATTATTTATTGAAACCGATTGAAGCTGATGCATTTAACAAAACACTGGAAGAAGCCGTTAAATCATGGGCGAATGAAGAAGAAGTTCGTGCTAATGAAGATACCGGAGTATATGAAGATGTTAAAAGGTATCGGGGTAATCAATTAGTTACTGCCGCTTGTATGGGGGGAAACTTCGACAAAAACGATATTGAGTCATATCTTCCAAAAGCAGACGGATACACTCTTACATTAATTTCCTTTTATCAAATGCACCATCCTGCCCCCTACATTCAGTTACTCGCTGACGAACTTGTTGAGCGGAAAATCGGAAATGTATTTGCGCTTCAGAATGATCATAATCTTTGTCTAGTGATCACCATACCTGACCATTGGTTATCCGTTGAAGAATGGATCAGCCATCAATTTGATATTCCTGTCCGCCTTGTTTGTGGCGAGCCCTTGGAATCATTGGGGGATATCCACAATTCCTTTAAGTCATTACAAAAAGCAATGAAAAATCAAAACTTCAGATCCATCCACCGTTTGGATGACTTGGATGTTGCACGTCGCATAGAGGACATCGTTTCATATGTTGAAAAATATTACATGGAAGAATTGAGTTTAGAAAAACTATCGAATGTATTCTTCTTAAGTCGCGAACATATCTCAAGAAAGTTCAAACAAAAAACCGGAATGCTCCTGTCCAAATACGTCACTAAACTTAGAACTGACCAAGCAAAACGCTGGTTAAGAGAAACCGAAAAAAGCATTTACTCCATCTCTTTAATGCTCGGCTATCAGGATGAGAAATACTTTTCAAAACTATTCAAAAAAGTGGTTGGCATGACACCATTCGAGTACCGAAACGGTGAAAAGAATGCAGATTTGAAGTAAATAATTCACCTTAATTAGAAAATTGCAGGGGTGACATGATGAAAAAAGAGATACTAAACATATTTTTAATCGGAATATTGAGCCTATCACTTTGTGCATGTCAAACAAAGACTGAGAGCGGAACAAAAAAACCGGAAATTTCAGAGCGAAAAATCACTTTGAATGTAAGGAATCCGAAAGTTGAAATTTCTACGCAGTTCGAACAAATGGTGATTGCTTATGAAAAAGAAAATCCAAATGTAGATATAAGGGTTCACACGGTTGGCGGGGCTATGGATAACCTTGCTGATTTGAAAGCAAAAATAGCCACTGGCAATGGTCCTGATATTTTCACAAACAGCGGATACGAAAATGCCAAACAGTGGAGTGAATATTTAGAGGATCTTTCTGACCAACCCTGGGTTGAATATGCATATGAAGATGCATTAACCCCTATGAAATTCGATGGAAAAATTCATGGGATGCCGGTTAATCTGGAAGGGTACGGATTCATCTATAATAAGGATATATTTAATAAGGAAGGAATCGATGAATTACCCAAAACGCTGACTGAATTAATAGCAGTGGCTGAAAAATTGCAAAAAGCAGGAGTTACTCCTTTTGCAACTGGATATTATGAAGAGTGGAAATTGGGTGACCACTTAATGAATGTCGGTTTTACAGAGCAAGAAGATCCACCGGCTTTTATAAAAGGCCTAAATGATGGAACTGAAAAAATATATAATAATCAAAAATTCAATGATCTAATCAATTTGTTGGATGTAACATTAAAGTATGGAAACAATAACCCGCTAACAACCGATTACAACATGGAAGTGAATCTATTCACTTCAGAAAATGCTGCGATTATCCAACAAGGAAACTGGATACAGCCGATGATCGATCAACAATCACCGAATATGAACATCGGATTTATGCCAATACCAATAAATGATCAACCTAAGAAGGAAGCCTTGATGGTCGGCGTACCGAATTATTGGGTTGTAAACAAACAAACCACACCAGAAAAGAAGAAAGAAGCGAAGAGATTTTTAAATTGGATGGTTTCTTCCGAACAAGGCAAAATGTTTTTGACAGAACGCTTTAAATTCATACCTGCTTTCACTAACATTGAAGCTGACAATTTAGGACCTCTTGCTGATGAAACGATTCAGTATTATAAAGAAGGAAAAACATTACACTCAAACTGGTATGATTTCCCTGTCGGAATAAGAGAAGAATTTGGTGCTGCCATGCAGCTATATGTAGGAAACAAGCTTAGTCGTGGTCAATTACTGCATGAGTTTCAGAGGTCATGGGAAAGGGCTTCCAGCGAATAAAATAGGACTTCTGTACACTTCTTGCCTCCTTTGTTGGGGCATTTTTTTGTACGGCGAAAACTACGATATCAATATAAGACTAAATTCTAATCAATATATGACATATCCATAGAATTAAGACTAACCTATAATTTTATTAGTACTTCAAACAGGCGGGACTGTTACTCCCAAAAAGTAATCGTTCCACTAGACTTTATTTTTATATACTAATAAACATTCTAGGAGGAAGGCATATGAACCTTAACAGGCTTGCCAAACAAGCAACAGTAATAACACTTAGTACAGTTATCTTATTAGGAGGCAGTCGCTCAGAAACTTTCGCGGCGGCAAAAGACCCATTAGATCACAATGAAAAGTACGGCACTTCACAAATCACTCGTTACGACATGCAAAAAATGATTAATCAACAAGGCGATGCAAAGTTTACAGTTCCCAAGTTTGACGAATCAACAATAAAAAACATTCCCTCAGCAAAAAAGTATGACAAATCAGGAAATTTAATTGATATGGATGTATGGGATACCTGGCCATTACAAAACGCTGATGGTACAGTGGCAGAATATAAGGGCTATCATATCGTATTCGGATTGGCTGGAGACCCTCAAAATGGTAGTGACACGTTCATTTACTTGTTCTACAAAAAAGTTGGAGAAACATCCATTGATGCTTGGAAAAATGCTGGCAGAGTATTTGATGATAATGATAAAAATGTTCCAAATGATCCTTATTTAAAAAATCAAGCAGAAGAGTGGTCCGGTTCTGCAACCTTCACGTCTGATGGAGAAGTTCGCTTATTCTATACAAATCGCGGACAGTTTTCACCAGATTCCAAGCAATACGGTAAGCAAACATTAACAACGGCTCAAGTAAACTTATCTGAGTCAGGTGCTGGTACATTGCAAGTGGATGGCGTAGAAGATTTCAAGTCCATCTATGAAGGCGGAGACAGCAAGTTTTATCAATCACATGATAAGGCTTTCGCTGATGAAAATTTTAGTGATAATCATACATTCAGAGATCCCCACTATATTGAAGATAAGGGTCGTAAATACCTTGTTTTTGAAGCGAATACTGGGACTGAATATGGTTACCAAGGAGAAGAATCCCTTTACAACAGGGCTTACTATGGCAACAGCAATAAATTCTTCCAAGCTGAAAAGGATAAACTTCTGCAAAGCTCTAAAAAAGGTTTAGCTGAATTAGCAAATGGTGCAATTGGCATCATTGAAATAAACGATGATTATACATTAAAAAACGAAATGAAACCCCTGATTGTTTCGAATACAGTAACAGATGAAATTGAACGTCCTAACATATTTAAAAAGGACGGAAAATGGTATTTATTCACAAGTACAAGAGGATCAAAAATGACCATTGATGGAATTGATGATAAAGATATTTACATGTTAGGCTACGTGGCAAATTCTTTAACTGGCCCATACAAACCGTTAAATAAAACCGGAATTGTCTTACATCAAGATCTTGATCCTTATGATATTACTTGGACATACGCTCACTATGCTATCCCCCAACCGGAAAGCGATAATGTAGTTATCACAAGTTACATGACAAATAGAGGTTATTTTAAAGACCATAAATCTACCTTTGCCCCAAGTTTTTCACTTAACATTAAAGGGCCAAATACAGCTGTGATAGAAGATAGTATTCAGGAACAGGGTCAAATAACGAATAACCAATAATTTAATGTTCATCCTAATTTTTACAAAATAAATCAAAAAAGAAAATGTCTATAAAATTGGCATTTTCTTTTTTTGATTAGCGTGGTGATTTACTTGGACAAAATAGTTTTTACTAAGAAAGGTTTTAAGTCGTTGGCTCTATTAATACTTGGATTAATCATTGCCGGATTATTAGTCTTTTTAGTCAAATCAACTTTACCAGTTAAGCATAAAGAGGAATCGTATCGAGCTAACTACCATTTCACTGTACCTGACAAGTGGAAAAACGATCCTCAGAAGCCGATTTTCATAGATGGTGAGTACCATTACTTTTACCTCTATAATGGGGATTATCCGGATGGAAATGGAACAGAATGGCGTCATTCAACCTCAAAGGACTTGGTGCATTGGAGCGATCAAGGGATAGCCATTCCGAAATATACCAATGATAATGGAGATCCATGGTCGGGATCAGTCGTTGTAGACAAGGAAAATACGGCAGGCTTTGGAAAAGATGCTCTTGTGGCAATTGTTACGCAGCCCTCCAAGGATGGCGGTAAACAGGAACAATTTCTATGGTATAGTACGGACAACGGTAAAACATTTACCTCCTACAGTGATGATCCCATCATCTCAAATCCAGGAACGAAAGATTTTAGAGATCCAAAAATCATCTGGGATGACAGTGATCATAAATGGATTATGGTCATGGCTGAGGGAACAAAAATAGGTTTTTATAAGTCTGACAACCTAAAAGATTGGCAGTATATGAGCGGTTTTGTCACGAAAAACATAGGTATTGTAGAGTGCCCGGACCTTTATTTGTTACGGGCGGATGATGGGACTCTAAAATGGGTACTTGGTGTCAGTGCTAATGGGCAATCGAATGGTAAACCAAACACATACGCCTATTGGACTGGAAGCTTTGATGGAATGGAATTCTTCCCAGATTACAATGAACCGCAATGGTTGGATTATGGATTCGATTGGTATGGTGGAGTTACATTTGAAGATGGGACAGAAAGCGATAAATACAACAAACGGTATGCTCTCGCTTGGATGAATAATTGGGCCTATGCCGATAATACTCCGACCCTGAAAGAGGGCTTTAATGGAATGGATTCCATCGTTCGCCAAATCGGGCTAAAACATGCGGGCAACAACCAATATTATTTATCTTCACAACCTATCGAAGCATTGAAAGAATTGACGAGTTCAACGGATTCCTATGAACAAATTGAAGTGAATGGTTCCAAAACACTAGATGTAAAAGGTGATGTATATCAATTGGAGACGGATATCAATTGGTCAGACCTAAACAATGTGGGCTTAAGGCTTCGAGAATCAGCAGATCGAACACGCCACATTGACGTAGGAATTTTTGTAGAAGAAAACTACTCTTATGTCAATCGAAATTTCACCGAACACCCTGACGAAAGTAATCAATATATTAAAAGCATTGCTCCATATGATGCTAGCAAGAAACATGTTCACTTAAAGATCCTCATTGATAAAACAAGTATTGAGGTGTTTGTGGATGATGGAAAGATTGCACATTCAAATTTAATATTCCCTGAATTTGATGATAAAGGAATATCCCTCTTCTCAGAGGGAGGCAAAGCGGTCTTTCATAATATTAAGATCAAACACCTCGGTTCGATTAATTGAACATCATTTATGAATGGCGATACTATGAGGGTATACTTTGACCACAATTCACCATGTCTTCCCTACTCTTCAATAAGGAGTAATAACGAAAAGCCGGATTCAACAAGTATTGAAATCCGGCTTCTCGCTATGGCTGAGAGGCTTCTGCCCCTCCCTCTCCATTGTGTCTTCATGAATCTATTTGTATTTGAGTTACTTCTACTTGTAACCTTCCTGACTACTACCGTATTCATTTATAGCCATGGTGAATCAAGAAGATAGTTGATTAGAAAAAAGGGCATCTGCCAAAAGCAGATGCCTTAATTTTCGTGAATTGATCTTTCTTGATAAGGGTCATGTTAACCCTATCTCCCGTTTTCTTTTCTGTTTTAATACCGCAGGCTTTGGAACCTGCTGGGAGAGTACCGTACATTCATCAAAAGCAAATTGTTTACACCCTTTACAACGGTTCTCATCCAGTTTGGATAAAGCTTCATTAATGGCATCACCCGTATTGGAAAAGAACTGTTCTTCACCAACCAGTTTAATAAAACCGGTTTTTTCGAGCATTTCTTTAGGTTCCTGTTGAATCCCGGAAATCAGCACTTGTAGTTTGTGGGACTTGAATTGCTTCACAATGTCGGTGAGAAGTGCTTCTCCCGAAGTATCAATGAATGACACATTGCTCATTCTTAATAGGAGGATTTTTGGTTTAGAACGCATCATTTCCTCGATTTCTTCTTGCAACCTTTCGATTGAACCAAAGAATAAAGGTCCTTCTATCGTATAAATGTTTATCTGCGGGCAGCTTGAACCTTGTTGCACCATTTCCGGTTTAACTAGTTTATCAGCTGGATCTGGTAAAACCTTTGTTAATTTCAGTGTACCGCTCATTAGTTTAACAAAAGATAGAATAGCTAATAGTAAACCGATCCCAACACCTGTTGTCAGGTCAATCAAAATTGTTAACAAGAAGGTGACGATCAATACGACCGAATCCATGGTTTTTGCTTTTAAGATATGCGAAAATTCTTGGCGTTCGCTCATGTTCCATGCGACAAACATAAGAACGGGAGCCATGCTTGCCAAAGGAATGGCAGAAGCATAAGGAGCTAAACTGACTAACACCAGCAATACCACCAACCCATGTATCACACCTGATATGGGGGAAACTGCACCGTTTTTAATATTCGTTGCGGTACGGGCGATGGCACCTGTAGCCGGAATGCCTCCAAATAATGGCGTAATCATATTGGTCAATCCTTGCCCCATCAGCTCTTTATTGCTGTTATGTTTACTGTTGGTCATGCCGTCTGCCACTACAGCGGATAATAGTGATTCAATTCCTCCAAGCATGGCAATGACCAAAGCAGCCGGAAGGAGTTCAATCACTAGGCTGCCAGTGATATGGGGGAACTGAAAATGGGGCAATGCATTAGGGATGGCGCCATAAGCCGATCCAATGGTCGCTACCTGATCAGGAAAGAAAAAGGTGGCGACTAGAGTTGATACAATCAATCCCAGCAAGGCTCCAGGGATTTTCGGTAAATATTTTGGAGTTAATATGACGAGAGTTAAACTTATGATAGCCACCAGTACACTGTAGATATTAACTGTATTGAAGTTCAATAAGATTTCTTTCATGTTTAAAAGAAAGGCTTCTTCTTTTTTTAAGTTACTGAGTCCAAAGAAATTGGCAATCTGGCCAGAAAAGATAATCACAGCAATTCCAGCAGTAAATCCGATGGTAACTGGACGCGGAATGAACTTGATGAATCTCCCCAGTTTGAACACACCTAAAAGAAAAATCATGATACCTGCCAAGAAACCGGCGATTAACAGTTTTTCATATCCATACTGCATGACCACTCCCAACAAGATCGGGACAAAGGCTCCAGTCGGGCCTGCAATTTGATATCTCGATCCGCCTAAAAGGGAGACCATGATTCCAGCTATGATTGATGTGTACAGTCCGTATTCTGGTCTTACCCCTGAAGCAATGGCAAAAGCCATCGCTAAAGGAATTGCTACAATCCCAACTACCACACCGGCAACCAGGTCTTTCTGAAAATGGCTAAAGTTGTATCCTTCAAGCCTGCTAGAACCCATCATTTTATCGCCCCTTCTTTTATTGAATATGTATTTCATCCTTGTTGACAACGTTGCTATATCCATCTATGATTCGATCCAATTTACCGGTTTCGGGATGGATGACCATACCGTGAACGGCAATGGAATCCGGTAATAAGGGATGGTTTTTGATCAAACGAACACTATTAGTAACACTCTCCTCCACGCATTGAAAACCTGATAGCCATTTTGTTAAATCAATACCAGAGTTTGTTAGGATATCAATATGCTCCTGACTGACTTTCTTCTGCTTTGCGGCATCAAGAAGTGAAGAGGATTGAAGCCCCACCATACCGCATCCGTGATGTCCGATCACGCATACTTCCTCCGCTTTCAGCTCATAAATAGCGACAAGGACACTGCGCATAATGCTGCCAAAGGGGTGAGAAACAATAGCTCCTGCGTTTTTAATGATTTTCGCATCTCCATTTTTTAAACCCAACGCCTTTGGAAGCAATTCCAATAGACGGGTATCCATACACGTTATAATGACGATCTTTTTATCTGGATACTTTGTCGTTTGAAACTCTGTATATTTGTTTTGATCGACAAACGTCTTGTTATAATCCAAAATACTCGAAATGATTGACATTCATCATTCTCCTTTCCGTTGCAATTCTTTGTTAAATTGTTATAGAAGGTAATGTTCTAAAAAAGGGTATGTACAATGATCCAGATGCCTTTCATCCAATGATCTTATTTGGCTTCGTTTTACATGGATGAAACCTTCTTTTAAGCTAATTCCATGTTAAAGTTATAAAATTAGAGTTAAATGATAGAAGGATTAGAAAATGGTGAGAATTATTACAATTTCTTCTCTTTTGTTTTGCATTTCCCTTACTCAACAAAAAAGGGTGATACCCATTAGACATCTAATTGGTATCACCCTTTTTTATTTTAGCGGAAAGAAAAATTGAAATGTGATGGGAAACATCTCTTAGTTTTACTCAGTTTTGAGCAAACTGTTTTATTTAGAGTCATCATTATCATCCACATCAGCATCATCATCTTCCCATGTAACTGTTTTTACCTCTTTTGTGTAACCGTCCACTTGGACAACTGCGTCACGATCATCTTCCAATTCAACTTCGACCAAATAATAGGGTGTCTGATTCGGGGGTTGATAAAATTCTGTATCATCACCTGTTCCTTTAACATGTTTTTCGGCAATCGCAATTGCTTCGTTTTCTGTAATGATACTATCTGCTACCTTTTTTGAGTCAATAATAGTTCCTGTATATGGGTCGAGTATTAATGTGGTTTTTTCATTATTCTTATTTACAACTGCTTTATAATAGGAGTTGTCTTTTTCCTGCACAAAATCAATTTGTTCCAGATCACCTTTTGCGGAAATACGTTCCTTTATTTCTTTTTGAGTTAGTTGCTTTTGAGGTGTTTTTTTCGTCGTTTCTTCAGTTGCATGATCTGAAGTTTCTTCAGCTAACCTCTTCCTTTTTATAGAATTAACTTCCCCACTTTCTGCATCCATCCTAATTTGATATACCCCAGTTTCAAGCTGCATTTCAATCTGATATACTTCACCATCATTTTTCGTTGTCTTAATAATGGTTCCAGGATATTTATCCTTTGCTATCTGGTTCACTTCTTCTATAGTCAAGTTTTCCGCGGATAATGATGGAGCCCACCATTGAAATCCGACAAATGAAAGCAGACCAAACACGAC
Organism: Peribacillus sp. ACCC06369; assembly: GCF_030348945.1. Classification (NCBI taxonomy): domain Bacteria; kingdom Bacillati; phylum Bacillota; class Bacilli; order Caryophanales; family Bacillaceae; genus Peribacillus; species Peribacillus sp. ACCC06369. The sequence goes on from NZ_JAUCEN010000002.1 coordinate 4,342,666, forward strand.
AATTAACCCAACTGGTACCAGCCATCTTCTACTCTTCATCGTATCACCCATCCAACTTCATTCTGGCTTAATTAAATCTTGGTAAAATGAGAACTCGATAAGAATTCACCCATTCTTTTATTTAAATCTCTTTCAGTAAAGGGACTTAAGTAAATAAAAGAGTGACGATTGTTCCCTTGCCTTCGAGACTATCCATTTCAATCCGTACGTCAATCGCCTCAGCAATTTCCTTTGCCATGGAAAGCCCTAATCCTGATCCGCCTTGCTTTCGGCTTCTTGCTTCATCTACACGATAAAAGCGATCGAACACTTTTGGCAATTCAGCCTTTGGGATTCCGCCCCCTCTGTCTTCGATGCGGATATATGCTTCATTACCTGTTTTTCCTATGTAGACTGAGATATGCTCGTCACTATACTTTCTTGCATTGTCCAAAAAAATGAACAAAAGCTGTTTTAACTTTTGAACGTCCGTTAATGCTTCAATTGCATCGTTGCTATGAATCTCCACTGTTCGATCGTACGCATTTTTATACACTTTTGCTAAATCTGCCATGATATCAGTCAGATTTACGTTTTCCTTCACTATATTCCATTTTTCCTGATGCTTTGCAAGCAGGAGCAATTGCTCTGTCATCTCTCTCATTCTAATGGCCTCAGAATGAATGGCCTCTACTGATTCATCAAACAAATCAGGACGCTTTAAACCCCTTCTTTGCAAAAGACTCGCATAGCTTTCGATGACAGTTAGCGGTGTTTTTAATTCATGTGAAGCATTTGATACGAATTGTTCCTGTTTCTCGAAGTTAGCCTGTAACAAATCGATCATGTGATTAAAGGTTTTCCCCATTTCCACAAGTTCATCTTTTGAATTTTCTTCTAGGCTGAGTCGCTTAAATTGGCCACTTGTTTGAATCTCTTTCATCGTTTCAATCATCAAGCGAATCGGACGAGCAATGAAATTACTGAGAATACTGCTTGATATCAAAACAGGAATCATGGCGATGACCGTTACAGCAATTAATACAATGCGAAGAACAGCGAGCATTTCTTCTGTTGCTTGAATGCTTTTGGTGATTTGAAGATTAACTACACTTCCATCCCCCCAAACGATCGGGTTTGAAACGAACACATACTTTTTCTGATCAAAAGTGATGATTGCGCTCTCCTCACCTGGGTAAAAGCTGCTAGGTCGATTGCATAACTGTTTTTCAGAATTGGATGTAACAACTGTTCCTTGCCTTTGACCCTCTATTACAATACCAACCATGCCATCTATAGGCACATAGGCACGTAGTAGATCATTTGGTGAAATACGATTTACATTTTCACTAACATCAAATGCCATTTTCTCTGTCTCCGCTTTCGCACGATTAAGTTCATTCATCATCACCTGTTTACTGAAAACAAAATAAATGGAAACATTCATCAAAAGCAGCAGGAAAATGAATAACACCGTTGTATATAAATTTATTTTCCTTCGAAGTCTCATTTGGCTTCCTTTATGACGTAGCCAACGCCTCTTACAGTATGAATAAGTGGCGCATCAAAGCCATATTCGAGCTTTTTTCGAACATATCGGATATACACATCCACTACGTTTGTTTCTCCATAGAAATCATACCCCCAGACCGCTTCCAGAATTTGATCCCGGTTTAGCACTTGACGCTTATTCTTCAGTAAATAAAGAAGTAAATCATACTCCTTTGGGGTTAGGTCAATTTCATTTTCGCCTCTGATGACTTCGCGCGTTTTGACATTTAACCTTAAATCAGCAGTATTTAGCCATTCATCGCCGTCATCTTCCATTAAAGGTGCTGCAGTTCGCATTCTTAAAACCGCACGGATTCGAGCAAGCAATTCCTCAATTTGGAAGGGTTTTGTAATGTAGTCATTCGCGCCGAGATCAAGACCAGAAACTTTATCTTCCACCGACCCCTTTGCCGTTAACAGGATGACAGGTGTAAAGGTGTTTTTCGTACGAATTTTACGAAGAAGCTCGATTCCGCTAATGCCTGGAAGCATGACATCCAATAAGATCAAATCCCATTTTCCTGATCCATATACTTCAAGTGCTTCATTCCCGTCCATTGCCTTTCCGATTCGGTAGCCTTCGATTTCAAGCTCTAATTCAAGCAGTCTCAAAATTTTCTCTTCGTCTTCTACGATTAATATTGATTCTTTATTCATATGGAATGCCTCCTTTTGGGGGGATTTTTTTGTGGGACTTTTTATTTTGCGTAAGAAAAATAGGATCACGAGATTAATAGCGAAGCTAAGTTCAATAAGAAAAAGGCTGCCTCAGCAACCTTACTATTTTGAAGCAAAGCACCTGTTAGAATGTAAGGTTATTAAAGGAACCATTCACCTTGAGCAATTTTCACTACTTTACCTCCTACATGAACGTTGATTTTCCCGGTATCATACCCTGCTTTTAAAAACAACAAAGAAGGCCTTCCGATTTCGTATCCTTGTTCTACGCGAACGTTTATTTCACTATTTTCAAAATACCGGTATTTAACTAAGTAAGAAGCTAAACATCCATTAGAACTGCCAGTAGCTGCATCTTCGGGGATACCATAAAAATCTGCAAAGTCTCGAACATTTAAATCATTTTTCGAATTATACGTTTCTGGAGAAAAAACCATAATGGCTTTTGCCTCAGTATGTTCAATTAACTCAAAATATTTTTCTCTATTCACCTTTACTTTTTTAACGGCATCCAATGATTTTAATGGGACAACAATCACTGGTAGTCCAGTCGAAACTTCCTGAATGGGAAATCTATCATCTATGTTTTCTTTATGTATATTTAAAACTTCAGAAATTTTATTTTCATCTAAAATCCGGCCGAAAGTTGGTTCATTTTGTTTCATCCATATAAGTTCTTCCTGATTATTGAATGATACTGTTATCTGACCACCTTTAAAGTTTAAAATAATGTTTTCCAATGGTTCATCCAATACTTCGTTTTGAATGATGTATGCAGTTCCTAAAGTCGGATGGCCAGCAAAAGGAACCTCTTCATTAGGTGTGAAAATCCGGACATCATAACCGCCATCAATTTTTGAATCAGACAAGATAAAGGTAGTTTCTGAAAAATTAATTTCTTTGGCTATTTGTTGCATTTCATTATCCGGAACATTTCCAGCGTTTTTAAAAACCGCGAGTTGATTTCCTGTATATTTTCCATTTGAAAACACATCAACAATAGAATAATTAATCCTCTCCATAAGACTCCCCCTCATTTACTTGTTAGTTATTTAAACGAATGTCCCAATTATTGCATTTAAATTTTTAAAATTACAGTCGCTATTTGCCCAGTTAGCTCCATAAAAAAAAGAGCTGCCTGAGCAACTCTCATGTTAAAAGCCCTATATCTATTCCACTAAAAATAATTTGGGATTTCATAGGATATGGAGTCCATATCCTTTTCATTCGAATAATACATACAAATACTATCCTCATATTTTTGCTTAGTGGAAGTGAGTTCAATAAAGTTCAATTTTTTATAAAATGCCGTTCCAATATCGCTATATAGGAAAAAATCAGTACAATTCATCCTCTGCTCTAAATCGTTTATCACTTTCTGGATCAATAGCGATGCATATCCTTTGCTCCTCAAATGCATCGGGGTGGCAATTGAACCGATCCCTCTGACAATCAAGGCTTCCGAGGGATTTAATTCATATACAATCAAGGAACTTAATAGCTCTTTTGTAGCCGTTTCTTCTAAAACATGCCATTTACCTTTTTTATATTTACTGGAATTCCGACACATCGTTATATATTCGTTAGCTGCCATTTTGTCTCCCCAAACATCATGGCCCATCATATACACAGCTTCCATATCCCCGCTTGTTGCTTCTCTCATTATTTTCAAATTATCCGCTCCTTATGTACCATCCAACCTATATAAAATAATCCACATTATACATAATCACTAAGGCTAACAGAAGCTGAACTATTGTAATGACATGTTCTTTTGCGTTTTTCAAGTACTTCCATTCCAAGAACAACTGAAAACCAGTTAATACAATTAAAAAGGATATCAGATACACCTTCATGACATATGGGTCCTCTGTAACAAAGGGGAAAGTACATAAATAAATGGATGCAATGATGGCTCTTCCCCACCGATCCACTTTCTTACCAGGGGTATCGGCTATCTTTTTCTTATCTACACCAAACCATTTCCTTAAAAATTTATCTATGAAGAGAGAAAAACCAATAAAAATAATGAAGATCCACACAATTCCCACTAAAACTACATCCCTTCCACCAACCATTTTATCTATATTTTACCATAATTAGATATGGTCTTATCAACCGAATCAGCCATTTAAGCACATAAGAAAAAGAGCTGCAAGAGCCCCCCTTGTTTTGTTATGAACTTCAAATCTATATCCCAATGATGAACAAAGACCCCCATTAAGATCTTTAGGTAAAAACTAATTCTATATTAAGAAACTCAGAATGACGGTAAAGAGAACTAATAGCGAGACAACAAGACACATATACCCAACGAATCCTTTACGATCCTTTTGAAGTTCGGTAATTCCAATCACCAGCATCATTAACCCCAGGAAAAACATGCTGTATGGTAACAACTTATCATTCCCGGTAATTAGCTGTGTAGCTGATAAAGCAAAAACAATGATTCCTAAGATGATTCTAGCTATATTCAAGAATATTCCCCCTTTAACCCAATCCACTAACTATATCCTAATTATACCATTTTGTGAAAGGTGAGCTTTCAGACAGAGGGTCTTTTTTATATGATCACCGAAATAATTTTAGTTAAAAAGCACAAAATAATATCTGAAATTTCACACTTCTTCTAATGATTCCTAAATCCGAATCTTATATACTTTATTTATGTTAGATTTTATTACATTACGTGGTATGTCATATAACACGATGAATGGGAGTTGAGTGTAAATTGTCTACATATCTAGAAAGTCATGCTTTGGAAGAAACGGAGTTCAACCATACTGCGGATTTGGATGAATCTCTGAAGCCTAAAACAAAAGAAGATAGGACGGTTGGCCCGATATCCTATATATTCATGTGGATTGGAGACGGCGTCAATTTAGGGAATATGACACTAGGGGCCAGCTTGGTTGTAGCGGGAACCGCAACGTTGAACATCATTCAGACGTTTGCTGCAGCTGCCATCGCCATCGCCATCATTTCCATGATTTTCGCTTTAAATGATAGGATCGGATACAGGACCGGAATTCCCTATGTTGTTCAGCTCAGAATGTCCTTCGGGATGAAAGGCTCCATCATATCATCACTTTTGCGCGGAATTCCGGCCATCATCTGGTACGGTTTTCAAAGTTGGATCGGTGGTACTGCCTTAAACGAAATCGTGAAGATCATGACGGGTGGCGCTTTTGATAATGCCGTCATTTGCTTTGTCGTGATTCAACTGGTGCAAATTGCGCTTTCGCTGTACGGCTTCCATGCCATCAAATGGGTGGAAATGCTTGCATCCATCGTTATCATGCTAGCGCTTGTCTATGTATTTGGTATTCTCCTTACATCACATAACGAGGTCATCGCGGAAAAATGGGTGCATGCCGAAGGCTCATGGGGCTTGCCGTTCTTTGCTTTCATCATGATGTTTTTGGGGAATTATGCGGCTATCTTTTTAAGCGCAGGAGACTATTCAAGAGAGCTTAAGTCTGGCATCAGTGATGCAAAACGAGGTTTTTTGTACTTTTCGCCCATTTTAATAGCCTATGGATTTGTACTGACAATCGGTGTAATGCTTGCTACCGCTACCGGCATATCCAATCCCGTTAAGGCGTTTGCAATAGTGGTGGACAATCCTTATATCACTGTAGGCGTTTCTGCATTTATCGTAATAGGTGCGATTGCCGTAAATATGGTCGCCAACATTATTCCGCCAACCTATGTCATTACTTTACTTACAAAGTTGAAATATAAGATTGCCGTTATCATAACCGGACTTCTTGCCTTTTGCTCATTCCCTTGGGTGCTTGTACAGGATTCTTCGGCGAAGGGGCTCGGTATGTTCATTCTGATTTATTCCGCTTTTTTAGGCCCGATCGTTTCGATTTTATTAGTCGAATATTATATATTAAGAAAGCAAAAAATGAATGTTGCCGATTTATACAGAGAAGACGGACCATTTGCAGGATATAATCCATGCGCACTGCTCGCCATGCTTATCGGCGCCGGTGCCGCCTTTATAAAAGTGGAGCTTGCCTGGATCATCGGTGTTGTTGTGGCAGGCATTGCCTATATTATTCTGATGAAGTTCGCCTTTAAGGATTCAAGATTCAAAAAAGGTACGATATTCGAGAATGAATGTTAATTTGTAGACGCAATCAACATTCATATGACAGCCCAAAAAGGGATACTGCTCAAAATGGTAGTATCCCTTTTTTTAAGGAAAGTTGGTTTCATGAATGATACGTTTGACCATTTTTGTAAGTGAATGTGTAGTTTCCTTCTTTATTCAATAGAACCGGTAAGTACTGTGCGACCATTTCAGCAATTCCGAGATTCTCTGGATGGAGGATCCACTCAATCGATTTCCATTCCAGAATACCTTCCCGCGTTTTTTTCGGTGTTTCATATATTAAATCTGCATCTACTTCATACAAATACACATATATCCCATCCAGTTCACCTTCTGGAGTCTCCCAAGTTACCGTTCCTTTAGAAAAAAAGGGCTCTACTCCAATGTCCGTTTCCTCAAACACCTCACGCCGTGCACCTATATCAGGTGTTTCACCGTTCTCGATTTTGCCCCCCACCCCGTTCCATACACCCATAATTGGAGCCTTCTCCCGATTGAGCATGAGTATTTCATTACCTTTCTTAACAAAACAAACTGTATACTTAAACATTATATAAAGTGACCCCTTTATCGTTAGTTTAACCCCACCACATGGCCGTGACAAATGTTGACCATAGAGAGCATCATCTGCCTCCACTATTAACACACCCTCAAATTTTAACAATCAATAAAGAATCCGTAAACGTCCGTCCTCCCTCAATGGATGTTGTACTCCCCATTTGCAAACCAACTCTTCTATTTTTGCGAAAATAGCTTATTTCACTCGTGAGTTTGATCGTTTGAGCTGTTTACTCGTGAATTTGCGTGTTTACTCGTGAGTTCGTGCTGTTTACTCGTGAGTTTACGCACTTTACTCGTGAGTTTTGCTGTTTTACTCGCGAGTTCGTACTTTACTCGTAAGTTTGCGCTTTACTCGTGAATTTGTGCTTTTTACTCGTGAGTTTTGCTGTTTACTCGTGAATTCGTGCTGTTTACTCGTGAGTTTGCGTGTTTTACTCGTGAGTTCGTGCTGTTTACTCGTGAGTTTTGCTGTTTTACTCGTGAGTTCGTGCTATTTACTCGCGAATTCGTACTTTACTCGTGAGTTTGCGTGTTTTACTCGTGAGTTTGAGCTGTTTACTCGTGAGTTTTGCTGTTTTACTCGTGAATTTGTGCTGTTTACTCGTGAGTTCGTGCTGTTTACTCGTGAGTTTGCGTGTTTTACTCGTGAGTTCGTGCTGTTTACTCGTGAGTTTTGCTGTTTTACTCGTGAATTTGTGCTGTTTACTCGTGAGTTCGTACTTTACTCGTGAATTTACGTACTTTACTCGTGAGTTTTGCGGTTTTACTCGTGAGTTTGATCGTTTGAGCTGTTTACTCGTGAGTTTTGCTGTTTACTCGTGAGTTTGTGCTGTTTACTCATGAGTTTGAGCTGTTTACTCATGAGTTTGAGCTGTTTACTCGTGAGTTTGAGCTGTTTACTCGTGAATTTGTGCTGTTTACTCGTGAGTTTGCGTGTTTTACTCGTGAGTTTGAGCTGTTTACTCGTAAGTTTGCACTTTACTCGTGAATTTGTGCTGTTTACTCGTGAGTTCGTGCTGTTTACTCGTGAGTTTGAGCTGTTTTACTCGTGAGTTCGTACTTTACTCGTAAGTTTGCGCTTTACTCGTGAGTTTTGCTGTTTTACTCGTGAATTTGTGCTGTTTACTCGTGAATTTACGCACTTTACTCGTGAGTTCGTGCTGTTGACTCGTGAGTTTTGCTGTTTTACTCGTGAGTTTGTGCTGTTTACTCGTGAATTTACGCACTTTACTCGTGAATTTGCGTGTTTACTCGTGAGTTCGTGCTGTTGACTCGTGAGTTTTGCTGTTTTACTCGTGAGTTCGTACTTTACTCGTAAGTTTGCGCTTTACTCGTGAGTTTCGCTGATTTTACTCGTGAATTTGTGCTGTTTACTCGTGAATTTACGCACTTTACTCGTGAGTTTTGCTGTTTTACTCGCGAATTGGTACTTTACTCGTGAGTTTGTGCTGTTTACTCGTGAGTTTTGCTTTTTTACTCGTGAGTTTGTGCTGTTTACTCGTGAGTTCGTGCTGTTTACTCGTGAGTTTACGCACTTTACTCGTGAGTTTTGCTGTTTTACTCGCGAGTTCGTGCTGTTTACTCGTGAGTTCGTGCTGTTTACTCGTGAGTTTGATCGTTTGAGCTGTTTACTCGTGAATTTTGCGGTTTTACTCGTGAGTTCGTACTGTTTACTCGTGAGTTTTGCGGTTTTACTCGTGAGTTCGTGCTGTTTACTCGTGAGTTTTGCTGTTTTACTCGTGAGTTCGTACTTTACTCGTAAGTTTGCACTTTACTCGTGAATTTGTGCTGTTTACTCGTGAGTTCGTGCTGTTTACTCGTGAATTTGCGTGTTTTACTCGTGAGTTTGCGTGTTTTACTCGTGAGTTCGTACTTTACTCGTGAATTTACGCACTTTACTCGTGAGTTTTGCGGTTTTACTCGTGAGTTTGCGTGTTTTACTCGTGAGTTCGTGCTGTTTACTCGCGAGTTTGCGTGTTTTACTCGTGAGTTCGTGCTTGTGCTATTTACTCGCGAATTCATATATCATTGCCACACAAGAAAAGCAGCGATTCTCTTGGAATCGCTGCTCCCTCCTATTTATGCTCCTGCCCAAACATCTTTTGCATATCTGCCATTCTCCTCTAATGATTGCAGCCATTCCGTGGCTTCTTCTTGAGGTTTTTGATAGTAATGCATATAGCTGTCGATTAATGTTCGTTCAACATCGGGTGCCATTTTACCTCCGTCTCCGCAGATGTATAGGTGTCCTCCTCCTTCTTTTAATAAAGGAAGTATGTCATGAGCGTTTTCCGCTAATCGGTTCTGGACATACGTTTTTTCTTGGCCGGGACATCTTGAGAAAGCGGTGTGCAGTGTTACAAGTCCCTCTTGTTCGGCTTGCACGAGTTCTTCTTGATAGAGGAAGTCGTGTTCCGGATTACGGCATCCAAAGTAAAGGTGGGCAGCCCCTAGCGTTTCACCTTTTTCCTTCAGTACGCGACGAGTCTGAATGAATCCTCTGAATGGTGCAATTCCTGTTCCAGGGCCAATCATGATGATTGGTTTTCCTGTTTGCTCTGGAAGTTGGAAATTGGATTGCGGCGTATTGATAAAGCAGGCTACCTTGTCGCCTAAGGAGCGTTCTGCCAAATAATTCGATGCAATTCCTTTGTATTCCCCGTTGCCGCTCAAAGCTTCCCCGCGGACAACGCTGACGGTGATGCTTGCTTCTCCTTCCTTGTGAAGTGGAGAGCTTGAAATAGAGTAGTATCTTGCTTTTAAAGGTGGCAGTAAAGCCAAGAAACGTTCAAATGGGATTTCACATGCAAGATACTTTTCTATAAGATCAAGCATGGTTATGCGCTTGTTCAGGATTTCTTGTTTATAGGTCCTGTCCTCAAGTAGTTCTTCAAGTTCTTTTACATGTGGAGGACATACCGTGTAAGTGGCAAGCGCCCGAATTTGAGACCGGGTGGCGGGTTCTTGGAACTCCACATGGTTTGATAGTAACTCCTCGAGTTTTACTGGTTTTCCTGTAGGAAGATGGGCAGCTTTTCCCGAATCCCCAGTCAGATCCACGTAATCTTGGCCGTTTAGGTTAAATCGACTGAGCACTCGTTCGACAAGTTCCGGTGGATTTTGTGGAAGAACCCCGAGATGATCGCCTTCCTGATAATGTATTCCCGCTGGCAAAGTTAACTCTATATGCCGTGTACTTCTTCCGCTTTCCACATGTTGTAATTCGTAATTCCTTTTTAAAATGGCTGTAAAAGCATGATGGGTGCGGGCTAGTGGCGTTCCGCTCACATCGCTTACGAAGTTCATCGTAATCGAGCTGACTACTCGATCATTCATATTCACTTCAATATTAAGGGTTTCGGCAAGATTCGGCCAAAGGGCTTCTGTCCATTTCTCGTAATCACCTTCAAAGTCATCACTTGCATCTCCATAGCCTGTTTCTGACAGCCGCACCGCTCCTTTTTGTTCCAGCTGCTCATCAATGAAACGTGGAATGCGTTGGTACGTATTGGCCCAATTGCGGTCCCCGCATCCGAAGATCGCATAGTGAACACCATCCAATGTGTCATCCTGACTTTCCTTCAGCCATGAAACAAAGTCACCCGCATTATCAGGGGGATTTCCATTATAAGATGCCGAGACGATGAGAACAGCCCCTTCTCGAGGTAGCCGATCCGTGTAATCATTCAAAGGGGCAATCTCGGCATTGAAGCCTTGCCGCTTTCCTGATTCAGCAAGGTCACGAGCAATCCCTTCCGCTGTTCCCATGTTTGATCCAAACAGGACAAGTAATGGTGTACCATGTGCTGATTCGATTGAAGATGCCGTGGCTCCTTTGTCCGCAGACTTTGGTTCTGGAGAAGAAACGGTAAACGACATCTCCGGCTTCCTCGGAGAAACGCGCATGGTCATCCCGTCCGGTTTGAGAGTCAACGTTTCTTTAACATCCAATTGATATTCTTCATGATCAATCAAGTCAAAGTGCTGTAAAACCATGCCAAGCACCAGTGTCGCTTCATGAAGGGCAAACTGCTGTCCGATACAGGCGCGCTGCCCGTTTCCAAACGGTTTATAAGCATGATAAGGGATGGAATCCAAATCCTCGAACCGCTCAGGAATGAACGATTCAACGTCATCACCCCAAACGGATGGATCACGGTGAAGCTCAGGAATAAGTAGCGAGAACACATCGCCTTTCTTCACCTTGTATTTTCCGCCCAGCATGGTATCTTCTTTAGCATAAACGGAAAATGCCGGAGCTGTCGGCCACAGACGAAGCGTTTCATTCAGCACCATCCGGACATATTTCAGCTTTTTCACTTGTTTGTAATCAGGAACATCATCACCAAGCACTTCATCGACTTCCTGCTGCGCTTTTTTCAACTTGTCCCTGTTATTCATCAGGAAATAGATGGCGAACGATAGGAGACCGCTCGTCGTTTCGTGCCCCGCTATTAAGAAGGTAATGATTTGAAAACGAATATTTTCAACATCCAGGGAAACGCCCGTTTCAGGATCGACTCCCTTCAACATATGGGAAAGAAGATCATCTTCTCCTTGATCGCCATTTTGTTTTCGTTCAGCAATCATTTCATCCACTAGAGAGAACATATATTGAATGTCTTCCCTGAATTGTTTTTTAGACTTGATCATCAGTTTATCTTGGATGCCAAGTCGCTGCGTTTGACTCATCGCTTCATCCAACGCACGCACCATACTGGTGACGAAAGGATGGGTGGTCTCCCGATAAAAACTGTTAAAGCGGTAATTGAACCCGCAGAGTCCGATCGTATCCAAGGTCAATCGTGTCATATCTTCAGGAACATCTATCTCATCAGCCGGATTCAGGCGAGCCCATTTTTGAATGAGTTGGGTTGCAAGATCCACCATTTTAGCATGGTAGCCCTTCATTGCCTGCTGGCTAAAGCTGGGCAGCAGGATGTTATGGGCTTTTTTCCAATTCGGCTCCGTGGTTTCACTTGTGAAGAGTCCATCGCCGCCGAACGCTCTCACTTTTTGTAGGGCAGGTCCAACTTTCTTATCAAACCTTGCTTCATCACAAATTTCTTTAGCGAGGTCAGCACTGGATACGAATGTAGCGATGCGACCAGGAAATTGAAATTGAAAAACCGGCCCAAGTTCCCGTGCCAGCTTCATGAAAGACTGAAGCGGCTTATCCTTATCAAGGATAGGCAGGCTGCCTAGGGGTCCGTAAGTTTTTGGCTGTGGAAACTGAGTTGTATTTTCCATTTTATAAGCACCTCTTTTAATAGTTTAGAATGCGGAATGAACATTCATTCAGTTTAATTGTTAAAAATGTGTCAAGCGTGCAATCGGACTGCATCCCAAAAGCTTTCTTCCACATCTGCCAATAGTTTTGGTTCAGGTTCTAATTCCCCAATGCGGACAAGTCGCTCAAGCTCAAGAAATGCTCCGTAAATGATGGCAATCAAAGCAGAAGAAGGCAGCTCCTTAATTTCTTTTTTTTCTTTTCCATAATCAAAGAAATTTTTAAATATATTCAATAGCCCTTGAAAACTAGCATGACTATCTTCATTTAAAAAATGGGCTCCACTATGTATCTTTATAAAATAAAGAGCTTGGTCCTGCTCATTTGTAAAATGAACCATAGATTTAAAAATATGGTGGAACTGATTGCGAATCGAATCATCATGGGGAAATCCATTCTTGATCGTTTCAGTGAAAATATCCAAGTACTCTTGAAAAATCTTGTTGCCTAGCACCTCCTTATTCTCAAAGTAACGATAGATGGTACCGGCTCCCACCCCTGCCGATGTAGCTATCATCGGAATCGTCGTAGCATCATATCCCCGTTCGGCGAATAGTTCCAAAGCGCTGGATACTATACTGTCTCGTTTATTTACTGCATTGATCATAATGATTCACCCCTTTATAAGATGCGGAATGAATGTTCATTCCTATTAATGTAAGTGTATACCCAATAAAATCCCATCTCAATCGCGCATAGTACCCATATTTTGTGAATTCTTTGTTAATGAAGAGGGATAAAAGGCTGATTTTTTTCCTTATAATGAGTTAAATTAGTACAAATCACTATCGTTAGACCCATGAGAAAAAGAGCTGATCGTCACAGCTCTCCAAGTTTAAAAACAGGATGTTTTTCATGCACACCAATAATGACGGAAATTATGCATGATGATAGCGTTCGGATAGTTTATTTTTATGGGCATTAAACACTTCTTCCAATGGAATATCGTACTTGTTCGCAATCACAATCAAGTTACCTAGCACATCTCCCAATTCTTCGGTTAACTCCTGTTTGTTCTCTTCAAACGAACCAATAACTTCATCAGGCCTATCCCTGCCAATCTCAAGGGAGCGAATGGCTCGTGCCACCTCGCCAGTTTCTTCTGCCAAAAAGCCAATGCGAATGAAAATGTCCAATTCAGACCATCCTCGTGCTTCATAATAATCTTTTACCCATTGTTGAAATTCAGTGACGTTCATATTCATCCACCCTTCATTTAGATAATTCAAGTTTAACAAACCCCCCTGAATTATGTATGATAAGAAAGGAAGATTACTAAATGGGAGATGTGATATTTTGAAAAGTCTAGCTGTATTTTGTGGATCAAGCATTGGTGCATCTACTGTCTATGTAGAAGAGGCTAAAAAACTGGGTGCGGTACTGGCAAAACGTAATATTACCCTTGTTTATGGAGGCTCAAGTGTAGGAATCATGGGTGCAGTTGCAGATTCCGTTTTGGAAGCAGGCGGAAATGTAATTGGCGTAATGCCAGATTTTCTAGAAAAAAAGGAAATAGCCCATAAGAACTTAACCGAACTGATTGTCGTGGAATCCATGCATGAAAGAAAAGCTAAAATGGCTGAGCTTGCAGATGGGTTCATTGCCTTGCCAGGCGGGCCAGGAACAATGGAAGAATTCTTTGAGATTTTCACTTGGGCTCAACTTGGTCTTCATCAAAAACCTTGCGGACTCTTAAATATCAATCACTATTATGATCCTTTGGTCGCTTTATTCAATCATATGTCCGACGAACAGTTCCTTCATGAAAAATTCCGTTCGATGGCGCTGGTAGATGTTGAACCAAATGGGCTTCTTGATCAATTCAATACATATGAACCGCCAACCGTAAAAACTTTCATTACCGAAAAACAGACCTGATTATAAAAAAACGACCGGCCAAGATCAATAATGACCTTGGCCGGTTGTGATATACTGCTGCGTACTGAAGGGTTAGGTAAATATCAGGTTTAAATAATCTCCATGCCCTTTAATAAGTTCCACTTCATGTTGGGATGAAATCCAGAAGAAATGGAATGTCAGCCCCTCTTCATCTCCTCCACCCGTTGGCTGATAGTCCCATTCATCAGGAACAATCGATACACTTATTTGATAAAAATATCTATTATGTATGGCACCATCAGCGCTCTCCCAAAAATCTTCCGCAACTAATTTCTCCACATAAAAATTCTCAAGACCTGTTTCTTCTTTCATTTCCCTAATCACTGCTTGGTAAGCATTTTCTTGAGGCTTCACTGTTCCCTTAGGTATCTGTATACCCGCTTCCCTAATGGGATGTTGAAAAACCAATACCTGAGTTTCTCCATTTTTGATTCTTGTCACATACCCATAGGCTTTTTTTATCGGTATCACTTTCATCCCCCCGTGTTCAAGTTACCCCTATTGAAAGATCAATCACCAAAAGCAAATACGAGCTCTGTCTCGCAAACAGTTTCTCCATCAACAGTAGCCCTTCCTTTCCCGATAGGACCTTTCAAGCGAGTAATCTCCACTTCTAAACGTAATTGATCCCCTGGTCTTACTTGCCTTTTAAAACGACATCCATCGATCCCAGCCAAAGCCCGATCCGCCCTTGAATTTCTTCTTTTGTAAGCATAATAACAGCACTTACCTGTGCTAAAGCCTCAACGATCAATACACCTGGCATCACTGGGTGATTTGGAAAGTGACCAGTAAAAAACTCTTCATTTGCTGTTACATTTTTAATGGCCACCGCTCTCTTTCCTTCTTCCAATTCCAGTACTCTATCAACTAAAAGAAATGGATAGCGATGCCTGATAATGTCTTTGATTTCTTGGATATCAACCAATATTAAGCCCCCCATTGTGATGAATTCTTTCCCTTTATTTTACCATCAGGATCATCATATGGATATTTTTGTATTTACTTTCTACATATCGTTCACTAAAATAGCGGCTGTACTTAAAATACAAAATTGAAGTGTTGCTAAATAAATAAATGAACTGGTACAACGCTTTATACTTGTGGAAAATATATAGCTGATAATAATTCAAAATGGGTGGCAAACATTTGAAAGTAAGTGGTACTTCAAAAAGTATCACCTGTCCTCATTAGACTAAAGTAGCAGTTTTGTGGAAGAAGGATTTCCACTTTCTCACGAACAAATATTAGAAAATTTTATAGGTCATTAAGAAGAATTCATATAAGGACCTAACATATAGTAAGATGTGGAAAATGGCATATAGGCAACGTGTATCCATTAGAATATATTTATGATGTTGAATAGCCATCAGGTGATACTGGAATTTTAAATGACAGTAAAAGATAACATCAAATTTCTAGAGGAAACAAACTAACGCGATTGTATATCTCCTAAAGGGCGTGATGACTATATCGAGCATACCAATCGGTTACCTTATTTCTGTGCTTTTTGTCGCTTGGTGTACATATTTCGTAGTGGCACCATCCAACTTCCCTCGAAGTTTTAACTCTTTAGGTTCTTACTTTTCCGTAATAAATGAACTACCATTCTTTGCACTTTTCTGGTTGATTGGATCAAATTCGTTAGCCTTTATTGAAGGCGACGTTCATTCTCCGGTTGGGTGGATGGCTTTTGCAATATCAATTTTGACAGTGGGAACACTCTTAGTGATTATCCATCGGGGATTACAAACTTCTCCTGTAGTCAGTCAAGCCATGAATGATAGTCTTGAGAAAACGTGGCGAACTACAATTAACCCTAAGAATGAGCGCCGATTACACAAGAAATTTAGTTTCACAGCTTTACTCGGTCCATTCTTTAAAAGACGATACGATGTAGTGAGGATTGCAAACATCAACTACGGTAATGCAGGTATGAGAAATCAACTAGATGTTTATCGCCATCGCTCTCATCCGACGGGCTGCCCCACGTTGGTGCATTTGCACGGTGGAGGATTTGTAGGCGGTAAAAAGAACAGCCAATCTCTCCCTCTTATTTACCAGCTTGCTAGCAAGGGGTGGGTGTGCATCAGTGCAAACTACCGCTTAAGTGCTGACGTGAAATTTCCCGACCACTTGATTGACATTAAGAAAGTGATTGCTTGGGTACGCGAGCACGGGTCCGAGTACGGAGCTGACCCTACGACGATAGTTTTAGCTGGTAATTCGTCAGGGGCTCATTTGACTGCTATGGCTGCACTAACCCCAAATTCCCCTTCATTCCAGCCAGGTTTTGAGTGTGTGGACACGTCGGTAACTGCCGCCATTTGTCTATATGGCTATTACGGTTATATCGATACACACCCTGGCTTATTCTCATCTCCTATGGCTTACAGTGGAAAAGAAGCACCGCCATTCTTCGTGGTGCATGGTGATCAGGACAGGTTAGTGCCCGTGGAAAATGCACGACGCTTCGCGGAGCATTTGCGTGATTCCTCATCTAATCCGGTTGTTTATGTCGAACTTCCCGGTGCTGAGCACAATTTTGATTTATATCACTCCATTCGTACCAAAGCAGTCGTGCATGGCATTGAAGCCTTTACCGATTGGGTTCGGGCAAATAACAAACATAATTCCAAATAACATCATTGTTTAAGTTTCTAGTCCTTATTTTCAAAAATGGGAGGCAAGACGAGGGATGGAATTAAGGGGTAGCCTCCTGTAATAATATAAAAAACTATGTTTGAATTAGAAAAACAAATTGTTGTGGTAAAACTTTGGTGTTGTAGTAGTAAATGAGGTCATATGTTGAATAAAAAGGATAGATGTATTCAGGAGTGCTTCCCTGTTCATTTATCCTTTTCTCTTATCTAAAATATTTATTGTATTGAATTGAATAAATATTTGCTGGACTTTTTAAAACCTGAGCAACCCTGTTTTTAAGTCTCGCTTAAAAGTCCTTTGATTTTTTTTCCTTCGATTTAGTCAATGGAGATAGAAGTATTTGTTCATACCTCGCATAACCCGCTAATATTTTATGAATCAAACTTATCTTAGGAACAACAAAGTAAACCACCAGGCCCGAAATGATGCTTATTATAGCACCTGCCAGCACATCCGCCGGAAAGTGGACTCCTACCCAAATACGAGAAATGCCAACAAGGAAAGCCAGCATGATCCATAGCATCCACCATCCTCTTTTGAAAAGCCAAAAGGATACACAAAACGAGAAAAACAAGATGGTATGGTCGCTTGGAAATGAATTATCCACTGCTTTTTCAATCAACTTATTAACATTGGTCAATTCGGCAAATGGCTGATTGTTCGAATGTAATCCCCCTGCCATTTTCCCCATCATTTCAGCTATTACAAACGTAATCATTCCACAAACAACCATCATTCTACTCTGTTCATTTCGAGTGAACCATATTACGATGACTGCTAAAGCTAATAAAAATACCATGTACTCGGCAATGAAAATGGCAGAAGGGTTTAAATAAGAGTATTGTTTCCCTAAGTCATTTATCATTCTAAATACATTGACATTCCATTCAAAAAGACTCATTTCATATCCACCTTTCCTCTTTTTCTTTCATAGTAAAAGAAAAGAGGTGTAAATCGCCATCGATTTTCCTAACAGTTTTAGCTGCAATCTTACAATATTGTCACGTGTTCAACTATCGCTAGAGTATAAATCTTCTTGTATATTTCTAAGACATTCTATATAATCCATAGAAAAATCAGGAGGTTAGTCAGGTGAATAATGATAGTAACTCTGTTCTAATTCATAAAAACCAAGAAGCTGTTTGGCATGCGATTACAAATGATGGAAACATTTCAAAATGGTATGCCCCGGGTTCAAAATGGAATATTCCTAAACTCAAGGTTGGCGAGAAGGCAATCTTCGTATTAATGCCTAGTGCACATAACAATCTTAAAGATAACGAAAGTATTCCAATGAGCTTTACCATCCAAGAAGTAATTCCTAACGAAAAGTTTTCTTATTCCTTGGATTCGGATAACCTCGTTTTCACTTTCGAAATATACCCAGAACCTGAAGGAACTAGAGTATCCATTAACATGGACGGATTTGAACTTAGTTTGGCAAACCTAAAAGCATTTTCAGAAGGAAGAGAACTTCCCTATACCTAAATACGACTCATGCTGTTGGAAATGATTTGTGGGTGTCTATTGGTTGGATGGTGCTAATCGTTATGATTTCATATTTAAATGGAATGAAAATTTTTAGGAAAGTATAAACAATGTGGTTTTAACATAAAGTCACGAAGTTTATTAAAAGATGCCAGTAATTCACTTAAACCAATAGAGAAGGTTCGTTGAAGAAGAAGTGATAAAATAAAGGGGAATTTAGTTGTGAGGTGGAAGAAATGAACACCATTTTAGAAGAGTTCTTGGAGTTAAAAGAAATATTAAACTCGTTCAATGGCCTCAATAAAGATTATAATTGGCTACTTACCGACTTAGATTGGTCTTACCCTGAAAATTACCTTAATTACTTCGAAGATTATCGAATTATTGACGACCCTCATAATAACTTCTGGATTACAGGTGAAAATCTAACGGAACTTGCCAATAATAAAGATTTTCATTTTATATGGGGTGTATTTTCGGCATTCGATAAAAACGAAAAAATTGATTTAGATGACATTAAAGAAGTACCATATGCTGATGGAAATCCAAATTTTTGGGTGGAAAATCCAATTATCCAACATCCTAAGGCTATGGTTGAATTGGTTCTGTGGGACTCTTCATTGATTTTACTTCTTAGTAAAGATGATGATATATCCAGAAATTTCAGAAATACTTTTGAAGGGTGGAAAGATTTAATTTATCACAATCAGTCGTAATACCAACTGCTGCAACCCTTTTCTTCCGAACTAAAGGACAAGTTAATGAGGAATGAGGAAAATTAACGAGGTGCAAAAATGCTTTTAAACGAATTTATGAATGAGAATTTCCCAAACTTAGAACTTAGACCACCCGTGTTTTATAGTTGGAAAATTGGTATCCGTTTTGAATTAGGTGTGGACTATGATAGTGATTTTGCTTATGAAAATAGCCCATATCTACAAGGAGTATATAAAAGGGTGATCACTTTATTTAAGTCCTTGCATTCTAATAACGATGATATTTATATTGTAGTTGACGTTAGTGATTATGCAGATGATTTTAAACTTAAATCAAAAACTTTTTCTCGTTATATTAAAGGGAAATCTGTCTTATATGGGTTAAACCAAAAGACTATTATTCATGACGATGATGAAGAAGGAACATATAAAACACATAGATTCACTTTAAAATGTAAAACATCCGACTTCAAATACATTCCTATGTTGAAAGCAATCTGCAATCAGGATATGGGGATAAGACCTAGTATTTTTAATATGGTCTATTTTATCAACATCAACAGGAAAACTATATTTCACGTTTATGATGACAGGGGTTGTGATTTAGTGGCGACCTCGCGCGAAACAATAAGAGATGTTTATGACAACTACAACGATTGGATATTAGCTTACGACAGAAATGAAATAGACGGGGTATTCAAATAAAGGATTCAACTAACAAGTGCGTTAGCTGAAGATCAATATATAATGAAGCAATAGGATAATGGGGGGGGAAAAATGCTGCACATACAGAAAGATTCCGATACTGTAATCATTGTCATTCACGAAATTTATGGACTGAACGAACATATGCAGGGTTTTTGTGAATCATTATCGAATCAGGGTTTTGATGTCATCTGTCCGAATTTGTTAGACCGAGAGACACCTTTTGATTATTCCCAAGAGGATGCTGCTTATCGTCATTTTATGGAGAATGTGGGTTTAACAGGCGCTTTACATAAAATAAAGGACATATTATCGGATGTTAAAGATGAATACCAAAAAATATTCATCCTTGGATTTAGTGCAGGGGCAACTGTGGCTTGGCTGTGTAGTGAGGACGAATGTGTCGATGGAATGGTTGGATACTACGGTTCCCGTATTAGGAATTATGTAGAATTAACGCCACAATGCCCTACACTGTTATTCTTTCCGCAAGAAGAATCAGCATTTAATGTGGACGAATTGATTTCAGCTTTAGAAATAAAGAATATCGAAGTGCAAAAATTCAACGGAAAACACGGATTCAGTGACCCTTACAGTTCAAAGTATCATGTAGAATCAGCACAAAACGCTTTTAGCAAAATGATGAAGTTTTTCATGATGAACTGAGGTGTCACATTCTCTAATATCGTTTTGTATTGATCCATTGTATCGAACCAGCATCGCTATGGGGATGACTGTCCGTTTGAACCTTTTTGTACTCCACTTCCAATTCTTTCAAGGTTAACTTCATAAGCTGTTCCACACTCTTATTTACAGTATGGATCATAAGTTTATGGATTAATTCCTTCCGCCTTTCTTCCACACTCTTCCTCATTTCACCCTCCCCTTTTCATTATCTTTCCACTGATTATATGAAATGATGGATCTTCAGACAGGGGTAATGATCATCGGATTCCTTCTCTTCAATTTTAATTATTTTGATATATTCTTCCTCTAAATCGGTTAGTGTTAATTCAAATAGATGGATGTCATTCTTTTTATAGACTCCCTCGTTAATCAACTTGTTGATCAGGAAGTTTCTTTTCTTTTCAATTGCTTTACGTAATAATATCCCCATAATAAATCCTCCTTTATTATATGAACAACTACGGTATTGTAACAGCGATGGAACCTGGCTCATACACCAAAAAAAACGGAGACATCTCTTTTTAAAGAAAAGTCTCCGGTTTTCCGGTCAATTAACCTATAATTCCTATTTAATTACTTGGTATTGTTATTTCTTATATTACAAACTCCGAGCTCCGTAGTCAACAAAAATTTTTATTTTATTTATTTTTCCGTTTGCTTCGCTTCATGAAATGCCGTTTTCACCTTACCCAACAGGTCTTTATCCGATAGCAATCGATATCCTGTAAGCGCAAGTGCTTTTGCACCAGTCAGAATGGCTTTGTTTCCAGCTTCTGATTTAGCACAGTCGCGGAATTCATTCGTATGGGCAATCAACTCATCCGGTCCAATTTTAATATAAGGATGGGCTGTCGGCACTACATGGCTTACATTACCTGCATCCGTCGAACCAAAACCACTCTCTTTTCGAGGGGCCACCGCTTCCCCCAATTGATCCAGTTCTTCTTTTAACAGTTCATCAAGGACTGGATTAATGACAAAATCGAGTACTTCATTTTGGAAACGCTCGACTTTAACCGTGCTTCCTGTGGCAAGTGCTGCCCCTTCAGCGACAGCACGTATTTTTCGGGACACTTCTTGGCAAAGTTTCCATGTTGTTGCCCTAATGTAAAATCTGGCTGAAGCAAATTCAGGAATGATGTTAGGCGCTTCCCCGCCATTGGTGATTATTCCGTGGATCTTGACCTCGGTTGGAAGCTGCTGGCGCAAAGCATTAATGCCATTGAACAGCTGAATCACCCCATCAAGTGCATTTACGCCTTGTTCAGGAGCAGCAGCCGCATGTGCTGCCTTCCCGTAAAAATGAAAATCAAGGGGATCGACGGCCAAAAATGGACTAGTTATACCCGTTTGCCCGGCAGGATGGATAATGATGGCTGCATCCACCCCATCAAATAGACCATGTTTCACAAAACTGCCTTTTGCGCTTCCATTCGGCCCGCCCTCTTCAGCCGGTGTACCGAAAACAATCACCTCTCCGCCCGTTTCCTCCAGCACTTGAGCCAAGGAAATGCCTGCTGCAACACTCGTTGTGCCGATGATATTATGGCCACAAGCATGACCTAAACCCGGCAATGCATCATACTCGGCTAAAAAGGCAATGGTAGGTCCTTCCTTTGAAGAGGTTTTTTTGGCGATGAATCCTGTTTCATGTCCAGCTATATTGCGGGTCACTTCAAATCCTTCATGGTGAAGTATTCCGGTTAACGTGTCCGAAGCGAAGAACTCTTGATTCCCAATTTCGGGTTTGGCATGAATGGCTTGACTCGTTTGGATATATAATTCGGAATGAAGGTCGATGTGATCTTCAATGATTTGCTGATGCTGCTTCTGCACTAATTCTCTCGCCATACTCTTATCTCCCCTTTTATTTATTGGTTTAAAAAGCCGGATAGCATTTTGAATCCTTCCGGCATTCCTTCACATTGTTCTATTCATCATTTTTCGTTAGCTGGTTTTGTCCAAGCATCTTGGTAATTCAATAATTCATCTACAGAAACATATGCAGGAATGGTGTTTCCATTAAACGTTTTTTCAATGAATTCCTTCACTTCTTTCGATTGATAAAGCTCTACTAATTTTTGCAGCTCAGGACGATCGGCATTTCCCTTTTTAACTGCAATGATATTGATATATGGTTTCGCCGTTTTACTTTCATGGAATAATGCATCTTTTAAAGTAAGGTCTGCTTCGACGGCAAAATTATTATTAATGGCTGAAGCATCGGCATCATCCAATAGACGCGGTGTATTGCCGGCAGCAACAGGTTTGATTTTCAATTTTTTCGGATTTTCCTTAATGATTTCCAATGATCCCGATCCATTGAATTCCTCTTTCAATGTAATCAATCCAGCTTCTTGAAGAAGGAGTAACGCACGGCCAAAGTTTGTTGCTTCATTCGGAACCGCTATCGTAGCGCCATCTGGAAGATCCTTGAGATCTTTGTGTTTTTTCGAATAAAGTCCCATGGGTGCAATGACAGTCGACCCGATGGCCTCTAATTTCAGATTTTGATCTTGAACGAATTCATCGAAGTAGGCGACCGTTTGGAATGAATTCGCATCAATTTCCCCTTCACTTAATGCAAGGTTCGGTTGGATATAATCATTGAAAGTGACCAGTTCGATATTCAGCCCCTTATCTTTAGCTAAGTCAACAATGTATTCCCATGTTCTCGTATCCCCGCTGCTGACACCGACTTTTACTGTTTTCACATCATCCGAACCGCCTGATGCACCCTCTTCGTTCCCGCATGCTGCAGCCACGATGGCCAATGCCAATACTATGATCGTTAATAAGATTTTCTTCATTTTCTCCTACCTCCTGTTATTTTTATCTTCTTCTGATTTTTCTTGAAACAAAATTCCCGGTGGATTGCAGTAATTGAACGATGATCACGAGCGCCGCTACTGTGACGACCATCGTCATCGTATCGAACCTTTGATAACCGTAAGCCAAAGCTAAATCTCCGACCCCGCCTGCTCCGACGGCACCTGCCATGGCCGTAGATCCGACCAGCCCGATTGTCGCTGTTGTAAATGTAAGGATCAATGAACTAAGTCCCTCGGGAATCAAAAAGCGGTAAATGATTTGCCATGTCGTCGCCCCCATCGCCTGAGCTGCCTCGATGATCCCTTTGTCCACTTCCAAAAGGGAGTTTTCGACAAGCCGGGCAATATAAGGAGCCGCGTAAAAGATAAGCGGAACAATGGCCGCATTCGTTCCGATCGCACTGCCTACGAGCATTCTGGTAAACGGAATAAGTGCTACAAGCAAGATGATGAAAGGAACAGACCGCAATATATTGATGATCGGATTCAATACATTAAAGATCCATTTATTCTCCAGGATGTGACCCTTTCTTGTAATGACAAGCAGGATACCGAGCGGCAGCCCAATCAATCCGGAAAACACCAATGAGATGGCTACCATATAAAGTGTGTCACCGAAAGCTGTCGACAGCTGCTCTGCCGTTATTTCCATTCCCCAAAGCGTATTACCCATTTATCTGCACCTCCTGGACGAGAATCCCCTCATCTTTAATATATTGATAAGCCTTGTCCACCTCTTTTTTGTTCCCTGTCACTTCGATGATTAAATTT
This sequence comes from Peribacillus sp. ACCC06369, assembly GCF_030348945.1. Classification (NCBI taxonomy): domain Bacteria; kingdom Bacillati; phylum Bacillota; class Bacilli; order Caryophanales; family Bacillaceae; genus Peribacillus; species Peribacillus sp. ACCC06369. Next base: position 4,366,609 of record NZ_JAUCEN010000002.1, read on the forward strand.
CCAAAAGGCGTTTCCTGAATTTCAGAAATATTGGCTGATAATACGCTTAAATGAACATCATATTTCTTCGAGATGGTAGAAAGTAAGGGAGTACCCGAAGTAGTCCCAATAAAATTAATTTTCCAAATAATCGGGATATGGGACCCTATACTTTTTAGGAAACTTTGTGGAATCTCATCATGTATGACCGTTCTCACGAAGTTTTTTGCAATATCCGTCTGCGGCTTGGCAAAAACCTCGAAAACTGAACCTTGTTCAACCACAAATCCGCCCTCCATGACCGCTACTTTATTGCAAATTTCCCTAATAACAGACATTTCATGAGTGATTAACAGAATCGTAATATTGTATTCTTTATTAATTTTCTTTAAGAGCTGCAGAACCGCACTCGTTGTTTGTGGATCCAATGCAGATGTAGCTTCATCACACAATAAGATCGATGGATTGGTAGCCAATGCTCTCGCTATGCCGATCCGCTGCTTTTGACCGCCGGATAATTGTTCCGGATAACTCTTTGCCTTGCTTGATAAGCCAACGAACTCTAACAGCTCGCCTACCCGCTGTTTGATTTCTTTACTAGGAGTTCCTGATAAAACCAGCGGCATGGCGATATTATCAAAAACAGTCTTTGAGTTTAGCAAGTTGAAATGCTGAAAGATCATTCCGATTTTTTTCTTTTCTGCCCGCAATTCCTTCGGATTCAATGAAGTTAAATCCTTACCCCCGACAATCACCGAACCATCTGAAGGCTGTTCAAGCAGGTTGACCAACCTGATCAACGTACTTTTCCCGGCCCCGCTATAACCGACGACACCGAATATATCCCCCTTTTCCACCGTCAAATTAATTCCTTTCAAAGCCTCAACGGTCTGTTTCTTTGTTTGATAAACCTTTTTAACATTTTGAAACTCAATCATCCTATCTCCCCCCATGTTGTTTATTTGTTAAAATTCATTATCAGAGAAGAGCTTTGCAAAGTTTCATAATGATAGGGTTAATTTCGAAATTCACGAGTAAATGCCCGAAACTCACGAGTAAATGATCGAAACTCACGAGTAAATGATCGAATCTCACGAGTAAATGCCCGGAACTCACGAGTAAATGCCCGAATCTCACGAGTAAATCAATAATTCTCCAAATAACCATATACATTTTGAATAAACAAAAGAGGCCTCTTCCGTCATCAGACAGAAGAGGCCTCTTTTAGAAATAAAAAAGAGTAAACTCTTAATTTAATTATCTAAGAAAAGCTCCTTCTTATCTTTCAAACTTTCGTCCGTTGGAATTAGCACAGTATTTTTACAAAAGTAAAAACCCGCTGCCGAGGTATCATAGGGCCAAGTCCCTCCACATCTCTTGATAAGAATTAACGTTATATTTAATTATGTCCTTCACTATATATTCTAATTTCTCTAAAGTCAACCATATTTTTAATCGCTCTAAATATTTTCATAGTATAGTGACTCGATGCTTTTTAACTATATTAATATAATTTTTATTTCTATTTTATAATGATTTACTCATTCTCCATACAGGGTGTTTTTCATTTTCTTCGCTTATCTTCATCATGCCCGAATTCGTATATAATCGAATCGCCCTTTGGTTATTCGGAGAAACCCTTAAATGATATTCGGATACATTAAATTGCCTGAAAAAGTTTTCTGCGTAGCGAACCAATTCCTTGCCAAGGCCTTTACTGCGGTATTCGGGAATAAGATAAAATAGATTCACATAGCCAATCTCAGTTCCTTCATACTCCCGAATTTGAAGTTCCATTTGTCCAATCGGTTCTTGGTCCTTTTCAATGATTACCTGTCCATCCGGAAATTTGCGGACCCGTTCTTTCATTCGTTGCAAGTATGTATTTTCATCTCCAAAACCGTCTTCAGATCCAAAACTTACAACAAATGAATCTTTCCGGAATTTAACGATAATTTCTTTATCTTTGTCCGTATCAATGGTACGAAAAAGCAACTTCATCCACCCCTATCATTTTATTGGAATAGTTTTTAGATAGGTAATACTCATTTTCTTACGCTAATTCACCATTTTCAATTTCATAAATAAAAGGCTTAAAGAGGCCCTTTCGTTTTTGTGCCTTGATGAAAAAACATTTGCCATCTTCCATTCGTACATTTCCAGATTGAACTTCTTAAGGTATGTTCCGCTTTACTTTCATCAAAAATCCGGTACGTAGTTAACACGGTATCCTCTGACAATTGATGCATGTCAAATTGACTTAAGGTCATTTTCACCGCACCGGCTCCCTCTTCCCCCACAAAATCGCTTTTAGTCCATATATTACCCGAACTGCCAAACTCAAAGAAATCATCTTTCAATAATAATGAAAGCTCTTCTGGAGATGTACGGATTTCAGATTTTAACAATTTCTCCTCCAGCTGATACAAATGCTCTTTTAACAACGAAGAATCACTTTCCATTCATCTTGTCCTCCTTTTTCAACTACTTTCCTCGAGTTGACTGCTTCTCAATACGATTGGAAAATGGTGTATAATTCATACAAAGACTTTCATACGGTGGTGAATTCATGATCCATGCTGTCAAAGATTTTTTTTCCAGCTGCTTGCTGATTACCAGTTGGCTAATATTTGCGGTCAGCAGCATTTTTTTCATTTTTTCGTTTTTAACCGTTTTTGCCATACCTATTTTCTTATTAATATTTTTAACCGGCTTACTTTGTTTCCATATTTCCAAGAAACTGGACTCATGACGAATTTCTAAGTGTTAAGAACAATTTATTCCACAATACTAGCGGTAATTCCTTTTAAACTGCCATTCGATACGATTTATTCCTTGCTAAAACCCAATAATATGGTCCTCAAAATGGATTAATTCGGCCTACAATTGATTTATTTCGTCCTAAATCGGATTATTTCGACCTACATCAGTTTAATTCGACCTACACCCCATTTATTCCGTCCTACATCAAAATAATTCCCATTTTTATCATTGAATCCATAAAAAAAAGGAGCTGCAATGACAGCTCCTTTTTTCATGCATCCGTTCATGTTTATCGTGATAGGGTCCCCTGCAGACGATTCGTTTCGGCGATTACTTTTTCTTCATCGATCGTTAAGCAGCGGCCATCTTTCACGACCATTTTGCCATCAATGTATACATCACATACATCATTTCCGCGTGCTGCATAAAGCAGGTGCGAATAGGCTTCACTCAGTGGCTGCAGATGTTCTTTGTTATATGGGTAAATGGTGATGAAGTCTGCTTTTTTACCAGCTTCAAGTGATCCCGTATGACCCATGCCGATCGCTTCTGCACCCATTCTGGTGGCCATGGCGAGTGCCGTTTGTGCAGGGAATTTAGTGGCATCCTTATAGATTCCTTTTTGTAGTAATGCAGCTGTCCTTATTTCCTCGAACATATCGAAGTTGTTATTCGAGGCGACGCCGTCTGTTGCAACCCCAACTTTAATGCCTGCATCAAGGAGGCTGACGACATCTGCTATTCCAGATCCGAGCTTCAGGTTACTGATTGGATTATGGGCAACCCGAACGTCATGCTGTTTTAGTATCGCCCGCTCTTCATCATTGAGGACCACACCATGGGCCATCACGGTAGGCTGATCGAACAGTCCTAAACGGCGAAGGTGCTCGACAGGACGGGATCCGTAACGTTTTTCGATGTCGAGGATTTCAAAGTCCGTTTCCGATACGTGAATGTGCACCATTAAATCATTCTCTTTTGCAATCCGTGCACTTTCCATAATCGCCTCAGGTGTACAGGCATAAGGGCTGTGTGGCGCGACCATGGTGGTCAGGCGGCCATCGGCAAACGTTTTATAGTTTTTTGAAAACTGCTCAGCCCCCATGAGGTTCGCTTTTTGGTCTTTTTCCGTACCCAAGCTGAAAATTGTGTAAGAAAAGGCTCCGCGCATTCCCGTTTCGCCTATCGTCTCCACGACAGCACCCGCATCTATTCCATTAGGATTAAACATATCCGAAAATGTCGTGGTTCCTGATTTCATCATTTCCATAAGGCCAAGTTGAGAACTTACAGAGGCGATTTCCGTTGTAAACTGGCTTTCAATCGGCCATATTTTCGTTTCAAGCCACGGCTTCAGCAGCATATCGTCCCCGATTCCGCGTAAAAGGGTCATGACAATATGCGAATGGGCATTCACAAGGCCTGGCATAATCCATTTCCCGCCAAGGTTGACCACTTGATCAGCATCTGCCAATTGTTCTTCAGAGTGCTGGCCGATGTAGGATATGGTTTGATCTTGTACAATCATCATCCCATTTTCAAAGATTTGATTTTCTTTATCCATAGTAAAAAAGGTAGCATTCATATATATCGTTTTCATATAAGTATTTCCTCCAAAGTCGTATCATGTATCAACATGTTTCTATTCCGCATTCTAAACTAGCATCTTACAGGTAATCAAGTAATTCCATATTATCAGGGGACATTTCCATTTACCTTAGGAACCTATTGGAAAAGCTTCAAGATGAATGCTTCCTTCAATATGTCCGATCAATCAGCAAACCACATAGGTGATGCCCATTGCAAATTCAGCAGGCAAATCAGCTGCTTAAAAAAATCTTCCCTCTATTGCCCACAGGGGTTTCGGTGATACGAATGGCTTCTTGCACATCTTGAAGGCCGTAGTAGGAATCCGGCTTCATGAACATCAATCTTTCATCAGCAATGAAACCCATCAAAAGGTTAAACGTTTCATGCCAGGTTTGAACTGAAGCCTGCTGATTCCAATGGCGAAGATGAAACATTTTAACATTCACTTTTGTCCTTTGTGAAATTTCCGCCCAATTTACAGACTGTCCTGATAAAAGGCCAATCGTTAATAAGATGCCGTTAGGCCGAACACAAAAAGCTAGCTCTGAACCATCAATGCCGCCCACTGAATCTATGGCCGCATTCGCTCCGCGCCCATTCGTCCATTCCATCACGGTATCACGCAAGGATGATTGGGACGTATCGATTACATATGCAGCACCAAGTTCATGCAGTTCTTCCGTATACTTATCGTTTCTCGTTACAGCAATCAGCTTAAAACCAAGAATCCTGGATAACTGGGCAAATAAACGGCCAATGGAAGATCCGCAAGCATTTACGAGTAATACATCATCCGGTTTCAATGCTAATACTTCTGTGATTATTAGCCACGCGGTTATCGGATTTATATATAATTGCGCTGCTATATGGTCCTCGATCGAATCAGGAATGACGATGGCCAGCTCCGCAGATGCTTTAACATAATCCTGCCAGGTCCCTTCACCACGCAAAGGCAGTACACGCTTGCCTATCAGCTCTTTCGAAACCGATGGACCCACCTCTTCTACAATGCCGACACCTTCATAACCAGGTATGGCAGGTAAGGGGATTCGGTGGGAATAGGCACCGCGAATGGGCAGCAAGTCAGACGGGTTAATGGGACGTGTGGTCATCCGAACGAGGACTTCCCCCTCGAAAGGTCTTTGGATAAATTTATTTTCAACTTTTAAAACCTTTTGCGGATTCCCAAACTCATAGAATGTAACACATTTGGCTTCCAAAATAATAAGTCTCCTTTTATGTATAAGTCTATCTATTTTATCATTTAAACTGAACCTGGCCAGTATTCTAAAAAACTTAAAGAGCTGTTAATTCTGGGTTTAATATATTGTGGTTTTCCACGTTTTAATCACTTCTAATTAAGCATTCCGTTTTATTATTATAATCCCTTTTCACCTTCAATTGACCTGCCCCTTCTTTCCATAAAAAAAAGGTTGCCGCAGCAACCCAGGTTTTGAAGTAAAAATTTCTTTTGTTAAATAAGAACCTAATCATAACTTTTCTAATATAAAAACCCCTATCAGTTTAATCCGGCATTTTAGTAGGAAACCCGGGATATTTCACAACAGGCCATTTCTCCTTACGTAGTGAATCGAGCAATTCTGATCCAACATTCAAGTTGCTTTGAACTAGCTCTTTAGGAGTCAGTGCCATCCACTGGTTTAGAGAAACGTCTACAAAGCGATTGCTTTTGAACATTTCTAAAAACCATAACGTTTCGGTACCGGTGTTCTGAATATAGTGCCCAGTAGCAAAGGGTACATATCCGACATCACCTGCTCTATAATCTAATGTACGAGCTGTACCGTTTCCAGTAAATACTGTCATGCGCCCTTGTCCAGTAAGGTAATACTGCCACTCGTCGTTATTGGGATGCCAATGAAGTTCTCTCATTCCACCCGGCTCAATCTCAACGAGTGCCGCGGCTATTGTTTTTGAAATAGGGAAGTTAGAAGAGTCCACAATTCGCACGCTTCCACCAGGGGTCTTGATTGGTGTTTGTTTCAACAGCTCGTGCTTAAAGGTTAAAGGAACTTCTCCGTAAGGTGACTGGACTTCCTGACTTTCCAGTGAACCGGGTACCTTTCCCTGATAGATATAGACCTGATCTGAAGGAATGGAGTCAAAGGCACTCTCTGGAACGCCGAAATTGGCCGACAGAACATCTTTTGGAGTGTGTGCGAACCAATCTGAGATGGATAAGGTGTTAAGATCGGAAAAGTTTCCGTCATCGAAGACGAGCAAAAATTCGCAATGTTCCAACCCTTGAATCGAATGTGGGATTCCTGGTGGAAAGTACCAAAGATCGCCCGGGCCGACGTCCGCAATGAAATTTCGTCCTTCTTGGTCAACCGAGGTTATGCGTGCCCGTCCTAACAGCATATAAGACCACTCTGCTTCTTGATGCCAATGGAGTTCACGTACTCCTCCTGCCGTTAAGCTCATATTCACTCCCGCAAGTGTGGTCGCAATCGGAAGTTCCCTTGCGGTGATCTCCCTTGACCATCCCCCGTGATTTAATGTCATTGAAGTGTCTGAGAACGAGAATTTCAAGTTAGGAAGCAAGCCTGCATCTGTGATAGGCGGGACGAGCATATTTGGATTTTGAAGATCCCGCATAATATTTCGCGGGCCAGAGTCAATCGCTCCGGCTCCATCACTTCGGATAGGCTGTGGCACATACCCGTCCACTTGATTAATAGTTCGTTTTTCCATCAAAAAGCACCTCTTTTTGGCATTATAAAGGGATAAGCCTTTATAGTAGTCTTATGATTTAGGCTTCGATGTATGTCACTGTGCCTATTGAGAAAAAACAAAAGGCATCCCCTTTTGAAGGAATGCCCCATTTAATGTTGGTTGGATTAATTTAAAAATCTACCGCTAAAGTCTTGATCTATATTAATAGGGAAGAAACTGCTTCTAATGATCTTGAGATAAACCAATTGGAATGCATAGAGGCGTTTGGTCAACAGGGTTTTCAATAATACAGCATTCCAGCCTAAAGACGTCCTTGATCATCTCTTTTGTAAAGACCTTTTCAGGCGGTCCCTCTTTATAGATTTTCTCCTTAACGATGCTAATCAGATGATCCGCATACTGTGCCGCTTGATTTAAATCATGCAGAACCATGACAATCGTGCGCCCATAAGTTACGTTTAAATCGCGCAGTAATTCCAATATTTCAATTTGGTGTGCTAAGTCTAGATAGGTTGTCGGTTCATCTAGCAGTAAAAGGTCGGTTTCTTGTACTAAAGCCATCGAAATCCATGCTCTTTGCCTTTGTCCTCCAGATAAGGCATCCAATGTACGATCAGCAAATTCAGTCATTTTCGTTGCAGATAAAGCACGGTCGACAATGGCATGATCTTCTGGAGTTTGTCTCGAAAACAAGCCTTTGTGTGGATGCCTGCCATAATAACATAAATCTTTAACGGTTATATCTTCCGGAGCTTCCGGAGCTTGCGGTAAAATAGCCAATTTCTTCGCAACTTCCTTGGAAGATTGCTGATGAATGGCCTTTCCATCTAAATAGATCGTGCCTTGCTGAGGTATTAATAATCTAGCTAGAGACCGTAAGATGGTAGATTTGCCACAACCATTGGAACCTATGATTATACTGATTTTACCTTCAGGAATTTCTAAATCGATATTATCAATGATCTGAGTTGATCCATAAGATAGAGAAAGATGCTCTGCTGATAATGTTGTCATGATCGCCAGCCTTCCTTATGTTATTTTTCGTTCACGACGTAATAGATATAAAAAGTATGGCACCCCAATCACCGCAGTGATAATTCCGGCGGGTATTTCTATTGGAGGGAACAATCCTCTGCCCAAGCTATCAGCAACGAGTAGAAAGATAGAACCAAAGAGCGCTGAAGCAGGAAGTAAAACCTTGAATTTAGATCCAACCACTCTACGGGCAATATGGGGGGCGATTAAACCAATAAATCCGATAGAACCAACCGCAGCTACACAGACTCCAATTAAAATGACAGAAACACCTAGTAAAATATAACGCAGTAATTTTGATCTTTCACCGAGACCTGTAGCTATTTCGTCTCCAAGGCTCAGTACATCCATTTTAGAAGTTAATGCAATTAATACCGGGACAAGAACTAGACATGGAAGCAAAATGAATACTTGATCCCATCCTCTTCCCCATAGACTCCCTGTTAACCACAAGAGAGTCGTATTCACATCATCCGGGAACTTGACCATGAAATACTCTATGCCTGCTTGACATATTGCCCCTAAAGCAATTCCCACCAAAGCTATTGTATTTGGTTGAGCCCCTTTTTTATAAACAAATATCATCAAAATTGCCGCCATGACCGCTGCTCCGATAAAAGCTGAAAGGGGTAAAATGATGATTGGCGATTGCGGAAATAAAACAATGACGATAACAGCTGCCAATCCGGCACCTTTTGTTACCCCAATCACATCGGGAGAAGCCAATGGATTTCGAAGGACCCCTTGCAGAATGGCTCCAGCCGTTGCCAATCCGGCACCCACTATCACGGCAATCAAAATACGGGGTATCCGGTAGTTGTGCAGTATGAATGCCTGACTTTGCATGCCATTTCCAAGGAAATTTTGGATGATTTCCAAAGGTGAGATGTAAATGGCCCCTAATCCCAGGCTCACCATTGATAAAATCAGCAGGATTACCATAAGTATAAGGAGAATGGAATAAGGGAGAAATTTGGGTTTCAACACGGATTTTCGACTAAGTTTCATTGCTTAATATTCCTCCCTCTCTTCGCTAAATAAAGGAAGAATGGCGCACCGATTATAGCTGTTACAATTCCTACTGGCGATTCAAAAGGATAAGCGATAAACCGGGCGATAATATCTGCATAAACTAAGAGTAAAGCGCCGAATAATGCAGAAAAAGGGATGATTCTTCGATAATCTCCCCCCACCAGCCTCCTGACGATATGAGGAATAATCAAACCAACAAAGCCCACTGGGCCTGCGACGGCAACCGAAGATCCTGCCAAAATAATGACCAATATTCCTGCTAAAATACGGATTCGGTACACCCGTTGCCCAAGTCCTTGCGCCATATTTTCTCCTAATACAAGGACGGAAACAGATCGAGAGAACAAGACAGCTACAAATAGCCCAAAAAGAGACCAAGGAAGAACCATGTTAACGTGCGCCCATGTTTTCCCATTAATAGATCCGACTAACCAATAGAGCACATCTTTCGCTTGTTCATTAAAGATGATCATGCCTTGCGTTAAAGAAGATAAAAAAAAGTGAACAGCCATTCCCGCCAATGCCAGCTTCACTTGGGTCATTCCCCCTCCCGAAGCAAAAGAATAGACTGCCATCCCCCCCACTGCTGCACCAATGAATGCAACGCAAACTAGAGAGACGGAAGAAAGGTTAGGAAAGAAAACAAAAGCTGAAACAATAAAAAATGACGCACCGGCATTAACACCAAATACTTGTGGAGAAGCTAATGAATTCCGGGTGATAGCCTGCATGAGAGCACCCGCCACCGCTAAATTAGCACCGACCAATGCTCCAACCAAAGCTCGAGGTAAACGAAGAGTCCTTATAATAACCTGTTCTTTTGATGAGTCCATCTCAAAAAAGGACTTCAAAACCATTGCTAAATTTATGTCGGCCGCGCCCACAGAAATACTTGTTAGGACTCCCAAAATTAACAAAACGATTCCGGCTACAGCTGTACAATACACTTTCATTTTACTTCTAACTAAGGTCTCCATTGACTATACAACACACTTCCTAACAAGATTTTCATACTAATAGAAAGAGAAGTAAGAATTGGATCTCTTACTTCGCTTTTGTTCCTTATTCTTTACCAAGCATGTTTAAGGTGTCTTTAGCAATGGCCTCTGCGGATACAACACCACGGTATCTTGTCCATAAATCCCGATCAACACTATAAACTTGTTTGTTTTTTACAGCCTTTAGGTCTTTCCAAAGAGGGTTATCTTTCCACTCATCAGTAAGTAACTTACCTTCATTGTTCGCCAAAAGCAGCACATCCGGATTAATCTCGACAAGTTGCTCCAGATTCATCTCAGCATGTGGTTGGTCTTGCTGAATGGCATTTTTCAATCCCATTCGTTCAAGCAATTCTCCATCATAAGAAGAAGAAGTATGAGCTTGGAATGAAGTATCCCGTACAACAGCAGGTAAAACCGTCATATTTGAATTAACTGTTAGCTTTGATTTAAGTTCTTTGATCGTTTTTTCATGCTCGTTTAATCTTTTATCTGCAGCCTCTTCCTGATTTACTGCTTTTGCAATCGTTTTGAAAGAATCCAAGTTTTCTTGATAGGTAGATTCCCGACTTTTTAAGACAACGGTAGGAGCGATCTGCTGTAAATCTTTATAAATACCTTTATGCCGCTCAGCATCTGCAATGATTAAATCCGGCTGTAATGAACTGATAACCTCTAAATTAGGCTGTTCACGTGTTCCCACTGAAGTATAATCCATTTCTTGACCTACAAGTTTTGTAATCATATCTTTTTTGTTGTCATCTGAAATCCCAATAGGTTTTATTCCTAGAGCATTTAGAGAATCAACGAAAGATAACTCAAGGGTAACTATTTTTTTAGGAGTATTTTTAATTTCCGTTTCTCCCATTTCATGCTTAATCGTCCTTATTTCTTGATTCTTTGTTTCGGCAGATGTCTTATCTGCTTCTGTTGTTTTTTGAGAGGTATTACATCCTGATAACATCATCATAATAGTCAATAACAGGATTAATACTCCTCCCCCATATGTTCTTGCTTTTTTAGATTCTCGCATTTTTTGCACCCTTTCTCTCATCTATATCTATTTAACTTCTTAACCAACGAATACATTCATAATTGAAAATGATTATCATTATCCTGCTGTTATGATAAAGTCATCGACTGATACCGTCAATATTAATAAAATTTTGTGAATAAAAATCATTATGGCCATTAGGGCAACCTGCATGCATTTTATTGATTACGTGAAGTAAGTTGAAGTACCGATTCGGCAAGGGCTTGAAGTTGAACATTAACAAAAGTAAAAAAAGCAGACCCGTTAAGGTCTGCTCTTTTGATCAATGTACGTCCTCATTTTCTTTCCATCAGCATTTCCTCAATAGGAAATACTTCATTTGAAGCTTCCCCTTTTGAGGGTTTTATGGAGGTGGAGTTTATTATAAGAATGATTCACTTGATCCCAGAAATCCGCATCCTTTCCGCCGACTGTCTGCCAAGCAGCATCAAAGGAATCGTCTGTGGGGTCTCGGCTAGCCAGTTTTTCGGCAGGAGTGTCGCACTCTTCAATCCATTGAGGGTTTCATAAAATAGTAAAAAATCATTAAGGATTATCTAGCTTGCTTTACTATCATGGTTCGGGTTGAGACCCTTCCGAACCCCCTTTTATTGACCAGTTATTATCGATTCTGCAGACAAAAGAAGTTACATCTAAAACAAATTTGATTGGAACGGAAGGTGCGAGACTCCTGCTGGGAAAGCGCGTCCAAGGGAGACCCCGCAGGCGCAAAGGCGCCGAGGGCGGACCGCCCGCAGAAAGCGAGTGACCTACGTTCCAATCAACGTGCAAATTTCACAAACAAGATTGGATCTTCTTTGCTTTCCAGGTTATTTAGTGAAACTTTCCCTTCAAAAATCGATACAGTCCATCTTCTCTGTATGAATGCTCCGTCACTTCATCGGCTTGTTCTTTGACCAGGTCAGTGGCGTTTTTCATGGCAACGCAATGTCCTGCGAGTTTAAATAGGGGGAGGTCATTTTCACCATCGCCCACTGCCAGGATATTTTCCGGTGCTAGCTGGAAATGCTTCAGTAATAGTTGGACCCCTGTTGCTTTTGAGACGCCTTCCACTGTCACTTCTACATTGTGATGGGTGGAGGAAGCTGTTGTGAAGGCATTGTATTGCTTTATTTTCCCCAAATCCGCTTTCCATTTTCGAATGGTATTCATTTCATTGCTGAAAAAGTAGATTTTGGCGACGCTGCTTATATCCATTTGTTCTGACCATCTTATTTTGTCATCCACTGCATCCTGTCTTGATAGCCATTCATTTTCATCGACTGTCTCGGGCTTTGGCACCAAGCCTTGTTTAACCATATAGTCTTTATCTTTAAGTAATGCCATCCGTGTTCCAGCGTTCGGATGTACTTCGTAAAAAATCTCTCCAGCTCCTGCTTTGGCGACCAATTCTTCCACAAGTTCCGGCGACAGGGCGTGTTCGACAATCTGTTCCTTTCCGATGAATACGGACATTCCATTGGCTGTCACCATTCCATCGGCTTCCATGCCAGACGGCAAAACGTCCCTCACTTCTTCCAGCGTTCTTCCTGTTGCAATGAAAATCAGCTTACCTCTTTCCCTAAGTTCGCCTATGTACTGTTCCAGCGTCTCATTCACCTTATTCATTTCGTTCAATGTCGTGCCATCCAAATCCAGCACAATTGCCTTGTTAGTCATGCAAATCACCTCTAGAATCCGAATGATATGAAAATGCCAACAGCCCATTATCAAAAAGATCTTAGGCTGTTGGTTTCATTGATTTTTTTTCATGTACCTTATCAGTATAACAGTTTAGGATAATCCTAAAAGTTTCATGACACTTAGGATGAAGAGACCGACCACGCCGAAGTCCGAATCACCAAATGTGGTTCCTTCAAAACCTACATCCCCCAAGAAGACCAGGAGTATCGCCGGCAGGAAACTAATGATGAGCCCGTTGGCAAATGATCCTAGCATCGCACCGCGTCTGCCGCCTGTGGCATTTCCAAAAACACCTGCTGCCGCTCCGGTAAAGAAATGCGGTACGAGCCCCGGAACGATGACTTTCAATCCGATTGCCGGAAGGAGGAACATGGATAATAGGCCAGCCAGGAAACTGAATAGGAATCCGATGATCACTGCATTTGGAGCGAAAGGAAAGATGGTCGGGCAATCCAATGCAGGTTTTGTATTCGGTGCCACTTTATCAGCAATCCCTTTGAATGCAGGGACGATTTCAGCAATTAACATCCGTACCCCTGCAAGGATGATGTAGACCCCTGCTGCAAATGTTATCGCCTGGATGAAAGAAAATACGATGAAGTTCGAACCGCCGGATAATTCCGTTTCAATATAGTTCTGTCCGGCAAACAATGCGACGATCACGAAGAACAACGTCATCGTAAGCGATACGGCGACTGATGTGTCCCTCAGGAATCCTAAAGATTTAGGAACCTTGATCTGCTCGGTCGTCTTCTCCTTATTCCCAAACCATTTTCCAACAGTCGCGGATACAAAATATCCGATGGTCCCGAAGTGGCCGATGGCAAAATCATCGCTTCCGGTGATCTTCCGTACGTATGGCTGAAGGAGGGCTGGGAACATCACCATGCATACCCCCAATAGGATGGAACCGACCAAGATAAGCGGAAATCCGTCAAGCCCGCCGACCGATAGGGTGACTGCAAGTAAACAAGCCATGAATAAGGTATGGTGCCCCGTTAAGAATATATATTTAAATGGCGTAAACCGAGCTAGTAATACATTGACGACCATACCAAAAACCATGATAAGTGCAGTCGAGGTCCCAAAATCACTTTGGGCGGCTGCGACAATGGCTTCGTTATTCGGTATGACGCCTTGTACATTGAATGCATGATCGAACATTTTACTGAATATATCAAGGGCGCCGATGAGCACTGCCGCTCCCGCTCCAATGATAATGAAACCCATGACTGTTTTTAACGTTCCAGATACAACATCCGCACTGGATTTCCGCTGTAACAGCAGGCCAATGAGAGCAAACAGCCCCACTAGTATGGAAGGTGTACCCAAGATGTCATTCATGATAAGCTCCAGCATTGCCTCTCCCCCTCTTTTTTAAGTTTTCTTGTTATAGATGTGACGCTAATTTCGATGTGATTTCAGGGATGCTCATCATGTTTTCCAGCGTGACGATCGTCCGGGTTCCATCATCCAGCTGACCGACAATATCCGCCGCTCCCAGGAAAATATCTGCCTGAACCGTTTTTGCGGATGTAAGATCCGTATGATCCACCTCGGCCGTTTTTCCCATTTCCGTCAATGCTTTCTTCACATTCATCTCCATGATGAAGCTGCTGCCCAATCCGTTTCCGCATACTACCATGATTTTCTTCATATCAATCTCTCCTTTTTTTATCCTACATGCTTGTCTAATTTAGATTTGATTTCAGGGATGCTCATCATGTTTTCCAGTGTGACGATCGTCCGGGTTCCATCATCCAGCTGACCGACAATATCCGCCGCTCCCAGGAAGATATCCGCCTGAACCGTTTTTGCGGATGTAAGATCCGTATGATCCACCTCGGCCGTTTTTCCCATTTCCGTCAATGCTTTCTTCACATTCATTTCCATGATGAAGCTGCTGCCCAATCCGTTTCCGCATACTACCATGATTTTCATTCCGTTTCCTCCTTCGAATATTTATGAACGTACTCCATAAGGAGCGATTTATCTGAAGTGCGTAAGATTTCCTCTATATTGGCTGGTTCATTCAATAATTGAGTGAGCTGGATCAATGCCCGCAAATGCGAATCGTTATCTACGGCTGCCAAAATGATAATCAGGCGAACCGGTTTATCCGGCCCAAAGTCCACGGCTTCATCCAATTTCAGCAAACTCATGGATAAAGATCTTACCCCCTGCTCCGGACGTGCATGGGGAATCGCCACTCCAGGCGTTATCACTACATATGGGCCATTCGTTTCTATGGCCTCGATCATTGCATCCACATATCGTTCTTCGACGGTTCCTAAGTCCACGAGAGGCTTGGCCGCGACTTGAATGCCTTCTTTCCAATTGGAAACATGCGGCTGTAATTGAATCGTTTGCATATTGAGCAGTTCTTCTAACACAGGCTTCTCTGCCTCCTTTAAAGAAAATTGGGTTACTTTTGGCGTGTGAGTAAACACATTCGACTGCAGTGCCTTTTCAAGCTGATCCGGTTCATGGATTGTCGCATGCTTGGAAATGATTTTTAATAATGCTGCAACATCCACACTTTCCGTTGTATATCCATACAATTCCTGCATGACCTGCTGGCGCAATGTATGTTTATCCTGCATTTCCAAAATGGGCGGTACAACGAATAAGGCCGCTTTCGTTCTCATATGCACCGTTGAAAAAACAAGGTCGTACGACAATGGGTATTCTGCCGCATTCCTTACTGACAGAACATCCAGGAACAAAATATCCGGAAATAATTCCCTCAATGTATAAATGAGGATATTGCTGATGCCGATACCATTCGGGCATACGACAATGGCCCGTTTTCGATCATCCAATGTGGTCCCTTGCCTGCGCAGCCATCCGCCAAAATAGATCGTGAAGTATGCCACTTCCTCTTCTGATACTGGACAGCCAATCTCTTTCTCCAACACCCATAGGGATTTTTTTGTCAAATGATGCAGTTCAGGATATACTTTCTGAACCCGTCCCGTCATCGGGTTCATTTGCGGGAGACCATACCGCAGGCGATGATATGCCGGTTTAAAATGAACGTATAATTGTTGGCATAGCTGCTCTTTGTCTTTCAGGTGAACAAACGCCAGCCTCTCGAACTCTTCCACGATTTCCTGCAAAAGCTGTTGAATGACTTCATCATCCTTAAGAGGGGAAATGTCCTTCGTTCGATTCATGCTCAGTAAATGTAACGTTGCGTATAAGTTTTCCGTTTCGCTCCACACTGATTGAAAGGCATCCGTCATGGTCATTTCCTCAACCATTTTGTATTCTTCCGTCGCTACAAATGGAGCCCAGCTCTGGTCGGCCTGTAACTCTTCCCTTTTTCCTATGAGCTGATCTGTACATAAAAATAAATAGCTCAGTTCATGAAGCCGTTCATCCGTAAAGGTGATGCCTAATTTACGCTCGATCCCCTCAAGCTGGAACCGGATTGAGCTGATTTGCTTTTCATGATTTCCCCATATGCACTCCATGATCAATTCACTATTGGGACTGTTCAGTACATCATGCACGAGACGTTCAATGATATATCTCTTTACTCGGCTTTCCCCAATCACCACGTAGCCATCTTGTTTGGAATACTGGATTTTGAGCGCTATGTCCCTGTTTTTCTCCTTAAGCCTTTTTAAATCTTTCAACACCGTATTTCGTGAAAGCCCGGTGATCGTCTGGAAATGATAGACGGACAATTCTTCATGGCTTAACAGGATCATGAGGTAAAAAACCTTTTCTCTATCTGTCTCTGAAAATATATAATTGCGTTTTGTCAGTTTTACGTTCAATTCTTCATCCCTGATTGTTTCGGAAAAGGAGTAGCCCATTTCACGATTATATTGAATCGGTTGATATCCATGAAATTGGAGCCAGTCATTCGCTTTGTTCAGACCATATTGTATTTGCCTTCTTGTCAGACCTGTTTGGGCTTCAAGTTCTTTCATTTTTGAAATGGGCGAATGCTGTAATAGTTTTAGTAAATTGGCGCTTCTTTCATCTAAAAACATTCTCTATCCCTCTCCCTGCTTCTACGATATCTCACTTCTTATTAGAATTATAGCGTTTCTAAGTCCGAATGTTGTCATGGGTACTGCACAATAATAAACTCTTTATAAATTTGTGCACAATTTCGCATGTAATCAATTTTCAATACAGACTATATTCAGAAGAGGATATTATGTACTTCATACAACTTTTGTTTTTTAGTTTGGAGTCGCAGTGAAGTCATGAGACCGAGCGTGAAAGGGGTTTAGGGAGACCCCGCAGGCGCAAAGAGCGCCACGAGCGGACCTTCAGCGGAAAGCGAGTGCCTCTGGAGTGGACAAATTGTACTAATACTAAAAAAACTGTAGGCAAACTCGAATTTCATCGAGTTTGCCTACAGTCTGAGAGGGAACAAAAAGCACCCTCTTTTATTCAACTAAAGTACCATTTGTATAAGAGTTATACCTGCTTGCTGAGATTGCGCTGAGCTCCCCTATAGCTTCCGATTATATTTTGATAACCAGGAAGCTGGCTGGAAAGTAAAGCACCAAAACCTTCGACATCGTTGCGCCAATCACGTTGTAATTCGCACGCTACGCTAAACCAGTTCATAAGCTGCACACCGCCATGGGCCATACGCGATAATGCCGCATCAGCTACCTGTTTGCTGACTGTTCCAGAAGCATCAGTGACAGCGAATACTTCATAACCAGCTTTCAAAGCGGAAAGTGCCGGGAAAGCAACGCAGACATCTGTAACCACGCCCGCGATGATAAGTTGTTTTTTTCCAGTTTCTTCGATTGCTTTAACAAAATCTTCATTATCCCATGCGTTAATTTGTCCAGGCCGAGCTATTTTTGGTGCGTGAGGAAAGAGTTCTTCCAATTCTTGCATCAGCGGTCCGTTTGGTCCGTTTTCAAAGCTTGTTGTTAAAATAACTGGCAAATCAAAAAACTTGGCGGTGTTGGCAAGAGCCATAACATTGTTCTTGAATTCATCAACACCATAATCACGCACTAGCCCGGAAATAAGACCGGTTTGATGATCCACTAGAAGAACGGCAGCATCATCTTTGGATAGACGAGAATAGAGATCAGACATTTTTAAAGTCCTCCTTTTATTAAAGCTATCGAAGAAAGTTCATATGTAGGGAAATTCCCCCCAACTCCTTCGTTGGTTTCAATCAGTTTATAACTTAACTGACTGTTGCTCATAAGTTTATCTATAAACTTATAGCCTGTCAATCATATATATAATAAGAATCATTGATTATTGATAATTAATCTAGAACTGGAGTGTGATCGATCCAATGAATGAATTGTTGTAAATAACGCTCAAGATAACGTTTTGTTTGATCATCAGTAAGCTCTTTCCGATCAGAATCAATCTTTTTATGTACTTGCGATATCAGCATTTTTTGAAATGGAAGAACATGAACTTGCATCGCTTCAAGTACTTGCCTGATTTGCATTTGAGCAAATGCAGTACCTAATCCCCCAGGAGTAGCTCCAATCAGGCCAACTGGTTTTTTGGTAAGAACAGCGGACTCCCGAGGTCTTGACGCCCAGTCCAATGCATTTTTTAATACGCCTGGTATTCCAGAATTGTACTCTGGACTTACGATAATGATACCGTCGACGTCCTGAATGGCGGATTTAAATGATGTCACTGTTTCTGGTACCCCACTCATTTCCAAGTCTTCGTTAAACAAAGGAAGATCATTAATTTCGATCCAGCGAAATTGATAAGAATCAACCATATCTGTCAATGATTGAGCAATGATTCGATTATAAGAATTTTCCCGTAAACTGCCACAAATAAGGCCGATGGTTCTAGTCATCTACTTCCCTCCCTGTTTGAAATCATCTCCTATAGTACCATAATCTACCAACTATAAAAAAGTGACGTTATTCCCAATTAAGCTTGTGATCTAAATATGGCATAACATGATTGCTGGGTAAAAAGAACTTCCTTATATTGATTCCACTTCCATTTTCTGAATATTCCCAACATACTATAAACTAGAAGGGTATTGGGAGGAGTGCAGAAATGGATGAAAAGAAAGTCACATGGTTAGAGCTCTTTTATGATTTGTTATTTGTGGCGGCCGTTGCGGGCGCAACTCATGTTTTACTGCATGTTGAAGATGGATATATCCATCCGGAGTATTTATTGAAGTTCGTGTTGATTTTTATTCCTATCTGGTGGGCTTGGGTAGGGCAAACCATCTTTATTAACCGGTTTGGAAAGGATTTATTTCATCAACGGCTATTTTTGATACTGCAAATGTTTTTTGTCCTAATTATGACATCAAGCTTATCAGCTGATTTTGATCCTTATTATCTTTCTTTTTTTATTGGTTATATTGGCTTAAGAGCCGTGACTGCTATCCAATATCTTGTTGTACAGCGTATAGAAGAGGGATTTCGAAAAAAAGCGGCACTCTTTTTGGGAAGGTATTTTTGGATTGGAATCGTCATTTCATTATTCTCCGTCCTTTTTGATTCTTGGCTTCGATATGCTGTGTTGTATTTGGGCATCCTGATCGACATCATTGTCCCAATCCTTGGAAGAAAATGCTTAGAAAAGGTTCCTACAAATACGGCCCACTTGTTAGAGCGCTTTGGTCTATTTACCATCATTCTCTTTGGGGAAGCGCTTATCAGCACTCTTGCGGTAATTCAACCTAAACAAGGAAATTGGGACTCGATAGCCTTTTCCATCATTTCATTTGCCTTGATAATAGCTATGTGGTGGCAATATTTCGATAACATGGAGAAGAAAGTCGACAAGTCTGTACAATCTTCCGGCCAAATCATCATTTACGGTCATCTGTTTATTTTAATGTCTATAAGCATGATTGCAGCAGCCATCAGATTATTGTTTTTACATGAAGTCCATTTTTCATTTATCCTCTATTTTGTTTTTGGTTCCGTATCGCTCTATTTCATTTCAACCACTTTTGTTTTCCACCAATATAGACATAAGCACCAGCGGTTGCAAATATATCATTTAGGGTTATTTTTAGGGATTTTAGCGGTCTTTTTTATTTTTAATTTGATTGTCGTGGTACCGAATATTGTGATAATAGGCGAATTAACACTGTTTTTTATCATCTTTGCTAAACTGACGACCACATAATAAAGGAATCAAAGAAACCAGTATCAAACGATAATACTGGTTTCTTTGTATGGAATTTGGAAGTTTTTGTATTTGACTTCGAATTAGTTTATTCATAAACTGATTGTGACAAAAGAAGAATGAGGTGACATTCATGAAAGAAAACACAACGAATCCCTCCACATCTAATAATGAGGAACGACTGGGTTTAATGTTATGGTTCCGAATAACACGAATATATAACCAGAGTATCCGGGAATCCAATCAACATTTAAAAAAATGGAATCTATCGGCAGCCCAATTCGATATCTTGGTTCAAGTTGGTTCCCATGAACGATTATCTCAGCAAGAACTTGCAAACAAGCTTTTTGTGACAAAAGGCAATATCACTCAACTATTAAGGAAAATGGAAGAGTTGGGATTGATTAAACGGGAACAGGAATGGAAAACAAAATACCTTTCATTGACTGAGGAAGGAAAAGAGTTTTTTCATGAAGTTGTTCCAAAGCAAGAGCATTTTCAGGCATCACAGTTTGCCAACTTGAATGAGACGGAAAAACAACAGCTTTTAGAACTACTTAGTAAAGTTCAAAAATAAAAACAGATCACCTGTTTAATGGTGATCTGTTTTTCTATTGATAATCGAATTTGTACTTTGAGCAGATGTTTTTTTCTATTTGTATGCGTTGACATTTTGTATACATTTGTATACATTTAAACCAAGACACAATGTGTATACAATCGTATACACAGAAAGAGGATTTAACATGAGAAATGAAAAATTCAAGGATTTCAAGAAAGAGGGACATCACCGTGGGGAGCATCACAGTGGCAAAGGCCATGGTCCAAAAACCTTTCGCCGCGGGCGGGCAATTGCTTTTTTGGAAATGATGAACCTTAAACGTTCAACCATTAAGGAACAGTTAGATAAACCAGAGTTTCAATCCATTAATCAAATCTTAGTCGGTGAATTAAAAGCCATTGATATGTTAATCAACGAATTCATTCAATTATTTGAAATACAAGAAAGTGAAGCAGCCGATAAGAATAGTGAAGAAAAGGAAACTTCCAATAATAGTGAGAAAGGAATTGAAAGCAATGAAACAAATTAACAGTTATATCGATTCAGTGTTTTATACCCAAGATGCACTTTTGGAAGAAGTCATTACGTCCATACAAGAAAACGGAATGCCGTCCATATCGGTATCTCCCTCATCTGGAAAACTTCTTACCATGCTTGTATCCATTTCAGGGGCTAAAAATATTTTGGAAATAGGCGCTCTAGGGGGATATAGCGGGATTTGCCTTGCCCGGGGATTCGGCAGCGAAGGCAAATTAACCTCCCTTGAATTAGAGGAGAATTACGTAAAGTTAGCTCATGGCAACCTATCCAAAGCCGGCCTTGGAGATCAAGTATCATATATGACCGGAGCAGCTTTGCAAAGTCTTGAAACACTTGTTGGTGATAACAAAAAATTCGACTTTTTCTTTATAGATGCTGACAAGGACAATTATGAAAATTACCTGCAATATTGCATTAGACTGGCGGAACCGGGTGCTTTAATCGTCATGGATAACGTACTTGCGGGAGGCAGTGTCGCAGACCAGGATGCTAAACCTAAACATTATACTGCATTCATGAAGACATTCAATGAAACTGTGGCCAATCATCCTCAATTGGAATCCCTGATCATTCCGATTGGTGATGGGCTGACCATTTCAAAAGTAAAGAAATAAAGAATTGGAATGAAGTTTGATTAAAAGTACGTGCATGAAGACATATAAGTCAAAAAACAAAATTCACGAGTAATACTGCTAAATTCAGGAGTAAAGTGCTCTAACTCATGAGTAAACAGCCAAACTCACGAGTAAAACTGCTAAATTCACGAGTAAAGTGCTCTAACTCACGAGTAAACAGCTTAATTCAGGAGTAAAGTGCTCTAACTCATGAGTAAACAGCTTAATTCACGAGTAAAGTGCTCAAACTCACGAGTAAAACTGCTAAATTCACGAGTAAAGTGCTCAATTTCACGAGTAAAGCTGCTAAATTCACGAGTAAAACAGCCAAACTCATGAGTAAAACAGCCAAACTCACGAGTAATACTGCTAAATTCACGAGTAAAACAGCCAAACTCACAAGTAAAACTGCTAAATTCACGAGTAAAGTGCTCTAACTCATGAGTAAACAGCTTAATTCAGGAGTAATACTGCTAAATTCACGAGTAAAACAGCCAAACTCACGAGTAAAACTGCTAAATTCACGAGTAAAACAGCCAAACTCACGAGTAAAACTGCTTAATTCACGAGACTCACGAGTAAAACTGCTTAATTCACGAGTAAAGTGCTCTAACTCACGAGCAAAGTGCTAAATTCACGAGTAAAGTGCTCTAACTCACGAGTAAACAGCTTAATTCACGAGTAAAGTGCTCTAACTCACGAGTAAAACTGCTAAATTCACGAGTAAAGTGCTCAATTTCACGAGTAAAGCTGCTAAATTCACGAGGATATCGATCAAACTCTCGATTTTATCGATCAATCTCTCGTATTTATCGATCAAACTCGAATTTATCGTCCAAACTCTCGTATATATCGCACAAACTCACAATTTTATCAATCAAACTTACGTATATATCGCCAAATTTCCTTTTCTTGAAGAAAAAATAAAATGAATTTCTATAATCTTGAATGAAAATGATTTTTATTATCAATAATAAATATGAAAGAAGGGTAACCAGTTTGATGGTTACCCCCGATGATTTAAATTTCTGGATCAAATGTTTTGCAATCCGTTTCTTTGCTATTTGATGCTTGGTTCCCTTTATGACTGACAACATAAATAGCATCTGCACTGCATTTGTTTCCAGAATCCCAATATTTACAATTATTCACTTCACATAGAACATCTTTTGCCATCGTATCACACCTCCTCATTTGCTATCATTAACAAAATTGGGGTTATTGATACTTTCCTTTTTTAGGTTCAGGTTCCTTCATTTTAAGAAAACCGCCAACCTCGTGTAATAGAGCGCTCTAACTCACGAGTAAACCACCAAATTCACCTGTAAAACGCAGAAATTCACGATTTAAACGCTTTTCGATGAAAGAATTTCATTCTCGTGTGGAATCTAAGGACAAAAAAAACCGGGCAGCTTCCGCCCGGTTCTTTTTATGATCATGCTGATTTTTTCAGTAGTTCTGCTTGTGGGATTTTCCAAAGCTCCCGCCATTTTTTCAAGGCTGCAATGAGAATGACCAGGCCTAGGCATAGCATGATGATCGATAATACTCCGTTCAAGATGCTGAATCCTGCAGAGTCCGGGTTCAGGTATACGTTTTTCACCATCCAGTACCCAGCTACATTAACCGTTACATATAAGTAGGCTAGGGGTACGAGGCATGTCCAGATATACCAGCGTTTGTCTGCAATTTTCAAAACGACGGTCGCACCGATAATTAGTCCAATCGAAGCCATGAGCTGGTTGGATACACCGAAGAGTGCCCAGATCGAACCAATGTCCCCAGAGTAAAGAAGATATCCCCATATAAAGCAGGCTAACGCGCTGGCGAAGATGTTACCTGGCAACCAGTCGACTCTTTTTAATGGTTTAT
This sequence comes from Peribacillus sp. ACCC06369, assembly GCF_030348945.1. Taxonomy (NCBI): domain Bacteria; kingdom Bacillati; phylum Bacillota; class Bacilli; order Caryophanales; family Bacillaceae; genus Peribacillus; species Peribacillus sp. ACCC06369. The sequence goes on from NZ_JAUCEN010000002.1 coordinate 4,390,150, forward strand.
AGAACTCCCCGAAGAAATCCTGGATTAAGTAACGGGCAACACGTGTCCCCGAATCGATTGCGGTTAATATGAACACCGCTTCGAACATGATGACGAATTGGAAGAAAAACGAAGCCAGTTTGTCAAAGAAGGGTATTTCGGTAAAAATATAGGTCATGCCGACAGCAAGTGTAACTGCCCCGCCTGTCCGTCCTTCTAGATTCATGCCGATTTCTTCACTGAGTTCGTTAAGGTGTACGGTTTCCATGCCTAATGTTTGAAATACTTCAGGTGTGGAGTTAATGGCAAAATAATCTCCTGGCTGTAGCGAAACCGCAGCAATCAGTGCCATGATGGCAACGACACATTCTACAAGCATCGCTCCGAAACCAACGGATTTGATATCACTCCATCGGTTTAACATTTTTGGAGTTGTGCCTGATCCAACAAATGCATGGAATCCTGAAATCGCTCCGCAGGCGATGGTTATTGAAATGAATGGCCAGACAGGTCCGGCTACAATTGGGCCCCCGCCATTAATGAATTCGGTAAACGCAGGAAATTGGATTTCTGGATTCACCACGAAAACGCCGATAATCAATGCGGCAAATACGCCGATTTTCATAAATGTACTCAAGTAATCACGAGGTGCCAGCAGCAGCCAAACAGGCAATGCGGCAGCGAAGAAAGCATAGATTGGCAAAATGATGGCAAGTGTGCTCGCTTCCAGTGTCAATAATTCACCAAATGCCGTTCCTTGAATGTTCGGCCCAAGTAAAATTCCGGCCATGATGAGCGTGAACCCGACGATGGTCGCACCTTTCAGATTGCCAGTTTTTTTATGGTAAAGCCCAACACCCATGGCGATGGGAATGGTGATCCCGACAGCAAATGTCCCCCATGGATTATTTTCCAAAGCATGCAGAACGACCATTGAAAGTCCTGCCATCGTAATGGTAATGATAAAAAGCATGGCAAGTCCTGTACAGAAGCCTGCTACAGGGCCAAGTTCTTCTTTCGCAACTTCCGATAGGGATTTTCCGTCTTTACGCATCGACGCGAAAAGCACGACGGCATCATGGACGGCTCCCCCGATTACAGCCCCGATTAAAAGCCATAATAAACTTGGTAAATACCCGAATTGTGCAGCAAGGATCGGGCCCACCAATGGACCAGCCGCTGCAATGGCTGCAAAATGGTGGCCGAATGCCACCCATTTATTTGTTGGAACATAATCTTTTCCATCCTCTAATTTATGGGCAGGAGTCGGCTTGGAATCATCTAGTTTTAATACTTTAAGTGCTATGAATGTCCCGTATAAACGGTAGGCAATCATTAATATACAAATGGAGCCTATGACTATTGGAACCGCATTCATATTTGAACCCCCTCTATTACTTACATCGTAAACTGATGATATCACGATGAAAGCGGGTTCAATAGGTTTTCAAGTTATAATGCAGATAATGAGGGATGGGCTGCATTATATAGAAGATAAAATGCAGAATTGTGAAAATTTTTAAAAACCGATTAGCTGCTTTAGCTCCTTCACATACGTGCGGCTTACCGGAATGTTTGATCCGTCACTCATAATGAGATTATAAGTCGAATTGAACCAAGGCTGTATTTCAGATATATGGATGACATTCACGATAAAGCCGCGATGGACCCGTAAAAATGAGCGATTGTCGAGCTTCCTTTCAAGAACGATGAGAGGGTCACCGATTTTATATTCATTTTCCTCGGTTTTAATGATCGTCTTTCCTTCTATGAGTCCTATGAATAAAATAGTGTCCCGGTCGATCAAAACAATCCGATCATCTATCTCTACAGCCAATTTACCTGTCTGTTCCACCGCCGTCCGACTGTCTAGAGGTGCTGTTCTGGGTCCATCTTCCCTGTTTTTACGCAGCTTCATTAGCTTATCCAATGTTTGACGAATCCTATTTTCATTATAGGGCTTTAATAGATAATCAAACGCATATAATTCGAAGGCTTGGAGGGCAAACTCATCATAAGCGGTCGCAAAAATGAGCGAAGGTGCAGGGTCAAGTTCAGCTAATTGCTTAGCCAATTGGAGACCATTCCCCTCTGCTAGCTCAATATCCAAAAAGACAAGATCAGGTTTAAGGTGGGAAATATCCCTCATGGCATCTTCTATCCCTTCGGCCTCACCCACAACGTCTACTTGCCTGCTTCTCTTCAGTAAATATTTCAATTCATCTCTTGCCAGTGGTTCATCCTCTACGATAAATGCTTTCATCATCGTTGACATATGCTCCTTTTTCGTTGAGTGGTATTGATATTTTCACTTGTGTTCCGTGCCCCGTTTCGCTTTCTATCGAGAGACTGGCCTGACCATTATAGATCCCATCCAGCCGTTCACTGATATTATGAAGCGCCGTTCCTGTACCTTTAGTCGATTCTACAGCATGCTTACCCAATTCATCTAATCTCCCGCTTGAAATCCCTTTCCCGTTATCTGCCACAACAATCTGCATCTTATCGTCTTTAAAAAAAGCCTGTATGATGATTTCACCTTTGTTTTTCACATGTGGAAATGCATGGTGTACCGCATTTTCAACAAGTGGCTGTAACGTGAATGGAGGAATGAGGACTTCCTTAAGCCTTGGCTCAATGCGATAATCGATATGATATTTATCTGGAAAACGGGCCTGCTCCAGTGATAAATAAGCGTTGATATGCTCTAATTCCTTTTCAAGCGGTACCAGGATTTGACGGGCCCCTTGTAAATTTGAGCGAAAGAAGGCACTGAGCTCCGACAATAAATTTCTTGCCTTCTCGACATCCATCCGGCATAAAACGGATATCGTATTGATTGCATTAAATAAAAAATGTGGATGGACCTGTGCCTGCAAGGCCTTAATTTCAGCATCTTTCAATAATTTCGTTTGCATTTCCGCTTTAGCGAGCTCCAATTGAGTGGAAAATAGTTTCGCCAATCCTTCCGCTAGCTCTTGCTCCACTTGGCTTAATTTATCCGGATGCTTGAAATACATCTTCAAAGTCCCCACCGTTTTCTGTTGTACCTGCAACGGCAGGACTACGGCCGCCTGCAATGGGCATTGATCATGAAAACAATAAATGTCCTTTTTTGTTTTGGCCACGATGATTTTGCCTTGTTCAAGGGCCTTTTTCGTTAAGCCTGTCGCTATTCCCACTTTCGGGACATGGTGATCGGACGCAGCACCCACATGGGCAAGTACACTATGTTCATTGGTAATGGCCACGGCATCGGCTTCAGTCAGCCCCAAGATGATTTGGGCAATTCTCTTACAGGAAGATTGATTCAACCCTTGCCGGAAATAGGGCAATGTCTGATCCGCAATCAGGAACGCAAGGTTCGTTTGCACGGCCCGCGTCCGTGCTTCTTCCCTCGTGATCGATTGAATGATGAGCATGAATAGTAAAGTGCCGAACCCGTTGATGATGATCATCGGGAGACCGATTACTTGTACGAGCTCCCACGCCCTTTCAAATGGTTTGGCCGTCACTAGTATGATCCCCATTTGGATCGCTTCCAAGGCCATGCAAATAGGGAGGGCAAACCAAGGGGTGATCGTCCCATGCTTTCGGCGCCTTTTTCCCAAAAACCCCGATAAGACTCCAGCCAAAATCGCTGCGATCGCACAGGCCAACGCTGTAAAACCCCCGAGAGAATAACGGTGAAGCCCCGCAATCAAACCCACGCCCAAACCGACAAATGGTCCCCCCAGCAAACCGCCGATTGCCACACCCATGATCCTTGTATTGGCAATCGCGTTATCCGGAGCTATCTCAGTATGCCAAGCACCCTCTGGTATGGCATGATTCCCGATTTCGATTCCTGTATAGTTACTTATGATGCCGAAAGTTCCAAAAAGTGCGATAAACATGATTTTCTTCGACATTTCATGTTCATGGCCTATCATTTGCCGAAAGGGTTTCATATAAGAAAGCAGGAATGCAGCAATCACGATGATCCCCACTTTTTCAAACAGCGACGGTAATAAATGAACCAACTCACTCACCCCATTTCTGGCTTTTTCATTCATCTTACATCAGCCATGAAATCTTTGTCGAATTTTGTTTTTACGATTAACACTGATAATCCTAGAACATGGAAAGAAACAGGGGGACCTCCATTTAATCATCTACATTCGGGACATACGCCTTCAGATACCTCTCATCAATATATCGGGAGAAAAAGCTAAAATACTAGTTAGAGCAGAATAAATCTAGTGGGACAGAAGCTTTAGGGCAATTCTATTAAATATTAAAAGGGCATGTTTTGATTAATCTTTTTTCAAAACATGTCCTTTCTATCGCTTTCGAAATTACCTTTGTAGGTTCGTCACAAAAAGGTTAATTATCGGAAAAGTTCACATCTGCACCTCCGGGTATCATTTTTGAATTTGCATTCGTCATTTTTGGAATCCATCACACTGAAAAATAGTTTATTGTTAAACGAGGAGAATAAATAGGTTATTTCATGAAAAAAGGTAAACTGATGGGTTAAAGATGCAGTGCTTCACACCCTTTTTAAATGCCAAAAATATTATCTTTTATAACTATGAGGTATGAATATGGAATTGAAAAATCAAATCATTTATATCAGTAAAAAAGTATTGAATAGTATTAAGAATTTCAAATTTAATTTTGAAACTTCTATATTTATCTTTGATAAAGAGCTAAATGTTTTATACTCTAAGAGTAATTTTGAAAATGAAGATATATGTAACGTGGTTATAAAAGAATCTGTTGAAAATAATGCATTTGTTTTAAGTACATTGCAAAATACTACTGTAAGAACTAAAAACCAAATCTACGGGAAGGATTTTAGTGTCATATCTTCCCCCATCCATGAAATTAAAAATAAGGAATTGCAAGGATATGTAAGTATAATAACAACGGATGATAGTAAAAATTTCAAAATGATTTCTGAATGGCTAGCTAATCAAATCTCCTACGAGTTACATGTGCATCGTGAGAAATTATTAATTGAAGATATAATAAAAACAGATACATCATCTTTAATTACCAGGGAGCAATAACATAAAGTTGAATTGCGAATAATAAAGAATATAACTCAAGGTCTCAAAGATAAAGAAATAGCTGATAATCTGCATATAAGTGTTTCTACAGTTCGTAACTATGTAAATAAAATGTTTGAAGAATTAGAGATAACCTCCAGATCATAATTAATCAGCTTGTACTATGAAAATAAATTGTATGACATTCTTAATCAAATAAAGATTTAAAACCGCTTTTTATAAAAAGCAAACCCCTCGTAATCATACTAACGGGTTCCGTTATGAGGGGAAAAAATTCATATTGAAGTGGAAAAAGGTGTGCAATTAGCATCATAAATCTTCACACAAATAACATTCAAATCAACAGAAAATAACACTAAAAAATTTTATCCCATTTCTTTTTTACGAAATGGGATTTTTTATGTTTACTCGAAATATGCTACGTGTTAAATAAGTGCACTTCCTATTGTATAAGAAGGATAAAACTTATATTATGTTAAAATTTAAAGGAATGGTATTATTTTTGCACTTGATAAAAAGGTAATTATTATTTGTTATTATTCACTGGAGGTAACACAATGGCTGATAAAAAAAGTGTTATGGGTGCTGAAATAAAGTAACTAATAATTAATGGATTGGTTCCTTCCGTTGTATTCGTTCACGGCTCTGGACCAAGTAATAGGGATGAAAAAGTAATAATTACCCTTTTAAAGTCAGACCCCGCTGAAGGTTTGGTCGGAAAAAGGAATTGCAGTGCTACGTTATGACAAGAGAACATTCATATACGCATAAGATGGAGGCGATTAATGTGTTGGTAGTTACCACAGAAAAAATTGAAGGTTACAAAATTGTAGAAGTAAAAGGACCTGTCTTTGGTCTAATTGTAAGAAGCAGAGGGCTTGGCGGCGATATCATGGCAGGGTTAAAATCCCTAGTAGGTGGAGAAATCAAGCAATATACAGCTATGCTTGAAGATTCAAGAAAAGAAGCAATGGACCGTATGATAAAAAATGCCAATCAAATGGGTGCAAACGCAATTGTAATGATGAGATTTGATTCTGGGGAAATCGGTAAAAATATGAGTGAAATTGTTGCATATGGAACTGCCGTCATTGTGGAGACTATATAATGAAACTCATCATAGGGTACTATATATTACAAATTATTATAGTTATCTTATGCATTTTACTAGGATACTTTATCTATGATAAACGGATTAATCGTAATCACGGTGTAAAAGTTCCTGATGGATTTCAATCGACAGATGAAATAAATATAGACCCTGTGACTGGAGAAAAAACAAGGGTGTATTATAATCCTGATACGGGTGAACGCTTTTATAAAAAAGAAAAATAATTATAAAAAGCCACGATTTATACAAAACGTGGCTTTTTATTGTTTTTATTTTATCCCTAAATTTTGAGCAGGTATTAATTCTTAACCATCAAGTCCATTAGTTGTTTCGCAGAAGTGTGCTAAACTCCCGTTAAATCAACGTTTAATGGGGAAAACTGAGACCAAATCGCTTTTCGAATTGGTCATCTAATTTATATGCTAATTGTATTGTTTCTCCCTGTCAACGGAACCCGTTATAACCATGCAAGGGGTTTTTTTTGTTCAAAATCATTTTTCCATTACAGGCTTATAGTGTCCGGGTATGCTTCTGGCTGAAATGGCCAATCGGTTCCAGCCGTTGATCGTGATGATTATGGTAACGAGATCGATATATTGTTTTTCATCAAAGTGAAGGCGGACCCGCTCATACAGATCATCAGGGACACCGTTTGCAGAAATGGCCGTGACCGCTTCCGTCAATTCCAGCGCTGCCCTTTCCGACTCAAGATAGAATGGCGATTCACGCCAAGCACTCAAACAGTAAATTCTTTGTTCCGTTTCACCCATTGCCCGGGCATCCTTTGTGTGCATATCCAAGCAGTACGCACAGCCGTTGATTTGAGACGCACGAATTTTAATCAATTCGATTAACTTGCTATCGATTTCCGTTGTTTTCTTGTACTCCTCGAGTTCCATCATCAATTTGACTACTTCCCGATTTGTTTTCATGTAGTTAATGCGTTGTTCCATGTCTATCTCCTCCATTAAATCTTTTTAGGTTTCACTTATAAGACAAAATAGAGGATTGATTTGTGACATACCAAAAAGAGAGCCCTCAGTCCATCCTATTAAGGAACAGGAATATGAGTTAATTTATCCGGATTTGAAACAATGAAGATTTTCCGGATATTTTCTTGTTTTGGATCTAATTCAAAGCAGATGACTTTGATAGGCTGCCCGTCTTTCATTTGCAAAATTCCTTCCTGACCATTGACCATCACCGGAAGAAGCTCTCCTATGAAACCTCCTTTAGCAGAAACTCCTTTAAGAAAGGAGGATACGCGCTGTTTGTTTACAATTGGATTTAAAGCAGAAAGCACTTTTCCTCCGCCATCAGTGACAAGAACGACATCTTCTGTAAGGATATCCAAAAACTCCTCAAAGTTCCCTGTCATTGATGCTTTTATGAATGTTTTTGCCAAAAGATCGACATGTTTTGTATCCTCCGTAAGGACTGGCATATCATTCTTTAATTTCCGCTTAGCCCGGCTGTAGATCTTTCTGCAGTTCACTTCATTCTTTTCCAGCATCTCGGCAATATCCTCATAGCTGTAAGCGAATGCTTCTCTAAGCACGAACACCGCTCTTTCAACAGGTGACAGCTGTTCCAGCAAAACGAGGAAGGCATAAGCAACCGTTTCATCTGTTACAACCTTATCTAAAGGTTGCTCTGTTTCGTTTACCCGAGGTTCAGGCAGCCAAGGTCCTGTGTAAACCTCTCTTCTCTTCCGGGCTGATTTTAAAAAGTTTAGACAGCGATTTGTCGTCATTTTCGCAAGATATGCTTTCATGTCCTTAATTTGGTCGGTATCAAGCTTAAGCTGCAGGAATAAATCATGAACGATATCTTCTGCGTCGGTAATTGATCCAAGCATCCGGTATGCGATGGAAAAAAGAAAAGGTTGATATGTCTTATATAATGTATCCAACTCCACTTGCTTCACCTATTTTCTATCAAATTCATTTTCGAGAACGTATGACCCTTTCCATAATTATTCTCTAAACCAATCATTTATCCTTCTTCACCTGGTATAAAGCATTCATTCTAAAATTGATATAGTTTAATTCAAACAACATAAAAAAGAGCAGCCAAAGAGCTGCTCGATTCGTTCTTGTTCAGTATATCCAGGCATATATAACCGAATTCACCACTTACCATATTTAATATCGAATGAAATCTGCTATTAAAATAAATACAGCACCTATTACAATCCATATCAATAACAAAGGCCAGAAGAATTTTACCCATTCTTGATATTTAATTTTAGAGACTGCTAAACTTCCCATAAGCATGGCAGAGGTAGGGAGAATACAGTTTGAAAGACCATCTCCTAACTGATAAGTAAGGATGGTCGTTTGTCTCGTAACACCGATCAGGTCGGAAAGCGGTGTTAAAATCGGCATGGTCGTTGCTGCCATACCCGTTCCTGAAGTAATGAACACATTCATGATTGTCTGAAATATATACATGCCAAGAACTTGGATCGAACTTGGCAAATGGCCTACTGTTGATGCAAGTCCGTTTACAACTGAATCGATGACATGTCCTTGCTCCAACACTACGACTACACCTTTTGCCAGACCAACAATAAAGGCCCCGAAAGTAATATCCCTTGCCCCTTGAACAAACTCACTAGCAATTTTGCTCGGCCCATATTTAGATATAAAGCCAACAATCACACCTAATGTTAAGAAAAATGCAGCTAATTCTTCCATCCACCAGCCTTTTTTTGAAACACCCCAAATTAAGAAGCTAAATCCTATCAACACGGCAAATATCGTTAAGTAATGATTGAGCTTCATGGAGGATAAAGTGGATATATCCAAATTCTCATGCTTTTCTTCTTTTTCTAAGTCATATACAATACCGGCTTGTGGATTTTTTTGCACTTTTTTTGCATATTTAATGATATAAAAACTCGTGACAATTAGTAAAACCACCAAGATGATTCCCCGTAACCACATTCCTGAAAACATCGGAACTTCAGCAATGGCTTGAGCGATTCCTACATTGAAAGGATTAAGGAGTCCAGCTGTAAATCCGACCGCTGCGCCAAGCGTCACCATCGCTGTTCCAGTCAAGGCATCATAGCCTAATGACCTTGCAACGGCAATGCCAATTGGCACAAATGCCATCACTTCAGCTGACATTCCAATCGTGAATCCCCCGATTGAAAATAGAGTTAAAAAAATAGGAATAATGACGATTCCTTGGTTCATGAAAGTCTTTCCAACCCTCGCAGCCATGGCTTCAATCGTACCTGTGGAATTAATGATTTGAAATACTCCACCGACAATGAAAATAAAGAAAACCGTATCACTTGCATCAATAAGGCCATGAACAATGGCTAAAGGGACTTCGAATATACCAATGGGGTTGTTCTCTACAGAATGGTAAGAGTTTTCCACTACTACCGTATTGCCTGTTTTTTTATCTTCCACTCTGTCAAACTCACCTGCGGGTACTAAATAACTTAATGCAGCTGCAATCAGGATCATACAAATAATAATTACAAATGTGTGTGGCATTTTTATTTTGCTTTTTTTGAATGGGGGTTCACTCTTTATTTTTCCGACGCTCACTTTACTCATTTTCCCGTACCACCTTCAACATTATTTCCACCTGTATTTCCTGGATCCACCCCGCAAAATGGAAGCTTTCTTTATCTTCCATTACATGATTTAGTAGCTTTCCATGCTTCGAATTCTCCCCGAATTCCTTGAATATATTGAGGGTTCATACATACTTCGTATGCCGTCATCGCTAATGCCTTTGCCGCTTTATTCAATCCGATCATCCCTCTCTCCGATGCTGCTGCTTGTACAAACTCCGGAGTATGGGTTATTGCGTCATCCGTTATTTTGATATACGGATGAATCGTTGCAGTTACTTGTCCAACATTACCAATATCCGATGAACCGATTCCCCCTTTTGCAGGCGGGTCACATACTACCTCCCCTAACAACTCCAGGTTGTCTTTAAATAAGGCGGCTAGCGCTTTATTATTATTTCGTTCAGCATATATCAGCCCTTCGGTTATCTCGATTCTGGCACTGACAGCTTCTGTAGCATGACGAGCTGCAGCATATACTTTCTCACGAACAACATTTAACTCTTCCACAGTGCTTGCTCTCAGTAAAAACTCAGCCTGGCAATAGGCAGGAACTACATTTGTTGCATCCCCGCCCTTTGTAATGATCCCATGGATTCTCACATCATCTTTAAAAAATTGACGTAAGGAATTGATGGCAACAAAAGTATTAATAACTGCATCAAGAGCACTAATTCCTTTTTCCGGAGCAGAAGACGCATGAGAGGCTTTTCCATAAAACTTAAAAGATGCATCCACACATGCCAGACCCCCACGCAATACCATTGTCTGTTTTTGCGGATGACACATCATGGCTACATCCACATCATCGAAAATTCCATCCTCTACCATTAAAATTTTCCCTCCGCCTTCCTCTTCCGCAGGCGTCCCTAATACGACGATTTTCCCCGGAAGGTCAGGGTGAGCATCTTTCAATGCTAATGCTGCTCCAATGGCTGATGTTCCAATAATATTATGGCCACATCCATGGCCAAGTCCTGCCAGTGCATCATATTCAGCTAAAATGGCAATCGTCGGACCGCCGGGGTGCCCCTCCCATGTTGCCCTGAATGAAGTTTCTAAATTAGCAACCCCTTTTTCAACCGAGAAGCCCGCCGTCTCTAAAGGCTCTATCAACCATTTCATTGCCTGGTACTCTTGGAAACTAAGTTCTGGATGAGCATGAATGTTTAATGCTAGCTCACGTAATTCAGCATCACGGGCATCAACAGCCACTTGAATAGATTTCTTTCCTTCCACAACATTAATTGACATAAATATACAACCTCCAAAAGATTCAGAAAATTAAATGTTTATTTTTAAATATTACGTTCACTTTAATGATAAGTAAAATTAAGGTTTTTTTATGATACTAAAAAATTCTTTTATAGTTTAAATAGTAACAACCATGAATATTTAAAAATTCATTGAACTTTCTGTTAACAACTAACGCAAAAAGAGGGTTCGGATTGGTCTCATCTTGAATCAGCAAGGAGCGAATTACGGAATCAATACTTGGGGATTACCATAATTTCAAAACAAGAATTGGTTATAATCCATGATTTTTTACTGTTTTATATGGATGAAACCCTCACTAGTTTGAAGAAATCTGCGACACTCCTGCCGAATAACTGGCTAGCCGAGACCCCACAGGCGCTTGCTTTGATGCGGCTTGGCAGACAGTCGGCGGAAAGGGAGCGGATTTCTGAAATCAAGCTAGAACTTTTTTTAAATAAGGCTTTGCTAAAGATTAATGTTGATTTTTGAACAAATAAAAGAGACCACCTAATAAGTGATCTTCTTTAGTGCATCCTATGGAACTAACGCACCCTATAGTTTAAGAAGAAACCTTCACATTCTCTTACGTGTATCAAAAAAAAGGATGGAACCAATGCGATCCCATCCTAAAAATCTTTATTGATTGTGTTTCTTTTCCTCTTGTTGTTTATGCTTCTCTTCTTTTTGCTTATGCTTCTCTTCCTTTTGTTTGTGTTTCTTTTCCTCTTGTTGTTTATGCTTCTCTTCCTTTTGTTTATATTTCTCTTCCTCTTGTTTATGTTGTTTATCCTCTTTATTTCCATCAATATCAAATGGTTTATCTTTATTATTTTTTGTAACTGGTGGAGCTTCTTCAGGATTTGCACCTTTAATGAACAGTTCATTATTCACCTGGTATACATCACTAGGCTGTTGGAAGCTACTCCGGTCTGTTCCAAACGCTTCCAGCATGACCTTAAACATTTGGTGCGAGATTTTAGTTATATTTCCATCCATATAATTACCCGGACCATTTTTAGTATATCCAGTCCAAACCGCCATAGTGTATTGCGGTGTATAACCAGCGAACCAACTATCATTTACCGAACCGGATGGATATCCATATTGTGCTCTGGTTTTACTGTCAAAATTGGTTGTGCCAGTTTTTCCAGCCACATCTAGTCCAAGGACATCTGCTGTTTTTCCTGTACCAGATTTTACGACTGTCCGTAACATATCCGTCACCAAATAAGCTGTGTAGTCATGCATAACACGTTTTGGCTTTGGAGTTAAATTAACAACTCTGCCATCAGGATAGACAACTTTACGAACAAAATGTGGTGTATTGTATTCACCGTTATTTCCAAAAGCACTATATGCCCCTGCCAGCTCTAATGGATTAACCGTATTACTTCCAATCGCATATGATTCGTACACCTTATTATTATTAAAAGTAATACCCAGATTTTCTGCAAAGTTTTGTGCTTTATCCATCCCTACTTCTTGAAGGGTAAGGAGTGCTGGAATATTGTATGACCATTGAAGTGCTGTTCTAATCGACAACATTCCGTGATATTGATGATCCCAGTTAGAAATAGATTGACCATTTGAGTAGGTTATCTCATGATCATTAATTTGGTGTGCTGTAGACCATTTTGAATTTTCAATAGCCGGACCATAATCAAAGACTGGCTTGAAAGTAGATCCTGGTTGACGTTTAATATCAACCGCAAAGTTGTTGCCTCGGAAGGAAGCTTTATATTGGTTTCGACCGCTTCCAATAGCTCGAACTTCTCCTGTTTTTGTATCTAAAAATACGAAGGCTCCTTGAAAATTGTCATTTGGATAAGAAATAATCGTATCGGTGTTCATTATTTTGTCCGCAAAGGTCTGAGCTTTTGGATCTAGCGTCGTATAAATAGATAATCCATCCGAACTGATATCTACATTTTTCAGCTTTCTTTCAACTTCTTTTACAACAGCGTCCAAAAACGCCTCGTACGGCATTCCATGTTGTTTCTTTTTTGGAACAAGTCCTGATGTAACTGGAACCTTCTTTGCATCCTCCAATTGCTTTTTCGTAATATACCCTAGTTTATACATGGCTTCTAAAACAATATTTCGACGATTTGTTGCAGCTTTCACATGTTCGGGTTCAGTGGGATCGTAATAACTTGGACTCTGTGGGAGCCCCGCCAACATAGCGGCCTGCGGAAGCGTTAATTTATTTAGATGATCGGCATCGATTCCGTAGTAATTTTTGGCGGCAGCTGCTACACCATATGCCCCGTCTCCAAGGTAGATCTTATTTAAATACATCATTAAGATTTCATGTTTAGAATACTTTTGCTCAAGCTGATATGCCAAACTCCATTCCTGTACCTTTCGCTTTATTGTTTTCTGTGGGGACAAAAAGGAGTTTTTGATGACCTGCTGTGTAATCGTACTTCCGCCTTGAGATCCGAAATCCCCTTTTAGGTTCTTGAAGATTGCTCTCGCAGTTCCTTTTATATCAATGCCATTGTGTTCATAAAAATGTGCATCCTCCGTGGCAATGAAAGCATGTTCCAACATTTTTGGAACTTGAGAATACTTAATTTTTGTCCGCTTTTCTTTACCATATTCGTAAAGGAAATTCCCGTTTTTATCGTATAATTTGGTAGAAAGCGGATCGACTAGTTTTGAAGCATCTATTTTAGGTGCATCCTTAATCATTGCTGTAACCGTAACTGCCCCTATTCCAATTGAAACAACACCTAACAGTAAGCACCAAAGTAAAACTTTTTTCAAGAAAGACCTTCTTTTAGGGGAGTTTTTACCTTTTTTTTGATCTTGTTTTGTTTTTTCCACTTGTTTTCGTTCCTGACGAGAACGATACGTTTCTGACATTAATCTTCTCTCCCATATTCAAGTTACTCAACAAAATTGAAGAAAACTTTGCAAAGAAATAACCTTTTATTTACTCACTGGTCATTGATGATCAGTATGGTATTTAATACAATGCATTTCATGCAAAACCTGTATATAACGTATTAAGGAAGAATTTATCCTATACTCTCCTTGGTCGGTTTTAGCAATAAAGTAATTACTTCGTACTATCTTATCTAATACATCTTGTAGAACGTCTTCCTTCTTTACATCTGGCCCTTTTATTATTTTTTCTCGTTTAATATCATTTTCCAAGGTATAACAAACAATAAAGTTCTTCAAATTAAATCCCCCTTTCGAGAACCACTTCTGATTGTCTTAAGTAGGGAAACACGTCTACTTATTTGAAGCGAATAGTCTTAAAATTTATATACTGAATAAGAATGCAATTATCGACCAGCTTTGTCTTTCAAAGACGTTATTCATGAAGCAAATACCCATGTTGATAAAATGATGGATAGCATTCCTACTATTTTTGAAAAATACCTTGTATACCATCTATAAATATTTTATGAATACCATAGATACAGCCTAAAAAGGTCAAAGCGTGTATAGAAAATTTCATTTTTTTCAGTCCATTACACAGTCCATTTATATTAATTCGAAAGGAACCTTAGTAATAAGGGGGCACCTCGATTCCCCCCTCTATATAAAGACCAAATCTGCACTTTAATCAAATAAAAAGCCACCTATTATGGCAGCCGGATTTTGTTCCCGTTTATAAGCACATTCTCTTATTCTATATATTATGTTCGTTTTACGTAATAACCTGGATAACTTACCTTTCTATAGACATAATAAGATTTATCCAAGAGACACCCTAAGGATCTTGGTGTTTGTCTGAAATCCATCCTTGAAGCTTTTCAGGGATGGATTTTTATTTTTTACTTTTCTTAGCTGAATAATATTTCTCAAGAGCGACTTAAAAGAGAGCTGGATTTTCAACCCGTCTTATGGCACTAACATGCCCCGTTAGTTCATCAAGATGATCAACAACACTCTTTAACATAGCCTTTAATAAAAAAACTGCAGGCAAACTCGCTTTTCTTCGAGTTTGCCTGCAGTCTGAAAGGAGAACAATCATTATCTCCGTTTAGCAATATAGCTTTTTGATTTCACTCACAAACTTGGAAACACTGGCTAATTGTAAAGATGATTGCCGGTATAGCATCCATGTTCTTCTTTTTAGTTCTTCACCATTTTTTAAAATCAAATCATGGGAAAACAAGTCATCATTTTCTTGCAAAAAAACACGAGGAATAATGGCATACCCAAGCCCTCTTTTTACCATTTCTCTGCATGTCTCATAGCTATCCACTTGCATCATCATCAAAGGAGGTGATGTAAACCTTTCATTCCACCAATGATCGATACTCATTTCAGAAGGAATTTGCGATATATTTCTATATTTCAGCAAAACATTCGGTTCTTTACGATTAATCATCGGCAATCCCGGAAGGCTATCAACAGGTATCTCATCTTTTGAAATGATGCATATATTTTCTTCCGCAAGAAGATGCTTTTCATCGAACCATTCATAATCGCCTTTTACAATCGCAACATCTATCTCCCCTTGCATGAGCAATTCCATCATTTCCGTACTGAAGCCCGTATCAACATTTAAATGGACCATAGGACAATTGACCATGTAATCTTGTAAAATGGAAGGCAGGTTATAAAGACCGAAATGGCTGCTTATCCCTAACTTTAAACTACCCTTTGTTTCACTTCCCATATTCAATAAATACTCTTTGGTTTGACGTAAATCTATGAGCATTTTTTTTGCATAGCTTACCAAATATTCTCCAGCTGGTGTCATTTTAATGTTTTTTCCGTTCTTGGACAATATTTCAGTTTGGAATTCCTTTTCAATTTGCCTTACGCGGTACGTTAATGCAGGCTGGGTCATGTAAAGCCGCTCCGCAGCTTTTGTCAGATTCTGGTCTTGATATAAATATTGCAAAATTAAACAATCTTTCTCATCCATAAGTTTTCGCCACCCCTAATAGTTTCGCAGCCTAATAATCAACGGTTTCAGCGATCCTCAATCATTCTATGTACAGAGATATGATGCTCCCCTTCCTTCATACTAGCTCAGGAGTGGTTCCAGGACTTTGCTTAAATCGGTCTTCATGATGAACTTCAATCGTTTGCAAGAAGCTTTGCATGGAGTTTGTCATATAAGCATCTTTACGGTGAATGAAGACAGTCGAAATATTGCCGTACTCTTCCGGAATTGCATGCACGTGCACTTCTTCATTGGCTGCAAGGTGATTTACCGCTGATTGTGGTACGAGGGTAATGCCAAGACCGAGAGTTACGCTGGTTAAGATCGTTTCCAATACATTGAACTCCATGATCCTTTTGGGCATCACTTCTTCTTCTTTCAGCCATTGTTCCAGTTTAGAGCGATAGCCACAACCCTGACTGAATACCAAAAATGGTTCTGTTATAATTTCTTCAAGGTCAAATGTTTCATTTCTTGTAACCAATACAAGTTTTTCTGTACACACATCATATGGCTGAATGAGCGGATGTTTAATCGGTCCTGTAACGAAAGCTCCATCCAACCTATGTTCAATGACATCTTTAATTAGGTCTTCTGTTAACCCAGCCTTTATGGATAAATCAACATTTGGATACTGTTTATGATAAGAGGCTAGAATCTTGGGAAGATCGGTGACCGTTTCAACTGTACCTATGTTCAATATCCCTGTAGGTGTTTCACTATCCAGGAATACTTGCTTGAGTTCTTCAACATCAAGCAAAATTTTGTTTACATACTCCAACATTTTTCGAGCCTCTGCAGTTAATGACATGCCACGTTTATGTCTATTGAATAGAGGCGTCCGTAACTCCTGCTCTAAATGCTTAATCCTCGCCGTTACATTGGATTGGACGTAATTCAACTCAACAGCCGCCTTACTTATGCTGCCATATTTAGCGACGCACTGGAATATTTGCAAATCCCGTATTTCCATAAAAGTGACCCCCTTTCTCAACTATCATTAATAATGATGGTTATATTCATTTTAAGTCATTTTACATGATAATGACTTTATCATAAGGTGTGTATAGGAATTTAATCAATCATTATTTTTTGAGGGGAAGCTTTTATGAAAAAAAATCAAGTTTTAATCGGTGCACTTTTATGTTTGACAGCCAGTATTTCCTGGGGAGCCATGTTTCCAGTTGCAGAAAGGGCATTAATGTATATTGATCCTTTTTATTTCTCTTTTTTGCGATATTTAGCTGTTTGCGTAATTTTAGGGATATTGCTTTTAATGAAAGAGGGGAAGGAGTCATTTAAGCTGGAAGGGCAAGGAAAGAGGTTATTGTTTTTCGGAACGATGGCTTTTACAGTATACAACTTTCTCATTTTCGCAGGTCAGGACTTACTGGGACATAACGGGGTAATTGTTGCTTCCATCATGGAATCATTAATGCCCATGATCTCAATTTTAATAATGTGGGTTTTCAAAAATTCCAAACCCATGAAATATAACATCGCCAGTATGCTCCTTGCCTTAATTGGGGCCATTCTTGTCATTACAAGTGGCAAATTATCATTCCTATTATCATTGAAAGATAGCATCATTCCTCTACTTTTCATTCTCATCGGGGTGATAGGCTGGGTTATATATACGATGGGCGGCAACCAATTCAATGGATGGTCAACACTCCGCTATTCGACTTTAACATGTATTTTAGGAACTTCGGTATCAGGAATCATAACATTATTTGCAAGTGTACTGGGCCTGTCTGTCCCTACAGCAGAGGTTATGCAATCCATTTATGGCGAAATGATTTTCATGATTATTTTCCCCGGTGCCATAGCCCTTTTAAGCTGGAATTTAGGCATAAAACTTTTAACGCCGATCAATGGAATCCTATTTATTAATTTAGTGCCAATAACCACGTTGGCCATCGTTTTCATCCAAGGAGGATCACTATCATCATTCGAATTACTGGGAACTTTTTTAGTGATATATGCATTGATTCAAAACAATTATTATCAAAGAAAAAACTCGCCTTCCCAAGTTGAGGAATTGAATCCAAGGAAAGTAAAGAGAATCGTTTAAACATAAAGGTACAAAACATCAATAGGAGGGCAACAATGGATTTATTAACGCTTATGCTAATCTTTGGATTAGCTGTACTATGGGAATTGGCAACGATTAATAAGAATGTGAAAAAAATGAATGAGCAAAATGCAGAATTAATCAATCTATATAATGATAGAAATAAACGAACTCAATAAAATAGACTTTTGGCAATACAACGCAAAAAAGCCTGTCATTTAGATAGGCTTTTTTTGTACTAACCAGAACGACGACATCTTCTATGAATCCTTTTCTTATAAACGATTGCATGTCCACAGCTCACTTACCTTCGCTTTGTCAGCGTCCGCGAGCAAATAGAAAAGAGCATGTGTTGAAAAATGATTGATCAAAACATGCCCTTTTTATGGATAATGCGTAATCACTTCATAAGCCGTAACAATTAACAATTCACTATTTTTGATTTTTTATGATAGTTCTTTTTGACATTTTACCATTATAAATTTAAATGGAGGTTTATTTTCCATATTCTTATGCGGCTCGACAATTTCCGAAGATTCTATCAATCCATATTTTCCAAATTCCTGTTTTATCGAGTCGGAATCATAAAAAAACATTTTTACCCCTTCCATTATCTCGAAATAGTCTTTATCCAGTTGTTTGCCCTTTCCAAACATTGGGGCTTCTTTTGAAATGGTAGTAAAAATCATATAGCCGTTTGGCTTTAACTGATTATAGCAATCATTAATAAACTTCTCTCTCTCACGATTATTCAATAAGTGAATAATCGCATAACAAAATATACCATCATAAAGTTTGTTATCAAAAGGCATATCGGTTACTGAACCATGAAAAATACTAATATTAAGCCCATTTTGCCTTGCCAAATCAATCGCTGTTTTTGAAATCTCAATACCTGTTACATTTATTCCGTTTTCAATAAAAACCTTTGCGTTTCTGCCATATCCAATACCAGGAATCAATATATCCTTAACTTTATTCTCAAGGAAAAAGTCCTTTGCCAAGATTGCGGAGTCTGAAGGTTCAAATCCCCACATCATTTGATTTTCTATAAAACTTGCTTCCCAGAATTCTGTCATGCCTCAATCCCCTTTACAAATATTAGCTCTTTTTCTTTGGCTGTTTTCGCATACTTTGTTGCTATTCACCAAATAATGCGGTGTGGTTGATTTCCCCTCCATTGCTCGCTTTCCGCGGGGCGGGCGGTGAGCCTCCTCGGCGTGAACGCCTGTGGGGTCTCACCTGTCCCGCTGCTCCCGCAGGAGTCTCGCACTTCCGCTCCAATCAACCTTAAATAGTTTCGTTTTAAAAACAACAATCTTTACAAAAAGATCTTTTTCTTTTGAAAAATACTCTTATGCATTCAAGGATTTTATGCCTCCAAAAGAAATGCAGCTTCAACTAAATCCATGATGACTCCGGCCGCCGCTTTATTGCCCTCCGCCGCCGCAATCACCAGCTGGGAAGGCGTGCTGAGTGATGTATCTCCGCATGCAAATACTCCTTCAACCGTTGTTCGTCCAAATGAATCCACTTTAATCCCGCCGTTTGGAGTGATCTCGCAGCCAAGCTGTTCCGCAAAAGGAGCAGACTGCACCAAGTCAGTGACCACAATCCCTGCCTCCCTTTTGATTTCCTGTCCGTTTTGCAGCCGGATCGATGTCAGCTGACCTCCTTTCGATTTAAGACTTTCAATCTTTTCTTCCACGACTGTTACGTGCTGCCTAGCTAAGATATCCTTCTCCTCATCAAGAACCTGATAGCCATTTGTAAAAACGATCACATCACCGCTCCAGTTTGACAGCAGTTTTCCCATATGAAAAGCCCGTTCATTTTCTGCAATTACCGCCAATGCTTGGCCCCGCATTTCCCAGCCGTCACAAAACGGACAGCTGAAAACACTCGTTCCGTATACATTCTGTATGTTTGGAATCTCCGGCAAAACATCCCGAAGACCTGTTGCAAGAAGCACCTTTTTCGCCATGTAATCCGTTCCGCCTTTCGTTTGAATTCGGAACACACCACTAGCTTTTTCAATAATCTCCACCCGCTCATCCTTAATGGAGACGGACGGATATTTCTGGACATCCGTTCTTGCCCGCTTCTTGAATTCTGACGGCTTTACCCCATCCTGTGTGATAAATCCGTGCGACTCCTGCGTCACCCGGTTACGGGGTTTATCCTCATCAAACAAAATTGTTTTCCGTCCAGCACGCCCCATGACCAATGCGGCATTCAGTCCTGCAGGTCCTCCGCCAATAATTACACAATCCAACACATGAAACACTCCTTCTTTATAAAATCTATTAAAGACCCTTAATGTCCTTAATTTGTGTAAAAAAATTTATTTTTCTTTTTTTGTTTCCTGACACTGCTCCGCAATGCTTTGAATCGTTCGTCCAGCCAGTTCTTTCTTCATGTTGCCTTCCGCCTCGATCATCACGCGCTCAATTAAACACTCGCTTTCTTCATGGTCAAACGCACAGTTGAACAGCACCGACTGACCCTCCACCGCTTCAATAACATCCAGAAACGAAATGTCCTGAGCCCGGCGTGAAGTACTGTAGCCGCCTTTTGCCCCTGGCACTGATTCAATTAATCCAGCCTTCACAAGCTTCGTCAAAATCTTCGACAAGTACGTCGGGGACAAATCCTGCATGTGCGCCAGCTGATCCACGCTTACCGTCTGGCCTTTTGGTTCCGACGTTAAATGCACCATTGTATGTAGTGCATAATTGGTTGCCTTTGAATACTTCATTGATGCACCTCATAATTAAATCTATTACAGACTTTTAATACCCGTAATTGATTGTAACTCAAGCTGCAAAAAACCGCAAACCTTTTTCACCTCACCTAACGTTGATCATCCTGCCAAAATCTTAACTTGTAATAATTTGCCTGGTTACGATCCACACGAGAAAGTAATGTCGACATCGCTCCCTCTATACAAGGAGGGCCGTATCATTTCTGAAATTTTACTGGTCATTTTTGGAACCCACCGACTAAAAAAATCGTTTATTTTGGAAACAAGGATTAATAAACAAGTGATTTTCATTCTAGGTATTTGGGTGTTTAACCTTAACGGAGCAATTGGCTTTGCTATGGTTGATAGATTTTTATTAAATTCAAAGGATGATTAATAATGAAAAAATCCAAAAAATATATTGTCCTATTTCTCTGGGTCGTATTATTTTTATATTACTTTGATATGTATATGCCCAAAGGTATTTATTATTTTATTGTAGGAATTCCAGTACTTTTTCTAAGTGCAATTTTTATTTTAAAGATGTTTGATCATTCAAAAAATGTAAGAAGCTAAATATCTAGGTGATACTAACAACCTTTCAGATGATGTATGTATCCCTTTCTTATTTTATCTTTCAACTCTAATTGATTTTGATTGTTTATGCCTTTCATATCTGCGTCTATAGCCTAATCCTTCCTTCTTCACACGAGAAAGTAAGACAAAATTAAAGGGTATGAGCCCTGTTAAAACAGAACTCATACCCTGCCGGTGTCGGTTTTTACAACCTCCATATTACCATTTCATTAATCATCAGGATTTGTTTTATTCACCAAGTTTCTTCCGTATATCCGCTGCTACATTCTTTAGCGCCTTTTTTGATCCCCTGTCAAGGTCGTGGTTCAATTTCCTTTCTTTGTAACTGACAAATAGGGAATTGAGATCATAGCCTTCAGGATATAAATCGGCGGCCTTTATTTCCAGCTCGAGCCTATTGGCATGAACTTCCTTGAAGGTATCTTCGAAAAGGACTGTGACATTATTGAAGGAGTCCTTTTTCTTATAAACGATCCCATACCCATTCAGTTCGCTTACCTTCACTTTGTCGCCGACTTCATATTCATATAATATTTCCTTAGGAACGGCCGCTGGCTTCGCTTTTTTGATTTTACCTTCCTGGACACGCTCCAAGTCGTAGTCTTTATTGTCGATATATAGCTTTGCCTTTTGCAAAACCTTTTCACGTACATTCATTTTTTTCGCTATCCACAGGGCATTGCTTTCCCCGGATTGACCGATCAACAGCTTATACTTTGGCTCAAGTGTTTCACTATTGAATTGCATGGCCGCATTCATGAAATCACTGTGTATTTCCGAATAGCGCTTGATTTCACCATAATGGGTCGTCGCAACGGTAATGCAGCCCCTCTGATAAAATTCCTCAAGGATGGCAATCGCTAACGCGGCACCTTCATTTGGTTCCGTTCCGCTCCCGATTTCATCGAACAGCAGTAATGAGTTATTGGTTAATGCCCCCATGATTTCCGAGATGTTTTTCATATGCGATGAAAATGTGCTCAGTGCATTTTCAATGCTTTGGTTATCACCGATATCGACGAATACCTGATCGAAGACGGCAAGCTCCGTCCCCTCTTTACCGGCAACATGCAGCCCTGACATGACGGCCAATGTAAGGATGCCGATCGTTTTCAAGACGACCGTTTTACCCCCGGCATTAGGGCCGGTAATAATCAAGCTGCGATAGTCCTTACCGATTTCGAAATCTAAAGGTACGCTGTCTTGCGGCAAAAGGGGATGTTTACAGCCCTTTAATTTAATATAACCATGATCATTGATTTTCGGTTCGATGGCATCCATGCTTTTACTGAATTTGGCTTTTGCGAAGATCATGTCATATTGACTGATTAACTCGATGTTTATCTTGATCGGTTTCAGCTGTTCGAAAACCGTTCCGGATAATGTGGCCAAAAGTTGATACTCTTCCATCGATTCCTCCGCTTTTAAACTGGCCAATTCTACATTTAATTTCGTTACCGAGGCAGGTTCAATGAACACGGTAGCCCCTTTTGCGGATACTTCCACGATCGTTCCAGCCACTTGATTTTTATAGGAGGCTTTGATCGGGATGGTGTAGCGATCACCCTTTTTACTGATGAAAAATTCCTGAATGAACTCTTTATTGGCTCCGCTCTTCAAGAACTTATTCAGTCGTTCCTCTATTTTACCTTCTGTCTTGATGATTTGGTTCCTGATCCGTTTCAGATCCTTGCTGGCTTCGGAAACAACAGCATTTCCTTTGATGGTGAATTGGATTTCTTCTTCAATGCTCCTGAATTCAGTCATGGAGCGGGCGTAGGAATGCAGTGTTGGTGCAAAGAACTCTTTATCGGTCATGAATTTCTTGATATTCCTGCAGCCTCTTAAGAAGTCTGCTATCGCCACTAACTCTGACGGCTCCAAAATCATTCCTTTTTCCAGTTTGTCGATATGGAGGCCAATATGTGAAATTCCTTTTAAGGGAATATGGCTTTCCGCATTCAGTAAGTTCCTAGCCTCCGTAGTCTCGTTCAAACGATTTTTAACGACCTTCAAATTGCTGCTAGGCTTAAGCTGATCCAATAATGCTTTTCCTAAACCGCTTACGCAATGGTTTTTCACCATTTCCTTGAGTTGGATATATTGTATTTTTTCATAAGTCATTGTATTCATCTAATGATCCCCCTTGAATTAGTGAGTGATTAAAATTCCCGAATCCAAAAAATGCCCGCAATGGTCCCCCTACCTTTACAAATGAACAAGCCATTTGAGTAGAAAGCTCCTGCGGACATCGGTCTTATCTATAGATAAGGACCTAAAATCGTTAACAAATAAGGCAGCTCGAATAGACCTGCGTACACAAAAAAGCATGATAGGACAAATCCCACCATGCTTTTCGTCGTAACACCTACATGTTACACGATTTATGGAAAAGGAAGCAGTCTTAAGGTAGGTATTCACAATGCATAATTACACTGTGAAAAAAGGCATACTTAATCCACTGACCAATCAGTGATTAAATACCTTATTCAACTAAATTAGTTGATACCTACTCCCGACATAAAACACCACACCTTTTCTTAGATTGGGATTAATATACCATATCAGTAAGAAAGAGTCAATTCATTTTTTTGCCGTCCTTCGAATCCATTCATGTAAAACAAAAGGGGATATTGGCTTTAACAGCCATAATGCTTCAGTAACTCCCCTTTTCAGTGTCTGAATATTTACTTTAAAATTTGGGTATGTTATCCTTATATTAACATAAACTAAAAACAGCCTCATGCGCTAACATGAGGCTGACAACTAGCAAGAGTGGTTGGTCACAACTAATAACTCTTAATCAGAAGAATCAGAAGAAGAACCATTGCCATCTTGGGAGGATGAGTGGTTCTTTTTCATTTTCTTGGCGAACACAGACAGGATTAGACTGGTTGCTACAGCAACAATTATCTCTTTACCCAAATCTGTAATTAAGTTCAATAAGAAATGAATCATGAGGTCACCTCCTTCCCCATCTATAATTAGATGGAAAAGCAAAACTGTGACCTTCCACTCTATCCTCAGTTGTCCCTCTATTTTATCATATCTTTCACATTATGGAAAATATATGAAAATAAATATTAGAGGATGTATTCTCCCCCTTCTACTCTAGAGTAGATTAATTCCCTTTATTTAGAAGTGCAGCTAACATTTGAACAATATCTCCTAAGTAACTAGACATATGATACGTAATGACGAAATGAGTCCGTCCTGTTAAGTCATTAAGAATAGGGGATTATCCATTGGATAATCCCCCTTTGCGGTTTAAGCTTCATCATTCATTATGAGAGGGACTATTTTCCCTTCATTCACGTTGATCAATCCATGGTCGGTTATTTTCAGGGCCGGGCTGACAGGAAGCGATAAGGTGCTTAATGACATGATGACATTATAATGTTCGTAGCCTAACGATTTAAGTGCATCTGTCAGGTGCTGAACCTGTTCAGATACGATGTCCATTGGCTCTTCGGAAAGGATGCCCCCTACCGGAAGAGGTATCATGGATAGGACCTTGCCATCTTCTACGCAACAGACTCCGCCTTGCTTCTTTATCACTTCGTTGGCGGCAAGCAGCATATCCTGCTTGTTATGGCCAATCACCAAAAGATTATGGTTATCATGCGAATAGGTTGTGGCAACTGCTCCCCGCTTCAAAACATCGCCGGTGATTAACCCGTGCGCCCTGTTGCCGTTTTTCCCGTATCGCTCGAATGTTGCAATTAAACCATAAGGGCTTTCTTCCCAGCATAATTCACCATTCTTCCCATCAATAAAATCATGGGTTTCCGTTGTGAAAGTGGAACCATTCTGCACGTTGATGATCCGGCACTTGCTGTGTCCATGCTTGTCTGAAATTGGGATGTTAAAATCGTTTTCAGTAAGTTCCGCTAGTTTCACACTTTGATAGAAATGCTCAGGAAATTGCCTTTCCTTCACTTCTTGCACATATGGCCGGGAAGATTCATAGACTAGCTCGCCTTTTTTGTATACTTGTTCAATATCAAATGTTTCCAAGTTGGATACAAGTAGAAAATCTGCCGCTTTTCCTGGCGCAATGGCGCCGCGGTCATACATCCTCATCCGCTGTGCAGGTGTATATGTGCATGCATAGATGGCTTTTTCCGGGGACATGCCCATTTGAATGGCTTTCTTCAAAAGGACATTCAGGTGTCCTCTTTTTTGGAAAGAGTCGGTCATGACGTCATCGGTGACAAAGCAGAAATGCTCATCCACCTGCTTTTCCTTCAAGTACTCGATCACTTCTTCAGTCATTGATTTTTCTTGAATCTCAATAAACATTCCGGCTGCGATCCTCGCATCCATCCCTTCCACGGTCTGGTGTGTATGATCTGAATTCACTCCGGCATAAATAATCTTTTGCAAGTCCAAGTCGAGCAGCTTTGGAACGTGCCCCTCTATGATCAGATTCGGATAGCGGGAACGGATATGGGACAAGATCCGATTCGTCTTGCAATCCGGGTCGGATATGACCTCATAGTAATTCATGATCTCGCCGAGGCATATAATGTCCTCTGTTTGCATCAATTCATCTATGTCGCCTATTTCGATAGAACCGCCTGTCGTTTCCATCGATGTCGCAGGAACAGAACTCGGGATGGCATAAAACATATCCGCTACGCAATCTTTACTCGCTTTGATCATTTCCTTCACACCGGAAATTCCGAAAACATTGGCCATTTCATGCGGTTCCGGCACGATCGTCGTCACGCCGTTTTTGATTAACCCGTAGGAAAACGTGGCCGGCGTGACCATTGTACTTTCAATGTGGAGATGGATATCGATCAGACCTGGAACCATATACTTCCCCTGTCCATCGACGATTCTATCCGGCTCGAAGGCATCCAATTCCCGTTCTCCAATATAATAGAACTTTCCATCCTTGATGGCTGCATTCCCTTTAATGAATCTTTTAAAATAGCTGTTAAACACGTTGATATCTCTTACAAGCATATCCATTCGCATAACTTACCCTCCTAAGCTAGTCAACAAGCACCATCTGGTTTCTCGGAATTTCAAGGATGATTTCCTGCCCCGTCCGGTAGGATTCCGTCATTTCCTTGTTCACAGTGAAATCCCCTATTGGCGTTTCAACGACATATTGATAGCTTCTTCCCAGATACGTACTTACCTTAACCCGGCCTGATAAACTATTTTCCAGAACCGCTCCAACATTGTCTTTTTCCCTAATCAACAGATCGTCCGGTCTGATGGCGCCTATTTTTCCAGTCGAATTGGTCATCTGTGCATCCTTGTGCAGGACAAATGAGTAGCCAGACTTATTCAGTTCAATTTTGCCTTCATGATCCGTCCGCTTATCAAACTCAATGAAGTTCTTAAAACCGATGAAGTCTGCGACAAATTTGGTTTCAGGATATTTGTAAATGGTGGCAGGGTCACTAAGCTGCTCGATGATCCCTTTATTCATGATCGCTACCTGATCGGAAATGGAAAAACATTCTTCCTGATCATGGGAGACATACACAGTCGTAATACCCAGCTCTTGCTGGATACGACGAATCTCGACTCTCATATTCACCCTTAAGTTCGCATCAAGATTACTCAATGGCTCGTCGAATAATAGGATGTCCGGCTCAATCACCAATGCCCTGGCAATCGCAACCCGCTGCTTTTGGCCTCCGGAAAGCTCTTGGGGATATCTCTTTTCAAATCCTTTTAAATTAACGATTTCGAGCACATTCATCACTTTTTTTTCAATTTCACTTTTTGAATTCTTTCTAAGGCGGAGACCGAATGCAATATTATCGAATATCGACAAATGCGGGAATAATGCATAGTTTTGGAACACAAAGCCAAAATTCCGCTTGTTTACGGGCACTTTCGTATAGTCCTTTTCCTTAAATAAAAACTTCCCTTCATTCGCCTGTAAAAATCCGGCAATTAAACGCAGGGTCGTCGTTTTCCCACAGCCGCTCGGGCCAAGAAGGGATACCAGTTTCCCTTTTTCTATCTCAAGATTGAAATCCTTTAATATATTCTGTTTGTTATAAGCTACAGATATATCTTGTAAAGTGAATAAAGCCATCCATCATTACCTCCTTTATCGTTTTGTGAAATAAGACAAGCCCATGAGCCGTTCTACTATAAACATGAAGAAAGCTGTTATGAACATGAGTAATACGGAAATGGCCGAAATGGTAGGATCGAAGTAGTTCTCTACATACGTCAGCATCTGGATCGGAAACGTACTTACCCCAGGGCCTGTCATATAAACTGAAATGTCTACATTATTGAAGGATTCCAAGAAGGCGATCATGACTGCCGCTAGAATTCCTGATTTTATATTCGGGAGGACGACTGTAAAGAATGTCCCCAATTTACTGGCTCCGAGACTCTCCGCCGCTTCTTCAATGGAAAAGTCAAAGTTTGATAAGCTTGAAGAAATCACACGGATGATGAACGGCAGCATGATAACAGTATGTCCAACAAACAGGGCCGCATATATCGGAAGCTGATAAGTTCCGACAATATAACGTAAAAATGCAAAGCCCAGCACAATTCCCGGAATTAATATTGGCGAAACGAAAAATGCATTAATCACGCTTTTCCCTTTAAAATCATATCGGCTCAATGCATAGGCAGCTGGCACTCCCAGTAACAGTGCCAAAAGATTGCCTCCGAGTGAAACAAGGATGGAAGTTTTAAAAGCGACCAAAAACATTTCCACATTAAAAATATTTTCGTACCATCTTAAAGAAAACTCTTCCGGCGGGAATTTCAAAATATTTCCGCCTTCAAATGACGTAACGGATATGATAAGCAAAGGCCCTAGTAAAAAGAGAAACACCAGGAGAGTAAACAGGGCCAATCCTCGATTTTTTTCCTGCATACACCTCTACCCCTTTGGATTTAATTTTTTTGCCAAACCATTCATGATCGATATGATTAGAACGGTCACGGCAATCATGATGGTGGCGACAATCGATGCCACTTGCCATTCGTTCAATGTAATTGCGTTTTGATAAAGAAATGTCGAAATGACCCGCTGTTTCCCACCTAGTAAAGCAGGCGTCGTATAGGCAGTGAAGCTCCCTACAAAAACAAGGATGCTGCCAATGACCAAACCTGGAACCGAAAGCGGAATGATCACTTTTGAGAATACTGCCAATCTTGACGCTCCAAGGCTCTCCGCCGCTTTTAACAAATCCGTCTCGATGTTCTCCATCACCCCCACCAGCGTCACGATGATCAATGGCAGGAATAAATGGACCAATCCGATGATGATTGCAGTAGGCGTGTATAAAATATCAAGCGGCTTTTCAATCAGGCCCATGCCCATAAGCAATTTATTCACCACGCCGTTTTTACCGATAATCACCATCCAGCTGAATGAGCGAACCACAGGGCTTGTCAATAGCGGAAAGATCGTCAGTAAAAGCATGATCACTTTTTTTCGTTGTTTCAATTTTGAAATATAATAAGCTGCTGGAAATCCTAATAGAATGCAAATGATGGTCGTGAACAGACTCACCCTAAGTGTCGTGAGCAGTATTTCAATAAAGTATCGATCTCTGAAAAAATCGAGATATCCTTGTATGGAAAAGCCGCTTTCAGTAAAAAATGTCGTGCCAATCGTCAATAGGATTGGAATGATCATGAATATCGTTAAAAATAGAACCCCTGGCAACAGCAACAGGTATAGATAGCGTTTTTTCACCTCGGAACCCCCTGTTCGTATTATTTATGAATTGATTATGCGAATAAACAGGTCGAAAAACGCTTCCGCATTCACGTCAAGACAAACATGCGCATTTGGCGGCTTATTCAGCCTATTTTGAAAGTCGCAAACCATCTGTCCGTCACAAATTTCACTTTTTGTTTCTACATCCACATAATATTCTTCTCTAGTGACAAGATCATTTTGCAAAGCAATGGCTACAGCTAATGGATCATGCATCGCACAAGCCCATATACCGTTACGTTCAAAATACCTTTTCCGATAATCGGATGTACTTTCGCTTATATAGTCAGCAAGTGCATCGTTTTGGATCAATTGGATATGCTCTTCATCCAATAGAACCTTTCTCGTGACATCAAGACCAACTTGCGTGATCGATTCGAATCCCGCCTGTAAGACGATTTTGGCAGCTTCAGGATCGACATACGTGTTATATTCAGAAGTTGGCGTGACATTGCCAACCCCTTGTACAACACCGCCCATGAAAATGACTTCTTTAACAAGCTTGGTGATTTGCGGACATTTTTTCACCGCCAATGCCAAATTCGTAAGAGGTCCCGTCATGACAAGCGTCACTTCATCAGGAAAATTCAAAATGGAATTGATGATGAAATCAGAAGCAAATCCATCATCAGGCTGCTTTTTGACCGGCACATCCTTCAAGGCACCGCCAATCCCGTCTTCGCCATGGATCCGGTGTTCAAAAAAGGGGCTCCTGATAATTGGGCTATCTGCCCCATTTATGACTGAAATGTCCTGTTCATTCAATAAATCCAATATTTTGCATGTATTCAGTGTGGCCGTATCAAGTGATACATTCCCGTTCACTGTCGTAATCGCCAATATGTCGAATTGACGGCTTTTAACAGCAAGAATGATCCCGATCGCATCATCTATTCCAGTATCCACATCAAGAATCATTTTTTTCTTCATCAAGCACACCTCTTTTTTTTCTTAGTGTGTAAGTTCACGATTCCAACGGTCGATCCATTGTTTAGATTCTTGGTTTACAAACTTCATATCTAACACACGCAAGCTGCTAATGACGTCATCCCCATATGTTAAGCCTTTCGCTTCCGTTTTAGAGAGCTTGACTTCGGTATTGACAGGAGAATCCACTTTCGCTTTCGCTGATTTTTCCTGAACTTCCTTGCTTAAGATGTAATTCATGAATTCCCCGGCCAATTCTTTTTGATCGCTGGCTTTTACAATATTCACCGTATTCATCACTGCGTAACCGCCTTCTTCAGGTGAAATGAACTTAGCTTGAGGAACAGCTTCCTGTAAATCGCCAAAATACATTTCCATGATCGGGCCTGCAGCAATTTCCCCTTGCGAGAACATGTTTACGAACTCAGATGTTTGCCCATATTCCTTTACCGCATTCGGCATGATCTTTTTCATTTGATCAAAGGCTTTATCTTCATTGAACTCTTTACTTCCGCTGACTTTTGAAGCGGCATCCAAAAACATCGGTCCAGTTGTTGATGTGATTGACGGGATCGTTATCTTCCCTGCCAAATCCTTGCTCCAAAGATCTTTCCAAGACGTAATTGGCTTATTCACTTCATCGGGATTATAAGCAATGCCAAATTGTGCAATGGTATAGGCTGGTCCAAAGTCCTCTCCATTTGGTGCTTTTGCTTTGTCGTATATATTATCAATATTCGGAATTTTACTGTGGTCAATTTTTTCAAATAAGCCTTCATCGATGCCCTGCTGTGCATAGTAGTCGGATAAATAGATAACATCCACATCACTATTCGCTTGGCGTACCTTGTTCAGTCGATCAGCATTATTTCCTGAATCAACGACAATCTCGACATTATGCTTCTTTTCAAATGGTGCGTAGACTTCCGGCCGGAAGAAATCATCAGCGAATCCCCAAGTGGAAACGACTAATTTGGCTGGTTTTTTCTTGCCATCCTCCTTTGAAGAGCATGCAGCTAAAACAAATGTGAAAAGGGATAACACCATCAATACGCTAATCATTTTTTTCATCATTCAAACCTCCACTTTCATATTGTTTAAAATTTCCTTTTTACTGATATAAATGTAAAAAAAGACAATCTTAAATAGAATTGAAATTCTACCCAAGATTGTCTTTTCTTTGTAAACAAAGATAAAACTTATCATTTGGTTCTATTGTGGCGTTCCCTCCAGATAAATCCGAGTGGAAATCCATTTATATGATTATATTAATTTTCCTTCAATACAATATTGGTGAATGCCAGCTGCGTCGCTGAGTCATAATCCCTCAGGACGGCTTCAATATCCCAATCCGTTTGCGTTTCCAGCTTTTGTCTCAGTTTCTTTTTATAAAGCAGTGACATATGGAAGTCAACTTCCTGCTTCAGGCTGGGAACTTCACCCTCTAAAGCTTCAGAGCGCGGGGCACGTCGATGTTTGGCCTGAAATGTAATCACATTCTTCTCAATGGTAACCTTTAGCAAAGTCGTACCAAAGCCGAACAATTCCTTCGATACCTCATTATACATATGAGAAAGCAATTTCTTCGTTTCGTTAGAGTTTATCGGTAAGATGACTATCACCTGCCAAACTATCATTTGAGGTAATTATATATACTTTTTCAGAATTGCACAAGATAATATTCGGATTTCGTACAAAAATATCTTTTTTTTTATAAAAAGCGTACATTTACTTACCAATACACGAATTATAAAAATAAACAAATGAGGATTTCAATATATTCATATAACTTTATATCCAAGCCAGCACTTCTATTAATGAAAACTTTTTCAGAGAAATAAGCGCAAGATTGAAAACCATTGATATAACCTTGCACCGCATTGAAAACGCTATCATAAGGATTTAATATAGCTAGTATAGAGCGATTAAAAATAGAGAGTATCAAAGGGCTCGTTAAATGAGGGAGGAATTAATATGAAGAAAGCTTTTGAGAAAGCGCAACAGTTCGGTAAATCTTTTATGCTCCCGATTGCCGTTTTGCCAGCAGCCGGTTTATTGCTGGGAATTGGCGGTGCTCTTTCTAATCCAAATACAGTTGAGGCCTATCCTTTTTTAGACTTTGCTTGGCTGCAGGCCATTTTCACGATCATGAGTTCTGCAGGAAGCATCGTATTCGGCAACTTGCCGGTTATTTTTGCCGTAGGTGTTGCAGTGGGCTTGGCACGCTCGGATAAAGGGACCGCTGCACTTGCAGCCATGATCGGCTACTTCGTCATGAACAGTACAATAAATGCACTGCTTCTAATAAACGGGGAACTTGCCAAAGAGAATCTGGCAGGTGCCGGACAGGGAATGGCGGTCGGGATCCAAACACTGGAGACTGGTGTGTTTGGCGGTATCGTAGTAGGTATCTCTGCTGCATATCTGCACAATAAATATAATAAAATTCAGCTTCCGCAAGTTTTAGGGTTTTTCGGTGGTTCCCGTTTCATTCCAATCATCGTTTCCTTCGCGTCCATCTTGGTTGGAGCCGTGCTTTTTATCGTATGGCCTTATTTCCAACTTCTCATTAACCAATTAGGTGCGCTGGTAACGAGCACAGGTACGATTGGGACTTTCTTTTACGGATTCATATTACGGATGCTCGGGCCGTTAGGGTTGCATCATATTTTCTACCTTCCCTTCTGGCAAACAGCTTTAGGCGGGACGATGGAGATTAAAGGGCAGATTGTCAGCGGGACTCAGAATATCTTCTTTGCGCAATTGGCCGATCCAACTACTGTCAAGTACTATGAGGGTGTTTCCCGGTTCATGTCCGGGCGGTTCATCACGATGATGTTTGGTTTACCAGGCGCTGCACTGGCCATTTATCACTGCGCTAAACCTAAAAATAAGAAAGTCGTGGCCGGTTTGCTTCTTTCAGCTGCCTTAACATCTTTCTTAACAGGCATTACCGAACCGCTTGAATTCAGTTTCTTATTTGTCGCCCCAATCCTTTATGTTTTTCATGCCTTGTTTGACGGGCTTGCCTTCATGATGGCAGATATATTCAATATAACAATCGGTCAAACCTTCTCTGGAGGATTTATTGATTTCACTTTATTCGGGATTCTCCAGGGTATCAGTAAAACAAACTGGGTTTATGTACTTCTCGTCGGCATTCCATGGTTTTTCCTATACTACTTCACTTTTAAATTCTTGATCAGGAAGAAGAATTTAAAAGTGGTTGGCCGTGAAGATGATGAACAGGCCGCTGTTACACAAGTAACGGCATCAGAAAGAACCCAGACCATCGTTAATGGATTAGGCGGACAGGAAAATATCGATATAGTCGATTGCTGTGCAACCCGTCTCCGTGTCACGGTAAAGGATGAATCATTGGTGAAAGAGGACGTCATTAAACAAACCGGTTCAAAAGGCGTCGTAAAAAAAGGGAATGGCATTCAAATAGTTTACGGTCCCCAAGTAACGATCATCAAAAATGAAGTGGAAGAATTCTTGGGTCATTAAGAACATAGATAACGATAAGGAAGTGTTAAACATGCAACAGGTGCTGGATCAAATTCACAAAGGCTTAATTGTATCTTGTCAAGCATTGGAGAATGAGCCGCTGCACAGCTCTTTTATTATGGGACGCATGGCTATTGCTGCCAAAGAAGGCGGTGCGAAGTGCATTCGCGCAAACTCCGTAGCTGACATAATGGAAATCAAGAAGAATGTGAACCTTCCTGTCATAGGGATCATTAAACAGGTGTATGGACAGAATGATGTCTTTATCACTCCCACCATGGCCGAAATTGATGCATTGATGGAAACTAAAGCGGAAATCATTGCGACGGATGCTACAGCCCGGGTAAGACCGGACGGTAAAACGTTAAAACAGTTTTATTGCGAAATAAGAGCTAAATATCCGGATGTTTTACTAATGGCTGATGTATCCACCATAGAGGAAGCAGTATACGCCGAACAGTTAGGATTCGATATTGTAGCACCCACTTTATACGGCTATACGAACGAAACATTTGGCCAAAAAATATATCAGGATGATTATGCTGTGCTCAAAGAGATAGTAAAAGCAGTGAAAAAAGCGAAAGTGATCGCTGAAGGAAATGTCATAACACCAGAAATCGCCCGCTCTGTATTGGATATTAATGTCCATGCAGTAGTAGTGGGCGGTGCCATTACCAGACCGCAGCAAATCACTAAAAGATTCGTGGATGCTATCCAAGAATAGAAAATTGCACATAGTAATGAAATGACCCAGACTGGCAATAGTTTGGGTCTCTTTTTTGATCCATATTCCTGTAGCCATCCGTTCCGGTTATTGACGTCCCTAATGGATACATTAAACTATAAAAGGTATACATATAAGTAATTTGAAATGGGTGATCACATGGAATATCTAGCAGAAAACCTCATATATGGCATTGAGTGCAGCATGGACAAATTCACCAAAACAGAAGAAGAATTGGCCAAATACATTCTGGAACGCCCTGAAGAAGTAAGTCAGTTAACCATTAGTCAAATAGCTAAAAAGCTTCATATTTCGCCGGCAACGATTACGCGTTTCTGCCAAAAATTAGCCTTTTCTGGGTTTAATGAGTTCAGGCATGAGTTAAAAAGGTTCGTGGATCTCCGAAAAACACCGAAAAATATGAAGGACATCAAGCAGGTGGATTATTTCGCTAAACTGTACCAAGATCACTTAGGTATCATAGATAATACCTTTCATATAACCACATATGACGATATCCAGAAAGCGGTATCTTTCCTTACACAGGCAAATAAGATACATGTATATGGAATAGGGAGTTCGGGTTTAGCCGCCCAGGAGTTCAAATCCAAGTTTTTCCGGATTGGCTTATCTGTTGAGGCTATTACAGATCCCCACCAGTCAATGATGGACGCAGCTTTAAGTGACCAGAATAGTGTTGTCATCGGCATTTCCATTTCCGGAACAACAAAAGAAGTGATTCGCGCAGTTAAAATCGCAAAGGCACAAGGCTCGCGCATCTTGGTTTTTACTGGTGATAAAAATTCCGAGCTCTCACAGCTTGGTGATATATCGCTATCGGTCACCAGCAAAAATAGCCTGCATATGGGACAAAACATCTCACCATTGCTTCCACTACTATTACTTTTCGATTTAATATATACAGAGTTGGTTGCTAAAGATTATAAAAACAGGATAAGCATCAGGGAAAAGACTTTAAAGGTATTAACCGAGACCGACTGACTTTCGGCCGATCCGTTAAAACCATACAATTATACAAGATCCATTGGGTATTTTTTGAGATTTCATTTACGACTACATACAGCTGTAATACCCAAAATTCAGATTCACCCTTATTATATTCTTATAAAAGCGACTCCCCCACAGCCCCCGTACAACTACAGCTTTATGATTGGCAGAAAACGGGGCAAATCCATGGTAGGGCTGAAAGTTATCAGTTTGTTTGATTAACAGAACCTGACCGAAAGTCATTTTCGTTATTCATCGTATAAAAAAACTGCATCTCCAATTAGTTAGATGTTACTAACAATTGGGGGGCAGTTCACTTTAAAAGACTTTAAAAGACATCTTTTTATTTGTTCCTTTTAAACTAAATTCCTTATTACTGGCATGGATCGTTCTTGGAGGCTCTCGGAAAGAAGACTATACGCAACTACTTTATTCTTGAACTGTTTGACCACATCCACGTGGTCGTTGTAAATGTACACAAATAATCTAACATCGTTTTTTCCTCTTCTAGTATCAATTATTATTGGAGTCCCACTGTTCTCTGGATGTAAAAACAATTTCTCGTTCCCTGGGAATATATGATTTTTTTTCAAAAACTTAGCTTCGTTAAAATAATTAATTACTTGAATTTTGTCTTCACCTTCCAAACGTTTTTCATCAAAGGTTACGATTGCATTCGCTTCACTAATTTCTGAATGCATTTTAAATTTACTCATAATCCAATTCACTGCATCGGTTGGAAGACAGGTAACTAATAATTTAAGCAAGCTTAAGATAATTGTCAAAATCAATACAGGCAATGTCATATTTGATCATCTCCGCGACGTTATAATTTAATTATTAAATGAAAGAGGCGGTCAGTTTTTCTTTGAAGTGACTTCTATTAACGTTTCATTTTTGGTTTCACAAATAGAGTATGTCTTGTAAATCACTCGTACAAAACATGACCTTTATTTACAATTAAGCCTATATTTCTATGCATGTTGATATACTATTATAATAATCATTCACGTGGTATCTTAGGCTAATTTTATTACGAAGTAGATGATGCCCACAGTTAATACTAGGG
Source organism: Peribacillus sp. ACCC06369 (assembly GCF_030348945.1). Classification (NCBI taxonomy): domain Bacteria; kingdom Bacillati; phylum Bacillota; class Bacilli; order Caryophanales; family Bacillaceae; genus Peribacillus; species Peribacillus sp. ACCC06369. Next base: position 4,426,436 of record NZ_JAUCEN010000002.1, read on the forward strand.
CAAGACCAATATAAATATAACTAAGGTTCAACAAATTCCCTCTCGTTGCTGCAGAATAATCACTATCACTCTTCCCCGTTAATGAAAGGGTGCCAACCAGAGCAACTAAACTAATGGCTACTACTAATATTACACTTATCGTCATGATTCAACGCCTCCCAATATTATTATCTATTTCCTTGAACCACTTCAAATTATTCCGATTCTCATCGTATATCGTAGTGTAACTACCTAATTTGGATGTCAAAATTAAATTGTATCCAGGTAGATCGCTCTTCGTGTTTACTAAGTAAATATTTTAAAAAAAGCCTACTACTCTATAATAAAAGAACAACCAATTTTCGGACCATCCAATCAAGTGAAATTTTCACCATCCACTTGTTGAATTCTTTCGTTCATATACATAGAAAAGTGCAAAGCGCCACTGAAGAAATGGCTAAGATACCACGTATTGCAGGAACTCTGACCTAACTTGCTTCCTCGAAAAAGACAAAAAAAAGGGGTTCGGAAAACTAACTTTCATCAAATGATGTTCCTGAACCAACTGACCCAAAACAACACCTTCAAATCCTCGGGTATGGTTACAATTTAGATGTTGATTTCCACTCCAGGCACTCGCTTTCCGCGGGCGGTCCGGGAGCCTCCTCGGCGCAAGCGCCTGCGGGGTCTCCCTTTGACGCGCTTTTCCCGCAGGAGTCTCGTACCTTACGTTCCAATCAACTTTTTTTTAACATATAGATGGAACCTCTTTTGTCGACAACAGGAATGTGCCATGATCGGCACCTTACACACTGTAGATAAACTCGATAATAATGGAGTTGCCTACAGTTTTTTTAATCCGTACTCGGCGCAAGCCTGCGGGGTCCCCCTTGGACGTGCTCTTCCCGCAGGAGTCTCGTACCTTACGTTCCAATCAACTTTGTTTTAAAATCATGGTTCGTAATGGTCTCATCCTGAACCATGATTTTAAAGAAGACGTGGTTATCCTTCATGTTTTTTTACTTTTTATGGATGAAACCCCATCGCCATCAAGCTAACCTGCCAAGAGTTAATTTGAAAGTGCGTTCTCTTTATTTTGCTACAGTAATACTAAAATTGTGCATGACAAAAAAACCTATTAAATAGGTTTTTTAAAAAGTATTAGGCAACTTTGAGTTTTTGTGACATCGAATAATCATAGACAACACCTAAGATATCGAAGACCGTTTTCTTGTTATAACGATGACATTTCCGTCCGTTTTTCTCCAAAAGGTAAAACAGACGGAGAAAAGTCTTTGATAGTTCTTGGGTGTCTTTTTGTAATCCTTGATAAAACAATAAATAATAGTCTTTTATCATATAGATAGATTTATATTCACTTAACTCCTTCTTTTTCATGTCTAAAAACCTTAGCTTAACGGCCATGCGGTGGGACTCCTAAAATAGTAAAATATCGACTAATGTCTCATTATGGATGATATACTATTATTTTAATAAATTTCCAAATTATGAGGAGGTTATTCAATGAAAAAGGTACGGAATGGAATATGGATGTTTGTTACACTCGTTCTCATGCTATCTTTACTTCCAGAAATGTCTGTTAAGGCGGCAGCCGATCCGATCATTAAGGTTAAATTAAAAGGCTATCTTGGTAATAAATCCGAGATTACCGTCGAACCGGAAGTCACGTACACTACGAATCTAGCAAATGTAAAACTAGAATCGAACAAGAAGTATACGTTGAGGGTCAGCGGTACGGACATTGTTGTTCAGACAGATTCAAAAGAAATAGGCAAAGCTTCTGAGATTGAAGTGAAACCTGAAACAGGGAACGGTCCACTTTCGATTAATGGGCGTACATACTTAGGTAGTTTACGTTTTATTATGGAAGATGGGAAATTCATCCGTCCATATAACTCAATTGGTCTTGAAGATTATTTAAAAGGGGTTGTTCCAGCTGAAATGCCGGCTTTATGGAATCAGGAAGCCTTAAAGGCACAGGCTGTTGCGGCAAGAACCTATGCGATGAGCTACATCAACAGAACGCCCGATGACACAATGAGTTACCAGGTATACGGTGGCTACACTTGGCACGAAAACTCAACAAAAGCTGTTAAAGCAACAGAAGGTCAGGTCATCGGTTATGGTGAAAAACAACATATAGGTTCAGATGCTCTTTTTTCCTCTAGCAATGGAGGGAAAACCGAGTCCAACAATAATGTTTGGATTGGTACAGAGCTACCATATTTAATGGTCAAAGACGATCCATATGATCCGCAAACTGTGTGGAGTTTTAGTGTAAAAAAGCAACAAATAGACCTTGCAAATTTAGATTTGACAAAAGCAGATACATGGTGGGCTAATACCAAGGAAGCTGAACAAACACCAGTAATTTCTAATATAAGAGCATGGCTACAGAAAAATGGATATACCGGCAAAGACATTAAAATAACGGCTGTCCCTCACCTATCCCTTCACGCACTAACAAGTGGCGGCAGGGTGAGTAAAGGAAGTATAAAGATTGAATTTATGGTGAAAGAAAAGGGGAAAGCGCTACAGCAAAGTGTAATATTAGAAGATGTAACGGCTTCGAAAATTAGAGACATTATCGGTCTGGGCATCATGAAAAGCTTTTTAGTAGACAAAGTGGATACTGCAAGGGATGCGATTAACGTTTCAGGCAAGGGATACGGCCATGGTGTCGGACTTAGTCAGTATGGCGCGAAAAAGGCTGGCGAAAAGGGAAATACGTATCGCGAGATTCTTGCTTTCTATTATGAAGGGACAAGCTTAAAACAAGCTTATAAGCCCGAGCCTGAAGAAGTAGAACCAGTCAAGCCAGAACCGGCACCTATCATTCCAACGCCAATTCCAACACCAGCTCCGGATCCCGCACCTAAAGATGAAACGGCACCAATGATTAATAGTTTAAAAGCCCATTACGATTCTAAAACAAACCAAGTCAAAATAACCTTTGATACAAATGAAAAAGCGAATGTGACAGTGGAAGTTACGGATGAAAAAGAGCAAATCATCGCTTCTCTTGTCAAAGGGGATCAAAAGCCGTCAGGATCGCAATTAGCCATTTGGGATGCATCAGAGGTAAGTAACGGTTCATACACCTTTGAAGTTAGAGCGATTGATAGTAGTAATAATGCAAGTTCAGCATCTGTTCCATTTTTATTAACAAAGCCTGACACAGCGGCTCCAGTTATTAAAAATACAAATACCTCATATGACTCAAAAACAAATAAAGTTTTCCTGAAGTATGAGATCAATGAAAAATCAAAGGTTACCGTTCAAGTAAAAGACGCAAAAGGCAAAATCCAAGCTACTCCGATCAATAATGCAGAGAAAAATGCCGGTGTCCAATGGACATCGTGGAATGTATCGAAGGTTATGAACGGTAAGTACTCATTTGAAATTGCAACGATCGACAGCAATCAAAATAAAAACTCAGCAACGGTTCCATTTACTTTAACGAAACCCGATATAACGGCACCTTCCATTAATAATATAAAAACCTCATATGATTCAAAAACGAGTAATGTTGCTTTGAAGTATGAGATTAATGAAAAGGCGAAGGTAACCGTTCAAGTAAAAGATGCAAAAGACAAAACCGTGGCGACACTAACCAATAATGCTACAAACAATGCCGGTATCCAAAGTGCATCATGGCATGTATCAAAGGTATCGAACGGAAAGTATACGTTTACCATTACAGCGATTGATCCAAGCCAGAACAAACGTACAACGACGACTTCCTACACTTTAAACAAACCGGCAGCGAAAAATATGACTGGTAAGGTCAATGCTACGAAGTTGAATGTCCGTTCCAAACCAACCACATCTGGGAAAGTTCTTGGCTCTTTGAAGAAAAACCAAATCGTTACCGTAATTAATAAGAGTAGCTCTTGGTACAAAATTCAGTACGGTAAGGGAACAGGTTATGTGCATGCAAAATACCTAACGAACGTCCGATAACGAAATCAATCAGTGAAAAGCCCTAATCAAAATTTGGTGAGCACTGAAAAAGACCATGATTTTTTAATAGTCATGGTCTTTTTCTATATATTTCATTTCCGATTGTAAATTCAGTCTGAAACAGCACCTTATTGGGGTCCCCACCGCATCGCCATCAAGATAAAAAATATAAAACACTCCAAAACGAAAAAAGAGCTACTTTTTCTGTAAAATTAATAGAAAAAAGAATTTTTTCGTTATGGGGATACAAATATATCTTAGCTTGATGATGGGTATGTGGATGAAACCCTCATTAGATTGAAGAAATTTGCGACACTCCTGCCGAATTACTGGCTAGCCGAGACACCACAGGCGCTTGCGCCGAGGAGGCTTGGCAGACAGTAGGCGGAAAGGGAGCGGATTTCTGAAATCAACGGAACTTTTTAATTAAAAAACTGCAGGCAAACCGAACAAGTTTGTCTACAGTCTGGAATCATCATGACTCTCTCTCGTGAATATCAAAGCATATGATTATAAACTTTTTACAGCCTCTGCAAACCTTTTGATGCCTTCGTGAATGGATTCCTCATTTTCCCTTGCAAAAGTAAAGCGTACGTATTCCTTATTTGTACCTAGTGTTGAACCCGGAACGTATATGACTCCTCTTTTGATGGATTCCTCCAGTAACTTTATTTCGTTCAATGGCACTTTCAGCTTACACCACAAATGAATTCCACCATTTGGCGAATTATAATCAACTTTTTTTTGCAGGAATTGTTGAAGACTCGAAACCATTGCATCCCTTCTTTTTTTCAGTTGGCCCCTTAAGTAGGCAATATGGGCAGGAAAATACTCTGAATCCAAAAAATCGTTTGCTATCCATTGAGTGAATGAGCCATGACCGAAGTCAACCTGCTGCTTAGCATCAGAAAGTCTCTCTATAACTGGTTTCGGTCCTATAATCCACCCAATTCTTAAACCGGAAGCAACAATTTTTGACAAAGAGCTTATATACAAAACATTTCCGTTGTTGTCCATCGATTTAAGAGTGGAAATTTCTTCCCCGGTAAAGGAAGTTAAACTATAAGGATCGTCTTCTATGACCGGTATTCCATATTCGGATGAAAGTTCAAGAATTCTTTTACGACGGTTGATATGAAGGACAGTTCCTGTAGGGTTTTGAAATACAGGGTTCAAAAAGATCATCCTGATCCGATGTTTTTTATGGAGTTCCAGTAAATCCTCTGGGTTGATTCCATCTTTATCAACTGGTAAATGAAAAATTCTTAGCCCCGCGGATTGAAAGATGGGAAGGTTGTAACTATATGATGGATCTTCCAATACAACGGCATCTCCTGGCTTTAACAAGCATTGGACCACCAGATGTATGGCTTGCTGTGCACCCGAAGTAATGAGTATAGAAGATGGATGCGTGTCAATTCTCCTATACTGTTTAACATGTTTGGTTATTGTTTCCCTTAAAACCGCATTGCCTTGAGGGTGATCATAACCTAAGCTACCAATGAAGGACCTATTAGAAATGATTTCACGTAAGGATTGGACTGGAAATAAGTCTTCTGAAAGTTCCCCACTAGCTAAGTTAATAAGGTTATGCCCTTCCGTCTCTTTACGAATTCTTTGGGTTACTGGCATATTGGGCAAAAAAGAACCCGCTTCGATATATCTATTCCAACTAGGTATACGTTTTCGGGTAATTCCCCAGATATCCTTGCTGATCATGGTTCCGCTTCCTTTTTTTCGTTCAACTAGCCCATTTGCTTCCAATTCATCATAAGCAGCAACAACTGTGCTTCTGTTAACTCCCAGTTCACTTGCCAAGAAGCGTTCAGACGGTAGCGGCTTATCCAATGAAAATGTTCCATCAGCAATGCCACTCTCGATGTAAGCTGCTATTTGTTTATATAAAGGCTTCTTGGATTTTCTGTCAGTTTTCCATTCCATAAGCTACATCCTTTAAAATGTTTAGTTAAAAGCGTACTAATTAACTTTATATACTTATTCATTCCCAAAAGTAGTAAAATCTTTAATTTCAGTATAATCTTCAGTAGAGATTATTGCACTCTTAGGATAGAAGCTGCACTACAAAATAAAAACGAAAGCCTCCATTTCTTAAATGAAATGGAGGCTTTCGTTTCATCTTTTTCAACAATGCAGACTCCCCTTCAGCCAAGGACGATTCCGATAGTGGCCGATCGGGACTTGGATAAGGCTCGTTTTTCCTTGAGGACCACCACCGATTTTGTAAAGTTCATCACACATATTCACATCAAAGCCGAGCAGCGGGTGCCCGTTCATTCCGAGGGCTGAGGCCGCTATCAGTAATTTCTGTACGAGCATACCTGCCTCCATTTGCTGGATGCGGTACCCTCTATATCCAAGCTTCTTTTTGGAATGATCTTGATCGCCAACTACATGTATGCAGATCGGCACTTGCTGAAAGTTCATGATATCCAGGGACATTCCGTATTGCAATTGGAGCCGATGATCTCCTGATTGTATCTGTCGTAATGAATGTGTCGTGCTGTCATAATGGTATGCACCATCTTGAATGTCTTCCACATTATACAAACAAACATATAAGGAAACGCGATGTTCGTTGTTCTCGTTTGTTCCATCCAAATCATTTCGATAGGAGAACGAGGCGGTTGCCTCCTGCAGGAGAGCCGCCAGTTGCAGTTGACTGACTTTCCCTAGAGCGAAGTCCATTTCAGGTGAAAACCGCTTTCGGCAAACCGCAGCCAAATCATGGGATAACCTTTTAACGATAGGTAGGGTTACTACATGCCCTTCGCATTCGGCCCCATTCTTTGGATCGATCGGCCGGAATGATTGGGTGGACTCGATCATGGATGCTTCATTCATTTTAGTTAACATCGGAAATTCCCTGATCCTCTTCGACCGAACATAGTGTTCAGGCTGAATCCCCGTCAATTCCCTGCATAATTCCGTCGAAGTGACATGTCCGTCACTGTAGCTTTCATCCGTACACCAAAATGCTGGTTCTGCCGATAAGGGAATCACCGCATACGTGCTCTCCTCCTCTTTCGAAAGCCCGAGCAGATGATTGATGGCCCGGTCAAGGAATTGGAAGCAAACCCCAGATGCGATTCCAAACCGTTTCGCCACTTCGAGTAACTGTCCAATGAGCACGCCCGCATCCAGACCTTGCAGGCGGTATGAAAAATTATTATATTTGTAGAAGTTTTTCCAAAACATCGTCGATACAAAAACCGTCCCAAAACATGAGGTAATATCAAAGGTTTCACCAAGAGCTCTTGTTACATATGAATCAAAATCCCCTTCCCGCAGCAATACCAACCGGTGGTGTGCCGCATCATAGTGGTATACGCCAGCAGGCACTTCCTCCATCTTCAAGTACACGTACAATTCACTTGGATACAAACCTCCCCCTGATGGCGGAAAACGCCGGAATGACTGCATGAGGTCCTCGGATTCCGAGGATCTCGGTACCTGACTGACTTGGGTCAGGCCATATGCATACCAGAGGAAATGACCGATTCCTTCGAGGTCCAGCTTTGCAGGCCCATTGCCCCCCTCAAGCGTCAGCGGCACCTCCAGTGATAGTGGAAAAACAGGCAAGTCACGGTAAATCTTATACGTTAGCGGTGCATCATCCCAATCCACTTCCCAATCCGGCGGACTTGCCTTTTCGATGTCAAAATGCAAATTGTGCAGAAATGCCTCTAGACTCATCCTCCTACCTCCTAAGTCACCGCTTATGGAAAAGGATGCGGATGCGGATTGATCTGTTCGAATTCAAGCGGCCGTTTTGCATATCCAAGTTCCATCGGAACCCTCAGTATCCTCTCAAGCCCCGTTATGCGGGTAAGATGATGGCCGAATGTCATCGGCAGCATCCCCGGGATCAGCACTTTTACGCAATGTAATCCATTCCGTTCAATCTCCGGTGTCGTCTGATCCACCACAATCACCTCGAGTTTCAATCGGCGGAACTCCTGAAGGATATCCTGCAGATCTTCGGTCAAGTCCGAATGATTCACCTTTTTCCCGAATTCTTCATCGAATGTTCGCATCGGCCGGTCAGCATCCAGCAGAAACTGCAGTCGCTCCTCGGCTTGCGGTAAACCGTACAGCATGCCATGATCATCCATTTTCCGTACCAGTGAGGAATCATGCAGCATTCTCTCAATCTCCTCCTGGTTTTCTTCCAATTTATCGTCAAGGGTCAGCATCATGCCTGCCAACTCGAAGACCGCGCTTTTCACCGCCCGGATCGGGTCCAGATGAGCCCCTGCCGCACATATGAGATTCAATCCTTTTTGTTTCCTGTTTTTTGCCAACGCCCATACGCTTGGTATACCGTGTTCCATGGTGGCATTAAACAAATGGATATCATACCCCGCTGCCGCCCTTGCCCTGTCAATCATCAATTCCAGTTCTTTGTCATTTGCAGAATAGGGGTCAAGACGTGCGAGGGGCAACTGCGCGTACCAGGTCAGCAGAAACGAATCACGTTCCACCACTTCCATGATGCCGTAGAAAATGGCCTCCTCCAAACTTCCCCCTAATGCACAGCCATTGGAAGTTTCATAGACGAATCCATCTCCGCAGCCCAAGCTGTAATAGGAAAGCAATTCCGGGACCAAGATCGGCCGCTCTTGCAAAAATGAATGGCCCCACACCCAATCTATCTTGCGGTCAGGATCAAACGGTCGAAAAGGGAAATCCTTCTGGGCATAATGTTCCTTCGAGTGCACCCCTATCTTGATGGGATCGAGCGCATGATCTTTCAGGTTACTGTAGCTGTCATGTATGACTGTCCGTTTGCCGCGGGGCTCCATTCCGCAATACCTTTCCAATCCCTCCAATATGGCAGTCATCTCACTGACGGCGTATGAGAGAGTACGGCCTGCCGCCCCCTCATCTCCTATGAACAAAGGCAAATTAACACTTACATCGGCAAATGGCGGCACAAGGTCTATCATTTTATTATTCAAGAATCCTGTGCGGTGATCCAAGTAATCCTTGGCCAGAACTTCATTCAGATCATCCATTGAACGGGTCCGGTAACTGTCGGGACTTATTTTCGGACTTGGCTGTAACGAAATCCTTGCACGATCCTTCGAGTCATCAGGTAATTGGCTGCAAACAGGACACAAGGGATCAGGTAAAAACGAGTGCCACGAGCCGTTCAGCGTTTTCAGATTGATTAATGATACACGTCCTTCCGAATTGGCGTGTTCTCCTTTCATCACCTTCCTTACCTCTGCACCAATCAGGTGAGCCATCTGCAAAAGGCCTGTGCGTGATGCCGCCGCATCACGCTGTATCCCCCCATTTTCTTGCAGCTGTTTGCGGATTCCCCACATTTCTTTACGATCACGCCCGGCCATGAAATGTCTTTGGTCTGCACACTGTGAGCAACCTGTAATACCTGGGCGCACCAGCGGACCTACCACTCCCTCTCCAAATGATACGAACCCCCGCAGCCATGGAATGCCAGCTGTTCTTATCACCTCTTCCGCCTTTTGATGGACCGTGGGGTTCCAAGCATCTTGAAGCACAAGGACCAAAGCCGTCGTTTGCGGTATTCCTGCCTCGAAATCGGTTTGGCGATTGACCTGATATTGGCCGGACAGGTCCCCATGAACATGGTCGGCCAACACTCCTTCCCCGACAACCAATACGTCAGTTTTCACCCTGATTCCTCCTCTCGCAAAAATACCCCAAACACACCTGCCAGTTCTTCCTTAAAGAATGGTTCCAGTTCTAATTCGAAAACGAAAATCCGCTTCTTATTCTTCTTCAGGACTTGAATGGCGGACTGTACTATCTCGGAATTCCCTGTTACCTCGCACGAAGGAATCACAAGATTCACCTTTTTTTCCTTAAGAACAGACGATGCCACTAGACCTGGAGCTGTGAGGCAAACGGTCTGGTTCTGAACTTTCATGATTGCCTTTTGCAGCGCGTTCCGTAATGCGATCGTTACATTCAAACCGACAGCGCCAGACCAGCCGTCGCTCGTTCCTGCCCAAACAACTGGGAAACCGGACACTTCCTCACCAAACGCGATGATTGGATCTCCTTGCAGCCGGGTCAACGCTTGTAAATAATACCGGCAGCGTTCATCATCCACATCTCCCAACTGCACCGACACAAGTTTCTCCTGGTTGAACTCCTTATTTCCAAACTCTGTATCTAAACTGCTTTGCAGCCCACGGCAAACACATTCAGCAAATGTTTCCCCTCCTCCGACACCGATCGATTCCTTTATTTCGCCTGCTCCCTCAATCGGAGGAAGAGTCTGAATGAGCTGGCTGAGTGTCCGCGATGCATATGCTTCAACCCCTGCCAGACCGCTTTCCCTCCGCGCTTCCTCATGCGTCAAATCTGAACGGATAATATCAGGCAGAAGTCCGGCTGGACCTGACGACAACGGATCAACAACCTGAACGCGGCATTGAGCCAACGGCAGCTGTTTTAAATCGCCCTCTTCCCAAGTATGAAAGATTCCGGATTCCGCCGATGTCAACCGGCTGAAATGCATGAACACTTTCCCCGGCTCACCCCGGCCCGATTTCTGTTCAAGCCGCTGATCAAAATCTTCAATCCATTTAGCTGCCCCTTTTCCCGTCACCCCCGGATGGGGAATGAATGGATGCCACTTTCCCTCCAATGTTTCCATATCCAACAGATAGAATTGATTGGCTTGTTCTGCAGTTGTAACACCTGTAGCCTCTTTGAACCACTCGAATACCATTATATTGGCTAACATCGCTCCGGCTGTGGAGGAAAAAGAAGAAGACGCCTGATCCTTTTCCAGCACAGTTTGATGTAAACGGTGCCACGCTGACTCCCAACATCCTTTGGAATCCGGATGGACAAGCGGGCCAGCCATGCCTATTTGATTGATGATCAATGCAGGAAACAGGACCTTTTTCCCTTGCCTGCAAACCGAATGAAGTTCTCTTAATTCCTTAATATCACCCTCCTGTGACACATATAATATCGAGTCGAATGGCCGCACGATCTCCTGCCATTCAATCCCTGCTCCCTTCTCAAGCACGACCTCCTCTATCGCTGCCTCTTCGTCCGACTTACGCGCATGTGCAACGATTTCCTTCAATCTTTCTCTATTGGTCGGTACCGTGTCCGTAATGAGGATATGGAATGTGGGCAGTCCGGATTCGATCAGCGCGGACACCACTGAAAGGAACAGTGGGCCAGAACCTATTGCCAGAGCCCTTCCCTTTCGATAAGCTTGAAAACGGTATGCCCCGGAATCGCCGTAGCTGTCGAGGAACTCGATTTGGGAAGCATACCTTTCAAGAACCTGATCCCCTAATTGATGGGGACTGTCCTGACTTACATCCCGAACGAACCCATTCGCGTACAAAACCTCGGCAATTTCCATGACACGGTTCCGATACGGTCCAGGCAATCCATCCGTCAAATCGCTTAATGTATGGTCCCCGTTGAACATCGGCAATAACTTTTCAATCCATTGGACGATTGTGCTGCCCTCCATTCGGAACGAACTTATGTTATTCCTGAAATAAACACCTCTGTTTGGTTCCGGTAGAAAAAACGTATCCCTTTTCACTTTCAAACGCATAGAAGGGGTCAAATTCACCATTCCGCTCCTCCTAACCCGAAGCATTCTACGTTCTGCTTCAGCACTTCACTTTAATCCTATGTACGACAATTTGTCCCTTATGTCTAATAAAGAAAAGTCCCTGCTGCACCGCAGGGACTTTTCTTTATTAGACCTGAAACCTTAATGGCCGCAACGTCCGCAACGTCCACCGCATCCTCCACAACGTCCGCATCCACCACAACGACCACAACGACCGCCGCATCCTCCACAGCCAAAGCAGCCAAAACACAAGAAACAGCCAAAACAACCTAAACCAAATTGACGAGAATCTTCCATGGAATACTGCTGAGGGACTTGTTCCCAAGAAACTGGCTGAGTCACCTGGAAATCATCGACATTCAGGTTTTGCAATTGATTTTGAAATTCATACATTTTATATAACCTCCGTGTATTATTTATAAGGTAGTGCTTGGAATAGATAAAAAAACCGGAACGAAATGGTCAGGGAATTAACACCACGTCAAGTATCCCTCCAACAAAATATGTAAGGGGAGTGGGTATTGCCACTGATTAAAAAGCCTATTTTTACTAAATCCCATTCACGTCGAATGCCTGATCACCATTAAAAACCCAATGAAAAAGCAGAAAACCGGAAGGATAATATCCTTCCGGTTTTCATGCTCACCTCTTAAATTAAGTCCTTACAAGATACTTCAATGGAGGATCATTTATGTATAGGCCATATCGATCGGTCATCAGGATATGCATGAAAAGTCACCTTAGTTCTGCAGTTGTTCATAGCGATTCCAGTTTACCGATTTTTCCAGCACGATTGATATTAATACACCCATTATGAGCCCATTCGTCAAAAAGGGCTGTAAAAGCGTGGGAACGCCCGCAAATGCATTGGGCAGGATATTCATCAAACTCACTCCGATCAATACTGGTACGGCAAGCCTGAATATCGTGTCTGAAGTGAATTGCTGACCCTTGACGCTGTTGAAAGCCGTTCCAAACAGTTGAAGGTAAGCGACGAACAATACAGCGTTCCCGACTGTTATTGGCATGCTGGCCAGGAAAGAGATAAACGGAGGAATGAGACCAATCATGGTCAACAACATGCCTCCGAATAAGAAGGGCCTCCGCTCATAGATTTGCGTGCTTTGCAAAAATCCGATGGATGAAGTGAAAGGTGTATACGGCACAAGGCCAAGCACCGGAGCGAAAATGGTAAATCCGCCAGTCATGAATAAAGAATTTCGATACTGCTTGTGGTCAGCGTCATCCCCCATTAACTCGGATGCGGCTTGAATGGAAGCGAACGTGTTACACAAATTCAGTAAGCCTGCAAAAAAAGAAATCGCTATTATCCCGAATTCCAGGTTTGGTGTGCCTAATGGGAACAAGGAAAAAGAGGCACCCGTCGATCCCATTTCTCCCCCGTCCTCTGGAAATAGCAGCGAGTAAAAAATCCATCCCACAACAATCCCGATCAAAATGGAGAAATTGCTTATGGTCCTTGGTCCTTTTATTTTTAATATACTTACTAAAAAGACAATCCCCAATGATAGGAAACTGACCGGGATGTTAATTTCCCCATCCTCCGTAATCCCCAGCATCCCCTTAAAAAAGACAAAAATGAGCTGGAACGTCAGAAGGAATAAGTAAACGGTCATGACCATGGGCGTAAAAATCTTCTGGACATAAGAAATCAGGTTGAAGCCAGATATAATGAGGGTCACGACACCGGCTGCAATGAGACCAGTAGCTATTCCCCCTCCTATTTCAGCATAACCGAGCCCTATGGATGGTGCAGATAACCCTAAATTCAGCATCACTCCCCACAATAGACCGGAGTGCCCTTCCATAATGGGATACTTATGCCCCTTCCAACCCTGAATCACGCAAGCGATCCCGGTGAAAATGAGCGAGCTTCTCATGGTCATTTCCGTAACATTGGGAGGAAGATCAAAAGCTGCGCCAATCGATATGGGCACCACTACCGTATTTGCAAAAATAAAAAACAACCATTGAAAAGAAGAAAATAGAGTCACGGAAGATCTCCAACTTTTCATAGATTCCATCTCCTTTGAACATGATACTTTTTTAAGCTCATGGTGAATACATGGTTTAATCGCCCTTCATAGGACAACACCATGCTAATGGACGCGGTCCCCAGATGGCCATTTCTTGAACACATGGCAACACAGGGATCAAAGTCCTCTTACGCTTTGCGGTTCTGCTGCCATCATCATGCCAAAATAAAGATGCAGATTCGATGCAAAATGACAGCGTTTACCATTAATAGTAACAAAGGCCGCGGCTTCTTGCTAATTTGTTGGCTGGACTCGATTACAAGGCAAATGGACTAGCGGAAGCCAAACCCTTTAATTTGATAGAAAGGATCATTGTTAACCAGCCCTTTTGGAATCGTAGTCCATTTTATCCTGTTTAAAGCATATAGGGCAAAAACATAATGACATGGGAAGCAAGTCCTTAACCAATATAGCAAAAAAAATTACAGTAAGTAAAAGTATACGGGAGCGAACATGGCAGACTACCTGCATTCCGAGACTTTCAATCCCCAAAAGAAAAAGGAAATCCGGAAGTATCCAGAGATCCTTGGGTTAGCCCTACAAGTCTATTGACTGCTTTTGTTTATATAGTGAACCGGAAACCAAGTTACCCTTGAAAATGACCGCTTTACGTTCAGAACGCCTGGCAACTGCTTCTGCAGAACAGCTTGCGTCAATTAACACCAAGCTTGCTGCATCCCCCACTTTCGGCCATACCTGGTTACCCTTTTCGTCCAATGGGGTTTTTCCGCCCGTTATATACCCGAGTGTTCGGGAGAGGGAGACTTCATCAATCCATTTGAAGCGTTCTGCCAGCCTGCCGGCTCTCTCTAGAATGTCACCGTTCCCTAGAGGTGACCATACATCAAAGATATTATCATTCCCTACTGATACTTCAACCCCTCTTTCATGTAATAAACCAACAGGGGGCATCTGTCTGTTAATAGGGACACTTGTGACGATGGAAATCCCCGCATCCTTAAGGATGTCAGCCAGCTCAAAGGCTTCTTCCCTGGATACATCCCCTATGCCAAACGCATGGCTTAATGCTACCCTGCCTTCCCAGCCTGCTTGCTTGGTCAGGGCTGCCAAACGTTTCATGGTGAACGTGCCCAAGTGGCCGGGATCATGTAAATGCAGGTCCACATCAGCGTTCGCTTCCACTGCCAAATCCATCAATTGCACGAGCGAAGCTTCAATATTGTTATCGACTGTGGCTGGGTCGACTGCCCCGACGATTCCCGCTCCGTTTCGCAATGCCTCCCTGACAAGCTGGACAGACCCCGACCGCAACAATCCGTGCTGCGCAAATGCGACTATTTCTGAACTGAGTCTATTGGAATAGCCAGCAAGCGCCTCTTGGACTTGCTCTAAGTTCTGCAATCCCACTTCCGGGTAGATATCAACATGGGTCCGTACATGTGTAGAGCCAGAAGCTAAAAGTATTTCCAGTAAAGACTCTGCCCGTTTACATGTGCTTGTTGCAATGGAAGGCAGCACCCTCTTCTCATTTTCAAAGCGTTCAATGACACTTTTAGAAGGCGTGCATGCTCTCCATACATCCCCCATCAGTGTCTTATCAAGATGGACATGCTTTTCAATGAAGGAGGGTAACGCCAGCAATCCTTTTGCATCTTCCGCTGGCAGATCATTAGGTATGGCCTCCCCATCTTTAACGATCTTCGTGATCCTTCCATCCTCCATCAACAGATGGAATAGACCGGTTATTGTTCCTGTAACTCTATCATTCTCTTTCCGGTAACCACATTCCATACGAACATTCTTTAACCAATAGATTGTATTCATGCCCTTCATTCCCTTCTTGAAATAGACATTCCCTTCACATTCAAGGCGGATTCACAGTCGAGTCCGCCGTAAACCAGATTCCCATTGACCATGACCGCAGAACGCGTGGATCTCCGGGCAACTGCCTCGGCAGCACAAGAGGCATCCACGAATACCATACTTGCTTCATTTCCCACGTTCGGCCATAAACGATTTCCTTCATGGTCCAGTGTCCTGACCCCGCCCGTAATGAATTGGAGCGATTGAGACAATCCATACTCGTCCTTCCAGTTGTACCTCTCTGCCAATCGACCTGCCTTTTCCAGCATATCCCCTGTACCGAATGGGGACCAGGAGTCATAAAAGCCATCACACCCGAGAGCAACGCGGACACCTTTTTCATGCAGTACATCAATTGGGGGAATGACCCGGTTGATCGGAACTGTGGACATGATGGCTATCCCTAGGTTTGATAATTCACTGGCCAATTCATTTGATTCCCCACTGGAAACATCCCCAAGGGCAAAGGCATGACTGACAGCCGCTCTGTTTCTCCAGCCTGCTTCATCGATTAAAGAAGCGAGTTTCTTAATCGTATAAAAACCAAGATGACCGGGATCATGTATATGAATATCAATGTCTGCATCAAATTCAACAGCTAAATCCATCATTTCATAGAGGGAAGCTTCTATATTATTATCCACTCCGCCAGGATCCAGGCCACCCACCAAAGACGCCCCTTCTTTCATCGCTTGTCTCATCAACCCTTTTGAATTCGTTCTTAGCAGTCCATGCTGCGGGAAAGCCACGATCTCGTATTTCATTTTCCCTTTGAAACTGCTTAACGCCTTCTGAATTTCTTCCAAGTTCTTCATACCGATGTATGGGTCAATGTTAACATGCGTCCTTACATGCGTCGCACCGCCTTTCAACAATAGTTGAAGCATCCGTTCAGCCCGGAGCCGCCCAGTTTCAGCCAGTTCGGCAAGCTCTTCCGCTTCTAATTTCAAGCGTTCGATTAAACTCGGAACAGGAGTGCATGATTTCCATGGCAGTCCTAAATAGGTCTTGTCCAGATGGTTATGCATCTCTTTAAAAGGCGGAAGTGCAAGCAAGTTTCCCGCATCTTGGACGGGCATTTCCGTTTTCAAAGGCATTCTTGAAGCCAATTGCAATTCCTCAATGATCCCGTCTTTTATATACATGTTGTATGAAGCTGTCTTTGTTCGATCGATTCTTTCATTCTCAAAAACAAATCCACTATCAAGTGTAACGTTTGTAAGCCAGTATGCTTCATTCATTGAATCACTCTCTTTAATAGAAGATTAAACACCTGTCGTCTCGAAAGATGAAATAGATCCGCTTACAACATTGCCCCTAAAAATGACAGCGGCACGCTTTGACCTTCTGGCCACCGCTTCCGCGGAACAGCTAGCTTCAAGCAAAACGATATTCGCCTCATCCCCGACATTGGGCCATGCCTTGACCCCGTCTTGGTTTAATGGGGTCTTCCCTCCTGTTATGAACTGCAGGCTTTTAGCTAAAGAACGTTCCTCAATCATGCGAAACCTCTCAGCAAGGCGACCGGCCTTTTCCAGATTGTCACCGATGCCGAAGGGTGTCCAATGATCAGTGATGCTGTCATTGCCCAGTTCAACTTTCACCCCTTTTTCATGGAGCAGGGGAATGGGGATCGTTCTGAAGATAGGCACTGTGGATGTAATGGATATTCCTGTTTCCGAAAACCTTTCGGCTATACCCGTAGCCTCTGCAACGGAAAGATCTGCCAAACCGCTGGCGTGGCTAACCGTTACCCTTCCTTGCCACCCTGCGTCTTCCGTCATCGAAGCGAGGCGTTTCATGGTAAAGAGTCCAAGGTGATCCGGATCATGTAAATGGACATCAATATCGGAGTTCGATTCAACCGCGATATCCATGATCGTTTCAAGAGACCGCTCTATATTTTCATCAATGGTGGCTGGATCCACGCCTCCTACCAGATTCGCCCCATTTTTCATGGCCTCCCTTACTAGTCCTGCGGAATTGCTGCGTAATAGTCCATGCTGTGGGAATGCGACGATTTCATACGTCAATTTATCCTTATATCCTTCGAGCGCTTGAATGGTAGCCTCTAAATTTTTCAGACCTATAACGGGGTCAATGTTACAATGGGTGCGTATATGGGTAGATCCGAAGCTCAATAATAAATCCAGCATTTTTTCTGCTCTTGCTTTAGCGGTAGGCAATAACTCAGGAAGTAAAGCCTGCTCTTCCTCTATCCGGGTTTTCACGCCATTTATGGCAGGCATGCAGGCCTTCCACGGACCGCCATAGTACGTTTTATCAATGTGAATATGCATTTCCTTAAACGAAGGGACCATCAGGAGACCTTGAACATCATGCTGTGGATCCTGATCTGTTATCGATTCCTCCGCTAATAAAATCGAGGATATTTTTCCATTTTCAATCTTGATGTGGTAATTTCCGGTTTCAGTGCCGGTAACCGTTTCATTTTCATTATAAGTAAAACCATTTTCCAAGCGTACATTCGTCAACCAATATGATCGTGACATTAAACTCACCCTTCCACTCCAGATTGAACATGCATCCATTTCATTATAATTCTAAAGGTCATTTAATAATTTCAGAATTTTTACTCATTTTTATGTTATTTTTACTTATTCTGATTTAACCAAAGAAAAAGGCTCACCCTAAAATGGATGAACCCTTTCAGACTGGAGACAACTCTATGAAAACTAGTTTGCCTGCAGTTTTTTATTTAAAAAGTTCAATTGATTTCAGAGATCCGCTCCCTTCTTTTGTAGACGTTGATTTCCACTCCAGGCACTTGCTTTCCGCGGGCGGTCCGGGAGCCTCCTCGGCGTCTTTGCTCTTGTGGGGTCTCCCTTGGACGCGCTTTTCCCGCAGGTGTCTCGCACCTTCCGTTCCAATCAACTTTGCTTTAAAATCCCTTTCCGCCGACTGCCTGCCAAGCATCCTCGGCGCAAGCGCCTGTGGGGTCTCGGCTAGCCAGTAATTCGGCAGGAATGTCGCAAATCTCTTCGATCCAATGAGGATTACAGTAAAAAAACCTAAAGACCGGAGCACTTTATTCGACCCGCTGCACTGTCTTGGGCCGTTGACGCAGTTTATCGACCTAAACCACAAATTATTCGGCCGTTCACGCACAGCATTCGACCTACCCAACACTTTATTCGACCGTTGAGGAACTTTATTCGACCGTCATTTTATCGTTACGTCATTTATATCCAAATAGCCTGAAGGGCTGATCGAAAACCCTTTTACTTCTGTCGCGACTGCAGCAACATTTTCAATGACCCTTACAGGAATATACGGGGTGTCACCCATCTCGATTTCCTGTGCCTCTGCGTATAGTTCTTTACGTTTCCCTTCTTCCTTTTCTCTTCTGGCAGCATCTATTAAACTGTCAACCTTTGGATTGCTGTAAAAGAATGTATTTCCAGCCGCCCCCTGTGAATCCGTATGAAAAAGATTATATTGATTATAATCAGCATCTCCGGTCGCGTTTCTCCAACTGATGATGAACATTTCCGATTGCCCTTTATTCACTTGTTCCACGAACGAACCGTACTCCATGACCTGTACCTTCAAATTAATTCCAATCCCTTTTAGTTGGGATTGCAGGACTTCAGCCAAGTTCACTCTTTCCTTACTGTCCATCGTCAGGATGGTCGCATCCAAACCTTTTGAATATCCAGCTTCAGCCATCAGTTTCTTTGCTTCTTTCAGATTGTATTCATAGGCTTCCAAATCTTCGTTGTACCCGAATACTTTAGAGCCCATCAATGAGTTCGCCTTTACTCCCACATTATTGAAGACACCCTTGATGATCGAATCCATTTCTATGGCATGGGCAATGGCTTTTCTGACCCGGACATCATTGAACGGTTCATTATTGACATTGAACCCTAAATATTCGGTGCCATACCCTTCACTGCGGTAAACATCCATTGCCGGTGAAGATTCCACCTGGTCCATGACAGCTACAGGAAGAGGTTCAGCAATCTGCGCTTCACCGGTATCAATCATCGATATCCTCGTTGAATCTTCAGGGACGACCTTGAAGATGACCTTGTCCAATTTTGGCTTATCTCCCCAATAGCTTTTGTTTTTCATCAATGTGATTTCTTGCCCTGGGGACCATGAATCAAAAACGAAAGGACCGGTTCCATTCGGTTCCTGGATGATCTTTTTGCCAAACTTTTCAATTGTTTTCGGACTGATGATGCCGCCTTCGTGATTCGCCAATATGGAAAGGAGCGGGGAAAAAGGTTCCTTCAGAATGAATTGCACGGTAAATTCATCAATCGGTTTCACCTCTTTTACCATATCGAATACTACCGCTCTAGGAGAAGCGACCTTTGGATCCAATAGTCGATCAAACGTCTTTTTTACTGCATCTGCATTAAAAGGCGTGCCATCATGAAACGTTACGTCTTCCCTAAGCTTGAATTCCCAGGTCGTGTCATTTATTTGCTTCCATTTTTCTGCTAGCATTGGCTGTATCTCACTATTCTCATCCCGTTGTACAAGACCTTCATAGATTTTATGGTGAGTGACACTAGCGGCGTTAATCGTGGACATGAACTGCTGATCCAAATTCTCAGCGTCGGACAAACGGGCAATAACCAATGTACCCCCTTCGTTTGATGCTTTGCTTTGATCATTTGCCGTTTTGCTTACATCATTGTTAGAAGAACAGCCCGTAATTATGATAACCATGATCATGACTAGAAAAAGCTTTCCTGTTCCACGTTTTAACCCCATCGACTTCGACCTCCCGATTTCATTTAATTGAGCATTTATCTAATTATAGGAAATATTCTGACTATTTATTTTGAAAATCTTTACTATGTTTTTCATTTTCTTTACTTGTTTTCGTAAATGGTTTTCACTTCTGTATCGCTTATCGATTCGACGACCTTAAATGATGGCTTAAACAATTCTTTCTCAGGAAGCTTCTGATAATCTCTTTCCATATATCCTCTTCTCATCTTATCGAAATACTTTTGCCCCTTATATTTGATTTCCATTAAATCAAGATTGGGGATTTTTTGATCCTTCATGACTACTTTTCCATTTATGATGGATAATTTAACGTCTCTTCCTGATCCGCTTACGAACATGGTTCGAATGGGATCATCGATTACACCCATATGATAACTGTCCAAATCAATCGCAATGATATCAGCCTTGGCCCCTGCTGCAATGCGGCCAAGATCGTTCCTGCCAAGAAAAGCCGCCGCATCAAGAGTGGCTGACCGAAAGAAATCGGCAAATGCAGAGCCTTCCGCTTCTCTTTCCACCATCCGTGAGAGCATGCTGCCTGTCCTGACGTTCTGAAACATATCCGGAGGGAAGGTGTCCGTTCCAAGCGCGATATTTATCCCTGCCCTTTTATATTTAGCGAATGATTCCAACGCCTCCCCATGCCTCCCGATAATCAGAGGGCAATGAATCACTGTTGTATTCGTTTCTCTTAGCAGCGCCAAGTCATCCCCCTGTCCATATTTCGCTCCACTGTATCCTGAAACAAAATGGGCATGCGGTATCCCTGTTCTTGGACCCAGAAAGCCAAGGTCGTACAAATATCTGATCGGTGTGACACGATAAGCTTCCCATATGGTATTGAATTCAAAACTTCCTTGTGCAGCATGGAGCTTTATCGGTACATCCAATTTTCCACTGTAATATTTGATCTGTTTTAATTGCTCTGCAGTTTGAGACTCTATACGTTCTGGAGCGAGCATCCCTCTGACCATGCCTCCATGGGCTCCATCGAATTTTTCTACAAACTCCACCGCTTTCCGCAATCCCGCTTCCCCGGCCTTTTCATCCCAATGCAGTTTTATATTTCCGTTAGGCTCGACGACTCTCATTCCTGATTGGAAACTTGGTCCCAGGTAAATCCTTAACCCCAATTCAGCTGCATGTTTTGCCGCAGCTGCCAATTCTTCATAGGTTTCGGCCCAGCTTTTATAAAAAACGGAAGTGATGGGCATGGCCGTCGTCACACCATGAAGAATGAGTTGTGAATAAGCATATAAAGATTTAAAGGATTCTTCTTCCTCGGTCATTAATTCGGGATGTCCGCTTTGTATATGATTCTCTGACCAGAGAAGGTTTTTCTGTCTGTTGGAACCGGCTTCAAAATGTAAAATATCATGGTCAATGTCCCCTAATGCATTTAAATCGATGAACCCGGGACTGATAATGGCGTTACCGGCATCCATTACCTCGTCCACTTCTTCCGGATAATTTTTTCCGACATACAGAATCGTGTCTTTTTCATAAACGATCTCTGCATTTTCCAAAATGACATGATCGCACCCGTCATACCCAATTACATATCTTCCTTTAAGCTTGGTTTTCATCTTATTCCCCTTTCCTCATTGAGGCAGCGCCTTCTCGTTCGTCATATCTTTTTTCATCTACATATGCCCTGGCATGTCCCCAGAAATATTTCGTCGGCTGCATATACTTTTCGAGCCCGGCACGCTTTATCGTTGAAAAGGCCTCTTCATTCGCTTCGTTCAGCACTGTACTTTCATGAACCGTCCGTACATTCCTCCCTTCCATGATCAATTTCCCATCCACGATGACATGCTCCACATCATTCGCCACTGCTTGGAAAACAAGCCGGTGAACATGCATGAATTCAGGGGTCAGATGAGGCTGATGCAGATTGACCGTAATGACATCCGCTTTTTTTCCGATCTCCAGGGAGCCTATTTCATCATCCCAGCCAATGCATTTCGCAGCATCTTTCGTGATCATTTCCAACAGTTTGCCTGGGGGTAAATAATAGTAGTCCCTAAGGGCTGCCTGGTGAACGAACTGCGTTTTCCTCATTGCCTGAAACATATCGAAACTTGTGGAAGGGGAAGTCCCATCCGTGGAGATCGCCACAGTTGCACCCATCTCCAATAATTCAGTTATCGGGGTGCGTGCATGAACCTGTCCAAATCCAGGTGATGCACTGACGTTGGTACCTGTTTCTGCCAGTATTCTTGCTTCATCGAAGGAAATGCCCCGACAATGCTGTAAATGGACATCCGGACCCAATAGGGCATTTTCCTTATCCTGTATCGCTAAATGAATCATCCCGCCAAAGGCATCGGAGTGTATCCTTGTGTTATATTTCCTGGCAATCTCCCTTATTTTCTTCGCTTGATAAAGATCATGATCATTCAGCCCATAAAGCCTGTCAGGTGATGTGGGATTGGAAGGATCAACGGATGTCACAATGACAAATGGTGTAATGAAGGCTCTCGTGCGGTCTTCATTCGCATGGTTCAGTGCCTCGATCACCGCTTCCGCCCCCTTCAATACTTCTTCATAGGAAACTTCCTTCACCACTCTCTTTCCGTCAATCCACCGGCTGAATGAATGGGGCCATGGAGGGTTGCAAGGACCCGTGCAAACCACTTCCCTGATTCCCACTTCGGCGTATGCTTTTGCATGATTGATGGCGAAAATCGGTTCATCGGATCGTGGCATGGATCCTAAAACGCTCACCCCGGTTGTCACTCCCGCCTTTAATCTCTCAAGGGAGGACAGCTTTCCTTCGTAATACCAAAAGTCATCCGTAACAAAATGCTTGTACGTATTTGTCATGATGGGCATCCAAAAATCAATATTCTCCATTGCAATCGTTTTGAACATGGAATGTCCCCCATGACCATGAACATCTATTAATCCGGGCAATATACACTGATGGCTGCAATCAATGACTTTTACAGCCTCATACTTCAATTTCAGTTTTTCGGTTGAATCAACGGCTAAAATCCTTCCTTGATTAATGGCGATGGCGCCATCCTGCAGAATTCTCCTGTTTTGATCCATGGTTATCACGGTTCCATGGATTAGCAGTAAATCTATCATATTTCCCCTCCTAATTGAGAAGACAGCATAACATCCTTATGCTGCCTCCCTTTTTTGATGATTTCCCTACTTCACGGTTACGTCATCAAGCATTAAATAATTTGCCGGATTCAGCCAAAGCCCTTTAACCGTCCCACCATATACCGCCAAATGTTCATAGTTACGGATAGGAACATATGGAACTTCTTCCCTTTCAATTTCCTGTGCCTTCGAATATAGTTCCTTACGTTTATCTCCATCCGATTCTTTACGTGCACTTTCAATCAATTTGTCCACTTCCGGGTTGCTATAGAATGAACTGTTTCCAGCAGCACCTTGGGATTTGCTATCAAAAAGATTGAATTGGTTATAATCTCCATCCCCGGTAGCATTGCCCCAGCCGCCTATCGATACCTGGTGCTCGCCTTTAGCGGTCGCATCAATGTAAGCCCCATACTCAAGGACTTGAATCTTGACCTTGATTCCAATTCCTTTTAACTGGGATTGAATCACCTCGGCCATATTAATCCTTTCCTTACGGTCACTCGTCGTCAATGTAAACTCCAAGCCATCCTTGACCCCTGCCTCAGTCAAGAGCTTCTTCGATTCATTAATATCATAGTCGTAGCCTTTTATATCCGGATCATAGCCAAACACTTTTGGGCTCATTGTCGAATTTGCCCTCGTACCGACATCGTTATAAACCCCTTTAATAATCGAATCGACCTCGATGGCATGAGCGACCGCTTTACGGACACGTACATCATCGAAAGGTTTTTTCTTAACATTGAAGCTTAGGTACTCAACCGCAAGTCCCTCCGTGCGATATAAATTCATCGTGTCCGATGCTTCGATCCTATCAATCTCAGTCACTGGCACTTGATCGGTCACATGTGCTTCACCGGTTTCAATCATCGCAATCCTCGTGGCATCTTCAGGGACAACCTTGAATACTACGCCATCAATCTTCGGTTCATCCCCCCAGTATTCCTCGTTTTTCGAAAGTGCGATCTCTTCACCTGGCTTCCACGATTTAAAAACGAATGGCCCTGTCCCAACCGGGTTTTGACCTAGCTTGTCACTATGTTCCTTAATCGCTTTAGGGCTGATGATGCTTCCTTCATTACTCACTAAAATCGATAACAGCGGTGCATAAGGATATTTCAGCTTGAATTGTACGGTCGTTTCGTCAACCACTTTAATTTCTTTGATCATTTCCAATTTACCAGCCTGCGGAGAAGCTGTTGCCGGATCAAGTATCCTGTCGAAATTGGTTTTCACCGCTTCGGCATTGAATGGAGCTCCATCATGGAATTTGACTCCCTCTTGCAATTTAAATTCCCAAGTGACATCATCCAGTTGTTTCCACTCTTTTGCCAGCAGCGGTTTAGGATCCATGTTTTTATCAGGAACGACCAACGTTTGATAAACCTTTTCATAAACGACGTTTGCTGATGGAATGTCTGTTATGAAATGAGGATCCAGGATGGTCGCGTCAGATAATCTCGCGACGATCAGTGTACCTCCTTCTTTCGCTTTTCCTTCTGGTTCCTTGCTGCCGGTTTGATCTGCTGCACACCCAGATAAAACGGATGAGATGCCTAATAACGATGCAAACAGTAACCCCATCATACTTTTTCTCATTCTATTTCCTCCCTTTTCAACCTGCCTTTGTTTTCTCCAAGTAACTTTCAGCTATGAGTACATCGGGCTTACTTCAAATTATAAAAAAAAACCGAATTTTATATTTTCAGAATCTTTACACATTTTTTAATTATCTTTACTGCTTTTCCGCATCATATTTACTTCAATACCTATTTTGAATAAATTTAATGAAAGAAAAGGAGGAAGTGCAATGAAGCCAGAGATTGTCATTAATAATACCGAATTGAAGGTAAACGAAAAAAAATCTCCAAAACTAAGCCACTGGAAAGCCTTTTATAAAAAATTCAAGAGAAATAAACTGGCATTGATAGGCGGATATATCGTACTTTTTTATATTTTATTGGCTATCTTTGCACCTTTGATTTCACCGCAGGATCCCTATGAAATTGATTTAGTCAACAAACTCCAGCCTCCGTCGGCCGAACATTGGATGGGTACGGATGATAAAGGAAGGGATATTTTAAGCAGATTATTATATGGAACCCGGCTTTCATTAACCGTTGGATTTGTCTCTGTATTCTTCGGGGCTTTCATTGGCATTCTGCTAGGGTTAACGGCTGGTTATTACGGAAAATGGATCGATACCGTCATTATGAGGATTGTCGATGTTCTGCTGGCTTTCCCGGGAATATTGCTCGCACTTGCCATCATTAGTGCCCTTGGCCCAAGTTTAATCAATGTAATGGTAGCGGTCGGTGTCTTTTCCATACCCATGTTTGCCCGAATTGTCCGCGGCTCCACACTGTCAGTCAGGAAGCTTGAATATATCGATGCCATTCGTGCATTGGGAGCCACTGACTTCACGATCATAACCAAGCACATTTTTCCGAATATTCTATCACCCGTCATCGTTCAAGCTACATTACGTCTGGCAACAGCCATTCTATCGGCAGCAGGATTATCATTCCTGGGGCTCGGAGCCCAGCCTCCCTCACCGGAATGGGGAGCCATGTTGAGCAGCGGTCGGGATTATTTGTTCAGCGCCCCTCACATCGCTTTGTTTCCCGGATTAGCCATATCAACACTGGTACTCGGTTTCAATGTCTTCGGGGATGGACTTAGAGATGCCCTGGATCCAAGAATGAAAAAATAAGGAGGAGAGAAAATGTTCGTATTTATAATCCGACGGGTCTTTCAAACCATACCGGTTTTACTAGGAGTAAGTCTTGTTGTTTTCCTCATCATGCAAATGGTCCCTGGAGATCCGGCAACACTGCTTGCAGGTGAAGGAGCGACTAAAGAAACGATTGAATCACTGCGACATGAGCTTGGCTTGGATCGCCCAATCCTTTATCAATACGTCGACTATATCATTCATGCTGTTCAAGGAGACTTTGGGGAATCACTCCGCAGCAGCCGTCCTGTTTTGGATGAAATCATGGTCCGCTTGCCAATCACCCTTGAACTGGCACTCGCCAGCATTTTCATAACCGTTGTCCTTGGTATGCTTGCAGGGATCATCTCGGCAACCAAGCAATACTCGGCAGCTGACATTTCCATCATGATCGTTGCTTTACTGGGAATCTCTTTACCTAGTTTTTGGCTGGGTCTGATGCTTATCTACTTCTTTTCCGTAAACCTTCATTGGTTTCCGGTTTCAGGTTGGGGAACCATCAGGCACATGATTCTGCCAGCGATAACCCTTGGGGCCGGCGGAGCGGCCATAGTTGCCAGGATGACCAGGTCGAGCATGCTCGAAGTCGTTCGCCAGGACTACATCCGGACAGCAAGAGCCAAGGGATTAAAAGAATATGTCATCATTTATAAACATGGCCTGAAAAATGCGCTTATCCCCGTCATTACAGTCGTTGGCCTCCAGTTCGGTGCACTCCTCGGCGGTACTGTATTGACAGAGTCCGTTTTTGCCATCAATGGACTTGGGAGATTGATAGTCGATGCAATCAGAACGAGGGATTTACCAATGGTTCAGGGCGGGGTCCTTATCGCTTCCGTTATCTTCGTATTCATGAATTTGGCAGTGGATGTCCTCTATCGATACTTTAACAAAAGAATAGATTTGAATTAAGGAGGTATGATGATGAAACAGGTTGATGATAAAATACTGGAGGTAAAAAATCTGCAGACCCACTTTTTCACTGACGAAGGCACGAGTAAAGCGGTCGACGGAATCAGTTTCTCCCTAAATAAAGGGGAAACCCTTGGAATCGTCGGGGAGTCGGGAAGCGGCAAAAGTATAACATCCTTATCATTGTTAAGGCTTATTCCATCGCCACCCGGAAAGATTGCCGGAGGCAGCATCCTTTTTAAAGGGGAGGATCTGCTTACGAAGACTGAAAAACAGATGCGGTCCATACGCGGCAATGAAATTTCGATGATATTCCAGGAACCGATGACATCATTGAATCCCGTATATTCAGCAGGTGAGCAAATTGCAGAAGCGATCCGGCTCCATCAAAATCTCGGAAAAAAAGAAGCATGGGACAAAGCGGTCGACATGCTTCGGCTCGTCGGAATCCCCTCACCTGAAAAAAGGGCAAAACAGGAGCCGCATGAGCTAAGCGGCGGAATGAGGCAGAGGGTCATGATTGCCATGGCACTTGCCTGTCACCCTGAGGTTTTAATAGCCGATGAACCTACTACAGCATTGGATGTGACGATCCAGGCCCAAATCCTGGAACTGATTAAGACGCTGCAAAAGGATTTCGGGACGGCTGTCATTTTGATCACTCATGATTTGGGTGTCGTATATGAAACCTGTGATCGGGTTGCTGTCATGTACGCAGGAAAAATCGTTGAATACACATTGGCCAAGGAAATATTCACAAATCCTAAACATCCTTACACTATCGGTTTATTAAACTCCCTTCCGCGTCTGGACATGGACCAGGAAGAATTGACTACAATTCCCGGGACTGTTCCGAGTCCTTACAATATGCCTAAGGGCTGCAGCTTTGCTCCCCGCTGTGCACATGCGAAGAGCATTTGTGAACAAGCCGTACCGGATCTACAAGCGACCGGCCCAAGCACCCAGGTCAGCTGTTGGATGTTCACCCCCCAATGGGAGAAGGAATATGACACTCAAGAGAAGGTAGGGGTTTAATGATGGGTGTACCAGTTGCAGAGAAAAAGGTTCTGCTTAAAGTGGATCAATTGAAACAATATTTTCCGATCAAGGGTGGATTTTTCGGAAGAACTGTCAATCATGTAAAAGCCGTTGATGACATCAGCTTCCATATCTATCAGGGTGAAACCTTAAGCATAGTTGGCGAATCCGGCTGCGGAAAATCGACTACCGGAAGGGCGATCCTTCGATTGGATGAACCTACAAGCGGGAGTATACATTTTCAGGATAGGGATTTACTGAGTTTAGGAAAAAAGGAAATGAGGAGCACCAGGAAGGACTTGCAAGTTATTTTCCAAGATCCATTTGCCTCTCTTAACCCCAGACAGACCATAGGGAAAATTCTCGGAGAAGCCTTAGCCATACAAAATGTAGTCCCTAAAGAAAAACGAAAGAGCAGGATTGAAGAATTATTGGGACATGTCGGGCTGAGACCTGAATCCATGGAAAGATATCCGCACGAATTCAGCGGCGGCCAGAGACAGCGGATCGGCATTGCACGGGCCCTTGCAGTGGACCCAAAATTGATCATATGCGACGAAGCCGTATCTGCACTCGATGTCTCCATTCAAGCGCAAGTACTGAATTTATTAAAATCGTTACAGCGACAGTTCGACCTTACCTTTCTTTTCATATCACATGATTTGGGTGTGGTCAGACATATCTCGGATCGTGTAATGGTCATGTATCTCGGAAAGATAGTCGAAATAGCCGATAAAAAGTCCATTTTCGAGCAGCCGCAGCATCCATATACGAGAGCATTGCTATCTGCCATCCCAGTACCGAATCCAGTGAATGAAAGGGAACGGATCCTATTGACGGGTGATGTCCCCTCACCCATCGATCCTCCAAGCGGCTGCCGCTTCCATACACGATGTCCTTTTGCATTGGACATCTGTAAAACAGAGGCACCCGAACTAAAATTATCTGAACAGAATCATCAAGTGGCTTGTCACATTGTGTCATAAGTTGTAGATTTCCCAAGGGGTCTTTAGTATGATACTAATAAACAGAATAATTAAAGTTATATAAAAATATAACCAGCAGAGGTTCTCCATGCTTAGTTACGAAGGATTCACGTTAATTATCATGCTCTTCATATTAGCTCCCATCATGGGAGCTATCGCTCTTTTATTTCTATTCATATTCGAGAAGCGGATCGATCTCCTTGAAAATAAAAACAAAGAGATACGTCTGGAGCAAGCACTTCAAGAAGCACAATATAATAAATTGAACCAGCAAATCCAGCCTCACTTTTTGTTTAATACACTAAATGTCATTTTGGGCTTGGCCCGCCTGAACAGGACGGCTGAACTGATAAGGGCCTTAGAGGCATTTTCGCAATTCTTGAAATTCAAATATAAAGCAACTGAACCATTAATCCCCCTTTCCCAGGAAATTCAGTATACTCAGCATTATCTCGACATCCAAACCCTTCGCTTTGGCGATCGCCTTAAGATCGATATGGAGTGCCCAGACCCATTATCAATTGCAATGGTACCCCCTTTCATTCTCCAGACTTTAGTGGAGAATTCGTTTAAACACGGCTTGGAAAAAAAAGTGGGGGAAGCCCTTCTGCATATCCGGTTCCATCAGGATTCGCAGATGGTGTATCTCGAAGTGATGGATAATGGATTAATGGGACATTCCGTTACAAACGAAGGCGGCCATGGACTGGATAATATCCAAAAGCGTTTATATTTGTATTTCAATGACCGTGCACAATTGAATATATCTTCTAATGAATCTGGAACAAATGTAGAGGTATCATGGCCACTGGTTCATGATAAGAAAATGGAGGAGGCGGCGCCGGAATGAATGTATTATTAGTTGATGACGAACCATTGGTCCTTGAACAAATGGAATATATGATTCAGTCCATATACCCTTTTTGGAAGTTTCATAAAGCTGCTGATGCCTGTCAGGCACTGACCCTCACCCAAAACTTTAAAATAAACCTCGCTTTCCTGGATATCAATCTCCCGGGGCGATCGGGTCTTGAATTTGGTGAAGACCTAAGGGCACTGAACAAAGAAGTGGAAATCATCATGGTGACCGCACATCAAAGTTTCGATTATGCCCAGCAATCCATAAGGATAGGCGTAGTTGATTATTTAACGAAACCTGTAATTGAAAGCGATTTGCATAAAGTGCTATCCAGGTATGATAAAAGGGAGTCTTCTCATAACTACTCAACCCTGATTCACCATTCCCTTTCATTCATTCATGAAAATTATGCTGAAAAACTCTCCCTTTCGGACATCGCCCGTGAAGTGCATACAAACCCGACTTATTTAAGCAGGAAATTCCATGAAGAAGTCGGCACTTCCTTTTCGGAATATTTAATGCAATATAGAATAAAGGCAGCTAAAAGGGCCTTAACCAATAACACCAGTTGGAGCATATCAGACGTCGCTGAAAACTCGGGTTTCAATAGCCAGCATTATTTCAGCACTTTATTCCGGAAGATAGAGGGAATCACGCCCAAGGAGTTCCGCGAGAAAGGAAAATGAACATTGCGACCACGTACATTTCAAGAATACGTACAAGGCCCCATTCAAATTGGGATGGGTTTAGGGATCATCTCCCTCCTGGCACGCTGGGTGACGGGAACAACGATATTATCCTCCCCTGAATCGATGGTGAAGTATGGAGTTTTCGGAGGGATCGGCTATGCCCTGATGGGAGCGATCGCCCTGTTCATGTTCAGTTTCATCGGGAAGAGGGTCAGGCAGGATTTTCCCGTCGGTTTGACCATCGGGGACTATTTAAAAACCCGGCTTCATCCATTGGGATATTGGATATTGATCGTGATTCTCGTCATGACCAGCTTACACATTTTATTCATTCAGGGAATGGCCGCGTCCACCCTATTGCAGTTTCTTTTCGACACGCCGCTCTATGTCGGGCTGTTCTTCTTTTACGGTTTTTGTGTTCTTTTTGCTGGTTTCGGCGGGTTAAAGCTCATTCATCGATTCGCAGCTTTTCAAGTCGTCTTCATGTTTGCCGCCGTTATCTTAATTCCTTTATACTTTTTCGTCAAGGAAGGCATTCAGCCTGTTTATGATGGGATTCGTTTATACCATCCTTACATGCTGGTTATCAATAAGTATGATCTATGGAGTTTTCTTTTTGCAGGACTTCTTGTTGGATTCGGCCAGTTTTTCTTTGACCTGACATCATGGCAGCGATTATTTATGATGGAAATGAAAAAGGTTCGATTGACATTTTCTTTATCCGGCCTTATATGGATCATTTTCCCGCTCTCGTTTTCATCCCTGTTCATAATGGTTATCTTTACGGGCGGATTCACTGATATACACTCGATTTTGGCTGGATTGGCAAACAAGATAACGACTCCATTCTTTTTCGTCCTTTTTGTGCTCTGTGCTTTCAGTGCAATCACCTCGACATTCGGTGCCTGCCTGCATTCATTGGTAAGCCTGATCGTCGCCAATATTCTTGAACCCTTCCAAACCCAAAAAAGCGACCAGCAAAAAATAAGGATGGCCTGCCTGCTTTCAGTCTGTATTGGTGGATTGATTTTCGTAGCTACGCTCTTCTATTCCCCAAACCTGTTAGAGCTCTTATTTTATTCAGGCAATGTATACTCAGCATTGCTGGCACCCATTCTGGTAATCGTATTCAGTAAAGGGAAAATCGCTGATTTCATACCGATAAGCGCGGTCTTGGCCATTGCCGCTTCATACATCATCCAGCCTTATGTAAGTGAATTCCAAAGCATATGGTTTAGCGGATTGGCTTCATTGACCATCATAGTGATTTGTACGATCCTTACGTTCATCAAGAACAAATGGAGATCCGTAATAACAAAACGGCATGTATGACGAAGGCCGACTCATTGGATTTCGAAAACGATATAGCTTCCATTAAAGCGTATGATGAACCTGGCTCATATAGCCGTTATTTCACCTAACGATGCAACCTGTTACATGTAAAAAAAGTTGCCGACATAAAGTCGGCAACCCAAAGTTAAAGAAGAAGGATCATCCATTTCACTTACGAATTACCTTTTCGAGAAACTCACCTTATTCAAACCGGAAATATAAATGCGATCTCCTGTTTTTAGTGTGGTGGTCACGCTTGTTACCGAATAATCATCACGTTCATTTGAAAGGATTTCATTTACAAGTAAATTTTGTCCCCTGTATATAATTAAATTCCCTGATGAACTGGTTGTCGTTATTTTATATTTTCCCGCATTTATATCTTTACCGACTGTCCAGTATCCAGCATGCAATGTATTCGATTTAACATTAGTGACTTTGACAAACTGGACACTGTCTAATCCAGAAATTTCAATACTATCCCCCGATTTTATATCCGTTGTAACAACGGTTACGCCAAAACCATCATCTTCACTTGATAGAATCTCATTTACAACACGGTCGTAGGTATTCATACCGATAAATAAATTACCACTGCCCGATTTCGTAGTGATTTTATAACGGCCTGCTGGTAAATCTTTGCCTGCTTTCCACTTCCCTGCACTTAAACTTTTACTATAAGGTACATGAATCGTAGTTGTACTTGCTTTACCATTTATAGTGGTCACTGTAATCTTGGCCGTCCCTACACCTACAGCCGTCACTTTCCCTTTACTATCCACTTTCGCTATTTTAGAATTGGAAGATTTCCATTTCACTGTTTTATTCGTTGTATTGCTTGGGCTTACCGTTGCAGATAAAGTTAAGGTTTTACCCTTATATATAGTAGCGGAAGTCTTGTTCAGCTTAACTGATTTTGCCATGATCGGAGCTGTAACCGTTACTTTTACCTTTACATCCTTTGCACCCTTGACAGTTGCCGTAACTGTTGTCGCTCCTTTTGCCTTACCGGTTACCTTCCCTTTGCTATCCACCG
The DNA here is from genome assembly GCF_030348945.1 of Peribacillus sp. ACCC06369. Lineage (NCBI taxonomy): Bacteria > Bacillati > Bacillota > Bacilli > Caryophanales > Bacillaceae > Peribacillus > Peribacillus sp. ACCC06369. The sequence continues at coordinate 4,459,377 of NZ_JAUCEN010000002.1, forward strand.
TTGCAATTTTGGTGGAAGCGGATTTCCACTTCACGGTTTTATCTGTACTATCAGAGGGTGAAACGGTTGCAGTCAGTGTTCCAGTCTTGCCTGCTGTAATGGATAAACTCGTTTTATTTACTTTTACTGTTTTAGCAGAAACTTTTACAGCTACCGTTTTCATCACTTTCATGTTATCTTTTGCAGTCGCCGTTATGGTAGCGGATCCGTTGGCCATTCCTTTGATGTTGCCTTTTGAATCCACTTTTGCGACTTTTGCATTTGAACTTTTCCATAAAACCGTTTTATTCGCCGCATCAGCCGGAGCTACCGTCGCAGTTACTTTTACAGTTTGATTATTTGTAATATTCAATGTGGATTTACTTAACTTCAAACTGGTTGGTACAATGTTCGTCACCGTAACTTGAATACTTTTTTTAATGGAAGCATCACCATTTGCTGTAACGGTCAGGGTCGCACTGCCAGCTTTACGTGCTTTTACGTTGCCTTTCGTATCCACTGTCGCAATTTCCGGATTACTGGTTGTCCAGCTGACGCTTTTATTAACGGCAGTAGAAGGGTTTACCGTAGCCCTTAACTGTTCGGTTCGGTTTACCACTAGGGACAAGCTGGACTTACTTAACGAGATACTTTGAGGAACAAGGATCTTTTCTTTAAAACTCATCGTACCGATTAAAGATGAGATATAGACTTTTTCTCCCTCTGAAAGCTTATACTCCAAAGCATCATCTTCATAATAGAGGCTGAAGGAATCTTTTTCATTATAGCTTTCATCAAAAATGTCTATATATGCCGTATCATAGTCATCCATTGGGCGATCGATGTCCAATGTATAAGTTCCAGCCGGAATATCAGTACCGACCTCATAATAACCTGCAGATACACTTTTTAAATCCAGTTTCGGGATTTGCTGTACCTCTACAGTAGAAGCATCATAGAGATTGACATCTATTTTGTCTCCTTCTATTAAACTTACGGTAAATCGTTTGGACGAGTACCCATCATCACTAAGCGTTTCAAAAATGATATCGTTATTTCCTCTGCTGATGGAAATGGCAGCCGCACCTTCAGGGATACTGAATTTAGTTAATCCTGCAGATATATCCATCCCTGCTGTATATGTCCCATCACTTAAAGATTGACTACTTACAGCCTGTGCCGTCTTACTTCCTAACCCAATCGATAGTGATAGTACCAACATGACAATCACTTTAATAAATAAATTCCTCTTCATAAGTAAACCATCTTTCTGATTAAAATTTTTACAACCAATAAGTATATCAACAATTCCATATATTCATTATGCAATAAATCCATGTTACTGTATGGTATTTTTGGAAATATTTTTACCATTCACATATTCAGAAGTGACCTGCGTGCATTTGGCTCCGTAGGTCTTGAGGGAGTCTATAACACAACAAATAAAAAGAGCTTGATCTATATAGATCAAGGCAGTTTTGGAGACAAAAAAACAAAGTGGACTGGAACGGAAGATGCGAGACTCCTGCGGGAAAAGCTCGTCCAAGGGAGACCCCGCAGGCGGAAAGCGAGTGCCTGGAGGCAACGTTCTTATTTTAAAAACCCTCAAAAAAACTGTAGGCAAAATCAATTATTATCTAGTTTGTCTACAGTCTGGAGTTTTGATCTTTATAAACATAAACCTAGACTCTTAACCCTTTAAATCAAGGTTCACCGATAATATAAAAATCAAGTAACACTATTAATCTCGTAAAAACTTAGCTATCCACCTTTTTGAAGTACCGATAAACCTTTTCTAGTTTTTGGGTTTGTTTCCCCTTCGGACTTTCCATATTACCGAATTCGAAAAACTTCACTTTTTTGATTCCGACAAAATTGAATAACGCTCTCTTCATCAATATTTTATGGGCATCATTCAACCAGAAAAGTGGATACTTTGCAGGGCCCTTCATCGTGGACACACATACGACCGACTTTCCTTTTAGAAGACCTTCTGGTAACAGTCCCTTCTTATCCCTGTAGGCAAAATTCGCAGAAAATAATTGATCAATGTATCCCATGAGCATGGCAGGAGGCCTCCCCCACCAAATCGGATAGACAAAGACAATCTTGTCGGCCCAAGTAATCTGGTTTCTATATTTTTCAAGCTGAGGATCACGATGCATATCACGCCTTCGTTTATGCTCATTGAACTCCAAGAGTGGATTAAATCCCTCAGCATATAAATCCAACACCTGCAGCCCCTTTATGTTGGTGTTCTCCTTACTACCTATGATGACTTTTTGTAAAAAGGCATAGCTTAAACTCTTATGATTTGGATATGTGTAAATGACCAAAATGTTCATGAGGCCCCCCTATTTACTTATCATTTGATAACAATAATATAGCACTCCCTGTTTTTTGTTGTCAAATGATAATTGTATTTTGATAACACTTTTGTTATCTTCTCTGTAGAGGTGAAAGTTATGGACAACAAAGCTCTTTTTGATAAATGGGTCTCATTTACAACTTCCGTACATCAAGTGACGCACGAATTAACACAACATGCTAAATCTGATTCGATCACTCCGGTTCAATATAATATTCTTGAATACATTACAGTCAGTCAGCCTGTCACTCCAAGTGAAATCAGTGACTGTCAGCATATTTCCATGCCTAACACGAGCCGTGAACTGAAAAAATTAAGCGAAAAGAATCTAATTGAAAAATTAAGTGATTCGGAGGATCGAAGGAAACAATACATCCGTCTCTCGAAAGAAGGGGAAAGGATGATGAACGAAGCCTTTGCAATCGTGGAATCCCGTTTCCAAAGCCGATTGCAGCATGCATCGAAGGAAGACTTAGAGGATATTGAGCGTGCCATGGACATTCTTCACACAAAACTTTTTTACTAATGGCATGAATACACAAAATAAGGCTCCCGTGATTGAAGTTGACAACTGGTCAACTTCAATCGCGGGAGCCTCTTCATTAATTCCATGCACGCATAAAACTAACTTATAATCAGGTACCGCAAAAGGTTCGGTAAGGTGTTGTTGACTCAGGTAGTGTCGAGTATTCAGCTTGTTCCTCGCCGTGTGCATAAGGATTTGAAAGAACCGCCAAAAGCCGTTCCATCACGCTGTAGTCCCCTTGCTCCACTGCCGCTTCCAATGCCTCTTCCACCCGGTGGTTCCTTGGGATAACCGCAGGATTGCTGTTCTGCATCAACTGATTCGAAGATTCCTTCGATTCCTTCTGCCTGCCTAGTCTCGCCTGCCAGAGCTCTTGCCACTGAGCGAATTCAGGTGTCCCGAAAAGGACCGTTTCCTCCATCGTATTAAAGGTCAAAGCACGGAAGGTATTGGTATAGTCGGCACCATGCTTTTTCATCATGCTGAGGATGCCATTAATAAGGGCTTCATCCTGTGTCTCTTCGTTGAATATCCCCAGTTTTGCTCTCATTCCCGCTACCCAATTAGCGTGATAAAGATCATTAAAAACGGAAATCTTATCTTGGGCCAGCGTAACGGCCTGGTCCTCATCATCATGCAACAGCGGCAATAGGGATTCAGCGAATCGCGCAAGATTCCACCCCCCGATAACCGGCTGGTTGCCATAGGCATAACGGCCTTGAGTATCAATTGAACTGAATACTGTTGCAGGATCATAAGCATCCATGAAGGCGCAAGGGCCATAATCGATGGTTTCCCCGCTAATTGTCATGTTGTCGGTATTCATCACCCCATGAATGAAGCCTACCAGCTGCCATTGGGCAATAAGCTTGGCCTGACGCTTGATCACTTCCTGAAGGAGCGCAAGATAACGGCCTTCATCGGCTTCAATGTCTGGAAAATGACGCTTTATTGCATAGTCGGCAAGGGTCCGAAGTTCCTCGACCGTACCCCATTTTGCACCGAATTGAAAGGTTCCGACACGAAGATGACTCGAAGCCACACGGGTCATGATGGCACCAGGCAGCCCGGTTTCACGGATTACCGTTTCACCCGTCGTCACCACTGCCAGACTTCGGGTGGTAGGAATGCCGAGCCCGTGCATCGCTTCGCTGATGATGTATTCGCGCAGCATCGGTCCAAGTGCAGCCCGGCCATCGCCACCGCGGGAGTATGGCGTTCTTCCCGGACCCTTCAACTGGATATCATACCGCTCGCCTTGAGGCAAAATCTGCTCGCCAAGCAGTATCGCCCGGCCGTCGCCTAACATGTTAAAATGCCCGAATTGATGCCCCGCATAGGCTTGGGCAAGAGGCAAAGCACCTTCTGGAACCTCGTTGCCGGCAAACACCGCTACGCCATCATCGCTTTGCAGTTTTTGAACGTCCAAACCAAGGGATGCAGCCACACGATCATTGAGAATGATCAACTCCGGTGAACGTACAGGAGTCGGGTTCGTGCTCGTGAAAAATTTTTCCGGAAGACGGGCATAACTATTATCTAAATTCCATCCAGTTTCATTTGTCATGGTATCTCCTTTTCGTGTTTTGACTTTATTGTATAAAGGTCTTTCTCTCATGATTCAATTAATAAACGTCATAAAACACAGGTGCAGTCCATTTTAATGTCTACTTCTGCCAATTAATTATACCGTCTCAGGATAAAAATGGCTCTTTTAAAGTCATGTAAAATCAATGGCGCCTTCCGGGATTTCATAAAACGCTTGTGTAAAGCGCCAATAACCTCCCTGTCCCTTAGAAATAATGAAAGCAGGTACCCTTACTGGGTTCCTGCTTAAGAATATCTTAGTCTATTCCCGTTTAAAATTGTGAAACTGTTCAGCGTGATTATATGCATGAAACCCTCATTGGATTGAAGAATTTTGCGACACTCCTGCCGAATAACTGGCTAGACGAGACCCCACAGACGGTTGCTTTGATGCGGCTTGGCAGACAGCCGGCGGAAAGGGAGCGGATTTCTGAAATCAACTGGACCGTTTTTCAAAGAAAAAAACTGTAGGCAAACTCGCTTTCTTCGAATTTGTCTACAGTCTGAAACCTGCCGTTAAATCGGCAGGCTTTTTTATAGCATCTATGATTTTCACAAACAGGTGAACAGAAACTTGCCAATCGGGTGGAGGATTCATGTTTTCACCTTGCCTCCCCCACCTTTTTCTATCTTCTTCCTTCCCGTTTCGTCTCCAACATCCCTCTCTAATCCAGGATATGCTTAATTCAGTAAAGTCAGGCTGATAAAGGCAATGCCAAATATACAGTACAGAATGAGGGTAAAGGGCTGGGGAAAAATAATATATACCATCATACTAATGATCATCAGCAGGATGCTGAAGGCATTTATCCTATCTCTCCACATACTCACCTTTGGTCAACTCCTTTTCCATTGCGTTCAAGCGTAAGGTACATTTTCATCGCATACTTCTTCCGGTGCTGCCTGGTCGGCTTTGAGGAAACGCCATAAAAATACTCCTCCCACAGTCAAAGCGAATATCAGCAAAAATAGAGTTACTTTCTTCATCCATCATTTCTATTTGTTATAATGGCTGTGTGCCTAATTTGTATTTTTTCATTTTTCGTTAGTAAGTAAGCGACTGATAATTTATAATTATAAGATTGAACCCACTAAACAGCCATGTAGCCAAAATGATAAATCCATGAAAATAATTTTAATATTCAGACTTTTAAGGGGTATGAAGTGAATGATCTATAAAACTTTCAAGGTTGTATTGAGGGCCTTGCACAAAGGTCAAACCGAGGAATTCGCCTATGTTTTTGAAGGAAAAAGCCTGCTGATTGGCCGTGCAAGCCAGCACTCCAAAGCTGATTTCAAGCTTTACAATGACTTCGTTTCCAGGGAACATTGCCGGATTTATATGGAGGAAGGACAGCTCTTCATTGAGGATTTGGCAAGCAAACACGGTACCTCGGTGAACGAGATGCCGCTCGTACCGGGCAATCCCTGTCTCATTGAACCGGGGGATTCCATTACTTTGATTAATGGATTGATTGAATTCATGATCTCCATCGACAATGATTTAACACGGGATTTCACGCCGTTGAACCCCGATATCATGCAAACCGTGGCTATCAATGAGCACCTTCAGACTGTGATCATCAATGAAGAAGCACCCATTAAAATGCCTACAAAGGAATTCAATTGCTTTAAGTTGCTTTATGAGAATTTGGACAACCTTATTTCGAAGGAAGAGATTGTCCAGCATGTATGGCCAGAGAGAATCGGTGATCCCGAGCAAATCGTTACGGCAGAAGAAATCGCTTCACTCCTGTACCGGGTACGGAAACGGTTAAATGGGCACTTCGCCATAAAAGCCGTCATTCAAAAGGGATATTATATGGAATCCATCCTTACATTCAATCTATCGGACTTATAATGACAATCATTCGAAGACATGAAAAAAAGCATTGCTGATTACAATGCTTTTTTTCATGCTTTAATAATTGGTTTAGTGTTTCATATATTGGAGATGGCCAGCCTGTAGCCTGAATCCACCCGTTTCATCGTAATGCTTTTATTTCTTTGGTAAGTCCAGATTAGTGAATTGATCGACTGGAACGACATCTTCTTCCATATCCATCACCTTCAGTACAACCCGGTCTCCTACATTCGTCAATACAACATCGGATAGCGCATTGACCCCAGGGTCCACTGAGAATCTCTTGGCATTACCCTCGACGATTAAATGAAATACATATCCATTTGGGAGATTGGCGTCGTTGATCCTTGTTACTTTCCCCTTTATTTCTTTCATCTCAAATCCTTTTTGTGGCGTTATACCGCTGACTTTCCCTAAAGATGCAATCAGTTTTTTATAATTCCGGAAAGCTTCGTCTTTCGTTTTCCCGAAGACCACTTGGGGATTATCGCTATTGGCGTAAACGATCGCCACACCTTGAAACTTGCTGCCCTTTGTAACTGGAATGACATAAGTGGGAGCACCGTATATCGTATAGAAAATTCCATTAGTGGCTTTCCATCCTGGATATTTAGACAAAAATTCACTCGCATTGGCGTTGGATTTTGCTTCCTTTCCAGTTAGAACGGACGTGACACCTTTGTAGTACGTCATTTCACCGGTTTTGGCATTGAAAACACCGTAACCTACCAAGGTTTTGGAGTTTCCTTTTGATTTAGCCCTGGTAAAGTCCACTACATAAATCAATTCGCCTTTTTCGTTAAACGTAACCTGCATATTATCCTCATTAGGTATCAAGACATCTTTCTTCGGCCCAATCAGGGATTGGTTTTTCCACCCGTGAACATATTTCCCCCAGTAGGTCCAATATTCCAGGGCTGTTTTCAGCGTGAATGTTCGATCCACCCATTCAGGTTCTTTTCCTTTTGGGTAGTATTTCGTATCCCCCGTTTCCGGATTCACCAATACCACCCCGTCCACTACGGAACCGCTGCGGTATTTCAAATAATGTCCCACAGAAGCTACGAAGTAGGGCTTTCCATCTTCGTTCGGTTCCAAATATGAATCATGGATGATTTTATTCGGATAGGCCTTGCGGATGGTCCTTTCCAAATCATGATCGAGATACTGTGAGGGAGCATACAGCATCTTCCCTTTTACCGTACTTGCCCCTTTATCCGTCGATACGGCGGAAATCAGATTATAACCTGGCGTGTACTCCGCTTTCCCGGCTTTCAAAAATCCGTCCATTTCAATGGGGGAAGTATAAGCCAATTGATCATTTATATTCGTTAGACGGTATTCGCCTTCAGTGAAATATGATGCATTTTCTATTTTATTAATCGCGGCATCGCCTTTTGCGTCTGCCATTTTCACTGTAACAAGCGGCATGGTTTTAATATCTTGAACTTCTTCCAGCTCATTTTTCTTATCGACCTTTGCCAAGCCATGCAGACCTGCGGCAAGAGTGATGGGGTAAAACAACATGATAACCCATGCTGCAATCAAAATGCCCCCTAACAAACTGTTGAAATGTACGTTCCATGGTGTTTTTGGTTTCTTCGCAGCTTCATTTTCCCTCCGATTTCGTCGGGTCATTAAAGATTCCCTGGCACTGTACACATACATGCTTGAATCAATGATGAGAATGAGCCCAAGAATGATGGCAAAACTCGAAAAGAATGCTGCGGCAGTAAGATCCACTAACATAATATCGATAACGAAAAATAATACGGCAGCAGAAACTAAAAGTCTCAGCACCTGTTCAATGAAAAAGGGTATATCCTTTTTAGTGATTGCGTTTGTCCATCTCTGCGGAATCAAGGAAAGTCCCAATATGGCAAATGGTATTTTCATTAAAATTCCTTTTAAGATGAAAACGAGTAGTGAAAGTATCATGGTTTTAAAAATCTCTCCTTGTCATATATGTTTCCATTTACCCAGTTTATCACTTTTGTGCAACAAATTTACTGTTTTTGAAATATATCGAAATAACATTTCTACCAAATCATAAAACTTATTTTTTCCAGCGATGCTACTTTTTCCGATTCATTGTTTATATAGACGGTGAAGTTCGTTCTTTTCGATGTAGATATACCAGATATTCGATAGGATCGAACCAAACCATTCGGGAGGGATGTAAATGAAAATGGAATTGGAAACGATACTAGATCAGAGATATGAGATGGGGCTCAACCCCCATTTGGCAAAAGCGATTGGCTTGCAAAAAGCTCTGATGCTGGTACATCTTCATTCATTGATTGAAGCTTATGGAGTGGAACGGGACGGGAGTGATTGGATTTGCCAGACTTATGAACAGTTGCAAAGGCAGATGCCCTTTTGGTCGAGGGGTACAGTCAAACGGACGATCCTTAATCTTGAAAAGGATGGATGCCTTGTTTCATGCAACTATAACAAATGGAAAATGAATAAAACGAAATGGTATAGCATTCGTTACGAATTAGCCATTGATATGTGTGATGACACAGATAGAACATCGCATTATCTTTGAAAAGTGACACTGCGTCATAGAAAAATCAAAGGGGACAAAACCGTATGATTTATGAAGAAACCTACCAATACCTATTAAGAAATGTATCTTCCACTGAATTCGATACGTGTTTGTACGCCTTGCTTCACAGTGATTGGGATGGGGTCATCCAGAGCCCGCTTCATATGATGGCCCGAGGAGTCGGGACAACAGAAAAGTACTTAAGGCAGATCATCAATAAATTCACCGCCCCTCAAGGATCACTAAAAGAAGTGTTTGTGCCTGTTCATCACGGCGAAGACATTTTATATAAGTTTAACCTGGGGCCTGCAAGCAATCTTGGTTTTAACAGGAAGACGGACCGTTACTGCAAGAAATACCGTTTCTTTTATAGCGATGCTTTCAAAATCTTAACGATTCATGGAAAACGGCTGCTGCTGATGGGCGCTTTTCGAATGTCTGTTTTGAAGTCTGAGGAAGTACTATTCGATTATAGTGAAATCGTTCCTGATTCCAGCTCGCTCTTCACTAGGCAGCGCTTATTGGATGCAATCGATGCAGTCCATGACGCTTTAGGCCATTTAGTGAGGATTTCTTTTGCAAGCAGAGCTTTTTCAAAGAAAGAAGTTCTGGTATTCACCTTTACCGGAGGAGTCTTGGAGCAGTATAAGGAAAATCGGGCGGAAAGGACATTGTTGCGAAGAACGATTTTTAACTCTGGCTTCCTTGGGCATATCAATGATTCTGTATGCAAGGAATTGGAACGGATCGGCAAATATATTTTCCGTTCATTTCTACAAGAAGCGACAAATCCAGGGGTTTCCAATGATACCCAACAGGAACTTCTGAAATTAGCCCGTTTCGTCTATTCTCATTCCCTTAAGAAATTTGGCACGGCCCTTCCTTCCAATAAGCAGTTACTTCTGGCACCAAAACAAGCTTCTGCCTATTTAAGCAAGATCATTTATAACGAAACCCTGGAACAGATGGTGAAATTTTCCCACCAGGCGGAATCCATCAAAAGCTTGCTTGAACGTGTTCATTTTCATAGGGACATCTCCGAGAAAGCTCTAGGCCGGGAAGTGAATGATTTGGAAATGGCTGACCATATCGAACCCATTCTCCATAAATACCATCAGGCGGAATTCATCCGCAATGTACTGAACGGCTGGTGCGAGACATGGCTCATTTCCCGTGTGAAGACAGTGACCGAAGAACTGAGAGCAGAAGGAAAAAAGAAAAGAACGCATGATGATAAGCAGATTGCTGCCGAATATATGACACGCATTAGAAACGATACATATGGACAGTTGGACAGGCTGTTGACCTTGATCCTTAAATTCGGCAACCATGCAGTGGCCCCGTCTGCCCGGAATTCTCCCCTCACAAAGAAAAAGGAAATCCTCCAATCCTATTTCGCAATCCAAAAGGAGCGTCTGGATGTTCTCTCTATTTCCACTTGCTAACATTCACACAGAGCATTAAGTTTCGTGTGGTTCCCCATGCCTTTTTATATAGATTGTTCAAGAGAACGAATCCGTTCTCTTTTTTTTGCGGTCTTTGGGGTATGTGGATAACGAATGTCGACTGTGAATTGCAGAATGACGACTGTGGTTTGGGGATGGCCCACTGTGGATTTCCCCTTTGAATTCGTGGGTTGCATATGAATCATGTGGATAAGAGTACTTGGTCAGCAGGTTGTTGTGACAGCAGACCCTAACCCCTGTAAGGGCAAGGGCATTTATAAATGAGTTATCCAAGGGTCTAAGAAAACGGTCTATATAAAGGAACTGAAAAAGATTCTGATCATCAGTATGAACAAGGAGTTGAATGTGGCGGGCCCATTTAAGAAAGGAATGAAAAAAGGCCCCCATTTGAATGGATGACCCTCATACGTTTTTACGGTATTAATAATATCTTCCCCGTACTTTTCCGGCTTTCAAGAAGTCTATGTGCATCCGCCCCATTTTCCAACGAAAAAAGAGTCGGTTTTTCAATGAGGATTTTCCCTGACATGATCCATTCAAACAACTCTGCGGTCCTTCTTTTCCGTTCTTCATGGGTAGTCAAGACGTTCCAGAGGTCTCCACCTATCAATGCTTTCGATGTATCCATCAACATTCTCGGATCGATTTTCTCTGGATCTCCGCCCGCCATTCCAAAGAAAACGACCGTTCCACCAGTCTTGGTCGCCTCGAAACTATCCAGCAAAGTTTGTCCTACTGATTCATAAACGACATTAACGCCTTTCCCGCCGGTCACATCCTTAATGGAATTCACCCAGTCGGATCCGTAAAGGAAAACATGATCGGCACCCGCTTGTTTGGCAACAGCCGCTTTATCATTTGATGAAGTCAAGCCAATGACCTGACCGCCCTTCATCCTGATCATCTGTGTCAATAATTGACCGACTCCGCCTGCAGCTGCATGGACCAGAATGGTTTCCCCTTCTTTTACTGGATAACTGTCATGAGTTAAATATTGCGCAGTCAATCCTTGAAGTAAAACGGAAGCGGCCGTTTCAAAGGAAATGCCCTCAGGCAGCGGTAGCAGTTTATCCGCTGGAACTGAAACCAGCTCCGCATTGGCATGGGGAACATCAGCAAATCCGACACGATCACCTGCTTTCACATGATGAACATCTTCCCCGACATATTCGATGACCCCCGCCCCTTCATAACCTAGAATAAATGGAGGATCACCCACCAAGTGATAATTCCCTTTCCTTCTATATACATCAGCAAAATTCAATCCGATTGCTTTCATTCGAACGATCACGGTTGATTTTGAATGTTCAGGTTCTGCAATTCCCCTTACAGACAGGACTTCCGGTCCGCCGAAATTATCAAAGACAAGTGCTTTCATCATCCTAACTCCCTTCAATGGTTCTTTCATTCTTAAAGATATAGGATGAACCCCTTGATGGCAAGGAACACAAATAACCGCCCTGCCCTTAAAGGCTAGAGCGGTCACTAAGTTTGACCCATCAATCGGTATTGGAACCAGGGCCGTTCTTTCGTTTATTGGCAGAATATTCCTTACCGTGTGCTTCATGTTCTGCAATGATGTCCGCTTTCGGAATATGATTATTCTTTTTCGGTGAACCGGTACGGTTGCGATGTTTTTTTCCCATGATGCATCTCCCCTTCATAATGCTATTTATTACGTTTTCTAATGTTAGCTTGTCCGATTATCACCGAAAATACCTGCAAAATAAGCACTTCATAATAAAGGAAAAACCATCGCTGAGACCGAATAGATAGAAAACTGATATATGTGGAGGGAATAATATGTTTCCTGTATTGAACACGGAAAGGTTACGATTAAAGGAAATTCGTGAAAGTGATGCGGAAGCCCTTTTCCAATGTTTATCAAAAGATGAAGTCACCCGCTTTTATGGTCAGGATTCATTGGAAACTGTCGGGCAGGCGCAGGATATTGTGGCAACTTTTGCGAAAAACTATCTTGAAAAACGAGCGATTCGATGGGGAATTGAACGAATTGATACGCAAGAATTGATTGGTACAATCGGTTTTCATGCCCACAGTCCCAAATACAGGCGGGCGGAAATCGGTTATGAAATCCATCCTGCACATTGGCGCAAAGGATTTGCTTCAGAGGCTCTTAAAGAAATTATCGCTTACGGCTTCAACAACCTTGATTTAACACGCATCGGTGCAGTTGTCTTTCTGGAAAACCAGCCATCAAGTGATCTATTGGTTAAGCTGGGCTTCATCCAGGAAGGAATATTAAGGAGTTATATATATCAAAATGGTGTCCCTCATGATACATATGTCTATTCACTTCTGAAGTGAAACGATAACCCTCTTTGGAGGGTTCCATTGAAGAAATTTGCGACACTCATGCAGAATAACTGGCTAGTAGAGACACCACAGGCGCAAAAAGCGTCGAGGGCCGACCACCCGCGGAAGGCGAGTGCCTGGAGTGAAATCAACGTTCACTTGCTTCGAAGCATCCGTTCCCCCATTCCATTTACTTATTCGAGTCGAAAAAAACAGCAAATATATTTCCTTAATATACCAAATTACCCACAAGAAAAAGTCACCAAAACATGGCGACTTCCACTTCACGATTTAGGTGACTACAAGATAGTCTTTCAAGGCCTGCTGCAGCGTCCCCTTTGTCTCTGCTCTACTTTCGATTTGAACCCCTGAACGGATCATTTTGGTAACCACTTCAGGGCGTAAACCAGTCACTACAGCTTTACACCCCATCATTGCCGTTCCATCGAGGATTTTCAATAAATCATTAATGATTTCAACCTCCATTTCGATGATACCGGATAGATCCAAGATTAAGGTATGTATCCGTAGTTTACCTATCTCCAGCAATACCTTTTCCTCGATTATCCGTATACGTGAATCATCGATTGTCCCAATTAAAGGAAGGACGCAGGTGGTGGAAGTGATTGGAATGATCGGGACGGATAGATTTTCCACCAAGTTTTGCTGGGCCAGAATCAATTTGTCTTTGTAATCGGAGTAACTGACGAAAAAGGATTTAAGAAATACATCAACCTTTTCATTCACTTTTTTCTCTAATTCAAAAAAGGTTTTGGATTCACTAAACACTACTTTTGCACTTTCGTACTTATAAAGAAAGGTCCAAAGCGTTCGGCGGATGGCCTGAATCCATTCCAGCTTGAATGAAAGCGTCAAGGAGTGGGTTGCCCACGTAACTCCCTCTTGTTCGGCAAAGGCAATCATATCCACTTCATTCTGTTCCACTATATAACGGATGAGTTTATGGGCATTATTCAAAAGGTCGACATTTCCAATCAGAAGGATTTCTTCGATCTTATCCCTGACATTGACAGCTTCCGATAAAAGATATTCTTCAAATTCACTTTTATTCTGCAAAAGGAATTCCATTATTTTTTCTTCCTCATAAACAAAACTCATTCGTCTCCACTCCCTTTTTGTAACTTTCAACTGTGACTTTTGTTACTAATTACTTTCTATATTGGTGAAGTTTTTTCCTGCTAAAATATTAGAGATATGGCAGGCATATAATTAAAGCTGGGTTACATCCTCGCCTGAAAAGACATTATTCGTTGCTGAAGAAAAAATCAAATGGGTGGAAGATTTCCCGTATTTGATGGCTTCATCGACGAATTCTTCCAGTGTTTCCATGGAAAATGTACTTATTTTAATAAGATAACTGTATTGTCCGGCTAACCGGTGGCACTCCAGAACGTCTGGATGACTTAAGCTAAAATTATAAAAGTCTTTACATCGATCCGTTTCGAATAAAATGAAAGCTGTAATGCTCCTATCAAGTTTTTCAAGGGATATTTCCGTTTTATATCCTTTTATCACTCCGCTTTCCTCCAATTTATTAACACGTTCTTTAGTTGCTGGAGCTGTCAAGGAAACTTCATGTGCCAGTTCCTTCATTGACATGCGCCCATTATTCTCCAGCAGGGAAAGTATCTTTTTATCCGTTCTATCCAACTCAATCGCCCTCACTTTTCATTATTAATAAAAATCATCTAAATACATTATAAAATAAATAGAAATGTATTGAATACGTAATTAATCGTATGTAATGGGGAATTTCATTTTTATATAATTAATACAAATATAAGGTTAAGGGGGTATGCTGCTATGAAAAAAGTATTGATGCTGCTTTCCAATGGATTCGAAGCAGTTGAAGCAAGTGTTTTTACAGATGTATTGGGATGGAATAAATTGGAGGGTGATGGTACCACTGATCTGGTTACGGTGGGACTTCATGAACAATTGAAATGCACATGGAATTTCATCGTGCAGCCCGAATTGACCATCGATCAAGTAAATCTAGATGACTTCGATGCTTTGGCCATTCCTGGAGGCTTTGAAGAAGCCGGTTTCTATGATGATGCATATGATCAGAGGTTTCTTGATGTTATAAAGTATTTTCACAATAAGAACAAAATCATAGCAACGATTTGTGTAGGTTCTCTACCATTAGGAAAAAGCGGGATATTGAATGGAAGAAAAGCCACTACGTACAATCATCCAACTAGTAAGAGACAGGGTCAGCTAAAAGATTTTGGTGCGATTGTCGTTAATGAACCGATTGTCGTCACTGATAATATCATTACATCCTACAATCCTTCAACAGCATTCGATGTTGCCTTCACGCTCTTGGAAATGCTCACTTCCGAAGAGAATTGTAAACATGTGAAGGAATTGATGGGTTTCCATTAAGAATGGTTCTTATCCTAATGAATAAGAAAATCCAGCGGTTGGCTGACACTCATTCACACGGTTCTATTTGAAAAGACTGTAGGCGTAGGAGAAAGGGGGCGGAAAACGTATCTTTCATCAAATAATTCCGAACCAATGACCAAAAGCAACACCTTCACAAAGTTGATTGGAGAGGAAGGCGCGAGACTCCTGCGGGAAAAGCGCGTCTAGGGGAGACCCCGCAGGCGCAAGCCGAGGAGGCTCCCGGACCGCCCGCGGAAAGCAAGTTTCTTGAGCGGAAATCAACGTCCAAATTGTATACAGTCTGAGGGTTCCGAAGGCCAAAAAACGGAACAAGATGAATGATGAAATGAAAAAACCAGTCATATCAATAAGAAATAATTGATATAACTGGTTTTTGATTTAGGTCTGCCATCGCCTTAAAATGGTCGGTGATTTAAAAGATTAATCTATAAATAACTGTCGAATCTAATGGACTTCGCCAGTCAGCGAAGCTAAGAGTTAACTTTCAGAATATCCGAACAGCTGCATAGTGAGGATTGAGGAGTTTTTTTTACAAAAATGAGCAACACTAAGTAAGCATAACTGGTTCGCTATGCTTACGAAATTATTATTTATCAGATGTTTCCGATGTGCCTTCCTCACTGTTTTTGAGGTAAACTTCAGAAATTCCATTCATGCCTTCCAATAGTTGCGCTTTCGTATATTCCATATTGCCAACCAGTTTATTATGCTTCTTATCATTATTCTCTTCTACAAGTTTAGATTCTGAATCAGTCACAATATTCACCTCCATCATTTAGGATGGCAGATAAAGAAGGAAATATGTATGACAGGCGACGACGATAGACATTTTACAAAATAGTCCATTTTAGTTAAAAATCTCAGGACATACATAAGACCTTCCATTTGGTTAGATCCTTTAAATATGAAGGAAAAGCTTATTTTATGGATATTTTTAAAAAATCAGCTGTTTTCATGAAGCTAAAGGGATATACTAAAGGATAGCTTTTATTTAATTTTTAAAAGTATTTTTTTCGTGTTGCACTTTGTGCAATATTTTACAAGTTTTTCTAATTATTTTAACAAAATGCTTATTGTAAAGGAGAATTGGATATGTCAGAAACGATTACCCAATCACAGACTGAACAACTTAATGACCGCCAAAAACAATTAGATGTACTGGACCAATTATTAAAGCCTGAGGTTCAGGAATCCTTGAACACTTTAGTTGAGCAGTTACCAAAGCTGACTGAGATAGTGAATATTTTAACAAAGTCTTATGATTTTGCTCAATCAGTAGCGACTGATGATGTTTTGAAAAAGGATACGGTCAGCGCCATTTCGGAGATCGCAGGACCTGTGGTCGATTCAGTGAAAGGGCTTGCGGCCACTTCCATTGAAGCTAAGGATCGCGCTGAAGTGAATAATGATGTGATCGGTCTTTTTGGTCTGTTAAGAATGATGAAAGACCCGCAAGCGCAAAAGCTTTTCCGTTTCGCCCAAGCTTTTCTTGAAGTCTCTTCAGAACGTAAAAACCAAAAATAATTTGATAAACTTTCAATCAGTAAGGACGGGGGATTAACTATGTCAAAACAAATCGTCATCTTAGGTGCAGGTTATGCTGGATTACTATCTGCCTTATCCGTACGTGAATATTACAAGAAGGATGAAGTGCAGGTTACAGTGGTGAACCAATTTCCAACGCACCAAATCATCACCGAATTGCACCGTCTTGCAGGCGGATCCATTTCTGAACAAGCTGTTTCCATTCCTTTGGAAAAGCTTTTTAAAGGAAAAGATATCGACCTTGCCATTTCCAAAGTGGAGTCTTTCTCAGTCGATAAAAAAGAAGTGAAGCTTTCCAATGGCTCCACTTTATCTTATGATGCCCTGGTTGTTGCTTTGGGAAGCCAAACAGGATTCTTCGGCATTCCGGGACTTGAGGAAAACAGCATGGTCTTGAAATCCGTAAATGATGCAAACAAGATTTACAAACATATCGAAGATCGCATCCGCGAATATGCACAAACGAATAATGAAGCGGACGCAACAATCGTGATCGGCGGCGGCGGCTTGACGGGCGTCGAGTTAATCGGTGAAATCGTGGATCATTTCCCTAAAATCGCCAAAAAGTTCGGAGTGGACTTCAAGGACTTGAAAATCAAGCTTGTGGAAGCTGGTCCAAAAATCCTACCGGTCCTGCCTGATCACTTAATCGAACGTGCCATGACAAGCTTGGAAGCACGCGGCGTTGAATTCTTGACAGGTCTGCCTGTTACGGGTGTTAAAGGAAACCAAATCGAATTGAAAGATGGACAAACGATCGTTGCCAATACGCTTGTTTGGACAGGCGGAGTCGCAGCCCTTCCTATCGTAGGCGAATCAGGCCTTGAAGTGGATCGCGGCAAAGCGGCCGTCAATGAGTATTTGCAATCCAAATCCCATAATGATGTATTCGTCGTCGGGGACAGTGCCCTTGCTTTCCCTCCAGAAGGCGGACGTCCATACGCTCCTACTGCACAAAATGCTTGGCAAATGGGTGAGCTTGTTGGATATAACCTTTATGCAGCGTTTGAAGGCAAGAAACTTGAAGAATTTTCACCTGTAAACTCAGGTACACTTGCGAGCCTTGGCCGTAAGGATGCGGTGGCAACCGTTGGAGCCAATAACACTTCCCTAAAAGGTCTGCCAGCTACATTGATGAAAGAAGCAAGTAATATTCGCTATCTATCACACATCAAAGCCCTATTCAGCTTGGCTTATTAATTTATAATAGCCGTTGACATGCATTTACATGTCCGCGGTACATGCCCTTTATTCCCGGTCATTGGGAGTAAAGGGCATTTTTATTTCACTAGGATTAACTTTTTATTGATGGCCTACAGAAAAGGCGGGCCCCCTACTTGAAGGGGGCCCGCCTTATTTCACTCTACATTACTATGTTTGGAATAAGTGAGCTCATGGCTTATGGACTGGGTTAATGAATAGTCCAAGCAAACTGCATCACATAAAACATGTACGCATTGATCAAACAATGAGCTTAACGGCTGGACGCTTTTCGTTTCATGGTCCAAGCGATTTTTCGTTGCAGCTGGAATCAACAAGACCTCATGCGAGACATTCGCTAAATCGGATTGATCATTCGTCGTGATGGAAAACACCTTGCATCCCATTTCCCTGCCTTTTACCGCAACCGAAATCACACTTTTCGTCGAGCCGCTACCGCTAATGGCTATGATTAGATCGCCTTTTGCAATAGAAGGCGTAATCGTTTCGCCGACTGCATAAACGTTTAAGCCGAGATGCATCAATCGCATCGCAAAGGCTTTAGCCATGAAGCCCGACCTTCCTTCACCTACGATAAAAATCCTGTTTTCCGACTGTAACTGCTTTAGGAGCTCATCCGTTTCCGTTCCGTCCATTTTGTGAAATACACCGTTCACTTCTGCTAAAATAACCGCAATTTCTTTTTTCAAACTTTCTTCACACCTTTCTCCCCATTCATCGTTTCCTTAAATAGACGTGCAGCTTCTGCTGGATTTTTTGCTTGTGTAATCGCCGAGCCAATTATCAAGACATCTACACCCCGCCTGATCATTACAGGCAAGGATGAAAGTGTGATCCCTCCTGCAGCCGCGCTCATGGATCCAGCGTGATTTCTCATATGGATCATGGCATGATCAGCTATCTCCTGGCTATCCTTGCTTACATGCTCACAGAAAATCGCCTGATTGTAAATCCGTAACTGTTCAAGCCGGGAATTGGATACATTCAATAAATCAATCATGATCTGCCCATTGTATTCAAGTGCCTTTTCCAGACATTTTTGGATGGTTACATCTGATGCAGCCCCCATTACCGTAGCTACATCGGCCCCGCCTTGAAAGCAAAGATCCATTTCGTAAGCCGCATTGTCCATCGTCTTCATGTCTGCAACAATCTTTTTATCGGGAAAGTGTTTTCTCATTTCTTTGATGCTATTCGTTCCGAACTCTTTGATCAGGGAAGTCCCCACTTCGATCCAATCAATCGAAGATTCCACGGTTCGTGCCATTTCAATGGCTTCCCCCATATTCATGCGATCCAACGCCAGCTGAATTTTCAAGACGAAACCACCTCCATTTGCTTGACTGATGTAACCGCTGGCTTTTTAACCATCAATGTCAGTAACGCTGAAATCAATAAAGATCCCGCCATGAAAATATAGGATGCTCCAGGCCCGCCAGTCAATCCGTTTAAATATCCGACGAAATAGGCACCTACAAATGAGCCAAGCGCCCCCATGCTGTTAATCAGGGCCATTGCTCCGCCAGCAACATTCCTTGGAAGTATTTCAGGAATGATGGCAAAGAACGGTCCATACGGGGCATACATCGCACCGCCAGCAATGACCAACAGTGCATATGAAAGCCAGAAATTCGATGTGCCGATCATGAAGGATCCGAAGAATGCGATGGCCCCCACTAGCAGCGATGTCCAAACGAACGTTTTTCGATTCAATGTTTTATCCGAATAATAGGATAGTGTCAACATTGAAATGACCGCTAATAAGTAAGGTCCGGATGAAAGCCAGCCCGTTGCTACTATATCCATATTGGATGCCTGTTTAATAATGGACGGCAGCCACATGACGAACCCATAAACCCCAATACTCCACATGAAGTATTGGACGCTGAGCACGATGACCTGCTTCGACTTAAAAGCTTCCTTATAATTTTTAACGGGTTTTAATGCGGCCTGTTCTTTCTGGAGGACCATTTCCATATCTTTCTTTTCTTGATCGGTAAGCCACTTGGCATCTTTTGGACGATCATTGACGACCTTATACCAGATGAACGCCCACAGGACAGCCGGAAGTCCTTCAATGATGAACAGCCATCTCCAGTCGAATGCTTTCAATAGGTAGCCTGAAAGGATCGACATCCACAATACAGTAACAGGATTCCCCAGGATCAAAAAGGTGTTGGCCCGGGAACGTTCTTCTTTTAAGAACCAGTGGCTAAGGAAAACGAGCATCGCAGGCATAACAGCGCTTTCAACGACACCCAGAAGGAAGCGAATCGGATAGAGCCATTCCACACTTGTCGCCATACCCGTCAATGTGGCCAGTCCTCCCCAAAGAATCAAGCTCCAGAAAATCAGAATTTTGGCACTTTTCTTTTCCGCGTAATGCGCGCCTGGAATTTGAAAGAAGAAATAACCAAGGAAAAACAGTGCGGCCAGAAAGGAAGATACCCCGGCTGTGATATTGAGGTCTTCCCCCATCCCTCCCGCTACACCAAACCCATAATTGGCACGGTCGAGATAGGCGAGGCTGTATGTGATGAACACTAAGGGGATCAATCTCATCCACCTTTTTCGCGAAGCTACCTGTAATTGAGACATGATTGAACCACTCCTTTTTTCATAAAGTGTTCTAGCTCTGCCATATTAGGAAGCCCTTCGTGATCTCCAGAAGACATCACGGCTTTGGCCCCTATCGCATTTCCCCGTACAACTGCTTCTTGATACGTTGCCCCTTCCAATAAAGCGCTTATTACCCCGACTGCAAACCCGTCTCCTGCCCCTACGGTATCTACGACCTTCGTTACAGCAAAACCCGGTACCTCTTTCCTTTCATTCTGGGTCGCAAAGTAGGCGCCTTCTTCCCCAAGTTTAATCACCACAAGCTTAACACCGAGTTCGAGATAGTAACTGGCGATATCCTCTTTGTTGCTGTATCCTGTAAGAATTTCACCCTCCTTCATTCCGGGAAGCAGCCAATCCGCCTCTTCCGCAAACCGATTGACGATGTTGATCATCTCCCTTTCATTCTTCCAGAGTGATGGACGAAGGTTTGGATCGAATGATACGGTTACACCCTTTTGTTTCAGATGATTCAAGACTTCCCACGACAACTCTCTGAAACTGTTGGAAATCGCAGGAGGTATCCCCGTTAAGTGCAGATGCTGAGTTAAAGGGAGCTTCTCCAGGGGAAA
The DNA here is from genome assembly GCF_030348945.1 of Peribacillus sp. ACCC06369. Taxonomy (NCBI): domain Bacteria; kingdom Bacillati; phylum Bacillota; class Bacilli; order Caryophanales; family Bacillaceae; genus Peribacillus; species Peribacillus sp. ACCC06369. The sequence goes on from NZ_JAUCEN010000002.1 coordinate 4,480,424, forward strand.
ATCCTCCAGGGAAATCTTACTGGCGCTTGAATTCTTCCTAAAGTATTCAACGACCGGATCCCCTTGTTCGACTTTCGATTTTAGCTGGAACCCAGTTGGATTGAACGCATCCACTAAAACATTGGAGACATCCACGCCTTCATTTGTTAGCGTTTTCAAAATCATTCGCCCGAACGAATCGTCCCCCACCTTGCTCATCCATGCAGTTTTGATCCCTAACCTTGACAGACCAATCGCTACATTGGTTTCCGCCCCCGCCACATAACGTTTATAACTAAAGCAGTCTTCAAGTTTTCCTGGCTCATCAGCTATGAACATCGCCATTGCCTCTCCCATCGTCAATACCTTAAGCTCGCTCATGGCTAACCTCCCGTTCTGATTTCATGTGTGAAATATAGGTTTCTATATTTTCCAGGGTTATCGGGAATTCAATCGCTCTCGGACAGGCATCACTGAACCTTTCCAATAACTCTATCACCTCAGGCTGCAGCGGCAATGATACCGGCTCGGTCACCCATTCCTCTTTCCCCCGCTTCACTTTTTTCAGATGAATATAGTCTACATATCTCGCTAAATCTTTTGCAGCATTCATTGGAACCTCGTCTGTATACAGCCAGTTCCCCGTATCAAACGTCAATCTAATCGGGATATCAAACTTTTCGGAGCGGTTCAGGAAATGGGCAATCCGGTTTACATTTCCGCCGTCTAGCGTTTGATCGTTCTCGATGGTGATTTTTAATCCGCCGTTTTGCAGATTTTCCGTCAAGACCTCTTTCACTTGAGCCATATCGGTTTCCGAGAAGTGGTAGTTTCCTAGAGGCATCTTTAACAATTCCGCTCCCAGTTCATCCGATTCCCTTGCCAGTCGCTTAAAACCTTGTTCATTGATTTGATAGTTAGGTCCGATCAGGAATTCCGGAGCGGAATAATAAATGTCCAAGTTAAGCTCCTTGCATAAGGCACCCAATTCTTCCAACGTATCATCCTGGCCCAATAGCTCTCTTCTGATTTCGATTCCATCAGCTCCAGCAGCCGCCACTGCTTTTATGATTTCAAGATGTCCGAGCGTTTGAAGCAATTCCAGCGGTAGTGAATTCATGCATACAAAGACTTTCATAATGATTCCTCCTCCTAATGAACGCTTTAACAAACTAAAATGGTATCGGTACCATTTTAAGTGAAGAATAAAAGTCTTCCATGCTTAGAAGACTTACTTCTGTATAAAAGGCGTCGTTTGTCTAACATTCAACTTCGCTTGATATGCCATTGTTTGGGCTGGAGACACCTGCCCATCAATGCGGCGCAGGATCATTTCCATAGCAGCGACCCCGATTTGGTATGTGGGCTGTTCAATCGTTGTAATACCCGAATAAACAATGGTACTCCAATCCGGATTATCAAATCCCATTATTGCTAAATCTCTAGGTACCGCCAATTTCTTTTCTTGTAATAGTAAAATTAATTTTAATAGCACGACGCTATTTGCCGTCAATATAACTCTTGATACGCCTTTTGAGTCATCTAAAAAATGCTGGAGCTTGGACTCGACATCATGTAAATCGTCGACATTTACCTCATAAACATCTTCTGAACTCGGATGACTGTGGCTCATCAGCGTTTGCTGAAACGATAGCCGCCGTTCATACCTGGTACTGACCTTGCTTGCAGGTTCGCTGAAAAACGCAATCCGTTCATAATTTTGGCCGACGAGATAATTGACCGCTTGGGAAGTAGCCTGAAAATTATCCAATCCTACCGTATCGATTTCAAGATCTGGCACTTTCCGATCCAAAAGGATGATCGGTGTCTTTTGGTCTTGCATCTGTTTTAACATGTCGTGATTTCCGCCAGTCGTATGAATGATAAGACCGTCAATGCGATGGGATAGAAGCATATCAAAATATCCTCTTTCCTTCTCCGGATTATTATCCGAATTGCAAATCATCAGATTATATCCATTCTGGCTGCATATATCTTCAGCCCCCCGAAGGGTGGCCGTCGTATATGGATTGTTGATGTCCGCCACGATGATTCCAATCAAATAACTCTTATTGCTTTTAAGCCCTCTGGCCATCGTGTTTGGGCGGTAATCCATTTTGTTGATCGCAAACTCGATTTTCTTGCGGGTTTTGTCAGAGAGTTCATCATATCTCCCCCCTAAATACCGGGAAACGGAGGTTTTTGAAACACCTGCTTCTCTAGCGACATCGTAAATTGTAACTTTTGAATTTTCTCGTTTAACCATTTCATTCATCCATTCGCGAAATTTGGAACCGGTTCCATTTTTATAAATATTAACACATTCCCAATGAATGTCAATCCATTTTATTCATATTTTCCCACATCAAATTTAATAACAGAGCCTACTTTTGAAAAAATAGCTTCTTCTTCCGGTCCGTTCATCCATCAATCAATCTCTCTTGCAGGTTCCTGAATCAATACCGTAAGTACGACAAAACACTCTTGGTTGGTTGAAACATTGGAAACTACATTTACCGTGCAGCATCTGGAAAAAAGTAGTATCACTGCACCAGGGTTGCCTTAGGAAATGAATCACTATTCGATCATTCTTACACTCCGAATGCGCCGTTCGATCATAATTCAGTAGATTTAACGATAGACTTTTATGCACATAAAGATAAAAAGGCTGGCGAGGAAATCACGATCAAAATTGATGATAAATCACCCTTATGGTTTTATGTCATCGAGTAGGAGTTCTATTTCATTTAAAAAGAATCCATTTTGATCAATCTTCCGTCAAAATGGATTCTTTATTCGTTAAACGTTACATTTTAGTCGGCGCTGAAATTCCCAATAAACTTAGCGCATCCTTTAATACCGTCGCTACGGAAAAAGCGAACGAGAGCTTCATTTGTTTCCATTCATCTTCAACCAAGATTTTCGTATGTGCATAATACTTATTGAATGCGCGTGATAACTGCAAGCTGAATTTCGCGATTTGTGATGGGTCGGCTTGTTCAAATGATTTTTGGACAATGAGCGGATATTGCTCCAGCAGCTGGAGTACTGACCAAGCATATTCTCCTAAAGCTTCAAAATGGTTGGCCTGCTCTTTATATTCACCTTTTTCAAGCAATGATGAAATTCGCGCAAATGTGTACTGTACATAAGGACCCGTTTCTCCCTCAAAATTCATCATTTGCTCTAATGAAAAATCAATATCGTTCATGCGGTGATTTTTTAAATCATTAAAGATTACCGCTCCGACACCAACCTGTTTCGCAACCAGTTCTTTCTGTTCAAGTGCCTGATTTTTTTCTTCGATATTGCGCTTTGCAGTTTCGATTGCCTCTGCCAATACATCCGCAAGCAGCACGACTTTCCCTTTACGTGTCGACATTTTCTTACCGTCTTTTAACATCATGCCAAATGCTACGTGCTGTAAGTCATTTGACCAATCGTACCCCATTTTCCCAATGACATTAAAGAGTTGTTTAAAATGCAGGGATTGTTCGTTTCCTACAACGTAAAATGTTTTCTTCGCATCATACTGCTTTTTACGATACAGTGCTGCTGCTAAATCACGCGTCGCATAAAGTGTCGCACCGTCCGTTTTCGTAATCAAGCAAGGCGGCATATCTTCCAATTCCACGACATAAGCACCTTCGGAAAGGGTAAGTAAGCCTTTTTCATTCAATTCCTCGACAACAACATCCATCTTGTCATTGTAAAACGCTTCGCCAGCATAGGTATCAAAACGGATGCCCAATAAATCATAAATCGTATCGAATTCTTTTAAAGACGCATCCCTGAACCATTTCCATAGTGCCAGTGCCTCCTCGTCTCCATCTTCAAGCGACTTGAAGCTAGCGCGTGCTTGGTCATTCAACGATTCATCCGTTTCAGCCATAGCATGGAACTTCACATAGATTTTCAATAATTCTTGAATCGGGGAAGCTTCGATTGCCTCTTTGTCTCCCCACAGCTTATACGCGACGATCAATTTGCCGAATTGCGTGCCCCAATCCCCTAAATGATTAATACGCACGGCATTGTAGCCATTTTTTTCAGCAATGTTAGCCAGTGCATTCCCTATGACCGTTGAGCGTAAGTGCCCCATGGAAAAAGGCTTGGCAATATTCGGGGATGAATAATCAATCACGACATTTTCCTGTACAGGCTGCTTCGAACCATACTGCTCCTTCTCACTTAATATGGTTTGCAGCACATTTTCCGTCACCATCTTTTGATTGACGAAGATATTCAGATAGCCACCCACTACGTTCACTTCGTGGATCAATTGACCGTTTAATTGCTCAGCTATTTCAGACGCAATAACTTGAGGTGATTTTCTAAATTTTTTTGCAAGTGTAAAGCACGGAAAGGCGACATCACCTAACTCCATTAATTTAGGCTTTTCCATTAATTTTTCTATTTCACTTGCTGGCAATTCATTGTTTAAAGCAGTTGAAATTAATGCTGCAATTGTTTTATTCATCGTCATTTCCCCTCCTAAAAAAACAAAAAAGCCCCCGTCTCTAAATAAGAGACGAGAGCATAGATTCCCGTGGTACCACTCTAGTTGCCACAAATCGTGACCACTTTCCATTGTTAACGAGGTGACTCCCCGATGTTCCCTACTAAACGTTTCAAGAAATTTCTCCAAAGTGCGCTTCATTCATCCGTCCTGCATTAGGCTCACACCGTCCCTAACTCGCTTTCCATTTCAAAATGAACTACTCTCTTTATCACAGAATTTTCAATATTATGATTTAATCCATCGTACACAATTTAAAAATACGTGTCAACACAGGATTTCAGATCCAACCGGTTATAAGCCTCAATATGACTAACCAGCCGGTAACTTCATTTTATCCTTGATGGTTGAAAAATATTTCCTTACGGTACCAATTGGGTTTCTTTGCTGATTAGATGGTTCATTTGTGGTTTGACCATCGGCTAACAGGCCTAACACTCCCATTTCCCGGGTATTATTGTTGGAAGACTCATCTGTAAGTTCGGGGGAGTATATACGCTCGCCATCCATTATTCTGCGAATCGAGCAGGCTAACTCTTCGCTCGGGCCATCCTTCAATAAATAACCACTTACATTAGCTTTTAACGCAAGTTGAAAATAACCAGTCCTTCGAAATGTCGTTAATATAATCACTTTGCATTCAAATGACTTTAAAGCTTCTGCTGCCTCAAGTCCCCTCATTACAGGCATCTCCATATCCATGATACAAACATCAGGCTGTAATTGGTTCACAAGAGTGATCGCTTCTTCTCCATTACTGGCTTGCCCGACAATTTCTATATCTTCTTCAAGATTGAGTAGAGAACTTATTGCCTCTAACAGCATTTGCTGATTCTCTGCAATGACAATTCGAATCATTTTAAGTTCTCTCCTTTATCGAGTCGCTTATATGAAGCAAAGACTCCCCCTAATCCAAGGATTATTAAGGGAGTCTGGAATGATCCATGAACGTTACAGTTCAGATTTCACTTGAGCGGAAACGCTTTTTTTCGTTAAATATTTTATGTCTTTGAAGCCAACAAAATTCTTGTTTTTCTCATCCCATAAACGGAAACGGAGTGAGCTCAAGCTTGTCGCAAGAGTAATCGTTGGAACGTTCTCTAATGGCTGCGTATTATTGTGCGCCATTTCCAATTTATAGTTAGGTACCCTTGGACTTAAATGGTGAACATGATGGTAACCGATATTACCAGTAAGGAACTGCATCAGTTTTGGAAGCTTATAAAAAGAACTTCCTTCCACTGCTGCCAATACATATTCCCACTCCTCATTTTCTTCAAAATAAGAGTCCTCAAATGTATGCTGGACGTAAAACAGCCAAATGCCCACTGAACCAGAAATCATGAAAATGGAACCTTGTACTAAAAGAAACGTCTGCCAACCTACTGCCAGGCAAAGTAATGCCACTAAAACAACGATTATTACATTCGTCAAATAAGTATTCATTTTTTCCTTCTTTCTAGCACCTTTACGGTTAAATCTATTCTTAAGAAGGAAAACATAAATTGGACCTATTCCAAACATAACCAATGGATTGCGATAAAAACGATAGGCAAAACGAAGCTTAAGCGGTGCAGCCAAATATTCATCCACCGTAAGGGTCCAAATGTCTCCTGTACCCCGCTTATCTAAATTACCGCTTGTTGCGTGATGCACAGAATGCTCGTGCCCCCATTGATCAAAAGGGAATAAAGTCAAAACACCCATGATTGTCCCGACTATCCTATTCGCACGGCGGCTTTTGAAAAATGAATGATGCGTACAATCATGAAAAATAATGAAAATTCTTGTCAGGAAACCAGCAGCCAACACAGCTGGAATTAAAGTTAACCAATAAGAAACGGAAAGGCTTATATATGCTAGGTACCATAAAATGATGAACGGTCCCAATGTATTGATGATCTGCCATATACTTTCCTTTGTCGTTGATTGTTCAAAAGGAGCAATTTGTTTTCTCAAGTTTTTAGTGTTTTGTATAGTCATTAATCAATTGCACTTCCTTTTATTTGTCGTTATTTCATATTATAAAGAAATCAACCTAAAATTATTAGTACCAGGTGTCATGACTAGAAGATGACAAATGTCATGTACAAGTTTTTTTAGCCTGCACATAAATGAAAAACCTTACCCAAAAACCAAAACGAGAATAGGCCCAACCAGTGACAACTGGTTAACCTGTTCATAAGTATAGCATTTCTATATCGTTCTCCAATAAGGCTTGGCAACATTTTTTGACAATACAACAGTAAGTAAAATGATTTTAGAGAGATGTTTATTATCGACAAATGCTACTTATGATAGGCTTAGACTATAAGGATTTACCAGGTGAAAAACTGTAAAGGAGGATTTAAATGGATAAGGAAATCGAAAAAATAATTGTAAAATCATTTTTCACCAAAAGGCTCCAAGATAGAGTTCTGTTCGAATTGTCTTCAAACAAGAAACGCAAAGATGCCTTAAGTCGACTTTGTCATACTTACAGAACAACTCTTCGTGAAGAATATATCATTGAGATCCCAAAACCTAATTCAGATCCAGTAGATATAGCAAAGTTACTGAAACAGAATGGTGCTGAAGACTCTTGTTATGTAATATCCTGGGATAAAGATATTGATGGTAAGGAGCTCCCCTTATTAACCGCCTTAGAAAAAGCCGTTGGGATGGGAATGCCGTCAATCATATCCTGTATCCCAAATAAACTCGCTTATTTTGAAGCTGAACAAGAAGTCCTTCCATCTCCAAGATTTTTACTTAAAAGAAAACAATAAATATTTGCATACACAAATAGTCCTATTTCTAGATGAAAAATCAACATTAACCTTTAGTCACTCCCCTTTTAAAAATAAATAAAGACCATAATCCGTTGAAATTGAAGCGTAACCCATTTGGCGTAACATGGCTGTGATATTGCCACGATGGTATGTTCCATGATTCACGACATGTGGCCCCAATTCGGCTACACATGTTTTCATTAGGCCGCCAGATGGGTTCTCAATTACCCCTAAATGTAGGTCCTAATAGACAAGCCTATATGGGATATAGAGTGAGATATGCTGTCGAAACAGGCGAAAACCACACAGTCAATATCTACAATGGGGATATCATTTCTAAGAAAAAAGATAAAGTCAATAAAATTAGCACGGCGAATACACAAACTAGTCGACTATTAAACCATCAATCTAAAAAAAAAGATTAGCTCATAGCTAATCTTTTCAGTTTGTAGACAAAAGGGGTTCGGAATTAAAAAATTCCGAACCCCTTTTTGAGATTCCCTTTGAATTTTTGCCTGAAGTTAGGAGATTGGGGCTCTACGAGCCCACTATGTTAGGCCATTTTTGGACCTCGCCATGTCCAATTGGCCATCTTCTTTAAATTAATGGCAGCGAAAGTAAGCATCGCCTGCATCGACAATTTTTTAAGTCCCCTTAAAGTTGTCCAACGCATACCATGCTTTTCTTTTGCATCTGCGAATACACGCTCAATCGTTTCTTTACGTTTCGCATATATAGTTTTTACATCTTGATGATGACGCAGATGATCTGCTTCTTCCACATGTGTTTGCCAAATATGCCGTGTCACCACTTTTTGATGGTCTTTGCTTTCTGTACACTGAGATAAAAATGAGCATGTCGCACAAGTGTGTTTGGGTGATTTATACTCGCGATAGCCCTCTTTATTGGTTGTTGAGTACTTTAATAGCTCTCCCGAAGGACAAAGGTAACAATCAAAATGTTCATCGTATACATAGTCCTGTTTGCGGAAAAATCCTTCTTTGGTGCGAGGACGTGTATAAGGTAAAGCCGGTATGATTTCTTTGTTAAATAGGTAGCTTGTAATCGCTGGTGTTTTATAAGCTGCATCTGCGGCAACGGCTTCCGGTTTTCCAACTTTCTCAATCACTTGTTCAACTAGTGGCTCTAAGATCTGACTGTCATGTATATTTCCAGGTGTTACAATCGTTCCCAATACAAAACCGTTGCGGTCTGCGGCCGCATGGAATGAATAGGCAAACTGTTTTGTTCGTTCATCTTTCACATAGTAGCCACTCTCAGAATCCGTTGTACTTTCTTTAATCTCTTTGGTCTCTTCTTTATCAAATTTATCTGATGGAAAAGGCTTCTTTCCATGTTTTTCACGATCTTGATTGATTTCTTCTTGAAGACGCCCTTGATACGCTCGTGTTTCTTTACGAACGATTTTCTTTTCAAATTTCCTTTTATTCGCACTGGCTTTCACATGTGTGGAATCCACGAAAACGTGTTCAGCACTTATTAACTTTTTATTAGCAGCTGTCATTAAAATGCGATAGAAAATCTGTTCAAACAGGTCTGTATCTTTAAAGCGTCGCTCATAATTTTTCCCGAACGTAGAGAAATGAGGTACTTTATCATGGAAACCATAGCCTAAGAACCAACGGTAAGCCATATTGGTTTCAACTTCTTCAATCGTTTTACGCATGGAACGAATACCGAAGGTATATTGAATGAATGTCAGTTTAACTAAAATAACTGGATCAATACTTGGGCGTCCTACCTCTGAATACATCTCTTTCACCAAGTCATAAATGAAAGTGAAGTCAATGGCAGCCTCCATTTTACGAACCAAATGGTTCAGTGGCACCAGTTGATCTAACGTAATCATTTCAAGTTGATCTCGCTGAATAGAATCATGTTTAGAAAGCATCCTCATCACCTCAAGTTTTAATACTTCTATTTTAAAACAAAAATGACTCCAGGCAAAAGTGTTTATCTAAAAGGTAAGACAAAGTTGATTGGAACGGAAGGTACGAGACTCCTGCGGGAAAAGCGCGTCTAGGGGAGACCCCGCAGGCGAAAGCCGAGGAGGCTCCCCGACCGCCCGCGGAAAGCGAGTGCCTGGAGTGGAAAATCAACGGCCAAATTGTACAACTCATAAAAAATAGACAAACTCGATTTTCATCGAGTTTGTCTACAGTCTGAAAAGATTAGCTCATGGCTAATCTTTTTTTTTTAGGCTATGTTAAATTCTAATGTTGATATTTGACCATAAGAAAACCGCCTTGGTGAAAAGGCGGTTCATTGAGCTATCGTCCCCGTAGTTAAATAAATTAGTTGTGTCTGTTTTTATTGAGTGTCTTCGTCGCTTTTGTACTCCAAAAATCACCTGGCTGACAATCCAAAGTCTTACATATCCGTTAATCATTCATTTTTTGACTTTATATCTGGGACATTTTTTAATGGCTTTTGAAGTGCGTCCACAATGGCTGCGATGATACTTGTTGCTAAAATACCCATTAGACATAATGATGTAGGACCCGCTGCATCATCACTACCTGTAACTTTAGCAAGCACCCTTAAGCTTACTATTCCTAACAAAATGAGGAAAATGACTGTAAAAGCACATTTCTTTATAATCTTCAAAGATTTAAGGGATAATTCAGAGAAAGCATTGTTCTTTTCGATGTAGGTTAATAGTTTATATGCTTGATACAACGCAACAGAAAACGCAATACAGAATCCGTATGCACATACTAAAAAGGGGATTAGGAAGTAAGCCGTATCTGGATGTACCCTTGCATCTCTAACGGCTATCTCAGGCAACCAGATACACAAAGCAAGCACTGCAATTCCAGCCAGAAAAATAATTACCTTTAAGAAAGTGGTTGAACCTCGTTTAACATTCATTTAAAACACCTCACTTATTTAATGACAACATGATTTTAGCATACCATTTATCGTTTTACAATAAATTTATATTGTTTTTATTTATATTGTTATTGAAATATCCTTCTAATTTTGACAAAAATAAAAAGCACTTCTCATTACAAAGAAATGCTCTTACTTTAAAATGTTAAATTTACAACTTGTTCAACAAAACTGCCCGTTAGCTTAACAAGAATAAGCAGAGAGCCGAAGTTTGGTATTCGTGTCGGTCACAGTAAATAGGTACGATTTGACCAACATAACAGCAGAATCGTAATCCTTTTTAGATTCCCCATTTCCTTCTATATAGGGCCTTTCCACAATGTACCTCTATTTTAAAGCTATTTACCATAGTAAACTAGTAAAGTTAAAATTGACGTAATTTAAGGGGAATAAAATAATAGTGAAAAAATTCTTTGGATGTCTTATTATGTTAAGCCTTCTTTGTATATGTCTCTGTCCTGCCAGTGGTGAAGCATCAAGTAAAACCCTTGACATAGGTTCCGTTAAGGAAGGCAATACGAAGGTTTTCAGTTCTCCTAAACTAGGTTCCACTATATTACAGACCTTAAAAAAGGGCGAGGAATTTCCCGTCATTTCTTCTGTCGCCGGGGATTCTGCGAAGCCTATTATACATACAGTAAAGACTGGAAGCACCTTATGGAAAGTAGCAAATCAATATGGAGTTTCAGTAAGTGCGCTACAGAAAGAAAACAAGTTAACCTCTTCCGAAATTACTGTTGGCCAAAAATTGAAGATTCCTCAAAAATATAAGATCCATACGGTTGGATCAGGCGATACATTGTGGAAGATTTCTTCTAAATATAAGGTAGCCACAAGTGATTTGACTAAATTGAATAACTTACGTACAACTTCCCTTAAAGTTGGCCAAAAATTGAAGATTCCGGAATATTACTACCAGGTTCAATTGCTTGGAGGTAAAAAGGGATGGATAAAGAAATCCCATCTTCAAAAAAAAGCGCAAAACCGCATCGTCATGGGCTGGAAACATAATGGATCGAAAGAAAACTACACCCAACAACTTAAACACCCCAATTTAAATGTAGTATCTCCCCGTTCCTATACGCTGACGAATACCGGTAATTTCGTTTCCGTTTCTGTAGATACAAAATACGTTCAATACGCTCATAAACAAGGAAAACAAGTTTGGCAACTTATCGGTAATAAATTCGATCCTGTTTTAACTGATTCTATACTAGGCAATACAAAAAAACGTCAGAAACTAGTTTCAGCTTTACGTGATTCACTTGTTCAAACTAAAAGTGATGGATTAAATGTAGATTTTGAAAACATCGATCCAAAAAATAAGAAAGACTTTGTACTTTTCATAGGCGAACTAAAAAAGGCCCTAAAACCCCATGGCATCAAACTATCTGTGGATGTCACCCGAGAAAATGACGATCCTTTTTGGTCAAAAAGTTTAGATAGGAAAGCACTTGGCAAAATAGCGGACTACATAATCATAATGGGTTATGACGAGCATTGGGGAGGTAGCCCAGTAGCCGGGTCCGTTTCCTCGTTACCTTGGATCAAAGAAGGAACTAAGCTTTTAATGAAAGAAGTACCAGCTCATAAGATTATATTGGCTGTCCCATTTTATACGAGAGAATGGGTAACCGATTTATCGACCAATAAAGTGAAAAGTCATGACCGTACCATGGCTGAGGTCAACAAAATCATTTCATCTCATGGACTTAAAAAGGTATGGGATAAAAAGACCTCACAAAATTATGTGGAGTATACTTCCAAAGGGAAAAAGCATCAAATATGGATAGAAGATAAAAAATCGGTGACCCTTCGTCTTGACTTGGTAAAACAAAATCATCTAGGCGGTGTAGCTGCTTGGTACATTGGAGCAGAAACTCCTGACATTTGGGATGTATATCATTTTAATAAATAGGTTAATAGAAAAATCATAAAGGAAAAAGGCCTCACATTGTGTGCGGCCTTTTCTGCATGACATCATTTTCAGTCGGTCTTGTCGTCATAAGTGAATAGACCACCCCAATGAATATTAGTGAAATGCCCAAGATTTGAATCCTGTCAGGTTGAAATCCTGAAAGCAGAATATCCAAAAGTATGGCAACTGCCGGATCGACAAAAATCATGAAGGATACTACATTTGTGGGCAAATGACGGATACTATTAAAAAACAGAAGATACACGACGCCTGTATGGATGATGCCGGTAAGTATCGTATAAAACCATTCGGAAGATTTTAGCGTTGTGTATACTGAAAAATCGGCAAAAGGAATCAGTAATAGAAATCCAATGAACATTTGCAGAAAAGTGGTCGCATATACACTCGTCTTTGTAATGCTCTTTCCTAAAAGCATGGTTGCCGCATAGAAAAATGCAGCTATGATTCCATACATGATACCTTCCCATTCAGGAGATGATGATCGAAATCCATCTGTTCCCATAATGAATAATGTGCCAATGAAACATAATGAAATGGCCAGGATGGAGAATAAAGTCATTTTCTCCCTAAAGATGAAGCTCCCTATGATGAGTACGATGATCGGGGCTAAATGATAGAGCGAAATGGCAATTGTCACGGATATCAGTTCAAATGATTTAAAGAGGAATATCCAGTTTAACAAGTTGGCCACGGCGCAGAATATGATGAGCATCACCTCTCTACCATTCCATATTTCGTTCTTGAAATTCCCTGTAATCATCCAGGCTGCACATAAGAATATGGCAGCACAAATGCAGCGAACAAATACCAACTCCAGTGCTGGGAGTCCTGATAGTTCTGAAAAGAAACCGACAGAACCAAAGATTGTCATTGCTAAAGACAGTTGAATAAGTGCTATTTTATTCATTTAATTTCTCCTTGTATAATCACCTATTATTTTACATTAATGCAACTAATACTATCACTTCTCGGGCATTCCGTCACGAGTGATGATATTCTCCCACATTTGCTCTGGAATCATCAATTTACACTTGCTATCGCGCGGCAAGGTTGTCATGATTTGTTCTTCCTTACCTTCCTTTATTTTGGCGGCCCAGTCCGGTTCCATCAGCAATTCCCTCCCCAGCGCGAAAAGCGGAATATTTTTCTCAAGCACAGCATTTGCTTCTTCTGGAGTATTAATCGATCCGAGTGATATGAAACTGGTTCTGCCAGCAATGATATCGCGGATAATTTCCGTCCTTGTTAACCCCATGTTCAAGCCGCTTCTAGGCATGGACCAGACATTTTTAACGGAAAGATGTAAATAGGAAAGCTCTTGGCTTGCCAATTTATCCACCAATGCAGCTGTGTCATCCATTTTCATTCCGCCTTCTTCCGGTTCTTCGGGGGAGAAGCGATAGCCTATAATGAAATCTTTGTCTGCGTATAGATCACGTATCCGTTTCACTTCCGCGATGACGGCAAGTGGAAAATGCATTCTATTCTCCAAATTCCCGCCCCATTGATCTCTCCGCCTGTTAGAGTGGGGTGAGAAAAACTGCTGAAGGAGATATCCATTCGCACCATGGATTTCCACACCGTCGAATCCTGAACGAATGGCATGGCGAGTGGCTCTTCCAAAGTCTTGAATAGTGGAGATGATCTCCGTGTGACTCATTGGCCTTGGAATGTATTCCCCGCCCATTTCTTTATAAACGCTTGCAATGATTCCACTCGGACTAACCATACGTTCTCCGCCTGTACAGCTTGGAAGGCTCTCGCTTCCGCCATGATGAAGCTGGAGAATTGCTTTTGCACCTTTTGACTTGATTGTTTTTGAAAGCTGTGTGAGTCCAGCGATGCTTTGTTCATCATATACATTCATTTGCCGGGGAAAGCTTGTAGCAACAGGGGATATGGCGGCCGCAGCAGTAATGAACATGGCAGGTCCATCTGCCCTTCTTTTATAGTAAGCTAGTTCCTGGTCAGAAACCAAGCCATCCTCTTGAGCAGAATAAGTGGTCATTGGCGCAACTACAATCCTGTTTTTAAGAACCGTTCCATTAGAAAGCGTGTACGGTGAAAAAATTTGGCTGTATTTCCGTTTCATCATTTTCCCATCACCCATTCGAATTTTATTTTTTCTAATTTTATTGTATTCTCGACCCTAACATAAGTAAAATGAATGTTTTTCATCACTTACATTAGAACTTCTCATGTATAATTCATTAGAAGAAAGGTGTGGGGAATTTGAATTTTTTTCAGTTGGAAGTCTTCTTACATGTTGTTGAACACGGAAGTTTCACGAAAGCGGGAGACCGGATCGGACTGACTCAATCAGGCGTGAGCCATAACATTACGGCGCTTGAAACGGAACTTGGTGTGACTTTATTAAAACGTGATCGAAAAGGAGTAACACTCACCACTGCTGGAGAACAGGTTATTCCACATATGCGGGCCATTGCTGCCAATCTTGCACATATCGAACAAAAGATTGCAGCTGTGAATGGAATGGAAATCGGGAAGATAACGATTGGCAGTTTTCCAAGCTTCACTGCCAGATTCATACCGCTGCTATTCTCTATCTTTAATGAAAAATACCCTACTATTGAATTGCTGATTCATGAAGGAGGATATGATGAAATCTTAAAATGGATAGAAGAAGGAACAGTGGACATCGGCTTTGCAGCAAAACCAGTTAAGAATGTGGAATTCATCCATCTGCTAACAGATCCTTTATCAGCCGTCGTATACGAAGGCCATCCACTTTCAGGGAAAACCGGAATCAATCTTGAGGACTTCGCTGATGAACCATTCATCATGCTGCGATCCGGCTGTGAAACACTCATAGAGGATAGATTCCTTGATGCCAAAATAAAACCAAACATTTCATACGACATTAAAGACAATCAAACGGTGCTCTCAATGGTGGCAGGAAAATTAGGCATCTCAATTATGCCCAACTTGGCTATACCTGAAAAACCGGAACGTATAAAAAGCCTGCCCTTGACTCCGGAAATTTCCCGGGAGATCGGATTGGTCATGAAATCATCCAAAGACCTTTCACCAGCAGCAAAGGAATTTTCAAACGTCGTTCAAGATTATTTCCGAAAGTAGAAAAACATAATGAAGAAAAAAAAAGAATCCCCTTTTCATGAAAAAGGGGATTCTTTTCGTGCAGTGATCATCCCAAGAATAGATCCAGCAGATTACTGCCTGCCGATGATTGCTTATTATAAAACTCCGAATAACCGCAATTCTTGCAATACACAACCGTAAATTGATTATTCTGGACATCGAACATTTTTGACAATCCTGTTCCAGTCATGGCTACGTCCTTCTTAGCAGCATCATTGCTTCCGCATTTCATGCATCCCTTTTCATTCATGATCCTTCATCTCCCAATTTATAAATAATAATGCCGATAAATACCGGAGCTTCCCAGCACCGTTCATAATTAAATATACGGATAAAGTGATAAATGGTTTCGGAACTCATGCAAAAATATGTAAATTCCATTGAGTACTGTTTTTATTGGCTGCCTTTTTTATTACGATTAGATTTTATGGTAGGCAAAGCATGATACACACTAATAGCAAAATAATAGAGTAAAATCATATGCAGAGCATCACTTATAGGAACGGGGGTATCATCAAGCTTAAAAATGGCAAATAATGCATAAACCCCAACAAATATGATTGGATAAATGATGTAATGATAGCAGAAATTTTTAATGAACATATTCTTCGCTTTCTTATTTACTTAAACGGCAAATTCTTTAATATGGACCTCCCCATGTAAAAGGGGTGTTTTTCTTATTATTATTATATATTTGGTCCCTCCACAGGTAGAAACTGTCTTCCTCAAAAAAAGAAAAGCTCTGTAGAAAATCCCCTTCCACAAAGCTTTCTTCGAATCTATTAGTCTTTTACAAAACTACAGGAGTGCACCTTACTTTATTCATGCTTTGAAAATAAGGTATTTTCTGTCCCATCTGTTTTAACTCGGAAGATGTCTTCATGACCATCTATTTTGTAGTATATCCAATTATCCAGTACATTTATATTTGACACTTCTTTATCTAGTAGTAATTGATTTGTTCGCCATTTTTTTCATCTTATATATATGGTACTTATCACTTGGATTCAAGTAATAAATCCAATTTTCATCTACGATTAAGGATGAAAACTTCTGATCGGTTATTTTCATTTCCTTACCATTTTGTTTATCCACTTTATACAAGTGCTCTTCTGTATCTGTATAATAGAGAAATTGCTCATCCGCATCATCAATAATTTGAAGATACGAAACTGTATCATTTAATTTCCTTATATGTTCTCCATCGAGTGACATCGAATAAAGTTTTCCATCACCGTCTTCATTGATAGGTTTATAGAAAAAACTTGTTTATGATCAACGACGAAACTTCCTGTAATTTCCTTTTCAAAAGAATAAATTTGAATCTTATCCGTGCCATCCAAATTCATTTTATATAGACCATTCTTAAGCGAATCATAAAAGTATATTCGATCATTTTTTACCTGAACATATTCTGCACTTTTGAGCAGCTTCTCCCTTCCCTTCCCGTCCCATCCAATTTCACTCGATATAACTTCGGTCTATCAGAGAAGGGCATTACTGTATAATATACCCATCCCTTCATTACTTGGATATCGCCAAAGCCTTTAGAGGCAAGTTTCACCTCCATTGTTCCACCTTCAGTTTTAGCGATCATTTCATTATTGGTTAACGGAATCGTGGATGCATTGAATTTCATGTAAACAAGCAGGTTGTCCTGATTCGCGACGAATCCATGATTGATCATATTTCCATATGAATTCCCGGTTCCATTAGGCATTTCAGGCGCTTCAATTCCTTTCGATTGTTCATTTTCACAACCCATTACTAAAACTATCAGCCCTAAAACAACGAAGTATTTTTTCATTTTACCTACCTTCTCATTAAAAATAACGGGCCATAAGTGAAAATTGGAGATTTAGCATCAACACCTTTGTTTTTGTGGGGAATTGAAATGTCTCTTTCCAATACGAACACCCTGTGGCATTTAAAGCTACTTTCCTAGACATGGAACAAAGTAATTTCCAGTATCGATGAACATTATATTTTAAAAATCTTAAGAATGTTTATAGGTTCCATAAAATATCCTATCATTATAAAAAGAAAGCCAAATAAGAGTGTAGAGATAAAATCTATAGTAGACTTATTTTCATTAAATCGCTTTGTACTTTTAATAATGTAATAAAGTCCCAATAAATAAAATATTATCTGCACATATAAATAATCAGTAATGAACATTATAATCAAAATCACCAAAAATGATAATTTTAAAAAAATATCCATTACAGTTTCATGAAAAATCTTGGAAAATACATTCTTCTTGTCGTTTTTTATTAGTTTTAATTTTATTTTTTTCAAAATCTTTACACCCCCTAAAAAATACTACTTTTAAATTAGGACAGCTAATACCAGCAGTCTTAATTTTTTTATACTACTTTATTTTCTGCTGACTATACTTGTTATAGGAACAGTCACCGTCCAACCATAGTTTCGGCCATAAAGTATGACTCCCTTGCCTTTATTTTTATCCTCCAATTTTTTTGCAAACCTTGTCATGCCCCAATTGGCAATTAGACCCGCTCCTGAAATTAATTTGTTTTTTCCAATAAAATTACGAATAGTTTTGCTAATTAAGGCAGCCACTCCAATTAAAGTTGCATCAATCAATCCATAATTTAACTTTTGAACAATTCTTTTGGTTTCTTTATTACTTAACGTGACTTTGTATTTAAATCCCCACCAACCTTTAGAATATACACTGAAACCATAATTACCATCAGGATCAACATTACTTATTGGATTGTTATTGACATATGTGTACCCGTTTTGTGAAATTGGCTCATCTTCATCTCCTGGGTAAGGATCTAGAGCTAAGAATCTACCGTTTTCTGGATTATAGTAACGAGCTTGAAGATAATAATTTTTTGTTTCTATATCATAATAATAACCAGCATAGCGAATCGGGTTCTCTTGAGCGACTTCGCCGACTTCTGTTAATATATTTCCAAATGCATCATACGTATATAAACCGGCTTCTTTTCCTTCGTTATCTCTAATTGACACTACGTCGCCACGTTGATTTGTCCAGTAATGATACACTTGTTGCTTCCAGTTACCACTTTTATCTTTTTCTCGAAGAATCATTCCTAAAGGAATGTGTCCTTCCCATTGGTAACTTCGATACTGTTCCAAAGAGTCACCATTCCGTATGACTTCAAGTGATAATTGGTTACCAGCGTAAAAGTATTCATGAGTTTTGCTTCCGATAACTTTTTTCGTCCGTAATCCTGCTTCATCATAGTCGTAACGAGCCACTTCCTTGCCTTGTAAATCAGTGACTCTTGTTTGATAACCAAGGGAATTGTACTCATATTTGAATGTTTCGTCCTGAAGCAAGTTCCCATCATCGTCATACTGATAGCCTTTACCATTTTTAAATTCAATTTGATTAGCTGCGTTATAAATAAAGGTATCGGCCTTATCACCGCGTGTGGTTTCTTTGCGATTCCCAACGTCATCATAGCTATATTTATTTACCGTGCCATTTGATAAGACCTCTTGAATCAGCTGGTTATTTTTATCATAGGTTAAACTCGTAACTCCTTGTTCATTTATTTCTTTTAAAATATTTCCTGATTCATCATAGTCATAGATATATTCTAAGTTAGTACTGGATCCTTGAGTATAGCTAATACTCTTTAGAAGGTTACTATTATTAAATGTACTGGTTCTTTGGTATAGATTTTCGTTAATAGTGACTAACTGTTGATTATTAGACATTTTATCGTCGTAATCAAATACCATCCATTTTTGTTCCCCTTCTCCTACTGTCAGTACATTATTTTTCCCATCATCCGTATATGTTAATGATTGTTCGACCTTCCAAGGTTCTTTATCTGTATATTGGATGGCTGAACTTAGAGGTTGTTCATTATCGTTATACGTAAATCCTATTTTGAATTTCCCTTGTTTATAAGACTCAAGTTGTGAGCGATCATTATAGGTTAAATCTTTTTGAAGAATTGTTTGCGTGGTTTCTAGGTCTTGATAGTTTACGCTAGATAATTGACCACCTTCATTATACGTTTGATTCCACTCTAATACATTTCCTTTTGATTTAGTAGAGACTGTCACACTTTCTACTTGATTCATATCATTATAGGAATACTTTAACTTATTACCAGAAGGTCTTTCTTTTAAATCCATATTTCCATTTGAATTATAATGATAATTAAAAACCATGCCAGGAAAAGTTGCTTTTGTGAGTTGATCATTATCATTATATTCGTATGTTTTATTTCGCCCTAAAGCATCTGTAAGAGTCGTTAAATTCCCATTTCTATCGTATTTATATTGAGTCGTTTTTCCTTTCCCGTCTGTTACAGCAGTAACTACGTTAGGCTGTAGTGGATGGTATTCGTAAGAATTACTTCTTGCTCCAGCATCTGTTTTACTCTTTATGTTGCCAAACTGATCATAAGAGGTACTTGTAAATAAACCTTTGGCATCTTTTACCTTAACTGTATCTGTTTTATCATCATAGACCGTTTCTTCATACGTTTGATTCGGATAAATAACTTTTGTTTCCCTACCAAACGAATCATACTCATACTTTGTCGTTTCCTCACCAATCTTCGTGCTAGACAGATTTTCCCCTTCGTATGTGTTAATCGTCAGAGTGCTCTTTGGATCCGTGAATCTAGTTAACCGGTTTTTACTATCATATTCATAAGTAGTCGTACCGTTAGAATCTGTGTTGGTTTTCAAATTCCCGTGAGAATCATAGCTGTTAGAACTGGTTATTCCTTCTTCATCAACAGATTGTAATACATTGTATTGTTCATCATATTGGAAGCTGGAACTTGTCTCATCACTATTCATGATCTCGCTAACGGCAAAAGTTCCATTTTTCGTATCTCGTTTATAAACCGTCTCATTGTCGTCTGTATCTGTTACCGTAAATTCATTTTTTGCCTGATCATAACGATACGTAGTAGAGACAGAAATGGACGCATCTTTTTCCTGTTTGTCAAATATTTTCAATTCATTTTCATCATATAGATACTTGGTTTCATTCCCCTTGCCATCTACATAAGATGCTAGTTGGCCAATTGAATTATAGGTAAGCTTTTCTGTGATGCTATCCGTTGTGCGCGTATCTTTCGTTACAACGGATGCCAACTGCTTATTCTGATATCCAATTCCCTTCCAATTACTTCCGTATTCTACTTTATTGATTAATCCATCCGTGTTATAGGCTAATTGAATACTAGTCCGAATTTTTTCGCCTTGGTGATTTACTTCAGAGATTTCGGATAACTTATCTTGATTGTAAAAAAAGCGGATTGTATTTTGATTGATATCCTTGTAGGCATATAAGCGATACTCTTTAGTTTTACTTGAATTCCCCTCGAAGATTTTGGAAAATCCATCTTTTTCTTTCAGGCTAAATCCTTGTGCATCATTAACCGTTTCCTTTGTTAAGGTTAAATATTTCCCTTTTGGAGAGATATATTTTTTATTGCTAGAATCATAGCTAAATTCATGTTTGGTTCCATCTTCATCATAATAAATGACTTTTGCTGGTTCTGTGCTCGTAGCATCTACTTCTACAAGATTTTCATTTCCTGCAAATGTCCAACCTTGCCCAAGCGCAGAAGTACGAGTGGACCGTGAATTATAGTAACGGGTAAAATCAAATCCTAAGAGACCTCGAGTGAATAGGGATTGATCCGTGAACTCCATGACCATATTTCCCGTGGTTACATTCACGGAAGCAGTTGCATTTCCAAATGAATGGTCTTCATAAGTGAAATAATCTTCTAAACCATTTAAATCCTCTCTAGGATCAACTGATACCGTTCCTTTATTCGAAGCAGGACTTAAACCACGATTTCCTGTAATTTTACCCTGTTCTGTTTCTGGAGCATTGTCGTCGTCCACATAATAGGCTTTAACCGTTGCGGAATAATTTGATGAAACACCATAAATGGGTTCTGTTGTGAAAGATGTTTTGCCTTTTACTTGATATGTTTTAGTTGTTTTATCATCGGAAATCTGTACCTCGTAATATTTTGCTGAAGTTGTCGCATCCCACTTCACTGTCAAACTACTTTTGTTATTGACCATATCCTCTAAATTACTAGTTAGCTTTGCATTTTTAGGTGCATATAATGGTATGTATCCATAGTTAACATCTGATGAAGCTGAATCTCCTGCTGCAGAAATTGCTTTGACTCGAATACTATAACGATTTGAACCATTTCCATAAGTAATGCTAGGGTCAATTGGTAATTCTGTTCCTATACCTATACTTGTCGATTTGTCTAATTCGACTGGATAAAGTTCTTTCATCCCATTTTTCAAATCCGCATCCGTAGGCCAGATCTTTTTCCCCTTTGTACTAATACTGGTTACTTTACCTACCGAAAACTCTTTATATTTTGTACCATTCCAAATAAGAACTTTATAACCCGTTGCATTAGTCACTGGTTTCCAGGAAATATCAAGCCAACCACGCCCTTTATTTACTGTATCTGTTTCCGGGTACGCATATGGTTTTACGGTTGGAATATCCGGAATTCCCACTTGCACAACTGGTATGGCTTTGTAAATAGCTGTTGAAGCCGGGCTATCTCCATTTGCAAATTTTGCTACTACACGAAATCCGTAATCTTTTTTCGTAGTTGTCGTTCCACTTTTCGCACTATAAAAAGCACTCGGATCTACCGGTAATTCAACACCCGTGCTATCCGTTTTATACGTGGAACTTGTTGAATAAGGAGCTTTAGGGAATATCTTTTTGCCCTTTGTTGACCAACTTGTAGATGTACCAGAATAAATAGTCTGATAACCCTTACCATCATACATTTGCAAATCATAAGACTTTGCTCCATGAACGGAACCCCACTTAACATCAATATATCCATCAGCCTTCCCCTCACCATAGGAGAAAGAACTGACTGTAGGATTCTTCATCTTTTCATAATGGTAACTAATAACCAATTTAGCTTTTTTCGCACTTTCTGCAGCCGTGATTTTTTTCCAATGTGTTTTGCCATTTCCGTTCGTATGGAATTTAAATCCATAGTTTTCTCTTGTACCGTCCACCCAAGCCTGGATGGTATTCTTAACATCAAAATAAGCCCACTGATCCCTAGCAACAGACGTACTCGTTATTTTGGTGGATGATGGCTTATTGTTCCAAGTTAATTCATCTACATACCATTGTGCTTTTACCTCATCTACCCATATATCCGTTTTTGTATCGACATAATAAGAATGGGTAACATAGGCGGCTAATTCAGCAGAATCAATGGTTGCACCCTTTAAATCCCCAATTACACTAAATTTAACAAACGGGTAATTGGTTCCTGTAGTGCTATCATAATATCCTGTTTTTAATACATATTCTCCTTGTGATGGATCCCATTCTTTATTGTAATTGTTATTTGGATAGGCGCTCATCACAAATGTATCTCCCAATGCATCAATCGATACTGAAGGGTCAATATAAATAGGGAAGACTCGCTTAGATGAAGATAGCCATTCTTTACTAGCATTTAATACTAACTCATAACTATCGTCTGATTTTTTATTTAACTCATAATGGATATCTGTCGATCGGACACCATCACCTAAAGTGTCGTTATAGTTTGAATCCACCATTACAGGCTTTGGTAAAGTGAAAATTGATTTCTCTTTAGATTCGTTTTCATAGAATCCTATAGATCCGTCTTTTTCAACTTGACCGTATAAATCCGTTTGAATGGTATAGTGAAATTCATTGATACCATTATATTCATTCATAATCCAATCTTCTTTTACCTCATTATTTAAGGCTACATGCCGTAGATCAATATTCGGGTATATAGATTTAAGAGTTATTGAATTTTCTTCTTTTACTGACCCCGATGTATAAGTTGGTTCAGTCTGCTTCTCTCCATCAGAGGCATAAGTTAACTCAAATGATAACTTGTGTTCACCAGATTGATAAATTAAAGGCTTATCTTCCCCTAATTTCTCAGGAAACATAAATTCTAAGTTTGTTGTTTCTGTCTCTATGTAGCCCTTATTATCTTTTTCCACTAACTCTTCGGAAATGGTCTTGTACTTTCCGTCTACTTTGTTATGTATTTCTTCTGGATAAATCTCTTTAACAAAGTTTCCTTCTCCATCAGTGAATGTTTTTGAACTTTCCGTTCTTTCTTTCACCACTTCATCCAAATTGTCAGTGTTGATTGTTTCCTTTTCATTTTCTTTCGTCTGACTCGTATTTTCACTTGAAGCACCTGTATAGGTTGGCAACAAGCTACATAACAAAGCCAAAATTAAAATCGATGCAATGTACTTTCTGAATTTCAACAAAATATTTCCTCCAATTCCAATTAACTCTAACAGATTATACATCAGTAAATATATCTAGTAAATTAGTAAAAATATCAGAATATTAACAAAATACAACAAAACATAGATACTTATTAACCATTACAAAAGAACCCTTCTAATATAATGAATTTTATATAATCATAAGTGATTAGGTTAAAATACCTGTTATCGTAAAATAACTCAATTTATATACTTATCTGGTATCAAGATTCATTGGAAATAAAATTTTAAGTAACTATAAATTTCGAAGAACTTTTCAATTTTCAATCAATATGGAGATTCGCATTACAAACTTTAGAGTGGGGTTGGGAGGGGAAAGAAACTGCGGAAAATTCCAAGTAATAGTAGATTCAAACACCCTCCGTTTTTTCCCATGATAAAATCCCCTTCAAACAGAGGTGTAACACCACGATCGCTCGTGGTCTTTTTACACGTTCCATTTAAAGGGGACGGGAATTGAATATTTATATTATTTTTCTTAAAGCTTTTGAATCATCAATTGCGATATTTCAATAGTTTTTCATTCAAATTCTTTGTTTGTGCATAGATTTCTTGGTAAATCAGGAATAAGGCTTCATACTTTTCAGCATTCTCTTTATTGGGCATGTACTGTTTCTCTTCTTTTATGAATTGGGCTGCACATTCCTTTAAAGAGTCGAACCAGCCGCAGCCATAAGCCGCTAACATGGCCGCCCCCAAGCCTGGGCCTTGTTCACTTGATAGCCTGACAATTTTCGAATTGAATATGTCCGCTTGCATTTGCAGCCACGCTTCGTTTTTGGCACCTCCGCCAATCGAAATGATTGTATCGATATTTTTTCCGCTCCTGCGGAAGATATCAATGGATTCATTCAAGGAGAAAGTGATGCCTTCAAGGACGGCCCGTACAAAGTCTTTACGCTGATGGGAGCCATCGATTCCAATGAAGCTTCCGCGTATTGCCGCATCTGCATGCGGGGTCCTTTCGCCCACTAAGTACGGAGTGAATAAAAGTCCATTAGATCCGACGGGCACATCACCTACATCTGCCAATAACGTTTCAAATGATTCACCTTTGGCAAAAACTTCTTTAAACCAAGTGAGGCTGTAGCCTGCTGCCAAGGTTACTCCCATCGTGTAGAAGGCATCAGGTGCACCGTGATTAAAGTAGTGGACTTTTCCTTGAAAATCCCTGTCATCCCTTGCTTCATAGGACAATATCACTCCTGAAGTGCCGATGCTGCAGAGTGTTTTTCCGTCTTCTAAAATGCCAGCGCCAATGGCACCGCAAGCATTGTCTGCTCCGCCTGCAAATATACGGGTGGAAACGGTTAGCCCCGTGCGTTCTGCCACTTCGTCCGTTATCCTGCCCACTTCCGCATGTGATTCTACCAATGTCGGACATAGCCCGATATCAAGACCAAGCATCTCACAGATTTCTTTACTCCATTCCTTTTCGCTGACATTCAATAATAATGTGCCGGCTGCATCGGAGTATTCCATATGTAATTCCCCAGTCAGTTTATATCTCAGATAATCCTTTGGAAGGACGAATTTCGCTGCATTTTTAAATACTTCAGGCTCATGCTCTTTCACCCATAGGATTTTGGGTAAAGTGAATCCTTCTAATGCAGGGTTTTTCGTTATTTCCAACAGTCGTTCTTCCCCGACCATGTCGTAAATGGTCTGACACTGATCGGTCGTCCGCGTATCATTCCAAAGGATGGCATCACGCAATACACGGTTTTCTTCATCCAGCAGGACAAGTCCATGCATTTGCCCGGAAAAACTGATCCCTTCAATATCTTCCGGGTTTCCATCAAAGCTTTTCAGTAGCTCGGCAAGCCCGGCAACTGTCTGTTCCACCCACGTGTCAGGGTCCTGTTCACTGTAGCCTGTTTTCAGATGAATCAATGAATAGGATTTAGCTACTTCCTGCATGACCTCGCCATGTTGATTCACGAGTAAAATTTTTACCGCACTTGTCCCCAGATCGATACCGATTACGTATTTCATGGCAGCACCTCATTCTATTAAGCTTTATTCCCCTGCGTAAGCTCTTAACAAATATTGGTTGATCGTCCCTTTAACTTTCTCCAAGCGTCCTGATTGATTTTTGATTTCTTTCAATCCAAGCGCATATTCTTCCAGTTTACGAAGGTCTGTATTCCCTTCGACGATTTCCAACCCGATTCCTTCTGTATAGCTGCTATAGCGGTTTTCAATCACATCATCAAGGATTCTATCGTCGATCAACTTTTGGGCAACCTTCAGGCCGGCTGCAAAACTGTCCATTCCTGCAATGTGTGCATGGAATAGGTCTTCCAATTCAAATGAACCACGGCGGACTTTAGCATCAAAGTTCAAGCCACCACGGCCTAAACCGCCATTTTTAATGATTTCATACATTGCCAGGGTTGTAGAGTACAAGTCGGTTGGGAACTCATCCGTATCCCAACCCAATAATGGATCTCCCTGATTGGCATCAACGGATCCAAGCATACCATTTATCCGTGCATAGCGAAGCTCGTGTTCGAATGTATGGCCGGCAAGAGTGGCATGGTTTGCTTCAATATTAAATTTGAAGTGATCTTGAAGACCATAATTCTGCAGGAATGCATGACCGGTCGCTACATCGAAATCGTATTGATGTGTTGTCGGCTCTTTCGGTTTTGGTTCAATCAGGAATTGTGCATCGAACCCGATTTCTTTCGCATAATCGACCGCCATATGGAAGAAACGCCCGAGGTTATCCAATTCAAGCTTCATATCGGTGTTAAGCAGCGTTTCATATCCTTCACGTCCGCCCCAGAATACATAGTTTTCCGCGCCTAGTTCCTTACCGATTTCCAATCCTTTTTTTACCTTCGCAGCAGAATAGGCGAAAACATCCGCATTATTTGAAGATGCTGCGCCATGAGTGAAACGGGGGTTCGTGAAGTTATTCGCCGTATTCCAAAGCAATTTCGTTTGACTATCTTTCATATAGTCTTTGATCATTGCGACGATTTCATCTAAGTTGTTATAGGTTTCTCTCAAATTACTTCCTTCAGGAGCAATATCGGCGTCGTGGAAACAGAAGAATGGTACACCTAGTTTTTCAAAGAATTCGAAGGCCGCTTCTACACGCGCTTTTGCCATATCCATTCCATTGAATTTGTCCCATGGACGGATCATCGTGCCTGCACCAAATGGATCTGACCCATCGGCAGTGAATGTATGCCAATATGCCACGGCATAACGCAGATATTCCTTCATTGTCTTCCCGCCGATGACCTCCTCCGGATTGTAAAATTTAAATGCATATGGATTTGAAGAGGTGGCACCTTCATAATTTATTTTACTGATGTTGTTAAAATAGGACATTGTTTTTACCCCCTTATTATTTCATGAATGATATCCGGTAAATGTAACTGCTTACATTTCCATTATAGCAACACTAAGTTAGTTTGTACATTAGATAAACTAAGTTTATTAAAATACCCCCATTTTACTAGTTAATCATGTAAAATGAGTAATGTAGTCTTATTATTGGCGTGAATTAAGCCGCTCCCTCTCTAAGTTCACCCATCATGCAACTCATTCCAAGGAGGAACGACACATTTATGGACAATGCCAGCCGGGTCATTTATAACATACTTGAATGGATCACTAAATTCGCTTACCTGCATATTCTGTGGATATTTTTCACTATTGCAGGCGGAGTCCTTTTCGGATTCTTTCCATCCACAACAGCCATGTTCGCGATCATCCGGGATTGGTTAAGAGGAAACACCGATATTCCCCTCTTTAAAACCTACTGGAAATTTTTCAAACGCGATTTCTTGAAAAGTAATGGACTGGGAATATTCATCACAGCCATTGCCGGCATCATCGGCATCGACCTCTACTATATCCAGAATCATATAAACGATGTTTTGACATGGACTTACATCCCGTTATTCGCCTTCATCTTAGTATTCACTATATTCATATTCTATCTATTTCCTGCCTTTGTTCATTATGACTTACCTGTGTTCAAGGTCATGAAGAATGCTTTTTTGATCATGTTGATCAATCCGCTCAACAGCTTTTTAATCCTGCTTTGCCTAGGCTTGCTTTTCATGGTGATGAGAACACTTCCGGCACTGGCCTTCATTTTCGGCGGAAGCACTTATGCCTTCATTACAATGTGGCTTTGTTTACATGCTTTCAATAAAGTCCAAGGAAAACAGAATAAATAAATAAAAAATCACCCACCGTTTATCGATTCGCTTCGGTGTGGTGATTTATTTTATCGCTCTTTATCCCTTCACGGCACTCGAAGAAATCCCTTCGACGACTTTATTGCTAAAGAAGACGAATGCAAGCAATATCGGTAGGATACTAATAATTAATGTAGCTCCGATTGCCCCCCAGTCCGTCATATATTGCCCGATGAAGTTTTGGATGCCCACTGTCAGCGTTTTATATTTATCTGAACTTATAAACGTATTGACGAATACGAATTCATTCCAATTATAAATCATATTGATAATGACGGTTGTGGACATGACCGGTAACGTCATCGGAAGAATGACCTGGAAGAACATCCGGTGGACCGAACATCCATCTATGATGGCTGCCTCTTCTATTTCAACCGGCAAGGTATAGTAGAACCCAAGCAGGATCATCATGGTGATGGGCAAGTTATAAGCCGTATACGTTATAACGATCGACCATGGATTATCAATCAGATTAATATTTAAGAACATGCTGAATAAGGGGATTATTGCGGAATGAATCGGGATCATCAGGCCAACCATGAACAATCCCAACACAAGCTTGCTTAATTTCCACCTCATCCGTGAAATGGCGAAAGTGGCCATGCTCGCTAATAAAACGGTAAGAATGATCGCTATGCCTGTAATCCAAATACTATTCCAGAAGTAAATGCCTATACCGCTTTCCCAAACCTTCGCATAATTTTCCCATCTTAATTCAGCTGGCCATGCAAACGGAGAACCTGAGAAGATTTCACGGTTATCCTTTAAGGAAAACAGGAATAGCCAAATGACCGGGAAGATTTGAAAAACAGCTACCAGCGTTAATAAGAGATAGAGAAAAAAGTAACCCACGCGCCCCATTATGTAACCCTCCCTTAGTATTGGATTTCTTCTTTTGTCGCTGTAACTTTACGGACGAAGACCGTCACGATCAGGGTGATGATCAATAACAAAAAGCCAACTGCACTGCCGTAGCCGAAGTTATTGCTCGAGAAGGCCAGCTTATACATGTAGGATGCCATGACCTCACTAGATCCGTTCGGTCCGCCGCCAGTCATTACGTAAATCAGGTCAAAGTATTTCAAGGATCCGACCACAGCCAATACTACGGTCACTTTAACCACACCCATTATTAATGGCAATTTGATTTTGCAAGCGATTTGAAAACTGGTTGCCCCATCGATTTTTGCCGCTTCCACCAATGACTCAGGAATATTTTTCAAAGCTGCATAATAAATCAAAATATAAAAACCGGCATATTGCCATAAGATCGGGATGAATATCGCATAGAGCACAATAGTCGGCTCCGCCAGCCATGCCGGGGGATTTTCGACCCCGATTGCCATAAGCAGACTATTCAACATTCCATTCGTCGGGTTAAACACCTTAATCCAAAGCTGCGCTATCGCAACTGAAGACAAAAGCATCGGAATCAAATATATTTTCCTTAAAAGATCGGATCCTTTTATTTTTGAAGCTAACACAAGTGATATTGCTAAATAGATCACTAAACTGAGTGTGGAGAATATCGCCAGCAAAAAGGAATGCCAGGCACTATACCAAAATTTATCGTCTTTCAATGCTTCCGTGTAATTTTCCAGCCCAATGAATTCCATGGGGCCGATACCATCCCACTTCATCAATCCATAATATCCCGTTAAAAATAATGGGATGAATATGAGTACAGCGATTAATAATAGTGCAGGAAGGACATACAAGGCTATAATCCACTTATTGGACATTACTTTATTCATAACTATTCAACCCCATCGTTATAAAAAGTTGAAAAGGACCATCCATCATCAAGGATATGCCCTCCTCATGTTTTGACTAAGATTACATAAAGTGAAATCAATTTCTATCAATCATTCATTCTTTCGAAAGTGCCTCTTCATGTTCTTTTGCGAATTTTTTCGGTGTTACTTCCTTACCGAACAAAGCCTGGATCATATCCAAGTGGACTTGCGCTACATCTGAATTCATTTGAACGTCGGCAAATAATGTGATATTCGTTGCTGCATTCAATTCATTCAACACATCCACATACATTTGCGGTAGATCCAAAGACTCGGCATCCACTTTAGTTGCGGGAATCACGCCTGCTTTAGTCACGGATTTTTCTCCCCATTCTTTTACGAAGAATGATGTAAATGCCTTCGCTTCTTCTTTTACTTCCGAATCCTCTGCAACGAATAACCCAACACCAGGTCCGCCAACGAAACTGTTCATGTCCCCTTTCCCGTCGACTGTCGGAAATTTGAAATAGCCTACAGAATCTCTGAATTCTTGGGGAACCCCTTCATTTGTCGTGTAATTGGGCAAGTCCCAAGTAGCGATCAAATACATCGCTGCCTGTTCGTTCATGAACATGCTTTTAGCTTCCTCATCGGATAAACCGTTAAAGCCTTTCACAAAAGCATCCATATCCACAAGGTCCTGGACTTTTTTCGCTGCCGAAACCAATGCAGGGTCTTCAAAAGAGCCAGATCTATTGATTGCATTTGTCAATACGTCTGAACCGCCCATGCGATCAGCCAAATACATATACCATAATGAACCTGTCCAACGGTCTTTATTTCCAAGTGCGATGGGTGCCACTTCCTTGTCGGATAGCGTTTTCACTACCTGTTCAAACTCTTCATACGTTTTAGGCACTTCAAGGCCATATTTTTCAAATATTGCTTTGTTATAGAATACAATCGCAACATTCAATTCCAAAGGGAGACCATAGGTTTTACCATCGATTGCGTAAGCCTCTGCAGTTCCTGATACGAAACGGTCTTTAAGATCCCCTTCCAATAAATCATCCAGCGGGGCAAACTTCTTGCCGTTGACATAAGGCTCCAAGAACCCTGCTGCCCAGGTCATCCCCACATCCGGTAATTCATCAGAAGTGGACAGTACTTTTAATTTATCTTTATATTGCTCATTACTTAGTACTTCCAGGTCGATTTTCACATCAGGATTTTCCTTTTCAAAATCCCCGATGATCTCTTTTACAATCTGATTATGCGTTTTAGAACTTCCTTCCGGCCATAAATGCATGAATTTAACCACTTTTTTGTCATCAGAACTTGCTTTTTCAGTACCCGAGCCTGAACAACCTGAGATTAATAAAATAGATGATATAACGGCAAATAATAATGTAAACGCTTTCTTTTTACCCATTCCTAACCCTCCCCAAGATATTAAAATATTGATTATTCTGTTTTTTGAGCTTATTAATAGATTATCAAACAACACATCGTTTGTCTAGTCGACAAACAAAGTTTGTAATCGTTTTATAAAATGCTACAATGTAATAAAGTCTTAAAAAATGAAGGTGAAAATCGATTGAATAAAACGTGGAATCAACATGTTGTCAAGGAAGGAAATAAATCATTAGTTCTGCAAACCATCAAGGATCGTTCGCCCATTTCAAGAGCTGATATTGCTGTTCACACCGGTTTGAATAAAGGAACCGTTTCTTCTCTCGTAAGTGAACTGCTGGAAGAACAGTTCATCTATGAATCTGGACCAGGCGAATCAAGCGGTGGCAGGAGGCCAGTCATGCTGCTCTTTAATCAGGCAGCTGGATATTCCATTGGTATCGATTTAGGCGTCAATTATTTACTGGGGGTGCTAACAGATCTCGAGGGGAATATCTGTCACGAAAAAACTTTGAAATTCAATGAGCCATCATTCGAAGAACTTGAGATCAAACTGTACGAAACCATCGATCACCTCATCTCTTCTGCCCCGCAAAGTCCATACGGTATCGTAGGAATTGGAATTGGGGTTCCGGGAACGGTCAGCACAAACGGAAAAATCTTGCTTGCACCTAATCTCGGTTGGAAGAACATCGATTTACAATCATTGATGCAAACGAGATACAGTCTTCCTGTCATCGTTGAAAACGAAGCGAATGCTGGTGCTTATGGGGAGAAAAAATTTGGTGCCGGCAAGGATTTCAACAATATTGTCTATGTAAGTGTTGGAATCGGGATAGGCGTCGGCCTCATTCTTAATGATCAGCTCTACAGAGGAAATAATGGACTTTCAGGTGAATTGGGCCATATGACGATCGATATACACGGTGCGGAGTGCAGATGTGGAAATGTAGGATGCTGGGAACTGTATGCATCGGAACAAGCCTTAATGAAACAAGCCATGCGTTTAGGAATAGCCCCACCTGCAAACGAGGAGCTTTCCTTGGAAAGTTTATTGTCTCTTGCGGAAGATGGAGATTTGAAAACCATTCACTTATTTGAATATATCGGTGACTATTTAGGCGTGGGCATCAATAACATCATTAATATCTTCAATCCCCAGCAGGTCATCATAGGCAATCGGATGGCTTCTGCGAAACAATGGCTGACTGAACCATTAAACAAACGGATGGTCAATCAAACACAATGGTTTCACCAAAAAGATTTACGAATTAATTTTTCAGAGTTATCGACCCATTCAACAGCTTTAGGGGTAGCCGCATTTTCCGTCGAAAACTTTTTCAAGGATGATATTCCGAATATAGAGGCGATACTCTAAAGATCACAAACCCTTAAATTTGAATAGGAAACTGTCTGCAAGGAATCGTTGTGAATGTTGCCCATCTTAGATATTCCACAGATATCACAGCTCCCATCCAGGGATGGTTTCCTATTGAAAAAAGGACCTTGCAAGAAAAAGAAAGCGCATACACTATTTTGGATTGACGCTCTGTTTATGTTATTCATTGCATTGCTATTATTCATAAAAAATATCAATATACGAGGTGGATTACCCATGACAACGATTCAAAACCCCATTTTAACTGGATTCAATCCCGACCCATGCATTTGTCGCGCAGGGGAAGATTATTATATTGCTGTTTCAACGTTTGAATGGTTTCCCGGTGTAGGGATTTATCATTCCAAGGATTTAAAGAATTGGCGATTGGCATCAAGACCCCTGAATCGGCTGAGTCAATTGAATATGATGGGTAACCCGGATTCCGGGGGGATATGGGCACCCGCTTTATCTTTTAGTGACGGGAAATTCTGGCTTATCTATACCGATGTGAAGGTTACAGAAGGTCAATGGAAGGATTGTCACAATTACCTGGTTACTTGCGATACCATCGATGGCGAGTGGTCAGAACCCATTCACATGAACAGCTCAGGCTTTGATCCATCACTATTCCATGATGATGATGGCAGGAAGTATTTCGTTAACATGTATTGGGATCATCGCGTCGGCAATCATAATTTTTATGGAATCATGCTCCAGGAATATAGTGTTGACCAAAAGAAACTTATCGGAAAAGCCGAAATCATCTTCAAGGGAACGGATATCAAACTGACGGAAGCGCCGCATTTATATAAAATGAATGGCCATTACTACCTGTTAACTGCAGAAGGCGGGACAAAATATGATCATCAAGCCACTATCGCCCGTTCAGAAAATTTACGGGGACCCTATGAAGTGCATCCTGATAATCCATTGATCACTTCCATGCCATATCCCAGAAATCCGCTGCAAAAATCTGGACATGCATCCATCATTCAAACACATACAAATGATTGGTTTTTAGTTCATTTAACAGGCCGCCCATTACCTCAGGACAACCAACCCCTATTGGACCCAAGAGGATTCTGCCCATTAGGAAGAGAAACGGCCATCCAACGCTTGGAATGGAAAAATGACTGGCCTTATGTGGTTGGAGGCAACCAACCGTCCAAAGAAATTGAAGGCCCGGACATCAAGGAAGTAAAGTGGGAAAAAGAATATGAGGAAAAGGATGATTTCAATTTCAAGACATTGAATCCACATTTCCAAACCTTACGTATCCCACTTGGTGAGGATATCGTTTCACTAAATGACAACCCGGGACATTTACGTATATATGGCAAAGAATCGCTAACATCAAAATTCACACAAGCCTTTGTCGCAAGACGCTGGCAGCACTTTACCTTCACTGCAGAAACCAAAGTAGCTTTCAGACCAGATACCTTCCAACAATCAGCAGGGTTAGTAAACTACTATAATACGCAAAATTGGACATCCCTTCAAATTTCCTGGCACGAGGAAAAGGGAAGAATCCTTGAGCTCGTGACCTGTGATAACTTTTCTTTCGATCTGCCGCTTAAGAATAAGGAAATTGTCATTCCGCACGATGTCGACTATGTTTACCTGCGAGTGGATGTGAAAACGGCGATTTACGAATACTCCTATTCATTCGATGGCGAAACCTGGACCCTGATTCCTATCACATTCCAATCATACAAGCTCTCTGATGATTATATTCAAGGAGGAGGATTCTTTACTGGAGCCTTTGTGGGCATGCAGTGCCAGGATACATCCGGTCAAGGTCAGCACGCAGACTTCGATTACTTCATCTATAAAGAAAAGCATGAGTGACTAAGGTTTTAGGGGAAGAGCCTGACAAGGAACCCGACAAGCTTGGTAAGTCTTTAAACGTGAAAACCCTGATTTTTTCGATTAAATCAACGACTGTCTCTTCGTAGACTACAGACTGAGTTATACCAGAGGTCCTTGGGATGGGGAATAACCACTTCTTCCCTCCCTGATCTCAAGAGAATAAACAATTTATATGTGGCAATAGCAATGCATACAAATCTTCCATTTATATTTCACTCTCGGCAATATTCATGGCCTCAATAAGAAAAAACCGAAATCAGCCACTGATTTCGGTTTTTCCAGTAAGGATTATTTAATTAGTGATATCTTTTTTCTGGAAGAAGAAGAAAGTTAGCGCTAAAAAGATAAGATAATAGATGCCCAGTACCCCCATTGAAAATCCAAGGGTAGCCCCATCAAACATTTCTATGGTTCCGGAAATATAGCCCCTTAAATCAAGATGGGGGAATAAGACGAATTTTAACCACTCGTATTTACCGATGAATGATTGAATGACCATATTTAACGTCGAAGAAGCGAATAGGATGAAAATGGATATACCTACTGCAAGTGCTTGGTTTTTAAATAATGTGCTTAGCATGAAAGCGATGGTCGTGATGACTAATAATCCTGGTATCCAGTAAACGATCATGTCTACGAAATATTCTCCGACTACCACCGTACTGAATTCACCGAAAGATGCAGGATCCATGATTTTGTCTGAATACGAGCCATTGCCAAAGAATATGATTCCGATTAGATAACTGAATATAAGTAGGCTCGCCAGTAATAACGCTGCAAATAACAGGGAAGTAATGTATTTGGAAAGTAGAATCTTCCACCGTTTATAAGGCCTGATCAACAGTTGTTTTATGGTGCCATCCGAAAATTCCGAGGAGACGAGCGAGCTGCAAACAATGACAACGAATAAAGTGACAAATGATGTTAATGATGTCGTCCATTCCGCCATATAGGTCCAATTCGTGTTTAAGTCAGGGTTTATATTATCAGCCAACTGTTGCTTATTGAGATCAATTTCTTCCATGATCATCGCTTTTTCCTCGTCACTGATATCCTTAGCTTCCAATGCCTTTTGCTGTTCTTGGATATCTGCCTTTAACTCTTGCTTCCAATCTTTACCCGTTTCGTCGGGACTTAGTTTATAATCGATGACTGCAGCCCCTAATGCAGCCAATAAAAGAAAAGCGATGAATATATAAGTTGATACTTTTGAAAAGATTTTCATCCATTCATTTTTTACTAAGGACATCATACAGACTCCCTCATTTCCTGCTCAGTGATTTCAAAGAATTTATCTTCCAGTGATTTTCTAGTAATGCCAATTTCATAGACATCCAGCTGATTTCCATTAAAACTCCTATTTATATCGGCCGTTTGTTCACGAGTGGCTGATACGGAGATTGTCTTCGCATCATATTTTAAAATCGTAATATCGACAAACTGTTCTTGAAGGATTTTTTTAGCTAGCTTCCCATCACTCACAGTGAATGAAACTTCATTGATCGTTTCGATTTTTTCATCTAATATATGTTCTTTCGTATGTATCAGTTTTCCCTTTTCGATAACGGCAAAACTATCACACATCAACTGCATTTCCGATAGTAAATGGGATGAAATCAATATCCCGACGCCTTCACTTGCCAGTACTTTCAAATAATCACGAAACTCGCGAATCCCTTGTGGATCCAAGCCATTCGTCGGTTCATCAAAAATCAATAACGACGGTTTATGTAAAATGGCCTGTGCCACGCCAAGGCGCTGACGCATCCCTAATGAATAGGTTTTAACCTTCTTATCGATGGCATGATCCAATTTTACAAGCTTTATGACCTCTTCTATTCTCTCATTGGATATCTCATTGGATGACATTCGGGCATAATGCAGGATATTCTTTCTGCCTGTCATGTACTTATAAAACTCCGGGTTTTCAACAATGGCCCCCAATTGATTCATCGCACCTTCGAAATCTCTATCGAGGTCACTGCCATTGATCATGACAGTGCCGCCAGTACGATTGATAAGACCTGTGATCATACGGATGATAGTGGTCTTACCAGCCCCGTTCGGACCAAGCAAACCAAATATTTCATTACTTTTTATTTCAAAGCTAACATTGTCTACAATGGTTGCTTTTCCAATTTTTTTAGTTAAGGATTGAACCTTAAGAACCGATTCAGACATATAATACCTTCCTTTTTTTATATTTTCCAAAATAACACAAATTCAACATTACCATATTATGCATATTATTACTATACTGATATTTTTCCATCTGGATATGGAGCAGCCCATTGGGATTTGATGGACCACAGTTATTTTCAATATCAGCCACAATCAATAGATTTTTTCATCGTTACCATCGATGGAACCCAAGGTGATGGCAGCCTCTCCGACATACCCTTTTTCAAAATACCCAATGATCGTTTCCGTATGTCGCTTCCCTTTTTAATCCTTATAGTGCAATATCATCGAACTCTCGTTAAAGTCTTACTTCTGCGTTACATTCAGCTTAAGCTCTTTGCCAGCCTGTATAGAGGAATATAATCCTGATATATTTTCCACTGCTTGATTTTTGACCTTAATGTCAAATCCTTTTTGCTTATACATCCCGCCCCCAGAGTTCCCATTATCAATAACACTGCCATCACTTTTTTCCATCGAAATAGCCACAACTCCTATGTATCGTTACCTTTTAATACGTTTCCGAAAGAATAAGGTTTCAGGATTATTTTATCTAATAAGGAAAATTCATGGAAAATCATAAAAAAAGCAAAAAATAGATAAAGAATATAGAAATGGCAAGACCCAAGGCAAAAAGAAAGATTCTTCTAATAAAAGAAGGAAAAAGCCTATATATCATCATTACAATTACATCGATGAAATTCGTTGGTATTCCTGATCCGAACTCTTTGATCTCTTTCTTTTTGCCAAATACGGCGAACCACATTACAAAAAGACCACATAAAATAAAAATGATGGAAAAAATCTTAAACCCCATTATATGTCACCCGTTTCCTCATAGGTTAAACGATATTGTTATATTCTTATCTTAACTGGGTTTGTGGATTCAAGTTTCAAAATGAATTCTTCAACCTCTTTACCCCTTGCATGGGAATACCCTTTGTCCTCACCGAATCTCTCAAATCCGCATTTTTCCAGCACCCGGATGGATGCTAGATTATCCTTGGCCGACCGGGCATAAAGAGGACGAACATTTATTTTCGGCAAAAAATTGACCAGTGCCTCTGTAGCAATTCCTTTACCCCAATATTGTTTCCCAATCCAATAACTCACTTCCGGGTTACCAAACTGTTCAAATTTGAGAATGCTGCCCGCAACACATCCGTTGCAGATTATCGTCATTTTTTGAATATCCCGGTTCGATACGATATTCTTCCAGCGGGTCAGAAAAGCCACTTTGTCTGTTGGATCTTTAGATGTGAAAGCAGCCATATAATTTGCGGACGTATCCAATTGCTGCTCGAAAAAGATAGGAAGATCACTTTCCTTTACCTCCCGCAGCCGGACTCCTTCGTCATTGATATGCAATCCCATAAATTCACCCTCCCCACCTAAATATAACATTCAATAAAAACCCAGAAAAACCGAAGACTCTGCCATCTTCGGCGTGGTTTCATTCCTTTATCATACTATACTTACCGCCGAACGCTTATTGCTCAATATGTTTTATAACATCAGATAAGCTCTTATCCACCATGGATCGGAGGCGTAAATGATGGTTTTCAAAAGCTAAAGCTTCCGTCACGGGATTTGGTACGATTACACACTTTAATCCAGCAGTCAGGGCCGCTTGAAGCCCATTTAACGAATCTTCAAATGCTACGGCTTCTGTGGGCTGAATATCCAGGACTTCTATTGCCTTTAAATACAAATCAGGAGCTGGTTTTACTTTATCCACATCATCCCCTGTGATTATTACTTCAAAATAGTTTAACAGTCCAAGTTCCCCCAAATGATGAGTGACCCACTCTTTTGTTGAACTTGAAGCGAGGGCGATTTTATATCCATTTTTTTTTGCTTCTTCTAAATAATCCTTTACACCTTCACGTGCCTGTGATGTTTTCATCTTTACTTCATGGACGCTTTTTGCTCTGGATTCAATTTCTTCAATATTACAACTTTCCCCCAGCTGATCTTTGAAGTACTGATTAAGTTCAGTATTATCCGTTCCGATGCATGTAACGAAATGTTCGAGAGGCAAATCAGATTTATAAAAAGACATCGTTTCCTTATAAGCCTCATACCAAGCCGTTTCTGTATCTAAAATTAAACCATCAAAGTCGAAAATAACTGCTTTAATCAAAATAATTTCCTCCTCTAACCGTGAAATGGAATTTCTATTAACATAAACGTACATGAATGAATCCCCTTGTTCAACCAAACGGTTCTTTTCGTTCCATGGGAAGCCTGATTATTTTTCATAGAATCCAGAATCCGTTAATTACTAAGGACATGGTAACCCGTTCTCCGCCTCATTTCTTTTCTTTATGTTACATGTTTTAACAATTCCTTAGTGCCTTTGCGGTGTTTTTCCTTAACTGCGTCTAAAAGAGTGATAGTTTAACGAATGGTTTAATTGCAGGAAACAACGAGGAGGATAAACATGAAGAAAATTTTATTAACGATCCTAACGGCTTCTGTATTCATTCTAGGAGTTTGCATGCCAACTAAAGGCGAAGCCGCTGCTTTGGATCGCACACTTTCATTTGGAATAAGTAATGGCGATGTAAAAGAACTACAAGAATTATTACTGACAAAAGGGGTTTTTCCCTATCATGAAGCAACAGGTTACTACGGACCGATTACAAAGGAATCCGTAAAGCAATTTCAGGAAAAATCAGGGCTGAAAGCCGATGGAATAGCAGGAACACAAACGAATCAGAAAATACAGACCCTGAAAAGCGGGGATATGGGAAAACCTGTAGCTGAACTGCAAAGGCTATTGAAAGCCTGGAATGTTTACACATCAACGATCGACGGCATTTATGGAACAGGTACAAAGCAAGCAGTTATGAACTTTCAAAAGCAAAAGGGATTATCAGCTGATGGAATAGCCGGTGCACGGACTTTCAGTAAATTAGATGAAAAAGCAGTTTCAGCAAGTTCAGCCGTTAAAGAACTGACGGTTACAAGTACAGCTTATACAGCGAGCTGCGAAGGGTGCTCAGGCACAACAAGAATGGGCGTCGATTTAAAAAAATATGATGATGCCAAACTGATAGCAGTCGACCCGAATGTGATTCCGCTAGGATCAATCGTTGAAGTCGAAGGCTACGGACAAGCCATCGCCGCAGATACGGGCGGAGCGATCAAAGGAAACAGAATCGATGTATTCATCGCTAAAGAAGCGGATGCTTTAACATGGGGAAGAAAGCAAGTGAAGGTTAAAGTAATTAAATGATACATGACGGAAACGTCATTTTTATATAAAAAGATACATAACAAACAGAAAGAGCATGTATGGATTCAATACATGCTCTTCCTGTATCCTGCTGAGCTATGGATTTCAAGCAGCCGACTTATCAAACCAACTTGTACATGATAATGTCATCGACGTATTCACTTTCGCTCATCTTAAATTCCTTTATTTTTCGTCCTTCTTCAACAAACCCCATACTTTTGTACAAGGCTATTGCCCGATGATTTGTCGAAAAAACTCCTAAACTCACCTTTTCTATTAACGGATTGGCTTCTGCCCAGTCCAATAATGCTTGAACAAGCTCTTTTCCGATTCCCATCCCCCTGTAATTTTTTCTGATCATCAATCCAAATGAGCCCTTGTGAGACATTCTCTTTCTATTTTCCGATTCAAATCCAATCCATCCAATCACTTCACCATTTATTTCGGCCACGATGATGGTTTCCCGTTCATTTTCCAATGACCTTTGTATCCAATCTCTTTGTTGTTCTATTGTTTTATTAAACTCGTTTGATACTGCAATGAAATACTCCCCTTCGGAAATAACGGAACTCTGTAACTCCAAAACAGCTTCCGCATCTTCCAATTCACCAGTACGAATCATATACGAAAGACTATCATTTTTCATTTCTGACATTCCAATCCCCCTTGACTGCTCCCGCTCGGATTCAATGACTGTGAAAACCTTAGTAAATAGCCATCTGGATCTTGAACTAAAATCTCTTTTTTTACAAAAACCCCTTTATCGCTTTCATAATGATTTTCCATCATTTCTCTAAATAAGTTTATTCCATTTCTTTTTAAAGCAGCCGCCAATTTTTCAACATCATCAATATCAATCTGAAAATTAATCCCTCTGCCTAATGGATGGATTAATTCTCCTGTATCCCAGCTCCCATTTATTTCTTCTAGCATCATTTGCGCTTCGCCTAAAGAAAGAAAAGCAAATTTATCATTAACACGCTCATATTCTAAATGGAACCCCAAAATATCCATATAAAACTTTTTCGATTCGCTTATATCCGATACTGATAATTCAGGTACTAGTGCATTGAATTTCATATTTGTTCTAAAGTCTCCTTGTCTAACTTTCTTATACGGCCATTATCAATGTAACTTTTCATTACGAACCCTCAATGAATCACGTTCGCATCGAAGTGAACAATAGGACGGCTTTCCATAATTCTGCGTTCGATTTTTTGAACGGTTTTGTATAATTGACTATCCCCACTATTCAAATCGTACTTTTTATGAAAAAAATTATATAACGTCAGGTCCCTTAATTTTAAAAATAGCGGGATCGCTTCGTAATCTGCCTTTTCCAGTTTATTTTCCGTCTCATAACCTTTTATAAATTCCCTCATGAATTTTGCAGCATAATCATCGAGTTCTTTTACACCTTCACGTTCCAAGCTCCATATCAGATAATACAGAGGTATGGCCAAATCGCTGGCAAACCAGTGATAAGAACAGTCATCAAAGTCAAACACATGAATCTTCCCCTCATGAAAATGGAAATTGCCGTTATGTATATCAGAATGAATCAATCCAAAATTATCTTGATGAACTGGAAGCGCATTTAATTTCTTCATGATTAATTCTTGTTGGTGCTTCACTTGCTCTGGAACATCAGATTGATAGAGTTCGGCATTCAATAATTCTTCTTCATGCCAATCCAGCCTTTTATATTCCGTTTCAGGCTTGTAACTTTTTGTTTTTTTATGTAGTTGCCCTATTGTTCTTCCCCATTCAAAAAATAAATGTTCGTCGAAATTTTCATCGGTGACTTTCATCCTTACACCAGGAGCCTTTTCAAACAGGCAGCAATAAAAATCCGTGCCATCCAGACCATTTACAATTTCAACTAAATTATTTCCTGTCGAAGAGATGACTTTCGGAATTTCACTTCCATTATTCTGTAAATGCTCAATCCACTTCAACTCAGCAAGCACTTGCCCTTTTGTACGATGTGATTGGTGTGTCATTCTTAAGATGTATGGCGTTCCATTCCGGTAAACCTCAAATACATAGTTCTCTGCATCTCCAAGTTTTACTGGACTCGCTGAGTTCACTTGAAAAAAGTGCCCAGCCATTTCTATCAATTCATTAGAAAAAACCCGCTCTACCGACGCTTCCATACTCTTCACTCCCATTAATGATGTTGCTAACTTAGTTAATAAAAAAACGAATTATACTATGCTTTATACGATATCAAGATGCCTTTTCCCTTTATTTGTATATCATTCTTCTTTAATAAGACTTTATGATAACCAGGATAAAGATATGTTTATAGGGATGAAGCAATTACGGATTCCCACCAGTTATCACTCTATCCCCAAAGTTTAACGCATCACTTGGTTCATAAAGAAACCTATATAAATGAAACCATATTTTTCATAGGATCCTTTGTGGTCAGTACAAAGGAAAACTAATGTTTGGTATACTATTCGTATAATCATTAGGGAGCATATCTTATGAAAACAGAAATGTTTCAAAGTATCCAAGAGTTCCTAATCGGCAAAATTGATCCTTCATTTATAATCGTGTTTCGCTCATACGCGAATAATACTACACATCGGGATAGTGACATCGATGTGGCGTCCTTACAGTACCTATGAGCTTTTTTATTGGCCCAGGAACGGCAGATATCCTTGAAATAGATGTTGATCTTTCAGGCACAGATTCACACGACTGGTACTGTGATATATTCAAAGGATGACCCCTTCTTAAAAACCAACAAATGACTGTTCTTAGCATGTAAGCTAAATTGAATGAGGAACGTGAAAACATCTTAAAAAAATAGGGGAAAGTGGGACCATATATGAAGAATGATGTGATTTTAAACAAAATCAATGCAATAGAACGTTGCATGAACCGCGTTAAGGTGGTATATGCGAATAATCCAGAAAACCTAAAGGACTTTACCAAACAAGATTCCATCATCCTAAATATACAACGTGCTTGCGAATCCTCGATCGACTTGGCCATGCATATTGTAGCTGATCAAAGACTCGGGTTGCCTCAGTCAAGCAGGGATGCTTTTGATATGTTGCAGGAACACTCGGTTATTGATGAAGATACAGCAAAGCGCTTAAAAGCTATGGTTGGATTTAGAAATATTGCCGTGCATGATTACCAAACCATTAATTTAGATATTTTAAAACAAATCGTAGTGAATCATCTCAGTGATTTCACTGTTTTTACAAAACAAGTCCTGAATTTCCAGTAAAGAGGTTTTCCTGAAATTTGGGACTAGAAACCTCATATATAAAATAGGAAATTGGCGAATAACAGGGGCATCTTGAAATAAGTCATTAGAATAAAGGGGAAAGATATGAATGGCGGAATTAATCGATTGGAAACATGGTGCTCACGGGCATAAATTTATAGCTTCTTTTAGCGGAGGAAAAGATAGTGTCCTAGCTCTGTATAAAGCAATGAAGGTTGGAGAAGCGGTTGGACTGATCGTCATGCTGGAGGAAGAAGGGAAACGTTCCAGATCCCATGGAATGCCTCCTGAGCTCATACGTGCCCAAGCGAATTCCATAGGTTTGCCCGTATATACTGCAGCTGCAAGTTGGACAGATTATGAAAAAGTATTTATGCGCCTTTTAGAAAAAGCTAAAAATCAAGGAGCGGAAGTTTTAGTAACTGGAGACTTGGATATGCCTGCTCATGGCTGTTGGCATGAAAAGGTTACGAAGAATGCGGGATTAAAGCTTGGGATGCCTTTATGGGAAATGAACCATCGTGAAGCTGTCGAAGAGTTCATGAATCTAGGATTTGTAACGATCATTGTAACTGTTAATTTATCATTGGGAATGCGTGAGGACGACTTAGGGCGAACGTTGACCCATGAATACGTGAAGGAGCTTGAAGCCCGTGGTATCGACCCTTGCGGAGAAGGTGGAGAGTTCCATACCACGGTAATAGATGGGCCCATTTTCAAGCATCCCATTCCAGTTCGTAAATGTGAGATCATTAAGGATGGAGAATATGCCTTTTTGCCTTTGGAGCTAGATCAGATGGCAGATATAGTATAAAATCACATAAAAAAGATAGTGAGGATATCCCTCACTATCTTTTTCCGTTAATTTACATAATTTCAGCGGAAAGGCTAGTAAGAGTTGTCCCATATAAAAAAACGCCCAATAGGGCGCCTAATCATGATTCCTTCTCTTCTTCATCATTTGCTATTTTATTGAACTTCAAGATGGATTCTTGGATTACTGGATTGTTGAATTCTTCCTGAATGGCTGATTGTACAAATGAATCCGCATCATTCGTTTCGTCCCAAGCATTAGCTCTGTACTCTGGATCATTATTCGAATGCTCCCTGGTATCTTCTGAACCTTGCCGACGATTTGATTGACCGTTTTG
The DNA here is from genome assembly GCF_030348945.1 of Peribacillus sp. ACCC06369. Taxonomy (NCBI): domain Bacteria; kingdom Bacillati; phylum Bacillota; class Bacilli; order Caryophanales; family Bacillaceae; genus Peribacillus; species Peribacillus sp. ACCC06369. Next base: position 4,524,435 of record NZ_JAUCEN010000002.1, read on the forward strand.
TTTCTCATTATTCGACAACTATTTCCACCTCTTCATGCATATTAGAGTTCGTTTATAAAGCCCAAAAATCTAAATGAAAAAAGTTTTAATTGCCTCTAAAGTTCCTCTTCCTTCATTGAAATCGGTGACCCAGTTGAAGTATGTTGATTAACCCAGTCAAGCGACACTTTTGAAACGGCAGGCCACTCAGGGATTTGGTTTTTATGCTGTTCCACCCAGCTCATGCAATATTGGGGATCTATATTGCTTTCTTCAGATTTTGCCAAGAATGACTGAATTGTATTTTCCGTACAGTTTTCCCATGATCCACATGTATCCTGCCAAATATTTTCCATTTTCATTTGTATATTTTCGTCAGGCATTGGGGTTCCTCCTCTAATAAAATTTTCTTTAAGAGTCTTAACTAAGTATGTCCAAGGCTAAAAAAATCATTACAAAATTTTTCCGAATTAATGTTAAGTACATCTACAGCACCCGTTTTCATTAAGTTGCAGGCTTTTACTCGTGAGTTTTGAGCTTTTACTCGTGAGTTTCGAGCTTTACTCGTGAGTTTCGAGCTTTACTCGTGAGTTTCGAGCTTTTACTCGTGAGTTTCAGGCTTTTACTCGTGAGTTTTGAGCTTTTACTCGTGAGTTTCGAGCTTTACTCGTGAGTTTCGAGCTTTTTCTCGTGAGTTTCGAGCTTTTACTCGTGAGTTTCAGGCTTTTACTCGTGAGTTTCGGTGTTTACTCGTGAGTTTCGAGCTTTTTCTCGTGAGTTTCGAGCTTTTTCTCGTGAGTTTCGAGCTTTTACTCGTGAGTTTCGAGCTTTTACTCGTGAGTTTCAGGCTTTTTCTCGTGAGTTTTGAGCTTTTACTCGTGAGTTTCGGTGTTTTCGCGTGAGTTTCGAGCTTTACTCGTGAATTTCGGTGTTTTCGCGTGAGTTTCGAGCTTTACTCGTGAGTTTCGAGCTTTTACTCGTGAGTTTCGAGCTTTTTCTCGTGAGTTTCGAGCTTTTTCTCGTGAGTTTTGAGCTTTTACTAGTGAGTTTCGAGCTTTACTTGTGAGTTTCGAGCTTTACTCGTGAGTTTTGAGCTTTTACTCGTGAGTTTCGAGCTTTTACTCGTGAGTTTCGAGCTTTTACTCGTGAGTTTCGAGCTTTTACTCGTGAGTTTCAGGCTTTTACTCGTGAGTTTCGAGCTTTACTCGTGAGTTTCGAGCTTTACTCGTGAGTTTCGAGCTTTTACTCGTGAGTTTCGAGCTTTTACTCGTGAGTTTCGGTGTTTTCGCGTGAGTTTCGAGCTTTACTCGTGAATTTCGAGCTTTACTCGTGAGTTTCGAGCTTTACTCGTGAGTTTTGAGCTTTTACTCGTGAGTTTCGAGCTTTTACTCGTGAGTTTCGAGCTTTACTCGTGGTTTCAGGCTTTTACTCGTGAGTTTCAGGCTTTACTCGTGAGTTTTGAGCTTTTACTCGTGAGTTTCAGGCTTTACTCGTGAGTTTCGAGCTTTTACTCGTGAGTTTCGAGCTTTACTCGTGAGTTTCGAGCTTTACTCGTGAGTTTCGAGCTTATTCTCGTGAGTTTTGAGCTTTTACTCGTGAGTTTCGAGCTTTTACTCGTGAGTTTCAGGCTTTTACTCGTAAGTTTGGTCGATACATGAGTTTGCGGCTTTTATGCAAGGAATGGAATTACAAACACCTTCAAAAACCACCGTTGCCCCGATAGTCAAATAAAAAAAGCTGATTACTCAGCTCTTGTACTTGATTACTGCTATTTTTAATCACAATGTTTTCCTGAATGAATAGCACCATTTATCATAATCAAATTTCTCTTCATAAAAACGGTGCGCATCGTTTCGCTGAATTCCAGATTCCAATGCCACATATGCTGCTCCATTTTCTTTTGCCCAGTTATGTATATAACTTAATAATTTCTCTCCATATCCAAATGAACGGTGCGCAGTATCTGTTACCAGATCATAAATAAACACGTGACGTTTATTATAAAAGTTAACTCTCCAACTTAAACCAGCCAAGGATACAATCCGGTCATCCTTATATAAAGCATACAAACGATACCCATCTTTCCTCATTTCTTCTAGTGACTCCAGATATGTCTTTTGAGTAAAGTCAGTACGTAACTGATTCATAATTGGAAAGGCTGCTAACCATTGTTCTTTCTCTGTTAATTCTTGTATTGTTTCTACCGTTGAATTCACATAAACACCCCTGAAAATTTTATTAACATTACATTCAACTTTGAACACCGTAATTCCTTCATCAGATTGCAAGGGGCGCGTCCCATCTGTACACTTTTATTATTTTAATTTCCTATGCCGGGCGAATTCATTAATACAATTCTCCAACCATCCGGATCTTCAATGGTAACACCTGACTTTTCCCAATATGGATTTTCTGGAGAAACTGGATCATACCCCATAGCTTTCAATCTATTTGTGATTTCTTCAATGGTTTTACGTTCAGGAATATAAAAGACAAGCAGATTATCCTTTGATGGGGCAGGACAAGGACTGCCATCTTTATGTTGAGTGAACTCTAAATGATAGTCGGAATCAGGTAGCCCGATCATGATACCGTCATATCCCTCGTGCTCTTCAAAAGAACCGATTTTTTTCAAACCTAAGCCTTCACAATAGAAGTTGACAACCTTTTTTAGTTGATCAGTAGGACGTGCAACTCGGATTTGCGCTACTTTCATTTCTTTTGGCCATTTACTTTCCATTGTCCCATCCCTCTCTGTATATCGAATTACTGCGGAAACCCTTATTTAAAGGTCGATTTTTCTTCCTTCAAGTTTATTTTACCAATACGCGTGCCTAATCCTAAGGCAATAGCAGCACCTAAACAACTGAAAAGACAGCCAGCAGCCAAGAAAATGGATGGATCTGATTCACCAATCATCACTGAAGCTATACCTCCAATTGTCGGAAAAAGGGCAACCATGTATCCACTTTTCGCCCCACCTATTTTCTCTACAAGCTTTAGGTAGAATAGCCAAGCTCCAAAGGAAGCGAATATAGTTAAATAGAACAAAGCAGATAAATATGTAATAGATGTTGGCAGACTGACTGCCTGTCCTTTAATGAACACAATTGCCCCTAAAAGAATTCCCCCTGCCGCAAATCCAAGTACATTAGCATAGATTGGATTTACTTTATTCTTAGCATTTCTAGCTGAGCTAGCATCGCCTAATGCAGTAAGGATCGTACCAAGAACAGCTATCATGATACCTTTTATATCATTAAAACCATGAATGTCATTCAAACTTGGGTAAATAACGATACAAACAGCCAGCACTCCAATTACCCCGCCTATTAAGATACGGGGATGTAATTGTTCTTTCAAAAAAATACGGAGGGCAATGGGTGTTAAAATGACTTTCAATGAAAATATCAATGTAACCATTGCCGCTGAACTTAAGATAGTGGCGTAATAAAGGCATAAATAACTTAAGGCAAAATTACATATACCAAACACAATAATAAATGGAACATCCTTTTTCATTGGTTTTCCTTTAGGTCTAAGAATGCACAATAGAATGAAAAATAGGATAGCCGTCAAACTTAAACGATATGTTAAAGATAATTCTAAACTCACAGGCGTACCTTGAATCTTTACGGCAATAAAATTAAGCCCCCATACCAATAAACAAAATAAATACATAAAGTTAGTCATATAAAGCGATATTGCCCACTTTCTTAGATTATTTCACCCATTATTCCTAAAGTTTTTTTATCGCCTATTAACGGAATCACCCAGAATAATGGAATAATAAAGAAATATTACCAGCTAGGAGGGAATTGTCAATCTAAACGACTTTTCAAGAAAAGATGCGACCATTAATGCTGAATTAAAAAAGCACTCCAGTTAATTTGGAGTGCCTTCAAATTGAGTTCATTGAATCAACTTTGGATTATGCTAACGACTATTAGCCTTTATAGCTAACTTGTCCAGTTTCAAGCAATTCCTTCAGTCCCATGAACATTAAATTCCAGCCATGTTCAGATCCATCATGATATTCTCCAAGAGCTTTTTCAATATCCGCTTCTGTCCAATTTTCTTCATGAGGAACGTTGATGTTTTGTGAAAAGGTCATTTCACAGCCCTGTTGAAGTTCCTTCAGCTCAACTGTAATGGTATCTTCCGATTCACTAAACTGCGGCATTTTAAAAGTGAACACTAATTTGTTTGGAGAGTCTATTTCAAGATACTCCCCTATCGCCCGATAATCTTTTCCATCGCGATGATCAATAATTTCCCAAGTGCCTCCCACTTGAGGATCATTTTGTGCCACCTTATTTGTCCCCTCCAATGTAAAAAACCATTGTCTCATCATCTCAGGGTTCAACCATGCATCACAAACTCTTTCAGGTACTACATCAAAATTTCTTGTCATCTTTAAAGTGGTTGTTGAATGTTTTTGCATTTACAGACCCCTTACGTAATTTAATGTTCTTTCTTTTTTGCTTTCAATAACTCATTCTCAAGAAGATCAAAACGATTACTCCAAAATTCCTCATATAAATGCAGCCATTCTGTAGCTTGTGATAATGATCCGGTATTCAATCGACAGATGTGAATTCTTCCATCGACAATCTTATCGACTATATTTGCCCGCTCCAAGACCTTTATATGCTTTGAAATAGCAGCCAAAGACATTTCAAATGGTTTTCGCTAGTTCAGAAACCGTCCTTTCTTTCAGAGCCATCATCTGAACCATTTCTCTTCTTGTTGAATCAGCTAAAGCATGAAAAATTCCATTTAAATTATCCTCATTTTGCTTAACCATATAGTTAATATAACAGTTTTTCGCCCTTAACATTCAACCATTTGGTTAAATATGAATGTATGCACTACACCAAATAAAAAAACCTTCGTGAAAAATGAAGGGTTTTTACCTTTTTACATACTTTTTAGTTCTTCTTTTGAGACAGCACACCAACCATGTGCTTCAAGTTTCCCTATGTAGGTTTCTATCTTGATTTCCTGAATTTCTAACGCAAGTGGGTGCAGCGAAACAAAACATTCATTCAAAGCATAATTAATCGAAACTTTTACAACTTCATATCCATTATGAAACCCTGGATCGAATCCCGGATCATCGATTATATCCCCTCTGACAGGACGAATATCAGATTCGAATGTTTTCATCATCGATATACTCTTTTCTTGTTCTTTTACAGACGATATGAAAATCAGTAAATTTATTTTCATTGCAGTCTCCTTTTCTCTAACCTTAGCACCTCTATCTTTATAAAAAAAGATCCCTCATAATAATGAATCGCACTGATAAGATTACATTCCCATTTTCCTTCAATCAATATGCCCCGATAGTTCCTAGGAAAAAGCTACCGAAACTCTCATACTTCCGTCATGGGCTAACACACTGCCTATTTTATAATAAAATACAAAACCATTATGATTATAAATACCATAATATAAGTCAACCAGCCTACTTTATTTGATACCGATTTCTGAAGGCATTCGATTTTTGATAAAATAAAAAAGACACAATAAATCACAGCAAATATACATAACCCTATAAGCCAAAAGGAGATTCCTATTTTTTCAAGAAAATAAGGAAGAAAAGTTAGTATAATTACAAATGAAATGCCCCTCGCTACATTTTCCCATTTTTTCAATCTATCCACCACCGTTATTTTTGCAAATTTTGTCAACATTCCTATAATGAACGATTTATTTTGGTACTGGATTCCCCCCTGTTGATTATCTTAAAATATCAACCCATTTATGAATTCTAATAATTTATAAGCGAAAATAATTAATAATTGATACAGGGCAATGGGGATTAGTGTAACGAATGGGAAGTACTTTATCCTATTTTTTTCTTTCCTTTTCAAAGCTATAATCGTACAAACAATAGAAGCACCATACAGACTCAAACTACTAATTAGAAATATATTATCTAACCTGCCATTCATCGTTTCCATTGTAGCAAATAAAATAACGGATCCATAATTCCAACGATGGCTGCCGTAAAACTAAATATATCTTTCTTCATTTCAAACTCCATCCTCTAACATTGAATAAACTATAGCATAACGCAAACGGGTCTTCTTCCGCCCCGAGCTTAAGAAAAAGGCTGCCCTCTAAAAGACACCTCCTACGGTTCAGGAGGTGTCTTTTTATTTTTCTTTATACTTTGGTTTCATTCTTCCCACTCATAATCGGGATTAAATTCTTGCGGATTTATTTCTGTTTGTTTATATTTAACGGGTTTTTCATTTGGCAACCTGACAGTTATTTCAGTTTTTTCTTTATTTAATTCTAGCGTTAGAAAAGTAGTCTTGTTTGATTCTTTGCTAGATATTATACCGGTTAGTTTGGATCCAGTAGATTCTGATAACTGGAAATTCTTTATGATTTTATCTTTTCCCGTTTTAGTGAATTTTTCTAATGTGAACTTGGCTCTACCCTCGCCATCGTCACCATCACTTTTGATAAGTATATAAGATCCACCGTTCATCCAGCCACCATATATATGATACTTGGGTGCATCGTAAGAGGGTACATCCTCTTGTTGTGTAGAATCTTGCACCTCATTTTTTTGCTCTACATCCACCTTTTCACTTTTTATGACTAGTTCTTGTTCGTTGTCACAAGCAACAATACTCCATATAACTACGGAGATTTTTTAAAAAGTAAACAAAGGCCAGCCCTCCCAAAAGATGGATGTAAATTTCTAACCATTAAATTATCCACCCTAACATTGAGTATTGAAGACAATAACCTAAATACCATACCAAAATAAACCAATTCCTTATAGAACTAACCTGCCCCGACATAAGAAAAAGAGCTGCCAAAGCAACTCTCTTATTGAAGTAAAGCACCTGTTAGTTCACTAAAGTCTTAATTGTTTTTAATAATAATTGAAGCTTCATTACACCTATTTTTTATATAGTTTTAATTATCTTTTTTACTGAGGGTTGGTTTAAAATTGCTACCAAGATTAATGTAATCAAAGCATAAATCAGTACTTTTTCCCAAGACATTTTTATATTTCTTTTTCAGGACAAATTATTTCAACAAGTAAAAATAATGTTATATGTAAAATATCAAAAAGCCCATCAAGTCATACAATTATAAAACCTTTTTTTATAATTAACCAATCGTCTCCAGAACATTTTTTAATTGTACGATATTGTTCTGTTCGGCGTCGTTCATCTTATAAACGAAAACGGTATTAATGACATTGTTAAAGCTTAAATTGTAATAGTGAATGTTTGTATAGTTATATAAATCTATAAGCTTAGTATTCAATACTGCAATGGTATTGCTGATTTGCAAAAAATCTTGGATACTGCTGATTGATTTTATTTCCTTTAATTTATATGGTATTTGATTATTCATAAGCCATTCGGTCACAGCTCTTGTATACATACAACCTATACTCAATACGAGCAATGTAATAGGTGTTTTCCAATCAAAATTGATGATATGGTCCTTACTTGAAATGATCTCGAATGTTTCAGTTGCAACGATGTCATAAGTTAAGTCGGGATATTTCTTAATAGGTTCACTAATGAGTGCACAATCTAATTCGGAATTGTGCACTTTTTGGTTTATGGCATTACTGGAATCTACGGCGAAATCCACATCCATTTGAATGTCGTTCATATTCAAAGTATTCGCGATGTGGGCACCATAGATTTTCAAGGTTGTATGTGATGTGCCAAAATCCACTTTAGAGTTAGTTTGAAAAGCACCAATGTTTTGTAAAAATTCTTCGTACTCTTGTGCAATAAGTTGAAGATAGTTTTTATACTGTATTCCTACGCAAGTGATTTTCAATCCTTGCGGCGTGCGTTTAAAAACAAGTTTGCCAATTTCCGACTCTATTTTTTTCACTTTAGCCGTAAGGGCGGATTGAGTATAGTTCGTGATTTCTGCAGACTTACTTAAATTTTGACGGTTTAATATTTCAATTTTCAATGCTATTTCTTTGATGTTCATATAGTTGGCACACCCTATAAAAAAAATTTATGAACCCTATCATTTTCCTCCATTTTACGCTTCTGGGCAGTCAGAGTAAACTCTAGTTAGCTTTAAAAGTAAGGGAGACTAGATAATGCTAGAAGTTAAAAATAAGAATTTATCCCACCGAATTATTATTGAACGATACATCAAGCATAAGGGAGGCCTTTCTTAATGCATACATATTATAAATGGTTAATCGTATTGGTGGCCACGTTATCCCAAACTGCAGCAACCTTTGTGACATATGGCATGGGACCCATCGCTGCATTTTATCAAATTGAATGGAATTTAACACCACTTCAAACAGGCTTCATTGTTTCAGCGGTCAATATTGGTCCGATGTTTTCACTGCTGGCGTTCGGTTACTTGATGGATAAAAAAGGGGAAAAACACATTATCGGGTGGGGGAACATTTTATTGGGGCTCTCAGCTTTAACGCTAGTTTTTGTTAATGATTATATTGTATTGCTGCTTTTATTATTGTTGGTTGGTATATGGTACGGAAGTGCTCAAACCGGTGGAAGCACGGCCATCGTAAAATGGTTTCCAAACGAACATAGAGGTCTGGCTCTAGGGATAAGACAGACGGGAATACCGATTGGAGGATCTTTAGCCTCTGCAGTTTTATCCTATACATATTATCATTTCAATTTGTCATCAGTACATGTAGTACAAGGGATCGTAGCAATAATGGGAGGGCTGCTCTTCCTATTATTATATAACGAACCAGAAAGAACGAGCGAAACGGGATCAACCTCGGTCGGGTTCAAGGAGAAAATGAGTGTCATCAAAAATAATAAAGAGTTATATCCGATGTATATAGTCGGTGTTGTGATGATGTCATTACAGATGATTATCATTGCGCATTTTATGAGTTATTTGCATAACGAAGGGGGCTATCGATTAACAGAGGCAGGAAAATATTTAAGCGTCGTTTTAATAGGTGGTATGGTTGGACGGGTAGTCATCGCATGGGCGAGTGATCAATTCTTTGAAAGTAAAAGGGAAAGATTATTGCTTATTGTGATGGCTGTTACCGTAATTCTTACAGTGATACTGCCACTCATCATGACTGTTGAAATGGAAATCTTGATGCTATTATTTTGTTTTCTTTTGGGTTTTGTAGCCATTGGTTGGTATTCCATTTTTATTGCTTGTATCGCAGAGCAATCGGATTCACGTTTTATAGGTTTAACGGTGAGTTCAGCATTGACATTAAATCAATTATTCATTGTCATAGCACCCTCTTTATTCGGATTAGTCGTTAATCTATTGAACAGTTACCAACAAGCCCTATATTTGGCCGGAATATCTGTAGCTTTGGGAGCGATTAATTTATACAGAGCAAAAATAAAAAAAAGAATGAATCATGGGATCACCACAAAGTTTGATCAAATTAATACAAACAACCTTGATAAATGAATAAATAGAAAGGGCATGTTTTGAAAAAAGATGAATCCACACATGCCCTTATACTATTTAATTGGATCAGTCTTTTATAAAAAAGATCGATCATTTTTTTGTGTTCCTTAATCAACTAACGCAGAAGTTAGTTCTATAAGGTATTACTACTTATTCCAATCCTTAGCTAACATACCGTAAACAATATGGTCAACATGATGGTCATACAACCATTCTGCTTGTCTTATACAACCTTCATTAACAAAACCCAATCTTTCGGGAATTCCTTTACTTTTCTTATTCTCCTCAGCAACCCTTATTTCCACTTTATCTAGTGTCAATTCAATAAATGCATAATCGGTCAATGCCTTAGCTACTCTTGTCATAATTCCATTTCCTTGATATTCTTCTCCGAGCCAATAACCAATATATGCAGTTTTATTTGACCAATTTATTTGGTTATAACCTGCTACACCAACAATTTGTCCCTTATACATAATAACTGTATTGACACTCTTGTTTTCAGCAAAACCTTTTAAAGACATATTAATAAACCCTTTTGTATCTTCAAGTTTTGTTGTATTATCCAGCCAAGGAAGCCATTCTTGTAGGTATTCTCTGGATTGATTTGTTATTTCGAAGACTCTTTCTGCATCCTTTAATTCTAACAGTTTCAATGATAACTCCTCATCAATCTTATGTAAGAACATACTCATCCCCCTAATTATTCTATTGGTTTATTTTGTATATTAACATATATGATTAATAGATAAATCACATGTTAATTATGGAGCTAACCTGCCCCTTTAGTTCCATAAAGAAAAAGCTGCCTTAAAGACAGCTCCGAACTTAAGCTAAAGCACCTGTTAGTTCATTATGGTTTTTACCTTTTTCCTTAGTTTTTCAATTTCTTCTATTATTAATTTTGGATATTCTTTAGGGGTTGTGTTCTTTGTATTTTTTTCAAACACCTTGTTATCATTCAATGTATTCCAAAAGTGTGTTGCTCCATCTAAAATGGCCTCTAAGAATTCTTTTTTAGGTAATCTAGCTTGTGCAAACACCTCAACAGGTTCCCAATCCCCAACAATGGAAAATTCCAATAAATTGCTGTTTATCGAGATTAACTTCATAAGATATGGATCGATACCATATGTTACTTCAACGTTCTCACCGTCTAAATATTTCTCTATTCCAACTATATAATCACTCCATAAATCTAACCCACTAGGAATATCATTTCCTACAACAATTTGATCATTAAATTGAATCTTTATATGCATTTGAATATGCTCCGGAGTGAATTTTCGATGTTCAAAAATCCCTCTTAATTTTAAAGAATCATCCAAGGATATATAACTCTCTTCACCTGCACTGGTTTTAACTAGAAATGTACTTATTTTAAACATCATTAATCTCCAATCTTTAATGCCCCTTTAGTCCATAAGAAAAAGAGCTTCCAAAGCAACTCCCTTATTGATGTAAAGCACCTATTAGTTCAACAAGGATTATAACAAAAAGGCGTTAATCCTCGTTGATAAACGCACAATAAGTGAAGGACTTTTTTATTTCCACCTTTATTAAAAAGCACTCCTCAATTTTGAATATGCTGTTCTTGCTCCCAACTTGGGTAAAATACTTTTACGCTTACGTTTAATTAATTGTTAAATTGGGGAAATATAAATCTAATCGATGACTCGAAAACTAGGATGGATATTGATGAGAATTACGGCTAAAAAAATAATGTATTACTTTATTAAATTAAGAGGTAGAATCTTTTTACCATTTGCCATTTTATACATATTAGTTGCTGCGTATGTTGCTTTTTCTATAGAGCCACAGACGTTCGAATCTTATTTAACCTCTGTTTACTGGGTACTTACAACGCTTGCTACGGTTGGTTTTGGAGACTATGCACCGGTCACCGATCTTGGAAAAGCATTTACCATTGGTCTTTACATCACGGGTATTGGGCTTGTTAGTCTTTTCATTGGAAAAATCATTAAATCTGTATATCTTATCGAAAAATTTAAAGTTGGTGGAAAAATGAAATATACAGGTAAAAATCAGATCATTCTGATTGGCTGGAGCGATAAGTCAAAATCCGCCATCCAAGAAATTTTAAAATCTGATGAAATCATTGATATTGTAATCATTGATACCTTGGAAAAAGCTCCTATGATGGAAGAGCGTCTGTTTTATGTTCGTGGGGATGCTACCGATGAAGAAACATTACTCCGTGCAAACCTGCCTAGAGCAAAAGGCGTTATCATTTTTGCTGACCAAATAACACAAGATAATTATGCTACAAAGGATCCGTTACTTGTCGATGGAAAGACATTATTAATTGCCACTGCCATAACATCCATTGAAGATAAAACGAATACATCTATTCATGTCACCGCCGAGGTAATCAATCAAAAGCATATTCGTTTATTCGAGCGTGTAAAAGTGGATGAGTTTATTCCTACACAAGAGATGATCTCCCACGCAGCAGTAAGATCATTATTTTCTCATGGAGTCACCCACATGTATTCTGAACTTATGAGCACAAAGTATAAAGAAACCATGTATGAGATTTCTAAACAAGATGAATGGAGAACCTATCGTGATGCGTTTATAGATCTTCTTGACAAAGGAGCCACACTGGTAGCAGATCGTGGTAATCTTACCATTAACCAAAAATTAGATGAACGAATTCCTGATGATGCACAGCTTTTCGTTATTTGCGATAAAGAGACCATTTCCGAAATAAATTCAAATACATTACGTTGAAATCCGAAATCTTTAGGGATGCTATAATAGCATCCTTTATTGATTTTTCTTATTAAACTAAAAGGCTGCCGCAGCAACCCCTGGTAATGAAGTAAAGCACCTGTTATCTGAAGAACCAACAACTATAAATACCTCGCTTGAATAAAGACTCTAGGGATCAAAAAAACCAGCTAAAGAGAGTGTAAATTCCGATTAATGTAAAGAAAATGATTAATATTAATATCGTGATACACCCAATAATAAATAACTTATCCTCCAATGTCTCATCAGGTTCTTCCGTCAATTTTTCATTAACTTTATTTTGTATAGGAGAAATTTCCTGATCTTGCAGTCTTTTTATAATTTCACTATCTCCTTTAAATTTTAGAACTCTTGCTATTCTATTAGGATCGTTACCCATAGATTTTTCGAACTGAAAACACGCATCTACCATTTCAGGTGTCTTATCCTTTTCTAGATACCAATATCGACCGGCCATCGAGGGATATTTTAATGCAAAATAGATATCCCCTAACTTTTTACGGAGTTCTAATTCATCTGGATAGGTGAAAATTAACCCGTGTATTCTATCTCTTGCTTTTCCTAAATCATTATTTTTAATGTCCTCTTCTATCTTCTTTATGGTTTTAACAGGTATTTTTTCTATATATACTCCTCCTTCATCCATTAACCTGACCCTATAGTTCCTGAAGAAAAAGATTGCTGTAGCAACCTTGCTTATTAAAAATAAGCACCCGTTAGTTCAACAAAAACCTTACCTCAAATCCACTCTTTTCCATATTCACGAATGAATTTAATATCGTTTTGATAATGTTCAAGATGCCCTTCATCTATCATCTTTTGAAAAGCAATGTCACCTTCACTGGCTTTTCTTGTAATTGTTTTACATAGCCCTTCCAATCGCAGCAATACCATTTCCAAAAAACCTTCTTCTACTCCCTCACCGTAAGAATCAAAAAACAATTTAACTCTTTGTTTTATACGGTTAGCGTGCTGCAAAGGATTATAATAAACTTTCTCACCAGTTTCAGAAAGATAAAATCTACTTAAGGGGACGCAAGTATAAAGAGTATAAGCTATGTCCCAAAGTCTTGGACCAGGTCCAGCAACATCAAAATCAATAATACCTACTGGTCTTTTATGATTAAAAATAATGTTGTATCTGGCAAAGTCATTATGGCATAATACCTCCACTTTGTGTGGAGTATTATCTATCGGTTTCCAATCATCTGATAATGGAAAATCACTCACAGCATCATGATAAAGACAGAGCATCTTCGCTATTTCCCTTAAAGCATCATCAGACCACATGTATTCTTTTAAAGGATCATTACCAGCTTCTCCTTCAATAAAGGATAATATCTCTCTTCCTTTTTCATCAATACCTAAAAACTTTGGTGCATAACTGAAACCTTCGTTCTCCAAATGCTTTAATAGCTTATGAACCTTGGTACTGTCTGGCTTTAATTCTCGTCGCACAGTATCTCCTGATCGATAAACGTTAGAAACATTCCCCCCTGTTAGCATTTCTTCGTTTTCATGGTTTGACATCTAAATATTCCCCCTAATCTACTTTCTATAAACCGTAAAACAAATCCTGTTTGTTCAACTAACCTGCCCCTTTAGTGCCATAAGAAAAAGGCTGCCTCAGCAACCTTCTAAGCCTAAATTTTCATTGGTTCATGCTTTTTCTACTATTATGTGACTCTTCAAACATCTTTAGAAATAAAAACCTAAACAAAAGTAAACCAAACAGTAATGAGTATAATACGTGGAATACTACATAAATGAAATTTGCACTATAAAAATAGTATTCAAATGAGAGTATATCCGTACTTAATGACATTATTAAGGCACCTAATAGTTCAATTCTAGTTGTTGATTCTTTTAAAGAGAAATCGACTTTATGTATGTTAAATATCTTTTTAAAATCAGAACCGGTTTTAGTACCTTTATAAAGACCTACTCTAATCCAGCAGCAATTATAAAGGGAACAATTGACTCTATTTTATACATAAATACTAAGACATTAAATATGACAAGTCCAAAAATTATATTATATTTCATTCCTGCTCCACTTATTACCACATTTATGACAGGCTGGCTATCTCCTTTTTTTATCTCTGCCATTATTTTAACATAAAATTACATTTTATTATGCAACAAACCTGCCACTTTAGTTGGCTGGCGCATGACTGGATACCTCATAAACGAAAAGAGTAGCAAACTGATATTTCTTTACGTTTAGCAAGTCCAACTCACCGGCAAAACAACCGCCAATATAAAAAATCACCTGAATATTCATCATCATTAATCGGTATCTCTGTATGAATAATTACACTCCAGATAATTATGACCTTTTAGGTAACGACAAAGAGAGGGTACCCCAAGGGAGTGACCTCACTATTATGTGGGGCTCTAACCCTTGGGGATAACCTCTCATTCTTAAACAGTTTTACTTAGTTTCTGATTCATTTTTGCCCATACCATCAGCTAATTGTTCAAATGATTTGACCTTACCATGTGGATTCTGCGATTGTTTACGATCTTTCCATTGGCGTTCTTGTTGTTGCTTAGATTGAGTCATCTAAATAAGCTCCTTTACATAAAGTTCAGTAAATAGTTTGAAGCATGATAAGCCTCCACCCTTTGTACTCGGTGCAGGCATCACTTATCAAGAGTCGAGTCTGGTAAGTATTAATTAATGCATGCCTTTCCACTCACCTTGATTTTTAGATGCTTTTTCTTTTTTTGCTTTATTTTTATGTGCTTGATTAGCGTTTGCACTGCCAAATTCTTTAGAGAATTCTGAATCAGTTTTGCTTGAATCAAATCCTTGCTTGTTCTTTTGGTCTGCATCATTTTTCTTTGTTCGTTTTGCCATGGATACCCCTCCTTCTTATCTTTAGTATGAGATCAGAAAGAAGAAATATACCCCGAATTAAAACCGATAATAACATGAATCCGTCAAGTAATTCGGGTAAAAAAACAAAGTGAATAATAAGTTCCAGTTCGGTTATTTTATAAGTTATATACCAACAATGTTGCCGTTTTTACATAAGATGTTTGAAATTAACTTAACTCCAGAATAATCGGATACATGATGTTCAAGACGTTAGCAGGAGTGGGCCATATCAATATAGGAAGCCAAACTCATTTCCACTCACTCCTTGTTATTCCTTTTTGAACTACGCACCCGTTAGCCATCCATGAAGCGCAAAAATCAGCTCTTCACCACAGAGAATGAAAATTGGTCTCTATGTCGATAATGTTTTAATGGCTGGCGAAGAAGGTCGTTCCAACTATGGTGCCTTTGAGCCCATCCGTTAGTCTGACTCCGACGACCACGGTGTACCACCGACTGTCGCGCCCTTTATGGGTAGCACTCATGGGAGATTAATCCTTTTTTGGTCGTCGCGCTAGCCTCTACCTAATTTAAGTATGATTGGAGGTTTTTGTTTAACGATTTACCAAACTCAATCAGATCACTCATAAGGCTCAGCCTTTTTTAAAAAGCGTTTTTACTGGGTCTATTTTGTTGTGGTTTTTTCTAGATTTTGTGCTTTTTTAATTTTCATGGGAGTTGCATAAGAAAAAGAGCTGCCAAAGCAACTCCCTTATTGAAGTAAAGCACCTGTTAGTTTAAAAATCTGTTTTAGAAAAGACTTTTCATCTTCTTTAATTCCATGACCAATTATTGAACTGTTATTACCTTTCCTTAAACGAGAACACTGCTATTAACAGTGTTCTCATTGTTCTTTTGTTCGTCATCGACCTATATCAGTTTTCTGAAATATTAGAGAGGTAATCAGCCAGTTGAACGAAGGTTCCTGAAAAGCCCTCCTGAAGCATTTCTTCCGACTCCTCGTATGTTTTCATTTCCTCCTCAGTTGGGGATACAGGTGTCCCAATCATCGTAAGTATTGTTTTACCTTCATGCTCAGTGAATGTAAAAGTATTGAGAGTTTCCAAAGGCCAGTTGTCGTTAAAAGGAGCACGTACGATGTTACCCTTTTCATCAGAAAAGAAAGAGGTGTAAACGAGTTTCTCTGGAGCATTTACTTCATGATAAACAAATTTGACCCACATTACATGACCGTCAGGAGATGTCTGGCTGTAATGGAAGACACCATCCTTGCGAAGATCGAACTTAGAAATATCAAAAGCCCATCCTTTAGGGACCCACCAGTTCTGCAGATGTTCTGATTCGGTAAATGCCTTAAATACAAGCTCACGAGGAGCATTGAAACTACGGGTGATTTCGGTTTTTGGAAACATTTTATTCCTCCAATTATTGTTTTTTATTTTGTAGCTCCTTCAGATAAAGTTCCAAGCTGTCGAGTTTTTCTTCCCATATTTCACGATACTGTTCCAACCAAATGTTTAATGCCTTAAAGGGTTCTGGACAAAGCTTATAAATTCGACGATTTGCTTCCGCATAAAATTCCACCACTCCTGATTTATAAAGCACACTTAGATGTTTAGATGCCAATGGCTGGCGAATCTGAAGGCACCCGTTACTTAAAGAAGAGTGATACAAGAATAAAGCCGATTATGATTACAAGAATAAGAATTCCCGTATCTTTCCAACCTAAGCTACCAACTAAATCAGCAAGACCTCCACCGTGAACGCTGCTAGAAGGATTTCTTTTTAATTCTTCTTGTCTTAATTTTTCTCTTCTTCTTTCAGGAGTTTCTTTATCTTCACTCATTGGAACACCCCCTGTAAATTAAATAACCATTCCTTTTAAATTTTACCACAAATAACCATTATCCTTTTTCAACTATCCTGCCCCGATAGTTCCACAAGAAAAAGAGCTACAGAAGCAACTCCCTTATCGAAGTAAAAAACCTATTAATTCAATAGCTACTTACAATATTTGATATTGCTTCTTAATATACTGGGTCCCTATTTTTCAGTCTTTAATTAGAAAGACGCACCTGCGCTCCGATCTTCAGCTAACGCACCCGTTAGTACATTAACAAAGCTTACCACTATGGTTGATGGGGCGTCTTTTTATTTTGGTTTTATTCTCCCCGTACATATTCAGGATTAAATTCGAATGGCATTATATCTGTTTCTTTGTAGGTCGCGGGTTTTTCATTTGGCATCGTTATAGTTATTTCATTTCTTTCTTTGTTCATCTCTAATGTTAGAAAAGAAGTCTTATTAGAATCCTCACTATAAATTATAGCAGTTAGCTTATTTCCCGTTGATTCCGTTAACTGTAAATGCTTTACAACTTTCTCTTTTCCCTTTTTCGGGATTTTTTGCAGTACATACTTGCCAGCACCTTTAATGTCACTGCTGCCGTGGATCATTATATAAAATTCATCATTTGTCCAACCTCCAGACATATGATACTTTGGTGAATTGAAAGAAGACTCTTTGTTCTGTTGTGTAGAATCTTTAACAACTTTTTGTTTGGGTGCCTCTTCTTTTTCATAATTTACTAGTTCTTGTTCGTTGTCACAAGCAGCAAGACTTCCTAAAGCCAAGAGTCCTACGGTGAATTTTTTAAAATTGAACAAAGGTATGTCCTCCTAAAAGATGAATGTAAATTTCGAACCATTAAATTATCCACCCTAACATTGAGTGTTGAAGACAATAACCTAAATATAATACCATAATAATCCAATTACTTATATAACTAACCTGTCCCGATAGTTACATAAAATCGAGTAGGAGGAGGCGCCTAGCCTCCGACCTCTCACACCACCGTACATACCGTTCGGTATACGGCGGTTCAGTTTAAGTCTGACGTAGTTTTGTATATCGTTCATATAGATTTACTAACCCTTGGTGGTGCCAATAAACATTATTAAGGGTTTTGTCTAGAATAGGACTATGCGCTATGCGCCAATAACCCTTTCTGCTATTTCCCCATTCATACGCTTTTCCAAATGGGGCGCCTAATCCTTTGAGTTTCCTCACTCTCGTTCTTGGCAATTTCCATTGCTTCCATAGGCACATCCTGAGTCTTCTTCGAATCCATGAATCTAAATTCTTCAAAACGTTCGGAGTATCAATGAGGGCGAAATAACCCATCCAACCTCTAAGGTATTGCTTTAACTTATTTATTCGGAGTTTCATGGGTTTCGGTAATTTTCTCGAGGTCATTTCCCTGATTCGTTTCTTTACTCTCTTCACCGTTTGTTTAGCCAGTAGAACCTTCGGGTTCTTCTTTGACTTCGTGAAACTAAAACCGAGAAACGTTCTGTTCCAAGGGCGATCATACTTCGACTTCTCGTAGTTGACCTTTAGCTTCAGTTTATTTTCAATGAAGCTTGAGATATTTCCCATTGCACGTTTGGCGGCTTTTCGTGTCTTCACAAAGATAGTACTGTCATCCGCATACCTTACGAATCGAAGATTGCGTTTCTCTAGTTCTTTATCTAAATCGTCTAACATGATATTAGATAATAAAGGACTTAACGGACCTCCTTGCGGAGTTCCCTCCTCACTTTTATGAAAAAGTCCGCCTATCATAATGCCTGCTTGAAGGAATCTACGAATCAGTTTGAGAACTCGTTTATCTTCAATTTTCCGCTCTAACATTCCCATGAGCTTGTCATGATTCACTTTATCGAAGAACTTCTCCAAGTCCATATCCACTACCCATGTATAACCTTCGGTTATATAGGACTTTGCCTTTCGAACCGCCTGGTGCCCTTGTTTGTTAGGGCGAAAACCATAGCTATTCTCCGAAAAGGTTGAGTCATATATCCTGGTTAATATTTGGGCAATGGCTTGTTGAATGAAACGGTCTAGAACGGTTGGAATACCCAATAGCCGAACTCCGCCGTTTGGTTTCGGGATTTCGATACGACGGACGGGCTGCGGTTGATAGGTACCCTGTAAAAGGGCAGTTTTCATGTTGTACCATTCAGTTGCGAGGTGCGGTCTCAGGTTTTGAACCGGCATTCCATCTACACCATGGCTTCCCTTATTTCTTTCTACACGCTTCAATGCCTGTATTAAGTTTTCCCTCTCTAGTATCTGTTCCATTAACATCGTTGATATCCTTTCTACGTGGATAAATGGTCTATTTGTGCCTTTATCTGCTCCACCCTTTTGAAGTTCCCCGTGTATTCACCACTTCTTCCTTCAAATAAGTTCCGTTAGGAATTGTTTGCTTCTTCGCAGATAACGAACGCCTAGTATTCATCCTCCTTAATCTGTTCGGTCCTTCCTTATCTTCTCGAGTAGACAAGTACTATGACCTCTGCTGACTTCTGATGATTCAGCTGTCCATCACTGGACAGGTTACCAAGTGTACTTGGCTGTCATCAGACCTCCCCGGGTAAGAGTGCAATCTTTCCCTCCATCTATCTGCTTCATTTACTCTGTACCACCTTCGGCAGTAAGGACTTTGTTTTGTTTCGCAAACTCATCCAATGATACCTAGCCTTATATGAAGTTCGTGTTCCTCAGACCGGAGGTTTGCCGCTTGCTTCCTTCAGATTCCACGTCACCATGGACACCCTTGCATTAAGCTAACCATTACTACTGCCTTCATGGTTCGGGACTCACACCCTATAGATTGCACCCATGCCGGGCGCACGAAAAAGCTGCCTTAAAGACAGCTCTGATCTTAAGCTAACCCACCCGTTAGTTCATTAACTCCCTATGTTATCAACTGTATACGTGAGCTACTCACATGTTAGAATAAGATCTCTTGATTTAGCGTCATAAATCTTATAACTTACTTCAAACTCATGATCCTTTGTGACGGTGACCTCACAATAATAGGGAACTGCCCTTCCATAGTCAGCCCCCTGTTTTCGTCTCCTTTTTATATTACCATAAAAAACCATTACCCTTATTTAACTAACCTGCCGCATAGCTGCATAAGAAAATGCTGCCCAGCAACTCCCTAATTGAAGTAAAGCACCCGCTAGCTGATGTAAAAACTAAACTGCAAAATTTATTTAAGTAACTTTATTAAAGTAAATTGGGTGGAATAGACAAAGCTTAATCTTTTTTGTGAAAGTGGCAGATGGGTGCAAAAATATTTTGCAATCGACACACAATAATTATTCATGCAAAAAAATTTGGCAGTCTATAGACGCTTAAACTCTTTTAATTCTGCGAGTTACAAGTTGGCGCGATACTTGCATTGTAGATTGATAAAGATTTATAAACTTAGGAGGTACACAAAATATGTCCTTAATCCTAAAATAATGAACCATTTATAGACTAAGTCATAAAGTCATGTGCATATAGCGGCTTATTGTTTGGAATAAGAAAGATCGCTGAATCTTTTCGTTTCCGGTGCTGGTTTTAAAAACATCTAATGGAAAAACAGATTTAAAAAACTTTTTATTGGAGGCCTTTTATGTGGGTAATCACTGTTCATTCAAAGAACAACTTTAGAATTTATGAGTTTGACTCTGAAAAAGAAGCTAAAGAAGCTTTCAGGAGGATGCAGGGTTGTAAATTCCTAACAGAAGTCATTTATTTTAATGATCATGAATTAGTTAAAATATAAGAATTCAGAATTTTTCGCTAATTATCACTTTTAGCATTCCCTCTTTTTAACTAGTCAGGAAGAAAGATAGATGTACTAGAACCTTTATAGGTATGAATATAAAGAGGTTTATAAATTAAAGGAGAGATATGTTTATGGAAACTAAATACTGTAAAGAATCAAGAGTTATAAGAACTAGCCGCATTTTCCCAAATGATGTAAATAACCATAATACTTTGTTCGGGGGTCGTTTGATGAGTCACCTGGATCAGGTATCCTCAACTTCTGCAGCGCGTCATAGCCGCAGGGAATGTGTGACTGCCTCGACAGATTCAGTTGATTTTTTACATCCAGTTCGAACAACAGATTCAGTCTCGTTTGAATCTTATGTGACATGGACAGGTACCTCGTCGATGGAGGTTTTTGTGAAAATCATTGCAGAAGACTTAAAAAGCGGTAATCGTAAAATCGCAGCAACAGCACTACTGACTTTTGTAGCACTTGATCAACATAACCGGCCAACACCTGTTCCACAAGTCATTCCAGAAACAGAAGAAGAGCGAAAATTACATGAAACCGCATCTGATCGAGCAAGAATTCGCAAGGAAAGGAAACAAAAAAGTAAGGAATTGGCTGCCTTTTTAACTGCAAATTATCCCTGGGAACAATATAGTTCTTGCTAAGCTTTATGGACGTAGTTGAATGGGATAATTAGATAAGGGACCAATAAGTTAGTTTCCTGAGGGGAATGGTAGTCCTAGTGATTCTTACAATCAGGATGCAGCGAGAGGATAGATTAGCGTTTCTACGAAAGATAAAAATGATAAATTATTGCCTTTACTCCCGTGGAGCAAAGGCTTTTTTTGACGAGTTTCTTCTATTGATAACGATGAACATTGTATTCTTTAATAATAAGTTCTAACTTTTTGATCGAATTCACAGAGGTATACAAGAGATATAGGTAAGCAAATGTGACGATAATTTTTGTATCCCCCAAAAAACATCATTTCAAATTTTTTGAGGGACAGTTTGAAAGTCAGATATGTTTACTTTTTTTGGCGTTCCTGGTCTTTTAATGCTATTCTTTCAAGTCCATTATGCGCAAATTCTACATCTTTTCTAGGTAAAGCATCATTATTCTTCAATTGCTTATTTTTATTTTTAGACATTTTTCCACCCCCCTGTAGTTTGAGTTAGTGATACAACGTGGATGCCAATAAATACACGATTTAAAGTTACTGTGTAATATTTTTTCTTTTTCGTTATCGGCAACCAGTATTTTTAGTTTGCGTTCTTTTTTGCAGGCTATGCTATTTGAGATTCTTCTTCAACCTCATGATTTTAACTGACCAATAATTCTAATAACCGATTTTTGAATAACTGATTGTCAATGTTCTTACAGATAGTCGCATTAGGAGGATTGCTGCCAAAACCATCTGAAATAGCGAGTTTACTCCCATCATTTATGATAACTTGGCCATAAGTCGCTTTAAGCTATAGCACCTGTTAGTTAACAAGGAAATCCTTTAATCGAAAAACTCCATATGTGCTTTTTCTTGTTTGTAGTAATCCATTCTATCTTGTAAAGTACCTGTATGAAACTCAAACTTATGGCCATCGGGGTCAGTAAAATAAATAGATTTCTTATCTTTTTCATCTCTTGGACGACCTGACAAGATGTTTACATTCAATTCCATTAGTTTCTCGTACATTTTTACAAAGTCGGCTTCTTCGATTGAAAAAGCTATATGTGTGTATGAATGGCCTATTTCATTACGGGGAATATCTTTTTCTACATTCAGGGCAATCCACATTCCATTCAAATCAAAATAGGCAGTATTTCTTCCCTTAACTAACAATTTTGCATCAAAAACGTTTTGATAAAACTCAATGGAATTCTCTAAATTAGAAACTGAAAATAAAAAGTGGTTCAAACCTTTTATAGGCACCTTATCACCTCAAAATAAGACTTCTTAATTATTATACAAATAGGAAGTATATCTTATTGTACTAACCTGCCCCGATAGTTACATTAGAAAAAGGCTGCCGCAGCAACCTTCCTGATTGAAGTAAAGAAACCGTTAGTTTAAGTACAATATTTCATAATATAATTTCTGAATTTCATTTTTATATTCATTTATCATCCTTTTTATTTTTATCTTTTTGGTAAAAAAACATAAGTCATGGATATGCTGAAAGCTAACTTTCGGTTTTGTCAGAGAGATCGCTATTGATGCTACACATTTTTTGAGATCTTTCGTTTCATTAAAACCTCACTTTGGTAAATATCTCCCCAATCTCGCATGAGGTAGATGATAGGTTTTAATGTTTCTCCAAAAGCAGTAAGAGAATATTCAACTTTTGGAGGAATCTCCCGATATATTTCACGATGTACAATACCATCCTGTTCCAATTCCCGAAGTTGTAACGTTAACATACGTTGTGTGGTATAGGGCATAAGTCTCCCTAACTCGCTAAAACGTTTAGGGCCGGAAATTAAGTTATATAATATGATCCCTTTCCATTTGCCGCCTATCACATCCACTGTAACTGCAACAGGACAAGCAGTGGTATCAGGACACTTTTCCGTTTTAAAGTCCTTCATATCGACACCCCAATCTTTTTAAGTATCAAATTGTATACTATATTACAAATTTTATCCTATTCAACAAAAATGTGCGTACTTTTAATTTTATATTATTTAAAGTATCATTGATTTTGCAAGCAAAGACTAAATATTCATTCTTTTCATACTATTCACCATTAAAGATGTTACTAATAAAATTCTCCGGTGTATTAATCCTTAACATGAATAGGTGATGAGACATTTTCCCATAAAATAAAAAGGAGTGACTAGAGTGAAATCACAAATCATTCAATCTTTTGGTGAACCATCCGTATTTCAATATAAAGAGATTTCAAAACCTGAACTAAAACCTGGACATGTACTTATTCAAGTAAAGGCTACAAGTGTAAATCCTATTGATACGAAAGTCCGTGCTGGTGCAGTTCCGGCCGTTGCACCCGAGTTTCCAGCAGTATTACATGGGGATGTGGCAGGTTTGGTATCTGCTGTGGGTGAAGGAGTAACCGAGTTTAATATTGGGGATGAAGTGTTTGGATGCGCGGGTGGATTTAAAGGGACTGGCGGTGCACTTGCAGAGTTTATGCTTGCAGATGTTGATTTACTTGCTCACAAGCCGAAAAATTTGACGATGGAAGAAGCCGCAGCTTTACCGTTAGTTGCCATTACCGCTTGGGAAGCATTATTTAATCGGGCAAGGCTTACCCCAGGACAAGATATACTGATTCATGCAGCCACCGGCGGTGTAGGACACATTGCCATTCAACTAGCCAAATGGAGAGGAGCGACAGTCTATACAACTGCCTCTTCGCAAGAGAAGCTGGAGATTGGCACGCGTCTTGGTGCTGATGTAACCATTAATTATCGAGAAGAAAGCGTTCAGGATTATGTACAAAAATATACAGACGGAAAAGGATTTGACGTTGTATTTGACACAGTTGGGGGTGAAAACCTTGATCGCTCTTTTGAGGCGGCCGCGGTACATGGAACGATAATAGCCATTGCTGCACGTTCGACTCATGACCTCTCCCCAGTACATTCAAAGGGACTTTCTCTCCATGTTACCTTTATGCTGTTGAAGATTTTAAACAAGGACCTACATAAACATTATGGAGAAATCTTGAAGAAGGTTGCCAGGGTGGTTGAGGAAGGGAAGCTGCGCCCGCTTTTGGATTCAAACATTTTCACGTTTGATGAAGTCTCAAAAGCCCATGAGTACATGGAGTCAGGCAAGGCGATAGGAAAAATTGTTTTGAAAAATAGCTGGTAATATTACATGCACATTTGAAATGCCTCAGCAACTTTACGTTCATTTAAAAGTAGATGGTCATTAGAATCTTTATAAGATCCTCGATGTACCGTCTGCTTTTATTTTTATTACAGTAAAAACCATCAGGGCATAATAATAGAAATCGGCAACTTTAAGATAATTTGAAACCACTAACACTCTTTAAATAAATGTTTTTGAATTTCTTTTCGGTTACTTCCTTTTGTTCTTCATTCAAATAATCATACTTTTAACCTCAAGAAAAAGCTGCCTTTGAGACAGCTCCGATCTTCAGCTAACGGCACCCGTTAGTTGATTAAGAATTAAGTTGTTTAACTAATGAGTGAAATTATTGACACATCAGAATCAGTAATGAAAAAAACACTGAGTGACAAAATCAGAAGGAAATTAGAAGTAATTGAAAACATATCCCTACAATACTACAGACCCTGCCTGAAATAGCCAAACGTCTACCTTTTTCATTTGATTCATCAATTTCTATAATACTTTTAGTTGATATAACAATCCCAATAATACCAAGAATTAAGCCAATATAAGGTATGATTATTGATAATACTCCTAATGTTAATGAAACAATAGATTTATTATTTGTTTTTTCCACTCCACAGCCCCCTTATAAAAAGCTTTAAAACAACAAATTGCTATTGCAACCGGTCTTGGTGCTGCTGGTTATTTAGGTACAAATATTTCTTATGGTGTTGAGCTAAGAATTAATAAGACTTTTGTATCATCAAAGATTAGATACGTTTCGACAGGAGTAAAATATCAGTCTAAGTAAGGATGGTTTCATGAAACGAATTGACGTTGTTTTGCTATTTATGGTTGTAATTATCTCTGCATTACTGTTTATTCTTCTTCAAGGAAAATTATCTAACAACTATATAGTTTTAGTGATTTTTGGGTTTGGATTAGTTGTTGGTGGTTTGGTTAGGCATTTCAAAAAAGGAGCCTAATTAGCCCAATGAAGTCTATTATGTTGGTAAATCAACCTACAAACCAAATTTACCCCTTAGGTACTAATGAACTTTCAGTATCTAGGGAGTCTTGCGGGCATTTACAAAGAGGTTGATGTTTGAGAGATATCATGAAAACAAATAAAGGAGAGCACATATTAACCATGGATAATATGTGCTCTCCTTTATCTTTTATAGAACTAACGCACCCGTTAGTTTAAGTGTACTTATTCACAATAATAGCAACTACCTTTAGAAATGATATTTGTATTTATATTTTACCGATTATATTTCCAACATTATCTAAGAAGTCTATATTTATGTTAGAGAAGTTCTTTTGATTATTATTGTTCATCAATATCCAAATTCTAGTTTTATCATTGAGCATAACAATATCTGCATCTATTCCATTAACTTTTATGGTCTTCGTTTCAGTAACTATATCTTTTGGTATGACACCGTGTAAAAGAATATCTTCATTTAACTCATCAACAACACTTGAATATGAATAACCTCTATCTTCATCTTGAGAATAATATGTTTGTTTCCAACCAAATTTCCCTTTTTCAAACTGTACTAATGAAACATTATTACCAACTTCAAATGGCACAAATGTATAATTACCAATTCGGTAAAATTCTTTATCGCCAATTTCATTTTGAGCAACTTCAGTCTTAAATTCGCTATTTATGAATTTTTCAAAGGCTTCATCGACAGTTTTAGAACTTAGATTTACAGTTTCTATACTTGCAAATATTGCATATATAAAAATCATTGATATGACAAAAATTGAGATTGTTTTTGTACGTCTCCCCAAATTATCTCTTCCCCCATTATTTTTTATTTTCACTCTTAAATTTCTTGAATTAACTTATTGTTATTTTATCAGTTGTTCTTGTTAAACTAAACTGCCCCTTTAGTTCCATAAGCAAAGAGCTGCCTTAAAGAAAGCTCTGATCTTCAGCTACGCACCTGTTAGTTGATTAAGGATGGTCTTTACACCATTAGACTATCAAATAAAATTCCTGAAAAAATTAACACCATCCCAATAATGATATGGACTTTTTTTTCATTCACTTTTGAATTTTCTAAAATAGTAAAGATGATTCCAATTAGGCCAATATATACAACACTTCTTATAAAATAAGATGTATTTACAAGAAAAAGGTTAGGAAACTTTTGATAAAGACCAGATGTAACACCCATAACAAACAAAAAAAGAGGAATTCTTAATTTCCAATACATTTCTTCACCCCATTTAATCAAGGAAATTATTCCATTATTTTATCATTAATCAATTCATAAATGAGTTATTAATGAACTAAACTGCCCCGTTAGTGCCATAAGAAAAAGCTGCCTTAAAGACAGCTCCGATCTTCAGCTAACGCACCCATTTCTTGAATAAGAAAAATTGCTTATGTGTTTATTTTCCACCTAAATCATTGAGTTGTTTTTTTATTTCTTTAAGTTCGGACCGAAAAGCCTTAACTTCTTTAGAATTGTCAATCCCACTACTAATGGCATATTGAACAATAAAAAATAGAATAACTAAACCAACAAAGCCGTAAAAGATTGAAACTATAATACCCATAATTTTAGCTCCCCTAATAAAATTCATTAATTTAACGTTACCATAAATTAGTAAAATAGTTGAACTTTTAACATAGCACTTCTTCAAGTAACCTGCCCCTTTAGTTCCATAAGAAAGAGCTGCCTTCAAACAGCTCCGATCTTCAGCTAACGCACCTGTTAGTTAAATGAAGAAAGCAGCTAGCAGATTGGATTTTCCCCTCTAAAGTTTATATTTTTTAAAAGTTTTATTTGGCGGAAGACCTACCGTTTCATCAGGCACATAACATTCTCTATCATGATAAGGCATTTCTAACTCTTCCCATTCAAAATTATCTTCAACGCATTTGATGAATAAATCATATCCCTCGCCATCAGAAGGCATTAAACCTAATCTTGTTTCGTCATGCTTCAAGGCAACATCAATTGCCTCTTTTAATTCCAATAAAGCTGTTCGATTGGCAATAAGGTAAGCGTTGCTATGCCACATTTGTTGACCAAAAATATGGCACAAGGGCATAGGTTCATCCTCATCATAAAAACTATTGTTATATACATGGTTTAAATGTTCGAATACCTCTTCAGGACTATCTACATCTAAATAAACGTCCATGCCACTTTCCCAATACCTTTGTCCTCCGCCCCTAAACTGCGTAACAAAGTCATCATATAAATCATTGTTTTCCACAAACAAATATCTTAACAAGTCATCTTCTAAATCCTCGAAATAATAACAGTGAATTTGTTTTTCATCCCTTTTATAAATAAAATGATAAAGATTACTTACCATTTTTTTATTCCCCGACAATTCAAAGTTATATTTCTTTGCCTTTTTAGGCTTTAATACTCCATTGACAAAAGGTGTCTCTGGAATATAAATAGCTGTAAATAGCTTTTCATTAGCCATTTTTAATCACCTCTTAACATCTTATTATACCTTCATATCCTTAAGTAATCTGCCCCAATAGTTCGAAAAGGAGCTGCTGATCAGCTCCTGATATTGAAGTAACGCACCCGTTAGTTAAACAAGATGCTTAAGCAATTATCTTAACTTTTATTGTTGGGAGGAAATGAGTTCGGTTAAAACTTTCTCGGTGTCCTCATTTACATCCACCTTAATCCAATGTTTGTCGTAAAAAACGATTTTTTCTTGTCCATCATCTATATAGAAAGAATCTCCTTCATATTCTACACCTGAAATCTCAACTATTGGATGTTCGTGTTTGGGTTTGCATAAACACATATTACCCTTTAAAGTTCTGAAAATATTTAGAAATTTAGGTAGAAATTCTTTCTTTACTGGAACAGTGGGAGTATAATGACGATTCCTCACTTTAAGCCCTGTATTTCGTTCCTCTATCCAAATCTCATAGTAATCTTCTTTATTAAAATCTCCTTTTCCCGTGTCACTTAGATAATATTTATAATACTTATTTGTAATCTTCTCGATGTGTTTTAATGACGTCAATTCTTCACCATATAAAAGAACGACTTTTATTTCCATTGAGGAAGGGGCTTCCAATAAAATCTTCTCATACGACTTTATTTCGTTCCAAAGTGCGTTAATTTTTAACGAATTTGTTTCAGAGTCTAATTCAACGAAGGTACTCAATAAAGCCCTTTTTGTCTCAATTTCTGTATCAGTTTGACTAAGGATATTTCTTTTATCTCTATACATAATAAGATTTTCTTTAAAATTCTTTCTTGCTTCCGTTAGTGAGTGATCCCCATTTGGTCCGCCCCAAACTTCATCTGCATATGGGTCAAATTGCCCATCATCTTCCCAATGACAAAGTTCACATATCTCAAAATTCCCACGTTCCCCCAATGTTGGAAATCCACAACAAGGACATTTTTCACGTTGCACTTGAATCCCACCCTAATTGTTTAATCAAAATAATATCAAATTCTGCTTAGTTGTTTAAACATTCTTGTTCAACTAAACCGCCCCGTTAGTTCCGTAAATCGAGTAGGAGGAGGCGCCTAGCCTCCGACCTCTCACACCACCGTACATACCGTTCGGTATACGGCGGTTCAGTTTAAGTCTGACGTAGTTTTGTATATCGTTCATATAGATTTACTAACCCTTGGTGGTGCCAATAAACATTATTAAGGGTTTTGTCTAGAATAGGACTATGCGCTATGCGCCAATAACCCTTTCTGCTATTTCCCCATTCATACGCTTTTCCAAATGGGGCGCCTAATCCTTTGAGTTTCCTCACTCTCGTTCTTGGCAATTTCCATTGCTTCCATAGGCACATCCTGAGTCTTCTTCGAATCCATGAATCTAAATTCTTCAAAACGTTCGGAGTATCAATGAGGGCGAAATAACCCATCCAACCTCTAAGGTATTGCTTTAACTTATTTATTCGGAGTTTCATGGGTTTCGGTAATTTTCTCGAGGTCATTTCCCTGATTCGTTTCTTTACTCTCTTCACCGTTTGTTTAGCCAGTAGAACCTTCGGGTTCTTCTTTGACTTCGTGAAACTAAAACCGAGAAACGTTCTGTTCCAAGGGCGATCATACTTCGACTTCTCGTAGTTGACCTTTAGCTTCAGTTTATTTTCAATGAAGCTTGAGATATTTCCCATTGCACGTTTGGCGGCTTTTCGTGTCTTCACAAAGATAGTACTGTCATCCGCATACCTTACGAATCGAAGATTGCGTTTCTCTAGTTCTTTATCTAAATCGTCTAACATGATATTAGATAATAAAGGACTTAACGGACCTCCTTGCGGAGTTCCCTCCTCACTTTTATGAAAAAGTCCGCCTATCATAATGCCTGCTTGAAGGAATCTACGAATCAGTTTGAGAACTCGTTTATCTTCAATTTTCCGCTCTAACATTCCCATGAGCTTGTCATGATTCACTTTATCGAAGAACTTCTCCAAGTCCATATCCACTACCCATGTATAACCTTCGGTTATATAGGACTTTGCCTTTCGAACCGCCTGGTGCCCTTGTTTGTTAGGGCGAAAACCATAGCTATTCTCCGAAAAGGTTGAGTCATATATCCTGGTTAATATTTGGGCAATGGCTTGTTGAATGAAACGGTCTAGAACGGTTGGAATACCCAATAGCCGAACTCCGCCGTTTGGTTTCGGGATTTCGATACGACGGACGGGCTTCGGTTGATAGGTACCCTGTAAAAGGGCAGTTTTCATGTTGTACCATTCGGTTGCGAGGTGCGGTCTCAGGTTTTGAACCGGCATTCCATCTACACCATGGCTTCCCTTATTTCTTTCTACACGCTTCAATGCCTGTATTAAGTTTTCCCTCTCTAGTATCTGTTCCATTAACATCGTTGATATCCTTTCTACGTGGATAAATGGTCTATTTGTGCCTTTATCTGCTCCACCCTTTTGAAGTTCCCCGTGTATTCACCACATCTTCCTTCAAATAAGTTCCGTTAGGAATTGTTTGCTTCTTCGCAGATAACGAACGCCTAGTATTCATCCTCCTTAATCTGTTCGGTCCTTCCTTATCTTCTCGAGTAGACAAGTACTATGACCTCTGCTGACTTCTGATGATTCAGCTGTCCATCACTGGACAGGTTACCAAGTGTACTTGGCTGTCATCAGACCTCCCCGGGTAAGAGTGCAATCTTTCCCTCCATCTATCTGCTTCATTTACTCTGTACCACCTTCGGCAGTAAGGACTTTGTTTTGTTTCGCAAACTCATCCAATGATACCTAGCCTTATATGAAGTTCGTGTTCCTCAGACCGAAGGTTTGCCGCTTGCTTCCTTCAGATTGCACGTCACCGTGGACACCCTTGCATTAAGCTAACCACTACTACTGCCTTCATGGTTCGGGACTTTCACCCTATAGATTGCACCCATGCCGGGCGCACGAAAAAGGTTGCCGCAGCAACCCTTTGTTAAACTATCGCACCTGTAGTTCATTTAAAAATCTCTTTTTTTATAATTGTAATAGGATGAAAATATCGTTTAGTCCTATGAATTTGTGGTAAGTTTTAAATGTTTATCCCCCAGGATAGTGATATTTATATTCCATCTTGGATGCATTACTAAATTGTTATTTTCATCAAACTCTAAAGCAATATGAATTTCATCATCTTCATTTGTAAGTACAGCCATTCTTTTATTTTCCTTATCTATATAAGGCTTTAAACTTTCTACCATATCTATTTGCCAATCAAAAAAGTTCATCCTTCTGCCTCCAATGTTTATTAAGATTTTGAGTCTAGCTTATCACAATTTTTATTGAACTAACCTGCCCCTTTAGTTCCATAAGAAAAGGAGCTGCTGATCAGCTCCTGGTCAATGAAATAAAGCACCCGTTAGTTAGAGAATCTCTATCACTTCATATATTTGTAATAAAGATTTACTAAGGAAAAGTAAACTAAAGCAGAACCAAAAATAAAAAATAAGAACTCCTTTACCTTTTTCGCTTCCATCTTTAAATCTTCATTGTAAAAAAGTTGCATGTTTTCGTTTATAGAAATAGGAGTCGTAAAAATTGATAATATTAATGCAAGAACAGCGAAAACCCCATATATATTTAGCACTGTTCTTAAAGTAATTTCCTTTTTTGAAACCAAACTCCTCCCCCCCATTTTTCATAATGATTAAATAACTATACGAATAGACACAAGAGAAAGTTTCTTAACAACTGGAAGTTAATGAACTAAACTGCCCCGTTAGTTCCACAAGAAAAAGGTTGCCGCAGCCCCCCTTTGTTAAACTAACGCACCCTTAGTTTAATAAGAAAAGACTATGTTAAAGTTCTCGGGTGTTTTTGAATTATTGTAGTGATTGGATTTGGAATATTAATTATTCTAGGGAATATAAATGATTAATTTTCTATGATACTATTTACTATAGTTTGTTTACCAGTTGAGGAGGGAGGGAAGGAATGAATCGGAACTTCCGTAATACCATATTCTATTTACTGATCTTTTTGGTCATCATTGGAATTGTAATCATCTTTAATAATAACAATGAATCAACAGAGAAAATGACCCAAGATGAGTTCTATAATCATTTGGAGAGTGGGGACATTACATCACTAACGATGCAGCCCGAAAGCAGTGAATTTAAAATCATTTGGAAGCTTAAGGGGGATGATGAAAACAAGAACTTTGTGACGCACGTGCCATTCAGTGAATATTCACAGAGTCGAATTAATGATGCCGTAACTAAATTAGGTAAAGGCATCATCACTGTTGAACCTCCAGAAAAGACAAGTGGCTGGGTGACATTTTTCACTTCCATTATTCCATTTGTAATCATTTTCATCCTGTTTTTCTTTATTTTTCTGTTTGTAGCTGTAAGAAAAAAATGGAAGGGATGAAAATACATATACATAAAAAAAGTAAACTCGCTTTCCATATGGACTTTGCGAGTTTTTTTACATTGTTTTTGTGAGTCAACCTTTATCTAGCCTAATAAAAGAAAAGGATGGCTTATTAAAGTAACGCACCTGTTAGTTCATTAACTCCCTATTTTATCAACTGTATACATGAGCTACTCACTGTTTAGAATAAGATCTCTTGATTTAGCGTCATAAATCTTATAACTTACTTCAAACTCATGATTCTTTGTGACGGTGACCTCACAATAATAGGGAACTGCCCTTCCATAGGCATCCAGGTCAGGAATATCCTCAAAATAAAATTGCTCGTCAGTAACCGGCATTTCAAATGACGCTTCGCTGGAGCGCCCAGAAGAACTTATCTCGATGATGCAACTTCCTTTTACAACATCATACTCTTTAAATAGCATATATTTTAGGCTAGGGAGAGTTATAACTAACATTAATCCGCCTAATATTAATGCAGAAAGTGCTTTAAACGTATCGAAAAAAGTAAATTCTTTTTCAATGTACATAGAAATAAACACAAAAATACTAAAGAAAAATAACACTACACCAATTATTAGTAAACCATAATACATTTTCATCCTTCTTCCTATACTGATTGAATAATAATATTTATTATATTTATACGTATTTTCATTTGTATCGTTTCACATTCTTACCATCTGTCCTTTTTTAAACTTAATGAATACCGAAATATTAAAAGATGATGCGACCTTCCAATCACACCATCTCTTTTTAAATAACTTTATTATTTTTTAATCAACTTTTATTCGTGAACATATCCTCTTAGAAACTATTATACTATCCTGCCCCGGTAGTTCCATAAGAAAAGAGCTGCCTTAAAAAAGCTCCGATTTTCAGCTAACGCACCCGTGAGTTCATTATGAAAAACGATACCTCTTATTGAAGTATCGCACTCGTTAGTTTAAAAAAAGAACATCATTAATCAATTAAATGGTTCTTTTTAATTTTCTTTTCTTATTTAAATCTGTAATTAATATTAAAACTAAGATTATCAGGCTTATTCCAAGTATAATTGCACCTACCATACTTACTCCCATTCCTGCAAATCCCCCAATTAACATCAAACCAATAAGATGCGTTATGATACCTAAATTCACAAGAACCAATGGAGAAATATATATCTTTCTCTTGTTCTTGATTACCCAAAACAAACCCCAAATACTTAGTAATGAAATAGCAATAGGAAAATAGATAAATAGAACTGAAGTAAACAGGGCTAACCCTCCCAACATTTGTGAGTTTTACCTTATTATATGTCTACTTCACACTCACCTTACTTATTTTTACATAAAATTACATTTCTTTATTTGAACTAATCTGCCCCGTTAGTTCCGTAAGAAAAACGATTCTTATTAAAGAATCGCTCCCTTTTATTGAATAAGAATATTCTTCAAATCGAGACGGATTGGCATATAACGTTTTCGCATTCAGGCTCGCAGGGTTGTCGCCTGAATCTGGCTTCCCTGTTCCTTCTCCTGGCGACCAAGGGGCTCGGAGAGTCCCGCAGCGTGAATGCTGTGTTATATGGCGTGCCCTACTTCTTCGAGATACTTTCACACTGCTTTTCTGTTTCAATTTTTACTTCAGTAATGTATATTTCAGTAAAGGCTTTTTATAAAACGTCACTTACTTATTTGTTACCGAGTTGTTCCGCCAAACCGATTAGAAGTCCTTCGGTTCCACGAATGTAGCAGAGCCGATACGAGTCCTCGTACTGAACCACTTCGCCAACGAGCTGAGCACCATACTTAGTGAGTCTGGATACCATTTCGTCAATGTCTTCAACGGTGAACATGACGCGTAGATAACCGAGGGCATTTACAGGAGCAGTCCGGTGATCTGATATAGTAGGTGGGGTGAGAAATCGCGAAAGTTCAAGTCGGCTGTGGCCATCTGGGGTAACCATCATAGCAATCTCTACGCACTGAGAACCCAATCCGGTTACGCGACCAGCCCATTCACCTTCGACAGTGGCTCGCCCTTCGAGGTTCAAGCCAATCTCCTCGAAGAAAGAGATTGCGTCATCAAGGGATTCTACAACGATGCCGACATTGTCCATTCTTAGTAATTTGTTTTTTTCCATAGTTTTATCTCCTTATGTGTAAAAATTTATTATCTGATCATCTTCATAATTATTCTATTAAAAAGTTACAAATTCCTTCCCAACAAAAAACACCTTGTCACAGTTCATGATAACAAAGAAAAGTCACAGTATAGGAAAATGTGAAATTGGGTTTTCGGGTATTTGTTAAGAACAACACTTCGTAAACCCTCTACTATTGGAATATTCGTGAACCTTATTTCGTGAATGCCATCATCTATAAAAAATCAATGTTACCTTGATAATTAAAATTATGAAAAGGGCAAAAACCATAATAATATCTAGTGTTCCTTCGTCTGCGTTTTTATTAAAAAATCCATTAATTGTAGTGAGAAATAGAAGAATTATATAAATATTGGTTTCATTTTTTTGAAGAAATTTAATTGGGACTACAGCCTTTAGAGTTGAAATTAGTAGTAAACTATCAGCAACTATTTTATCTGAAAAAGGAGAAAATTGTAAGAGGCTCAATGTGTTTTTTAAGAAAGTACAGCACAGTTCGACTACACTACGCATATTGAACTTACCTGCCCCGTTAGTCCAACAACGAAAGTTATGAATAGCTTTCAGGATAGTACAATTTTTTTTACTTGTTCTTTCGTGGATAAATTAGAGTCATTTGTACCAACTAAAAAAGAATGTCCGTGTATAATCACTTCTGTTAGAGTATCGCCTGGACCTAATTCGAATAGAGGGCACTGTGCCGGAATTTTACCCTTTAATGTTTCTCTATCAATTTTCTTAAATCTTATTTCCTTTGACGAATTAGTAATAAAAAAGTCTTCCAAGGTTAATTTCCACCCAACATCGTCTAGTATATGTTTTAGTTCATCTATCGAATGAACCTCGTCAATTTGGTATCTATACACTTTATCATCGTTATCTAAATCATCCATTTCCCTCACAAAGTTATGGATAACCTTAAGTGGAAAACGATTTAGTTTTTCCAAATTCAATTAAAGTTGTTTCATATTCACCGTCAACACTATACATATACTCCGGTTCTGTTATACAATCACAAACCCAAAAATCTATGCGGTTATTTTCAAACACCGTTCGGTCATCTATATCAACCATATTACTTTCTCCCCTCTAGTGATGTTACTCAACTTCTTATTTTACTTTTCATTATTCCTTTTTAAAATAGCTCCCCCGCCATTAGTATCAACTTGGTATATATATTTAGAAGAGATATGTTTTCTTATATTCTCCATACCTTCAGCAGGATCTGAAAAAAAGTTTCATCAATCAAGCCTAATTCTTCAGTTTCATATTTATCACCGATAGGCAATTTTAGATTACAGCCTAGATAATTTACATAAGTAATTTTGATTTCTCCTCCTTGTCTAACTACACTATACTAAAGAATAGTTCTTCAACTAACCTGCCCCTATAGTTGCATAAAGAAAAAGCTGCCTTAAAGACAGCTCCGATCTTCAGCCTGTTAGTTCTATAAGAAAAGCGAACCTTATTCAAGAATCGCGCTCAATTACTGAAGAACGAATATAAAACCTTGGTACCAAATGGCCTTGTCATTTATTTATGATACGGTTCACCGCACCTATTCAAGCAGTGATTTTTTAAAAACTGTCAGCCTTTTAATTTTACACTTCTACTTTAAATCGACGCTGCTGAGGAAGCAGCTGCTTGATCAGCCTTCACACAATCAATTGCAACAACGAGTGCAATAATAATGGTTTCCATCTCTTCATCTATTATTTGAACCTTGTAGCTATCGCCCCAAGTGAACCACTCCTTGCCCACTTCACCTACGATTTTACCATGCTGTAAAACTTGAAAATCCATATCCCACCAATTACCATGTACTTCAATGCCTGCCGCATCAATTGTATATCGTGCTTTAAATAAGGAAAATTCCTTCTTTATTGTTAATACCTCTCGACCATTCACCTCAACCAAAAACTTTGGTAAAAAGCTGAACACCTTTTTCGTAATGAGTGCTACTTCATCTCTTGCTGTATTCATAATGGAGAAAGTTTTTGGAACTTGCATAAAACTTCCCTCCACGTAATATATATCCTTCTCCTGCTGATCCTTTACTGTAAATTTCCCGCTAAGACTGAATACCTTCTGCTTTATATAAAGCTGCCTCATACTTATGCCTCCTAACCTTAAGTCTTTTACATTACTTACGTTTGAAATGGGCATCGGTTCCAATCTTATGCATTAAATTCCAAATAATAGCTCCACTCAAAAGCGCCTTCTTTTCGGTTCACCACTATTTATCCTTACTAATTTACCTTTTGTAAAGTCAGCAATTCTTCCTTCGCAATCTGGCCCAATTGTTGAACAACTCCTTATGTACTCTTGAACTAACCTGACCCGATAGTTCCATAAGGAAAAAGCTGCCTTAAAGACAGCTTCGATCTTAAGCTAACGCACCCGTCAGTTCTATAAGAAAAGCGATTCTTTTTAAAGAATCGCACTTTAACAGAAGACTAGATTTCAAGATAACCTTAACAGGCATTACTATCGATTTTCAGTTACTGCCCCCTTATATGTCCTAGTCAGGGTTCTTACCATAGACCGCAAAGCACCATGATGTCAATGATTCTCCTAATTCGAATGCTCTTTTTTTATGATTTAAATGTAATGGATTATAGTATTTCTATATAACCTTCTGTTCCATTTACTCGAATACGTTGCCCATCTTTTATCAGCTTGGTGGCATTTTCAACACCGACAACGGCAGGTAAGCCATATTCACGTGCGATTACTGCTCCATGGGTCATCAGTCCGCCAACTTCGGTGACTAGGCCTTTTATGGATACAAACAATGGTGTCCAGCTAGGGTCGGTAAAGGAGGTGACTAATATATCTCCATCTTCTAGATCAGCATCTTCCATATTTAAGATGACACGTGCTCGTCCCTCTATAACTCCGGAAGAAACAGGTAGACCTACAATAGCTTCGGCTGGGAGATTTTCTCGCTTGTACTCACCTACAATGATTTCACCATCAGACGTGATAACACGTGGTGGAGTTAGTTTTTCATACAATTTGTACTCGTCTTTTCGTTTGCTGATGATCTGGTAATCTAGTTTATTTGTGCGTACGACTTCGTGAAGTTCTTCAAAAGTGAGATAGTATATATCTTCTTTTTCATGAATAACGTTGGCTTGTACGAGTTGTTCGGCTTCTTTCAGTAGAGCCTGCTTATAAACGAAGTAGCGATTAACCATGCCGTATTTTGGATATTCCCGATAACCGATGAAATTCCGGATTAGGTCGATCATTCGTTTTGTTTCTTTGGCTTTTTGTTCACCATCCGGTAATTGCTTCAATCGATCTAATAACTCTTGTTCTTTTATCAAAGCTTCCTGTCGCCCTTGCTCAAATTTCCGATTGCTAGCATTAGGCTCAAAGTTTTTGATATTACTAAGAATCACGGGGACAAGTGTAGTTGGTTTTTCGCTCCAACGAGTTTTCGTAATATCGATTTCTCCGGTACATCGCATTCCGTATTTGCTGAGATAATCATAGATAGCGTCTTGGGTTTCCTGTCCACCATCAAACTTAACCAGTTCATCCAAAAAGTTATCATCTTTTACATGTTGTAAATAATCAATTACTTCTGGATAAGGACGAATCACATCTGCGACCTCCAATAGCGCAAGACCCATTTCCGAAGTAATATTGTTTGGTACAGATTGAGAAAGGGTGTCGGCTGCGTTTTTTTCACCTAACCACTCGTTCATATTTTCATTGATCCATGATGAAGCATCTATAGCAGCCATAAACACAGCTGAACTTTGTGGGTCAAATAAAATCTTCTTTAATATCTGGATATCTTCCAAAATAAAATCAAATAAATCCGATCCTAATTTCGTTTGGATGTTTTGTTTTAACTCTTCTATCGATGTTTGACTACTCTTAATCAAATCAGAAACGATTGTCACGTCGTTTTCGATTTGTGCCCTAGAATCCGCAGACGACACACTTTTATTGCTTTTACCGGAACTCTGTTCTTGCTTATCATTTGGTAAAGATTTTATGAAATCTCCTCGCTCTATTATGGTCATAAGTGCGTCTTTCATGAGCAGATCGTGTTGTCCCATGGCATCTAATAACATTTTTCTGCTGTCAGGTGAAGCCAGCATATGTGTGACATCAACAAACAACCTTCCACCAGCTTTACGCATGGGTGCATTAGTCGTTAACAGGAAAAAAGACAATCCCAGTGGTTTCATGGAATCGGTCATCATTTGTTGATGACCGACAGATACATAAACGTGATTTTCTTGATCATTCGCTTCAGGGATCGGGTATAAAGTAGTGATTGGCCGACTCTGGACAATATAAAATGTATCATCAACCAAACACCATTCGATATCTTGTGGGTAACCAAAATAAGCTTCGATCTGTCTTCCTATGCGTGCTAGTTGTAAAATTTGTTGTTCAGTAAGTGTTTGAGTCTTTTGCTGATCAGGGTCGATCTGTTGTGTCTCTGTCCCGCCTTCTTTTAGTCCATAGATCGCCAATTTTTTGGTCGCTATCATCTTATCGACGATTTCATCTTCCTGTACTTTATAACAATCGGCAGATACCAAGCCGGAGACAAGGGCTTCTCCTAGTCCAAAGCTAGCATCGATCGATAGTAGCTTTCGATTGGAAGTAATCGGATCAGCAGTAAATAAAATTCCTGAAGCCTGTGGGAAAATCATCCGTTGAATGATAACTGATAGGTAAACTTGGCTGTGATCAAATCCGTTTTGGATTCGGTAAATTACTGCGCGATCAGTAAATAGGGAAGCCCAACATTTACTGATATGCTGTAAGATTGCTTCTTTTCCGATGATATTTAAATAGGTATCTTGTTGACCGGCAAAAGAGGCGTGTGGTAAATCTTCAGCAGTCGCACTAGAACGCACTGCATAAGCATGTTCATCGCCAAACTGGGAGAGATAGTGAGCAACAGCTTTCACAACATCGGAAGGAATTTCCATTTCCATAATGATTTGTCGAATCTTCCTGCTGATTTCACCAATTTGACCTCGATCCTCTACTTTTAGCAGTGTTAGTTGATCCAACAATGCGTAGAAGGCTTCGTTTTGTTCGAGGGCTTTTTGATAAGCCTCTGTCGTAACACAAAATCCTTCTGGCACTTGTATTCCATGAATCTTCGATAGTTCCCCTAAATTCGACCCTTTTCCTCCGGCGAGCAAAAGTTGCGTTTTATCGATTCCCCGTAACTCTAGTACATATGGTTTCATTTCTTTCCCTCCCATTTATCGCTCAATACCAAGACGAATCATATGACAAAAATTGTTCATCTGATCAACCAATTACCCCTGTCCACTCGTTCTTGCTCCTGGAGAAATTCCATATTCATATCAAACACTCCTTTTAAAAAATAAAAATAGGGGTTGACTGAAAAGGATTTTATGTTGTATAATTATAGTAGGGATAATTTAAACAAAAATAGATATTAGGTGTATCTATATAAATTTACCACAGTTTCTCATTTTTATCAATGTATTTACACGGCCATAATTGTTGCAAATTCAAAAGATTTACAAGACAAATGACTCACACTATAAATGATATCCAATCATTTAGTATATTAAAAAGCCCCATTTCTTAGTATTAATATTAAGAAATGGGGCTTTTTTCGTTACCCCATTAAGCGCCCGATTACTGAGGATTTCAAAGAGTGATTTTGAATGTTGAAAAGCAACTGTTAGCTTAAGTACTATCCTTCCAAAATATCTATCCTTGGAATTCAATTTAATTTACCTTTTAAATCCACCTTCTGCATGAATAATCTGACCTGTAATCCAATCTGCTTCATCGCTCACTAAAAATTTAATAGTTTTTGCAACATCTCTCGGTTTTCCTATTCTACCGAAAGGAAACATCGGTTTTAATTTACTTTTTATTTCCTCTGTCATCCACCCAGTATCAGTTGGACCTGGATTTATTGCATTAACCGTTATTCCTAAAGGGGCCAGTTCAGCTGACAATGTAATAGTTAGAGCATCAACTGCTCCTTTTGTTGTTGCATACGCTAATTCGCCAGGCATTGGTCCTTGAGACTGACCTGAAGTAATGTTGACTATTCTTCCACCTGATTTCTTATCGAACCTTTGAGCGAATTTACTACTTAATAGTGTCGTTGCACGAACATTCACCATGTAATGTTTATCTAATTCTTCGGCAGTTAAATTAGAAAAATCGTTGTTAGTAGAGTATGCTGCGTTATTAATCAAGATATCAGGATAACCAAGTTGTTCAGAAACTTTATTCAAAAGTTGTTCAGGTGCATCATATTGAGTTAAATCCAACTCCATACATGATACCTTAACACCTTTTTTTATTAATTCTTCCTTTAATTTCAATGGCTCATCTAATTCAATGCTCCAAGGCATTTTTTTATCATATTCCGTCCAATAAGTAAAAAATATATGATAGCCCGTTTCAGCTAACTCCTTACAAATAGCAGCTCCAATCCCTTTCAGACGGCTTACACCTGTAATAATTGCAATTTTCCCTTTTAATTGGTCCATTATATTATCCCTCCATTTTTTAAGTCTGAAATGCTATTTACATAGAAGGAAGGTACACTCTCCATTCTTTCCAAGCTTTAAGATAGCCACTTAAGTCATGCGGGTGAACTCTAATACAAATTCCTATACGTGTGTATAATTGAAAAAGAACTTCATCCAAAAGCCTTTCTTTATTAAAGGGGACATCTTGAGTCAATAATGAGAAAGATGACAATAGTGTCCGCAAATTTAAATTGTCTGGAGAAGAGCAAAATGCATAAGTAAAATCATAAATCTTTGGACCGAATAAAGGTGAAGGATCTATAACCCCATTTAATTTATTGCCCTTATATACAAAATTGTGAACACCAACATCTCCATGTAGGTAATACTTCTCTTCTTGATGTTCGTATGTTTTCAATTTATTAACCAATAACTCTACTTTTTTATGATCCTCTCTTGTTAATAAATCGCCTATATCCTCTTTGGCGAATTCCAAACTACTTAGATTGAAGTCCGCCCATGAATTTCTATGTATTCCATTTACTCTTCCCCAGTTATCTTTGTTTACCTTTTTGTATTTATTTAATAGTTCCTTAATCAAAATAGTCATCCATTCTAATTTAGATCCACGATTAAAATGAGTTTCTCCAGAAATATAAGAGTATATTATAAATCCTTTTTTCTCGTCTGTATAAAGTACATTAGGCAACAAATTTACATCTTTATAAGTAAGGAGAAAATCCGCTGTTGCAGTAATAAGTTTTGGTGTGTCTATTTTTATTACATATTTCGGTATTTCATTATTATTCAGTGTATATAAAATTCCATTGGTAGTACCACTTTTTAATTTTTTTAAGTCTATATCATCATTTTTTAATATGCCTTGGTTTACAAGACAATTAATAATTTCATTTATTTTCTCCATTTACCTAGTCCTCTCGATTAATTTTGACAAGTCTTTATAATATGTAAGTTCGCTCTGCTTAATGAACTAACCTGCCTCTTTTGTTGCATAAAAAAAGGAACTGTTGATCAGCTCCTGGTAATGAACTAAACTCGTTAGTTAAAGAAGAAAAATTCATTTTTCAAATCTAACTAACGTTTTTTCGGGAATTTCAATCTGGTCAATATCAAAGTTATTGATTCGGAGGGTTATCTCACCATCTCGCTTTTCAGCTTCTTCTCCTACCCAACAACTATACAGTTCAAAGAAATCACCTTTTTCAAGGTAACTGTCCATAATTTTACACAATTCTATTAACTTCTTTTTCGATTCGGCACACGTTTTTGGGTTCATATTTTCTGAAATTTCAATTCCCCAATGACTTGATACCTCATAAACGCAAGGAGTAGTAAACTGATATTTCTTTACATTTATCAAGTCAAAATCACCGGCAAAACAACCGCCAATATAAAAAAATTCATCTGAATATTCATCATCATTAATCGGTATTTCTATACTACACCCAATATAGGAAGCCAAACTCATTTCCACTCACTCCTTGTTAATCCTTATAGTACTAACGCACCCGTTAGTTTAAGTGCAATTCTTCACAATCCTGTTGTTGGAAAAAGCAATCTCCATCTTGAAGGATCGCAAGATATTTAATAATAATAATCATCAATAACCTTTTGTGCACAAGGTTGCAAAATAGCCGTTTGAGGACGGAACAGGCAGCCGTAGCCTACCGCTATGGCTTTTTTATTTTCTTTCAAGTTTTTATTGGTTGTACTTTCTGACTTTCTCATCACCCATTACAAACAAAGTACGTGCATAATAATTCCTGTTCGGCTTGCTCGTACTGCACTCAAACGTAGTCTCCTCTATCCTAGTCGTAGTTTTTTATATACTCGATGAAGCTTTCCTTGGATGTTTAGCTACATAATCCGGCTCCTGAAAAATAAACATATACTGAATGATACTTGTGACCAGATTAGAAAGGAGAAATCAGCTTTGACAAAATATCGGATCATGTCCTTTGATGGAGGCGGTACCTTAGGTGCTTTAAGTTTACAACTTTTGAACAGACTGGCTCAGCAAAACCCAAAATTAATTAGTCGAACCAATGTTTTTTCGGGAAATTCAATAGGTTCATTCACTGCCATTGCGTTAGCAAGTGGAAGATCGCCGAAGGAGACACTCCAGTTTTTTAAGGATAAAATCCTGCCGGCTTTCAGCGTTTCCCGACCAGGTGGACCTGTTTTTAACCAACAATTGCCATATTCTGGTTTCGTTAAAGCTGTACAAACATTTTTCCCATCAGATCTTCTCCTCAAAAACTTAAAAAGACGAATTGTTGTCCCTGCATTTCATTTATTCTCACCGGAGCTGAATCGTTGGACTCCTGTGTTATTCCACAACTTTCCTGGCTCTCCCTATTTAAATGAGAAAGCGAGTGATGTAATACTACGGAGCAGTGGTGCTCCCGCGACGCAACGAGCCTATCAAAACTACGTGGATGGGTATACAGTAACAACTAACCCCAGTACAGCCAGTATCGCGTTTGCAGTGGGGAAAGCCAAACAGCCGTTGGATCAAATTGCAGTATTATCCATTGGAACAGGTGAAGAGCCGACTCAATTAAGAAGAGATACGAAGGGGTGGGGGATGGTAAGTGCAGATAACATACGTCCCGAAAATATGAAGAACCTTCCCCCAAATTGGGGAGTTCTTTTGGATCGATCGCCCAATGAACCCTTACTGCCATTTCTTCAGATTGTCGCTAGTGGATCCGGTTACTATGAATCCATGGTCAGTTCTCAGCTTCTAGGAAATCGTTTTTTTCGGTTAAATCCACGGATCCCTAATTTCTCCAAAACGGACCCTTCTGTGGTTCCAGCTGTCATTTCAATTGCTAACAAAACAGATTTACAACCTGCAGTTCAATTTATAGAGAAAAACTGGAATTAATAAAATTATCCCATAAGTCTGATTGAATTTTGGTTTTCATTTCAAGCATTTGGATTTTTCATAAAAAAACAGCCAGAACCTGGCTGTTTTTATTTATTCAGTTCTTCTTCAACTAAACTGCCCGGTTAGTTGCATAAAGAAAAAGCTGCCTTAAAGACAGCTTCGATTTTAAGCTAAAGCACCCGTTAGTTTAAGTACATTTCTTCACAAACTTATATTAGTTCGCAACTAAGATTTTAGAACATAATTGATAAATTCTGTTTTTGCTTTAGTGTACGCTTCACGATCATTGCTATATTTTTTTGCTAAATTTCTTTTAAGAATAGCGTATTCATCAATAAACTGCTGATTAGTCCGTAATAAATCACGAAAAAGTAGCTGATTATCCCACCGTTCTTCTCCCTCAAGTAAAATATGTAAATGTACTACTCGTTTGTCGTTAATTACTTTCACAAAAAATCTTTGC
This sequence comes from Peribacillus sp. ACCC06369, assembly GCF_030348945.1. NCBI lineage: Bacteria > Bacillati > Bacillota > Bacilli > Caryophanales > Bacillaceae > Peribacillus > Peribacillus sp. ACCC06369. The sequence goes on from NZ_JAUCEN010000002.1 coordinate 4,568,824, forward strand.
CAACTTCGATTGTCTATGTTAGGTGGTACATAATTCCAGTCGTGATTAGCTAACAATGAAGATATTTCTTTTATTTTTTGAAATGAATCAATTTTAGCCATTAAATCAATGATTGGTTTAGCTGGTAAATTTGGAATAGATGTACTTCCATAATGTTGAATTTCCGTTATGCCGAAAGTTGAAAGAAGATTAAGAAGAAGAGCTTTTTCCTGATTACCTTTTTCTACCCACTTGGGATTTGGTTCGACAATGTCTATTGTCTCATTAGCCCAAACGGGCCATGTGCTTTCATCATGAATATCTTTCATTTTACTCTCCCTCAAGATTTTAATTTTTTCAGTTTCAGAAAAATCTTAGTACCTGCATTCTTTTACAAACCTGCCTCGATAAAAGAAAAAGCTGCCTTAAAGACAGCTCCGATCTTCAGCTAACGCACCCGTTAGTTCAAGTAGGCACTAGTGCAACTTTTATTTATTTATCTACTCCTGCATCTATTTTCCAGCTATTTTGCAACTTCCGGATATAAATGATCTGACCAATGTGATATGCGTTATGAGTTGACACATTTCCGAGTATTGCCCACCATTTCACGTGTCCAGGATAACCATTAACTTCTCTCTCAACTTTTTCTTCAGATAATAACTCTTGCCAACGTAAAAGCACCTCTAATAGTTGTTTTTTTAAGTCAGCAAAAGTATGATTTTCAGGAATAATAAAGCTGTTATTATTATTTCCTATTGAAGGCACAGCATCAACGTGAGATTTTTGGTACCTAGTTTGCCATGTTTGATTCCAATATAGTAGATGCTGCACAATTTCAGCAATACTATTACTTTCTTCGTTTGGCTTCCAAAATGCATGTTCCTCAGACAATCTTTCTACTGAATCTGAAAATGGTAGGTACCAACTTGGGTCATTAGCATTTGCCAACAACTGATCCGATAAAACATCTTTTGCATGAACCATAACAAACACTCCTAATTTGTATATACTGTTTTTTCTAAATATTTAAACAATGTCATCTTAATTATATTCTACATAGTATTTTGATTGTCCTGTTCTTATTAAGCTAACCTGCCCCGTTAGCTCCATAAGAAAAAGAGCTGCCAAAGCAACTCCCTTAATGAAGTAAAGCACCTGTTTGTTTAAGTGATTTCATTCACAAAATTTCAGTGAAAAATTGAAATTCTAATATATTACTACTTCAAAACAAATGCGATAATCCCTATAATAATACACAGAATTCCACTCAAAAATTGCCCTAATCCTGAAGCTTCTCCCATTAGCAGTAAATTGAATATGTTTTTACTTTTTCGGTTTTTCCCAAATAAGCCATCATCTGTTTTCATACGATAAATACCCCAAACTATTAAAACAGCCCCAAAAATAAATAATACATTAAGCATTTATCTTCCTCCGTTGTTTGTTTAATATGTGCATCTTTGTGAAATGTGTTATTTGTCATCCTCATCAAAAATAAAAGTTTCTTCAATTGATAAATTAAAAACTGAAGCTATTTTATACGCAAGTAGCACAGATGGATTATACTTTTGTTTTTCTAATGAGATGATAGTTCTAGAAGATACACTTACTTTATCAGCTAATTCTTGTTGGGTTATTCCATATTCTATTCGCAATTCTTTTACTCTATTTTTCATAAATCCTCCGAATTAAAGGAAAAGATTGTAATAATTTCTAGACCCAATTTGGCTAATTATTAATGTGACTAAGACAACAAATAATACAGTATTTGTTGGGATAACGACATAATTAGTTATAAACATAAGAATAAAAATTTCGCACATCAGAATTTGCAAGGAAAAGCGAGCAACTTTCCCATCAATTAAAGCATCTCTTTCGTCGTACTCCTTCGATAGTTCCTTTTCTAGTGATTTATTCTTACCGGATGTTATGTAAGAAATTGTTGAGTACAACAAAATTATCCCACCTAGGAATACTATGATATAGCCAAAATTAAATCTTTGTGATGTATCGAGGATTATTTGAATGATTCCCAATATTATTATCACCGTTGATACTAAAAAACGCTGTATGAATAGATTTTTCAATCATACCTCTCCTAACCAACTTATTCACCCGGAGTGAAGTTTTCTTCACATGAAGTTAACTTCATGTGAAGTTGGTTTCATGTTAATCTGTTTCAAAACAAATGTCAAGGGTAAATACTGAAACTAGAAGTAGCTAAATATTTCATCATTTGAAAAATTTTAGTTTTAATAGTGTTCAACTAACCTGCCCCGATAGTTCCATAAATCGAGTAGGAGGAGGCGCCTAGCCTCCGACCTCTCACACCACCGTACATACCGTTCGGTATACGGCGGTTCAGTTTAAGTCTGACGTAGTTTTGTATATCGTTCATATAGATTTACTAACCCTTGGTGGTGCCAATAAACATTATTAAGGGTTTTGTCTAGAATAGGACTATGCGCTATGCGCCAATAACCCTTTCTGCTATTTCCCCATTCATACGCTTTTCCAAATGGGGCGCCTAATCCTTTGAGTTTCCTCACTCTCGTTCTTGGCAATTTCCATTGCTTCCATAGGCACATCCTGAGTCTTCTTCGAATCCATGAATCTAAATTCTTCAAAACGTTCGGAGTATCAATGAGGGCGAAATAACCCATCCAACCTCTAAGGTATTGCTTTAACTTATTTATTCGGAGTTTCATGGGTTTCGGTAATTTTCTCGAGGTCATTTCCCTGATTCGTTTCTTTACTCTCTTCACCGTTTGTTTAGCCAGTAGAACCTTCGGGTTCTTCTTTGACTTCGTGAAACTAAAACCGAGAAACGTTCTGTTCCAAGGGCGATCATACTTCGACTTCTCGTAGTTGACCTTTAGCTTCAGTTTATTTTCAATGAAGCTTGAGATATTTCCCATTGCACGTTTGGCGGCTTTTCGTGTCTTCACAAAGATAGTACTGTCATCCGCATACCTTACGAATCGAAGATTGCGTTTCTCTAGTTCTTTATCTAAATCGTCTAACATGATATTAGATAATAAAGGACTTAACGGACCTCCTTGCGGAGTTCCCTCCTCACTTTTATGAAAAAGTCCGCCTATCATAATGCCTGCTTGAAGGAATCTACGAATCAGTTTGAGAACTCGTTTATCTTCAATTTTCCGCTCTAACATTCCCATGAGCTTGTCATGATTCACTTTATCGAAGAACTTCTCCAAGTCCATATCCACTACCCATGTATAACCTTCGGTTATATAGGACTTTGCCTTTCGAACCGCCTGGTGCCCTTGTTTGTTAGGGCGAAAACCATAGCTATTCTCCGAAAAGGTTGAGTCATATATCCTGGTTAATATTTGGGCAATGGCTTGTTGAATGAAACGGTCTAGAACGGTTGGAATACCCAATAGCCGAACTCCGCCGTTTGGTTTCGGGATTTCGATACGACGGACGGGCTGCGGTTGATAGGTACCCTGTAAAAGGGCAGTTTTCATGTTGTACCATTCAGTTGCGAGGTGCGGTCTCAGGTTTTGAACCGGCATTCCATCTACACCATGGCTTCCCTTATTTCTTTCTACACGCTTCAATGCCTGTATTAAGTTTTCCCTCTCTAGTATCTGTTCCATTAACATCGTTGATATCCTTTCTACGTGGATAAATGGTCTATTTGTGCCTTTATCTGCTCCACCCTTTTGAAGTTCCCCGTGTATTCACCACATCTTCCTTCAAATAAGTTCCGTTAGGAATTGTTTGCTTCTTCGCAGATAACGAACGCCTAGTATTCATCCTCCTTAATCTGTTCGGTCCTTCCTTATCTTCTCGAGTAGACAAGTACTATGACCTCTGCTGACTTCTGATGATTCAGCTGTCCATCACTGGACAGGTTACCAAGTGTACTTGGCTGTCATCAGACCTCCCCGGGTAAGAGTGCAATCTTTCCCTCCATCTATCTGCTTCATTTACTCTGTACCACCTTCGGCAGTAAGGACTTTGTTTTGTTTCGCAAACTCATCCAATGATACCTAGCCTTATATGAAGTTCGTGTTCCTCAGACCGAAGGTTTGCCGCTTGCTTCCTTCAGATTCCACGTCACCGTGGACACCCTTGCATTAAGCTAACCACTACTACTGCCTTCATGGTTCGGGACTTTCACCCTATAGATTGCACCCATGCCGGGCGCACGAAAAAGCTGTCTTAAAGACAGCTCCGATCTTCAGCTAACGCACCCGTTAGCTGAATAAGATATTTCCTTTATATTAATTCACTTTAAGGATGTTTAAATGCTTCGTTGTAGAAATCAAATCTATTTTATGATTTCCTTTTGTGTAAAAAACGGAAGCCCCTTCTCTTTCTCCCTTTTTCCATCCATTCGCTTTAAGGACTAATTCATATCCAAATGGTATGCCATTTTCTTCCGATGCTTTTGACCAATCATAACTTTTCCCTTGTTCATTTTCCTGGACTAGCTCAGCATTTTTAGGAACTGGGAAGTCAAATGCATCTTTTGATGGTTCGTATAGAGATAACGTTATGAAATAATAAATGACTCCACCTATCAAAAGCGTAGCTAAAGTAAGTGTCCAACCAACCATTTTCTTCATTGTACTTACCCTTCCTTCATAGGTTGTTATTTGGATCGATACTCCAAACAACTATTTGTTTTCTACATATTCTATTCAAATTGTGGATTATCCTTGTTCAACTAACCTTCCCCTTTAGTTCCATAAAAAAAAAGAGCTGTCAAAGCAACTCCCTTTATTGAAGTAAAGCACCTGTTAGCTAAGTACTGTTCTTCACAAACATCTAACTTCCCAGCGTCTCCAACTAAAATTAAGCAGTTATTTTTCGCGGAAATTTTTTACTCATTTTACTTAACCAAATAAATAAAACCACAATGATTAATATAACCGGGGCTAACTCTTTCGGGAAAAATAGCATTAGAGACATCCCTACTAGTAAAGGTGTCTTTAAAATAGCAATCGAAGCACTACTACCTACAACAGCTACAATAAAGAGCATATCTAGTTGTGGAAAAAAAGTCGCGATAGCGTAGCCTTGTAAAATGGAAGCAAATATAACTGGTAAAATACTCCCACCAATCCAACCTGACTTTAAACAAAACTCCATAAAAATCAGTTTTAAAACAGAACCCAAAATTAAAGTAGCAATCGAAAGTGTCGGTACTAAACTAGGTAAATCTCGCATAGAAAGTTGGCTGGAAAAAAGTAGATTAGGAGCGATTAAAGACATCAAACCAATACCAATACCACCGATAACAGCACTTAAAATAATTTTATTGTTCAATTTAGAAAAGAATTTATTCATTGCTCTTTCCATTAGTTCATAAAGTTTACTAAACAAAATACCAAACAAAACAAAAGGAATAAAAAGAAACAATTCATCCAATCCCCAACTAGTTTCCCCTAACTTTGTCACAAAAGGGGGTTGTTCTGATATTTTAATTAAAAACATAAAGGTCACCATACCGTTAACGATAAATAACATATATAATAATTTCTTAAATAAAAGCAGTTTTTTCTCTTTAGGAGCCCGATCAGGATTATAGGGAATTAGGTAGTTATGAGGTAAAGCTAATTTTTTTAGTCTAATTAACCAAGATTCCTTTTTCCATTCGTTGTAGGAAAAATAAAAGTAACGCATTTTATCTCCCTGCCATACCGATAACGCAATAACAGAACTTAATATGGCTGCTGCAGGACCTACACTTGCACCAAAGATTAAAATTAAAAAAGCAATTAAAAAATTGAGACATACATATGAATAGTCAATTCTTTGAGTTGTTTTTAATTCAACAATAGAATCAGAAGCTGTTTTAGGTAGATTCCCCCACTTATACCTGCTAACACCTACTAAAATACCACCAAAAATACATAAAAATAATGTATAAATGGAGGGTACTTTTAATTTATTGGATATGTCAGTCCATAAAAAATCTGTCAAGCCATTAACTAAAATTAAAAAAACAGAAGAAATAAAACCGATTATCCCACTTAGAATTAAGCCATAAACAAGTAATCTGATTATTTTAATATACTTCTCAGTCAAAATAAAATTCACCACTTTTTATATATATTAAGACTCTCTCTTGTTGCATTAAGTAACTATATTCATTTGAAATACTACTAATTTTAATTATGTCGAAATAATTATACTAGACTTTACAATAAAAGGGTTACTTTAATGTGTTCTCTTATCGGAGAGAACACATTAAATTTCAAGTGAAATAACACTTCAATTAGCAGCTTCATTGGAGTGCTATTTTTGTTTTATCTCATAAACTTATCTATTAGAAGTAATTTTGTTATTCAACTAACCTGCCCCGTTCGTATTATAAGGTCAGCCAGTTATTTCTGGTTGAACAATTCTTATATCGATCTATGATAACGGCAGCCGGGGTAGAACGTACCTGCCCGTGGGACATGATCTGAAAATTTTAGAGAAAGATATTGACATCCTATTAGCTGGTATCGTTTCATTAAGTAGCGTGTGCGTTAATGGATGTAAAATTCATACATAAGTTGTTTAGAATTTCATCATAATCAGTTTTTTTTGCACCAGAACCCTTAATCTGATAGACACTGCAGTGATGAAAATAAGCTTGGTTTGGCGATAATTAATAAGAAAAAATCTATTATTAAGGGAGTACCTACATGGTTAAATTGTTAATTGCTGATCGCGATCAAAATGAACGAACAGGGATTGGCTGGCTAGTTTCTTCGTTTTCGATTCCATTTGATCACATTCTATTAGCAGGCTCAGTATCTGAGGTATTTCATCTAATAGAGGCCGAAGTACCAGATGTTGTTTGCATTGAACTCGATATGATTCCAAAGAATGCGTGGGACAGCTTTAAGGAGCTGACCAAACGGTACATACAAAAGGTCATCGTCATGACGGCTGAAGCCACATTTGAACGTGCGCTTCAAGGCATCGAGCTTCATGCCTATGATCTATGGGTAAAACCTCAGTCGCCTGACCATATCAAACGAGTATTAACCCAGTGCTGCAAGGCCGTTTCAAAAACTGAGGAGAAACAAGAGCCATCGGCTCAAATTAAGGTTCCTTCCGTATCTTACAGTTCTCTATTCGTGCATCAAGAAACGTTAGGCGCCAATTTCCGATTAATGCTGATGCAGTTGGAAAATTCGAAGAAACAACCTATACTGCTATCTTTTTTACAAGAATATCCATTTAAGAACCGACCGGTTGTATTGCCGCTAAGCGACATGATCGTTTCTGTTTTTTCATTCGATAACCAGCAGCCACAGCCACTCAAACAATTAAAGCACATAGGCAATCGGATTCTAACCGAATGGGAAGAGCAGTTTTCGGAGCCCATGTCACTAGTTTTATATGATACTAATGACCCGTTTCTTTCGTTAAATGAAAAATATCTTCATGCGAAGCAAGCGCTAGAAATTCGTTTTTTCAAAGGATATCGGCAGCTTTCGGTCATTGAGGATAAGGTGAACTGGGTTATGATCGATCCGTTTTTAACCCCGTCTGAACAGCGCGAATGGATTGACATGCTGAACGAAGGTGACAGGGACAAAATTAAGCAGTGGATGTATAAAGAATTTTTGAATAAGGCAGATCCCTATCCCGAGCCAGGTTTATTGCGAACCCGGTTAACAAGCTTATTAGCCCAAGTCCGACGCTTCATGAAGTCATTTTACCTTGACGAAGGGATGCTTGAGAGACGTTATCATCAAGTCTTTGAATCCATCCTATACAATCCGATTCTATATCGGATCGTACAGGAGTTATTGCTGTTCTTATATGAAGTTCTTGATCGGGCAAATAACAATCAAGAAAACGCTCGTACAAATGTGATTGAGCAGGCCATCCGGTACATTGAGGAGAATTTTACTAACCCTAAGCTAAGGCTTGAGGACGTTGCGAACCATGTAAACAGAAGCGCAGCGTATTTTAGCTCGCTCTTAACAAAAAAACAAGGAAGCTCGTTCCGACAGCTATTAACAAAGACACGGATAAACGAAGCGCAGCGTCTATTGATAGATACAAAACTCTCGATTCAAGATGTAGCAGATAAAACAGGATTTATAAATGCAAATTACTTTAGCAAAATTTTTAAGGAAAAAACCGGTACAACCCCTCGTTCATTTAGAAATCGTAAAAAAGTATAGAAATCTAAAATAATTATAGTTTTCAAATGTAAGCGTTTTACATTACACTTTAAATTCGAAAAAAATTAGAAAAATTCAAAAAATAGACGTCTGTTTTCAATCGCTTTCCTTCTCTAAACTAGAGAAGTAGGAAGTGTCCCAAAAATCAAATATTGAAAAGGGGAAAGACGCATATGACCGAACAAAAATTTAAGATGGATGACGCTCCACTTAACAAGTTCCATATGAAAATTACAGCGCTTACTTTTGGCTCTAATTTCTCTGATGGGTATGCTCTTGGGATTATTGGAGTGGCTCTTACTCTCCTTAGCCCACAAATGGAACTCAATTCGATGTGGGTAGGACTAATTGGAAGTTCTGCTTTGGTCGGGCTCTTTTTCGGTAGTCTAGTACTTGGAGGGTTATCTGACCGCATAGGCAGACAGAAAATATACCTGCTTAACTTCTTATTGGTCACTATAGCTTCGTTGCTGCAACTATTTGTGGATGGTCCCGTAGAGTTGTTAATTTTGCGTTTACTGATAGGTTTTGCTCTCGGAGGCGATTATGCAGTCGGATCGACTTTACTTGCCGAGTTCGCGCCTAGAAAGTATAGGGGGTTCTTACTGGCTTCTCTAAATGTGCTCTGGACGGTAGGTTACGTCTCTGCAACCATTGTCGGATATTATTTAGGACAAGCTGGTCCGGAATCATGGCGTTGGATGCTTGCTAGTGCTGCAATCCCTGCATTCATTGTGCTGCTACTGCGAATCGGAACGCCTGAATCCCCACAATGGCTCATCAGCATGGGACGTATTGATGAAGCACGCCATATCGTAAAGAAGTATATAGGGCCGAATGCGGAAATCGACGAAACTGTTATTGAGACTCAAAATAAAAATGGCTTTCGTGCTCTTTTTAACAAAAAATTTCGGAAGCGAACAGCTTTTGGAAGTCTATTTTATGTCTGTATTGTCATTCCGTACTTTGCCATCTACACATTCCTACCGTCTATCTTAAATAGTATGGGTTTAGCAGAAAACTTCACTGTAGACTTGTGGTTAAACATATTCCTAATCTTGGGTTCGGTTGCTGGTCTTTGGCTTATGGAGAAATTTTCTCGCAGAGGTTTCACGATTAGTACGTTTGCAATCCTGACTGTCTGCTTGCTTATGCTTAGCATTTTTCACGAACCTAAACTTTTAGTAATTCCGATTTTTCTGGCTTTTACTTTTATATTATCAGCAAATTCAAATCTTACGCTAACATATCCGGCCGAACTTTTCCCAACCGAAATTCGCGCATCAGGTGTTGGTTTTGTGACAGCATTCAGCCGAATTGGTTCTGCTATAGGGACATTCCTCCTGCCCCTTAGTATGAACACTATAGGGTTGGATGCCTCGATGATTGGAATGACGGCTATTCTGTTAATTGGTACTATCATTTCGATTGCCTGGGCACCGGAGACAAAGTCACTCTCTTTAAGCGAGGCAAGTAATCCTTTTAATGAAGCAAGTAATTCAAACTTAAACCCCTTGAACCATAAGAAAATTAATTGACATGAAAAAAGGAGTACCTTTCCAATTCTCGAAAGAGAGGTCTCGTTGCGAAATTTTACTAATCCAATGGCTTTAACATCATAAAGGTTAATGTTTTGTCAAGCTGCACAATATAGGAGATGAGTTTATTATGAAAACACAAGAAAAAGTAATGATAACTGAAGATGATTTTAGTATCGGGGATTTGATTTCAGTAGCAAGGCATCATGCCCCTTTGGAGCTGTCTATGAGTGTAAAGAAAGGGATTAGCCAAGGAAGGGATATAGTCGAGCGTTTTGTCGAGGAGGAGCGAGTCATATACGGAATTACGACCGGAGTAGGAGAGAATTCAAAAATAAAAATTTCAGCCTCTGATTCGAGAGAATTGCAAAAAAATATAATTATGAGTCATGCTTGCGGTATGGGCGATCCGTTGGAGAAGGAAATAGTAAGGGCAATTATGGTGATGATGATCAAAAATTTATCCCTTGGTTATTCTGGAGTAAGACTTGAAACGGTAGAGAGATTAGCAGAGATGGTGAATAAAGATGTCATACCATTCGTCCCTCGAGAAGGTTCCCTAGGTTACTTAAATCATCAGGCACATATCAGTTTGGTCCTTTTGGGGATGGGTGAGGCCTATAATCAGGGCGTACTAACAGATGGCGAGACGGCATTGAAGAAGGCCGGAATCAAGCCAATCGAACTGCATGAAAAGGAAGGGCTTTCTTTGATTAATGGCACGGTAGATATGACTGCAATTGGCGCCCTGGCCGTTTATGATGCCATTAATGTTCTTAAGGCGGCAGACATTGTTTCGATAATCAGTTTTGAGGCGCTGAAAGGAACATACTATGCCTTTGATCCCAAAATTAGTAAAGTAAAACGTCATCCTGGACAAAAAAAGACAACTGATAATATTCATAAGCTGATAGAAAACAGTGAGATCACGGAAAAATTTAAAGATTACCGCACACAAGATGCTCTTAGTATTAGGTCCATTCCACAAGTGCATGGAGCTTGTAAAGACGCTGTTGATTACGTTAGGACGATTGTGGAGAGAGAAATGAATTCAGCCTCAGATAATCCGTTGGTGTTTGATGATCAAGAGGGTGCAAGAGCGATATCCTCTTCCAATTGTCATGGAGAAGCGATAGCCTTAGCCATGGACTTTCTGGCAATCTCTCTATCTGAATTGGCCAATATTTCTGAACGAAGGATTTTTAGACTCGTCTCGCCTCAGTATAGCGAGCTGCCACCGTATTTGATCGAGCAAAGTGGGCTTAACTCGGGCTATATGATTCCACAATATGTCGCGGCGTCATTGGTTTCTAACAATAAGGTTTATTCACATCCGTCGTCTGTGGATTCCATTCCGACAACCGGGGGACAGGAAGATCATGTAAGCATGGGGACATCTGCAGCTTTAAAGGCACTGAAAGTAATCGCCAATACTGAAAAAGTGATTGGGATCGAATGGATGTGCAGCTGCCAGGGGATTGAATTCCATCAGCCGTTACAGCCTGGAACAGGAACGACTGCAGCCTGCGATTTGTTTAGAAAATATGTGCCTCGCCTTGAGCAGGACAGAATTTTATACAAAGACATGCGTACAGCTGCGGAACTGGTTCATTCAGCAGAAATTGTAAAGCATGTAGAAGCAAAAATCGGTCCTTTGCAGTAGCTTTGAAACAAAGTTTGATCAAACTAATATAAGAAACCTTGATAAATGAATAAATAGAAAGGGCATGTTTTGAAAAAAGATTAATCAAAACATGCCCTTATAATATTTAATTGGATCATTCTTTTATAAAAAAAATTGATTATTTTTGTGTTCCTTCATGAACTAACGCACCCGTTAGTTCTATAAAACTTATCGCGGAGTTGACACAAACTGCGACATAAAAAATGCAATTAAGGCGAATTAAATTTAATTAATTTATCAAGTTCTTTATCAGAGACATACCGACTTTTGTAGGAAATAACTCTATAAGGAGTATAGTTTTCCCCAGGTATACGAAAAGTCATACGAATTAACTTATAAGGTGGGTTAAGTGGTCCTTCGAATCCAATTACTCGTAATGAAACATCATACGAATCATTTTGAATATCCCTTGAAATTTTTTCAATTCTACTTTCTGTGAATAACTGCTTATCACCGTGTTTTTCCATAATTTCAAGAATTGTTGAACCAAGATATCTTAGAAAAGCTAATTCCAATATGGAAGGTGGTTGGTTTTGAGGGACTATTTCTATTGTTGCCTTTGCTTCAATCACACTATTGTAGGAAAAGAAAATGATAAGAAAGAGTATGGTTGTTTTTCTCATTATTAAGTCTCCTTGTTAATTATTATCTTATTTTTTACAAGAAGACAGGAATTATCCAGTAAAAATCTTTACCGCGTAGTACGAATACACTACGCTTGTTGAACTAACCTGCCCCGTTTGTTGCATAAAAAAAGGAGCTGTTGATCAGCTCTTGGTAATGAAGTAAAGCACCTGTTAGTTTAAGTAGACTTCTTTACAACTATCAGTTTTAACAAAGAAAAAAGCCAGTTTTCCCTTTAGTAATGAAAACTGACTTTCTTTATTTAGACCAATACCATTATATTTCCCCTTGATTAATTCGATTAATTAACTCTTCAAGCCAATAAATTGTGTGCTCTGTTCTAGTTGAAACATAGCCACTCATAAATTCAATAAACTTCTCGTGACCTTCGTCGATCTGAATCTGCTGTTCAAAATCCTTAATTTGCTCCCAACGATCCCTGATATTTTTTGATTTTCTTTTCAGTATTACTAGTACTTCATCCCGATCAACATACTTTAGGTTTGCTAAACCAACCACCATATCCTTAATTTCATCCGCATTTTCAAACAACTTGTAGATTAATTTTGGTAGTTCTTCACGACCTTTAGCTGTAATTGCAAATACTTGCTTATCAGGTCGATGCTCTTCTTTTATGATTTCGACTGCCTCAACTAACCCTTTTTTTGCTAATGAATCAAAATGGTAGTACAGTTTACTTTCTGTTAACCCGCCTAGTCGATCCATTGGAATGGGTTCTGATAGCTGTTTTTTCAATTTATAAGGATAATTGTTATCCTCCATCAATTTACTCAATATAAAAATTTGAATGGGCATTCTCTTTGCTCCTTCAAGAAGAATTATCTCCTTATTATAGCAAAACTAAGCTGTGACTTCCGTTGCATTCTTTACACTTTCCGTTTCAGCCTTTGTTTCCGGATCTTCTATTGGCATTGGTTTATGGATAAAGGCGACAATAGCAATATTAATTAACAGTGCACCTGCACCAACTGCAACCATTGACCAAATATATGGACTTGGACTAATGCTGCCATATAGGTTTGCGTAGTATGCCTGTACCGAATAATACATTGGTGAAATGTGGCTCATCCATTCATATGGCAAGTACATCATATCACGTGTAATTGTGGCACCATTTGCTAATGTTTGTATTAATAAAATTGGTAAGTTTAAAATCATACCGCCTTCACCAATTAAGAAGATAATAATCGCTGTAAAGTTGAAACATACCATATAGTTTAAAATTTGTTGTCCTACTAAACTGAAGAACAGGTCACCACTTGGCTCATTGATTAAATATGTTACACCTAAAGCAACTAAAGATGATACAACCGCAACCAATAACGCAGTTAATTGTACATAGCTGAATAAACGTGTTTTACTTGCTTTTCCACGACTTTCTTTAAATGCACCTACTAATTGCATCGCTCCGATCATCGCACCCGTATATCCAGCCATCGTTAAGAACATTGGCAGCATATTATTATTCATACCGTCTGGTACTTCGTTGATTGTCACTACGTTTCCTACGTAAGCTGTTTCAATCTTTTTTGCTAATTCAGCAGCTTGCTCTTCTGGTACATTAAAATTCATTAATACGCCTTGGGCTGTTTGTTCTGAGAATTGTGTACTTAATTGATTGTTAATTTCGTTAACAACTGAATTCATAGTAGAAGAAACAGTTGTTGCCCCTGCTTCATTAATTGTAAAGTCGATTCCTGATGATGCTTCACCTTTTTGCATATCCGCAGAGAATGTTTCAGGAATGTGTACGACTAATGATAAATCATTGTGCTCTAAATCGTTTAAGGCTTGTTTATTTGTTAAATCCCTATCGATTTCTTTAAACGGTAAATTTTCTTGTAACTGGTCGGCAATCTTTGCCCCATATTCACCGGCATCATCATTGACAATAGCAATCGGTAATTTATCGATATTCCCTGGAATTGATGTATAACCAGGCAAGAAGATGCCTAGCATTGCAATGGCATAGAAAATCCCCATGAAGATTGTCGCAGTTGCACCTTTTGTTTTTAAGAACTGAGTAAATTTCATATGTTGTATCCTTCCTTAAGTAAGAATTTATTTAAATCAAATCATACCACTTTAACAAAAGTACTTTTATTAAACTACTCTAATTAAAGTACTTTTATAGTTTATTTTATTCCTATTGCAAAGTCAATAAAAAAAACGCTCCACTTTTTACGGAATACTTATCCAACAGGACAAAAAATGAAAATACTCCCCATACAGCAGCGCAAAGTGATGTGCTGCTATGGGGAGTATTTTTATGGTTTTCATTCTTTGACGGACCTTAAAAATTAGGTAGTTGTAAGTTCCAAACTGATCCTTTCGTGCCATAAGAAAAGGAGCTGCTGATCAGCTCCTGGTTATGAAGTAAAGCACCCTTTAGTTCAAGTTATATAGTAAATGAAGTTCTCATTATATGTAATGGATGTCGAAATGAGGGGATATTAATTCCATGCTTTGTAAATCCCATTCAAAGGTAAGTATAGCTGATTGTTTCGATTTATGTGTTAGGAGGCGTACACCATCTTTTATGATCATGCTTTCTGCATCCCAAAAACGGACAGTTTCGTCTTCACCAGTACGATTACAGACAATTACGGGCAGTCCTGTTTCTAATGACCTTTGTTCCCATTCTCCCTCTGGACCATGTAATCCAGGACCCCAGGAAGACGGTGCAATTAATATTTCTGCTCCTTTTTCAAATAAGTTGTATGCAATACCTTTGGTATATGCGTCTGCACAAATCATGATACCAACCTCAACATTGTCTGTTTTTATAGGCTCTATTACATCACCTGAAGCTGACCAATCATCAATAACACTGATTTTTCTCTGTTTACCTAATAAATGACCTTTTTTATCTATGACAAACACAGAATTATACAACTCTCCGTTACTGCCTTTTTCAGGGCAACCCAAAAATACAGTGCTTTTCAAATTCTTTAGTTTACGGCTCAAATTACTCATCCAAGCATCAGGTTGCCTGTTAATCCATCCAGTCCCAATCTTATGATTGAATTGAAGCCCGCTGACACATAGTTCGGGTGTTATAATCCATTCGGCATTATTATTTGATGCTATACGAATGGCTTGTTCAATTAGTTTTTGGTTATACTCCACATCACCAGCGATAGGCAATAGGTGTAATAAAGCTATTTTTATTCTTCTCATAGTGATCTCCCAAACATCAACTTATATTAATGGCTATGCTTTTAATAATTGTAGCATAGACATTGATTTGCTTGTTCAACTATCCTGCCCCTTTAGTTGCATAAGATAAAGGCTGCCTCAGCAACATTCCTTATAGAAGTAAAGCACCCGTTAGTTTAATAAGACTGTAAATTCCCCATAAAAAAACTGCACCTCAATTGTTAGATGATGTCTAACAATTGAGGTGCAGTTCAAGACGCAGGGATTTTATCTTGAACGAATAAACTATTTAAAAAGATGGTGGTATGCTCTGTGGAAAATGAAATAAATTTTTGGGATCATATTTCGCCTTTACTTTTTGAAGCCTTGCAAAGTTTGAGCCGTAATATGCTTTTCCGAAATTCTCAATATTTTGGTCTGGAACATTAACATATGAACCTGTTACATATGGTTTTATCAGCTTACGTACCCTTTCAACTGATGCAAGATTCATAGCTTCTTGTGATTTATTTTCCCAACTAGCAGTCCATTCCACATAAAACAATGGATTACGCCAAAAGAAGGCTGTTTTGTCGCTAGGTACTCTGCTTAAAGCACCACCCCAATTTATAAAAAAGAAATTGGATTCTGTCCCAGTGGCTTCCTCCAAAAATTTTCTCATGATTGAAATTGGTTTTTCCGACCAAAGATTAAGTCCCCAAGCCGAGGAGAATTTAACATTCTGATCAGATCTACCAGGGATTGGTTCGTCAGGGTCTAAGAAATCTATAGCGTCTGGATAGGATAATGTTTCTATAACTATTTGCGTTGGGGTTGCAGAATTTGTTAAAGGTTTCAATAATTTAATGAGCTCAGTTTTTGAACCCTGGAAAATTCCTTCGGCATGACACAAACCATTTACTTTGCTGTAAATCTCAAGTATGCACCCTAATCGTTCGTCTACAAACGGCGCCCATTTTTGCCAAGCTTTAAATACTGTTTCCAATTGTTCCCACGGCCAAATGATATTGAAGACGGTTGCAGTTTTAGGGGCAGGACGAACTTTAAATGTGTATTCGGTATTATATCCAAAATTACCTCCTCCTCCGCCTCTGGAGGCCCAAAATAGATCCTTGTTTTCGTCCTTATTTGCTTGAATAATCCTGCCTTTTGCATCCACTGTTTTCAGTGCGAGGAGGTTATCACTTATAAGACCAACCGATCGTGAGAGCACTCCAAATCCACCGCCCATCGTAATTCCTCCGATGCCAACGGTTGGACTGTCTCCAAACGGAGCCATAAACCCTTTTCGAGCTAATCCTTTTACAAGCGGGCCTACGTGAATTCCTGTTTGAACGGTTGCAATTGCCTTTTTTTTATTTAAGTGCACTTTTTGCATGTCACTGACATCAATAACAATTCCTCCCTTTACTACTGAGAGGTTCTTATCAAGAGCATGACGGCCACTTCTAACACGCACGGGTACATTATTCTTACGTGCCCATTTAATTCCATTGCTTACATCAAGGGTATTTTGTGCAAAAACAAAGACAAGAGGAAAAGTATCAACATAAGGGTTCCAATTCTTAATGGCTTCTTTATAGCCGGGGTCTCCTTTGAAGATTACACGTCCTGTTAACTCTCTAGATCCCATGCATTCCACTCCCATTAAATACTTTTGTAGATTTTCAATTGTATGAATTGAGAGTTAATACTATGAAAAAATTTAGAGAATTGGAATATCCTTCTTCCACATGTAATCTCATATAGTTCGCTCATATGACAGTTTTTCGTATATGTTTTGCGGAATAGGTTCTTTGTCAATAAGTCGTGTTCGTCTGTTGGTTCAAGCCGTTTAGCTGGAACATGGTGAATAGTGTTTACCTTATTAGGAGGAATATGCGGTCCACCGGCTACATAGCCGGTGGCTTTTTCATTATGTAAAACAATTAGTTTTTTCCAATGCCAAAGACTGTACCTTCATTAAAAATCAAATGACAGTTCAGGCATGAATTGATTCATATGTTTTTGAATTTCGTTATATTTGTCAGACTGATCACTCAAGGTTTTCATTGGAATGATCTCATATGGCCGGTTGACCCAGGTTGGCAGGAATTTAGGATTTTGCAGTTCGATTTTCACATCATCCCCGGTTTGGATTTTCTTTACGCCAATTTGCATAATACCGCCGATGTCTTTGTAATCTCCCTGCTGGCCGGATAAGAAATTCCCAAGCGAATAAGCAACAAATGCCCGTTCGCCGTTTGGTTTTGTAAGCCATGAAACAGGCTGCAAAACGTGTGGGTGGTGGCCAATAATAATATCAGCACCTGCATTAGCTGTCGTTTGAGCAAGCAGCTTTTGTTCATCATTAGGCAACCGTTCATACTCTTTGCCGAAATGCAGACTGACCACAACGACATCTGAAACTTTCTCTGCTTCTTTAACTTCCGTCTGGATTCTCGTGGTATCAATTAAATTCACAAGATGCGGCTTCCCCGCAGGAACAGGAATCCCGTTCGTTCCATACGTATAGCTGAGAAACGAAAAGGTAATATCGTTTCTTTTTAATATCCGAATGATCTTCTGGTCTTCAGACGATTGATAAGCTCCTGTATAAGGCATCCCAATACTGTTCCAGTGGTTAAGCGCATTCAAAATGGCCTTTTCTCCTCGGTCAAGTGTATGGTTATTGGCGATTGTCACGAGATCAACCCCGTTTGCCTTTAGAGCATCTCCCACCTCTACTGGTGAATTAAAGGAAGGATATGAGGAAAGCCCTATTTCTTTCCCGCCAATCATCGTTTCCTGATTAGCCACGGTAATATCCGTTTTTCCCAGATAGGGCTTCACAAATCGGAACATCGGATTAAAGTCATACGAGCCGTTTGACTTGCGGGCGGGTATATACACCCTATCGTGAATTAAAATATCTCCCACAGCGCCTATGGTTGCTGCAGTTACTTTTTGTTTCGGAACAGGTGTATGAGCGTTAGATGAAGCGTTTTCGGGTTTAAGTTTCTTTTTATTTTCTGCCTTTGTTTCCGAGACTTTTGGTTCCTCTTGAAATTGACTTTTTACAAATGGTGCAAGAATCCATAACAAACATATAAATGTAGCTAGAAACACTAGTATTCTTTTCATGGCAATGCTACCTCCTACTATTATAGTAGGGTGTTTTTAGGAAATAACAACAAAAATATCTATTTGATATTTAAAATGAACACATCATTTGTTTGAAACAGAGTACGAAATAGGAAAAAAAGTTAGCCATATCATGTGTTGCTATGTCAGATGTGCTTGCTATCTCATCAGTCGTATACAAAGCATTTCCGTTTGACGCAGTCCATTCCAAAAGGATACTTAAAGCAAATCGCGAACGAAGCGAATGATGAATAGACTTACTAGAAGTGAGCGAACTTGTCACTGTTCAACGATTGGCTAATTTTAAAAATGGGCACCAATCATATGTGACCACTTTGGATATCGGATAAAAGCCCTTCTCATATAGAGAGGGGCTTTTTTAGGCTCCTTTACTAGAATCATTTAGTGATTGATTTCATAACACAAATTTAAAATATCTTGTAAATTTTGAGTACACTCATAGTAGACAATTAAAAATGCTTGTTTACTTTAGGTGGTAATTTGCACGTAAAAGTATCAACTGTAGGGATTGATCAAAAGGCCCTCATGAACCCACATATTGGTTCTGATGCAAAAACTTCAATAATAGCAATTAATCTCTAAATCTTGGACATACTGATACTTTAATCTTAAAAAAGGTGCGTGATAGTATGGGAAATCAAAATTTATTCAAGTGGAAACATTATCTGCCTGACATGATTTTGTTAACAGTGAGATGGTACCTGCGGTACAACTTGAGCTTTCGTAATTTAGTGGAGATGATGGAAGAACGCGGCTTATCGATGGCTCACACAACGGTTATGCGTTGGGTTCATCAATATGGACCGGAATTAGATGAAAGGGTACGGCGTCATCTTAAGCAAACAAATGACTCCTGGAGAGTCGATGAAACGTATATCAAAGTAAAAGGTCAATGGATGTATCTGTATCGTGCAGTGGATTCCAAAGGAAACACGATTGATTTTTATCTCAGTAAAACAAGAAACAAAAAGGCTGCAAAGCGCTTCTTCAAGAAAGCTTTGCGGTCTTTTCATGTTTCTAAGCCTCGTGTCATGACGGTCGATAAGAATCCGGCTTATCCTATATCAATTGAAGAGTTGAAAAAAGAGAAAAGCATACCTGATGGTATGTAACTTAGACAACAGAAGTACTTGAATAACATAGTGGAGCAAGATCGTCGCTTTATAAAGAAGCGAGTCCGTTCTATGCTAGGATTAAAAACGTTTCGAACAGCCAAACAAATCATCTGTGGAGTGGAGGTGATGCATATGCTGAAAAAAGGACAACTTCAACAAGGGGTGAAGTCTGTCCAAAGTGAGATTGAATTTATACTTAAATTATTTGGAGTAGCCTCATAATTCATAGATGAAAAGGATATTGAGTTTCTACGTTTCTAACAGGTCATATTTGCACCAGAACCTTTTTACATGTCTTTCCGATAATGCCAAAGAAAATTCAAAAACAGAACGAACTTCAGAATCTTTAACAGGAATCGGTTGTCAGCATCCCCTCATTATGAAAGCTTTTGTCCTATTGATAATTCGTTGTTCCTAAGCCCTTAATTTTTGTTTTAACATGTATGTTTATTTTGGATTTTGCTAGATTTTTCCCCCAGTCATCTTGTACTTTTTTCCACTCTTGATAGGTGTAGGCTCTTGCATACAGACCAAGCCCTAGAGGATCAATTTGAGCTTTTTGTATTTTCTGAATTAATCGGTTGAATTCATTCTCGAGCTCATTTGCAATGCTTTTTTCAAGCTTTGCATAATCTTTTTTGACATCGAATGGAAAGAGTTGTTCGGATATCGAGATTTGTAAATTTACATTTATATCATATACAAAGTGTCTATTGAACTTTACTTTCTTCTTTACTTTCAAATCTGGAATGGAGAAGCTGATGTATGGTTTGCCTTTACTGGCGGATTCCATAGAAACCGGAATAGTTATGGAATAATCACCTTTTTGTTTACCTTCTAAAATATTTAATAATTGATTTTCTTCAGGTGTTATTGTTAATTTATACTGGCCGGACTGAGCTAGAAGTGCGGAGCCTGTTAGCTCGATTCTTTTTTTCTTTTTGATTTGGGTGATCCAGGCTGTTCTCCCTTTGTCCTTCATTTGTCTGTGAAAATCCTGGAGGGTCGTTTTTTTCACAATATTTCTCTTGGCGGCAGCATCAATTAAACTTGTTAAATATAGAGATAGTCGCGGTTTATCTGTTGGTTTATCGAAAATAACATCTGCAACTGATCCATCTACAGCGACAACACGCGCGGTTACTGTATTTTTAGGATCTCTGAAGAAAGGATCGAGATAGTCAAACCAATCCTTCTTTTTAAGCAGTCGTTTCCCCACCAAAAAGATTTGCGTTTTACTTCCTGATGTTAATCCTATTACCCTCGCATCAAATTTTTCTCTTGAATGTCGGAGGGTGTATGATTTAACTTCATACACTTCTTCCTTATCTTTTGCCTCTTTACTAAATATCGGGCTTGACATATACACTAATAAATTATCCTCTTCATCTAAATCGAGGCCTAAAATAAGTGAGGCGCTAATTTCCTCTATTGGTGTTGCATCCATACACCCAGAGAGTATCATTACAAGGGTCAAAAGACACAATCCTATTTTTCGGCTCATGAAAATCACCTCCGTGAAAATCTCTCATATCCCCAACTGTAAACCCATAAAAAAACGGGAAACACATATGCTATCGCAATCCCGGCATTCGAGATCCATTTTTGCCAGGTTGTTACTTGCATCCATGTTGGTTGAACAAAAAATATGGCCACGACGAGTAAACCTAACAAAACGGGCACATATAAACTATGATCCTGCTTATTCATTAATTGACTGAAACTAAAGACCGTACAGTACATGTACAAGATCCAGGATCTTGAGGAAAAAAGGATTAAAATATTCAATATAACCATGTCAAGACGTTCAATAAAAGGGAATTCAATCACTTTGAGCATATTTAGGACAGGCTGATTAAAATCGGTAATGCTATCCGGACTAAAGAACACAAAACAGCTAATGGTTACAAAGAGATAAAAGAACATCGATATGGTGTTGGCAATAATAATTCCATGAATGGCATATTGCTTTTTCTGTAAAAAAGGATAAAAGAAAAAGGCAAGCTCAAACCCTAGGAACGAATAAATTACCGGCAGCATGGTAGCTGAAATTGACTTCCAACCAACTTTAAACAATGGAAGTAAATGCAAGAAACTTCCATCTTTTAATGGAAACAAAAAAATAACCGGGAGCCACATCGTCATATAGAAAATCAATTCATTATATCTTCCAATAACACGGAGACCATTCCTGACTATAAATAATACCGGGATTGAAAATAACAACACAATTAAGTAGTCAGGTGTATTGGGAAGAAACCATGCTTTTATATAAAGCAAAGTGTTAATAAATATCAGTAAAGAAACGCATAAAGTGTATCCAAGAATAATGAAAATAGCCACTTTACCTAGTATTTTTCCAAAAAACCGGATAAGAAGATCGTAAAGCGTGTCATTTGGGTACTTCTCAGCCGTTTTCACCATAATAATACTGGCAGCAACGCTTAATATCCAACCAATGATGAGGCCCATCCAGCCGTCTGTTCCAGCCTTTTCGGCAACAACTCTTGGAAGCGACAAAAAACCGACCCCCATCTGGGTCCCAACAATCAAAAAAATGAATTGCAGTAGGGTGATTTCATTATAGGTGTATTTTTTCATTTTCCTCACCTTATCTTTTAGGCTTTCCCTGACGATTGGATTGAATGGTCCTTACACTTTTTGGTCTTGTAATCATTTTCCATAAAGGAAACCGAATAAATGAGTCCTTCATATCAGCAAACCGGAAAGGAGCTAATGGGCTTGCATACGGAGTTCCCAGCGATTCAAGACTAATTAAATGGGCAATCAACGTCATGGCACCAATCATGATTCCAGTACTTCCAAACATGACTGCTAATAACATCATTGGAAATCGCAGCATTCGGATAGCCGTCCCCATGTCATAACTTGGAATGATAAATGAGCCGATTGCTGTTGCAGAAACGACAATCACCATGATATTGCTTACTATCCCTGCCTGAACAGCTGCCTGTCCGATCACAATCCCTCCCACAATTCCAACCGTTTGGCCTATTGGAGCCGGAAGACGAACGCCCGCTTCTCTCATCATTTCAATGGTAACCTCCATCAGGAGTGCTTCAATGATTGGCGGAAAGGGCACAACCACCCGTGATTCTGCGATGGATAAAAAAAGCTTTAAAGGAATGACTTCGTAATTATAGGATATAATGGCTACATATGTTGAAGGTAGAAATAATGTGATCATAAAGGCGAAAAAGCGCAGCAACCGTATCAATGATGCTGCTAACCAGCGTGTGCTGTAATCATCAACACTCTGAAGAAAAGACATTAATGTTACCGGAGCAATTAAAACAGATGGCGAACGATCGACGATAACGGCAAATCGACCTTGAAGAATTTGTGAAGCTGCTGAGTCCGGCCTCTCGGTTAATATAAACTGAGGAAACGGGGAATATGGGTTATCTTCAATTAATTCAGATAGTTCACCAGTATTAATTATTACGTCCATTTGAATCTGTTTGATTCTGTCTTCAAGTTCCTGCAGTACTTCTTCGCTAGCAACATCTCCCAAATAAACGATAAAGACCTTTGACTTTCCGCGAACACCGACTGTAAGTTCCTTTATGATCAAATCTCGGTTAGGAATATACCTTCGCAACATTGCTACATTCTGACTTCCGGTCTCTACAAATCCCTGGTGGGCACCTTTCAGTGATGTTTCAAGCTTCGGATCTTCAATCGCTCTTTGAGGCCATCCTTTTGTATCCAAAAGAAACGCTTTCGTTTCCCCTTGGATGAATAAGGCGCTGTCACCTGCAAAAAGTGCATTTTCAACGGATTTCCATG
The DNA here is from genome assembly GCF_030348945.1 of Peribacillus sp. ACCC06369. NCBI lineage: Bacteria > Bacillati > Bacillota > Bacilli > Caryophanales > Bacillaceae > Peribacillus > Peribacillus sp. ACCC06369. The sequence goes on from NZ_JAUCEN010000002.1 coordinate 4,592,066, forward strand.
AATGGACGTCTTCAACATCCCCTACAGTTGTAGGCAATCCCTTCTTTGGGTCGAAAGAGGATTGCATCACGGCACTTAGAACGTTATTGCTTATTGAATTTTTATCTGTTAAACCATCTACGTATACTAAAGCTGCCTTTGTTCCCTTTCCGGCGAATTCGAAGTGGCGAATCACCAAATCCGGAGCATGGTGAAACATCTGCTGAAGTACTTGTATATTCATCGATAAATCAGGATACAGCGGAGAATGATCTATCGAACTAAGTTTTTCTGAATAAACATTTTGGTTTGTTTGCTGGTATTTTGAATGACGTTTCCTTTTAAATAAACCGGAGAAAAAAATATGGAACGACCCCCTTTCTCTCAGATTTATCATTTCTCGCATAAGAAAAAATATACTCTATGCTGTAAAAAGTCAGGAAAATGCGGATTTACAACGTTAAGGAAATTACTCATAATCAAAACGACCCGTGTTGAACTGCAAAAAGAGCATCTGCTTTCAAGCAGATGCTCTTTTTTTGAAGAGTTTCTTCTATTGATATTTTGTATTTGAATGGTGCATCTCTTATAAACAAACCTTTATCTGAACGCTTAGATACCTTAAACACCATTGTAGAAAACACTCCGTATATATCTACTTGTCCTACTTATTCAGACCGTGATGAACTTTATAACAGAGTAGAGCTTTTAGGACTGGAAGGTGTGGTTTCTAAGAATTTAAATAGACCTTATACATTGGATTCAAGACCACAAGACGTATTTCTCAAAATAAAGAACTATCAATATGATTCGGTAAAAATAGGAGCAATTCGCAAGAAAAAATTTGGTTGGTTAATGTTAGATCAGGATAATCAATACAGAGGTATATTGGAATTTGTTCCTCCAAAAGAAAGAAAAGCCTTTTACGAAATATCTAAGCAGCTAATCACTAACGAGGATGAAAACTATTTTTATCTTGATCCATTAATAAAGTGTGAAGTGAAATTCCAATGCTTGTCTAAAAAGGGACTTATGAGAAGCGCAAGTTTTCAAAAATTCATCATTTAAAAATGCTGTCCATATTTTTTGTACAGCATTTCATTTTTTTGTCCAAGAGTACAACCTCTTTTATGCACAATTACATTCACAGTTTGTGTCCGATATAAAAACCCACCAAATTGGGAGCCATTTTAATCAACTAACGCACCCGTTCGTATTATAAGGTCATCCAGAAAATATTTCTGGTTGACCATTTTTTATATCGATATATGATAACCGTAGCCGGTGTAGAACGTCCGCACCTGTGGGACTAGATCCCGTCAACTAAACAGTTCGCCCCCTACTTGTAGAAACATGATTGAGGCTGGTTGGGACTATGATCTCGTATAACAAGCGAAGCTATGATACTACAAGAAGGAATTGGGGTACCGGTTATTTTATATTAGGAGGAGATAATTTATGAATCCAGTAGTTGGTCTGGATGTGGCAAAAGGGGAAAGTCAGGTTCAAGCTTTCTTGGATAAAAAGCAGCCTTACAAAAAAGGCTTTAAAGTAGCACATACTCTTGAAGGGTTAGCTAGTCTTCTAGACTTTATTAGAGAAGTAGAAAATGTATCCGGGGAACGGCCTCCCATTGTATTAGAATCCACTGGACATTATCATACACCAGTTGTCCAGTATTTCGAGGATAGAGGGTACTTATTGATTATCGTAAATCCACTCATATCGTATCGAGCTAAGAGTTCTAGTTTACGCAAGGTAAAGACAGATGTCATTGACGCTCGCCATCTCTGCGAGCTGTATTATAAAGAGGACTTAGAGCCTTATAAACAGCGAGGAATCCAGCTCTTAAACCTACGTAACCTTACAAGACAGCACGAAAATATTACAGGCATGTTTGTACAAACTAAATTACAATTTCAAGCAGTTCTGGATCAAGTGTGTTTCCTGAATACCGTGGGGTTTTTGGGGACTTACATTCATATGTTTCTTTACTAACTTTACACGCATTTCCTACCTCCGAAGAAATCTTGGATACTGGTGAAGAGACAATCGCCAAGAAAATAAAAGAATTATGTAAAAGTCGTTCGCAAAAATGGGCAGACAGTCAGGCAGAAAAATTGATGGCCGCCGCAGCTCAAAATCCATTTCAGAAAAACCTATATCATAGTCTGATTTTAAGCCTGGATATGTATATTAATATGCTTCTTGAATACAAAAAGCATCTATCCAAGCTTGAAGATGAGATAGATGCTTTAGCAAAAGGTATTGAAGAGTGTAAGATTATCCAATCGATCCCTGGTATCGGAGAAAAAATCGCTGCCACGATAATTTCTGAAATTGGGGAAATTGATCGGTTTAATCATCCTAAGAAACTGGTTGCATTTGCCGGAATCGATCCAAGTGTCTTTGAATCTGGTACATTCAAAGGTACTTTAAATCGGATTACCAAAAGAGGTTCTAGTAGGCTACGACACGCCTTGTATATGGCTGTAAAATGTGCCATTCGTGATTGTCGCAAAAAGAAAACGACAGATGAAATCATTCCTCGTAACAAGCGATTACGAGAGTTTTATGATAAGAAACGTGAGGAAGGAAAGCCCTTTAAAGTAGCCGTTATAGCATGTGCCAATAAATTCTTACATTGGATTTATTCACTTTTAAAAAGCAAATCGATTTTCCAAGATCTAGCCTAGTTTTAAAGTATAACTAAACAGCCCAAAAATTTCCAAACACAGAACCTTGGACGGTTATTTGGTATACGCAAATTTAGTAAATCATGAAACATTTTAAGTGTTTATTGAAAAATGTTGACAAACTATTGGCTGGTTTAGTTCATTAAGAAACCCTGTATGGAAACAAAGAATACAAATAAAGAGATAACAATGTTCATATATCCCCAAAAGCCTTTTCTGTCTTTTTGAAGTTCGGCAAATCCTGTCACCAATATAAGTGCCCCTAAGAAAAGCATATAATACGGCATTAACTCGGCTTCCGTTATTAGACTATAACTTGATATAACAATAACAACTATTGCTAAGATAACTCTAACCATTTTCAAGAAAATATTTCCCCCTATTAAGCAACTCCCTTATTGAAGTAGAGGACTTGTACTTTAAGAACAAAATTTATTTATTAGGCACTAATAATACTGTTTTTATTTTTTAAGTAAATAAACAAATTAAATATGCTTAACCCTAAAATTATAAGAAACAAATATGAGGAAATAGCGTCTCCTGCTAAATTTAATTCATCAGCTATAAATCCCATAATAATAAGATTAATACCAGAAACAATTATTGAAATTAGTGAAGTAATACTAACTGTGAAGCCATTAACGAGGTTGCTTCGTTTCTTTTGAACCAATAAAATAATTGAAATAACAATTAAACTAATTATCAAAGTAATAAAAACTAATCTTAAAAAATCGTATATTTCCAACCCTTCCATAGTCATCCCCCTTATTATCCTTCCTCTATTAATTTACCATAAAAATCCATATTTAACTTTATGCAACTAACCTGCCCCGTTAGCCATCCATGAATCGCAAAAATCGGCGATTCACCACAAAGAATGAAAATGGTTAGGAAGTGTCAATACTGATACTGACCTTAATCCAGTCAACCCTAATCCATAGACTAATTAATTAACGCTCTCCTCTTTTTTTTAAACGATTGAGCAGGGTCCTTTTAAGTATTGTCATTTTTCATTTTTAAAGAAACTTATTTTCATGGTAGTTTAAAATCCCTTGTTCCTCCAAGTATTGATTAAAAGGAGTATGGTGATGCCCTGTAGATTCTAGCCTTGTCACCTCTTCAATCTCTTATTAAAAGTCTATGAAAGGATTTAATTCCTCTTTGATATGTTTCATCGAAAAGCTCTTCCAATACGGTTTAGATTGATCTAAAAGCCTGACTTGGTTCTCTCCATTTGCCACATCCAGTCCAACAATTATCGTTCACGGGATCATGTCCCGCGCATCCGTCCATCCTACCTTGGCTACTGATATAATAGGTTCCATTAAAAAAAGGTCAACCAGTAAATAAACTGGCTAACCTTATAATACGAACACACCTGTTTGTTAATTAAAGACTTACTAAAACCAACACCCTCGTTTTCATAATTGGGATGAAAGGGATCTCAGTGGTTGATGCCATTATTTATCCGCGGGATTTTCCACCTGAAATATTAACGGTTGTACCTGTAATATAACTAGAACGGTCTGAAGCTAGATAAGTGACCAATTCACCAATTTCATCCAATTTACCAGGTCGTCCAAGTGGTATCGTTTTGCTGTAATCTGTTCCAAGACCTTCTACTGTCACTCCACGTGTGTAAGCTAATGCTTCATTATAAGCGTCTGTTGTTAAACCTGTTTGCTCATTGATCCCTGGCGCAACACCGACTACGCGGATGTTGAATATCCCCAGCTCTTTTGCCCAAGAACGGGTAAAGCCATTGACAGCACCTTTTGTTGCCGAATAAACACTTTGTCCAGAAGATCCTTCCATACCTGCCTCGGAAGAAATATTAATGATAACGCCTTTATTATTTTTCACCATTACTCTCGCAACTGCCTGAGCACAAAGGTAAGGTCCTTTTTGATTGACGGCAACCATGAAATCAAAGTCCTTTTCACTTAACTCATACTCTGGCTTTTCGCCACGGAAATCAACAAGTAAACGTGGTAAGTTTACACCAGCATTATTAACTAAAATATCTACAGTTCCAAATAACTCGGTGGCTATGGTGACCATATTTTCAACGCTTTCTTTATTGGTAACGTCGCATTGGATATGATATGTTCCATCAGTTTGTTCGCCAGTATTTACATTTAGATCGGAAACAATCACCTTTGTACCGTTCTTTACTAAATGCGCTGTAATTTTCGAGCCAATTCCAGAGGCACCACCTGTAACAATTGCCACTTTATTTTCTAATTGAGGCCATGATTCATTCATTCTTTTTCCTCCTTATTATATATAGAGTCGAGAATCATAGGTGAAATTTAAAAATGAGTAACAAACTCTAAATTATTTATTCTCGTTTTGGCTGTGTTGACTCTTACTAAATGCAATTTTCCGGTGTGGGAACTTCCCTCTTCTTGCATTCAATTATTCTATATAAATCTTTGATAAGCTTATTTTTTCAAGATTTGAAGAGTTGTCCCTGCTTGCGGCATTTGAATATCTCTTTCTTCAAGATGTATAGTGCCAGGTAATTCTGCCGTTTCAGAACCATTGAATTTTAACGTGATATGTCCAAGTGAACCTAAATTCTTTTTCACCACGTCACCTACAGAGGTAATGGTATATTGCTGATTGCCTAAGACGAGAATGTCACCCTTTTCGATTTCTCCATTAATTTCATTTACATCAATTAATAGGCAATAATCCGCTAATTCACTCGGGGCATTTGCTCCGAATAGGATGAACATTTTTTCTCCAAGAAAATCAGAGACAGATGGACCAAGTTGGTTAATTTTAGTTTGATAAACTGTCTGCACAAGAAACTCCTCCAATTCTTTGCTTTACATCATTCATTCAGAATCTATTCTAGTAATTATTCATACAAACCGAAGCTTGCGAGCCAAGCAATAAAAACGGTTGGTGCTCCGGTTAAAAAACGTCCGTACAATGCGGAAGGAACTCCGACTTCAATGGTTTCCACTTCTGCCTCTGCTAAACCTAGCCCAACTGGAACAAAATCAGCTCCAGCCTGTGAGTTAATCGCGAAAAGAGCTGGCAATGCAAGGTGCGGAGGGATATTTCCTTTTCCAATTTCCACTCCAATTAATGTCCCAATGACCTGTGAAATAACAGCTCCCGGTCCCAAGAATGGTGATAATAATGGGAATGAGCAAATTAAAGAGATTAAGAGCAAGCCCGGCAAAGTTCCTGCAAATGGTGATAAATATTGTGCGAACACATCCCCAATTCCAGATGCTTTAATCACCCCGATTAACATGGCCACAAAAGCCATAAACGGTAAAATTGTTTTAATGACAGTATCTATCGTGTCGCGGCCAGCCTGATAAAAGACATTGACGATGGAACCCATCGCCATCCCAATGCGTGTTATGGCGCCTTTAGGCTTTCTTTGTTCACTAATTTTTTTATCTGCGCTATACTTAGGTTTAGAAATTGTTTTTTCAATTTGTCCGTTAGCATTGTTCACATTGGATGTTGGAGGTGTTGCAGCACCTTCATACAATTCAATGTTTTGAGGCTTTACTCCAGAAACGTAAATGTCCTCGGTAATGTGCATTGCTAACGGGCCACTTTGTCCAGTAGGCATGATATTGATCGTCATGATTCTTTTTTTGGGGTATAAGCCACATCGGAGCGTTCCGCCACAATCAATGATGACACACGCCATTTCATCCTCGGGTACACTCGTTTTAAAACCGTCGACTAATTCACAGCCTGTTAATTCTGCAATGGTGTCTGCAATATCCGGTCTTGTTCCGCCTGTTACATATACCACTTTATTTTTTTCTTCTGTCGGTGAAATCACTAATGGCCCGCCAAATCCGCCTTGCCCTGCATTGACGACAATTGACTTGTACTTCGTAACCGTTTGAGTCATTCCTTTCCCCTCCTTAGAGATCCACTGTTTCTTTCAATTTAACGCCTTGCTGTTTAGATACATAATAAGTTGTTAAATCTGTTACCCAACCTCTTAAAAAGTTTGTGAAAATCCCCACCAAGAAGTAACGGAGGGCTAGTTCTGTTGTTTCAAATCCCAGTGTTGTAATTCCTGCAGCAATTCCCAAGAATACGAACAGCTCTCCTGGATTAACGTGTGGAAAAAGTCCGTTATGCGTGTGACAGGAATAAGAAGCAGCAGCATAATAGCTTGGTTTGTATTTTTCCGGCAAAAATTTCCCAAGTGATAATGTCATTGGATTTGCCAAAGCGAACGTTCCAATTACCGGAAGAACAAAATATCTTGTAAGTGGGTTCTTACTCGATTTCTTCGCAATCAGTTCCACTCTTTCTTCTCCAACCAACCGTATAAGAGCATTCATTGCAACTAAAAGCATGATAAGGAGTGGAACAATACCTGTTACTAAATCGACAAAAGTTTCGGCACCTGCTCTAAATAAATTCATAAAGCCATCTGCTGCATTTGTAAGCCAATCCATTCAATTCACCTCAATAATTCCTATTTTTTTGATAAGAGTAAATCAATCCAGCCTTTCTTAACCTTCAAATCACCCCCTTTAGAGATAATATGATAGCTGTTCAGTGCATCCTCAATGGCTAACCTTGTTAACTTATTTACTTTATGAAAATCCTCTTCACCGAGGTGTAAGAGATTTTTCCCTTCAAATCCTTTTAAGTTCCTTACTCTTGAAAGCACAGTTACTCCCTGCATTTTGGCGGCTTTCAATATGTTGCTTTTTCGGTCAATCGCAAACATTACGACAGTGCCAGATTTAAAAAGTCCCGTTCTTTTCCCAATCGCGACCCTTCCAAGCTTTCTCAACTCTGCATACCTTTTATTGAAATGCTTGATTTGCAAAAATCCAAATATGCTTTGAAGGAGCCAAGAAAAACCAATTAATATAATGACATACCATAGCATTTTGATTTCCTCTTTTCATATGAACTGAATCTTACATCTTGTTTCCGTTACAATCAGATAATTAATCCATACTTCCTAAGATAAGGATGTTCCATTTTCTTCTATGATTTCAATGATTTCATTTGCCGTTTCCTCAGTGGTGATCAGAGTGTTAATGTATCCTCCTCTTAATCCCCCAATAATGGAAGGAGCTTTTTCAACAGACTCTGCAATACCGATTGAGTATGGAATATTTTTTAGTTTTTCCAGCTCAATGGCTATTGTTCGATCAGATAAGTCAGATTGAATCAGGTTTCCGTCTATATCATAAAATCGTGAGCAGATATCACCTATGGCACCTTGTTGATTTAAATCTTCAATTTCCCGATTGCCGCAAAAGCCAGCCCAGACTAAATTAGATGATTGGTTTGGGTTCCCAATCCCTACTACTGCAATTGTTAAGTTGTCCCAAAGCTCCGTTATTTTAGTGAAGTAGTGAGATTGAACAATGTCATCCTTTGTCTCTTTTTTTTCCACTACTGCCGCAGCATCAATAAAATAAGAAGTTCCTCCAAAATCTTCTGCAATATTATAAACAATTCTATTGACGTGATGCTTCGTATCCATAGGTCCAGGCCCACCTACTAAAGGGACAAAATTAGCGTCTTTTTTTCCGGCGTTGGTAAATTCACCGATCAGACTGGCCATTGTGCTTCCCCAGGCACAGCCTACGACATCACCGTCTTTAATAATCCGTTTTAGTAATTCAGCCCCGGCCATCGCAACCACTTTCTTTTTATCCAGTTCGGTACTGTCTCTTTTTTCAGGAACGATAATTACTTCTTTTAAGCCAAACAACTTTTCCAATTGACGTTCCAATTCAAAAGCTCCATCAATATCGCTGCTGACAGTAATTTTAACTACACCATCTTCCCTTGCTTTTTTTAAAAGTCTGCTGACGGATGTTCGGTATATACCTAATTCTTTTGAAATGGCGCCTTGCGTCATATCTTCTTCATAGTACATTTGCGCAATTTTAACTAAGAGTCTTTTTTCTTCTCTTTTATCCATTTCGTCACTTCCTTTTTAAATATGCACATTTGTGCAATCCTAATCATTTGTGCTTTATTGAATTTAGTATACGCTTACAAAAATAGCTACGTCAACAAAAAAATACCACTTGTGCAAATTTTTAAAAAATTATGTCATTTGTGCTTGGTGTGGACTCATAAAAGCCCCAAAAAAATGAAGCAGCTCCATTGGATCGGGCTGCTTCATTTCTATTATCAAAAGTATTTATAAAGAGAAAAGCAACAACTCGAACGTTCCTTTTCCAATTTATCCAATTCAGAATTTTGTAGGCCAGGAAAACTTCAACCTAAAAAAAGTCGAATTCCTTACTATTCTAAGGATCCGACTTTTTTTATGATGGCTCTTAACAGTTATAAAAATTGACTGGTATCTATCCTAGTGGAACTTTTCCCCTTAACCTGTTTTAACGTCGCCACTATAAGAAAGCTAACAATCACTAATAAGAGCCATGAACTCACCTTTCCTAGATGAACCAGACTCCATGCATCGGTTTGGTTTGGATATTCCCACGCCCCAAAGAATGTTGCGATATTTTCGGCTATCCATATAAAAAATCCGATGAGCACAAAAGAAAGCGCTAGTGGCATTCGGTAACGAGTTCCATCAACCTCGTATGTGACCCATGATTGCCAAAAGACGATAATGACAAGTCCAGATAACCACCAACGAACGTCAATCCAATAATGGTGGGTGAAAAAATTCAAATAAATCGCAGCTGCAAGAGGTACAACTACCAAAAACGGTGGCCACTTAACCAGTTCAACCTTAAGCCTCCTCCACGCCTGGCAAAGATAACTCGCTACACTTGCGTACATGAATCCGCTATACAAAGGCACTCCAAAAATTTTGAAATAGCCTTCCTCTGGATAAGACCAGGAGCCCATATGTACCTTGAAAAGTTCAAGAGCAAGTCCAATAAGGTGGAACAATGTGATAACCTTTAGCTCATCCCGTGTTTCAAGTCCAGAACGCACCATCCACCACTGCATCAGAAGGCAGATGATGAGCAGCCAGTCATACCGTGACAGGAAGGGAAGCGGCATGACTTTTGTAAAAGCCAAAGAGGCAAAAATAACGACAGGAAACAAACATGATAGGGCCTGCTCCCACCCAAAACGAACGAGTTGTTTTAGTGCTCTCATGATTGGTGCCCCCATTTTTGAATCGTTAAATTCATGAGTAACTCCCCTTTTTAAAAATCTTTCTTTTCCTTTCAATGTTGCATTTCCCCACTTTATTAATCTTTTGCGCCTTCATCATTTCGGTATTCTAAAATATCTCCGGGTTGACATTCTAAAGCCTTACAAATCGCCTCTAAAGTTGATAATCGAATCGCTTTTGCCTTGCCATTCTTCAATATGGAAAGATTAGCCATCGTGATTCCAACCCTCTCAGAAAGTTCTGTAACGCTCATTTTCCTTTTCGCCAGCATCACATCAATATTGATTATAATTGCCATATTATTCACCTCAGATCAGACTATTAAATCATTTTCCGCTTTTATATCTATGGCTTCTTTTAAAAGCCTTTGAAGAACGGCAGCAAAGACAGCAACCACCATTGAAGCAAAAATAACGACCATTCCGATTAATATGATACCTGGGGCGTCGTCCATCTCCGCCATGAGATAAAAGAGTGGCATGCCTGCGACATACAAGATACTGATTGTGATTGCACAATATTTGATAATCTTTAAAGCTCTAACAGATAATTCCGAGAAAGCTTTGTTCTTGTCAATATAGCTTAAAAGTTTAAAAGCTTGATACAGAGCAAAGTAAAAAGGTATCGCCGATGCATACAAATCGATTAAAACGAGATATTTCATATAAGCAAAATCCGGATACAATTCTGCTGCAAAATTCGCTATCTCAGGCACCAAAAATATGCACAAAGCAAGAACTGGAATTCCAATAAGAATAACAGCTATCTTTAAAAAGAGTGTTGTTCCCCGTTTCATAAAAAGCACCTCACTTATTTATTATTAATTTGACTTTAACACACGTTTTATCGTTTTACAATAAAGTATTATTGTCTTTTATTATATTATTATTGTTACGTAATTATCCCTTTCATTTTTAAAAAAAGGAATAAAACCATCCTCATAACAAAGAAATACTCTATAACTTTAAATAACTTGCGCTACTTGCCCCTTTAAATCCATAAGAAAAAGGCTGCCGCAGCAACCTTCCTTATCGATGTAAAGCATCTGTTAGTTCATCATAAAATCTCATTTCATAGAGAAATTGGTTATTTTATTTTTCACTTCCCCGAGACCAGATAACTACAGGAATCAATAATAAAGATAATAAGCCTCCAATAAATGATAATGTTGTATAACTTGAACCCGCCACAATCATTCCAGAAAAGGCTCCACCAGCAGCACCTGATAATGCAATTAAAACATCCACTGCACCTTGAGTTTTAGCCCGAGTCGAAGTTCCAGTTGAATCAACAATGAGAGCAGTCCCACTTATTAAACCAAAATTCCATCCTAATCCAAGTAAAGAAAGAGCAATAACTAGGAGAATCATAGAATCACCTGGTGCAATCGCTGATATTAAACCTGCCAGAAGCAGCGTAACTCCAGAGGCAATAGCCATGGTAGTACGACCAAACTTATCAACAAGGACACCTGTAACAAGTGAAGGGAGAAACATTGCACCTATATGAAAGCCAATAACAAGACCTATTTCACCTAAGTCATGTCCATGATGTCTCATATGAACTGGTGTCATTGTCATAATAGCCACCATGACAATTTGAGTAAGAACCATGATTGTTGCACCAACAATAATGCCTCTTTTGTTTTCTGTTTTATCAGTATCTGTCGAATGTTCTATTCGATTACTTTCTTGGTTGGACACTTCTATTGTTCTAGCTATAACCAATGGGTCTGGGCGAAGCATGATGAAAAGTACAAGACCTGCTAAGATAAATGCTGCTGCTGATAAAATGAAAGGACCAGCAAGTGATGGAACACCAATAGAAAGAGCAAAATCCCCCATTACATTCACTAAATTCGGACCTGCAACTGCACCAAATGTTGTAAATACCATAGTAATACTAATAGCAGTAGCTCGCTGTTTATTGTTTGCTAAGTCCGTACCAGCGTAACGAGCTTGTAAATTTGTCGCTGTTCCTGCACCATAAATGAGAAGGGAAGCGAATAAAAGGAAAATGCTATTTATTATAGCTGCAGTTATGACTCCTATCGCTCCAAGTCCACCTACCATAAAACCAGCTGTTAGACCTGTACGACGACCGTAACGTTGAGAAAGTCTCCCTACGATTAAAGCAGCCCCTGCAGACCCTAAAGTAAATAATCCCGAAGGAAGTCCAGCAAATGCATCTGTGCCAAGCATTTGTTGTGCAAGAAGTGCCCCCACCGTAACTCCAGCTGCTAACCCAGCACCACCAAAAATTTGTGAAATACTTATAATAATCAATGTACGTTTGTATAACATTTTTTGTTTTTCTTGAGAATCTACATAACTCTGGTTCAATTGATAGGTTTTACTAGACATTTGTTAAGACCTCAATTCATATATCATTCTGTAATTTCTCCGGTGTAGTAACCGTTCTTCACCATATCAGTGATGACCAGGGCATCTTTCTTATCACTTTTCGACTGAGAATCATCACTGTTTTCTTTATTCCTTTTTACTAAGTGATGTTTACCGTCACTACCTCAATTCCTTGTTTAAATAGCCACTTCGAAAGATCATCCAGTAATGGATTTTAGGTTCCATTCCCACAATGGCTACCTCCAGTTTATTTAATCTCTGAATCTTATCCATCCATTTTAATAAACTAGCAAATCCATCTACATTAAGCTAACCTTTCTTTAGTTCAATAAGAAAAAAGGCTGCCGAGCAACCTCGCTTATTGAAATAAAGCACCTGTTAGATGATGAAGGAGAAAGTGATTTACCTCGGATTGAAAGTACATTGTCTAATCAAATTATTTTCCTAATGCCATATTAACAGATTCAATGGCATGTATTACTGTTGTATCAAATAATGGTACTTCTGAATCCTCTGGTTTTACTAATAATCCAATTTCTGTGCAACCTAATATTATTCCTTCAGCTCCATCATCAACTAACTTCTTAATGACCTTTTTGTAATAATCCCTTGATGATTGTTGAATTTCCCCTAAACATAACTCTTCATAAATTACTTGATTTATCACTTTTCTATCCTCATCATTTGGTATCAAAACCTTAATACCATTAAACTCAATTCGTGTTTTATAAAAGTCTTGCTCCATCGTATATTTAGTACCAAGTAAACCAACCTTACTTATTTCGGACTTTTGAATTTGATTTGCTGTTGAATCTGCAATGTGTAAAATTGGTATGCTAACTTTTTCTTCAATATATCTAATCACTTTATGCATCGTATTTGTACAAATTACAATAATTTCTGCACCCGCCTTTTCCAAAGACTGAGCAACATCCCCCAATAATTTACCTGAACTTTCCCAATCGCCTTCAGCTTGATAGCGTTCTATTTCTTCAAAATCCACGCTATATAAAATGCACTTAGCTGAATGCAATCCTCCCAATTTAGCTTTCACTTCTTCGTTAATAATACGATAATATTCTAACGATGACTCCCAACTCATTCCACCGATAAGCCCAATAGTTTTCATGAATATTCCCCTTTTAATTTGAAATGAATTGAAAATTACAAACATAAATTCAATGTATCTTTCTTCTTAAACAAACCCGCCATTTTAGTTCCATAAGAAAACAAGTGTTGCCGCAGCTTGTTATTAACATAAAACACCTGTAAGTTGTAGATGGTGTTTGCTAAAAATCTAAGTTAGATACTTCTCACAGTAAAACACATTCCTTAATGGGTCCCCTAGCTAAATCTCCGAATCTCTTGTTTTTCTTTTCGCCATCAGACGCTTATAAAGAGGAAAGCCAAACATATAATACCCTGAAAATGACAGCAGTATTAAGGCTAAACCTGTCATTGTGAGGATCGTGTATCTATACCAATTGCCAAAGAAGGATCCATCATGCAAAGTAATGAGGAAAGTTGAGTAATCCGGGTTCGTGGATAAAACTTTTCCCGTACTTGCATCGATTTGAACACCTTGACTGTTATTAAAGCGAACCTGGTAAACATTTGCACTTGGTCTATATTCAATTCTAAATATATCATCAACCGAGTCTGTCCCTGGAAGTCCCTCGGAAGCAGCAATCGACACGACCTTCTCCATTGGTATCGCTTGATCTGGACTCGACTCTTTCCCTGTCCTTAACTCATCAGCCACTCCGAATGGTATCATATAAACAAGCACGAGGCCTGTGACTGCGATGAACATAAAAAAAACAGATAAAATTAATCCTGACCATTTATGTACTTTTCGGCTAAATTGATACAACTTTACAGATTTCGACATTGTTCCACCACACTCCTTGGCTACTTTTCACAACATTTTTCAATTTGGAGTAAAACCCTAAAATTCGTACAATTATAAACTTTTCTTCATAACTATCCTATGTTCATTTACAACAAAATCATTCTTTCGATAAAATGCTTCTGCAAGCCCGTCGTTAGCAGTTAATAAATATAGGCTTTTAATCCCTCTCTTCTGTAGTTCATCTTCTAAAGAATGAAGCATTTTTGAGCCGTATCCCTTACCTTGCATTTGATTATTTACACAAAGTTCCGCCAGATAAAAAGTTAAACCTTGATAAGACACCTTACTATTTCCAGCAATAAAACCTACTGGATTGTGATCGTCATGGAATAAAAAACCAAGAAACTTAGGAGTATTCAATAAGTCAGTAAGTCTTTCATTTGCAGTCTCGTATGTCCAACTTTCATTCCATGGTTCACTATTAAAAACGTTCATGTAGAGTTCGATACATAGCTCTAAATTCTCCGATGTCATTGGTAACATTTCTGTCATATTCATGCTTCCTTTCTATTTTCATTAAAATTTTGTATATTAATCCAAATTATATCTTATCTTTGTTGAACTAACCTGACCCTTTAGATGCATAAGAAAGGAGCTGCCTTAAAGACAGCTCCGCTCTTCAGCTAACGCACCCGTTAGTTTAAGTACAAACCTTCACAATCTTGCTAACCTGCCACGTTAGCTTAACAATGAAAACAAACTACAATACAAATACCATAGAAGCCATAACTAAAAATGGAAATAAAATAATTAGCAATATTGATACTCCTGTCTTCCAATTATTTTTTATTTGAAGTAATTCCTTCTTAGCCTTTTCCTTATTTTTAAGCGACCATATAATAATTCTGATCCAATAAATTGCTAAAAATATATAACTTGAAGTATCCATAAAATCACCTCTTAGTAACAATTTTCCGTAATCACTGTTTAACAATCATTCTTTCACAAATCTGCCACTTTAGTGCCATAAAAAAAGCTGCCTTTAAGACAGCTCCAATCTTCAGCTAACGCACTGTAAGGTTCATTTAGGGGTTTCAATTAAAATCTTTCTCGTAAGACTTTATTTTGATCCAAAGTACCTTATATTCTAACGAATCTGGTTCACACTTGCCTAATTCAACGAACGCACTTATTAAAGACTTTTTTGCTTCAATTTCTTTATTAGTTTGAGTAAATATGTTTCTTCTATCTCTATACATAATGAGATTTTCTTTAAAATTTCTTCTTGCTTCTGTAAGAGAGTAATCCCCATTTGGACCACCCCAAACTTCATTTGCATATGGATCGTCTTGTCCATCATCTTCCCAATTACAAAGTTCACATATATCATAAATCCCACGCTCTTCCAATGTTGGAAAGCCACAACAAGGACACTTTTCACGTTGCACTAAAATCCCACCTATTTCCTTTTCTTTTTATCTAGAATAAATCCAATAGTTGTCACTAAAATCACTAGAAAGATACCTATACAGGCAATAACTATGCCTTCTGTTTTGTCTTTTGCATAAAAACAAATATATGTATTAAAAGAGAAAAAAATTAATAACTTTGTAACTAAGTTAAATGTATTTATTGCTCTCACAGGAAATCACATTCCTTAATGGTGAATTAATATTTGAACCGTTAAGAAAATAATAACAATAAAGATTAATTATTCATAAGTGTAAAATAATCCATTTCCTTATGGAACTATACTGCCCCGTTAGTGCCATAAGAAAAAGGCTGCCGCAGCAACCCCTGTTAATGAACTAAAGCACCTGTTAGTTTAAGTACATTACTTCACAAAAATGAACTACTTCTCTCCAAAACCATTGCCAAAAACTCACTAAATTTTACTAAACCACTACACAATAAGTATGATACTCGCTCTCCCCAAACTATAGATTGGGGAGTTGAAATTTGCTTCCTATCCATATTTCTTTTTGTATAAGAGAGAACAACAAATCCGATTATGAAACCAAAAGTTATCCAGAGTAATAAATCCACTTTCAATCCCCTTTTTGGTAAATTACCTTCCTAACCTGCCCCGTTAGTTGCATAAGAAAAAAGCTGCCTAATTTTTTAAGTAACTTTATTAATTTTCAAAGGGATAATAGTTGATTTGCATACGTTAAGATAGTTTCATAAAGGGTCTAATTGATACTTTGATTTTGGAAAATCTATTAGTACTGATATTAGCCTGGATTGAGTTTAAATGTATCAGTACTATAAACGAACGTTTTTGATAAGTAGCAACAGCCCACTTGATCTATTCGAGGCGTTTTAGACTGTACCGAAACCGTGCTATAGCAATGGGAAAACAAAAAGACCCCCTTAAAATAGGAGTCTAGTAGAAGCTTGAAATTCGATCATTTGTAAAAGGCTTCATTCTTTTCTTTAAATCGTTTAACAAAAAAGCTAAATAAAATACTCGTAAATAAATAATATAACCCTAAAATTGATAAAGAATCTGTTAAAACCAACCATAGATCATTACCTTGAATAACAAATCTCCATAAAAAAATGCTAATCATAAAAATTATTGGGATTAATAGATAATACCCCAAAAAGTATAAGATTTCCTTTGCCATTGTAATCACCCTTTTCAGACCTATAATATCTTATGGTCAAACTATACTATAAAGTTCTTTATTTAAAATAGAATCATTCATTTCAACCGTATTAATAGCCCAAGGGCCTACACCCTCTAGACATCTAGTTCCATACCAAGTAAGAGTAGCAGCTAAACCAATTGCATTTCCACCTATACCAATTTTAATTAATAGTTTGGCTGCTTCTTTATACGCCTTTTTCTGTAAATAGGCCCATAACCCTCCAGTCATAGCTACTTCAATAAGGGCTACTCCAAAATGGTCTTTTAAAGAAGCTACCATACAACTTTTCCAACTTTTCTTAGCAGCTAATGGCTGTATAGGATTAGTCACTGTAGTTTCTGCAAGCTCACAACTTGAAGACTCAATCTCTTGTTGGAGAATTTTAAGTTCGTCTATTTCACCAAATTCAGCTTCTAATTTATCAAAATGAAAGCCTACTACATTATTTTCCGAATCATAGATAGCAGCTTCCTCCATTAGAAATTTAAGATCTTTCTCCAACTTAGCTACTTCTTCATTTTCATTCGTAGACATTGATTCTGCACTCACTGAGGGCCCTACAGATAAAAAAACTAACATCAAAGCTATTAAAGATAAAAGTCCAGTTTTAAACATTTTTTTCATTTGTTTTCTCCATTTCCAATTAAAAGTAAAATATAGCATAGCATAGATTAGGAAATTATCAGCTTAATATGCTTAAAGTTATAATTTTACTATTCAGGTAATGGTTTTGAAAAGTTCTCTTTAACAAACGTTAATGAAATACCCCTTTTATATCAACATTAATATCTTTAACGTACATTTTTGCCGAAAAGTTGTCTGGACCCCTTATAAAACTATCCTGCCCCGTTAGTTCCATTAAGATTTATTGTAGAGTTGACACAACCTGTGCAATAAAAAAGACGTGGAAAACGTCTTGAAAAATTATTTGCGTTTCTTATTTTCACGCATGCAAAAGATAACAATCTTTGTTATCCCTGGTTCATGATTAAGGATATTTTATTTTTTAACTGATTATTTAAAAATACAAGAAATACTCTTTGAGATTTTTCCCTTTTTATAATTCTTTTTACACGCATTGTACTTTGTAAATACTGCCTAACATTTCTATTTACAAAAAACAATCGGTGATATTTTTCATCTTCGTATATATTTTTAAACCAAGTATGATTCTTCAGCATTTCTATATTTCGATCAATTTTTCGAGTATCCAAAGAATTATCACCGAATCCTGCGGAAAGAATGCCTAAAAGAAAATCTATCATAGCTTAATTATCCCCCTGTTATTGAAGTAAAGCACCCGTTAGTTTAAGTACAATCCTTCACATATTTTTTAAAATAGGCTATGTTAATGATTCATGTTGTTTTTATTTTTAAACAAAGACCTTCGTAATTGAAGGTCTCCTAAAATGTGTAACTTATTTAACTACTTCTTCTTATAGACCCAGATAAAATAATATACTGCAAGTGAAGTCAATCCAACATTCGTATATATGAAAAATATTCCCGCATACCATATATTTTTTTCAGCAAGTGGGTCAAAAATATAATGTAAAAAATGATATATTGCCACATACAATATGCATACATACCAGAATACTTGCTCTTTTCCTGAATTGAATTTTTTAACAAGTTGAAGAATAACAACCCAAAGCACTAGTATAAATAATGTGCCAATTAAATTGAAGGGATAAGTTACAAAATAAAAAATGTATGCACTACTATAAAACGCAATAATGGATAACAAAAGCATTAATAGTGATTTTCTGGATTTTTTTCGTGTAATAAAAATATATAAACCGACTAAAATACCAACACAAGAATAAATGTAGTGAAATAAATTTTCCATTTCAAAACCTCAAATTTAGCAACAAATTTTTATTTTGTTTCGATAAATAACGACATTCTTATACTATTTTAGGTTAAACTGCTCGGAAATAAAGAACTTTCAACAATCATTTTACTTACTGTTTCGTTAAAATTTAAAATACTTTTTTTAGTTCTATACTATTTCTTACATTTTCAGTGTTGTTTCTATAATTAAACTATTCTTTCTGTTCCGTTTTTGAATTAGTACTACTTAATTCCAAATTAAACAGTTATTATACTAACCTGCCCCTTTAGTTGCATAAGAAAAAGCAGAAAAAGCCGCCTTAAAGACAGCTCCGATCTTAAGCTAATGCACCCGTTTGTGAAATAAATCTTAGAGAAAAATCACGATAAATAGTAATCCTACACCAATAAGAACTCCACCAATTAACTCAAAGTTATCCAATAAGAAGAACAATTTACTTTTATTTTTATAATCGAATGAAAGAATCCTTTTTCTTAACCAAAATCCAAAAATGACAATAAATAAAAAAGAAAAAAGAAGTAACATTGGATTATTTTTAATATAGAGTCACTCCCATTTTTTACACCTAGCAGTAATTATTAAATAATACGGATTGATTTTGTACTCATTCTTCATTGGAATAACTATACACTAAAATAATACCTTCTTGAACTAACCTGCCCCGTTAGTTCCGTAAGAAAATGGTCGCCGCAGCACCCCCTATTAATAAACTAAACCAGCTAATAGAAGCTTCAGTGATTCAGCAATCGAGCGCGATTCTTTAAAAAGAATCGCTTTTCTTAATGAACGGGTGATAAGCATTCTGTTAATGAGGTGCTTAAATATTTGACAGAGGAAGTTCTGATATCGGTAAGCGTGGTAGAGATAGTTATTTCGAAGAAGGAAAAGTGAATGCATATAGTTCGTAATGATGATTAATAAATAAAAAAAAGCAGGGAACCTTTTTTTGGTTGCCTGTGTAGGTACGAGAATGACGTCGATTAGTTTGTTATACTTTGTATCAGAAAGCTAGCAATTGGAATTAGAATTTGCTAGCTTTAAAATACTCAAGTGTATTTCTATTTACTAATAATGGCCTCAATAAAAATTAACTAACCTTATTTTATTTTCAAATACTCAGTAAATAAAAGATAATCCTCATTGCAAAGTAACATTGCAGTATAACGTTTATAACCTGTTAATAACGGTGTTATTAAGGGTCCTTCATACTTATTAAACAAACGTAGTAGAATCGCAAATGAATGATTTCTTTCCATTTCAGTTCTATTACGCTTAAACTCATTAACTATATCAAGTGTAAGTAATCTGTCCCAATATATTCTATAAGCTTCTGTTCTTTCTTTTTCAGTGATTCGGGCATTTTTTATTACTTCAAATGTTTCAAATAAATACTTATAAAATTCATCTACTGGGATGACGCCGCCAGTTAAATGAGTTTTATTCTCAGAATTAATATGTCTCACCCAATAATAACAAGGAGAATCTGCATATATACTAATTTTTTTAGTGTGTAAATAAGCACTCATAGCAATGGGGTGATCTTCTGCCAATCTAATATCTTTTCTAAAACGAATATTCAAAGAACGGAGATATTCAGTTTTAAACATTTTCAATACTGACATCGTGTCTTTTACTAGTGAATCAAAAAAATTCGTGTTTATTTGCGTACTTTTAAATACATATACAGGAACTCTACGATTGACGCCCTCATATTTTCCGATAATAACATCTGAATCATTTTCTTTACCTAATGTATACATATTTGAAATGGAATTTTCAGCAAGATAATCGTCTCCATCAACAAAGAAGATATATTCCCCTTCGGCTTCATCGATAATTCTATTTCTAGCGGTTGATGGGCCGCCAGTATTTTTTTGAGTTAATATCTTCATATTGCCATTTATATTGTACTGTTTTTTATAATTCTCAATAATTTTTACTGTATCATCCGTTGACCCGTCATCTACTATCAGTACTTCGATATCCTGAAATATATCTGATTGAGATGTAATACTATCTAGGCATTTTAAAATGTTTTTACTTTCATTGTAACAAGGTATCCCAACTGTAACCTTACGCATAACCACTTCTCCTTAAAAGACTATAAACTGCATCAGAAATATTTATCGTCATTTTTTGGTTAATTATACCATTATTAATCTAGTTATTAGGTAATTTACATAAATTTAACAATCATTAATTGTTACGAGGAATATTAATCATATTTAATTCGCTAGAAATTGATGTGTTGAATCTTCTTTGTAATAATGTGGTTACTGATGTAGCAAAGCTTCATGAATAATGAGGGAGTTCATTTATTATTAAAAATAATAAATAAAACCTCATTTACACACGTTACGCTTAACCTGACTTCCCCTTTAGTGCCATAAGAAAAAGGCTGCCGCAGCAACCTCGAATTAAGCACCCGTTAGCCATCCATGAATCGCAAAAATCGGCGATTCACCACAAAGAATGAAAATGGTTAGGAAGTGTCAATACTGATACTGACCTTAATCCAGTCAACCCTAATCCATAGACTAATTAATTAACGCTCTCCTCTTTTTTTAAAACGATTGAGCAGGGTCTTCTTAAGTATTGTCATTTTTCCATTTTTAAAGAAACTTATTTTCATGGTAACTAAACTGTCCCTATGGTTGACAGATCCGCTCTTCAGCTAACGTAAAGTTATTTAAGTGAATTCAATCAAATCAAGTTTATGTAATCAAAAATTATTCATTTATTTTTCTTCTATTTTAATTTTAAGTAAAAATACAACTTTATCATCATTTAACATTTTCTTCACTTCATTTTCGTCTTGTAAATCGTATGTCCTTATGGAGTTTCCATTGGATTCTCTGTATGCACCTAATAAATACGTTTCTCCTAATTTTAAATCTACTTTTTCTTCCCCTATGGCATAGTCCCATCCACTAAACACACCATTAGAATGTATTTTGTCTATTTTTTGTGGTGTTGTGGTTGTATTTGGTGAATAAAGAAAACATAAACGAGTATCATTAGTATATATTATTCCAAATCCTAAGTTTCCTTCTTCCTCTTTGTTAGGGCTTAACCCATAAGATAGTTCAGCCATCGGTTGAGGTTCTTGCTTTCCATCTTTGTAACTTTCTATCCAAACATTTACCCAAGTTTTATCTGCATTATTTAATTTGAAATCAAAATCATACAGTTCCCCTAAATTTAATTTTTTAAAAGTATTCGTATGTTCAGATTCGGAATTAACTGAAATAGTAGCTATGCTGTCTTTAGAATTAGAGCATCCAGAAATTATTATCAAGGATAAAATTGATATTAAGCTAAAAATGAGATAGTTTTTTTTCAAAAGATTCCCCCCAGACTTATATTGATTTTACTGAATTTAAATTAACTTTCTTACCCCAATCATTTGTTGAACTATCCTGCCCCTTTAGTCCGGTAACAAAAAAGGCTGCCGCAGCAACCTCATTAATGAAGTAAAGCACCCGATAGTTCAAGGAGAATAATAAATTATTGTGTAGTATCTTGTATAATATTGATAACCAACACTTGTGGTAACATCGCCCTTATTAAACACTAAAGCATTTGATATCTCGTTTCTTTCTTCAAATTCCCAGCCTTCCTTTTCCATCATTTTAATGAAAGGCTTCATTTCCCCGCGTTTTACTAAATATCCGTAAATCCCTCCCACTTCCTCTGTACCATTTACTTCAGTAATTTCTTTATCCTGAATAATTATTTTAGATATAGCCACAGCAAACGGAATAGGGTTTCCTTCCTGAAATATCACATCTTTTTTTAGAATTATAAAGATGGAGAATAGGATGAATATTAGTACTAACATTCTAAATGCTTTCGATTTTAACAAATATACTACTCCCTTCTTTACATTTATTCAGCCGAATCATAGGATAATTTTAACATTATTAATTTGAAATTAAACAGATTTTGGAATATTTTTCATGAAGCAAGCCTACCCCATTTGTCGCATAAGAAAAGGAGCTGCTGATCAGCTCCTGGTAATGAAGTGAAAAGTCACTTTCAATTAAAGACACATGAAGATATGACTCTATCTAAAAAAATTTTGATAGCTTCAAGACGTATTAATTCGAGGCTATCCATTAATGGGATGCCGATATTAAGCAGGTCATAATAGTATTACCAAATTCTCGGACATCAGCTAAGTAATCAAGTCCATTAGGGGAACCAAAACTATTAAACGCACGCACTGCCACAAGATTATGTTGAGGTATAACCAAAAGAGTTACTCCTGTATAGCCTAAAATTTGAAAGGATCCTTTAGATATAAGTTCACCAATTTCTGATTTTCTTGCAGGTAAATCTTTTACGAACCATAAATATCCGTTTTGGGGAAGTTCCACATCTAATGAATTTGGGCTTTGAACGGTTGTAGCGATATCTATAATTTCATTTGATACGATTTGTTTTCCATTTACATTTCCCTTTTTAAGATGAAAGTACCCCCATTTAGCCAACTCTCTTGATGATACATACATATTCATCTTATTGCCGTCTGTACTCTTACTTGTAGTCCAATTTTGGTCATTAGGCATCCGTATTACAGAAACAAGTTTTTCATTTACTTCTCCATACCAGCCAGTCTCCGTAAAATTCAGAGGTTTAAATACGTTATCAGCAACTATTTCAGCAACCGATTTACCAGTTGCATTTTTAACGATTTGCGTTAACATATCAATTCCGACACCCCTATATGACCAATTAATTCCAGGTGTAAATTCCCGATGTATCTCTCCATTAATACTCTTTAAACCATGCGTATGTGTTAGTAGGTGTCTTATTGTTGTCCCATTAAATATTGGCATACTATTCGCTGGAAGATATTTAACTATTAAATCATCTATTGAGCCTATATATCCTTCATAAACCGCATAGGCAACTGCAAAGCCTATGTAACTTTTTCTAACTGATGCAACATGAAACTGGGTATCTTCTTGGATTTCCCTCGAATCAGGAGCCTTAGAATGTTTACCCCAATATTCCTCTGTAACAATATTATCGTTGTGAATTATAAAAACAGATGCACCTGAACAGTCAACTAAATCAGATGTCTTTCTAACATTTGATACAACTGAATTAAACTGTGTGTTTATCTTTTTATTAATTATCATTGTTTCACTACTTTCCTTTATTAATCTTTTCGATACAATAAAGAATAACTCCTTGTTTCTTATTAAATAACTGCCCCGTTTATTTTGTAACGCGTCTTTTTCGTGTATTGGGCTTTATAATGAAATAACTCCTTGTTCATTTTATTGGAACTTGAAATAATTGTTATTATGACTAACAGGGGGCCTGACGCTTCATCGTAAAAACAGCTTGAGGGCGATAGGGTAATACCAGTGTCTGTTTCCCAGGGAGAAAAAGAATGAAAGGAAGACTCATGTTTTCTTCATACGAAAAGAGAGTTTGGTAGCTATACCGTGGCGATGGAAGACCAGACTCTGACTTATATTGAATCATTTATAGAAATTATAAAGGGGTTATCTACTTTGAAAGTTCTTGAAACAAATCGATTAATACTTCGTTGGATATCACCTGATGATGCGGAGTTTATACTTGAGCTTTTGAATGAGCCTTCATGGATCCAGTTTATCGGGGATAAGGGTGTAAGAACCCTCGAAGATGCGCGAAATTATATTTTGAAAGGCCCCATTGAAATGTATAATCGATTGGGCTTCGGTCTGTATTTGACCGAATTGAAAGAGGAAGGTATTCCTATTGGGATCTGCGGTCTGATAAAAAGGGACACCTTGGAAGATGTGGATATTGGATTTGCCTTTCTTCCCAGGTTTTGGGCGAAAGGATATGCCTATGAGTCAGCCTCTGCAGTAATGGCGCATGGAAAAAACGTTTTAGGTATTAATCGTATTGTGGCTATAACTTCTCCAAACAATCACAGTTCTGCTAAACTACTTGAAAAGCTGGGGTTGCAATTTGAACGAATGGTTAAGTTTCCCAATGAGTCTCAAGAGCTTAGGTTGTTTGCGAATGAAATCTAACTATCCTTTGAATCCTTAGGAGTGGTATTTTAGGTATGACTGAATGAATGTTGATTTAAAATACAGTTTGATAATTTATAAAAAAGATTGATAAAAATTCCTGATATGAAGGAGTTTTTTGTTCCGCAATCGGGCGCGATTGTTGAACAATGAGAAGTCGCTTTTTTTAAAAAGATCAGATAGAGCTATAAATGATTGGATGTAAATAATTAAGAAACCTAGCTAATCTTCTAATGTGAAGAATAGCTGGGTTTTTTTTAAGTCGGATGGGCCAAATAACATTTTATATGTGCGCATTTATCGGTCAAAGTGACACTTTTTAGGCTTTCTATTTATCACACCTTATAAGTTATGAAACTATCCGTAATCAAAAAATATATTTCCAATTTAAGGAATATACCTGAATTAATTTTATTCAACTAACGCACTGTAAGTTGAAGTACAAATGTTCACAAACTTATCTTTACTTCTTAGTTAGCAAGTTGTTTTGTTGTAGGATTATATATAAAACCTCTCAGTAAAATAGATATTAGAGTTAATATCAAGAATCCTATTCCCCCTAATACAACATATTGTGCACCCATTCCCGATATAAATAATCCACCTACTGCGGTTCCAATCGTTATCCCCAAGTTACCGCATGAGAGATACAATCCATTAGCGAAATCAGGGGCTTCCGGAGCAGAAGAGGTAATCCAATATTGACCAACATTATTTCCTATAGCAAATAATATCCCCCATAACATGATAGTCATTAACATAGGTCCAGTGGACTTCCCTGTAAGGAATGATAATAGAAGAACCATTCCTAATATGATTGGAAAAAGGGTTGCAGTTTTCATAGCATTTTTGGTAAGTAACCTTCCTCCTGCAATATTTCCAAAAAGACTTGCTATGCCTAATAAAAATAATGCTAAAGTTAAGGTTCCCCCCGATATATTTGTAACGGTTCCAAGATATTCTGCAATGAAACTATTGATACTCGAAGTTGCAGAACCTATAAATACGACAGTAGCAATAGCTAACCAAACAATTGGCTTTTTTAATACACTGATTTGTGTTCCGTAAGAAAGCCTTTCTTTAACAGGTAAGGATGGGATGAATAACAATGTAGCCATGAAGGCAATTGCATTAACGACAGCAAAGAATAACATCGCCATTTCTATGGAGGTTTCACTAGCAATGTAATTAGTGATTGGTACACCAAGTATCATACCTGCGGTTACTCCCATAATCACTTTAGAAACAGCCTTTGGAGCTTCTTCCTTGCTGACAGATGTGGCAGCTACTGTCAAAGCCAACGAACAAAAAATTGGATGAAAAACAGCTGGAATCACACGAGCAATTAGCAAAACGGTAAAGTTTGATGCAAATATTGAGACAATGTTTCCTATAACGAAAATACCAAGTACGAGTAGCATAATCTTCTTACGATTTATTCCTGAAAACAATATCGGCATAATAGGAGCTGATATGGCGACAGTAAGTGCAAAGAGGCTCACTAGCAGACCTGCTTTGGCTACACTGATATCAAAGTGCTCAGCAATTGAAGGTAATATCCCAATTACGCCCATCTCAGTAGTTAGGATACCGAAAACTCCTATGGTCAAAATAACTATTAGTAAACCATTTTGTTTAGACATAAGTTTTACCTCCTCTGTTTATTACTTACTCTTTTGATTTTTTCAGTTTTTTTTCATTCGGAACTACAGACTTTTCATAACTCTCAATTTTCCCGTTCAAAAGCTCCAGGGTTCTTTGTAGTTCCTCTATCCTTGCAACCAACTGGTTTCGTTGTTCAATTAACAGTTCCTTTCTTGTTTGCATAGTCTCATCGCCTTGATGAACCATTTTTACATACTTCAGCAACAACTCTATGGACATACCTGCGTTACGCATAAACAAAATTACTTGAATCCAATGACAGTCCTGTTCTGTGTATTCCCTTAGCCCACTTTTGTTACGGTTTATAGGGGGAATCAGACCTATTCGTTCATAATAGCGTAGGGTATCAGGTGAGATACCAAATTTTTCGCTTACTTCTGAAATTATCATAACAATGTCCTCCTTAACTTTTGAAAGCATAACAGCTGGAGTTAACTCCAGGTCAAGGGTATTTATAAAATTTTCGCTTTACATTCTTCTTCATCTATCCTGCCCAGATAGTTCCATAAATCGAGTAGGAGGAGGCGCCTAGCCTCCGACCTCTCACACCACCGTACATACCGTTCGGTATACGGCGGTTCAGTTTAAGTCTGACGTAGTTTTGTATATCGTTCATATAGATTTACTAACCCTTGGTGGTGCCAATAAACATTATTAAGGGTTTTGTCTAGAATAGGACTATGCGCTATGCGCCAATAACCCTTTCTGCTATTTCCCCATTCATACGCTTTTCCAAATGGGGCGCCTAATCCTTTGAGTTTCCTCACTCTCGTTCTTGGCAATTTCCATTGCTTCCATAGGCACATCCTGAGTCTTCTTCGAATCCATGAATCTAAATTCTTCAAAACGTTCGGAGTATCAATGAGGGCGAAATAACCCATCCAACCTCTAAGGTATTGCTTTAACTTATTTATTCGGAGTTTCATGGGTTTCGGTAATTTTCTCGAGGTCATTTCCCTGATTCGTTTCTTTACTCTCTTCACCGTTTGTTTAGCCAGTAGAACCTTCGGGTTCTTCTTTGACTTCGTGAAACTAAAACCGAGAAACGTTCTGTTCCAAGGGCGATCATACTTCGACTTCTCGTAGTTGACCTTTAGCTTCAGTTTATTTTCAATGAAGCTTGAGATATTTCCCATTGCACGTTTGGCGGCTTTTCGTGTCTTCACAAAGATAGTACTGTCATCCGCATACCTTACGAATCGAAGATTGCGTTTCTCTAGTTCTTTATCTAAATCGTCTAACATGATATTAGATAATAAAGGACTTAACGGACCTCCTTGCGGAGTTCCCTCCTCACTTTTATGAAAAAGTCCGCCTATCATAATGCCTGCTTGAAGGAATCTACGAATCAGTTTGAGAACTCGTTTATCTTCAATTTTCCGCTCTAACATTCCCATGAGCTTGTCATGATTCACTTTATCGAAGAACTTCTCCAAGTCCATATCCACTACCCATGTATAACCTTCGGTTATATAGGACTTTGCCTTTCGAACCGCCTGGTGCCCTTGTTTGTTAGGGCGAAAACCATAGCTATTCTCCGAAAAGGTTGAGTCATATATCCTGGTTAATATTTGGGCAATGGCTTGTTGAATGAAACGGTCTAGAACGGTTGGAATACCCAATAGCCGAACTCCGCCGTTTGGTTTCGGGATTTCGATACGACGGACGGGCTGCGGTTGATAGGTACCCTGTAAAAGGGCAGTTTTCATGTTGTACCATTCAGTTGCGAGGTGCGGTCTCAGGTTTTGAACCGGCATTCCATCTACACCATGGCTTCCCTTATTTCTTTCTACACGCTTCAATGCCTGTATTAAGTTTTCCCTCTCTAGTATCTGTTCCATTAACATCGTTGATATCCTTTCTACGTGGATAAATGGTCTATTTGTGCCTTTATCTGCTCCACCCTTTTGAAGTTCCCCGTGTATTCACCACTTCTTCCTTCAAATAAGTTCCGTTAGGAATTGTTTGCTTCTTCGCAGATAACGAACGCCTAGTATTCATCCTCCTTAATCTGTTCGGTCCTTCCTTATCTTCTCGAGTAGACAAGTACTATGACCTCTGCTGACTTCTGATGATTCAGCTGTCCATCACTGGACAGGTTACCAAGTGTACTTGGCTGTCATCAGACCTCCCCGGGTAAGAGTGCAATCTTTCCCTCCATCTATCTGCTTCATTTACTCTGTACCACCTTCGGCAGTAAGGACTTTGTTTTGTTTCGCAAACTCATCCAATGATACCTAGCCTTATATGAAGTTCGTGTTCCTCAGACCGGAGGTTTGCCGCTTGCTTCCTTCAGATTCCACGTCACCATGGACACCCTTGCATTAAGCTAACCATTACTACTGCCTTCATGGTTCGGGACTCACACCCTATAGATTGCACCCATGCCGGGCGCACGAAAAAGAGCTGCCATAAAGACAGCTCCGATCTTGAGCTAACGCACCCGTTAGTAATTTTTTTTACTATAAAATATAACTACCTTCCTCTTTAGCTCGTATAATGCAAGCACTGATGATATGTTCTAACACATACATTTTTCTGCATGAAAAAGCCGACTGCTTTTAAAAAAACAATCGGCTATATAGGCTTTTATTTTGTTTGATTATTACGCATTTACTGCTTTACGTGCCTGACTTGCATGTAATTTTTTCATTGCAAATCTTGCTATCGGCTGTGCGATCAAAGCTTCAACCCAAAATGCGATGAAAAAGTTACGTGGCCAATCATAAAAGAACGTTTGAATCGACTCCAAACTAATTTCTCTCATGCCAATCCAAGAACCGATAACTGTCAGCAAAATGGACAGGATGGTTACGCTAAATAATATCGTGAATAATACTCTTGCATTAAAACCGTCCGTAGGTTCAGTAAACTTTTGTACGAGTTTATTAACAATTGGATTTGCAACAAGTGTTACCAATAAAATGACACAAATCCATACAAACGGAATTACTTGTAAGGTTTCAAAATACACTTCTTTACTGAATCCAAATTTAAATCCCATAATAAGAGGTGCGATAATGTTAACTGAAAGTATTGATATGATCGCTAAGAATAATACAAATTCTTTTCCGTTTCGCGGTAATCTTGTTTCCTCGTGCATATTGATCATCTCCATTAAAAATATTTCAGATGGCAGACGTATCATGAGACATATATTTTTGGTCAATAAAAAAGACCAATATCTCTACACACTGATATAACAATATTAGCACGCTTTTCAAATGTATTTCAAGGCTTAATCTGGACCTTATTCAACTAACCTGCCCAGTTTGTTCCATAATAAAAGGAGCCCCTGATAATGAAGTAAAGCACCCGTTAGTTGAAGAATACAGCTCAATTTTATCCCAATATATAGGAGACAACCTAATAGAATGACGGTTTTTCAAAATCACTATTGGGTTCGCTGACTCCTAAACTTTCGCATTTTGTGTTATCAGCAAGGTCTCAAAAATAAATTAAAAGAAATTAACAGAAAAGAAAAAGGCAGCCAAGTAAATTGGCTGTCTCTTTTTTTATCTTTCAAACCGTCCAAAATGTGTATTTTCTCGATTAATAAGTGTATCTCCAAGAATGATTCTGCCCATAAGTCTCTCATGGTCGGAATTGAAACGTTCTCTAAAGTTTGTAGCTTCCTCTATTGTTGGTATATTATCACCACGCCTAGAACGTTCTTCTCCATCAAAGCCAGGGCCACCATCAATCATTACAGATCTGTCAACTTTATCGTTGTCTTCATTCTTATCAGTAGGATAATTAGTTGGGTCTCTACGTGTATCAAGGTTCTCGGCATTATTTAATGGATCATTATAATCTTGTGGCATATGATTCACTCCTTCGCTTATATTATCTGCTGATGGCATTAATCTATTCGCTAACGATTGGAACCTTCTAAATAAAAGGCCATGTTTTAAAATCGTGTCGAAAATTAAGCAATTTTCAAGAATAATGCATAAGCATTTGAAGGTCTTAGTGAATAGGTTACATAAGCCATTGTGAGGTTATCACACCACTTAATAAACTCAAATTGTGAAAATCTGTTTTCTTTTCTACATACGGTATTTAACAAGTTCTTTAAGTTTTCGGACGAGAATGGAAAATCTATAGTAGTGGTTTCATTCCAGTTCCAATTCATATAAACATCCCCTATTATCAACTGTAATTACTTACTATCCTCATCACCTTCTACTCTCTAATTTAACATTTTCTTATACAACTGATATGAACGAAACTGTCAACCCACCACACCCAAATGTTTTTAAATGGTGTTTCATTCAGCTATGAATAGAGTTATTCCTTGTTCAACTTATAAACCAAATATCCTTTCGGATTTAGCTTGTCAAGGGCGTACTTTCCCTTGATAAGCTAAATCGAAATGGATACAATTCTAAAAGTTGAACAAGGATAACCTTAAAAACTTGGCACGAAGGCAAAAACGTTGACGGTGGTATACAAACTGATATGCGTGGGTTGGTTACCACATTTCACTCCATCCGTCACGGAGCTGCCTCGGACTAACGGCGCACGTTCAGTTCCTAGACCTAGTGCATAGTTGCACATGAGGGTTCTCCTTCCCGGGGGTTTGCCTTCGAGCCAAATCTTCAATTCTAAATCACAAAATTATGATTCGATAAAATCATTTATTACATAATCTTACTTTCGATCTACTTAAGCAACATTCGATACACTTACTTGCTTATCCTCAATGGCACAACCGATAGCCCAAATAAAACCAAGTAATTCTCTGGCTACTGCAACAACAGCTACTTTTCCACCTTTTCCTTTAGCAGAGATGCGATGATATTTCATATGAAGACGGTGTTGAGCTTTCCAAGCAATACGTTTTGCCTCTGGATCTTGACCTTCTTGACGTTTAAGCAATTCACCTTTAAGAGATGGTCGATGGCGATAAGACCAACAAACTTCTACTATGGAACGACGAATTTGGGAGTTTCCGGTTTTCGTAATGGAACCTTGCCAACGACTAGACCCACTCGAGTATTCCTTTGGAACAAGTCCAGCATAGGACATCAGTTGTCTTGGGTTTGAAAAGCGAGAAAACTGTCCAATTTCAGCTACCAAAGTAACAGCTGTGACTTCTGCGACTCCTCTTAATGTTTGAAGAGCTTGAATTACCGGAGCATGTTCACTTTGAAGGGCTTCTTCATGAATTTGAGCTTCGATACGTTTCATACGATCTTCAACTTCATTGATTGCATGAAGATATTCTTGAAAAACAATACGTTGAGAAGCTCTTTCAAATGTTAATCGTTTTAACCATTCACGATGTTTTACGGACCAATTTCTAACTCCTTGCGGAGGACGTATTCCATGGCGAAGTAAGAAGTGAACAAGTCTCTGGCGAGAACTTTGTAAATCCTCACGAGCATCATGACGAGCACGAATTAAGTCTCTCAATGCTTCATGATCTTCATCTGGAACCCATACAGAAGTAAGCTCTCCAGCGCGAAGTAGCTGAGCTAATCTAATAGAATCTCTTTTATCTGTTTTTACACGATCGCCCGATCGCTTTGGAATAAGGGAGGGTGCGACAACCATACAATCAATGTCCATAGATAGAAGAAATCGATAAATTCCATACCCAGAAGATCCTGCTTCATAACATACTAATAGGCTTTCAGGCTTCCCTAACTTTTTCATCAATTTGCGAATATCCTCTGGTTTATTTTGAATAGTTCCATGAAATCTAGGTTCACCACGACCAGAATCAGCAATCGCAACAGCAATTGAATCTTTAGATACGTCTAAACCAACAAATTTTTGAACATCCTTCATAATATAGGCTCCTTTTCGTGTGTAGCTCTACACTTGGTTTTTTATTTTTGGTAGTAACATTATGACCAAGTGCAATCTACGTTAAGCGATGGGAGCCGTTTTCGTTCATTATGACTAACCTGCCCCGTTTGTTGCATAAGAAAAGGAGCTGCTGATCAGCTCCTGGTAATGAAGTAAAGCACCTGTTAGTTGAAGAAATCATATCCTTGCTTAGTTTCTCAAATATATGACACTGTCTCTTATTTCTACTTGAAAATTTAAATCATCCTTAATATTAAGCATATAACCAACATCTTTATTATTCTCAGATTCAAAAGATATACCATATCCATTATTCTCAGGATAACCATATAAATAGCAGACCACTTTTCCATCTTTTAAAAATACAATTTGATTCATTCCTTCATTTACAGTTTCGCTAATAGTATCCCATTTATAACCTACCGTTTCATATATATGATCTTTCGGGGTATATGGTGGAAAGGAATATACTACATCCCAGTTAAACGGTGTTACTTCTAATAAATTTATTGTTTCAACGGAATGTCCAATTGATAACACTTCTTCTTTTAACAACACTTCGTTTACATCCCATAAATCTTTCTTTAATAGCTTTATAAAGATAGCTATACATATTATACCCAAAGCAATAATCAATACTGTCTTTTTAGATTTCATAACTATACTCCACCTTGAACAGCAACCTTCCTAACGAATATTTCACTTCATTATAACAATTATTCCCAAAATGAATATGTATTCTTAATGAACTAACCTGCCCCAATAGTTGCATAAAGAAAAAGCTGCCTTAAAGACAGCTCCGATCTTCAGCTAACGCACCCGTTAATTTAAGTACATTTCTTCACAAACTTGTTCTTTATGAAAAAGTTCAAAAATTTCTATTGCTGATATGCCACTTGAATACATGGAAATACGAAAAAATCATTGCATATGCAAAAATGAAATTAGGAAAGAATTTAAACGACTAAACGCTCTTGTTGAAAATTATCAACACCAATTGCTCGAACTTTACCTTCTCGATATAATTCTTCCATAGCCCGCCAAGCACCATAGTAATCATTATATGGTTGGTGAATCACATATAAATCAATATAATCTAGCCCTAAACGTCCAATGAATTTTGAAAACCTCTTTTTGCCCCTGCATAATTAGTATCTGTTATCAATAACTTAGTCGTAATGAATAACTCTTCACGTGGCACACTACTTCTTTTAATCGCCCTTCCTACGGTTTCTCTTTTTTTTAGACAACAATAAATAGGCAGCCCATTTTTTTTGTCCATATAGGACACTAACCCCTCTTTGTACATAACCTGAAAGGGTAAACACAAAGGGAGGATTTCTTGAATGTATAACTATAATTACGCTTTTAACCCTTATAATGTGCCTTATTATATAGACGGAGAACGAATACCGGGCCCGGGCGGTGGTCAATGGGATGGACATGGCGGCGGTCATGGTGGTGGTCAATGGGATGGACATGGCGGCGGTCATGGTGGTGGTCATTGGGACGGACACGGTGGTGGTCATGGTGGCGGTCATTGGGACGGACACGGTGGTGGTCATGGTGGCGGTCATTGGGACGGACACGGTGGTGGTCATGGTGGCGGACATTGGGAACACGGGCAATGGGTTCCACGCTGTAGGAGAGTATGGGTTCATGGATTTGGTTGGACTTGGATTTGTAGGTGATGAAAAAAAGACAGCATATTGCTGTCTCTTTTTTTCGCTTTTTCTTCGTATTGTACATTTCTTAAATTAACTTTAATCACCAGTAAATTTACATTTATTGAAGTGTTACAATTATTATGAGGTGTTTTGAAATGTTTATATCACCAATGTTATTACACAAATCTAATCATCCTTTCGATGATGATTCATATATAACTGAGCTTAAGTTATCTAGACCTAATTATAAAAAACCTAAATAAATAAAGGAGAGTACATATTAGCCATGTATATACTCCCCTTTTTTCTTTTACTGAACTAAAGCACCCGTTAGTTCTATAAGACTTTTTGAGAGTTGACACAAACTGTGTAATAAAAAAGACGTTTAAAACGTCTTGAAAAATTATTTGCGTTTCTTATTTTCACGCATGCAAAAGATAACAATCTTTGTTATCCCTGGTTCATAACTGTATTCATTTCTACTTACTATGTAACCCCATCCATTAAGAATCAAAGTATCCCCTTCTTTCGGGATAAATATAAAGCCATCTGATGTGATTGGTTCAGGAAAAAGATACTTATCATCAGCCAAATCAAAATACAATAGTTCTGTTTTCATATTCTCACCTCAACTATTACTACGTTTTGGTAGTGATCAAAGTTTCATTATTTACTGCACAGTTCGAATAAACTATGCTTCATGAACTAACCTGCCCCGATAGTTCCATAAGGAAAAAACTTCCTTAAAGACAGTTCCGATCTTAAGCTACGCACCCGTTAGCTTAATAAGAAAAAAACACCTTAGTTGGCATTTTTCGGCACAGTAAATATGCTGGTTTATGAACTTTCAATTGAGATTTTCTTCATTAATCGTTTTAATTTATCTTCCGTAGCAGTTCCCTCTACTGGTGTATAGATACTACACCTTAAGTCCATGTCCCCCTGGACTTGGAGAGAAGTTAAATTAAACAGCATCTTTCCGGCTTTAGCATGTCTAAATTCAATCATCATTTCTGGAGCTTTACTCACTTGACTTTCTTGCCATAAAGATTGAAATTCCGGGTGAGAATCGCTCATTTCTTTAATAAATAGGTTATACCATTCATCCCCTAAGTAGTGACCATAATAGGCACGGAAAATGGAAAGAAACCCCTTAACGAAATGCTCCCAATTCACAGCTAATGCTTTTAATTCTTTTCTTGTAAATACTAGGTTGATCAAATTTCGTTGATCATCTGGAAGTTGTTCAAAATCTAAAAATACATGTGCTGCAGCATCGTTCCAGCCTACAATATGACAATGTCGATCTGTAATGATAGTAGGACAGTACATCAACTCGGCTAAAATTCTTTCCAAAGAAGGACTGAGTTTTGGCTGATCCTTCTTTCGATCAATAATGGGTGATTTCACTTCTAAAGCTAAATCATATAGATACTCTCGTTCATCATTATTTAATTGTAGAGCTGTAGATATACAATCCAATACACTTGTAGAGACCTTTATATCCCGGCCTTGCTCCAGCCACGTATACCAAGTAGTGCTAACTCCCGCCAAATGTGCAACTTCTTCTCTTCGTAAGCCAGGTGTTCTTCTCCGTGTACCAGCAGGTATACCGATAGATTCAGGCTTTATTTGGGATCGCTTCGTTTTTAAAAATGAAGACAAAGCGTCAAGTCTGTTTTTATCATCCATTTCTAAAACCTCCATCATAACATTTAACCTAGTAGTTATTATACCAGGATAAACACTCACTTGTAATAGGATAACCCCGAAGTATAATACAAGTATACTATTCATTTGGAGTGATGAAAAATGGAAAGAGTCGTTATTACCGGAATGGGAGTAGTCTCTCCTATTGGAAACAACGTAGAAAAATTTTGGAGAAATCTGACTGAAGGGAAGTCGGGAATTTCCTCTATTGATACATTTGACGTAAGCAATCATAAAGCAAAAATTGCAGGAATCGTTCGTGATTTCAATGCAGATGATACTTTAGGAAAAAATGAGGCCCGACGTCTAGACCGCTTTTCTCAATTTGCTTTGGCAGCCGCTGAACAAGCTTGGACTGATTCCCATTTAAATATGGATGATATCAATCTAGAAAGACTTGGCGTATATGTTGGTTCGGGGATAGGAGGAATCGAAACATTCATTGAGAATGTGGATACTCTGCGGACGAAAGGTCCTAGACGAGTTAGTCCAACCTTGGTGCCAGCCATGATTTCAAATGCAGCTGCAGCTCAAATTAGTATAAGATGGAACGCAATGGGACCTACTATGTCACCTGTTTCCGCTTGTGCGATTGGAAATACCGCTATAGGTGAAGCATTCAGACTTATTCGCTATGGGGAAGCAGATGCCGTTTTTGCAGGAGGAGCAGAGGCAGCTATAACAGATTTATCTTTGGCTAGTTTTGGTAATGCTACAGCATTATCAACGAGAAACGATAATCCAACTAAAGCCAGTCGTCCTTTTGATGTAAATCGAGATGGATTTGTCATGTCAGAAGGAGCAGGAATTTTAATTTTGGAATCTTTGTCTCACGCTTTACGTAGAAATGCAAAAATTCATGCTGAGGTCATAGGGTATGGCGCCAGTTCTGATGCCTATCATATGGTAGCTACACACCCAGAAGGTAAAGGAGCCTATCTTGCAATGAAAATGGCATTGAAGAATGCAAAAATTTCTCCTGAAGAGATTGATGTTATTAGCGCCCATGCAACAAGTACAGAAGTGGGCGATCGATCTGAGACACTGGCCATTAAAAAACTATTTGAATCAAAAGCTTATCAAATCCCAATAACAGCTAATAAATCCATGCTTGGTCACATGTTAGGAGCAGCTGGAGGCGTGGAAGCAATTGCTTTGGCAAAAAGTTTAAAGGAAGGAATTATTCCTCCAACCATCAACTTAGAAAAGCCTGATTCATTATGTGATTTAGATTATGTACCAGGTGTTGCTCGTAAAGTGAAAATAAGTACTGGTCTATCCAATTCATTTGGTTTTGGAGGTCATAATGCAGCTATCGTTTTAAAAAAATACGAGTGAATTAACTTTCGCTCGTATTTTTTAAATTAAAATAAAAGATCCTCCAGAGTACCTTTAGTTAGTTACCATAATGAGTCTTATTAAATTAAATACGAAAAAGCCCCTTTTTCTTCTCTTAAGGGCTTTTTTCTTGTTCATAAAAGTGTACTTTTACGAATGGCAGCAACAATGCTATACCGTCCATTTCGGAATTTTATATGTTAAGAGAATCCAACCTGAAAAGTAGTCGATCTCCTCGACGTTAAGGAATCGACTTTTTTTACTTCCTCTTATAGAGCTAACGCACCCGTTAGTTCATTAAGAAAAGCGATTCTGGAATATAGAAAAAAAGAGGCCATCCTTTTTTGGACAGCCCCCTTTCCGCTAATTATAAAATTTCTAGTAGAGCTCGATATCATTATATTGGTCACTTCAGAATGTTACCATCTATACTTCAGAGAAGGTATCTCCAAAATGAATTGGCTTTCAATCTTTGAAAACTATGAGAATACTGCAATTTTACGTGCGATAGATTCTGTTAAACGAGATGCTACTTTTGGAACAGCCCATTTAATAATTGGTGTTAATACCGCACCAGATAATCCGCCTGCATGGATTTCCACCGTACAAGTCATTATTGTTTTACCATTAACATCTTCTGCAGTAAAGTGACCGCTTCCTGTAAAATTATCTGATAAACCTTTTAGTTCAAACTTAATATTTGAAGGTTCATTCCATTCGGTAATATCTACCTGCGCTTGTATTGTTTTTTTAATACCTTTCACACTACCTTCAAATGTCCAAATAGATTGCTTGTCATTTATGATTTCATGTTCTTTATAGGCTGGTACTGTCGTTGCCCATTTTTCGAGATCACTGACATAATCCCAAACTGCTTGTACATCTACTGGAACTACTACAGTATGCGTTCCCGTTGCCATTATGATCCCCACCTTCACTATGTATGAATTGTAACTTTACATTTCTACAAAATAATTATTACATAAAAAGCATAAATTTACATCACTAATTATACATAGCTTTCCTTCTTCCAATCCCCCAATTATTTGTAGAATCAAAATTTTCCAATCCTCCACAATCCGGCCCTTTAATGGAATAACAGGACTGACGTTTTTAAACGACTTTAATGTCACTTAACAGTATTCCTTATGGAACTTTCCTGCCCCTATAGTTTAAGTACATTCTTTCACAACCCCAATAGTGCAGAGCCTTTTGAGACACAATCCAATTACCTACAAAATAGAGTTCATACTGTCTCATATGACTTGTATCAGAATGCTCATCGTTGTAAATACGCATTTTCTGATGCTACCCCTTATTCAAGAATATGGCCCTAAAAGGAAAAATAAGCGCTTATCCTTGTTCCTGGATAGCGTCCTTTTATGGCATAACTTGAATTTATCCTCATTCTTAAAAATCTCAACTAACGCACTCCTTTCGTTTAATTACGCTCGTGCGGAAAGTGGTGCAATGCCTTATCAGATTCCCCGGCCTAATTGGGTACTAATGGACAGTTCTAATCATATTCTTATAAAAGAAAACAATAGGAAGGAGTGCAAAGTCAGTTGATAAAAGTTAAGGTTGGTTTACGGCCCATTGCAAGTAAGATAAATTTACCTACTGTTTTGAAAACAACTATACTTCCAGGTGACTCAATTGAAAGATTATTTATTGCAACCCAGGTAGGAGAGATCTTTTACATAGGAAACGGAGTTATAAGGACTTTTTTAGATATTCGCCCGCGAATCCTAAAACTAGGTGTTTCTGGTGGCGGATATGATGAACGGGGATTGCTGGGGCTAGCGTTTCATCCCGAATTTTATTATAACGGTCTGTTTTATCTTCATTATTCAGTAGCTGGAACACAAGGACCAGGTGCTCTTCGTGAATCTTTTAAGCCTGACCCGTGTGATCCTAGAACGTTAAACCTAAGGTGGATAAATAGAGAAACGCAATATGATCATATTGATACAATTGAAGAATGGATTTTACAATCGAATGGTCAACCCCGAAAACGACGGACATTACTTAACTTAAGAAGACCATTTTCAAATCATAATGGGGTCAATAGTTTAAACTTTTCACCTGAAACAGGAAAACTTGTTTTAACAACCGGAGATGGTGGATCAGGCTATGATCCATTTAACTTAAGCCAGGACGATCTAGAAATCGCTGGTAAAATAATTGAAATTGATGTAGGTAAGGATATATACATCAATAATCCACCCATTGTCACACGTTTTAATGAACTTCCCACAACTATTCAGGAAACGCTCATGGTAATGGCCAAAGGGGTTCGCAATATACCAGGCATTTCATTTCAAAAGTTTTATAATCAGTATATTAAATATGCGGGAAATGTCGGACAGGATTTGGTAGAGTCCATTTTTTCATTCGTTCATTATAAACCAATACCGGTTACTCAGCTTATTCAAGCTTCTTTAATAAATTCTGAACCTGACAAAGAAGAATTTATTAACTTTGGCTGGCGAGGTTGGGAAGGTGCTTTTCCTGCTTCGATTATAAGAGGCTGCACTGAAAATCCGACTTTGGATGAGAAAACAATTGCTTTTTACAATGAAGCAGTAACAATTTCAGGTAGTCGTCTTCAGCCATTAACTAGTTATTTTCATAAAGATACCAGACCCGATAAGTTTGGAGGAACTGCACTTACAGGAGTGCAAGCCTATATGGGGGAAAGTATCCCTGGTTTAACAGGAAGCGTTGTGTTTACCGACCTTGCCCGGAAAGAATCTCAACCTCAGGTTCGAGGGGCTTTAGCTTATACCATCGTAAGACCAAATGGTGAACAAAATGATTTTAGTGTGATACAAACCGATTATGAATTTGGGTCTCAATCAGCCTATTATGTTAGTTTGGGAACGAACCTCAATCAAACCAGATTATATTTAGCAGTTTATGGCTCCATGAAAGTGACTGATTTTAACCAAGGCACTGTTTTTGAAATAATTCCATGAATCATAACTATAAAATTCTACTTGATAAATCTCTACATGGATTTAAGTAATCGAAATTAAAACCAAGTGATGGAGAATCACTAAATTATAATCATTTTTAATCTTTTAAAAATGATTAAAGCAATTTCAACCCATAACCAGCTATAAATGAAAGCCAATAAAAAGCCAATTGTAAGAAATGAAAAGGAAACAGGGACGGCTGGACCTAAAACTGGAAAGTGAAAAATAAATATTAGACTCATAATTCCTAACATTAAAAGAATTGCACCAGTGGCAATAATACTTAATCTCTTCCTAAAAAAGTAAAAAGATGCCCCTATGCCAAGTCCTAACAACCCTGTTGTAAAAGGAAATACAATTAGTTCAGATGGCTGTATGATGAATAACAACATAATTGTCAGAAAGTAGGACATTACTCCAAATGGAATGGAAAACATGGAACATAACAGAATAGGTGCAGTGGCTAGCGGACTTAAAAAATATCCTATACCTGGTAAAAAGCCAGCAGCAGCCTGTAGAATAGCAGCAATACAGGCAAAGATAGACCCTAAAATGAGCTTCATCGTTTTTTTATGTTTATTGAATATTATTTGAGATAAACGAACCTCATCAGAAATAGGTTTAAAAAAATACACCTTTCCACCTCATTCTAAATGGTTTATACGTTACGATACATTGTATTACCATTTATTAGAGGTGGAACAATTATTAATAATTCAAACATCAATATCCTGTGTAATGAAAAACTTAATAAAAAATCTCTCTAAAACTTAACCGGTAATACAAAGGAAAGAACATCTTTGGAGGAAAGTTAGCTGTTATGAGGATGTCTGGGTAAAAAGTAATTTCCTTTGCCTATAAAAAAAACAAGGCCTTATAGGCCCTGCTTCTTATTTGACAATTACTTCTCCAACCATTCCTTCCTGGAAATGGTACCGGCATTTCAGTTCATATGTACCGGGCTGTTTAGGATTCACGGTAATGTTTTTTTCTGTACCTGGCTGGACCTCGGCGTCAATTCCGAGCT
This sequence comes from Peribacillus sp. ACCC06369, assembly GCF_030348945.1. Lineage (NCBI taxonomy): Bacteria > Bacillati > Bacillota > Bacilli > Caryophanales > Bacillaceae > Peribacillus > Peribacillus sp. ACCC06369. The sequence goes on from NZ_JAUCEN010000002.1 coordinate 4,632,831, forward strand.
TTTCCACTGTGAAGGTGTGCTCTTTTGTACCTTTGTTTTTCAATATCAACGTTGTGGCTGTTCCATTCGGAATAGTGATGACTTTCGGATTAAAGAGATCATCGTTCAACTCGACCTCAATCGATTTTCCTGTCTCCATAGGCTGAGTTACAACCCCGGATTCGGCATATACGCCGAGTGAGCCTAGTGAAGTCACAACTACAACCATTGCAAGCACAACGACCAATCCTGTTACCCACTTTTTCACAGACATTCGCAATCCCTCCTTCCCTAACACTATTTTTTTCTAATTCATAAAATATTATTACTATTATTTGGTTGCAACGTGCTTTCAAATAATAAAGAAAAAGATCGACTCTAATGGCGATCTTCTGGAATCCATTCTTATGCAACTAAACTGCCCGTTACTTTAAGTACATTTTTACAATCTTATTTATTAAAATAAATATCTAAGTCTAATTCCATTATCTGGCCCGTTTGCTGAATAAGTGACTATTACTATCGAGTATTACCTATATTGTATTTTATCTTTGGAATGTGCAATATTATTAATCCCCATTCAAATGATAGATTAGTTGCACAACGCCAGAGGAGAACGTTCTTGTATTAACCACTTTTAAATTCAACCTCTGTTTTATATCAATAAACAACGGTTTTCCTTCTCCCAAAATTACAGGGTGAACAGATAATCTAAATTCATCAACAAGCCCTAAGTTGATAAAACTAGTAATAAGACTTGCTCCACCATATAACCAGATGTCTTTACCAGGCTTATTCTTTAATTTATTTACTTCTTCAAGAATATTATCATTTATGAATATCGCTTTATTATCAGTCCCTTTTTGCGTTCTGGAAAACACATATTTTTCTTTACTATGAACTAATTCCCAAATTTCTTTATCTGTATCTTCAATTTCTGGAGTAAATTGTCCCCATAAATCGTAGCTTTTTCTTCCATATAAAATAGTATCAATTTGATTTAAGAAATTAATAAACCCCATCTCAGAATCCATGATGCACCAATCAACTTCCCCATTTTTCCCTTCAATAAAACCATCTAAAGTAATTGCTAAATCTAAAATTATTCTTCTTGGTCGTACGTTATTGGTCATAATTCTTCCTCCCTTTAATCATTTAGATATAGTTTCTCCCGCCAAGTTTTTTTATATTTTCATTATTTACAGCATTTATTTCTGAATATTACTGATGTTATTAAACTGCCTTCCCTTAATAACAATTAGTTATTCAGGATATGGCATATACACTCTTGAACTTTCCCGCCCCGTTTGTTGCATAGGGGTACTTTCTTTCTTCTCTAATTTGAATGGAAACTCACATTCAAAAGACCACCAATTTGGTGGCCTTCTAAATGAACTAACACACTCGTTAGTTAAGTGTTTATATTTTAATTGGCTTCAAATGGTATCTTTCTAATATCGGAAACATCCGTGTGTTCGTAGTTAATCACTTCGAAACCATTCGGTGCAGCCTATGTCCTTCATAAGGATTATGTTTTATTTGTTTTTCTTTTTTCAATTTCTTTTTTCACCAAAGGAATTACCTTTTCTTTTACTGCTTTTTGTACTTTTGGATCATTTATTAATTTTTTTAATTTGTCCTTCAACATTCATACCTCCGATTTATTAAATTTGGGATTTAACTAATATGGAGTTGTGTCCTAAAGGAATAAGATTCTGCTATCATATGACTATTGTACCTTAAAGAATACACTGTGTCTTGCAGGAGCCAGACACCCAAATGTGAAAGAAACAGATTAATTGGTATACTTTAATTTTATTATTTCGGATATATAACCTTTAATTCATCATGATAAAAAATTGAAATAGATAAAATTACTAATATCGTACCCCATTACAATACAAGTAAATCCTGGAACGATTTCATGCTGAATCTAAATAAAAGGTAATTATAGTAAAAAGAAAAAACTCCCTTAAAGACAGCTCTCATTTTCAGCTAACGTACCTGTTAGTTGTAGAGGTTTTTTTAAGCACTTAAATTCCACTATAAACTTATAGGGGCTTCTTCACGAGTACAGGTCAGGTATTTTCGGGATATAGCATTAAAATATCCTACATCAATAATTGCTTTTTCTCCTTTATCAGGGCATTGAATATGCGTCAGCTGAAGTGATTTATTGATGATGACCAAGTCTATTGCGTCCAATTCCTTTTTGCAGCACGAACATTTTACAGCTAGTAAGTTTTCCTTTTCCATTAAAAGATGCCCCCTTTTGATAAATAGTTATTCTTCATTTCTAGTCGCTAATCCTACCAGTTCACACAACTGTCAAAAATTCCTTTTTCCAGTCGTTTGATTCGGTAGATGAATTATTAGAACAATCTACGATTGACGGGAAGTCTTTACAAGAAGGATGGATCCGTATTAAAAAGGATTATTAGGCTATTCGTTTCTGTTGGCAATGTAAATTATTTGGTACAATACCCCTCAGCTGAATTTTTCTTCCATCAAGAAAAAGACCACAAAAAGGATCTGGTACATATGACTATACTATAATTGGATTTATCTACCACTTAATAAACTGCCCCTTTAGCTCTATAAGAAAAAAGCGACGCTTCGTTATTGAAGTATCGCACATGTTAGTTCAACAACTATTTCATTTGCATTAAGCTTGTCCACAAAAATTCTTCTCCGAAAAATTCACTTGGTTGAGTAATCTTTTTCATTCCCCTAAAACTTTTGATATCAAAATCCTTTGCGAATACTTCTTTAAGTCTGCTACATACGGCAGTCAAGGTGGCATCATTGTGTTAATGATCTGGTTTTATTTATCTGGGTTCATCATCATTATATGGGGAGAAATCAATGCCTTCATCAATGAAGATCATCCAAAATGTAAATGAGCTTCCTTCAGTTCCCTTAATACCTGAAAGCCCTTCAACGAACACTAATTAAGAAATAACATCTTGTATTGGGGAGGAATTCTTTCATAAGTAAGAAAGGAAAGCATAAGGGTAAAAAGGGGAACCATAAAACATCAAGTTCTGCAAATGGGCAGAATGGCTATCATTAAAAAGTTAAGCTGCATACAAAAGGGAACCTTTTAGGCTCCCTTTTGTATCTGTTTTACTAAAATTTAAAGAGGAGTGTAATCAATCCGTATCTTTTCACTTTTTTTTGTAGTTTCATTTAGGTCTTGTAGCTCTTATTTTCCCACTTTCACCTAGCTCACGAGAAAACTCTTCATCCACACGATCCGGTTCTATTTTTAAGTTTTTGGGAGTTTGAGGTAATGAATTTTTACTGCTAGATGGTTTTTGATTGTTTGATCTTCCCATAATATTGCCTCCTAACGAAATTTTAATCTTTATTAGTATGGCTAAGAATCACATTTATATATCTTTAGATTTGCTCATGAACGAACATTTTTATCTTAAAAACAGTTTTTGGTGATAGCTCCGATCTTCAGCTAACGCACCCGTTCTTTAGCTCAATAGCAAATGAATTACAACTCGTTATTTCTCCCAAAGCTCGACCAGTCGACCTTCAGGATCTTCAATCCAAATAAACTTTCCAAATTCACTAATCTCTTTTTTCTTCGCAAGAGGTACACCAATATGTTCAAGATGCTTAATAGTCTCGTTTAGATTATGTACTTCGAAATTTAACATCACTTGTTGTTCTGTTGGAAAATAACTGTCATTCTCGGTAAAGAAAGAAAAGATGGTCTCATTTCCTAATTGGGGTTTTATCACAGTCCCATTCCAATTTTCTATTTCAATCTTCAACACTTCACTGTACCATTTTTTTATAACTTCAAGATTCTTAGTTCTCCAAAATATTCCTCCGAAACCTTTTATCATCGTATCTAACCCCTGTCTGTCATCAAATTTTTAGCTATCCGATTACATTAGATATTCGAGATTTAAATTCAAGTTCCTTTTTCAACTTATCCTGCCCCTTTAGTTCCAAAAGAAAAAGGAACCATCCAAGTATGAACAAATTATAAAGGTTTAATCAAATATACCATCTCCATAATTTGTTCCATCAGTATCCAAAATGACTACCTTTGATTTTATACGAGTAAGTGCTACAGCTATATACGGATTTGGCTCAGGGTTTTTATTATAAGATGTCCGAATGCGGATGATAGTCTTTTCACTATCTTCTTTCACTTCCAACACTTCAATGGTATTTCCCTTTCTTTCACCACCCATTGATATTAATAAAAAGTCCTCCCCTTCACCTCCTTTAAACTTTTTGTAACCGACAATCGATGTATCTTTCTCGATTTTTTCAATATAATTCCCGGTTTCATCATCCGTCAGTCTTTCTTTATCCACGACTCGATAGTCAACTTGATTGATAAATACGAATAATATATGAAGAGCAATGATTATTGGAACCCCAATAAAGAGAATTTTCCTTCCTAAGGAATACCTATTTAAGAAAAAATATAGAACCGCCAGTGTCAATACACCAAGGCTCAATACAGCATACGGCATCCCCTCGAACCCACCAATCACAAAAATTGAAAACACTAAAATCAAAATGCCTAGCGAAAATTGAAGTAAGATTTGCGTTCTATCCTCTATCCCTTTTACAAATACATAAGCGAGTCCGAATACAATCATTGCTAGGATTATTCCTGCTTCATAAACGTATAAAAAAATACTTATCTCTCCCTTGGTTGTTATTTATATAAGGATATGTTTGTATAAATGGTTGTTAAGATTCCAGTCAAATTTTCAAGGAATGTTTTGTGCGGTAGAAACGTGAATACACAATCACACGATTTGTTTTTTTGCTTGTTTATCAAGAATAATAATGAGCGTTTCACTCGGTTTCTTTTTCTTGATCATTCTATTAATTGAATAACGTTGTCCTAAGTAACCTCTAATTTGTTTGTTGTGATTAAAAAGCCTAGTGTATTTAGGATTGTAATACAAAGCCGTAAACCAATCGTATTCTTTTAGAATTTCAATGTGTTTGTCCGTATGTTTCGTACTATTATGCAATGACATAGATGCAACGAATAAAAAATCTAATGCTAACGATAATAATTCACCCATACGAACGGGCCTCCACTCTCTAGTTACCCATGTAGTTTATTAATCTAAATTAGATGGGTTTTTCAAATAAGAACTAAGTATGTAGCCACAATCTGTACAATAGTAAGTAATAATCTTGGAAGGTTTATTCCTTAAATTATCATGGGAAAACATCTGAACAAATTTAAACCCGGTTCCAAGAGCTCCTTTCTTAATATTGTTTGAGTTACATTTAGGGCATTGTTCATCGTTCATTCTCTTTTACACGCTCCTTATTTGGATAATATTACTAATTAATAGGATAACACATTCATTTATTTTATTACTATAAGGAGTATTAATGATTACCGCACAGTTCGAATACACTACATTTCTTGAACTCCCTCAGACAAACGCCCGAAACGTTTTGATAATTCAACCCAAGCAGCAGGGGCACCTGGTACAGTGAATGGAGAGGGGAAAAAGTTCATAGAGGTTTGATTACAGAAGAATGAAGGTTTTGCTGAAGAGGAAATAACGAAATCAAAAAATTGCCTGAGTCCCTATGAATAGGGAACTCAGGCTGCATTGAGCGTATACTTTTTACAATTATGAAGCGTTCATTATAGCTTTAACCCAGACCTGCTTTTGAAACGCCGGAGCAAGATATTACTTTCAACTCGGGAAATGCCTTCTATCCCATATAATTCGTTATTAATGAATGACTCTAATGAAGGAAAGTCTTCAACTAAAACGTGCATATGTAATGTGCTGGGACCTGTCATTTGGTAACAGCTTGCAACACTTGGGTTCTTAGCCAACTTTTCTGCTACTTTCACTAAGTATGCAGGTTCACAATACACTTCAAAAAAAGCTGATACCTTTTGGCCAACAGCTTCAGAGTTGATAACAACACTGAATTTTTCAATTACGCCTTTTTCTACTAGCTGCTGAACACGGTCACGGACAACATTTCGTGATATGTTTAATTCCTTACCCATATCCGCATAATACGTTCGGCTATTTATCGTTAATATCTCTAATATTTTTTTATCTATATCGGTAATCTTCATCTGTTTCACAACCTACATCGTTATCAGGATTCTTTTCTAAAATCGTCGTATACTGTAACTTAAAAAAATTGAAAAGAATCTAACTTTCACTAGGCCTTAATCTAATAAGAGACTTTCTAACATGGACTGTAAACCAACACAATACTTCAGGTTGGCTTTATCCACTTTTAAAAGAAAAAAAATAACGTAGTTCAAAAGTTCAGATGAGCATCACAAGAATTTCCAAAAAGTCGGATCTTTGGAAGGATGTTTGGCCTACATAAGTTAAGTATAGCATGAAATATTTAAAGTTTTCATTGAAAACTGTTACGAACCATTTGCCGGTGTGGCTAAGTACAATATTAAAAAAAGCCTGCCTTCACGCCTACAGTTAGCTCAACAAGATGAATTCATTCATCGCTTTCCCTGTTTCTTTTTCCTTCCATATGTATGAGTACCGCAAGAACAATAAATGCAATCAATACAATGGTAGATAACCAAAATAAGTCCATATCCGAGAAATACTCAACAATGTTCAATATGGAAAGGCCGAATAAGCAAACCATTAGTAAAACATCTTTTTTGCCTTGTTTCCTTTTTTCAAAAAACACTCCCAACATTTTTTCAAAAAATACTCCCATTATAAAACACTCCTTAATTTTTCCTCGTAACATCATCGTTTCCTTTGACAATGTTCTTACTACACGCACCTGCCCCTGCCTCTATGAACAATACGGATAAAAACAATGAGCCAAGAATTTCATTTCTCCTTTGAATTTTATCAAAATGAATTTTATTAATGGTATGAGTTACCTTTAGATGTTCAAAATAAGACAAGGGCGGATCACTGATCATCCAAAGTAATTAATAAAAAAACAAAAATATATTGAAATATCAATTTAATTTAGTTATAATACGATACGTTCTTAATATTAGTTTGTATATAATTTTTAGAAAATTTAATAATTTTCTAAAATAGTAAATTCTGGTTTATTCGTGGAGGGTTTATTTTGTCTAACAAGGTACCATTTTCATTTATAGTAGTGATTGGGTTAATGTTATTTGCCTTATTCTTTGGGGCAGGGAATTTAATTTTCCCGCCAATGCTTGGTCAATCTGCAGGAACGAACATCTGGTCAGCTAATGCAGGGTTTTTAGTCACAGGTGTAGGATTACCGTTACTTGGTGTACTGGCACTCGGTTTTTCGGGAAAAGATGATTTACAATCATTAGCAAGCCGCGTCCATCCCGTGTTTGGAATTGTATTCACAACCGTTCTTTATTTAGCGATTGGTCCATTATTCGCAATGCCTAGAACCGGAAACGTTTCTTTTGAAATCGGTGTAAAACCTTTTTTGCCTGAAGACTCAGGGCCACTGCCTTTACTTATTTTCACCATCATCTTTTTTACGATTTCGTGCCTTCTTTCGCTCAATCCTGCGAAAATTGTCGAAATTGTGGGGAAAATATTAACGCCCATCAAGTTGACATTCATTGGAATCCTGGTGGTAGTCGCTTTTGTTAATCCAATTGGAGATTTTCAAGCACCTGCCGAACACTATATGGTTCAACCATTTTTCAATGGGTTTAGAGAAGGGTATTTAACCATGGATACTCTTGCATCTTTTGTTTTTGGCATCATCATCATTAATGCCATTAAAGAAAAAGGTGCTAAAACAAAAAAAGAAATAATAATCGTTTGCGGAAAAGCGACTGCAATTGCTGCCGTTATCCTTGCCACCATTTATACAGCTCTCTCTTACATGGGTGCTTCAAGTGTTGAGGAACTTGGACGTTTGGATAATGGAGGCATTATCTTAGCGAAAGTCTCGGATTACTACTTCGGTGCATATGGCGGGCTTTTATTGGGATTAATGATCACAGTAGCTTGTATAACGACGAGCGTAGGGCTAATTACATCTTGCTCGACTTACTTCCATAAACTATTTCAAAACCTGCCTTACAAAACAATTGCAATAAGTTTATCCATATTCAGTGCAATCATAGCCAATATTGGATTAACCCAGTTAATTGCCATTTCTGTACCGGTAATGACAGCCATTTATCCATTAGCCATTGTTTTGATTTTCTTAACTTTCCTTCATTCTTTATTTAAAGGAAGACCTGAAGTTTATCAAGGCAGCTTATTTTTAACATTCATCGTCAGTTTAATGGATGGATTAAATGGAGCGGGTATACACATTTCATTCATCAATGATTTCTTCACTGCAATCCTTCCTATGTATGAGACAGGACTAGGATGGATCATTCCAGCCATTGTTGGAGGATTCATTGGGTATGCCAGCAGCGTCTTACGGTCGAAATTCGGTCATAATCATCAAATAGATTAAATGGTATAAAATCGGTTCAGGAATATTTCCTGGACTTTTTTTATTTTCATTTAGGACGAATTATTTTCTGTAGATCGAATTATCTCTGTGTAGGTCGAATTATTTTCACTGCAGGTTTATTTACGTTGTGATATTAACCAATATACCATAAACTGTAATATATTATGGGTAATCCCCCAAATTTACCTAAGCTGCCTGTCTCCCAACGAGAAAAAAGCTGCCAAAAAGGCAACTCCGGCTAAGCTAGATAGCAGCGATATAAAATCCCAATCCCATTTCTTTTCACTTCTTATTATTCATTCCGTAATTTCTTCAGCAATTGGAAAATCTGCCCCCTATGATGCGATTCATGTTCAATCAAATGGTAAACGACCCACTCAGGCGTGACATCATATTGTTCAAGCACCCTCGGTTTACGCCAATCCGTTAGGTCCATTGAACGAAAGTTTGCAAGGAATACTTCACGTACCTTATTGAGGCGGTAGAAATGTTCTTCTAATGTTTGTCCTTCAATGTGGGTAAGGGAGCCATCTTCCGCACGGCATCCTAATGGAAACAAAGCGCGTATTTCCGTATCCCATTCCGTAACAAGTACCTCCTCGTATAACCAATCCGCCTCGACCAATGCTATGTGATATAACATCGAGCCAATCGTTTGCCTTTCATCCATTTTCGAATCGAGTATATTTTGGCTGATTCCAGTTAATTCCCTTATAAGCGTACGGCGAACATCTTCTAAACACCATAGCCACCGCCCAATTTCTTCTTCATATTCCGGTAATGCAGATACCAGTAATGCTCTTCTCTCCAACAAGATCATCCTCCTCTTATTGAACGTACATTCTATTTAAATTGTTCGTTTCCTTCTTTTACATGAAAAATCGCCTGTTAATTAATGGCCTGCTTTATGGGAAGTTTAGTTTTATTGACGGTATAGGCAGGACAAAAAGGGCAATCCTCAGATTGCCCTTTCGATTGTGTATGATTTTTTTGTTTTATTTTAACTGATATCGTAAACCGATATTAACTCCCCATAAAAAGATTGGCCCTCATCTCATCTGTTATACGCCTGCTTTGTAAATGATCCTGTTCCCGTTCTTGTTCAACCATTATACGTTGCTCCAGTTTTTGAGCATATTGTGCATAGCCGATTCCATGAGCCTGAAACATTGCCTTTTCCATTGCCGACGTGTACGTTAATTCGAGAAAATTAATGAAGAATCAATCCTTTCCATAGTGAATTTCGTACTCATCTTATCATTGAAAATGCTAACTGACAAAGTTGCTACGGCTTCATATTCACTGATAATTCAGAATTCTATGCAGCTGTTCCTATCTCCATGTACGTAAACGCCATATCCCTCCCTCTTCCTCCATTTTCCATTTTTAACCGTAAAGATAAATTTTTAATTTGTTCAAAGCTATGAGCAAGTAGATAGGAATGAAGTCATTTTTTTAAACAAATTAAAAATCCCATTAACAAACTTGTTGTCAATGGGATGAATGTTTATTTATAAGAACCGAATATTTCTTTTGCCAATTTACGCCCAGTCGGAGTGGCAGCAAGGCCGCCCTCTGCCGTTTCACGAAGTGCGACTGGCATGGTCAATCCAATTTTATACATGGCATCGATGACTTCATCACATGGAATGCGGCTCGTAATGCCTGCAAGTGCCATATCAGCTGCAGTTATCGCGTTAGATGCCCCCATTGCATTACGTTTCACACAAGGAACTTCAACCAAACCTGCCACTGGATCACAAACCAATCCAAGCATATTTTTCAGTGTGATTGCCATCGCTTCTGCGGCTTGACTTGGTGTACCGCCGGCCAGTTCTACAATTGCAGCTGCCGCCATTCCACTTGCTGAGCCCACTTCTGCTTGGCAGCCACCAGCTGCTCCAGAAATGGAAGCGTTGTTTGCAACTACGAATCCGAAGGCAGCGGAAGTGAAAAGAAAATCAATCATCTCTGCTCGGGTCGGGTTAAGTCTTTCTTTCACAGCAAATAACGTACCGGGAACCACGCCCGCAGAACCGGCTGTAGGAGTGGCACAAATCATTCCCATTGCTGCATTCACTTCGTTAGTCGCAACAGCTTTACTTACGGCATCCAATAATAAATTGCCTCCGAGTGCCTTGCCCGTCTTGATATAATTTTGCAAAAGAACGGCATCTCCGCCCGTTAGGCCTGTAACGGATTGCACGCCTTTCAGACCTCTTTCCACCGCCTGTTCCATCACTGTCAGATTCCTGTCCATCTTTTCAATGATCTGTTCTCTCGACAAGCCTGAGAACTCCATTTCTTGTAAAATCATGATTTCCGCGATTTTTACATTTTTACTTTCAGCAAGTTCAACCAACTCTGCTACATTTCGGAACATGTTTTTACCTCCATATCTATACCAACACTTTTAATGATTCTCATTCAACCATCCTTATGACTTGCGACACGTTTTCCAGTCCCTCAATTTCCTTCATGACTTCAACCTTGATTTTCTGATCGACTTCAATCACCATGAGGGCCATTTGACCTTTTTCTTTTCGTGAAACTTCCATATGTCCAATGTTAATTTCATGATTGGCCAATACTGTTGAAACGGAAGATATTATTCCAAACACATCGTTGTGCACAACCAAAATGGCTGGGTTTTCACCCGACAATTTAAGCTTGAACGTATTCAACTCCGTTATTTCTATCGTTCCTCCGCCAATGGAGATTCCAACAAGCTCTAATTCTTTATCTTCGTCAAACAGTCTGATTTTGACTGTATTAGGGTGATCCATCACAGTATCCTCGATTGTAAAGGAAACTTCCATACCCACTTCTTCCGCTATCGTCAAAGAAGTAGGGATTCGTTCATCATCCGTATCGAAATCCAATATCCCGCCTACGACAGCAACATCCGTACCGTGTCCCCGGTAGGTTTTTGCAAAAGAACCATATAAAGAAATAATGGCTTTCTTCGGTTGCTTTCCGAATAACGTCCTTGCTACTCTGCCAATTCTGGCAGCTCCTGCTGTATGTGAGCTTGAAGGTCCAATCATAACGGGACCGATTATATCGAATGCAGATCTGTATTTCATTTTGTAATGCCCCTTTTCTGGCAATATATTTTTTAACCGTCTTTCATCTCAAATAAGGGTGAATGAAGATCAAAAAGCGGCATAATTACTATATTAAGATATTTTTATCATTCCTGCAATGAAAACCCTTTCATTGCATATCCCATATTAACATATATTACATAACATACCTACCAAAAACTTTTATTATTTATCGTAGAGATAGTATTTGATTTTTCAGTATTTTAAGATAATTAATAAAATCACTTACAACAATTAACATGTAAAAAAGCAGCCATCAGGCTGCTTTCCCTTCTATCTCTCCGCTCTAACTCGCTTTTTTCTCATCCATGGATTTAGCGGCTCCCCAAATTTCGGAGACCCACTCAGGATGATCGATAAACGGATTGCGGTTATTCTGCCAGTCATAAATGACCTCATTACGGTGGCTCTCGAAATCATCGACTGGATCGAGAGCATTCCATTTCAAAAGTGTCGATAGCTTTCCATGAAGCGGCTTCGGATACGTATTGACTGTATCGGATAGTTCCAGATCCAATTCACCATTTCCTTCATAGCGGACGGCCATGTAAAAGAGCATCCGGGCTATATCACCTTTAACATGATTCGGCGGTTCCCATGAATCTGAATCAAACTTACATTCACATCCGCTATATGTTTGACCGCCATCGTCGAAATCAAGATGGCCCCGTTTACCATTGACTGTAACATCAGCCGGACGGAGGTGATGAAGGTCGGTCCCGGGACCTATGCTTGTTCCAAAATCACCGTGGGACTTGGCCCAAACATGCTCACGGTTCCATTGTCCGGCATTGCCTCCATTAGCGCTCTTCGAAATCGATTTTCCAGAGTAAAGCAAGATGACATTCTGGTTGTTTGCCGGATCTTCATCCGTTTCTTTAAGGGCATTCCACACTTGATCATAAGATAACTTCGTATGACCCTTAATAATCGAGTGCAGAACCGATTTCAATTCCGGGCCTGTTTTTCCTGTCGCCGTTTCATAATAAGCTTCAAGCGGCTTATCATTCGTTATGGTCAACGTGAAGCGGGCAACCACTTCCGATAGTTGGTCCACAGCCTTGACTGCAACAAGGTATGTTCCAACTTCATTTGCAGGAAGGGTTAATATTGGGCCAGCAACAGTACCGATAGTGGATGAAAAGGTCAGATTATCTTCATCCGGATCTGAGAAGTGCTCACTCAAATCGATAGTGACCTTAGAACCGGCTTTCACTTCAAGATTCTCCAGTTTTTTCTTTACAACAGGCGCTTGATTTTCTTTAGGGTCGAAAGGGGAAGCGATTGCTTCCCCTTTTGAATCGACAAATTTGATGTTAGACGCGTCGACACCTTCTGTTACAGTCCATTTCTGAACATTTTCAGCACCCCTGATTTCTTTTACATTGGCGTTATCAATGATGACTTCCTTCACCGCCATGCCTCCAAAATCAATGATTGCGCCTTCCTTAGCCGGTTTTATCGTCACAGTTGCATCCTTCAGCCCAAGGCCTTTGAGTACGGCATAGGAACCTTTTAACCAGATCCCTTCCTCGATGTTGGATGTTTCGTCAAGATCGATCAAAACACTAGGTGAAGCAATCGTAAGTCTTTTTGTTTTAACGTTTGTTAAATGATACGTTTTTTCTGGAGCAGCGGGTTCAACTCCCCCTGATTCAGATAAAGATGTTTGAATCAATACAGGGTCATGATCACTTGCCCTTCCATGAGCTTCCATGAAGGAAGAGTTAATATGGACAATATCGACTTTTGTTGCCGCCGCCATATTATTCGATACAAGGATATGGTCCAGTACTTGTGAATTGCCTTGATATGTGTAAGAATAACGTTTTTCGAAAGGAACTTTCTCGATCATATTGGTTAAATCTTTACCCTTTAATGTTTTAAGCGGAGCCGAAAATTCAAAATCATTAAAGTCTCCAAGCAAGACGATATTCGCCTTGGCATCCTGTGACTTGATATCACTGACAAACCGATTGACGATGGAGGCAATTTGCAGCCTCTGCGTCTCACTTGAAAGGATAGGAGGTTGGTTCCTGCCGAATAATGGCTGGTCGCCGCCCTTGGAGTTAAAATGATTGGCCACCACCACTACACTTTCCCCTTTAAATTCGAATTGGGCGGCTAAAGGCTTCCTGCTTGAAGTAAAGGCGGAATCAGTAGGCTCTATTCGTCCAGGATTCAAGGTGAGTTTTCCATCTTTGAAGGCAACGGATTGCGTCGCCGTTCCTTTCGTCCCCTCAGTTAATTTGACACGGTCCACATTATATAAGAAGCCTACACGGATATTCCCGCCAGGTGCCCCGCCATCAAGTTTATCTTCTGGAGCGATATCGATGAATTGATATTGCGGTCCGCCCAACGCTTTTATCTTGTCGGTCAGCTTCTTGGCACTTTGAGCAGAATCCGTTGTCCCGCTATCTGTTGCCCCATCATTATCTTGCATTTCCGTTACGCCGATTATATCCGGCTGTTTAAGATTAGTAATGATGGATGTTGCGATCGTTTCAACTTTCGAGTCAGCGGTTTGTGTGGAGAAATTCTCGATATTATAGGAAGCAATTGATAATTTATCGGAATCCTTCTCCAAGGATGTCACTTCCCGGGCCGTACCGCCATCCTTTAACGCCGGCAGCTGGTTTTTATCCGTCAATACCCTATAGTTGCTATATCCATAACTGATGACTCCCGTAACCGAGCTTTCAAAAGAATCACCCGTTTTCGCTACAAATGATTCATCATCCATATCAAGGGTTATTCTTTCAGGATTGAAATCCGTTTCCGTTATTTTGACACCTTTAACTGCAGTCGTCGTTTCCATATTCCCTGGAATCACGACCAATTCACCATAGTCTTGAGGAGCGACCACTTTCGGGTTATATACTTGCACGAGCATTCCTTCCAAACTCTCGTAAAAATCAATGCCGTCATCGTTCGGATTAAAATCTGTCAATCTATCATCATCGATGTTCTCAGACGGCGGAATGACATCTTTTCCAATGATGATCGGTTCTGGCATTGCTACAGTTCCAAGCTTTTCAATAGTCGTATTCGTCAATTCGGTCGTTGGCAGATCCGTCGTTTTCATTTCAGCGTATCCTTCGATATACCACTCCACGACTTTACCAGCAACTTTGACATGATCTCCCGCTTTTAGACCATGCGCTTTGTTGTACACGAGTATTCCCTCTGAAGTCGTTAAGTCCTTATCCGGATTCAGATCTTGCATGTAAAAGTTATTCGCATCCTTTACATAAGTGACGACACCATCAACACCTGAGACGAGTTGATTCTCATATGATGAAAAATGATTCATCCCCTGAATGTCACGGATCTTCAATTCATTGGTTTTGATAACCGTATAGGCAAATGTGAAAACTTCCGATGTCTTATCATTGACAGCGATTGCCTTTATGACGGTATCTTCCGTTAAAAAGATAGGATCTGTGTACAAGGCACTTGAAGACGTCGGAGTGGATCCATCCAGCGTATAATGGATTTTCGCTTCTTCCCAGCCCGATTCAAGTGTTACTTTTGTATTTTCACTAACCGCACCAGGGAAAATATCCGGGTAAACAGCTGGTTTGTTCACCAGTTCATAATCGTCAAGACCACGTGGCTTCAGTTGATACGTGTCATTGAACTGCGATGCTATCCCGGTTACGGAAATGACATCCCCCGCTTTAAAGTTCCTCAGGAAATCTTCATAATTCGAACCGTTCCGGTTATCATGGCGAACGGTAACAGAGTTCCCTTCAGTATCTGCCGCCTTGAATTCGAATGTTCCGTATGTTCCCGATGCCGCCAATTCAGTAATGGTCGCTTTTTCAATCGTGACCAGCTCACCTTGCGTTTCTTCATTGACGCCAGCGGCATCAATTTTTTGGATTTCAGGAAGTTCATTCCCGGAAGAAACCACTTCAAGGGAGGTTGGTTGGATTTGTAATTCCTTATTATAAGCGGATACTTGTCCGATTAAACGAACCTTATCGCCTTGCTTTACATCCACAGGCCATGAAGAACCATAAACATATAGCCCAGCCGTTTCATCTTGGATATAAAAGCCTTTTCCTCCCCAATAACCTAGCCCTGTGGTAACCACCCCATCGACCTGCACTACATCTTCGGTATTCGTTCTTGCCTCGGCGATGGAATCCAGAACCTTCACATCAGGCTCTTCAGGTGGTGTTCCTCCATCAGTGATGATTTTGTAATCGGTTGCGGATTTCAGACCTGGTACTGAAAAATATCTTTCCAGCTTTCCAGTAATCGTCACCTGTGCTTTGAGTAATTCCGGATGTTCGACTAGATTCAACGCCGTACGGATATTACCGGCCGGAAGCTGAACAGGCATGATTTTCTTTACATCCGTTTCATCCGGACTATCCGCAATACCTATATTCGTACCTTCAGTAAAAGGCGATGTTTGTTGATAGCTTGTACCGCTTTTAGCTGTACCGACAATATATCCCTTCACCGTTGCCGTGCCACTGTTATTATTAATCGCTTCCGTTACCGTTATAGTCCCTTCCGCATTTGCAGCGTCTGCATATGGCAAAACCGTTGATAGCACGATCAATATGGCAAAGAAAAGCTTGCATATCCCATTCTTCTTCAAGATCTCAACCCCTCCAACTTTTTACGTAGGTTCAGCATTCATACCGATTAAAAAATCGTTTCGCCATTCACGGTGACACCGCTTAGGCTCACGGTTTTACCGTTAAGTCCCGATAAATCCAAATTACCCTCGACTGTAACATTTGAAAAAGTAAAGCTGTCTGGAGGAGTTCCTGTTAATGTAAGATTTCCTTTAACCACTGCATTTTCCAATGAAGCAATATCCGTGATGTCTACAACTACATTACCCTCATGGTTTTTTGGAGCATCAGCCGTTCCGCCAAAGTCTTTGGCCAACACCGTATTCGGGTCTGTAGAGTTTCCGGCCACATCTTTGATGCGTCCTTCGATGCTTGGATTGACAGTTTTGAGCCCACTTACATAATCCCGTAGATTCTCCCAATCAGCGAGTCCGATATCCGTCACTCTTCCTTCTTCATAAGCCTTCTTGAAAACGGTGAATCCATCTCCGCCCTTAGCTGTAAAAGCGTTGGTCGCCACGACATATTCCTTCGCGGCATCCAACTCGGAATATGTTCCATCTTGTCCCATGACTTCAACCTTAGTCACACGATTGCCTGATTCCTTTGAACTATCGTAGCTGAATTTCATTCCGGATACATGCAGGAAGCCGCCATTTTCCTTAGGAGCCAAGCTGACACTATGCTCTAATGCTTCATTGATCTCTGCACCCGTAAGCGCCATCGTCGCTAACGTATTCCCAAACGGTAAAACCGTCAGTATTTCCCCTAAAGTGATCTCACCTTGATCGATACCTGCGCGGATGCCCCCGCCATTTTGGAAAGCAATGACCGCATCCTTATTGAATTCTTTTGCTTTACTAAGCATTCCGTCCGTAATTAAATTACCCAGTTCTGTTTCATTTTTACGAACACTCGGTTTCGTTTCATCCCCTGCATCACGCGGTGTGTCCAAAGCCTTCACAGCTGTTGCCCCAGTCTGCGTTTCCTTCAGCTCCTTAATCTTCGAGGAGTATGTTTCGAGCACTGTTGCCGCTTCAGGATCATCCTGTTTTTCAGAAAGCTTAATCAGCTGACCAGCTTGTCCGACAATCTTGCCTTTCTTATCGAATTCCACATCGATCGTTCCTAAAAAGTCGCTATACTGATACCCTTGAACGATGACTGTCGGATCTTTCGTTTTCCCCTTATCATCCTTATCAATTACAACGGGGGCGTTTAACTGCGTATGGCTATGTCCGCCCACAATCACGTCGATGCCTTTGACCTTGGCAGCTAATGTTAAATCATTGTCATAAGCTGCATTGTCATCATAACCAATATGGGATACGGCAACTATCTTATTAACACCCATCCCTTTGAACGCCTTGACCGCTTTTTCGGCCTCTTCAAGATAGTTTTCGAATACTATACTTCCAGGACTTGAAATATCTTTCGTTTCTTCAGTCGTAAGCCCGAAGAAACCCACCTTCTGACCATCCACTTGTTTTACGATTCCATTGTATATCTTCCCTTGCTCCGGCTCACTTGAAATAAGGTCCGAAAATAATCCCTTAAACTTATCATCCTCGGAGAAGTCCACGTTCGAACTGACAAATGGGAACTGAGCCCCCTTAATGAAGTCAGCCAAAGCTTGATGCCCTTCAGCGCTTGATCCCAAGTCAAACTCATGATTCCCAAATGTCATGACGTCATATTTCATTAAATTCATGAAGCGAAGATCCGCTTGCCCTTTGAATTCATTAAAATAGAGGGTTCCCGAGAATACGTCACCAGCATCCACCAATAGAGCTTGCGGTTTACTCTTACGCACTTCTTTAACAGCTGTCACCCTTTTGGCCACATTGTCCAAGTGGGCATGCGTGTCATTCGTATGCATCAAGGAAAGCGTGATTGCCTTCGCCGGATTTTTCAAAGCTTCTTTAGCAGCTGCCACTTTCTTATCCGCCAATGCTATTTTCGCTTCGAATTCCTTTCGGTCCGCCTCCTTGATCCCATTTAAATGGATGTCGGCTCTCGCCTTTTTAGCCGCTTTTATCTGTTCTTTCGTTTTAAGTTCCCCATTGGCAAGAGCTACATAGGTATTGACCCGTTTTGCCACTTCCTTTTTCTTTTCTGCATATACCGCTTCATCATACTTACCTTTCACCTCTTTAACATAAGCATGAATGGCTTTACCGAGCTTGGACGTTTTGCTGACCTTTTTCAACTGAGAAGAAACGGTATTCATCCGGTTGTCCGCGGTCTTTAAATCACCTTTCTTCACCCAGTAAGCAGCTTTCTCATAGTAGTACGGCACTTTCAGGTCACCGCTCAAAGCCGTTTTGGTCGATTTAGTGAATTTATCGTATAAGAGCTTTTCGATTTTCGCACCGTAAACCGTATCTTTAATGGCTTTGTCTGTCTTTTTCACGGCAATATCCAGTGCCTCGTATTGATTCCTGATATCAATAGATTTCTTGGCAAGAATTGAATTCGTAAGGGCGCTAATCGATTTATCATGTGCAGCTTTTGCTTTCTCAGCCGCTTTATATCCTTTTACATAACCTTCTGAACGAGTGATGTACTTGTCATAAGCTTCAATTTCTTTGTATTTGGCGTCTTTTTCTTTTTTGCTTAACATTGATTTTTTAATGGTAGAGTTGATGTCATTTTTTGCTTGTTTTGCAGACTTGATTTGTTTCTCAACAGTGGATACGGAAGCGAGTTTAGAAGAGTAGAAATAGGTGTCAAATGGTTTTTTGATGGTGGCCTTTGCCGTTTTGATTTTACTATTCAGACTAGTGGCAGCATCGGATGGTGCCGGTGCTACTGCTACGATCGTTGTCGCAGCCATTATGGTTGCTGATGCAATTTTAACGATTTTCTTTTTCCCCATTAGAGTAATCCCCCCATAAGTTCTATACTGGCATAACATTTTGCGAACATATCCATGGATTTGACACGTTTTTCAAAAAATTAAACCTGAATAAATTTTATTGCTTATACACAAATCCACCCTACTTTTTTCCTCTAAAGATTCGTGTATATCCTATATTACAACAAAATAATCCAATTTTAAAACAAATTTACAATGCCACACGGAATATTAACAGAATATTATCATTATAATCACCCCAAAATACCCATCTGTATCTAGATGATATATCAACAAAATTATTTAATGGTAAAATAGTATCATTATTTCTCCGCAATCAATTTTGGTCTTTATACCTACAGAAGGTCAAAAAAAAGAGAGAGATTTAAATCTCTCCCACAGACTGTACAAGTTGGACGTTGATTTCCGCTCCAGGTACTCGCTTTCCGCGGGCGGTCTGGGAGCCTCCTCGGCTTGCGCCTGCGGGGTCTCCCTAGACTCGCTTTTCCCGCAGGAGTCTCGCACCTTCCTCTCCAATCAACATTGTTATAAAATTTTGATATAATCCATACCTGAGGAGTTGAAGGTATTGCTTTGTGTCAGTTGGTTCTTGATCAAAGTTACGTTTTCCGAAGCCATTTGTCTACAAACTTGAGAGAGAGAGTTATATCTCTCCCAGTCTTTGAAGAGCAACATTGAACATAAAATTTTAATAATTCATAACAAGCAGAACAACATTACTCCCATATTTTTAAGTTGGATAATATAGGATCATGCTTAAGCGAGTTAATGTTTCCCCTGAATTATGGTAAGTATGCGGTCTGTCAGCCTTGAATCTGATAGAATCACCATTCCTTACTGTATATTCTTCGTTATTTACACGTACAGTCAATTCCCCTTCAAAAACAGTTATGTACTCTTCAGTTCCTTCTCTATGGGAATCGGAACTTAGGAATCCACCTTTTTCTATCTCGACTGAATATACTTCAAAGCGCTTCTCATCTTCAAAGGGAAAGTAGGGATAAACTCGATATTTGCCGTTATCTTCAGATAATGATTGAATTTCACTTTTTAAAACAATTTTTGTATCCGGCTGCGGACTATTTATCAGTGAAGAAAATGAAATCTTTAATCCATTGGCTATTTTCCAAATTGTTGTAATCGTAGGGCTCGATCCGCCCCTTTCGATTTGTCCGATCATCGTTTTGCTTACTCCGGTTAATTCAGCAACCTTTTCAAGACTTAATTTCTTACTTTCCCTGATGGCTTTTAAATTGTTAGCAATAATAAAATTTATTTCTTCCATAAAAATGCTCCTTATTTACAATATAACGTCGGCATTGTACAATAAAAAGGAAGTCGTTATAGTGTCACTTTTGGTCATTATAACATACAAAGGGGAGTCAACCATGCCTTTACTATCTTTTTTGCTATTTGTTTTTGTTACAAGTTTCACTCCAGGTCCAAATAACATCATGGCAATGTTATTTGCGAACAAGTACGGGTTAAAAAAGACGATTAAATTTTGTTTCGGGGTAGGTGCCGGTTTTTTTGTAATAATGTTATTGTGTAGTTATTTTAATGTTTTGCTTGAAAATTTCATACCAAAGATTGAATTTATCATGACTATCCTAGGTGCAATTTATATGCTGTACCTGGCCATAAAAATCATTTCCAGTTCAAATAAAGATAAGGACAATAATGATGACAGGAACAACAGTTTTATAGCGGGCATGCTTTTACAATTCATAAATCCAAAAGGCATCTTATATGGCATCACGGCAATATCAACCTTCATACTACCTTATCACTCTTCAAATTTCAGCTTACTATTCTTTTCATTATTTCTGGCTTTTGTTGGTTTTATGAGTACGTTCTGTTGGAGTATGTTCGGTTCGGTTTTTCAAACGGTTTTATCAAAGTATAGAAGTCAGTTTAATGTAATCATGGCTTTGTTATTAGTGTATAGCGCCATTTCGATTCTTGTACAATGAAAAAGGGCAACGGGTTCGATCCTTCATTAAGAAGGATTGCCCCATACCTCCCTCTCCCTGCATTAAATGTTTAAGCTCCCTTCGAATATGGTCACGGCATGGCCTGAAAGTTTAACTGTGTCTTCCGTTACTTCAACCTTCAGCAGTCCTCCTCTTTCCGATGCCTGATAGGCTATAGTGATACTTTTGTTCAGCTTGCTTTTCCAATATGGTCCCAGACAGCAATGGGCCGAGCCGGTTACTTGATCTTCGTCAAGGCCTTGGGCAGGGGAAAAGAAACGTGAAACGAAATCATATTCACTGTTATCCGATTGACTCGTCACGATGACGCCCCGAACCGGCAATTGGGCAATGGAGTCTATATCCGGCTTTAAATTCCTTACGATTTCCTCTGATTGAACTTCGACTAGAAGATCCCATTTGTTTTGCCCAACATACGCAGGCACAACTCCTAAAGCTTTTATCAGTAAATCAGGGGCAGTGGTCTCCTTCTCCCTTAATGACGGAAATTCCAACTGAACCATCCCATCAACGAATTTTGCAGTGAGAAGCCCGCTTTTCGTCTGATAGGCAATCGGCTGATTCCTTGGCACGTATCCTTTATCCCATAAAAAGAAAGAGCTTGCCAGCGTCCCATGTCCACAAATCGGGATTTCAATGAAAGGTGTGAACCATCGCAGCTTCCATTCCCCATTATGAGGTTGAATAAAAGCGGTAACAGGCATATTAATCTCTTTAGCTGTTCGCTGCATCCACTCGCTGTTACTTTCCCCGGTAAGAAGGCAGACTGCAGCAGGGTTTCCTTTAAAAGGTTGATCTGTAAACGTATTAATGATGGTTAATTCCATTAAATGTTCCTCCGGTAAGTAATATTCTAGTCTCCTAATTCCACAATGAGGAGCCCTTTTCCTTTTTTGAATGACCATTCCCTTGTTTTTAAAGAGTTCTCATTAAAATGAAAAGGACCACCATATGGCGTCCTCGATTAAGTCCCTTTATCTACACAGGTTCCAGACGATTTTAACGTTGTTATAAAAATCCTGTAATTATGTAGTGCATTTCGAAATCACTAAAATAGACAGCTTTATAAAAAAGCTGCCCATCACTATATCAATTATGTGATCTACCTTGCCGTAACAAACACCCTACAGTTTCCGTACAATGAATGTATCCCCAAGCAGTTCCCAATTCTGGGGGAACGGATAACCAAGTACCCAATAACTGAGACCCCTTGACCTGTAAGTCTTCACCAGATCGAATTTGGCTTTGGCACTGCGTGCGTCCTCAAACCAAACTTCATGTGTGCGTCCCTGATCATCTTTGTACCTATAATAAGGGGATTGGGCTGTCTCGTCATATTTTATTTCTGCATTATATTGGACGGCTCGCCTGATGGCTTCCTGCATGTCGAAAGTCTCTGCTTCCTGTCCCTCTTCATGAGGAATAAGCCAGTCCCTGGCATAAATTTGAAATCCTATGAAGATTTTATTTGTTGGTATCACCGTTACGGCATAATCAAGGACACGCTTTATTTCATTAATGGGAGAGATTGCCTGCGGCGGCCCCTTTCGGTAACCCCATTCATATGTCATCAGCACCACGAAGTCGAGCAGCCGTCCGTGAACTGGATAATCATGTGCCTCAACTAATGTCCCCTTTTGATTGGCGCTAGTTTTTGGGGCAAGGGAGGATGACACAAAGTAACCCTCAGGATGCAATCGATCCACTGCTCTTTGGAGAAAGCGATTATAGAGATCACGGTCCTCTGGTCTTACACTTTCAAAATCGATATTCAATCCACGGTATCCTTTATCTTTCATTGTTTTTATGACGTTGGTTAATAATGTTTCCACTAAACTTAAATCGGAAAGTATCGTATGGGCAAGCTGAGTTCCCGCTTCCGTCGCGGAAAAATTCGTTATGCACATCATGGGTATGACGCCAGTCGACTGTGCCGCCCGGATCGTCGGGATGTCATCTATGACTTCTAAGCTGCCATCTTGCCTCATTCTATAACCAAATGGACTTACATAGGTCAAATCATGGGCTACTTCACGTACCTGCTCCGCACCGGCTTGCCCGTAAACGTTTGTAAAACCATTTACTTCAATGATGGGTTTTGGTTTCTGGGGAATCCTCATTATCCGTCCTATATGGATATTGGACGGATCTGTAATCCTATTCATCTGCATAATGGCCTGAACTGTCGTTCCATAACGGCTCGCTATATCATAAAGGGTATCTCGTTCCCTTACGGTATGATAAATAACCGGGATGGTTAGTCTCTGCCCTGGATAGATAGCGGAAGGATTTGTGATGCGATTCGATTGCATGATTTCCTGTACCGTAATTCCAAACTGATTTGCGATATTATTTAGAGCATCCCCTTGCTGAACCCTGTACTGAAGATAAGGTTCAGGAATCAAAAGAGCTAGGCCAAGCACCAGCTTATCTGGATTTTCAAGGCCATTGATCCGAACAATCCGGTTGATACTGACACCATATTGCTGGGAAATTCCCCACAAAGAATCCCCCCTATTCACCACATGGATTCTCACATGCACAGCCCCGCTTTCCTTTTAAATATTCCTTTCATTTTATTCCCTGGATAGCCCTAATATGTTTTTTGCGTTCAACACTCATTAAATGAATGTGTTCATAAGCCTGAGAAGGATATAGGGGAAAAATAATAATGGCAGCTATCAATTCCAGGGAAGGTATGGAGGGCTTGTCCATGTTTTAAATGAGACTGCAGCATGATAATACGATTTTTAGAGGGGATTTTGAAGCCGAAGTAATCCAGAAGAGAATCTATTATTCAGAAGGAAAGGATTCATTTAAGACTCAAAGCTTATGAGCATGAAAGAATTTCAGCATTGGCCTATTCCATGGATTGCAGTGTTAGTGTAGCAGCAACTATGCTGCTGATTGCTGGTATTAGAAATCGAGACGTCTCTACACAAATGGTGGATTCAGAGGTAATTCGTTTACTTGATCCGGGAATTCTTAAAAGTTTAAAGATGATTCAGAAATACATTTCAAAACTGAATGACGAGCACATTTTCACTTTTTCTCTAATTCCATATGTTGGGCATGAAGTAGTGGAAACTTCAAAAACGCTTCATGAAAAAGTGAATCTTTGGATAGATGATAATATAAAAAATATTGATTAGAATTATATGGAGAATAATAAGTCAAAACGGGTGAGGAGGAATGAGCATGAAAATGTTTAAAATGAGTGCTGTGACATTGTTAGCTGCGCTGTTGTTCCCTTCTTCTACATTTGCAAGTGGCTGGGATTACTTAGGAGAACAATCTCTTTATTCTAATGGTGCTGAAAGTGATCAGTTTCCCTCTACTGGTGGTGATTATAAGATTTGTCGGGATTCTTACGTGGGTCCAGCGGGTAAGATAAAAGTTGAATTATGGGAGTATGATCCTGACAGTTATAATGATTATGTAGGGGTAAGATATTTAGATCGAGGCCAATGTGGTATTTTCCGGGGTATTGGTAACTTTGTTGATGGAGGAAATGAAGCAGAATTTTTTGCGAAATCAAGGACTAACAGTGATATGCATTTAATCTTTTATGATTAATTCACTAACTGAATGAAAAAAAGACCTGAGATTGATTCGTAAATGCTAAAGGATATTCTTCTAAAATGAGTGCGTAAACACCTTAATATGACCGCTAATATATATAGGGTTTTTTAGGCTGATGTATTTCCACTTCAGCCTTTTCTTATGCAGGAAAATAACTACTTGATTTATCTAAATGAAAAGTGTCATAACTTAAAGGTTGGTAGAAGAAAGAGCATAAGGAAGAACTGTCCCCAACTATGTTGTTGAAAAGGCAAAGCCTAGTGTTTTTGTGGGTACATGAAAACTCCCCTATTAAAGCCATCACTGCCCCTTTCATGTCCCCCTATTTTATTAATTTTACTTTTTCATTGTTTTTTTCGATGAAAATTAGCGATATTGTACGCAGTTACACCAAAATAAACCACTTGAAGGGGTTTATTGTCTTTCACCTTTATGGTTTATGTATGATTTTATTCACCTAAAAAAGTAGTTTCATAGTGTTAGATTGATTGTCCTTTTTTTCTCTACTGTTATTTAAGGACTCACCTCTATCAAAGGATTTGGCGTTTATTGTGTACCCCTGCTGGACACACAATAAACAAAGACCATCTTATAATGATGGTCTTTGTTTTGGTTAGCAGATTAAACTTTAAATTGAATAAAAGCTTATAATTCCAATTATCATAGCGATTATTAGAATTGATACTACACCAATAAGTATTTTCTTCCAAGTTTTCATATAATCACCTACTATATGTAAAATTTATTTTTTTACAGAAGTTTTTATACTACCTGAGAGTTTTCCTAGATGATTTCCTGATACTTTAAGATAAACATTTCCTATTTGTACAATACCAAGCGATCCTACTCCAACTTTATAATAAAAAGTTACCTCTCCGTAATATTTTTTATTATTGATATAACCACCATAATAAGTTAAATCTGTAGCGATGGTTGGATTATAATGATAGACTACTTCTCCTTTCCCGGATTCTTTATTGAGAAAAACAAGGGAGTGATTACAGTAGAGGAACAAGAGCTAAAGCAAATCCCCCAATACTTTTAGGAAACTTTTTAATTTAACAAACGATTCTGCGCTACCTCTATTAATCTGTTAGAAAACCCTCACATCAAAATAAATTAACACCTCAAGATATATCCCCGCTTTCCAAGCCTTATTTTTGACTCTTAAGAAACAAAAACAAGGGGTGTGTACCTCTCCATTAAATAGTTAATCAAACGCTTTAAAAAGAGTGTAAAGGGTCTTAAATAACCCGTTTTTAAGTACGGTTACCTCGGTCTAAAACTGGATTGGTATGTTATAATAATAGAAGGTGTACTGTGCTTTTAGGAGGTGAACGAATGACGACCAGCAGCATCATATTGGTGGTGGCGGCAGTGTTTATCGGCGCCTTGATGCGGACGATGTTCGGGTTCGGTGAAGCGATTGTCAGCATGCCTCTGCTTGCCTTACTTCACATTCCGCTTAATACTTCGGTTTCCCTGATTGGATTGGCTGGTCTTACCGTCGCTTCACTAACCGTCGTTAGCGGATGGCGGCATATCGAACGCTCCGTTTTAATCAGACTGGCGGCTTCAACGGTCATCGGCATACCAGCCGGCCTGGCTTTGCTCCATTACGCACCTTCTTTGATCATTACTTCTGCACTCGGTGTTTTTTTGATTGCATATGGAGGATATTCTCTTCTAAAGCAAAAACTTTTTCAGACTGTGGATAAACCATTACTTAACTCGGAGCGCTGGGTATGGCCGTTCGGTTTTGCCTCAGGAGCCCTTGGCAGCGCCTATAACTTTAACGGGGTTCCGGTCGTCGTCTATGGAACTTTGCGAAGGTGGAATCCAGATCGATTCCGCGGAACATTGCAAGCCCATTTCCTGATATCCGGAATCCTGGTCGTGACGGGTCATGCGCTAGGCGGACTATGGACAGCCGATTCACTTATTCTTTACGCTTATTCCATTCCAGCTATATTACTTGCGACAGGTCTCGGAATCTTCATGAATAAGCGAATTCCCGCGAAGAAATTCGAAAGTTATTTATTCTTCATCATCATTGCACTAGGTGTACTATTATTGATTCCCCATGACTGATAACCAATAAAAGCCTGATTTCTCATTAAAACAACGAGGAATCAGGCTTTTTTCACCTCAACCTTAGTTTAATTAAAAATTTGTAATAGAATAATTAAATTAGTTCATAAACTATTGTCAGGAATTCAAATGAATTTAAGAAAAAACGGTGTGAATCGATATCTCCCATTCACACCGTAAAATCTTATTTAAGAATTTTCCTGCACTTTTTAAGTCAATGTTAATAATTTGGCTGAAGTGTAATTATATTTCTCGATTGATAAATCAAAAACGGCTCCCGCTTTTAAAAAGACCGTACTTTCAACGATTAATGTCGGATCACCTGGCTGCAAGTCCAAAAGCCCAGCATCATCGTCATTAAGTTTTTCACACGAAATGATTTTATCCGCAAACCCGATATTCAACTTCAAATCCTCGACTATATATTCATAAATGGAACCATTTGCGATTTCTTTATTTATGAAGGGAATGATATCTTTATTGAAAAAGGATTCTTCTATTACAATGGGTTGACCATTTAAGTATCTAACCCTTTTCAGGTTATAGATTTTGGTTTTTACATTGCATTTCATTCGTTTGGCCAATTCCTCATCGGCTTCTATTAATTCTAACGTCAACACTTTACTTTTCATTTCATCATTTGGAAACACTTTGGTTAAGCCACCCATATCCCTCATCGAAATGCAGCCCGGTCTGGTAAATTCCCTAAGGAATATGCCGCTTCCTTGAACTTGATAGATATACCCCTGCTCAACCAATATGTTGATTGCTTTCCTAATGGTGTTCCTGCTGACATCGAACTTCTTCATCAACTCTTCTTCAGTAGGTAACTTAGTATTTAATGTATATTTTCCATCTAATATTTCTTTCTCCATTTGTTCTACGACCATTCTATACTTTACACCCATATTTCCATATACCTTCCTCTATACATAATGATTTAGAACAAT
This sequence comes from Peribacillus sp. ACCC06369, assembly GCF_030348945.1. Taxonomy (NCBI): domain Bacteria; kingdom Bacillati; phylum Bacillota; class Bacilli; order Caryophanales; family Bacillaceae; genus Peribacillus; species Peribacillus sp. ACCC06369. The sequence goes on from NZ_JAUCEN010000002.1 coordinate 4,660,443, forward strand.
AATTTAGACTGAATGATAGGTTTTCTTTACAATAGTTTATTTTATAACGATTGTAAAGAAACCTCTGTTTCTTTCAGACTGCAGAGAAATCTGAAGAAAAGCAAATTTGTCTGCAGTCTTTTCTAAAAAACATTACAGCTGATTTCAGAAATTCGCTCCCTTTCCGCCGACTGTCTGCCAAGCCTCCTCGGCGTAAGCGCCTGTGGGGTCTCGGCTGGACAGTATTTCGGCAGGAGTGTCGCAATTTTCTTTCATCCAATGGGGATTACAGGTGAAAAACTTAAAGGATAAACTAGTCTCAAACATGGTTCGTGATGAGACCGACCTGCAGTTTTTTCTTTTAAAACACAAAGTTGATTGGAACGTAAGGTACGAGACTCCTGCGGGAAAAGCATGGCATGGGAGACCCCGCAGGCGCGCCGAGGAGGCTCCCGCCCGCCCGCGGAAAGCGAGTGCCTGGAGTGGAAATCAATGAACGTCCCATTTTACAAACCCACAAAAAAAAGACTGTCGGCAAACAAATATTATCTAGTTTGTAAACAATTAGGGTTCTATCTAAATAAAACAAAGTTGATTGGAGCGGGTGTTCGAGACTCTTGCGGGGAAAGCGTGGCCAAGGGAGACCACGAGGGCGGACCGCCCGCGGAAAGCGAGTTCCCTACGTTCCAATCAACGATTAGCTTTACTAACCATGAAAAAAGAGACATCCAATCGATTAACGATAGGATGTCTCCAAATCTATTGAATTTCAACTGTCCCCAGCCATGCAGTTGTTTATAAATCCTTCATTCTCTTTAATGTGTAAACAAAATATTCCCAGTTGTTTATGGTCGAAGGGATGCTTAAGTGTTCTTCAGGTGTATGTACGGAAAATATATCCGGTCCGATTGAAACAGTATCCAATCCTGGTATCTTATCAATGAATACCCCGCATTCGATCCCTGCATGCACAGCGATGATTTCAATATCCTCATGATATTTTTCTTTGTATGTTTCTTCAAATAATTTCTTGAGTTTCGAATCGGGATTATAGGGCCATTCCGGATAATCCGCATCTACCAATATCTCGCATCCAAGCATATCAGCTATCGCCTTTGCCTGAGTGACCATATTATATTTGAGGCTTTTGACCGAACTCCTGATTTCACTTTCGAATATCATTTCCGCTTCATTTGTCGTAACGACCCCTAGATTCGTCGAACTTTCCACTAATCCTTCTATTCCCATGCTCATTCCTTGAACGCCATGCGGGATTACCAGTAAAGAGGTAATGGCTTTAGATACCGTCTCTTTGGAAAAAACGTTTGAAGAAATCGTTTCGATCTTTTCAAACCTAATCGATACCTCAGGGTCGGAAGATTGCAGTTCATTTTTAAAAGTATCTTCCCATTGCCGGAGTCTCTCCCCTATCTTCTGAACATCTTCTACATGAATCAGTACAGTCGCCTCTGCTTCACGAGGAATCGCATTCCCTTTCAGGCCACCGTTCATTTGCTGTATGAAGCAAGGAAAGTCTGTCGTTAATTCATGTAATACTCTGCCCAAAAGTTTATTGGAGTTCCCTCTTTCCTTATGGATGGACATACCGGAGTGTCCGCCCTTTAACCCTTTAATCCTGATGATATAAGTTACAGCTTCAACAATTGAAGCCGATTCCCATCCGATTTGCAGGATTTGCCGAACGCGTATTCCTCCTGCTGAGCTGACCAGCAGCTTTCCATCTTCCTCCGAATCGATATTGATCATCATTTTTCCCTTGAAGTGAGCCGGATCCACAGCAAGTGCACCGTTCATTGTCGTTTCTTCTTCAGTCGTTATGACTATTTCAAGAGCAGGATGCGGAATATCATTTGCATCCAATAATGCCAAAGCATAAGCAACTGCAATCCCATTATCCGCCCCTAAAGTTGTCTCCGTCGCATACAACATGTCACCCACAATCCTTAATTGAAGCGGATCCTTCTCAAAATCATGAAGTGTACCCTTGTTCTTTTCGCAAACCATATCCATATGCCCCTGGATAATGACGGTAGGTGCACTTTCATATCCAATTGTGGCAGGCTTTTTGATAATGACATTCAGTGCTTCATCCTGAATCACCACCAGGTCCCTATCCTTAGCAAAGCGAACCAAATAGTCACTGATCGTTTTTTCATTGGCTGATCCTCTCGGGATTTCGGAAATCGCTGCAAAATAATGAAACACGGGATGGCCCGTTAATTTTTCTAAAGTGCTATACATGGAATTCATCCTTTCATTTATCTTATTTATGAATCTACTCTAGAATGGATCGCTACCACTCTCGTGAACAATGGATACAGGATATACCCCAGGTAAACACCAATCATATTCAGTATCAGATCATCGACATCCAAACTGCCGCGCCGTAAAACAAACTGACAGATTTCGATGCCCGAAATCGAAAGTAATGGATAAAGAAATTTCCTTGAAGTTGATGGATCTTTCCCTTCCTTGGACAATAAATATAGCCCGAATGGAATGAACAGTCCCACATTGGCGCTAAGATTATAAAATGACACAAGCCCGTTCATTTCGTTCGAAATATATGAAAGAATCGTCGAAAAAGGAATCAAATTATAGGAATAAACCTGCCCTTTTGGCCGAAAGAACAACAAAACCATTAATGATAAACTGTAGCCACTAAAGGCTGCCTGCCACAAAAGGCGCGGAATCTTGACCATTTCACCTCGAAAATAAAGAACCGCAAGCGAAACGAAAATGAGTATACAAAACCAGACAACCATGATCACCAAAGGATTCAAATATAATAGGAGCTGAAGGAAAAGAGGCAAACCGCATAAAAACAGTGCTTGCGACAGCAAAAGGGAAAGCATGACCGATTTTAGAGACATGTAACTCCCTCCCCTTCTATTTCTTTCCAAATTACTGCATATCATTATATCCTAGGACATCTTTAACACCCCGTCAACAAACTACTTCTAAGGGAAGCTTTTTAGAATGAATCAACGATGGGAAGGATAATTCGTCCTTAATCCCCGATAATTCGTCCTTTGTGTGGGATATTCCGTCCTACATCCGGATAATTCGACCGATGTGTGGGTTTATTCGACCTACATCCGGATAATTCGACTGTTGTGTGGAATAATTCGACCTTCAACCAAAATTCGATCTTCTTCCAGTAAGACAAAAAGCCGGTTCCTCACGATCCAGGAATCCGACTTTGTTTTACGTTATTCAGATGTAATCATCTTAGCAAGGATTGGTATTTAATCCTCATTATAAGGCACGGTATTTTTTTAAACTGATGATATTGATGGTTATAAAAACGACGGAAAATGCCAGGAGAATGAGTAAATCCAGTAAAATATCATTAAATGTGAAACCTTTGTACATAATGCCGTTCATGGCATCCGACGCGTAATAAAGCGGCATGACCTTGCCTATTTTTTGCAGCCAGTCTGCCATGCCATCTAATGGGAAAATCCCTGTAAAGAAGACTTGCGGCACGATGACCAGCGGAATGAATTGTACCATTTGGAATTCAGATGTTGCGAAACTCGATAGTAAAGTACCAAGCGATAATGCAACGAGCGCGACGAGTATATTCGTCAATAAAACGAGCCATATTGAGCCAACAAGCACGATATCCAGCACATTTACAGCATATAGGACGACTATTATCGTTTGAATAAGAGCAAATAAGCCATATCCGATCACATAACCCGCTACGATTTCGTATCGTTTAATCGGTGTCGCAAGCAGCCGTTCCAACGTACCACTTGTTCGCTCCTTCAAAAGCGCAATACCCGCTATTAAAAATACGAAGAAGAAAACGAAAAAGCTAACGAGCATCGGACTGAAAGTATCAAAACCCTTTGTGTTTGCATCCCCGTAAACAAATTGCTCCTCAATGGAAGGAGTATTTTTCTGTTTCCCTTGCAACGCCTGCATCATTTCCATTTGAACGGCCTTTGCTCGAGCCGGTTCGTCGTTTAACAGCGTCAGTTTTATCTGGCCATTTTCAACATGCAACCAGCCATCCGTAGTATTTTCAATCATTCTTTCCTTAGAAAACTTCTCAGCAGCCGTTACTTGAAAATCCGCTTGTTTCAATGCTTTAACCAGAGTTTCATCACTACCTGTAACAACGATTTCCAAATCACTCGCTTCTGTATCGAAAATAAAATACATGAGCGTTAAAATGAGCAATGGAGCAAGGAAAAATAAAGCGAGTGTCCTTCGATCCCGGCGCATCTGCTGTATAATTCGAGTAACAAGAGAGGCAATTCTCATGATAGTCCACCTCCAATCCTCAAAAAAACATCATCAAGCGTTTCCACTGCATATTGTGTTTTTAAAGCTGCCGGTGTTCCTGATGCGATTATTTCACCTTCACGGAGCATCGCCAGTTTATCGCATCGTTCCGCCTCATCCATCACATGAGTCGTGATGATGATCGTCTTATGATCTTCATTTCTTAAACGTTCAAGTTCCTGCCAAATGGATTGTTTCAGCAAAGGGTCTATCCCTACGGTCGGTTCATCCAAAATGAGGATCTCCGGGTTTTGGATGAGTGCTACCGCCAGTGACAGACGCCGTTTCATCCCACCGGAATAATACGCTACCCGAACGTTCAAATCATTCGTCAATTGTACGATTTCAGCTGCATATCGAATGCGTTCCCTTCGCTCCTTTTTCGATAAACGGTAAAGCTTCGCAAAAAATGCGAGATTTTCAGCTCCCGTCAGTTCTGTATATAAAGCATCGGACTGTGCCATATAGCCGACATCCATTAACAGTGCTTCATTTGGCACTTCATGATCAAGAACCGTGACTTTACCCGCATCGGGCTTAATCAATCCGACAATCATTTTAATCAAGGTCGTCTTTCCGCATCCGGATGGACCTAGCAAGCCGAAAATCCCATTTTTTTCTATATTCAGGTTCAATGGCTGAATGACCTTTTTTTGGTGAAAATCTTTAGCAATTCCTTCAATGGAAATAGCATTTTTCATTGTACACACATCCTTCCTCTTTAATTGACACGGTGTTGAGTGTATCATCATTCTAAGGTAGCATTTGGTCTAATACAATCAACATATTTGGAAAAAATGTTAAGTGAAGGAGACATTTCATGGGATCGATTCATGAGGATATGGTACATAAAACGAAACTGCAGATACAACATCATTTTATTGCACTCGTAGAGGCAGAGGGGTTCTCACATGTAACAGTGAAGAAAATTGCGGAACGCGCTAACATTAATCGGGGCACATTTTATTTGCATTATACGGATAAATATGAATTGATGGATCACTTACAGCAGGAATTGTTAAATGAACTTCAAACACGGATTACTGCCATTCTGCCGAAAGAGGCTTTTTTGGCTCTTCATCATCAACAACTTTACCCGCCCTTCGTAGCAATTTTTCAATTCATTAGTGAACATGCACATGCATTAAGGGCCATTCTTGGTGATCAGGGCGATCCTTCTTTTGCAAAAAAAATAAAGCGTGTATTCGGTGAAGTGCTGTTGGAGCGACTAATCAGCCAGCATCCAGCAGCAAAAGATGAGGCGTTTCGTAAGTATATGCATGCCTTCATGACATCAGCGATTTTAGGCGTGATACAGGAGTGGCTGGAGAATTGCGACGGCCAAACGGTGGAAGAAATGGCGAAAATTCATTTTCAAATCTTGAACTTCATCAGCCAAGTGCGGACATTCGTTCAATGAAGTTTTTATAAGAGGCATGTTCCATTTACATGCCTTTTATAAAAAGTTACATTTTTTCCCCGGCATTCCCAATGGAATAATACCTGCTCTTCGAGGCCTTCATACTAAGTATGGACAGTAAAATTGATACGGCGAACATGATCATGGTACCTGAAATGACCACCAACCTAATCGAAATGAAATGAGCTGAGACACCAACAATCGCTGTAGTCATGATGATCAGTAAAGCTTCCAACAAGCCAAAAATACTTCGAACCCTCCCCATAATCTCCACTGGAATATTATTTTGATAAAATGTTTGAAATCCTGTGTTGGCAAAAGCCAGTGAAAAGGCAATGATGAAAAATCCGATGGCGGCCATCGAAAAGGAATTTGAAAGGGCATAGATCACATAACCTATCGATACAAATAAAGATCCAAGTCCAATTAGGTACGATATTGGTATTTTATTGATGAATACCGCATTGACTATTGCACCCGCAATGATGCCTGCCCCGGCGATGCTTACAAGGAATCCGTAATCGCTGTCCGACAAAAGGAGCACGGCCTTGGCAAACACCGCTTCTTGGGAATCCATGGCCGTTTCCATTACTACCATACAGCTGAATAAGAAATAAATGAGCATGATATAGGAAAATTTCCGGCTGAAGTCCATGACGATGCCCCAATCCTTTTTCATGATGGTCCAAGACAGGTAATGACTGGATTGTTCAAGGGAACGTCCCTTTTCAAGATCGGGCATGAATAGAGTGATGATGCCGGATAATAATAAGGCAGCCGCGTTAATGTAAATGGCTAAAACGGGTGTACCGATCAAGAAAAGGAGACCCGCTATCGCAGGTCCAATCAAAAAAGCCCCAGAATCCATTAAGCTTCGTAACGAGTTAAATCGTTTCCTCTGTTCAATGGGTATTAATTTTGTTATATAAGATCTTGATGTCGTTCCGAACATGGCCCCTGCCATATTGATCACGAAGACAAGGGAATAGATGACCCAAATAGAAGAAGTCAATGGCAGCAAGGCTATGAATACCGCTCGAAATAGGTCAAGTGCCACCATTAGATTCCGCTTATTTATCCGGTCAATCACGCTGCCTGCCCAAACATTCGTAAATATGGCAGCCATCGGTTTAACGATATAAAGTCCAGCTACCGCTAAAGCTGAATCAGTCATATCCAGCACGATTAAATTAAGTGCAATAAAATAAACCCATGCACCAAAGTTGGAAATCCCGATCCCGCACAATAGGATGGAAGGATATTTCCAAGCTACTAATGAATTTTTTAATGTCAACGCTTCTCCTCCTTAGAAAAAGAAATATAAACAATAAAAAAATCCCATCCCCAGGAAAGGCTTCTCTGGGACGAGATCAATAGTGCGGTGTTACTACGCACCATAACGGAAGTTCCCGTCACAGCATCCCCTTCCCATACTGGAGAATTGCTTCAATTTATGCTTACTCCTTCCAGTTGACGGTGCTCTCTGAAATGTGGTCATTCCATTTGCTTTCTCTTCATTACATCCAGATTCATCATTTTTCTAAATTTTAACATTATTGTATTAATAGTGTAAACGTCATAATTTTCAACGCAAAAAAACTCATTCAAAAATAAATGAGTTAGCAAAACAAGTTATGGATTTTTCGCTCTAGTTCCCGGATAGTACACAGGATGACATAATTTCAGTTGATTTACCTTAGAGAAAACAATTTTAACAACGGATTCTTTTTCTTATCCGTTATCCTTAACTCATTCATTATGATTTGATCCTCATGATCGGCTATCCATTTCCTAAGTGCATCTTTATCCTGGCATTGTGTTAAATATGTCTGTCCACCCTTGCCTGTAGCGTTAATAACATATCTATTGAACGTCTTCTCCATAATTGCCCGCCTTTTTTATAAAATGTTTGAAACCTTTAAATAAGAATGCCATACTTTTTTTTTTATGATTTTCAAAAGAAAAATAATTTATTTATATTAGAAAATAGATTTGCAATGACATGTTCTGCTTGAAAGTATTGAATAAAGTACATCGATGTTGGTCATCATAATCGCCTTAATCGAACCTATCATAATGTGCTAACTAATATTTGTCAATACGTTTTTAAAATGTAAATAAAACGTAAATTTTCAGTCTTGTTAAAGAAATATTTTTTTACACTTTAGGGGTTTACAACTGCTAAATGATGGGAGTAGAATACGTTTATCAATTTAATGCATTTCGGCCAAAACTCAAGGGAATTGAGTACGGAGGACCCAATCATTTGGGGTTAATTCTGCCTTGCAGAAGGGATGAGATCAGCTCTTTCGCCATCCTACCCGTCAGCTAACTTCGTCGGCTAAAGCGAAGGAGGTCATAAGACCGCCTATTTCGGGAGCTTTTTTTGCACTCTTTTTGTGACAAAAAAGCCTTTCGATGTTTTCGCAGGTCTTTTTATTATGCTTTGAAAAAGATTTATAAAGAGGATTGATGGTTAAGATTTCATAAGTTTTACACAATATTTTTATAGGTAGGGATGATCATTTGATAAAAGCAAAAAATTTATTGGATCCGCCAAAAATCCTTGTACTCGGCTTTGCCATCCTGATACTTATTGGGGCCTATTTGCTGACCCTGCCGATTTCGACTGAAAATGGGAATGGCCTTTCTTTTCTGGATGCTTTATTCACCTCAACCTCCGCTACATGTGTAACAGGGCTTGTGGTGGTGGATACGGGAACGACTTTCACCACCTTTGGTGAGTTGGTCATCTTAACACTGATTCAGATAGGCGGCCTAGGGTTCATGACATTTGCCACGTTTTTCTTTTTCTTATTAGGCAAAAAGATTTCTTTAAAAGGCAGGTTACTCTTGCAGGAGTCCTTAAATAATCTATCCATGGCAGGTGTAGTCAAGTTAGTAAAACGGCTTTTAATTTTCACGGCCATCATTGAAGGCGTGGGTGCCCTTATCTTATCAATCCGCTTTTCTTTTGACATGCCAGTCGGCAAGGCGATCTATTACGGGGTTTTTCATTCCATATCGAATTTCAATAACGCCGGCTTTGATTTAATGGGGGAATTCAGGAGTTTGACCCCTTATGTATCGGACCCATTCGTAACCCTTACCGTCGCCTTCCTCATCACGTTTGGCGGAATAGGTTTTATCGTAATGAATGAACTATACGAATATCGTGAAACCCATCGTTTATCCGTACATACCAAGGTTGTTCTGATGACTAGCTTGACCCTTACAATCGTCGGCGCAATTTTAATCTTTTTATTCGAGTTCGGTAATGCCAAAACATTGCAGCCTTTATCTTTCATGGGTAAAGCGTTATCGTCTTTATTTCAATCGGTTTCACCAAGGACAGCAGGCTCCAATACGTTGAATATCCCTGATTTAACTCAACCTACATTACTGCTCATCATTTTCTTGATGTTCGTTGGGGCATCACCCGGATCGACTGGCGGCGGGATTAAAACAACAACATTTGCGACGCTTCTTGGAACGGTTTGGTCACAGATTAAAGGAAAGGGTGATGTGGTATTATTCCGTCACCGCATTTTGAATGAAACCATCTTTAAATCATTATCCGTTACATTCATCGGGGGCTTCCTCGTTTCAATCATTTCCATTCTGCTGACCATCACAGAAAGCGGAAGTGATTTCTTGATGATTTTATTTGAAGCCACTTCAGCATTCGCCACAGTGGGGCTTTCAATGGGTTTGACCCCCGAATTATCACCTGTTGGCCGATTGCTCATCATTTTCACGATGTTTGCAGGCCGGGTGGGTCCTTTGACTTTGGCCTTTGCCATCGCAATGAGGCGTAAGCCAGATCCCTTCCGTCATCCAAAAGGGAAAATCATGATTGGTTAACCAAAACTGAAGGAGTGTAAATGATGGGAAAACGACAATATGCCGTGATCGGTTTAGGCAGATTCGGAAGTAGTGTGGCAGATAGATTATATACCGCTGGCCAAGAGGTATTGGGTATTGATATCAGCGAGGAAAGAGTCGAGAATGCGGAACTGAGCGTTACCCATGCAGTCATGGCGGATACCACTGAAGAAGAGACATTGAAATCCATCGGAATCCGTAATTTTGATTGTGTCATCGTAGCCATCGGAAATGATATGCAATCAAGCATTTTGACTACCTTGCTTTTAAAAGAGCTTGGGGTCAAAAAGGTCATTGCCAAAGCACTTAATAAAAATCACGGTCAGGTGCTCACTAAAGTTGGTGCCGACTGGGTCATCTATCCTGAGAGGGATATGGGGGAACGGGTCGCGAATCAGCTCCTGTTCCCTAACATGCTGAACTATATCGAGCTGTCTAAAGAATACAATATCGAGGAAATCATCCTCCCCATGAGCATGAAGGGAAAAAGCCTCAGGGAACTTGATTTACGCGCAAAATATAATATCAGCGTCATTGCCATCGTGAGTAACGGAGAAATTATCATAGCACCGTCACCAGATCAGGATATCCATGAAAAAGATATGCTTTTGGTCGTTGGCAATAAAGAAGACCTAGCCGTCTTTGCAAATATTGAATAATCCGGTAGGTGGCCGGCTTTTGCCTTATGGAGCCCGCCACCTATTTTGAATGTAGCATCACCTATACATGCGAGAAGACCGCCATATGGAGGTCTTCTCGCTGAAATTTATAACGAGCATACCCTTGCCATGTATATGTATGTATTATTTTATCGTACTGATCGCTTGGGCAAGAGTAGACTTTATCGTCACTTTATCAAAAGGCAGTTGAAGCTTAACGGCAGTCATGGCTATTTCCGGCCGAAGTCCTGAAAGGGTTGTATGAATTCCGATCAAATGTAAGGATTCAATCAATTGTGACAGTTGGTGGGCGGATGCACTATCTATTGCATGAACGCCCGATAGGTCAATGAAAAGCCTGGTGACATTTTTTTCAGCGCACTTTTGTAAGGTGTTTTCAAGCAAGGACATGCCCCTCGTCGTGTCAATATCGCCTATCAGGGGAAGCAACGCGGTATTATCTTTAAGGGAAATGATGGGCGTGCTCAATTCATCGATCGTGGCCTGTTGGGCTTTCATAATTTTATTGGCATATTTATGATTCGCTTCCGTAAACCTCTCCATCACTTCACTGAACACCTTGACCACTATCCGATACCAGGAATTTACTTCCTCCCGTGTATATCGATCTCCATGCAATCCCACAAATCGGTCAATGTAATCCAGATATTGCTCTTGCGTTCGAAAAAACTCCCTCAATATAAAATAGATGGGTGTGTTTAAATGCTGCTCATCCTGACCGATATCTTCAATCCACTCATCAAGACGCTTAAAGAATTCCCTTTCCTCTGTAACAAATATCTGAAAGAAATGTAAGTGGAATTCATTATTTTGTTGCTTCAGTTTTTTAATCACTTTGGGATCGGGTGAGCTATAAACCCCCGACTTATCATTTTTATTCAATGTTGCGTACCAATCCTCAGTCAATTGAGCTGCCTCACCTAATAAAAAGGAATATAGTTCTTTATTTCTGTGCATAAACTCCTCCACCTATTTAATTTTTTTATAATATCTAATGCTATTAAAGACTGAATCAGCATTGTCAGGGTATTGAAAGTTAACCGTTTTATCAACAAAAGAAGCATCGAAGATAACCGCTTCAATACTTAAGATCCCATGCCAATGGTCCCTTCATTCCATATACCTTCCCAGCTGTTTTTGAAACCATACAACCACTGATTTTTCAAAAAAAAAAATCTGCAAGAACATTCATCTATCATTCTGGTAAAGCAGCATTCACCAAATCGTATTTTTTTGTTATAGTTTACCATTTTTATTTTTTGTTAACAAATTCACCGCCATCCTGCCCCTTTTCTTTATCACGTAAAAAAGGACCTGATCCCAGATCCTCCGTTCAGTGAAATTGAGCTATACTATCCACATAACCTAATTAACACCATGAGAATTACCTTTTCATAAATATTGCGGTCCATAAACCCTGCACCCCAAAGGTTTCATCAGATTGTTCCATTTTCCTCATTTTACGTATTTCCACCACTTCAAAATCCTTGAAGATCATTCTAAGTTTTTCTTCAGTAAAACCTAATCCGCCTTTAAGGCTTCTTTGCCTATATACCTCCCAATCCGAGATATCTGCACCACCCAATATGCCGCCTTCCACAAAACAAGTAATCGAATACATTCCCTTAGGCCTTAACGCCTTTTTCACCATCTCTAAATAATTGATCCTTCGATGTGGAGCAATATGATGAAAACAACCTGAATCATATACAAAGTCATATTGCCCTTCCCCAATGTCCAATTCAAACATATTCCTTTGAATGAAGTTCACGTGCACTTTGCTTTCTTCCGCTCGTTCTTTCCCCCATTCCAAGGCTTCCTTTGAAAGATCCACCGCATCAACGGAACAGCCCTTTTGAGCAAGGTAAATAGCATTTCTTCCAGGTCCGCACCCAAGCTCAAGAACCTTTCCTGACCCAAGTAACCCACTATCAAAGTATTGAACCAAATTCTCATCAGGGAGGTTTCCGAAAAAGGGAATCCCTTTTTCACGGTCTTCATAAAAACCATTCCAGAATGCAGTGGGCTCACGCAATAACGAGTCCAGCATGTTCAATAGATCTTCATAGGTTGTAATCGTCTCCGACAAAACCCTCACCTCTTCCCATTAAATCCCACCACTTAATTATATCGATTTCGGTCGGTTCCCATGTAACAGCTGCATCAAAAATGCGTTACAGATGGCGTTCACACACTATTGGACCCCGTTGATTATTTAATGTCCACTGGCATTTAAAGGTATCAAGAATGTGCTCTAACTGCCTTCTGATAGTATTTATCCACCATTACTTAATAACCCGTTGATCAGTCCTATATCCATAATAGATGAGGCAGGGGCTTTTTATTTACATGTCAATCATTACATGTACTTTACAGCGGATCAGGCTTACGTTTTCCTATATAAACAGACTGATCCATATGTAAGGCTGTATAGAAAAGAAGGACACTTAGAAGACTTAATTGGAATTTTTCTTTTTAAAAATCCTTTTAAAATAAGCCGACCTAAGGAAAAACAAACAAAAGGTATGATGGATGACGTAATAAGTGAGATTGAAGAGTATATGAACGATGACTGGAAATCATTCAGATTACCAAATCTATAAGAATATAAACTTCTTAAGTGTTTTCATGTTGAGCCCTTTCATTTTCGAGAATGTTTCCACACCTTTATAGGTCTTTACATGTCATATCCGTTTACTGATGATTATCTTTCTGTACATTCCATTCAGCATGATCGGTCGATCTTCTTCAATTTTCATATTCATTTCATGTCTACTGAACAAGTCCTCAAACCGCAAGCCAATATCTGTACCTAACAATCCAATGATGGGTCTCAGAACCTTTTTGGGTAATGAAAGCCGTTCATCTTTAGAAATGAACTTATCAAATAGTATTATTTTCCCCTCTCCTTTTAAAACCCTGATCATTTCCTGAAGGCATTGATTGGCATCAGGTACGACGGAAAGGACCAAACTTCCAAGTACATAGTCAAACGATTCATTATCGAATTCCATATTCTGTGCATCCATCTCCAGGAATTTGATCGTTGTATTTTCATATTTCCCCATCGCTTTCTTCAGCATATCGGCTGATAGATCTATCGCCGTTATCTCAAGGTCAAGGTTCTTGATCAACTCCAAATCGGCACCCGTACCTACGCCTACAAACAGAACCTTCTCATTATCATGAAAATGCATCTCTTCAAATATTCTTTTCCTGGCATCTAAAAAGAGATGAGAGTTGAAGATTTTATCATAAATCGGCGACCAAAACTTATAAATCACTTTATTCCACGAATTATTCAACATCCCCACCCCTTACATACTTCTTCTATGTAGCATAATAAATCCCTTCCAAGCGGATATTATATCTGGCAAATTAGTAAAATTAAAAATAGTATGCGACGCAGTGGTCCGCGATAACGGACATGTTTAAGAACGACCCTCCAAATATAAAGCCCCCAACTGACACACTCCATATTATACAAATTACCTTGACTGTCATAGTAATACACTATAAGATATACCAAAGGAGGTGAGGATTTGGTTGAACGTAAACTATCCTCTGACTTGCTTCGCGGACATGTAGATACGATGATTCTAAAACTCCTGCAAAGTGGCGATAAATATGGTTATGAAATCAGCAAACTGATATATGTGAGTTCAAATGAGCAATATGAAATAAAGGAAGCTACGATGTATTCCAGCTTAAAACGTCTAGAAAAGGATGGTTGCATCCTCTCTTATTGGGGAGATGCTACACAAGGCGGAAGAAGGAAGTATTACAAAATCACCCCAATCGGGGAAGAGACATATACGCAAAATAAAAATGACTGGGAGCAGGCCAAGAGAATACTTGAACGCCTCTTGTAAGAAAGGAAGATGAAATGTGATTGAAAAACTGCATGCACATGTTCATAGCATTTTTGCCCCGTACAAAAATGCAAAAACCACAAAGGAATTGGAAGAAGAACTGCTGCAAAACTTACTGGAAAAATACAATGACCATAAAAGGAATGGCTCTAGTGAGCAAGAAGCTTATAAGCTGACTGTGGATTCAATTGGAGAAGTATCAGAGCTCATGGAATCACTCAACCTTCAGTATAACGAGCTTGAGCAGGCGATATCCATGGACTATTCCAGACACCGTTTATTGGATTCCGACTTCCGCTCGGTTTCCGTGCATGATGGGAAATTTAATTCCTGTGATTTAAGCCGTTCCGACTTCAGCCATTCGGACCTGACGAACAGCACATTTAAAAGCAGTAACTTAAATGACTGCATCTTTGAAAACGCCAATTTAACTAGTACCTTATTTAAAAGTGCCAATTTAAAAGGCGTAACTTTCAAGAACAGCATTTATAACAAGACCCATTTTAAAGGCTGTAATTTATCTGGTCTTATATTTGATGGGGAAACATTCAACCAAACCGTTTTCGAGGGTTCTTCATTGAAAAAGGCATCATTTCGCGACGCCACACTCATCAATGTTCAATTTCGGGTGTCCGATTTAAAGAAAATTGACTTTACGGGAGCTTCGATGGATAAACTCACTTACAACTTTTTACATGGAGGTAAGGTTGATCTTAGCGGCGTGACCATCATCTAAGGAGGAATTTCCAATGACTTTACCGATAGCGATTGTCGTATCCACCTCAATCATTTGCGTGACCGTATTTCTGACTGCGGTCGTTTTAAAAGGAATGAGCATGGGGGAATGATTCATCAAGAACCCTCTGCTAAGACATGAAACGTCTTGGCAGAGGGTTTTTCGTATTTTCAATATACCTTTCTCATCATTCACCCCCCCATCCTCCCCTGCATGAACCTTTAGACTTCCACTTCAAATTCATTAACGTAGACAGCATTCCCTGTGATTTCAATATCATAGTTGTCATGGTTTTTTGTAGCCGTAACGCGGACCCTGCCATCCTTTCCGATTTCAATTCCCTGTTCTATTAACAGGTGCAGCTCATTTTCACGGTCATCTTTTATGTATTTTGCATAATAAGCGCCCATTACACCTGAAGCCGTTCCTGTAACCGGGTCCTCAAGCGTACCTGAAAATGGCGAGGAGAAATGCCGGGCATGCATATGGGCATCCTGATCGTACGTTTCCAAGCAAAAGGGATGAACAGAAGCTCTTGGCATTTCCTTTAAAATTTGTGGAAACAGTTTATTGTTCGCCTTCATCTTTTTGAATCCATTGAGGTCATTTATCGGAATCAGTAAAGTCCATAAACCTGTACTTCCATACATAATAGGTAACTCCGCTTCCAGATCTTCTATATCAAGTCCGAGGGAACTCGCTAAATCCCGCTTATCTCCGCTAAACTCTTCAAACGTTGGGGTAGCCTGCTTCATCGTAATGTATAGCTCTCGATCAGCCATCGTATGGATCTTGATTGGTAATATTCCCGCTCCTGTTTCAATCATCAGCTCATCTTTATCCAATAATCCTCTGGTCTTCAGTGCATGAATGGCAGCCATTGTCGCGTGTCCGCAAAGATTCATTTCGTGTCCTGGTGTAAAATAACGGATTCTAAGATCGGCAATATCGGACTCCATGGGAAAAGAGGTTTCATTGAACCCCACCTTCAGCGCTATATCCTGCATTTCCTTTTCCGTCAGTCCATCCGCATCTAAAACCACACCTGCCGGATTTCCTTTATTCGGTTTACTGCTGAACGCATCGTAATGAAAAACCCTAACCATTTTCAAATCTAACATCTCCTATTAACCGAATGGTGCTTCTCTTGAATAGTAATTCTATGTTCTTTATAAAATCCCTTTTTCGTCCAGTTTACCTATATTAAGAGAAACAACCATTGATTTTATTTTCTGACTATTGTACAATGACTCAAATTCATCTAATTTCATTTAAAATTCCATGAAGGGAAAAAGTACGTTATAGTTTCTGTTCCAAAGAGAGCTGGTGCTTTGCTGAAAGCCAGTGTCCAGAATATAACCGAAGATCATCCCTGAGAAGTAAAGCCGAATCCTTAGTAAGCTTTATCGGTTTCCCCCGTTATAAGGGACAACGTATTATTGTACGTTCGTAAAGGGTAGTAATTTGCTTTCGAAGCATTTTATTAAACAAGAGTGGTACCGCGAGTTCAAATCTCGTCTCTTAATGAGACGGGATTTTTTGTATTTAAATCAATGAAAATAAAGGCAAAGAGGTGCAGGTCTAATGCAGACACTATTATTCGTAACAGATTTAAACTATGAAGCAAAAGGAAGAAATTATTACGAGGAGGATTTATATCTAACTTCAAAACTTAGGGAAGATTTTCAATTGGTCATTTGTCATCCTGAAGATATTGAAACGTTTGAAAAGGATTTTGACCTAATTGTATTTCGAAATGCTGGTCCAGTAGCAAATTTTAAAGATAAGTATCAAGCATTCCGTAAAAGAGTGGCTACCAATCATTTGAAAACTTACAATTCATTTATAGGAAAGGCTGATATGAACGGAAAAGAATACTTAATAGAACTAACGAATGCTCAATTTCCTGTCATTCCAACTATCGATACGGTTCACTCCCTAGATAAACTGCCTAATGTAGACACGTATATCGTAAAGCCGAAAGATGGAGCGGATTCTATCGGTTTGGAATTTGTTACGAAAGATGCATTGAATGGCAAAGTTAATTCTGAATTGAAAAATACATTGGTACAACCATTTATCAATTTTGAATATGAAGTCTCATTTTACTTTATCGATACAGAATTTCAGTATGCCCTTTATGCTCCGGATAAAGAGAAAAGATGGGAATTGAAAGAATATGCACCTACTGAAGAAGATCTAGCTTTTGCTCAACAATTTATTGAATGGAACAACCTTGATTGGGGGATTCAACGAGTTGATGCGTGCCGGAATGAACATGGTGAACTATTATTAGTTGAACTGGAAGATTTAAATCCCTATCTTTCTTTGTTGGAATTAACCGATGAAACACGCCAGAAATTCGTAGAAGCCCTGAAAAAATCAATCCAGAAAGCACTGGAAGCTTAGAATGTCGAATGAAGTGTGTGTAGCTCGAATTACTGCGGGGACGGTCGAATAAAGCACGCGGTAGCTCGAATTACTGCGGGGACGGTCGAATAAAGTACGCGGTAGGTCGAATTACTGCGGGGACGGTCGAATAAAGTACGCGGTAGGTCGAATTACTGCGGGGACGGTCGAAAGTAAGAAGACTGATCTCATTACTCCCCAATTAAATTGTCCAAACGATAATAATAATTTGGTCTAAACGAAGTACGCTAAAGCTAGCTTTATTTAATAAAATATGAGGTGGTTAATTTGAAACAATATCATGATTATTATCAAAATCTATTAAAAAGACTTTGTAAAGCTGATAATATCTCTCCTCGAAAACCTAGGTTTGAAAATATTGAAGATCTAGTAATAATTCATGTTAAAAATCATTTGAAAGAAGGAGTAGATTTAGAATGTTTTAAGATTTTAAATCTTATTTATCAAACAGTCGTACCTTTAGGTATAAAATTCAATCAACAGTTATATTTATATCCAAATGGAGATAGATTAGATAGAGTAGCGATAACCTTTAACAAAGATGATTATATACTTTTAAACAAAAAACTAGAAAATGGAGAGTTATGAATAATTAATACATATTGGAGATGGCCTCCCTCTATGGTGGGCTATTTTTTTAGGTTTTCCTCATTGTTTTAGGTATGTCGGCTTGACCGGAAAGGGAGCGGATTTCTGAAATCACCTGCAACTTTCTTTAAATAAAAAAACTGCAGGCAAACTCGCTTTTCTTCGAGTTTGTCTACAGTCTGAAACGACTATCGAGTCCCAAGGGACCTTTAATTCATTTGAGATTTATGCCATTTCCATGCACTTTCAATAATCTCTTCCAAATCTATTGATGCCTTCCATCCAAGTTCTTCAAATATCTTATTAGCAGAAGCAACCAGACGGGCTGGATCACCAGGGCGTCGGTCTGCATACTCTATGGTCGGTTTCACTCCTGTGACTTTTTCGCAAGTGTCGATTACATCCTTAACCGAAAATCCTTTTCCATTCCCAAGATTGTAGGTGGCCGTATCCTTCTTCCCGGACAATAGGGCTTGAAGCGCGATTATATGAGCTTGAGCTAAATCCGTTACATGAATATAATCACGGATGCAAGTGCCATCTTCTGTGTCATAGTCCGTACCAAACACGGAAATCTTATCACGTTGACCTAATAAATGCTGTAAAATAATGGGGATCAGGTGTGTTTCCGGATCATGGCTTTCACCGATTTCTGCCGATACATGTGCTCCAGCCGCATTAAAGTATCGCAAAACTACATAATGGAGTCCATATGCCTTTGCAAAGTCACCTAAGATTTGCTCTACCATCAATTTCGAGCGGCCATATGGATTAATCGGATTAGTTGGCTGATCTTCATCAATCATATCTACATTTGGTATCCCGTATGTAGCTGCCGTTGATGAAAAAATGAAATTCTTAACATCATGCTTGAGCATGGTATTCAATAATGTAAGAGTTGCACCAACATTATTCTCATAGTATTTATAAGGGTCTTGAACAGACTCACCAACCAAGCTATTAGCAGCAAAGTGCATAACGGCTTTAATGGGATATTTAAGGAATATTTCATTCAAAACCGCTTTGTCCCCTAAATTCCCTTCAACCAAGATGGCCTTCGAATCGACCAGCGAACGAAAACCGGTTGAGAGATTATCCAGAATGACAACCTCTTCTGTATTCACTAACTCTTTTACAAGATGACTTCCAATATATCCTGCACCGCCAACGACCAAAATCATATAGAATTTCCCCTTTTACTTTAAGCTTTATTCGTAACCTATTTATGTCCTTAGAGTTTGAGGGGCTCTTTTTTATTATTGAAAAGAGCCCCTCCCTTATTTTATAAGCATTTTTTGAAGGTTTCCATGGCTAATCCATTATATTGGTTGTAATCAAACTTTTCTAGTTTAGGATTATCAGTACTAACCATAGTAGATAAGCCTTTTTCAAGTCCATTTATGCTATTTTCAACAAGTAAACCATATTTACCGTTTTCCAAAACGGTTCGGTTAGCAACTATATCAGTAGCCATGATTTTCATTCCTAAAGTCATTGCCTCCAATAATACCATAGGCTGTCCTTCATAATGTGATGAAAGAACGAAACAGTCACATTTTTCCATGAACGAAAATGGATTTTCAAGCTGGCCCAAAAGATGAATGGAATGATTTAATTCCAGCTCATCAATGATTGCCTGCAAATCTTCCTTTAATGGACCTTGTCCTAAAATATACAGCTTGCTATTACTGTATTTCTCATGAAAACCTGCGAATGCACGAATCAAATTATCCTGACCTTTTTCAGGAGATAACCTTCCCATATTGACAAAATTGAAATCATTTTTATCAGGAAATGGAACGAATTGATTGTTTACTTCCAATCCATGCACTTTTTCTACGATCAACGCCTGTTCATCTATCCAACCTAGAGATATCCCGTCCAATGATATATGAGCATAAGTACCAAGTTGAGTAACCGCTTCTTTATCGAATTCCACAATCCGGCCATTAAAGGTTGGCCCATTTTCCACGACCATGGCATCTTGCAACCCATAAGGCTTATCCCAAATATTATAATCTCCCAAGTTAATTTCTGCGGTGCCGCGCACTTCCCGCTCTTTTAACAGTATTGGCTCTTCCATAATTTCGAATGCCCTTGTATTCAACCAGCCAATTCTCTTATTATCTATTTCGAAAAGGTAATAGCCGCCTTTTCTGGTTCTGTTATATTTTATGATCTTGACGATTTGCCCTTCAAAATCGATAGCCTTAGTTACTCTTTTAGCCTTGTAATTCGGATAAGCCTTCGTCCAGATTGTATGGTCTTCCGGTTCCGTTATTTTTCCATACTTCTGATTGCCTGTGTTTATTTCCTTCAACGTTCTATTATCGATCTTATCAATGAATTTTTTATTGTTTTTATAGTTTCTGGATATTATATACTTTCTTTTCACCATGATTTGAAGCTTGTCACCTAAGCTCGTGTTTTCATTGATCGTACAATGTTCAAGCATGGATAAAGCTGCATTATCTATCCAACCTATTACCTTGTTTTTCACAGATATCCTGCTATAAATCGAATGTTGGGTCTTTACTTCCCTATCAATTTTTACAATGATCCCTTTAAAATCTTGACTGCCAGAAACCTTGTACGTTCCTTCAACCTTATATGGCATGGACCAAATATAGTTCGATCGAGGCCTTACTAACCTTGCAATTTTATCCAATTCCTTTTCGTAAATAATGCTGTCTGGCAACAACTCAACAGCGTCTTCACTAATCCAGCCAATTATTTGATTGTTATGACTGAATTTGTAGAAAGTATTTTGATCTGCATGGCCTTTCCTCGAAATCATGATTTCAGCTTCTTCAAATCGTTCATCCAGAGGAAATTGAGTGGCATTTGAAATTCCCGGAAGGGTATTCCAAACCTGATTATCCTTCACATTCCTTAATATCGCTCTTGCTTTGAAGTTTTCAGTGGTCAACGCATCTTCATCATTATCGCTGACTTCAGAGTTATTTGACTCGAGTTGAAGGATTTTATCCGGGTTGATAGAATTCATTACGAAATCAAATTTATCAAAGTCTGCATACTCCAATAGGTTCTTTCGGTTTAATTCCATCGTTCCCTCAGAAACACTTACAAGTTTATCAAATCGATTATATACAGAAAAAATCCCTCTTAGATTAATACGGTGAGGTCTCTTTCCATTAATGATACGCTCACTATCAGACAGTAAATCATTATGCATATAACAAACTTTCTTTTTTGCATCTGCCGCTAGCAGATATTTAGCCCAATAATGGCTATAACCACTAAAATCGATAACAAAATCAAATTTAGTTTTACCGAATAAACGTGCATGCTCTCTAATATAGGCATTTTCCGGGTAAAGCTTTTTCCCTAAGAAACCTCTTTCCCCTCTGTTATGGATGAATTTATCTTTATAGACTTCCAAAAATTTATACACAGGTAAGCCAGGTTTAAAAAGAAAACGCACATTTTTATTTACTTTGTCCATATTTTTCAAAACCTCGTATGAGTGAGGAGTGGCAGTGAAACAGCTGACATCATATTTCTCATAATCAATATTATTCATTAGGTTAAGAAAAGAGGATGTAATTCCGTTATCCCTCAATCCGCCAGGATAAATTAATATTTTTTCCTTTGAGGAATCCAGGCCAGTAATTGTGTTTAGTTCTTTCGCAGACTTATTGAAGAGATAGTTGACTATTCTCTCCGTTACATGTCCATCCTCATGGTTAGTGAATTTTTCCTGCATCTTTTTATATTTATCGGAATAACTCAATTTCACATTATTGATATCTTTAATTGCGATCGCCAATTCTTTCGAGTTAAAAAGCATCGGGCCTGGGAGTTCATCATTTTGGAGATACTGTCCCCTTTGTTCTGTATAAACGTCCGTATCCCATGTGTAAAATAGGATGGGCTTATTGGTAACAAGGAAATCAAAGAAAATGCTGGAATAATCCGTGATAAGCAAATCAACAGCAGCAAGTAATTCATTCGTATCCACATAGTCAGGTATCAATCTATCCATGATTTCTGAATGCTTGGCAGCTTCTTTATATAGAAATGGATGCACCTTGATGAATAAGTTATATTGTTCACCGATTTGACTTTGTAAATAATTAATATCGGCAATGATTTGAAGAAGGTCGTTATCCACTTTGGCAAGGTTCGTTCCCTTCCAAGTCGGAGCATATAAAATATTCTCCTTACCATCACTGATGTTCAAACCCAGGGTCCTTAGATATTCCTTATACTCCCCTGGATTCGTATTCAACGTTAAATCGATCCTCGGATATCCTTCTTCTATAATTTCACCTTTATACAATCCGTTTAACTTATAGCTATCTGTAAATATCTTGGTAGTGTGGGAATTAGGGCTCAAAATGTAATCTGCACTCAAAAAGTTCCTTACAACGTTTTGAGAGACCGAAGGGTTACCGGGTATATCAAAGCCCATATTCTTAAGGGGCGTTCCATGCCAGGTATTCATGTAAATTTGATCGCTTTTAGGTATGAAGAAGGACTGGAATGTGGAGTTATTGATTAAATACTCACTTGTTGCCAACCACTTTAAATACTCCTTTGAATTACGTTGAACAAATTTCACATTCGGCATATCCTTATATTTCGATATTACACCTGAGAGGGCACTAAAATCCTGGATTGACCAAATGTGCATGAAATCTTTAAAGTCTTGCTTTTCCAGCATATATTTAAACATCGCGTATGGACTGTCAGTCATACTGTTTCCATCACGACTCTCATATAAAATCGTGTTTTTTTGCACATTTAATTTCTCAAAATACTTCGCATATCTATTTACACGCTGATGGTTCTCCTTCAATAGAAAATTGGCAAGCGGCTGTTTAAGGAAATCGACTTTTCTTTTTATTACCTTCTTATTCACTAATAGGCATCCCCTTTTAAGAATTTAGTATTCACCATTCAAAATCATGATTTCATTAACAAAAAATAACAACTATGAATGATCAATAGTTGGAGATTTTTTTTAAACTCTATTAAACTTAAAACTTAATGACTACAACCATCATTTGCTGTGTAGATAATCTTTCTTTAAACTGAAAAAATCGATTTGGCGGTAATACAGTAAATCAATAAATCATTTTTTGTTCACTGCCTTGTGCCGTTCGAGGATTTTTTCCATTTCCTTTATAATGTCATCTCTTAATTCAGGATGTTGCAGGGCAAATTCAATTGTCGTTTTCACAAAGCCATCGACAACTCCGACATCATAGCGTTTCCCTTCAAAATCGTATGCGAAAACTCTTTGGATTTCATTCAGTTTTTGGATGGCATCCGTTAACTGGATTTCACCGCCAGCTCCCGTTTCTTGCTTAGCTAAGAAATCGAATATTTCCGGAGTCAGTATGTATCTTCCCATAATGGCCAAATTGGATGGTGCCGTTCCTTGTTTGGGTTTTTCAACGAAACGATTCACTTCGTATCTTCTGCCTTCTTGGGTAAGCGGGTCAATGATGCCATATCTATGTGTCTCGTTCTCATTTACTGGCTGCACTCCAATGATGGACGAACCCGTCGCATCATATTCGTTGATTAATTGACTTAGAGAGGGTATTTCGCTTTGAACGATGTCATCGCCTAATAGTACGGCAAACGGCTCATCACCAATAAAGTTACGTGCACACCATACAGCATGTCCAAGACCTCTCGGTTCTTTTTGCCTAATGTAGTGGATATTAGCTAAATTGGATGGGTATTGTACTTTCTCCAATAAATCGAATTTCCCTTTTTCCCTCAAGTTATTCTCTAGCTCGTATGCATTATCAAAATGATCTTCTATCGCACGTTTATTCTTTCCTGTGACAATGATTATATCTTCAATTCCCGATTTCACGGCTTCTTCTATAATATATTGAATAGTTGGTTTATCCACTATTGGCAGCATCTCTTTTGGCATTGCCTTCGTAGCAGGTAAAAATCTAGTTCCCAATCCCGCTGCAGGTATAATAGCCTTTTTAACTTTTTTCATTCTTTTGTAACTCCTCCACATTAATATAAAACTAAAAAATTTACTTATTCACCCTTTTCATAGTAACATAGACTTGTTTTTTGTAAATATGTTATCATGAAACATTTGTAATCCCATATATAATTGCAACTTTTCCCCAAAACCATCTTCAGAAAATATAAAGGCCTTTTCCCGATGAAAACAGGAAAAGGCCTTATTTTCTTCAATATATATGGCTGTCAGGTCCAAGGGTCTGACTTATATAGCACTATTGATTATCCCATTAATTTTTTCCATGAAAGCATTCATGACCTGCTTCAATTTCAGCTCGGCTGATTCCATCTTTTCACCTTGGACCCCGAAATAGAATTTGATTTTAGGTTCTGTGCCAGATGGACGTAAGCATACCCATGTACCATCCTCAAGGAAGTACTTAATTACATTTGATTTAGGTAAATCAATGACTTCTTCCTTATTGGTGCCCATGTTGAGCTTCACGCCACTTTGATAATCCTCTTGAATCGTTACAGCTTTTCCGGCTATATGCTTTGGAGGAGCATTGCGGAATTGATTCAATATCCCTTGAATCTGCCCAGCGCCTTCAATCCCCTTTAAAGTCAATGACTGAAGTCCCTCCAGGTAATATCCGTACTCTTCAAAGATATTAAGCAATCCTTCATATAGGTCCATGCCCTGTTTTTTATAGTAGGCACAAACTTCCACCGCAAGAATGGCCGCTTGGATCGCATCTTTATCACGGGCAAAATCCTTGATTAAATAACCATAACTTTCTTCATATCCGAATAAGAAAGTATGCTTACCGCTTTCCTCATATTCGTTGATCTTTTCAGCGATGAATTTAAAACCCGTTAATACATCAACGGTCCCTAAACCATATTCCTTTGCGATTCTGCGGCCTATTTCAGAGGTTACTATCGTTTTTAAGACAACTCCATTTTCAGGTAAAGTGCCTTTAGATTTCTTTTCTTTCAAAAGATAATCCAATATTAGTGCACCTGTTTGATTACCTGTAAGCACCACATATTCGCCATCTTTATTTTTAACGGCGATACCGAGTCGATCTGCATCAGGATCTGTTGCGATCAAGAGGTCTGCCGATACCTCATTTCCTAATTCAATGGCCATTTCAAATGCTGCATGCTCTTCAGGGTTCGGGGATTTGACTGTCGAAAAATTGGGATCAGGCAATTCCTGCTCTTTTACAACATGTACCTTGTCGTATCCCAGATCTTGTAAAGCCCTTCTAACCGACTTATTTGCCGTGCCATGAAGCGGTGTGAATACTACAGTCACATCAACTTCTTCACTTAGGTTTTTATTTTCGGGCACAGTAAGCAATTTATTATTATAAGCGGTATCGATTTCCTCTCCGACCATCTTGATGAGGCCTTGCGCTTTCAATGTATCTTCATCTTTTACCGAAATGGCAAGTTCATTTTCAATCGCATTCACGAATTCAATCACTTTATCAGCCGTTGCCGGAGGAAGCTGGGCACCATCTGGCCCGTACACTTTATAGCCATTATATTCAGGGGGATTATGACTTGCTGTGATAACGATCCCAGCATAAGCATTCAGTTCACGAACGGCAAAGGATAACTCCGGCGTTGGTCTTAACTCATCGAATAGATAAGCCTTGATACCTTCTGTAGCCAGTGTCTTGGCTGCTTCCAAGGCAAATTCAGGCGATTTGAAACGTGAATCGTAGGCAATCGCGACACCTCTGCGTTTTGCTTCATCACCCATCGATTGCAGATAATGGGCTAATCCCAATGTTGCTTTACGGACTGTATATAGATTCATCCGATTGGTACCTGCCCCAATTTCCCCTCGCATACCGCCTGTGCCGAATTCCAAGTTCTTATAAAACGCATCTTCAATATTTTTTTCATCATCTTGCATCTTGTTAAGTAATGATTTCATTTCCTCATCAAGGTTTTCGAAATTCACCCATGAGTGGTAAGAACATTTCCAATCCATCTTCACATAGTCCTTCTTTCTTTCTAGTTTCCCTTGGAAAATCTAGATGTTTTCACTAAAAAATAACAATTACCGCTGAAATAAAAAAAAGCCGTTCATACGACTTTCTTCGCTATATTATCAGCAATAAATAGACATCAGTCAATATTCTCAACATAAAAAATTTGTTGGAAGGCAAAAATAGAGGATGGCGATGTTGCGATGATCATGGACATCACCGCCTGTAAACAGGAGCGATGTCCACGATGATGGATCACCTTACAAATTATTCAGCTTCGGCAACAACGGTGAAGCGTTGGTTGATGTGTTGCGGGTTTTCAATTTCATCAAGTACTGCAAGGGCAAAATCGGCGTAACTTACATAACTCTCACCCTTTGAGTTTACAAGAAGGTTGTCTCTACCCAATTTATACCCTCCGGTTCTATTTCCTTGCGGATCAAAGAAGGCTGAAGGACTGATGAACGTCCATTGGATCCCAGTGGCATTTTGTAAATCCTCAAGGTTCTTGGATTGATTATATGCCGTTGCAAAGTATTCTTTAGGGAATTCAGGCGTTTCCAGTACACGTGTCGTTTTCGCCTCGTCAACGAAAAGACTTCCAGCTCCGCCAACAACGATCAGTTTAGTTTTAGGAGCCCCTTTCATGGCGTCAATTAGGATTTTTCCTGCATCCACATGCAGATGTTCTTTCCCTGGAGCAGCGCCAAAGGCATTCACTACCACATCAAATTCTTTAATATCTTCCGCTTTCAGAGCGAATAGATCCTTTTCCAGTACGGATGCACCTTGAATTTGGACTTTGGCTTCATCTCTGACAATGGCCGTAACTTCATGTCCCCTAGTCAATGTTTCCTTTAAAATCAGACTTCCAGCTTTTCCGCTCGCACCTATAATACCTATTTTCATTTTCAAATTCCTCCTATATCGTTTTTGAATTATAATTGTAATCAAATTACTTACATGTAATAATATAAGTTACAGGTTTCTGTTTTGTCAACTTATTTATCGAGGAAGTATTTCGATGATATATTGCGATTTTCGCTGATATATTTCATTTTTCGGAGATATATCCCGATTTTCGCTGATATATTGCATTTTCCGATAGATATATTGCGATTTCGTCGATATATTTCATTTTTCGGAGATATATCCCGATTTTCGTCGATATATTGCGATTTCCAATAGATATATCCCGTTTTCGTCGATATATTGCCATTTCCTATTGATATATCCCGATTTTCGTCGATATATTGCAATTTCCGATTGATATATCCCGATTTTCGTCGATATATTGCAATTTCCGATTGATATATCCCGATTTTCGCTGATATATTGCAATTCCCGATAGATATATCCCGATTTTCGTCGATATATTGCCATTTCCGATAGATATATCCCGATTTCCGTTGATATATTGCAATTTCCGATTGATATATCCTGATTTCGTCGATATATTGCGATTTCCGATTGATATATCCCGATTTTCGGAGATATATTGCGATTTCCGATTGATATATCCCGTTTTCGTCGATATATTGCAATTTCCGATTGATATATCCCGATTTTCGCTGATATATTGCGATTTTCGTAGATATATTTCATTTTCCGGAGATATATTGCAATTTCCGATTGATATATCCCGATTTTCGTCGATATATTGCAATTTCCGATAGATATATCCCGATTTTCGTCGATATATTGCGATTTCCAATAGATATATCCCGATATCCGTTGATATATTTCATTTTTCGGAGATATATCCCGATTTTCGTCGATAAAAAAAGCACCATTCCTTGCAGACACAAGGAATGGTGCACTTATTGATCAGTTCTTTCCATTCTTCCTCATTAGCAATCCCATACAGATAGTAATGAGAGTAAAAGCAATAAAAGCCAAAAACGGGATCGTGATGAATCCTAGCCAATTTATATACTCGCCTGAGCAGGGAACACCGCTTTGGCACATTTCGAAATGCTGTAGGGCCGGAATTTTTTGCAGACTATAGTGATACCCTGACACCAACATGCCCAAAATCGATAATGGGAGGATGTATCGATGGATTTTCAGGTCTTGCTCATAAAAGGCCCGGCCCAATAAAATAACGAGCGGGTACATCAAGATCCTTTGATACCAACAAAAGGTACAAGGTACATAATGGAGAATCTCACTAAAGTAGAGACTTCCAGCAGTGGCAATGATGGATAGGATCCACGAAAATAATAGTGGTTTGTTCATCACTATTTCTCCTTCGCTGCATCATCAACCATTTTCACTAAATCATCAATTGTATTTCCTTCAAACTTCTTGCCATTGACAAATAAGGAAGGTGTTCCAGAAACGCCCAATTCGTCGGCCAACTCCATATCCTTGTTCCATTGGTCCTCGGACTTTTCGGCTTTAAAAGAGGAAACGACCTTTTTCACATCTTTGTCATTTGCGATTTCTTTCAATGTTTCTTCTAAGAATTTATCCGTAAAGACATCTTCCTTTTCATATTTCAAGTCATCTGGCTGCTTATCGTACAACAGCTCATGAAATTTCCAAAAGGTATCATTTCCTAATTCTTGATAAACACTTTCCGCAAATTTAGCGGATCTGGTTGAATCGACGTTAATGAACGAATAATTCATGAAATAAAATTGCGCTTTTCCTGTTTCGATCAGTTCACTTTGTATGGAAGGAAAGAATTGTTCCTCGAATGTCTTACATACTGGACATTTATAATCACCAAATTCCACTATTTGGACAGGAGCCGATTTTTCTCCCAAATAAGGCTGTGATTTATAATCGATTTCATTAACGGCTGTATCTTCGTCCTTCCCATTTGCTAAAAATATAAAGCCAATAATGATTACAGCGATTAACCCTATGATCCAAAACGTGAATGCAGAAGATTGTTTTTGATTACCCTTTTTTTTATTAGCCATCATATACCTCCATCACTTGTAGTTGTGTCGATATTCCTTTTGCAGCCATAGCGGCCGATTTCAGTTCCCCCTTCCTGTAGCCTTCACCTGTAACTGATTCATTTACACGTTATAATATAAGTTTCATCATGATGGTTTGTCAATTACACATACCTTTTATTTTTGCCTTTGCAAAAACGGCGTGACTTGACAAGGAAACGGTTAATGGATAAATATTATTCTTGCAGGCCATTATAACTTGTAACCACTTGAATTACATGTTAAATAATTTATACTATATAAGAATAGAGATTTTAAAGGAGAGAAAAAAGAGATGTCCATCAGTACCCGCTTTTCCGTAGGAATCCATATATTATCTCTTTTAGAAATAAACAAAGAAGGCGTTAACACTTCTGATTTTATAGCAAAAAGTGTAAACACAAACCCAGCCTTAATCAGAAAAATCACCGGCATGCTGAAGAATGCAGGTTTAGTGAACGTTCGGCCGGGTATCGCCGGAGCGACATTGGCCAAGGACTTATCAGATATTACTTTGCTCGATGTTTATCAGGCTGTTAACGTTGTCTCCGATAAAGAATTATTTGGAATCCATGAAAATCCTAATCCAGCATGCACTGTTGGAAGAAATATACAAGATACAATAGAGCCCATCTTTTCAGTCGCTGAACTTGCCTTGGAAAAGGCGCTTGGAGTGGTGACTATAGAGGATGTCGTTAGAGGTATTCTGGAAAAGGATAAAAACTAAATAGCAAAAAAACACATGAGTCGGACTCATGTGTTTTTTCCTGTTTTCTTATTTATACTTAGGAACTTCAATCGTCATTTTATAGGAATCTAGTAAACTATACAAATTATAAATCTGTTTCACTTGTTTTGTTGCCCAGCCAATATCAGTTGCATACTGGTGTGAAGCATTTCCATTTTTCTCTGCAGCTGTAGGATTCCATCTCATTTTGTAAAGCGTGTCCTGTCCAGCAGAGATATACCCTTTGGCGATGAATTCGGCACCGCCTATTATGGCCGCTTCCGGGGTGAACCAGCCTGCTTTATATGCGTATTGAGCGCCGCTGCTTACCGCTGTTCCGTCAAAAGCTCCCACTCCGTACATATTATAGACCGTTTTCCCATTCACCTTAACTCCAGTTGCTAACGGTGAAGTACCGTTCCCGGTCTCCAGCAAAGCATGTGAAATCAGGTAAATTTCATTGACCCCATATTTTTCCCCTGCCGTAGTGAAGGTTGCAGCTTGGCCTTGTAAAATCCCTTTACCTGAAAGGATTCTAGCATTCACTTCAGAAACGTTCATGTTGGTGACCTGGGAGAGCTTAACGAACTGGAACGATTTGATTGGATCATTCACAAAATTATCTGGGTTGAGATTATAGTTTATATCATCCGGACTGGCATTTACCCATGTCTTGTTATAACTCACTTCATACCAATAGTATCCGTCAGAGCCCTTTACTTTTGATTTAATATTCAATGATTGATTATTGCTGACGGCACCGACTGCCCAATAATTAGATCCAGCTCCGCCCCTAACACGCCATCCGCTTCCTTTTACCGTTCCCGTTGTTGAATTGATTAAAGTTAACCCATCCTCACGTATGTAGGTTTTATACGTTTTATCCGTTTGACCATTTACGGCCATTTGAATTTCAACCATCTTGTCCATCGTAAGATTGTACTCTTTATCGATCCTGATTATCGATCCATTCGAACTTCCTGGACCTTGTGCTTTAGCAGTTAAATATTGCGTACTGACATATCCCGTTTTTCCATTAGCCGTGACCCTTGACCAACCATTGGACTCAGAATACACCGTTACGGCCGTATTGTTTACGAGTTTGGCTATAATTGAAGCGGAAGCTGATGCAAAAGAGCGCATATTAAGACTGGAGCCATCATTCACTTTTACATATTTAACTAACGTGGTTTCTTCCTCGTCTGGATTGAGATTCGGGCTTTCCGGTACAGAACCAGGCTTCGTTGCTGATAGATATTGCGTATTGACATAACCTTCTCCGCCATACGCTTTTATTTTTGACCAGCCATTTGATTCCGAGATGACTTCCACCTTCACACCCTTTGCCAATTTCACAATAACGGAAGCACTTTCTGACGGTTTATTCCGCATATTCAGAGAACCAGAGCTTACATTTACATATTTCACCGTCGTTTTTTCAGGTATGGAGGGTTTGGCTTCTGGCTTTGTTGTTGAAAGAAGGTCAGCACTGACATACCCATCTTGCCCATTGGCTTTGATTTTCGCCCAACCTTTGGTTTCCGAATACACCGTTACTTGCGTTCCTTTTGAAAGCTTCGCGACTATGCTGGCACTTTCCGACCCGCTTTTTCTCATATTAAGCGTTCCTGAGCTTACATTGACATATTTCGTCGTCGTTTTATCAGGTATGGAGGGCGTGGTTTCCGTTCCTGGTTTTGTTGTCGATAAATATTTGGTGCTGACATGTCCGTCTTTTCCATTGGCCTTGATCTTCGCCCAGCCTTTGGATTCCAAATATACCGTCACTTTCGTTCCTTTTGAAAGCATCGAAACTATGCTTGAACTTGCTGTACCACTTTTTCGCATATTAAGTAAACCCGTGTTCACATATTTCGTCGTCGTTTTTTCTGGCGTGGCTACTGTGGATCCCGATCCCGGCTTTGACGTCGATAGATATTTGGTGCTGACATATCCGTCCTTTCCATTGGCTTTGACTTTCCCCCAGCCTTTGGATTCCAAATACACCGTCACTTTCGTTCCTTTTGAAAGCCTCGCGACTATGTTTGAACTTTCTGTACCACTTTTTCGCATATTGAGTGAACCCGTGTTCACATATTTTATCGTCGTTTTTTCAGGTGTGGCTACTGTAGTTCCCGATTCCGGCTTTGCAGCAGACAGGTATTTGGTGCTGACATAACCGTCTTTTCCATTGGCTTTGATTTTTGCCCAGCCATTGGATTCCGAATACACCGTCACTTTGGTTCCTTTTGAAAGCCTCGTAATTATGCTTGAACTTACTGTCGCGCTTTTTCGCATATTGAGCGTGCTTGCATTGACATATTTTGTCGTCGTTTTAACGGGTGCCGCAGCCTTGGTTACCGTACCAGGCTTCGTTGCCGATAGATACTTCGTACTGACATATCCGTCTTTTCCATTGGCTTTGATCTTCGCCCAGCCTTTGGATTCCGAATACACCGTTACCTGTGTGCCTCTTGTCAGCTTCGCGACTACGCTTGCACTATCTGCCCCACTTTTCCGCATAATAAGTGAACCTGTGCTCACATTCACATATTTCATTGTCGTTTTAACGGGTGCCGCAGCCTTGGTTACCGTACCAGGCTTCGTTGCCGATAGATACTTCGTACTGACATATCCGTCTTTTCCATTGGCTTTGATCTTCGCCCAGCCTTTGGATTCCGAATACACCGTTACCTGTGTGCCCCTTGTCAGCTTCGCGACTACGCTTGCACTATCCATTCCACTTTTGCGCATATTGAGTGAACCTGTACTGACATTCACATATTTCTCTGCCGTTTTAATGGTTACTGCAGCTTTAGTTAAAGTCCCTGGCTTCGTTGCCGATAAATACTTGGTACTGACATATCCATCTTTTCCATTGGCTCTGATCTTCGCCCAGCCTCTGGATTCCGAATATACGGTTACTTGTGTGCCTTTTGCCAGCTTTGCAACTATGCTTGCACTATCCCCACCAGTTTTTCTCATATTTAGCGAACCGGAATTTACATTTACAAACATGACGCTCTTTTCAATATTGGCATGCTCTGCTTGTAGTGGAGCTGCAGATATTTTTTCTTCGAAAGCAACTGTAGACAACACTGCAAAACAGAAAGTTGGTATAATTAATTTCTTCATCTCATTCTCCCTACTAAAGAATTATATTTTTAACATTTATTTAAATATCGGTTAAATTTAGTATGATATTATAGGCAATTGTGCTTATTCGTTAAAAATATAACATATTCCTTTAGATCTATAGAGAGATGGACGAGATTGTAACACAACAGTAAACTAATAGACATTTAAGTAATTAATTAGTAACATTAGAAATGAAATCCATTTCACTAAGTTCCATAAGAAGCGGATACAAGCTTAATGACGTAAAATAAGATATTTTGAAATAATTCATTCATACTCATAGTAATGTTTATGAGACGAGCATCTTTCTACGCATACCGAATATACATAAAGGGTAAGCCTACAATCCTTATATTTGACGGATCGAGGCCATAACCTATATAATTACTGTATATAACCTATATGAATCCTTCTGTTAAGGGGAGTAGCTATACAATAAAGTCGTCAGTACAGGATTTAATCCTCGGCTTTATTGGCAACTGATTTTAGTTGTTTGCAAGACCTTGCCGATTATTTGGTGAGGTCTTTTTAATTTTTAAAAGACGGTATAACCAAAAATCGGTTATACCGTCTTTTTTAATCGAAAAAATTGCACAATAGAGGTGAAAAGTATGCAGAACTATAATGAATTAGCTCAAAGCGTTAAGATTTCCGATGATAAAAAGCATATATTGCTTGATGCCGACCCATCTTTATCACTTATCGGAAAAGGCCGCAGCGCTTATGTATTCCGAATACATTCCACCAATAAAGCACTAAAAGTATTTTTCCCGGACCATACTCACACAGCTAAAGTAGAAGCTGAAATATACAAAACCGTTCAATCGATCGATTACTATCCAACCCTATATGATGCGGGGGTAAAT
The DNA here is from genome assembly GCF_030348945.1 of Peribacillus sp. ACCC06369. Taxonomy (NCBI): domain Bacteria; kingdom Bacillati; phylum Bacillota; class Bacilli; order Caryophanales; family Bacillaceae; genus Peribacillus; species Peribacillus sp. ACCC06369. The sequence goes on from NZ_JAUCEN010000002.1 coordinate 4,693,996, forward strand.
TATCTGGTAATAGATCACATCGAAGGCAACACCCTTTTTGAATGTTTAACATTGGGAATCCCAATAACGGAAGAAAATATCAAGGAGATTGACCATGCCTTACAATTAGCAAGGAAAGAGGGATTGAACCCTTCTGATATTCATTTACGAAACATCTTCATCACTTCCGAAAAGAAGGTGAAGATCATTGACGTTGCGAGGTTTAAGCAAGTGAAATCCTGCAATCAGTGGCACGACCTGAAAAGTGCTTTTCACCTTTTCTATTCGAAGTCATTTTTTCCGAAGAAAATCCCAGGCTTCATACTGAATTCCATTGCAGCGATTTATAAAAAGAGATTCTTGCCCATCTGATCATATCACTATAAAAAAATCACATTGGAGGCACATATGAAAAAAATCATGACCATTGCTTTACTGTCCATCCTTACATTAAGCGGATGCTCGCTTTTGGGAGAAGTCAATTCATCATTGGAGTATGCAGATAATGCCACGGAGTATATAAGTACCGTTAAGGAATTTTCCAATGAGGTGCCCGCATTGTCACAAGACGCCGTCGCGAATACCGAAGCAAGAGCAAATCTTGAAAAAGAACTGGAATTAATGAAAACGGAGATTGAAGAATTCAATTCAACTGAACCACCCCAAATCGCTGAAGGCATCCATGAGAAGATCGTCAGCTCAAATCAACAGCTTTCAGATGGAATTGAATTATACTTGAATAATATTGAAAATGGCCAAATTGACCCTAAGGCATTGGAAGATTCAGAGATAATGAAATCAATCGATAATATAACAGGATTGGCAAAGCAAATTGAAGAGTTGGGTAATTAAGCAGCCTGCTCCATTAAAATGAAGAACTCCTCGTACCGATGTCCCTTTTAATTTCAAGGAATCATGAATAAAAAAGGAATGTTCGGAACAAATTATTGACATGAAACCAAAAGGTTTTATATAATCGATAAAGCGAAACCAATTGGTTTTATATTTTTAATTAAATAGGAGAATCAGTATGGAAAATCAACATACATTACAAGATATCAAAAAGACGATTATTCTTGAAGCACCCATCCAAAAAGTTTGGGATACAGTTTCGACTGCCGAGGGTATAGCTTCATGGTTCATGCCAAATGATTTTCAACCGAAAGTTGGACATGAGTTCCATGTCCAATCACCTTTTGGTCCTTCTCCTTGTAAGGTATTAGAGTTAGATGCTCCTCATCGGCTTTCATTCGCTTGGGATACGGACGGTTGGATCATATCGTTCACTTTAAAAGAACTGGATGGCAAAACGGAGTTTACCCTTATTCATGGTGGTTGGAAAGAGCCTGACACGATTCTTCCGAAACCGAACGAAAAAAGCTCAGTCATTCGCGATAGAATGGATCATGGCTGGGAACAGATCGTTAATCAAAATCTTAAAAAGGCTGTTGAGGGCTAAGTGTCTGCAGCAGAAAAGCATGATGTATTTCAGGCTATCGCGGACCCAACCCGCAGAAAGGTCCTGCAATTGCTTGCTGAAGGTGATTTACCCATTTCAGAAATCACTTCTCACTTTTCCATGAGCCGTACAGCGATTGCCAAGCATCTTCATATCCTTTCTGAAGCTGAATTGGTCAGTGGCCGGAAGGTAGGAAGAGAGAAACGCTTTCGGCTTCATCCAGAACCTTTAGCGGAATTGAAACAGTGGCTTTCTTTTTACGATCAATTTTGGGATAACAAACTATCCATCCTTAAACATGTGATTGAAAATCCAAGGGAAAATGGATTTAAAGCCGCCGAAAAAGAAAAGGACACGGATGAACAATCATAATGAAGAACCCCCCGGCGCATTGCACCGGGGGGTTTTCTTCATTAATTTATGCATCCATTTCAATATTGTGTTCTTTGCGCTTCCTGATGACCATCGTTAGCAACAACAGTAAATTAAATACAATTATGCATCCAGTAAGGAACATGATACTCGTTGTCAATGCATCCGCTCCAAGGCTCGTACTCATCGCCTGACGGAAGCCCATGACTGAGTATGTCATTGGTATGAACGGGTGAACATGACTGAAGAAGTTATTGGTCAGTTCCACAGGGAACATTCCTCCGCTTGCTCCTAGCTGTAATACAAGGAATATCATCGCTAATAAACGACCTGGATTTCCAAATCCTACAGTTAAGAAAGTAACGATGAACATGAAAGTAAGGGAAGTCAATATGGAAACCCCTATGAATTGCCCCATGTTCTCGACCTGTAAATCCATTCCCCAAATCATGATTGCATCCAATACTAATGCTGAAATCGTGGCTTGTATAAATAGGACCGTAAATTTACTGAACCACCATGCCGCTCCTGATGTAGGTCTTGTAGATGGCTTGCCTGTCGGGTATCCCATATTGAAGGCAATCGCTCCTACAAATAACCCTAGAGACAATACGTAAGGAGCCAGAGCATGACCATAATTAGGCACCTCACTGCTTTTTTGTTCTTTAACCTGTGTCGGCTCAGCAATCATGCTGTAATTATCATCGGTTGTTTTATTTCCCCTTATTTCTTCTGCACCATCACTTAGTTTTTCCGAAAGTTCGACCGTTCCATCTTTTAGTGAGGAGATTCCATCACCCAATTTATGTGAACCTTCAGCTAGTGCCGATGAACCTTCATTGATCTTACCTGCGCCTTCAGCAAGTTGGATCACCCCATTGCTTAAAGTAGGCAGATTGCTTGCCAATTGTTCAGTGCCTTTAACAAGTGCTGATGAGCCATCGTTCAAGGATGCTGAGTTGGCATTCAGTTGATTGGCTCCATTAGCAAGTTTGTTCGCCCCCTCGCCAACTTTGCTAACACCAAATGCATACTTCTCCAGACCATTTCCAAAGGAGGATGACCCTGCTTGAAGTTGTGAAACTCCATCAACCAACTGACCAGATCCCTCAGTTAGTTTTGACAAGCCATTATTTAACGAGGAACCGCCTTGTGCTAACTGATTGATCCCATTCACTAGTTCCGGTGCTCGTTCATTTAAGCTTTCGGTTGCCGCCGTTAATTGATTGCTGCCTTTAACTGCTTCATTCAAGCCGCTATTTAATTGGGTTGCACCAGGAATCAATTGTTCTTCCAGTGCGTTCCTTATCGCGGTATATCCATTTAACGCTGATGCCGCGTTTGGATTGACTTTATTCACCGCATTATTTAAATTGGCCACTTGTTCTGGAAGCTGGCCTAATCCATTCAATACTGGCATTACTTTATTCGTTAATTGTGTTGATAAGTCGGATACACTTGAAGCAAGAGTCGATGCAATTTGTTTTTGTGCTTCCGCTTGCATTTGAAGTTCATTTTGAATGGCTCCGATTAATTCGGATTGTTGTTCACTGGTCATACTTTTGTATGCTTCAGTGTTTTGTACAGTATTGATTGTGCTTTGTCCATTATTCGCAATCGTTGATTGAAGTTCTGTTAAAGCTGCTTGGCTATTCTCGAGATTTGCTGTAATGCCCGATACGGTACCGGACGCACCGCTTCCTGCAGGAACCGCTTCTTGCAATTGATTTACACCGCTTTGAATGCTTGTCAGGCCTTGCTTAAGCTGACTCAGCTGTTCTTCCGCGGGCAATTGGCCATCCATCTTTTTCAGGCCGTCATTTAATGCCTGGCTTCCTTCTGAAAGTTTAGTGATTCCCTCATTTAAGCTCTGCTGACCTACTGCCATTTTTGGGATTCCCGTAGATTCGTCAGTCAGCTGGCTTGCATTTTGTGATAACTGATTCAAGCCATCATTTAAATTCGCACTGCCTGTTTGCGCTTGTGCCAATCCATTATTTAATGTTTGGGCTCCTGGAACCATTTTTGCAAGCCCTGTGGAAAGTTGGGAAGAACCTTGTATAAGCGCTCCACTATTATTAGTCAACTCCCCTGTACCAGATGCGAGTTCGTTAGCACCCGTTTGCAACTGACCGACACCAGACGTGTATTGTGAAATTCCCTTGCTTAATTCCGACGCCCCACGTTCAAGTTTATTGGCTCCTTCCAAAAACTCGCCAACGCCAATTTGAAGTTTATTCGCGCCATCTTTAAAAGTTAATGTACTAGAAGCCAATTTATTCAGATTGTCTGTCACTTCTTTGTTTCCATCATGCAGTTTTTCAGCACCGTCATCCAGTTTTGATGCCCCGTCTGCTGCATCACCGAATCCATCTCCGATTTCATCCAGTTGTGAGAAGATCGCTTCTGCATATTCCTTTGTGACACTTTCTGCAATTTCAGTCTTCAAATTATTCGTTGCCTGTTTTCCGACCGTTTCAGAAACGAAACTGCGTCCAGGATTCACATCATACGTTAAATTCATTTTTTGTGGCTTATCATCCATGACGGTTGAAGCATTTTTCGAAAAGTCCTCAGGAATGGTGACGACCATATAATATGTACCATCATCGAATCCTTTTTTCGCCGCTTTTTCCGTTACGAAATGCCATTCTAAATCATCGTTGTCCCTTAATTGCTCGATTAGCTCATCACCGACAGATAAGGTTTTACCCTCATACTCCGCCTTCACATCATTATTCACGACTGCAACAGGCAATTTACCGGTATTTCCGTATGGATTCCAAGCAGAACTTAGGAATAACCCCCCATAAATAATCGGCACGAACAGTAATACGATTGCGACCCCGATCAGTTTTCGATTTGTAAGTAAAAGCTTCCATTCTTGTTTAAGCATGTTCACTCTTTTTCACCTTTCTTTTCACGAATTAATTCACCCAATGACCCCGAATTCCAATTAACAGTCGGTATATCCGTGGTGCCAAAGCTTTCTTTAAGCAAATCTGCTACTGTTTGACTGGAAAAGAAATCCATTAAAAGTTCATCCGCCTGAGAAAACATCCGACGAAGAACGTCCATGCCCTTTTCTGCATACTCTCCATCTTTAAACGCTTTTTCTATAAGTCCTGTATCTGGAAACATCGAAATGGGGCCTTCCATCGCTTCAATAATTTCAAGGTTTTTAATCTTATCTACACTTTTGGCAAGAGAAAGGCCGCCATTATTACCAGGAACGGAAGTGATTATCTGCTTAACGACCAATTTCCTAATGATTTTCTTCAAATAAGAAGGAGACACCTCTAACCGCCTGCTGATCTCATTAGACGAAAGCGGTACATTTTTATCCTGGGTAGAGAGTATAACAATGATGCATATAGCTTGCTCGACACCTTTTGTTAATTGCAAATCAGTTCACCTCTTCAAGTATGTATGTGGATGTTTGATATCCATAATGGATATTCGGTATCTATAATTAAACCCTGTTTCAACTTAGAAATCAAGTTATTTCTAGAAAAAATTTCTAAAAAAGCGTTTTGGGTCCTCAAAACAAGGTGAACCCCACATGACAACATCATGCGGGGTTCACCTTTGGAAGGATCTATTATAGGTCATTTAAAAATTCATTGACTGCCTCTGGAGTTTTAGCATTTGCACTGTGCAGGTGTGCAACCTTTTCTCCATTTTTAAATACTAATAAAGATGGAATTCCCATTACGGTTTGCTCTTCAGAAATCTCTGGGAACTCGTCACGATCGATTGTAAACCACTGTTTGTCTTGATGTTCTTGAGTGATCTCATCAATGAACATGTCTAAACGTTTGCAGTCTGGACACCACGTAGTCGTAAAAATCCCGACCGTCAGTCCCTCTTGTTTGATGTGTTCACGGTATTCTTGTTCTGTATTAATATTTTTCATGATTGTCTCCTCCGAGCTTTTCTTATCATCATCATACTTTAATCAATGAATATATGTACTCAAGAATTACTATATAATTTATTCCTTCCCAGTTCAAACGGTTTAACCTCGATCTATCCCACTATTGCCCGGTTTATGTTGATTGTTTATGAAAAATTCTCCTTTTTCCGTCGACAGGTATGTGATATTACTTTTAATCTAGCAATCCACAAATCAGTGTTTATTCATGAAAAAAGCCACTTTCCAGTGGTCTTTTCACTTCATTCATATTGGGAGAGTTAGTTGCCAGGAAACACCGAACTTATCGGATACCCATCCGAACTTCTTACTAAAGAAATAATCACCCAATGGCATCATCACTTGTCCGCCATCAGTTAAGCTCGCATAAAGCCTGTCAATTTCCTCTTCACTATCACATGTAAGGAATATTGAAAACGAAGGTGTAAACGTAAATTGATGCTTAACATTGCTATCGATGCACATAAATTCCTGATCCTTCAAGGTAAAGGTAGCCTGCATGACACTCCCCTCTGTACCTGATTCATTTGCACCATACCGTTTCATGCTGGTTATTTTCGATCCTTCAATTAAAGATGTGTAGTAATTCATTGCTTCTTCCGCATTTCCTTCGAACATCAAGAAAGGTGTGACCTTCATCATTCTCATCAAACCCCTTTTCATCTTTAATTAATTTCTTGCATTGAATCATGGCGCCCACCAGTTACCTGAAACCACGATCATTGTCTGTAATTTTATCGTATTGGCAAAATAATCATCATCATCTTGTTCCTGTATCGTCCGATTCCATAACTGATTAATCCATTGCTGATTGGAGGAATCAACCATGGCACTTGCCATGAATGGAGCAACGAAGCTTGTACTATTCCCTTCTTCCAAGGCTTTTCCGCTTAGCGTATAGCCCGATTGGATATTTTCAGGGTTTCCATCCGTTTCCTCTTTAATCCAATCATTCATCCGCTTTAATTGCGGCAGCGCCCTTTCATCACCAGTCAGTAAGTAATCGAGCGTATACCGCCAAGGGGTCCTGCTGCTGTTCCAGCTATAATTGCCGTCATTCTCCCCTTCTAAAAAGTCAGCTTGTGCTGGCTGATACTCTCCCTTGGATTGTACAATGAAGTCCGGCATGAGACCAGTATTGCCGCTTTTCTCCTTATAAATGGAATGAATGATCGCATAGGCCTTATCCGTAACACCTTTCCATTCATGATTCCCAGTTGCCTCCTCAAATGACTTCAAATGATTCAGAAGAAAGTCCGATGAACGAGTCGATTGTCCGTATACTTCATCTTCATCCTCCGCCCAGTCACCTAGTTTAATCAGGGACTGCGACCGATTTATCTCATTCGACATGATCGCATCCATGATGTCCTTTGCTCTGGCGAGATAGTCGATGTCCCCTTCACTCCCCCACTGGCGATCAGCCAATAATAACGAATAGGCGATATCCATATCGCCATCAGTTGCTGAATCGGCATCCCCTGGAGTATTTATGATTTTGCCCGATTTATCCTTAACTTGCTGCCACGCCATTAATGAAGGGTCATTGTCACTTCGATGCGCTTTATAAAAACGATAAAGACCATCGAAGTACTGTTTGTCCTTGCTGCCTGCCATTATTGCCGTAACCATCATCCCATAACCGTGCGCTTCAGAAACGGTCACTGCGTTCTTGGGTTCTGCATATCCTTTATCATTGTAAAAGATATAATATTCATCATTTTTATCAGCAGGCTGCTTCAAATATTCATTTTTCCAGGTTTTATAATAATTCGCTACGGCATCATCCATCGCCTTCTGAGATAGATTGTCAGGTTTTATCGTACCCGCTTGATAGACTGTATGCTGAGGAAATGCCCTTTTACCGGCACTCTCTTTCTTTGTGTTTTGAGATACCAATGCTAGCGAGGCAATGATCACGAAAACGATCGATCCCACCGCTATCAATAAACTTCTTTTTTTCATGGCTCGCTCCTTGGGTTATGGTGCAGTATTCACTTCTTTTTTATGTTTGGCTATGAGCATTTCAATCTATTAACATGACTTTTCTTCCTTTCCGGAAGACAAAAGAAAAAGGGCCTACTTTACCCTTTTACAAAACATTAAGATTCATAGCCTTATTTAAAGAAAGTGATATTTAATTTACTCCTAATTATTAATACTGATATCAGGAGTAATAAGTTTATACTCATAAAATTTGAATCAGTAATGAGATTAAATGAATATCTTAATCCGAATAGGATAATTAAACTTAAAATAACCATTGTCAAAAAAATGAAATTCCTCAATTAACTCACCTCTTTCATCATTCCAAATTCCGGACATATCAATCTTACCCCTTGGTCATTCCACTTTTTTCAACTCCATAAGGCCTTCGCCATCCAATGAAATTTCTAATTGCTGATTAACGACTATCGAAAGCGGAAAGATTTCCGACTCTCTATCCGAAAAGATCCACCGCCGTTTACTTGGACCTAAAAGTAAAAACGAACCTGCTTCATGTTCCCCCATGAAATTCAATCCATCTTCACTTAACGTTTCAGCCTTCCTTACGGGTACACCAAAACTGACCAACTGATTTCCCAAGCTCCTTACTTCATTCGTCGTAATGTTTATTTCACTAATACACAGAACGTTTTGAGCTGAGAAAGACTCCGCCTCAGATTTGGGTGATACGGAATATCTGGAAATGAACTCGACAATGTTGCCTGAAGGGTCTGAAAAATAAAAGGCATGTGCATTTGAATAGCTGAAATAAACTTCGTCCACATCATCTTCTCTAGTCAATTCCACTTTTGATTTCGCCCATGCTTTGGCCGAAGTGAATAAATTGGTCGGTATATTCATGGCAAAATGATAAAAAGGCTTTTCCTGGAGATGATATTTTTTAATTTCAAGCACACTGTCCCCTGCCTTAATTTCAAAACCATCATCAGTATGCGATAGTAACTCAAATCCTAACTCATTAACATAAAAATTCCGCATATCATTCAATGCATGACTATACAAAGTGACCTTATTGATAATCAAAGTTTAATCCCCCTTCTCCCAAACCCGTACTCTTCATTTACATATTAAAATATATATATTCATATTCACTTTACCTATTTTTACCACAAATAGCCAATGGAATATCCCTTAATTTTTCGGCCAGCCAACTCAAAAAGGACCACCAAATCGGTGGTCCCCCGTATACATATAGTAAAGGCGGCCTTATTGAAAAAATATCTCCGCCAGCGCAGTTTACGATGGTTCCATTTAACATGATCGCCCCTGTTGTTGAAGCAAAAATGACCATGTCGGCAATTTCTTCTACCGTAGCTGAAATGTTCGGCCCTGTTGGAGAACCATTAATTAAACCACTTTGTTTTGAATCATTTCTCCTACTCCATTTGGTCATGTATTTTCATCTTTTCATCTTAAAAAGGATCATTCTTTAATTTTCATTCCAAGCATGGCTGCAAAGCCTATCGCTTGGTCCGGGGAAACTTCGCATCCATTTAAATCCTCCAGGGATACGGTAAGCCTTTGAAATGTAGAACTGCTAATATCGATTCCTTTGAGCGGTGTCCGGGAAAAGTTCGCTTCATTTAATCTACATGTTTCGATCTTCACTTTAATGAATTTACACTCATAATAATCAGCACTTTCCATTGAGCAATGATCGAACTTCACTTGCTTCAAACCGGAATAACCGAATGCACTTAAATTCAAGTTGCAATTCTCAAAAGAGACATTGCCTAAACTTGCGTCAGACAGGTTAATGCCTAAAAGTTTGGACTCCTTGAATTCCACCCGATGAATCGAGCCACCCATGAAATCGGCATTCGTCAAATCGCAATGGTCAAAAATGACATCCGTCAGCTCGATATTCCTGAAAGATACATCGCTGAATATCACATTTTTAAAAACAACCTGTGATAATACGATTTTGTCCATTTTTTCTCTATCGATCGTGCAGTTAGTTATGATACAGGACTCAAGATAAGGCTCATCCTGATAATATATTTCCTGAAAGTTCGCTTGAGTTAAGTCTTGGGGGATCTTTGGCTGTTCAATTTTGATTTTGCCTGACATATTATCACCTTTTCGCTTTATTTCTTTTTCCCAACTACTGCATCACACTTCTTTACAGGAAACAGTACGTTTTGCTTTTAACAGCGTATCCCTTTATTTGAAAGGTGCGGTGCATTGAACCGATAAGGGTTCACCTCTGGTAATATAGCAACTGGTCTACTCAATTTCGGCTTAAATATAAACTATATTTCGGTGAAGTTCAATCTAAGAATTTTACGAAAATGACTATTATTTTTGGTACTTTTGTGTCACCTTTGCCACTGCAAATTAAAAAGCTGCCTCATCGGCAGCCTTGTGACTTTAAATTTCAGTATTGAATCCTGTTGGCATCCGGAAATAATATATAGCTGCGCCCATTATCGCTATCATTCCACCTATCAGGAAAAAAGTTTGAAAGATATTTCCTCCAACAGTCGGGGAAGCGGATATGAAACCACTTGAAATCAGAAAAAGGACCCCCAATCCAGCCAAAAATAGTGCTATCTTTTTAATGCTTCTTTTGAATAAGGTATAACCCGTAAATATGATTATATATGAAGCGGTAAGGGCCATTAGAAATGGAAATAACGGCTTGAATTTTGCGGCATACACGAAATGATCCAAATTCGAGATATCATGTGCCTCCATCACCTCATCATCACTTACTTGTGAAAAATGCGCGGAATACTTCCATTCCCAAGGTTCATCCAGAATTTCGCTGCCTTCAAACCATGCACAAAATGAAAATACCATAAAGAAAAGTGCAGCGATTATTATTTGCAAAAAATATTTAAAAGTCAATGCCATCTCCTCCAGCCGTCATCATACCAATAAATGGGTAAAATTCACACTCAATCTTGAAACAAAACTGTCTTTATACCCCAAAGCAATATGTAAACATACACTGTTTCCTGAATAATATAATGTAACCACTTTTAAGGAGCGTTTAAGATATGATCACTCATGGAGATGACCTCCTTATTTCAGGAGCATGGTTACTGGGCCTCGGTACACTCGTAGGTGCAATCGGTCAAACCCGGCAAACTTTAACGGGCACTAATCTCGGCAAAGATCTGGTCCTCAAAGGGAATGTCATTGAAGCGGTTGGAAATTCGCTGCAAGCAATCGGCCGGACGAAAATGCTGAATTCGGAAAATGAACGTTCCGAAACCTATTTCATATTCGGTGGTTGGCTTGAGGCTGCTGGTAATACCGCAAATGCAGTTGGAATAGATATCCAGTTGAGTGGTTCAGAAGAAGAGGGCACCAGAACCGATGCACTCGGCAGTGGAATCCAAGGCCTAGGTGCCGCTTTTGAAGCATTCGGGGCATCACTGACGGAGGCGACATTTTCACGCTCTCTAGAGATCAAAGGAAATGGCCTCATTGCTGCAGGTTCTTTTTTGGAATCGATCGGAAATATTTTCATTTTGAATGAAAAACGACGGATGGGAGAGCAAATTCTTTTGCTTGGCAGCTGGACCCAAGTTATCGGTGCATTCATATTAATCGATGCCTTATCCATTGGACCAGAACCCGAACAACCTGAGAAAGGTAAGGATGAACATAACGGCCATTATAGCTATGCAAACTATTACGCATGAAATTGGCTGGTAATTAAGTGCCTGCAAGTTCGACTTTCATCAAGAACCCTTGTTTCCGCTTGTACAAAAACAATGCATATACTTCTCATCCAATTTCCAACTCTTCCCGCTTCCCCTCCTGGAATGGCTCATAGCTCATCCCCTCCAAAAACCAATGGTCCTGTTTAAATTTGATACATACAGCTCAAAATTATCATCGCTTTTCGTAAATTTCGGCACTTTACTCGTGAATTCGGGACTTTTACTCGTGAGTTTCGGCGTTACTCGTGAGTTTCGGCTCTTTACTCGTGAATTCGGGGCTTTTACTCGTGAGTTTCGGCTCTTTACTCGTGAATTCGGGGCTTTTACTCGTGAGTTTCGGCTCTTTACTCGTGAATTCGGGGCTTTTACTCGTGAGTTTCGGCGTTACTCGTGAGTTTCGGCTCTTTACTCGTGAATTCGGGGCTTTTACTCGTGAGCTTCGGCGTTACTCGTGAGTTTCGGCTCTTTACTCGTGAATTCGGGGCTTTTACTCGTGAGTTTCGGCCTTTTACTCGTGAATTCGGGGCTTTTACTCGTGAGTTTCGGCCTGTTACTCGTGAATTTGGGGCTTTTACTCGTGAGTTTCGGCTCTTTACTCGTGAGTTTCGGCCTGTTACTCGTGAGTTTCGGCTCTTTACTCGTGAGTTTCGGCTCTTTACTCGTGAATTCGGGGCTTTTACTCGTGAGTTTCGGCTCTTTACTCGTGAGTTTCGGCCTTTTACTCGTGAGTTTCGGCCTGTTACTCGTGAATTTGGGGCTTTTACTCGTGAGTTTCAGGATCGCTCCTCCCCTTCATTTTATTAAATTAACAATACAAATCCGAGTGGACAGAATGGAATTACTTTGTTATTATAGTTACTCAGGGTAACAATTACTCACAGTAACTATATATTAAGTATAAGGGGTGTTTCTGATAGAGACTTACCAAAAGTTCTTTCAGCAATTTTTGCTGCTGTACCGTCCGTTTGAAAATAATCTTAATATCCAGCTGAACAAGCATGATTTACACAGGGCGCAATGGTCCATTTTACATTTCTTAATCAATTATGGTTCGGCGACGCTTGTAGAGCTTGCCAATTATCAAGGTGTGGAAAAACCAACGATTACGAGGACCATTGCCCGTTTGGAAGAGCTGGGGTATGTCGAGCATGTGCCAAGCAAAGATAAGCGCGAAAAAAGAATGCGGCTTACGGAGCTTGGCAAAAAGATCTACAGTGAAGTCCGCGTGACAATTGATCAATACGAACAGGCTATCTTGAAAGGAATCACTGAAGAGGAACAACTCGCAGCCATACGCATCATGGGCGAAATAAGAAATAACATTATAAAATAAGGAGATAATAACATGGATCAATCCAGAGCCAGACTGTGGACGAAGGACTTTGTCATCGTTTCGTCCATCAATTTTTTCATAACATTAATCTTTTATTTACTGATGGTGACACTTGCCATCTATGCTGTTAATGAATTGGATGCTTCTACAAGTGAAGCCGGACTCATATCGGGTATTTTTATTATCGGGACGTTAATCGGACGTCTGTTCATTGGCCGTTTCATTGATTCAATCGGCCGCAAGAAAACATTATTCATAGGTTTGATCTTTTTCACTTTGACAACACTTCTATATTTTGTGGACCTTGGAATTGGCTTCCTGCTTGTTAACCGCCTGATCCATGGTATGGCGATGGGGATGGCGAGTACTGCGACAGGAACGATCGTTGCCCAGATCATCCCGGCAACACGAAAGGGAGAAGGCATCGGCTATTACAGCATGAGTGCAACACTTGCGACGGCAATTGGTCCTTTCATCGGTCTGTATATGGCTCAACATACAAGCTTCCAAGTCATTTTCAGTTTCTGCCTGGCTTTAGGAGTGATCAGCCTGATTACAGCATTCTTCTTACATGTCCCGGCATTGAAAGTGACGGCCAAAGTTACGGAAAGCAAAGGATTCAAGCTTTCCAATTTCATTGAACCTAAGGCACTGCCCATCTCAATCATCACTCTGGTATTGGCATTCTGTTATTCCAGTGTCCTTTCTTTCATCAGTTTTTATGCCATTGAAATCAATCTGGTCAATACGGCTAGCTTCTTCTTTGTAGTTTACGCAGTAGCCGTATTGTTATCACGTCCATTCTCAGGACCATTGATGGACCGGAAAGGATCGAACTTCATTATGTATCCGGCTTTCATTATTTTCGGAATCGGCTTGCTGCTTCTAAGTATGACAACCAATAGTTTCACTTTACTGGCAGCTGGTTTCCTCATTGGCCTTGGGTTCGGTAATATGCAATCAAGCTCGCAGGCGATTGCCGTTAAACTGACACCGCCTCACCGAATGGGGATGGCAACGTCCACCTTCTTTATCATGCTTGATGCAGGACTTGGCTTCGGCCCTTATATTCTGGGATTCATCATTCCGGTAACAGGTTACAGCACACTTTATGTCATCTTGGGCGTTGTGGTCATCTTAACCTCTGTCCTTTACTACTTCTTGCACGGCAAGAAGGAACGTACAGCCAGAACGAACTTGGCTTCCATTTAAATGAAAAAGGGATATCCTATTGGAGGATATCCCTTTTTCATTTAACAGCTTCTAGCTATAGTGATCCTTATTTTACTTCCAATTCATCGATAAAGATTCCAAATTTTTTGCCATTATTTTTATTTGTTGCTTGCATGACCGATTCACCTTTATATAAAGTCTTTCCAGTCTTTATATCAGCGATTAGAAGTTTGGCAGGGTTGTATGTTAATGAGCCCACTTGATCCACTCCGTTGCCTAATAGGAAGTACACACGCCCATTCTTAATGGCAGCGAAGTTTTGTTCCTTTTTATTAACAGCTAAATCTAGCTCCATGTCATTCGTTAATGTTTGACTGCTTAGGTCAAACATTTTAATGCGATAATTATCGGATTTCTTATCAATTAGGTAAAGGTTTTTCCCGTCCACATATCCTGATTCAACCATACCAAGGCTAAGAGATTCCCTTTTGGGTAATTTAACCGTTTCTACTTTTTCCGTTTCATAATTATAAGATAACAGTTTGCTTTCATTTAATTTTTCCTCATAGGGACCGTCCTCATGATTTACTCCTTTAATTACAGAAATTAAAACCATATTGTTTGGCTGGGAAGGAGCAATATCAATTGGCATCTCAAAATCTACTTGATTGGGGTAAGTAAAGGTTTCGGATAAAAGGGTTTTATCGCTCAAAACTTTTTTATTAGCTAAATCGATCGTATACAGATGAACCTCTTTCGTTTGCTTATCATCACTTGAATTCACATCATTCATCGTTAAAACCTGTAGTTTTGAATGGACCAACTGCACATCCCTGACATCAGCATTCATGATTCTCTCTTGGTCGGGAAGTTCAATTTGGAAAAAAGTTTCCTCTTCGTCCTTCTTCTCCAGTAAACCGATATCAAACTTCGCTTCCATTTTCCCGTTATTCGTAATTTCGTTATTCACCCAAGCGTAAGCCAGAAAATCATCGTCTTCATATAAAGAACTAATGGAATCCTTGCCACGCATAAACGAACGATGTTCTTTTATTAATCTTTCAATTTGATAATCTTGTCTTCCAGATAAGTTCTGCCAGTAAGACTTTTCACTGTCATATGTGGTTCGATTTGATTCAATTGTTAACGATTCATAAAAGACACCATTTTCAAGCGAAGCATTTATGGTCACCGGATCAAGCTCTTTATCACTGCCTTCTAGCGTCTTGAACGTATACTTTGGTAGGCTGGAAGCGGAGGAAGCTACTTTGACATAATAGGTCCCGATGCTTAAGATGACAACCATTCCAATAATGATGCTGCATAGATAACGTTTCACCTTGTTCACTCTCCTTTAATAGTTGTTGTTATACGGTAACGCGGTTTTTCAATAACCAGGAACCAAGCCAAATCGAAAGCCCTGTCACAATGATTCCTAATGCGAGCAGCAGACCAAATAATTCATTAGGATAAAAATGGAATTTACCAAGCGCCATTACGAAAACAGGAGCTAAAAACAATGCAGCAGCAATTCCGCAATACACCAAGCCCAGTACGATTCCTTTTATGCGGAAACTTCTTTCAAACATGATCGCTGTGAATAATATCGACATGACCATAAGACCGATGCCATAGGAAAGCAGGAATTGCGTGAAGGTACTTGGGATGATCAACATCAATACCTGATTGGCTTTCGCTATGGAGTAAGTTGACATTTCCGCATTCAAGAATGCTTCCGGCACATTTGAATTAAATAGGGCATTTTCCATTGGTAAAATGATGATCTGGAAAGCAATCAACCCTAATACCATAAGGAAGATGGCCGTAGCTTTTGAAAGGTAGATCGATAATCTGGATGTCGGTAACATTAATAGCCGATAAATGAATGTATTCTTACCAAACCAATCACGATACCAAATAAGGAAAATGTAAAAAATAAGGGCAACCGCACTCAGCGCAATCGGTCCTACAAACAAGAGGGTATTGGCGATATGGCTAAAATCAATGCCATTATAAGTCGCAATATAGGCAGCTTCGGATAGTCTTTCATCCGACATGATCTTCCTGGCATCTTTAAGAAGGCTCTTCGTTACGATGATCACTCCAGCAAATTGCGAAACCAAGGTTATCAACAATAAGGATATATATATTTTACTAAATCGATTGATTTCAAAGTTCACTAGCTTTAAATATCGCATCATGATTGATACACCTCTCTCATTACATCGACTACCGATTTTCCTTCCTCTTCACGCATTTCTTCTGTTTTGAACTCTTTAAGCACTGTACCGTTATCCAATAAAATGACCTTATCGATTAAATGTTCAATATCACCGATTTCATGGGTCGTGATGATGACTCCTCTATCTTCAATAAGGTGGCTCGCAAAGACATCGGCGATTTGCTCGCGGCTAAACATATCGATGCCTGAAAATGGTTCGTCCATCAGTACATAATCCACGTCAAGGGACAAACCAAGCATCAGGTTGAGCTTAGCTGTATTCCCCTTTGACAGTTCCGAAATGGGGGTCTCCTCTTTCAGCTTGAAGAATCCCATCAATTGGTTAGCTCTTTCCGAATTCCATGACGTATAGAAATCCTCCATGAAAACCATTGCCTGTTTAACGGTCATTTGCGGAAGCATGATCGGTGCGTCCGGAATGAAGGTGATTTTTTCATAACTGTCCTTTGTCATCTTTTGATCATCGATCAGGATTTCACCTTTATATGGCGTCAATCCCATAATGGCTTTGAGTGTAGTCGTTTTACCTACACCATTTATCCCGATCAGACACGTGACTTCCCCTTTATTAGCTGTAAAAGAAACACTATCCAAGATTTTTTTCCGGCCGTAATTCTTGGAAATCCGTTTTACTTCTATCATTTTTCTTCCTCCTCCCTTATTTCTTCCGAATATTTTTCTTTAACAACACGAAGCAGTTCATCAACTGGTACATTAATCGGACGAATCGCATCGACAAACGAATCAACGGCTGCCAGAATCAATTCCTGCCTTACAGCCTGTAAAATCGTTTCATTCGTCGTGATTTGACTTGGGAAATTTCGTTCTGTATGAATCAAGCCCTGTTCCTCCATTTCTTTATACGCTTTTTGAGCGGTATTAGGATTTATATTCAGTGAAGCCGCCAGTTCCCTTCGCGAGGGAATCTCCTGTCCAGCAACGAATTTACCAATGGCTATTTGTTCTTTAAAATGCCTAACGACTTGCAGATATACCGGTTCCCGGGTATTAACATTCATTAAAAACACCCCCTATTTATTTAGAATTACGTGTATTAACTTGTGTATGTACTAAGTGGTTCATACACCTTATAGATGTACTATACCCGTAATACACCTAAGCTGTCAACAAGGAATTCCAAAAAAATGAAAACCCCGTATGCGCAGTGCAGACGGGGTTTTTCCTTAGTTGCTTTTCATGGAGATGCTAAAATCTCATTGAAATAGATGATGAAGCAGCCGATCTTTATCTTCAAAAAACTGTTTCATTAACAAATAGTGATTGGACTCCTCTAACGTCACTTCATTCATTCCCTCTTCTGAAATCTGAAGGATTTTAGCATCCGGGTAGGCCATGATGATCGGGGAATGGGTGGAAATGATAAATTGGGAACCTTGTTGAACAAGCTCATTTATCCTGGCCAGCATCGATATTTGTCTCAATGGCGACAAAGCAGCTTCAGGCTCATCAAGGATATACAATCCATCGCCTTGAAATCGTTCTACAAAGGCTGAGAAAAAAGATTCCCCATGTGATTGTTGATGAAGTGATTTTCCACCGAAGGAATCGATGATTTTCGAACCAAACGATGCCTCCCTGTCCAATTCCTCTATATTCGTAGCTAAATTATAAAAAGTTTCCGCCCTAAAGAAAAAATTATCCTTCGGTTTGTAAACTCCTTTTTTCAAACGGAGGTATTCGTCCAAATTCGAATGTGAATCATAATTGGAAAAATTGAAATTCAACGTTCCGCCTTCTGGATTGAAGCCATACGCAATCGCAATACCTTCAAGCAAGGTGGACTTCCCCATTCCATTTTCCCCGATAACATAGGTAACACTGGGATGAAAGGTCACTTCATTAAGGTGGTTGATAACCGGAAGATCAAGAGGAAAATGGTCATACGAAGATATTCGGTCTCTATTCAGGTAGACGCCCCTGATGTACTGTGTATCATAATTTAGTTTCATATATAATCACCTTCTGTATAATAGATTCTTATAAACATTTAAAGAGCTGGTATATTCTATCATGCTTACATTCTTAAAACGGCTAAGAACTGCAATCCAGGAGCCTTCCCTATCGAAGAACTCCATTGATTAGCCAAATTCATAGATTGATAATGAGGGAGGTCCTGTCATTTCCTTATTTTAACATCAATCTATATGCATCACAAAAAAAGCAACTGGGACTACAATCCCAGTTGCTTTTAGTTAACGCTTACACTTCATATGTTTTACTTCGCTCTTTTTATGGAAGTTACATTTAGATCTTTTAATATGGCTGGTTTCATGCCTCTACGGTGCGGAATGCCTCTTTCTTCTTGTTTCTTTGCGACCCACATCGTCAGCATGGGTGTTAGAATCGCCGTTACCAATACACTTGTTGCGATAATCGCGGTTGCCGATTCCGCTACAGGAGCAAATTGCGGGTTTAACTCGGCAATGATGAATGGTACAGCAACTGCTGCACCCGCTGTGGAAGAAGCGGCGACCCCAGCAACACCATCAGAGCCTGTAACGTAGCGGTCCAGTAAATATAAGACACCTCCGGAAAGGAAGACGACAGCAACACCCATTAAAATACCCATGAATCCGGATTTTAAGATCATGCCAAAGTCCAACCCGAATCCTAGAGCTAATGCGAAGAACGGGATAAGGACCGGTACGGCCTGTCCAAAGAATTCCCGGCATTCTTTATCAATATTCCCTACAATCATGCCGACTGCAAATGGAATCAAAGTGGAGACGATTGTTTGCCATGGAAATGTAGCAAGCCCGCCTACTCCCAGGATGATCATTGTGAAGAACGGTCCGCTTTCAATACTGATGAACGGGAATGCGGCAGCATCTTCCGTTCTGCCCAATTTTGTCATAAGTGCGGTATAAAGACCGCCGTTCGTTTCATTAAAAGCTGCTATCAGCACTAAAACCGAAAGACCGGAAAAGAGACCAGTTTGAATCCCATTCTCTGGAAGCAGCAAAGCTGCCCCATATCCTAATAATGCCGCAAATACGACTTTACCGATAAGCAATGTAAATCCTTTTCTGGCAATATACCCGGATTGCTTAACATCTATCGTAGCTCCGACACAAAAGAAAAAGACGGCTAATATCGATGCGGTACCTGTTAGCATGGCACCTGTAAATCCTCCAAAGAAGGTTGCCGTATCAGGAAAAATAGTATGTATCAAGGCTCCTATGAACAAAGGGACAACCATCATGCCACCAGGGATTTTTTCTATTGCAGCTTTTATTCTCATCGCAATCTCTCCACTTCATTATCAAATTTATGATTATTTGTAATTGGAAGTCTAGTTGTGGAGTTAACTGGTTGCTGTCATCGATCATTCAACGTTTAAAAGTTCATTCTGGCTTTCAATAAAGTCCTGTAATTTTTTCCGGCTAGGCATACCATCCATATCACCAGGTGACATGACTTGAAGAGCGCCAATCGCATTACCCCGAGTAACGGTTTCAATCGTAGATTTCCCTTCAAGCAAGCCGCTGATCACCCCGACGGCAAAACCATCGCCGGCACCTACTGTATCAACAACCTTTTCGGGGACAAAACCTTTAATATACCCTTCTTCATCCGCATTTTTATAATAGGCTCCCTCTGCTCCAAGCTTGATGACGATCATTTTAACTCCTTTGTTCAAATAAAATTCAGCCACCTCTTCAGGTCTTTTAAGTCCTGTTAAAACTTCCGCTTCGGACATGCCAGGAAGAAATAAATCACAAATGTAAGCAAGCTGATTAATGCAATCCACCATTTTTTGTTTATCCGGCCATAGGTTAGGTCGTAAATTCGGGTCAAATGAAACCGTTTTTCCTTGATTCTTCATAAATTTCATGGCAGCAACTGTGAATTCATGGCAACTTTCAGATAATGCGGATGGGATACCTGTTGCATGCAGATGTTTAGCTTGCCGAAAATATTCTTCTGAAAGGTCGTCAATATCCAGGGTGGAAGCAGCTGAATTTTTCCTGAAATATTCCACCTCCGGATCTCCCTGGAGTACTTTAGACTTAATTAACATTCCTGTCGGGTGATCACTTGTAAATCGGATCCCTGTCGTGTCGACTTTTTCTTTATTCAATTCTTCGATGATGAACTTACCGAAACTGTCTTTGCCAAGTTTCGTCATGTAAGCAACATCTAAATCAAGACGCGCCAATCCGCAAGCAACGTTTGATTCTGCTCCCGCAATCGCTCGGGAAAAGGATTTAACATCATGTAATGGCTCTACTTCATTTGCATAAAACATGTTCATCGGTTCCCCAAAGGTGATCACATCTAAATCTTTCATTCCCAATTCCTCCTGAAAAAAGGTATATTACGGTTTAGTAAACCATAACTACTAGAAAGCGCTTTCTTTTGAATGAAATCAGATTATCATATAAACCAGTTATTAACAATACTAAGTTTTTATATTTTATTTTGCATAAAAACACATTTTTTAACATATTTTCCCTTAGTTATACTAATTAACTACTAAAATTTTCTATAAACATTGACTATTCGGAAAACATTATATATATTTTAAATATTGGTAACGTTAACATTTTTTAAAAATATGATAAACCGTTTTACTAAATTAGGAGGTTATTTATAATGCATATGGAAAAACGTTATTCCATTCATCCGTCACAAGCCAAACATTTTGATACAAGTGAAATCCGCAAAAATTTTTTAGTGGAAAATTTATTTCTCGATGATGACGTTTC
The DNA here is from genome assembly GCF_030348945.1 of Peribacillus sp. ACCC06369. NCBI lineage: Bacteria > Bacillati > Bacillota > Bacilli > Caryophanales > Bacillaceae > Peribacillus > Peribacillus sp. ACCC06369. Next base: position 4,714,899 of record NZ_JAUCEN010000002.1, read on the forward strand.
TTTATGCTATTCCCTTGATGACAGGATCATCATAGGGGGAATCAAACCTGTTTCTAAAGGGGTGAAGCTTGAGGGCCATGATTTCATTAAAGCCGATTATTTTCTACAACGAAGAGAATTAGGTGTATTTAATATAGGCGGCCAAGGGAAGGTTTCAGTTGATGGGGCAGTATATACCCTTGAAAATCGCGATTGTCTGTATATAGGATTAGGCTGTAAAGAGCTAATTTTCACTAGTGATTCAGGCACCGAACCCGCTAAATTTTATTTAGCCTCTGCTCCAGCCCATAAAAATTACCCAGTTCAACACGTTGCATTTAAGGAAGTGCAAGGTGATGAACTGGGTTCACAGGAAACGGCAAACAAGCGGACGATTCGTAGAATGATTCATGAAAAAGGAATCCAAAGCTGTCAACTGTGTATGGGAATGACTGAATTGGCTTCAGGAAATGTCTGGAATTCGATGCCTCCTCACGTTCATGACCGCAGAGTAGAAGTTTATATGTATTTTGACTTAGCTAAAGATGCAATTTTGTTCCACATGATGGGTGAACCCGAAGAAACAAGGCATATTGTAATGAAAAATGAGCAAGCTGTCATTTCCCCTCCGTGGTCCATACATAGTGGTTCCGCTACGAGCAACTACACCTTCATTTGGGCAATGGCTGGAGAGAATTATACATATGAGGATATGGATACCTTTCCTATTTCAGAAATGAAGTAACACCAAAGAATGCTAAAACTAAAATTGCCGAAGACAATCATATTCTTATTGGGGATGGAGGAAAAAAGATGAGTTTACTTGATTTTTCAATGGACTTTTTCAGTTTAAAAGGTAAAGTTGCCATCGTAACAGGAGGAAACACTGGATTAGGACAAGGATATGCGGTAGCGTTAGCAAAAGCAGGTGCAGATGTTTTTATCGTTGCCCATGGTGATAATTGGCAGGAAGCGAAGGATTTAATCGAAACGACCGGACAAAAGGCAGTCTTTTACCAAGCAGAACTTACGAACAAGGAAAGCCTTAAAGGTGTTGTAAAAGGTTGTCTTGATGCATACGGGAAAATCGATATCCTTGTTAATAATGCAGGAACGATTCGCAGGGCTCCTTTATTGGAATATACAGATGAAGATTGGAATGCAGTAATGGACATTAACCTTAATTCCCTGTATTTTCTTAGTCAGCTTGTTGCTAAAGAAATGGTTGAACAAGGCAGCGGAAAAATCATAAATATCGCATCCATGCTCACATTCCAAGGAGGTAAGTTCGTTCCGGCCTATACAGCGAGTAAACATGGCGTTGCTGGGCTGACTAAAGCATTCGCTAATGAATTAGCCGCTAAAAACATTCAAATAAACGCGATTGCGCCAGGATATATTGAAACGGCCAATACAGCCGCGCTTCGTGCAGATGAGTCAAGAAACAAAGACATTCTTTCAAGGATCCCGGCTGAAAAATGGGGAACACCTTTTGATGTCATGGGAACCGTCGTATTTCTTGCAAGCAAGGCCTCTGACTATATGAATGGCCATATCCTCGCTGTTGATGGAGGCTGGCTCGTTCGTTAATCCGCCGATTAAGACAAATGAATATGTTTAAGGTTAACACCCTTAGCCAAAGCGCTTAGGGTGTTTCTTTCATCCAATGTTTAACAAAATCAGACTCCTTTGTTATGATGTAGGTATCCCGTTCTATTTCAAGAAATTATTCCCTTTAGGAGAACATCATGAAAAAAAAGAAAATTACCATATCAGATGTTGCTGAGAAGGCCGGTGTTTCCAAAAGTACGGTTTCTCAATATATCAACCAACGTTTTCGTTATATGAGTGCTGAAACCAAAGACAGAATCGAGAAAGTCATCCAAGAACTCGACTTTCGTCCCAATGATAATGCCAGGAATTTAAAAGTGAAAAAAACAAAAGTCATAGGGATACTCGTAGCTAATATTTTACATACTTTATCCACCGAAATCATTCGTACCGTAGAAGAACAGCTTCAGCAGCATGGCATGAAGGTATTCATATGTGACTCTGCCGATGATCCTGAGAAAGAAAAAGAATATCTTGATTTGCTGGTTTCCACGCAAGTAGATGGAATCATCATTTTTCCGGTAGGAAATGATTTCAAAGTCTATAATTACCTGATCGATCATTCCATTCCAATGGTATTCGTTGATCGATTGGTTGATGGAGTAACATCTGATTCCGTTCTTTTAGACAATCATGCTGCAATCTTTTTGGCTGTGTCCATGCTGGCTGAAAAAGGACACGAAAATATTGCATTCTTAACCTTACCTATTGATATCCCCATCACACCAAGAATGGAGAGAATCGAAGGATTTAAAAAAGCGATGGCATCTCATAAATTGGAAGTAAGGGATGATGATATTTATTCGTTGCCCAGAAACCAAATTCAAGAAAAGTTGGCCCGGATATTCGATGCAGAAAAGCCTCCGACAGCCATAGTGGCAGGAAATGATTTAGTGTTACGTGAAATCCTTAGCTATTTGAAAAAACAAAAAATCTTGATTCCTGAGGATGTTGCCATTGTCAGCATTGATGATGTCGCTTATACAGAGTTTTATGAACCATCGATCACAACAATCGGACAACCAATACAACAAATGGGTATTAAAACAGCAGAGTTATTATTGCACCGGATAACCGATTCTGGTCAGACCCCGTACATTACTTATCGGTTTGCCCCCGAACTGATTGTTCGAGGTTCATGCTAAAGGATTAGACAAAAACGGCAGGTTAGTTACACTGCCGTTACCATTTACACTGGAATGATGAAAGAAAAGCTAACCGATTTTCTTTCAGGTAATTTACAGATACATGATCAAACCTTCACCTTGGAAATCACCCGCCATTCACCTCATTTTTAGCTGATTCTATGACATTTTGGATAAATGGTGCCTTCGCTTCCGTGTACCCGACTATATCCGCAGGATGCTTTTGAGCTAAGGATAATTTTAATTGCTGATATTGTTTCCTTACGTCAGGATGGCTTCTTAGAAAGTCCCTAAACGAAAGGTGATTCTTCCACTGTTCACTTCCGAATCTATAGATATGCAAATGATGTGTCCCCGCTCTCCATTGGCCTTTTCTAAAAAAACGCCTTTCGGGAAATTCCTGATGCGGGACAAATTCATACCCAATCCGATTTCAAGGGTTCAATGAATGTGTCAGCTTCATCTAAATGTTGAACGCCAGCCATGATGTCCAAAATCGGTTTTGCCCCCAACCCTTTGACAGATGTACTTCCAATATGCTGAATACAAAGGCAAGAGTTCTTTAAAACCTCCATTATCCTTACTTTTTCCTGTTGAAATTCGCTAACCCAATCTGGGTTATAATCTTCGATCTTTACTGTTTTCCCCATATAATCACCCAACTTTTCATGTTATCAGCTATCATTTCTCATCACGTGACCATTTGACGATTGGATCTTGCGTGCTCGGCTCATAGTAAGTTCCGACATACACCTTTTCTTTTCCGGTAATTTTATTCGTTCGGATGACTGTATATCTTCCTTTATCATAATTTTTGGTAAGATAATATTTCCGGTATGAAAACCCTTTTTCGGGACCGGTTAATTTCTCTTTGGTTTTATACGCCTGTGGCTTGTTCAAGCTCTCTTTCACTACACTTCTAATATTCAGTGGAGTTCCCTCAAGCTTAATATCACTTCGGAAATCGGCGCTCCTGGTCTCAGTTTTCCCTGAAGGCACGGATGCCATTTCGATCTTTTCTTGGGTTTGTTCCGAGAATGATTTTGTGACACTGTATGAATACAGGATATTCATGGAACTTATATTGCCTTTCATTTTGCCAGCAAATTCAGGCATGGCAAAATTCAATAGAAAGGTGATCGATATACATACGATTAATAAGGTAAGCGAAATTTTCTTCATATTTCCTCTTTCTCAACTATGTATTCTTGTAATCCAACTTGTTCATTTTCCTTAGGAATAATTCCAAATTTAGCGATTAATAGAATGGCAAGAAAACTGAAACAGCAAAAACTAGTATTATCACTTGTAATAAATGAAGCCGGTATAATACGAGATGCCAGTAATGAATTCAAAATGTAGGAAAAAAGAAAACCCAAATAGGATAGGCAAATCAGATAGTTTCCAATCAGTACCCTCTTGTAATGTGCATAATCTGATTTATTTCCATTCCTGATACTGACGCATTGTCTAAATTGCCGAATCAGACCGTATGTGAAACCAATAATTAACATGACTACAATGAGAAAATCAATTATTGCTTCCTCCACTTTTACTCCTCCTTGGTCATTTGTTCTAAAAAACTAGTAAAATATTACATTAAACTCATCATATACCATTTGTGATAAAATGATATATATTTCCTACTTTAATATTGGAGTTGTATCATGAAATTTTTTGTAAAAGTCCTTTTATCGCTATGTATGGTTCTTTATCTATTAATTCTTACAAAGCTCATTTTATTTAAAACCTTCTCGATAACCGAAATGAATGATCATATTAGTTTTTCCTTCAATGGCCGCTATTGGGGTTCCCATAACTTCATCCCCTTTAAAACCATTTTCCATTACCTGTTCTTAGCTGATGTAAATACATCCATCCGGATTGAAAACATAGTGGGGAATATCATCGGTTTCGTACCATTTGGCCTCATGCTTCCTTTACTATCAAAAAGGTTTACCCAACTCAAACCGATCTTGATTGCGACATTCTGTTTTAGCTTCACCTACGAGATTCTTCAGCTTTTATTTGAATTAGGAAGTTTTGATACCGATGATTTAATCCTGAATACTCTCGGTGGGATTATAGGATACCTGCCGATTAAGCTGTTTTACACAGTTTTCAAAAAGAATGGAACCATTCGCAGTCAAGTGTAGGTCGAATTATCCCCTTATGTTGAAAGATGAATACATGCATGTCCTTATACTTACGTTTAAAGCGAGATGAAGTTTCAATATAAAGTAAAATATTCCTAATATTACTTGTTATACTAAAAAAAAAGACCACCAGATTGGTGGTTATTTCAAATTCTTAAATCCGTATTTTTCAAAAATTTTAATGGAGGCTTCCGATTGGAGATAGTCATAGAATAGCTTGGCTTCCTTGGAATGGTCCAGGTCATTGATCATTCCGACGGGATAAATGATCGGATCGTGTAAATCTTCCTTGGCTGTTGCAATGATATCAACTTTTGATGAGCTCATCGCATCCGTTTTATAAACGAGCCCTGCGTCCACATTTCCCGTTTCCACATATGTAAGCACTTGCCGGACATCCTTGGCATAAATCAATCTATCTTCAACCTCTTTCCAGAGATTCAGGTTTTCCAAGGTTTGTTTCGCATATTGCCCTGCCGGTACAGACTCCGGAGTGCCAATCGAAATTTTGGTAGCCTTTGTGAGGTCTTTCAGTGATCCCAGTTCCTTATCGGAATCCTTTGGCACCACCAGCACCAGGTCATTGCCGACTAAATCGATTCCGTTTTTCTCTTCAATAAGGTCTTCCTCTACTAATTTATCAAATTTATCTTCTGCAGCCGAGAAAAACAGTTCAACAGGTGCGCCCTGGGAAATCTGTTGCTGAAGAGCTCCAGAGGCTCCAAAATTGTAATTAACTTTCACATTTGCATTCTCTTTTTCAAAGGACTCTTTTATATCATTTAAGGCATCTTGCAAACTTACAGCTGCGGAAACCGTCAATTCCACCTGCTGCCCCTTCATTTCCGTGTTTTCCGCTTCTTCATTTGAACACCCTGTACCCACTGCCACAAGCAGCATAATCGCAAAAATCATAAGGTATATTTTTTTCAAAATCGCTCTTCCTTCCGACTAGTTATATCTTATAAAAACAAAATCAGGAGAGCTACTAATAAAGCAGCCTTCCGGGTTTGGAATGCCATTGACTATAATCTGTTCTTTTCAAACCGCCTCTTCATCTGGTTCACTGTAGGATGCCCTTGCCAGAAAGTGAAAACTTAGCTATAAAGTATTTTGGGCTGTCGGGCTAGATAGGAAGGCGTACCATTTTGATTAAGATTAAGGATCAATTTCATGACCTCCACCATTCGCTCAGGTTTCTCCAACTCTATTTCCTTATGATAGGATTCAATGGATGTGTTCCATTTTTTCATTTTTTTCTGATCCTTCAATATACTCAACAATTGTTTTTCAAAAGGCGTTTTCTGATTAAGTTTAAATACAAGTCCTTGTTGTTTTAAATACTGTAGATTAATTTCCTCCTGCCCCGGAAGCCTGGAATGAACAAAAATGGGAAGCCTTTTTCGCAATGCTTCGCTAATCGTGACACCGCCCGGTTTCGTAACGATTGCGTCAACTTCTTCATAAAGCTTATTCATTTCAGACCTTGATGAGATATAAGGCAATGGTTTGATATGAGCTAAGTTCCACGTTTGGATTTCATCATACAGCTTGGTGTTGTTGCCACAAAGAACTAAATAATCAAAGTCGGTCGAATTCTTTAACTCATCACCTAAGTTCAAAATCCCTCCCAAACCACTATTTCCTCCGGATATCAAAACTTTTGGTCGTTCTGTGTTTCTTTGTACACCTGCATTTTTAGTGATTTCCTCGTGCACGGGAATACCAGTGACCATCATCGTTTGTTTTGGTATTTGACGCTTACCCATCAGCTTTTCTTTTACTTCTTGACTAGGAAGAAAATGGGCATCTATCCCTTCGCTTCCCCACACATTATTAATAAAGAAGTCCGTGTACACGTTTATAACCGGTGTGCTGCACTTTCCTTTCATCTTTAACTGGCTCAAAAGATAGGAAGGGAAACCATGTGTACAAACAATTAAATCAGGCTTTTCTTCAGCTATCAATTGTTCCATTTTTTTCATGAATATTTGCTGATACCATTTAAATATCCGTTCCTTTGGTGAGTGAATGTAAAAAAGGTTTTTATAGGCAAGATTATAGGTTTCTGGCGCATAACGAATCCATGTCAGATAACTATTTGCCACTATTTTTTCTAGAGAGGTGTTGGTATAACTGATTAGATCGATTTTTTTATAAGTAATCCCATTTGAATGCTTTTTCAACATATCCATTAATGCCTCTGCAACTTGATGATGTCCCGATTGCATTCGAAAGAGAGGTAAAAACAAAATCTTCTTCATATGTGTCATCTCCTAAGAAATCATTCTGAAAATATATAATGGGGAAATGTATTAGCAGGTCCATGATATCTTCCTCTTACAATATAATTATCGATATTTTTAAACAATTTCCTTTAAATCAAGTTTAGCAAAAGTTCCATCTTCCGAGAGGGAATCAATGTAGTGCTGTATAACGAGGAGCCGATTCAATTTTTCGACATTCGTTTTCTCTTTTTAATGTATTTGATAGTAACATATATTACAAAAATTACCAAAAATACAATTCCTAAATATGGAACATATTTGGGATTAACATTAAAAGCATCCCCCACATAATAACCGGCCACTATAAAAGGGACAGTCCAGAGTATAGTGCCTAATAGGGAAAATAGGAAGTATTTCCGAAAGGGTATAGAAGAGATTCCTGCAAAATATGGACTAATTTGTCTTATACCCGGAATATAAAATCCCAATACTAAGGTTTTTTGTGCATTATCCGTATAGTTTTTCTTTGCTTTCTCCCAGCGTTCACCAGTAATTCCAATGAATCTCCCATATTTATTTATAAATGGATACCCCACATATTTTCCGCATGCATAAGCTGCCAGCATTCCGATAAAGGCGCCGAGAATTGCACACAGCGTCGCTAAACCAAATGAGAGCTTCCCTTGGACAACCAACACCCCAATCAGAAATAGAAGGGATTCTTCTGGAGCAGGCACTCCCACAATGCCAAAGAATAAAAAAAGAAAAATGATCAGGTATCCATACGAATCAATAAAATGTAAAAGCGTATCTATATTCATAATACCCCCAGAATTAGTTATAAGTCTTTTAAAGTAATGAAGCGCGTTCCCTTTTCCTTATGCTCCTGCAGGTAAATTTTTAACATTTCAATCATGTAGCCAGGTGCTTCTTTATCCGCTCCCAAGGTTTCACCACAGTCATGAAGCAATAGAATGGAACCTTCTGTTGAAGTGGTTCGCAGTTGATCAAGCAGATTATTTCTGCATTTTTTAACTTTCCAATCTCCGAAAATGTGCGACCACATTATCACCTTATATTTCTTACTTAAAAGTGGGGTGAAAATATTGAAATGGCCCCATGGAGGTCTGTAAAAAACCACCTTTTCATTCGTACATTCATTTATTGCCTTTGCCGTCATATCCAACTGTCTCCGCAGATGGATTGGAGAAAGAACCCAACTTGAAACATGATGAAAATGATGGATACCTATAGTATGTCCCTCTTCATGCATTCTTTTAATAATTTCAGGATTACTTTTCACTTTACTGCCAACAACAAAAAACGTAGCCTTTATCCCATAATCTTTTAAAAGATCAAGTAATTTTATCGTATATTCAGGGTTGGGACCATCATCAAAAGTTAGCGCCATCCCATTATTCGACTTGAAATTTTTTGTTATTCCCAGACTGCATGCACGAATAAGCACCGTTGGGAAAATAGTATAAAATATAAATAGCAAAAATAAAATAATAAAACTAAATATCCATATATGTATCACACAAAAACATACCCTCTCATTATTTATATTACCAATACTGGTCCTTTCCCTATATCATAATCTTTTAACTCTATGCAGCAAATGTTATTATCTTCAAGCAATTACAATTTTCATTGCTCTGTCTTTCATTACATTAAAAAAACCTCTTCTTACAATTTAGCATTTTTTTTTAATTATTTTCACTAATCAATCATTTTTTTATTTTTGTAAAGATTGACTGGTCACTTGCTATCTTCAGCTAAATAAAAAAAACACCCTGACTGTAGACAAATTGAAGAAATCGGGTTGCCTGCAGTTTTTTCCTTTATAAATTCCAGTTGATTGGAACGGAAGGTACGAGACTCCTGCGGGAAAAGCGTGTCAAGGGAGACCCCACAGGCGCAAAAAGCGCCGAGGAGGCTCCCGGACCGCCCGCGGAAAGCGAGTGCCTGGAGAGTAAATCAGCGTTCGAATTTTACAAACCCTCAAAAAATATTCCAGCTGTTTTCAGAAATCCGCTCCCTTTTGTCACAAACTGAAAAAAAACACCCTAAGGGTGTTTTTTTCAAATCCATATAGTTTCTTCAAAAAATGAAAGTTTTATAACCTTCTTTATCAAAGAGCACATTCTTCAATTTCAAATCCCAGGTCTTCGATGATTCCCCAATCTGCCGTGGGTTCTTGACCAGCTGTCGTTAAATAATCGCCGACGAAGATGGAATTGGCTGCATAAAGTGCCATGGGCTGCATGGAACGGAGATTGACCTCACGACCGCCGGCCAGACGGATTTCTTTACTCGGATTAACGAATCTCATCATTGAAATCAATTTCAGGCATTTATTGGGGGTCAACTCGGAAGTACCCTCAAGCGGTGTTCCGTCAATTGCATTGAGAAAATTACAAGGAATGGAATCTGCATCAAGGCTGCGTAATGATAGAGCGATTTCCACCGCTTCCGCCTCAGATTCCCCCATACCGAAAATGGCACCTGAACATGGAGACATTCCGGCATCTTTAACAGTTTCGACTGTATCTACCCGGTCCTCATATGTATGTGTCGATGTAATATTGCTGTAGTTTTCCTGTGATGTATTCAAGTTGTGATTGTATCGATGAACGCCTGCTTCCGCTAGTTTGCCGGCATGTTCCTCATTCAGGAAACCTAAACAGCAGCAGATTTTAAGATCCGTCGTTTCGCGGATTTCTTTTACCGCTTCAATGACATGATCAATTTCCCTGCTAGTCGGCCGACGGCCAGAAGCAACAATGCAATATGTACCCGCTTTACGACGAATGGATTCTTGCGCTCCCTCGACAATCTTTTCTTTAGTCAGCCAGGCATATTTATCGATTGGGGCTTCCGAAACGATCGACTGCGAGCAGTAGCCACAATCTTCGGGGCATAATCCTGATTTCGTATTGATGATCATATTCAATTTAACCTTCTTCCCATAATGATGCTTGCGTATGAGATAGGCTGCATTCAAAATTTCCAAAACATCGCCGTCCGGAGCTTGCACGATGGATAATGCTTCTTCCTTCGTCACCTTATATCCTTTAATTACGTTCTCAGCTAACATCTTCCAATCCCTTACTAATGTATCCAAATCTTATCCCTCTTTTCTTTACAATCTTATAAATTCCTTCTCATGAAACTGACTCGATTAATTACCTGACCCTTGGAACGGATTGAATAATTTTTTGCACTCGCTAAATCACATCTGTTGTTCCTGATGTGTTGCCATTAAAGTGAGATGAATCGCTGGTGCATGGATTCCGTGGCTTATGTACTTCCTAGGAAAGCAGCTTGGCTCGTTCCGGTTTTCAGCAGAATGGCCCCATTTCGGTATCTATCTTTCCCTTCAAACCAAAATGTTCGGAAGTTCCCCGCCGGTCGAACGTGCAACACCAACCATAATGAGCACCGAAAGATCAACAATGCCTGGAAACATGCCAATAAGTGATCTAAATAGTTCTCCCAAAAATAGAACTTTTAATTTGTTAACCTAAAATATTTTAAGTTAACATATCGATAGAATAATAACATACAAACAAAATATTATTCAATGGTCTTTTTTCAATATTTTACTAGTCTGTCCATTAAAACCTGTGAACGTATGGTTTTTATATGTTAACTAAATAATAAATTAGTTGACATATAAAATGGGAATCAGGCAAACTAATAGTGAGCATTTCGCCTATCATTTCTAAAAAAGGAGGTGAAAACCTTGAAAGCAAGGACGATTTCTTATGTGGCCCTTTTTACCGCGTTAACCGCAATTGGCGCCTTTATTAAAATACCTATCCCTTACATACCATTCACACTTCAAATTCTGGCAGTCTATTTGGCAGGCGCATTATTGGGTCCCCGTCTTGGATTGCTCAGTCAGCTATGCTACGTCTTGATCGGACTTATCGGGGTGCCCGTGTTTGCTGAAGGCGGGGGATTCGGCTATATATTCAAACCCACTTTCGGCTATTTGCTCGGATATATACTGGGAGCCTATGTAAATGGATGGCTGATCAACCGGTTTTCCCTCACCACGATTCGTTCCATATTCTTTGCTAATGCCGCCTCTTTACTGACTGTTTACTTCTTCGGCTGCATCTGGCTGTATGGTGCGATGAAGTGGATTGTGGAAACGCCGCTTTCAATCAACCAAACGATTCTTTACGGCTTCTTATTACCTGTACCCGGTGATCTACTGCTGTGCATTCTATGTGCTGTCATCATTCAACAAGTACGTCCGCGCATTGCAAGATATATAAACTTAAAGGAGCTGAATCATCCATGGGCCAAGCCTACTTTATAACCGGAACTGGCACGGATATTGGAAAGACCATCGTCACGAGCGCACTCTATCTGTCTCTTCAAACATTGGGAAAAAGCGTCACGATATTCAAACCATTTCAAACTGGAATCAATGAGGAAAACAATACATACCCGGACATATCTTGGTTTGAGCAGGAACTCGGTGTAAAGGAATCAGGGTTTTACACACTGGAACCTGAAACCTCCCCACATTTGGCGATTAAATTGACCGGAAAGCAAATTGATGAGAAGAAAGTCGTGGAAAGGGTTCATGAACTTGAGGAAATGTATGACATCGTATTAGTCGAGGGTGCTGGCGGATTGGCTGTCCCGCTCATTGAACGATCCGTTGATTTCTATATGACGACGGATTTCATAAGAGATTGCGGCATGCCTGTCGTATTCGTATCTACAAGTGGTTTAGGGGCGATTCATAATGTCGTGACGACGCATTCGTATGCACAAATCCATGATATATGCGTGAAAACCATTTTGTATAACCACTACCGGTCAGAGGATCGGATTCATAAAGACAATATCGAAACCATTGAAAAGCTGACAGGGCTGAATGGCCTCGCCTGCATCCCAACACTGGCGGATGTTAGAAAAGACTTGAGGATCTGCATCCTTGATTTACTTGGTGATCAAGATTATACCCAACAACTGAAAGAGGTGTTCCAAGCATGAACAGTCAGGATTTAGAGCAATGGGATAAGGAATATGTATGGCATCCGTTCACACAAATGAAAACGTATCGGGAAAGTAAACCGCTGATCATCGAGCGCGGGGAAGGCAGCTACTTGATTGATGTGGATGGCAAACGCTATTTGGACGGCTATGCTTCATTATGGGTGAATGTGCACGGGCATAACGAACCGGAATTAAATGGCGCCCTTATTGAACAAGTGAATAAAGTCGCGCACTCCACGCTGCTGGGATCTGCAAATGTACCATCGATCTTACTGGCAAAAAAACTTGCAGAGATCACTCCTGGTCATTTATCGAAAGTCTTCTACTCTGACACTGGATCTGCTGCTGTGGAAATCGCCCTTAAAGTCGCTTATCAATATTGGCAGAATATCGATCCCGTCAAGTATCGGAATAAAAACAAATTCATCTCCCTTGACGAAGCATACCATGGCGATACTGTCGGTGCCGTGAGTGTTGGCGGAATGGATCTATTCCATAGAATCTTTAAGCCACTCTTATTTCAACGGATTTCCGCCCCTTCACCATATGCCTATCACATGACTGAGTATGGAGATCAAGAAGCAGTGAAAAACCATTGCTTGAAGGAGCTGGAGAAGTTACTGCAAGAACAATCAGAGGAAATTGCAGGATTGATCATCGAACCGCTTGTGCAGGGCGCGGCAGGCATCATAACCCATCCGGCAGGCTTTTTGAAAGAAGTCGAACAATTATGCAGAAAATACAACATCCTCTTAATTTGTGATGAGGTGGCTGTTGGATTCGGTCGAACCGGTACAATGTTTGCCTGCGAACAGGAAGATGTCGTTCCGGATATCATGTGTATGGGCAAAGGGATCACTGGGGGATATATGCCACTCGCAGCAACCATCATGAATGAGCAGATCTTTCAATCCTTCTTGGGAGAACAGGAAGAACATAAAACCTTCTATCACGGCCACACCTATACAGGAAATCAGCTAGCCTGTGCACTGGCCCTGAAGAATATCGAGCTAATGGAAAGCCGCAATCTCATTAAAGACATCCAGAAAAAATCAAAATACCTATCCGAAAAACTGCAAGCACTATACGAGCTTCCGATAGTCGGCGATATCCGCCAGCGCGGCTTCATGATTGGAGTGGAGATCGTTAAAGACCGCCAAACAAAAGAAACGTTCACCCTCCAAGAGAATGTCGTTTACGGAATCATCCATACAGCACGGGAAAATGGCCTGATCATCCGGGAACTTGGTCCAGTCATCACGATGATGCCGATCCTTTCCATGTCAGAAAAGGAACTCGATTTCATGGTCGAAACCGTCTACCGTGCCATTCAGGAAGTCTCCATTCATAAAGGATTGATCCCAGCAGCAAACTGATTCAAAAAGATGTAGAATTAAAAAGGGCACCCTCAATGGGATGCCCTTTTTTTCGCTTGAATTTTGGATGAAGTCACCTATTCAAACAAAGGGATTTCCGGCGGTATCCCGGCTTCAGGCAAGAAATAAATGAAAATGGTGAAACAAATGATAAGCAATGAAAAGATGATTGCAATAAACGAAATGCCCAAATGAAATTTCTTACCTGCTAAATATAAGCTGATCACCAGACTTGCAAACCCAATGATCAAATAAATGCTGGCTCCAACATAGGAATTCAACTTTGGAGTAATCCCCGAGATGAAAAGCAGCACGAAAGTCATTTGCATGGATATGCATATTCCAAGTAAACGTTTCATTTTTACCTCCTGTCTTTTGAAAAATCGAGTGCGATATAAATATAACATTCATCCCTATCCGCTTCTTCATTACGCACCATTAATGGACTAATTTTAATAATGTTGATGTAAATGATTGGATATTTATTGTAAACTGGATAAGCAAAGGAGTGGATTTGCAGTATGGCGTTAACAAAGAAAAGATTTTTCATAAGTTCTATAGTGGGTATCATACTCATGTTTCTTGCTAACTCTGGTCTGCAATACTTCAGTGGCCAACCGATAAAGTGGTCAGGGAATTTAGGATATGCATTCTATTTCGTAGCATTTATTTTACTTTTTATTTGGCTATTTGGAGATTTTGATAAGAAAAAGGCCAATCACTAATGTAAGTGAACTTTGTTTGTACACAAACTCGATAATAATTGATTTTGCCTATAGTTTTTTTGATGAAATTCGAATTTCCACTCTAGGTAATTTTAAGGAGGTTACAAAATGATGTTGGGATTTCCCCTCCTGGTTGCTTGTGTCCCTGGGATGTTAGTAATACTTTTGGCGTGGTGGTTTAGGAAATTACATTTATCTTTATTTGCAAGGCTTTTACCAGGCGTATTAACCGTTATAGCGTCAATTATTTTGTTTTACATTGGTTTTGTGAACATCAGAGGGTTTGAAGGAGCTGGATATGGAATACTGGCTTTCTTTTTACTTCCCTTTGCAATTGTGGCTTCAATAATTGCGAGTAAAAACAAAGGTGTGCAAAGCTAGTCCATTTAGTTCGGATAATCTATGAAAACAGGAATATATACAAGCACTAAAACGATTAAAACCAATAAAAAAACCATTGGTGAAATGACAAATAGCCGAATGCGTTGGGCGTTTGACCCCTCCACCCGTATTATTAAAAACAAAAAAGGAAAGGGTTCTTACAACCGAAAAAAAGAGCAATCCTATAAAGGATGCTCTTTTTTTCATATTAGCTTATTTCTTTTAATGCTTGCTAAGTGTTAGCGAATGCCTTTCATGTAACCTTGAATCTTTGGTGATAAGGCCATCAGGGCCAGTCCAAGGACGATTGAAGCAACACCGATCACTCCAAAATAAGCCATTTCGGTTTGAGGTGTGTAGAATCTAACGATTTGTGCGTTCAGTGCTTGTGCTGCTGCACTTGCCAGGAACCACAGGCTCATCGTTTGTGCCGAGAATGCAGCTGGAGCCAATTTGGTAGTGGCAGAAAGTCCAACTGGCGATAAGCAAAGCTCTCCAAGTACTACAAGGAAATAGCTTAGTACAAGCCATAGTGGATTGACTAATGCGTCTGATCCACCGAAATAAACAGGAAGCAGGATAACCAGGAATGATAAACCGGCGAACAGTAAACCTATTGAGAATTTTTGAGGAATGGTCGGCTGACGCTTTCCTAGTTTAATCCATAACCATGCGAATACTGGTGCAAGGGTAATGATGAACAAAGGGTTCAAAGATTGGAACCATGCCGGGTTTATTTCTATTCCAGCAAAATTCAACTGTGTCCTTTTATCTGCATAGTTTGCCAATATTGTTGCACCTTGCTCTTGAATCGCCCAGAACATGACAGCTGCTATAAACAAAGGAATATAGGCAATCAAGCGTGAACGTTCAACAGAAGTCGTTTTAGGGCTGCGATACATGAAAAAGAAATAAAGGGTCGGAATAACGATCCCTAGGATACCTACAAGATTAATGAAGGTTTTAATCGTTAAGATGCCTTTAGTGGCAGTGATGCCGATAATGGCAGCTATGATAAGTGCAGCTATCCCCAATTTAGTGAATACTTTTTTCTTTTCATTCTGTGATAATGGGTTAGCAGGAAGAGTTCCAGCCAGACCCAGGTTCTTTTTCTTTGTTGCAACAAAGACGATGAGTCCAATTAACATACCAATTGCGGCTATGCCGAACCCAAGGTGAAAGCTGTAGTTCATGACTGAACCAACAATGAGTGGTGAAAGGAATGCACCCATGTTGATACCCATATAGAATATACTGAAACCGGAATCCCGGCGTTCGTCGTTTTCCGCGTAAATTTCACCGACAATGCTGGAAACATTCGGTTTTAATAAACCAGTACCTAGAACAATGAGTACCATGGAAACAAAGAACATGGAGAGATTGCCTGGTACAGCAAGGACAATATGCCCGAGCATGATCAAGATACCACCGTATAATACGGCTTTTGAGGTCCCGAAAATCCTATCGGCAAGCCATCCGCCAATTATACCGGACATATAAACTAAAGATCCGTAAATGGATACAAGGGAAAGGGCTGTGGTTTCATCAAGTCCTAGTCCCCCTTTAGAAACTTCATAATACATATAGTAAACAAGAATGGCTCTCATGCCATAATAGGAGAAACGCTCCCAGAACTCAGTAAAGAAAAGGGTAAATAGTCCTTTTGGGTTTCCAAAAAAACCTTTTTGAGGTACACTATCCACAATTTTCTGTTTATTTATCGTTGCCATACCCAGTCCTCCTTTTATTATTGTATAATAACATTTTATTTTCTCTATTGTAAACAAATATTTAGTATATTTAAATAATTAATTTCAAAGTAAATAATAATGGCATTTCACCCTGCAAGTAACACTGCGAATCCTCCGGAAAAAAACACCATCCAATAGGAAACACCATCAATGATATATTGCCCTAACTTCACGAATGATATTACGTTTAATACCTCATTAGTAATAATTTACCAATTAAATGAAAGTCCAAAAAGGAAAACGCAAATCCCCAACCAAAACCGTTATAGACACCGTATAATAGAAATAACACAAAAATGAGGAGGCACAATAATGCTCGGTATCATAACCGTCGTGATGATTTTTTCCATCCCTATACTCGGCATACTGACAACCCATTTCGAAAAACAGTCAAAAACCAAACACAACATGCTCAAAGATGAATTGGAACTTGAAAAACTTAAACATGCAAACTTTCTTATGGAGACGGAAAAAATGAGGCTGGAACTGGATCAGATGAAATTCGATGAAAAAAGGGACGAGCCAAGGTTACTGTAATCAAGTAACGTTGGTTCGTCCTTTTTAGTGGGCATTGTGAGGTCCCCGTTTTAAAACCATCCCGCCCGTCATAAGAATGATTAATGCACCTTACAAATAAGTTCGTTTTAATGGATATATTGATTGCCCACAAGAAGATCTGTTAGCACCTTTGTCGGGATTATGAACTCGACGGCCCCCATATATCCCGGGGCAGCTTCATAGCTGTTAAAGGCGATGACTAGCTTGCCATCTTCGTTTATATAAAAGTTTTGGTTTTCATCTATGCCTTTAAAAGCAGTAAAATCATCATCTTCGACCCAATATATCTTTTCCGGATCTTCAGCCATCTGCCGCTTCATCTGTTCCTTTATGTTCTCACTGATCACCTGGAGATAACGATCATCTTTAAATAAGCTATTTAACGTTAAAAGCACTTCGTTTTTCTTGTCGACTGTATCGAATTGACTTTCTGTAGAACTGGAAGCCTGGATCTTATCCGTATAACGCCGTACGGATAAGATCGTTTCATTATCCGTCAATATCTCATACCCGCTTTCCACCGAGATATTACCCTTTTCGCCTTCCTTCAGTTTTGACATGGAATCCGAGAATTCCTTATAGAGCTGCTTGCTTTCCGATAAGTATTTATCATTCAAGCTATTTTCAAGCTGTTTATTCTCCAGACCGGATATAGCAGGTGTTTTGATTACTGCCGAGGAATTATTCGCTTCTTCTTTCCATTCGACGAAGGTGATCACATCAATGACCTTATCGACTATTGGAATATCACTCATGGCTTTCGCCACTGCCGGACTGATGTTTACGGAAGCTGTCACAATCAGAAGCGCTGCAGCCGCTGACACCAGGATATTCCTGCCAACCCTTGGCTTCTTCCTTGGCCTTTCATTCAAGGCGGCTTGAACGACATCTTTCAATTCCTTTGGGATCGGTGTTTTAAGATACTCTTCCCGTAGATCTTTTAATTTTTTTTCCATCTTTTCGTTTCCTCCCGTTCAGTCATGTTGATCCGCAATAGTTGCAGCGCTTTATATAATCTCGTTTTAATCGTGCTTACGTTCTCTTCCAGCACTTCCGCTATCTCTTCCAACTTCAGGTCCTCAAAGAAACGAAGGACGACTACCGTTTTATACTTGACCGAAAGTCCTTCAAGGGCCTTTTGCAAATCCAGATCAGCATAGTGATCTTCCTCACCGCTGCGTAAGTACTCTATTGTTTCGTCATCGGCGACGGTCAGCTTCTTTTTCTTTCGCAAAACATCAATTGCCGTTCGGACGATGATCTTATATAACCAACTATCTATAGAAGCAGCGTCTTTTATTTTGCTGCTGGAGGCCAGCGCTTTCCTGATCGATTCCTGCACGATATCAAGCGCATCCTCTTGATTTTTGACATAGTAAAAAGCAAGTCTGTACAAATTTTCCTGCCGTTCGGTTATCCGGTCCGTTATTAATTGATTCATATCTAGATTTTTCATTGCATGATAGAGCTCCTTACATTTAAATTACGTATCCTAGGTACAAAGGATAGACGTTCGTGCAGCCATAAAAGTTTGAAATTGATCAAGGAAATATTTTTATATAAAAAAATGAAAATATTTACAAACTTTTAAGGCTTTTGGCGCGTCTATATAGTAGAATGATTATCGAGGTGGAGTGCATCATGAGGAAATTAAATTATAAAAAAGTCTTTATTTTTCTATTTTGTCTAACAGCTGCAGTGGGAACGATGGGGTTAGCCATTAAAAGCCTTGCTTTTGATAAGAAAAGAACCGTTTCGGCCTATACAACTGATAAAAATTACCCAGAAGCCGATATTCAAACGTATGTGAAAGATAATACGAAAGGCGGGTATTCAGCCAGCAGGCCTGTTCTGCATTTAGAAAAGATCGACAAGCAGCTAGAAGCTTACATAAAGAAAGAAATTAAGAATTATGAAAAGAAATGGAAAGCATCCGACGGAAAAGCTTCCGAGCTTAACCTCACCTATACGATCCTCCATTTCAGCAAACAGACCATTACGATTTCCTTCGATAAATATGAGCAAGTGGAAGGAAAGAAACAGTCTGGAACCCAGATCTTCACTTATGATATTCCATCTCAGCAAAAGCTCTCTATAGAAGACATCTTTGCCACGGATACTGATTATTTATCCGTTTTATCCGATATTGTTTTTGAAGAGTTAACGCAGAAGGAAGAAGAAGGCATTTCAAACAGTCTCATTAAAAAGGAAAACAAACTGAAGGCAGCCAACTTCAATTCTTTTTCAGTCTTGAAAAATACGCTCATATTCTACGTTAAGACTGATGATTCAACTAAGACCCATACAATAGCCATCAAGAAGGATCTTTTTAAAGATAGTTTGCTAGATTCATATCAAAGTCAAGATTTGAATGAGGATCGTGTAAAGGAATGGCAGCCGAAACATATCGTCGCCAAACTGCCCGTGCAAAAGGAATGGATCGACCCTTCAAAAAAGGTCATTGCCTTGACGTTCGATGACGGGCCGCATCCAAGTTATACCATGTCCATTCTTGAAAACCTGAAAAAGTATGATGGACACGCGACGTTTTTCGTGCTTGGAAGCCGCGTACAGCACTATCCGGAAGTTCTGCAAAAAATGCTGCAGCAAGGAAATGAGATCGGCAACCATTCATGGGATCATCCGCAGCTGACGCGCTTAAGCAAGAACAAAATCGAAGATCAAATCGAAAAGACCCAAGACGCTGTAGAAAAAGCTACAGGTACTGAGCCAAATCTCGTCCGTCCCCCATATGGAGCGATTAACAATAATGTGCGTGAACACATGGAGGATATGAAAGTCTCACTTTGGGATGTCGATCCAGAAGATTGGAAAGAACGCAATGAAAAGAAAATCGTAAACAAAGTGATGAGCAAAGCCAAAGATGGCAGAATCATATTAATGCATGATATCTATCAAACTAGCGCCCAGGCTGCAGGAAAAATCATCAAACAACTGCATGACCAAGGTTATCAACTGGTCACAATTTCGGAATTGGAAAAGGTAAAAAAAGATCGTGAACTTTCCGGAATCACCATAAATGAATAATCAAAAGAAAGAGCCTGTTTCGTCATTCGAAACAGGCTCTTTGCATTCAAATAAAATAAGCAGACCTTTGATCATAAAGCAAAGGTCTGCTTGTTTTCTCATTCACCAAGGTCTACATTATGATAAACTTGTTGAACATCTTCCAAATCTTCCAATGCATCAATCATTTTTTCGAATTGTGCTTGTGCATCTTCTGGCAGGGTAAGGTCATTTTGTGCAAGCATAGTCAACTCTGCCACGGTAAAATCGGTGATTCCTGCATCCTTGAATGCTTGTTGCACAGCATGGAATTGTTCAGGTTCAGCATAAACGATGACCGATTCTTCTTCTTCAATGATGTCACGTACATCAACATCCGCTTCCATGAGCAGTTCAAGCACATCATCAGCCGTTTTACCTTCAATCCCGATTACAGCCGTTGCGTCGAACATATAAGCAACAGATCCGCTGACACCCATATTCCCGCCATTTTTCCCAAACGCGGCACGTACATCAGATGCCGTCCGGTTCACGTTATTTGTCAATGCATCCACGATGACCATTGAACCATTTGGACCGAATCCTTCATAACGAAGTTCGTCATAGCTTTCTTCTGAACCGCCTTTGGCCTTTTCAATCGCACGGTCAATGATCGCTCTCGGAACATTGTACGTTTTCGCACGCTCAAGTACGACCCTTAATGCCTGATTGGATTCTGGATCTGGTTCACCTTGTTTCGCCACTACATATATTTCCCGTCCGAACTTAGCATAAATCCGACTTGTATTTGCATCTTTTGACGCTTTTTTTTCTTTAATGTTATTCCACTTACGACCCATTATATTCCACTCTCTTTCATCATTGAATATATACGAATTGATTATTAAGATACTGCTCTAAGAGAAAACCCATTAAGAGAATTCCTTTAAAGATAGACAGTACGTTTACTAGATTATATTATACATCAATTGTATAAATTTGAAAAAGTCTGCACATCAACCACTGGCATTAAATCGACGGTTTGGCGCCATATATTATAAAATACTACGGAATACATCAAGAGTGGTATAGTATGAAGTGATTGGAAAGGAGAGATGATTCATGACGGAAAACCAAATCATCATCGGGATACCCG
Source organism: Peribacillus sp. ACCC06369 (assembly GCF_030348945.1). NCBI lineage: Bacteria > Bacillati > Bacillota > Bacilli > Caryophanales > Bacillaceae > Peribacillus > Peribacillus sp. ACCC06369. The sequence goes on from NZ_JAUCEN010000002.1 coordinate 4,735,993, forward strand.
GAAAGTGGAAGGACCGGACAGAATTGATTCAAACGGTAGCCTCCCAAAGCGAAGGGTATCTGTTAGCCGGGAATATTTTTCATAACAAGGATAAGAACATAACTTTTCAGGCGGAGATCCAGGATTATGAACCCACTTTAACAGAGACCTTTTCCTACGCCAGTAAAGGCGCCTTTCCAGAGAGTTTATTAGCGGAAATCAATGACCATACCTTTACCGTTTATATAATTGCTGATATATCCAATGTTGGAAATGTTTCAGATTTGATCGATGCCGGTGCAGCAATCCTTAGGGCAGGCGGAATGGCAGTGAAAATAGAAACAGCTGGCATTGCCCATTCAAAGGAAGATTGGCAACAACTTCATCATAGCCCCGATATTCTCTCGGTATATGCTCATTTTGTCACGATCATCGGTGAAGAGGATTATTATTGTTCTTTCGGAATGAAAGCTTTTGGTCTTCCGGATGCCGTGACACTTAACACAATGAGTCCGAAAGAGGCGGCTGCTCTACTTAACACATTCAATTATTACCATGTAGGTGAACAGCCTCTCTTTAAGAATGGCGAAACCTTTAGCATACAAAAAGACGCACCTGACTTCATATTGACGGGCCTTCAGGACTTTAGATACGAAGAAGACCATCCCTTCTATAACCCATTTGGATTGTGGAATTTAGGGACAAGTAAATAGTGGGGCAATTCGCTCCTCCCAAACTGTAGACAAATTCGAATAAAGCGAGTTTGCCTACAGTTTTTTTATTGATTTCAGAAATCTGCTCCCTTTCCGCCGACTGTCTGCCAAGCTTCCTCGCCGCAAGCATCTAGCAGGGTCTCGGCTAGCCAGTTTTTCGGCAGGAGTGTCGCAAATTTCTTCTATCCAATAAGGATTACAATAAAAAAACTTTAAGGATAATCTAGTCTTGTTTTAAAATCTTGGTTCGGGATGAGACCATATCTCCCCACTTTTACCGACAAACTCTGAGGAGTAATTCGCTCCTCCATTTTTATTTTTTCAACTGAGTTTTTCACGCTTTTCTTCGTCATGTTCTTTCTTCACGAGGGACATGCCGCTCGCTTTGTATTTGAGGATCTTTTGAATGACCGTGCCAAGATGTGCTCCAGCTTCAACGGGTGGAATCCCGCCTTTATGGATGTTGGAAATGACCATCCGCTCTGCTTCAATTGTGCCCAAGCGAGGTTTATAGCAAATATAAGCGCTCAATGATTCAGCACTGACGAGACCAGGCCGTTCACCGATTAACAGGACAATGACCTCAGGTCCAAGGATTTCACCGATATCATCCATCACGGCAACCCGGCCCTTTTCAATATAAAAAGGGGTACCTGTATCCAGTTTTGCCACTGCCAAGGATTGTTTGAAAGATAAATAGACGTCCTCCATATTTTCTTCGATCGCCTTGGCACTTAAGCCATCGGATATGATGATCTGAACCGTAGGGGCCTTAATGCATTTGGCTTCTATCACCCGCTTTGCTTCATCCGAAAGCTTCCTGCCGTAATCCGGACGCCGCAGATAGACTTCCTTATCATCGGCCTTCGTTTTCACCTTGAATAAATCCAAGCGTTTCAACAGAATTTCACTGACCTCACCATATACAGCATCAACAGCTGCTGCATGGTCAAAACGGAATTTCAGCCAAGAATCCGTTTTCGGCCGTGTTCCCGATCTGCCTACCCCTATCCGCGCAGGGGTTTTCGCCATCAAAGCATCCAAATCTTCCTTATTATTCATTCCCATATCATCCACTCCTAATGGTTAAATATCGTTGGATCACCTGCACGCTTCGTTAACTTGCCGTTTTCCATAATCCCCATCTTCTCCACCCAAACTTCATATAAGGGGGCAGGCCGCTTATCCATCGTTTGCCTCAAAGTCGCTATATCGTGGTAACTCAAAGACTGATAGTTTAACATGCAGTCATCCCCCATCGGAGTTGCGATGATGAAATTCACGCCAGCCGCAGTTAAAAGTACACCCAAGTCCTCGATATCATTTTGATCCGCCTTCATATGATTCGTGTAGCAAATATCGACTCCCATCGGCAGTCCATGCATTTTTCCCATGAAATGATCTTCTAACCCGGCGCGGATTACCTGCTTGCTGTTATATAAATATTCAGGTCCGATGAATCCGACGACCGTATTGACAATGTACGGATCAAAATAGCGGGCAAATCCATAGTTCCTCGCTTCAAGCGTCACCTGATCGATTCCGAAATGCGCTTCCGCCGATAACTCGGAGCCTTGCCCCGTTTCAAAATAAAGATGCTGTGGACCTGTTCCGGTCCCATAGGCCTTTGCCACCTCATTGGCTTCTTCGAGCAATTGAACATTAATTCCAAAAGAACGATTGGCCGTTTCGGTTCCGGCTATGCTTTGAAAGATCATATCAGCAGGTGCCCCCTGCTGTACGGCCTTAATTTGTGTGGTCACATGCGCAAGCACACAATTTTGGGTCGGGATGTTCCACTTCTGGATGACATCCTGTGTCGCATGAAGCAGCCGCTTTACGCTTTCGACTGAATCATCGACAGGGTTGATTCCAATGAGTGCATCCCCGATTCCATAGGAGAGGCCTTCTTTTAAAGAAGCGAGCATGCCATCCACATTGTCTGTCGGGTGGTTAGGCTGAAGGCGCGAGGCAAGCGTTCCTTTATATCCGATCGTGCTATTATTCTTGGTGAGCACTTCAATTTTATTGGCTGCATGAATGAGGTCGAGGTTCGACATCAGCTTGGCGGCAGCAGCAATCATTTCACTATTCAACCCCCTGCTTATTCGCTTTAAATCCTCTCCCGTCGTTTCGTCACTTAAAATATATTCACGCAGCTCGGCAACGCTCCAATTCTTCACAGATTGATAGATGGTTCCATTGATGAGACCATCTATCACCCGTGACACTTCATCCTCTTCCGGGGAGAGTAAGGGATAGTTCCTAATGTCTGCCAAAGTCAATTCGCTAAGCACCGCTTTCGCCGCAATCCGTTCTTGGACCGATTCTGCTGCAATTCCCGCAAGCCTATCTCCTGATTTCTCTTCATTCGCTTTGGCCAAGACTTCTTTCAACGATTTGAATTGATGGATTTCCCCAAAGTATTGAGTGGATAATTTCATCGTGTAATCCTCCTTTTTCTAACTGTGAAAGGTTAGCGTTTTTACGACAACCGGAACGACCCCTGTACGCAGCAGCCTTCCTATATCTAAATAATCACCATGTTCCACTTGTGTCTGATCAATGCAGATGACCGGCAGATCTGGTTGATTCGCTAGAAATGTTTGACCAAGCACCTTCCCATAATCACTATCCATGACAATGATCAGAGGCTGCTGCTGATTCGGTTTTTGCTTCAAAGCCTCGGTAAAAACGACTGCGAGCTGCTGAATGTCCCGAAATGATAGATAAGGCAAATTCGTTAAATAAAAGGCAAAATTAAGGCCTTCATGCTGGGGATCGTATATCGTGATCGCATCCTGAACAGCTTGTTTCATTCTCTCGGCTCCATCATCCAGCACGCCTTGAAAATCGAGCCGATAGACTGGGATATTACGAATTGGCAGATGGGAATCATTCACCTCGATGGTAGCACCGCTGATTTCAGTTGTATGTGCGCCTGCTCCAAGGACAGTCGCCCGAACCGTTTCAACGGGCTGTTCCCACTCCCATGCAGCCAATCCTTCATTTTCCTTTATAGAGGTTGCAAGCATCATGCCGATATCCCGGAAGCTTTTGTCCTTCCGTTCTTCATGATAAATGCAATCACTGACCCCGCCCGAGAACATTAACCCATCTATTCGTCCTGTCCACGATGGCTCCTTGCCCACTAAAAGGAGTTTATCTTCGTTTGTGTATGAACCAGCCAGAAACCGCAAAAGCACCTTCGACATTTCATTTGCGATGATTGCCCCATCACCATTCAAAGGAGAATACCCCTTTGATTTCAGCCATTTTCCTATTGAAGGAGCAACCTTCACCTCCGCTCCCTCCCATTCAACCAAACGGCCTCCTATATGCAGTGTGCAAGTTCCGCAAAGCATGCCAGAACGGTATACGGCAATATTCGCCGTTCCCCCGCCAATGTCTATGTTCGCAATTGTCTTTCCTGTCTCAATGGAATGTTGATAGGCACCGGATCCCTTGGCGGCAATGATTCCCTCCAAATCCGGACCGGCTGCCGCTACAAGGAATTCCCCTGCCGCTTTGGATAACTGGTGTACCATTTCTTCTGCATTTTGTTTGGTTGCCGTTTCCCCTGTGATGATGACAGCCCCTGTTTGTATGTTTTCCATCATGATTCCGGCTTGATGATATTCACTTTCCACCATTCTTTGAACGGCAGGTATATCAATTACCGTATCGGATAAAAGCGGGGTCCTGAAAATGGGACTTCGATACAGAATTTTCTTATCGGTAATTTCGATTTTTGGCACCTGTCCGCCACCCGCCACATTCCTAAGCGAAAGCTCGCTGATAACAAGTTTCGTCGTACTGGTGCCAATATCAATTCCTGCACTGATGATTCGTTCCACCTGTTCATTCATTAGAATTCCACCTCAGTTTTACACCACTCGGATTTCATTTCCATCTTCTTCCTTGTTTTCACCTTTATATTCATTTATGCCGATAACTCCTGCTGCACGATCCTTTTCCTCCAATTCCAAAGCTTTCGGAACGGACAGCCAGTAAGCAAGACCGATTCCAATAACACCGGCAGATAGCTTGCCTACAATGATCGGTAATATTAAGGATGGCTGAAAGTTGGCTGTGAAAGATAAATGATCGCCTAATAGGAAGGCCGCACACACAGCGAAGGAAATGTTTATGACCTTATCCTTCGGCGGCATATCTTTAACAAGTTTGAACATCGCCAATATATTGGCTACCGTGGCTAATATCCCTGCACTCCCCGCTTTGCTCAATCCGATTTTCCCGCCCATCGCTTCAAGCGGCTTGCCTGCATACTTTTGAATCAGGTAAATCATTGGAAAAGCACCTGCCAGCATGATTCCGATATACCCCGCCGTTTCCAGGGCACGGAACTGGTCTGCCTTATCGGCCATGATCGGATGGAATCCCCAAGCACCAAATACATTGGAAAACAGTCCGGTGAAAATTTCCACGATTGAAAACACAAGTACGAGTTTAATCGCGGCATCCAGTATTTTCCCAAACCACATGAAACCTTTGATCATCAAATCCGGCAGGAAATAAAGACCTAACGCAAGCAATACCACAAAAATGAGAAGGGGGGAAAGATTCAGGGCAATTTTCAAATAGCTCAACGCGAATTCGTATGTAGAATCCGCATTCGTGGAAATAACTTCGCGGATTTTCGAATTCGTTGCCACCACTAGCACGCTTGAGATGAAAGCGCCAATCGGAATCGTCAGGATTCCTGACATGACACCAAGAGCCATGTATTTATGATCACGCTTCTCTAACATGGCAAGTCCCATTGGAATCGAGAATACAATCGTTGCTCCAGACATGAATCCGACAATCATCGCCATGATCCAACCTTCATATGATTCCTGGAGCTCGGCAGCCAATTGGTAGCCCCCCATATCCGTTGCCAAAATCGTGGTTGCAGCAAGGGCGGGATCTGCACCAATTGCAGCGAAAACCGGACCGCATACTGTATCGATGAACCATGATAAATATGGGATTGAGGCCATGATTCCAGCCGCCGGGATGAATATATGGCCCACGGTATGCAAACCTTCCATGAATTGCTTGCCCAACCCTCGCTCACTGTCTTTAATCGATGCAAAAGCACCAACAACAGCACACACCATAATGATATAAATAACGAATTTTCCTACCATCTCCATACATATTCCCCCTGAATTCCGATTTGATTTGGCCTATCGACTTTTAAAAAAGGGTATAAAAAAAGACGCCTCTTATAGCCCAAACTTAGGTTTTTCAGTAGAATTGCCTACCTATAACCAATTTGGTCCATCAAAGCGCCATTGCTTCATCTATTTACTTGTTTTTGATCATTTGAAATGATCATGCGTGCCACTGTCTCCATGGAAAGCTGCTTATCCATACTCAGCCTTCTCAGCTTTTTGTAAGCGGTTTCTTCCGTTACTTTCTTCCTTTTCATGATAATTCCTTTTGCCTTTTCAATGACTTTACGATTTGTGAGCGTTTCATCCAATTGAGCATTTCGTTCCTGATACTTTTTTGCATTGGCCGCTTGCAGTAAAGCAATCTCCACTGCCGGAATCAAATTCGCCTCCGTTATTGGCTTTACAAGATATCCGACGATATTCGCCCGTTTCGCCTCGTCGATATATTCACGCTGGCTGAATGCAGTTAAAAGCAGGACCGGTATCTGAAAGGTATTGGATATCACTTCGCTAGCCTTGAGTCCATTCATTTTAGGCATTTTTATATCCATCAAAACGAGATCCGGCTGTAAAGCATGTGCCAATTCAACTGCCTTCTCGCCGTCACGTGCATGTCCAACCACATCGTAGCCTGCATCCTTGAGCATAATCGTTATATCAAGCAGAACGATCGATTCATCCTCCACGACCAAAATCCTCTTGACCACTTCTCCCACCTACCTCTTGTATGGAAATCTCACAGAAGCCAGGGTACCTTCTTTAATCCGACGAATCGAAAACTCCCCATCCAAATCATTTTCCACCGTCATGCGGATGATGTCCAGCCCCAAAGAAGGTTTCACTGCCGGCGAATAGCCGATGCCATCATCTCTTACTTGAATCTCCAATTCAGAACCATCCTTTTGAAAGCATACGGTAATCTTCCCTTCCGTACCTTCCATGAAAGCGTGCTTCACACAATTATGAATCAGCTCATTCACCACCAGCGCGACGGAAATGCCAATGTCGGAATCAATGGAATGAAGCTCACCCGTATATTCAATGCTTAGGACGTTACGGGTATGATCCTCCGTATAAACGATCATATCGCCTATTTTCTTAATAAGCTCCAGTAAATCCACGTGATCCGCATGGCTGCTTGCCAAAATGATTTCATAAACCGACGATATGCTTAACACCCGGTTCAAACTGACCAATAAATGGGGCTTGCTTTCTTCAGGGGCCCCTATCCTCATTTGCAGCCGAAGTAAACTGGCAACAGTCTGCAAATTATTCTTCACCCTATGATGAATTTCACGAATGGCTACTGACTTGCTAATCAGCTCTCTCTCTTTATCCCGCAGTTCAGTCAGATCCCGGATGATGATGAATGTTTCATCGGAATTCTTGTTGCCTAAATGGAATTTCTTAATTTGGAAAGTCTTTTTACCAATATTAATTTCTTTCATTAAAATCTCTTCTTTTGAAGCAAGAACATCGGCAAAGTCAGGAAAACAATCGAAAATGGAGTCCCCCAAGACACAGTCCCTCAAACCAATTTCCGTTACTAGATTAATGGCAGCAGGATTCATATAAACAAGTCGGTTCTGGTTATTGATTAGGAAAATGGACTCTTCGATGAATTCAGGAACTAAGGAATTTTGTTGATCTTGCCTTTCAAACTGATTTGAAGTTTCAGGTTCTTCCTGAATCACCTTTTCCATGATCAAAACGGCTATGACCCGATTGTATTCTCCCTTGACCGGAACGACACTTTGCTGAACCATTGCTCCCTCTTGAGTCAATGCCCGATTCACGAACATCTCCTTTCCGGTGCGCAATACATAAAATACTGCCGGCTCGAAGGCCTCATAGGCAAATTTCCCGACAACCGGATGATCATAAACCGATTTTACGGAATATGCGCTTGCCTCTGCCACGACTATGGCATGCTTCCCTTCACGCACCGGACAATCAATAAAGACATTCGCTTTATTCAAATTGGCTATCAACGATAAATTCGTTGATAGGTTTTCAAGAATTTGAATATCCTTGTCCAGTAGGTGAGTATGCATCTCACATAATTCTCGGACAGCAGTTGTAGTTGTCCGTTCCATAGGCAAAACCCCAATAACGTTTATTCATGGATATTATTATTGATTATTATAGATACCGCCCCTATTTTTGTCAATATTCAAAATATTCAAATGTTATATATCCTGACATTAGATAGCAAGGAAAAAATGTCCTCTTTTTTAAGAGAACATTTTTTCCTTGCTATTATAATCCTAACATTGGATACGCTTTTATATACTCTTTATTATTTATTTGAAGAACTAACTCTTTATAATTTTTATCCTCAAATTGTATTTTAGATTCGAAGATTTTTGTTCCCTTTTCTAAAACATTAGATTCTCCATCCGCATTAGGAGTGCTATTGCTACTAATCTTTCGAATAACTTCTCCTACTTCATTCCCTATATCTTGAACTTCAACAGGTTCATCAGTAATTCTGTAAGATTGCCCTTCCCAAACAATTGAAGGTGGTACATCTTCGAATAATCCCAATTTATCACTGCTAACAAAACCAACAACTAATAGTATTGCCACTAAAAAAAATGAAGATTTTTTGAAAATAATTTCACCTCAGCCCTTTATACTAATATAAAATTTTTATATATGTTTTTGTTGTATGATAGTACGTTACATAAGTTGTGCTTATTAGTTTTCCAGCGCCTGTATATGATTTTACTTGATATCTGGTAGCAATTAAATCTCCATAGATGGCAGGTCTACTCCATTTTTTTGGATTCGCTTTAATTGAGTACCCGGAACCTTTGGGACTATATGAAACTGAAACACTTCCATATGTCCCTCCTAAAGCTACAGAAATCGAGGAACTTGAATTAGAAAAATTATAATAACTTTTATTGTAATTTTTTCCAGAAAAAGCTGGATGCCAACGTAAAAACACTTTACTCTTTTCTGTCCAGCTTGAAACTTTTGTATGATCCTTCCATCCTATACTAGACCGAGACGATAGTTTACCGTTAGTTGGTTGCATTAACTCTCTATACTCAACTTTAGGTTCTTCGGTGAATAATATTGGCGATCAATATTATTATAATCAAAAGTTCCAAATAAATCCTCGGTCGAATAATCTAATGCTTTCTCCCCTTCATTGGAATAACCGTTAAGCATATTAAAAAACCAACTAAAACTACTAAAATTTTTCTCATATAATCCCTCCAAATCAAAAACCCAAAACACGCTACGTGGTTTTTTTATAATTTAATTAAATCATCTGAATCGCATCATGGCGTTTCATTTTTGAAATTCAAATTCCCAAATTTGAGACACGTATATGGCGTTTTAGCAAAGGGTTGGTTTATGTTGGAAATGGCAGGACTCTTCATAATCATGGGAATCGTTGTCGGTTTAGTTGCCGGGTTAAATTTAACGGAAATTTGCGAAGGATTTAATGACGGATTTCGAGAAGTTTTGGTAGGTGCCATGATAGTAGGTATTGCAAGAGCTGTCGCTGTTGTTATGGAGGATGGTCAAGTAATGGACACGATCGTTCATAGTCTCGGCAATCTTGTCGGCGACTTTCCCGCTGTATTTAGCGCCCTTGGCATGTTTATTGTACAAATGTTATGTAGTCTTTTAATCCCCTCCGGCAGCGGTCAGGCTTTAGTTACCATGCCCATCATGGCTCCATTGGCCGACATCATCGGCGTTACAAGACAAACAGCCGTGTTAGCTTATCAGCTGGCAGATGGAATCGGCAATATATTATATCCAACATCTGGATATTCCATGGCCACCCTTGCCTTAGCAGGAGTCGCCTGGCAAAAATGGGTGCGCTTTTACCTACCCTTGTTTTTTATCTGGTTCCTCTTATCGGGCGCTTTCTTGGTCATCGCTCAAACAATTCACTGGAATGGTTAAATGCAAATTAATGATATTACAAAATACTAAAGCAACGATTATTACGTTGCTTTAGTTGAATTACATTAAATGAATCCTCCATTTACCCTAATCGTCTGACCCGTAACCCACTGCGCTTGTTCACCTACCAAAAACGAAACCACATTGGCAATGTCATCCTTTTCACCTAAACGTCCGAAGGCATTCATTTTTTTCATCCCTTCAATTTGCTGCTCCGATTTCCCTACATTAAACAACTCTGTGTTGACCGGACCTGGAGCAATTGCTTTGATCGTAATCCGTTTTGGCCCGAACTCTTTAGACAAATGTCTTGTGAACTGTTCAACTACCCCTTTTGTACCTGCATACATGCTATACGAAGGAAACATCTGGCCTATTACAGAGGTTGATATATTGACGATCCTGCCATCGACCTCCATATATTTTAAGGCTTGTTGGCAAGCGAAGAATGTCCCCTTCACGTTCACTGCAAATTGTTTATCAAAGTCTTCTTCCGTTGCTTCGGAAAGTGGTTTATTTATCATCAGTCCGGCATTGTTCACTAAAATATCGATTTTCCCAAACGCCTGGACCGTTTCTTCGAAGAGATATTCAATATGGGAAACTTGGCTAATATCGGCTTTGATGGCGACGGCTTCCCCGCCCTTCTCCTTAATCCTTTCCACTGCTTCATATGCCTTCTGCGCACTGCCTGAATAGTTGATCACCACTTTTGCACCCAATTCTGCAAGCTGTTCCGCTATGGCGCGACCAATTCCCCTTGATGAACCTGTGACCACTGCAACTTTTCCATCCAACCGATTTTCCATTCATTTCCCTTCTTTCTTTTCATGATAAGGTGGTTCCAGTTCATGAAAGAATCCCCATAGTCCAAATATTACCACCTTCCCCTCTTTATAAGGTAGTCAGCATAACTTCCCTACTCATGAATTTCACCTCTTCTGGTTATAGTAAAGAAGAAAATAACGGAGGAGGTTCATTCCATGAAAAGTTCAAAGGAATTTGTCGAAAGCATTCAAGAGCAGCAGAAAAAGGAAGAAGGCAATTTTCGCCGTCAAGGTAACGGTAATCCCGCTCAGAAATTACCGAATAAAAAACATTAATGAAGACCGCAATTCAAAAAATCCCCGCCTTATTTCAAGGCAGGGATTTTTTCACCCCGATGTACTTTTTTTCTTCTTCATCACTTCGATTTCTTTTGAAAATGTGTCTTCTATCTCTTTTTTATTTCCATATAAAAAGAGGTTATCCCCTAATTTAATTTTATACTCAGATAACTCTTTCCTGATTTTCACTTCTCCGCTTTCAATAAATAAAATATTGATGTCCGCTCCATGCGATATGACATCAAACGCTTTGACATCTATGAATTCAGAGTCCTCATAAATATCAATCTCCATGACCACGTCATCATCTTCTAAAAATAGGACCTCCTCTATCGGGTGCTCCCATAATTCATAATGATTATACATTTCACTTTTCAACTTATTCGATATTCTATTATTCAGGAATGGCGTCTTCACAAAAATGGTTAAGACCACCAATACACCAATAATGATGCTTAACTCCATCAAGCGTAGGTCATCTGTAAGCAATGTACTGATCGATGAAATAATGACAGCAAGTGAGAAAGCACCAAATAATATTAAAAACATGCTTATTTTCCTGCGAACGGGATGATCAATAATGGATTTTGACTCATCAGTTGTAAAACCAGTACCTGTCAGCATGGAGATAACCTGAAATCTGGCTACTGTGCTTTTTAATCCAGTCAATTTCAGCAAGGTAACCGATATTTCAATAACAAGAACAATGATTATAAAGTAAAGTAACATAAACAGTAAATTCATCAACACGATCACTTCCTCATTTATGGTTTACCCTAATTCCGCCAAAAGAATCGCATCCTTTTTTCTTTTCAAGCTTCTCATCAATATATTCACTTACTGCGAATAACTGATATGAAACAAAAAAAACACAGTAAGATCCAAATGAGAATCCTACTGCGTTTTTTCCCTATATACACCTAATTCTTAAATGGTCTTCAGCAGTAGCTTTTTTAACAGCGGTGTAAACTGCTCTGGCAATTCAGCTACACTCGGAATCATTAGCCGTTCTTTGCCATAGATGTTTTTCATCGTCAATTCTTCACTTTCATCGACGCCTCCATCCGCTAAAAACAGGCCTATGACTTCTATGCCTTTTTTCCTGGCTTCCGATACGGCAAGATGTGTATCGACAATTCCATTTTGATCATAATCGCTTGCTGCCGGCTCACCATCGGAAAATACGAGCAAGAAACGGTTTTTTTCGCGCCTTTTTTCCAATTCCATTGTGGCCACCCTGATGCTGTATCCGTCCCGGTTGTCTTCCTCCGGTTCAAGCTGCATGATTTTCGCTCCTGAGTTCAGATAAAAAGAATCGGAATGCGACTGGATCACATGGAAGTAATTCGGCTGATATCCTTCTCTCACTTCATTCGCATCTTCCCAAAATCCCACGATCGAATGGGGAATCCTTAATTTTTTCAGCACTTCATGAAACAGGACGACCCCTCGTTTCGTTTCATCCATTTTGTTATGCATGGAGGCCGAGCAATCGATAAGCAATGTGAATACGGCATCCAATTCATTTGAATCCTGGTTCTTTTTATAAAAGACCCTTGGATTTTCTTCAAGTACAAGCGGCAGTAATTTCTTCGATAAACGACCAAAAACCAAATCTTTTCTTGGTGCATTCTTTTTATTTTCCAGTGTCTTTTCAATTGTACTGGAAAGTTTCCTCTTAAACGGTTCAATATCCGCAACAAACTCACGGTAGCGTTTCTCCTCCGAAAGTGTTGGTATTTTTGCTTCCTTGATTACTTGGACGACGTCTTTATTTTCTTCACCAAATGGATGTTCACCACTTTTGCCCATATTGGTTTGTTTCTTCTCCAGCGTTTCCTGCTGATTGTATTCCTTTTGTTTACTTTCCCCTGATGAACCCTGGATCGAAGCCAGCGCTTGGTCGGCATCTTCCGCTTCTCGGGCACCGCCGCCCATCAGACTTGTTTTCGTTCCCTGCTCCAATTCAAATTGAAGGAAAGTCGAATTACTCTCGCCGTTCTTATTCTCCCGATGCCAAGTTGAGAATTTCTCATCGATGAACTCACTTTTTTCTTCGTCTACCTCTTCTGTATCATCGTTAACCAGTTCATCATTTCTAGTCAGTTCATCAAATAAGGTATTTGCCTTATACTTTTCCACATTTGCAATGGGGAAGATGAAATATTCATTGATCGTATCCTCGTATCCATCGTTCACACGAAAAACGATTTGCTCGCAAATCCTCGTGATATCACTGGTTTTAGTGGCTTCAAAGACAGAATGGATGAACGGTTTGATTTTCTCCAGCTCTTCCAGCTGCCGTACATTGGCTCTGGGAAAAATCGGATCCGGCCGGTCGGATTGAAGCAGTAAATAGATGAGGCAATATAATTCATCCAGCGCAAAACTTCTTGTGACATTCGTTGCTAATTGGCTTTCGAAATATTGTTTAAGGTAAGCTCCCCTTACCGAAAACCATTTTTTCGTGCCTGGCCTTTCTTTCTTCACCAATTCTTCCAATCGCAAATCTTCCATTATAGCGAATAATTGGGCTGCAAACTTCGGAAGCGAACTTTCCCCGATGATGTCCTGGTACTCCTTCATGCTCTGGATTGTTGAATGATGCAGCGTACCTATCGTCCTAAGGAGCACGTCCGTTTTCAGTCCCGCTTCCTTCACTTCCTTATTGCCATTTTCCCAAAAATGGCTGGCTGTGACCTTATTCTCGATCAGATCAATGAAGGAACCATAATTATATTCGAATTCCAGCTCAGAAATGCCGGATAAGACAGTCGAGAGATCCTGAAGCTGTAAAAAAAGGGCCGTATCAATTATTGAATCATTAAACCGGATATACTTCATGAGGCATTCTCCTAGTTAGAATAATGTGTCAGCCAAGTTCTTCACAAACTCACGCTCCCGCTCCTCGTCCAACTTATCCACAATGGAACGAAGAATCGCCCGTTTCGGCGGGATCAATACACTCAGATCGCAAGCATCAAGCAAAGCCCTGATCGATGCCGCATCTTCAGCGACCTTCCCTTGATTCACGGCATTTATCAAATCACTCGACAGTTTAACGAACAATTCAATACTTCTTGGGTCCTTCAACTTTGTATTGGTTTCTATCAATTGCTTTAACTGCTCCCCTTCGATATAGGGAACTTCGATTACGACAAACCTATTTTTCAGCGCTTCATTCAGCGGCACTGTACCGACATACCCTTCATTGATTGCAGCAATCACATTAAAGCCATCTTTTGCAGTGATGACTTCATTCGTGAACGGATTCGTTATCGTCCTTCTGTAATCAAGCACCCCATTGATTAGCGGCAGTGTTTCCGGTTTTGCCATATTGATTTCATCTATATATAGGAAATGACCGTGATTCATTGAATTGGTCACAGGTCCGGGTACGAATTCTATCACCTGTTTTTCCTCTTTATAAGCCAACGTCTTGAAGCCCAATAAACTTTCGGCATCCAAGTCGACTGAGCAGTTGACACTGAACATTGGCTGGTTGAATAAATTCGATAATGTCTCGGCAAACTTTGTCTTTCCTGCCCCTGTCGGACCCTTCAAAAGGATATTCTTCCCCATGCTTAAGGCAGTGATGGCATCTACCATCAACTCCATCTCGGGAGGCAGATATCCGCCGCTCCTGATCAATTCCTCGTATTGAGCAGGATTTTTTTTATTAGCTTCTAATATATTTGCTATTTCTATTGGTAGTCGATTGATCATTGTGTTCCTACACCCCTTTCTGAACATTTTAAGGCTCTTTCCCATTAAAAACAAACACTAAGAAAAAGAGCTGTCATCAAGACAGCTCCCAGACTGTGACAAACTAGAAGAAAAGTGTGTTTGCCTGCAGTTTTTTATTTAAAAGACGTTCCAGTTGATTTCAGAAATCCGCTCCCTTTCCGCAGACTGTCTGCCAAGCCACATCAAAGCAAGCGCCTGTGGGGTCTCGGCAAGCCAGTTATTCGGCAGGAGTGTCGCAAATTTCTTCAATCCAATAAGGATTATAAAATAATAAAAAAATCAAAGTGTAACCTTGTCTTAATCAAGGTTCGGGATAAAACCAGACTACAGTTTTTTCTTAAAAAAACAATCCAGTTGATTGGAACGGAAGGTACGAGACTCCTGCGGGAAAAGCGCGTCCAAGGGAGACCCCACAGGCGCAAAGAGCGCCGAGGAGGCTCCCGGACCGCCCGCGGAAAGCGAGTGCCTGGAGAGGAAATCAACGTTATTCGAAGTTCATTCTGATGACCCTTAAAAAGCTTCCTCAGGGTCCCCTTTCATCAGGTATATCATATAGCCCAATACACCGCCGATGATGGCAGGAATCACCCATCCTACCCCAACACTATATAGTGGAAGGTATTGGGTGAAAAAGTTCGAAACAGCATCCAATTTAATGCCTGATGCCACTACTCCATCCATTATGCTGATGATGGCCGTTAATAATAAGCTTCCTAAGTATACCTCCGATTTCCCTTTGAAAAGGGAATGGAAGAACGTCAGAACGATCAAAACGATCGCCACGGGATAAAGTGCGGTTAACACAGGCACTGTAATTGAAATGAGCTTTGTCAAACCTACATTTGCAACAGCCGCACTAAAAATGGAGAAGATGACGACAAATGATTTATACGATACAGCAGGCAGTATTTTATTGAAATACGCAGAACAAGCCGTTATCAACCCAATGCTTGTCGTCAGGCATGCTGCGATCACGATCAACCCTAACAACACGGCACCAGCCGATCCGAAAAAATGATTCGAGGCTTGAGCCAAAACGTCTCCGCCATTACCCAGTTGACCTAGTTTTTCCACACTTGTTGCCCCGACATAAGTCAATGCCGTATACACGATCACCAACAAGGTTGCAGCTATCAAGCCAGCTTTCATACAGAAGCCTAACACTTCTTTTCTTGAAGTGATCCCCCTGTCTTTGATCGCGTTGATGACAATGATACCAAATGCAAATCCGGCCAGCGTATCCATGGTCAAATATCCTTCTTTAAATCCCTTGAAGAAAGAATTATCTGAATAATCTGCCGCTGGTAACTGGATTTCACCCATTGGGTTAATAATTGCGACCACAATGAGAATCCCGATGAAAATCAATAATAACGGTGTTAATATTTTTCCGACGATATCCAGCATTTTGGATGGATTGATGGATAATAAACAGGCAATTCCAAAGTATATGATCGTGAATACCAGCAATGGTAAAAAACCGACGTCATTGGAAAGGAAAGGTTTAATCCCTATTTCGTAAGAGACACTTCCCGTTCTCGGAAGCGCGAAAAGCGGTCCCAAAGATAAATAAAGAACGACTGTGAAAATGATGCCGAATAACGGGTGTGCCCTGCTTGCAAGCGATTGAACATCATTTTTTCCCGAAAAACCAAATGCCAATATTGTAATGAATGGCAATCCAACACCAGTAATGATGAATCCTAAACTAGCCGACCATAAATTGGTCCCAGCGGATTGACCGAGCATGGCAGGGAAAATTAAGTTTCCTGCACCAAAAAATAAAGCAAAAAGCATTAATCCTGTTACAACGATAAAAGAAAGTGGTGCTTTCTGTGACATATTGAGCCCTCCATTATTTGATTATCTTAACGAAGAAAAGAGTTGTCCATTCGATAAAAAAGTGAAATGAGCCTCGGTCCATTCTACTTATCTATTAAAATGCACCTTCATGAAACTATTGATTATTGATAACTCTCCTTACTATAAAATCCGGCGGAAAGTTTGTCAAAGCTATTTCACTCATTATTCGGAAAAATCTTTCTTTTCTTACTTCTTTTTATAAAAATGAGAGAGGCATTCAGATTCAACAGAAAATTTGAGTAAAATGTTCTGCAATTTATTTTGCAGGAAAAATGTTTTAATATTCAGATATTTAAATAAACTATATAAAAACCAAAAAAATAGGAGGAGTAAACATGAATACTGAAAAAGAAAAGATGGTGAGCGGGGAACCTTATATGGCCGCTGATCCGGAATTAATAAGAGATAGGGAAAATGCTAGAAAGTTGACCGGTTATACAATCAGACAACGGAAAGCGAAGGGAATGAACGAAGGGCACTGCTAAAACAGCTTTTAGGTTCCACTGGACTAAATGTATTGAACCCACTTTCCATTGTGACTATGGATACAATATTTCTGTCGGGGAAAACTTTTATGCTAATTTAGATTGTGTCATTTTGGATGTTTGTGAAGTGAAGATTGGCAAGGACTGCATGTTGGCTCCCGGAGTGCATATCTATACGGCCACACATCCGCTGAATCCCTTCGAACGCAGTTCTGGAGTGGAATACGGAAAACCGGTTACGATTGGGGATCATGTATGGATTGGCGGAAGGGCCATCATCAATCCTGGCGTTACAATAGGGAGTCATTCCGTGGTCGCTTCAGGGGCCGTCATAACAAAGGATGTTCCTGAAGGCGTTGTTGTCGGTGGAAACCCAGCGAGGGTCATCAAGCATATTGAGGGAATTAAATAGCAGAGCTCACTCTACGCTGAGTGGCTCTGCCTCCTTTTTTTCGTTATATTTTCCTTAATGCTTCCGCGATTGCAGTATCACCAGAGATTAAATCAAATGAACGCTTGTAGGTATTTTCTTCAGTTAAAGAAGCAAGAATAGTTCGAGCTACATCTTCACGGGCAATCGAACCTCTTTCCAATTCTTCGGCGGCGGTCACTTTGCCCGTTCCCGGTTCATTAACCAGACCGCCAGGCCGAATGATGGTATAATTCAAATCGCTTTGTAACAATGCCCTATCCGCATAGTGCTTGGCCACATAATACGGTTTGATGGCTTCATTCCAGTTTTCGCGATTATTGGCCTGAAAAGCACTCACCATTATGAATCGGTTGATTCCCAAGTTTTCTGCCGCTTCAATCGTTTTAACTGCACCATCCAGATCAATCAACAGCGTTTGATCAGCGCCAGTGCTTCCTCCGGACCCTGCTGTAAACACGATGGCATCACAGCCTTTTGCCGCATTCGCAATCTCATCCACTGTTCCCGTTAAACTGACGACTGCAGCTTCAATTCCGTTTTTCTCAAAATGCTTCCTTTGATCCTCTTTGCGAATCATTGCCCGTACAGTATGATCCGGACTATCTTTTAATAAATCCACCAGATGTTTACCGATCTGCCCATTTGCCCCAACTACGAATACTTTCATGAAAGTCAGCTCCCATAATGGTTAGTTTGATTTCATTTCAAATTATTTCATGTACTTAGATCATTATCAAACAATCAGCCCGCCATACATTGGAAAAAGTTTGGCAACCACCCTTATATATTTTATAATAATGACAGTACGTGTTCTTCTAGGACACAAAAGGGAGGTGTAAAGATGGCAATAAGAATGTTAATGCCACCTTCTGCAGCGTCTCATGCAAAGCCTAGTATTGGAGGCGATACTTTGCATGGGGTTAAATTAAGCTAAACTTAATCGCCCGACTTATCATTTCTAATATTTGGCTTTGCACCTTATTTCATTCTTAAAAAAGAATAAGGGGCTGGCAGAAATGAAATATGTAAAAGCAACGGCCGTGTTGCCTGAAAAGCTGATCGTTGAAATTCAAAAGTATGTGCAAGGTGAAACCATATATATCCCGAAACCTGAAAAGGCCCATCACAAATGGGGAACCCGTTCGGGATCAAGGGAATTGATCGATGACCGAAATGCCTCTATAAAATATGCATTCAAAGACGGGCATACCATCCATCAATTAGCCGAGGAACATTTTCTCTCCGCGGAAACCATTAAGAAAATCGTTTATTCTAAATAGGATTGCATGGGCAGCACTGATAATGATATCAGTGCTATTCATATGCCAAGAATGTTTCTTAGTCGTTTTCCCCCTTTTAATGCAGATGCGATTTCTGTAAAGTATATAAAAACGGGATCATGTTACAAGTATCGCGCAATAAAAACAGGAGTGAAGAAAATGGAACCTTATATCAGAAGCGAGCAATATAACTTCATTAAATCCCAAACGCAGATTCTTATAAATGGACACGCGACGGCCAACGATAAGGATGTGATCAACACCCTGAGAACTGTTGCCAAAGAAAGAGTATTAAGCTTATTCGGTGACTTGAGCGAAGAACAAAAACAACTACTGGATCCAGTAGATACCATTAAAGATCCCGCACAAGCTGAAGCCTTTCTCTTACAGGTAAAGCCGTTTGTGATCCCATTTAAAGAAGTAAGCGAAAAAACGATAAAAAAATTGTTTCCTAAAGCAAAGAAATTAAGAGCCCCTTTGTTGGAAAACATCGATTTGAGAGAGATTTCATACTTGGGATGGGATGATGGCGGATCCGGAAAGAAATTCATCATTGCACCCCATCATAATAAACTCACCGGATTGCATGGAACCATTAAACCCGCCAACAAAAAAGGGATCTGTGCCATATGCAGCCGCTTTGAAGAAGTAGGGATGTTCATGTCTGAAACAAAAGGAACCGTCCAAGGGACATTCATTAAAAAAGGGAATTACATTTGCCTGGATAGTATGAAATGTAACCAGAACATAACCACTTTAGATAAAATGACCGATTTAATCGAGCGGCTGAAATAATACGGAAAAGCAATCCTTCAAATGGTGAAGGATTGCTTTTTTGGGTTTTGTTATACACTCATGTTATTTTTGAATGTGTGCATTTTATGAACTAACGCATTTTACTCATCAGCCTCAATAGGTACGGCTCCTAATTTTGGAAGGTTATCGCCTTTGTTGAACTTTAACACCCTTAACCAAAAGCCAGAAAGCTAATGATAACTCCCCAATCACACCAGGTATGGCTACAATCAATAAGAATATCGTTTTATAGTCGCTATAGTTGGTCAGAAGAAAGTGTGCAAAACTGTCTATTACATACCCAGCAGATGCAATGACCAGGAAGATTCCGATCAATCTTGGCATGTAGCCTCCTGACCTGATTATTAAATAACCAACGATAAGCAAATGAAAGCCAAAAAACACCAACCCAATAAGCCATCCATTATTGAAAGCATCGATTAATGACAGCACTTGAGCATGTATCTGTTCAGGTGTGAATGCCGCCAAATATTCAGTACCACTTAGCAGTTGCAGTACACCCAGGAAATTATGCAAGGCGACCCCAAAGATGGCGGTGTACACCAACCTAAACCACGCAGCGAGCATCGCCAGATTCTTATTAACGGGTAGAAGCAGAACATATAGAGCCCAAGCTAACAGCACATCAAGAATGAGCACGATGACAAAGCTAATGAATCCAGTCCTAAATAACATCTCATTGGTCATGATGTTAGTGGCAGTTGCTGCTGGATCATCAAAGACAATAAGTCCTTCAAGAACAGAAAAGTTAGAAAACATCGCAAGTATTGCCATAAGCAATAGCCCTACTCCTGCGGCTCTAGAATAATGTAATGGCGGGGTTTCATTATTACGGTTTGTCATTTCTGACTCCTCCTAATTTCCTGCTAACTTTACAATATTCGAAGTACTATTGTCATATGAATCAAAAGGATTGCTGTGGCAAAATTTATTCTCTTTTCTCGAATGGCCTTGAAATTCGTATTCTCAAAGATATAAAGAATTGCTAACAATCGATAACAACATGCATGATTACTATCTTCTATATTAATTACCGTTTTAGTTGAGTTATCGATCCCCCTGCTGCCGTGGCGCTTCTTCAAGCAACACCTTTACCTGCTGTCTCCGGTTGATTTTGTTCTGTTTACACAAATCTAGTATAATTGAGAGATACATGAGAGAAGGAATGATAAATTGAAAAGCAAAATGAATCAGTTGTTTGAAGACCAAAAGAACGTTCATGTGCTGTATTCCTATAATGAAATGGAAAATTACATTAAACAGGTTTTAAGTTATATCCAAGATGGCGTCGCGGCGGGAGACTACGTCATTCTTATTGAAAATGACCGTATTTATCCCATTATTCACAGAGAACTGAGTACACGATTAACGAAAGAGCAAATGGAGTTCATTCACTTCGTGAACAACTTCGATTTCTATTGTTCAAGCGGTAGTTATCATCCCCCTGCAATCGAAGAATACTTTAATAAAACAGTACAGCCCTATGTGGAAAATAAAATCTCTTTCCGATCATGGGCACATGTGGAGTGGGCGACCATGGAAGAGCCACTGCACATCATAGAAGATTTTGAGAGAACAGTAGATGAGGCAGTAAATCTGCTGTCATTTCCATTAATTTGTGCGTACGAAGGTGCTAGGATGCCAGACTACCTAAAAAAGATATTGATGGAAACACACCCTTATGTTCTAACCGAGGATGATATCATCACCTCGGAACAATACTTGCCTGTGAAAAAATAGACAACATGCTTAGGAATTCTCCTAAGCGTGTTTTTTTGCCATGCATTTTATTGAGTTACCGACCACTTGTTATGAATTCCTTGTATATTTAAGCCGAAGTATTGTTAGTTTTGTGCGTTTACTCGTGAATTTCGTGCTTTTACTCGTGAGTTTCATGCTTTTACTTGCGAATTTCGTGTTTTTACTCGTGAGTTTCATGCGTTTACTCGTGAGTTTCGGTGCTTTACTCGTGAGTTCCGGTGCTTTACTCGTGAATTTCGTGCTTTTACTCGTGAATTCCGGTGCTTTACTCGTGAGTTCCGGCGTTTTACTCGTGAATTCCGGCGTTTTACTCGTGAATTCCGACGCTTTACTAGTGAGTTTTAGCGTTTTACTCGTGAATTCCACATTTCCCACCACAAAAAAAGAAGCGCCATAATGATTGATATGGCACTTCTTCTTTTGCAATTATGGCAATACCGATGCGCCCATCAAGTAGCGGTCCACTTCACGTGCTACTTCACGGCCTTCATTTATCGCCCAAACGATGAGGCTTTGGCCTCTCCTTGCATCTCCGGCAGCGAAAACGCCTTCGACATTCGTTCTGTATTCGCCATAGACGGCATCAATTTTTTGATTGACTGTTTCTACGCCAAATTGAGTTAATAGTGGCTGTTCAGTGCCTTCAAATCCGATTGCGATGAAAACGAATTGGGCAGGCCATACTTTTTCAGTTCCTGGAACTTCCCTGAAAATGTATATTCCATCTTCACCTTTGATTTTTTCCATTGAGATTGTATGCAGTTCTTTAACGTTTCCATTTTCATCGGCTACGATTTTCTTTGTTTGGATGGAATATTGACGCGGATCTGCACCAAATTTCGCTTCCGCTTCTTCATACGCATATTCTAGTGAAAATACATTCGGGTAGGCCGGCCACATATTATCAGATGTACGGGCCGTCGGAAGGATTGGATGCTTCCCGAATTGTACGACGCTCTTACATTCCTGGCGAAGGGCAGTCGCGACACAGTCCGCTCCTGTATCCCCGCCGCCGATGACGATGACATCCTTACCCTTCGTGTCTAAAAATTTGCCGTCTTCAAAATTGGAGTCCAACAGGCTTTTAGTCGAAGTGGTCAAGTAATCCATAGCTAGGTGAATGCCTGATGCCCCGCGGCCTTCAATTTCCAGGTCACGCTGCTTTTGGGCACCTGTGCATAGGATGACTGCATCATATTGATCTTGCAGTTCTTCGGCTGAAATATCTTTGCCCACTTCCGTATTGGTAATGAAATCGATGCCTTCTTGGGTCAATAATTTGATCCGGCGTGCAACGACATCTTTTTCAAGTTTCATGTTCGGGATGCCGTATGTCAACAGCCCGCCTGCACGGTCTGCGCGCTCATAAACCGTGACAGAATGACCTGCTTGATTTAACTGATCGGCACTCGCCAATCCTGCTGGGCCTGAACCGATGATGGCAATTTTCTTGCCGGTCCTGCTCTCAGGGATGCGAGGCGTGATCCAGCCATTTTCAAATCCTTTATCGATGATGGTCCGTTCAATGTTCTTGATGGTAACCGCAGGGTCGCTTATCGCTACCGTACAAGACCCTTCACATGGGGCCGGGCAAACTCGCCCGGTGAATTCAGGGAAATTATTCGTTTTCGACAAACGGTCCAATGCTTCTTTCCATCTGCCGCGGTAAACCAAATCATTCCACTCCGGGATCAGATTATGAATCGGACATCCTGTTGTGACTCGGTTCAATTCCATGCCCATATGGCAGAAAGGGGTCGCGCAGTCCATACACCGCGCTCCCTGTGTACTTAACTTTTCATCAGAGAAAGGAGCTGTATATTCTCTCCAGTCGCTTAAACGAGTGAGAGGATTCCGGTCTGTTGGCTTTTCTCGCGGATAATCCATAAATCCTGTTGCTTTTCCCATCTTTCTCTCCCCTTCCTTACTGCATCACAGCTTGTTTAGTGATTTTTTTATCTTGAACGGAATTTGCCTGAAATGCACTCATGATCGCTTCTTCATCCGACAACCCAGCGTTCTTCTGCTCATTGATGCTTTTCATCATCCGTTTGTAATCTTTCGGAATGACTTTTACGAATTTCTTAACGAAATCCTCCCAGTTCTCCAGTACATAAGAGGCTTTTGCACTCTCTGTATAATGAAGGTGGCTGTAAAGCATTTCTTTTACCTCTTTTGCATCATCCATATCCGCCAGCGTCTCGAATTCTATCATTTCACCATTGCATAATGCCTTGAATTCTTCTGCATCATCGGCAAGTACATAAGCGATGCCGCCTGACATTCCTGCCGCAAAGTTTTTGCCGACGTCGCCAAGGATGACCACACGACCGCCTGTCATATACTCACAGCCATGGTCTCCAATTCCTTCAACCACGACATTGACTCCACTGTTCCGTACGGCAAATCGTTCTCCCGCACGGCCATTAATGTAGGCCTCGCCGCTTGTTGCACCGTATAAGGCGATATTACCGGCAATTACATTGTCCCCGGCCTCAATCTGATTCCCAGAAGGTGCCGTGACAATGATCTTTCCGCCAGATAATCCTTTCCCAACATAGTCATTGACATCACCTGTCAAATACATCGACATTCCTTTTGGAATGAACGCACCGAAGCTCTGGCCCGCCGATCCCGTAAAGCGAAGTGTGATCGTATCTTCAGGCAAACCATCTTCCCCATAGCGTTTGGATACTTCACTGCCGACGATCGTTCCCACCACACGGTTCACGTTTGTAATCGGGAAGCTGACATCCACTTGGGTTTGATCATTTAAAGCAGGCTGCACCACAGGTAAAATCTCACGGATATCTAAGGATTCGTCAATTTTATGGTTTTGCGGAAGTTGATACGTACGTATCCCCTCCGGTTGGAAAAGAAGTGTCGTCAAGTCCAGATGCTTCGCTTTCCAATGGTTTTGTGCCCGCTCGCTCACTTGTAAAACATCAGTGCGGCCGACCATCTCCTCTAGTGTTCTAAAACCAAGCTCAGCCATCGTTTCCCGCACTTCCTCAGCGATGAAGCGCATGAAATTCACGACATGATCCGGATCTCCAGTGAATTTGCTGCGAAGCTCAGGGTTTTGAGTAGCTACCCCGACTGGACATGTATCCAAATGACAAGCACGCATCATGACACAGCCAAGTACCACAAGCGGTGCCGTAGCAAAGCCGAATTCTTCCGCTCCAAGGATTGCCGCCATGACAACGTCGCGTCCCGTCATTAATTTCCCGTCCGTTTCAAGGACTACACGGCTGCGCAGGCCATTCAGCATCAATGTTTGGTGTGCTTCAGCAAGGCCAAGCTCCCAAGGAAGACCCGTATGTTTAATACTTGTTTTTGGTGATGCACCCGTACCGCCATCATACCCGCTGATAACGATGACATCTGCGGCACCTTTGGCCACACCCGCTGCAATCGTGCCTACGCCTGCTTTTGACACTAGCTTGACGCTGATCCTGGCATCACGATTCGCATTCTTTAAATCATGGATCAGCTGTGCCAAATCCTCAATCGAATAGATATCATGATGCGGAGGCGGTGAAATCAGGCCGACACCTGGTGTGGAACCACGAACCTCTGCAACCCAAGGATATACTTTATTCCCCGGTAGCTGGCCGCCTTCACCCGGCTTTGCACCTTGTGCCATTTTGATTTGAAGTTCATCGGCATTGACTAGGTAATGGCTTTTCACACCAAAGCGTCCAGATGCAATTTGTTTAATCCCGCTACGGCGGTTATCACCATTTTCATCCACTTGGTAACGGCTTGGATGTTCCCCGCCTTCACCGCTATTGCTTTTTCCGCCTAAACGGTTCATCGCGATCGCCAATGTTTCATGTGCTTCCTGACTCAATGAACCGAATGACATCGCACCCGTTTTGAATCGGCTGACGATGGATTCCACGGATTCCACTTCATCTATTGAAATGCTTTGGCGCTTTTGATCGAACGAGAATAAATTCCGTAAAAATCCGAGTCTCTCTTCATTCGCCAAGTTTGAATATTGCTTAAATAAATTATAATCGCCTTTCCGGCAGGCCCATTGCAGTGTATGGATCGTTTTAGGATTGAAAGCATGATGTTCCCCTGTTTTTCTCCATTGAAAATCACTTCCGCTTTCAAGTGTTTGGTCAAGGGAATCAGCTGCAGCTTTTCTATGGCGAATCAACGCTTCATCCGCTATCGTTTCCAAATCTATCCCACTAAGCTGCGATGCCGTACCACTGAAATAGCGTTCGATTACATCAGCACCAATTCCGACTGCTTCGAAAATTTGTGCCCCACGATAACTTTGAATCGTGGAAATCCCCATTTTCGACATCACTTTTACGATACCTTCCGTCAAGGAGCTTACATATTTCCTTACCGTTTCTTCGTAGCTGATGGCTAAACTGCCTTCCAATACAGCTTGCTTATATGTTTCATAAGCAAGGTATGGGTAAATCGCATCCACTCCATACCCGATAAGGGACGCATAATGATGGACTTCCCTTGCTTCACCCGATTCAACGATAATGCTCACTTTCGTACGGTTTCCATGACGGATAAGCTCTTGATGAAGGGAGCTCGCAGCCAACAAGGAAGGAATCGCAGCCTTTTCTTTGCTCATATCCTTATCAGATAATATCAAAAGGCTGACACCATCAGCGATCGCTTGTTCCGCTTCACGGCAGATGCGATCGAGTTCACTCTCTAAATCTTCTGAAAATAAAGTGTGTATGACTTTGCTTTTGAATTCCGGATAGGCATTTTCCTTCAACTGCTGCATTTGACCTGGCGTCAAAACAGGTGAATCCAATTGAATGCGGCGGCTGTTCGTTTCATCCGGTTTCAGCAAATCTCCTTCCGCACCCAGAAATGTCATCGTTGACGTGACGATCTGTTCACGAAGCGAATCGATTGGCGGGTTGGTTACTTGTGCAAAGGATTGTTTGAAATAGTTGAATAGCGACTGCGGACGATCTGATAAGACCGCTAACGGAATGTCATTCCCCATGCTGCCCAGCGGGTCTTTGCCTTCGGTAATGACCGGCAGTAAATATTTTTGGACATCTTCATATGTGTATCCGAACGCTTTTTGCCTGAATAACAAATCACTCAATGGCTTCCCTTCGGTCACTGGTTCTTCGTCACTTAATTGAACAAGCTGTTCGTCCAGCCATTGCTGGTATGGATTTTCCTGAGCCATTTCCGTCTTGATTTCTTCATCGGAAACAATACGGCCTTCCTCTAAATCTATTAAAAGCATTCTGCCTGGGCTTAAACGATCTTTATATAATACATTCTCCGGCTCCACATCGATCACGCCGACTTCGGAGGAGAAAATGATGTAGTCATCTTTTGTCACATAATACCTTGCAGGCCTTAAACCATTTCGATCCAGGATTGCCCCGATTTGCTTGCCATTCGTAAAGGATATGGCCGTCGGACCATCCCATGGCTCCATGAGCATGCTATGATATTCGTAAAATGCCTTCTTTTCCTTCGTCATATGCGGATTTTCCGTCCATGGTTCAGGAATGAGCATCATGGCCGCATGTGCCGGTTTACGCCCGGCTAGGACGAAGAATTCAAGTGCATTATCAAGAATCGAGGAATCACTGCCGTCTATATCCAAAATGGGCAGTACCTTTTGCAGGTCATCTCCGAATGCTTCTGAAACAAACTGCTGCTCACGCGCTTTCATCCAATTCACATTGCCTCTAAGCGTATTGATTTCGCCATTATGAATCAGGTAACGGTTTGGATGTGCCCGTTCCCAACTAGGAAAAGTATTCGTGCTGAAGCGGGAATGCACTAAAGCGAAAGCCGAAACGAAATCCTCCTGTTGAAGGTCAAGATAAAATGCATCCACCTGCTCAGGTGTCAACAAACCTTTGTAAACGATCGTAGTACTTGAAAGGCTGGCAAAATAAAAACGATTCCCACGTTCACGAGCCCAGTTTTCAGCTTGTTTTCTAATAATGAACAATTTACGTTCAAAAGCTAAATCATCGGTTATTCCTTCACTGGCACCGATGAATACTTGGCGGATCGTCGGACATGTCTCCTTACCGACCTCCCCGATTTTCGCTGCATCAACAGGGACCGTTCTCCAGCCTAATAGCGTTTGGCCCTCTTGTTCGATAAATGCATTCAAACGAGCTTCAATTTCATTCCGTTCATCCTCATTGTTAGAGAAAAAAAGCATGCCTACACCGTAGCGCCCTTTTGCTGGCAAATTCATCTCCGGGCATGCCAGCCTGAAATATTTATCGGGAATCTGCACCATTAATCCTGCGCCATCTCCTGTAAGGGGATCGCTGCCTTGTCCGCCGCGATGATCTAATTGGCACAGCATCTTCAGTCCTTGTTTGACGATGTCATGTGTAGCAAGCCCTTTTAAATGAGCGTATAAACCGATCCCACATGCATCATGTTCAAATTCAGGATGGTAGAGCCCTTGTGCTTTTGGTATTTGATTGTATGTCATATTAATCGCCCCCATCGTATTCTTACACCGTTATATCACTTACATTTATTCTAGGTTTTCAAATCGATATAAACAATATATAATTCTAATAGAATCTATCTCAATTTGAGATGAATGGTTGGAGGATGAATAAATGGAACTACGGCAATTACGTTATTTTGTTGAAGTCGCCGAGAGAGAACACGTCTCTGAAGCCGCAGAGCACCTGCATATCGCACAATCAGCAATCAGCCGGCAAATTTCCAGATTGGAAGATGAGCTTGGCGTCCTTTTATTTGAAAAAATCGGCCGAAATATTCAGTTAACCCCTATCGGAAAAATATTCCTTATCCATGCAAAAACGGCGATACATGCGATAGAATATGCCAAATATCAAATTGAGGAGTTTTTGGACCCTGAACACGGAACCATTAAGATTGGGTTCCCGACTAGCCTTTCCACCCATTTACTGCCTACCGTTATTTCTGCTTTTAAAGATGAGCAGCCGAATATCGGGTTCCACTTAAGACAGGGATCTTATTCCTCTTTAAAGGAAGCCATCAAAAATCGCGAAATCGGATTAGCCTTCCTTGGACCAATCCCGACAAACGATCCAGATATCGAAGGTCATATCCTGTTCACGGAAAACATTTCCGCTTTACTGCCCATAACTCACCCATTAGCGGAAAGGAAGAGTTTGCGACTAAATGACTTACGAAATGATCCATTCGTCTTGTTTCCGAAAGGATACATCCTTCACACTATCGCTATCGAAGCGTGCAAAGCAGCTGGTTTCGCACCGAACATCACCTCGGAAGGTGAAGACATGGATTCCATTAAAGGTCTCGTATCAGCCGGAATCGGAGTCAGTCTGCTCCCTGAAAGTACGTTTTATGAAGTCACTCCAAGACTTACCGTCAAAATCCCGATCGATACACCCGAAGTCAAACGGACTGTTGGCATCATCACTCCAAAACACAGGGAATTGGCTCCATCGGAAAAGGTGTTTTATGAATTTGCCAAAAAGTTTTTCTCTGTTCTCGAGCAATATCAATAAAATATGGCGATCCTTCTAAACTGTGAATGTGAACGAAGATGGGACAGCCTTTTCCATAAATGATTTCACTAGACAACTTACAAATAGCCCACTGTTCGAATAACGTATCAAGATTATTCGTTCAGGAGGAACTTAAATGACACCCACCCATTCACATCTTGCATGGCATGAAACACTCGAGCTTCATGAATTGGTCGCCGCCCAGTCCAATGCCCTTATGAAATTTAAAAAAGCTTTTCCAAAAATAAAAGACCCCATTTTAAAAACGATATATAAGCAAACGATTGATACCCTTACCCAAAACATCATGGAGCTGCTGCAATTTTACCCATTGGCGCCTAAGACGGGCCGGGATGACGATGTATTAAGGGATGACGCTTCGGCCGCTGCTGCCGGGGAATTGCTGGGCTTTGCCAAATCATCCATCAAAAGTTATGCACTTGCCATTACTGAAACAGCCACCCCTTCTCTTCGAAAAGTATTTAAGAAACATTTAAATGGAGCCATCGATACCCATGCCAAGATTTTCAACTACCTTTATGAAAGAAACCTCTATCCTGCATACGACTTGAACCAACTGCTTCAAAATGACGTCGATGTTGCCAATAAGGCTCTTTCCCAGCCATTCTAAATGCAAAAAAGGTAAGCATACCGATTGCTTGCCTTTTTGCCGCGTTCCGATTCCGGTTTTCATTATAATGTTATAATATATAAGAATTGGTTTTAATTAGGTTGAAAGTATTAAAGAGGTGAAAATCATGAAAAAGATCTTTTTATCCATCAGCATATCCCTACTATCATTTTCTTTAGTCGCCTGTAAGGCTGATGGGCCAAAATCCGAGAATATCCTTTCAGTTCCTGAGTTGACCGCTAGGGAAAAAGCAATCCTGGAGAGTTCAAGTGAACATTCCTTCCTTATCGATTTCAAAGTTGATGATACATACAAGGAGATATCCGTCTGGGTCGAGAAATATGAATTTGGTAAACTAGTTGAGGATGAAAAAGGCCGCATGACAACTGGGGTTGAAAAGAATGGGACGATTATCTTCACCACATCCAAAACGGATGATGACCAAGATCAATCGATGTTCAATATCAGCATTCAAAACGATGACGGTTTGGTTTCAGCTACTTATCCTGAGAGCATTGATAGAAAGGATTCCAGCGTATGGGGCAGTCCTGATAATATCAATATTAACAGCACAACAAAGCTTGCATTGGCGAGTATATGCTACTCAAGCGGAAATGGAGGCATACGTTCACTTTCCACTGATTTTTATGGTGATATGGATGCCCATATGGACGAGTTGAAGGAATACGATGTTGTCTACCTCCTCAGAAGTGAATTCACTAAATGAGCTGACAAATGCAGGGGCAAGTTGAATCGAACTTGCACCTGCAAAGTTTTTTATAGCACGCTAATACTACAAAACTCTATGGTTTCAAGAAAATAAATGAGACATTTGAAGATTCAAAAAAGGGTTGGCGATCAAATTGATGAAGTGAAAAAGCCCAAGCAAATGCTGATCTTGCTCATTCGATATATGAGCAAGTCCAAATAATGGGTATGGGAAAATTTTAATGAGTAAATTTTTCTACATTTTAAAAAGGGGTTGAAGGAAGAGGCATTTGGGTGTAATCTTTTAAAATAAAAAAAAACGGAAAGAAGATATTAAATTGAAGAAAATCATCCTCCTCTTTGCAGCAGTAGTCATTGCGAGCTCTCTCGGACATCAAATAACCGGCGGATATAATGACCCTCGAAAATCCCGCCCTAGGTATATACATTTGAAATAAGGAATCCTGCAAGATGACAGATTACGGATCAATGTTCCAACATTCCCCTAGTTTATCGTAAGTACACTAGACTTTTTTACCGAGATTAAAATAAGCTAATGAGAGTCCGCCAAGAGCGTACAAGTTCTTATTGTTCTAATATAAATTTTGTGAATTTATTTAAAGTCCTTCACTTCTAAATTAATACCATCTACTTTATCTTTATAGATAAAGAATGAAATTAATATATGGTTATCCTGATCAATATATTCAATTAATTTGTCAGTTTGATCACTGGAGCGCTCTATATAGTTTCCCCCATAGATTTTAATTAAGTCTTTTTCAGATGTACCTATGGAAACATTCTTAGAAGTCTTGGAGCTAGAATCAAAAGTTTCAATTCTATATATCCTGTTATTTTTTTTACCCTTATGTACAGTAATTCGTTTATTTAGATTTTTATCGATGTTATACATTTTATAACCCGGATGGCTAACATCTTTAGCGAGAGAAAAAAAGTGGTTCTTTCGATACTTTTCCATACTGTCCAATAAATATATATGATCTATATTTTCTTTTGATAGATCTGTCGTTTTTGTTTTATATTCATAAAACTTATACCCTACAAAAAAACTTATTACTGCTAAAATGATTATAGTAAATAACAAAAAATTGTTTGCTTTTTTTATTTTTTCCAATTATAAATACTCCTAAAAATTAATGGCTCTATTAAATGATAGTGTTGATTTTACCAAAACGATAAGGGGCCCAATATGGGGTCTTTAAAATTATATATCATTCCTGTCTTAAAATCTTATGAAACATCCTTGGCTTATGTTTACAAAAACCATTTATTAGTTCTTTTCCAAATATAGTTATACTTTTTTCCCATGGATGCCCTAAAAAGCCCCACTTAAAATCCTTCTGAATAAAGAAATAGTAATCGCCATTCGGAAAGATTGGTATTATCCATTCACCGAATTCATCTCTTTCAAACTTTACGTTTGGATTTACCCAATAACATTCGTGCTGCCAATCGAGTGCCAGTATATATTCGTTAAATGATGTGTTCTCTTTAAATACAAGTAATGCCTTTTCTTCGAGGTCATCATAAGCATCCAAATCCACTGACTCTCCGAAGTAATCAGAAACATCATATGTTATAAAAGGATACGGCACTTTAAAGGAAGGAAATTCAGAAATACTTGGCTCAAATTTAAAATCTCTATATATCCTTTCCCAAATTTGGTCGTACTCTTTGTCCGAAAAAGGAACCCAGTTCTTCATTAAATAACCACCTTTAAATTGCAGTTGCTAGGATCTCAAACTATTAAATTTCCTAAAATTTCTCATTATTTCTCTCCAATACCAGATCGCCCTCATTTGATATAAAACCATCTTTATCCATTTTCTTAATATATACGTTATAGCCCTTTTTCAGTTCGATCTCGATTGGTTTTTTCACTTTTTCGTCAATTTCCCATTGAATCGTTTGCAAGCTTTCGGTTTGCGTTTCATCTTTTATATCGACAAACACTCGGATTTTATCGGTTGTCCTTGTTAGTACATAATTCCCCGCTGGTATCTCTGTACCGACCACATAATGACCAGGATTTTTCATGATGATTTTTTGATTTTTTTTCCCTGCTTTTTTAAATTCAGAAGGCTTGAATTCGATCTTCCCTTTAATCGAGAATTTCACATTCATATGAAAGGGCTCTGCATGCAGTACAGCATTTTTGTGCATTTTATTGCTACCAACTTCCGCTTCATTATCGAGAGCTTTGATATCATAATAGCCCTGATCGATGTCTTTCCCGACCATGATGTTTTGTGATTCCAACACCTTATAGGAAGCAGCATTATTTTCGGTATTTCTATTAGCGGCACTCATCGCTGAAGAAACAAAGTACACTTTATAAATAAGAAATCCGCCTACTAATAATAGTAAAGTTATCGCGGCTATGGTTTTATTTAGAGTCAAGGACGATTCCTCCATTATCCATCTTTACATATTCATCGGCTAATGCCTCCAGGTCCTGTTTATGATGGCTTGTCAACAGAATGAGTGCACCGCGCTCTTTTTCTTCCTTCAAGATCTGATAAACTAGCGTAACACCTTCTTCATCGATGGCATTGGTCGGTTCATCCAATAATAAAATGTCCGGTTTTTCAAATATCGCTTGGGCGACGCTTAGACGCTGCTTCATTCCTAACGAAAATTTTCCAACCTTCATTTTTGATTCCGGATCAAGGCCGACTCTTTTTATATTCGCTTTAATATCTTCATCAGTGGCGATGTTCCTGATTTTTGCTAATATTTCCAGATTTGTATAAGCGTCATATTGGTGCAGCAGCGAAGTGTTTTCAATAATGACACTACTATTAGCAGGAAAGGAAATATCTTTATGAAGAATTTTTTCGTCTATGGCAATTTCTCCTGAGCTTGGCATGATTAATCCTGCAATCGCTCTAAGCAGCATCGTTTTACCGGAGCCATTCCTTCCATACAAACCATAAATTTTCCCGCTGTTAAACTCATAATTGATATCATGCAAAAGTGTCTTCTTCTTCATCTTTTTATGTAAAGAGCTAATTCGTATTTTTGTCATTGTGCACCTCGTTAAATTAAATCGATTTTCTTTAATCGTCTATAGGTTAAAACAGTTAAAATGATCGTCATTACGGTTAAAACGATATAAGCATTTACTGTTGATATTCCGCCAGTTTCAAGTACATCACTTCTTACATACATGCCGAAATTGGGAAGCAAAAAATATAAAATCCACGTCAGCTTTTGTGTAGATAATAGAACTCCGCCTACTGTAACCGAAAAAAGCACATAAACATTTATCAGCAATAAAGATACTTCCTCCGTAAAATGAAGTTCGAGTGCCATTTGAATGAAAATCAGGACAATATTGGACATCATATAAAGACCCGCTATACAAATCAATGATTGAAAATCATCATAAAAAAAAACCTGATCCTCCTTATTTATAAAAGCGAATATGATCGAGAAAAGAAGTTGAATTAACGATAATCCAGATATAAGGATCATTAAGTTCCCGATTCTTCTAAGCCCAAGTTTCACCCTGCTTTTTTCCCTGATCATGAGGTAGACCCCATAACCGGAAATATATTGCCGCAAATAACCTAACGACAAAAAACTCAATCCAGAAAAAAACATATACCATGTTCCCAATACAACAAACTTATTACTGATCGGAACTCCGCTAACGATCATATATCCCGTAAGATCGGTTTTAGAGCCATCGAAATAATCAAATAGTAAAATTTGCAACAAAATGACGATCAACATCGTTAAGAAGATTCGTTTAGTCATCAGAAAAACCAAAAATGAAATCTTTTTTCTCGATCGCAAATAGCCCAAGTAAAACCATCACGAGAGATAGAAATAATTCTTTTCCAATCATGATTAGCGAATAATATCCTGTAATTCCGCTGCTTAATAAAGGATCGATAACATTTGCGGAGCTGGCAGGACCCCAATCAATATTCAGCTGACTCTTCATCACATATAATAGAAAACAGATACAAAAGGTTGCTGCCGTCGCTATGATTGAATTGGAATAATCAAAAATGAAATAATAAAGCAGGCCAATCGAGAAATATATACACGTCAATAGGGCTAAATTAAGAAGAGATAAGTTCCAATATTTTGATGATATAAAGTGAAATCTATCGAATATGAAAACAGCTGCGAAATTAATCAAGAAAATGATGAACGCAAAGATAAACGAACTTATAAAAACTTGGATGGTCCGTCTCCGATACATGTCGATTCTTGATTGTAAGCGAACGATAATGTGTGGATGCTCATCTTCAATAAAAAAACGATAAAATAGTAACAAAGGAACAATATATGTGATCAATAAATTTTTAACCGAGAGATAGCCATCTACACTCGCACTTACATCAATGATCAAAAGATACGCTGGGTCTAGCTGCTTTATTTTTAAATAATGAATATTATAGGTCATCCATAAACATCCAAATAACAGAACAAGCAGCAGTGATACATATACTTTTTTTTGATTAGACTTCATCACTTTTCACCTTATACATGAACCCGATAATGATGATCGCTAAAAAAAGAATGGTAGATTTAAAGAAAATCAAAATGAAAGCTTCTAAGGTCACTTCGTTAAAAGGTTGAAAAATTAGGGCCACTGAATAATTCAACCCTAAAATTTGTGAAAACCAAATAACAAAGCTTAACGGATACGTATACTTTATATCCGGAAAACACCAACTAAGGACGGTAGCCATGCCTGCGCATAAACTAGTGAAAAATCCAAAAATGATGATATAAAACACATTGCTAACAAAAGGCATTTTGTTGGCGAGTGTATATAAAGGATTTTCCGGCGATAAATCTGGTGATAAACCCATATCAAATTCACCATTCATGAATACCAAATATGCAATAATCATGTTTAATAGCAAGCAACCAACCATGACTAAAAAGGAAAATGACATATTTCCGAATAGCATGGTTTTATAATAATTATATCTCCCTTTTTTGGTCGCTACGATATATCGGTAGCCTGTTTTATAGTCTTGGATATAGCTGTCGGCACACAAGATTAATAGAAAAATAGGCAAAAACCAAATAAGTAGTATTTGCATCATATGACCTAATGAACTTCCCGCTAAAAAAGTGGCTAGATGGGGCATGATCCATGACTCTAAAACATTGCCGATCAAAATAAAAATATCAATAATAACAATCGCCACAATACATAACACGATGAACTTTGTTTTTTTATTATTTGTTAATCGATAATAATAACTATTCATTTTGTCTCCCTTTAGAAAGCCACCTTGAGTCAACAATCATCCAAGGTGGCTTCACCATATTCATCATTTTTTATTTATTATATTCCGTGGTGTAAAAAGTCTTATACTGTCCAGGTAATATTCTCCCGGTCTCCTCATCCCAATACCCTTCTACTGAATAGGTGCTAGAATTTACATTATTATTTTCTGCCGTTAATCGTACCTCGGTCGCATTGGCACCTGCATTGCCTTTAATATAATGATTGCGCCCACTTTTTGAGTCTTTATTGCCAGCTTTCACATCCACTGCAGGAGATACATTCGTGCCATCGCTTTTTTCGAGCCAATACTTCGTATAAGTATTCGTACCTTCTTGTGAAAAATACATCCTCACCTTCCATGTATTCCGTTCTGTAGTCGTTTGGCGATACTTTGTACCTGTAGATGTGTTTGCTTGATCTTTCTTAATCATAAAAGAATATCCCGAATTCTCATTTCCAGCTTCAACTGAAAGCGTTCCTAACCCGATTGAGCAAGCTAAAATAGTACCTAATGCTATTACTCTTCCTTTTTTCATCATTATAATTCCTCCTGAAATTTGGTATTACTGCAATTTGACTTTTATTCTTTCTCTTCTCCTTTTCTCTAATAAAGTTTTATAGTACAAGAAAAAAGAGTAGGTTCTATTTCAGAATTAAAACGCGAAACTCCAGATCTGACATCATGCAATGACAACACACAGTCAAAAGACACGCTCATGGCAAAAACACCGCTGATTATCGAGCGGTGTTTTCATTCGTCTTCTCACATAAAAAGGCCGTTTAACATGTAAGTTAAACGGCCTTCACCTCTTATAACTATTTTGATTTTTTAACGGTTACTTTTGTTGCTTTTCCTGTATTGCCCGCTTTGTCTTTTGCTGAAGCATATAATGCGGACCCTGCCTTTTGCTTGCTGATTTTAATGGAGAAGTTCCCCTTGTTATCAGCTTTTGCCGTTCCGATGTTTTTATTGCTGTACTTCACGGTAACGGTTGAACCGATTTCCGCTTTACCTGTTACTTTGGTGGCTTTGTCGTTCACTTCATTCACTTTCGGTGCTCCTGGAGCCGTTTTATCTTTAACCGTTACTTTTGCTGCTTTTCCTGTATTGCCTGCTTTGTCTTTTGCAGAGGCATATAATGCGGACCCTGCTTTTTGCTTGCTGATTTTGATGGAGAAGTTCCCCTTGTTATCAGCTTTTGCCGTTCCGATGTTTTTATTGTTGTACTTCACGGTAACGGTTGAACCGATTTCCGCTTTACCTGTTACTTTGGTGGCTTTGTCGTTCACTTCATTCACTTTCGGTGCACCTGGGGCGGTTTTATCCAGAACAGTTACGGTTGTCGCCTTACTTTCCCGTTTTGCTAGATCTGTAGCTGTGACTGAAAGTTTAGTGCCAGCTTTTTGTTTGCTGATTTTCACTTTGAAATTCCCTTTGCTGTCCGTGTTACCTGAACCAATTACTTTTTTTGCATTATTTTTGACCGTGATTTTCATGTCCGCTTGTGATTGACCAGTTACATACGTATCTTTGTCACTTACAGCTTTAACGGTTGGCTTATTAGGGGTTTCCCCTTTCTTCACGAATACTTTGATTGAAGAGGTTGCCAGTTTTGAAGAATCAGAGATATTCACAGTAAGCATTTGCTCAGCTTTTTGGACCGGAATCGTAACGGTGAACGTTCCGTTAGCTGACGCCGTTCCTTTACCGATCGTTTTGCTTCCGCTTTTCACTTCGATTACTGAACCTTTTTTAGCTGAACCAGTCAGTTTTGTTTGCGTATCCATCACAAGATTGACTTTTGCTTTTAAATCCACTGCACTAAGTGCACTGTATGCATTCAGCCTTCCATATCCGGATACTAAATCTTTTCCGACAGGAAGTTCTTCTTCTGGTATTATGATTTCTCCATCCTCAGGTGGATAGTCCTCATAAGGGTCTACATTATCTTCTTCTTCAAAAGCAACATATTCCGATGTCTCATGAAGGATTTCCCTTACTTCATTCAATTTCAATCCAGGGTTTCCGGATAATAACAAGGCCGTAGCTGCCGCAACATGGGGAGCTGCCATTGATGTACCATCCATATAGGTAACATTTCCATTAGGTACAAGGCTCGGGATGCCTGTCCCTGGAGCGACCATGTCCAATTTCGTTCCATAATTGGAATAATCCGATACTAAATCAAGGGCATTGGTTGCGCCGACGGAAATGGCGTATTTAGATGATGCAGGATAAGAAAGACCTTCCATCCCATCATTACCGCTTGCTACGACAACCATTACATTTTTGGCGGCTGCATCTTTCAAGGCGTGTTCAATCGTCCTGCTATATTCTCCGCCCAAGCTAAGGTTTATGACCTTGGCACCATGTTCCACGGCATATTTAATGCCTAGTGCAATTTTCTCATTGTCTCCATATCCTGAAGAGTCCAAGACCTTTACAGGCATGATTTTAGCTACTGGATTGATTCCTTGCATGGAATAGCCATTGTCTGCTTTTGCAGCGATAATTCCGGATACATGTGTACCATGGCCATTGTCATCGACGGCATTTCCCTTCTTATCAATGAAATTCTTGCCTAAGTCCATGCGAACCGTATCTTTCAAATCCGCAAGTGAATCATCGACACCTGTGTCGATAACCGCTACTAATGTATCCTTTAGATTACGTTTCTTAATAAGGTTTTGCAGTTTTTCGTTATCGATGTCCGCACCCTTTATGCCCTCTTCACCACCGAGGTTATTTAAAGACCATTGATACGATGATTGAATATCGGCTGAAAGTGCTTTATACGTTTTTACCGGTTCGATATATTCCACTTCTGGAAGATTTTCAATACCGGAAAGAGCTGCTGTGCTCATTTTTGCTTGATTCTTTAACTCTACGACATACATATCATCATACAGAACCTCTTGTTTCTTAGGTGCCGATAATGTTCCATATCCTTTTCCGCTTACTTTGGATTGGACAGAGCTTAATGACTTCCCTGGTTTAAGTTTGACGATATATTTGTTCTTTATATTTTTCGAAGCCGGAACTTCAATTCCCGCTTTGCTTGCGATATCGACGATTCTCTCACCGGCAAGCTTATCAAGATTGATTTTCTTTGCAATGCCGTCCATATCCTTTTTCAATCCAGCCGGAGCGACGTCTGCCGTCTTAGTGAATAAAGCTTTAATCGCTTCTTGCTGCTTGTTGCTAATGACTGCCGTACTGCTTGCTCCATTTTCATTAAGATCCTCAATAAGGGGCTTAATGACGACTAAATGATTATAGACGGCTTCCCTTGCCGTTTTATTACCAGCCAGATGAAGTGCCAGGAATGGAGAAGCCTTATAGTATAAAGAGGACATGGTGCGTCCCTCAGATGATTTCGTGAGAACTTCATCTCTAAACACGCGGAGTGTTTTCAACATGGATTCTCCCGTTTTCTTATCGTTTACACTCAATTCAACCGGGCATGATTCGAGATTTTCCCCTTCGTCCCCGGCAGATGGTGGCAATGTCACTGAATGGGCATTGATGGAGTATTCAGCTACATTTTCCGCATCCGGTAGAGGATTTCCTTCATCATCCGTATCGCCGAAATATTCAACTTTAACATAATATGTGCCGTCCCAAGCATATGGGAAATCGACTACAGCTTTTTCATCAGGATAAGAAGAGACAAAATAATTGCTCTCATCTTTTTCTGCTTTTTCTTTATCTTGATATACGGAAATATTCAAGATTTTATCCGAATTGACTTCGAACTCAATATGGGAGAATTTTTGTATTTCTTCTTGTGTGGGACTGATTTGATACCATTGAACACCCGGCTTTTCAAACTTCCCGTCCAAAGTGTCCCCATTTTTAATCGTATTTACATTTTCAATAGGTGTTACAGCTGCAGCTTGAGAATTTTGTGGAACCAAGCTGAAAATCAGTGCAAAAATAAGCACAAACACCGTAATTCGACTCACATTCTTAAATTTCACAGTTCCGCCTCCAATATTTGGTTATAAAATAACAGTACTATACCAAACTATCACACTGTATAATTTTATCAACCAATTTTTTCCCTTTTTTATGAGAAATGCTTGATATAATTGGACAGCGAGCAGAAAAATGATTCTCCTGTACCAATTAAGCAAGATATTTGAGCTCCGATCGACACCTTATAAGGATTGTTGATGCCAAAATTTGATAGATTCATCGTTAATGGACTTAAATCGGTGAAAATCCTAACATGACCTAATTCCTAAGTTCCGCCAATGCCCGCGAAAAAAAAAGCTGTCCCAGCATTAAAACATGCGGAACAGCTCTCATTCGATTTCGTTAGTTTGCGACGATATTGACTAATTTACCTGGTACAGCAATGACTTTACGGATGGTTTTCCCATCGATTTGTTCTTTGATGGAATCATCACCCATCGCAATTTCTTCCAACTTTTCTTTCGTAGTGTCAGTCGGCACCATTAATTTCGTTTTGACTTTTCCGTTGATTTGGATGACGATTTCGACTTCGTTATCCACTAACTTCGCTTCGTCGAACGCCGGCCATGTTCCGTATGTGATGCTCTCGGAATGGCCTAGTTTAGACCAAAGCTCTTCGGCGATATGCGGTGCAACCGGTGCAAGCAATTTGACGAAGCCTTCGATATATACTTTAGGAAGCGAATCGGCTTTATAAGCATCATTGATGAAAACCATCAATTGTGAAATCGCCGTATTGAATTTCAATTCTTCATAATTCTCGGTCACTTTTTTAACTGTTTGATGATAGACTTTTTCAAGCTTGCCCGTGTCATCCGTTTCGGTCATCTTATCTGTGATCGAACCGTCTTCGTTGACTAATAAACGCCAAATGCGGTCAAGGAATCTGCGGGAACCGTCCAATCCGTTTGTAGACCAGGCAATCGAAGCATCCAATGGTCCCATGAACATTTCGTACATGCGAAGTGTATCTGCACCATGGCTTTCAACGATATCATCCGGGTTCACGACATTCCCTTTTGATTTACTCATTTTTTCATTATTCTCGCCAAGGATCATCCCTTGGTTAAATAGGTTTTGGAAAGGTTCCTTCGTTGGCACAACACCGATATCGTATAGGAATTTATGCCAGAAACGAGCGTAAAGCAAGTGAAGCACCGCATGCTCAGCGCCGCCAATATAAATGTCGACCGGCATCCATTCTTTTAATTTTTCAGGATCTGCGAGTGCTTCCTTGTTGTCCGGATCGATATAACGAAGGAAGTACCAGCTGCTGCCTGCCCATTGTGGCATCGTATTTGTCTCACGGCGCCCTTTTCGTCCGTTTTCATCCGTTACGTTCACCCATTCCGTAATGTTCGCAAGTGGTGATTCGCCCGTACCCGAAGGCTTGATGTCCGTAGCTTTCGGTAAAATCAATGGAAGTTCTTCTTCCTTCACTGCAGACATCGTGCCGTCTTCCCAATGAATGATTGGAATCGGTTCACCCCAGTAACGTTGACGGCTGAATAACCAGTCGCGAAGACGGTAAGTTATTTTCTTCGTGCCGATTTCTTTTTCTTCCAGCCATTTGATCATGGTTGAAATGCCTTCTTCTTTATTCAATCCATCAAGGAATTCCGAATTCACATGAAGGCCATCGCCTGTATATGCTTCACTTGTCACATCTCCGCCAGCTACGACTTCCTTGATCGGCAAGTTGAACTTGACTGCAAATTCATAATCCCGCTCATCATGCGCAGGAACGGCCATGATCGCACCTGTTCCGTAGCTGATCAACACGTAATCAGCAATCCAGATCGGCATTTTTTCGCCGTTTACCGGGTTAATGGCATATGCCCCCGTGAACACGCCTGATTTATCCTTAGCCAAGTCTGTTCTTTCCAAATCGCTTTTATGTTTCACTTCATCTAAATATGCGTCGACTGCCGACCTTTGATCAGCTGTCGTAATTTTATCGACAAAGTGATGTTCAGGTGCCAATACGGCATATGTTGCACCGAATAACGTATCTGGACGGGTCGTGAATACCGTGAATGTATCTTCAAAGCCATCGATATTGAATGTAACCTCCGCTCCCTCGGAACGTCCAATCCAGTTACGTTGCATATCCTTGATGTTTTCAGGCCAATCCACATCATTCAAATCGTCGATTAAGCGGTCCGCATAAGCCGTGATTCGAAGCATCCATTGTTTCATCGGGCGGCGCTCAACCGGATGGCCTCCACGCTCACTTTTTCCATCGATGACTTCTTCGTTCGCCAATACCGTGCCAAGAGCCGGACACCAGTTAACGGCCACTTCATCAATATATGCAAGGCCCTTTTCATATAATTTCAAGAAGATCCATTGCGTCCATTTGTAATAGTCGGGATCTGTCGTGTTTATTTCGCGATCCCAATCATAAGAAAAACCAAGGGCTTTGATTTGGCGGCGGAACGTGTTGATATTGTGCTCCGTGAATTCAGCTGGATCATTTCCCGTATCGATCGCATATTGCTCTGCCGGAAGTCCAAATGCATCCCAGCCGATCGGGTGTAAAACATTATACCCCTGCGCCCGTTTCATACGTGCTAAAATATCGCTTGCCGTATAACCTTCCGGGTGCCCCACATGAAGACCTGCGCCTGAAGGGTATGGGAACATATCCAGCGCGTAGAATTTACGTTTGCCGCTTTCTTCACCCGTTTTGAATGTCTTATTGCCTTCCCAATACTGCTGCCATTTCGTTTCTATGCTTCTATGGTCAAAACTCATATGATTTCCTCCTAATTTCCGTATAAAAAACAATAAAAAACCCCTCATCCCAAAATAGGGACGAGAGGATTATGTATATCTTCCCGCGGTACCACCCACATTGGCGATAGCTAAAATCCGCCCAGCTTAAAACATCCGTAACATGGATTAAAACGCCAGGCATTACTTTTTACCTTCACACCCGGAACTCCAAGGGGAGTTCACGACCCTCCCAGGTTGACTTGCACCACCCGTCAACTCTCTTTACTGGAATCAAATCGCTACTGTTCCTCATCATAGTCTTTATGAGAATATTTGATTATATTAATTCTAGTCAATTTCACCGATAATTGCAATAGCCGTACATAAACATTATCGACAGGTTTTTCATTATATATTCGAATTCAAGGAAAATCGTGCAAAAAAGGGAGCTATGCATCCATAGCTCCCTTGCTTCCCTTTAATGCCGCAGTAAAATCATTTCATTTTTCAATTCATTCATCTGCTGCCGCATCCGCGAAAGCATATCCCGTTGTTGGGCATTCGAACTGGCATACAATCGTTCCATATCCGTCAAAGCCTCTTCGATATACTTTTGCGAATTTTGAAATTGTTCATCATCATAATGCTCCTGCCGTGAGGCCTCGTTAAATTCAAACTCTGCAAAATGGAGAGCTCCTTCACATTGCTCTAAAAAATGATCGACGGATTGTCTGGTTGCCATTACAAACCCTCTCCTTCGCGTCTCATGTGGATGATTCGGAATCATCTTGTTTAGTTTGAGCAAATAACGAGTGGATTATCATTTTTTTTGAGGAATCAACCTTTATCCCAAAACTTCTCCCCATGATGGGAAATGAACTGCTCGATCCACTCGGCAAAGCCCATATGGAGTTTCTCGCCTTCTTCAAAATCATCAATATGGCCTTTTACCATTAAATAATCCTTATCACCTTTAGCGACGGCTTCCCCATCTATCACGATATTATCTTGATAAATGCATGCCACTTTATAACATCCTTCGTATGAATTTTCATATGTGTAATTAACAATATCATCCAGGCTGTATAAATCATTTTCCCCGCCAGATTCCACATTATCGAATAGACGGCATCCATTCGTTATTTTTAAAAACTCTTTATAATCATCGGGCAGAAGCAATCCGGTTTTCTTTTCAAAGGAATGAATTTGTTCATCCGAAGCAGGTGAATTGAAGGTGCAAGTGGCTTTGTATATGAACCCATCTTCATTTACTTCGATCACCTGATTATTTTCGGCTAATTTCTTTTTCATTTGATTAATCGCTTCTTCAACTTGACCGGTCATGTCCATCAGCTCCCGATTGGATATAGTCATTCATTAGATATACTGAAAATAGCAGCTAAATTTTAACCTTCAAGTATACAGTATACGCTTATTTTTCAAAAAAAGACCTAGCTGCCAGAATGTTGTATAATATATGTTGCGCTTTATTTTTAATTAGGAGGTTGCTGATTTGAATCAAGCAAACCCGTTTATATATGCAACGGATAACAAACGATATCATACATGGAATTACCACTTGAGAAATCATTTTGGACATAAGGTTTTTAAAGTTGCCCTGGATGGCGGTTTTGACTGCCCGAACCGTGATGGCACCGTCGCACATGGAGGCTGCACCTTCTGCAGTGCCTCAGGCTCGGGTGACTTTGCGGGCAGCAGGGTTGAACCGTTAGAAGTCCAATTTAAGAAAATCAGCGAACGGATGCATCATAAATGGAAAGACGGAAAATATATGGCCTATTTCCAAGCGTTCACGAATACCCATGCACCCGTGGCAGAGCTTCGCGAGAAATATGAAAGTGTATTGACCCAGGAAGGTGTCGTCGGACTCTCCATCGCGACACGCCCGGATTGCCTCCCAGATGATGTAGTCGAGTATTTAGCGGAATTGAACGAGCGCACTTACCTATGGGTGGAACTCGGTCTCCAGACGGTTCATGAAAAGACCGCGACGGTGATCAACCGTGCCCATGACTTCAATTGCTACAAAGAGGGTGTCGATAAACTGCGTAAACACGGCATCCGCGTATGCTCCCATATCATCAATGGTCTTCCTCAGGAAGATTACGAAATGATGATGGAAACAGCCCGGGAAGTCGCCAAACTCGATGTGCAGGGCATAAAGATCCATTTACTTCATCTATTAAAAGGGACACCAATGGTCAAACAATATGAAAAAGGCCTACTTGAGTTTCTCGACCGTGACGATTATGTCAGCCTGGTATGTGACCAGTTGGAAATTATCCCTCCAGAAATGATTGTTCACCGCATTACGGGTGACGGTCCGATCGATTTGATGATCGGACCAATGTGGAGCGTCAATAAATGGGATGTCTTGAATGCCATTGACGCCGAATTGAAACGCCGCCACAGCTGGCAGGGGAAAAATCATCAGACGGAGGTACAAACATGAAGCTTGATCGAATTTTGCCATTCGCCAGGATTCTGCTTGAAAAGGCGGTTCAGCCTGGAGATATAAGCATTGATGGCACGATGGGCAACGGTTTTGATACGGTCTTTCTTGCAGGACTTACAGGTGAAAACGGACATGTCTATAGTTTTGACATTCAGAAAGAAGCCCTCCAAACCACAGCGGCGAAACTGAAGGCCGAGAATTTACAAGCGCACTGCACCCTCATTCACGATGGGCATGAACAATTGAGCAAATACATCAGGCAAGAACATTCCGGAAAGATCACAGGTGCCATATTCAACCTAGGCTACCTTCCTGGCGGAGACAAATCAATCATCACCCAAGCAGATACGAC
The DNA here is from genome assembly GCF_030348945.1 of Peribacillus sp. ACCC06369. NCBI lineage: Bacteria > Bacillati > Bacillota > Bacilli > Caryophanales > Bacillaceae > Peribacillus > Peribacillus sp. ACCC06369. Next base: position 4,780,945 of record NZ_JAUCEN010000002.1, read on the forward strand.
GATATCGGCCATTGAACAGCTGTTCGAGATGCTGGCACCAGAAGGCATCATCATCCTCGTCATTTATCATGGACATCCAGGGGGATCTGAAGAACGGGATGCATTGATGGATTATGTACGGGACTTTCCTCAACAGAAAGCGCATATCCTGAAATACGGTTTCATCAACCAAGCCAACAATCCGCCATTCATCGTGGCGATTGAAAAGAGATGATCACGCATGACACCGTTCTTTAGTAACGGTGTTTTTGCATTAGACATTCGTTTAAGCCTCCACTCGAAGGGTGCATGGAACAAAATATGAAAGCCCCCCTTTTAGACCTATTCGCCAATATCCTCCACATTATAAAAAGATACTTGTTATGTATTCCGTGCACCGGTCATCAAGACGAACGAATTGCTTACAAACACAGGTTAATCCAAATCAAAAGAGCTGCCAAAGATCTCACTTCGGCAGCTTTTTCATTATATCCCGCAGTATGTACCGATCAAACGACATACCCTAATATCTTTAAACGATTTTCAACAAAACTCAGTGCATATTGAAATACATCATCACGCTCTGGCTCGTTGAAGATTTCATGATAAAGCTTCGGCCATTCCTTATATTGCTTTTCACTGGCCAAATTATAATTAAACCACTCACGAACCGCCTTCTTATTCACGATTTTGTCATCTCCGCCCTGCATGACCAAAAGCGGTACATCCTGAATTTCGGGAATCTCTTCAAAAGCATCCTTCATAGCCTGTGCAAGCTCGCGATACCAACGAATCGAAACTTTTGTGATATATAGGGTATCGTTTCTATCGGATTCACGAACTTCAGAACTTCTCGTTGCCATTTCAGGTGTCAATCCGGAATCTACCCTGAACTTAGGCATCACGATGTTCAAACCATGAGAGAGGGCTGTCATGAACTTCGGCGGCTTCGTCATGAGGCCTAAGCATGGTGAAGATAGAATCACCCCTGCAATGTCCCATTCCTCTTCCTGAAGAAGGCGTATCGAGATCAAACCGCCCATGCTGTGACCAAGTAAAAACACCGGCAGCGAATATTCGTAGGCATCTTCTATCCAGCTTTTCACTTCATCTAAATATTCATCAAAGGAATCGATATGTCCCCGGTAGGCGCGTGTTGTCATTCCCTGCCCAGGAAGGTCGCCCATGACCACATGGTATCCGGCTGAAAGCCACATTTGTGTAACCCACTTATAACGGCCGTGATGCTCCATAGCCCCATGAATGATGACAATGACGCCTTTTGCGTCTCCTTCTGTCTCCCATTTCCACATTCGAAATCCCCCTTTCACTTTTCACTTGTTGTATACGATCCATGATAGTTAAAATAATATATATAAATTATAACCATATTCGTGATTTTCGACAAAAAAGAAATCTAACAAGTTGTACATTGGTATTATAAATAGCCAAGTGTATTTGCATACGGTATATTAAAATAATACATAAAAACATTAACTTCGGAAAGGAAATGATTGAAAATGATTATTTATCCGTTTAAAGGCAAAGAACCTGAAATCGCTGAAAGCGCTTATATTGCTGAAAATGCTGTCGTCACAGGTGATGTGAAAATTGGTGACGAATCATCAATATGGTTCAATTCCGTCATTCGCGGTGATGTATCCCCAACCATCATAGGGAAAAAAGTCAGTATACAGGATAATAGCGTCCTGCACCAAAGCCCAAATAATCCATTGATCATCGAGGATGAAGTGACCATCGGCCATCAGGTCATTTTACATAGCTGCAAAATCCGTAAAGGAGCTTTGATCGGCATGGGATCGATTGTGCTTGATGCAGCGGAAATCGGCGAAGGGGCATTTATCGGTGCCGGCAGTCTCGTTCCCCAAGGTAAAGTCATTCCCCCGAACATGTTGGCATTCGGACGCCCAGCTAAAGTCATTCGCGAAATCAACGAAGAAGATCGCCAGGATATGGAACGAATCGTACGCGAATATGCCGAAAAAGGACAATACTATAAAACGGCAGAACGAATAAAATAAACTAACGAGTATTTGCTCCTAACTCGCGAGTAAATACTCCTAACTCACGAGTAAACGTACATAACTGGCGAGTATTTGCTCCTAACTCACGAGTATTTGCTCCAATTCACGAGTAAACGACATAACACGCGAGTATATGCTCCAATCCACGAGTAAACGTTCATAACTGGCGAGTATTTGCTCCAATTCACGAGTATTTGCTCTAATTCGCGAGTAAATGCTCCTAACTCACGAGTAAACGTATATAACTGGCGAGTATTTGCTCCCATTTCACGAGTAAATGCTCCAATTCACGAGTATTTGCTCTAATTCGCGAGTAAATACTCCTAACTCACGAGTAAACGTATATAACTGGCGAGTATTTGCTCCTAACTCACGAGTAAATGCACATAACTCGCGAGTATTTGCTCCTAACTCACGAGTAAATGCTAATTTCGCGAGTAAATACTCCTAACTCACGAGTAAACGTACATAACTCACGAGTATTTGCTCCAATTCACGAGTAAACGTTCCTAACTCGCGAGTATTTGCTCCCATTTCACGAGTATTTGCTCCTAACTCACGAGTAAAAGCACATAACTCACGAGTATTTGCTCCCATTTCACGAGTAAATGCTAATTTCGCGAGTAAATACTCCTAACTCACGAGTAAACGTACATAACTCGCGAGTATTTGCTCCAATTCACGAGTAAACGCACATAACACGCGAGTATTTGCTCCAATCCACGAGTAAACGCACATAACACGCGAGTATTTGCTCCAATCCACGAGTAAACGCACATAACACGCGAGTATTTGCTCCAATCCACGAGTAAACGCACATAACACGCGAGTATTTGCTCCAATTCACGAGAAAGCTCCAAACTCAAGAGTAACTATCGATTTCTTGAATTATTCCCCCTGAAGGCAAAATTAATCCATAAAAAAAGGTGCCCCGCTGTTGCGGGACACCTTTTTTTATGGATTATGCTTGTGCTTTTAATGTTTCTGCTTTATCCGTGCGTTCCCATGGAAGATCGACATCTGTACGGCCAAAATGTCCGTATGCAGCTGTTTGTTTGTAGATTGGGCGACGAAGATCAAGCATTTTGATGATACCAGCTGGACGAAGGTCGAAGTTTGCACGAACTAGGTCAACTAGGACTTCTTCGCTAACTGTACCAGTTCCGAATGTATCAATCGAGATCGATACAGGCTCTGCCACACCAATTGCGTATGCCAATTGAACTTCCGCTTTGTCAGCAAGGCCAGCGGCAACGATGTTTTTCGCAACGTAACGCGCTGCATATGCCGCAGAACGGTCAACTTTAGTAGCATCCTTACCAGAGAATGCACCACCGCCGTGACGAGCGTATCCGCCGTACGTATCAACGATGATTTTACGTCCAGTAAGACCAGCATCCCCTTGAGGTCCGCCAATTACGAAACGGCCGGTCGGGTTGATGAAGTACTTAGTTTGAGCATCGATCAATTCAGCTGGAACAACTGCTTTAATCACATGTTCTTTTATATCGGCTTGAATTTGTTCAAGCGTAATTTCTGCATCATGCTGTGTAGAGATAACGATCGTATCTACACGTACAGGACGGTTATTCTCATCATACTCCACAGTTACCTGTGTTTTACCATCAGGGCGTAAGTAAGCAAGAGTTTCATCTTTACGAACTTTAGCCAAGCGGAATGAAAGTTTATGTGCCAAGGAAATCGGAAGTGGCATAAGCTCTTCTGTTTCATTACAAGCAAATCCGAACATAAGACCTTGGTCCCCTGCACCGATTGCATCGATTTCTTCCTCTGACATGTTTCCTTCACGAGCTTCCAATGCTTTATCGACGCCAGCTGCGATATCAGCAGACTGCTCATCAATGGAACTCAATACAGCACAAGTTTCAGCATCGAAACCATATTTCGCACGTGTGTAACCAATTCCTGCAATGGTATCACGAACGATACGCGGAATATCCACGTAAGCGGATGTTGTAATTTCACCAGCAACAAGCACAAGACCTGTTGTTACACTTGTTTCACACGCAACACGTGCATTTGCATCCTTAGCAAGGATAGCATCTAAAATGGAATCTGAAATCTGATCACAAATTTTGTCCGGATGGCCCTCTGTAACAGATTCAGAAGTAAATAGACGTTTCTTTGACATCATATTTCCTCCTTGGAAGTTAGTATGTTGTAGGCATAAGCCTGATTTTTTACGGAACTCGTTTCCCTCATTAGTTTCAACTATAGACACAGAATTACTTATAAATACACAAAAACCTTCCCTGGCAAATGAGGAAAGGTTTAAAATTCTGTCTTCTATCCTTTCACTCTTATCGTTCAAGGGTTTTTTACCTTGCTCAGGTTAGCACCATCACCACTATTCCTTGAAGAACCATCGCTTTATTTTCGGCGATCGATCTTGGAGTCAAGTTCAATATGGCAGGTTGCTGGGTTTCAAAGGGCCTGTCCCTCCACCAACTCGGGATAAGAGAATCCGTACAATTTAAGATAATATCGTATCAGGTTGGAACTTGTCAATGTTTTTCTAAAAAGAACATATCCGCCCACTTGAAAAAATGGGTTGTTTCAGCGTCTTCAAAGGGTTTCCAAGGTAGAAGGCGAATAGAAATGTTGAAAATTGCCATTAATAATAGAAAATAAAGCATACTAACAGGAATGGCCAATTAGAAATATGTTGCTTAATTACTTCCTATTTAAAATAAAATTTTCACTCCATGTAAGTATATGCAATTGTATTGACTCGGTTCCTGCGCCTTAATAAGGAAAAATGATTAACGAAACCAGTTGAAAATAATCACAAATTAAAAGAAATAGTATAGACTATTTAAATGAATGTGTTATACTAATTGTAATATAAAAACTTAAACAAAGGAAGGTACCTCATATATGAATTCTGTAGATGTTTCTAATGAGTTACACCAGTTATTAACAGGAAACAATGTTCAAACTCAACTTTCAGTTCCTCAATTGGTCGAAAAAGTATTAAGCAGAAATGAAGGCGTACTAACATCAACTGGTGCAGTAAAAGCTGAAACCGGCAAGTATACTGGTCGTTCACCTAAAGATAAATATATCGTGGAAGAATCATCCGTTAAGGATAAAGTCGATTGGGGTTCAGTGAACCAGCCAATTTCTGAAGATGTTTTCAATAAACTATATAATAAAGTAGTTGACTACCTAAAAGCAAAAGAAGAGATTTTCGTTTTCAAAGGTTTCGCTGGTGCAGACGAATCATCACGTCTTCCCATCCGAGTTGTTAATGAATATGCTTGGCATAATCTTTTTGCCCATACTTTGTTCATCCGTCCGAACGAAGAGGAATTAAGAGGTCACGAAGCTGAATTCACAATTCTTTCGGCACCTAATTTCAAAGCAGACCCAGAGGTGGACGGGACTTCATCCGAAACTTTCATCATCGTTTCATTTGAACGCCGTACCATCCTGATCGGCGGAACGGAATATGCAGGAGAAATGAAAAAATCGATCTTCTCGATCATGAACTACTTACTTCCAGAGGCTGGAATCCTTCCAATGCATTGCTCTGCTAACGTAGGACGTGAAGGAGACGTCGCTTTATTCTTCGGACTGTCTGGAACAGGTAAAACAACTTTATCCGCAGACACTAGCCGTAAACTGATTGGCGATGACGAGCACGGCTGGTCTTCTAACGGCGTATTCAACATCGAAGGTGGCTGCTATGCGAAAACGATCAACCTTTCACGTGAAAAAGAACCACAAATTTTCGATGCGATCCGCTTCGGTGCCGTATTGGAAAATGTAGTTGTGGATCCGGATACACGTGAAGCGGACTATGATGATAGTTCATTGACTGAAAACACCCGTGCTGCATACCAAATGCAAGCGATCGATAACATCGTGAACCCAAGTATTGCAGGACACCCAAATACAATCATTTTCTTAACAGCTGATGCTTCAGGCGTTCTGCCTCCAATCAGCAAGCTTTCCAAAGAACAGGCAATGTTCCATTTCCTAAGTGGTTACACTAGTAAATTGGCTGGTACTGAAAGAGGGGTAACTTCACCGGAAGCTACATTCTCCACTTGCTTCGGTTCACCGTTCTTACCGCTTCCCGCTCAACGCTATGCTGAGATGCTTGGTGATAAAATTGACGAGCACAATGCAAAGGTATACCTTGTCAACACTGGGTGGACTGGCGGAGCATACGGAACCGGAAGCCGTATGAAACTTGCTTACACTCGTGCGATGGTACAAGCGGCACTTGAAGGTGAATTAGCGAACATCGAAACGATCAAAGATGAAATCTTCGGTTTGGATATCCCGCTTCATGTTCCTGGAGTTCCTGACGAAGTGCTTCAACCAATCAAGACTTGGGCAGATCCTGCGGCTTATAAACAAGCAGCAACAGCTCTTGCAGCTCAATTCCGTGCAAACTTCAAGAAATTCGGTAGCGTTCCAAGTGAAATCGAAGAACTTGGCGGACCGACAGCTTAATAAATTGTACACAAAAGGACCAAGCTCTTGCTTGGTCCTTTCTTCATTTTGCTCCCCCCCGTGCCAGTTGCAGAGCTTGACTTTCAACCACAAAAAGGGCACTGTCCATAGTCAGCGCCCCCTTTATCCTTATTCCATTATTGATGTTTGTCCAAGTTTTTAGATGATCGCTTTATTCCTGGCTTTTTTCATGGACATCGTTTTGTATTGATATATATTGCCCAGGTTGGCCACCGGGACATCGGTTTCGTTCGCATCAATGCAATTCCGAGTATCCAAAATCAATTTATTGGCCATAAGATCCGATAGCTTATCATAATCCATCCGTTTAAATTCATCATGGTCGGTCAGGACAAGTATCAAGTCGGCACCTTTTACAGCATCTTCCACTGAAACGATTGGCATTTTCCCAGATTGAACATGCGGATCATGCAAGGCTACATCCACATTTTCCATTCCCATCAAGATATTGACGACATCAATGGCGGGACTTTCACGAATATCATCTACATTTCCTTTGTATGAAAGTCCGAAAACCGCTACCTTTGGATGACGGATTCCCTCGAGCATCATTCTTACGCAATTGACAATGTAATAAGGCATCGATACGTTCGTATCACGGGCCAATTTAATGATTCTCGCATACTCTGGTGCCTTTGCTACGACGAAATACGGATCGACTGCTAAACAATGTCCCCCGACTCCAGGGCCTGGTTGGTGAATATTGACACGTGGGTGCTTGTTTGCCATCCCTATGACATCCAAGACATTGATGTCCAGCTGGAAGCAGACTTTCGCCAGCTCGTTGGCAAGGGCGATATTGACATCCCGGAAAGTATTTTCCATCAGCTTGGACATTTCCGCCGTTTTCGCATCCGTCTGAATGATTTCACCTTGAACGAAGGTTTCATAAACTAAGCTCCCTTTATAAGAACATGTTTCCGTAATCCCTCCGACGATACGATTATTATGAACTAACTCTTCAAGAATCCTTCCAGGTAAAACACGTTCCGGGCAATGAACGAGGAAGATGTCTTTACCGATCGTGAGGCCCGTCATTTCTATCATCGGTTTGATATGATCATCCATGCTTCTTGGCGCAATCGTCGATTCGATAATGATGACATTTCCCTTTTTGATAAAAGGAAGAATGGTGGATGTCGCTTCTAAGACGTAGGTTAAATCACATGATTGATGCATATCATCTTTATTTGGAGTAGGGACTGCAATAATGAAAACATCAGCATGTTCCGGGCTTAAAGCAGCTCGAAACTTATTGGAAATAAGTACCTCATGTAATACCTGCTCCAGTCCAGGTTCTTCGATATGGAGCTTACCATTATTCAAATTGGAGATAACCTCAGGCTGGATATCCACGCCGATAACATCGACACCGTGTTTCGCAAACATTAAAGAAGTTGGAAGCCCTATATAACCTAGTCCCATTGTACAAAGTTTCATATTAACCACTCCTATCCTATTTTTCTGCTACACTCGTTTTGTTAGGCAGATTGATAAATATCGATAAAGATTTCCTTCTCTTGTTTCCAATTGTATTTTTGCCGGGCATTCAGGCAATTACTGCTCATTTCCGCCCTTTTTTCAGGATGTTTCAATAGGTAATTGACTCCTTCGGCAATTGACTTTGGATCATGTGAATCGACACACACGCCAATCTGTTCCGCATCGACCACCTTTTGAATTTCAGGAAAACTACAGGCAACCACAGGCACACCGCTCATCATGTATTCAAACAATTTATTTGAAGAAGCGGAGTAGTGATTAAAACAGACATTATTCAATACCTGAAAACCTAAATACGCATTTTTCGTATAATGGAGCAGCTCGTCGACCGGAACCTTCGGTAAGAACTTCACACGATGTTCCAGATGCATGTCGCTTACTTTTTTCATCAAATCATCCTTGATTCTTCCATCTCCTATAAAAACCACTGTCCCACCCTCTATCATCGGTACAGCATCAACCAATTGCTCTAAACCTCTGCCCATTTGAACGCCGCCTTGGTATAACAATATCGGCTCATTCGCTGGCAAATCGAGCAGCTCATGCAAATTCACGGCCGTACTTTCCTCCGGATTGGTTGGAATTGGGTAGTTATGGACCACATTGGGATATAAACCATATAAGTCTTCGTTATATTTAGCTCTCGTATGGTTTTCGGCAATCATTTCATCAACAAATATTAATAGGAATTTCTCCATCATCCCGTAAAGTCGGCTATTATATCCCGTTCTGCTCGTTTGTACCTCATGTGAGTCATATATCAGCTTTTTTCGCCTTAACCATTTACTGCTGATCGCTCCCTGCATTAGCGTATTCAAGTCATTCGAATGATAAAAATCATATTTCCTTTTCCGGCCATGGTGGATCATTTGACCAAAAATGTAGCTCCTTGTTAATAGGGTCGGCAGCTTCGTTTTACTCATGATCAAGGTGCCGATCGCAAGGAGTGCAAGGGAACCGAACAATATTCCCGATCCCACCCAGCCATTGATCAAATTTAAGTTCCACAACGTATTCCAAACCAATAATGCCAGTAGAACGATTTCAAACTTCTTTTTCTTCAATTTGCCTACGATCCTGAGAATCCTATGAAGCGCCTCCCAGCGGTTATTCACCCTAGTGACAGTGAAACCATTTTGATGTTTCTCCTTTTTGGGCAAATCCTTGATCTTCCAGTTATGAATGGCAATCAAATCCACTTCATAACCCGCTTCAGTAAGTGCTGTGCATTCTCTTAGAACCCTTGCATCGTTCGTAAAGTGATTCCACACAAACATACATACTTTCTTCGCCATGTTGTCCTCCAATTCCAGATTTTCAGCCTGACGCTTCCATCACGTTGATGAGACCTTTAATATTTTTGGACCATTGAAAATGTTGTTTAGCATACTGATAACCGTTTTCCCCCAGTTCTTTACGAAGGGCTGGATCTGAGGCCATGGTCAGGATATGCTGACTGATTTCATCAACATTTCGGCTGTCTGCCACCAACCCGCATTTCGCCTCTGTGAGCATCTTCTTGGCCCTTCCAGCAACATCACCGACAATGGGCTTTCCGACACACATATAATCGATGATTTTACCAGGCAGCACCTTGTTGAAGACCTCTTTTTCAACCAAGCTTACATATGCAATGTGAGAAGTTGAAACTTCATGAAGAGTCACTCTTCTATTCATCGCATTAATCACCTTTATATTAGTCAGCCCTTTAGATCCGATCTCCTTCTCCACTTCGGATACCCGATATCCATATCCGATCATCGAGAACTCGATTTGCTTATGTTCCCTTAGCTTTTCAGCCACGGCTATCAGTTTTTTCAGGTCTTGAGCCAGTCCAATATTCCCTGTATAAACGACCTTGATTATTTTTTCCGATACGGGTGTAAGCAAATTCTTTAAAGTCAGCTCATCCGCAGTAAGCGAATTAGGGATGAATTGGATGGTATCCTCCTTGACTCCCTTTGAAACGATATAATCCCTGAATCCAGGACTATTGATTATGATAAAATCCGAATGCCGATATAGCTTCCTTTCCAGAAAGAAAGCGATTTTCAAAACCCACTTATTTGTAAACACTCCTACTCCTATCAACGATTCCGGCCATAAATCCCTGACATCGGTAATGAGTTTCGCCTTCATCTTTTTCTTGGCGATCAACGCCGCCAATGTCGGGAAGATCGGCGGGGTCGTGGCAAACACATAATCATATTTTTTTTCGAGACGGATGATTGTATAAATGAAAAGCCACATCGCTTCAAGATAATGAAGCAACCGCTTTCCCATATTGCTTGTATACCGCTTCACTTTGTCCGGCTTTATCCTGATGACATCTTCTTCAATGCTATCTTCATCCCAAAACTTTGTATCTTGATATAAACTTTGATTAGGATAACTCGGCTTCAATGTGATGACCGTTACCTCAAATCCGTTTCTTTTCAAATGGAGATATATATTTTTCATTCTATTTCCCGCACTTCCGATTTCCGGATAAAAGTTTTGCACGATCATCAGGACGCTTTTCATATTCGCCTATCACCTCTATTCTTGGGTTGTTATGTTCCTGCTTTTCATTGTAAATGCCAGATATTAACTGAAAGTTAAAGAAATATAAAGTCCTTATTAATATTGTAAATATTCCGTTAATTATTGTTTCATTTTTATATTTTCCATGAACTTCCCGCTATAATGGGGAGGACATTTAGAAGGGGAGGAAATGAGCATGCCTAAACAACGTTTAAAGGTCATGACCGTATTTGGTACAAGACCGGAGGCCATCAAAATGGCACCCGTCGTATTGGAACTGAAAAAACATCAAGAAGAAATAGAAACCATCGTGGTGGTCACCGCCCAGCATAGGGAAATGCTCGACCAAGTCTTGCAATGTTTTCAAATAAAGCCAGATCACGATTTGGATATGATGAAGGATAGGCAAACATTAGAAGAAATTACAACTCGAGGCATTGAAAAGTTGAGTTCGCTCATGAAAAATATAAAACCGGATATCGTCCTCGTTCATGGGGATACAACGACAACTTTCATCGCAAGCTTGGCTGCTTTCTATAATAAGATACAGGTTGGTCACGTTGAAGCTGGTCTCCGTACCTGGAATAAGCATTCACCGTTCCCTGAAGAGATGAATCGACAGTTGACTGGAGTCCTGGCTGACTTGCACTTTGCACCGACCAAGAAGGCTGCTGAAAATCTCCTAATGGAAAACAAACAGAATGACCGTATCCACATTACCGGTAACACTGTCATCGATGCCTTGAAAACAACGATACAAAAAGACTACACTCATCCGATCCTCTCCGGGTTGAATGGCGATAGAATGCTATTGATGACCGTACACCGTCGTGAAAATATCGGAAAACCCATGCAAGGAATATTCCGTTCCGTGAAACGGCTTCTTGATGAACATGGGGATATCCAAGTTGTTTTTCCGATTCATAAAAACCCAGTCGTTCGCGAAATCGCTCATGAGATTTTCAACGATAACGATAGGCTGCATATAATCGAACCTTTAGAGGTGATTGATTTCCATAATTTCGCTGCGCGATCCCATCTGATCCTGACAGATTCCGGAGGGGTGCAAGAAGAAGCCCCATCACTGGGTGTCCCAGTTCTGGTATTGCGCGATACGACGGAACGGCCGGAAGGAATAGAAGCTGGCACTCTATTATTGGCAGGGATCGAAGAAGAAAGAATTTACCAATTAACAAATGACCTACTTACGAGTGAAGAGGCCTATAAAAAAATGGCCACAGCTTCCAACCCATATGGAGATGGACTTGCTTCAAAGCGGATTGTTGAAATCCTATTAAAGCATAGTATGAAATCCCCCCTTCCAATATGAAAATGGTTCAATAAAAAAGATGATTAAATCAGCCTGCCACTTTACCGGCAGGCTTTTTCCAATTAGTTAGGTCTATACTTGAGCACCTTCGGAAATCTGTTCAGTCGCGGCACACCTATTATTTGCCCTTATCCCGAAATAACAGCTATTTCTTTTATTGAATCCACGCCAGCATTAACATTCTGGGTCATCACTTGAATCATTTACGAAAGGGGACGCAAAAATAGTTAAAGCAATGAAGGACAAAAAACCACTATTAATTTGTATTTGAAATGGCAGATACTTATGATAGTTTTGATATATCAAAGTTCATTGGATTTAAAAATTTACATTGCTTGGAGGTGTTTAAATGTTCGGGGAAGACCCAAAGTGTATTAATTGTGGAAAAGAAATTAAAGGCGATGAAGTTGTTCTTGTGAAAATGCGTTATCCGAAGCGTAGAGGGATGACTGAAATAAAAGCATATTTAAAAAATGAAGGAAGTTTCATCTGTGAAGAGTGTTTTGATAAAGCTTAAAACTAATATATGATATTTAAATTTATCTCCCTTACTAAGTCCTTGCATAAAAAGGACCACCAAAATGGGTGATCCTCAATTTATCATTTTATTGAACTGGGCTTTTCCCCAAATTTTCGAACCTTTTCTTTTTAAATAAAGTAGGACTGTTAAGAATATGACCACCTCTGATAATGGAATGGCCAGCCATGCTGCATTCGTCCCGAATATAAGCGGTAATGTCAGCAAGAATATCAGCATGAAAATGAACTCTCGCCCAATCGTGATCCAGGCGGCCATCTTCACTTGCCCAATTGATTGGAAATAGGTCATCATGACAAAGTTGACACCCATTAGGATATAGCCGCTAAAGAAGATCCTAATTCCAATTGTAGCAAGTTCTTTAACGTCACTTGAAAAATCACCGAATAAATTCACGATGAAAGGAGCGGCAACCTGTCCCATGAGGGTAATGGATATTCCTGCCCCCATTGCGGTAAAAATGGCAATGCGGACCGTTTCGCGCTTCCTCTTTTCATCTTTTGCACCATGATAATAACTTACCAGCGGCTGGATCGCCGACCCTATGCCGAGAAACATCAACAGCATGACACTATGGGCATAATTCACAATCGAAAATGCAGCTAATCCATCGGTGCCTGCAAGTCGGGAGAACGCATTATTATGAGCGATAGTAAAGACGGATACACCTATTTCCGCTAAGAAACTAGGAAAACCGATCATCATCGTCATCATGAATAGTGACTTTTCAAAACGGAACTTGACGAGACGAAGCGTATTCTTCTTCGTGAAAAAGTGCAGGCTTAGAACCAGTATCCCCAATGCTGCTGCCAAGATCGTACCATAAGCTGTCTCACGCACCCCTAGTTCAAGTACGTAAAGAATAATGAAGTTCAAAACGAAATTGGATATGGCTGTAACGATAAGGGAGGCCATGGCCAAATTCGGATTGCCATTATTCCTGACGAATATGCTTAAAGTGTTTTCCAACGTGAAAACAAAGCCCAGCATCAAGAAAACATTCATGTAGTCCGTTGCAAAGGGAGCCGTTGCTTCATTGGCCCCTAGTGCATAAACAAGCTGATGGTGAAAAGCGTAGGCAATCAGACCAATGATTACGGTGAATATCGTAATCAAAATGATGGAATGGGTGAAAATAAAGCGTGCACGGCCATAATTCCTTGCCCCCATGCTTTGTGAATAAAGTGTTGCGCCCCCTACCCCAATCCAAATCGACATCGCTACAAAAATCGTATAAATGGGCCCTGCTATATTAACTCCTGCAAGGGCAACCGATCCAAGTTTATTGCCGACCATCACGCCATCGACAACAAAGTTCAATGCCATCAATACCATTCCTATCATGGAAGGAATCAAATAGCGTAAAAAGACCCTTCCCGTCGATTCCATCTCCAGTAGATTTTGTTGTTGTTTTTCTCTTAATGACATGTTTACCATCTCCTGCTATTCGACCTTACTTTGAAATACCTCTCCAAAAAATGGACCATGACGCTGCAAGTTTTTCCGCCACCCGCTCTCGATTATCGGCATAAACCAGTTCAACCATAATGGCCACGATGACACCTGAATACGCCAATGTCAGGGTCCGCGCATTCCCTGTGTTTAAAGCCCCCTCTGATAACCATGATCGGAATATCTCTTCCATTAAGGCTTCCTGTTGAACCTGAAGATCATCAGTCTCCTTCTGTATTTCATTGTATAGATGTGTTGGCGGAAAGAATCCCATGCGAAGCCAGAACTTCAAACTTTCTACCTCCTGGAACATCTTGATCATTTCTTCCAAAAATCCGTATAGCGTCTCTTCCGGATCACTGTTGCGCATCATTTTGAAATACTCCACATAAGACGAAAGCTCCATTTCCTTGGCGTCCATAAGGACAGATAAAAACAGATCGTCCTTCCCTTTAAAGTGAGAATAAATGGATTGTTTCCTTATTCCGACTTCTTCCGCAATTTGTGAGAGTGAAGTCCCCTCATACCCATGAATCGAAAAATATTTGAGTGCCGCTTTTTTTATTTCATCGCTTTTCATAATAAGGTTCACCTTTCATTGCCGAATATTCTTTTTTGTATTTCTGATAAACCTATCATACCCTAACGAACGTTCGTCAGGCAAGTTTTTATAATAAAAAACACACAAATCATATTCCCTGTGATGAAATAAAGGAGGATAAGATATCTCCGTCGAAATGAAAGTCATGTACAAGAAGGAGGATTCATATGAAAAATCAGGTTACCCCCTATTTAATGTTCGATGGACAAGCAAAGGACGCATTAGCCTTTTATGCAGAGGTATTCCAAGCAGAGATTACCGACCTGCAAACTTACGGTGAAGCTGGTTTCCCAACACCTGAAGAAGCGAATGACCTTGTTTTGCATGCCAAAATCAAAAAAGGCGATATGTTGATCATGGTATCTGATACGTTTCCAGGCAATCCCCTTCAAGTCGGGAATAATGTATCGTTGGTCCTCGAATGTGAAAGCGACTCGGAAATCCAGTATTTATATGATGCCATCTGTGAAAAAGGATTATCCTTAATGGAACTGCAAGATACCTTTTGGGGGGCCAAGTATGGTAAAGTCAAGGATCAATTTGGCGTTCACTGGGACTTGAATTACACAAAATGATATAAAAAATGGCCGGAGATACAAATTTGTATCTCCGGCCATTTTTTATATCATCAAAACACATGAAAATAATTCAAGACATTTTTTCCAATCAGTAAAATCGTGACGCAAATGAATAATAAACGTACATAGGAAGCACCTTTCTTAATTGCGAAATTCGTTCCGACCAATGCTCCTGCGACCATTGCAAGACCCATCGGAATTCCATAGGCAAAATTGACGGTCCCCATCGATAAGAAAATGATAAGTGCGGCTATATTGCTTCCAAAGTTCAATATTCTTGCATTCCCAGCTGCCTGGACAAAATCAAATCCAATGATCAAAAATGAAAATAATAAAAAGGAGCCTGTCCCTGGTCCAAGAAAACCATCATAAAAACCAATGGCAAAAATTATGGCAATCAGAAGTAACATTTTCTTCCTTGTCAGTCCTTTATACCTTGCATCTTTACCCCAATCCTTTTTTACCATCGTATAAATCGCAACAATGACCAACAGGATCAAAATGAGGGGCTTTAATATTTCAGCGGAAACGAAATGTACAACAAAAGCCCCTAATGCCGCTCCAATCACAGTAATCGGAAACAGCTTGATGACGAATTTGAAATTGACTTTGCCAGCCCGAATGAATGAAATCGTACTCGTTAAAGATCCCATTGTACCCGCAAGCTTATTAGTCGCAAGTGCCGCAGAAGGCGAAATCCCCGTGAACAATAAAGCCGGAATGGAAATTAAGCCGCCTCCGCCCACAACGGAATCGATGAATGCAGCAATAAAACCCGCAATAATTAAAAATAGCAAAGTATAGAGATTGATATCCTCCATGTATTCCCCTTCTTTCAAAAGCACTATCTAAATCATTTTTCATCCAGATAATCGACTAACCCTTCCTCTGAAGTAACCGTGAATCCATGGCGTTTAAGCAAAGCCGCGGTCACTCCATTCCCGACCCTCCTCTCCCCCTTGAATTCACCATTATAAATCGTCGCACTTCCACAGGATGGACTATATTCTTTTAAAACGACAAGCGTCGCTCCAACCTCCTGGGCTTTCAATAATGTAAGATTGGCTCCTTCTATGTACAACTCCGTTACATCCCGACCCGACTTTTCAATTACCTTCGCTTTTCCATCAAGGACATCCCCACCATCACCGCCAATTATCTCAGCAGGTTCCCTAGGTGTCGAAAAACCGCCAAGCAACTCAGGACAAACCGCTACAGCCTTTTTCTCCCTCATTAATTCCATAATTCTATCGTCCAGGCTGTGTGTACCGTTGTACCTCACCTCAAGACCCGCTAAACAAGAACTTACCAAAATCACCAAATCACCCCACCTCATGCTTTTTACACCATTTTATCATTCTTTTAGTGTCATTCATTTCGAATATTGAATATCAATTGGAATTTTGCTGTGTGGCGAATGACGACGGTCGATTTATGGATGCGTAAGGTCGATTTATTTGGGTGTAGGTCGATTTATCAACGCGTAAGGTCGAATTCTGCCAACTCAACAAAAAAAAGCACTTGCAGTGAATTCCCGGCAAGCGCTGTCTATTTAGTTAGTTGAGTTCAGTGATAGAAGTTGGTACGTAATGATGGTCTTTTCACTGGTCCATTCAATTTTTTGGATAACGGCTGTTCCGCTTGAGTCAGATTGAATCGTTTTGCGGACATCGATTGGGATATCGATAGGATATAACCGGTAACCTGCTTTCGATAGCCGAAAGATATTTTCTTCTTCCCGGGTTTCATTCCCTTTTGTAACGATCATAGTATTGAGTTCCATAGGCATGCCCATGTTGTATCTCCTCCTCTTGCCAATATACTTAGAATATACTTCATTCTATCATTATTCGGTTTTATTTTTCATCCAAGTTGTTAAATCTTCGACTACTTTTCTGTTAATAGCCGGTGGGAAGTAATGCGTGAATTGAGGAAAATACCAGCTTTCGACCTCTTTGTCATGCATTTTCAACCTTTTCTCCAACCTGTACGCATGTTCAATGGCGACATTATCATCTTTTTCACCATGAATGATCAGAACGGGTATATTCAAATCTTCAATCGCAAACAATGGCGTACGGTATTCATATTGATCAGGGCATTTTTTTGGTGTTCCGCCGATGACCCGCTTCATCATCCGACGCATATCGACACGTTCGACATATGTTAAAAACATATCCGACACACCTCCCCATGTGACGATCGAAGCTGCATTCTTGCAGTATATCCCAGTCCAAAGCGCCATGATGCCGCCACGGGAAAATCCGAGGATATGAATGTGGTCCTTGTTCACTCGGGGGTGCTGTTCAAGAAGATTGAACCCTGATATCGCGTCGAACCTATCTTCTCCCCCAAAATCCTCATCTCCCTCTCCGCCTTGATTTCCGCGGTAAAAAGGGGCAAAAACGATAAAACCTTCTACGGCATACTGCACAATCCTTGCGGGCCTAACCTTGCCGACATTTTTAATCCCGCCGCGTAAATATAAGAAGGCATCGTGAATTTCACCATCAACCGGTTCAGCCAGTAACCCCTTTACTTTCAGGCCTTGTGATATGTATGTAACTGAATAAAGATGGATTTGTGGATGCGGTGAGGGAAACCGCCGTTTTGAAATAATCGTTCCGTTCTCCAATTTCCACTCTCCTTTCTCTTTAATCTTATTGTAAAACATCCGCTTGTTTTTATCCCCTAAGAGACATTCACATTTTTTTCTTCCATTCATACGATAAGGTAGGCAAAATACCTATTTATCAAGGAGGAAGGAATTTTGAAAAAATGGTGTAAAGCAGGTGTCATATTTTTACTTCTGTGTATGCTGGTGATCCCGCTCGGAGCATGCGGCAACAAGGACCAGGAAACAACGAAGGTCAGGGTGGCCGAAGTTACCCGCTCCCTTTTCTATACACCGCAATATGTAGCGATTGAAAAGGGATTTTTTAAAGACGAGGGCCTAAGCATTGATTTGAAAACGACGGCAGGCGGCGACAAGACGATGACCACGCTTCTGTCCAATGGTGCGGACATTGCTCTCGTTGGCTCTGAAACATCGATCTATGTTCAGGCACAAGGTTCGAACGATCCCGTCATCAACTTTGCCCAATTAACACAGACGGATGGAACGTTTCTTGTTTCACGTGAAAAAATCGACAACTTCAAATGGGATATGCTGAAAAACTCTACATTCCTAGGCCAGCGAAAAGGCGGGATGCCACAAATGGCCGGCGAGTTCGTATTGAAAAAACATAACATAGACCCGAAAGAAGATTTGAATCTCATCCAGAATATTGATTTTGCGAATGTCGCAACTGCCTTCGCTTCCGGAACCGGCGATTTTGTTCAACTGTTCGAACCAACAGCCAGCGTGTTTGAAAAAGAAGGAAAAGGCTATATCGTCGCTTCTTTCGGCACCGAGTCCGGGCATCTTCCCTATACGGTTTATATGGCTAAGGAAAGCTATTTGAAAGAAGACAAAGAGACTGTCGAGAAATTCACGAAGGCATTGAAGAAAGCACAGGATTGGGTTCAGGAAAATGACGCTGCCGAAATCGCCAAAGTCATTCAGCCATATTTTGAAGATACCAATATCGAGACGATGGAAACAGTCATCAACCGCTACAAAGAACAAGGATCCTTTGCCACCGACCCCATTCTTGATGAAGAAGAATGGAACAATCTGCAAAACATCATGGATGAAGCAGGAGAGCTGCCTTCACGTATAAGCCATGATGAGCTGGTCAATACAGATTTTGCTGAAGAAGTCACTAAATAGCATAGCTAAAGGTAAGGAGGATGTCCGATGAGCTTTTTAAAAATCCAAGACATTCACCATACTTATTTTTCAAATCAGACGGCAGCGACCGCACTCGCGGACATTTCCCTCGACATTGAAAAAGGTGAATTCGTCTCTTTTCTAGGTCCCAGCGGCTGCGGAAAGACCACCCTGCTTTCCATCATCGCAGGGCTATTTCCGCCCACTGCGGGAAAGATCCTGCTCGAAAACAAACCGCTGAAGGCCAACAGTGACCTTTCAATCGGCTATATGCTGCAGCAGGATTATCTATTTCCATGGAAGACGATAGAAGAAAATGTTTTATTAGGATTGAAACTGATTAAAAAGGATGAAGGCCTTGAGAGAATAAAGACGCTGAAACTATTAAGTGACGTTGGATTGGGAGGCACCGGAAAATTATATCCGCGCGAACTCTCAGGCGGAATGAGGCAAAGGGCTGCACTGGCACGGACACTGGCGGTTGATCCAAAAATCCTTTTGCTTGACGAACCCTTCTCGGCCCTTGATTACCAAACGAAGCTGAAGCTGGAAGACCTTGTTTTTGAAACCTTGAAATCCTTCGGAAAGACAGCCGTGCTCGTCACCCATGATATCGGTGAAGCCATTGCAATGAGTGACCGCATTTATCTGTTTTCCGCGAACCCGGGTAGCGTGCACAAAACTTTCGATGTTCCCGATGAAATGCGTGAACTGACGCCTTTCCATGCACGCAACCATCCACAGTATCCGATGCTATTCCAAACGATCTGGAAGGAGCTTGAGAGCCTTGAATATTGAACAACTTCATAACCAATATAAAACCTCATTAAAAAAGGAAAACAGGCTCATTCGCTTTTATCAGATCCTGATTTTCATAGTTTTTTTCAGTAGTTGGGAACTTTTTTCCAAGATGGAATGGATTGACCCGCTCATCTTCAGCTCCCCAACTAAAGTGTGGCACCTTTTCATACAGAAATTGAGTGATGGAACGCTGCTTTCCCATTCCGGAGTGACGCTATTCGAGACCGTTCTCGGCTTCATCATAGGGACTTTTCTTGGAACGGTCCTGGCATCACTGCTCTGGTGGTCGCCAAGATTATCAAAAACACTTGACCCCTATCTCGTCATTTTAAATGCCATGCCGAAAGTGGCACTCGGCCCCATCATCATCGTAGCATTCGGCCCTGGCTTTCCTTCCATCATCTCGATGGGGGCAATCATCTCCATCATCATCACCACCATCGTCGTCTACACCGCATTTCGCGAAGTGGACCCGAACTACCTGAAGGTGCTCCAAACTTTTGGAGCCACAAGAACACAAGCTTTTCGGGAAGCCATATTACCCGCCTCATTCCCAACGATCATCTCGACATTGAAAGTGAATGTCGGCCTCTCCTGGGTCGGCGTCATCGTCGGAGAATTCCTTGTCTCGGCGAAAGGACTGGGCTACCTGATCATTTATGGCTTTCAAGTCTTCAACTTCACCCTCGTCATGCTTGCCTTGATGATCATCGCCGTCTTTGCCACCATCATGTATCAACTTGTCGAACTGCTCGAGCGAAAACTAATCAAAGACTAACCAAACTGCCGATAACCCTCGGCAGTTTTTCATTCATGTCAGGCGATTTATTCGTGAGTTTCGTGCCTTTACTCATGAATTTGCGCGGTTTACTCGTGAGTTTGCGCGGTTTACTCGTGAGTTTGCGCGGTTTACTCGTGAGTTTGGTGCTTTACTCATGAGTTTCGGCGATTTACTCGTGAATTTGCGCGGTTTACTCGTGAGTTTCGTGCTTTTACTCGTGAGTTTGCGCGGTTTACTCGAGTTTGGTGCTTTACTCATGAGTTTCGGCGATTTACTCGTGAATTTGCGTGATTTACTCGTGAATTTGGTGCTTTTACTCGTGAGTTTGCGCGGTTTACTCGTGAATTTGCGTGATTTACTCGTGAGTTTCGTGCTTTTACTCGTAAGTTTGCGCGGTTTACTCGTGAGTTTGCGCGGTTTACTCGAGTTTGGTGCTTTACTCATGAGTTTCGGCGATTTACTCGTGAGTTTCGAGCTTTACTCGTGGATTTCGGCGATTTACTCGTGAATTTGCGCGGTTTACTCGTGAGTTTCGTGCCTTTACTCGTGAATTTGCGCGGTTTACTCGTGAGTTTCGTGCTTTTACTCGTGAGTTTCGGCGATTTACTCGTGAATTTGCGCGATTTACTCGTGAGTTTCGTGCTTTTACTCGTGAATTCGAGCCTTAATTCGTGAATTTGATGTTTTTACCTATAAATTGTCAAAAACCCGTAAATTTTCCTCATCTACTCGTTTCTCAGTTATATACTGCCATCCAGCCTTGATAAGCTCAAAGGCACAATCTGATCTTTCATGATGAAACTAAACTCCTCACCCAGTACATCCGGAAATGCTTCCAAAAAGATCGGGCCGTCCGTTTCCAGGTAATCTTCCTTCTTTTCGACCTCACGCAAAGAAGCATAGTATATCGATTTAACGAATGGCTTAACTGGGTCATGCACTTTATATTGTCCCAAAAATTGCAGCTCCTCCACTACCCCCCCTGTTTCTTCATACACTTCCCGTATGGCTGTTTGTTCTATCGACTCCCCTGCTTCCCGCTTACCTCCCGGGAACTCCAGCCCCCGCTCTCTGTGTTTGGTCAATACCCACATTCCCTTATACCTGCTTAGCACAAAAACATGCCAGGACTCACCAAAAACAGGATTCTCGGAGTATTCCACCTTATATCCGTTCTTATCTAAAAAGCGTTTCATTTTTCCCCTTCTCCCCATGTAAGAAATAATGCTGATTTTTATTGGATCCATCTTTCATTATAATCCAGCAAGAATCTCCATCACATCAAAAAAACGATGGTACCTCAATATTCGAGGCCATCGTCTGTTGGTTTTGCCTGTAAAATCCCCATACTTTCTATATGCCGTCTTCCTTCTTCAGTACCTAGTGCATAAATCATCTCGTAAATTTTTTGGAGTGTGATGTCCTGTTTATCATTTTCCCGGTCAAAATGATATTGTAGGTATGGGACATGTGCCCGGTAAAAGTTTTCTTCCCCTACTGAATAATTATAATCAAATAACTCACGTAGCTTGATGACTTCATTATCAGTCGCCTCGATTTCGAAATTCCATGGAGAACTTTCCCTATCTTGTGTTATCTGCCCATTCGGAAGCCAAATGTAATACTTTTTCCTGTTTTCAGACACATTCATCCACCCTTTCCATAAATCCTACGCTTATTTTTTCACGTAATTCCCCACTTCATACAATGGAAAATATTGCTTAAAGAAGAACAAAGATGTTAAATAATAGATTAAAGTATCTTTCAAAGGGTAAAACATATAATAAGCCCAAGCATCCCTTCAGATTTTTATATGCACCCAGAGGTTTTTTTGATAACCTACATATAAAGAGATAACGGATTTCTAATAAATGTGAGGTGAGAGTTTTGAAGTTAATTGAAGAATTATACAATATGTACCGCAATAAGATGACTGGTGATGAAGAAGATATTGATATGCTTACTTTTGCCGTTCTGGAACAACTGGATCGCAAGGAAATTTTCGAATTGCTTCAAGAGATGGATGATCAGGAACTAACCAATCTAATGGGCCTTTACATTATTGAAACTTTAAAAGGGAAGTTCGCACAAAATAGCATGAACGACACGAAACCTACACATTTTCCGCCACGGAATATTCATTAATACATACTTGTCAGGTGTCCCTCTCTTGATGGATGCCTTTTTGTTGTTTTAGTTTTTTTCCTCCCAAAAAAAAACCCTACCGAAGTAGAGCTTTTCCTTAAACCTTAATGTCCTAAATACGCACGCAACATCCAAGCATGTTTGTTTAAGCTTTTCTTCATGCCTGTCAGCATATCAGCCGTAACCGGATCTTCTTGTTCCGCAACTTCGATAATTTCCAAGAACTCTTCGGAAAGCTTCTCAAAATCACTGATGACACTTTGAACCATATCTTCTGTATTTTCTTTCCCTGTCGCTTCTTCAATCGTGGTTAATTCCAAGTATTCTTTAAGGGTAGCGACCGGTTTTTCACCAATGGCCAATAGTCTTTCAGCCAGTTCGTCATAATTAGTTGTCACTTCTTTATATAGCTCTTCCAATTTTTGATGAAGTTCAAAGAAGTGCGGTCCATTCACGAACCAGTGGTAATTATGAATTTTCGTATAAAGAACACTGAAGTTTGCAATTTCCTTATTCACTAAAGTTCCTAATTTTTTCTGAGCCATAAATATCTACCTCCGTAAGTTGGTTATACCTTTATAATTCCCTCTATTCAAAAATTGAAACATTATCTATTCCGGTTCTTATGCTAAAATGAATCTAAATTGTGAACGTTAGGGGCTGTAAAGTATGATTACGGTTTTAGTTATCTCCATTATTGTGATTCTGATTGTATTGGCATTATCCGTCCTAACCATCGGAAAAGGTTACAGCTACAAGCATACAGTGGATCCCATTGACCCTTTGCCAGAGGATGAGCGGAATAAGGAAGAATCCGAAAAATAAAAAAGGTTCCTGTCAAAAAATGACGGGAACCTTTTTCATTAACCGAAAACTTTATGAAGTTCTTCTTTATCTTGTGTAAGCCAGAAATTCATTAATTTCTTAGCTCCTTCAAGATCATGCAACTTTGCTTGGCCGCATTGCTTTTCATTTGCAGCAGGAATTTCTGTAATTGTAACGGCATCCTTGAATGTATCTTCAAGAACATCGATGATTTCCGTTACTGTCGGCTCACCGCTGACAACAAGGTAATATCCTGTTTGACAGCCCATTGGCGAAATATCGATAATATCAAAATGATCGTAACGCTCAGAATGCTTACGGATATTGAATGCAAGCAAATGTTCCAGTGTATGGATCGTATCCGGCTTCATCGCTTGTTTATTCGGCTGGCAAAAACGGATATCAAATTTATTAACAACACCATCTGTTCCTACCTTATGGACACCGCAATGTCTAACATATGGGGCTTTAACAGCGTCATGATCTAATTCAAAGCTTTCAACTGAAGGCATTTAATTCACTCCTTAATTGTATGTCATCTCTATTTTACCTTGAATAACAATATATTTCATCCTTTAAAATTAATTCTCATTATATCTATCGGATTACCAATATGCTTATACCTTATTGGAAATTTAGAAAATATGCTATAATTGAGGGTAGTGAATTTACTCGAAAAGAGATGAAAGCATCGTGTTGAAAAAAGTATTAATGGGAATCATCCGTTTTTACCAAGTTGCCATTTCTCCATTAAAACCGCCTACCTGCCGTTTTTACCCAACGTGTTCCCATTATGGTTTGGAAGCGATCAACCGTTTCGGACCTATAAAAGGAAGCTGGTTAGCACTCATCCGGATTCTTAAATGTCATCCGTTTCATCCAGGAGGCATTGACCTTGTTCCTGAAAAAAAGAAAAAAGGTGAGGATTAGAAAAAACCCTTGCTTTCCTTTGCAATTTTTTGTATTATACAGAAGTCAAATCGTAATCATTTCGTTTTTACACATAAAATTCAAATCGTAATCAATACGAATTATAAAGGAGCATTTCATATGAAAAATCGAGCATTGCTCTCACTTTTCCTTGTTACTGCGCTATTTTTGTCAGCCTGCGGCAACACAAAGGGAGAATCCACTAAAAAAGAGAAGGATACCTTAGATATATATACGACGGTTTACCCATTGCAATACTTCACGGAAGCCATTGGTGGGGAGTACGTGAACGTCGAAACGGTTTATCCACCCGGAACGGATGAACACTCATTTGAACCCTCTCAAAAAGATATTGTAAAAATGGCTGAGTCAGACCTATTTTTCTACATTGGCTATAATCTTGAAGGCTTTGTAACTAAAGCTGAACCAATTTTAAGCAAAGAAGGCGTCGGCACAGTCGCGATAGGCGAAACGGTTCATCTTGATGAAGAAGAGCATGCACACGAAGATGAACATGCACATGAAGAAGACGGTCATGACCATGGGGGCGTCAATCCGCATTTATGGTTAGATCCCATCTATTCCATAGAGATGGCTAAAACCATCAAGGACCAATTAACGAAGAAAATGCCTGAACAGGAAGAATATTTCGATAGCCAATTCAACAAGCTTTCCGAAAAGATGAAGTCACTTGATGAAAAATTCGCGACAACAATCGAGTCGGGTCGTACCAATAAGATCATCGTTTCCCATTCCGCTTATGGGTATTGGGAGGAACGCTACGGTCTTGAACAGATTGGCGTCACAGGACTAACATCTTCAAACGAGCCATCTCAAAAGGAACTGGGGAAAATTGTAACCATGGCCGAAAAAGAGGACTTGAATTACGTCATCTTTGAGCAGAATATCAGTTCTAAACTAACCGAGATCATCCAAAAGGAAATGGGAGCGAAATCACTTGAGCTCCATAACCTTTCCGTTCTGACGGATAAAGATATCGAAGCTGGCGAAGATTACTTCAGTTTAATGGAAAAAAATATTAAGACACTGCAAACTGCATTGCAATAGTCAAAAAAAAAGCGGGTCCTTATGGGTCCGCTTTTTTTTCCTTTTAAACGGACTAAAAAGCCCGCTTTCATTATTCCTTTAAATGCTTCTCGCGAATCTTTTCCATTTTCGTCATCAATTCGGTTCCAATCGTTGATTCAAATTCCGGATAGATGACGGTCATCTCTTCCATCCATTCTTTCTTTTCTTCATCTGACAGTGTATAGATGTCTATATTCGATTTTTGCTGAATTTCCCGTAGCTGTTCCTGATTCAATTCAGTTGATTTGTTCCATAGCCATTTCGTTGTATCATCCATCGCCCGTTGGATTTGCTGCTGAATATCCAACGGGAGTTTGTTCCAAAATGGCTTGTTTATCATGACGACATACCCTAAATAGCCGTGATCACTGATCGTTAAATATTTTTGCACCTCATATAATTTCTTGGAATAGATATTCGAAATCGTATTTTCCTGGCTGTCCGTTTCATTGATTTCAAGGCTTTTAAACGTATCATTAAACTCCAGCTGAGATGTTGTCGCCCCAAAATGCTTAAATTGGCTTTCCAGGACTGCACTTGGCATGATTCTAAAATTCTTTCCTGCAAAATCACTTGGATGCCGTATCGGTTTACTGCTTGTAATCTGTTTATAGTTATTCGACCAAAATGCGAGTCCCTCGATATCAATGGTATTCAGCTGCTTAAGCAGCTCTTCCCCCACTTCCCCATTCAAAGCTTCCTGCAAGGCAGCGTCCGTTGGAAAGACGTAAGGGAGGTCCAATAGCATCCATTTTTTTGATATACTCGTAATTTTAGATGTAGTTGGAGCAATCATCTGCACCTTGTTTTCCTGTAATGCTTCAATTTCTTCAAGATCACTATATAATGACTGATTAGGATAAACTTCAATTTTGACACGATGATCTGTATATTCATCGACTAGTTGGGCAAACCGGTTCGCTGCTAGCCCTTTAGGTGTATTTTCGGCTACGACATGACTGAACTTAATTACGATTTGATCCTTCATCCCTACCTGCTCCTCATCCTTCGGCAAATTGAAACCGAAGCTTGTAAAGAACGGTTGAAACGATATATATACTGCTATCGACAGTCCCAAGCCAATTAATATGAAGTACCCCCATAATGCACGCATACCGACAACTCCTTACCGCTCACTTCACGTTATCACTATTCTATCACAGCTTTTTTGCTGTCGTAATACAATGCGCGAAAAATAGCGAAAAGTGATAGTAATTCTGTTACTATTAGGTATAGAAGTAATGGAGGAAAAACAATGGATAAATCCTTTCATATGCCCATTCAAGTTAAGATCACCCTGCTATCATTCGTAATCGTCGCTTTTTCGATACTTATAGGCGGGATTTTTATATTTGGAAATATCGTTTCAGTCAGGGAAGATGAAATTGGCAAACGATCGATGATCACCGCCCATACCATTGCCGAACTCCCTGAAGTACAAAAATTGGTCCGTGAGCCCGAAGGATGGACGCAGCTCAATCCGATTATTGAAAATTTAAGGAAAATCCATCAAGCGGATTATATAGTTGTACTCAACAATCAGCATATACGTTATTCCCACCCTGTGTTCAGCCAATTGGGAACCCCCTCGGGCAGCAGCGACGAAAGCGCTGCGTTCGCTGAACACGAATACCTTTCAAAGGCCGCTGGCGAACTTGGCATTTCCGTCCGCGCCTTTGTCCCGATCCTTGATAGAGATAGAGAGCAAATCGGCGTCGTTCTGGTTGGGAATATCCTGCCTACGATACCGGAATTAATCAAGGATCTGAAAGGCGAAATCGCGATTATCCTGGTCCTTACACTCCTATTCGGTGTATGCGGCTCATGGCTCATGGCCAGACGGATAAAAAAAGAGACCTTTCAACTTGAACCACATGAAATTTCACGGATGTTGGTTGAAAGGACAGCCGCTTTCAATGCCATGCATGAAGGGGTCATCGCCATAGATAATAATCAGACAATCACGATTTTCAATGAAAAGGCTAAGCAAATATTCAATATTGACGGTGCGGTCATAGGCAAGAATATCAATGATATTATACATGATACCCGTCTCCCGGAAGTGCTCGACCGGTCATCTCCCATCTTCAATCAGGAAATCTCCGTTCAAAACAGGAATATTGTAAGCAACCGGGTACCGATAAAGATTGCGGATAAAACGATCGGTGCCGTGGCCATTTTCCAGGATCGCACCGATGTGACGAAGCTAGCTGAAGAGTTGACTAGTGTCAAAGCTTTCGTTGAAGCCCTGCGCGTCCAAAACCATGAACATATGAACAAACTTCATACGATAGCTGGATTGATCCAGCTAGGTAATCTGGACGAAGCACTGCATTACATTTTTCAAATCACGGAAGAGCAAGAGGAATTGACCAGGTTCTTAACGAAGCACATTCACGATGATAATTTAGTGGGGCTTATATTAAGCAAGATTTCCTTGGGACGGGAACTCGGAATCGAACTAATCATGGACAAGCACACGAAATTGGACCACTTCCCAGCTGATATGGATCATCACGATTTTGTTTTAATAATCGGAAACCTGATCGAAAATTCATTCGCTGCACTAAAGCATTTTTCTGAGGAAACGAAACAGGTTTATCTATCCATCTACCAGGATGAACGTAATTGTCAAATCGTGCTTGAGGATAATGGACCCGGTATTCCCGAGGACATTCATAAAGATATATTCGAATATGGTTTTACAACAAAAGGTGCGGAAGGATCAGGAATTGGTCTTTACCTAATAGACCAAATTGTAAAAAAAGCGAACGGCGAAATGAAATTCACGACAAGCCCTAATGAAGGAACAAGCTTTTTTCTTTCTTTTCCCATGCACGATATAGAGGAGAACCAAAATGACTAATGAAATTCGTGTACTTTTAATTGAAGACGACCCAATGGTCCAAGAGGTCAACAAACAGTTCATCGAGCGCCTGTCTGCCTTTAAAGTAGTTGATACAGCTTCCAATGGGCTTGATGGTCTAAAAAAAATCAGGGAGTCTAAACCCGACCTTGTGATTTTGGACATCTTCATGCCATCTTTAAACGGGGTAGATACACTTTATCAAATAAGAAAAGAACAAATTGATGTGGATGTCATCATCATTTCAGCGGCAAATGATCAGAAAACGATCCGAAAAATGGTACAGAACGGGGCTTTTGACTATTTAATCAAGCCATTCAAATTCGAAAGGCTAAAACATACGCTTGAACAATATTTTGCTTTTCGGATGGAGGTTGAACCTGACCATCAAATCTCTCAAAATCAGCTTGACCGAATTCTCTTTCAAAACAAAACACCTTCTGAATCGAGTCCGAAATATGATGTTCCGAAAGGATTGAATGGCGCGACTCTTGAGCAAGTGACGAAATTCATAAAGACCCAGCCTGGATCTTTATCTGCGGAAGAAGTGGCTGATGGGATTGGAATAGCCAGAGTTACTGCAAGGCGCTATCTTGAATACTTGCATGGCGAAGAAGTCCTTCAGCTTGACGTTCAGTACGGCAGCATTGGCCGTCCAGTCAATAGGTACCGGCTTCAAAAACCTTAAAACGCATGGGGACCGGCTAGAACCGAAACGGTTCCCTTTTACCTTTTATTCATTTTACGCACCCGTCTTTCGATCATATAGGCCCCACTTTCTCTTCAAAAGAAACAGTTCACACTCCGCCAATGCCGTCACTTCTTTTATGACATAGTCCGGCATGCCTCTTCTTAGTAGAATTTCCGCAATAAGGTACGGTCTTTTCATATGCTCTCCCCTCCCTCTCCCTTGTTTGCATACTTTTTATTTCATTATACAAAATAATCCAGTAAAGAAAAAATAGACAAAGCCCCATTTTACGAAAAAAAATATGACTGATCGGGCCATTTAAATGATTTTTCTTCTTTAAAACTCATTTTTAATAGGGAATACTGGAGATAAAATATATTTGTAGTCTGCTGACAAATAAAAAAGAGTTCCAGTCTTTTTCAGAAATCCGTTCCCTTTCCGCTCTGCCAAGCATCTGGCGGGGTCTTGGCTAGCCAGTTATTCGGCAGGAGTATCCGAGTTAACTTTTAACACCATGATTCTGGGTGAGAGCTCCTTTTATCGACAAACTGATATTTGTTAGTATCCTATTAAAATCATTTTCCAAAAGGGTGGGGTTTTTGTCCGAGAAGTACTAAATGGATGAGTTCCATATACCTTGATATCGAATGGATGAAGCATGAAGCACATTAGCTTTATAGCGAGATAGAGGATTATTATAAAATGTAGTTGGATTTGCAATATTGGTTCAAAAGAGGTGGGGCATTCACCTCCTTTGATGTTTTCACCTGTACAGTTTACTATATGTAGTCAAATCCTTTAGCCGCTTTTCATTAATGGCAAAACCGATCCCAGCTTTATCGGGGACTTGGATCATGCCATTTTTGACAATGACTTCCGGATCAATTATGTCCCCTTCCCAATAGCGGGATGAGGATGATATATCCCCGGGAATCGTGAACCCTTTTAATGTGGCAAGTGCGATATTATGTGCACGTGAAATGCCAAATTCAATCATGCCCCCGCACCAAACGGGCACTTCATTTTCCAGGCATAGATCATGTATTTTGACAGCTTCCGTCCAGCCGCCGACTTTTGCCATCTTAATGTTGATCACCCCACAGCTTACAAGCGACAGAGCACTTTTGGCATCATGAAAGGAATTTATGCTTTCATCAAGGCAAATGGGTGTCTGCAGCTGTTTCTGTAAAATGGCATGTTCAACAATGTCGTCATGTCCTAGCGGCTGCTCAATCATCATCAGATTAAACACATCAAGCTTCTGAAGGTGTGGGATGTCATCAAGAGTGTACGCTGAATTGGCATCTGCCATTAGCGGGATATCGTGATAGGCCCGACGGATTTCCGAAATTAACTCCAGATCATTTTGAGGATTGATTTTTATCTTATATCGCTGATAACCAGATCCGGAAAAATCCTCAATCTGGCGCAACGCGTCTTCAATATCATTGGAAGCAACGACAACACCAGCGGGCACTTCACTTCGTTCGCCGCCAAACAGCCGTCCGAGATAGACTTCTTTCTGCTTCGCATATAGATCAAGGATTGCCTGCTCTAAAGCTGACTTGGCCATCGCATTCCGTCTGATTCCGCTCCATAAGTTCGGCAGCTCATCAGGATGCTTGATCTGACTTGCCAATGTCAGCGGTATTAAGAAGTCATCCAACATATGAAAGCATGTTTTGATCGTTTCCTCGGTATACCAAGGACTTGCAAATGGCACCGCTTCCCCGTATCCAATCAATCCATCTTCATCCATGGCTTCGACAATTATCACTTCCCGGTCGCTTACCGTTTCGAGATGCGTCTTAAATGGCCGCTTTAATGGGGCCTTAATGAGCTTTAGTGAAATGGAGGATAACATCATTGCCATTCCCCCATTCCCTTCTTCAGTTCCCTTCTCAGAAGCTTGCTCGCGCCATTACGCGGAAGCTCCTGGCAAAAAATCACGTTCCGGGGAATTTTATAGGCCGCCAAGGATTCCCTGCAATACTCCAGCAGTTCGCTCTCACTAAGCTCTGCACCTTGGTTTAAGACGACAAAAGCGAGTGGAACCTGTCCCCATTTTTCATCGTCGGTCCCCGTCACTCCCGCTTCGAATACATCTGGATGCTTACTAAGGACATTTTCAATCTCGGCCGGATAGACATTTTCACCGCCGGATATGATTAAATCCGAGCGTCGGTCAAGCACATACAAAAAGCCTTCCTCATCGAGATAACCAAGGTCCCCAGTATAAAGCCAGCCATCGGTAATGGCCTGCTGTGTAGCATCCATCCGATTGAAATAGCCTTTTGTCACATTCGGACCTGAAACCACGATTTCACCCGCTTCCCCCGGTTCACACATATTGCCGTCTTTCTCTATACGTAATTGCGAAGGGAATAAAGGTTTTCCCGCTGATCCGATTTTTGTCATGCTATACTCCGGTGCCAGTGTCACAATCTGTGAAGACGTTTCGGTCATCCCATAAGACTGATAGACGGGAATCCCTTTCTCCTTACATGATTCAAGTAAATGAACGGGTGCAGGGCCGCCGCCCAACAGGAAACAGCGAAAGGTTTCCGGATAGCTAGTTCCCTTCAAATCCTGCACCATCCTATTCAGCATCGCCGTCACGACCGAAATGATCGTCACGCCATTTTCCTGAATGCTCCGGTTTGCTTCCCGTTCATCGAACCGTTCCACCAAAACGACCTTCATGCCATAAATCACATTTTTCATCAGGATGGATAAGCCGCTAATATGAAAGATCGGAACCGCGCAATACCAAGAATCCTCCTCATGCAATCCAAGGTTCAGAACCGACCCGACGGCACTCCACCAATGATTGCCGAAGGTTTGGATCACACCTTTTGGATTTCCTGTCGTACCTGATGTATACATGATCGTAGCGGTATCCTCAAGGTAAAACTCTTGAAGTATCTCTGCCTTGCCTTCATCCGGCAATAGTTCCATTAAGTGAAGGTTTAAATCCGGGAGAATACCGCCAATATCCGAGAGTTTGTCGGTAAAGGTACCTTCCGAAACCAGATAAACGGCCTCACTATCTTCAAGCTGCCAGGACAACTCTTTTGCCGTTAACTTATTATTCAGCATCACAATTTTCACACCAAGATAAAATAGTGCGTGGATAGCGACAACACCATCAATATGATTACGGAGTAAAACCGCGCATGAATCGCCAGCCCTCAGACCAATGTTAGAAAGCTTGCCAGCCATCTTCTCCGATAATGTATGCAGTTCAAGAAAGCTATAGGTATGACCTTCAAACTCAATTGCCGGACGATCTGGTGAAAGATGCGCCCGATTTTTCAGCCAGTTCGGCAACTTTTCTTCTGCCATGTTTACTTAGCCTCCTCCATTTGGATATAGAAAACAGCCCGGCGAATATCCGCCAAGCTGTCAGTCTCATTGATTCACGCGTTTCATTAAGGGAAACGAGGGAATTGTCCAAAGTCCGGATTGCGTTTTTCTTTGAATGCATCGCGGCCTTCTTTTGCTTCTTCTGTTGTATAGTATAAAAGTGTAGCGTCACCAGCCAATTGTTGAAGACCTGCAAGGCCATCAGTATCAGCGTTCATTGCCGCTTTCAAGAAACGAAGTGCCGTTGGGCTCTTCTCAAGCATTTCTTCACACCATTTAACCGTTTCCGCTTCTAATTGGTCTAAAGGTACGACGGTGTTGACCAATCCCATATCCAATGCTTCCTGGGCATTGTATTGACGGCATAGGTACCAGATTTCACGTGCCTTTTTATGACCGACGATACGTGCCAGGTAGCCAGAACCATAACCAGCATCAAAGCTTCCAACATTCGGTCCAGTTTGTCCGAAGACTGCATTGTCAGCAGCAATCGTTAAGTCACAAACCACATTCAAGACATTACCTCCACCAATTGCATAACCTGCGACCATGGCTACGACTGGTTTTGGAATGACGCGAATCAAGCGTTGTAAATCAAGAACGTTTAGACGTGGAATGTTATCTTCACCTACATATCCGCCATTCCCACGTACACTTTGGTCTCCGCCTGAACAGAATGCTTTGCCACCTACACCCGTTAAAATAATGACACCGATGCTGGAATCATCACGCGCCCTTGCGAATGCATCAATCATTTCCGCAGTCGTTTTTGGTGTGAATGCATTATGTACATGCGGTCGGTTGATGGACACTTTTGCAATCCCGTTATATTTTTCATATAAAATTTCATCATACTCACGTATTGTTTCCCATTGTATCGTCATCTTAATTCCTCCTTCGATTTCTCTTTAAAAACTCACTTATTATTTTACCAAACTTTTCTCCATCTTCCACATGAATTGCATGTCCCGCACCATTTATTATTTTCCATTCAGCCCGCTTCAGCTTTTTTTTCATCGAGGCAGCAATTTCACAAAACTTAGGATCGAGTTCACCGGTTACAAGGAGCACAGGAAAATCAAGGGTTTTCAGTTCTCCCCAGTAAGAAGCTTGACTGCCGGTCCCCATACCTAGAAGGCTATTGTAAAGGCCGGCAGGGACATTTGCCATCCGCTGTTCCCGGATGGCCAACCTGGTTTTGGCCGGCAGCCGTTTTTGACTTTCAAACAGCGGGATGTTTTCCCATTGATCCACAAAAGCTTCCATGCCATTTTCAAGAATCCTTTCGGCAAGCTTTCTATCATTTCGCCTTCGGATTTCCCGATCCTCTTCTGTTAAAAGGCCTGGTGAAGCGCTTTCCAATATCAATGTATCAACATATCCAGGATATAAACAGGCAAATCCCAATCCAAGCCTTCCGCCCATCGAGTACCCAAGGATATGGGCTTTCGGGAAATGTAACGCATCCAAAATATCCTTAATATCTTCAGCAACTCGCTCCATCTCATACCTTCGATGATCAGCTGGTGATGCAGACATGCCATGGCCTATGATGTCGACCATGATCATGGTATACCGCTCACGCAAAAGCGGAATGAGGAATTTCCATGTATCCCGATTTCCCGTAAATCCGTGCAAAAGAACAAGAGGATCTCCATTTCCCGTTATTTCAACAGCATAATTGACATCCTTGATGACATAATTCATGATATTTCCCTGTCTAACACCATTTTTATTTCCTGGGAAACAAAACTCCACAAATTTCGATGCTTTTGTAAATTGGACTCTCTTTCTGTCGGTACTTCAATGATTTTCAGACCTTGTATTTCAAATGACTCTGTAAATACATTCTTTAACTCATCCCAATTTTGCACCTTGCTGTATTTACCGCCGTAAAGCTGGGCAGCATGGGAAAAATCGAGACCGTGAGGCGTCCCGAATAGCGTTTCGAAATGTTCTCTCTCATTCGCCTGTGGCAAGAAAGAGAAAATGCCGCCCCCATCATTATTGATCAACAATATCGTGATGTTTTGTTTTTGAAGTTTAGCCGCAAGCAAGCCATTCATATCATGGAAAAAACTTAAATCCCCGATTGCCAGTACAGTATTTTTCGATACCGTACTTACGCCAAGCGCAGTGGAAACGACACCATCGATGCCATTCGCCCCTCGGTTTGCAAAGGTTTTGATTCCCTTTCCATTATTCAAAAAGAATGTATCCAAATCACGTATGGGCATACTATTCCCGACAAACAAGGTGGATCCCGATGGCATCATATCAGCAAGCAGGGAGAACAGCTTGCCTTCACTTAACTCCCCTTCATCCTTGATGGAGGCTAAGGCATTCTTCGTCGCTCCGTTGACGGTTTGCCATAAACCAAGCCATTCATCATCATTGGCATCAGTAATATTTTCAGCAACACGCTTGCAGAAATCCTTCTCTTCGCTGTAAATCATGTTAGTTGCCAATCCTGCTGGCTCACGCCAACCTGCACCGCCATCGACGACCAAAGTGGTTGCCTGTTTTTGTTTTTTCATGAATAACAATAAGGGTTTAGAAACAGGCATTGTCCCGAAACGCAATATCACTTCCGGCTTGAAAGCCGCCTTTACCGCTTCATCGCGCAGAAACGTATCGTACGCATCAATTATGACGTCTTTGCCGTGACTCCCGCTCCTTAACTGGGAGAGAGGGTCAGCCAGTACCGGAAAAGCAAGTTTATCCGCTAATGCGACGATGGCTTCCTTCATCTCTGGATGCGGTAATTCGCCACATACAATCAACCCTTGCTTAGCTTGTGACAAAGTAGTTGCAATAGCTTCTATTTGTGATGCGGACAGTGACCGCTCTCCACTGTCAATC
The DNA here is from genome assembly GCF_030348945.1 of Peribacillus sp. ACCC06369. Lineage (NCBI taxonomy): Bacteria > Bacillati > Bacillota > Bacilli > Caryophanales > Bacillaceae > Peribacillus > Peribacillus sp. ACCC06369. Next base: position 4,816,128 of record NZ_JAUCEN010000002.1, read on the forward strand.
AACACTGCAGGCGTCATTTTAGTTTGCCGATACTCCTTTGCTTGCTCCAGATCCGGAATCAATGGTTCACGAAGCGGGAAATTCAAATGTACAGGCCCTGCAGGTTCACTTGCCGCTGTAGCCACTGCCCTTGCACCAACCGTTCTTGCATACCTCATCATCTCATCCGTGCTTTCAGGAAGTGCCATTTCGACAAACCATTTTACTTGTCTACCATAAAGATGAATCTGATCGATTGCCTGTGGGGCGCCGACATCACGCAATTCATGCGGACGATCAGCGGTAAGTACAATAAGCGGCACCCTTGAATAGAATGCCTCAATGACGGCTGGGTAAAAGTTTGCAGCGGCTGTACCGGACGTACAAAGAAGTCCGACAGGTTCCTTTAAGGCCTTAGCCAAACCAAGGGCAAAAAAAGCAGCCGAACGCTCATCCACATTAATATGAACTTCGATATCAGGGTGTTCCACTAGCAACAAAGCTAGGGGTGTGGATCGTGAACCCGGGCTCACCACCACATGCTTCATCTCATTTTGTGCCAGCTCATCGACAAATGAAGCAGCATATGCTGTCAATGCATCTCGGTCATTCATTAAGATTTCCTCCTAAAGCACTTAACATCGGATTGAATTTAATCCCCGTTTCCCGGAATTCACTTTCGGGAGTCGAATCCTCCACTACGCCGCATCCAGCAAAAAGCGATGCCTCATTGTTCTGTATAAGCGCAGAACGTATCCCTACAGCGAATTCCCCATTTCCATACGTATCCACCCAGCCTAAAGGACCTGCATAAAAGCCGCGTTCAAGGCCTTCCATTTCCCGGATTCGCACAACGGCCTTTTCTTTTGGAAGTCCGCCCATAGCCGGTGTAGGATGTAGTTTCTCGACGAATTCAAAAATCGTGACACCTTCCTTGGATATTCCGCGGACCGGTGTATACAAATGCTGGATATGACGATTTTTCATAAGTTTCGGTTCGGCTGGAACAATTACCTTTTCGCATACAGAATCAAAGGCATTTGATATCATCGACACGACATATTGGTGCTCTTGTAAATTCTTTTGGTCCTGTAGCAATTCATCACCAAGACAAACATCTTCTTGCTCATCTTTCCCTCGCCCCATCGATCCAGCAAGACAGGTAGAAAATACTTCATTTCCCTGTTTCTTAATTAAACGTTCAGGAGTGGCACCGACAAAACAGTCACCACCTGCTTCCAAACTGAAAATATAGCTTAATGGCTGCTCAGCAATCAATTGTTCAAGCACTTTCCCTGAATCGATGGAACGCTCAAAAACCAGTCGAAGCTCCCTCGCCAAAACGATTTTGTCGAGATCTGTCGTCTTGATTTCCTGAACAGCCTCAGCGACCGTCCGTTTCCATTCGTCAGGTTTGACTTCCCTCTGCTTAACCAGGGAATTGTGACCCAATCCAGTGTCATCCAAGCTTTCGAAAAGAAAAGCTTCCCGTTCATTTATCATATCTATGAAGAGTTTTTCTGAATCATCAGGCGAACAAAGTAAGTTTGTCGTTAAGTAAGCTTGTTTCCCCACTATTGATAGCATGAAGGCAGGTATATAAAACAGGTTGTCCCCGAATTGATTCCAAAGGAGCGTACTGTTGGTTTCATAATCAAAAGAAAAGCCCCCAAACAGTAAAGGACCGGTCGCTTCTACATCAGTCAATCCTGTTCTGACAGCAGTATTCTGCAGTTTGATCCAGCTCTTTTCGACTTCTCTATAACGTTCGGCATTCGATGCCGCTTTGAGTTTCTTAACATTGCCTAAGCCGGTGATGGTTATTTCCTTTGCAGGGTCCTCCCAGAAAAAGCGTTCACCCGCGTACCGTTCTCTTCCAGCTTGATAAAATGAAAGGGGGTTCGTGCAATTAACTTTCTTAATATGACTGAATAGAACTTGATCATTCAAGTCCTTCGCCTTTTGTATAGCTGAAGCCAGTCCCTGAAACTGCCCAGTTTCTTCTGAGATAGCCAAAAAAATCCCCCCAAATGTACATTTTAAAAGCTTTTTAACCTATTTAAAGATACACCTCCATTCAACCTCATGTCAATAAAACGCCCCTTTACCGAACGATTCATGCCTGCTTTTTTCCTTATTATATGAATCTTAACGAATGAAGAGAAATATCCTTTATTTTGGAAGAGAATCTTCCACGAAATCAATTGACACCCTTACCTAATTTTCCTATCCTTATTAGGATAACCTTTTGTGCAACATTTCAATATTTGTTATAATTTCGAGAGAACCAATAATGATTTTGAGGAGAGAAATAATGCAAACAGAATACGACGGACTTCCCCTTAAACGGACCTGGAAGATTTGGTGGGAGTTAATTCGTCCACATACACTAACCGCAGCTTTTGTCCCGGTCTTACTTGGAACTGTGATTGCACTTTTGGATGATGGAGTGAATTGGTTACTATTCGCTGCCATGATGATTGCAAGTATCCTGATTCAAGCTGCAACCAATTTATTCAATGAATACTATGATTTCAAGCGAGGCTTGGATACTGAGGAGTCCGTAGGCATCGGTGGCGGAATCGTCCGTCATGGGATGACCCCCAAACTCATCATGACCTTGGCCCTTGGCATGTATGCCATCGCACTCATAATCGGAATCTATATCTGTGCCGCATCATGTTGGTGGCTTGCTGCAGTAGGCCTGGTTTGCATGCTTGTCGGCTATCTTTATACAGGCGGTCCCCTACCCATTTCATATACACCATTCGGGGAACTTTTTTCTGGATTGTTCATGGGCTTTTTGATAATCCTGATCGCCTTTTTCATTCAAACCGGTCATGTTTCCTCAACAGCCATCTTAATTGCCATTCCAAGTGGAATATTGGTCGGGTTGATCAACTTATCCAATAACCTCCGTGACCATGATGGGGATAAGGCACATGGCCGCAAAACCATGCCTGTAGTGATGGGCAGGAAAAACGCACTGAAATTCATGGCAATCATGTTTGCCTTCTCTTATCTATGGCTGGTTGGGTTAGTCCTTACCGGAAACGTAACAGCGTGGATTCTCCTTGCCTTCCTAAGCATCCCGAAAGCCATGGCCGCAATCAAAGGCTTCGTAGGTAAAACGCAGCCGATCACCATGGTGCCAGCAATGAAAGCCACGGCCCAGACGAACACCTTCTTTGGCTTACTCATGGCCATTGGATTATTCATCAGCTATCTAATATGATTTCCAAGGACTGAGCTCATCCGCTCAGTCTTTTTTCTATCTTCCGTTCCATTTTGTTTTCCTATACTACGATTCGGGTAATAGATAATACAACCATCTTACCAAAATAAAATAAGATATGGACTTTAGAAGGAGTGAAACGGATATGGCAACCAAACAGCAAATTCAAAAATTCAAAAAAGAACTGCTTCAAGAAAAAGATGAGCTTGGAAACAGGATTCAAAATGATGAACAATCCGTTCTGGATAAAAGCCAGACTGAATCCGTAGGGGAATTATCATCCTATGATAATCATCCTGCTGACCTAGGAACAGAATTATTCGAGATGGAACGGAACCAAGCACTGGATGAGCATGCACAATCTGAAATGGAGAAAATCGAAGATGCATTGTATGCCATAGAAGAGGGTACGTATGGCCATTGTAAAACCTGCAATATAGAAATACCCATCGATAGGCTTGAAGCGATCCCAAGCACTCTTTACTGTGTCGAGCATGCCCCAGAACGGCCTACTGCACAAGACCGACCAGTGGAAGAGGATATATTGATTCCATCCAAGGGTGATCATTTTGAAAATCGTCATGGAAATGAAATAGTGGATAAAGAGGATAGCTTTGGTGAAGTCGCCAAATTCGGTACATCCGAAACGCCATCTGATTACACCGGCGATCATGACAATTATAATGATCTTTATAAAACCGAAGATGAAACGGATGGATTTCCAGAAGACTATGAAGGATTTGCAGCAAATGATATCGAAGGAAAAAATAGGGTGGATATACCGAACAAAAAGCAAAAGGAATATGAAGATACATTAGATGAAGAAAATATCGATTCCCAGCTTGGAGACATTCCTTATAAACAAAAAGATACTTATATCAATGAAAAGAAATGAAAAAAAGAAGCATACATGGATGTATGCTTCCTTTTTTGTTATGACCCGTACGGGATTCGAACCCGTGTTACCGCCGTGAAAGGGCGGTGTCTTAACCGCTTGACCAACGGGCCAAATGGCGGAGAAGGAGGGATTTGAACCCTCGCGCCGCTCGCGCGACCTACACCCTTAGCAGGGGCGCCTCTTCAGCCTCTTGAGTACTTCCCCATGGCTCCGCAGGTAGGACTCGAACCTACGACCGTTCGGTTAACAGCCGAATGCTCTACCACTGAGCTACTGCGGAACAATATAAATATGGTGGGCCTAAATGGACTCGAACCATCGACCTCACGCTTATCAGGCGTGCGCTCTAACCAGCTGAGCTATAGGCCCATATTTGGAGCGGGTGAAGGGAATCGAACCCTCATCATCAGCTTGGAAGGCTGAGGTTTTACCACTAAACTACACCCGCGAAATGGGGCGACTGATGGGAATCGAACCCACGAATGCCTGAACCACAATCAGGTGCGTTAACCACTTCGCCACAACCGCCGTAATATGAAAGATATGGTGGCTCAGGACGGAATCGAACCGCCGACACAAGGATTTTCAGTCCTTTGCTCTACCGACTGAGCTACTGAGCCACATTTGTATTAAATTTAAAAAATGGCGGTCCCGACGGGAATCGAACCCGCGATCTCCTGCGTGACAGGCAGGCATGTTAACCGCTACACCACGGGACCTAATAATTGCGGGGACAGGATTTGAACCTGCGACCTTCGGGTTATGAGCCCGACGAGCTACCGGACTGCTCCACCCCGCGACGGTATTAATGAAACGATTTGCATCAAGTTTTCGTGTATATTGTTTTTTCGCTTCCTCTATGTAAGGTTGTTTCAAAACAACTTGCTGCTTTTTAAAAAATGGAGGAGGTAGAGGGATTCGAACCCCCGCGGGATTTGACTCCCCTGTCGGTTTTCAAGACCGATCCCTTCAGCCGAACTTGGGTATACCTCCACGGCTTTAAAAAATGCATATGGTGGACCTTGTAGGACTCGAACCTACGACCGGACGGTTATGAGCCGTCTGCTCTAACCAGCTGAGCTAAAGGTCCTTATATTTATTGGTAGCGGCGGAGGGGATCGAACCCCCGACCTCACGGGTATGAACCGTACGCTCTAGCCAGCTGAGCTACACCGCCAATATAATATAAGTATCTGATTGAAAAATGGTGGAGCCTAGCGGGATCGAACCGCTGACCTCCTGCGTGCAAGGCAGGCGCTCTCCCAGCTGAGCTAAGGCCCCATTCATTAAAAATCACGTGGTCGGGAAGACAGGATTCGAACCTGCGACCCCTTGGTCCCAAACCAAGTGCTCTACCAAGCTGAGCTACTTCCCGCAATAAAACATGGTGCGCCCGGCGGGAGTCGAACCTACAACCTTCTGATTCGTAGTCAGATGCTCTATCCAATTGAGCTACGGGCGCATATTAAGATGGTGCCGAGGACCGGAATCGAACCGGTACGGTAGTCACCTACCGCAGGATTTTAAGTCCTGTGCGTCTGCCAGTTCCGCCACCCCGGCACATACGAAAAGTGGAGCGGAAGACGGGATTCGAACCCGCGACCCCAACCTTGGCAAGGTTGTATTCTACCACTGAACTACTTCCGCATGAAAGATGCGGGTGAAGGGACTTGAACCCCCACGCCTTGCGGCGCCAGATCCTAAGTCTGGTGCGTCTGCCAATTCCGCCACACCCGCATATAAAATGGTGAGCCATGAAGGATTCGAACCTTCGACCCTCTGATTAAAAGTCAGATGCTCTACCAACTGAGCTAATGGCTCGTGCTTGTACTATTTCAAAAAATGGTGCCGGCAAGAGGACTTGAACCCCCAACCTACTGATTACAAGTCAGTTGCTCTACCAGTTGAGCTACACCGGCAGGTGTAAAATGGTGGAGGATGACGGGATCGAACCGCCGACCCTCTGCTTGTAAGGCAGATGCTCTCCCAGCTGAGCTAATCCTCCATATAAAACCTGCTTGGCGACGTCCTACTCTCACAGGGGGAAACCCCCAACTACCATCGGCGCTGAAGAGCTTAACTGCCGTGTTCGGAATGGGAACGGGTGTGACCTCTTCGCTATCGTCACCAAACATTGTTAACATTTTTTCAAGACATATATTATTATAACGTCTTTTCGAAAAAATGCAAGAAGAAATTTTCATTCCTTCAAAACTAGATAATAAGAAGGTATTTCATTTTTTAAAAAGCGTTGGTTAAGTCCTCGATCTATTAGTATCAGTCAGCTCCACATGTCGCCACGCTTCCACCTCTGACCTATCAACCTGATCATCTTTCAGGGATCTTACTAGCTTGCGCCATGGGAAATCTCATCTTGAGGGGGGCTTCATGCTTAGATGCTTTCAGCACTTATCCCGTCCGCACGTAGCTACCCAGCTATGCCTTTGGCAAGACAACTGGTACACCAGCGGTGCGTCCATCCCGGTCCTCTCGTACTAAGGACAGCTCCTCTCAAATTTCCTGCGCCCGCGACGGATAGGGACCGAACTGTCTCACGACGTTCTGAACCCAGCTCGCGTACCGCTTTAATGGGCGAACAGCCCAACCCTTGGGACCGACTACAGCCCCAGGATGCGATGAGCCGACATCGAGGTGCCAAACCTCCCCGTCGATGTGGACTCTTGGGGGAGATAAGCCTGTTATCCCCGGGGTAGCTTTTATCCGTTGAGCGATGGCCCTTCCATGCGGAACCACCGGATCACTAAGCCCGACTTTCGTCCCTGCTCGACTTGTAGGTCTCGCAGTCAAGCTCCCTTGTGCCTTTACACTCTACGAATGATTTCCAACCATTCTGAGGGAACCTTTGGGCGCCTCCGTTACTCTTTAGGAGGCGACCGCCCCAGTCAAACTGCCCACCTGACACTGTCTCCCACCCCGATAAGGGGCGCGGGTTAGAATTTCAATACAGCCAGGGTAGTATCCCACCAACGCCTCCACCGAAGCTAGCGCTCCGGCTTCTCAGGCTCCTACCTATCCTGTACAAGCTGTACCAAAATTCAATATCAGGCTGCAGTAAAGCTCCACGGGGTCTTTCCGTCCTGTCGCGGGTAACCTGCATCTTCACAGGTACTATAATTTCACCGAGTCTCTCGTTGAGACAGTGCCCAGATCGTTACACCTTTCGTGCGGGTCGGAACTTACCCGACAAGGAATTTCGCTACCTTAGGACCGTTATAGTTACGGCCGCCGTTTACTGGGGCTTCGGTTCAAAGCTTCGCTTGCGCTAACCTCTCCCCTTAACCTTCCAGCACCGGGCAGGTGTCAGCCCCTATACTTCGCCTTGCGGCTTCGCAGAGACCTGTGTTTTTGCTAAACAGTCGCCTGGGCCTATTCACTGCGGCTTTTCCGGGCTATTCACCCTAAAAAGCACCCCTTCTCCCGAAGTTACGGGGTCATTTTGCCGAGTTCCTTAACGAGAGTTCTCTCGCACACCTTAGGATTCTCTCCTCGCCTACCTGTGTCGGTTTGCGGTACGGGCACCTTACATCTCACTAGAGGCTTTTCTTGGCAGCGTGGAATCAGGAACTTCGGTACTATATTTCCCTCGCCATCACAGCTCCGCCTTAATGGAAACGGGATTTGCCTCGTTTCCGGCCTAACTGCTTGGACGCGCATATCCAACAGCGCGCTTACCCTATCCTTCTGCGTCCCCCCATCGTTCAAACGATGTATAGGTGGTACAGGAATATCAACCTGTTGTCCATCGCCTACGCCTTTCGGCCTCGGCTTAGGTCCCGACTAACCCTGAGCGGACGAGCCTTCCTCAGGAAACCTTAGGCATTCGGTGGAAGGGATTCTCACCCTTCTTTCGCTACTCATACCGGCATTCTCACTTCTAAGCGCTCCACCAGTCCTTCCGGTCTGACTTCAACGCCCTTAGAACGCTCTCCTACCATCGACACCTAATGGTGTCAATCCACAGCTTCGGTGATACGTTTAGCCCCGGTACATTTTCGGCGCGGAGTCACTCGACCAGTGAGCTATTACGCACTCTTTAAATGGTGGCTGCTTCTGAGCCAACATCCTGGTTGTCTAAGCAACTCCACATCCTTTTCCACTTAACGTATACTTTGGGACCTTAGCTGGTGGTCTGGGCTGTTTCCCTTTCGACTACGGATCTTATCACTCGCAGTCTGACTCCCAAGAATAAGTATTTGGCATTCGGAGTTTGACTGAATTCGGTAACCCGTTGGGGGCCCCTAGTCCAATCAGTGCTCTACCTCCAATACTCTCATCTTGAGGCTAGCCCTAAAGCTATTTCGGAGAGAACCAGCTATCTCCAGGTTCGATTGGAATTTCTCCGCTACCCACACCTCATCCCCGCACTTTTCAACGTGCGTGGGTTCGGGCCTCCATTCAGTGTTACCTGAACTTCACCCTGGACATGGGTAGATCACCTGGTTTCGGGTCTACGACCTCATACTCATTCGCCCTATTCAGACTCGCTTTCGCTGCGGCTCCGTCTTATCAACTTAACCTCGCATGAAATCGTAACTCGCCGGTTCATTCTACAAAAGGCACGCCATTACCCATTAACGGGCTTTGACTACTTGTAGGCACACGGTTTCAGGATCTATTTCACTCCCCTTCCGGGGTGCTTTTCACCTTTCCCTCACGGTACTGGTTCACTATCGGTCACTAGGGAGTATTTAGCCTTGGGAGATGGTCCTCCCTGCTTCCGACGGGATTTCTCGTGTCCCGCCGTACTCAGGATCCACTCAGGAGGGAACGAAGTTTCAACTACAGGGTTTTTACCTTCTTTGACGGACCTTTCCAGGTCACTTCATTTACCCCGTTCCTTTGTAACTCCATGTTGAGTGTCCTACAACCCCAAGAGGCAAGCCTCTTGGTTTGGGCTAATTCCGTTTCGCTCGCCGCTACTCAGGAAATCGCATTTGCTTTCTCTTCCTCCGGGTACTTAGATGTTTCAGTTCCCCGGGTCTGCCTTCAGTACCCTATGTATTCAGGTAAAGATACTGTTCCATTACGAACAGTGGGTTTCCCCATTCGGAAATCTCCGGATCAAAGCTTACTTACAGCTCCCCGAAGCATATCGGTGTTAGTCCCGTCCTTCATCGGCTCCTAGTGCCAAGGCATCCACCGTGCGCCCTTTCTAACTTAACCGTTAAAAAGATCTTACAGATGCTTTGAAAAAAATTAATTGCCTTCTATCTATTATCTAGTTTTCAAGGAACAAAGCAGAAAGAATCCATCACATCGTGATGTTTTTCTTCCCTATCTGAATGAATTACTCATTCAAAACTGAACAAAACAAAAGCGCTCTCGTAATTATCCTTAGAAAGGAGGTGATCCAGCCGCACCTTCCGATACGGCTACCTTGTTACGACTTCACCCCAATCATCTGTCCCACCTTAGGCGGCTGGCTCCATAAAGGTTACCTCACCGACTTCGGGTGTTACAAACTCTCGTGGTGTGACGGGCGGTGTGTACAAGGCCCGGGAACGTATTCACCGCGGCATGCTGATCCGCGATTACTAGCGATTCCGGCTTCATGTAGGCGAGTTGCAGCCTACAATCCGAACTGAGAATGGCTTTATGGGATTCGCTTACCTTCGCAGGTTTGCAGCCCTTTGTACCATCCATTGTAGCACGTGTGTAGCCCAGGTCATAAGGGGCATGATGATTTGACGTCATCCCCACCTTCCTCCGGTTTGTCACCGGCAGTCACCTTAGAGTGCCCAACTGAATGCTGGCAACTAAGATCAAGGGTTGCGCTCGTTGCGGGACTTAACCCAACATCTCACGACACGAGCTGACGACAACCATGCACCACCTGTCACTCTGTCCCCCGAAGGGGAAAGCCCTATCTCTAGGGTTGTCAGAGGATGTCAAGACCTGGTAAGGTTCTTCGCGTTGCTTCGAATTAAACCACATGCTCCACCGCTTGTGCGGGCCCCCGTCAATTCCTTTGAGTTTCAGCCTTGCGGCCGTACTCCCCAGGCGGAGTGCTTAATGCGTTAGCTGCAGCACTAAAGGGCGGAAACCCTCTAACACTTAGCACTCATCGTTTACGGCGTGGACTACCAGGGTATCTAATCCTGTTTGCTCCCCACGCTTTCGCGCCTCAGTGTCAGTTACAGACCAGAAAGTCGCCTTCGCCACTGGTGTTCCTCCAAATCTCTACGCATTTCACCGCTACACTTGGAATTCCACTTTCCTCTTCTGTACTCAAGTTCCCCAGTTTCCAATGACCCTCCACGGTTGAGCCGTGGGCTTTCACATCAGACTTAAAGAACCACCTGCGCGCGCTTTACGCCCAATAATTCCGGACAACGCTTGCCACCTACGTATTACCGCGGCTGCTGGCACGTAGTTAGCCGTGGCTTTCTGGTTAGGTACCGTCAAGGTACCAGCAGTTACTCTGGTACTTGTTCTTCCCTAACAACAGAACTTTACGACCCGAAGGCCTTCTTCGTTCACGCGGCGTTGCTCCGTCAGACTTTCGTCCATTGCGGAAGATTCCCTACTGCTGCCTCCCGTAGGAGTCTGGGCCGTGTCTCAGTCCCAGTGTGGCCGATCACCCTCTCAGGTCGGCTACGCATCGTCGCCTTGGTGAGCCATTACCTCACCAACTAGCTAATGCGCCGCGGGCCCATCTATAAGTGACAGCCGAAACCGTCTTTCCATCTTCTCTCATGCGAGAAAAGAACGTATCCGGTATTAGCTCCGGTTTCCCGAAGTTATCCCAGTCTTATAGGCAGGTTGCCCACGTGTTACTCACCCGTCCGCCGCTAATCTCAGGGAGCAAGCTCCCATCGATTCGCTCGACTTGCATGTATTAGGCACGCCGCCAGCGTTCGTCCTGAGCCAGGATCAAACTCTCCGAAGAAATGTTTGACTTGCTCATTTTGCTTTTTTGATAGTGTGTGCTCACTTAAAATTTAACGTTGGCGCTTTGTTTTGTTCAGTTTTCAAAGAGCAATTTCTGTCGTTTCTCTCAGAAGCGACCTCTATAATGTAACACATTTTGTCACGTTTCGTCAACAACTTTTTTAAAAATATTTTTCAACAACTTGTTAGCTGTTTAAGTTGCTGTCTTAGCGACAAGAAATAATATACCATGTACCAAAAATGTTTGCAATATGTTTTTTAAAACTTTTTTCAAAAAAACGTTTTTTTCTTTTTCCCTCTATAATATCCTTCATTATCATCCCCCCCTGCTTCCTTGGCCAATAGCATGGTACATAAATAAACGAAGCATATTTCCAAAGAAACACAAATAGACATATAAAGATATCTTTTCCCATGAGGTGAAGCAATGAATCTATCATTAATCGGATTACTCATTTCTTACAGTATGGCCCTTTACTTATTCAGTACTGCTTTTTATGAAGCCATCAGGTTCAGCAGAGAAAAAGGAAAGGTGAATGGTACGACGTTTTTATTCAGCTTTACTTTCGCTATGATTTTCACACGAATCACCTATTTGTTTCATCCCTATTAAATAAAAGCAGTAAGTCAGGAGACTTACTGCTTTTATACGGAGACTTGTGTTTCTTCCTGTACCCTACTTTTCTTTTCATCCTTCAGGAACATCATCAAACCGCCCAATATGATGGTACCTCCCAGGACCTGCGTCCATAGTATCGGTTCATCTAATATGAAATAAGCCAGAACCGTCGCTCCAACCGGTTCAAGTAAGATTCCCATCGAAAGAGTCGAAGTGCTTAACCACTTTAATGACCAATTGAATAAAGAATGTCCTAATAATGTCGGAAAAATCGCAAGCAAAACAAAATAGATCCAATCGGCAGCAGGATATGGTGCCAATGCCTCTCCCTTGAAGATCACATAAAAAAACAAAGTGACTGCACTGATAGCATACACGACAAATGTATATGTTATAGAAGAGATGCGTTTTCGAACATTTTGCCCAAATAATAAATAACCGGTTACAAGCGCACATGCGATTAGCGAAAGAATATCTCCCCAAAGCGCCATGCCGCTGATTCTCAAATCTCCCCAGCTAATGACAAGACTGCCGGCTATCGCAATGATGCCGCTCAATATTGCCTTCATTGAAAACCTTTCTTTAAAAAACAAATAGGCTCCGGCAAAAGCGAATAAAGGCTGGAGGGTGACAAGTACAGTTGAACTCGCAACAGACGTGTAATTAAGCGATTCAAACCATAAAATAAAATGAAAAGCCAAGAACACTCCTGCAGCAATCGAATACAACCAATCCTTTTTACCAATGAATTTAAGTTCATGGCGGTATTTCACCAAGAAAAACGGCAGCATAAGAAGGACAGTAAATAATAAACGGTAAAAGGCTATAACACCCGATGGAGCAGTCGCTAATTTAACAAGGATGGCCGAAAATGAAACGGATGCCACACCAATCGCCAACGCAACATAAGGATTCACTTTTGGCATTTGCATTTCAAACTCCTCCTATCAAAGGGAATTACTTAACATTGAACTCTATTCTACTATGTTAAAATTAATAGGGTAAGCTTTTTTGAAAAACGGGTATATGGCAACAGACGATCTTTTTCTTCGATAATAATTCGGAAGTGGTGAAACAAAATGGAATGGACATTCGACCCTCAATCGGAACTGCAAATCCTTATCAAATTGGGGATTTCAGCTCTCCTAGGACTAATTATCGGACTAGAGCGAGAAATGAAACGAAAACCCGTTGGATTAAAAACAAGCCTGGTCATTTCAATAGTCAGCTGTTTATTAACGATCGTTTCCATGGAGTCCGCTTATAAGTTCCCAGGAAGTGACGACGTAAATATAACAATGGACCCCTTGCGTCTAGCCGCTCAGATTGTTTCTGGCGTCGGCTTTATCGGGGCAGGCGTCATTCTCCGGCGGGGCAACAACAGCATATCCGGTTTAACGACAGCCGCCATCATATGGGGAGCGGCCGGAATCGGGATTGCCGTAGGAGCAGGATTTTTTCTTGAGGCAATAGCTGGCGTCATACTATTGATCATCAGTGTCGAATTGGTGCCAGCAATGGTCACCTGGCTCGGACCGATGAAGTTACGGCAAAAAGAAATCTTTCTGCAGCTTGTGGTCAAAAACAAAGATGACATTGCCGTCGTATTGAAAAAAATCAAAGAGGAAAAAATATTCATCAAGAACCTTAGAATCAAAGATGTAGAAGAAGACCACCACCTTTTGACACTTAAAGTTTTGGTCGATCATAAAGTTAGAACATCTGAAGTGTATTACACCGTCTCCAATCTTAAGGAAATTGCACGGGTAGAAATCGAAAATTCATAATAAAAGAACCGTTTGACTACTATCAAACGGTTTTTTTATCGTTTTTGCAAAAATCTCATTTTTTATATTGACTTTTTCCCAAAATCCGATAAAATAATTATTGTACCTCAATTCGGGGCATTAGCTCAGCTGGGAGAGCGCTACGCTGGCAGCGTAGAGGTCAGCGGTTCGATCCCGCTATGCTCCATATCCGAAAAACCCTTGTGTAGCAAGGGTTTTTTTCTTTGTCTTAAAAGAAAAACGTCGCGCACTGATCATATTTTGGTCATAAAAACGGTCACAATTTAATGATTTCATCTAATTAAAACCACTTCTTCTTGCATGTTTGGAAGAACATGTGAATATGTATTTGCCCAGATGCCACTTTTCTTTGCATGCATATCCCAGCTAAGATTTGAAAGAATTTGTCGATATGATCATCGCGAAAGAGATACAGAATCCTTTTATAAAAAAAGCCTACCCCCTTTAAGGAAGTAGGCGCATTCAAATTTAAAACTAACAATCGTTCAGGACATTTTATGAAAAAAAGATGCGATAAGCTGCCCTAGTCTTCTAGTTCCCTCGATTATTTCTTCCTCATTAGCATAACTGAACGAGAGCCGGAGAAACTCGGTTCCATCCTTTTCATCCAAGCAAAAGTACTTCCCTGGAACATACGAAACACCCTCAGTTAGAGCCTGTGATAATAATTGCGACGTATCCATACCTGGAATTCTCACCCATACAAAGTAACCACCATCTGGTACATACCAGGAAACGGATTCTGGAAGGAATTGTTCCAACGAATGGATTAACGCAGTACATTTAGCACGATACACATTTTTCAGAAGGTCGATTCGTTTCTCAAAATCCGTGTTTTCTAAGTATACAGCCATTGTACTTTGAGCAAATGGATGGTCTAAATCTTTTTTAAACCACTCTAATGCCTTAATGAATTCACTTTCTCCTGCTATCCATCCAATCCGCATTCCCGGTGCCACTACTTTGGATAATGAACCGACGTGGAGGACTCGTCCGCGTGTATCAAAAGATTTTATTGGCAGCGGAGTTTCATCGAAGGCTAATTCTCCGTATGCATCATCCTCTAGAATGAGGAAATCAAACTCGATGGAAAGTTCCAATAAATGCTTCCGCCGCTCAGTTGTCATAGTCGTCCCAGTTGGATTTTGAAAGGTTGGGATGGTATATAGAAAACGCGGGAGGGTTAGACCTTTACGTTTCCTTTCATCCAGCATTTCTTTTAATAGGTACGTTTGGAGTCCATTTTCATCTATAGGTATACTAATAATCTGCTTCGTATAGTTTTGAAAAATCTCTAAAGCCTCCATATAGGTGGGAGATTCTACAGCTACGACCGCTTTATCATCAAGGAGAATGCGGGCAATAAGATCAATCCCCTGGCAAGCACCTGATGTAATCAAAAGCTGTTCCTCCAAAACGCGAATTCCACGATCTTCAAGTCTTTTCTGGAGTTGCTGCTTCAGTCTTACAATCCTTGGACTTCCGATATAATGGAGCGGCAAATCCTGCTCCTCATCAAGAAGTCCGGCTACAGCTACCTTGAGCTCCTCAGCAGGGACGAGCGCAGGATCAGGATAGCCTGAACTCAAACGAATACAACCATCTGGCAGGTCTGACATCCATGCACCGGGCGGATCATTCTTAAGTGCCGCTTTAATGTTTTCAGAAAAAAAAGATTCAACATTCACTTCAACCATACCCCTTCCGTCTCAATCAAATCTTAATTGATATTCGCGATTTTTGAAGCTAACTCCTTTATTTTATATAAGCATAAATCTTTTGTAGAAACACCCTCTGATGAGAGACAACAATCACTCTTTATATTTTGCAAATTCCGGAGTCCCTTTTACTAAGACTTTCTTGGTCGCTCCAATGCAATTTTAAACTATGTGTGTATGGATGAGGTCGTTATTATTGTCCTCAGTATTTGTAAAGCTGATTAAAAGAACGAAAAAATAAAGAAAGGCAGATCATCCGCCTTTCTTCACTTATGCAACTCATTCCATTTCTTAACCAATCGCTTCGGTGCCGCACGTAAATAGGCTTCTTGAATTAGATAGGTCAGACAGATATATCGTACATTTTAAAGCATGGCTGCCGTGCCCTTGTGTTTCATGTTTTAATTCACCTATTATCAACTCTATTTTGCATTCACATCGGGTTGATGAATTCCAAAAGTATTGCCTTCGGTATCAATATAGTATCCTTGCCAAGCCATTCCGGGCAGGGCAAATTTGGGCATTGCGACCTTGCCGCCATTTTCAATAATTTTAGCTTCCGTTAAATCGTAACTTTCCACTCCCATGGTACAAGCAAATGCATTTAACGCTTGGTTTGTTTCCGGTGGAGCACTATGACGCTGCATCAAAGCACCATCGATCCCAGGTTCATTCTCATCACCAGTTACTGCTCCAAAGTAAGGCATTCCTGCATACTCACTCCAGTCTTGAAATGTCCATCCGAATACCTCTCCATAAAACTTCTTTGCCCGTTCCATGTCATTCACATGAATTTCGAAATGAACTATTCTTCCCATGATTTCCTCCTAATTTACACAAGAATTAACTATATCCTTAAATTATTCAGTTTGTGTTCGCTTACAAATGCCCATTTATTATTGTAATTCAAATGGAAATAAATTCAAAGAACTTAGAACTTCATCATACATCCTGTCATAACTATTTGGAAAGACCACAAAAAATGCATTTCAAATCTCGTTTGTTCCGACCAACCGTTTGTATACCAAATTTTTGCGAAACTATGCGTATATTTTTGTGAAAGTTGGACGAGACTGCTAGTAAATTAATCTAGGAGGTTATCAAAATGTTTAGATTCGGGAAGGGAAAGCCACGAAGTAAGGTAGGCAAATTCATCGATAAGCACGGATATTCACAAGAGGAGTTTGTAAGTGCGTCCGGAATCTCACGCAATACGATAAGCAGAGTTTGCAGCGACCCCAAGTATGTGCCGTCAGCCGGAGTATTAAAGAAAATCATGAAGGCGGTTCGAAGTATAGATGCTGGCGCAAAGGCAGATGACTACTTTGATTTATAAACAAAAAGGCCCCAGCGTAATGGCCGGGGCTAAATGTTGATACTCTCATTATCCATGTTCCCTTAGTCCAAGCTTTCCTTTCGCTGGAACAGCCTCATGTCCTTAACTTCCCAGGCGTATTCTCCCACTGTGAAGGCTCCTAAAAAAAATCATTGCCTTGATTCCACTTGTCCATCTTCCAGTATTGCCTGCATCCCGTTATTTTCAATTACCTTCAAACAATTTTCAAGCTTACATACACCAAAGATCATACCGGTCGGGAGATTGTCCAGGCGCTTGCGGTGAGGAGGCTTGGCAGCCAGTCGGCAGAAAGGGAGTGGATTTCTGAAATCAACTGGAACGTTTATAAAATAAAAAGACTGTAGGCAAATTATTCGAATTTGCCTACAGTCTGAAATCCCCCACCTCCATTAGGAGCGGGGATTTTCTTCATTTTCATTTCTTGCAGTTCTTTTGTTCCTTTTAGACAAACCCTGCAGGGATTTCTATTATCAAGGGCTTGTTATCGATTAGGGACAAAGGGTTATTTATTTCGCTTCAGCTATTTTCGACTAACCATTTTCTTTATGAACTGAACCACAGGCGACACAATGGAATCATGTACATTCGTAAGGGCATAACCGATCAGCCCCAATATTACCAGGGCCATTATTAATCCTATTATCAAACCCGATGTTTCTCTAAGTTCTTCAAGTACAGCATCCATTCCTTATCCTCCCCGGCTTGCCGATGCGACTTATTTTACGGTTTATCACCCATTTTACTTCTGAAAGCTTCATTAATCGTTTTATCTTCGAACTTTGCACCCATTCCGTTAAATTAGGTTCATTATAACGCATTGGATGATTATGGTCGAGGTGCCACTTTTAAACGTATTTATTGATGACCTTCACATCATCGCTTCCTGATAAAGCCTTTATTTCTAGCGTTTCTCTTTAAGCTAAAATATAAACCTTCGTTTCTATCCGATCATAAAAGAAAAAATGTAAACCTTTTCATTTGTCCATAACCAACAAACGGAAGGCATAATTATTGTTTTTTTGAAACATTGTGAATATTGTCGAATAATCGTAAGCTTAATTTATTGAAATACATCTTCTTAGGGGGTGCGCTTTATATGGAAGCCATTACAAGGGACTTTTTCTTATTTTTATCTAAAAATAATCTGCTTAATAATATTGCTAAAAAAAGCGGAGGAAATTTTGCTGCTGGAAAGATCATTGGGGGAACTGATTTCCAAAGTTCCATTAAATTTATTAAACAACTTAATAATAGTGGCTTGTCGGTTACAGTCGACCATCTTGGGGAATTCGTTGATTCTAAGGAAGTGACTCAGGAAAGGACGGCAGAATGCATCGAAACCATCGAAATGATCAGCAGGGAAAAACTTGATTCACAAGTTTCTCTAAAGATGACTTCTTTGGGACTCGATATCGATCATAATCTGGTCATAGAGAACATGACGAAAATTCTTGATACGGCAGAAAAGCATAAAGTCATGGTCACGATCGACATGGAAGATGAAGTTCGCTGTCAGGCAACAATCGACATTTTTAGACAGTTCAAGGAAAAATACAGCTGCATAAGTACTGTTCTGCAAGCATATTTATTCCGCACAGAGAAAGATTTGGAGGACCTTGCCCAATATAAGCCATTCCTGCGTCTCGTAAAGGGTGCCTACAAGGAATCTCCAGAGGTGGCTTTTCCCGAAAAGGATGATGTAGATGAAAACTATAAAAAGTTGATTAAGCAAAGTCTTCTTAACGGTAATTATACGGCCATTGCCTCACATGATGACAAAATCATCGAGTATACAAAAGAGTTGGCTAAGAAGCACAACATTCCAAATACACAATTCGAATTTCAAATGCTTTATGGCATGAGAAACAAAACACAATACGAGTTGGTCAAGCAAGGTTACAAAATGCGCGTCTATGTACCATATGGTCTGGATTGGTATGGATACTTCATGAGAAGGCTTGCAGAAAGGCCATCCAATATTGCCTTTGCCTTCAAAGGGATGGTCAAAAGCTAAATATACATTTAATATTCTAATTGTTACAAAAAATCTATAAAAAGGTGTGAGTAATCAATGATTTCATATAAACACGAACCATTTGTTGATTTTACAAACGAGGAAAACAAAAAAGCGTATCAGGAAGCTCTTCAAACTGTTGAAGGCTACTTAGGGCAAGACTACCCTCTTTATATCGGGGCAGAGAAAGTGACGACAGATGAGAAAATCGTTTCATATAACCCTGCAGATAAGGAAGAGGTCATCGGCCGAGTATCGAAAGCGAACAGGGATCTTGCTGAAAAAGCCATGCAGGAAGCGTCTTTAGCTTTTGAAAGCTGGAAAAAAGTGAAGCCGGAAATCCGTGCTGACGTTTTATTCAAAGCCGCTGCCATCATTCGCAGACGCAAGCATGAATTCTCTGCCTTATTGACAAAAGAGGCAGGAAAACCTTGGAATGAAGCTGATGCCGATACAGCTGAAGCAATCGATTTCCTTGAATTCTATGCCCGTCAAATGTTGACGCTTAGAGATGGTGTGCCTGTACAAAGCCGTCCAGGAGAATATAACCGCTATGATTACATTCCATTAGGAGTCGGCATCATCATTTCTCCTTGGAACTTCCCATTTGCCATCATGGCAGGTACAGCTGTTGCAGCTATCGTTACTGGTAACACAATCCTGTTGAAACCAGCTTCGACTACTCCTATTGTTGCTGCGAAATTCGTTGAAGTGATGCTTGAAGCAGGCCTTCCAGCAGGAGTATTGAATTTCGTTCCAGGGAACGGAGCCGAAGTGGGCGACTACCTGGTAGATCATCCAAAAACACGTTTCATTTCCTTCACCGGTTCACGTGATGTAGGTCTGCGCATTTACAAACGTGCTTCAGAAGTGAACGAAGGCCAAGTTTGGCTGAAGCGTGTCATTGCTGAAATGGGCGGAAAAGATACGATCGTCGTCGACAAAGAGGCTGATCTGGAATTGGCAGCTCAATCGATCGTGAAATCGGCATTTGGCTTCTCGGGACAAAAATGTTCTGCTTGCTCCCGTGCTGTCATTGTAGAAGATGTATATGATCAAGTTTTGGATCGCGCTGTCGAGTTAACTAAACAACTGACTGTCGGTAACCCTACAGAGAACCACTTCATGGGTCCTGTAATCGATCAAGCAGCTTTCGACAAAATCATGAGCTATATTGAAATCGGGAACCAAGAAGGACGCATTCTGACTGGAGGAGAAGGAGATAGCTCTAAAGGCTACTTCGTTCAACCGACAATCGTCGCTGATGTCGATCCGAAAGCCCGTTTGATGCAAGAAGAAATCTTCGGACCAGTCGTTGCCTTTACAAAAGCCAAAGACTTTAACGAAGCTCTTGAAATTGCCAATAACACAGAATATGGTTTGACTGGGGCTGTCATTACGACAAATCGCCTTAACATGGAAAAAGCACGTGAAGAATTCCATGTGGGGAACTTGTATTTCAACCGCGGCTGTACTGGTGCAATCGTAGGTTATCAGCCATTCGGCGGGTTCAACATGTCAGGAACCGATTCCAAGGCAGGCGGACCGGACTACTTGCAGCTTCATATGCAAGCTAAAACAACATCAGAAACGTTCTGATAATGTTCCATCAAGCAGTTTGAATACTCGTTTTGGTTATGTATCTTCCATTTTGCGATACAAAACCAAAACGAGGGTAAATGGAGGAAGTGACAAATAGGTTGCTTCCTCTTTTAAAACAAAAAAATATATATTTCAACCTGAAGGGAGTCTTTTATGGATTACGCATTAATAATTTCCATCAGCATTTACATGGCTGGCATGCTTTTCATTGGTTACTTCGCTTACAAACGGACTTCCAATTTAAATGATTATATGTTGGGCGACCGGGGCCTTGGTCCTGCTGTCACTGCATTAAGCGCCGGCGCTGCGGATATGAGCGGTTGGCTTTTGATGGGGATGCCTGGTGCCATGTTCGCAACAGGACTCAGTTCCATCTGGATCGTAATCGGCCTGACGCTAGGAGCCTATGCGAACTGGCTGTATGTTGCGCCAAGATTAAGAACCTATACGGAAGTCGCCAATAACTCCATTACGATCCCCGCTTTCCTGGAAAATCGTTTTGGCGAGGGTTCACGGATCCTAAGGCTCATTTCCGCTTTGGTTATCCTGATTTTCTTCACCTTTTACGTTTCTTCCGGAATGGTATCCGGCGGAGTCTTATTCCAAAGTACATTTGGCCTTGATTACCATACAGGTCTATGGATCTTAACAGGCGTCACCGTTGCCTATACTTTATTCGGTGGATTCCTGGCAGTAAGCTGGACAGACTTTGTTCAAGGAATCATCATGGTCGTTGCCTTGGTTCTTGTACCGATCGTCACCCTTTTCCATGTTGGCGGTTTCGGTCCTTCCATAGATACGCCACGTTCCATTGATCCAGCTCTATTGAATATTTTCACGGGGACGAGCTTTTTAGGAATCATCTCATTATTTGCTTGGGGACTGGGTTACTTCGGACAGCCGCATATCATTGTCCGCTTTATGGCGATCAGTTCTATTAAGGAAATCAAGAAAGCCCGTACTATCGGGATGGGCTGGATGATTTTCTCCAGTATCGGTGCCATGCTGACTGGATTCATCGGTATCACGTATTTCCATCAGAACAACCTGAAGTTAGATAATCCTGAAACGATTTTCATAGAGTTAGGTGAAATACTATTCCACCCACTTATCACTGGTTTCTTGATTTCAGCGATACTGGCAGCCATCATGAGCACGATTTCTTCGCAGCTTTTGGTTACGGCCAGCTCTTTAACGGAGGATATGTACAAAACTTTCTTCCGTCGTTCCGCTTCAGATAAAGAGCTTGTTTTCCTGGGCAGACTTTCCGTACTGACCATATCCATCATAGCGCTCATTCTCTCTTGGGAACAGAATGACACGATTCTTGGACTTGTCGGCTATGCATGGGCTGGATTCGGATCTTCATTCGGTCCATTGGTCATACTAAGCCTCTGCTGGAAACGGATGACAAGATGGGGCGCTTTAGCCGGGATGATCGTCGGTGCCGGGACTGTAATTTTCTGGTCCATGGCAGGATTATCCGATACGCTTTATGAAATGATTCCTGGTTTTGGCGCGAGCTTGATTGCCATCATCGTGGTCAGTCTTCTTACAGCGAAACCATCTAGGGAAGTAGAAGAAAAGTTCGAAGAATTCGAAAGAACATTAAAACAATAATAAATCCCCTGAAAGGAACGGTATATGAAATTTTTTTCATATACCGTTCCTTCTTTGTGCTTGCCCCTATACACATCATCCGTTTAAAAGTATTATTAGACTAAGTTATCATCCAATTCAAAAAACAGGGGGCCATATATGTCATTAGAAAAAATCCTTACTCTCACAAACATCAACGATATAACGGATATGGTCAGCACTTATTTAAAAAAACCAGTGGTCATCGAAAATGACCAATTTTTATTGCTGTCATATAGTTCATATTATATCGATCACTTCGACCAAGCCAATCGGCAAACCATTTTCACAAAGCATTGGCCGATTCCAATCTTGGAGAAATTCATGGATGAGGGCATTGTCGAACAGCTTAAAACGGTGCAGCATCCCTTTAGAGTGAAACAAATCGAGGAAATCGGTTTAAATCAAAGAGTCGTTGTAAGCGCGGTACACAAAGGGCAAGTCTTCGGATTCATATGGGTTCAAGAGACGGAAATGATGACTGATTCAGACTTGGAATTTTTGCATGAGGTTTCCCATCATATCGGCAAGCTCCTTTATCAGAAAAAACAGATAAACATGAAAAAAGATGAAGAAAAAAATGAGTTTTATCAAAAGGTCATTGATGAAGTCTATCAAACTGAAAACCAAATAAAATGGGAAGCCGCCAATATGAATCTCCTCATTCCGGAAACTTTCCTTGTAAATGTCTTTACCATCGCTCAATCCGATGCGGAACATTTCGATGAATTAACGGATACAGTCAGTCTATTCGCCAATGCTTTGAATCATTTTTCCCATGTATTCACAAACCAATTGAAGATTATCGTATTAATTGGCAGCAACGGAAAAGGGAAAGAACTCCTTTCTGAAAGCGCCAATGATTTAACGAATACGGTTCTTTCCCAATTCAATGATCAAAGGGTGTTCCCGGGAATCGGAAATGAATATTCTTCGATTCTTCAATTAAGAAAATCCTACCTCGAAGCCCTGGAAGTGATCAATGCAGCGAAGTTCATCGGTAAACCTGAACAGCTTCCTTTCCAATATAGCAAGCTAGGGATTTTCCGTTACCTCGAAATGATCTCCCATCATCATACTAAAACGAATTATATCAATATGGATTTACAGATTCTTCAAAAGAAGGACCAGGAAAGCCAAACGAAACTCCTTCAAACATTGGAAATATATCTGTTGAACAATTGCCGGATCAAACCGACAGCTGAGCAGCTATACATTCATACCAACACATTGAAATATAGATTGAACCAAATAGCCGATCTCACTTCAATCGATTTTGATGACTTACACTCAAGAATACAACTCTACATCGATTTACAGCTTATAAAGCAAAAATCTTAAGGCATTTCGCTTTTACGGTTAAAAGATTCAAACAGCTAAAGAGTGAGGAGCACGGAGACCCATCAGCCGTGTTCCTCACTCTTTTTGGGATAACATCTCAATATGCCGGCACTTTCCCATTCTTTCATTGCTGGAATTTTAATTCAGCTTCAATTATTGCTTTGTCCATGGAATTCCCAGGTTGTTCTAGCATCTTTCCATGACCTACAGCAAGCAAATGCGGATTAAGACTTCTTAATTTCTTTGCACTTTCAAGGGCAAGGAGTTTATCCCATGTAGCAAAGGCCGGGAATGGAAATAAAGGTTTAATGATTCCAGAAATTGCAGTTCCGCCTCTTGTCTGCAGGGCATCCCCGACAATTAAACTATGATTCCGGGTATCAAGAAGCGATATTGAACCAGGGGTATGCCCAGGTGAATAAATCACTTCCAATGAACCGATACGGTCGCCCTCTTTAAGCAGCAAGTCTGGTTGAGTTTGAATGTTTTTGGGGACTCCACCGCGGATTGGATTTTCATTTTGTAAGGGGCTGGAATCACCAGCCAGTAATGACGCTTCCCTGATAGAAATACTCACCTGCACATCAGGCATTAATGCTTTTAGCCCGTCTAGTGCACCGACATGATCATCATGTGCATGAGTAACTATTATTCTTGTTATCGGTTTTCCAATAATCCGCGCCGCCTTCAAAATACTTTTTCCGCTGTAGGGTAAAGCTGCATCTACTAGTGTAAGGCTATCCTCTTCTTCTATGAAATAACAGTTTACGGGAAATACGCGTGGCATGAAAGATAGTTGATATACTGTATCGACCTTTGTCAGCTTCATCTTTAATCAAACTCCCCCACACACTTATATAATTACAATCTTAAATAATATGATTATTTTCTCAATAATATTCCATCCTTATAGTCTTTCTATGTAAACTAAAGCCTCACTGGTTATGTTCACAATTTCAGTTTTGTCCTAGTTATCGCAATATGATAAAAAACCAGCTCTCAAATACCTAGAGCTGGTTTTTCATGTATCTCCATATATTTATTAATTTATTTCAGGGCATTTCTCTTCATGAAACGTTTTCCTTGTCTCCGGTGTATTCATGCTCCCAAAGTCGGCGTTTTTTATGCCTAAAGCTTTGGGATCGAAAACCGGATCCACCCCCGCCTTCTTTTGCGTTTCGTAATCCTTTAACGCAATAAGCGCCGGTTTGGCCAGAATTAAAATGGCAATGACATTAAGCCAAACCATAATGCCCAAGCCAGCATCCCCAAATGCCCAAGCAAGCTCTGCCGTACGGACGGGTCCATAGAAACTGGCTGCTAGTATGATGAGCTTTAAGGCGAACATGGAAAACCTAACATAATAGTTTCGTCTTTCCTTTCCTTCCCGAATCGAAAAAAACGCCAGCGATTCCGCCGGCGTCATGTTTTTTTCATTTAAGTCAAGATACTCTAATCGCACCGAGTATTTCCCGTTCCAACTGATTGGTTCTCTCCATTTTTGTTGATTCCGTCCACCCGAAGTATCCAGCCATATATTCAATCACTGCACTTTTATGCGTTTGGACTAAATCGATATCGAATAACAGGGTCCCGGTCCTTCGGAAGAAGAAGTCCACTGGAGTTGCGGCCATTTCATGTTCTAGTGCGTATTTCAGCTGTACGAACAATTTCTGCGGAAGGCCAATGCTTGCTGCTCCGTCTCCTTCGCTTTTTGCGATATCAAATAACACAGGTGCGTTGGACCCGTACATGGCCAATATTTCTTCGGAGTCCTTAACGGCAATTCCTGAGTCCACTCCCATTTGAATATGTTGCTTGATATAATCGGAGAAGTTGCTTGATCCTCCGACATCCCCTCCTGAAATCGGCATTCCTTTAGTGCTGCTGGTTGGGTAAGTCTTATTAGATTGCTGGGAAAGCTTCCCTGCCACAAGATCGACCGTCGTTTTTGCCATTTTGCGATAACCGGTCAATTTACCTCCCGCAATCGTGATAAGACCCGAATCGGACTCCCATATTTCATCTTTCCTTGATATTTCAGAAGGGTCTTTTCCTTCTTCAAGAATCAACGGCCTTACTCCAGCCCAGCTTGATTCGATATCATCATCGGAAATTTCCACTTCTGGAAACATATAATGTATCGACTTTAATAAATAGGCACGGTCCTCGGATGTAACGGTTGGCACTGCAGGATCACCATCATAAAAAGTGTCCGTAGTCCCTACATAAGCTTTACCGGCTCTCGGGATGGCAAAGATCATCCGTCCATCAGGTGTATCAAAATAAAGCGCCTGCTTCAACGGGAACTTCGATTGGTCGATGACCACATGAACACCCTTGGATAACTTCAGCGTTTTCCCTTTTTTCGATTGATCTTTCTCACGGATGGAATCCACCCATGGACCTGCTGCATTAATAACTTTGTCTGCGTATATTTCATAAGCATCACCTGAAAGTAAATCGGCAACTTGGACGCCGTTCACCTTTCCATTTTCATATAACAATTTATCTACTTTTGTATAATTTAACGCCGTTGCACCTTTATCGACAGCTGCCTTCATTACTTCAATCGTCAGACGAGCATCATCTGTCCGATATTCGACATAGTAGCCTCCGCCTTTCAGTCCCTCTTTCTTAACGAGGGGCTCCCGCTTTAGTGTTTCATCTGCCGAAAGCATTTTCCTGCGTTCTGCTTTTTTAACACCTGCAAGGAAATCATATACACGGAGTCCAATGGAAGTACTGAATTTCCCGAAGGTGCCTCCTTTGTGCATCGGTAACAGCATCCATTCCGGCGTGGTCACATGCGGTCCATTTTCATAAACGATTTCCCGCTCTTTACCAACCTCAGCAACCATTTTTATCTCAAATTGCTTCAAATACCTTAAACCGCCATGGACCAGTTTTGTCGAGCGGCTTGAAGTACCTGCCGCAAAGTCCTGCATTTCAACCAATGCCACTTTCATCCCACGGGTAGTTGCATCCAGGGCGATTCCTGCACCGGTAATTCCCCCACCAATGACAACTACATCATATTTTTCCTTTTTCAGAAGTTCAATTGTTTCTTCCCGATATATATTTGAAAACCTCATCCCTGACTCCTCCTTTAAGTAATGCTCTCTATTGTCGTGTAGCTTGAATTACTCGTGAATTCGCGCTATTTACTCGTGTATTCGTACTGTTTTCTCGTGGTTCTGTAAGTTTACTCGTGAGTTCGCACTGTTTTCTCGTGGTTCTGTAAGTTTACTCGTGAGTTCGTGTTGTTTACTCGTGAATTCTGCACGTTTACTCGTGAGTTCGCGCTGTTTACTCGTGAATTCGTGTTGTTTAATCGTGAGTTCGTGCTGTTTTCTCGTGGTTCTGCAAGTTTACTCGTGAGTTCGTGCTGTTTTCTCGTGGTTCTGCAAGTTTACTCGTGAGTTCGTGTTGTTTACTCGTGAGTTCGTGCTGTTTTCTCGTGGTTCTGCAAGTTTACTCGTGAGTTCGTGTTGTTTACTCGTGAGTTCGCGCTGTTTACTCGTGAATTCGTGTTGTTTACTCGTGTATCGTGAGTTCGCACTGTTTTCTCGTGGTTCTGTAAGTTTACTCGTGAGTTCGTGTTGTTTACTCGTGAATTCTGCACGTTTACTCGTGAGTTCGCGCTGTTTACTCGTGAATTCGTGTTGTTTAATCGTGAGTTCGTGCTGTTTTCTCGTGGTTCTGCAAGTTTACTCGTGAGTTCGTGCTGTTTTCTCGTGGTTCTGCAAGTTTACTCGTGAGTTCGTGTTGTTTACTCGTGAGTTCGCGCTGTTTACTCGTGAATTCGTGTTGTTTACTCGTGTATCGTGAGTTCGCACTGTTTTCTCGTGGTTCTGTAAGTTTACTCGTGTATCGTGAGTTCGCACTGTTTTCTCGTGGTTCTGTAAGTTTACTCGTGTATTCGTGCTGTTACTCGTGAGTTCGCACTGTTTTCTCGTGGTTCTGCAAGTTTACTCGTGAGTTCGTGTTGTTTACTCGTGAATTCTGCACGTTTACTCGTGAATTCGCGCTGTTTACTCGTGAGTTCGCTTATATTCAAATGATTCATTTGTTCTCATAGTTTCTCATTCATATAGATATTAATATCCCTAATCTGCCTTTAAAAACAAAAAAAGAGAGACCATAAATGCACATTATCGAATTCACGATAACGCATTCATGGTCTCTCCTGTTCTCCGGCCGAGTTATTAACTTGATTTCAGTATAGCACACTCCAGCTCATTTGAGAAAGAATTCACCTTGTTTTTTTATTTAAACGCCATTGCAGCGTGTACAGCTTTTTTCCAGCCCTCATATAATTTATCACTATCTTGCTCTGCCATGGATTGTTTGAAGGTTTTGTCCACCGCCCATTGCCGAGAAATTTCTTCTTGATCCTTCCAATACCCGACAGCAAGTCCCGCTAAATACGCAGCCCCCAATGCCGTAGTTTCGTTTATGATCGGCCTTTCGACAGGCACCCGTAATAAATCACTTTGGAATTGCATTAAGAAGTCATTCTTGACTGCACCGCCATCCACTCTCAATGTCTGCAGCTCGATTCCTGAATCCGCCTCCATTGCATCAAGGACATCCTTCGTTTGATACGCAAGTGATTCAAGTGTGGCACGAATGAAATGTTCTTTGGAGGTACCGCGCGTCAAACCAAAAACGGCTCCCCGCACTTCACTGTCCCAATATGGAGTTCCAAGGCCTACAAAAGCCGGCACTACATATACTCCATCCGTACTTTCCACCCGTTTTGCATAGGCTTCGCTATCCTTGGCATCATGAAGCATCCGCAGACCATCTCGCAGCCATTGGATTGCGGAGCCAGCTACGAATATACTGCCTTCCAGTGCATATTCGACCTTCCCATTCAATCCCCAAGCAAGGGTCGTCAATAGTCCGTGGTCGGAACTGACAGCCTTTTCCCCTGTATTCATGAGCATGAAACAGCCTGTGCCATACGTATTTTTGGCCATTCCTTCATTAAAGCAGGCTTGGCCAAATAATGCAGCCTGCTGATCACCGGCTGCTCCGGCAATCGGAATAGATTGGCCGAAGAAATGATACTCGACCGTACGTGCATACTCCTCGGATGATGGTCTTACTTCCGGCAGCATCGACTTCGGTACAGTCAATATCTCCAGCAGTTCTTCATCCCATTTCAGTTCATGAATATTGTACATCAATGTCCGAGATGCGTTGGAATAGTCCGTTACGTGAGCCTTGCCTCCTGAAAGCTTCCAGATTAGCCAAGTATCGATGGTACCGAATAACAGCTTGCCTTCCTCCGCCCTTTGTCGTGCCCCTTCCACATTATCGAGGATCCATTTCACTTTCGTTCCGGAAAAATATGCATCTATCAACAATCCCGTTTTATCCCGGAATAAATCATTAAGTCCCTTTTCCTTCAAATCATCACAGATTTCACTTGTTTGTCTTGACTGCCATACAATCGCATTATAAACAGGAGTACCTGTCTCCTTATCCCAAACGACTGCCGTTTCACGCTGATTAGTAATCCCGATACCAGCAATTTGCTCTGGCTTTACACCGGATTCCGATAGTACACCGGCAATCACTGCCAGGATCGATCCCCAAATCTCATTGGCGTTATGCTCGACCCAGCCTGGTTTAGGGAAATGCTGCGTGAATTCCTTTTGGGAGGAATGGACGATTTCCCCCTTTTTGTTAAATAAAATCGCCCGCGAACTTGTTGTTCCTTGATCTAATGATAAAATATATTTTTCCATAGTGTATGCCCCTCCTTTTTATTAACTAGCGATATTCCTGCTTTCCAATTCATGTGACTGTTTTTTCCCAAATGCATAGGCTAATACCAATAGTACCAAGCTTGCACCCAAAACAGACCAAAATCCTACTGTTATATCCCCTAAAAAGAATGCTTTATAACAAACGGCACCAAGTGAACCCCCAACAATCGGTCCAACTACCGGAATCCATGAATAGCCCCAATTCGAATTGCCTTTACCCGGGATCGGCAGCAAAAAGTGAGCGATGCGGGGCCCGAGATCACGGGCCGGGTTTATGGCATATCCTGTCGTTCCCCCGAGTGACATCCCAATCACGACAATTAATAAACCGACAGCGAATGGGTTCAGACCCTCTGTAAAATCATTGGCACCTATGAATAATAAACCAAGAATAAGGATGAAAGTTCCAATCATTTCACTTAATAGATTTGAAAATGTATGTGGGATAGCAGGTGAAGTCGCAAACACACCAAGCTTCGTTCCTGGATCATCAGTAGCTTTCCAGTGTGGTAAATAGTGCAGGAATACTAGAGTTGCCCCCAGGATTGCGCCAATCATTTGGGCAACGATGTAACCAGGTACATCACTCCATGGAAACTCTCCAATAATGGCAAATCCTACTGTGACCGCCGGATTTAAATGCGCCCCGCTTATGGATCCCACTGCAAAAACACCCATGGTGACAGCCAGTCCCCACGCAATCGTGATAACGATCCAACCGGCATCTTTAGCATAAGATCCCTTTAAGGATGAACCCGCTCCAATACCTGCTCCGAATAAAACTAAAATCATTGTGCCTACTACTTCTCCCCAAAATGGAGTCATGAATAAAACCCCTCCCCTGATAATTTAAAAACCTTGCAAACAAATAAAAGGAGATTCACAGCAGAACTATCCTCATAAAAAAATTATGAATAGATCTGTTGTGAATCTCCTAGTCTCCGTCACATATATTAACTTGTAATGTAAAATATACTAGGTTGTGAAAACGCTGTCAATTATTTTGTGAAAAATTAATCTATTTTTCTGTAATTTTTTTCAAATTCCTCGTTCTACCCTATTAGACGATATCCCATAATTCAGTTTTGGAAGTGGTGATTGCCGACGCTCCAGCATCAAGGGCGTTCAGGACTTCATCAGAAGTACGTATGAGACCGCCTGCAAAAATGGGTGTTTGTAGTCGTTCCTTCACTTCTTTTATCATCCACGGCATAGCGCCCGGTAAAACTTCGATATAATCCGGCTTGGTTTTCTGCACCAGCTTATAACTTTTCTCCAGCGCATGCGAATCTATTAAAAAGATTCGCTGGATGGCAATGACCCCCTTTTGCTTCGCTTTCAAAATAACGTTTGATTTAGTCGAAATCAACCCATATGGATTATACTCCTGACAAATGAATTCTGTCGCATATTCATCACTTCTTATGCCATGGATCAAATCGACATGATAAATCATTTTCTTATTATGCTGCTTTGCCATCATACTTACATTTTTCAATTGTGATATATGCAAATCAAGAAACACGCCTATTTCATAGGAACTTTCTAAGAATCTTTCGAAATCCTTCATGCTTGCCGAAGCAGGCAAAATCTTCTGGTTCATTATTTTCCCCCTTATCTCTGGAAAAACTAAAACTTTTAGTAATTCAGTATATTTTAAAGAGCTTGGTTTTTCAAACACATTTTAATGAATTGCCACCCTATCCATCCTTACACTAACATACCTGGCATCCCCTTTATATATTGCGGCTAAAAACGATCCATCATAAAGAAAGTTTCATTTTCAATGCACCATCGACAAGTTCAAATGATTTAATTGTGCCGACCGGGATTTTTCTAACGATGTTCCAAGCACCAACATTCATTTTGATCATTCTATTTTCAAATTCAAAAAATGGCGGTCTGTTAAATATCCTTTGGTTGATGAAACTCCTGTCAATCGGTTCCATTTCCACTAATTCAAATGAGATCGTTCTTTTTTCCACGTGAACCGGTTTTAATGTAATCCTGAAAGCTACGTTTTTCTTAAACATCATTTTTTTCACTTCCGTCGTTCCGGAAAGCACTATATGCTTTGGCGTAATCTCGACTTTAATATCCTGATCAGATGATTTCATCTTTATGATTCTCTCTATCATAGCTGCAGTTACCGTTATCGGTATGCCATTTCCAAATATATTGGATGGATCGAATGCATTCATCCTGGTATTCCCCTCCAACTTTCAATATCACAGTTCATAAGGAACGTCGGTTATAACATATGCTGGGTTCACGGATGCAGTTAACATTTCCCGAGTTAATAATCGATATATTCTAAATCTTCAACCTTCAACCCTTGACCTTTGTAAAAACTACCTGTATAGTCATAATTAATTTAATAGACAACTCTTATCCAGAGAGGTGGAGGGACTGGCCCTTTGATGCCTCAGCAACAGACTAATCATGTACTGTGCTAATTCCAGAAGTGTAAAAACTTGAAGATAAGAAGAGTAAATAGCTATGCTGCCAACACCTCTTCTTATTTTTAAGAAGAGGTTTTTTATTTTATAAAAGGAAAGAAGGAATGCAACATGTCAATCACATTAACGAAAGCGCCTTTTAGGGCGGACCACGTCGGGAGTTTATTAAGACCGGAACGTTTACATATTGCCAGAAAGCAATTTAAGGATGGTACAATTTCAGCGGAACGACTTCGTGAAGTTGAAACCGAAGAAATCAATCGGATTGTCGATAAACAGATTGAAGTTGGATTAGAGGCTGTGACGGATGGTGAGTTCAGACGGACCTGGTGGCACTTTGACTTCCTCGAACATTTAAATGGAATCGAGGGATATGTTACTGAAAAAGGACTCACTTTCGATGGTGTGGATACAGAGAGATATAACGTTCGCAATACCGGAAAGGTTTCATTCAATCCTGAACATCCCTTCATTCGTGATTTTATTGAATTGAACAAAATTGTGGACGGACGTGCCGTGGCCAAACAAACCATTCCAAGTCCCAATCAATTATTTGCTGTAGGTGTTCAAAATGAAGACGTCTACCCTGATATCGAAGACTATGCAAATGATATCGTCAAAGCGTATCAGCATGCTTTGAAAGCCTTTTATGATGCAGGAGTGCGTTATCTTCAATTGGATGATGTATATATTGCCAGGCTTTCAGCTCCGGATTTCCAGTTCAAAGAGGGAAAATATACGAGGGAACAATTAATTGATTTAGCACTGCGTGTAATTAATGGCGCATTGGAAGGCAAACCAGAAGACCTGGTAGTCACCACCCACCTTTGTCGTGGAAACTACCAGTCGACATGGGCATTTGAAGGAAGCTATGCCCGTATTGCCCCAACATTATTGGCAAAAGAAAAAGTGGATGGATTCTTCTTGGAATATGACGATGATCGCTCAGGGGATTTCAAACCATTGGAATACATTCCAAATAGCGGGGCGCGTGTCGTTCTAGGGGTCGTCACTTCAAAAAATGGAGAAATCGAAGACAAGGAAGCTGTTAAGGCACGTATTAAAGAAGCCTCGCGCTTCGTTCCTTTCGAACAATTATGCTTAAGCCCGCAATGCGGCTTTGCTTCCACCCATCACGGCAACAAGGTAACGGAAGAACAGCAGTGGGAAAAGTTGAAGTTCGTCGTTGATGTAGCAAAAGAAGTATGGGAATGATTTTTTTATTAATCATTTGACATATCGATAATTCTCGATATAATGAAATGTATGAAAACAATCGAGATATTTAAAGCATTATCCAATGAATCCAGGTTGCAAATCTTACAATGGCTCAAGGCGCCTGAACTCCACTTCACCCCTCATGAGGGAATAGATATGAAGGAAACCGGCGTTTGTGTAAGTCAGATTACAGAAAAATTAAACATGACCCAATCCACGGCCTCTCAATACCTCTCGATGCTTCTTAGAGCAGGATTGATCAAGACGGAGCGGATAGGAAAGTTTACGTATTACAAACGAGATGAAGATGCAATCTCAAAAATTACTGATTTCTTGAAAGAAGAAGTATGAAAATGAACCTGATCCCTGCCTTAGTGGGTTAGGTTTTATTTTCCTTTTAACAATTCGACATTTCACGATATGTTTATTTTTTTATTCATACATATTAACATATTCCGATATGTCTTTGCATATAACCATAAATCATTAATGAGGAGTGAATCTATTTGCTTAATACATGGAAAATTTACATGTTGGCGATTATCAGTTTTTTAGTTGGAACATCCGAATTCATCATATCCGGGATTTTAGATAAGATTGCGGATTCTCTTGGAGTGACCCTTGCAGCCGCAGGACAGCTCATTACAATTTTCTCCCTTGTCTACGCAATCGGTACCCCCATTCTTATGGCTTTGACAGCAAGTTTAGATAGACGAAAATTAATGTTGTACTCACTTGGACTATTCGTAGTCGCCAATCTCCTTGCCTTCCTATTACCAGGCTTTGGACCGTTTCTATTTGCACGCATAATCATGGCTCTAGGTGCAGGATTGGTTGTTGTCACCGCTTTGAATATTGCTGCTAAGCTTGCTCCGCCAGACAAACAAGCTAGTTCTATCGCGACAGTGGTCATGGGGTTTACAGCTTCCCTTATCATTGGGGTACCTCTTGGAAGAATCATGACGGATGCATTCGGATGGAAATCTGTCTTTGGCGGAATCGCCCTATTCGGCCTGATTGCCATGATCGTTTTATTCTTTACCATTCCGCCTACCAAAGGGGATAAACCGGTACCTCTTCTCCAACAGCTGGCGCTTCTAAAAAAAAGGAAAGTTGCCCTTGGATTATCGATAACCTTCTTCTGGCTAGGCGGATACTCGATTGCTTATACCTACCTATCTCCCTACCTGCTAACTGTATCAGGGGTAAGTGACGCACTACTTAGCACAGCTTTGCTTATATTCGGAATCGCCAGCCTGATTGGATCAAAGTTTGGCGGATATAGTACGGATCGATGGGGTGTATCATTTACACTAATCGGCGGTATGGCGCTGCATATTGTGATGATCATCATGTTGTCCATCGTTACAAATTCATTGATTGGCGTTTTGACAATCCTTACATTATGGTCGTTCGCGGCATGGTCATCAGGGCCGACACAGCAATATCATTTAGCCACCCTTGAGCCTGAATCATCAGGAGTCATGCTCGGTCTCAATCAGTCGATGATGCAATTGGCCATGGCTGCCGGTGCTGGGATTGGCGGTGTTGCTGTAGAACATGTATCCCTTGCTTCCATAACCTGGATCGGTGCAACGGGGGTTGCCATTGCCATGGTCATTGTTCTGGTCCTTTCAAGTTCATCGTCAAGCAGTAAAATAGCACAGTCCATAAAATCCTAGACCGTTATATAAACATTCATCATAAGGCTAGATTTTAGCCTTATGATAAATCCTAAAGCTGAAAGCAACAAAAAAAGAACGCCCACCAGCACGCCCCCTTTTTACTTGCAGCTATCTTCATCATCCATTTTCTTCACAAATATATCATCCGTCACCCTATCTTCCAGTTTGTTCCTCAATGCCAATTGCGCAGCCTTCCCATCACTGGGCGACCCGTCAGAGAAATACATCGGAAACAAGGAGAAAAACATAATATAGAAAGAAAAATAGATAAATTGATACCAGATTACCGAGCTATCCAGGATATTCTGATACACTAAGCTATATATGATCAGCATGCTGACTAAATTAAAGATAGCCCCCCCTAAATAAATCAGCATATTCGTCAATCGATTATCATGTTTCAATCCTTTGAACTCGCAAGTCCCATTCCAAAAATAATATTTCCTCACCTCTATGTTCCGAAAGGCGAAAAGTTTATTACCACAACCGATCAAGATTTTCTTTTCTGATCCCCCAAAGATCGTAACAAAGAAAATATGCCCGCTCAAATGTATCAGCGTAACGATCGGCAAGATCAAAAAAAAGGAAAATAGAAATTTAATGATATCAGAGAGACCAAACATGTTAATCAACCCTCCTTACCAGAGCAATTTTCTCAAAAACCCTATTACTGGGATGTTACTCTGATACCCTGTCCAAAATAGTTATAACTAGTAAATTTTCACAGTAGTAGTATGTTTCTTTCCGTCAGTGTTAAGAGAACAATTGGTTCTTCCACTGCTTAATTCGGCTATTTCCAGCTTAATTCGGCTGTTTCCTTCTTAATTCGACCTAACTCCAACTTATTTCGCCCTTCAAAAAAAACAGGCTATCTCTTTTCAAAAAAATCCGGAAAAGTGATAGCCTTTACATCATTATTTAGCGATTGGGGGTGCGAAGAATTTCTGCGTTGTTTTGTCCTGCCCTCAAGCCTGCATGTTTATATTCAGGGGTGAAAACCGATGTTTTAATCGGGCATGCGATTTGCTTCTGGGCATTTCCTTTTCCGTCAGGTACCTCGACAATCATTCCCCTCTCCTTCAAATGGGGGTGTTCGGCCGCTTCAGTGAAGGTCAGCACTGGTTCTGCACAGGCCTCGAAATCAGCGAATATTTCCTGCCATTCATGAAAATCTCTTTCGAGGAAAGCAAGTCGGATGGCCGTTTTAAACCTGATTCCGCTTTCTTCATTGCTTTTCATGCTCAGTTCATACAATTCGGGTGCACCGATCGCTTCACATAATGCTTTTCGAAAAGGAGGCTCAAGGCTTCCTACCGAAAAATAGCGTCCATCTTTCGTTTCATAAAAGTCATAAAAGGAACCTCCGTTTAACATCAGTTTTTCTGGTTCAAGCTCGAGGCCCCCTTGTAAATTCAGAGGTGCGGATATGGCATTCAAGGCAAAACTGCAGTCGGTCATGCTGATGTCGATGGCTTGGCCTTCTCCTGTTCTTTCCCTATGAATGACTGCAGATAATATACCGATAACAGCATGCAGTGAGCCTCCGGCAAGATCTGCTATTTGGGTTCCGTTTTTTGCCGGGCCGTCCTTTTTCGTACCGGAATAGCCTGATAAGCCTGCAATCGAAATATAATTGATATCATGTCCCGGTCGGTCTTTATAGGGACCGGTCTGGCCGAAGCCAGTGATGGAACAGTAAATCAGCTTCGGATTGATCGATTTTAATGCCTCATACCCCAGTCCTAGGCGTTCCATGACACCTGGACGGAATTGTTCAATGACGATATCGTATTCCTTCACTAGATTTTTTACGGATTCGATGGACTCAGATTGTTTTAAATCAAGTGTGATCGACTTCTTCGATCTGTTAAGATATTGGTTCACACCCCATGAATCCTTTGCTCCCGGCCTCTCTACTTTCAAAACGTCCGCTCCTAAATCCGCTAGCATCAAAGTGGCAAATGGGCCTGGCAGTAACGTTGAAAAGTCCAATACATTTAAATGAGTCAATAAGGTCATCAGCCGTGCACCTTCCCTTTCCATTGGAAATATTAAAAGCTTTCCCCGTCGTTCTGTACATGCAATTTAGCAGAGTTTACGATTACCATATAACACCTGCCACTAGATTTGTATAAATTTCCATTTAACAAAAATATAAAGCTAGGAATCAGCTTCCTAGCTTTTGATAATGAGCCTATAGAAAACAAGTAAAAGCCGGACAAATTGTCCGGCTTTTACTTTAAGCTTGTTCATTCGTATTTTTTGTCGAAGTCAAACTCGACTTCATCAATTTTAACGAATTTTGTCTTTCTTACCAGTTTATAGCCCAACCATAAACCAAGGAAAAGCGGGATTCCTAGGTACGCGGCTATAACACTGCCCCAGTCAATCTGGTCGGAGAAAAAGGCTTGGATATTTTGGGACAGGATGACGATCAAGCCAATTGCAATGGCAAAGATCGGACCTATCGGGAACCATAATGCCTTATATGGCAGCTTCTCCAATGAATGGCCTTGAGCGATGAATGCTTTTCGGAAACGATAATGGCTGATGGAAATGCCCAGCCAAAAGATGAATCCTGTAATTCCAATGGCATTCATTAACCAAATATACACTTTACCATCACCGAATACGGAAGCTAAAAAGGCTAGCATACCGATGGAACATGTCAAAATCATTCCTGCAACCGGTACCCCTCGTTTATTAAGTCTTGCAAAAATACGCGGTGCTTGGCCATCTTTTGCCATGGAATATAGCATACGCGTAGATGCATACAGACTAGAGTTACCTGCTGATAACACCGCTGTTAAAATGACCGCATTCATAAGTGAAGCTGCAAAGGCCACTCCAGCCTTTTCAAATATGAGCGTGAACGGGCTTACCATGACGTTATCCCCTTGTAAACTTGAGCTTGTATAAGGGATAAGAAGTCCTATCACAAAGATTGCCAATACATAAAAAAGCAGGATTCTCCAGAAGACACTTTTTATGGCCTTTGGTATATTCCGTGCAGGATCTTCACTTTCACCGGCAGCCACGCCGACGATTTCAGTACCTTGAAAAGAAAAGCCAGCCGCTATGAACACGATGAAGACACCCATGAACCCACCCGGGAATGGCGCGTCATCGACGGTGAAGTTTTTAAATCCTACTGCTTCGCCGCCCATAATGCCGATAATCATTAATATCCCAACGATTATAAAAATAACGATGGCTGTAACTTTTATGAAGGAAAACCAGTATTCGCCTTCACCATACCCTTTAACCGATAAATAGTTTAATAGGAAAATGAGCACCAAGAATGATGAACTCCACAACAATGATGGACTATTCGGAAACCAAAATTTCATGATCATTGTTGAGGCTGCCAACTCTGCCGCTATGGTCATCGACCAATTGAACCAATACGTCCATCCCAAGGCAAACCCAAATGCCGGATCGACGAATTTCGATCCATAGGTACTGAATGATCCGCTTGTCGGCATAAAGGCTGCAAGTTCCCCTAAGCTTGTCATAACGAAGTAAACCATTGCCCCAACTAAGGCATAAGCAAGTAATGCGCCGCCTGGCCCAGCTGTATGAATGGCTGCCCCGCTGCTAAGAAACAGCCCTGTGCCGATTGCCCCTCCAATGGAAATCATCGTTAAATGTCGGGATTTTAAACCGCGCTTTAATTCTTGTCCTTCTTGCTGTGGAGGATGCTGAAAGACGTCATTTTCTTGTTTTGGTATCATAAATTTTCATCCCTTTCTATAGCGCTTACATGTATGGGGAAATCCATTTAATAAATTTTCCTATTTCATAGACTTTCAAATAGACCTAATTTACAATTCGAATATTCCTTTCTGAACCCTTCCTGAATTCCCTACCTGAATTTATATGCAATTTTCATGCCAGATTTACAAAACCGCAATATTCAACAAATTAACAGAAAAAACGCATTAATAGACAAAACATTTTGCACTTTACGCCACGTTTTTTTGCACTTTATGCCAAGTTTTTTTGCACTTTTTATTCATTTGATTCAATTTAAATACATTCCAAATATTACTAGAAGAATATCCCGAAAGAATATTTCTATTAAAAACCATTTTTCTCCATTTTATTCCTTTAATTGTCATATTTTTTGCGTGTTTTCTCCATTTGATAATATATGAATAAAATGTAAAAATGAGGTATTCTCATGAAGGAGTTGAGTGTTATGAAAGGTAAGGTATTTTTAGGAACTGCACTATCCATCGGTCTATTATTTTCTGCTATTCCCCATCAAGAAGCTTTAGCGGCAAAAAATGTGTTAAGTGTTGAAAAGTATAATAAGCATAAGGATTCGCTAGAATTCAAGTCTGGGAAACTTACGGACCCATCGAAGCAAACGGCAGAAGATATCATTCTTACCTTTTTTGACGAAAACAAAAAGTCTTACAAGCTAGAAAAGCAAAAGGCGAAAGACTCCTTCATTATCCAGAAAGAAAGCAAGGATGAACTTGGCAATACCGTCCTTAGATTGCAACAAACCTATAAAGGGGTACCTGTATGGAATTCTACACAATCAGTATTGATTGACGCTAAAGGGGTTTTAACGGTCGTATCCGGTACGGTCGAAGCCAATCTAAACACGAAATTAGGGAAAAAGGCTAAAAAAGGCATCAGTAAATCAGAAGCTATTAAAATAGCGGAAGCAGATCTGGGGTTCACTCCTGCCTATGAACAATCCCCTGAATCTGAGCTATATGTATACGCAAATGAAGGCAAGGCGGATTATGTATATAAAGTCAATTTGAATTTCTTAAGTCCGGAACCAGGAAATCATAATTATTTCATCTCAGTCAAAACGGGGAAAATACTGAATAAATATAATACCCTGGATGAAGTGACGGGAACCAATTCCGTAGGAACGGGCACAGGCGTATTAAACAACACCGTGTCGTTGAACACTACCTTATCCAACGGTAATTACTATTTACAAGACAATACACGCGGCAAAGGCATTTTCACTTACAATGCCAATAACCGTTCAAAATTACCTGGTACACTCTTTTCCAACACAACAAATGCTTTTACCACTTCTACAGATAAAGCTGCTGTAGATGCTCATTTTTATGCGGGTAAAACTTATGATTATTACAAATCCACATTTGGACGGGACTCTTATGATGGAAATGGAACCATCCTGAAATCAACCGTTCATTATGGCTCGAGATACAATAATGCTTTCTGGGATGGCACCCAAATGGTTTACGGTGATGGAGATGGCACGACGTTCATCCCATTGTCAGGCGGTCTGGATGTCGTTGCACATGAACTGACGCATGCTGTGACTTCCACTGAATCGAATCTTACCTATCAATATGAATCTGGTGCTTTGAATGAAGCGATTTCTGATATTTTTGGCACAGTGGTCGAATTTAAGAATCAAAGTGCCAAAGCGGATTATTTGATTGGAGAAGATATTTACACACCTAAAACTTCTGGTGATGCACTCCGTTCAATGGCTAACCCAACATTGAATGGTGACCCTGACCATTATTCGAACCGTTATACGGGTACGGGTGATAATGGCGGAGTCCACACGAACAGCGGAATCATAAATAAGGCAGCCTATTTGATCTCTGCAGGCGGCACTCACCATGGCGTGACCGTCTCCGGGATCGGTATCGATAAACTTGGGACAATCTTTTACCGGGCAAACACGACTTATTTAACTTCCTCATCAACTTTTTCACAAGCCAAAGCGGCAGTCGTACAAGCTGCAGCTGATTTATACGGTTCAACCAGTGCCGAAGTCACAGCTGTCAAAAATGCCTTTACAGCTGTCGGAGTGAATTAAGGGATTTACCTATATGAACGACACCTCCCTAGCTTCACTTTTAGCGGAGGTGTTTTTTCGTATGTACTGTAATGAATATCCATGCTATACGGAGTTTCGTGCATTTACTCGTGAGTTTCGTGCACTTACTCGTGAGTTTCGTGCACTTACTCGTGAGTTTCGTGCATTTACTCGTGAGTTTCGTGCATTTACTCGTGAGTTGGCGCACTTACTCGTGAGTTTCGTGCATTTACTCGTGAGTTTGAATCATTTACTCGTGAGTTTCGCGCATTTACTCGTGAGTTTCGCGCATTTACTCGTGAGTTTGAATCATTTACTCGTGAGTTGGCGCACTTACTCGTGAGTTTCGCGCATTTACTCGTGAGTTTCGTGCATTTACTCGTGAGTTTCGCTCATTTACTCGTGAGTTTCGTGCACTTACTCGTGAGTTGGCCCACTTACTCGTGAGTTTCGTGCATTTACTCGTGAATTGGCGCACTTACTCGTGAGTTGGTGCATTTACTCGTGAGTTTCGTGCATTTACTCGTGAGTTTGAATCATTTACTCGTGAGTTTCGTGCATTTACTCGTGAGTTGGTGCATTTACTCGTGAGTTGGTGCATTTACTCGTGAGTTAGCGCATTTACTCGTGAGTTTCGTGCATTTACTCGTGAGTTTGAATCATTTACTCGTGAGTTGGCGCACTTACTCGTGAGTTTGAATCATTTACTCGTGAGTTTCGTGCATTTACTCGTGAGTTTCGCGCATTTACTCGTGAGTTTGAAGCACTTACTCGTGAGTTGGCGCACTTACTCGTGAGTTGGCGCACTTACTCGTGAGTTTCGTGCACTTACTCGTGAGTTTGGATTTTAGAATAACTATGGATTTTCCGATACATCATAATAAAAAGGAAAAAAAGATAACCAGACTTCGTATATTTCGACCGTCCGGAATTTTGATTTGTCCTTCTCGTGAATTATTAAGTCCTACGTATAACCTATGAAATAAAGGTTAAGCCTCAATAAATACATTAGTGTCATTTAAATGAGAAAATGATTAATTCCGTAAAATAGTTGCTTTTCTCCTTATTAACTGTCAAGCTTAGATGATCTGGACTATATTGAATAGAACAAGTAGGTGACGAACATGATTGAAGTTAAAACTTCCACACTCAGTGATGGTGAGTTCAATAGAGGCGTATTCGCAACACAGGACATTAAAAAAGGTGAGCTTTTACATGAAGCACCTGTCATTGCTTACCCAAACGAGGAGCATGTCTTCATAGAGAAAACATTGCTTGCTGATTATGCGTTTGAATATGGAATTAACCATACTGCCATGCTTTTAGGTTATGGCATGCTGTTTAATCATTCTTATACCCCAAACGCTACGTATGACATAAACTTTAAGAATCATACGTTTGATTTCTTTGCTTACACCGACATAAAAGCAGGAGAAGAAATCCTGATTAATTATAATGGTGAAGTCGATAATGAGGATCCGCTTTGGTTCAATAAAGAAGATGACGGTGAAGATGTAGCTGAATGATCATTGAACATTCATGAAAGCACTTGTGCTTTTGAAAGACCTGTCAAAGGTCTTCGAAAGCAACGGGTGCTTTTTCATTTTCCTTTTACCGGCTTGATGAATTCACAGCTGGATTTTAATCGTTTTAATTGTTGGATATTAAGCAATAAAAAACGCCCCATTAAGAACAACTTAATGGGGTGGTCATTTTACCTTAACGTACGGATGGGTTACTTGATTTTGATTTAGTCATTGATTGGAATTGGCTCTTAACCTTGTCAATTGTTTCTGGTGTGGCCAGTGTTTTTATTTGAGTCATGGTTTTTTCACGAGTTTTCTTATTGCGCATTAGAAATGCGGCAGCTCCTATCAGGACGGTTCCAAGCATTTTGTTTGATGGCATGTGAGTTTCCTCCTTCAAGTTAGTCATATATAGTATTCCCTCTATCTACAGAATTAAACAAAAGCATCCTATTGAGAGTGCGGTGTCCCTTTTATTTATCCAAATTCAGACTTTCAATATAATTCATGCTTTCAGGACTCTTCACCACTTTTTCAGCTTGATCCGGGTCAGCCTTCGTTTGCTTCATATTGAAGAGTTTATATGTCAAAACTCTTTTCACTGACTCGTTAATCTTTTCCATCGGAACTTCCCCTGTCTTTGCTGCTTTTAGTAATCCGTTATATACCTCAAGCTCATGGGAATATTCATGACAGACGAGTAATAAGTCAGCTCCTGCAAGGATTGCTTGCTTCCCCATATCCTCATAGGAGAAATACTTGTTCACAGCTCCCATTTCCAAATCGTCCGTGACCACAAGCCCTTCATATTTAAGTTTCCCCCGAAGCAGGTCCTCTATAATGACTTTTGAAAGGCTTGCCGGTTTTTCTTTATCATAGGCTGGATATTTAATGTGGGTCACCATCACGAAAAACTTTTGGTTATCCATTTCACTTATGATTTGCTTGAAAGGATAAATATCCGAATTTTCCAGATCAAGTTGGTTTGCTTCCACGGACGATGTTTCGACATGCGGATCGATTTCGCTGCGTCCGTTTCCGGGAAAGTGCTTCAATGCACCCGTTATGGATACATCATTCAAGCCTTGAATGGCTTTCTTTCCGTATTGATAGACCTTTTCCGGATCTTTTCCCAATGAGCGCTCATCCGTTTTCGATAGATCAAGTACCGGGGCGAAATTTATGTTAATCCCCATGGAACCCAGTTCTGCTCCATTCAATTTTGCCACCTTGTACATGTCTTCCACAGATGCATTTTTCCCAAGGTCCTGTTGCGAAGGGAGTGGCGATACCCGTTCCCTCATCCGGATTATGTTCCCGCCTTCCTGATCGACGGCCACCATCAGCGGAAGCGAAAGTGTACTTTGATCTGCCGTTTGCTGAAGCGAATTGGATAACTTAGCCACTTGTTCAGGTGATTTCATATTGCGGTCAAAATAAATGACGCCCCCGATATGTTTTTGTTCAATAAGCTCCGTAATTTCACTGCTCTTTTCAGTTCCCCTGAAACCGACCATCATAAGCTGCCCAACTTTTTCTTCAAGCGTCATTTCTCCGAGCATTTTTTCTATTTTCTCATGGCTATCCGTAATGGCATCGACGTCTTTCCCTTTTTCGACTTTAGAATTCGCATCCATATTCAACTGAATGAACACCACTGAAAAAGCGAGCATTGCGATGAAAAGCAGGCCCATATATATTTTTCTTTTCTTCATGCTTTAACCTTCATTGACATTTTCTCTTTCCTTCCTTAATTGCCCTTTTATTGATTTTGCGGCACACTATCTTAATCATGTTCATAAATGGACCATTCTATATCATCATTGAGGATTTTTTTGCATAAAGCATTAGCCAGGTACCATACTACAAACATAGCCTAATTAAAAGGAGATGCCCCCCATGAACGGAATCTTGAAAAATATTGCCGTT
The DNA here is from genome assembly GCF_030348945.1 of Peribacillus sp. ACCC06369. NCBI lineage: Bacteria > Bacillati > Bacillota > Bacilli > Caryophanales > Bacillaceae > Peribacillus > Peribacillus sp. ACCC06369. The sequence goes on from NZ_JAUCEN010000002.1 coordinate 4,859,673, forward strand.
ACCTTAAATCATGCAGTCGATTATGCAAAACAAAAAATAACAGCAATTACAGGAACAACTTCCGTTACGATAGCGGAATTGAGTGCGCACATCATCAATCAGCCTGAAACAAAACTAATCAGCAAGAACCTTTTAGGGATACCCATTTCTTTTTACCACTTACAAAAAGAAGATGTTACGTACTATTTGGAAATGAAGAGCTCTCAAATTCTCCAGTTGGATGTTCAAGCCCATAACCATACGATTGTGTCTTACAGGTCTTATCGAGATAAATCAAGCTTACCCACGGCGATTAGATTTCCTAAAACCCTTTTGTCCGAATGACTCTGGTACAAAAAATAAAAAGCTGATATTCCCTACATAAGGGGGTATCAGCTTTTTTTCAAATTTATAGGGAGAAAAACTGGTCTCTTTCCCTCGAAATCCATTTCTCGGCATCTTCCTCATCCTTTTTAACTAAGCGGTTAACGAGGATATCATGCCAAATGTAATTTTCGAGAAAATTGATATGAATGGGGTCATCTGTGTAAAACGCCGTTTCTCTCGCTTCCGAAGAAGGCCCGTAAATCGTCTCCTTGCCATCAATGGATAGGATGAACCATTTGTTCTCTCCGATATTATCCACATAACTGGTTTGGCGATGTATATCTATACCTGATAATGGGTTTTCAACCTGAAATGCAATCCCCTTGAAAGTACAAAGCGCGGCTGCCCCTTTAAGCTCTTGTTCAAGTTTCCCATACATCTTGTCCCATAAGGAAACCACCACCCTTTTCTCGGCTTTTTGAATCAAAGTACGACAGAAGGATAGGATATGCCCCTCACCTTTTAGCGTCATTACACGATTGTCGGACATCGGCTCGATTTTCTCGAATTGTTTTAGTGTATGACTGATGGATTGATAGGTATTTTTCCATTTCGATTGGACGGATTCCAAAAACACATCGACTGGTAATGGTGAATATTGTATCGAGTCATTGATTTCCTCTTTTAATACGACTCCTTCTTCTTGAAGTCCATTTAATATTTCATAGATACGTGCCCTGGGAATTCCTGATTCCTTGCTTACTTGATAGGCACTGGTTGGACCTTGGCGAACTAAAGAAACATAAGCCTTTGCTTCATATTGACTAAATCCGAGAGACTGTAGTTTTTGAATGATATCTTGCATAGTACCTCCTAGTGCTTTAAGTAAGTTATATGCCTATCATACCAAATCTCTTATCGAAATTTATTCGATTTCAAAAGGTATGCATCATATTCTTATTTACAGAACGATTTTTGTTAGTTACTATTTAAATAGTGACTAACAGAAATACTTTGGGCTATGGCTACAGAAAAAGCAAGGATTCCGCCATAATGCCAATGTTTACGGAGGTATCTTGAATGGAAGATATACAAATTTCAACACTCTTGCTGCTGATATTTTTCGGCTTTCTGGCAGCATTCATTGATTCAGTAGTTGGCGGCGGTGGCCTGATTTCCATACCTGCTTTATTATTTTCAGGACTTTCCCCTTCAGCAGCGATCGCAACGAATAAGTTGGCAAGTTCCATGGGATCTTTAACAAGTACCATTGCCTTCATTCGCTCAGGTAAGGTTGATTTTCGATTGGTATCCAAACTTTTCCCACTTATTTTCATGGGATCCTTGCTAGGTGCTTGGGTTGTCAATTTCGTCTCACCCGAACTATTAAAACCACTGATCTTAGTTCTTTTACTAGCTATAGCCATTTATACCTTTTTAAAAAAGGACTGGGGACAAGAATCGACTTACCAAAGGCTTACATGGTATAAGGCAGCACTATTTACGTTCGCTATATTTTCCATTGGTTTTTATGATGGATTTTTAGGGGCTGGAACGGGATCTTTCATTTTGTTTGCCTTTTTAATGATTGGCTTTGATTTTTTGCACTCTGCAGGAAACGCAAAATTTTTAAACTTCGGAAGTAATCTGGCAGCACTGATCATGTTCATCTTTCTTGATACCGTCAACTTTTCCTATGGAATACCGATGGGGATCTCCATGATAGCAGGAGCATTGGCAGGTTCAAAATTTGCCATTAAGAAGGGAGTGGCATATGTAAGAGTATTATTTATCATAGTTACCGTCATTCTGATCATGAAAAATATATTCGATTACTTAATGGGTGGCTAAAATAGAAATTTCCGGCCACAGCAAGAACTGCATACATCTGAAAAATGCTTTGTTAAACATTAATATTGATATTTGAACAAATGAAAAAGACCACTTATTGTGGTCTTCTGAATTTCAAAATAAAATTTTTGGCAAAGTCTAATATTCTTTCCGCTCTATTTATAGTGTTATTAGGTGATTAATAGGGCTTGAATTTAGTGAAATACTTCTTTAACCAATCTGCCCCGTTAGTCGAAAAGGGGCTGCCACAGCAACCCGATTGTTTACGAAAGCCCCCTTTACTTTAAGGGAAATTCGCTCAAATCCTCGGGATATAAAGAGTGTTCTTTTGTAAATAATAAGATTGTTAAACAATAAATTGAGGAGGACTTATATGCAAAAGGATCAACAAGCTAAAGAGAATTTGGGTTCTATTATGAAACCGGAATTTTCCGGAACTGATGCACAAAAAGTAAAACAAGAAATTCAAAAAGATGTAAGCGAAGGACAAGGTGCAATGACTTCCCGAGAGGCAGGAGCAATGCGCGATTAAAAAACCACTCTGAGTGGTTTTTTTCTGCTTCAAAATTAAACACTTTACATCCCTCATTCCGATTTGATGGAGATGCTGAAAACTTAATGATATAAGCACGGTTGGTTGAAAGACCACCTCAAGCCATGTGAATATCTAGCTAAAGAAATAAACAAATAAATATAGCAAAAGGTAAGCTACATTAATTGGGTAACCCTTATTTTTATGAACTAACCTGCCCCTTTAGTTGCATAAAGAAAAAGCTGCCTTAAAGACGCTCCGATCTTCAGCTAACGCATGCGTTAGTTGCATAAGGAAGAGGTTTGAAAAAATAGCCTGTATATATTTGAACGATGAATAACTTACCTATTTTCTTGTGTTTGTTTGCACCATATACAGAAAATTGGGAAAAACGTAATCAAAAACGTAACTAAGTTTATAAATTCATCAAAAAATACGTTAGAAACATTGATATATCAACAATTTAATAGATTGCAGTTTATTTAATTGAGGTATATTTTCCAATTATTTTAAATTATTCTATATAAGTTCTTACGATGAATACAATGTTTATTAACTATCGCAATTGACTAGAATTGATTTACAACCATTTAGAAACGTAACCAAAACCGTAACCATTTTTATAAAAAACTCGTCAAGCGTAAAATCGAAAGTATGAATTAAAGCAGCCGTTTCTATATTGGAATGCGTTGCTTTATTTTTTATTGGACATATCAGAAATGTTTAGCTGTGGTAAGAAAACTACTAGCAATAAAGCTATTAAGCTAAACGCTGGTAGCTTGCTACATTCCATCTATGCTTATTAATCAGCTTTGTGTGTTCAGAAAACCATTCTAAGCGATTGTCAAACTTTCTAATGATGATTGATAAGCTAATTTTGTCTAAGGCTAGCTCTAACTCATCATCTATCTATTATTTATATAAATAATTCCATAATTGCGTAAACCTGTAAACATTTTAACCTATAAACGTTGATATAGTAGGTTTTTTATAGGTTTACTCATTGGTTTACCTTTAAGTTATTAGAAGTAAATTCAGCGCATTGGTATTCCCTGACTTTCTTTGAGTGTGGGGTGTTGAGAAAGTATCTTGCTGAAAAGATCGAGACTTATCTTTTTATTCAGCTACCTAAGCCAAGTGAGTATCCAAATGTTTTAAAAATTTCTGCTGGTGATTACTGGTGTATCCAAAATAACGGCTGGTCTATTGATTCTGCTACTGAAATTTTTAGTGAGGAATGGATATCTGATGTCGAGTTTTTTGTCACCGAATCTGAAATTTATGGGAATAATAAACTCTATCATCAATTGAAAAAGGAACTTCGAATAAGAAAAACATAGGGAGATTTTAGTCTTCCTATGTTTTCATTCATATTATTTATCTGTTTGTTTTTGCTTCTTTTTCAAATACTCCGCACGTATTTTTTCAAGATGCTGCTTTTTATCAAATTTGGCAGGCGTCTGTTTTTCATGAAACTTTGTCACAGCTACCTGACTTTTGTAATCCAATTGATATTTTCCCACTTTGTTCACCTACTTTTCATGTCTTTAAAGAAAATCTATTCAACAAATATAATATACCTTATTTTACTGAAGTAAACCTTATTACTTTATTAGTGTACTCTAACTTTGCATATATCAGTAAAAACATTAAAAACTTAGTAAAATAATTCATCGCCAAATGGTATTCATTTCATTGCTATAATCAATATAAAATGCCTTGACACTCTGCATAAGCCTCAATAATTCTATTTCTTGTTTGTTCAGCTCTCTTCTAAAGGTCCAATTTTTCGGTAAATAAGGTTTAAAATATTAAAACAATCTAAGTCTACTCCATCTTTTAAATGGTTCTTAATGCTAATAACCATTACGTTCTCGATGATTTCAAATTTAGGTTTCTGAGGGGAAATATTGTTTTTTTTGCAAAGTCTTTTTACTACTTGTTTAAAAAAATCTACATCCCCAATATTTTTCTCCAAAAAATCACCCCTTGTTATTAACTTTTCCACTTATATCCATCTTAATCCAAATATTACCTTATTCAACTAACCTGCCCCGTTAGCATTCCTGTAGAGCATTAAATATCGGCTTTGAAAAAAACAGAGCCCCTCAGTATGATGAGAGTACACACAAACCAAAACTCATCTTAAGGAGGAAGCTCTAATTTTCAGCTAACTCACCCGTCAACCAAACTGGGTTTATACCGTTTATTATGTTCGTTATAATTCAGTTTATAACTGTTTTTCTGCCTTTTATGACAGCTCCGGTTTACCACTAGTGAGAAATCCATTAGTTCCTTAACGCTTTTCTTACTTTCCTTGCAAAAACTAATGGGTCATCAACAGCTTCGATATTAACGTAAACCAAATTCGGATTATCAAAAAGCCACTCATTGTGTATGGATGAAGCTATTATTCCTTGTTTAAGAATGGAAGCAACAAAATTCTCGACTTCTTTTTGCAAGAGTGCTACCCTACCTAGGCACAATGCTCGTCCAGTCTTATTATCTCTTGATTCAAATGAGAAAGAAGAGGTTACTCTAAAACGTTTTCCTAAAATTTTTGCTTTTATTTCATTTCGATTTATGGTTGTCACACATTTTCCACCCGCAAACCCTTCTTGGCCGCCGATAATTCTTGCAAACTCTTGACAAATTAATTCATCATTAGATGCCATCTATTCATCTCCTCCCTAGTATTAATAGGATATGAATTAATGAATAGATTCGAAACGGCTATGCAGCTCTTTTGAAATAAAAATTATGAAAATTATTTATATCTTATTCAAACTAACCTGCCACGTTAGTTCCATACAAAAAAGGCTGCCGCAGCAACCTCCCTTTTTGAACTAAACCACCCATTAGTTGAAGAAATTTGTTGCCTATTATTCTTGAGTGTACTCGTCACTTTTGTATTCTAAAAGATCTCCCGGCTGACAGTCTAAAGCCTTACAAATCGCTTCTAACGTGGATAGTCGAATCGCTTTTGCCTTTCCATTTTTCAATATAGAAAGGTTAGCCATTGTTATTCCAACCCTCTCCGAAAGTTCTGTTACGCTCATTTTCCTTTTAGCCAGCATCACATCAATATTGATTATTATTGCCATGTTATTCACCTCAGACTATTAAGTCGTTCTCTGATTTTATATCGATGGCTTCTTTTAAAAGTCTTTGAAGAACAGCCGCAAAGACCGCAATCACCATGGGAGCAAAAATCAAACCCATTCCGATTAGTACGAGACCCGGTGCGTCATCTATCTCCGCCATGATATAGACGAGTGGCAGAGCTACCACGTACAATGCACTGATTGTGATGGCACAGTTTTTGATTTTCTTTAGGGCTCTTACAGATAATTCCGAGAAAGCTTGATTCTTGTCAATATAGCTTAAAAGGTTAAAAGATTGATACAAAGCGAAGTAAAATGGGATTGCCGAAACATACATAACCATTAAAATTCCATATACCACATAAGCCAAATCTGAACCTCTTTCTGCTACTTCATTTGCTTCATTCGCTATCTGAGGCAACAAAAATAGACACAAAGCAAGAACAGGAATGCCGATAAAAATAACAGCTACCTTTAAAAAGAGTGTTGAACTTGGTTTCATAAAAAGCACCTCATTTATTTATTGTCAAGTTGAATTTAACACATGTTTTATTGTTTTACAATAAAATATTATTGATTATAATTACATTGTTATTGTTTATAGACATGATAAAAAGCATTCCTCATTACAGCGAAATGCTCTATAACTTTAAACCATTCAATTTATAACTTGTGCAACTAAACTTCCCTGTTAGTTCACCAATAAAATCAACAATATCCTTTAAAATTGCAAAAAAAAAAGTACAACACTTAATTCCCGCCATGGAATGTGACATATAGGAATTATTTGGGTATATGATAGGTATAGAATGTGTGGAAAGGTGTGATTGGATGATTGAAAAGTGGACTGGCGAAGAAATGGCAGATCTATCGGGGCAAACCATTGTAATCACTGGTGCTAATAGTGGAATCGGCTTCGAAACGACTTTTACACTGGCCGGTAAGGGGGCAGAAATCATTCTTGCCGTCCGGAATGCTTCAAAGGGTGAAAAGGCGGTCGATAGAATCATCTCGGTCCACCCTAAGGCAAATGTACGCGTTATGCAGCTGGATTTAAGTGATTTAAGCAGCATTCGGCATTTTACTGATTCATATAAGGAAAACTATGACTCACTCTCCGTCCTTATCAATAACGCAGGTGTGATGATTCCGCCTTACAGCAAGACGAAGGATGGTTTCGAGCTACAATTCGGCAGCAATCATCTCGGTCATTTTGCTTTGACAGGCCTCCTGCTTCCGCGTATTCTTTCTACTCCAAAATCGCGGGTGGTCACGTTGAGTAGTTTGGCCGCCAACAATGGATTCATGGATTTCGAAAATCTAAATGGTGAAAACGGTTATAAACCAATGAAATACTATGCGCAAAGCAAGCTGGCCAATCTTCTCTTTGCCCGCGAATTACAGAACAAATTCAACCAGCATGATGCAAACCCGATTAGCATTGCCTGTCATCCGGGCCTTGCCCATACCAATCTCATGTCACGCGGATCTGGCAAGCCCATGAATAAATTTGTCCACTTTCTTTCCAAAACCATCACCCAGCCCGCAAATCTGGGCGCATTGCCCACTCTTTATGCCGCAACGGAACCTACATTAACAGGCGGGGAGTATATCGGTCCCGATGGCAAGAAAAGCAGAAAAGGCTTTCCTAGAAAAGACGATATCATCGATACCTTATATAATGAAGAAACTTCGAAAAGATTATGGGATATTTCGGAATCCATGACAGAGGTCAACTATCGTTTCACTGAAAGCATTACGCCAACCTAACTAAAATGCTCCCCCATTAAAGCGGGCTTAGAGGTTAAGTCTGCTGCCCATGAACATGAAAAAAAAAGAGGGGGCATAATGCCCCCTCTTTTCACTTCTATCATTCAGCGTCAAAAACTTCGACTTTTTCCATTTTGTCGCCATTTTTCATAGCTTTTGCTGTTTCAAGTCCAGATGTCACTTTACCGAATACCGTGTGAACGCCGTTAAGATGCGGTTGTGGTGCGTGCACGATAAAGAATTGGCTTGAGCCTGTATCTTTTCCGGCATGTGCCATTGATAGGCTGCCTGCCTCATGTTTGTGAGGGTTTCCTACTGTTTCACATTTGATTTGTGTGCCGCTTCCGCCTGCACCTGTACCTGTTGGATCTCCGCCTTGGCTTACGAAACCAGGGATGACACGGTGAAAGACTACGCCGTTATAAAATCCTGTGTTTGCTAAGTTTTCGAAGTTGGCAACTGTGTTCGGTGCTTCGTTCGGGAAAAGGTCGAATTCGATCTTTTCTCCATTTTCCATAAGTATGTATCCTTTTTTAGCCATGTAAAACATCTCCTTTAATATGAACTGAACTGAATCAAATCTAATAGTAACATTTTTAGAAGCAGAAAGAAAAGCAAGCACTACTTATTTCGATTTGTATCATTATACATCACAACGTTTTTTCTTATATAATTGGATAGATTCATTATAAAAGGGGGAACGAACCATGATACAGCAATTTGATGCATTAGTCGTGAACAAGCAAGATGATCAATTCACCGTTAACATTCAGAAACTATCAGTTGATGATCTGCCGCAAGAGGATGTGCTCATCCGTGTTCATTATTCCGGTGTGAACTATAAAGATAGCCTTGCCAGCATTCCAAATGGAAACATTGTCAGCAGCTATCCGATCGTTCCGGGAATTGATATGGCTGGTGTTGTCGTTTCATCTGAGGATTCCCGCTTTAAAAAAGGGGACGAAGTCATTGCGACCTCCTATGGGATTGGCGTTTCACAATCCGGCGGCTACAGTCAATTTGCCCGTGTTCCTGCAGATTGGATCGTTCCGCTTCCTGATGGCCTTACAATGAAAGAGGCGATGATCATCGGAACGGCTGGTTTCACTGCAGCTTTATCGGTTCAGCGCCTGGAAGAAAATGACCTTACTCCTGGGCAAGGGAGCGTTCTCGTCACTGGGGCAACTGGCGGGGTTGGCAGTTTCGCTGTCTCGATCCTTTCCAATCTAGGCTATTCCGTTGAAGCGAGTACAGGAAAAGAATCGGAACATGGATACCTGAAGGAAATCGGTGCGACGACTATTATATCCCGTGAAGATGTATATGATGGCAAGCTGCGGGCACTGGGCAAACAGAAGTGGAGCGGGGCGGTAGATCCCGTCGGCGGTGAACCGTTAGCCTCGGTCCTTAGCCAAATCAAGTATGGCGGATCTGTAGCGGTCAGTGGATTAACGGCTGGTACAAGCCTTCCTGCCACCGTCTTTCCATTTATCCTCAGAGGCGTTAATTTACTTGGTATCGATTCGGTCAATTGCCCGATGGATACAAGATTGAAAGTTTGGCATCGCCTTGCCACCGACTTTAAACTTACGCATTTAGAACAGCTCGTTCAACAGGAAATTACAATTGATGAATTGCCTGACATCCTTCCTACCCTATTAAAAGGGGAAGCAAGAGGCAGAACGATCGTTAAGCTATAATCCAAAAAGTGACGAGAGCATGGCTTCTCGTCACTTTTCATTGTGAACTTTCGTTGATTGGGAGAATGATTTCTACAATCGTCCCTTTTCCCACTTCGCTGCTGAAATGAATTTCCCCATTATGTTCATGGATGATTTTAGTACTGACCATGAGCCCCAACCCTGTTCCTTTTTCCGAGGTGCTATAAAAAGGCTGACCTATATGCTTCATGCGCTCATTTGAGATTCCACAACCTTGATCAATGAATCGGATCATTGCGGAGGCGCCCTCATGGTTTAACTGTATATGAAGTTTGCCGCCATTCGGCATGGCTTCTATCGCATTATTGACGACATTCGTGAATACTTGTTTTAACTGATTCGGTTCGCCAATGACTGATGCCAAATCCGTATTGAATTCCTTGATGATTTCAACATCATTCAATATCGCTTGAAACTCGGCTAACGTAATCACACTATCCAATATTTCGTTAAGCCGTATCGATTCACAAACCTTCGCTTCAGGCTCTGCTAAACTTAAAAATTCATTGGCCAGGATTTCGATTTTCTCAACTTCACTGACCGTCATTTCAAGATAGTCCTTTTGCTCAGGGTCTTCCCTTAATAATTGTAAAAATCCTTTTACCGTAGTTAATGGATTTCTTATTTCATGTGCGATACCCGCAGCCATCTGTCCTACCGCTGATAACATATTGGATTTACAGAGCAGCTCATCGGTCTTTTTACGCTCCGTAATATCCCTGCAGAATACCTGTATGGCTGGCTGACCTTTATAAATAATCGGAAGCCCGAGTGTTTCTCCATAAAATACTTGTCCGTCAAGTCGAATAAACTTTTGTTCCAGTAAACCAACCGCCTGATAATCGTCCCTCATTATCTCGATTCTTTTTTGTACACTTTCCCGGGAATCCAGGTGAACGAATTGAAAAACTGATTTACCGATAATATCTTCCACACTATCCATCCCAAGCATTTTTGCCCCCATGGGATTCATATACTCTATGATCCCATTGCGATGCACAAAAATCGCTTCAGGTGACACCTCCACTAAACTGCGATACCTTTGTTCACTTTCCTTCAAGGCAGCTTCAGCAAGTTTTTGATTCGTGATATCCCGATAAACGAAGACCAGTGCACACGGCTCATTTTCTTTATCCCGGATATTAAATAGGGAGATGCTCACATCGATTAACCGGCCATCCTTCCTTTGCCTGACCGTTTCAAAGCCTTTCTTTTGTACCCCAGCCCTAATCTGGTCATGCAATCCTTTGACTGATTCCTTCAAGAATTCAGGAATAATGGGAAATGGCATGCCAATGAGCTCATCATTCGTCCAACCAAAAAACTCTTCAAAAGCTGCATTTACTTGAAGAGTCTTACCTTTCAGATCAACAATGGAAATGGCGTCCGGGTTATTCTCCATGAAAGACCTGAATTTCCAAGTATTATCCTCCGACTGCTCCCCCATTTGCCCTTGTCCATAATTAATAAGCTCTTTACTCATCAATTTTTTTATTCCTTTCTTATCCGGAAATTTACTGTCTCAATTTTACAGTAACAGTAAATCATTTGCCAGTTTTATCATATGATATTTACCATTTAGGGATTGATGCACAAAGAGGCTAAACCTCCATAAGGTTCAGCCTCTTCATTAAAATGTATTATAAATATTTTGACACTCTGCACCTGTTGGTTCATAAAAGCAATGAAGCTTGAATCGCCCAACCAGAGGCTGATTATACCAGGTTGCCGGACAATCTCCCGGTGGCCTGAAGTACCATAGGCTAAATTTCGAGGGCCATAGCCTTTCACCACTTACACTGCGGCGTGCAAGCCTTTTTTCCCTATCCCTTGCTCGTTGATAAAAATACCCCTTCTGCACAGCTTCAAAGGCATGTTCCTGATAAATCATGTCTGGAATCGTCCTTAACCCTTTGAAATCGGAACAATTCGACCTGATCCGATTCACCCCTACATTCCCGATCATCAACATGCCTTGATCGCCTTCGCCCTCGCCTTCAGCTCTAAGCAACCTTGCCAATAAAGCAATATCGGCATCAGTGTGCTTTACAACAGCCATCCTATCACCTCCACTTTTTTATCCTATGCCTTGGAGATGGTAAAATGCTCCGTTTTTTAACAAAATCTTCATATAGCGTACATGTCCCATCAATAATACAATCCTATACTTAAGTAAGGTTGGATAGCACGAGTGGCTATCATGGTATATGGCGAAGGCGGGGCCAATACTTTCTTATACATATAAAAAAGGCGGCACATATTGTGCCGTCTTTTATCTTGTCCCATCATTCTTTCTCTTCAAATGCGGCTTCAAACGCCAATGATACCTTTTCGAACTCTTCATCCGATTCGATATCGAGCAGCTCACCTTCGCCTTCGACCCTGAAAAAGAAAATATCGATATCTTCTTCAGTATCCTCTTCAATATCCTCAAGCAAACCTACCGCTACATATTCCGTTCCTTCTACATCCAATGATCCTAAAACCTCAACTTCATGGCCTTCATCATTATCATCAGAAAGAGTGAAAACTTCACCTTCACGAATTTTTCCCATATTACCTCTCCTCTCATATCCATTAATAATGGTGTTGTTTCCATAGTATATCGACTAATCCATATAGAAACAAATATTTGCCTTGTAAAAATATAAATTCTATTCTTTCCAACATAATGTAATGTAAACACAATAATTTTATACCTCGAATCTGAATAGACAATATTATGAAAAAAAATAAAAAATATCATCCATAACGTCACAGCTCACCTTTCAATATTCACCAATAATTCCTCTTCATTAACATTATTTTAAATATTATCTAAAAAAGGCTATAAAAATGTAATTTAATTCCGAATAATGTTATACATACTATTAATCAGCATATTGCACATGAACATAATGAAGGAGGAAGTTTTCTTGGCTGCGAAAAGGGTCGATCACATTGGCATCGTTGTAAAAGATCTTGAAAAATCCATCGCCTTTTATCAAGATGTGCTGGATTTAAAATTAAAATTACGCATGCCTCATACTAATGGGGTAATCGAACTGGCATTCCTGGGTTACGAAGAGTCGGACGAAACAGAAATAGAATTGATTCAAGGATATAGCGACACACTGCCATCCGAAGCAACGATCCACCATTTTGCCATTACCGTGGATGATATCGAAGAAGAATATGCCCGGATCAAAAGCTTGGATAACACCGAGCTTATTGAGGAGGAAATCGTCACACTTCCAAATGGTTATCGCTATTTCTACGTTTATGGACCAGAAAAAGAGTGGATTGAATTTTTCCAAAGGTAACTAGCATACTAAAAAAGCAGAGTCCATGGGATTTCTGCTTTTTTAACGTTCACTCTTAAGCTATTCCTTCTGAACGGCCTTCAAAAATAACACTTCAGTCCATTTCCCATGAGCTTTTCCATGATAAATAACAGTCGCGCTTTCAAATGGTACATTCATTTCATTTATAGCGAGAAAATCAAATTTTACAGATAAAAAACCTTTCTTTACTTAAATGAAGGAATTTCTTAATATATCCCATATATCCTTAGATGTATCAAGTATATTTTTGGAGGTATGCATTTTGGGGAAAATGAGTAAAAAGGTAGCAGGAATTACGTTAGCGGGTACAGTAGCCCTTTCATCACTGGGTATTTCAGCAATGAAGGAAGATGTTCAGGCAAAAGACAAGAAAAAAGAACCAACAAACGTCATCATGATGGTTATGGACGGAACAAGTACAGGTGCCACAACCCTTTCAAGATGGTATAAAGGCGATAATCTGGCCATGGACGAAATGCTGGCTGGTGGTATGCGTACATACTCAGCTGAATCAGCGATTACAGACTCAGCTCCTGCAGCAACAGCGCTTGCGACAGGAAATAAATCCAATGATAAATTTGTTGGTGTCCTGCCATCCATCGTCAATTCTCCAGGGCTCGATCCGGTTAATCCGAAAAATGCCCATAAACCAGTCGCCAACGTATTGGAAGGGGCGAAACAAGCGGGAAAGGCAACTGGCATCATCTCTACCTCTGAAATCCAGCATGCTACACCCGCAGGCTTTTCAGCTCATGTGACACATCGAAGCAATTACGCTGATATTGCGGAACAACAGGTTTATCAGGGCATTGACGTGGTTTTGGGAGGGGGCAAGGAATCCCTTTCACCAGGTAAAACAAAAAATGCAAGAATTGATGGGGAAAACCTTTTGGAAGTGCTTGATGATGGCAAATATGACTTTGTAGAAACCCGAGATGAGCTGTTAAACTCTAAATCTAATAAAATTTGGGGAAGCTTTGCACCAAGTGCCCTAGCATATGATTTTGATCGTGAAACAACAAAGCCAAGTGAGCCCACTTTAGCAGAAATGACCAATAAAGCCCTTAAAACCTTGAAAAAAGATAAAGACGGCTTCTTCCTATTTGTTGAAGGCAGCAAGATTGACTGGGCTGCTCACGGAAACGACACAATCGGAATGATCAGTGATACTTTAGCTTTTGATAATGCCGTGGACGAGGCACTTAAGTTTGCAAAAAAAGATGGAAACACGATGGTTATTGCTGTAACGGACCATGGGAACAGCGGAATTACAATGGGTAACTTAAACACGAACTCCTCTTACCCGGAAACACCCGTTTCAGCCTACATCGATCCATTAAAGAAAGCGAAGATGACAGTTGAAGGAGCTTTAAGTAAGTTGAAATCAGATAAATCCAATCTAAAGGAAGTTGCAGCCCTTTATGGACTTAATGATCTGACAGCTGAAGAATCAGCAAAACTATCCTCTTCTAAAAACGTAGGGGCTGACATGACAAAGATGCTTGCTAACCGTGCCAACATTGGCTTTACAACAGGCGGTCATACAGGAGAAGACGTATTCATGTATTCTTATGGCCCTTCAAAACCGACAGGATTAGTGGAGAATACAGATCTCGCTAAAAAGATGGCCCAATTCATGGGGTTTGATTTACAAAAGTTATCGAATAAACTATACATGAATGCTAAAGATTCCTTTGAGAAAAAGGGATATTCAACCCGTATTGATGTGTCTGACCCGAATAACCCAGTTTTCGTAGCAAAAAAGGGTAAGCAAAAAGTGGAGTTGCCTGCAAATAAGAATATCGTTATCATGAAGACTTCTAAGTCTACACAGCAAAAGAAAATAAATGCGATCACCGTTTACAATGGAAAAGACTTCTATATATCTGAACAAGCATTAAAGGCAGTCAAGTAAGCATCACTTCTTTATAATGATGAGCGAATGGAAGGAGTCCCTGTTTTAACAAGGGCTCCGACTTTAGGCAAAACTCAATGAAAATCGAGTTTGCCTAAAGTTTTTTTTGATTAGTACAATTTGTCCACTCCAGGCACTCGCTTTCCGCGGGCGGTCCGGGAGCATTTCCCGCAGGAGTCTGCACCTTCCGTTCCATTCACTTTGCTTTAAAATTCAGATAGAAATCATACCTAAGGTGATGTAGGAGTGGCTTTGAGCCAATTGGTTCCTGAACATCGCTATGGTTTTATGATAAAGTCCGCCATAATCTTGGTTTGGTAACAACTACGGGCTAAAAAGGGTTTAGCCATGCGGCAATCTGGATCTTCAAAAAGGAGCCCATACTAGGGCTCCCTTTTTTATGACTGTTCTTTGTATTACTAGGACTTGATTCTAGTGAATGAAAGACTTTCATCCCTAATCACTTTCATCACCACGCTTCACCAGCTTGCCTTTTTGACACCCGGCAGATGCCCTTTATGTGCAAGTTCCCTAAAAACGATACGGGACATGTTGAATTTGCGCATATACCCACGCGGTCTCCCTGTTACTCCGCAACGATTGTGGACCCTTGTCGGCGAAGAATCCCGCGGGAGTTTGGCCAATGCAGCATAATCACCTTTCTCCTTCAATTCCCTACGGATTTCTGCATATTTTTCGACCATTGCCAACTGTTTTTGTGCTTTTACCACCTTGGATTTTTTCGCCATTTATATTCTCCTTTTTTAAACATAATGATTTTATTAATCCTATAACTGTTCACAATCCGTTCCGCTGCCTGCCTTGCTCCCGATATATTCATGGATATCGGGCCCATTTCAAGTTCAGCCAATGCTCCCGTGACATATAAACCAGGTCTCTACTGCAATGACTGCGATACAATCGGATAACCACATTCCGCGCAGCGTAAACCATGCGACTGGATGACTGGCGTTAGCCAATCCTTCCCAAGCATTGATGACTTAAAGCCGGTCGCCAAAAGGATCGTCCCTGTTTGTTGAATAACCTTTTCATTTTTATCCCTGAGGCTAATATGCCCATCCCTCCACACAGCGCTTATCACTTCAACATCCATCACACGCAATAATCCCTGTTTAACTTGATTCATCAGCGCTTTATGTAAGTCAGGTGGAATGGATCCCTTATTACGGGCCTGGATAAGACTTTAGTAAAAATGCAGCCATCGTCGTACCTTGAATGCCTCCGCCAATAATGATCCATTCCAACATGAACTTCCCTCCTTTTACATCCAATCTCTTCATAAAGCATAATCATTACGATTTAAATCTCGAAATTACTTCGTTTCACGGTGAAGCGTATGTTTCTTTAAACGCGGGCAGTACTTTTTCAATTCGATCCTGTCCGGGTTATTCCGCTTATTTTTCGTTGTGATATAGTTCCGGTCCCCTGATTCAGTGCATGCTAAAGTAATGTTCACTCTCATGTTTTTTTCCTCCTAAATTTTAATGGACTATTTCCGTAAATGCAGGTAATGGATCTTCATACAGAGACCAATCCTGCTGCAACTCTGCTGAAGTCAGTAAACATTGATCTAGTTCACGTTCTATCTCCTCTTGATTCATCTCGATGCCAATCATAACCAGCTCCGTCATCCGGTCACCATATACCGCATTCCACCGTTCCAGTAATTCAGGTGCTTCCTGCAAAATTTGGAGCTGTTCTTCCTCAGGGTAAGCTGCGACCCATTTACCGGCTGCTTGAATCGTTAATGACGGTCCTGCTTGCGATAACAATCCGGCTATATCATTTCTTGATGCCAGCCAAAGGAAGCCCTTTGCCCGCACCACTTCCACCGGCCAACTTTCTAACCACGTCATCAGCCGTGATGGATGAAAGGGTAATTTCCTTCTGTAAACGAAGGATGAAATCCCGTACTCAAGGGTTTCAGGGATATGCTCTTCATTCAACTCTTTTATCCAGCCTGCACCTTGGCTTGCCTTTTCAAAATCAAATAAATGAGTATTCAATACTTCCTTTAGCTGCACCTTGGAATGATCCGTTTCGATGATCCTCGCATCTGCATTCATCTTATGAAGAACCGCTTTCAGTTCCTCCACGGCGTCAGCATCCATTAGATCGATTTTATTTAACAGGATGACATTGGAGAACTCTATCTGATCTATTAATAGATCGACAACTTCCCTGCCATCCGCAGTATCAGTTGCCTGCATCCTGTCAATAAGTGTTTCTCCGGAAGTGAAGTCTTGCCAAAAGTTATACCCATCAACAACGGTGACCATCGTATCCAGCCGGCAATATTCCGATAAATCAATTCCCATGCTTTCATCAACATAGGAGAAGGTTTGGGCTACAGGTACCGGCTCGCTTATCCCCGTCGATTCAATTACGATGTAATCAATGTCCCCTTGTTTCGCCAATTTCTCCACCTCGATCATTAAATCCTCACGAAGCGTACAGCAAATGCAGCCATTCTGCATTTCCACAAGTTTTTCATCCGTCCGGGTAAACCCTCCCTTTTTGACCAGCGAAGCATCAATATTGATCTCACTCATATCATTAACGATTACGGCAACCTTCAGATCATTGCGATTTTCAAGTATATGATTCAAAAGCGTCGTCTTTCCCGCACCAAGGTATCCACTCAATACCGTAACGGGAATTTTCTCCTTCTCCATCCCTTGTCACTCCCTTACCTGATTTATTATTTTTGTTCACAAATCAAAATCATTACGATTTAAACGAAAAAGTTAACCTCCATGAAAAATCACTCTTTAATAATAAAACGTAATCATTCCTATTTGCAAGCTTTTTTCAAAATTACCTCTCGAATACTCTTCCTGAACATATGTAATCAACCATTGCACCCAATACTCAGCATGGGCAATCACGGATAAATGAAAGGTGCTGACATTCTTCCTAAAACTAAAAACAAAAATTAAATGGAAGCCCAATCACACATAACATCATGTGTAATGAACCTCCATTACAGTTTTATCATTTATTTTACTTCCATATTGACAAGCTGCTGATCATCAACAATGTTTCATTATCCAATACATTTTTCTATTTCTTTGTTGTAAATCGAGAAAAAAATTATTGGTTACTGTGCTTATTCCGCCATTTCCCACCCTGAAGATTTTACTGTCTTTTGTTCAAAAGTTTCAATCTCTCTCTGTTTCGCCAGTTTAGAAGCTTGTGACACGGACCACGTTAAATTCCCAAAGGCAATCACTGTCCCGATTGAGATAACTAACACCTTTTTACAAAGTATTTTCTTCAATAGCTTCCTCCTGAAATGTTTTGGAATACTCTAAATATAAACCAACATTGTTAACCTAACATGGAGCAGCTGTAAATGTACGAAATTATTTTTGTACATATGTAAACTTAAGTTCGCACACAAAAAGCTGAGTGCATATGCAGTCAGCTTTTCATAGGTTCTTCTTATTTATAAAACACTTTGTCGACGTTGTATTTAGCATGAAGTTTATTGATCATGTACGTTTCATAGATTTCACGTTCCATGGCATCTTCGACTATAAGAATGTCAATTTTCTTGACTTCATTACGATGCTCTTTAATTGGAGAAACATTATCCTCGAAGTGCTTTTTGACCCTTTGTCTTAATTTACGTGCTTTCCCGACAAAAATCAGCACATCGTTTTCATTGTAAAACAAGATGATGCCGCCTTTATCACGGGGAATCAAATGAAAATCGATAAACCCGTAAATTTCAGGAATGACGGCTTCGTCTCCTTCTATAACTTGCTTTCTTTGTTTGATGCTTATATCCGCTGCAGGGATTTCAATTTTAATCATTACAATTCACGTCCTCTATTTGTATAAGGTGAAACTTTCAATCGGGATCGAAACTCCAGTTTCACGCCAAGCTCATCACTTTAATCTTAAAGGTAAATGGTATCATAATTATCAATGAAAAGCCATGTATGCCTTGATTGGTTTAGATGAACTATTTTAAATATAAAGAAGAAGACTCGCTAAGAGCCTCCTTCTTTGTCGGGAATATCCTTTACCACCTGTGAGCCTTTGCATTGCTTCTTAGTATAATGTTTGTTTGCGATTCTTGCGTATGGCCATTAACTTGAGATTTTGAACGCTTAGGTCTTGTCCAATTATGGTGAAACTTTTGAGAATGTGGATCTAATTGATCTTTATAGCTCATTCTGTATCACCTCATCATTAGGATTTGAATATTCCGTCCAGTGATAGAAATCCCCATCACTTGTTCTAGTATTTTATTTTTCCAAGGCTTTTATACATATTCTTTAAAAAGCGAATTCAGCTGACTTGCCTTTTGCAAGGACTTCCCCTTCTTCATCCACCGCATCACTTGTCATGAGGGATATTCCCTTTATGTTTCCATCATTTAGAATGAAACCGATGTTTCCGCTTTTTGAACCGTTTCCTTCTATTTCACCAGTAAGTTCTTCCAGGTAAATCTCATCTTCCCATGTCAGATGTTCTCCGCTGTCCGTTTCAAGGAAAGCAACTGGGGAAAACTTGATTTTTTTATCCGTATTATTTTTGATTTCCACGTTCACTTTTACGATATCGAAATCTTCATCATGCGTATAGCCGTGGAAGAAATCGATCATGCTGTAATCCGGAGTGGCATGCATCACTTTCATTTCTTTGACTTTAACCTCGATCGGACCAACATTCAACGTTTCATTCACTTTTTTATAGGCCTTCAAAGTTAATTCGCCTTTTGCATCGGAAACGTTCTGACCGATCTGGTTCAAGTTTATATCATCAGGAAGCTGTGGATTCGGAACATAGACATCCTTTTTTACCAGTGGTCGTGCACTTTCCTCTGTTTTTTCTTTAGCTGTTGTTTCTTCTTCGTAAGCTGGTTGGGTATTAAGAGCACCAAATGCCGTTAATAACAGGGCACCAATCATCAGTCTGTTCATTGAATCCCTCCCTGAAGTGTTATTACTTCTTTAATAGATCAAAGATGATTTTGGCATGATCCGTGTTATCGACCTGCCCGGCAAAACGCTCTTTATATGGCCCGTATGCGTAGACCGGTACATCTTCACCCGTATGTCCCCCGGTAGTCCATGCAGTATTGGTCCGATTATCGAATATGGCTTCAATGGCATTATCGACTTTCGTCACATTTTTTGTTTTGGCAGCTTCTGTTACCGTTTTGATTTCATCGTTAGTTAGCTTCACTTCATTTTGATCAATATATTGCTTTAACGTTTTTTCAACATCGGCGCCTTTGACGATGGCATCCGCCATGAAGTCAGGGGTGCGTTTGGCTGCCTTGATCGGTTCACCGTACCAGTTATAGATTCCTTTGGCTCCGATAGAGAATCCTCCTGTAGAGTGATCCGCAGTAGCCACCACTAAGGTATGTTTGTCTTTCTTCGCAAATTCTATGGCCGCTTTGTATGCTTTTTCAAAGTCTTCCATTTCACTCATTGCACCTACGATATCATTATCATGTCCTGCCCAGTCGACTTGGCTTCCTTCGACCATAAGGAAGAAACCATCTTTATTTTTATTCAAACGCTTAATCGCCGAACTTGTCATGTCTTCCAAAGAAGGCGTTTCACTTGGGCGGTCAATCATTTTTGGGAGTCCTTCAGAGGCGAATAAACCAAGGACCTGCTCATTTTTGTCCTTAAGCATTTGATTTTTATCTGTCACATAACTATAACCGTCTTTTTCGAAGGCTTTCGCCAAATTGACATCCGGACGGACAAAATTGGATTCCCCACCGCCCAAGAGGACGTCAATTTTATGTTTGCCCTTGATTAAGTCATTATAATAATCGTCTGCGATTGAATTCATGTTTTTCCGATTTTCATCATGGGCGCCAAAAGATGCAGGTGTAGCATGGGTGATTTCAGAAGTGGCAACCAATCCCGTCGCTTTTCCTTTTTCCTTCGCTGCTTCCAATACGGTTTTGACTTCTGATTTATCATTATCCACTGCAATGGCAGCGTTATAAGTCTTCACTCCGGAAGACATTGCCGTTGCTGCCGACGCTGAATCCGTTATATTTTGTGCAGCGTCTTCAGGGTAGGTCATCTGCTGGCCAACCAAGTATTTATCAAACTCAGTCCGTTCTGCCACCTTCGTACCAGGGTTATCTTTTAAATACCGGTAAGCGGAGGTATAGGAAACACCCATGCCGTCACCGATCAGGAAAATCACGTTCTTGATTTCGGGTTCTTTTTTTGAATTCCCCTTTGCCGAAACACGATCCGTAGCGGACCATGATAAACTTCCAAATGCTAATGCAGAAACGAGTGTGATGGGTAAAACCTTTTTACTCCATGTGCGATTCAAATGAATGACCTCCCATTAATGTTTTCTCTTTAATTAAACTATAGGTGAAGAAAATGAACTCAATGTCAAGGCTATGTAAAAATGCAGCAGGATAATTGTTAAGACAAAGTAAAGGCAGCTTGACTCGGAATTGCATGCCGCTTTTATGAAGTTGTGGGTTATTCATGAAAATCATCAGTAGTGGGGTCATTTTACAGGCTTTAGAGGAATGATAAAGATTTAGTTAACACCAGCGTGGGTAAGTGATCTTGAACCAAATTCTTTTCATTCAACGTCTTCAAATCAGAGTGATTTGTTAGGAGTTTGAAAGTGCTAAAAAATTAATGGAGAAAAGAAAATAAAGCATCCAATCAGGATGCTTTATTTTCGCTTATAGAACTCTGTCGGAGGCCTGGTTATGGAGGTCATGCTATATGAAAAAGCGCTCCATTCAATGAAGCGCTTTTCACTGTCATTTCTCTACTATCTCTAAACATTCCAAAGCACGGGCCGCATTCACTCTCGCCACCTCGATTGAATCGGCAGATGACAGGGCGACAGCAACCCTTCTCCCTACCTTGGTAACCGGTTTTCCGAAAAGACGCACTTGTGTATTCGGTAAAGCCAAAGCTTGTTCAACACCGACTATAGAATATTCCGATAACTCATCTTGCGCTTTTAATGGACGGCTAGCACCTGGGGTGATCAGCGTGATTTCCGGGATCGGATATCCAAGTATCGCTCGAACATGCAGGGCAAACTCCGACAGATTCTGAGTCACTAATGTCACTAGCCCCGTATCATGAGGACGTGGGGAAACTTCACTGAAATAGACTTTATCCCCTGAGAGGAAAAGCTCAACCCCGAATAATCCGTACCCTCCAAGTTCATCTGTAATGGCATGGGCAATTCTTTTAGCTTCCGCTATTTGCGCTTCTGTCATATTATGCGGCTGCCAGGATTCAATATAATCCCCGCCCTGCTGAATGTGACCTATGGGAGCACAATACATGGTACCGTTTACGGCTCGGACAGTAAGCAGCGTAATTTCCGAATCAAAAGAGATGAATTCTTCAATGATCACCCGTCCATTTTGAACCCGGCCGCCTTCCATGGCAATTTTCCAGCACTCTTCCAGGTCACCTTCCGTTCGGCACACACTTTGCCCTTTCCCTGAAGAACTCATCAGCGGTTTTACTACATTGGGAAATCCGACTTCTTTGGCAGCTTGGACAAATTCTTCATAGGTATCAGCGAATTTGTAGGCTGCAGTCGGAATCTCCAAGGTTTCGGAAGCCAACCTCCTGATTCCTTCACGATCCATAGTCAATTTAGCCGCTCTTGCCGTCGGAATGACGTGAAAGCCTTCCTCTTCCAACTTGACTAATTCAGATGTAGCAATGGCTTCGATTTCCGGCACAATCAAATCGGGTTGTTCTTTTTCTACAATTTTCCTTAGTTGTTCCGCATCCAGCATATCGATCACATAACTGCGATGAGCGACTTGCATGGCAGGGGCATGTTCATAGCGGTCTACAGCAATGGTCTCCACACCAAGCCGCTGTGCTTCAAGTATGACCTCTTTCCCCAATTCACCCGAGCCCAATAATAAAATCTTTTTTGATTTATACATTCAGTCTCTCCTCCTCATACCTTTAAAATCATTATATACGAACTATAACTAATAAACATAAATATTTATTCGTATTTTCAATCGAATTTCCCGGAAAATATAAAGTAAACATATCTATTTCAATAATTTTAAATACCAACTTAACAAATAGGATTAATGTATTTTATACTACTTTTATATAAGGAACATATATAAGCTGACTAGTTCACTGGAGGCTCTCTATTCAACAAGAATAGGGGTTTTTTCGTTTTTATCAATGAGGGAGGATTGCACTATGCAAAAGGAATCGCTACGGACCATTTCCCCTATCATGAATGAGAAGCAAAATGGGGGCTTAGAAGATATGGAGTACCTAAATCTGCCGGACAGAATATTTTTCCACTGGTGCCAGCAGCAATACCGACTGAATAGAGGGGTTTACAACACGATCGATCGTTGGTTCTATGAATATGGCATTGTCCATATTCTTTACCGCCGGATCAACTTATTAGCCTTTTTGGAATTCGCTTCTACCCCTGAACAAGATGCCGGAAAAACAAAGTTCATTAAATTCGGCAATGGTGGACTAACGCAAAAGTTGCAGGAATTCATTACAGATTAACCTGAATCTTATAGGGCCCTTATCAGTAATATGCCCATTCTCCTCCTACTGGTAAGGGACACTTATGCGAATGTCGAAATTTGCAATACGAATGTTTTTGTAAATGTAAGCGCTTTCTATTATAATGAAATTAGGTTGGATGGCATGCGTGGCTGTCAAAGTATCTGGCGTAGGTGGGGCCAATACTAGCGCTAAGGGAGACAAACTTCCTTACCGTAAAACTATTAGAATTCCTTTTGGTAGGGGCTGCATTATTACTAAGACGAAAACTGGAGAACGTCCTTACTTTTTAGGCTTAAAGCGAGTTAATCATGCAATCGATAAGTAAAGCATAACTTTACTTATTCTTTGCAGCAGCCCTCATCGTTTCAAGTCTAATAGTTTATAAGACTAAAAAGCTCTACCCCAGGAAACGGAGTTGAGCTTTTTCATATGGTCAAAATTCACATATATAGCCCTGCTAAGAAAATCCCAAGCGATTTCTGATAAATCTCATCGAACTGTGATATAGGAAGGGGATTGGTTCCTTTGCCCAGCTCTACGGTAAATCCTGGCCTTCGCCAATCCTGAATGTACCAATCCTTATACCCTGCGTAACTATTGGCGGATTTGACAGGCTCATATCCACTGACCCTCGCAAACTCATTGACTATCGTTTCGGACTCGGGTGGTTCCAAATCTTCGAACCCCCAAAAAATGACCTCTCCTTGGGTATGGAAAGCAAGGACTTTGCCAAAATCGCGTTTTCTTGTCAACTCTGACATTGCAATCGCTTCAGGCTGCGTAAGTGGGCCTTCCCCAGGATAGTTTGCCGGACCTGGCTCCGTTACATTATTGCGCGCTTGTTCCAATTCCCATTTGGCGGGAAATTGATCATTCAGATCCACTCCATTGATATTGGCTTTCCAGCCAGAGAAGTCTTCGCTGCCATTATTCCATTCCACGAGCTGACCTTTCAATGACTCATCTGCAGGCGGGCCTTTCAGAACCAACTCCACTCCGTCCGGATTCACCATCGGAACGACCGATAACATCGTCTGTTGATAAAAAGGAAACATGGATAGACCGCGGATGTCAGCCTGATTCGTGATTGCGAGTAAATAATCATTTAAAAAGGTCATGACCACAGGTGTCGTAATCCACTCATTGGCATGAAAGGAACCATTATAGTGAACTCGTTTGTTACCATTTCCAATCAGCACTTCGGGGATATCCCTTTCAAGCACCGAGTCTCCAATTGGGGATGTTTTAATAAATGGATAGATATTTTTCAAACGTCTTACATCAGTCACCATCATCTCATAATCATATTCCTGGTTTCCTTGAACTAGCCTCCATGTTATCCTTAATGGCACAGAAATCGTTTGACCAACTTGCAGGGCATTCGGGTTGAGATTAGGATTAACCAAAAATAGGGCGTCCAATGAAAGATTACGTGATTTGGCAATTGCCCATAAAGAATCCCCTTGCCTAATCTTATGCGCGGTCGTCGTAAAGCCAGGAATCTTGATTTGCTGTCCTATCATAAGCGCAAGTGGATCAATCCCACTATTGGAATCAATGATAAGTTGGTAATTCACCTTGAATAATTGGCTATAATACCACAAGGAATCATTCTGCCTCACAAAAACGTCCATACTGCACCTCCTCTTAACCAAATGTATGCTGATTCGATTTAATTATTGCCAAAGCACCCGTGCCATCATGATAGGGACTTCATGATTAATGATCCTCACTCCTCAAATTGGGGGCATCATTCGGAATGCTTAAATAATGCTTGGTACTCCCATAGGTACCATCAGGATCCAATCCCTGATATCTTTTGAATTTCGCCATCCGATCTTCTTCTTTGACCCAGCCCAGATGCTTCAAGCGGATGTCAGATAACTTGTGAGGCATTTCAAAAACATTTCTCCAAATCTCCCGCTATGCTGCGGCCTATCGTTCCACTTGCATTCAAACCACTCACGTTACCTGACCTGGAACGGCCGATAGTACTGGTGAGCGCACCAGAGTTCATCCTCCTTGTAATGGGTTTCATTCCAAAAGTCAATAACCGGATTTTCTTGATCGCTCATCTTCATTGTCATCAATGAAAAAATGGCCAATCTCCATTCCCTCCACATCCAAGCGTTCAAGTTAGAGTAAAAGCTTTTGTAAAATATGTGGTTTCTGGTAAATTGGACTGCCTACTAAAACCCGTTTCTTTTTGTCATTAACTCCACCCTTTACCGATAAACTAAGTACCCAGCCCCCTATTGATCTGAAAGCATTACTTCCTTTACGAACATTTATAACTATATATTCATACCGAACTTGTTGGGTGTCAGTGATACCTTGTTCCACGCTTTATAAAACGATGGCTTTAATTCATCAACTTGCAGCACACCTTTTTGGCGTCCTATTTCTTGGGGTCAAGGTCAGAATATCATCGCCTTCCTGATGAACAGGACATCCCGGTATAAAAAAAGGCACCCATTCATGAATGGATGCCTTTTTGCTTTAAAAATAGATTGGGAGTTCCATATTTTACGCTTCTTGTGGTACCGCCAAGCCTAAACCTTCAGCTATGCGCGTTCCGTATTCCGGATCGGCTTTGTAAAAATGGCTGATTTGACGAAGCTTGATTTCTTCCAATTCAACAGGTTTCATTGCGCCCACAATCGTTTCGACAAGGCGAGTTTTCTCTTCCGCACTCAATAGACGGTATAAGTCACCTGCTTGAGTGTAGTGATCATCACTATTATGACCCACTTGTGCAGCTTTTCCAGTCACCTCGAAAGGAGTGACTTTATTTTCCGTTGATTCTGCAGGACCGCCAAAGCTATTCGGCTCATAATAAACAGATCCCTTTCCATTGTCATCCGCCCGCATGAAGCCATCACGCTGGTAGTTGTTCGCTTCGACTTTCGGACGGTTAACCGGAAGCTGGTTGTGATTCGAGCCTACACGGTAACGGTGTGCATCTCCATATGCAAATAGACGTCCTTGAAGCATCTTATCTGGGGAAGCTTCAATTCCTGGCACGAACGTCCCCGGTGAGAACGTGGCTTGTTCCACTTCTGCAAAATAGTTTTCAGGATTTCGGTTCAATTCCATACGGCCAAGCTCGATTAGCGGATAATCTTTTTGAGACCATACCTTCGTTACATCAAATGGATCGAAACGGTATGTATCCGCATCTTCCAAAGGCATGATCTGAACATATAATTTCCATGCAGGGAAGTCCCCTTTTTCAATGGCATTGAAAAGGTCTTCCGTATGGTAATCAGGGTTTTCACCTGCTAGTTTTGCAGCTAGATTCACATCAAGGTTTTTGATGCCCTGTTCTGTTTTGAAGTGGTATTTCACCCAAACGCCTTTCCCTTCATCATTCACCCATTTAAATGTGTGGCTTCCGAAACCATGTGTATGACGGAGTGTAGCAGGAATGCCCCGGTCGGACATCAGGATCGTTACTTGATGTAAGGATTCTGGTGAATGTGACCAGAAATCCCAAACTGCAGTCGGGTTTTTCAAATGTGTTCTAGGATCTCTTTTTTGTGTATGAATGAAATCGGGGAATTTAATCGCATCGCGAATAAAGAATACAGGCGTATTATTACCGACGATATCGTAGTTTCCTTCTTCCGTGTAGAATTTAACGGCAAATCCACGCGGGTCACGGACTGTATCGGCAGATCCCAATTCACCGGCTACTGTAGAGAAACGGATAAAAAGATCTGTCTTCTTGCCTACACCATTGAAAAGTTTAGCTTTCGTATACTGAGAAAGGTCGTTCGTTACTTCGAAAGTACCGAATGCACCGGCACCTTTCGCATGAACTACACGTTCAGGCACACGTTCACGGTTGAAGTGGGCTAGCTTTTCCAACAAGTGTACATCTTGAATGAGTACAGGACCGCGTTCGCCGGCAGTGATTGAGTTTTGATTATCTCCAACTGGTGCTCCCCAGCTTGTAGTAAGGTTTTTCTTGTTCGTCATTATTGAACCACCTTTTTCATTATTATTTATGTATATAATGATAAAGCTTCTCAGAAAAAAATCAATACTTATTTATAATAATTTTAATATAATAATCAATTCATTAAGTCACCATTAATATTTCACCCCAAAACATACCCATAATATGGATTACTCGTACTTTATAAATGTTGGTTGTACAACATATAAACAAATTAATATTCCTAATAATGGTATACGACCCTCATGCCCAATATTCCTTCGTAATAAGTGTTTTTATCATTTCTCCTACTAATGGGATAGTAAACGAGAATGAGAGATAGATGCTTTCTTGATACGATGCGGCTGCACCTGGTTCCTTCTATTTATTTTATAACAATCCAGATGATTCTCCTGTGACTTTGTTCACTTCATTAGCCTTTATTTACATAAAGTGTAGAAGGATGCATTTTGTTGATTCCCGATTTCATCAGACTTGATCCATTCACGTACATTTTGAATTTCAAAAATCCATGAATTCCTATAAAAAAATTGACTGAAACAAGGTATCCATATGAGGACATCCCCCTTATTTTGCTAGAGAAATTGTAAACATACTGGTTTGTATTCGTATAGAAAATAAGATACTATTACGTTAAAATGACCGTCCAATAAGAGTAAGGGTGATATAAATGAATGAGCGGAAACAACAGGTAGTTAAATATGCACACCAATTATTTATCGAAAAGGGTTATCAAGCAACATCCATTCAGGACATTTTGGATTATAGCGGCATTTCAAAAGGAACATTTTATAACTATTTTTCTTCTAAAAGCGAATTGCTTAAGGCAGTCTTCCTGACTACCCTAGAAAAATTAGAAAAAGAGCGGAATGAATTGCTGATTGGGCAAAACCTTGGAGATATTGAAATATTCATCAAACAATCCGAATTGCAAATGCACTCCAATAAAAGTAATAAACTCTTTTCCTTATATGAAGAAGTAATGATTTCGAATGATACCGAACTTAAGAACTTCATAACCCATGCTAAATTCCAGCATATACATTGGCTATCAAAACGGTTTCTGGATATTTTCGGCGCTGAGAAAAAACCCTATATTTTGGACTGTGCCATTCTTTACTCGGGGATGATGCATCAAACGATTCATTTTAATGCCTTGGCTAAAGAGCCCGATTTCAACCCTACTGAAGTTATCCGTTATTGTGTGGACCGGATCAAAACCATTTTCGAAGATGTTAGCCAGTCTGGCGTACAGCTTTTAGAACCCGATCAAATCAAGCAATGGCTGCCGGAGTGCTTCAATACACAGCAGGATTTTCATACAGCACTACTGCACTCTGCAAACGACCTAAAAAAGATGATCTTGAAGCTATGTCAAGATGATGAAGCTGAACGGGTGAAAAACTTAAAATTAATTCACTTTATCCAAGAGGAATTTTTACAAAACAGTGATCCGCGAACCTTTCTCATCGAAAGTGCCCTGCTTTCCTTAAACACCAATCCAAAGCTGAAAAACACATTGGAGTTAAGTGAATTCGAAAAGATCATTGCCATCAACTAATGGAATAAGACCCTAAAAGGGTCCTTTTCTTTTCCGGGGGGAGTACATATCCGCATCCCTCTTTTTTGTGACAATTCTGCAAACATATAACTGAAATTCATGAAATTTTAGTATAATGACTTGTAGTAAAGTGACTTCAGGAGGAGTTTTTCATGAACATAATAATGCGCTTTCTTATCAACGGGCTGGTATTGCTCGTTATTGACTGGCTTCTCGACTCCATCACGATCAAATCTTACGGTACAGCCCTGCTGGCGGTTTTTATATTATCAATCATGAACTTGCTGGTTAGACCCATTCTGCAACTTATCACATTGCCGATCACCATCCTGACGTTCGGGTTGTTTTCTTTCATTATCAATGCCTTCACATTTCAAATCACCTCCTATGTAGTGAGTGGCTTTGTAATAGATTCTTTTTGGGGAGCTTTAATCGGATCATTTCTATTGAGTTTCATTCAAAGCCTTCTTATAAAAAAGAGTAAAAAAAACCGTCAGTAGGATGCTGACGGTTTTTCGTATCCATGTCATTTCCATAACGGCCTTCGATATTTCCCGGGCTATTTCCCTAAATTTCGCTAACCCTCACTAGCTGTATTCTCTCATTTTTGACAATCCAGAAGGAGAAGGCACCATTTATCCATAACTTTACATATACATGCTGACTTTTCTGGAAGTGGGTATGAATCGATTTATGGAGGAATGACATGTTCACAAAACATGAACCAAGACTTATCCTGTCCATTTTACTCGTGCTGGCATTCTTTATTCCCGCACTTTTCGGCACCCCTTCACTAGCCGCGGCTGGCGATGGCAGCTTGTCATCTCCTTTCTCCGTTTCCCAAGCCATTGCAAATCAAGACAGCACGATTAAAACGGTCAGTGGCTATGTAGTGGGACAGCCCACCTCTGCTAACACCGTAGTCACGAACAGCTATCCAAATGATTATGCCATAGCCTTAGCAGAAAGTTCCGCGGAAACAAACATTGCCAATATGGTATATGTTCAGATCCCATCTTCCTTTCGACCTGAATTTGGGTTGAAATCGAATCCTTCCTTAAAAGGAAAAAAAGTCACCGTAACCGGTGCACTGAGTGCATATTTCACCCATCCAGGCTTAAAAGATGTTTCTGCCATGGTTTTAGGGAATGATTCACCAGAACCGGAGACACCCGGGGTCGGCTCATACTATGAATCAGCCAGCGGAAAATCAGGGGCTTCTTTAAAAAGTTCCCTCCATGAAATCATCGATGACCATACGGAAATATCGTATACAAATGTCTGGGACGCTTTACGGAAAACCGATGAGGACCCGAATAACGCCAATAATGTCATTCTTCTTTATACAGGGCGTTCTCAAGGAAAAACAATAAACGGATCTGGTGTCAATGATTGGAACCGTGAACATGTCTGGGCAAAATCACATGGCGATTTTGGCACCACTTTAGGACCTGGCACCGATCTACATCACCTTCGGCCGACTGATGCGTCCGTCAATAGTACAAGAAACAACCTGGACTTCGATAATGGAGGTTCTGAACACACCGAAGCGAAAGGAAATTACTATGACTCGGATTCTTGGGAACCTCGCGATAGTGTCAAAGGGGATGTCGCCCGAATGCTGTTTTATATGGCGGTTCGTTACGAGGGCGATTCAGGGGAAGTCAATTTAGAGCTAAATAATCAAGTGAACAATGGTACAGCCCCGTATCATGGTAAATTGGCTGTCTTACTGGAATGGAATGAACAGGACCCTGTAGATGCCTTCGAGCGTAACCGAAATGAGGTCATTTATAATGAATATCAACATAATCGCAACCCTTTCATAGATCATCCGGAATGGGCCTCCGCCATCTGGCAATGATAAACAAAAAGCTGTTCCTTTACATTGGGACAGCTTTTCATCGGGAAATAGTCTAAATTTTTGGAAAAATCACATAATTATATTTTGTTTAAATAACATTCCATTTAGTTATATAAGATTATTATATAATGAAAACAGGTAAGATCCCCTTCGTGGTAAGCGTTTTCATTTTTTGCTTTACAATCTCCCTATTAAAATATATTATTTAGTTGTAATATTATGTGAAAAATCAATAAATAATATGTATTCAGCTCTACTAGTGATAAAATGCTAGATAGAGAAAACTTCACTCCAACAAAGAAAAGGGGAAAATTATGCAAAACTCCAAAGAATCTCAACTGCATAGAGGTTTGGAAGAAAGACATATCGCATTAATGTCTCTTGGCGCAGCCATTGGAGTCGGTTTATTTCTCGGCTCGGCATCTGCGATTAAACTAGCCGGCCCAGCTATCATTATTTCTTATGCAATTGGCGGGCTTATGATCTACCTTATCATGCGGGCACTAGGGGAAATGGCGATAAAAAATCCTGTCGCAGGCTCATTCAGTCGCTATGCAAGCGAATTTGTCGGCCCTCTTGCCGGATATATAACCGGTTGGAATTACTGGTTCGTTTGGATTGCCACCTGTATGGCCGAAATTACGGCAGTCGGAATCTATATGCAATTCTGGTTCCCGGGAACTCCACAATGGGCTTGGGCGTTAGCCGCACTTGCCATCATGACAACGATTAACTTTCTTGCTGTAAAAGCTTACGGTGAATTGGAGTTTTGGTTCGCACTAGTTAAAATCGTTACGATCATCCTAATGATCGTTCTTGGCTTCGGGATGATCATCTTTGGACTGGGGAACGGCGGAATCGCGGTTGGATTCGGCAACCTTGTTGAACATGGCGGATTTTTCCCTAATGGGATTTCCGGTGTCATCCTCTCTTTCCAAATGGTCATGTTCGCCTATTTGGGAATTGAAATGCTCGGTGTAACCGCAGGTGAAGTCAAAAATCCTGAAAAATCTCTAAAAAGAGCCATCGATACCGTCTTTTATCGAATCTTACTTTTTTACGTTTTAGCTCTGACAGTCATTTTATCGATCACTCCATGGGATCAAATGAATGGAGAAAACAGCCCATTCGTTATGATGTTTGATAAAATTGGTATACCAGGCGCAGCAGGAATCATTCAGTTTGTCGTATTGACAGCGGCCCTATCATCTTGTAACAGCGGGATCTTCAGTACGGGAAGAATGTTATTCAACCTAGCGCAGCAAGGTGAATCACCAAAAAGTTTCGAACGTACAACAAAGTCGGGCGTTCCTGGCGTTGCCATTATCGTTTCGGCTGTCGTGCTTCTTTTCGGTGTTTACCTTAACTACATGGAAGCCGATAAAGTTTTCAGTTACGTGACAAGTGTCGCCACATTCGGTGCACTCTGGACATGGGGAACCATACTTGTCACACAGATTATGTCTAGACGAAAAATGAGTCCGGCGGAAAAACAAGGCTTAGGTTACAAAATGCCTCTTTTCCCATTCACTTCTTATTTCACTCTAGCCTTTTTAGTATTCGTAATGGTTGTACTCGGCTTTTCAGCAGATACAAGAATCGCTCTAATCGTTGGTCCGATCTGGATCTTACTGTTAGTGGTCCTGTATTATGTGACCGGTTTGCATAAACGAAAAAGATAAATGCCAGAGGGTGCCAAACGAATTTGTTTGGGCACCCTCTTTTTTTCTTCCTTTACCTTTTACCCCTTCTTTTCAGCGCCCAATGGACCACCGCTCCAGCTCCGCCTAAAATAATGAGGATAGGCAAGTTTCCTATTATGAAAACAATGATTCCCGAACCCGCTTTAAGTAATAGATTCGCACTCGTTGCAAGTTGTTTCTTCGTTCTCTCCCATGTATTCAATTCCTTATTATCAAGACCCGGTACAACAATCCGGTCCTGTATGAACGTGATTGTAACCGTTGAATATGAAGTCTGGTTTTCAAGATACTTCATTTGCCCGGTCAGCTGCTCTATTTCTTCTTGAACCACGGCAAGATCAGATGATATTTTCAACAGATCTTCCGTCTTCTTAGCGTCCTGCATGAATGCAAGTAACCTTTCCTCCACAGCCCTCTTTGACTTCAACCTTGCTTTTAAATCTACATATTGCTCCGTCACATCCTGTCCTGTAACATTCCTTCCGACCACTTCTGAAGCCTCGCCCTCGCTATCGGCTAGAAAATCCTGAAAACGGGCCTCGGGGATCCGAACAGTGATGGTTCCTTCCACCAATTCTTCATCTTCCCTGTATACATTGGACTCGACAACATATCCGCCATATTCATCCACCTTATTCTCAATCTTCATTTGTGCCTTTTCAAGGTTCTTCACTTTCAACTCTAGCTGGGCTTGATGAATGACCTTTCTTTCATCCGTCACCCCTTCTTTTTCCACGACTTCTTCCGGCTCCTTATTCTCAGAAAAGGAAGCGTCCATTTTACTGCTCGCCTTTTCATCCTGTGATTCCGATGCTGAATCATCTTTTTCATTACTGCTGCATGCAGCAAGTAAAAGGAACAAACTGAACAAAAGCATCATTTTTTTACGGTTCATCGGTATTCCCCCTTTTCTTAATAGTACCGACGTAAAAATTGGAAGAAAGTTACACTTCTTGATTAAAGGGCATGTTTTATTTTCAGATGAAAAGGTAAAGGTATTAAGAACATCCAAACAATGAAGAAAGAAGATGATTGCATGATGAACTACGGAAAATTAGCTAAAAGTGTTTTGGTACCTGTGGTCGGAGGTTCACTTGTAGGGATATTCGCCACAAGGAATTCAAAAGAAATTTATGACAAACTCAAGAAACCTGCTTTTGCTCCTCCTTCCTGGACCTTCCCCGTTGCTTGGACCGGCCTTTATACGATTATGGGAATAGCGAAATATCGCATTGCATCCAAAGAAAAAAAATCGAAGTCAGCTGAACTCCTCTACGATACTCAACTAGGGTTGAATTTCTTATGGTCTTTTTTATTCTTCAAATGGGGTTTGCGCGGAACAGCATTTATTGAAATGGCTGCACTGCTGACCTTGATTACATTAACGGCATTCGAGTTTTATAAAATAGACCGTACATCAGGTTTAGCGATGATTCCCTATATCGCATGGGTCACCTTTGCATTGGGATTAAACTTTTCCATCTTCAGAAACAATTGATCAAAAAAGGAGCGCCCCTTGTATTAGGAGCGCTCTCTTTTAGGTTCACGAGTAAATTCACTTAACTCACGAGTAAATGTCCAATTTTCACGAGTAAACCCGCTTAACTCACGAATAAATGCTCAATTTTCACGAGTAAACCCTCTAAACTCACGAGTAAATGCTCAATTTTCACGAGTAAACCCTCTTAACTCACGAGTAAATGCTCAATTTTCACGAGTAAATCCGCTTTACTCACGAGTAAACCTCAATTAATTATTGATATTCGTAATTCTGCCTTCAATTTCTGCCGTGATCTTTCCGCCTTTGAAGGTTTCTTTCACATAGTTAACGAAAGCTTCCAAATCAGCATGCCCAAATACACGCTCTTTTCCTTTCAGGACGGTATAGTTATCACCACCGCTTGCCATGAAATCATTGACGGCGACCGTGTATGTTTCGGTATCCTTGATCGGTGTCCCGTCCGCTTTCTTCAATAAGGTGACACGTTCGGTGACAGGTTTACTGAAGTCGGCTGTGTAGCTCAGTCCAGAAATTTGCAAAGTTTTCGGAGATCCTTCAACGATCCATTGCTGTTGAAGCAGCGTTTTCACTTCGGCTCCAGTCAGTTCGAGCTTAACCAATACGTTTCCGAACGGCTGGATTTTCGCTAAATCGGAAAAAGTGACTTCCCCCTTTGGAATATCTGCACGAATTCCACCTGGATTCATGAAGGCAAAATCGGAATTCAAATCTGCTTTCATTGAATCGGCAATTAAATTACCGAGTGCAGTTTCCTGTGTATAGGCATTGGTTCTTAAAATTTTCTCATCCGTTGTCCCAAGTGGGGCTTTCAACTCGGGGAACATGTCTAAATAGTCGTTAATGAATTTCGTCGTCCCGGCATCGGGTGTGATGCCATCTTGTGTAACCGTGACAATTTCAGCTGACTTTTTGACAATATCCTTTGTGTTTGGATCGATTTCCAAATCAACATCTTCAAAAGCCGTTCCATAAGAGTAAGCTTGTACAATCAATTTATTATCCACATAGTTGTTGACCCTTGCATGATTATCTCCTGCTAAGATCACATCGACTTCATCATCCACGGCTTTGGCAAGATCAGCCACTTCGCCTGTGATGACCCCTTCCTTTTCAGTGCCTGGGTCATGCGAGATGATCACAATGGATTTGACGCCCTTTTCCTTCAACTCATCAACCGCCTTATTTACCGCAGGTGCCTGTTCTATGAATTCCACATTCTTAATGCCATCCGGACTTACTTTTTGAGGTGTGGCATTCGTTACTACACCTATGAACCCGATATCAACCCCGCCTACCTTTTTTATGACGTAAGGGTCCAAAATGGGTTTTTTGGTGTCTTTATATACGACATTGGCAACCACATACGGAAAGTTCAATTTATCGAATACCACATCAGATGTGGGCGACTTTCCGCCATTGATTTGAGCCATAAGGGTTTCTACCCCTTTGTCGAACTCATGGTTCCCGACAGTTCCGACATCGAATTTCATATTATTCAAAAACTGTAGCGTCGGTTTGTCCTGGATCAAAGAGGAAACGGGAGCACTTGCCCCAACAGCATCCCCTGCTGATAGTAAAAGTGTATTTTCAGGGTTTTCAGCTTTACGCTGCTTCATGTGCGCAGCTAAATAATCAGCACGCCCTTGTTTGATACCGCCAAAATCAGAAGTGGTATCCAGCTGGCCGTGAAGATCATTGATTCCAAGCAATTGCACCTTAACGTTTTCTTTCCCAAGATTGAATTTGTAAATGCCAAAGCCTTTATCATCGGTTTTACCTGTATAGAAAATTGGACTGTCTTCATTTAAATATTCCGCACCCTTTGGTGATGAGGTGAAAGTAACGTTCACCTTGCCTGAAATCGGGGCAATTGACCAGTTATTATCAGCAGTTGGATTGATCTCACCCTCTTGGGTAATGTAATCCATCAAGATTTGGCGATTTTCATCCGCAGAGTCAACTACGTATTCGCTGCCTTTCACTCCCGGGAAATTTCCTCCGCCCGAAGCACGGTAATTATTCGTCACGACGATGAAGTCTTGATTCGGGTCCACTGGTTTTCCATTATATTTCAAATCTGCAATCCTGCTTGAATCCGACACTTTTATCCCTTTTTCATCATAGCGCGGAGCCTTGGTGACATCGATTTGATACGTAACGCCGTCAATCACATCAAAATTATAGACGGCAAACTTTCCATTAAGCAATTCCTGTTCCTCAGACTTGGCAGGATCAATTTTATTATATTTCCCGGCAGACATCTCAAGCCATTCTTTAACCACGGACCCTTTGATCTTGATTGCCTTCAAGGTATTATCATATAAATATAAATCGCCGGCGCTGCGAATGGTCAGTCCGCCTTCTTTGATTTCGGTGAATTCCTCGACTCCATTGCGCCCCGCTTTGAAAGGGGCTCCTACAGAGAGAATAGGCAAGTCTTTGTATTCAGGGCGATTGCTTTGGATATATTTTTCCACATACCATTTCTGCGCGCTTGTCACAACCTGTACAGAAGGATCATCTTGCACAAGGGCGAAGTAACTATGGATTGGAGCTGTAGTCGTTCCAATTGGCGTGTTGACATACTTGATCGTTTCTTCGTGATCCTTTTTAACGGCTTTGACGACAGATGCATCTTCAGCTGCTTTTTTTCCTGTTACTTTGTCGTTGATTGCCCGAGTTGATGAATCGGAATGAACGACCTTCCATTTCCCTTTGATATTCTGGATATCAAGATCGATGATCCCCAGATTACTGCCGCCATATCCTGCTTGAACGGCTGGTACACCATTGATGGTGCCCTTTTTATTATCCACGCCTTTAAGGATTTTTCCTTGGCTATCTTTAAATAGGCTGTCTAAAGACGCCTCATCTTGTGCCGGAAAGACTTTATGTGTGTGGGAGAACGTGATGGCATCGATGCCGGATACCTTGCTTAATGAATAGATGACATCCTCGGTATTCTTGGTGTCGCCATTAAACCCGGAATGAGTGAGCGCCACGATGACATCCGCACCCTTTTTCTTCATTTCAGGTACATATTTATTTGCAGTCGTGACGATTTCTTTTGTAACGACCTTACCGTCAAGATTCGCTTTATCCCAATCCATGATTTGCGGAGGGGCAAACCCAATGTAGCCTATTTTTACTGATTTCTCGTTTCCATTGATATCCTTTACTTTTTTCGTGACGATCTTATAAGGGGTATATTTATTTTTGTCATTCTTTGGATTATTGTCTTTATCCTTTTTATAAACATTGGCATTCACATAAGGGAAGTCCGCATCGTTGATGGCCTCGTCCAAATAAGATAAACCATAATTGAATTCGTGATTGCCGAATGTAGCGACATCATAGTCAAGCAAGTTCATCGCTTTATAGACAGGATGGACTTCACCTTTTTTCAGTGGCGCTATTTTCGCTTTGTACGTACCCAGGGGGGTCCCTTGAATAAGGTCGCCGTTATCCACTAAAACACTATTTTTCACTTCTTTTCGTGCCTGTTTGATTAAAGATGCCGTGCGGGAAAAGCCGACGGAGTCCGATACGGCATCCTTATAATAATCATAGCTCACTAGATTAGTGTGTATATCTGTCGTCTCCATGATCCTTAGTTCAAATGGTGCATCAGAAACGGAGGTTGCCAGGCTGTTGCCGAAGTTAATCGTATTGCCGTTATACTTGGAGACAACCGATACCTTGACCCAATAACCCGCTTTATACGTATTGAAGTATGCAGAGAACTTTTGGGCCGATTTAATATCCGCCTCAACGGCTGACTGTGAAATGACCTTCGTCCCATTCATTAACTGGAAGACAACTGTTTCATTTCCTTTGTTCCCTTTTTTCGGTGTGACCGTTACAGTCGCCTTGGTGCCATTTGTGTAATTAACGGCAGGAGCTGTAATGATGAACGGTTTAGTCGCGACCGGTTTCTTATTAGACCCTTTGGCGGATGTCTCCCCCGGGACGGTAAATGGGGCTGTAATCAAACTTACAGCAAGAATCGGGGCAAGCATCTTTTTAACATGCATCTTGAACGACATACTTCACAACCCTTCTATTTTTGTAAAATGCTAGAATAATATAACATGATTTTGTCGAAATCGCGTCACAATTTACCTTAATATTAAGAATTTTGAATAATTGGTACTATTTATCCATTTCCATTCACTGAACATGGATCGTTTTTCCTTCAAATATATATAACCGTCACCGAATCCGAGGGAATCCTTAGGGAGAAAGGTGCTTTTTAATAAAAGGCTGACCCATGCACATGAGCCAGCCTGCTTACATCGTATGGATTTCAAGATCGTTCCTTCTTTCTTCGACGCTCTCTACTTCAGTGAAACCGGAAGCGCCGCTGCAGTTAATCCGCTTGATAATAATAGGACCAAGGCAATCACCCCAGCATACTCCCGATCGATAATGAAATGCGTACCGGGAATCTAATGAATCATCAAACTCATTGAAACAAATTAAATTCGTTATTATTCTTTATGCTTTTCTATATCTAACAATTTTCTAATTCGTTTTTTTGCAAAGCCTCTATAAACAAGGTTTCATCAAAACAACAATGTAATTAAAATAACTTAAAATAAAAGTCATAAAAATGTCACTTATGTAAAAATTTTTCGGCATATATAATTACATTTATGCTTAAAAGAAAGGATGTTTTTATTTGCCTAGTAATAAAAAGGAAGGCATAATCTTTGGACTTTTTATGTGTTTTGGAATGGTTCTTATTATGTCAGTTTACAACACAGCTTTACACGGGGTTTCATCGTTTACAATAGGGGCTGCAGTGATTCAATTTGTGGTAACATTTATCGTCGCTTTTATTGCAGAGTCAATAGTTGAACCGAAGGCGCGTAAACTTGCATTATCACTGCCTTATGATAAATCGAAAGAAACCAACTTTATTATTGCAATCGCCTTTTGTATGGTCCCTATAATGGTCCTTATTATGTCAGTATATGGGGTTATTTTAACGAGGCTAATGATAGGAATCGAGGGTTCAATTGTCACAGCTTACCTTAAAACAGTTGGTCTAAACTTTATCGTGGCGCTACCATCACAGTTACTGATTGTTGGACCAATCTCACGCCGGTTATTAACTACATACATTAAACCAGCGACACATAAGCCAAAATTAACAAAAATTTGAGTGCGTAAATATTAATGTATATGACAAATAAATAAAAAGGATTAAGCTAATACGCTAATCCTTTTTATTTAATATGTTATAACTCTACTGCGTTAAGACGAAAAATTTCTTATATTAGGAATTAACCTGTCCCATCCAGACCAAGGCGTGCCGGTGAAACGACCATTATACCCAATATGGATTCCCCGATTTGTCCTCCCTCCATAATCCCCTTTTTTGAATAAACCTGCAGAATTCCTTTCAAAAAAAACTGGTAACCAGTTATTAAAACATGAAAACCTATAAATCCCGATTTAATAAACTGGCGGAAACCGGTTCGATTCCCATCTCCCTCGACCAGATGGACAACTGGCCTATATGATGAATTTCGTGTGCTATGAGATGGCGCAGTATCCTGCCTTTTTGGTATGTCCCCTCCATCCAGGATGGCTGAATCATTTCTTCCTTCCCATCAATTGAATGCGAGTTCAAATAGTCCAAAATCTCTGAATGATAACGTCCGGATAATTCCTCCACTTTCTCGATCGTATTATAAGCGTCTAAATCAATCCCGACATCCGGCTTCCCTTGTATGGCCCTGATCCAGCTGCATTCGACATCGATTATATGGGCGAGCGTCCTTAAAATATTGCCCATCCCGCCAGTACGCTGTCGTTTCAGTTCCTCACTCGGTACGGATCTGCACCACTTGAACCACTCATTTCGCACCTGCCAGTTATAAGTGAATAATGTCAACATCCCTTTTCCCCCAACACTATTTGACGTTAAAGCACCGCTTCCCTTTATATAGATAATAATCCTGTCTTTGAATGGTTTTGAATCCACAAGATTCATAGAGTCTTAAAGCATGCTCATTAGTCGCCTCGACCTCGAGAAAAATATCATATCCCAGCTGGCATTGTTCGGCTACAACCTTTTTCAATGCCTTTCTGCCAAGTCCGTTTCCCTGGTATTCCGGCAAAATGGAAAATCCATAAATCCACGCTTCCCGGTCTGAATGATCAACACGGATCTTACCGACCGCGCGGCCATCCTTTTCAATCATCATGGTTTTCAGAGTATCCTCATATAGGATGCGCTGATAATAATCCTTCGCCTCTTGTTTCGTAAATTGGAAACACTGAATATCCAGCTGAATTTCCGTTTCCTCATCATCTCTCCGTGAAGGGCGAACGACTGCATCCTCATAATCATCCAGTTCCGTTTGAGACCATTTCATTTGAAACTCAGAAAAAGAAAACTCACATGGGAGCTGTTTCAAGAATCCTGTCCCTGAATGGGATTGGGAAGGTGCGTTCAAGATGATCAACTTATAGTTGCGCTCCACGGCACTCCTTATAGCTTCGTCCATCAGCTTTGTAAAAATGCCTTGCCTCCGAAAATCAGGGTGTACCATCCCACACATCTCCACTTTGTTTCCAAAATCGTAAAGACCAAGAAAACCAACAAGTTTTACTCCATCGTAGTGAAGAAAGTCATTCTTATTCACACCATTTCGACTGCGAAGTGTTTCCCAGTTCAGCTTTAATGTAAAATCCTCCCGTTCACATTCATGCTGTAGAATCCGAATATCTTCTAGCTGTATTTCATTC
Source organism: Peribacillus sp. ACCC06369 (assembly GCF_030348945.1). Lineage (NCBI taxonomy): Bacteria > Bacillati > Bacillota > Bacilli > Caryophanales > Bacillaceae > Peribacillus > Peribacillus sp. ACCC06369. The sequence goes on from NZ_JAUCEN010000002.1 coordinate 4,900,126, forward strand.
AAAATTGTCACCCCTTTCCATACTATCAGTTTATTACCAAAAAATAAGAAAAGCAGCATCCTTTTACTTGGATGCCGCTTATTTACATAAGTTTATATATGAATGTTGTTTTTTTAAAAGTATTTTCACTTTAATCCATAAAACTAAAATCGTATGAGGGGAGGATTTCCTATCTAATTCCATTGACGGATGAATTATAGCAGTAAAATGATTCCAATTGAGGATTATTTTTTACCCATTTTGTGCTATATTCCAAATAATGGTTTATTATTTTTTTATTTGACTTTAAAGGAGGAATTTAATGGTCCAATGTACCGGTTTCTTTATACCCGAATTCCGGACCCTTTATTGAACAGAACCCGAAATTCGGTTTTTACTACCTAGCACATTACGTCCTGAGGTTATCGTTTTTTCGTTTTGTGAGCGGACTTTTTTAAGTTCTCTACGTCCGTTGTCAGTTCTTTTAATTGTTTACCGAAGCGGAAGAGCAAAAACATAGAAACGACGAATGGATAGCCAAATTCGCTAACTAATGACACCCACATAGTAGCATCCTCAATCATCATCCTCTTCACCCCTTTTCTTGTATCTGATATCTAAAGTGAAACTTGTTTTAAAAAAACAATCTAGCACTATTGATTTATGGATAAAAGAACGAATGTTCGTATATAATTGATTTATTCCCCTTGTCCATCACTTTATTAATTAAAGGAGGGATAGCGATGAACCAATTAACTTCTCATTTTTTTTCTCATTCATTGGAATTTCTGCAACAACAGTACTCATCTTTCTTTGAACAACCGATCATTCAAGTATTTTTACAGAACCCAGAGCATTTAAAGATTTTTACCGAAACTCTTGATTCCCCTTCTTCACACAACATTTGCCAACTCAACGAGACTTTCAAAATTTTCTATTACCGGGCTAAGGTATACAAATACATGTGCTCCTTAATTTACTTTTTCTCCGTTGACTTTGATAAAAGGGCACGGAAGCAGCGGGAACGCTATCGAATGGTACTTGATGCGACACCAAGGGATACTGGCGGAATGATCGATCGAATCGGCACTTTGGACGTTCAACTTGAAAAGATGGGAGAAACGAATGATCTAACTTCACACATAAGTGATGAAGAGATGATAAAAGCCTTGAAGACGTTAACATCCAAACAAACCCTGGTGCTGACCATGATTTTTTCCTACGGCCTATCCAACAAGGAAATTGCTGCCTATTTCCATGAGTCGCCACAGAATATCTCAAGCATCCGTAAACAAGCTCTAAAAAAACTTCGAAAGCACTATATGGATGAGGTATATAATAGAAAGGAGAAAAGCCATTGTGGATAAAAAACTCTCAAAAGAAGAATTGGTGAATCTTATCGATTCTTTGAATCCTAAAATAAAAAAATCGTTAAAAAACACAAACTATCAAGACCGGAATGATCTGGAACAAGAGATTAAACTCAAGATCATTGAGTCATATGAAAAAATTGCAGCAATCGAGGCACCTAATTTCGAGGAATTCCTTGCAGAATTCCTGACTAAGCAAAAACAATGAAAAATTACCAAGTCCAGAGCAGCATGCTGGACTTGGTAATTTTTTTCTGAATATCAGTATGATGGATTCAATGTCAGTCTATCACCTTTTGGATCGTCTAATGCCGTTTTGTGATAAGTACCTTCTGCCCAATCATCAAGCTGATCGTGGTACCACTCACTTTTAACGTTACCTGATTGCCCCGGGCCAACGAGGTGATACCCCTGGTTCATGTCGGATAGGTCGATGACAAACCTCCAGGAGCCACCATGATTAACAGTTCCGTCATCTAAAAATGCCGCTGCCTGTACAGTTACACTGCTGCCGCCGACCGGCAATCCGCCGCCGCTGTTAAATAAATAATTTAACGGGGCAACACTTGATAGCGGGTGGTTAAACCTTACCTGATGATAGTCACCCCATTCCCAATCAGCTATATCGTCACCTTGTGATTCTTCCAGCTCCTTTAACGTCTCCTGTAACGACTTGGCGAGTACCTGCTCCAGTCCGCCTGCCTCTTCAATCCAAGGACCCGGCTTACCGTCCAGTGCCCGCCGCAGCAGTTCATCAATGGCTGAACGCCTTCCATTAAAGAGGTTGAGGGTTTCCTCCGGTATTTCTTCCGTAAGCAGAACTTCCCCTATTTTTTTCATCCAGACATTAAAAATCAGTGGCGCTGCTTCATCAACGGAATCAATTTGATTCCATTTCTTAAGAATCCTGAGTGCCTGTTCTTCCTGTTTTCCCGAAGGACCTTTCAATACCTCTAGAAATTGAGGGACAAACTCTCTAGCTTGCAGATTCAGCTGATCCATTTGCAGGCTTTGCATATCCTCGGTCGTAAGCTTTTTATTGGCTTTTAAAAACTCCTGTATCCTCATCTGACGGTAGGGCTGTGCCCAGTTATTGCTGATGTGGTAAGGATAGTCATCCGAGATGACTTTATTATTCGCTGTCGAAATGAATCCCTCTTCCGGATTGACCGTTTTTGGAAGTTCATCAAACGGAATGTAGCCTTTCCACTCAAATTCATCCGTCCAGCCAGGTACTGGCAGCATACTATCGCCTTTTTTCCGGATTGGGATTCTCCCATTCGCCTTATAGGCAATGGTCCCATCGACTGAGGCAAAGACGAAATTCTGTGCCGGGGTTTCGAACTTCAAAAGGGCCTTTTCGAATTCTTTCCAGTTTCCGGCTTTATTCATATTCAGCACCGCTTCAAGCTCGGCAGAAGGATCAAGTGCCGTCCACCTTAATGCAAGGACGGTATCTTTTCCGCTTTTCCCGGCAAACTCGGAAACAACCGGTCCATGGCGGGTAACAGTCACCTTATAGTCAAGTGTCTTACCATCCTTCACCCTGATCGGTTCGTCCAAGATTTGTGCTTTTTCCCATTTACCTTTGAAGGCGAATTCTTTCAGGTTTTCCGGGTTTCTCTTCTCAATATACAGATCCTGAACATCCGGACCTGCATTGGTCACACCCCAAGCGACCTTTTCGTTATGACCGAGAATGATTCCCGGAATCCCGGCAAAAATAACACCGCTCACATTGACTGACGGGGCCTCTAAATGCATTTGATACCAAACGGACGGTGTAGCTAATCCCAGATGGGGATCATCCGCCAATAACGGCTGACCGGAATCCGTTTTCTTGCCTGAAACGACCCAGTTATTGCTGCCGTTGAATTCATAAGGAATAACAGCCCCTGCAAAACTTTTTTCAATATCCAGCTCTTCCTTACTGATGATATATGGAGCGCCCTTTGGATAATCAGGAAATAAATCATACGCTTTTTCCTTTGGGAACGTTTGCAGTAAATACTGTCTAAACGCCTGATCTTCCCAGTTCCCGCCTAAATCAAAGGCCATATATTTACCGATGGTCAGCGAATCGACTGGTGTCCACGGCTCTGGTTTGTATCCAAGTAAAGTGAACTCGGCCGGCCATTTCCCATTCTGCTTCAGTTCATCGATATAAAGATTCACCCCTTCGGCAAACACATCCAGGGCTTCTTTCCCGTTACTTGTATATGCAGCATAAGAGGCTTCAGCCGCCCGTCTCAACCCCAGTGTACGAAAATATTTATCATTTTTGACGGTTTTCTCACCAATCACTTCACTCAATCTTCCTGAGGCCTGACGCCTGCTTAAATCCATTTGAAATAAACGGTCCTGTGCTTGGATATACCCTTGGGCTAAATACAAATCATGTTCATTCGCTGCTTTGATATGCGGTACCCCACTGGAATCCCTCACTACCGTAACCGGTTTCAAAAGGCCTGGAAGCGATATTTCCCCCTTTGTTTCGGGCAAGGATCTTGAAAGAAATACATTTGCAGCAATCAAAACAGACAGCAAAAGTAAAATCAGGATTCCAAAACTCCATAGCGCCCGTCTTTTCCATTTCGATTTTGGCTTTTGCTGAGGTACGGCAACTTCCATCGACACATCTCCCTCTCCCCTTAAAACTCTCTTTCTTTCTATTTAAGATATTCCGCGTTTCCACCCACCTTTCCTACCATCTTCCTGACATTCTCTCTTTTTATTTCCAGAAGGTTGGAAAGGGGCAAGGACGAATTACTACCGCGTAAGGTCAGATTATTCCGAGGAAGGTCGAATTACTACGCACGAGGTCGAATTATTACACCACGTAGGTCGAATTATCCCGCCTAATGACCGATTATCTCGCAAAAGGGCGAATTATTACCTGTCAAGGTCGATTTACTACCGCGATATGCTCCGATAAACATTGTCAAATCCAAAAACACCGATACAAAGTATCGGTGCGTCAGGGGATTCTAGCTATTTGCAATTATGTATTCAATCACTTTATCCGCATCATCCGTATAAAAGAGTGCCTTATCGAAGTCATGGGCTGCCTTCGTCTCGGCTTCCATGTATTCAAAGGAGAGGAAACCAAAGAGCCGCTTCCATTTATTGTTTTTCTCAAGAAGTTTTCTTGCCCTTTTTATATCCTCAGGTATGAATTCATTAATGATAAAACATGGGTCAGAAAATGAATGGTCCTGAAAACGTTCGTTCAAGGCCTGCAATTTTTCCCGATCCCATTCCAGCCTTATCAAATCCGATATGACCGTCACATTTTGAACCGAGTCGAGGATGCGTTTTGACAAAACATCATATTCTTCATCCTCCAACCCATTATCCGTCATGATTCCTATACAATACCATTTTTCATTATGATCCAGTTCTTCATTTTTCTTGAAAAACACTATTCATCCACCCTCCTTTTACGCTTTACATGTCCTATTTCTTTTTCTTGTATATTAAATCCATTCATTATCTAAATGGCAAATGCAACATGTCCGTCCTCAGCCATTTCACTATACCATGAAGGTATATCCACAGGATTCGCTAATTTTTTTTGGGAACTTCATTACATACAAAAAAGATACCCTGAAAAGGATACCCCCCATCATACCGGCTGAAGAGCCAGCCCTCTTTGTTTAAACAGATATTCCATAGCCTCCCTGAACGATAGAAAAGCTTTTACCTGATTAGTGAAATCGAGTTTGATTATCTCTTTCACCACATCAGGGGTAAAACCGACAAACATCGTTTCCGTACCCATCAACGCCAGTGCCCCCACTAGTTTATCTAAAAGGGAGAGCATATTGCTTTCCTTCGTAAAGGTAATCCCGGAGAGATCGATAATCAATACTTCCGCATTCAAATCTGCACATTTTTGCAGTACAGTCGATTGCATCGGCTCCATTCTCCAATCATCAATGCGCCCGATCAATGGTAAGAGCAGGACATCCTTTAAAACGGTCTGTACGATCGGAGTGGCCAATTCTTCCATGACTTCCTGGTTCTCTTTTATCTTCTGCAAAGAATCGTTTGCCATTCTTGCCATTTCTTTATAATGATTCACATAACTTATACTCACACAGTGTATGAATTGGTCCAGGATCGCATCAATTATCGAGCTTGCCTTTAGCAAAATTTCAATGGAGTAGTAGCGGTTGCTTACTTCTTCTTCAATGAAACTCCAGAAAAGATTACGTACCAGCTGAGCTTCCTCAATATTCTTATCTAAAGGAATACCCATATCCACGACGCGCTTTCCTATTTCCATCCCCGTTATTTTCATACGTTCCATCGCTTGTGACTTTCCATGGATTAGGGCATCTGCATGGATTTGAATAAGCTCTGACCTTACCTTTTTACTGGTTTCAAAATCATAGAGCGGGCCATCTTCTTCGAACAACTCGATATGCTCCACCAAGATATATTTAAATTTTTCAATTTTTTCACCGATCATTCTTAATTCTTCCATGTAGACCTCCCATAAAGGGCTTTTATCACATTTTATCAAATAGTTAATGGTTGTGGGTATAAAACCTTCTATTACCAATATGATAATAGACGTTTACCCTTTTCTGAATAAGGGTATTATGATATATGACTTGGAGGGATTACCATGAAAAAGGATCAAAAAGACTTTGAATCTGAAAACATGAGCGATTTAGTCGAACTCATAAACAGTAAAAATAACAGCCGCAGAATATTGGATGTAATTCGGCGTAACAAAAAGGATAAAAGTAAAAACAAAGATACAAAATGAAAAACCCAGTCCAATGTGGTCTGGGTTTTTGAATGGATAAATAAAAGAGCTGAGTTTGTTATTTAAGCAAACTCAGTTCTTCCTGTCACTATCTTTTTCTCCGAATCTCCTTCACATGGTTCCCTTCAGTGGTAATATAGACTGTTTCATCAATTTTGTATGTTAAATAACGGTCACAATCAATTTCCAACGTTTTCCCATTGTCGAATTTCATTGCACAATTGGATCCCTCTTCGGTCTCCGTCACATCAATGACTTCGTTCGTCTTAAAACCGACTGCCTTGCCATCGGAGAAATGAGGATAGTATTTTTCAACAATCTCCACCTTTTCCAATCTGCCAGGACTTGTTAAGTATACAACGAATAAAATAATTAATACGGCTATTAACCCAATGAGAATTACTACTTTTCGTTTCACTCTATCTATTACCCTCTTCTCTTATCAATCTATTATTCAATATCCTTTTTCACTAGATTATATTCAGGATTCCGGAAAATCATGATAGAAAAGATCATTTTATTTAACGATTTTCACTTTTTCAACCATCATGGCACAAGCAGCAGCCAGGAGGATTAAAATGGATACTGCCGAGATGACCCCTACCCAACCGAACTTCATCAGGAATAAACCGCCTGATGCCCCCACTACACTTGATCCGGCATAGTAAAACAGGAGATATAATGCGGATGCTTGTGCTTTTTCACTTTTATCGGCTAAACTTCCAACCCAACTGCTCGCAATTGAATGAGCTCCAAAAAAGCCAAATGTTAACAGGGCAAGCCCCATTATTTTCAGCAATAGTGGATCCAATAGGGTTAAAAGGGCCCCCATCAGCATGATTGCGATTCCGATAAGAAGTACAAGCCTCCGACTATATTGATCGGCAAGCTTCCCCATCCATGTAGAACTAAATGTCCCCACAAGATAGATGATGAAAATGAAGCCAATCAATGTTTGTGATAAATGATATGGCGGTCCCATTAAAGGTATACCCACAAAGTTATAAACGGTAACAAACGAGCCCATTAATAGGAAGGCCATACCGAATAAGAGTACTAGTCTGCCATTCCTTAAGTTATTAATGAGGGAGGTTTTTATTCTCGACAATGAGACTCGTACGCGGACTGCATGCTGCGAAGGCGGGAGCATCCACCAAAAAGCCAGACTGATGATCAAACTTAAAGCTCCAAGGCTGCCAATCGCTATGTTCCATGAGAAATGATCGGTCAGCACCCCGACAATCAACCTGCCAGCCAATCCGCCGATACTCGAACCGCTCACATAGATACCCATCACATAGCCCAGGCTTTTCGGATGAAATTCTTCATTGATATAAGCCATCGCAATTGCCGGGAAGCCTGCAAGCACGGCTCCTTGAATCGCCCGTATCGCGATAAGGATGTATAGGTCATCCTGGATGAAGCTGACACATATGGATAACAATGCAGACAAAGTGAGCGCCGTCCCCATTATTTTTTTCCTATCGATATTTTCTGAAAAAAAGGAAACTAGCAATAAACAAATGGCAAGCGTCCCCGTTGCGAAAGATAATGTAAGACTTGCCATAGCAGGAGAGACTCCGAATTGCTTTGCGAATACCGGAATGACCGGTTGGGTACTATATAGATCGGCAAACGTTACAAAGCTACCAAGAAATAAAGCCAAGATTGTTTTCCTGAATGATTTACCAGCAGGCTCGATATAATTCACTTATGTTCAGACCCTTCACTTTTAAACTTTCCCCCTATGTTAATACGAACTTCCTGAGTTGTCTATTTCGCCACTTATGGCCAAAGGGAAAGTTCAGTTCCAGCAATCCTAAAAAAAACCCTTCACTGCACTGAGTGAAGGGTTTTTCATTAATATGACCGTTTATCATTCCGCTCACTTTTTTTAAGCAGCCAGTACACAGGCATTCCTATAATGAGGATGATCACCGAGTACAGGGCATTTAAAGGTGTTTGGATTAATGTGCTTAAAACAATATATATTGCGCCAGCAATCGCTACAATGGGAATCAATGGGTAAAATGGAACTTTATAAGTTTTCGCTTCCGGATCTTTTCTGCGTAAGATGAAGACCGCAAAGAAGGCTAATCCATAAAAACAGAAGACAGAGAATACGGCCATATTGGTAAGTTTGTCAGGGTCTGCTGCAACCATCATGATGATTGCAATGAACACTTGTAATATCGTTGCATTTACAGGCGTTTTAAACTTGGGCGATATTTTCCCGATTTGTTTATGGCCAGGCATCATTTTATCAGTCGCCATCGCCAAGGTTATGCGCGGAAAGGTCAGGAGTTTTCCGTTCAAGCAACCGAAAATGGAAATCGCTATTCCGATTGATATCAATTTCCCGCCCAATTCACCAAATAGAAGCGTTGCCGCAACATTCGCTGCATTCGTTCCATGAGCTATGACTCCCTCTGCTCCCAATACATGAAGCATGGCAAGGTTCACAGCTAAGTATGAGACCATGACCACGACTAATCCCGTTATGATCGCTCGCGGCAACGTTTTCTGCGGGTTTTTCATTTCCCCTGCCATGAAGCCGACATTCATCCAGCCATCATACGCCCAGAGCGTAGCCAAAATCGCACCGGCCATACTGATTTTCATTGAACCTTCACTATTGATATTGAATACAGGCATATCACCTTGTGCGATACCGAACACGGCTATGAAAATGATGGGGATCAATTTAGCAACGGTCGATAAGGTTTGTATCATACCGCCGTATTTTGTCCCCAGCAGATTCATGCCTGCTATAAATACGATCGTCAGAATCCCTATTGCCAAAGTGTAATCTGAAGCGATATTAAATATTCCTGCGATTAATATTCCGAAGTATAAACTGAGGGCACCCATGACTGCAGGTCCATATACCAATGTTTGAACCCAGCCGCATAGGAATCCCCATGCTTTTCCGTACACTTCTTCCATATAAACATATAAGCCACCCGTTTTAGGTATCCGTGTACTCACTTCCGCAATCGTCAATCCGCTTGCCAGGGTAATCAGACCGCCTATCAGCCAAGCTAATAAGGCCATAGTTGAGTTACCACTTAACTCAAGCACGTCACCAGGTCTCATGAAAATACCAGAACCGATAACTGTACCAACTACAATAGATGTTCCAACCCAAAAGCCAATCGTTTTCTTCAATTGGTCATTTCCCATGATGTCCTCCCCAGGTGTACACATGTACTTATTTTATACTAAAATTATATCATATAAATTATACGAAAATAGTTTATGTAATCATTTGAATATTCCAATAAAAACTCAGACACATTGGTATTACTACGCTCAGGGCGCTTTATTACATTTATATTTTTTTTACTAAATATGACTGAAACTACGCTAAAAGCCGAATATTTTTTTATTCACAAAAGATTATTCGTTATTTATCTCAATAATCACGAATTAAAAATCACAAAACACAATTATCATTCGTTATATATTTTTGTGGGATTCCAGCATTTTTCTAGGAACGCAAAAAAACCACCCCAAATCAACGGGGTGGTTCCACTCCACTTTCAAGCTTCATTTCGCATTACCAAATAATGAATAGAAGCACAATCGCCAAGACAATCCGGTAGATGGCAAAAGGAGTCAATTTAACTTTATTGATTAAAATCAAGAAAAAGCGGATACAGAATAACGCAAAGATAAATGCACTGATGAAACCTGCAATAAAGAATGGCAGAACTTCAGGCGTGAAATTATCCCAGTACTTCACGATTTTCAACAAACTGGCCCCAGCCATGATCGGCACTGCCATGATGAACGTGAAATCGGAAGCAGCCCGATAGCTCATCCCTAATAGCACACCGCCTGATATCGTTGAACCTGAACGGGAGAATCCCGGCCATAGAGATAAACATTGGATTAACCCTACACCGAAAGCTTGTTTATAAGTGATTTGGTCAACCGTTTCTGCAGTCAGCTTTGGACGGAATTTATCCGCAGCAATCATCAAAAATGCGCCCAAGAACAACCCGACGATAACCGTCTTCATGGTAAATAGATTTTCATCAATGTAATCTTCGAATAATAGACCTAAGACGCCCGCCGGTAGCAATCCGACAAGGATCTGCAATAGATTAAGCCTTGGGCCCTTCACAGCGGATGTCCCTTTCAGCTTCCTTAAACCAAGCAAGTCCATGAATCGTCCCCAGAAGAGCACGACTACCGCGAGTATCGAACCAAGCTGGATGACCACCTTGAACGCATTGGCCACTTCACTCCCGAAAAGCTCTTTCGAATTCAGCCATAAATCATCGACGATAATCATATGCCCTGTAGACGATACAGGAGCAAATTCAGTTAATCCTTCTACAAGACCAAGAATAACTGCAACAAAAATTTCCCACATATTCATTTTATTCACCTCATAATTCGAACACCTATTTATGGAAATATCATTTGTATTTTACTCGTTGTTTAAAATATTGTCTATTAAACATTGCTGAAACAATTTACGGGTACATGTATGATAGGGTTCAAGATTAAGTTTAAAGGGGAAGTGATGATTTTGCAAAACATACTGATTTTCGCTCATAGGGGTTCCAAGGGGACGCATCCTGAAAATACCATGGCAGCATTTCAAAAGGCGGCAGAAATCGGTGCCGAGGGGATCGAGTTCGATGTCCACCTCAGTTCTGACGGGGAATTGGTCATCATCCATGACGAAACACTTGATCGAACGACCACCCTTAGTGGTTATGTAAAAGATCATTCGTCACAACAGCTGAAAACGGCAGATGCCGGGAGCAAATTTTCCAAGGAATTCCTTGGGGAACGGATTCCTTTTTTAATGGAAGTTTTCGACTGGGCAAAGGGAAATGCTTTATTGATGAATATCGAAATAAAAACGGATAAGCTCGCTTACGAAGGGATTGAACAGAAGATCATTGATTTAATTCGGCAATATCGAATGGAAAATCGGGTGATCCTCTCTTCCTTCAACCATCAATCCATTGAAAAAGTGAAGGTGCTTGCCCCGGAACTTGAACGTGCATTATTGTTCGAGGGGCTTCCTGAAAATTTCGAAGAAATCTTACGTGATAAAAAAGAATCTGGGTTTCATCCAGATAAAAACAGCCTGACCCCGGCAGTTAGTGAAAAAGCGAAAAAACTTGGATACAAAGTCCGGCCATGGGTCGCCAATGATGAAGCTGACATCGTCAAGCTTGCAGAATTGGATGTCGATGTTATCATGACCGATTTCCCTGAAAAGGCAATCAAGATTTTAAAGGCTTGGCAGGCAACTAGCTGAACAATGCGAAAGAGAAGGAGCGATGCCCCTTCTCTTTCAATCCATATTTATTCAATTAATTAACGAGAAAAGTTTGAACCGCCTAATTGTTGTTCAGCCATTTGAACCAAACGTTTTGTGATTTCCCCACCAACAGATCCGTTAGCGCGAGAAGTAGTGTCAGCACCTAGGTTTACACCAAATTCACTAGCGATTTCATTCTTCATTTGTTGTAGAGCTTGTTCTGCACCAGATACTAAAAGTTGATTGCTGTTATTGTTGTTTGCCATGTGTTTTCACCTCCTACTAATATTAATTAGCATTTTAGGCTTAAATTATTATTGCCAATTTATTGTATTTTTTTCTTTACGGCCCTTCAATCCAAAGCTCTTTATCATGATTTTCTTTTTATGTTCATAAACTGTTAGGAAACTTTCAGTACAGTAGGAGGGAAAAGAATTGCAAATACATGTGGTTAGGCCAGGCCAGACGTTATATGGCATCGCCCAGACGTACAGCGTAACCGTTGACAGGCTCGTGGAAACGAATAAGATTCCTAACCCAACTAACCTTGTTTCGGGGCAGGCCCTTGTCATTCCAATAGTCGGCAGCTATTATTTCGTTCAACCGGGTGATAGTCTTTATTCCATTTCCCAAAAGGTTGATGTCCCTTTTCAAGAGTTGGCAAAAATAAATGGCATTCCTGAAAATCAAGTCTTATCAGTTGGATATCGGCTCTATATTCCGGCACGGAAGAAAAAGACCGCCGAATTCAACGGTTATGTCGAGCCTAGGGGTACGACGGTCGCACCGGCCCTTGTAACGGCTGCAAGGGAAGCTGGGCCCTATTTAACCTATTTAGCCCCATTCAGCTTCCAGTCGCTTCGTGACGGCTCTTTAAAAGAGCCTTTGCTCGATGACTTCCCTGCCATCGCCAGAGAAAATAAAAATGTTTTAATGATGGTGATCACGAATCAGGAAAATGACCAATTCAGCGATGAGCTCGGGCAAATCATCTTGACGAATACTTCCGTTCAGAATAAGTTCCTGAACAATATCGTTACAACGGCAAAGAAATATGGATTCCGGGATATTCACTTTGACTTTGAGTTTTTAAGGCCGGCCGATAAAGAGGCCTATAATCAATTTCTCCGAAAAGCCAGGGATCGATTCAAGAAAGAAGGCTGGTTCATTTCCACGGCACTTGCCCCTAAAACAAGTGCTGAGCAAAAAGGCCGTTGGTATGAGGCACATGACTATAAAGCACATGGTGAAATCGTCGACTTCGTTATCATCATGACTTATGAATGGGGATATAGCGGAGGACCTGCAATGGCCGTGTCCCCTATTGGACCGGTTCGGGATGTTCTCGAATATGCCGTCACCGATATTCCCTCCAATAAGATCCTGATGGGGCAGAATCTATATGGCTATGATTGGACCCTGCCTTTTGTACAGGGATCCACCGCCAAGGCCGTGAGTCCGCAGCAGGCCATCCAGATTGCGGCGGCCAATAATGTTTCCATCGAGTATGATGAAACCGCACAGGCCCCGCACTTCAACTATACTATTGAGGATAAACAGCATGAGGTGTGGTTTGAGGATGCCAGATCCATTCAGGCAAAATTCGATTTAATCAAAGAGCTGAACCTAAGGGGGATGAGTTATTGGAAGCTCGGCTTGGCCTTCCCTCAAAACTGGCTGCTCATCAGTGATAATTTTAACGTACGGAGAAGGGTCTAAGAACAGATTGAGCCTATCGTTAAACTTTTGGAATACCAAAACGCAAACGGACATATAATCAAATATCGAGCATGAAGTCCAGTTCTGGATACGTGACTCAGCCAAAAAGCCTTCCGGCATTGTCCGGAAGGCTTTTATCATTTCAGCCGCAACTTTCCAGGTAATCTGCCGAAATTCATCATTCAAAGTTTGTCTCTCCGCTCCCTTATGAGCCAAGCCTTTTTTGACCATACTAAAAGGAACAGTTAAGGGGGTGTGAGAAACATGATTCGAATCGGCCCATACATCAGCGCCGTGCCCAGAATTCCGCGTTTCATCAGATTGCTTTCTATCATCGCATTATTTTTACTCTCATTCGGGGTCTTGATCCACATTGTGGAGCCGAAGAGATTCCCTACTTTACTTGATGGCATCTGGTGGGCAATCGTCACTATGTCAACGGTGGGTTACGGAGATTTCACTCCCGTTACAAATATTGGGAAAATCATTGGAATGGTCCTCATTTTGTCGGGAGCCGGCCTGATCACCTCTTATTTTGCGTACATTGCTAAAATGTCCATTTCCAATGAACAGCAGTTTCTTACAGGAAAGAAAGTATTCGGCGGCGGCGGTCATATCATCATTGTAGGCTGGAATGGCCGTTCCAAGAGAATCATCCAAAACATTCATGATCGTAAACATCATCAATCCATCGTCCTTATAGATGATACACTGCAAAAGCATCCGCTTCCAAGAACGAATATCCACTTTGTCCAAGGAAAAGCTACATTGGATTCCGTTTTGCAGAAAGCTAATATAAAACAAGCCATACGCGTACTTATCACAGCTGACCTCAAGCAAGACGAGCTGCAAACGGATATGTTCTCGATATTAACATTATTGGCCGTGAAGGGGCTGAATCCGCATGTGTATTGCCTTGTGGAGATATTAACGCATGAACAAAAGGAAAATGCTTTACGAGCAGGAGCGGACGGTATAGTGGAAACGAATAAATTCGCGAGTGAATATATGCAGGATTGCTTATCGAAAGGGATCATTGCGGATGCAGAAGAGCAAAATGATTGGGATGGATTGAACATCAAACAGCTGCCCATCCGGAATGACTGGGTGGAAATGTCGTTCAAACAGCTGGGCGTCAAGCTATTTGATCAGGACATTTTATTGATTGGCATCATTTCAGGGGGCAAGACTTTCATCAAGCCCCCTGCAGATGTAATCATACATCTTAATGACACTCTGCTCATCATTGAAGATTAATGTAATAAAAGCTTTTCCAAATCACGGACAAGCGTTTTTCCATATGAGATATAGTTTTCCGGAAATTCGGCATCCGGATTTTCCGGCTCAGCAAACTGGTTGAAGGAAGCGGAGAGGTTTCCGATATTTCCTTCACCGTCAATACCGTCCTCGTACTTATGAGATAACAAAAACGGCTGTAAAAATTCGACCATTACCCCATCCTTATCGAGTGAACCATCAACAGCCTTGAAAGGGACTCGCAAGAACTGGTATCCATCACTGTCATCTATCTTATAATCAAAAGTCCCGTGGTCATAATCCCATCCTCCGCCTATCACATAGCCTTCGGGTTTTAACTTCGTCTCCAAATCGAACAAACCGAATGTTTTCCCTTCCAACTCAGAAGAAATTTTAATCATTGTAAAAAACCTCTTTCGCTAATTTTCTATTAGCTTAACCAAAAGGCCTTTAAAAAAACCCCTGGAATGCCTCTATTGTTCCCTTGATCAGGCATAAAGGAAGATTGGCTTCCTCACTGATTTCCAAGCTTTCCTTACGCTTTTATTTCAGCTTCGCCGCTCCCTTCTCCTCCTCCAGTCGTAATTTCCGGATCTTCTGCTGCTCTTCTTTCCATCCGGCAGGCAGGCTTCTTGCGGACCGGGGAACCGTTCTCGGTTTCTCTAGCTCCTCGATACTACTTAGCCCCCACTTTCATTTTCGATGCCAGTATCGAATATGTTTATTTTTACCCTTTGGCGTTCAACCAAAAAAAAGGCATCAAGTTGGATGTATTCCAGCTTGATGCCTTTTTATTATTATAAGCGCTTTTCGAGCTCCGCTTTTTTCTCTTCATAACCCGGTTTGCCTAAAAGTGCAAACATGTTCACCTTATATGCTTCCACTCCAGGCTGATCAAATGGATTTACCCCTAGTAAGTAACCGCTCATTGCACAAGCTTTCTCGAAGAAATATACAAGGTAGCCAAATGTATAAGCATCGAGCTGAGGCACCGATAGGATCAGATTGGGAACGCCGCCGTCCGTATGGGCTAACAAAGTACCCTCAAATGCTTTATTATTTACGAATTGCACCGTTTCACCTGAAAGGTAATTCAGACCATCCAAATCATTTCCCGCTTTTTCAATTGAAATTTCATGACGGGCTTTCTCCACTTTGATGACCGTTTCAAAAAGATCACGTCGCCCTTCCTGAACATACTGCCCTAATGAATGCAGGTCAGTCGAAAAGTTAGCGGATGAAGGGAAGATCCCTTTTTGATCCTTTCCTTCACTTTCTCCAAATAATTGTTTCCACCACTCAGAGAAGTATTGAAGTCCAGGCTCATAGTTTATCAGCATTTCAATGGTTTTCCCTTTATTGTAAAGGATATTTCGAACCGCCGCATATTGGTATGCCTGATTATCCGCTAGCTCGGAAGAACTGAATTCCACCCTGGCTTGCTCGGCTCCCTCCATGATTTGATCGATATCCGCCCCGCTGACCGCAATCGGAAGCAGCCCTACTGCCGTTAAGACCGAGTAACGTCCGCCAACATCATCAGGAATGACGAAAGTTTGGAAACCTTCCTCCGTTGCTACCGTTTTTAATGCGCCCTTTTCTTTATCAGTGGTCGCATAAATGCGGCCTTTAGCTTCTTCAACCCCATATTTTTGTTCCAGCAATTTCCGGAAAATCCTGAAGGCAAGTGCAGGTTCAGTGGTCGTACCGGATTTAGAGATGACGTTGATCGAGAAATCCCTATTTTCCAATAGGTCCATTACGTCCTGCATATATGTAGAGCTTATATTATTACCCACAAATAAAATTTGCGGTGTATTTCTTTTGTCCGATGGCAAAATGTTATAAAAACTATGTTGAAGCATCTCGACTGCCGCACGTGCTCCCAGGTATGATCCACCGATTCCGATAACCAGCAACACATCTGAATCTTCTTTTATTTTTCCGGCTGCTTTTTTGATTCTTGAGAACTCTTCTTTATCATAATTGGCGGGTAAATCAAGCCAGCCAAGATATTCATTGCCTGCCCCTGTCTGCTCATGCAGAGAATGGTGTGCCACTTTTACAGCATCCTGTAAATAGGTAATTTCATGCTCCCCGAAAAACGGTAGGGCTTTTGAATAATCGAAACGAATATGGGCCATTCAAATTCCTCCTTTAATTTTAAGTTTCCCTTTCACTTTATCTGATGTAATTCTCATAATCAAGACATCGATCAAGTAAATAACGAATAATGCGTTCAAAGCAATCTCCCACCTGACAAGATGGGAGAAATGATCATTTCACTTGATTTATAATGAAGCCCGTAAAATGGCAAGGACATCCTCGCGGTTCAGGATTTTGAATCGTCCAAATTCCCCTCTGCTCATCGCTTTATCAGCCATGACTTCCAATTGTGAGTCATCGATGCCATAATCCGAAAGATTGGTCGGCGCCCCTAAGCTGCTCCAAAACGCCCTAAGCCTTTCAATGCCCTCAAGTGCAGCTTCCTCATCCGTTTTACCTTCCGGGTCCACATGGAACACTCGGACTGCAACCTGTTTAAAGCGTGCGACGTTTTCATGGAGCACATGTTTCATCCAATTTGGGAATAAGATGGCCAATCCTCCGGCATGCGGGATGTCATAAACGGCTGAAACGGCATGTTCAATGTTATGAGTTGCCCAATCACCACTGTAGCCAACCCCAAGCGAACCATTCAAGGCTAGATTTCCTGCATATAGGATAGTAGCCCGGTGCTCATAATTCTCTAGGTCTTCCAATAGTTTAGGTGCCGTTTCAATCACGGTCAATAACAGCGATTCACAGAAACGGTCTTGAAGGGGTGCATGCGTTTCCGGATGGAAATACGTTTCGAACACATGTGACATCATATCGACCATTCCGTATACCGTTTGATCTTTAGGCACCGAAAAAGTATTTTCGGGATCTAAAATCGAGAATTGAGGAAATACCAATGGACTTCCCCATCCATATTTCTCTTTCGTTTCCCAGTTTGTTATGACTGAGCCCGAATTTGCCTCGGAGCCGGTTGCAGCTAAAGTCAGCACCGTTCCAAATGGAAGCGCCTCTACCACTGGTGCCTTCTTAATGACAAGATCCCATGGATCCCCCTCATATTTAGCACCTGCAACAATTGCCTTTGTAGCATCAATAACGCTTCCGCCTCCAACAGCAAGGACAAAGTCGATACCCTGTTCTTTACAAAGATCCACACCTTTCCGGACTGTTGAGATGCGTGGATTCGGTTCAACTCCGGAAAGTTCGTGTACCTCTGCATCAATCACCTTCAATGCGTTGACCACTTTATCATATAGGCCATTTTTCTTTATGCTTCCTCCACCGTAAACAAGTAAAACTTTATGACCATAAGCAGGAATTTCAGTTTTTAAACTTTCAAGCTGATTTTTCCCGAAAATTACTTTAGTAGGATTTTTATAAGTGAAATTTTCCAATGGATTTCTCTCCTTTAGTGCCTCATTGACCCCATCTGTGGCCATAAAATTGCCCACTTGGCCAATGGCTGGTTTTTCTTTTCATTATGACCAATGTTCCATATAAATACAAAATATCCGCCCGGATCTTTTATAAGGATGTATATTTACATGTTGAAAAAGCATGATAAGTAAAGAACTGATTTTCTCAAAAAAGGAGGCTGTACAATGAGTGGAATACAAAGAACTGCACTTGTTCTTACTATAATCGGGGCAATCAACTGGGGATTAATAGGTTTTTTCCAATTTGACTTGGTCGCTTCAATTTTCGGAGGGCAAGATGCAGGAATGGCCCGCATCGTTTATGGATTGGTTGGAATTGCCGGTCTCATTAATCTTGGTCTTCTCTTTAAACCAAGTCCTGAAATTTCCAGGGAGCCTGAAACCAAACCTACTCGTTGAAAGTCTAAGTCCATGAACATTTGTTTAAGTTCTATAAAATAAAGCCGGACCATGGTAAACACATGACCCGGCTTTATTTAATTCATATGCCTGTCTACCATCAATAAGCGGCAAGATAGGTCTGGACATCTTCATGCGATCATGAAAATGGACAAAAAAAACCGGCTGATCGAAGGATCTGCCGGTTCACAAAATTATTTTTTGATTAAGTCTTCGCGTTGAGATTGTTCAATCCACTCTTGAAGTTTGTCTTTCAATGTGTTGAAACCTTCAGTAGATTCGATGTGAGATGTCGCTTTAACAGATGCTTGGCGTTTTTTCGGAGCTTTTTTCGGAGCTTCAGTACGCTCAGGAGCTTCTTCTGTAGCGCGGATCGATAAGCCGATTTTTCCAGCAGCTGAATCGATGGAAAGCACTTTAACTTTTACTTCATCGCCCACTTTTAAATGTTCGTTGATATCTTTAACGAATCCGTGAGTAATTTCAGAAATATGAACTAAACCTTGAGTTGAATCATCTAGAGCAACAAAAGCACCGTATGGTTGAATACCAGTAACTTTACCAGTAACTACCGCACCAATTTCGAATTTTTCAGACATGGTAACACTCCTATTTTATATATATTTTTTCGTCTTTTCACGCAATAAAAAATTATATCACATAATTGGAAAATAATCAAAGTTAAGTATACCATACTTTTTGGGATTTTACTCATTAAATATGTTTATTTTTTGGAAATAATAAATATCATAAGATCGTTATTAATAACTTATCCTAAAAATTTGCAAATAACCTCATTTCCCCTTAAGATATTTACTCATTTTTCTAAAGATTGTAATATTGAAACACTATCCAATCCCTCATAAACATAGTAAGATGGGAAAATGTTTTAAAGAAAGTAATTTACAGCTAGATATTTTTTACATCTAAAGGAGTTTTTCCATCATGTCAAAACAAGATCAATGGACTTCAAAACTTGGGTTTATCCTGGCAGCCGCGGGATCCGCTATTGGATTGGGTGCTATCTGGAAGCTCCCATATATGACTGGGGAAAATGGTGGAGGGGTCTTTTTCCTGCTCTTCATTTTGTTCACCCTGCTTATCGGTGCACCCATATTAATTGCAGAATTCACAATTGGCCGCAATGCACAGAAAGATGCCATCAGCGCATATAAACATATCGCCCCAGGAAAGCCTTGGGTTTTGATTGGGTACGGCGGTGTCGTCGCTTCCATCATTCTGCTTTCATTCTTCAGTGTGGTTGGAGGCTGGATCATCTCTTATTTAGCAAGAAGCTTTACAGGTTCCCTCTCAAACTTAACCCAAGAGGAATATGGAAACTTCTTTAATGCGATAATCAGCAATCCTTATGAAACGGTAATCGCTCAATTATTATTCATGGTCTTTACCATTTGGGTCGTGCAAGGTGGCGTATCCAAGGGAATTGAAAAAGCGAATAAATATATGATGCCTTCATTGTTCATTCTTTTCATCATTCTTCTAATCCGTTCCTTGACTCTGGATGGAGCAATGGAGGGTGTGAAATTCTTCTTGAAGCCCGACTTTTCCGCTTTAACAGGGGAAACGATCCTATTGGCACTTGGCCAATCCTTCTTTGCGCTAAGTGTTGGTGTTTCAGTGATGGTAACCTACGCATCCTATTTAAGTAAAAATGAGGATATTACAAAATCGGCCTTTTCGGTAGTCGGACTGAATATCTTCATTTCCTTGTTGGCAGGTTTAGTCATCTTCCCGGCTGTTTTCGCACTAGGCTTCAGCCCATCAAGCGGGCCTGGACTGGTATTTGTCGTATTGCCTGCCGTCTTTAATGAAATGGCGCTTGGCGGGATCTTCATGGCCATTTTCTTCATTTTATTATTATTTGCCACCCTTACAACGTCATTCTCGATACTTGAAATCGTTGTGGCAGCCATGATCAAAGGTGATACTGCAAAGCGGAAGAAGGCTTCTTGGATAGCTGGTATCCTCGTGTTCCTGATTGGGATTCCAAGCGCATTATCATTTGGGGTGCTTTCGGATGTGAAGATTTTCAATTTATCCATATTCGATTTCGCTGATTATCTGACAAGCAATATCGCGCTGCCAGTCGGCGCCTTGTTCATATCCCTTTTCATCGGCTATCAAATGAAAAGGATCGAGGTCCAAAGGGAGTTCGAATCTGGCGCAGATTCCAGCCGATCACTTTTTAAACTTTGGTACTTCCTGATTCGCTACATCGTGCCGATCATGATCATACTCGTATTCCTTAAGTCAATCAATCTCATTTAACATCCAAAATGCCGTCTCGATATATCTCGAGACGGCATTTTTTTCACAAAACCTACATAATCAATTACTTCTCTTTAAGTTATAATATGGTAAAATAATTACATTACTAAAATATTTCCTGAAAAAGGAGTGCCTGACTATGTCAAATATCGCGAAGAATATCCGGCAATACCGAGAAAATCATAACCTCACTCAACAGGAACTGGCTTTAAAATTACGAATCGGCACCAAGAAGATAGAAAAGTATGAATCCGGTGAATCGATTCCTGATACACAAACCATTTTACGGCTTTCCACCGTTCTTGACATTCCAGCTTCAGAATTCCTGGAGGATACCCCAACCGGGAACGCTTCTGATGTGGACGAGGACATCAAAAAGCTCATTGAAGAAATTGGAACAAAAAAAACAAAGCTCATTCTAAGAACAGCTAAAGATTTTAGCGAAGAACAAATTCTGAATGTTATGCATACTTTATATAATACAAAAGCCTAATTCAAAAAAATGGTCGTAGTATGTGTATTTTTTTTCAGAGTGCTGGATATACTATGATTAACACTTTCTATGTTAATCCATTAGATTAACTCTTTTTTCTAATTCCCCCTATGGAAAGGGATCCGGCTGCTTGAAAAGGCCGGATCCCTATTTTTTTGCTTTTATTGGCAATGGTTCTTCATGAAACGTTCCATCCTACTAAGCGCTTCTTGAAGTTGTTCCATGGAAGATGCATAGGAACAGCGGATATGACCTTCACCGCTTTCCCCGAACACATCTCCCGGTACAACGGCTACAAGTTCTTCCGTCAGAAGTTTTTCAGCAAATTCCATCGAAGTCATCCCCGTTTTCTCGATGGACGGAAAAGCATAAAAAGCCCCGCCAGGATTATGGCAATCCAAACCCATATCGTTAAATGATTTCACGATATAATTTCGTCTTCTCCGATAACTCCGACGCATTTCTTCCACATCCTGCATTCCGTGCTTTAAAGCTTCCAAGGCAGCATGCTGTGCAATGGTCGGCGCACACATCATCGCATATTGATGAAGCTTAAGCATCGCTTCAGAAATTTCCTTAGGTGCACAAACGAACCCAAGACGCCATCCAGTCATCGCAAACCCTTTCGAAAACCCATTGATGACAATTGTCCTCTCAAGCATGCCGTCAATGGCAGCAAAGGAGGTGAATTTCTCATCATAAGCAAGTTCGGCATAGATTTCATCGGAAATGACCAATAAATCATGCTTTTTGACGATGTCAGCAAGCATCACTAATTCTTCCTGCCCAAGCTGGGTGCCCGTTGGGTTATTCGGCGAACAGATTAAAACGGCCTTCGTTTTAGGGGTGATCGCCGCTTCGAGTTGCTCGGGAGTCAGCTTAAAGTCATCTTCCTTTGAAGTTTGGACCGTCACCGGTATTCCCCCGGCCATGGTCACAAGCGGTGCATAAGCGACGAAACAAGGTTCAACGACTATGACTTCCTCGCCTGGATTCAGGATGGTCCTCAAAGCAATGTCGAGAGCCTGGCTTGCCCCGACCGTGACAATGATTTGATCCTCTGGTCTATACGAAACATGGAACTGCTTTTCCATATACCAGCTGATTTCCGACCTTAATTCAAATAATCCGGCATTAGCCGTATAAGAGGTATACCCTTCCTCCAAGGAATTGATCGCTGCTTCCCTTACAGCCCAAGATGTAACGAAATCCGGTTCACCCACACCAAGTGAGACGACCCCTTCCAAATTGGCTGCCAGGTCGAAAAAGCGGCGGATACCCGATGGCTTAAGCTCTGCAATCGTTCTTGAAACATAACTCGTTTTAATCATGGTGACACCACTATCCGCTTATCTTCTTCAGTTTGATCAAAAATCGTGCCATCGTGCTTGTATTTTTTCATAATGAAGTGAGTCGTCGTAGAAATGACGGAATCCAGTGTCGAAAGTTTTTCTGAAACAAAGCTTGCCACTTCGTTCATCGAACGTCCTTCGACAATGACTGAAAGATCATAGGCCCCTGACATTAGATAAACGGACTGGACTTCTTTGAATTTGTAAATCCTTTTTGCGACCTCATCGAAACCGACACCGCGTTTTGGAGTGACTTTTACATCAATCATGGCTGTGACACCATGGTATTCATCTACTTTTGCCCAGTTAATGACGGTTAAATAACGTACAATAACCCGCATATCTTCTAATTTCTTCAATGTGATTTCAATGTCCACTTCTGATAGATCGGTCATTTTAGCCAAATCCTTCAGATCAATCCGGCTGTTATTTTCAATGATTCTCAAGACTTCCAATTCCTCTTCATTCAAGTGCATTGGAAAAACCCCCTTTTGGAATTCACTAATTTAGATGTGATGTTTGGCTGGCAGATAGTCTCACGAATTACCTTATTAGACTTTTTTACAATCCTATATGACAATATAAATTAATAAGTCCTATTCTGTCAGGATAAACTTACACTATTATATCAAAATTGGTTGGTGACCTGTTATAGTAATTGTCTTTTTTCATCGTTATTATTACAATTACTGTTATGCAACAGTATTAAAGGACCTTTTTTGGGATATTCAGGTTAACATGGACTTTCATTTTAACGGAGGAGGATCTATATGGAAAGTCATACAATCAAAGGCGTGGAACGGGTGGATGATATGCAAATCTATTTTGAATATGACCGAATGGATGATTCACTCCCCACCCTTGTACTACTTCATGGTTTTTTGTCATCCAGCTTCAGTTTCCGTAAATTAGTACCCTATTTGATCAAGGAATTCAATGTGATTTCAATAGACCTCCCTCCCTTCGGTCAAAGCGGAAAAGATTATCGATATACATATTCATTCCGGAACATTGCTAAATCCGTCGTTCTGTTCTTAGAGGGGAAAAATATCAGGAAATTCAGTCTCATCGGCCATTCCATGGGCGGGCAGATTTCCCTGCAGCTCATCAAATCATATCCTGATCTTGTCGACCACGCCATTCTGCTTGCCGGTTCAGGCTATCAGCCCGGCTATTCGGAAAAAATGAAAATGGTCAGTTACCTGCCTTTCTTTTCATTCGGGATAAAACGGTATTTACAAAAATCAGGTATCGAAAAGAACTTGAAAAATGTCGTCCATGACCCGACCATGATTGACGATGAAATGCGGCAGGGTTATCTGGGGCCATTCATAAAGAATCATGATATTTTCCGTGCCTTGGGGAGAATGCTTCGAGATAAGGAAGTCGATTTGCTGAAGGAGGACCTTAGTGATATCCATACACCTTGCCTGCTTATTTGGGGAAGGCATGACAGAGTGGTGCCATTGAATATTGGCCAAAGGCTCCATGATGACCTGCCTAATTCCGAGCTTGTTGTCATTGAGGATACTGGGCACCTCCTCCCAGAGGAGAAACCGGAAGAAGTGTATCAATTAATTAAGGGGTTTCTTGGAGTAGCCACCCCATCTTAAAAAAGGTGACCCTTATTCGGGTACACCCTATCCACCTTTAGATCGAACAGCTGGCATCATTTTTTATGATGAGCAGCTTCTGTGCAACTTCCAGGCATTTTTCCATCTGAACGGATTCATCAAACGCGAACTCGTAAATGGATTTTATTTTTTCCGCCAGTTCCTTTGGGTCATCTATATCCCGGATTGCCACGACTGTATCTGCAATTTCCGGTTCATATAAATCCCAACCTATTTGGAAGGGATCCCACTCTTGCAAAACGGCAACCAACGCTAAATTCATTTGCTGTGTATCCATATCTTCATCACCTGCTCAATATTTTCACAGAACATGATATCATAGTATCATAACAACAGGCTTTTCGCGAAGACGACAAATTATTATTCGGTGGTGTATATTTTGAACAAGTCAATTTTTGAAGAACACATAAACAGGGAAAATTCAGGGTCAGCAAAATGGGATAAAAACTCGCTCAAATCATTGTATGGGCGCGAGGATATTCTACCAATGTGGGTTGCCGATATGGACTTCCCATCTCCTGAGGGCATTCAAAAGGCGTTAATGGAACGCTTGAATCATCCAATTTTCGGCTATACCGTCCCTTCAGAAACGGTTTTCACCGAAATTCAAAGCTGGCTTAGAGACCGGCACTCCTGGCAAATCGAAAAAGAGTGGATTTCATTCAGCTCTGGCGTCGTTTCAGCGATCGGTACAACGATCCAAGCATTCACGAACCCGGGCGATAAAATATTGTTACAATCTCCCGTCTATACTCCATTTTTTGATATGATCAAAAATAATGATCGGGAAGTGGTCAATAGTCCCCTTATCATAGAAAAGGATCGCTTTGAGATTGATTTCACGGATTTTGAGGACAAACTGAAAGGCGGAGTGAAACTATTCCTTTTTTGCAGTCCACATAACCCTGGCGGACGCGTTTGGACTAAGGACGAACTCTTGCGAATCGGGGAGCTATGTGAAAAATATGATGTAGTCATCGTCAGTGATGAGATACATGCTGACTTATTCCATAAAACTTCGAGGCATTATCCGATCGGCTCGCTTTCGGAAAAATTAGCGGACATAACCGTTACGTTAATGGCCCCAAGTAAAACATTCAATATTGCCGGCCTTCAAGCTTCATTCCTGATCGCCAGTAATGAAAAATTGCAGAAGCAATTGCAAAAGGCCCAAACGAAGCTTGCCTTCCATGGTCTTAACATCTTTGCCTTAACAGCTATGGAAGCCGCGTATCGAGAGGGCTTGAATTGGCTGGAAGACATGATTGGCTACATTGAGGAGAATATAAAAGTGGCAGAGGAATTCATTGCTGCTGAAATTCCTTCACTGCATGTCATGCATCCAGAAGCTTCTTACCTATTATGGATTGATTGCCGTGACCTTGGATTGACCGACAAGGAAATTAAGGAACGGCTGATTCATCAAGGGAAGCTCGCATTGGAGCCCGGTTCAAAATATGGACCTGGCGGAGAAGGTTTCGTCCGAATGAATCTCGGTTGTTCACGCAGCATGATGATGGAAGGGCTAAACCGTTTGAAATTGGCTTTTCCATAAATAAAAAAGGAACCAGGTTTAGAAACCTGGTTCTTTTTTTCATTCTTTCTCTTCATCTACATAAGGATCATGCTCATAACGTGGCAAATCCCCAAACGGGGTTTGAATATTTTCTTCAAAAAGTTCTTCCTTCAATTCTTCATATTGCGAGTTAGGGTAAACGGTTATCTCTTTACCGTATATATCCACACCAACGAAATTTTCATAATCTTCGACATATCCGATATTTTCTTCGGACTCGACATACATATCTTCGTAATCATTTGGTGGATTCACAAAATCGGAAGGCGTTTCAGATGTTCCAAAGCTGGCAACGTCCTGCCATGAATCTTCCGCATCATATGCAACCGATTCGTGCCGGTCATCATAATCAAACTTTCCGAATGGGGGTCCCAGCACTTCCTCTTCCACCGGCCGATTGTCCGAAGTTTCTTGTGACGGGGTATGCTCGACACAATAAGTAGTGGTAGGGATGGCATTCAACCGTTCAAGAGGTATTTCTTTTGAACAAACCTCGCATTTTCCATACTCACCTGCCTCGATGGCAGAAAGCGCTCTTTCAATATCCCTTATTTCATCCCGATCATGCTCGGTAAGGGCCAAATCCTTTTCCCGTTCATATAACTCGGTTCCCTGATCGCCGGGATGATTATCGTAATTCGATAACTCACCTGTCGAATCCTCCATGCTTCTTCTTAAATCGTGGTCGCCTTGATCATTTAATCGCTCTTTCAACTCTTGCTTCGTTTGCTGCAATTGCTGTTGAAATTCTTTAAGCTGCTGATTGGATAGCATGTGCAACATCCTTTCAAAATCGTTCTTCCCTCTAGTATTTCTCTCTTCCCGCCATTCCATAAAGGTATTTTTTACCTTAGGAATAATTTAATTCAGATAACAGAAGCTAAATTAGAAATATTTATTTTTAGGAGGGCTTTTATTTGTATTTCTATAAAGAAGATTTAATAAATATGATCGTTCCCGATAAGCCTGATCCGAATGCAGCAAAAGTACTTCAGGAAACACTAGGAGGGCAATTCGGTGAAATGCGGACGATGATGCAGTATTCTTTCCAAAGCGCCAACTTCCGCGGCAAGGCTAAACAATATCGTGATTTAATCCGTGGTGTTTTCTTAGAGGAACTAAGCCATGTTGAACTTGTCCAATCAACCATTAACCAGCTGCTAAATGATGCTGGCGGGGATATGCCCGGAAATGCCGGTATCGATGGTGCCCCATTGGATGATGTCATCCGGGGTGGCGCAAACCCCCATCATTTCATCATCGGTGCGAAAGCTTCCCTCCCCGTCGATGCTGGCGGCAATCCATGGAATGGTTCATGGGTTTATGATCACGGTAATCTTGTGGCGAACCTTTTGAATAATGTCATGCTTGAATCCACTGGGGTCCTGCAAAAGTCGAGGATTTATGAAATGAGTTCCAATAAAACAATGCGTGAAACATTGGCATTTTTAATGGTTCGTGACAATGCCCATCAAAATGCATTTGCCAAAGCATTGGAAACCCTCGGGGTGGACTGGGGGAAAATCTTCCCCGTACCTAATTATGATTTGAACAAATATCCTGAATGCCGCAAATATGTGGATTTAGGCTACCATAATGCCCAATTCAATTTCAGGCTGGATCAAACTCAAATCAGCGAAGTTTTCCAAGGGGAAACACCGAGTCGAAATGGCGGAAAACTTGCTGTTACCGAGCCGCCAAATGGATCCCCGGTCCCAGAAATGCCAGATATGCCAAATGAACACAGTCCTGGATTGAGTGATTTGAACAATTAAAAAAGAAGGCGGACACATCATTCTGTGTTCGCCTTCTTGTTTTAATTATTGATATATTTCTCAAAAACATAGCCAAAATCTTTCACATGGTACTTTTTCCGGCTATCCATCAACCATTCGAAAGCTGCGGAATTAATGTCCTTGAAACTTGCAGCCATTTGGCTTCCTTCAGTACGAACCTGGTTCAAAGTGGAAGAAGCAAGGTTTACACTTTGCTGTGCATATTGAAGGGCAAATTCATTCTCATGGCAAATTTCCGATATTTTCACGAGTGTTTTGAACAAATCCTTTAATTCTTCAATGAATTTCTTATGGACATCAATGGAGAAACTCTTTGCACCGATCGAAAATTTAATTTCCACATCCAAATCAACAGTCCCTGCCGTTTCAAGCGTTACGTTGGAAATATTATACTGGCTGTAGCTATATCTAGTAAGTGTACGCTTTTTGCTTATGGCACTCGTGCCATCCAAATGTATGAACGCTTGATTCGTGAAACAGTACTCATCGGTTTTCGATTTAATCAGGAAATAAATTTTTTCCTCATCTTCATGCATGATATAATCATCTGCATCCACCTTGTCATAATCGGCAGGGCTAATCACACTCCCAATATCACTAAGACCAAGGGCATCAGCCGCAATTTTCTTGAACATTCCCATTCCCCCTATCAAATTTCAGGTAATTACACCCTATCATAAGTATTTCTCCAGTATTATCTCATCTCGGATCGGAATTCCTTCAAAACTGTAAAATGGTATTTCAGGTTTTATTTTCCGTGATTCTTCAACTGCATTTTTAACGATTTCCGAAATGACATAACCACGCTTTTGAAAAAACTTCAATGCCTGTAAATTATCGTTCGTTGTAATCGCTTTAATAGTATGGCAATTTTTTTCCTTAGCGATATTTTCCATCACATAAAGCAACGATGAGCCCACTCCTTGATTCTCATGCTCACTGTTCAAAGAAATGATCTGACATACATGGTCGGATAATTTGTATGTTCCCAACCCCGTGATTTTTTCATTCTCGTCCATCACTCCAAAACCCTCAAGTTCCGCATAATGAAACAAGCCTCTTGAAAAAACGACTTGAGTCGTCTCCCAGTGCTGAATGAAAAAACTCTTGACCGTATCTGTCGCAATCATTCTTTTCGCTACGATTTGCATAACTATTTACGCCCCCAAAATTTCTCTCTCTCTGCTTATAGTATAAAATGCTTATGCTGATAAGGGAACATTTTATTCTTCATCCAGGTCCTTTACAACCTTCTAACAAAACATAATACCATTCATATTCAGATAATCAATAATCATGGAATAAAAAAACGGCAGGACCTCTCGCGATGCACCCGCCTCTTCCGGGATCAAGTAATGGTATCATCCTTTATACGCCGGTTCCTTTTAGTGACTTCATCTTCAAATTGCTTGGTTTTCATTTCTTCCTTCTTTGAATATCTTATAATTGCCCTCATCGTAAAAACCGCTGCAACCAAAAAGATGAAGCAAGTTATGCCAGCCGAGATATATTCAGTCTTGTCTTCTGGAAAGTAAAGAAACAAACCTAGTAAAGTATGATTGAGAAAGTCCATCCGATACATCCTTCCTGATAGGGAATTAAACTGCATTATCCCATTATATCAATTACCAGAACAATCCACTAGTGGGCCTTATCCACTAAAACCTAAAAAAAACGAGAGGCCATTAGCCCCTCGCTTCCCTTTAATTTATAAAATGGTGATCCCTTTAATGACCACATCCACTGCTGGTTTATCTCCCGCAACTGTCTCTACGTTAGCAATCGTATCAACAACGTCCATGCCTTCAACCACTTGACCAAAAACAGAGTGTTTATGATCCAACCATGGTGTGCCACCTTGTTCCATATAAGCGCTGATGATTTCTTCCGGATAACCGGCTTGCTTCATTTGCTCACCCATTCTGCTGTCTACATGCTGGGCTTGTACGACGAAGAATTGGCTGCCGTTTGTTCCCGGGCCTGCATTTGCCATGGAAAGAGCTCCACGCAAATTGAATAATTGCATAGAGAACTCATCCTCGAATGGAGTTCCCCAGATACTTTCTCCACCCATTCCAGTTCCTGTCGGATCTCCGCCTTGAAGCATGAAATCCTTGATGACACGGTGGAAGATGATTCCTTCGTAGTAGCCGTTTTCAGCATGGGTCAAGAAATTTTCCACTGTCTTCGGAGCCAGCTCAGGGAATAGTTTAATTTTAATATCGCCCATCGTCGTTTGCATGATGACCGCTTTTTCATTTTCCAAAACTTCACTTGTTAATTGTGGAAAGTTTGTCATTGTACATACCCTCTTTCTGTTTTAAATAAAATGGCCTTAACTGCCATTTTCCATCTTCATTTGTACACTTTACACGATTTTCGTGAAAAAAGCATCTTTGCGAAGTTGAACAAAATCGCTGTAAAAAATCGTTGTTCTTATGTATCATGAAGGAAGTTAAAAGAAGGGTGGTAGGGAAATGTCAGAACAGGATTTTAAAATCGGCGATAAGGTTACCGCCATATATAAAACTGGAAAATACATCGGGGAAATTACCGATATCAGACCTGCTGCATATCTTGTTAAAGTGTTGGCTGTCTTAAAGCATCCCATGCAGGGAGATCTTCATAACCCGAAGCAAACGGAAGTGTCCATGTTCCATCAGCGGCGCGCTCTTGCATTCCGGGAGCAAACCAATGTACCGAAGAATATGGTAAGGATCTTTGAAGAGGAGATTCCTGAGTATAAGGAGTCCTTAAGAGAAGCTGTCGAGAAAATGAAACGCACCTTAAGCGAAGCACACACAGAGTGGAATGATAAAAGCTTACAGTTGCTTGAGGATTTAGCGGCGGACTATTTCAAATAAAGCATGATAAAAGCCAAATCAGTAGTAGATGATTTGGCTTTTATAACGCTAAATGATTCAAAACCTTTGATAAATCAATGCGCTCGCCAATTGTCGTCGGTTCATGATTTTGCATATAACTTTTATCTTTCTCTACTAACTTAAAGATATTATATGTCGTGATTGCATCATCCAGCGCCCTGTGATGCTTGCCTGTCCCTTCTTTGCCATAGGCCTGTACAGCCTTCCAAAGTCCGGTTTGGTTTTGATCTCCGAAAAAGCGTTTATACTCCATGCAAAGATCCGTTTGTTTCCCTGAAAAAGGGAAATCAAGTCCTGATTTCTGACAGTTCTGGCGAAGTACCTTCATGTCCATATTTCCCCAGGTCACAATCGTCGTCGGGTGCTGCTCATCAATTTTCTTCAATAAAGAAACCAACTCTTCAAATGAAATCCCACGGTCCACCTGATCTTGGGTAATGTTCAAGAACTTCTTGCATCTTCCCGTTAGGACTGGAAATTTCAATGGGTTAACAAAAGATGAGTATTGTTCCTGAATACTCTCATTAATGACTGTGACTAAACCAACCTCAATGATTTCTGGATAAAATCCTGATGGATTGGCTTTTCCTTCCGGCATCGTAAATTCAAAATCAATGAATACATATTGCTGTTGTTCCTCCATTTTTATGACCCCCTTCTTTTTCATGACATCACGTATAAACAAAAATTGGATTTAATTTTCTCATGAGAATATTATAACAGAAGATTTAGAAAGTTTTTAATTGGATCGTAATACACCATTCAGATAGGAATTTTGCCGTCATACCTAATTTACCCAAAACTCTTTATTGTCTACCTTAATTGGATTATGATGGATGGATGAATGAACCAAAAGTACCATTCTTTCTTTCATCCAGTCATTTTTCCCTAGAACATACTAAAAATATATTAGTTAGGAAGTTGATCTATGCGCAAGTGCCTTGGTTATATCACGATTTCCCTCTTAGTTCCCGTATTGATCCTTTTCATTTTCCTTTCCTATCAGGAATGGTCCTTAGCGCAATCTCCCTATCATGTACTTGACGAGCGAATTCCCATTGATTCGGTAGAACTGTCTCAGACCAGTTACATGAAGGCTGCAAATGGAAAGGTCATCAGTGAAATTTCCACTGGTGAAAAAAGGACCTACCTAAAACTTGAAGACATCCCCCTTTTCCTGGAAAACCTGTTCATCGTTACAGAGGATCAGAAATTTTATGATCATGCAGGCGTTGACCTATCCGGCATAAGCAGGGCGCTTCTTATCAATTCACAAAATAAAACAATCGAACAAGGCGGCAGTACCATTACCCAGCAACTGGCCAGGAATGCTTACCTTTCACATGATAGGACGTATAACCGAAAACTTAGTGAAATCCTTTACGCCTATCAGTTAGAGCGAAAAAAATCAAAACCGGAAATCATGGAGCTATATTTGAATGCCATATATTTCAGTAATGGAGCCTATGGAATTGAAGCTGCCTCCCAGTATTATTTCAGTAAACCGACTGGGGAGTTGTCCAAAGCGGAACTTGCCTTCCTTGCAGCGATCCCTAATAATCCCGAAAACTACAATCCTCTTAAACATTTTGATGAGACGAAAAAGAGGCAGGAGAGATTACTGAAACAAATGGTAGCCGAAGGTGATTTAGAACAGACCGAGTATGAAAAACTCATCAAAACTACGATTAAATTAGACTTGTCCACCTCGGTCGACTTATATCCCGATTACGTGACGTATGTTCATCAGGAATTGAAAAACCTGGTGGCATCCTCTGAAGGTCTCACCAAATCTCTGCAAAGTCCTGATGTCGATATACGTCAGCAGGCGGAAGTAGAACTGAATAAAAAGGTCGAAAAGCTTTTGAATTCCGGTGTAACCATCCATACCGCACTCGATACCAAGCTGCAAACCCAGTCCAAGACTGCTGTACAATCAAAAATCGGTGTCAATGATATCGAAGGAGCTTTAGTGGTTATACAGCATCATACGCACGAGCTTGTCTCTTTGATTGGGGGAAAGGATTATAAAAAAAATTCTTTCAATCGGGCATACCAAAGTTATAGGCAGCCAGGTTCAGCCATAAAGCCACTTCTCGATTATGCTCCCTATATTGAAGAAACGGGTGCTGACATCAATCAGCTTGTAAGTGGAGCGAGCTATTGCAGCAATAGCTATTGCCCAAAGAATTATAGCGGTGACAGTTATGGGATGGTCACACTAAGGACAGCCTTCGCTCAATCCTATAATACACCCGCCATAAGGCTTTTTGAAAAGACGGGTATGGAGACTAGTTTCAAGTACCTGGAAGCTTTCGACTTTAAAAAAGTGAGCAAAAAAGACCACCATACGAGTTCGGCCATAGGCGGGTTCGAATATGGCATGAGTCCCCTTGAACTGACAAATGCCTATACTTCCTTCAATGACGGAAACTATCAGCCAGCGCGGGCCATTATTAAAATCACTGATCAAAAAGGTGAAGTCCTTTATAAATGGAACGACAACTCCAAGGAGATATGGAACAAAAGCACCGTAGCCAAGATGCGGCAACTTCTCCATGAAACAACGCTTTCCGGGACAGCCCGCAAAGCCTACTTTCCCACAGATTATATCGGCGGGAAAACCGGTACGACCAATGATGTGAAAGACATGTGGTTTGTCGGCCTGACAGCAAACTATACAACAGGCGTTTGGATTGGGAGGGACAAGCCATCCAATCTGCAATCCATTTATTCACATACACCCCATGTACTGATTTGGAAAGATATCAGCCAGACTGCCGAGTGAAAAAAAGAAGGTGCCATGATGGCACCTTCTTTTTTTTCTATATGGGAAGACTTGCAATAACGCTGTTATAAAGCTTCAATCCCGCATAAGCGACTATTGAAATCAAGGCAGCCCAAACGAAGATTGGAAAGAAAACCAATCCGACAAGCCTGGACAAATTCAGGCTCGGGCTTAACTTATTGACAAAATAAATTAAGGCCACGACATTCGTTGCGATAAAGATAGAACCAAGCCCGATGATGAATTGGACACTGAACAATGAACAGGCACCGCCAATGACATAAATGACAGACCCCCTTCTTACACTGTTCAGTGCTTTACCTTCCGAATCTTTGGAAAAGAATAATAAGGACAGCTCCAATATAGTATCGGAAATCAACTTCAATGCGGCAAAAACCATAAAGAATAATAGCAGCAATACGATCAGCAGCGCCAGCTTAATGCCCGCTTCAGAAAAAAACTCCAGCATCCCTTGGTAGATTCCCAAATTCCCAAATAACTTGAGCATCTGCATTTCCCCATAAATGGCAAAGGAGAGGCTGAACAATAGGATTGAAATGATTGGAAG
The DNA here is from genome assembly GCF_030348945.1 of Peribacillus sp. ACCC06369. Classification (NCBI taxonomy): domain Bacteria; kingdom Bacillati; phylum Bacillota; class Bacilli; order Caryophanales; family Bacillaceae; genus Peribacillus; species Peribacillus sp. ACCC06369. The sequence goes on from NZ_JAUCEN010000002.1 coordinate 4,933,792, forward strand.
GTAGCTAAGTAAATATGTGTTTTTCATGATTTCTCCATCCATGTATCTTTTATCCTATATTATGCTAGATAATCCACCATTTCACAATGGATACTCTACTAATTCACCCTTGAAAAACTTTTAAATTAAATTTTTCAGGTCGATTTCCTCTCCTTTTCTACCTATATATAAAACTCCATTTTAGTCGGCCTTCACTGTTTTTAAAGCCATGCAAACCCACAAAAATTGCGTTATACTTTTAAGCGAGACAAGTATTCGATAAAAAAATTCATAATCAACGAAGATTTCCTAACGTCTAGGATTGCGTGAAAAAAGCATAATAAGACGAATGACTTCGTTTTAAAAAGGGGGGAGTTTATGTCTTTACTTCATTGGGCGGTATTATCACCGTTTCTATTAGCACTTATTGTACCAATATTATACAAACTATTTCGACAAATACATACAGGTTGGTTTGTATTGATTTTACCGATTCTCCTTTTCACCTATTTTTCAAGTTTCATTTCCTTGACCAAACGAGGGGATATCATTACAGAAAGGGCTGCATGGATTCCTTCTCTCGGAATTCATGTTGATTTCTATGTGGATGGACTAGGGCTTTTGTTCGCCTTGCTTATCACAGGGATAGGTTCACTCGTCGTTCTGTATTCGGTTTTCTATTTATCGAAAGAGAAAGAAAAGCTGAACCAATTTTACGTCTTCCTTTTGCTTTTCATGGGAGCGATGCTGGGCGTCGTCCTTTCCGATAATCTGATTGTCCTTTATTCGTTTTGGGAATTCACGAGTTTATCCTCATTTTTATTGATAGGATATTGGAATGAAAGGGAGCGTTCACGTTATGGGGCGCAGAAATCCCTGTTGATCACTGTGTTTGGAGGCTTAAGCCTGCTTGGAGGCATCATTCTCCTTGCCATTATGGGGAACACATTCAGCATACGTGAATTGATAGCACAAAGTGGGGAACTTATGGACCACCCGCTCTTCACTCCTGCCCTTTTGCTTGTGCTGCTTGGTGCGTTCACTAAATCCGCACAGTTCCCGTTCCATATCTGGCTACCTGACGCGATGGAAGCTCCGACACCAGTCAGCGCTTACCTTCATTCCGCTACAATGGTCAAGGCCGGAATTTATTTGGTTGCCCGATTAAGCCCTGTTTTTGCAGAATCCGGAATATGGTTCTGGCTAGTTTCGATTGCCGGATTGATCACCCTGTTCTGGGGCTCATTCTCTGCAATCAAACAGACAGATTTAAAGGGGATTCTCGCTTTTTCCACCATCAGTCAGCTCGGATTGATCATGTCGCTTTTGGGGCTTGGAGCGGCGGCACTCCACTATGAATCTTTAGGGGAAAATATATACTTGGCAGCCACGGTTGCAGCTGTATTCCACTTGATTAATCATGCGACCTTTAAAGGCAGCCTTTTCATGGTTGCAGGCATCATTGATCATGAAACCGGTACGCGTGATATCAGAAAGCTTGGCGGATTAATGCAGTTGATGCCGATTACTTTCACCGTCGCCGTCATAGGTGCTTTCTCAATGGCTGGCCTTCCACCCTTCAATGGTTTTTTAAGCAAGGAAATGTTCTTGGCCAGCATGGTGGATGTATTGGAACTGAATATCTTCAATATGGAGACATGGGGGACGCTGTTTCCTGTGCTGGCATGGGTCGCCAGTGTATTCACTTTTATATACAGCATGATTGTCGTGCTCAAACCCTTCACAGGCAAACTTCAGTTAAACCTATTGGACAAGAAACCCCATGAGGCACCGATCGGGATGTTGATTTCTCCAATAATCCTTGCTTCGTTGGTGATCATTTTCGGCATTTTTCCAAACTTGCTATCTTCGTCAATCATTGAACCGGCGGTAGCTGGCATTCAGCCAAGCTTGGTGGGTCCGGATTTCCAAGTCCATATCGCCTTCTGGCATGGATTCCAACCCGAATTATGGATGACGGTCGGCATCATTGCATTTGGAATCATTTTATACAAGACGTTTCCGAAGTGGCAAAAGATCCATCAGTGGATGCCTGAACGTTTATCCCTGAATGCTCTGTATGATAACGGGCTAAGAGGGCTCGAACGCTCGGCATCCTCCGTCATGAAATTTTTAATGACAGGTTCGATCCGTACATATTTGCTTTCGATATTCCTATTCTTCATTCTTTCATTGGGCTTTACGCTCTATTGGAAGGATGCATTTAAATTGGATACAGGAAATTTAGCTCCGATCGGCTTATATGAATGGGTATTAGCGGCGATTACCGTGATTGGCTCGATCGCCATTCTGTTTGCAAGATCCCGTTTGACTTCCATTATCATCTTAGGAGCGGTCGGTTATACGATTTCCCTATTTTTCGTTTTGTTGCGGGCACCGGATTTAGCCCTGACTCAACTTGTCATCGAAACGATTTCTGTATCACTGTTTTTGCTCTGTTTCTTCCACCTTCCGTTAATGGCAAGCAGAAAGGAAGAACGGATGACATTCAGGTTGAATAATGCCCTGATATCCATTGGTGTAGGAGTCATGGTTACATTGATTGCCTTATCGGCACATAGCAATAAACTATTCGACTCCATATCAAGTTACTACCTTGAAAATGCTTATAAGGAAGCAGGCGGAAAGAACGTCGTAAATGTCATTCTCGTTGACTTCCGCGGACTTGATACGATGTTTGAAATCACTGTCCTTTCGATCGCTGCGCTTGGAATATTCGCGATGATCAAATTGCGTTTGACAGGGGGGAAAGATAAATCATGAAGCAAAATGACCTGATTCTCCAAACGGTTACGAAGGTCGCCGCCTTTGTTATCCTGCTTTTTGCAGTAGCCATCTTTTTAGGGGGGCATTATTCGCCAGGAGGCGGGTTTGTCGGCGGCTTAATGACATCAGCCGCCATAGTCCTGCTGTTGCTCGCTTTCGACATTAAAACCGTCACAGGCATCCTGCCGATTGACTATAAGTTAATGATTGGTTCAGGCTTGTTCATATCAAGCCTGACTGTTGCCGGCGGGTTAGTGTTCGGGGTGCCGCTCATGACACATGTATATCAATATATCGATTTGCCTCTGCTTGGGCACATCTCGCTTCATACTGCGGTACTTTTTGATCTGGGTGTTTATCTTGTGGTTGTTGGTGTAACGATGACCATTATTCAAACGATAGGGGAGAGTGAATAATGGAACTTTTAATGGCCATTGTCATTGGAATACTATTTATGTGTGCGACCTATTTAATGCTTTCAAAAAGCATTTTAAGAATCATAATCGGTACTGGGCTGCTCAGTCACGGCGCCCATCTTTTGATTTTGACGATGGGCGGTTTGAAAGGCGGTTCCGTTCCATTGCTAAGTGATGATGTTACAACCTATGTTGATCCGCTTCCGCAAGCGCTTATCTTGACGGCCATCGTCATCAGTTTCGGAGTCACATCATTTCTGCTGGTTCTTGCTTATCGGACCTACCAGGAACTCGGAACTGATGATATGGAAGAAATGAGAGGTACGGAAGCGAATGAATAATCTTACTTTCATGCCTGTTTTATGGCCGCTTTTCACAGGCATACTTCTCATTTTCTTTGTAAAAAAAATTAAGCTACAAAGAGGAATCTCTCTTTTTTCCTCTCTTTTCGGAATCGTTATATCCCTTTATCTAGTGTTCTCGGTTCATACTCAAGGGATCTTGACTCTCGGTGTCGGTAGCTGGGATGCCCCGTTCGGAATCGTGATCGTCGCAGACATGCTTTCTTCACTGTTGGTCCTGACCACGAATATCATTGGATTGGCCATACTGATTTACTCGTTTTACTCCATAGGTGAAGAACGTGAAAGACACTATTATTATCCTGTATTTCAATTTTTGCTGATTGGTGTAAACGGTGCCTTCCTTACGGGGGATCTTTTCAATCTATTCGTCTTCTTTGAAGTCATGCTGATGGCTTCTTACGTGCTGCTTGTACTGGGAGGGACGAAAGTACAACTGAGGGAATCATTGAAGTATATCATCGTCAATGTGCTTTCCTCTTCCTTTTTCGTCATCATGGTGGCGTACCTTTATTCAGTTCTTGGCACATTGAACATGGCGGACATCAGCAAGAGGATAGCGGAAGTCAACCAGCCTGGAATCATCTCGGTGATAGCAATTGGCTTCTTGATCGTCTTCGGTTTGAAGGGAGCCATTTTCCCGCTCTTCCAATGGCTGCCTGGGTCCTATTATGCTCCACCCATCCCAGTGATCGCACTATTCGGGGCATTGCTGACAAAGGTAGGGATATACTCCATTTTCAGGACCTATACACTCATGTTTTATCATGACCAGGATTTCACCCATACTTTCCTTGCGATACTTGCGATCTTGACCATCATCATCGGTGTCATAGGAGCGATAGCTTATTGGGATGTTAAAAAAATCATCATTTACAATATCATCATCGCCGTCGGGGTTATCATTTTCGGCATCTCGATCATGAATGGGCAGGCATTATCAGGCTCCATTATATATATCATTCATGACATGCTTATCAAGGCTGCGCTCTTCCTGCTGGTTGGCATCATGATCAAAATCAGCGGATCGGATGATTTACGTGATATGGGTGGCTTGATCAAGCAATACCCTGCACTTGCATGGACCTTCTTCATAGCTGCCATATCATTGGCGGGAATTCCACCGTTCAGCGGATTTGCCGGCAAACTCCTGATTCTTCAGGGAGCTGCAGAAAAAGGTGCCTACTTTGGGATGGCCGTTGTCTTGATTTCAAGCTTGATGGTCCTATACTCGGTTATGAAAATATTCATGAATGGTTTCTGGGGAACTCCAAAAGCTGATTATGCCTTATCTAATAATACGGTAAATAAAATGCTGGTTCCTGCCGTCCTCCTTGTTATCATTTCCGTTTTATTCGGAGTAGGAACAGAATCGATTTACCCATTCATTACACAAGCTGCAGATACATTAATGAATCCCGATATATATATCAAAGCGGTTTTAAAGGAGTAGTGCCTGATGTCATTCCAAATTTTACTGAATGTGTTCCTTGCGGTTATCTGGATGTTTTTGAAAAATGAGTTTAACGGGAGCACTTTTATCATCGGATATGTATTGGGGCTCGGCATCATGTTCGTCTTCCGTCATTTTTTCAATGATCGTTTTTACCTGAACAGGGTGAATGCCGTCGTTCTATTACTGCTCATATTCGCAAGGGAACTCATACTTTCCAACGTTAGCGTCCTTAAGGTCGTGCTTAAACCGAGTCTGGATATGAGACCTGGCATATTCGCATTCGAGACTGTGCTGACTAAGGATTGGGAAATTACGATACTATCGAATTTAATTACACTGACACCAGGAACACTTGTCGTTGAAGTATCGGAGGATAATCGGATTCTTTATATCCATGCGATGGATATTGCCGATAAGGATGAAGCCGTGGACAGCATTAGAAATACATTCGAAAAGGCGATCATGGAGGTGAGCAAATAATGTTCGATCTAATACTTAAAATCGCGTTGCTCGGTGTTTCGCTTTCCATGATTGGATTCTTATACCGTTTAATCAAAGGGCCTTCCGTACCGGATCGGGTCGTCGCACTCGATGCGATGGGAATAAACCTAATAGCAATCGTTGCACTTGCCTCCATTGTCATGGATACAAGCGCTTATCTGGAAGCCATTCTACTGCTCGGAATCCTATCTTTCATAGGAACGGTCGCGTTCGCCAAATTCCTTGAGAAAGGGGAGATTATCGAAGATGACCGCAATCGTTGAAATCCTATCAGCCCTATTCCTATTAATGGGGGTCTTTCTCTTTTTAGTCTCGGCTTTCGGAATCATCCGGCTGCCCGATGTCTATACAAGAAATCACGCTGCCTCAAAAAGCTCGACACTTGGGATCATGTTCATCCTGATTGGCACCTTGTTATATTTCTATTATAAGCATAGCCATTTCGATTTCCGGGTCGTGCTCGCGATCATCTTCATCTTCATGACCAGCCCAGTTGCCGGGCATTTAATCAATCGCTCGGCTTACCATTCAGGCGTTAAAATGTGGGATCGGAGTGTCCAGGATGATTTAAAGAAAATCCGGTGATTCCCTGCCATTGCAAAAGAGCTGCCCTGTTTAACAGGAGCAGCTCTTTTCTGTCTCAATCCTTTAAATATACCTGGTCCCCTAAACTGATTTCACCTGTTCGTATGACCGAGGCGTATACACCAAAATGATTGTTCCTTTCCTTGACGACAGTTTTCAAGAGTGATGGATCTCTATGGGAATCGCTTGGATCAACTGTTATGATCATACAACGCTCACAATGCCTTTTGATTTCCAGTTCAACATCTTCCCCGATCAGAATCCTTTTTCCGAACCATCGCTCTTCTAAAAAGGGCGTTTTGTTCTCTAAAGATAGCACCAAATTGGGCCTGAATCTTCTGCCATCCACTTCTCTTCCCCAAAGCTTCGACAATTCGCCAATCGAGGCATCACTGACTAGCAGGATGTTTTCTTCTTCAATCGCACCGAACGGGATATGTGCTGGCGGATAAACAACGGATGTTGCCTCCTGATTTAACAACCGTTCCATTTCCTCCCGAAAGGCTTCCTCTCCCCATGTCAGCACGTTTCCTGAAGGGGTCTTCACTTTTATTTCCGGATATTGGTCAAGTGTTTCCTCACCAGAAAAAACAGCTTGATAGCGGACCATCTCCGGGACTTGGGTTATCGTCAGGAACTTCCCATTTTTGTCTTTAAAGGCATGACTGCGATCTCCATATAGTCCATAATCCATCACCCTTGTTTTCTGTACCTGTTCACCAGTGAAAGATTTTACAGGATGACGGGTGATTTCCTGTATATGACCAACCAGCATAAAATAACTCCTTTTCATACAATAGTCTACTGCCATATTATACGTAAACCGGAAACTGTAGAATCAAAATAGTGAACCGGCTGTAAAATCATTACGTCACCTCAAAGCGATCGTTCCCTGATTCACTTCGGTAAGTCGATAACGGCCAATGTACAGCGTGAAATGCAGATAAGATTATCCTCTTCATCACGGATTTTCACGTCCCATACCATCGTCGTCCTCCCGCGATGGATGATGTTCCCTTCGGCGGTAACAATACCGGAACGGACGCCCCTTACATGATTGGCATTGATTTCAAGGCCCACGACAGCTTGTTTTTCACTGTCTACAAGCTGCATCCCGCCAAAACTTGCAACGGATTCCGCAAGGGCAACGGACGCTCCCCCATGCAATAAACCATATGGCTGCCTGGTACGTTCATCCACCGGCATCGTCGCAATGACTTTCCCGTCACCGCTTTCTTTCATGTCTATCCCAAGCGTGCCTATCAACGAATTTTCAATATTTCTCTCCATCCCCAATACCCCCAACTCTTATGTTTTTTCCTACAACGAATGATTCAGAAAAAGTGAATCACTATTCATAATAGTATACAAAAAAAGGATGACCCAAGTCTATCAAGTCATCCTTCAATAATGTGAATTGTATTATTTCGAGAGAATTTCTTTTAATTCAAACCAGTTTGTCAGTCTTGGGATATCCAATTCCCTGTTATAGGAGTTATCAATTGCATACACTTTCGTTGGAATATCCAATAAAGTTTCCAGGACTGCCGGTTTATCATCAAAATAATAATCCAATTCCAATTTGCGAATCGTATCAATTTTTTCATGATCCTTCATACCACAGTAAAAATGGTCATCCTTAACCGGAAAGCCGTTTTCAATCAACCATTTTTTCGTCCGTTCACCATGCTCCGATTTTCTAGCGGTGATGTAATAGATCTCATGACCATCTCGTTCAAGCTCCTGCAGCGTTTCCACCGCTCCCTCGAAGGTTGGACAGGATGAATAATACACTTCCTCGGCAAGGCTGTTCCACATCTTGCCCCCAGCCTCTTTATCAAGCCCGAAAGCTTCATGGATCTCTATTGTCTTTAATGCTTTGAATTTCGTTAACTCTATGTTCTTATTAAGCTTTTCATTATAAAGATGGAACGCGAACTCCCTCAAATTAATAAGGGTATCGTCAATATCAAAACCGAATTTCATATCTTTCACTCCTCTTTAAACATAAGCGGCGGCAAACTGTGATGCGAAGGAAATTTCCTTGTCCACCTGAATGGCCTGTAATCTTTCAATTTCGGCTCTTCTTTCCGGTTCAGCCATTTTTAATCCAAGGAATCCAATATCCCCCTGCATGATGCATCGTTGAATAAGCTCGGCTAATATATCGGCATCTTTCATGGCACAATTGAGTCCGAATGCACCTGTAGGTGTCATCGTATGGGCTGCATCACCTAATAATGCAACACCATCCTTTGTCCACGTTTCACAGTAGCTGCTGTAAACATCCAATAAAATGAAGTCATGCCAAGAGCTGATATTTTCACACACGACCTTTTTTAATTCAGGAAATGCAAAAAGTAAATCTTCAATGAATGGATCAAATGGCTGTTTTCGCAAATGGGGAAATGACCCATGTTCTATATTCCATCCAATTTGGATGAAACCTCCAGCCTGAGTGAAGAGGGCAACCTGGGAGCCATTGACCAATGCCATCTTGATCGATGGCTTCCATCCTTCTGGAGCAGGAATCTTTGCCCACAGTAAATCATAGCCATGATTTTTAATCACGACTGGTATCCCGGCTTTTTTTCGAACCATGGAAAATCTGCCATCCGCTCCGATTACCAATGAACTTTGCACTTCCAGATCATTTCCGCCCTTTCGAGCCTTGACACCCGTAAACCGGCCCATTTCATTCTGAATCAGGTCCGTAACCCTCGTATTCATCATCAATTGAAAAGAATCCAGCTTTTCAGCTTCATTCAATATAGCTGTAAGCAGATGATTTTGAGGGACATGTATCCCAACATGGTCTATAGGAAATTCCGGGAAAATTCTTTTAAATAGTTGGCCGTCATTCCAATATTCAATTTGTTCCATCCTAAGCAAGCCAAGCCTTTCCACGTCCTCGAATAAACCGTGCTTTTTAAGAATGGCCTCTCCTTCATCGTTCAGGAACTCGCCCCGGAACTCCCTGGCAACTTCAGAATGCCTCTCAAGCAGGACGACTGAAATGTCCTGCTTGGCCAATAGGTAAGCTAGCAGCGCTCCTCCTGGTCCTGATCCGACTATGCATACATCTGATTTAACCAACATGCCTCTTCACCTGTTGTCTATTTTAATTTAGGATAAGCCGTTATGCGTATGTCTTCACCAAACGTGTCCACGCCAGAGAAGGCAACATCCATCGCTTCATCCATAGTATCTACATTCATTCCAGTATACGGTGTTAGTGAGTTTCTCCCACCCAATAGTTTAGGAGCTATATAAATCAAGTATTTATCGATGAGCCCCGCCCTTAGGAAAGAGGCATTCACTTCACTTCCACCTTCCAGCAAGACATCCGTAATCCCCTTTTTATACAGCTCTTCCATCAAGGTCCTTAAATTCAGGCCCGTATCGTTTTTGGGGACGAGAATGAATTCGACTCCTTTTTCACGTAAAGCCGCCATTTTTCCCGCAGGTGCTTGATCATGCGTTACGATCATGGTTTTCGCATCTGATACCTGGACAACATTGGCTTCCATCGGAACACGTAATTCACTGTCTAGAATGATTCGGATCGGATTTTCCCCTCCGCCCTCCGGAAGTCTTGTCGTCAGTGATGGATCATCGGCCAAAACAGTCCCAATACCAACGAGAATGGCATCCACCTCATCACGCAGCAAATGAACGGAATGACGGGATTCTTCTCCTGTTATCCATTTTGAATGGCCTGTGTGGGTTGCAAGTTTTCCGTCAAGGGTCATCGCATACTTCGAAATGACAAATGGACGGCTCGTCAACATATTGTGAATGAAACGCTCATTCAGTCTTTGCGCTTCCTTCTCCAGGACGCCAACTTCCACTTCAATGCCCGCATTCCTAATGATGGATATCCCTCTTCCTGCAACTTCCGGATTGGGATCTTGTGTAGCCACCACAACCCGCCGGACACCTGATTCTTTCACTAAATTTGCACAAGGAGGTGTCTTACCATAATGGGAACACGGCTCAAGAGTCACGTATAGCGTTGCACCTTCTGCATACTCACCCGCCATTTTGAAAGCATGGACCTCAGCATGCGGCTCACCCGCTTTACGGTGGATTCCTGTACCGGCTATCACACCGTCCTTAACTATGACTGCACCGACCACTGGATTTGGATTCGTCTTTCCTTTAGCACTGGCCGCCAAATCCAATGCCAGCTTCATGTAATATTGATCATCATTCATACTATGGCTCTCCTTATACAATCAAAGTTGGCTTCTTGTGGGGAATATGTCCTGACTTCTTAACCTTTGTATCCAGATAGAAGCTATTATCTTCCGTCAAACCGCCCCAAAGTGGGATATGGTCCTTTGCCGCAAGTCCATGCTTCATAAGGGCATCCAACTTTTTGGGGTTATTCGTAATTAAAGTAACCGGCTCCTCACGCAGTTCCCTCAACACTCGAATGGCTCCCTCGTAAGATCGCGTATCGTCTTCGAATCCTAACGCCTGATTCGCCTCTACCGTGTCATACCCTTCCTCCTGAAGCAAATATGCAAGAGATTTGGAAAACAGGCCGATCCCTCTTCCTTCATGGTCCGCAAGGTAAAAAATGGCCCCGCACCCATGCTCGGCTATCATCTTCATCGATTGGTGGAGCTGGTAGCCGCAATCGCAGCGTTTACTGCCGAAGATATCACCTGTGTGACAGATGCTATGCATCCGGACGAGTGCATCCCCCGACTTTTCAAAATCTCCATACACCAATACGGAGGATTGCTGTCCAAAAGCAAGGTTAGCTTCCGAAAGCGATTCAAGCACCGCTTCCTTGTCATTATCCATGCCATCAAGCTGGAGCCACGTATACCATTGGAAAACCGTTGAGAAATCGCCTTGTTCGACAGGCAGGTTCACTGGCCCCACAAGGCAAATATCCGCCTTTCCCGGGGTTTTGAGGATTTTCATTTTATCTATTAAAAGGTCTTTTGTTTGCTGGGTTATTTTCATGTTAACATCACCTATTTTATAATTTATAGTGTGCCTTCTCCTTACTTTAGGTAAGTAAGTATATTACTATACACTATACCTGTCAATGAAGCAGTTTACAAATAATAGTGTGTCTTTGATCATAATTTTCAAGAAGTTTTTTTGCAAAAGAAAGTCATTCACAAACCGCTATCATATCGGCTGGCCTTTATACATATTTTAACGTATAACGAAAACGTGTCTATATACAGACTTAAGGAAAGGAAGGAAACCTTTTGGAGGATTTCCCTTATTTTTTGTATGACCCCATCCTATTTCCACCTCACGCCGGGGCAATGGATATGAATCGGGAGCGGGGAGGAACATTCCGTCCATACTCGGCAACCAATCCAGATCAGCTAGTTAAATCGGCAAAGACATCACAATCTTTAATGCTTGATGTAAAAAAAGTCATGGATACTTTAGCCACATCCAAGCCTTTTTCAAACCGGCTGATGACTGCTGCCCAAGCATCGAAAATGAGTGTCGTGATCGATATGATCCGAAAGTTAGGAATTAAGAACGAACCTGATATCACGTATAACCCCGATGGGATCCGTTTTGATTTCTATCCTAAAGCAGAGGAAGAAAATTGTCATATCATCGTCAGCTTGAAATGGAGGGATGTATAACGTCCAACACCTTTTTGGTAAAAAAACCGAAGCCTTTTTTCGGCTTCGGATATTTTGGGTTCATCTCGTTTTCGTTTCAAAGGTCTCAACCAATAGTGCAAGCGTTCGTGCCATGACACCGGTAGCCCCCGCCGTGCACAATTCGGAGCTGCTCGAGGTTGTGGATGTTCCGGCAATATCCAGATGGACCCATGGAGTATCTTCGGCAAATTCGCCGATGAAGGCCCCACCCATGATCGCATGCCCTGCCCCGCCAGGTGAATTATTCAAATCGGCTATTTTACTATTGCGTACCCGCTCTTTATCCTTTTCAGTAATCGGCAATCTCCAAATGGGCTCCCCGGCCTCCTCTGAGGCTTTGACCACTTGTTCATAGAATTCCGTGTCATTGGTCATCGCACCCGTCATATCCATGCCCAAAGCCGTTATGACACCACCCGTTAGAGTAGCAACGTCAATAAGATAGTCAGCACCATGATGTTTAGCGTAAGTCATGGCGTCCGCCAAAACAAGCCGGCCTTCCGCATCCGTATTCAATACCTCTATCGTCTTGCCGCTCATGGCAGTGATCACATCATCTGGCTTGAATGCATCACCGCTGATCATGTTATCAGTGGACGGAATGACAGCCACGACATTTTGATCCGGTCCTAATTCCCCGATAATTTCCATTGCACCTAAAACAGCTGCCGCACCGCCCATATCCGTCTTCATTCCAACGATTCCGGCCTTCGTTTTCAATGAGTATCCACCTGTATCGAATGTGATGCCTTTACCGACCAACCCGATAACATCCTTCCATTCATCTTTACCTTGATACTTCAGGACGATCATTTTCGGAGGCTCGACTGAACCTTGATTGACAGCAAGGAGGGCGCCCATACCCAACTTGAGCATATCTTCCTTCTCCAGGATCTCCACTTCAAAGCCATATCGTTCACCCAAGGCAGATGAATATTCCGCCATATCCGTGGAAGTCAACAAATTGCCTGGTGTGTTAACCAATGTTCTTGCTGAATTCGTCGCCCTTCCGAATATTCTGCCTACATGAAGTGCGGCCCCGACCTCTTCATTATCCGATTCACTGTAAACCGTAATCGATTCAATGTTTTTTTCGACCTGGTTCGATTTTTGCTTGTATCCGTCAAATTTATAGGAAGCAAGTTCAAAGGCCTCTGAACAAGCATGGGCTACATCCAATGCATCCAGGTTTTCAGTCGTGAATGTATCCAAAGCAATCGAAAGCGTCGTAAGCTTGGATTCTTTAATCGTTTTACGGGCTTTCCCCAACGCTTCGCGCATCGTTTCAAAGGAAAGCTCCTTTTCCTTGCCCAACCCTACAAAAATCAATCTCTTTACGCCTAATTTACCTAATGTATGTATTTTAACTACTGATTTTTTCTTGGAAGAGATTTCTCCCGCTTTAACTAACTCTGTTAACTGACCGTCCAATCGTTCATCGGCTTCTTTCCCTATGCCTGTGAATTTTACGGGTTTGTCAAATATGCCTAGAATCAGGCATTCATCAATCAAATCTATATTCAAGGAATCTTTAACTGTAAACATTCTGCTACCTCCTTCATTCGATTACCTTCATTATAACGAAATTTTCCAAAATTTTCGAATAAGGCCCCTTAAAATAATAATAACAAGGGATATTGTTTAGAATGGGTGACTTTAGAGTAATAGTATAAGAAAGATCATATTTTACTTATAACCAGCAGGGAATCGACAGGACCGAATTGAACTAATAATAATAAGGGCCTTGTACCGAGCAGGATTTTTTATTTACCCATATATGGATTTCATCGTTACTCATAACTAGAAAGAAGGCTGATACTCTTGGAATTATTTCTCAACTTCCCTTTAATTGCAGCATTGATTGCCATTTTCTTTGCTCAATTCATTAAAGTGCCCATCCACTTCATAGCTTTTCGTAAGGTTAACTGGTCACTTCTTAACTCCACAGGCGGTATGCCCAGCTCCCACTCTGCGGCCGTGTCAGCTCTAACAGTAGCAGTAGGGATTGAAACCGGAATGGATTCTCCTGTATTTGCCGTTGCCGCGATCTTTGCCATCATCACGATGTTCGATGCGACAGGAGTGAGACGGCAGGCAGGAGAACAGGCAGCCGTCTTGAACCAGCTCGTCACGGACTTCAATACATTTGTCGAGCAAGCAAAAAACTGGCAGAAAAAAGCAGAAAAGCAGAAACAGCAACAATTAAAGGAACTGTTGGGCCATAAGCCAATCGAGGTATTTTTCGGAGCCTTGACCGGAGTTTTCATTGCACTGGCACTTCACTTTTTCATCTTTCAAGGGTAGGTGGTCAATTTGAAAATAATCTCTCTTTGCCCCAGCAATACGGAACTCTGCACATATCTAGGGATTGAAGATCAGCTGATTGCTATCGATGACTATTCCGATTGGCCCGAAACCATACAGCACCTTCCTAAGGTGGGGCCCGATTTATCGATTGATATCGATCATGTAGAATCACTGAAACCCGATTTGGTGCTCGCTTCCCTGAGTGTACCGGGTATGGAAAAAAATATTGAAGGATTAAAAGAACGGAACCTCCCTCATATCATCTTCAATCCGCAATCACTTGAAGATATAGCAAAAGATTTGCTGATCCTGGGCGAAGCCACGGATCTTAATGATAAAGCAGCAGAACAGGCTGCTAAATTCCGTGAGGCCATCCTTCAATATAAAAACGTCGCCGATAAAATCGAAACGAAGCCGTCCCTATATTGGGAATGGTGGCCAAATCCCTTATTCAGCCCTGGGGGAGTTAACTGGTTAACCGAGATCAGCCTTCTTGCGGGAGGATATAATCTTTTCGAAGATGTGGACATGGCAAGCATTCAAGTCACTTCCGAAGAGGTCCGGAAAAAGGATCCCGACCATATTTGCTTAGCTTGGGTCGGTGTACCTTTACGAAAAGTGAATCCGGCGCTTGTCAAGAAACGAAAAGGGTGGACCGATATGAAGGCAGTCCGGGATAACAATATCCACATCATGGAAGAACCCTTATACTGTCGGCCTTCCCCCCGTTTACTGGATGGTCTTTCAAAATTGGCAAAGACTCTTCACCCTGAAGCATACAACGGCTTGGGCTAAGGGATTTCAAATGAACGTGATATCAAAAAGGCTGCCACAATCTCGGGGCAGCCTTTTGACCTTCGCTGGACTTTATCCATCATTTCATTAAAAAGCAAAGGATGATACATTATCGTTCAATGTTTTTTCAGCGATTTTAGGCTTGAAAACCTGCCTGATCCTGGTTTCGTTCAGCTTTTTTAACTGTTCTTCAGATAATTCGCCGTTCCCTTTTTGCACAACATATACTTCAAGGGTTTTCTTTCCCCAGTTCTCGTACACGTCTTGTACCGTTTCGTAGTATAGATCCAGGTGATTGCCTTTGATCGCGCCACCCTTGTCCGCTACAACCCCATATCCATAGCCCGGAATCCAAAGGATGGTTCCGAGAGGGAATACGGCAAGATCAGCTGCAATGGTGGAAAACAGATCCCTTTTCACCTTCACCCCTGAATAAGTGATTCCATAAGATGGGCTCTCCGGGAACTTTCCGGTTGATTCATACCCTGCTGTATATCCTGTAGCCAAAACTTCGTGCTTCGGGTATTTAGAGAGCTCGATTGCCTCCGCTATCGTAGTTGGACCATTGCTCATGGATGCGGATGCCACTAGCGTTGCCACTTGGCCACCACTATGGATGGCTTTGTATTCGAGACCAAGCATTCGATTTTGTCTCATCGCCTCTTCAAAGAGATGATTGTCAGACTCAGCTCCAAAAACATGATTTAAGGTTGATTCGATGGCCAAGATAAATAATATGATAATAGCAACCCTCAAAAATAATGCCTTTACAATCTTCATATGTAATAGTTCCACTCCTCTCACAAGGATATTTGTTCCCTTTCCCGAGTGAAAGTATTCATAAAGAATGAAAACAACCATTTTTTCTTACAAATAAGGACCTCCATTAATGAAGGCCCTTCCCAATTCAAAACATTTGATATCCTTTATTCCTTAAAACCCTAATGACCACACCAGCTAAAATCGCGCCAAGAAGCCCACTCGATAAAATCATGATATCTGCCATATGTAAAGATGTTAGGTTCGTTCCAAGATGTGAAAATGATATTCCCGGATTTCTGAAATATTCTATTAGCTTTGTTTCATTGACAATGATGATGAAGACGATTGGAAATAAGATGACCATGATCCACGAAGAACGAAAGAGCATATTCAGCAAAAAGCCAATTCCGAAAAACAGGATGAAAAATAAGAGTATTGAGATAATTAAAACAGGCAATGGCATGTTATTCTTGACCCTCCTTAAAAGCGACACCTTTAGTTTACTGAAAAAATAATTGCTACGTCAACGACTTATACCAAATAATACCGAAGAAAAGATAATTACCCAAATCACATGAATAATTTATAGGATGTATAGCCAAATTGATCTCCAGGATTCAACCCGTCAAGCATCGTCTGCATTCTTTCCTTTTTAAACGCTAAAAGCTGTTCCAATAGTAAAGATTGCTTCCCCTCCTGCACGAGTAATTCAGGGTCATGAAATTTAGCTTCATATAATTCATCCAATTGAGCGGTGACCTCAAAACTGAGCGGTTTAAGTAAAAATACTAACATATTATCACTTATTTCCCCTTTGATGACTCCACTTCTCACTCCTACAATACCTTCGATTTCTGTATGAATACCCGTCTCCTCCAACACTTCCCTTACGACAGCTTCATCAACGGTTTCATCATTTTTGACAAAACCAGCCGGAAGCGACCACTGCCCTTTCAATCCGCCATACCTTTTGTTCACGACAAGCCACTCACCTTTATCAGATATCACAAGGCCGGACACTGCCAGCCAAACATTTTTGCATCGTTCCACCAAAAGCCACTTCCCCTACATTCATTATAAGCAGTATAAACTCCAAACCGCATAAGAACATACGATGATTTTAAAGCTGTCATCCTTATCCCCATTATATTCCACATACGAAAGGTGCATACTCCCCGCTTTCATGGCACACTCATCGAGAGAACCCAAGAAAAAGCCATTCAGGGAATCCCCAAATGGCCATTATTTATGATTTAAAAAATTAAAGGACGTTGAATTTACCTTTTTTAGCAACCAGGGAAGCTCCGCCAATCATTAACAATGCTCTGTTATCGACCATTTTCTTCATGAATGATGCCGTCTTACCTGTAACTTTCTTGCCGAATACAACACCGATCGCATTGTCTTCACCAAGTGAACATACCGTTCCTTTGTTTTCGAAAGTGAACGTTTCAAGGTCGCTTTCGTTACGAACCAATTTAGTCAGGTTCTTCGCAATGACCTCACCTTGTTGCATGGCGATTTGTGCAGTTGGTGGATATGGACGATTAATTTCTTCGTTGATGATCAAAGCGCAATCCCCTACGATGAAAATATCGTCATGACCAGGTGCACGCATGTCAAGGTTCACTTTGATACGTCCACGCATAGCTTCAAAACCAGAAGCCTCAATCACGGAGTTACCACGTACGCCAGCTGCCCATACAACGGTTCCCGCCTTGATTTCTTCCACTTCATCTTCGCCTTTTGCCACGATGATACCTTCAGGAGTTGCCCCCTTGATCGGTGTACCGATTTTGAATTCCACACCTTTTTTCTCAAGGTAAGAAACTGCATAATCCACCAATTCCGGATCGAAGCCAGGAAGGACGGCTGGTGCTGCCTCCACACAGTACATACGAACCTTTTGGAAATCGATGTCATATTCTTTACAAAGTTCAGGAACACGATTAGCTAATTCGCCAAGGAACTCGATACCCGTAAATCCTGCTCCGCCAACAACGATCGTCAATCGGTCTTCATTCTTCTCGACTTCAGAACTGTACGTAGCAAATTGCAATTGGATATGGTCACGGATTTTACGTGCAGTGTTCACATTGGAGATGGAGAAAGCATATTCTTTTAGCCCTTGGATCCCGAATGTTTCCGATTCCGGTCCAAGTCCAATCACTAGGTAATCATAAGAAATTTCGCCGTTTTCAAGGATGACTTTTTTGTCTTCTGTTTTCACTTCCAAAACAGAATCTTGGATGAATTTAACTTTGCTGCCGTTAATGACACTTTTGATTGGATAGCGCACACGATCATGATGAAGCGTTCCAGCAGATGCTTCATGCAGCCATGTTGTTTCATAGTGGTAATCATTTTTGTTAACTAATACGATTTCTGCTTCATTTTGACCTAATGCCTTCTGTAAGCGAGTAACGGTCATCAATCCACCATAACCTGCTCCTAAAACAACGATAGTTGGCTTTTTCAAAAGTATTCGTCCACCTTTACGATATTTTCTTGTGATGCTTTCCATAACTAAAATCTATTGTGTATCTTATTAATTTCCATTATAAAAAGCACTCTTATACATTTGTGACGTATTTCACGTAACAATTCGTAATTGTAATAAAAAATTCATAAAAATTTTACCAAATGATGTCTAAGTAAATATTAGTCTTTTTCCATACCTTTTTCAAGTAACAAACTGAACTTTTTAGCGTTAAAATAAAGCTAAAAAACGTTACTTTTCACCCGGTTACTGACCATATTTTTTCTATATGTTCAATCATGGTAAAGAGTATTTTTACCCACTTATAAAAGAGGGTGAACAGTATTCATCATGTGACTGCTCATATATAGTCAAAACTTTCTCACTTTTCTAATCTTTCTCCGCTTTTTAAAAGATCATCTATGTTAAAATAAAAGAATAAATTTCAGCAAACCTAGTATATCGGAGGGATAACGTTGGAAGTTAATGAAAAAGTTTATGATATTACCATCATTGGCGGAGGCCCGGTTGGATTATTTACTGCATTTTATGGCGGTATGAGACAGGCATCCGTAAAAATCATCGAGAGCTTGCCACAATTAGGCGGACAATTGTCGGCCCTTTATCCTGAGAAATTCATCTATGATATCGCAGGTTTCCCAAAAGTGCGTGCTCAGGAGCTAGTGAATAATTTGAAAGAACAAATGGCAAAGTTTGAACAAGATGTTGTCTTGGAGCAAGCCGTTCAAGAAGTGGAAAAGCAAGCCGACGGAGTTTTCAAGTTAACGACGGATAAAGAAATCCATTACTCCAAAACCATTATCATCACAGCTGGAAATGGGGCTTTCCAACCCCGCCGCATCGAAATTGATGATGCAAAAAAATATGAAAGCAGCAACCTTCATTATTTCATCGACGACCTCAATCATTTTGCTGGCAAAAAAGTGGTGGTATTCGGAGGTGGGGATTCAGCAGTGGACTGGGCACTTATGCTGGAACCGATCGCCGAGAAAGTGAGCATCATTCATAGAAGAGATAAATTCCGTGCCCACGAACATAGTGTAGAAAACCTTAAACATTCAAAAGTTGAAATAAAGACTCCTTACATACCTTCAGAATTGATTGGTACAGACGGCCGGATCAATACAGTTGTCATCAAGGATACAAACGGTGAAGATACAGAGACGATGGAGGTAGATGCAGTCATCGTCAACTACGGCTTCGTTTCCTCCCTTGGTCCCATCAAGGAATGGGGACTTGATATCCAGAAGAACAGTATTTTGGTGAATTCCAGAATGGAAACGAATATCCCAGGAATTTATGCAGCGGGTGATATCGCAACATATGATGGCAAGGTCAAATTGATTGCAAGTGGTTTTGGTGAGGCACCCACTGCCGTCAATCACGCCAAGCAATATATTGACCCAAAAGCAAAAGTCCAGCCAATGCACAGTTCTTCCATGTTTTAAAATTACGCAAAAAAACCCGGCTTTCGTAGCCGGGTTTTTTTGTCCCCAATTCCATGATTGTGGATAACTGTTTTTCATTAGTTATCCACAGTGCTTAACCTTGTTATTCTAAGGGTAGAGAGTAGGAGAAGACTTGAAAGGAGAATGCACATATATGAATATTTTAGTTGCTGGAGCCAATGGAACGACCGGAAAGCAGATCATTGGGGAATTATCAAAAAATCCACAAATGAATGTATTCGGAATGATCCGGAAAGAGGAACAGGCTCAAACGATAAAAGAACTCGGTGGGCATCCAATTCTTGCAGATTTAGAGGGAAATGTGGATAAAGCAGTGGATAACATGGAAGCCATCATTTTCGCAGCCGGATCTGGACCAAAAACGGGACCGGATAAAACGACGGCTGTGGATAAGAATGGGGCGATTAAACTAGTTGATGCCGCCAAAAAGAAAGGGATCGAACGTTTTATCATGTTAAGCTCTGTAGGTACTGATGATCCGGAACAAGCCCAAGAAGGAATGCGCCATTATCTTGAAGCAAAACATGATGCCGATGAACATTTAAAAGCAAGCGGGCTGACATACACGATTGTCCGGCCGGTTGCATTGACAAATGAACAAGCTGTCGGAAAAATCTTTGCTGAAGAAAAAGTGGACCATGCCAACAAATCCATTCCAAGAGCAGATGTCGCCTCCGTTCTTGCCCAATCAGTCACAGCGGAAAATACGTTCAATAAGACATTCGAGATTTTCAGCGGTACCTTTCAAATCAAGGAAGCCCTTAACAATATTTAAAATAGGAAATAAGCATGAAAAAGGGGGGCACTTGTTAAAGTGCCCCCCTTTATAAATGAACCAGTTTGTTAGCAGTTCTCTGGCGTACCGGCGTTTTTTGCCGTTTTGAAGGAAGACCCGCAACCGCATGAAGCGATGGCATTTGGGTTTTCGATCGTAAAGCCTCCGCCCATCATCGTTTGTTTATAATCAATTACCGTTCCTTTTAATATATCGGCATCCCCGTTATCAACAAGGATTTTTATTTCAAACTGTTCCAGCTGGCTATCTTTTTCTCCGGGCTCTTCTTCAAAACCCATTCCGTAGGATAATCCACTGCAGCCCCCGCCTTTAACGGCCACTCTTAAAAAGGAACCCTCTTCACCATTTTGTTTCATCATTTCTTTTATCTGAAAAGCAGCAGCTTCCGTTATTTGAACAACTTCACTCACAATAAACCCCTCCTTCTTAAGATATGTGAGATAGAACTATTTCTCTTTATAGTATATACCAAAGAATTTCCCACGCTCAATTTTCCAGCTTGAAAAAACTCATATTCCCGCACTTATTTTACCCATTTACGGATTACCTGGCTATATAGAATCAACCAAACAAAGGAACAAGAAGGAGGATTCTTGAGATTCACACTTAAGGAATATGAAGCATCCTATTTAAAGGGGACTTGGACTTCAGCGTACTCAGGCATCTGAAGCCAGAATCCTCTAACTCGCTGGAGACATTTCAAAAAGGACAGGGAATGACAAGGCTGTCCCAAGAGGAGCAGCCTTTTTATTCGCCGTTGATGACTACATTTCAAATTCATCAATGAACTTATATATTTTATCTACCAATTCATCCGTTGTGTCGCCGGAAACCACTTCACCGTTTACTAGTGCATATAAGTTACTGGAGCATTTGCCGCAATATCCCAAACAACCATATTCTATGATATCTAAATTTGGATCCCTCTCCAATCTTTCCAGAGCCTCTTGAGCACCGCTGGCTAGATTGCTTACGCAAAATTCAATAATCGGGTACATTGTTTCACCTCACAGTTACTAACAAATCATCTTATTACTTTTCCCAGTTACAGTCAATATTTACGCATAAAAAGTAAGCTGATTTCAAGATATCGGTTGTGATTTCCTTTTATATTCGTTATACTTTTGTCGGGGTACGTAAAAAAAGAAAATTATCTAATTTTTTATTCTTACTACTAATTGGGGTATATATATTTAATTAAACTTTAAAAGGGTTCATTTGGGGGAATCCTATAGTTGGATACTTGTTATACAAGTGAAGCATTTTTCAAATTTTTCAAGAGATCAAATAAAGGGGAAAATCATATGAAGAATTTAGTCATACTTGGTGGTGGGTATGGTGGTATGCGCATGTTGCAAAGATTGCTGCCTAATCAGCTGCCTGAAAATGTGAGCATCACGCTTATCGACCGTAATCCTTATCACTGCTTAAAAACGGAATATTATGCTTTAGCAGCAGGTACCATTCCTGATCAGCACATCCGTGTTGCATTTCCTGAACATCCTCGCTTGAAGAACGTATACGGAGAAGTACTTTCCATCGATATGGAAAATAAACAGGTCATTATAGAAAACCAAGATCCTGTCGTTTATGATGATTTAGTCATTGGCCTTGGCTGTGAAGATAAATACCACAATATTCCTGGAGCAGACACACATACCTATAGTATCCAAACAATCGATAAATCACGCAGCACATATTCAGCTTTGAATAATTTGGGTGCAGGTGCAACCGTTTCTATCGTTGGTGGCGGACTTAGCGGTGTTGAGCTAGCAAGTGAATTAATTGAAAGCCGTTCAGATTTGAACGTTAAGCTATTTGACCGTGGACCGCATATACTATCTGCTTTCCCAGAAAGATTAAGTACCTTTGTCGAATCTTGGTTCGATAAACATACAATCGAAATCATCCATCATTCAAATATAACCAAAGTTGAGCCAAACCTTCTTTATAATGGTGACGAAGCCGTTCAAAGTGACGTCATCGTCTGGACAGCGGGAATTCAGCCAAGCAAAATCATCCGCGATATGGATATTGAAAAAGATCGTCAAGGAAGAGCCGTTCTGACTCCTCAGCATTTCCTTCCTAATAATGACAGCATCTTTGTGGTCGGCGACTGTGCGAGCCTGCCTCATGCACCTAGTGCTCAATTGGCGGAGTCCCAAGCTGAACAAATCGTCCAAGTCCTTGTGAAGAAATGGGCAAATGAACCACTTCCGGAAAGCTTCCCTACAATGAAATTAAAAGGAACATTAGGTTCCCTTGGGAAGAAACAAGGTTTTGGTCTTGTTGCAAATCGCCCAATCACCGGTAGAGTGGCACGCCTGATGAAATCAGGCATTCTCTGGATGTATAAATACCATAACGGTTGATTCCAACCCATCCATGCTACATTTCCATAAACTGGCCCAATGAGCTGCATGCAGCTCATTCATGGGTCAGTTTTTCTTATTTCTTCCATTATATATCACACTAGCATCGTATATCCGTATTTTTCCATCGTTTCCACCACTTTCTTGAGACGCACATTTCCTTCTGCAATGATCTCACCTTCGATGAGGACCAGTGGATAAAATAAATCTTCTTCGATCATCTTCGCGGCAAAGTTCTTTTGCTTCAGCGTTTCTGGTGGATTATACATATCTATATAGGATATTTTGAATTTCTGCTCAGGAAACTTTCTCGTTAAAGCGGCTTCAAGCCACTCACAGGTATCTTTTGAAGATGGGAGATTCACACAACTCGCACAAATTTGCTCCGCTCCATACACTTCTATCTCAATTTCTTTCATTACCATACTCTTCCTCCTTCATTTTAGTATATCTGCTTCATTTTAAATAATGTTTAAAAACTTCTCACCTGTTTCCATCATACCAGAATAATATAGATTATATTTCCGCAAAGTTACAGTTGGATTTTTTACTACCTTCGCTTTATAATATGAATAGGAAAGGAGTCGATTGCAATGTCTGAACAAACAATGGAAGTTCAAGTTCAAGAAGTCCTAGATAAACTTCGTCCGTTTCTTCTTCGTGATGGCGGTGACTGTGAACTAGTTGACGTAGAAGATGGAATTGTAAAATTACGATTACTAGGAGCCTGCGGAAGCTGTCCTAGTTCGACCATTACGCTAAAAGCTGGGATTGAGCGTGCCCTTCTTGAAGAAGTTCCTGGTGTAGTGGAAGTAGAACAAGTTTTCTAATAGCCCTTTAAATAACATGCAGCGTATGGATGAAGGATCACTTCATCTATACACGTTCAACCTTTTTTCATGCAGGCCGGAACTTTTCCTGGACTGTAATAAAAAATAAAGCTGACTCGGCTTTTGCCCTATCAAATGAATTGATACGGCTTGACGCGAGTCAGCTTTTTTATATGGACAGTAAATGAAATGCGGCTCACGATTTCAAAAATTTCAATTCCTTTTTTTCCTGTTCTGAAAGGATTGCCGTATAACTGCCAACATTATCTATTTTCAATTCTTTCACAAGATATTCCGGAAATTTTTCCTTCAATCCAGTGAGCACACTTTCGCATTTTTCTGCGGATGCCAAGCATAAAACAGTGGGGCCTGCTCCGCTTAGGGCTGCACCAAATCCACCTTTTTGAAGGACGACCTCTTCTATAAGTGCTAAATGAAGGACTAACCCCGCTCTAAAAGGTTGATGGAATCGATCGCTTTGCATCATTTCACCAACAAGCTTCCAATCTTTCGATAAGACTCCTGCAAGCAAAACATTTGCGGCTGCACTTCCGCTTATCGCATCTTTATAGGAAAGTGAATTAGGAAGAACATTTCTTGAATCCTCAGTAAGCAATTCAAAATTGGGAATGACAGCAATCACCTTAACTCCCTCGATCGGAAACGACACGACATCCGTTCTCTCCTCTGTATGCAGGCCCACTACCAATCCACCATAAACAGATGCCCCTGCATTATCCGGATGCCCTTCAAAGAGGGAAGCATGCCTATTCTTTTCATCAACGGATAAATGGAGTTCACCAACGATGTTCGCTAATTCAATCCCAGCTACAATGGCGGAGGCACTGCTTCCAAGACCCCGTGCCAGTGGAATTTCACTAGAGACGAAAAGCCGGCATGGGGATAGTTCCTTTCCATAATAAGCCGCCGTTTCCTTGGCAACTTTAACGATAAAATTACGATCATCTCTTGGAAAAACAGACATTTCCTCTGATAGTGGAACGACTTCCCAATGATCTGATGAAGATCCGTGTATTTCCAAGTAAAGTCCTAGCGCCAAGCCGATGGAATCGAATCCTGGTCCTAAGTTGGCCGTACTCGCCGGTACACGGATCAAGAACATCTCGGAATCTGCACTCATGCCTGTTTCACACCCTGCAGATGTTCTAATATGACCTCTTCGTCCATTGGCAACAATGTCGGTTGAATCGTGCTAGTATCGACTGCCACATTCGGATCTTTCAATCCATTTCCAGTCAGCACCGCAACAATCTTGCTTCCTTTTTTGATTTCACCGCTTTTTAATTGTTTATAGATGCCTGCAATGGAAGCACATGAGGCTGGCTCTGCAAATACCCCTTCTTTTTTAGCGAGGAAATGATAGGCTTCCAGAATTTCTTCGTCTGTCACCTCATCAATTTTACCTTGGGATTCTTTTGCCGCTTCGACAGCAAAGTTCCAACTGGCAGGATTCCCAATCCGGATGGCTGTTGCAATGGTTTCGGGATTTTCAATGATGGTATCCCTGACAATTGCGGCCGCACCCTCCGCTTCGAACCCTCTCATTTCAGGTAGGCCCGTTTGTTTCGAGTCATTATATTCTTTAAACCCTTTCCAGTAAGCAGTGATATTACCTGCATTCCCGACTGGAAGCGCCAAAATATCCGGTGCAGAGCCTAGAGCATCACAAATTTCGAAAGCCGCCGTCTTCTGCCCTTCGATCCGGTATGGGTTGACAGAATTCACAAGGGTGATCGGTGAGCTCTCACTAAGTGAACGGACGATTTTTAAAGCCTGGTCGAAGTTCCCTTCGATAGAGATTATTTCTGCTCCGTACATAACGGCTTGTGCAAGCTTACCCATGGCTATTTTACCTTCTGGAATGACAACGATACAGCGCAGGTTGGCACGGGCGGCATAAGCCGCTGCGGCTGCCGATGTGTTCCCAGTAGAAGCACAGATGATCGTGTCGCTACCCGCTTCGATCGCTTTTGCGACAGCCATTACCATTCCGCGATCTTTAAACGACCCAGTTGGATTAGCTCCTTCATATTTTACATGTAAGTCGATTCCCCACTCTTCGGATAATCGATTCAGTCTGATTAAAGGTGTATTCCCTTCCAACAGGGATAGTGCAGGTGTATTTTCATTGACAGGTAAAAAATCTTTATATGTGCTTATAAGTCCTTGCCAGCTCATTTGATGTCCTCTCCTTCAACTCTATATGTGCTTTTCACTTCTCTTACCATATTGTAATCATTTAATTTCTGTATAATTTGCTCAAATGCTGCCAAAGTGGCTGTATGCGTAACTAATACGATTTCGGAAGATTCCTTTTCATCCAGCGGCAATTGAAGGATTTTATCGAATCCTACCCCATGCTCGGCAAATAAATTCGTGATTCTGGCTAAAACGCCAACTTCATCCTGAACATGCAATCGAATGAAGAACTTAGCGAAAATCTCAGTGGCATCCTTTAATTGTTTCGGGTACTGCGGTGAAACGGCACTGCGGCCATTTACGCCCAGCCTCATATTCTTGATGACCGTCACCATATCCGAAACGACTGCTGTCGCAGTCGGAAGACTTCCGGCTCCCGGTCCGTAAAACATCGTTTCCCCTACAGCTTCCCCATAAACGTATACCGCATTATACTCATTATTTACCGAAGCTAACGGATGTGCTTCCGGAAGAAGTGCAGGCTGGACACTTACTTCGACCCTATCGCCTGCCCTGGAAGCGACGCCAATCAATTTCATCGTATATCCTAGCTTTTTACTATATCTCAAATCCTCTTCGGATATATCCGTTATTCCCTGTACCTCCACATCATTCAAGCCAATGTTCATTGAGAACCCGAGTGTGGATAGTATCGCCATTTTGCGGGCTGCATCCAATCCCCCTACATCTGCTGTCGGATCCGCTTCAGCAAATCCCAGCTCCTGGGCTTCCTTCAATACGTCATCATAAGCTCTGCCTTCCTTGCTCATTTTCGTTAAAATGAAGTTTGTCGTCCCATTGACGATTCCCATCATTTTCGTGATACGGTCAGAAGATAATCCATCGACAAGACCTCTTAGAATCGGGATTCCCCCTGCAACACTTGCTTCATAGAACAAATCACATTGATTCTCGGTGGCCAATTCCAACAGTTCCGGTCCATATAGAGCCATTAGGTCTTTATTGGCCGTAACGATATGCTTTTTATTTTTTATTGCTTCTATCAGATAACCGCGTGTTTCTTCAATTCCACCCATAACTTCAATTACAACATCAATCTCGGGATTCGAAAGGATATCCTCAGGTTTGTCAGTTAACATATCTTTATCAACCTCGACAAGCCGCTCCTTAGTCGTGTCCTTGACTAGTATCTTCTTAATGGATATGGAACAGCCCACTTGATGCATGAGCTTGTCCTGATGACTTTCAATGATTTGTACGACTCCTGATCCAACTGTACCTAACCCCAATAAACCGATCGAGATGGCTTTCATATTTGGTTCCCCCTTAAAAACTGTTTACCTGTAGAAAACATTTGTATTTGTATAGTAGACATTATAAGTTTAATTCATATAATTATCAATAGTTAGAAAAGATGGATGAACGAACTTTTTTTGCCCATCCCTTGAACGAGTAAGAACGGCTAAAGCTAAATTTTTATGGGAAAACCATTTTGAAGATTATTACTCAACACTCTTTAATGAATCATTCGTTCCCATTACTACATGTGGCTTTTGCACGGGATCCATCCATTTCAGTAAGCTGAGGACATTCTTTTCGGCAGTGGCTGTACATCCTGCCGTCGG
This sequence comes from Peribacillus sp. ACCC06369, assembly GCF_030348945.1. Taxonomy (NCBI): domain Bacteria; kingdom Bacillati; phylum Bacillota; class Bacilli; order Caryophanales; family Bacillaceae; genus Peribacillus; species Peribacillus sp. ACCC06369. Next base: position 4,961,166 of record NZ_JAUCEN010000002.1, read on the forward strand.
CTTTGTTTCCCCTCTCCATATATGAAGGAAGATTGCACTTCCCTTTCCTTTTATGATGGGATTCGTATTATAATTGATGACCGCCCCATACCTATAGAGTTCATGATTCATCCTTTCGAAAGACTTCCATTTACTTGAAGGATTTCCTTTATAGGTTATCCACTTGTTATAATCCTTGGATGTCCGATCATCAATCCAGTAGTCATATTTGGTAGTTTTCCTATAATTCATTTTCACTCCGGGTGGCTTCTTTTTGCTTCCAAAGGCCGTACCAAATGAATAAATTCCAACCGGTGATTTTCCATCCCCCTCTTTTTTACTCTTCGTGAAGCCGTTCTTCCCAATGACGCCCTCCATCTTCTTTAATGCGCGTCGCCATTCACCTTGTTTCTTCTCGTAAGTTTGGATCGCGACCTTCGTATCACTCATGGATTTCCCTGTCACCGATACAACTTGATTAACACCTTTCCTCATATCGAATTTTTTCAGAAGGACTTTTTCACCTGAACTGAAAACCTCTTTTGCATCTACCATCTTGATATATGCAGTCTTTTTTGAATGACAGACCTTATACCAGTTTCCAGTTCTCCCACTTGCCGATAGTTCTTTATTTTTTTTATAAGTTTTTAATGTTTTACTCGCAGCCGACGCCTTTTCCTTCACATCCGTAGTAGTCTTCATGACAATCTTGAATTGAGTTGCTTCGCAGCTTGTTTTCGTTTCAGCTTTCGTAAGATCTGTCGGTTGGATGATTAAAAGGGCTAAAAGGGTGGCCATCATCAATCTTTTCATGGACCCATCCTTCCGTAGTAATAACCAAATATCTAACTATTCGAAAAAATCTTTTTATCATCATAACATAGTAAGTAAGGATGAATCATATTTCTTTCCCGTTTTTATCTAAATCCAGTCAATTTTAGGCAAATCATATTGCTTGGCCGGAACCTCCGCCAATTCATAAAAATGTTTGAGGAAGGACTCATATTGTTGGGAGGATTTCGTGATCGCAGATATTTTATCCTCCAGTTCATTCGCCCTTGATTCCGTCGTTTTTGAAAAATACTCTTCCACTGTTTCAAAGTAGTGAATGGGAAATAGCATCCTTGAATATAATAACCGGGCTGAAAAGCTGGAGAACGGTTCTATGGATTGATATTCGTGAAAGAAATGGCCAATGCCACGTTGATGGGTATGCACATTTTGAAAATAGTGTTCCCTCACCCATTCCGCGACATCCCTTGTTCCGTGGTCGAATACCCAATCAAACGGATTTTTCATCCATTTATTGCTTTTCCACGTATCATGTAAAAAACGTTCATAACATACCGTTCCACTATCGACAATTTGCGGGGTATCATCAATTTCTGTGTCGACTAAATATTGAATCGCATTTTCACCCAAGACCATATAATAGGGAAAGGTTTCTATAAATAATTTTTCAAACTGGTTATCAGGATGGGCATTGAGCTTATCCCGCCAAATCTTTTCTAACTGATCGATCCTTTGTTCCCAGAGTTCTTTCCATTTACCGATTCTTGAGCATGTTCGAATCGTTTCATTAATGTTTCTCCCACGCTGATGGAATCTTGCCAGACGTCTTCCTGGGTTGAAATTTTTCGGACCTTCCAATGCCTGATTGGCAAGAAGGATGAATAATTGTTCATCCGCTTCCGAAACATAACTTCCATGATTGGCAAGAACAAAAGCCGATACGTGACGATCTCCTTGTGAAATCATGTGTTGAGACATTGTATGCCGTTCCACTAATTCCTCCTGCTCCATATTTTCAATGGGAACGATGCTGTAAACCATATTCCCTGAACGGAAGCTTGGAAATCTGCTATTGGCTTCTTCATGACCTACCTGTATACCATAATTATTAAAAATGATTTCTTCTATCATGGAATGGCCCCCTTCATCAAATGGATATAATAGAAATATTGGACTTCATATACTTATATATATATGTGGAATAACCCGTTTTCTGAATGATTATCGAAACCTTATTATAAAATCGAATCGAAATCCCTTTCATGGGTTTTGACTTTAATCAAATCAAACTACCGGCAATAGAACTATCCCTTTAAAATATAGAGAAATGGGTGATGACATGGCTAATATTGAACAATCAATGTCTGAAAAAACGGCTCGTAGGTGGCTAATTGAACGAGGAGTGAAATTGGAGGATATCGCTGAGCTTGTCATGTATTTACAATCTGGCTACCATGAAAATCTCCAAATGTCCGATTGCCTTCACAATGTCGAACGGGTCCTTTCAAAACGCGAGGTCCAAAATGCCATCCTTACCGGCATTCAGTTGGATATTCTAGCTGAGAAAAAACTGCTCGAGGAGCCGCTACAGAGCATCATTGAAATAGATGAAGGACTATATGGGGTCGATGAAATATTGGCTTTTTCAATTGTGAATGTATATGGATCCATCGGCTTTACCAATTATGGTTTCATCGATAAACAAAAGCCAGGTATCTTAAAATATCTAAACGATAAAAGCACAGGTAAGGTGAACACCTTTTTAGACGATATCGTTGGGGCAATTGCTGCTGCCGCTTCAAGCCGGCTTGCCCATAGAACCGAAAATGCAGAATAGTGAGCTTATGATATTAAACGACATAAAAAAACCAGGACTGCTTTCGCAGGCCTGGTTTTTTCATTCGAAGTGCCATAGGTCGAGCGTATCCACCACATACGTTGGCTGCTCCTTATATTGCTTCAAGCGTTCTTTGGTCGTTACGCCAGTATGTACAAGCATTGTATCTATCCCTGCATTAATGCCGGCTAGGATATCCGTATCATAGTTATCGCCAACCATGATTGTCTCTTCTTTAGGTACCCCTAATACTCTTAGAGCTTGCTCCACTATGACGGATTCAGGTTTTCCGATGAAAATCGGCTGTACTTGAGTCGAAACGGAAACAACGGAGGTTAATGCACCATTCCCCGGCAAAAGGCCTTGTTCAGTAGGAATGGCAATATCACCATTGGTCGAAATGAAAACAGCGCCATTCCTGACAGCAAGACAGGCTTTTGACAACTTTTCATAATTGACGCCGCGATCGATGCCCATTACCAGAAAGTCTGGATGTTCATCCACAAGCTTCATTCCTTTTTCCTTAAGAGCCTCGATGATGCCTTCTTCCCCCACCACATAGACCGATGCATCTTGCTTTTGTTCAGCTATGTAATTGGCAGTGGCCATGCTTGTCGTGAAAACTTGATCATCTTCCGTTGATATGCCGATGCTTCTCAATTTATCCGCTACCTGGGCCGGAGTCCGGGATGAGTTGTTGGTGACGAATAAATAAGGGATCTCCCTTTTTCTTAGGTCATTAATAAACCCTGCCGCTTCCGCAATTTGTTCAGTTCCGCGATACATGGTGCCATCTAAGTCTATTAAATATCCTTTATACGACTTCATTTGAATTCGCCTTCCTAACGCTACTAGTTTTTAAAAGCTGATACGGGTCCCAATTCATTAGTTAAATAGTTCCTCACCAAATCGGGGAATTGCTTGAATGCCTCGATATTTTCCGAGAATACGGCATGCAGTTCGTTGTGATCGACTTCAATGAAGTCCTGGACCAGCATTTTCCTTAGCGGCAAAACCTTTTTGAATTGTATCGCTTTTTCTTCTGAAATGACTTTTTCATCTTGAAGGATATCGATAATATCTTCATAACTTCCCGGATCACGCATAATAAAACCATCAATTACCGCATTTCCCACATCCAACACGGAATCGATGGAAGTATGTATAAGCCTTTCAGCGATAAGTTCCGAAAGGTCTCCATCCCAATTATCATGCCCTTCAAAAAGTCCAAGCTGCTTTTCAAGAAAACCTAATATTTGTTCAATCTTTTGGCGGTCTACAAAGTACATTTTTTTCCAGATCCTTTCTGATCTAAGATGATATAGGGAATCATTGGTTGAATGAGCGGCATAGGTAAAACCCTGTGCCGGACCAACCTTATTCCTTGATGATACCATAGCTTCTCCCTTACTCTCAATTCCTTCAGCCATTTGAAACAATCCCTATATTAAACAGCAGCAAAAACGCAAGCATTGCCATAAAAAAACCTAAATTTACGGTCCCATTTGTATTCTTGACAATTTTCCTTTAATCAATGAAAACTCTGAATGCATGATTGCCGGACTTTCCTGTGGAACCATGAGGCGCGACGAAGTTCCTCCTGCCGGGAGCCCCGAAAAATGTCTGTTCCCCTATTGAAGTCACTTTGTTATGATGGAACTACAAATGTGAAGATAAGAAGGGAATGATACTATGGAAGATCGTTTTTATTTATACAATGACGTGGTTGATTCAAAAACCCGGTTCATAAGTTTCATGGGAGAGGAATCAAGATTCGATCTGGCCATTACGACAACCGATCGTTTTTATGGGAAGAAACTTGTCTTAAATATGCAGAGTAACCGTTTCGCGATTATTGGACCTGATGATTTAGAAGAGGAAGGCTATCTTGAGCATGCCTTTCAGTTGTCAGAAGCGGAAGCCGCAGAACTAAGTCACTTTTTAATGGAAATCGTCTGAAAGCCGACGTTTTTTTCTTAAACGGGATAACCTACTGAATGTACGATTACATGAGGGGGGATTACCTTGGGCAAAGAAGAGGAAATATACCACGATTTCTCCAATGTCGAAAAACAGCGGGATTATTTAATTCCTGAAGAATTTCCCGAAGGACCTTTTGGATCATCCATAGCAAAAGATGCACCAGTTCAGAATAAAAACACCCCGTGGCAGGAAGGGCAACGCTATCAAAGTGCCTTTAATTATGAAAATAAATCCTTGCACGAAGACTTACCTCGACAATATCCTGGTGCTCATCCGACACATGATGATCCAGAAAAAGATGAACAGTCTCCTTATAAAGGATATGGAAACTCTTAACATGGAAAGGCCAGAGTAAATCCTGGCCTTTTTTATTTCTTTATTTTCTTCACGACGAAATATGGACAGCCAAAATTGCAGTATTCATATAAATATTCACTAAGCGTGCTTATTTTTGTATCGAAGGTCGCTTTCTGATTAGAGTCATCAAAAAATCCACGCAGCCTCAATTGGCCGTAACCCCAATCCCCCACTATATAATCATACTTCGTTAAAATCTCACTGTATCTGGCTTTAAACGCTTCTTCGTTATAGCCATCCCGTTCATCCTCGATTATTTCATAGGTCATGTTATTGATGTTAATCATTGTTTTCACCTCTCATAAATACATTCCTTCTTTAAATTATAACTGATTCCCCATCAATTACTAAGCGAAAAATAGAGAAATATGTTCATCCTAAAGTTATGGGGGTGTTATTGATGAAAAAAACGCTAATAACGATAGGTTTAAGTTCGATTATTGCATTAACTGGATGTGCTGATAAAAAAGAGGATCAGGGGCTCGGTGCAAAAAACAATGCCGGCAACCCAACAAACGTAAACAACCCAACTCAATATTATGATGAGGATTATCGTAATAATGACAACAAAAGTGATGATTTCGGTTTTACCCGCACAAATAGTGCAACCATTGACGGCCGTAATATTTCCAACAAGGATGCTTCCATTGACCGGGAACAACTGTCTGATGTCATTTCAAAACTGAGTGTTCAGATTCCTAATGTCAATGATGCGGCTACTCTGGTGACCGACGAGGAAGTTCTTGTCGTATATGATACCAATACCAAGGATCGGACTGAAACCGCAGACCAAGTTAAACGTACTGCCATGTCCATCGTGCCTCGCTACTATCATGTCTATGTTAGTGATGATTATCAAAACCTTGCCCAAGATGTCGAGAATTTCTCTACATTGAAATCCGGCAGCAAAGGGATCGACTATACGATTGAACAAACCATCAAAAGAATGCTGAAATCGCCTCAAGGATACAAAATGAGTGACGGGGAAAATGAAAATGGGGAAATGATTAACGATAAAAGGGATCATCACGATAACATCCATCAAAAAATGGATAACCGTTAATTAAAAATGAAAGGACCGAATTTTTTCGGTCCTTTATTTCACTCTATTTCAATAGTTCTTCACCTTTGGTTTGCTTATGTTTTGCCGCAGCATTAACCTGTTCGTCCGCATGGTAGGAAGAACGGACTAGCGGGCCGGATTCACAATGGCTGAAGCCTTTTTCCAATGCACGTTCTTTCAATTCGGCAAACTCCTCAGGCGTATAGTATTTCAGCACCTTCAAATGCTTTTTAGTCGGCTGCAAATACTGGCCGATAGTCATGATATCCACATTATTGGCCCTTAGGTCATCCATCGTTTCAAGGATTTCCTCCCGCGTTTCACCAAGGCCAACCATTAAACTCGACTTTGTCGGAATCTCCGGATACAGTTCCTTGGCTCTTCTTAAAAGCTCCAATGAACGTTCGTATTTGGCTTGAGCCCGTACACGGTCGGATAAACTTCTGACTGTCTCTATATTATGGTTCAGAATGTCTGGTTTAGCATCCATCAAAGTCTTAATATTTTCATGTACCCCGCCCATATCCGACGGTAATACTTCAATCGATGTAAATGGATTCTTGCGTCGGATGGCACGGACCGTTTCAGCGAAAACTTCAGCGCCTCCATCTTTTAAATCATCACGGGCAACAGCTGTAATGACGACATGCTTTAAATTCATCAATACGACGGAATCGGCAACACGCTCCGGTTCAGCCCAGTCCAATTCATTAGGTCGTCCGGTTGTAACAGCACAAAAACGGCAAGCCCTTGTACAGATTTCACCTAATATCATGAATGTAGCCGTTCTTCTCACTGCCCAGCATTCGTGAATATTTGGACATTTCGCCTCTTCACAGACAGTATGAAGATTTTTTTCGCGCATCATATTTTTTAAACCGAGGTAATTTTCATTAGTATTAAGCTTTATTTTTAACCAATCTGGTTTACGAAGAATTTCTTTATTTGTAGAAGACATGAAAATGCCACTCCATTCTATAGAAATTAACACACCCTACTTTAACAATAAAAAAGCATTTATACAAGTTATAGTTGGTTTCCCATTATTTATTTTTCATGTTTATAGCTAAATCAGCAAAACTATAAAAGATGGATGGACTGATGTCTTTATAAATACGGAGAGTGACATGAAAGGAGCCTGCCCCGTTGAAAAAATTATTCCTTCTTACCCTAACTTGTTTGTTTATTTTGAATGCACCAAGCCAAGTGGCTAAAGCTGCCGATACCCCTGAAGCTTATGCCGGGAGAATGGAGCTATACAAAAATATGGAGGCTACCCTCCAAATCCCATGGTATTACCTTGCTGGGGCTGATCAATATGAGCACAGCCTAAGGGCTGCCCGACGGGATTTAGAGCCGGCAAAGGGTTTAATAGGCATCAACATCGAGCCTTCAAAGTGGAGCGGTGCCCTCAATCCTGACTTGAACGACGTGAACCCGCTCACGATCACATTTTTTGATGGGCTTGGCCAGGATGGGAATGGTGATGGCAAAGCTGATATTACTAATGATACCGATCGCTTATATGCTTTTTCGAAGCATCTCCATACTTATGGTGCAGATGAAGATAATATCCGGATCGGCTTGTGGGATTATTATAAACGAGATAAAGCCGTCAGCATCATTATCGGCAATGCCGAGATTTATAAGAAATATGGCCGGCTGGATTTACAGGAAAAGGCCTTCCCCGTTCCAGTACGGACTCATTATACGTATTTGAATACATGGGGAAGCGCTCGTGGATGGGGCGGAAGGAGAATCCATGAGGGTACTGATATATTTGCGGATTATAGCCTTCCCGTTCGATCAACGAGCTATGGCATCATCGAAATGAAAGGCTGGAATAAATTTGGCGGTTGGCGGATCGGGATACGGGATTTAAATAATACGTATCATTACTTTGCTCATTTAAGCGGTTTTGCCAAAGGATTGAAAGTCGGACAGATCGTCGAGCCCGGGCAAGTCATCGGAGGTGTTGGCAGTACAGGTTACGGCCCTCCGGGAACTTCAGGGAAATTCCCTCCGCATCTTCATTACGGAATGTACAAAGACAACGGAATCACGGAATGGAGCTTTGACCCTTACCCCTATTTGAAAATGTGGGAAAGGAAGGATTTAGCTAAAAAGAAAAAGTAAGCGGCGATGAATTTTACGCTGCTTTTTTTTGATTCGAACATAAACCCCTGAACTTGATGCATAGGTATTAGTAAAGGGGGCTAAAGCGTGTTCCGAAAAAGATTTCGAACAAAGAAATTCCGAAAGAAGGGGCCTCTTCCCACCCGAAAAGTATTTCTCTATTCCTTTATCCTTTTTATCATAACCAGCATCATGACTCTTTGGTACGTTGATAAATCAATCGAACCCGTGATCATGAGTGTAGCCGAATATGAAATCAAACGGATTGCAACGGAAACGATTCATGAATCGGTTGATGAGAATATAGCCAAGGTGGATATGAACAAAATCATCACCAACAACGAGGGTGGTAAGGACTCCAGTTCATCCTATAGCTTCAATCCGGTCATATACAGCGAATTGCGCGCTAGCATTACGAAGGATATTCAAAAGAAGCTTGGCATCAAAAAGGGAAATCCTTTTAAAACGGGTTCAGCCAAAATAAATGATGAACAATATAAAAGTGTGGTCTATTATATACCTTTGGGTGTCGTGACCGGGAATAACCTCCTTTCCAACTACGGACCTGAAATCCCCGTGAAAATGTCAGTCATCGGCAATGTTGAATCGGATTTGAGGACAAAACTGACAAACGCAGGCATCAATAATGTGTATTATGAATTGATTGTGGATTTTGATGTCAATATTCAAATCGTCATCCCCTCTTTCACCAAGGAGACCAAGGTAAGTCAGGAAGTGACAGTCGGCAGTCTGCTAATTGAAGGTGATGTACCAAGTTATTATAGTAACGGAAACGGTTCGTTGGCACCTGCCATCATGAAGGAAAACAAGGAATAATAAAACCAGCTTATCCTTGTGGTTAGGCTGGTTCTTGTATATTGAGACATTTCATGATCAGCAAATGCAGGTTTTTATTCAAGTCCACTTCATACTTTTATCTGTTCCCCATTTTCTTGAAGTATCCTGATCATTGGGCAGTCCCCTATCCCCTCATTTTGAGCTGATATCACCCCTTTTCTCCCATCATTCAATTCTGAGCTGACCGGGTTTACGAAGGATTTCCAAAGGTACGAGCATTTTGCCGACATCATGTAAAATCGCGCCCAGCCCAAGAATTTCGAGATTCTTTTCATTAATGTTCAATTCCATCCCGATCGCCAGGGTATAATAAGGTCACATTGAAGGAGTGAGTAAAGATGTAGTCGTCGTTTGTATAAACTTCGGCCAATAAAGTCATTAACTCTTTATTCCTATTCAGCTCGTCCATGACTTGACGTTAGCCTGCTCTATCGTGAACGATCCATCAAGGTTGATTTTGTTTTTCATGTCTAGGAATGTGGTTTCAATCGTATTAATGGCTTCTCTCCTTAGTTTCCCGGATACTGGAGGCATTGGAATAATGTCATCCGTCCTGTAATCTTGGATGTAAACAAAGGGAATATTAAAGGACACCAGTCGATTGATCATTTTCTGAGTTAATATAAGATCTTCACATAATAGGATATGGCCCCGCTCATTATAGATATTTTTTCCGAGCCTGGCTCCAGGGCTTAGGGTCTTTGTGATAGCTAGCCTCATTCTTGTACTCCATTTCCACATTCAATATTTGTAAATAAAACCATTTTTTTCCTTTATAAGGGTTATCGGAAAATAATTTGATAAATGAATCCATTATTGAATAAATCTTTGGTAAAAAACAAGGCCCCCTTCTGGGTAAAAGAAAGCCCACCTTTTCAAATCATCTTGATTAATGCTTCTTTACCAATCATTCCTGGATGAATGCCCTTTTCCACGGCCTCCCAGGTAACTGATTCAAGCGGCGCTTCCAAAAGCTCTTCAATCGATTTAACTCCTGTGGCCCTTCCTGCAAGGATTTTACGATCTCTCAATTTATCATTCAACAGTCCTACATCTAACGCACCGCACATTATATACCCTTTTTCGGACGCGACAGCAAGTAAATTCGTTTTGGGAAGTCGGACTGAAATGGCTAGGAATGTATGATTATTAAGTATTATAGGTATCATGCTAATCAATTGGTTTCGCCCCTTTCTTCCCCATACTTTATGAAAAAAAGGGCGAAACCGTGATTTAGCGTTAGGCATCCGTATACATTTTTTTCAACTTCCATAAAAGGATATCCCGCAAGAATTCCGGTAATAGGTATTTCTTACGATTGGAGCGCTGGATACTTGGAAAAAAGTGCCCAAACGTGAACATATCAGGTATTGCCAATTTATAAGACTTATCTGCCTGCAGTTTCTCCCCTTTTATCAGAATCCCATTTACGATTCCATTCTCCATTTCGTTAAATTCAATTTGATCATATTGCATGACTCCCATGATTTTTCCGCGGAAACCGAAACCTTTCACTTGGATATGAGGCCACTCCTCATTTCTCGATTGCATTAAGATTTCTTTTAACTCATTCCCATTTACTTCAACGACGCAAGGATTGATGGGGTGTGGGCAGATTCTGTGAATATCCCCTTTTGTGACTGGTCCCTTCGGCAATCCCTCGAGCAGAAGACCAGCATTCAAAAAGGTGCAATCCGCCTGACTCCATTCCCTTAAGGCCTCTCCAAGGATTTTTGTCAAAGCACTTACCTTGAACCAATCATTGTCCAAGGCTTCCGGCAAGTCCACTGCGACCTGTTTTAGCATTTCCCCTCCGGCCTGGTACATCGCTTCAATCCATGCCCGTTCATCCTCTAATTCCGAAAAGTCATTGGTATCATATAGAATGGCACTCTTCTGGCTAATTCTCTTTTCCTGATTGACGGTCATTTCCACCTGTCCAACAAAAAAACCATATTTTCCTGCACCGCAAAGGAGTGTATCATTGATCACTTTCCCTTGGTGAAGGATATGGTGGGTATGCGCGCCAAGTATGACGTCAATCTCCGGAAAGTCCACTGCCATCCTCTCATCATCATGGATGCCCAGGTGAGAAAGGATGATGATGACATCCGCCTCTGTTTTGACCCTTTCAAGCTGTACCTTTAACTCCGCGAATGGTTCTGTTATCTCCCAGCCCAACGCAGAATAAAACTTTTGAAAAAAGGCTGTCAAACCTATCATGGCGATCTTGGTGCCTTTTTCCGTTGTATGTATCCAATATGGCAGCGCCCATTCCGGTCTTTCAGTATTTCCGTAATAAATATTGGCTGCCAAGACTTTGAACCTTGCTTGATCATATAAGGAGTCTAACGCATCATGAGGTAAAGTGATCCCTTCATTATTGCCGATGGTCACATATTGGTAGCCCGCTTCATTCAGCAGTTCAATATTCCCTTTACCCAACGTACCTTCTGTATATGGATGCCAGCGGTCCACATGATCACCTATATCAAGTATGATCGCTTCTTCTCCCGTTTCTTGATGAAGTTGTCTTCTATCTTTAAGAAACTTATCAATACGAGGCCAATTCTCAAAATGACTATGGAGATCATTGGTGTGATATAAATGAATGATTTCTGACATCATTTTTCCTCCTCGTTTATCCTGTAATACCTTGGTATATAAGACGTAAACCAATGATTATCAGCACTATTTTTAACATATTTTCCAGCGACGCGCTTTTTAGGCGCGTATTGATGAATGCCCCCAACTTAGCACCGAACCATGCACCTGGAATCAGGGCAAAAACATATGGCCAATTTACATTTCCAAGGGAAATATGCGTAATCGAATTAGTGATGGAAGACAGAAATACCATGAACATCGAAGTCGCTACAGCCATATGCGGAGGGAAGAAGAAAAGAAGCATCATTACGGGAACCATTAAGGCTCCGCCGCCAATCCCAAATAACCCGGAGCTGAATCCCACGAAAAAAGTAATCAATACAGCTATAAGGGGGTGGTAACCATAAGAAAATGAATGTCCATTTTCAGTTTTATACGTTTTGACCATTTTCCCTTTTCCAGGCTTGAAAACCATTGGCTTCAACCGGTCCTTCACTAATAACACGATAGCCATGAAAACCATGAAAATCCCAAAGTACAATGAAAAAGCTTCGACATTAAGGTTTTTATTAACATATGCCCCTATTATGCCACCTGGTGCACTGCCTATAAAGAAGATTAAGCCGGCCTTATAATCCACCACTTTATGTTTTAAATAAGATAAAGTAGAAGATAACCCCGTGAAAATCATGATAACGGTTGAAACACCTACGGCCACTTGAGGTGTCAGCTCATCGATTATATTTGTCGAAGTACCTAAATATAAAAGAGAAGGCACAATGATGATGCCTCCGCCCAGACCGACAAGAGAGCCGATTGATCCCGCTAATAATCCGATACCCACTAAAACTAACCATACCATGAAGAAATCCGCCTTTTCCTGTTTGTGAGGATAGCACCTCTACTAGCTTGTCACATCTTCTCTTTATTGATTATATAATGCCTTTTAAAACAAACCAAGCTGCCTTGGAGCCAGTCCTTCATATTCAATACCAAGCAACTCAATCATTTGTTTGGCATTATCGGCGGCATCTCCGCCTGAGTTATTATTGAACAGGACATATATCTCCTTGGATTCCTTTTCCAATATCCTTATTTTCTTCACCCATTCAGTCAATTCCTGATGATTATATCGGTATAAGTACCTAACCTCACGCCAATCATCACCCGAAGAAGGTCTCTGCCAACCATGCAGGTTACGGCCATGAAAGCGTATCAGGGTTTTATCTTTATCGGTGGCATGCAGAACGACAGGAATGGATCCCTCTCCAGCCTGCGGCTCATCGCATACACTATGGATCCAGCCTTCCTCTTGGATAAAGTCCAAAGTTTGCTGGACTACGCTTGGTCTGTACCAGCTTTGATTCCGAAATTCTATGGCAGCTGGAATATCGCCCATTTCAGCTTTGCACCATCGCAGGTAATTCACGTTTTCACGCTTACAATCAAACCATGGCGGAAACTGAAATAAGACCATCGCGAGCTTCCCTGACTTCTGATAAGCTTCCAGAGAGTCGCGAAATGCCTTGAACATTTCCTTCTTACTTTCAAATGGGATCTCCCCACGCTGATGTCCTGTCATCCCTTGATAGGCTTTGACGACAAACTTGAATAATGCCGGCGTCTCTGATACCCACTTTTCACTGTTCCTCTTTGGCTGGACTGCATAAAATGAGGCATCCACCTCCACAATGGGAAAATGAGCCCCATACTCTTTGAGTTTATCACGTTGGGACACACCGCCATGATACAAACTATCATGATCCCCCCAACCTGTCACACCAACATAAATCATCTGCACCATCACTCCTCTCGGGACAGTCCCCATTTCCTGACTTCTTCCTTTATTATTTTTTACCCTTATTGAGCCATATTTAATCTTTGGTATAAGAGTGTCATATATCACTTTCCAAATACAAAAGCCTGCCAGGCAAACCCGGCAGGCTTTTGTATGAATGGTTATTCTAAATCGCCTTACAGGCAGGCCAGTCGGATATTAACCGATGGAGCCTTCCATTTCGAACTTGATCAGACGGTTCATTTCAACCGCATATTCCATTGGAAGTTCTTTTGTAAATGGTTCGATGAAGCCCATTACGATCATTTCCGTTGCTTCTTGCTCAGAAATTCCGCGGCTCATCAAGTAGAACAATTGTTCCTCAGATACTTTGGAAACCTTCGCTTCGTGTTCAAGGGAAATGTTGTCATTCAAGATTTCGTTGTAAGGGATTGTATCAGATGTAGACTGATTATCCATGATTAATGTATCACATTCAATGTTGGAACGAGCCCCATCGGCTTTACGTCCGAAGTGAACGATACCGCGGTATGTTACTTTACCGCCTTGTTTAGAAATTGATTTTGATACAATGGTTGAAGATGTATTTGGCGCTAGGTGAATCATTTTAGCTCCAGCATCTTGGTGTTGGCCTTTACCGGCAATGGCAATGGATAATGTCATACCGCGAGCGCCTTCACCTTTTAAGATGACAGCAGGATATTTCATTGTCAATTTAGAACCGATGTTACCATCAATCCATTCCATTGTTGCGTTTGCTTCACAAACCGCACGTTTCGTAACCAGGTTAAACACGTTGTTTGCCCAGTTTTGGATCGTCGTATAACGGCAGTAAGCATCTTTTTTAATGATGATTTCAACAACCGCACTATGAAGGGAGTTAGTTGTATAAACAGGTGCTGTACAACCTTCTACATAGTGAACGGATGCGCCTTCATCAACAATAATAAGCGTACGTTCGAATTGACCCATGTTTTCAGAGTTGATTCGGAAATAAGCTTGAAGCGGAGTATCCACTTTAACGCCTTTTGGTACATAGATGAAAGATCCACCTGACCAAACTGCTGAATTCAATGCCGAGAATTTATTGTCAGTCGGCGGAATCGTTTTTCCAAAATGCTCACGGAAGATATCTTCATTTTCACGAAGTGCTGAGTCCGTATCTTTAAACACGATACCCATATCTTCCAATTCCACTTTCATGCTATGGTAAACCACTTCTGATTCATATTGAGCAGATACGCCTGCAAGGTATTTTTGTTCAGCTTCAGGAATTCCCAATTTATCAAAAGTCTGTTTGATTTCATCAGGAACTTCATCCCAGGATTTCTCTGATTTCTCTGATGGTTTAACATAGTATGTGATTTCATCAAAGTTCAAGCTTTGCATGTCGCCGCCCCATTGAGGCATTGGCATGTTGTAGAAATGCTCCAATGATTTCAAACGGAAATCAAGCATCCATTGCGGTTCATCCTTCATTCGAGAAATTTCTTCCACGATTTCTTTTGTCAGACCACGCTTTGAACGGAAGATGGAAACATCTTTATCCGCAAAGCCATATTTATAATCGCCTATATCAGGCATTTTCTTTGCCATAGCTCGTATTCCTCCATTTCAAATGGCTGAATTACAACAGCTCATTTTAATTTAATTATTCCTTCAATCCCTTTTCCATGGCCTTCCAAGCCAGCGTCGCACACTTGATTCGGGCAGGGAATTTAGAAACACCTTGAAGGGCTTCAATATCCCCAAGGTCCATCTCATCATCGTATTCTTTTCCTTGAATCATTAAGGAAAAAGTCTCGGACATCGCTAAAGCAGTATCTACGTCTTTGCCCTTTATGGCTTGAGTCATCATGGAAGCTGAACTCATGGATATCGAACAACCGTCACCATCGAATTTAACATCGCTGACTTTTCCATCTTCAATCTTCATCGTTAAACGAATCCGATCGCCGCAAGTTGGATTGTTCATATCAATTGTCATGCTGCCATCCTCAAGCATACCCTTATTACGTGGTTTCTTATAATGATCCATAATGACCTGACGGTAAAGTGTATCTAAGTTATCAAAAGACATTGCTGAAATACTCCTTCGTTTTAACAAGCCCGGACACAAGCTTATCAATATCTTCTTCCGTGTTATAGAGATAGAAACTTGCTCTTGCTGTCGATGACACGTCAAGCCATTTCATTAATGGCTGTGCGCAGTGATGACCGGCACGGACAGCAATTCCATCTGCATCAAGTACGGTAGCGACATCATGTGGATGTACGTCATTAATATTAAAGGTTACTACGCCCGCACGTTTTTCTGCATCTTTTGGACCGTATATGGTAAGTCCTTCAACTGCAGACATTTTTTCCATTGCATAAGCAGCGAGTTTATGTTCATGCCGCTCAATATTATCCAAGCCGATTTCTTCCAAGAAATCGATCGCAGCCCCCATGCCGATCGCACCAGCAATGATAGGGGTTCCGCCTTCGAATTTCCACGGGAGTTCTTTCCATGTAGACTCATACAAACCTACAAAATCAATCATTTCCCCGCCAAATTCAATCGGCTCCATTTTTTCCAGTAATTCTTTTTTACCATATAATACGCCGATACCAGTCGGACCGACCATTTTATGACCTGAGAAGGCAAAGAAGTCACAATCCAAATCGCGGACATCCACTTTTAAATGAGGTGTACTTTGTGCCCCGTCGACTACCATTACAGCATCGTGATCATGGGCAATTTTCGCGATTTCCTTCACAGGATTGATAACACCAAGTACATTCGAAACCTGCATGATGGAAACGATTTTCGTTGCATCCGTAATTGTAGCCCTCACATCATCAAGGGAAATCGTTCCATCCTCTTGAAGTGGAATGTACTTCAGTACCGCGCCTTTTTCTTTGGCAAGCTGTTGCCACGGAATGATATTACTATGATGCTCCATGTAAGAGATGACGATTTCGTCACCCTCTTTAACATTTGCTCCACCGTAACTTTTTGCTACTGTATTCAAAGAAGTAGTCGTACCTCTGGTAAAGATGATCTCTTCAGTAGAAGAAGCATTAATGAATTTACGCACCTTTTCACGTGCACCTTCATACGCATCCGTAGCTTTTGTTCCTAGTGTATGCACCCCGCGGTGAACATTCGAGTTGTATCCGCGGTAATATTGCTCAATCGCTTCAATCACTGCAGCCGGTTTTTGAGAGGTTGCAGCACTATCTAAATAAACTAATGGCTGACCATTGACTTCTTGATCTAATATTGGAAAAAGCTTACGAATTTCGTATGGGTTCATTACTGTACTTTCCTTTCAATGACCGCTACTAATTGTTTTTTTACTCCCTCAATAGGAAGTTGGTTAACAACAGGGGCCAAGAATCCGTGAATGACAAGTCTTTCCGCTTCTTGCTTTGTTATACCACGGCTCATTAAATAATAAAGTTGAAGCGGGTCAACACGTCCGACAGAAGCGGCATGACCAGCCGTTACATCATCTTCATCAATTAAAAGGATTGGATTGGCATCTCCGCGTGCTTTTTCACTTAACATCAGTACGCGTGATTCTTGTTCGGCATTGGATTTTGTCGCACCATACTCTATTTTTCCAATTCCATTGAAAATCGTGGATGCACTTTCCTTCACAACACCATGCTTAAGGATATACCCCTCAGAACGCTTACCATAATGAATGATGGCAGTCGTGAAGTTTTGCTTTTGCTCCCCGCGGCCAACTACAACGGATTTAGTATCCCCATGTGAGCCATCGCCCATTAAATATGTTGTGTTATCCGAAATCGTATTACCGTCATTCATAAGACCTAGCGCCCATTCGATATGTGCGTCACGGCCTGCCACTCCACGGCGGTTAACATATGTCGTAAATCCTTTTGAAAGGGTGTCGACCGCTCCGTATTCCACTTTTGCGTTTGCATTCGCAATTACTTCGGTTACGATATTGGCGATACCTTCGCTAGATTCAACGTTTGAGAAATAGTTCTCCACATACGTTACCGAGCTGTTATCTTCCGCTACGATCAATACATGGTTGAAAAGTGTAGTATCTGGATTATCCAACAGGAATACCGATTGAAGCGGTTCTTTGATTTCTACATTTTTCGGAACATACAGGAATGCTCCCCCATTGACTAATGCAGCATGCAACGCTGTTAAACGATGTTCATCTATTTTAACGCCGTCTTTCATGAAATATTTTTGCACGAGCTCAGAATGGTCACGGGCTGCTGTGAAAATATCCGTAAAGATGACGCCTTGTTCTTTAACATTAGCTGACAGATTGATATATGCCGGCGTATTGTTGCGTTGAATGTATAAGTTCCCATTTTCTTCAATGATGGATTTGATTTCTTCCGGAAGCTCCTCTAAAGAGGCAAAAGCTTCACTTTCAACCGCGTGGGTTTTGAAGGAAGTAAAATTCCATTTGTCGATTTTCGTTTTATCCGGCTTTGGCATCGGGAGCTTTTCAAATTCAGAAAACGCTTGAATCCGAAGCTCGGAAAGCCAAGCTGGCTCATTATTTTTAGTTGAATAGGAGCTTATATCCTCTTGTTCAAACGGTAATTTCGTTTCTGTAGTCATTGCAAATCCTCCTACTTACGCTTCTTCGCCAACAGTTTCGTCTTCAATGCCCAATTCTTGTTTGATCCAATCATAACCTTCCGCTTCCAAGCGGGCAGCAAGTTCAGGACCGCCTGATTTAACGACACGTCCTTGCATCATTACATGTACATAATCAGGAGTGATGTAATTTAATAGACGTTGGTAGTGAGTGATGATCAAGCATCCAAAGTCTTCTCCGCGCATTTCGTTGATTCCTTTTGAAACGACTTTAAGTGCATCGATATCAAGACCTGAATCAATCTCATCCAAAATTGCAATTTTAGGTTGGATCATCATTAATTGAAGGATCTCGTTACGTTTTTTCTCTCCGCCGGAGAAACCTTCATTCAGATAGCGTTGCGCCATATCTTCATCCATTTCAAGGAATTCCATTTTTTGATCCATTTGACGGATGAACTTCATCAATGAAATTTCATCGCCTTCTTCACGGCGTGCATTAATGGAAGAACGTAGGAAGTCAGCGTTTGTAACACCACTGATTTCACTTGGATATTGCATAGCTAGGAATAGGCCTGCACGAGCGCGCTCGTCGACTTCCATTTCCAATACGTCTTCACCATCGAATGTGATGCTTCCGCTTGTTACTTCATATTTAGGGTGACCCATGATCGCTGATGATAAAGTGGATTTACCAGTTCCATTTGGTCCCATGATCGCATGGATTTCCCCACCTTTAACTTCAAGGTTTACCCCTTTTAAAATCTCTTTGCCTTCAATTGATACGTGAAGATCTTTAACCGTTAATGTAGAAGCTGACATAATAATACCTCCGTGAACTAATTCCTATTTTATTACCAGAAAGTAAAGATTACTTTCTCGACTATAAATTTACGTAAAACCATTCTCATTTTATTCTCATTCCAATTTTATAACAAATCCAATTTGGAATCAACTAATATAGAAAGGTGTTTCCACTTCTTACATGTTAAAAACCTGTCCTATTCTTACCATACTAACAGATATAGCCTATTTACAGCATATTAAGCCTTATTTTAGCTTTTGTTAAAATTATCTTATTATTCGGCAAACCTTCGTTCTTATTAATATATGTCCGAAAGAGTTTATCGGATGGTATGAACGTTCCGCTTTGAAAATAAAAAAATCGGGCTGTAAGGCATTATGTAAGTTCATCCAATAAGGAAACCCTTATTTTCTGGACCACTTACCATTTTACCTCTACAGACCGATCTTTTAAAGAACTCTTTTATATACTTAGCCGTGAATTTTGCGTTGCAGGTCCAGGACCATTTTGTTGCACTTTTCATGTTCCCTATCTCGTTCTTTCTCAACCTCGATACGGAGGTCTAAGTTTCTACTGTACTCACTGTAGCCAATCCCATGTGAAGACTGCATCGCCTTTTCCATTTCGCTTGTTACATTTAAATCCAGAGTATTGATAGTGAACCATCCTTTCAAATTTGTGTATCATTTTATTACCTTCAATCATTCTCTACCCTTTTACTATCATATATAAACATGAAAAAACGACCTGAATTACATCAGGTCGTCATTGTTGAATTATTTATCCGCCGGTACAACTGCACCTTTGTATTCTTTAAGGATGAAATCTTGAATTTCTTTAGAATGCAATACTTCTACAAGCGCTTTGATTGCTTCTTTGTTTTCGTCACCTTTGTTTACAGCGATGACATTCACGTATGGTGATTCAGAATCTTCAATGGCGATTGAATCTTCAATCGGATTCAAACCTGCATCGATCGCATAGTTGGAGTTGATCAAAACAGCATCGCCTTCGCCGCTCTCATAAATTTTAGGAAGCAGAGCCGCTTCATAATCAGAATCGAATTTAAGGTTTTTCTTATTTTCAACGATGTCTTTAGTTGTAGCTGTCGTTTTATCGATTCCCTCTTTCAAAGTGATCAGGCCATTCTTTTCCAAAAGGGATAAAGCACGCCCATGATCAGCGACAGAGCTGCTTAAAATGATCGTTGCCCCATCAGGAAGTTTTTCGATGGTTTTATATTTTTGTGAGTATAGAGCTATTGGCTCGATATGGATTCCGCCTGCATTAACGAAATCATATCCGTTTTCTTTAATTTGTGATTCTAAATAAGGAATGTGCTGAAAATAGTTAGCATCCAATTCCTTATCGTTTAAAGCCTTATTTGGTAACACATAGTCCTGGAATGTTTCGATTTCCAATTCGATTCCTTTTTCTTCAAGAAGCGGCTTAGCTTCCTCAAGGATTTCAGCATGCGGAACATTGGATGCCCCTACAACTAATTTCTTCGATTCTTTTTCCGTTTCACTGCCGCCTTTATCCTTTTCACTTCCACAAGCAGCTAAAGCGATGGATAACACTAAAATCAATGCAAATCCTAAAAACTTTTTCATCCTTTTCATCTCCCTTTATCTTTTATCCAATTTAGATGTAATCACATCTCCAATAATTTGAATTATGAAGACGATAATTAGAATAACGATAGTCGCTACAAGCGTAACGTCATTTTGATTTCTTTGATAGCCCTCCAGATAGGCAAGATTACCAAGTCCGCCTGCGCCAATGACCCCGGCCATTGCGGTATATCCAACCAATGCAATCGATGTTACCGTAATCCCGGAAATAAGGGCAGGCATCGACTCCGGAAGAAGGACCTTCCAAATGATCGTGCTCGTTTTTGCCCCCATCGATTTAGCGGCTTCAATTACACCTTTATCGATTTCACGGAGGCCGATTTCAACCATACGTGCATAAAATGGTGCCGCACCGATAATAAGTGCCGGCAGTGCAGCGTTCTCTCCAATCATGGAACCGACAAGCGCTTTAGTGAAAGGAATGAGCAGCACGATCAAAATAAGAAATGGAATGGATCGGAATATATTAACCACAGCACTGATGACCGCGTTGATTGCCCGGTTTTCCCACATATTCCCCTTCCCTGTCAAGAACAGGATTAATCCTAATAATATGCCTATAAAAAAGGTTGCCACTACAGAGATACTTGTCATATAAAGCGTTTCTTTCGTTGCTTCAATAATGTCTTCCCAATCAACATTCGGCAATAATTCTTCAAGCATGAGTAATCACCTCCACGCCTACCTGCTGTGCTTTAATGAATTCGATTGCGCGGAGCATTTCATCCTCTTTGCCATCAAGATGGATAAACAACGTTCCATATGAACCGCTTCTGGTTTGCGATATTTTACCTTGAACGATATTGACATCCAACTCGAAGTTACGTACGAGCTTAGTGATCAACGGGCTTTCTGCATGATCACCTACAAAAGTCAATTGAATCACTTTGCCTGCAGGAAAGCGTTCGAGCAGATGGTCCATCGTTTCTTTCGTTTCTTCTGGTTCCGTCACCTGTTGCACGAAACGCTTCGTCATTTGTTCTTTAGGATTCTTGAAAACATCCAGGACAGGTCCCTGTTCAACAACTTGCCCGCTTTCCATCACAGCCACACGATGACAGATTTTACGTATTACATGCATTTCATGTGTTATCAAGACAATCGTCAACCCAAGACGCTGATTGATGTCAACAAGCAATTCGAGTATAGAGTCGGTAGTCTGTGGATCCAAGGCAGAAGTCGCTTCATCACACAGCAGCACTTTAGGATCATTCGCTAGAGCCCTGGCTATTCCCACCCGTTGCTTTTGCCCTCCGCTTAATTGCGAAGGATAGGCCTTTTCTCTGCCTTCCAGTCCGACTAACTTGATCAATTCGTTCACACGTTTGGTGCGTTCAAATTTTGAAACTCCTGCAATTTCCAACGGGAAGGATATATTTTCCTGAACGGTCCTGGACCATAATAGATTGAAATGTTGGAAAATCATGCTGATTTCTTGACGGGCCTTACGAAGCTGAGCACCTTTAATTTTTGAAATTTCCTTCTCAGCCACCACAACGGATCCTTCTGTCGGTGTTTCCAATCCATTGAGCATCCTGATCAAAGTACTTTTCCCCGCTCCACTATAACCAATAATACCGAAAATCTCGCCTTTATTTATTTCAACATTCACATTATTTACAGCCTTGATCGTCTCACTGCTTCCTTTTCCTGTTCGGAACAGCTTACTGACTTTTGTCAATGTAATCATTAATCCTCACCTCTTTTATCCAATAAAACCTATGAACTTAGTTAATTTCTCTACATTATTATCTGTTTCCCCTACCAATTTTGCAGTTCATGCAAAGGTTTTTCCTACTGAAATAGAAAAAACCTTTCTGCATGAGCAGAAAGGCAGGTGAAGAAACAGGCCTTCCTCTCATCTTCCAAAGTGATTAAACTTTGTGTGAATTGGCACCTTTCCAAGGAAATCTCCTTGTCGGTTGCCGGGTTTCATCGGGCACATCCCTCCACCTCTCTTGATAAGAGCTAATATATAGAATATTTGTACATCATTAAGTTCTTTAGTATGTTGAAATTTTATCATAGATAAAAAAGGAGCGCAATGTATAATATTTCTAGTTTAAGAATGCCCAGGACTTTTTGCTTAAACCGTTTTAGAAGTCAAGGAGACGATATTCGTCGCTTTTTCAATTGCCTGCTCCAAATCTTCTATTAAATCCTCTACATTTTCAATCCCAATGGATAAACGGACTTGATCAGCACGCACACCCGCTTTCGCCAGACCTGCATCATTCAATTGCTGATGGGTCGTACTGGCAGGGTGGATGATCAAACTCTTCGCATCCCCTACATTCGCTACATGGGACCATAATTCCACCGAATTGATAAGTTTCGCCCCGGCTTCGCGGTCTCCCTTAATTCCAAAAGTCACAACGGATCCTGCTCCCTTGGGCAAATATTTATCCGCAAGGGCTTTATCGGGATGATCCTCATTAGAAGGATGCGAAACCCAAGTCACGGCCAGGTGATTTTTCAAATATTGAAGTACAGACTTCGTGTTCGAAAGATGCTCTTTCATCCTTACATGCAGCGTTTCAAGTCCAAGCGTAAACTGGAATGCGCTTTGGGCACTTAGCGCAGGGCCTAAATCACGAAGTAACTGCACTCGGGCTTTCGTTATAAAAGCGGCTGGTCCAACTGCCTCGGCGTATACCAGACCGTCGTAACTTGGATCAGGCTCCGTAAAGCCAGGGTAGTTTGGCGAGTTCCAATCGAACTTCCCTCCATCCACGATGACACCGCCTAAAGTGGTTCCATTTCCCAGAAGCCATTTTGTAGCGGAATGGATGACAATATCCGCTCCAAAATCAATTGGTCTGCATAGATACGGTGTAGCGAAGGTATTATCAATGATTAAAGGTATCCCGGCATTGTGGGCAATGTCAGCTACCGCTTCGATATCAAGGACCCTCAAACTTGGATTTCCGATTGTTTCGGCAAATATGGCTTTAGTTCTTGGCGTTATCGCCCTTTTGAAATTTTCAGGGTCATCAGGAGAAACGAACTTCACTTTAATCCCATATTTCGGAAGAGTGTTTTCAAAAAGATTATACGTACCGCCATATAAAGTGGAGGCTGAAACGATCTCATCCCCTGCACCGGCAATATTCAGGATTGACAGTGAGATGGCAGCCATTCCGCTTGCTGTTGCCAATCCGCCGATACCGCCTTCCAATAAGGCCATTCTTTCCTCAAAAACGCTGACCGTGGGATTATGTAGTCGTGTATATATATAGCCATTCTCCTTTAAGCCAAATAAATTCGCTGCATGGTCAGTGTCTTTGAACAAGTATGCATTGCTTTGGTAGATAGGGACTGCACGTGCACCTGTTTCATCAGCTTGCAGACCGCCATGAACACTCAATGTTTCGAAACGCAACTTTTTCTCTGACATATACTATTTCTCCTCTTTCTCTATGGATTTAGTAGGAATTATATTGAAACCGGGCCTTTCAAAACAAAAAAACCACTTCCACAAGAAGAGGTTTTAAAAACGCACCTCATCTTTTCAGAGCTAACACTCTGCTGGAATTAGCACCGTATATAAATTTATACCGGTTGCCGGGCTTCGTCGGGCCAGTCCCTCCGCCACTCTTGATAAGAACTATTAAATTCAGGATGCTTTCTTAATACAAAATATAACATTTTAGAATGAATCAGTCAATGAATTGTTAGAATATTCTTTGTTCAATTCCAATTTGACCGCCACTTGTCCACAACTAAAAAAACCAATCCGTTTCTGATTGGTTTTTCAGCTGATTTCCTTAAGCAATCCATATAAATAAGGAACGGATTGAAAGGCATATATTTTTCTGTGCAGCTGCCCTTTTTTGAAAAACAATAAACACGGGACACTTTCAATTTCATATGATTCGGCAATAGCTTGAACATAATTCATATTCATTTTACCTGCCTTCAGTTCCGGGAAAAGTTCCATGGATATCGTCAGCATCTTGGAAGCCACCTGACAGGTGCCGCATAATGGCGTATATAAATATAAGCAAAATGTTTCCCCTTGTTCAACGGCAAGCTTACACTCTTCTTCTTTCCATTCCTGAATCAATTAGTCGTTCACCCTTTGACTTAAAAATTTCATTTTAACATTCATATTGGCAGATAAAAGCACAGTTGCGATATGATGTTCAGGTGAGCTCTCCACTTCTTTGTACATTTTATTAATATACAGGTGGTTCGCTTCCGGCATTTCCCTTCGGAATTGCTTCCGGAGCTTTTCTCCTGATTCATCTGCGTCAAAAAGGAGATAAACATCACGGTCCATCAATTCATCCACCAATTCATCAAGCTTAGTTAATGATATGGTCCCATTCGTACATCTAATTTCCACATCTTCATTTAAAACGGAGGCAACTTTTCTTCTATCGGAACTGCCTTCTACAATGATCACTTTATCGAATTCGCCCCATTCCATGTCATCACTCCATCTCACGAATTATGTGCGCAACTGCGATTGTACAAAATGAAAAAGAGAGCAGGCCTTTTCAGTCCCCCCTCTCCTTCGTTTTTAACCGTTAATCAAACTCTCATATTCTTCAGCGCTCATCAGGTTTTCAATATCACTGCTATTTGATGGTTCCAGCACGATCATCCATGCTTTTTCAAAAGGAGATTCATTTACATATTCAGGGTTGTCACTTAAGTCTTCGTTTACTTCCACAACCTTGCCACTGATAGGAGCATACAGCTCAGAAACGGTCTTAACGGATTCAACACTTCCAAATGGTTCGTTCGCTTTCAGTTCATCCCCGATTTCTGGAAGCTCAACGAAGACGATGTCCCCAAGCTCGGACTGGGCAAAAGCTGTAATTCCAATGCGCACTGTTCCATCTTCGGTTTTGACCCATTCATGTTCTTTAGTGTAACGAAGTTCTTTTGGTGTTGTTGTCATTATAAACCCTCCATATGTACATCTTATTTTATCTATTCCATTATAAGGTAGATTTATTGTTTAAGTAAGGAATTAACCAAATATTTTGTAAAATTTCAGTTCCAAACCTGTTCGAATTGCTCTTCTTTGAAACCTACCGTCACTTTGGTACCATCCGTAACAATCGGCCTTTTCAGAAGCATGCCATCTGTGGACAATATATCAAGCATCTCTGCTTCAGAAGCTTCTTTCAGCCTATCCTTTAAGCCTAGCTCCCGATATTTTTGACCGCTAGTATTGAAAAACTTCTTCAATTCCAAATTGCTGATTTTATATAGTTGTTCTATTTCAGTTCGCGAAGGCGGATTTTCCGCTATATGAATCGCTTCATATTGCAGTTCATGATTATCCAGCCACTTCTTCGCATTACGGCATGTGCCGCATTTTGGGTACCAATATAATGTTAAGCCCATCATTTCACCACCTATCAATAGAATACCCGTTTTCACCACGCAATACAACGAAATGTCTTTTGAATTTCCATTGCTATTTCATCAAAGGAAATAAAGGGAATGCCTTTACGGGCATTCCCTTTACAGATTCTGATTCATTGCTTAAAGTGCATATTTTTCCGTTTCGATTACCTTAACGGAAGCTTCACGTTTTTTCGCAATGACATTGATTGGATTGTGTCTTGTCAGCTTGCGAAGTGAAGAAAGCATGATGCGAAGGGTATCGCCTGTTTCCACCGCAATTAACGTTTCCTTTGCATGCTGTTCTATTTCATTGAAAGCTTCCTGAACGAAAATTTCCGTGTAAAGCACTTTTTGTTTGTTCTTCTCCAGCCCTGTAGCCGCAATTGCTTTTTCCGTACGTAATACCACGGATTCAGCTGCATATGCAAGGGATGCTATATCAGCAATATTGGAGAGGATTTCTTGTTCTTGATCAAGCTTATTGCCGTATTTCTGTGCAGCAAGGCCAGCTGCCAAAATACCGATTTTCTTAGCGTTTCTAACAAGCATTTTTTCTTGTGCCAATGGCTCATCGCCAGGCTCTTCCGGCATCATCATCATTAATTCCTCTTGCAGGCCTTGAGCCTTTTGAAGAAGCGGCAATTCCCCTTTAAGTGCTTTCTTCAGGAAAGTTCCCGGTACAAGCAATCGGTTGATTTCATTTGTACCTTCAAAAATCCGGTTAATACGGGAATCACGATATGCTTTTTCAATTTCATACTCCTGCATGAAACCATAACCGCCATGAAGCTGTACGCCTTCGTCCGTAACATAATCCAATACTTCGGAAGCGAAGAATTTATTCAATGAACACTCAATTGCATATTCAGCGATTGCAGCTGCCATTGATTTACCATCTTTTACTTGCTCATCCGTCAATTTGCTTTGCCTTTGATCATAAAGGCCAACAGTACGGTATACAGAGCTTTCTGCTGCATAAATTTTAGACGCCATTGTGGCAAGTTTTTCTTTCGTCAAGTTAAAATCGGAAATTTTCGTTTTGAACTGTTGGCGTTGATTCGTATAAGCAGCTGTAATCTCAAGGGCACGTTTAGATCCGCCGACAGCACCCACGCCTAATTTATAACGGCCAATATTCAGGATATTGAAAGCAATGACATGCCCTTTTCCGGCTACACCCAAAAGGTTTTCGACAGGTACATGAACATCTTCGAGGATTAATGTACGTGTAGATGAGCTTTTGATGCCCATTTTCTTCTCTTCAGCACCAGTCGATACACCTTCATAATCACGCTCTACAATGAAAGCAGAGAATTGTTCGCCGTCGATTTTGGCGTATACACAGAAGACATCTGCAAAACCTGCATTTGTAATCCATTGTTTTTCACCATTTAAAATATAGTGTGTTCCTTCAGCATTCAATTTCGCCGTCGTTTTTGCCCCCAAAGCATCTGAACCTGAGCTGGGTTCCGTTAAGGCATACGCAGCAATTTTCTCACCCGTTGCCAGTAAAGGGAGATATTTTTTCTTTTGTTCTTCATTCCCGAATAATACGATCGGCAAAGATCCGATACCTACGTGTGCACCATGCGTAATTCCGAAGCCGCCTGCAAGTGCCATTTTTTCTGTAATTAATGCCGAACTGATTTTATCAAGACCCAATCCGCTGTATTCCTCAGGAACGTCTGCACCAAGTAAACCGATTTCACCTGCATGCTTCAGTAATTTTACAGAACGGTCGAATTCATGGTTTTCTAAATGTTCAACCTGCGGCAGAATTTCATTCACCACGAAATCCTCTGAAGTTTTGGCAATCATTTTATGCTCTTCGGAATAATCTTCCGGTGTAAACACTTGATCATACGTAATATCTTCTACTAAAAAGGCTCCGCCTTTAATGAGGTTATCTGTTGTTTGATTGGACATGTTTTTTCCTCCTAAGTGATTAATGAAAGTAAACCTACCGGAAGCATGTTGCCAGCTTCCGGAAGGGATGGAATTACGCTAATAATTCAAATACTCCAGCAGCGCCCATTCCGCCGCCGATACACATTGTCACAACTCCGAATTGTTGGTTTCTGCGCTTCATTTCATGAAGCAGGCTTAATGTCAATTTTGCTCCTGAACATCCCAGTGGATGGCCTAAGGCAATGGCTCCGCCATTTACATTGACAATCTCTTCATTCAGCCCCAGCTCACGAATGATTTGAATGGATTGGGAAGCGAAGGCTTCATTCAATTCAAATAAACCAATATCGGATAACTCAAGGCCTGCTAGTTTCAAAGCTTTAGGAATGGCTGCAATCGGTCCGATCCCCATAATTTCAGGCGGTACCCCCGCTACAGCAAAGGAGCGGAACTTACCAATCGCTTTCATCCCCAATGACGAGGCCTTTTCCCCATCCATGACCATGACTGCGGCTGCTCCATCACTCGTTTGTGATGAATTCCCTGCTGTTACGGATCCTGTAACAGCGAATGCAGGTCTTAGTTTTTTCAGCACTTCAACAGTCGTACCTGGACGAACGCCCTCATCCTGTGAGAATGTGAATGATTTTTCCTTTAATTTAAGATCTGGACCCACTGAGCGAAGGGTCACGTCAACCGATACGATTTCATCCGAAAACTTTCCTTCTGCAATGGCCTTAGCCGCCTTTTGATGACTTCGTACAGAAAATGCATCTTGATCATCACGGGAAATCCCGTATTTTTTTGCAACGGCTTCAGCAGTGTGACCCATACCCATATAATATTCCGGGGCTGTTTCCGCAAGTTTCGCGTTCGGACGCGTTACATGACCCATCATTGGTAAAAGGCTCATGGATTCCGCTCCTCCTGCAATGACTGTATCACTTTGGCCGAGCATGATTCTTTCCGCTCCATAAGCGATACTTTGCAACCCGCTTGAACAATAACGATTTATGGTTATGGCTGGTACTGTATAAGGCAACCCTGCCAACGCTCCAATGTTACGCGCCATGTTCAATCCTTGCTCCGCCTCAGGCATTGCACAACCGATAATCAGGTCATCGATGGTTCCTTCATAATTCCCTGCACGCTTTAACGTTTCCTTTACAACAAGTGCCCCTAAATCATCAGGACGTACATTAGCTAGAGAACCTTTTTTCGCTCTTCCTACCGGAGTCCTTGCTCCAGCTACTATTACCGCTTCTTTCATGAGGATCCCCCTTACTCATTTTTAAGCTATCGATCTATTAATCTTCCTTATCGGTTTGGCCATATCTTCATCTAAACATCAATTACGGAGTGGTTTCCCTTTAACGAGCATGTGCTGCATCCTTGCTTGAGATTTCGGCATCGAAATCAGTTTTAGGAACGCTTGTTTTTCCAGGTTCAAGATATACTGTTCATCTACTTCCGTGCCAAACGGGAGTTTCCCCCCTGACAGGACGTATGCAAGCTCTTTGGCTATGACAAGGTCATGATCGGATAAGAATCCAGAAAGGCGCATGGATTCCGCCCCTAAGAGAAGTGCGGCATATCCCGTTTCACCAACGACAGGAATCTTTGTGCGGGCAGGAGCGGTATAACCTTGTTCATACATGGAAATGACAGCCTGCTTCGCATCATATAGTTGATGATCCGCATTCACACTTATTCCATCATATGAATTAAGGAAATTATTCCCTCGTGCTTCCTCAGCAGAGGTCGAAACCTTTGCCATGGCGACCGTTTCAAATACTTGGTTGGCCACTTTCTGTAAATCAAAGTCGACACCCTTCGGCATATTCCTCAATGTCTTCACATAAAGTTCTTTAGTCCCGCCGCCGCCAGGGATCAAACCTACACCAGCTTCCACCAGTCCCATATATGTTTCAGTCGTTGCCTGGATGTGCGCAGCCGGAAGGGATACTTCAGCACCCCCGCCAAGTGTCATATTAAACGGGGCAACCACTACAGGAACTGCACTGTACTTAATTTTCAGCATCGCCTTTTGGAATTGGCTGATGACCATATCGAGTTCAAAAATATTGTCATCTTGCGCTTCCATCAACATCATTGCAATATTGGCGCCTACACAGAAATTCTTGCCTTGGTTTCCAATAACAAGGCCTTTAAAATTCGCTTCCGCTTCGTCGACCGCCGCATTGATCATTTGCATGATATCCAGACCGATTGCATTATTCGGCGAAGTGAATTCAAGAAGGGCCACTCCATCGCCGATATCTATCAAGCTTGCACCACTGTTTTTCTTGATTACGCCTTTTTGCTTCTTGATTGCTTTAAGATTGATCACCTTAGGATTTTCGACAATTTCTTTATATTCACCATTATCGTAATAGTGGACTATGCCATTTTCTTCTTTATAGAAAGAAGTGATTCCCTTGGCGAGCATATCCTTTACCCATTGCGGAACGGTGATGCCTTCCGCTTCCAGACGGGCTACCGATTTCTCTACACCTATCGCATCCCAGGTTTCAAATGGACCAGTGGACCATCCGAATCCCCATTTCATCGCTTGGTCGATTGCCACGATGTCATCCGCAATGTCCCCAAGCAGTTGGGCAGAATACACAAGCGCCGGATTCAGCACATTCCAAAGCAATTGGCCAGCACGGTCTTCGCTATAAACAAGCGCTTTCATTTTATTTGGCAAGCCCTTGGCCTGTTTAGCCATTTCAATGGACGGCGCTTTTAATTTTTTTCGTGCATCATATTCAAGCGTTTCGGGATTCAATTCAAGGATTACTTTGTCCTTTTTCAAGAAAAACCCTTGTCCTGACTTGCTTCCAAGCCACCCATTCTTAAGCATTTCATTCATGAAATCAGGTATTTTGAAAACTTCTTTTTCTTCTCCATCCACCTGGTCATATACGTTTTTGGCAACATGTGCAAAGGTATCCAATCCAACTACATCAAGTGTCCGGAAAGTCGCGCTGGTTGCCCTTCCGATCAACGGTCCTGTAACCGAATCGACTTCACCGACACTATATCCGCCTTTTTGCATTTCCCGGAGAGTGACCAATAAACCATAAGTGCCAATGCGGTTTGCGATGAAGTTTGGCGTGTCCTTGGCTTGGACGACACCTTTCCCCAGTACATCTTCGCCAAATCGTTTCATGTATTCGAGCACTTCTGGTGAAGTTGCTTCAGTAGGGATGATTTCCAACAATTTAAGATAACGCGGCGGATTGAAGAAGTGGGTTCCCAGGAAGTGCTTTTGAAAATCCTCCGAACGGCCTTCTGCCATCGCTTCGATTGAAATTCCGGATGTATTCGATGAAATGATGCTTCCTGGTTTACGATGCTGATCAACCTGGGCAAAAACACTTTGCTTAACCTCAAGTTTCTCAACGACCACTTCGATGACCCAATCGACATCCTTTAAACGGCTTATATCATCTTCCAGGTTTCCCGCCTCGATCAACGCAATATTTCCCTTAGCCGAAAGCGGAGCTGGTTTCTGTTTTAAAAGTTTAGTAATCGCAGTTTGGCTAATGCGGTTACGCACTTGTTTATTATCTAATGTAAGACCCTTTTTCTTTTCATCCTCAGTGAGCTCACGAGGTACAATATCCAATAATAAAGTCGGAATGCCGATGTTAGCAAGGTGTGCAGCAATCCCTGATCCCATAACTCCTGACCCTAGAACAGCAGCCTTTCGTATTTGTCGAACCAAGTTCATATCCCCCTTACGCAATGTATTGAATGAATGCTCATTCATTTTTAACTCAAAAATTTTTTGAATATTTTTTCTTATTACTAATATAGAATATATTTGGAAATTCCGCAATGATTAAACAGGAAAAAAAATATTTTTTTCTCCAAATTCCTTTGGTTATTTCTCCTCCGTTCAGTAAAAAATAACCGTGCAGGAGGTGACTTATAAAATGAAGCGTAAAGATAATCCTTCTAAAGCAGCCGTAAGTGCAGCAAGCGTTAAAGGCAATGCCGGCCCTGGCGCTGAACGTCAACATGGAATCAATAAAGTGAACAGCCAGAACAATCAGTTTAAAAAATAAATCCTTCTTAATTTGAGCAGCCGTCCCTTATCCGGGGCGGCTCTCGCTTCCTATTTCTTGAATAGGCCTTTTAAAACGAAAGCAATATTGGCCGGTCTCTCCGCAAGGCGGCGCATGAAATATCCATACCAATCCGTACCATAAGGAACATACACCCTTACCTTATATCCTTCTTCAGCAAGCTCAAGCTGCTTTTCATTGCGTATGCCATATAACATTTGAAATTCAAATCGATCCCGGGGAATTCCCTGATCTTTGACCAAGTCCCTCGTAAAATCGATGATTTTATCATCATGTGTGGCAACGGCTGTATAATTGCCATTCAGCATATGCTGCTTGATAATTTTCTTGAAATTCTCATCCACATCTTTTTTCTCGGGAAAAGCCACTTCCCTTGGTTCTTTATATGCTCCTTTAACAAGTCTTAGATTCGGATGGTATGCATCCAGCTCCTCAATATCCTTCTCAGTCCGAAACAGATAAGCTTGGATTACGGTCCCCAATTCATTATATTCAGACTTTAGGTTTTTGAATACATCCAAAGTTGGCTGACAGCGCGGAAAATCCTCCATATCAAGCGTCACGAAAACCTGATGGGCTTTAGCTTCATCCAAAATCCTCCGCATGTTATTCATTACGACTCGTTCGGACACATCCAAGCCCATCGAGGTCAACTTCAGGGATAACTGTGAATCCAGTTGATTCCTGCCAATCATGCGAATCGCTTCGATACACTCATCTGCCATCTTCCCTGCTTCATGTTCATCTTCAATGAATTCACCTAAATAATCAAGGGTAACAGCAAGCCCTTTCCGATTTAGATCTGCAATCACACCAGATGCCATATTCAATGATTCTCCTGCCACGAAACGAGATGCACCAAACCGCAGCCCGTATTTTTTCGCTGCCTTTGTCATGCTTTTGTTCTTTGATAAAAAAAGAAATAGATTTTTCAATATTCCTTCCATCTGCATTCCCCTCCAAATCATTTTGGAAAATAGATGCACAAGATTATTTTACCATTTAATTCATTTTTCAGATATTTAGAATCAAGAATAAATAAATTTCATTAAGGGAAAATTAAGCTCGTTTAAAGAACACTTAAGGAGGTAGAATGATGGAACAGCAAAATTCGTTTAACAGCCAACAGCAGTCCACCGGCTTTATGAAGCAGCCGCCGGAAATGGTTTCGGTGAAAGATAGCTTATACTTAACCGATATGCTTGCATGGAATCTGAATGCGATTAAAAAAGCACATTTTTTTGCCACACAATGCAAGGACCCGCAAATCATTGATGCATTAAATCGGTGCGGTCTCATGCATCAACGCCATTACGATACCATTTTGAAACATTTGAATCCGGACCAAATTCAGGGTCAACAACAATACCAGTAAAGGAGGGTTCTTGATGCCCAATGAAAACAAAGTCCAAAATCCAGAATCTCCTGTAGCCAAGACACCGCAAATGAATGACAGGGATTTTATAAATGATATGCTTACAACTGAAAAGTACTTTTGTAACTCCTTTTCCGTTGCCTTGCATGAAATGAGTAACCAAGCATTATTCCAAGACATTTTCTCCGTATCAAAAGAAAATCAGGAGATGCAGCGTGAGCTCTATAACCTTATGTTTGAAAAAGGCTGGTATAGTTTAGAAAAGGCGCAAGCTACCAGCTTAGGCCAATCGTACCAACAATTTTCCGGATATAAAAATCAATTTCCTTCTGGATCGAACCTTCAATAAGTAAACATTCAGGGGGCGGATTCTGCTCCTTTTGTTTTTTTGCTACAAATAAAGCCGGCCCATGGTGGGCCGGCTTTCCATTTAGATATCCGTTGAAAACATATACTTCTTATAGTGATACCGAATGCTGAATATTAAGCCCATGGCCATCATGTTCCCCATTAGCGAGCTTCCTCCATAACTGACAAATGGAAGCGGAATCCCCGTAATCGGTAAAAGGCCTACAGTCATGCCGATATTCTGAAAAACATGAAACGTCAACATGCTTATAACGCCAACACAGATATATGTATAGAAGTTATTTTTCGTGTCCATTCCCGTTTTTGTTATATGGTAAATCAATAGGAAAAACAAGGAAATAATGATACTTGATCCGATGAAGCCGAATTCTTCACCGATGATACTGAAAATGAAATCCGAATGACTCTCAGGCAAATACACTTCCCTCGAACCGATTCCCTTGCCTGTGGTCTGGCCGGAGCCGATAGCCAGTAATGATTTGGTTAAGTGATATCCTTCGGAGCTGGCATAATTATATGGATCCAGCCAAGAATAGATACGGCCGAATTGATATGATTTTACCCCTAGGTATTTTTCCAGGATTTCCGGCTTCCAAAGGACGAAGTATAGGACCACTGAAGCGACGACAATACCTCCCGAAACGATCGGCAGCAGGATCTTCCATGATACCCCTGATATGAAAATCATTCCGAGCATGATTGACATGATGACAAGCGAGGTACCCAAATCCGGCTGTTGCATGATTAACAATAAGGGGGCACCAGTCACAAGACCGATTTTAATAAGTAGCCAAATATCGGTTTGAATTGTTTTCAACGTGTTTTTGAGATGATGGTTCGAGATGACATTCGCTAAAGCCAGGATCAGGAAAACCTTCATGAATTCCGATGGCTGAATCGAACCGATTCCCGGAATGATGAACCAACTTTTCGCACCATTCCGGACAGGAACGATGGAATCTGGCATAATGATCAGCAAAAAAAGCAAAAATAATCCGAAGCCATAGGCATACCAAGAGATTTTTTTCAGCTGATCCGAATCCAGGGTGATGAACCCTAATACGATTCCGATCCCCACTATATACCAAAAAATTTGTTTAATTAAGAAGTTTTCAGCGTACTGTCCAGTCGTTTGGGCACTATAGATTGCTAAGCAACTTCCAACGCATAATAACAGCAATATTGTGACCAAAGAAAAATCTATTCGTGATGAAAATTTATTTTGTTCTTCCATGCTTAACTCTCCCTTAAAAAGGCTCCTGCGATACAACTATAAATACACTTATTCATTATACTTTAAACAAATAAAATCACAACTATATAGAAGAATAGTTTACAGGCTTCACGGAGTTATTTCCATGAAGCCTGTAGGCAGGGGGAGTTATACATGTGATTCCTTTGATTTTCTCCGTTTCAGCAATCTGCTGACCAATCCATGGCTTGGGGAAAAGAGAAAGGCCAATCCGAATAATATGGCGGCCGATCCCACCATGCAACCGGATATCGAAGCATCCATAATGGTAGCTGAATAGTAACCGATGATGGAACTTAGCACCCCGACCCCGATACTGACCAATATCATACGGCTTAAACGGTCTGACAGCAGATAAGCCGTTGCCGCAGGTATGATGAGCATTCCAACTACTAAAATGGAACCTACACTATCAAAAGAAGCTACAGTTGTCAGTGAAATGAGGCTCATCAATAAGTAATGAAAGAACAGTACAGGAATTCCCATTGCAGCCGCAAGTGATGGATCAAAGGATACGAGTTTAAACTGTTTGAAGAAAAGGAAAATCAGGATGAGGTTCAGGATGAAGCAACCGCCGACGATCCAAACAGCTTTTGGTCCAGCCTCGATTCCCGCGATGGTCATCGTGTTCCAGGGGGTATAGGCTATTTCGCCATAAAGGACATGTTCCAGGTCAAAATCTATTTGTTGCGTATACAAGCTCACGAGTACGATCCCCATTGCAAAAAGGGAAGTGAATACAATCCCGATCGCTGCGTCAGATTGAACGCCCGACGATTGGAACAGCTGGATTAAGAATACTGTAAGTAAACCTAGAGCAGCTGCCCCGATCAGCATTGGAACCGAGTCACGAGTCCCGGTTATTAAAAATGCCAATACGATTCCCGGCAAAACGGAATGACTGATGGCATCCCCTATCAACGTCATTTTCCTGACTATCAAAAAGCATCCTAACACACTGCAAGAACTCGCCACCAATGCTCCGACTAAAATAATCCAAAAATCATTCATGATGAGTGGCTCCTTTTCCTTCTATCCTGTTCGAGAGAATATTTCTTTTTTGTCGATACCCTTCTCCATACAGATGAAAGCACTCCGCGTTTAGGTGCAAAAAGCATGGAAAAGAAAAACCATACCGTCGCGGATAAGACAATTAAAGGTCCTGTTGGCAAATCATTCACTGATGTACTGATCAACGTTCCAGACACACCGCTCAACATTCCGAATACACCGGACAGGATGACCATGATATGCAGCCGCTCCGTCCAATACCTCGCAGAAACGGCTGGCGTGATTAGTAAAGATGCCATCAATACGACGCCTACAGCTTGGATACCGATCACTACAGCTGCCACGATCAGCATCATGATGAAATAATCCAGAAAAACAACCGGCAATCCCATCCCCTTAGCAAACCCAGGGTCAAAGGATAGTAATTTGAATTCTTTAAAAAACACGGTACAAGTGAAAATGAGTATAAAGGAAACCGTCATCATCATATATACATCGGACATGACCATTGAAGCCGTCTGCCCGAATAAAAAGGTATCCAATCCACTCTGGTTTCCATACTCGCTCTGCTGAATCTGTGTAAGCATGACAATTCCGAAGCCAAAGAAGGAAGATAAGACGATTCCCAAGGCCGCATCCTGCTTGATCTTACTGTATCGCGTTAGCACACTGATCAAGAAAACAGCCACTAAGCCAGCCAGGGCAGCTCCTATAAGAAAATAGGAAGTGGATTTCACTCCAGTTAACATAAAGGCGACACAGATACCTGGTAACGCTGCATGTGCTAGTGTGTCGCCAAGCAAAGACTGCTTTCTGAGGTAGGCAAAACTGCCGATGACCCCACTGCTTAATCCTAGGAACATCGTGCCAAGCAAAATCCACCTTGTATTTGGATCAGTAATAACATCCAGTATATTCATCGTGTACACCTCATTTTAATAACAGGCCGGACTTTGTGTCTGATAGTATCGCTAAGCGGCCTCCATATGTTGCCTGCAAGTATTCGGGAATGAACACTTCTTCTGTCGGTCCTATTTTCATCACCTTTTTATTCAATAACATCGTCCAGTCGAAATATTCCTTCACGGTGGAAAGATCATGGTGCACAACCAGAACGGTTTTGCCTTTTTCCTTCAATTCCATCAGCAATTGTATGATTGCTTTCTCTGTTGCGGCATCCACCCCTACGAACGGTTCATCCATAAAATAAATATCCGCTTCCTGTGCCAATGCACGGGCCAGGAATATTCTTTGCTGCTGCCCGCCTGATAGCTGGCTGATTTGGCGGTTAGCGTATTCAGCCATCCCCACCTTATCAAGGCACTCCATCCCCTTCTGCTTTTCGGCCTTCCCTGGTCGCTTCAGCCATCCGAGATGACCATATCTGCCCATCATCACGACATCGAGTGCGTTGGTCGGAAAATCCCAATCCACTGACTCCCGCTGCGGTACATAGCCGATACTCTTCCTCATCGATTTATAAGTAGATCCCTTTATTGTGATTTCTCCCGAAATTTTTGGAATCAATTCGAGTATCCCCTTTATCAAGGTGGATTTCCCTGCTCCATTGGGGCCAATGATACCAATTAAATTCCCTTCAGGCACCTCAAATGAGACATCTTCAACAACCGGTTTCTTATGATAAGCAATCGTTAAATTCTCGACCTTCAAAGCTGATTGATACATTTTTTCTCCCCCTTATTTCAAAGCACGGACGATGGTGTCGGTATTATGACGGACCATTCCGATATACGTTCCTTCTTCCGTCCCTCTTTCACCCATTGCATCCGAGAATAATTCACCGCCAATTTCCACTTTGTGGCCCTGCTTCCCGGCACCTTGAATCACAGCCTCGATAGCCTTCCTTGGCACGCTAGACTCAATGAAAATCGCTTTTATTTTGTTCTCTACAAGATAATTCCGCATATCAGTCACATCTTTTGATCCATATTCCGATAATGTATTGATCCCTTGAAGCCCTCTTACGTCCAGACCATATGACTGGCCGAAGTATCCAAAAGCATCATGTGCTGTAACGAGCACCCGTTGATCTTCTGGTATTTCATTTATTTCTTCTTGAACATATTTATCAAGTTCCTCCAACTGCAGTACGTACTCTTCATAATTTTCACGATAACTTGATTCATGGTCCGGATCAGTAGCAATCAACTCTTTCTTAACTGCTTCCGCCGCTACTATCCAAAGCTTTACATCAAACCATACGTGGGGATCATGTTCCGTCGCACTAACTTTTCGAAGTTGGTCCTCCTTGAAATCCTCCGTTACGGCAATCGTCGGTTTATCCTTGCTCATCATTTCAAATATATCCGTCATTTTCCCCTCAAGATGCACACCGTTATAAAAAATCATATCAGCCGAATCCAGTGTCTTCACATCACCCTGTGTCGCTTTATATAGATGGGGGTCGACTCCCGGTCCCATTAAACTTGTGACCTCTACATGTTTACCGCCGATATTCTCAACCAAGTCCCCAATCATTCCCGTTGTTGCAACGACATTCAACTTGCTATTGCCTTTATCCCTTTCGGCCGCGTCATTGCCGCACCCCGTTAAAATCAGCAATGCAGCAAGCACGCCCCCAATAGATTTTAGAAAACCCATCCATATTCCCTCCCTTTTTCATCTTTCTAAAAATGTTTGCCATGCGCAAAATCAAGCGTAAATTTTTTTTACATTGTCGCAAACGCTAAAAAGTTTCCTCTACACAACTTATTTTATACTATACACAAGTATACGAAAAAAGTGCAACAATTTTTTCATAAAGCAGATTAATCATTTATTAAAAATCCCCAAAATAACTTCGGGATCTGAGTTCACCGAATGATTTTACAAACAGCAAAAAACTGTCCGGAAAATCACGTGGACCTTCCGGACAGTCAGTCATTTCTATGAAGAAGAGTTCTCCCTTCCATAACCATGAAACGTAAACGATGAAGTTATATTTATATTGTGGAGTTTTAATGGTGAAAATAAACTAGAGGGGTATTTCGATTGTTTATGGCGGGAAAACGTGAAATTCACGAGTAAATGCATGGGTTTCACGAGTAAAGTGTCAAAATTCACGAGTAAAAGCGCGGATTTCACGAGTAAAGTGCCAAAATTCACGAGTAAATGCGGAATTCACGAGTAATTCCTTATTATTCACTAGGAAAATGGCGAATTTCACGCCTAATGCCGTGGAATACAGAGTAAATCGCGTAATTCCCGACGGGCATCCCGTCATTCCATGTGCGCTGCCACTCATTTTTCCGACTTCAATGAAATTGCCAGGTACGCCAATCCCAATTCGATTCCGCAAAGTACAAACAGGGTAATTAAAGTTTGGACCATCATGATCTCCTCCTCCGCTAAGACTTAAACCAATCTTAAAGGATGAAACCCATACCAGAACAAGACCTTATTTGAAGAAATCTTCAGCAGCCCCACTGTGTTCTCTTGCTATGAAATGGGTTTCATACTGTACAATATAAAAAAAGAAAATACGGTGATCCCATGACAAATATTAAAGAAATTGCTCAAAGTGCTGGTGTATCTGTCTCAACAGTGTCCCGTGTATTGAATGACCATCCTTATGTAAGCCCTGAAAAAAGAGCGAGCGTTTTACAAGCCATTGACCGTTTGAATTATTCAAGAAACATCAACGCCATCCATCTTTCTAAAGGCAAAACAAATCTTATCGGCATCATCATCCCCTTCACCAATCACCCATATTACGGGGCAATCGTTAACGGAATTTCTAAACAGGCGAATGCAATCGGCTGTCATCTAGTCATCTTTCAGACCCATTACGAAAGAGAGAAAGAAATCCAGGCTTTGAATATGCTGCAAATGAAGCAACTCGATGGCATTATCGTTTGTTCAAGAATTTCGGAAATGAAAATCCTCTTGGAGTATCAAAAATATGGACCGATTATCTTATGTGAAGATACAGCCCAGGCTGAATTCTCATCCATCAGCGTTGATCATTATGCAGCTTTCTCCTGTGCCCTTGAATACGTGATTGCTAAAGGTTATCAGAAAATCGGATACAGTCTTGGCCGTAAAAAGAGCAGAAACAGTTCTCTCCGTACAAAGGCTTTTAACGATATCATGAGTAAACATCAACTTATAAACAATAAAGATTGGCTGTTTGAAGGCAGTTATCACATCAAAGACGGTGAACAATTGTTTCAGGATTGGAATTCGATGATGAATAAACCTGAGGCCATCATCATCACTAATGATGACACGGCGGCAGGCTTCATTCTAACAGCTAAGAAATCTGGCTTGAGGGTACCTGAAGATGTGGCCATTCTCGGCTTCAATAATGATAGCCTGAGTGAAATGCTCGAAATCACGACCATTTCCTTACCGCTGGAATGGATTGGGAAAATGGCAGTGGATCTATTCGAGAATCCCGAAGTGGTCAAACATGTAAAACTGGAATACGCCCTTATAAAAAGAAGGAGCGTTTAATAACGCTAAGAATAGCTTTACTTTTGTATCATCAAATCTTCCAGACTTTCTTGAACTAGGAAAAAATAACCACATAAAATAATCATTGCGATATCCATGAGATTATTTTATAATTTTGATATAGTAAAGTTTACTCAATTACTAGCAATCTATTAGCTATTGCATGAATTTCATGAGTATAATCGTCCGTCGTCAATTACAAGATGGCGCAACGATTTAAGAAAATTGAATACTTCCTCATTTACCGATGAGTTAGAGGCTGCAGCTTATAAAAGTAAAACGGACGAGATTCTGGAAAATTAAAGACTCCGTTTGAAAGGATAAGTTGCCGAAGTTTGGGTATATTCCATGTATACCTTGGCTGGCGGTGTTTCCGAACAGGAACATCACTGTCACGTTTTTTCTAAAAGCGTGGGGAGCTATCTTCGGAAGGATAAACGGGTTTATTATAAACAGCCGTCGATCTTTTTCGACTGCTGTTTTTTTATATTTCGTTCCCTTCCAATAAAAAGGAGTGTAACATCAATTGGCAAATTCACAACAAGCATCAAGCCCTACTGAATTGAAAAGGAGCCTGAAAGCGCGGCACTTGATGATGATTTCATTAGGTGGAACGATTGGAACAGGTTTATTTTTAGCAAGTGGCGGTGCCATTCATTCAGCCGGACCCGGCGGTGCCTTGGTGGCATACGCGATTATCGGCATCATGGTTTATTACTTAATGACAAGTCTTGCAGAAATGGCAGCGTTCATGCCAGTGGCCGGTTCGTTCCGTGTCTATGCATCCAAATTCGTCGATCCGTCTTTCGGTTTTGCAATTGGATGGAACTACTGGTATAACTGGGCAATCACCATTGCCGCTGAATTAGCAGCCGTTGTCTTAATTATGAAGTTCTGGTTCCCGGATAGTCCTTCCTTTATCTGGAGTGCCATTGCGTTAATCACAATGTTTCTTATCAATTACATGTCCGTTAAAGGTTTTGGGGAAACAGAATTCTGGTTTGCCATGATCAAAGTCGTGACGGTCGTCATATTCTTGATCACTGGTGTTTTGATCATCCTCGGAATCATGGGTGGGAAAGACCCAATTGGTTTTTCCAATTTCACAATGGGCGAAGGTCCCTTTAACGGGGGGTTCTTCACGATTCTAGGCGTATTCATGGCAGCTGGCTTTTCTTTCCAAGGAACGGAATTGCTTGGAGTGACGGCTGGTGAAAGTGAGGATCCGGAAAAAAATATCCCTAAAGCGATCAGATCCGTTTTCTGGCGCATCATCTTATTCTATATCCTTGCAATTTTTGTAATTGGAATGATCATACCGTTTACGGATTCACGTTTATTGAGTGAAGATGTTGCCGTAAGTCCATTCACGCTTGTATTTGAACGTGCGGGCCTTGCATTTGCTGCATCCATCATGAACGCGATCATTTTATCATCCGTACTCTCTGCCGGTAACTCTGGCATGTACGCTTCAACCCGTATGCTATGGGACTTGGCACGTGATGGGAAAGCACCGAAATTCCTTGGCAAGTTAGATAAAAGAGGAGTACCAGTGAATGCACTTATCGTGACTTCTTTAGTTGGCTGCGTTGCATTCTTAGCTTCATTTTTCGGAGATGGTGTTGTTTATATCTGGTTATTGAATGCTTCAGGCATGGCCGGATTCGTCACCTGGGTCGGGATTGCGATTGCCCATTATCGGTTCCGCAAAGCCTACGTGGCTCAAGGCCTTGATATGAATGCTTTACCATACCGGGCCAAAGGCTTCCCATTCGGACCTATATTCGCACTTGTCCTTTGTATCATCATTATCATTGGACAAGGCTATCAAGCCTTCAGCAGCAATGGGATCGATTGGAATTCAATGTTCGTTTCCTACATTGGCTTGATTCTATTTTTCGTCCTATGGTTCGGCTATAAAATTAAGCATAAAACGAAAATAATTCCCCTTGAGGAATGTGACCTTAAATCCAAATAATACGTAAAAGGACCTGCTCTTCTCTAAACGGGGAAGAACAGGTCCTTTTTTCATTTCAAATGATAAACACGACATTCATATGGACGCAGAGGTTTGGTGGAGATTCCTTCTTCTTCCTGATCATAATTACCGATCAGCCTTGTAGCAGAATATGCATGCAGCTCTTCAGGCAAAGAATAGGAGGCCGGCTCCTCTTTAAAGTTGCATAGCACTAACAGCTTTTCTTCTTCAAACGTTCTCGTATAGGCAAATATTCGTTCATCATCTGGACAGAGCAGTTCAAAACGGCCATAAACGACGATTTCATGATTCTTGCGTATTTGGATAAGCCTTTTATAAAAATGAAAAATGGAATTCGGATCATTGTAGGCTTTTTCCGCATTGATCTCGGGAAAATTGGGATTAACCTTAATCCATGGACTCCCATTTGTGAATCCTGCGTTCCGGGAGTCATTCCACTGAATCGGTGTCCTCGCATTATCCCTGCTGCGGCCGTGAATGGCTGACATCATCCGCTCTTTTGACCAGCCACGCGAATTGACGAGTTCGTCATATGAATTCAACGTTTCAATATCCCGGTATTCATCGATACTTTCAAATGCAACATTGGTCATGCCCAACTCTTCCCCTTGATATATATAAGGTGTCCCCTGAAGCATATGAAGACAAGCGGCAAGCATCTTTGCGCTTTCAACACGATACTTTCCATCATTTCCAAACCTTGAGACAACCCGGGGCTGATCATGATTGTTCCAGTATAAACTGTTCCAGCCATCCCCCTCCAAACCAGTCTGCCACTTGGAAAGAATTCGCTTTAAATCGCTTAGCTTCCACTTATCGTTACTCCATTTCCCTTCTGGTCCACACCCCAAATCCATATGTTCGAATTGAAAGACCATATGTAGCTCACCACGATCTTTACCTGTGAACAATTGTGCTTCCTCCGGTGTGACGCCTGGCATCTCCCCAACGGTAATCACGTCATATCGAGAAAGTGCCCGTTGATTGATTTCCTGTAAAAACTCATGTATGCGCGGTCCATTCAGGAAAAAGGGGCTTCCATCACCATACTGCTTCTCATGATGAACGGATCCATCTGAATAGCTCTGATCTTTTGAAAGGAAGTTGATGACATCCATCCGAAATCCATCGACACCCTTATCCAGCCACCAAGTCATCATGCTGTAGATTTCTTCACGGAGCTTAGGGTTCTCCCAGTTTAAATCAGGTTGTTTCTTGCTGAATAAATGTAAATAATATTCATCCGTTCCTTCATCATATTCCCATGCCGAACCTTTAAAAATGGACTCCCAATTATTTGGCTCTTCCCCATTCCTTCCAGGTTTCCAAATATAATAATCACGCTTTGGATTATCTTTTGAGGATCGGGATTCAATGAACCACGAATGTTCATCTGAAGAATGGTTGACCACCAGATCCATCATGATCTTCATCCCACGTTCATGCACCGCCTTCAGCAACCTATCAAAATCAGCCATTGTCCCGAATTCAGTCATGATTGATCGATAATCACTGATATCGTACCCATTGTCATCATTGGGAGATTGATAAATGGGGGATAGCCATATCACGTTCACACCCAGCTCTTGTAAATAATCGAGTTTCATCAAGATCCCGTTTAAATCCCCTATCCCATCTCCATCACTATCCATAAAACTCCTTGGATACACTTGATACACAACTGCCTCTTTCCACCATGCTTTGTCCATGCCTTTCCTCCCCTCTTTAAACGCATTGACATAATCATTACACCAATACCCTATTATAAAGGGAGAAACTTCAGAATATTCTTCTTTTATTCCGCAATTCCGGTTTGAATCATTTCAATGTCCAAATCCACCTCGATGGGAATATGGGGATATGCCTCCTCCCAATGTTTTTGGTCGAAATTTCTTGTTTTACTTTTAGCGTGATCACCGAGTGCAATCGGATCTATATTGTTTTCCTGAAACATGGTTACCATCTCATTTAATTTATTACCAATGACATGTTCAGCCCTGGCCTCTATTTTATTCAGGTCGACCCCTTTGCCCAAGTCATAACCTTGGACCTCTAGCAAACTTGCTT
Source organism: Peribacillus sp. ACCC06369 (assembly GCF_030348945.1). Classification (NCBI taxonomy): domain Bacteria; kingdom Bacillati; phylum Bacillota; class Bacilli; order Caryophanales; family Bacillaceae; genus Peribacillus; species Peribacillus sp. ACCC06369. The sequence continues at coordinate 5,005,512 of NZ_JAUCEN010000002.1, forward strand.
TTAGTTTCACTTCAATCCTGACTTTGGGGTCTTGATTTACATTCGAGAAATCATAATGGACACGTGACTCCACGTTATTGATATCTGTATAGTCATTTTCCTTCCATTTAATTTCATAATTCCCCAGCTTAAAGTTTTCACTAAGGACTTTGAATAAAAACCCATCCTCATAAGGGATATATTTACCAATATACCTATCACTTTTAAACAGGGCGATCCCTTTTACCTGTATTTGGTCTTCTTCAGTTTCCAATAAGGGCAGGACCGGATCGATCCCTTTACCATGAACTGCATATAAATACCTGTGCAAATCTACATCAGGCAAATTAGTTCGGATATTCTGTTCGATCAGTTCTTTTACTTGAACCCCTGGAGTTTTAATCAACTTCGGCTCCATTTTAACTACATCCTCAGCTTTACCATGAACGATCGCTAAATACAAATCCCGTCCCACCATCGGGTCACGCCGATATGTATCGACGTAATCATTCAACCCCTCACCCGCCAATTCTTCACCATAGAGAATGACTGTCAGCCTCCCGCCGACAATCGGGAATGGTGTCTTTGCATTTTCTTGCTGGCGGGCTGCCTTTATATCATGGGAAATCGATTCATATACTTCATTACCTAGATCCGCTTCCTCACCAGGCTGAGGAACGCTGACAACGACCGTACCTTTGATTTTATTGTCTCCGGCATCATCATAACCTACGACTTCAGCAATTAAAATATCTTCTAATATTTGCTTTTCCACACCGCACGCCGTCATCAAGAAACAAGCTAATGTAATCATGAGGAGTTTGATTTTCATGATTTATCCCCCCTAACTTTATAGACGATCGACTGCCATATGAATAAGAGAGGAAGATACAAATAAATGATATAAAAGCCTATTTGTGAACTGATCGTGTTAAACCTATCGATTTTATAGCGGTTATCCAAAAAAAGGCAGGAAGCTAAAATGATAAGCAGGATGAAAACCAACATCTTTTTCTGTCTGAATCCAAATGCTCTTTTCGCTGTTCTGCTTGCTGCCCAAACCCCTAAACAAACATTCGGCAGCACCATGAACAGCCAAACGGAAATCCCTATGTATTCGAACCTTTCAATGAATGGAAGGTCTACAATTTTCCATAACGTCAAAGTTGCCCATATTACATCTTTCAGCTGATCTTGATGATAGTAGGCTAATGAAACAATAATAAACATTAAATATATAGACATAGTAAACAACACCCCTAAGTGTGCCCACTTTTGAGAGTGTTCACGCTTTTTAATGAATGGGTAATAAATCAGGAGTAATTCAAAACCAAGGTAATTCAGGGTCATTTTCTTACAGGCCTTCATGATTTCCAAAAAGGAATGATCAAGAAAAGGACCCAAATTTTCAAAGTGGGCGTGCTTAAATGGAAAATAATTCAAAAGGAATAATGGTGATCCAATAATAAGCCCGATTATACAAAAACCAGTTATGACCCTGAACCCTCCTGTCACAAAACTATACAGGAGAATAAGAATGAAGGTTAATAGCATCAGGACATTAACACCAGGGAACATCCAAACCTGAATGACCTCTAAATAAGTCCTGATAAGTATGATGGAGATCATTATGAAGTAGAGGATGAATAAAATATTGAAAGCATTTCCTACCCATTTACCAAACAAATCTTTATGGATGGCAACCAAATCGAGTGTTTTGGGGCCCCTGCCTAAAAGCTTGAAACACATCCAAAGCAGAACATTTATGATTAACCCTGAAATTATGATTGATATCCATGCGTCTTGGCCAGCCTCTTTCGCTATGACCCGTTCAAACCCCAATACCCCTACGCCAATCTGCATGCCGGGCATAAGGAAAAAAACAAAGAATGGGGATATTTGTTTAGTTTCATTTGGTTTGACTTCCATACCTTCTCACCGCTTTCTACACCTTATTCATCAATATCACTTTGGGATTTTTGAGTTTCCGCCTTCTTCCTCATCCTTAGTGGGTTTTCCGTCCGCAGAAATTGCGGGCGTTTTTTCTGCTTTGAAAAAGGGAGGCGAATCAGACTATCTTTAAAGTCATGAATCCTTAACGGGTAAAGAGGATCTAAATATGGACTGCCAAGCGAAGTCAATTTCAATAAATGACTTAAAATGAATGCACTGCATAAAGCTATTCCAAACAGTCCGTATAACTGGGCTGCAATTAGAAAAGGAAAGCGGATAAGGCGAATCGTATTACTGATTTGGTAAATCGGCACCGTAAATGAAGCCAAGGCAGCCAAAGCGACAAGCATCAACAAGACATTACTGACAAATCCCGCTTCCACAGCAGCTGTACCGATGACTATTCCGCCAACAATACCGATGGTGGAGCCAACCTTAGCTGGCAGCCTGACCGCTGCTTCCCTGAGCAATTCGATCGTCCCTTCCAGCACGATCGCTTCCAAAATCGGCGGAAAAGGGATCACGCCCCTGGATGATATTAAGATGGGCAGCAAATCCGTTGGAATCACCTGATAATGATACGTTAAAACGGCAACATACAGAGGTGATGACAAAACGGAAAACAGCACTGCGAAAAGCCGAATCAAACGGAATGAAGTACCGAGATTCCAAATTTGAAAATAATCTTCAAATGACGAAAAGAACGAAATGATGGTATTGGGACCAACTAATACATGAGGAGATCCATCCAGCATGATCCCTATTTTCCCTTCCGATAATACACTGGCCAGATGATCGGGCCGCTCCGTATCAATCAGTTGCGGAAACATCGAATTCCGATTATCCGTGATCATCTGGCTTACAAACGAAATATCGACGATCGTATCATATTCTATATCTTCTATTCTCTGCATGACTGTATTAATGATCTGTTGATTTACTATCCCATCTATGTAGAGAACGGCTAACCTTGTTTGCGAGATGCTCCCGACCCGAAATTCCTTGGACTGCAATTCAGGAGTGGGCAAACGGTTACGAATCAGATTAAAATTCGAATCAATCGATTCAACAAAAGCCTCCTTGGACCCAACGACCGTATACTCCGACTCGGGTGTGGAAATTTGCCTTTTCACACTATGAACACATGGAACCAACAAACACATTTCATCATCTTTCTTGTATTGAATCATGACCGATCCGGCCAAAACCAACCTTTGAATGTCATTTATATCAGCCGTCAATTTCATATCTTCCATCGGAATTTCGCCTTTTAATTGCTTAAGATCCTTCTTAGGTTGATTCGAAATGGCAGTCAGTACATGTTCATGGAGCTGTTGTTCACTAACCAGTGAATTGAAATAGGAGATGGTAAAGTCGTCTTCATTCGGGTATTGGAAGGTAAGAAAATCATTAGATGCTTCAAACTTTTTAAGAAGTTCCTGAAAATCCTTGGAAGAAACCTGAAAGGTTGCTGCATCCTTATCCTTCCTGTCCTTAAAAAACCTCACTATTCCACCCCCCTATTACTTGTACTTAGTTTTTTTAGTGTAACCACCCTCTATAAAGTTAGTCATAATTCACCGATATCCTTAAAACACATTCAAAGGTGATTTTTTTCTTAAAACAGGAAAAGACCTATCCAAATTCCACGCCTTCAGAAAGCACGAAATCAACGGATAAGTCTTAGAGTTTTCATTCAATTAACTATTACCACTTACCTTTGGGTTGGAAAAATGCGTGTTACCATTTCACGGAACTCGTCAGCGAATCCCGCAACGGGTTTTCCATTCTCGACATCATTCGCATACTCTTCTATTCTTTGAACAAAGTCAGGGTTCGCCGACACATAAACTTGGTCCACCGACGGATCGGCTCCCCTTACTGCATCAGCAACCCTTTCTTTAAGGTCATTCGGGATATCCTTATCCCCGCCGTCTTTTAATACTGCCCCTACATATGCATTATTTTCAGTCACGATGACACTGGCGTTCTTCACTTCCTTCAAAGCTTCGACACGATTTGCGATATCTTCGGAAACCCTCATATCGTTTACACCATTATCATTTTCATTATTATTATTATTATTTGTATTTTGCCTTGTATCGCTTACATTCATCGGATTATCCAAATTATCCTGATTGGTACGATTCAGGCCAAGATTTTCACTGGCATCTTCTTTATCATTAGGTGAACAACCTGTAATCACTAAAGCCATCATCGCACTTGATACCATCGCTTTATAATTCATTTTCTTCACTCCTCTAAAATAATTTAATATTAATATTTGCGAGGAGACGATAAATTATTCAGAAGAAGTGACCTTCAAGCCGATAGTTCCAACCAAAATAAAACCGACGAATACCAAACGCATCGCTAGGCTAATGGCCAAGGCTGTTTCTTTTCCCTAAACAAAGCTCTATGAAACATTATTGTGAAACAAGATTATTCGGGTGGTGACAGTGGCACTCTCTTTAAAAAGCTTTACCTGAAGAACCAAATAAGCGTATTTTGCCAATAACAGTTTCTTTCACCGCTTCACGACCAAGACTTACATATTTGCTAGCATCGTATACTTCAGAATCTTGATTTAATATGTCTCTAACAGTTTTTGTAAACGCAAGATGATTATCTGCATTCACATTAATTTTTGCAGTTCCTAACGAAATTGATTTTTTTATTTGTTCAGTAGGAAGGCCTGAAGCACCGTGTAAAACTAAGGGTATACCAATTGTTTGACTAATCTCTTTCATTTCTTCAAAACCTAGTTTTGGTTCTCCTTTGTAAGGGCCATGAACAGATCCAAGTGCTGGAGCTTAAAGGTCAATACCAGTGAGTTTAACTAACATCTCACAATCCTTTGGATCTGCATAGATAGAACCTTCTGAGACTACATCATCTTCTTTCCCACCTATACTTCCTACCTCAGCTTCAACCGATACTCCACGTTCATGAGCGTATTCAACTACCTGCTCGGTTAACTTCACATTTTCTGCAAATGGTAAACGGGATGCGTCTATCATAACCGAAGTAAACCCAGCATCAATGGCAGCTTTACAATTTTCTACACTAGAACCGTGGTCCAAGTGGAGTGCTACTGGAACAGTTATATTCATTTCATTCATAAGTGCTTTTACCATTGCTACAGCTACGGAACAACCACCTAAATAACGAACTGCTCCTTCCGTTACCCCCAGAATGACGGGTGATTTTTCTTCTTCAGCACCTCCTAAAACAGCTTGCGCCCATTCAAGGTTATGTATGTCGAAATGTCCTACTGCATAACCTTCCTTTAAAGCCTTGATTAGCATTTCTTTCACTGTAACTAATTCCATTTTTTCACCTCAATTAAGTGAATGTTTGCTTTTAGAGGTTCATATGAATAAACTTCAGCATCAATGTATTTTTATTTGACATAACATACAGAACAACTAATAACCAGACTTAATATTAATTTAATAACTACCAAAAAAACCACATTCTACTACTATACCTTGTTTCTATTCATTCTTAATTCAGCTTAGCTAAAATTTCTCTAATAAAAGCTGGCTCATCATTCGGAGTCCTTGAAGTAATTATGTGTTGACTTACGACAACTTCTTCATCAAGGTATTTTGCTCCACTATTTATTACGTCATCACGAATACCTTTATAACAGGTAATTTCTTTACCGTTAAGGATATCCGCACTTATCATGACTTGTGGGCCGTGACAGATTCCAGCTATCACTTTCGATTTGTTATGCAGACCCTTAACGAAATCAACTGTATCCTGATTAACTCTTAATTCTTCTGGTGCACTGCCACCAGGTATTATAACAGCATCAAAGTCATTTGCGTCAGCTTCACCAGCTGCTAATTCAGTTTGATAAGAGACTGTATTTTTCTTCCCTTTGCATACAACACCTCTTGCATTACCGATAATTACAGTTTCATGACCCGCTTTCTTAATTTCTTCATAAGGGTTTTTCATTTCGGAATCCTCGAAATCTGATGCTAGTAGAAAAGCTACTTTTGCCATTTTCATAACCTCCAAGAGATAAAATTTTCAGAAAAGAAAGCCTCTACCCTATATATATAGTAGAAGCTTAATATGAACCTTTAGACTGAACTCTCTTTTTATAAATAAACTTCCGCGCTAAACATTCGTTAGATGTAGGAAAAATTCATAAGCCTCATTATCTGAGTATCCTTCATGCACGACTTTAGCAACAGCTTGAATCATTTCTTCTGGATACGCAGATTGGAAAATATTTCTTCCCATATCAACTCCTGCAGCGCCACCTTGAATGGAGTTATATGCTAAAGCTAGTGCATCTTTCTCATGAATTTTTTTACCACCAGCAACTACTAGTGGTACTGGACAAGCTGCGGCTACTTTTTCAAAATCATCACAATAATATGTTTTAACAATTTGAACTCCAAATTCAGCTAGCATTCTTGTAGCCAACAAGAAAAATTGAGGAGTCCGTTCCATTTCCTTTCCTACAGCTACAACACCCATTGTAGGAATAGAATATTTTGAACCTAGGTTAATCGCTTTATTTAATTCTTCAATTGTTTCTTTTTGTCCATCAGCACCAATAAAAGTTTGAATAGCTATTGCGCTTGCATTCATCTTAATTGCATCATCTATATCTACAACCATCGATTCGTGACTTAAATCATCTTGCAAAATGCTCGAACCTGATGATGCTCTTAATGCAATTGACTTATTAAATGTCGGTGGTACACTACTTCTAATTGCACCTCTAGTTCCCATCAGACAATCAGCATAATTGGCTAACTTAGGAATTAGAATATCTAATCTTTCTAGCCCAGATGCTGGTCCCATGAAGTAACCATGATCAAATGCCAGCATTACTGTTTTCCCAGTTACTGGGTTGAAAATTCTTGATAATCTATCCTTCATTCCCCAATCATAATTAGCAGCACCCTTTACATGAAAATTACCATTATTGGCAAATGCTATCTTCTCTGAAAAGTCTTTCGCCGCTTTGTTTCCTATATTATCCGCCATTCTGATCTTCCTTTCTTTACTATATTCTAATAATAATTATTAAAAATCGTAGTCGTTTGTATTTTCTTTTGTGAATACTATTCTTTCAGGCAATATGATGATACCAGAGTCTTCTGCTTCGTAATCATAGCCTTGAACTGTGTTAGGCTCTACTTTTACTTTTCCAAGCTCAGGGGCATCAATAGTACCTCCAACTTTTAATTCATTTCCTTGTGCTAAATGATACGCAATGTAAACGGCAAGTGCACCTTGATCTTTAACATCCCATAAACCATGATTTTCAATTGTTTCATTTTCAATATATTGTCTCATTGAATTAGGAGAAGCAAATCCAGTAATAACCACATCTTCCTTGTTTAAACCTTTATTTTGTGCTGCTTGCGCCATAGCAGGAAGAGCAGTTGAATCAGGACAGATGATTACATCAATATCAGGATAGGTATCTAAGATACTTTCTCCCTTTTGTAGAGATAACTGTTCGTTTCCTTCTCCGAATTGTTTTGTTACAATTTCCCAATTTGGATATTTTTCAGCAATATACTTTTCAGCATAATCAACCCATGAATTTTGGTCTGGAACAGTTGGACTTGAGTAGAACCAAGCAACTTGTTGTGGCTCATCAGGATTTTCAAGTTGTTCTGCAGCCATGTCAACAAGCATAGCACCCAAAATGTCAGGTGTTCCTTGATTTATATAGGCTGATCTATATTTTGGATCAACATCTGAATCCCACGTGACAACTTTAATTCCAGCATCTAATGCTTTTTGTAATGCTTGATTTAATCCATCTGAAGAAACAGACGAAATAGCTATTGCATCAGCACCACTATTAACAGCACTATTAATAATTTGCACTTGATTTGCAACTGTTCCTTCAGGGGCACCATCATACTTAACATTAAAACCAATTTTTTCAGCCATTTCCTGTGCACCGTCATTCCCAGATTCAAAGAAAGCATTCCCTGTCATTTTTGGGATAAAGACTACTTCAATATCACTCGCATCTTTTTCTCCCTTTTCTCCATCAGTACTGCTTCCAGCATCCTCGCTATTACAGGCTGCTAATAACATTGTTGAAATTGCCAGACCAGTGCATACTTTGAAAAATTTTGATTTACGCATTCAGATTACCTCTCTATCTTTCTAAATTTAGTAACCTTCTAACATTCAACTTAAATTTTTGACCTCCCATAAATGCTACTGAAATAATCAAGAGCATCCCTGTTGCTAGTCCTATATATTGTGTTTGGACCCCTCCCATTTGCAATCCTAGTTTTAAGAAACCAATAATTATACTTGCAAGAGCAGTCCCGACAACACCCCCTTTACCACCTGTTATTAATGTTCCTCCTAATACAACAGCAGTTAAGATTGGCATTAAATATTCAGCGCCAAAATCTGCTCTAGAACTACCCAAATATGAAGTTAAAATAATCCCTGCTATTCCTGCACTTAGCCCTGATAATACATATGTACTAGTAATTATTTTCCTCGTATTGATTCCAGAGTACTCTGCAGAATTTTGGTTAATTCCAGTTAAATAAATGTATCTTCCATATCGCGTCCAATGAAGTAGCACGTAAGCAATTAGCAGCATGACAACAAAAATGATAACTGAATGTGGGACGCCCCATAATTCCCCATTTGCTAGGTTGATAAACCCTTGTGAAAATCCGGAAATCCCTTCATAAGTACTTGCTCCAGACATTCCAACCAAAACTAAAGCAATACCGCTATATAAAAGCATCCCGCCAAGCGTTATGACCATCGCTTGAACCCTTGCATAAGCAATTAGAACGCCATTCAGTAAACCACATAATCCACCAGCTAATACTGCAAGAAGAGCTGCACCCCACATATTCATTCCGTAAACTTGAGACAGAAGACCCGTTACCACAGATGTTAATCCGATAATGGATCCACCAGATATATCGATACCTCCAGTAATGATGACAAAAGTAACGAAGAAGGCAATGATTGCGATCCCTACAAAATCGTTAAAGCTATATAATAGAATTTTTATATTCCAAAATCTCGGGTTAATCAGACCAAAGATCATGATTTCTGCAAGTAAAGTAGTTAATAAGACTAAGTTCCATTTGGGTATTTTTTTTAACATCCTAATCTCACACCTCCTCCTTGTAGTTTAGAATCCTTGCATTTAATCTAACCTTTCTTGTTCTATTGTTAGCTCGGCGTGCAATTAGGACATCAGCAACAACAATGATAATTAATAAAGAACCTGAAATAGCGGAATTCCAGAATGCAGGGACCTTCAAGAATACTAAAGCAGAGTTGATGGAACTCATGATAATCGCTCCAATTGATGCCCCTATAACGGACCCAATACCTCCGCTTAAGGATACTCCCCCAAGAACTGCTGCAGCGATTACAATCATTTCGATCCCCAATCCAGCAGTCGTTGAAATAAAGCCAATTTGGCTGGCAAATATTAGCCCAGCAATGGAAGCTGAAACACCGGAAATGACAAAAGCAATAACTTTGTATCGGTTAACAGGTATTCCAATTAATACGGCACCATCCTCATTATCACCAATCGCAGCGAAGTACCTTCCTTTTTTACTATTAGATAAGTAAAAGTGAACGAGAATAACTGCTAAAATGATAATGATCGTTAATATATTTATTCCGAACACATTCATCTGTGATATGTGTTTGAAGCTGTCTGGAAGATTCTCAACCCACTTTCCATTTGTAAAAATCACTTGGGTTACCCTGACAATTTCAAGCATACCAAGGGTCATAATAAATGAAGAGATTTTTAATTTAGTCACTCCTAATCCATTGATTAATCCAATAACAGCACCTATTGTGATCGCTATTATTACAGCCAGGAAAATACTCCCGCCATCTCTAAGAATAACTCCACTAACTGAAGCACTTAGACCTAATACTGCACCGATAGAGATATCGATATCGCCAGTCAATAAAACAAATGTCATCCCTACTGCAAGCACGATATAAAGCAAACTATTCTTTGCCGCATTGTGTATGTTTCCTGAAGAAATAAAATCAGAGTTAACTAAACCTACAATCGCAAACAGCAAAACTAAGAATACTAGCTTTCTAAATTCTCGATGCTTTGTCATACTTTTGACTTTAGACATGTCTTTCACTTCCTTTATAAGTGCCAAAAGCCGCGCTCATCACATTAGTTGCATTTATCTCATCAAATCCTAAACAAACATTACAGGTTCCCCGATAAATGGCATATATTCGGTCACTAATTCTTTCAATTTCCTCCAAATCTGATGAAATGAGTAATATGGAGTATCCCTGTTCTTTTAATTGAGTAATGATGGAATAAATATCACTTCTGGCAGCTGCGTCAATTCCTCTTGTTGGTTCATCCATGATGATGATTTGTGGATTTGTTGATAAAATTCTTGCTATAACAACCTTTTGCTGATTTCCTCCAGATAAGGATTTAACCTCATCATCCTGGCTGCTGATTTTAATACTCAATTTGTTAACATACTCATCCGTGATATCTTTTTCAAATTTTTTATCAATGAAAAATCGGCGTTTTTTTATTACTTGTGCTGTAACATTACTACTTATAGAACTTATAGAAAAAATCCCGTTCAAAAATCTGTCTTCAGGTATATAAGCTAAACCGCTTTCAATTGTTTCACTAGCAGAGAAATCTGTGATATCTTTTCCATTCAAGTAGATTTTTCCGCTTTGGACTTTATTCATTCCATAAATGGCCTCTGCAATCTCTGTTCTTCCAGCTCCAACAAGACCAGCTAAACCAACTACTTCTCCCTTATATACATCAAAGCTAATATCTTTGAAGCCGTCTCCACCTAATTTTTGTACCTTAAGAACGGGTTCTTCTTTACGATCCAAAAATTCCTTTTTAAATGTTTCGTTTCCACTCCGTTCGCTATCCAAAGGTAATAATCCCTTGATTAACATTTCCTTTGTAAAATCATTTATCTTTCCTTTAAGAGTTACTTTTCCATCTCGCAATATAACAGCATGTGTTGAAATTTGAAAAACTTCATCTAATCTATGAGTTATATAAAATATTCCTATACCAGAGGATTTTAATTGTTCGATTAACTTAAACAAAGACTCCGTTTCAGCAAACGTTAATGAAGAAGTTGGTTCATCCAATATGAGAACCTTCGCATCTCTTAGGAGTCCCTTAATAATCTCCACTTGTTGCTGCTCTGCTATTGATAAGGAAATGGCAAATCTATTTAAATCTAGATTCCAACCTAATTGTTCAATTAACCTTCTTGCTCGCTCTCTTACTTCAACTTTATTCTTACTAAATCCAATCGTTAGATTTTGCTCGACAGTCATATTTGGAAATAGCAACGGTTCTTGTGGAACCAAATAAATTCCTTTACTATGGGCGATCGAAGGATTAAAATGAACGACCTTTTCCCCATTAATTTCTATACTTCCTTCATCCGCTTTATAAACTCCCGTAAGGATCTTCATCAATGTACTCTTTCCAGCTCCATTACCACCTATAATCGAAATCACTTCTGACTCGCTGATTTCTAGAGAAACACCCTTTAACACTTTATTTTGATTAAATGACTTCTGGATATTTTCAAATTTCACTAGCTGTCTTAATACTTCCATAAAAGACCCTCCATACTTTCTCAAAATATGTCTATGTATGTAGTTTAAACAACTCTGATTTGTAACCGTTTTCTTAAGGATACTTCAGTTATAATTCAATACATTTTATTAAGTAAGCATCACTTTATTCACATTTTAATTATTTTGATTATTCAAAAAATGCGATTAATTTATTTAGTGATAATAAATTTCAAAACTGAATATACATAAAAACGGCTTAAAATATACGTTTATTCTTATTCTCCCGCTATGACAAAATCGTTAACATTTTATATTTATCTTGTTATTATTTTTAATTTTTCAAAACAAATATTTATAGATGAATATTTTGTTTAAATCCAAATAATGATAAAAGAGTGATGAAAAATGACATATGAGAATGACTTAATCGTAAAAATTGCTTGGCAGTATTATATTGAAGGATTGACTCAAAATGAAATCTCTAAATCTCTAAACCTATCTAGAATGAGGGTGATTAAATACCTCGAAAAAGCCAAAACAAACAATGTTATACAATTCAAAATTAACTTAGAAAAATTGGATAATCTGACGATCCAAAATAAGATTAAAGAAAAATACAATTTGAAGGATATTTATATTGTCCCAACCACCCATGACAATACAGTTGACAGCCTTACAATCGCTGCTGCTCAATACATTGAAGATCGAATTACAAGCGACACAATGATAAGTATAGGTTACGGAGAAGCAGTATCGAAAACCCTGGGACACTTACAAATATCTACTAAATATAAAATTACTTTTGTATCTTTGTCTGGCGGCGTAAAGTTCTACATGCCCACAGCAATAGATACAAGATCCGATTACTATACGAATCCAAATTATAATCACTACATTGTTCCTACTCCCCTACTCGTATCTTCAAAAGATATTGCAGATCATTTGCTAGAGGAAAAACCGGTAAAAAAAATATTAGAAATGATTCCTTATTCTAATATTACTGTAATAGGAATTGGTGCTCTTAATGATCGTGCGACTTTAGTTAAAGAAGGATACCTAAATGCGAATGATTTTGAAATTTTAAAAACAAAGGGCGCTGTTGGCGATTTACTAAGCCAGTTTTACGACATAAATGGTCATGTTCTAGATTTAGATTTTCATAAAAAGCTGATTAGTACTGAAATTGATGTATTAAAATCACTTAATCATGTTGTAGCAGTTGCAGGAGGCCTTGATAAAAAGGATGCAATAATAGGTGCGCTTAAGGGGGGATACATAGATGTACTAATTACTGATGAATTGGTAGCTCAAAGTTTGGTTTAAGGAGAACTTAAATGATTCAGTAAATCATTGAAAGGAAGGTAATTATGGAAAAATACCTAATGGCTATAGATGCTGGAACCGGCAGTGTTAGAGTAATCTTATTTAATACATTAGGCCAGGAATTGTGTGTCACTCAATCTGAATGGACGCATAAAGAGGATAAGAGATATCCAGGATCAATGGATTTTGATATTAATCAAAATATCAAAATCATTACTGAACAAATAAAGGAAACCATTACAAAAAGCAAAGTAGCTCCAAAAGATATTATCTCTATATCAACCACAAGTATGAGAGAAGCGATTGTCTTATATGACGAAGAAGGAAAAGAATTATGGGCTTGTGCAAACGTAGATTCGCGGTCAAATGATGAAGTTTATAATCTTTATAGCATAAGCGATTCAATAGAATCTGATCTTTATAAGGTATCAGGTCAAACATTTTCCTTAGGAGCTATTCCAAGGATCCTTTGGATAAAAAATAATCTGCCAGAGACTTATAAAAAAATGAAGTATGTCACCATGCTCAATGACTGGATTACCTATCGTTTATCAGATGTCATTTCAGTAGAACCTTCAAACGGCTGTACAACCGGGCTATTTGATATTAAAGAAAGAGTTTGGGACTCTGAATTAGCTAACAAAGTAAATCTTAGGGAGGACATTTTTCCAATTGTTCATGAAAGTGGAACAGTTATTGGCAATGTCACCAAAAAAATGGCAACGCTTACAGGTTTAAGTCCAGAAACTTTAGTTGTAGCGGGTGGTGGAGATGCCCAGTTAGGATGCATTGGTGTTGGAGTTGTCAACGAAGGAGATGCAGCCGTTTTTGGGGGGAGTTTTTGGCAATACGAATATACCACGAATAATGTTGAAACCGATGACGAATGTAGAGTAAGAATTAATTGCCATGCTGTACCCAATACTTGGCAGTATGAAGCAATTGCATTCTTCCCCGGTTTAGTAATGAGATGGTTTAGAGATGGTTTCTGTGAGCTTGAAAGGTATCTTCAAAATGAAACAGGAGAAAGTATTTATTCACAAATGGAAAAACGAGCACGTAACATACCAGCTGGCAGCTACGGTATGCTATGTACATTTTCCAATATAATGAACTATAAGTCTTGGAAACATGCAGCCCCAAGCTTTATCAATTACAAACTGGACTCAGAGAAATTTAATAAGGCAAGCTTTTACAGATCTATTATGGAAAATGCCGCCTTTGTAACAAAAGGAAATATTGAATTGGTTAATGAAATAACAAATACATCACCTGAGTCCATTATTTTTGCTGGTGGTGCATCAAAAAGCGATTTATGGTGTCAAATTGTTTCCGATGTACTTAACAAACCATTAAGAGTCCCCGTAGTTAGAGAATCAACTGCTCTTGGTGCTGCTATTTGTGCCGGAGTAGGTGCAAAAGTTTATAACGATTTCGATGATGCGATTTCAAAAGTAATTAAATTCGAAAAAACGTATTATCCAAATCACGAGAATAACGTAGTATATGAAGATTTATATAAAAAGTGGAAAGATATTTACAAAAAACTACTAGAATTAGCAGACAACGATTTAACAGAACATATGTGGATAGCACCTGGATTAAAATAAAGGCTGTTTCGCATACTTTGTTGCTTTTAAATGATATTTACACGATGATCAAGGGTTGATTTCCGTTTTAAGGTACTCGCTTTCCGCGGGCGGTCTCAGGAGCCTCCTCAGTGCTTTGCACTTGCGGGGTTCTCCCTCAACACGCTTCTTCCGCAGGAGTCTCGCATATCCGTTACAATCAACATCAGCTCGAATTTGTTACTTGCAAAAACAACAAACTCTACGAAAAGAGCCAAAATAAATGATATGGAGTGATTACAATGTCAATTGTTAACGAGAATGAAAGAGAATATAGATTTGGAGATAGCGGTCCAAAATATCTTTTAAAAGGACCAAGAATGAATTTTGGAATTGTTGTTTTAAAGCCTGGACAAGATTTCCCTGCCCATTATCATAATATCATGGAAGAAAACTTCTTTATCCTCGAAGGAGAATTAGAAATACATATTGATAATGAAGTTTCCACATGTAAAAAGGGAGATTTTATCCATGTTGAACCAAAAAAAGTTCATTATTTAATAAATAAAGGGAATACAGACTTTAAAGCTGCCTTTATGCTTTCTCCTTACCAAGAAAAAGATAAAGTAGAAGTAGATTATAAACCAACTGTTTAACTTTTTGAAGTGGTCAAATGTGCGGGGAAAATGATCTTTCGAAGTCCATCATCACTACTTATGTATAAATGAATAAGGTTATAAAGAATAACTGACACTTAAGTGATTGCTCGTTTCCGTTATGAAAGAGGTAATAATTTTCGTAAAACCCTTTTCATTTTTTTATTCGTTGGCCATTGCACTTCAAATAATCATTCAATCACGATTTGAACCAAAGCCCTTTTTCCCTCCAATTACAGAAAAAGCCCGAAAGGTCATGTATCATAACCTCCCGGTCTTTTTTCCCTCCGTTTACGCAGAATCCTCCGCTTTCTCTTGGACCCTACCGGTAAAATTCAACCGAGGAAACCTAGAAACTTATTATTTCAAGACTATATCATATACTCCAAATCGAAACGCTTATGCTCTGTTTCTAAGCTTCCACTTGTCACCTTTTATTGAAAACCAAATATTTTTGAAGGGCTCCGGTGTTTGTTTAGCAGCATCAACCGTATATTGTACGGCCTCTTTTTTATATTGAACATCATCAGTGATTCCTTGCTGTGTCATGGCGAGTTGGTCCGTCTCAGATTTAATCTGCTCCGTTTTTGCCTGAATGCGTGTAACAGTTTTATTCACATTTTCAATTGTCGGTTTGGAATCCTTAAATGTTTTGAAAGCGAAAAAGGCTAAATAGATAATCGATCCGATAAAGAGGGCAAGACTAATATATACAATAACCACCTATGATTCCTCCTTTTATTTTACCTTTACTATACCCATAATACTTGAGCAAAAAACGAATCCCCATGTATTTTCTTTTATGCCTGGTCATATTATTGAAAGAAAAAGGAGGAATGAAAATGAATCACATGCCTCTACTTAAAGCCTGTTTTAAAGCTGGTGTACACTTCATTAGAAATATGACCATACAGCAGGCTGCCACAATCGCAGGAATCATTTTTTTAATCATTCATCCAGAAGTTTTAAGCCCCATTTGGCTTACATTGGCTACGTCCGTCTTGATTTTGCTCCTGCTTTGAAGATTGTTGAAAACCTCTTTAGCGACCTCCCGCATACTGGTTCCACTAAGGACCGCTTCAATACCCCTGCATTCGAAACAAGAAAACGAGGGGACATACTGACATTTCCCTCTTGGTGACAATAGGCGAATGAAGTAAACATTAAAAAGTACATACGGGACAAGAAGGCAAAACGCAAAAATATGAAAATACGATATTTCGATATGACCTCCTTATTCAAAACCTTCACCACGATTGAAACCCATAGGCACATTTTTAATATCGGAAGTATAATCCCCTTTAATAAAACAGGTTAAGTGACCACGTCCATCCATGGATATTACACTTGCTGCCGAAGGGGATTTCCTTATACATTCCTGTCTATAAAGTTTAATCAAACGATTGATTAAACATGGATTTGTCTTGAACTCCTTCTATAAGCAGAACTTCCCTCCCCCTTCATTTAATGATTACACCAGATTTACCATTTTATCAAACGCGAAACTATTAGAAAATTACAAAATTTGTGTATAATTAGGCTATATTCATTAACACTCAAGGAGGAATCATATCATGGATACTCTCATTCAACAGTTCATGAATTTGCCTACAACGGCCATTTCAGATGCAATGGAAGGATTGAACAATCTGGAATCAGCGATTAAACCCTTAAAAGAAGAATATCATTTTGCCGGACGTGCTTTAACCGTACAGATGCCCGTCGGTGATAATTCAGCGGTTTTAAAAGCAATCGGTGAAGCAAGTCCTGGGGATATAATAGTCGTTGACAGCAAAGGCGATACATACCGGGCTATTGCAGGAGACTTTGTTGTCGGCATGATGCAGACAATGGAAATTGGCGCCCTCGTAGTTGATGGTGTCATTCGTGATCTTAAAGCGGTTAAAGATCTGAATTTCCCTGTATTCAGTAAAGGGACGACGGTTGCCTCAAGCGGCAAGGCTGGTGTAGGACAAACCAATATCCCCATTTCCTGTGGAGGTGTCACCGTATTTCCAGAGGACATTATCATAGGGGACATAGATGGAGTCGTGGTCGTGCCACAAGCCATGGGTGAAGAAATCCTGAACAAAGCAAAAGATAAAATCTTAAAGGATGAACGGCGTGCAGAAAAATATGCAGGCAAGCCTGATGAAATAAGAAAGTATATCGCCATGATGACCAACAAAGCATAATATTCCTTTTGCATATAAAAAACAGGCAGGAAGCAATGGCTTCCTGCCTGTTCTTTTCATTAAGCTTATTTATCTTTATCGGTCCCGTCTTCCTTTGAGCCTTCTTCTTCATATGTGTAATCATAATTAGCAGGGTCAATCGGTTTAAAGCCATTTGGAGTATAGAAACGGAGTAAGTCACCGTTCACGACTTGGTCGGATAAATTGAGCATCGTTTCAACTCTCGTCTTGTAATTGAGGATGTCATCATTTTCCTCGACCATTTCCCCTGTATCCGTATCGTAGTATTTCCCTTTAATGGAAGTGACATCCGGTGTTACAAAATCACCATTCCTGAAAGGTACCACTTCATTATGATCTTTTGATAATAAATCCGAACCGAATTGTACATAATCTTTAGATTCAATTCCTAACAGATGCAATAAAGTCGGGAGAAGGTCAATTTGTCCTCCGTATTGGTGCATTTCCCCGCCTTCGACACCTGGAACATGAATCAATAATGGTACACGTTGCAATTGGGCATTCTCAAATGCGTCAACATCCTTGCCAAGCACTTTTGACATGGCTTCTTTATGGTTTTCGGAAATACCATAGTGATCACCATACATAACGATTACCGAGTTATCATAAAGACCGGATTCCTTCAGATAATCGAAAAACTCTTTAAGCGCCTCATCGGCATAGCGTGCAGTTTGGAAGTAACTATCAACGGAAGCATCGCCTGTCGTATGCTTACCGATTGTTGCTTTTTCCTGGTCCATGGCATATGGGAAATGATGAGATACCGTTATGAATTTTGTATAGAAAGGCTGTTTAAGCGTTTCTAACATAGGAATCGATTCTTTAAAGAAAGGCTTATCCATTAATCCATAACTTAGAACTTCCTCTTTATTTTCCATATTATAATGGTTTGCATCGAAGAACTGATTAAAACCAAGAGACTTATACATATTATCCCGGTTCCAGAAAGATTTGTAGTTACCATGGAACACAGCAGATGTGTATCCTTGTTGTCCTAAAATCGCTGGTGCTGCTTGATAGGTATTTTGGGATCGGTTTGTGAATGCTGCACCCTGTGGTAAACCGAACAGGGAATTTTCGAGCATGAATTCAGCATCCGCCGTTTTACCTTGGCCTACTTGATGGAAGAAATTATCAAAGTGCATGAAATCTGACTTATCTGCTGCAAGTGAGTTTAAAAATGGAGTAACTTCTTCTCCATTCAACTCATAATCGATCAGGAAATTCTGCATGGATTCCAAATGCAAGTATATGACATTCTTACCTTTAGCTGCCCCAAAATACTTAGGGTTCGGTTCAGCGCTTGTTGCCTTCGTATAGTTGACCACTTCTGCGATATCCGTGCTATTTGCAGTCGCACGCTGAGCATATGTTTTTGTATTCTGAACGGCATCATATACCGTATAGTTGAACATGCCCAAATATTTGACGATATAGTTCCGGTCAAATGTTCTTGATAATAATTGCGGGCGATCCTTTTCAGCAAGTCCTAAATTGATAGCGAAAATTGCAAGACCCGCTAGGTAAACCATTCCAACTGTACGGCGTTTGACTTTGAAGTCTTCCACTTTAAAGTCTTTGAATCTGTACAATACGATCAAAAGAACCGTATCAAGGAAATAAAATACATCATGGGTTTTAAATAATTCTAAAATACTCGGTCCTAAATCCCCGGCATTTTGCACTTGCGTCAAGGTTGGTAATGTAATGAAATCGGTAAATGAACGGTAGTATACAATATTGAAGAATAACCATAAGGACATCAATAGGTTCAACCTGATGATCCATTTGAACGATTTTTTGCCTCTAGCCAATAGTGCAAGGCCAAAGAATAAAATGGCTGAACTAATCGGGTTTATGAACAGTAAGAACTGTTGCAGGCCATTTTCAAGACCTAAGTTAAATTCAATTCGATATCCAATATAAGTTTTTATCCAAAACAAGACTACCGCAATAAAGAAAAAGCCTAGTATGTTATCTGCAAATAAATGCTGGCTTTTTTTAAGAAATTTATTCATGCTTTCACCTCTATTAATCTAGTGGTTTATTTATATAAATTTTTACATACTTACAAAAGACGGAAAATCGGAAACCTTATGATAGCATTCTTTCACTCGGATAGTCAAGATTGTGAAAACCACCTTTTGTCACATCCATAATCCTTATATCCAGAACACTTCCTTAGCTTATGAACAAGCCTTTTAAAAAATTACAGAGTTTTGCCCTTCTCGAATGTTCAGAACACCTATAACAAATATATAGGAACTCCATGTCTTAATCCAATAAATATCACCGTAACTTTTTGGGGTGACTGCGGATGACAGTCACTATATAAATTTCACGTCCTTCAGGCTTTTACCATTATAAACGACTCTTAATAAAAACACCAGCACATTACAAAATATGTAAAGATATAAATCTTCAAACATTTATAACTATTGATATTTCCAGGATATCTTTCCCGATAATTCGACAGTTGAAAATTGATTGACGATTACCTTGATGTATGGCTCCACCGCACTTTTCGTATCCCTTTCAGAACCAAAGCCAGCATAAGTTTCACCCGTCTATCTCCTGCGTCATACCATTCCAAAATTCCATAAAATAACAAATGGTTTTGAAGCCTGTTTAATAAACGCATTTCGCGTAAATCGACATCATTCCCTTCTTGACTTCGTTTGATCAACTTTTATTAAATTATTTTTCTTGATAGTAAATGACGCCAAATTCCCTGAAGTATTGTATGATGAATTCGATCATTTCCTGGTTTAAATGAATGTTAATTATTAGATTGTTTTTTCACCCCATGAAAGGTCCAATTTACCAAAATTAACTTAAATTACAATTTAAAAACCACACCGGAACCTGAAAGTGCATCAAGTATCCAGGCAAATGACATTATAATAGGAAGAAACTTAATTTTCTCATTGTTATTTGATTGACTGAAAAGTTATTTTCTTTCTATAACTGCCCATATAAATCCCTGACAGCTGAAACTGGCGTGTAAGGGCCCTTATCCTATTTATTCACCTTATTTGGTTGTGAGGAGCTTATAAGCAGTTGTTACGAGATTTCCCTGGTTCCCCTCTTGTTAGTATATATTTTTCAGTCAGCTTTATTATTAGAAAATAAAAAAATCCTGCCCCCAATCGAGGGCAGGATTTCCTTTATACTACTTAAGGCCTTTTGAAACTTCTTTAACCATTGCATCAACAGATTCTAAACCGCCGCCTGATAAGTACCAGTAGTTAGGGTCAAGATAAATGATGTTGCCTTCTTTAAAAGCCTTTGTATTTTTCACAATGTCATTTTCAACAGTTTCTTTTGCTCTAGCTCCATCACCGGCAACCGCATCTCTGTCTACAACGAATAGGTAGTCAGGATTCTTTTCAGCAATGTATTCGAAAGAAATACTTTGACCATGTGTCGATACTTCCAATTTATCATCTACAGCAGGTACTCCGAATACATCATGGATAATTCCAAATCTTGAATCCGGTCCGTAAGCACTTACTTTTCCACCGCTAGCAAGAACGATTAAACCAGTTTTATCCGTTGGAGCTTTTTCTTTCAAAGCATTGATGTTTTCTTCAACACTTGCCAATTCCTTAGCAGCTTTGTCTTTTTTATCGAAGATTTTACCCAAAAGTGTTACGTTTTCTTTAAATGATTCCATATACTTTGCAGTATCTACACCTACAAAAACAGTAGGGGCAATTTTGCTTAATTCTTTATATGCTTCAGATTGACGGCCAGAAATAAGGATCAAGTCAGGAGCCATCTCATTGATTTTTTCGAAGTCAGGTTCTTTTAATCCGCCAGCATTTTCAGTTGTACCTTCATATTTAGAAAGGTATTTTGGAAGGCCATCATGAGGAACAGCTGCTACTTCCACACCTAATTTATCAAGTGTATCAAGAGCACCCATATCGAATACAACAACTTTTTCAGGGTTTGTTTTCACTTTCGTTTCGCCTAGCTGGTGCTTAACCGTAAATTCTTCGCTTTTTGCACTTTCTTTTTCCGCACTGGATTCTTCTTTTTCCTTATCTGCTCCACAAGCTGCAGCCACTACAGCCAGCATTGCAACTAATAGCAGTAAAGATAATTTCTTTATCATTATGGTCACCTCGAAAAGTATTTTTTTATTTAAAATTACATATTGAATCCTCACCTTCACAGAATTCACCTGATCACTTTTCCCTGCCATATAAACAGGAGGCGGCTAAAGTCTTGGGCGCCCGCCAACTTTTAACAGCCTAATGAGCGTACGAAGTGATTCTGGATCGGCTACGAATACTGAAGTAATTTAAAACCAAATGGCATTGACTTAAGTGAAGTACACACAGATCTTATTGTCATTGATATTTTGGATTTCAATATCCATATCATAGATTTCCTTTAATACATTGGAATTGATGACTTGTTCGGTAGGTCCATTATGAACGACCTTGCCATCCTTCAATGCGACAATATAGTCGGAATAACAGGAAGCGAAATTAATGTCATGAATGACGATGATGACCGTTTTACCTAATTCATCGGCCAATCTCCTCAATACCTTCATGATTTGGACGGAATGCTTCATATCAAGATTGTTCAGGGGCTCATCAAGAAGGACATACTCCGTGTTCTGAGCGATAACCATGGCAATGAATGCCCGCTGCTGTTGCCCGCCGCTAAGCTGGTCAAGAAATTTATCCTGCATTTCGCCAAGTTCCATATATTCAATCGCCTCATCGACATATTCCCAATCCTCTTTAGTCAGTTTACCTTGTGAATAAGGAAAGCGGCCAAAGGCGACGAGTTCACGAATCGTTAAACGGATATTGATGTGGTTGGCCTGCTTTAAGATGGCAATCTTTTTCGCTAGTTCATTGCTATTGAATTTCCCCATATCCTTACCCTCGATCAGGACTTCTCCCGAATCCCGGGTAATGAGCCGGCTGATCATCGAAAGGACTGTACTTTTCCCCGCACCATTAGGACCGATGAAGGATGTGATTTTCCCTTTCGTTATTTCAATGGAAACATCCTCGACAACCGTTTTACTATTATATTTTTTGAATAAATTTTTCACTTCTACCATGATTTATTCTCCTTTAATAGAAGATAGATGAAATAGACCCCGCCAACAAAGTTGATAATGACACTCAAAGTGGTTGAGAACGTAAAGATCCTCTCTACAATGAATTGGCCGCCGACCAAGGCAATTACACTGATCAGCATTGCACCAGGGATGATATGTTTATGCTGATAGGACTTAATGAATTGATAAGCCACATTTGCAACAAGTAATCCAAGGAACGTGATTGGACCAATCAGGGCAGTTGAAATGGAGATTAAAATCGTGACGACGATTAAAACCCGCTTTGTGACAAAATCATAATCCACACCCAGGTTAATGGCTTGGTCCCTCCCTAGGGACATGACATCCAAATACTTCAAAAATCTCATGAAATATATGATTGCCGCTATCATGAGGATAATCGCCAATGTTAACAGGTCGGTGTTTACATTATTGAAGCTGGCAAACATTTTATTTTGAATGATTTGAAATTCATTCGGGTCAATCAATACCTGCATGAATGAAGACATGCTGCCGAATAAGGTCCCGAAGATGATCCCAATCAGCAATAGGAAGTAAATATTTCGGTTTTTCTTGAACATGAACTTGAACAGCAGGCTGGAAAAAATAAGCATGGCCGTAAGGGTAACCAGGAAATTGAGATTTTTATTCATAATCATGATATGCGTTGAACCGAAGAGGAAAATCACTCCCGTTTGAATCAGCATATACATGGAGTCCAACCCCAAAATGCTTGGTGTCAGGATTTTATTATTCGTAACCGTCTGGAAAATAACTGTTGAAAAGGCTATCGCACAACCTACCACGATGATGGCGATGATTTTTATAACCCTTCTCGGCAGTGCATAATCCCAATTCGGGCCAAGGTCCCAAAATATGTAACCTGCCGTTAAAGCTGCCGCTAGAACAGCTAATATTATGATCCTACTTTTATTATTCATATGCCTTTCTCCTCATAATCAGATAGATGAATACGGCGCTTCCTATCACACCAACCACGAGTCCGATCGGGATTTCAAATGGATATATGATGATCCTGCCCAGAATATCGCAGATCAATAGGAATACTGCCCCTAGCAATGCTGTATGAGAAAGACTCTTTTTCAAATTATCACCAAGGTAAAGGGATACAATATTTGGTACGATCAATCCTATGAAAGGAATCGTTCCCACCGTTAACAGGACGACAGTGGAGGATAATGCCACGATGATCAACCCAAAATTGACTATAAGTTTATAATTGAGTCCTAGATTGATAGCAAACTCCTCACCCATCCCTGCCACAGTGAATTTATTGGCAAAGAAGTATGCGAGAATGACTAGAGGGATACTTACATATATAAGTTCGTACCTTCCCGACATGATCATCGAGAAATCCCCATTCATCCATGTGTTAAGGCTTTGAATCAAATCATATTTATAAGCAAAGAAAGTCGAGATGGATCCGACGATATTACCAAACATCAAACCGACCAGTGGAATGAATATCGTATCCTTATATTTCACTTGATCAAGAATTTTCATGAACAAGAACGTACCTGCCAAAGCGAATATGAAAGCGAATGCCATTTTCTCTATAAGTGCTGCCGAAGGGAAAATGATGATGGCAAGAAGAAGTCCAAGCCTTGCAGAATCCATGGTACCGGCAGTCGTCGGGGATACAAATTTGTTTCGGCTCAATTGCTGCATGATCAGACCGCTTATACTCATCACAACACCGGCAATGACTATGGCCATCATTCTGGGGAAACGGCTTTGCAGCATGATTTGCACTTTATCATCACTTAGATCCAATAAATCCAGGGGGGTAATATCTTTTACACCAATGAATAATGACGTAAATGATAATACAATTAACGCCATGACTAAATATCTTATCTTCATCTACATTTCCTACTCTTCCTATCTCATTAAATACAGCGATAATATTTTTAATTAAAAATATATGAATAAAGACTATTGTATATCTCCTATTGAAATGGGATTCATGGAGATACAATAGTTACAAGCTTCTTCCATTCGTGATAATGAGATTCATTATCATTATCAGTCTTTCTTATTCTACCATTTCTTTGACATGTGTCAATATATACAAGGGAATTACTTTGATAAACTTCGGATAGTCATATTGTAATGAATTTGGATGAACCAATCATGCATTTCGCTCCAGGAAATGATAAAATCAAAATAACAAATATTTACTCTTCTAATGAAAGTAGCGATATGATGAAAAACTTGCTATCCAAAGTGTTCTCAAAAAAAGCGAAAATCCAGATTGAATTTTGCCAAAATAATCTTGACCGCTTCCTTAATGAACAAACAGTTGCTGATTATGGTAAGTTCTTAGCGAATCCAAGGGTTCAATATAAGGAATATGAATGTTTAAGTGAATGTAAACTTTGTCAGAAAACCCCCTATGCGAAAGTGAACGGCCAGATCATGAGTGGCAAGGATTCACAGGAACTTTTAAATCAGTTGAATGATGAATTGAAATGATACGGGCCAGGCAAATTTGTTTGATCCGTATCATTTCAACTATCCACCTGTAATTATACAGAATACAGGTGATGAACATCTATTAAAAGGAATCACAAACTTCATCATTTTTTGCTCCAACTTCCCTTTAATAAATAAGCCCGGATAAGGTTTCTTGAAATTGGATACATAAGCGTTCTACTATATATCCCCGCTCTTTTTTGCAGAGAGGGGTTTTTTTAGCGATTTCAACACTACAATCATGTTAATTCTTAGTGTGAATTACTGGGCAGAAGCCATGTGATTTTTTCAATAATCTAGTAGATCCTTCCTGTTTTTCACTATTTCCTACCATTATACTGTAAAAATAGCTTAATATATGATAATTTATGGAAAAAGATAGATAGGAGGACGTCCGTGAAAAAAATCATTCCTGCCATCGTATCAGTCGTCACACTAGGTCTTGTCACTGGATTCCCTGGCCAGAGCCACATCGCCGGGGCAGAAGAATTCACCCCTTATTACGGAAATGGTCCAAGCTATATTCAACCTGATAACCTCTCCCACCTTTTCCCTGAACCTAATGTTTCTTTCAACACACCAGCCTTTAAAAATGACAAGATCGCCTTTACGAGCCAAGAAGAAATGATTGGTCATATCAAGTCCCTCTCCCATAGAAACAAGAACATCCAAGTCAAGACGATAGGTAAATCCACAGAAGGACGCGACATCCCGATGCTTCTTTTCAGCAAGGATTCAAAAAAACTGAATAAGGATTCCCATAAACCATTGATTTGGATTCAAGGTCAGATCCATGGCAATGAACCAGCTTCAGGTGAATCAGCATTAGTCCTTGCACAATGGCTGGCTGAGGGCAAGCTTGGTGATGTCCTCGATAAAGTGAATGTTGCCATCGTTCCACGCGTGAATCCTGATGGTTCTTATTATTTCAAACGATATACCTCCAATGACATGGATGCGAATAGGGACTATTTAAAAGTGGAGTATCCTGAAGTCCAGACGATTCATCAGACAATCGATGAGTATGAACCTGAGGTCATTCTTGATGTACATGAATATACAGTGAATCCCGCCCCCCTTAAAAAGGTGGGAACAAATGGATCAATCGCTTCCTATGATTTACTTATCTCCTCGGCCAAGAATTTAAATATTCCCGAACAGCTTCGAAAAGCTTCCGATGAACTGCTTTTACCTAACGTTTTTAAAACATTGGAAAAAGAAAAGCTTTCCTATCACGATTACTATACACTGGCTACATCTGATGATGGAGTCCTTACCGCCACAGAAGGAAGCACAGAAGCCCGGATCGGCCGAAACGCCCTCGGTTTAAAAAATACAATGACCTATTTAATTGAAACAAGGGGAATCAATATCGGCCGTACAGATTTTAAACGACGTGTTTTTGCACAAGCTACAGCACAGGCAGCATTCATCCAAACGGCAGCCGAACAGGCCAGTAAAGTTAAAAAGGCCGTTAAACAGGCAGAAACTGAAGTCGTGCAAAAAGGGCGAAAAGCAAATGATAACGATAAAATTGTCATCACCAGCGAAAATAAATTGGTTAAGAATCAAAAATTGACAGTAGTCGATTTAGCGAAAGCTAAAATGGTCAATGCCTCCATCGATTGGCTGGATTCTACTGACGCCTACCCTACCCTGGTTAGAAATCGTCCGACAGCTTATATCCTTCCACCAGAATATAAAGACATCGCCAAGAAACTTCAGGTATTGGGAGTAGAAGTGAAAAAATTAAAAAAACCTATGAAAGTAGCTGTCGAAAGCTATCGGGTCAAAGATTTAAAAGTTTCAGATGAACTGGAAAGCGGACATTCCACAAGGGAAGTCACGACAACTGTAACTAGCAAAAAACAGGATTTCCCCAAAGGAAGCTATGTATTCGACATGGCCCAGCCTGATGCCAACTTCATCTCCCTTGCCCTCGAACCTGAAGGCATGGATAGCTATGTGACATTCAATTTCATTCCTGCAGACAAAGGGAAAGAACTCCCGATTTACCGTTATATGCAACCAACACGCTTACCCACTAAATAATGCATTTTATCTAAATGACGCTTTGGCAGCTTTCATCGCCAAAGCGTTTTTAGTTTCCATCCTCCTTTATTCATGCTGGGACGAGGCACCTGAAATGATTTCTTGAATGCAGCCACAAGTTTTGAATATACATATAAACGGAAAATGTGTTTTTAAAGGAGGAACGTCATTGAACCAACATGTACAATTGGAAATCAATCGCCTTGTTCATCGCTTGAAACAAGACCAATCCGCTGATGGTTCGTGGAATTATCCCTTTGACACTGGGATAACGGCAGATGCCTATATGATTATATTATTGAAAATTTTAGATATGGAAGATGCTCCTCTTATAGAGGCTTTAGTAAATAGAATCGAAAGCAAGCAAACGGAAAACGGGTCATGGAAACTATTCCACGACGAGAAGGACGGCAATGTTACGGTTACGATCGAGGCTTACTATGGTCTTCTTTTTAGTGGACTCCGAAATAAGCACGATCCCCAAATGAGGAAAGCCAAACAATTCATTCTTTCCAAGGGTGGAATCAAACAGGCCAAAATGTTAACGAAAATGATGCTTACAGTCACAGGACAATATCAATGGCCACGCCTATTCCCCATTCCTCTCGAAGTCGTCTTACTGCCTCCGACCTTTTTCGTCAGCATATATGATCTTTCGGTATATGGGCGGGTCAACATGATTCCATTGCTTTTACTTGGCCATAAAAGATTTCAGATCAAGACCCCGGAAACTCCCAGTCTAAAAGATTTATATCACACAAGGGAGGATCGTTCCGAAGAACATGTGTGGGAGGAGTATCGTACCGAAGAATATCGTTCCTTCTTCTCCAAACTTCAAACAGGTGTCAAAACGTTAATTGGGTATCCGGATTATTTGCATTCCTTAGCCTTGGATTCAACGAAAAGGTTTATGCTAGACAGGCTGGAACCGGACGGGACACTGTACAATTATTTCGGTTCTACCTTTTTTATGATCTTTGCGCTCCTTTCAATTGGTTATTCGAAAAAGGATCCGGTGATTCAAAAGGCCGTTGCCGGTCTGAAGGGGATGGCTTGCTCCGTTGAAGGCCACACACATATCCAGTTCACAACGCCCCATGTTTGGAATACCTCCTTAATAAGTTACGCCCTTCAAGAAGCGGGCATATCTTCCAAAGACCTAACTGTCAAGGCCGCTAATCAGTACTTACTGTCCCGCCAGCATTATATGTATGGAGATTGGCTGATCCATAATCCTAACGCGATTCCAGGCGGCTGGGGGTTCTCGGATTTGAATACCATGAATCCTGATGTGGATGATACGACTGCCTCACTGCGGGCGCTGGCTAAGCAACTTCAAGCAAAACCCGATAATCGGGACAGCTGGCAGCGCGGTGTCTCCTTCACGATATCCATGCAAAATGATGATGGTGGATTTCCTGCATTCGAACGGAATAACGACCATAAATGGCTGCACCTTCTTCCTATAGAGGGTTCCAAATATCTCCTGACCGACCCTTCTACCGCGGATTTAACAGGGAGAACGCTGGAATTCCTAGGGAACTATACAAATATGAAGAAGCAGGAAGAAGTCAGTAAAAGAGCGGTGGATTGGCTATTGGAGGACCAGAAACGTGATGGATCCTGGTATGGGCGCTGGGGCATCTGCTATCTATATGGCACATGGTCTGCACTGACTGGCATGAAGGCCGCAGGACAATCCACTGAACACCCATCCATCCAAAAAGCCCTAACCTGGTTGAAGAAAATTCAAAATAAAGATGGTGGCTGGGGTGAATCTTGTTACAGTGATATCAAGCAGCGGTATATCCCCCTTGGAGAAAGTACCTTGACACATACAGCTTGGGCTGTGGATGCGTTGATATCGGCAACCGAAAAGCCGACAGCCGAAATTGAAAAGGGCATTGCCTTCCTCATCCGCGCAGGTCAACAAGAAAACTGGACAAATGATTATCCTGCAGGCCAGGGAATGGCAGATTTTTTGTATATCCATTATCATAGCTATCGCTATCTTTATCCCCTTTTGGCCTTAAGTCATTACAATAAAAAATTCCTGAATGCTTAATCGCCATTTTAGTGTTTTTTTATCATATAAAGGTGAATATGTGGATTACCTGTGGAAAAGAGGTGAATAACAACGAAAAGTTATCCACAATCCAAGGTTATCCACATTCTTTTATCCGATAAAATGACTAAAAGCAAGTCATCGATAAAAATTGTCCTTATTTTTATAGAATCTTGTTGATTAATTCATTTCGGATATGTAAAAATGACTTTTTTATGCACCCTTTGTGGATAGTTTGGGGATGAATGATCACTATTACGTAAATACTGTATCCAGTTTATCACTATAGAATTCTATGGCCTTCGCATAAGATTGTATTTCTCGATCGTTGGAGGTTTCAGCAATTATTTTCAATAAGGACTCCATTGCAAGATCATGTTGGCCCAAATTATAAAATGCCATGGCCCTGAATACCAATAAAGCCTTATCCTCCGGAAACTTAGCCAGTCCGGATTCAAATGTCCGTCTTGATTTTTCATATTCCCCAATGGTACGGTAAGTGCTCCCCAGCCCCAGATATGCCCCTTTTGCGTCCTCCTCCGGCAAACCTAATTTGAGGGCAGCTTCATAATGGGACACCGCCTTTACCTCTAGTCCAAGAATATCCAAACTCCAGGCACACTGATACTGTATGACTGCATCCCCGGGATTTTGCTTTGCCAGATCCATCAATAATTGATTGGATTTTTCAAATTCTTTCTTGCCTCTTAATGACAGTGCCATTTCTAAACTATCCATTGCCATTCCTCCATTGAAAAAGATTCCTAATTCCCCCTATTCGCGATTCCTCTTTTTAATTCCTTTTTAATGGGCGGAATTTCAAATAGTTTATGCATGATTATTAAGGATGAGGAAGCTTCACTCCCTAACTGTCTTGGCAATAAAAAAAAGGATCTGCCACTTGGCAAATCCTTTCATACCTTTCAGTTCAAGATATTGATTAATCATCCAACTGGTTTTTCAATACTTTTCCCGTGGTGGCATCTACCACTACATCATATTCCTTTTGTCCTTGGCTTATCTCCAACTCGTACACTAGGATGCCATTCTCCGAATCCAGCTCTGCATCAGTCACTTGACCATCCACCTCTTTCAAGGCAATCTTTTCAGCTTGATCCATGCTGATTTTTGCAGTTTCCACCGCTTGTTGTGTGCTCATATCCTCATCGTCATCGTTTTCCATCTCCTGAGAAAGAATCTCTCCTTTTTCAGCATCTACGTCTACGTCTTGATAACCTTCTTTCGTTTTAACGGTCATCTCATAGGTCATCGGCTGGTCCCAATCCTTTTCAAATTGAGTAACTTCCCCGCCTAGTTTTTCTGAAATCATTTTTACAGCCTCGTCCTCGGATAGTGCACCCTTATTGACCGCATATACCGCCGTTCCAGCAGCACCGCCAAAAAGCAATACTGAGGCTACGGAAACCGTCATGATTACCTTTTTCCTTTGGATGATACCTTCTTTTATCGTACTCCACTGCTTTTTCATGAATGAATTCCTCCTTTAATTTGTTACCTTAAGAATAACCATCCTTCATGAAAGGAACATGAACGCTAGATTAGAATTTGATGAGAAAGAGTGATAGTAACCAAAGTCCCCTCTCCCACTTCGCTTTGGATTTCCAATTTACCGCCTAATGACTCAACAAGAGTCCGGGCGATGGAAAGCCCGAGTCCATTGCCTCCCGTTTTCCGTGCCCTCGATGAATCCACGCGGTAAAAACGTTCAAATACATGCGGGAGATGTTCTGATGATATCCCTGCGCCTTGATCTTTCACACCAATGAAAATTTCATTAGCCTCCCGTGTTATGATGATCTGTATACCCGATTCACTGTATTTCATGGCATTGTCCAATAGGATGACAAGCACCTGTTCAAGCTTGCTGGAAAAGGTCGTTGCATATATTTCCTTAAACTCGGATTGTATCTTTATTTCTCGATTCCCTGTCCTTCTAAATGTTTGGGCAATCTGTTCACAAAACGAAATAAGTTCGATCTTTCCTTCCATATCCACTGAGGGTTCCGTTTGGGAAGCCGACTGGAGCAGATGTTCCGTCAGCTGTTTCATCCGGATGGCTTCATGATGGATTGCCTCCACCGCCTCTTCCTGAATCGCCTCGTCCTTCATTCCCCAGCGTTTCAATAGAGAAGAGTAGCTTTCAATGACCGTAATCGGTGTTTTCAATTCATGTGAAGCATCTGAAAGGAATTGCTGCTGTTGGTTATAATTCCGCTCCAGCCTATCTATCATCCTGTTGAATGACACCCCCATAACCTGAAGCTCGTCCTTTGATTGGTCTGATAGTGGTATCCGTTTGAATTCTCCACTTGTCTCAATATCCTTCATTGTTCCGCTCATGATCGATATGGGTTTGAGTATTAGATTGGCTAGCCACTTACCGGCAAGAATGGATAAAAGAATGACAAAAAGGGACGCCCCGCCTAAAACGAGGGCAAGAGTCGATAAATTATCAAGGAGGGTATCCTGCGGCTGTGTGACCTCGATCATCCCTAACTTCTTCCCTTCTTCGGGATAAGGGTAACGGTAGGTCAATACATAATCCCCGTCAGCTTTGGTGAAATCGAATCCTTTCTCGGTAATGGCTTTAACCGCCATCCCCTGAAGGTCCTCTTCATCAGTAAACGATTTTACCAATCTCCCATCAGTGCCAAATATCCGCACCATTCCATCGTCTGGGGTATACGGCTCCATTAAATCGGAATCACCTGAAATCAAATCTTTCGACAGGATATTTTCTGCAATTAATGAAGCTTGATCTTCAAGCAGGTCCCGTTCCCTTTCAACCGATATCCAAAGAAAGGCGAGTAAAACGATGATACTCAACAATATAAGCATGACGCTTAAAAAAAGGCTGGAATACGATTGGATTTTCGTCCGAATCTTCATACAGGCTCCTTCAAGCTGTAACCTACCCCGCGGTAAGTATGTATGAGCTGCAAATCAAAGGGGTAATCTATTTTTTTACGTAAATAACGGATATACACATCAACCACATTCGTATCCCCTGCAAAGTCATATCCCCAAACATGTGTCAGGATTTGATCCCTTGAAAGCACTTGATTCTTATTTTGCAAAAGATAAACCAGCAAATCGAACTCGCGGGAAGTCAGCTCAATCATTTTGCCTTGCCTGTGAATGTCCCTTGTACCAAGGTTCAATTGAAGATCATGGACCTTTAGTTCATCCGCTTCCCCTTCTGATTGGCTTTCCCCTACACTCGTACGAAAACAAGCACGGATCCGTGCCAGCAGCTCTTCGATTTCAAACGGTTTCGTTACATAATCATTCGCACCATGGTCCAGCCCATTCACCTTGTCTGGCACAGCATCCCTTGCAGTTAGAAGGATGACTGGGGTTGAACCATTCTTTTTCCGGTAACGCCTAAGTACTTCTATGCCATTCAACTCGGGCAGCATCACATCCAATAAGATTAAATCCCACTCTTCGGCTTCTGCCCTTTCCAGACCTGTCTTTCCGGTAAAAGCCGATTCGGTTAGATAACCCTCATGATTAAGTTCCAGCTGGAGGACCCTCGCGATTTTTTCTTCATCTTCTATTATTAAAATCCTTTTATTCATGTTTACCACCACCTACCCCTTAGTGTACTGAAGAAAAATGAAAATATCATGAGAAATTGAGCCGTCCGCAAAAAAACCCCATGAAAAAACGACTTTATTTAAAATATCCGGACTAAGGGAATCAAGGCCTATAAAAGACCAAAAAGAAGCGGATGTGAAAAGTAAAGTCCGATAGGTTCGTCATAATCGTAAGAATTTCCGTATAGCTAAATAATAAATGCCTATATATCAATGGTTAACCATAATAAAAAGACTATGGAATATTTCCATAGTCAATGTTTTGCTTTATATGGGATGAACCTCTCACTAGTTTGAAGAAATTTGCGACACTCCTGCCGAATAACTGGCTAGCCGATACCCCACAGACGCTTGCTTTGATGTGGCTTGGCAGAAAAACGGCGGAAAGGAAGCGGATTTCTGAAAACAACTGGATCGTTTAATAATGATTATTCAGCAATCCAATGTTGATCAATGAATTCATCGCGTCCTGATTTCGCACGGTCCGCTTTATAATCTTCTTTGTTTTTTTTATGGTAGCCTTGATGGTATTCTTCGGCAGGATAAAAAGTTTGGGCCGGAAGGATTTCCGTTACGATGGGTTTCTGGAACTTCCCGCTGGCTGCTACCTTTTCTTTTGCCTCAAGAGCCAGTTTCTCTTGAACTTCATCATGATAGAAGATGGCTGTTCGATACTGGCTTCCCCTGTCATGGAATTGACCACCATCGTCGGTTGGATCGATTTGCTGCCAATATAGTTCCAGCAGTCTTTCATAAGGAAATAACAGAGGGTCGAAAGTGATTTCAACGACTTCATAATGTCCCGTAGTGCCCGTCTTCACTTCCTCGTAAGTCGGGTTTTCGACCTGTCCTCCTGTATAACCGGATACGATTCCCCCAATCCCTGGTTGTTCTTCAAATGGTGTCACCATGCACCAAAAACAGCCTCCAGCAAATGTAGCTTTTTGCATAATGGTCATCTCCTTCCTATATGTAATAAAAATTAATATACCATATCCTGATCCCAACACTGTGTTTTTTTGATTTGCGAAGTCGATACACCATTCGCGCCAAACGGGATCACCTTGGATTAATCTTTCGACCAGCCCTTTTCCTTGAATCTTACAATAGCTTCAACGCGATTGCTTACCTCCAATTTATCAAGAATGACCGAAATATAATTACGAACCGTTCCATTGGTCAGATAAAGCTGGCTGGCGATTTCCTTTGTTGTCTTGCCATCTGCAATCAATTCAAGCACTTGGCTCTCTCGTTCAGTCAAAGGGTTTTCTTCTTCAAAAGCCATATCCACCAGCTCAGGAGCATAAATTCGCCGACCATCCATGATGACACGAATCGAGTTTGCGAGTTCCTCACTTGGACTATCCTTCAGCAGATATCCACCTACCTCGGCCTTTCTAGCTCTTTCAAAATACCCAGGGCGTGCAAAAGTGGTTAAAATGATGACTTTGCATTGGTGGCCCTGATCCTTGATCTCTTCCGCTACATCGAGCCCGGTTTTGACTGGCATTTCAATATCCGTAATGCAGATATCCGGCTTTAAACGATTGACAAGATTCATTGCTTCTTCCCCATTGCTCGCTTTTCCGACAACTTCCATATCCTCTTCCAAATCAAGGATAGAACCTAGCGCACCAAGCAGCATCCGCTGATCTTCAGCGATTACGATTCGAATCAATGTTAATCCCCCACCTATCCATTATTTTTTATAGCATTCGGAACCCTTATATAAAGTGTAGTTCCCTCAGTTGATTTAATATCCAGGCTGCCATTAACGAATTCAAGCCTTTCTTTCATACCTTGAAGTCCATTGCCTTTATAAAACTCTGATTTATGTGAAAGCCCCACTCCATTATCCTGGACTTTGATCGTCACTCCAGTCTGTAATTCCTCGATGACAATATTACAGGAGTCGGCCCGGCTATGTTTGACGATATTGGTCACAGCTTCTTTCAAGCACATGCTTAAAACCGTTTCAACAAGCAATGGGGTATCTTGCAATTCCGCAGTGCCTTCCAAATTGAAATCTATCTCTGCCGCTTTCAATATTTGCTTGACCCGGATGATTTCATCACTTAATTTGGCCCCACGCATTTCCGACACCATTTCCCGCACTTCCTTGAGTGCCGTCCTCGCCGTTTGACGGATATCCTTGATTTCCTTCTTAGCCGAATCCGGATTTAAATCAATCAATTTCCCTGCAAGGTCACTTTTCAAGCCAATCAAAGAAAGTTTTTGTCCAAGTGTATCATGTAAGTCACGGGCAATCCGCTGACGTTCTTCCATTTTGCCAAGCTCGGATATTCTTTTATTAGCATCTTCCAATTGTTCTTCAAGCCTATCCCGTTTATTCCGATTATATGTGTTGAATGGGAGAAGGATCACGCCCACTACACAAATGAGCATAAAGGGAAATTGCGAAAAGAAGGTAGGATCCTTCATGATGAATCCAATATTGACAGACACGATGGTAGCTAATAGCTGAATCGAATACAATACGAAAAATCCGACCTTATTTTGAACATTCCCAATAAAGAATGCTAAGAAAAGCGAAAAGTAAATGTAGCTGAAAAATATGGTCATGGATATGGATATGACTATTTGTATCGCCGTCCATACGTATACGGGCCATCCCTTCGAAACGAATGAGAGACCATATGATATGAAAAACAAAATGATCATGACGATTCCAAAGACAATCTCCAACATCGAAGAAGATTTGAAAATGAAATAAAAAGGTAAGATACAAAAAATGATCCAGACATAAGGGCTCAGCCCTGTGTTCTTGGGAAAGATATGATACCAACTTTGCATGGCGCCGCCTCTATTTCTTTTTACCCTAGTATATACTAAGGAGTTTCATCAAAAAACCACCCAATGGAAATTGAATGGTTTTTTGATGAACTATTTATTTTTCTTGAAGACTTGGACGTTTATTATTGATTTCCACCTTTGATTTTGTTTCATTTAGACGTTCCTTAATCTCTTTAAAACTTACAAACGTCTTGTTTTCTCCATCATAAAGGCGGAAGCGAAGCGATCTTAAACTTGAACTAAGGGTGATTGTCGTTGCCTGCTGCAAAGGCAGGGTGGAATCATGGACTTTTTCCAGATTATAGTTCGGCACCCTTGGACTAAGATGATGCACGTGGTGGAAACCGATATTACCGGTTACCCATTGCAAAACCTTTGGAAGCTTATAATAAGAACTTCCATCAATGGCAGCCTTCACGTAATCCCATTCCGATTCCTCTTCGAAATAAGAATCTTCGAACTGATGCTGTACATAAAACAACCAGATGCCCAGTGATCCCGTTACAAAAAGCATCGGTACCTGGATCATCAGGAATGCCTGCCATCCGATAGCCAAGCATAAAAGACCATAAATTGCCACGATTGCGGCATTTGTCAAATACGTATTCATCCGTTCCTTCTTTTTAGCGCCTTTTTTATTCAGACGATTCGATACAAGAAATAGATAAAATGGACCTAATCCAAACATGACGATCGGATTTCTATATAAACGGTAAGCCAGACGCCCCCAGAATGAAGCGGCTATATATTCATCAACGGTCATGATCCAAATATCTCCTGTACCGCGTTTGTTTAAATTACTGCTTGTGGCATGATGTATGGAATGGCTATGCTTCCATTGCTCATAAGGAAATAATGTAACGATTCCACTGATTGTACCCAGGATGCTATTCGCTTTCCTGCTTTTGAAAAACGATTGATGACAGCAATCATGGAAAATGATGAAAATCCTGACTACGAATCCTGAAGCCAGGACGGCCAATGCAAGGGTCAGCCAGTATGAAATGGTTAAGCTTTGATAAGCTAAAAACCATAACAGGAAAAATGGCGGAAATGTATTTATAAGCTGTTTCACACTTGATTTAGTATTGGATTTTTCAAAAGGGGCAATATCTTTTCTCAATTGTTTATGATTACTCATGATTTCCTCCTCATATATTTTATATAGAACTTGGAGTGTTTTAATTGATTGGTTAGCTTGCATATTTCGCAAACTTTAGTTATGCCTTGGCAGCATTTGTTCCTTAAGTATAGGATTAATAACCGATCTTCTATAGTCATAAACGTCAATTTGCTGGCATGACAAATGTCATATACTTGTCTACTTCATCACTTTTCACACGTATTTTTTCCTTTTTCATCATTTTTACCCCTCAAGAAACAAAAATCCCATCAACCAAACCACGTTTATTCAAATTCCAATATCCCAATACCGAGCCAAATATTTATTCGATTAAACACAAAAAAAGATCCGCCACCTGGCGAACCCATTCAAAACCTGATGGCGTAAACCCGTTCAGGCCGGCCTACCGTGCCATAGGTTAAATCGGCATCAATTTTATCCTCGGATATCAAGTGTTCAAGATAACGTCTTGCCGTTGTCCTACTCACCCCGATTTCCTTTGCCACTATCTCGGCAGTTAACCCAGGGGAGGCTTTCCCCAACACAACCATCACCTTCTCCAAGGTCATCCGATCGATCCCTTTTGGCAGTGAAGTCATTTCCCTTTCCTTTTCATTCATTTCCTTCCGTAAAAGCTTATCAACCTGTTGCTGCGTTACGGGGAAATTGCCCTTTTCCATTTCAGACAATTTTATATAATACTCTTGATATCGGCACAAGGACTGCTTGAAACGCTCAAATGCGACAGGCTTGATAATATAATCAAATATGCCGATTTTGATGGCTTCCTGGACTTTTTCGATTTCTTTAGCTGCCGTTATCATAATGACATCCATTTGTTTGCTTTGCTGCTTGATCTCTTTCAAGATATCGAGCCCATTCATATCCGGAAAGTACATATCGAGCAGTAATAGATCCGGCTGCATGATTTCAATGAAGCTTTTAGCCTCGACATAACTTGATGCGATCCCGACCGTTTGAAACCCCTCGATTTTTTTGATGAATAGCTTTTGTATCTCGGCAATCCGTAAGTCATCTTCTACGATCAAAACTTCTATATCGCGATGTGCCTTCATTTAATCACCCCTCTGTTTTTTGGTATGGCTACGGTAAAGATCGTATATTCCCCTTCTTTCGTCGAAAAAGTAATAGATCCCCCTAATCCATCAATTGCTTCCTGAACTAGGCTCAACCCTATACCTGAATTGGTTTGATGATTTTTCGTCGTAAAACCGTTCTGGAAAATCCGTTCGGTAACATCAGAATTCATTCCTCTTCCATTATCTTCAACTTCGATGATCAGCTCTTTACCCAAGTCCGTGACGAATAACGAAACCCTTTTTTCCTCCCTTTCGTTTTCCCGTACAGCTTCGAAGGCATTATTGATAAGGTTGCCGATGATCGTAACTAATAAATCCCGATCTATTTCGGACGGAATATCCTTAAAACTGCTCTCTCTATCAATTGTAAAATCAATTTTCAGCTCGCTGGCTAAACTTACCTTCCCTAGGATGAACCCAGCAATAATCGGATCAGGAACTTCCTTCATCAGAAAGTGAATGAAGCCTTGGGTAACATCGACTTCCTTCGATATGAAATCCATCGCTTCTTTATGGGAACCCAGTTGAATCAAACCTAGTAAAGTATAAAGCCGATTGGAATATTCATGTGTCTGGGCCCTCAGCCCTTCTGCATAAGCCTTTACATGTGATAGTTCTTGAAGGAGATTGGATAGTTCAGATTTATTCCTCAAACTTGCAACCGCACCGATGACTTTACCCTGTCCATTCAAAATGGGAATCCGGCTAGCCAAAAAAACTTCACCGTCAATCATGAATTCCTGATCATACTCGGCCTGTGCTGTGCTGACTACATCAAGCAAATGTGTATGCGTTATGACTTCTTCAATTTTTTGCCCGCGAAGCATGATGTCTTTAGGGATATGTAGGATTTTATGCGCCGTTTCATTGACGACGGTGATTCTCCCATGAACATCAATGGCAATGATACCTTCATGAATCGATTCCAAAATGGCATGCTTCTCTTGAAACATCCAGGCAATCTCTTTTGGCTCCAGTCCCAATATCGCCTTTTTTATATTGAATGAAATGAAAAAGGCTATCAATAGACCTCCGATTAAGATAAAAGAGATGGTCCATACTATCTTTCTTTGTATTCTGGACACTTCTTTTTCAATATCATCCTGAAGGTAGCCAACAGAGACTACTCCAATGACTTTTCCATTTGCCATTATCGGGGATTTCCCCCTTATGGAAGGACCCAATGTCCCAGTTGACTCCGTGATGATGGATTTCCCATTCCAAACCTCGCCATTATCTCCCCCTACCATTTTCTTCCCGATCAAATTAGGATCTGGATGGGACAGCCGTTTTTCATTCTCATCTCCTATTACTATAAATTCCGCATCGATCTGCCTGCGAATCTTTTCCGCAATGGGCTGAATGATTACTGAAGGATTATCATTTCGAAAAGCTTGTTTAATTTCAGGCAGCAAAGAAATGGTCTGGGCAACCGACAATGCTTTTTCCCCTGTTTCCTGTTTCAGGTTATTTTCTAAGATATTTATAAAAAGAACTTCAAAGATTCCACCCATTAAGATGATTAACGTACAGATGCCCAGCATCAACTTTGTGTGTAAACGCATTCAATCACCTCTTCTACATCATATAAAAAAAACCCCCTTCAAAAAAGGGGTTTTTTTCATAACATTCAGAAAATATGCATTAACCTTCAATATTGATGACAACATCCTTCCCTCTCTTCTTAAGTAAAACCGGAATGAGCAACCATAATGCCGTTACAATCAGGAAGGTCAGGGAAAGCGGCCGAGTGAAAAACAAGCTGTAATCCCCATCGGATATCGTCAATGCCCTGCGCATATTATTTTCTATCATCGGTCCTAAAACCAGCCCTAATACCAATGGGGCGATTGGATAATCATTTTTACTTAAGAAATATCCCAAGACCCCGCATCCTAATAATAGCAATAAATCATAAGTCGATACTTGTACCGCATAAACGCCAAAAATGGAAATCGCGATAATGATCGGAATCAAATATTTCTTTGGCGTTTCAATGATTTTCGCAAAAACCTTAACGAGCGGGAGATTAAGGATGAGGAGCATCAAATTCCCAATGAACATACTGGCGATGAGACCCCAGGCCACCTGAGGATGATCCTCGAATAATAATGGACCAGGCTGGACATTGTACATCATGAGCGCCCCCATTAAAATGGCCGTTGTACCGGAACCTGGAATTCCCAGCGTCAATAATGGGATCATCGCCCCCCCGGATGCCGCGTTATTGGCCGTTTCAGGTCCAGCCACTCCAGCGATCGTCCCCGTACCAAATTTCCCAGGTTTTTTTGAGATCCGTTTTTCCATAAGGTATGAGAAGAAAGAAGCAAGAGTGGCCCCTGCACCAGGCAGGATTCCTACAAAGAAACCCAAGAGCGATCCCCGGGCAATGGGACCCGCAGATTCCTTGAATTCTTCTTTGGAAGGAATCAAATTATTGATCTTCGCGATTTCCCCATCTTCCTCTTCTTTTTCCAAGATTGTCTTGAATACTTCTCCAAGGGCGAATAGTCCCACTGCAATCGTCAGGAATTCGACCCCTTGATATAGCCATGGTATATCGAATGTAAAACGGGCGATACCTGATACATTATCAATGCCGATCGTCGCGATCAACAAACCACAAACTGTCATGATCAGTGCCTTGGTTACGGATTTTCCCGCGAGACCACTGACAGCCGCCAGCCCTAGAAGCATGAGCGAAAAATACTCAGCCGGACCGAATTTGATGGCAATCGTCGATAATGGCTGAGCTAAGGCAATCATGGCGATAAGGGTGACGATCCCTCCAACGAAAGAACCGATGGCCGAAATGGATAAAGCACTCCCCGCTCTGCCCTTCTTCGCCATTTGGTAGCCATCCAATGTGGTGACGACAGAAGAAGATTCGCCCGGTGTATTCAATAAGATCGAAGTTGTCGACCCTCCATACATCGCTCCATAATAAACACCAGCAAGTAAAATGATGGCGCTTGTCGCCGCTTGCTCTGGTGGAAGTCCACCTGTAATGGAAGCAGTTACCGGAATTAAAAGAGCCACACCGCTCATCGGCCCGATTCCCGGCAAGACGCCGACTGCCGTTCCAATCAATACTCCGACAAATGCAAAAAGTATATTATACCAAGTAAGTGCCGTTTCAAATCCTTGAATTAAATAATCAAAAGTGCCCACTTGCCATCCCCCTTCCTTTTATGAAAACCAGATTGGCCAACCCGGCAGTGTTCCCTTTAAAACATTCACGAATAAAAAATAGATGATTCCGGAAAACCCTGCGGATATGATGAGCGATGTCACCCACTTATTCCGTTCCATCGTTTGAAAGCAAACAAACAAAAAGAGGAAGGTCGTAATGACATATCCTATCGTTTCCAATGTCAAAATATAAATCAATGTGGAGAGTACAATGATGATAAAGGGCTTATATTCAAACTTTTCCTTACTCGATTCCTGCCTCTTGCCCCGATATGACTCATAGAACAGGCGAATGCTTAAAGCAGCAAGGACGAGTCCCAGTACAAAAGGGAAAATGTCCGGTCCTACCGAACTTCCA
This sequence comes from Peribacillus sp. ACCC06369, assembly GCF_030348945.1. Classification (NCBI taxonomy): domain Bacteria; kingdom Bacillati; phylum Bacillota; class Bacilli; order Caryophanales; family Bacillaceae; genus Peribacillus; species Peribacillus sp. ACCC06369. The sequence goes on from NZ_JAUCEN010000002.1 coordinate 5,046,716, forward strand.
TAAGAAGAACTGGCCAGTTTCCTGCTTCCAATCATAAACAGCACTCCGACAGCCAGAAAGGCTACAGATGCAAAGCGATCAAATTTCACGTCCATCCTTATCCCTCCATTTCAGAAAATAAGAAGAAGGTGAAAGCACCTCCTTCTTCTCCATTATTTTTCCATGCCTAAAGCTTCCAATAATTGCTGCACCTGTTTCTCCTGTTCTTCTAAAAACTTGCTGAATTCCTCACTATTTTTATATTCTTGTTCCCATCCTTGAACTTCCACTTCCTTTTTCCATTCAGAAGTTTCTACTAACTTTGCAATGGATCCGTCCCAAAAGGTTTTCGCTTCCTCGGACATATTCTGAGGTCCAAAAACGCCTCTCCAAATCGTGAATTCCGCATCAACACCCTGTTCCTTTGCAGTCGGTATGTCTTTTAGATCTCCACCCAAACGTTCAGTCGAGGTTACGGCCAACACTCTAATCTTTCCTGCCTTTAAAAATTCCCTGACACTTGATGCATCCGTTCCGATTACATCCGCATTTCCACCAAGCAATGCCGTAATCGCTTCCCCGCCACCGTCGTACGAGACGTACTTAAGTTCTGTTGGATTCAAACCATATTCATAGGCTGGAAGAATGGAAATCAAATGATCCATGGATCCCGGAGCCGATCCTCCTGCAAAAGTTAACTTACGCGGATCTTTCTTCACCACTTCCAGCACTGATTTCAAATCCTTGAATTCAGAATCCGCCTTTACCACTATCGCTCCATAATCCTTTGTCAGCTGCGCCAAAGGAGTCGTATTTTTATATCCATAAGGACTGTTACCCTCTTTTTTAAGGTTATTGATGATGACAGGCGGTGAATTCACGAACAGCATGTCATTATTATCCGCTTGCTGTGTTGCATAATCCGCCATGAAGACAGCACCCCCGCCACCGGGTTTGTTTTCGACGGTTAATGGCTGGTCCACCAGTTTTGTCTCACCCAAGACCTTTGTAAATGAACGGGCGGTTAAATCCCATCCCCCGCCTGCACCCGACGGAGCAACGATCGTTATGGCCTTTTTCGGATAACCTGTACTTTCTTTCTTTTCTCCCGATGTATCCGCACTGCTGCATGCACCTAAACTTAAAGCTAACGAACCTGCCAATATGACTGCAGAAATCTTTTTACGAGAAAACATATGAATCCTCCTTTGAAAGCGTTTTCTTAATTCTACAAAAATATCTTCCACATCTTTAATTATCCACCTAAAATACATAAATTCCATAATCTCCATATTGTTCATAAAGTTTTATGGGGAGACATTGGGAAAAGACTGCCCATGAGGGCAGCCCTGCTAAAATAGTATTTTTGATAGATATACGACCATCGTTACCGTTATACTGCTGAATAACGTCGACATCAAGACCGCCTGTGCCGCATATTCCGGATGGTTATCATATTCCAAAGCGAATAATGCGCTGTTTCTTGATGTTGGAAATGAGCTTGCGATGAATAATCCCTGAGCGACAGTCCCTTCCAATCCCAGCATGAGAATGATAAGGTATGCGATGGATGGTGAGAGTATTAATCGTCCAATCAAGCTAAGGATAAGCGGAAGCGGGAAATGCGTAATTTTCAAGTAGGCACTCTGAGCACCCAATGTAATCAGGGCAATCGCTATGAAAGCACTCGCGATATTATCGATGGGGGTCCATAAGAACAGAGGAATATCGAAAGAAGTGGCCTGTAAAAGAAAACCGAGTAATAGAGCATAAATGACTGGATTCTTCAAAAACTCACGAATGGCACCCTTTGCACTTTTTGTATGGACGGAAACGGAATTCATCAATCCATAGGTATAGGTCAACAGGTTTTGAAAAATGATCACGATGACTTGGATCGACAGGCCAAGAGGATTGCCATGAAAAACCATCTGGCTGACGGGTAAACCGAAATTGGCTGAGTTATTCAGGACCACACTATTTTTAAACGTGGCAGAAAGACTTTGATCAAACCGGGCAAGTTTAGCAATCACTGTACTCACGATGATTAGGCTTAATGCTTGAAGAGCAAGGAAGCTGAATATCTGGACGATCATCCCCCCGCCCATATTGCTTTGATAGATATTGACAAAGCTAATGGCCGGCATGAGCAGGAAGTGATTCAATTTAGACAGCGTATTCATATCCAGTTTGAATTTACGATGAAGGATTGACCCCGCCCCTATAAGGAAAAAGACCGGCACAATGACATTCAATACGATTAGAAATAGGACACTCATTTGACTTCCTCTCCATTCCATAGGCAAGTTCCTGATGATTTATATCTCCCATCTATCATAATGCCGGGAAAACCATAATTAAAATACCAATAAATTATCGTTAACCATTCAAAAATGGAATGATGAAAAAGCACAGAAGTTTCTGCGCTTCATTTAAATATCCCTCATGAAATCGACACCTTTGACAAATTGGACAAACTCTTTGACCAGTTTTAATTCCAGCGACTTTTCATGATATAACATCCACGTATTCCTAATAAGGGGATTACCTTGCTTATCCAAAAGGTCCCATTGACGAAGATTTTGGTCTTTCTCCAATAAAACGCTAGGAAGAATCCCATACCCCAACCCATTCCTGACCATTTCTTTGCATGTATCCCCTTTGTCCACTTCCATCCCCACCAAAGGAGGTCCTGAAAAATTATCTCTCCACCAATTATCAATCATTGTTTTTAAAAGGGCATCGGTCCCATAATCGATCCTCGGCAATGAAGGCAGGTCCCGGACCTCTATTTTCTCCTTAGAAGCAATACAAATCGTTTCCTCAAAAAGATGGTGCCTTGACCCGGACCATTGATAGTCCCCCCGAACGATCCCCACATGCACTTCTTCCTTATAAATGAGGTTCAGTACTTCTTTACTCCATCCGGTAGTCACCTGGAAATCCACCTTAGGATATCGCTCACGGAATATTTTTAACAGGCCAGGCAATTTATGCAGCGTAATATAGTTGGAAACACCCAGCCGTAATGTCCCACTGATCTCCTGACCCATATTGAACGCTGTCTCTTTTATCTGACGGAGCCTGATCAGCATCTCATCTGCACAGATGGCCAGATACTCCCCTTGAGGGGTGAACTGCACTCCTCTTGTTCCCCGCTCCACAATCTTTAAATTGAATTCCTTCTCTATTTGTTGAATTCGTTTCGTTAGAGAGGGTTGCGAGATATATAAACTTTGCGCCGTTTTAGTAATATTCTTGTGTTCATGCAACATCTTTAAAATATGCCAATCCCTTTCGTTCATAACCCTTCCCCCGATACGCTTTTCCTTGAATGCTTTATCCAAACTGTATCACAAATGGCATGTAATTTTACGATACCTTCCACCTAAGAATAGCCTATGTACAAAAAAGCCACCTTTCCCCCTTCCTTTTGGCTTTTGGAAGGACTCCAAGGCGAACAGTTCAGTTCTAGTTTTATCTTGTTGAACGAATGGAAATTTTTCATATGCTAAACAATTATACTTTCATTAGGTCTGTCTTTAGTTACAGTTCAAGTTCACGGTGATTCATAGTTATAAACCACTTTTATTAAGGAGAATATTTTTATATTACCCTTAATAAAAGTGGTTGTACCATTAAAGCTCAAATTCACTAATATACTTTGGAATAAAATCAAACCAGTTTCTGCCTAACGTTTCATCAAGCAATTTTAATAAGTCGTTTCCACCTATTAATTCAAGACTTAAATTTTCATCAACAAATTTAATTGACCCTTGAGTAAACCCCTTTGCACCAATTAATACTCCCTTTGTTACTTTTGCACTTGTAATTGTCCCTAACAAATTCCTTGGATGATCTACCTCAACATTATCTTTATATCTCTTACACTCAATATATAAAGTCTCCTTTTTACTTATCACATTGCTTACTGCTATAACATCTTTACCGCCATCTATTGAAGGAGGAGTTAGGGTAACATTATAGCCCAATTTTTTGTATAGTTTAGCTATTAAACATTCAAACTCACGAGGTTTTAGTGTCAACAATGTATCTACACTATAATCATTTTTAAAATACCGCGCTCTAATTAAAACTTGAGCATCAAGCAACCCTGTTATAGCGTTGTCCGGTAAATAAAGAAAATTGGCTATATAATATGCATCCAACACATCTAACGCCCTATCTGGTGAGTGCTCGAGAAGATCTAAAACCCATGTTAAACCTTCAAAAGCAAATGGAGCCCTGAGAAGTCGGCGATAATATTCACTCCTGTATTTTTTCAAGTTGCCTTTATCAGCAATCATCATTTTCCTATTCAGTTCATCTGTACCGTAACTTTGTGTGACAACAATTAACATTCTTAATAAATCTTTAAATTCATCATCACTAAATTCTTGTATTCGATTTATGTATTCATTCAAATATTCTTCAGATGGAAAGCAGTTGTTAGGAAACAATTTTGCTCTTTTAGGAGTTTTCATTAAACCAAGCCATTTATCTAGTGACATATTTCCTTCTTCAATTAATGTTGGACAGTATATTACGCTCAATTTGCTACCTTCTTTCTTTAAAATATATCTATATTATAAAACAAAACATTACATATTTTTACTTAATTTTTAATTTGAGGAAGACAAAAAAACCCACACAACTAATGCGGGTCAATGAAATTCAATATTAATTTGTACGCTATCTCCGTCACGAATTAATTCAATTCTGTCAATAATTTCCTTAGCAAGCGTGTTCAATTCTTTCCTACTAATATCATCTGTGTTCCACGCTTCCTTAAATTGTTTAATTGCCTGAAGACGGTCTTCGTCAGTTCGTTCATTATCAGCCAACGCAATTGATCGTTCAATAGAACGTATTTCATCCATTTTATCTTGAATTCGAGATTGTAGTTTATCCGTCTTTGCTTTTAATTGATTTTTATCAAGTAAACCCTCAATATATAAATCCTTTACTCGTTCCAAACCTGTTTCCATTTGGTTTAACTCTTCTTGTTTACTCTTTAGTGCTAGTTGAAAGGTAGAATTATCACTTTGTTTACTTTGGAATTCACTATTTAGTAATTGCTGTTCATACTCTTCAAGGTCAAACATTAATTGGGCATATATAATTTCAACGGTCATACCTCTATTTTTACAACGGTTCCCCACACGATCGGTCGTCAAACAAGTCTGAACATAAGTTTTTCCGTTTGGTTTACTTATAAATGACCTTGTCCTTTTGCATTTACCACAATAAAGCAATTTCGATAACACTTGAATATTTTTCCTTGAACCTTTTGGAAGAATTCTCCTCGATTCAATAATTGTCAAGATTCTTTGATGTTCTTCTTCGGTTTTTAATGATTGATGAGTACCATTTGCAACAATCCACTCTGTGCGTTCTTTAACTTGAACCCCTCGAGCGTTTGGTTTGGTCTTGCGACTATTACCTGTTGTTTTTCCATATATAATTAATCCTAAATGAACTTCGCTGGTTAATACTCTACGAATAGAATTTTCATGCCAATCAGCATTCTTACTTGTCTTAATACCTAGTTTATTTAATTCCCATGCAATTTCATGTGCAGGCTTCATATCTTCAATAAACATCTTTTTCATAAGGTTATAGACTTTTGCTTTTTTGGAGTCAATATCAAGTTCTCTTGTTATACGATTATACACGTATGGATATGGTGGAGATCCGTTAGTCCATTTACCTGCTTTTGCTCCTTGCTTTTTACCACGAAGCATTCTCTTTTTTATCATCTTATACTCATGGTTTGCAAAGACCATTTCAAAGTTATTAATTAAAGACTGGTCATCATCATTGAAATTATATACTTTGTTGGTTGGTGTAATTACTACTGTATTTGACTCTCGGAAAATCCTGCTTAACCGCCCCATATCTTCGAGGTCTCCACGTATCAAACGATCCAAATCAACAACCAAAACAGCATCATAAAGGTCTTGTTCCACATCTTTTAATAATCGAAGCATTTCAGGCCTCGAATCAATGTGTTCAGAGCTTCCTATCTCTTTATATATTTTATACTTTAGGTTGTTTTTGGATATGTACTCCAATAACAATGATTCATGTTTTGCAAGAACATCCTCTTTACCATCAGTTTCGTCTCTTGATTTTCTTAAATATATCGCTACTTCTTTAATGTTTATATCCATTACGTGCCAACCCCATTTGTCATGTAATATATATTTATTATAACAAAATATGGAAAATATTTACATGGAATTATTATATTATTATAAATTTATTATTATTGAAATTGTAATACTTCATTATTTAATGTAGAAGAAATATTCTTCTCCGCAATTGCATTCATTCCATCTGCTAATCTATAAATTGCACTATCTGTAGGTACATTACTAGTTCCTGTTACCGTAAGCTTTCCAAATTTAAATTCGGTTCGTACTAATCCAATTTCTAAAACTTCACGACTAAGTAATTTCACATCTTCATTTATTATTCCAAAATAAGATTTCATATTCCTTACCTCAATTTCACTTTTTTTCATCGCGCGATTTTAAAATATTATATATAGAAGTTTTCAAACTGTAACCTCCGATGAAAAATATTTAAAAAAAGCAGGAAATTATAAAGGGATGAATTTACTTTTTATGGAATATTGAATACATGAGTATTTAAGAATAATTAGGAGGTTTTAAAAATGGAACAAAACAGGGAAAAAATTATGGAGGAATTGGCCAAAAGCTATTATGACTTTTTAATGAAATTACCCTTCGATGACGAACTTTATATGAAAGGAATCAGCGAAGGTAAAAGGAAGTTTTTAACAAACTCTCATATCTTTTTAGCCACAAGAAAGCTACCAAAAAAGAACAAACTCTACTCTACAGACTTTATTACCCCTTCCGCCTTAGAAAAAATAAGAAATAATCCACTTAAAGGATTAGAACTAGAATACGAACATATAATTCCTAAAGGTAAATATATCCACGAGATCTGTGAGAAAAAAGCAATGAATAAAACACTAAGCATAGAATTTATTAAAGACTTATTAATACGGTATTTATGGACTGCTACTGTTACAAAGCTCGAACATGACATCTTAAAGGAAATACCTTTTGATTGGGATGGTGATAACATCAAAATTAGGTACTCAAATGCTGGTATTACTCTGCTTCCCCATAATGTAAGTTATTTAAATTCACTAAATAAAATTGGAATTTTATGATAACAAATAAAATAGTAAGACTAACTGACTGGTACATCAGAATTAACTTTATTGTTATTTTTTACAATCAATGGTGATTTGACATACAAAAAGATTTTTTTTACAGGAGGAGTGCCATGGGAGGGAAAATGTGGGATAAAATTGAGCTTTATTTTTTTGATATCATCGGAATACTAATACCTGGAATTATATTTCTTTCAGGAATTACTTTTACTTCTTTATTTTTAATATCTGGAGACCTTAATATGAATTTTAATGAAATCTTCTTTATTGATATTTTAATAAAAACAAGTAAAGAGTTAACTAAAAATATGTTGTTTTTCGTTGTTTTTTTTCTGTTTAATGCTTATTTAGTGGGTATTGTTATAAAGGTTTTATCAAAATTATATTATGAAATTTTTGAAATAATTTTTGATAAATTTCTAAACAGGAAATTTACTGAATGGTGGAAAAAGAAGCAAAAAAGAAAAGAACCTGATTTAGTTCATTCTGAAAAAGATAATAATTTTTGGAATAAATTTATTAAAGAAATATTTGAATTTGGCGTTGATAATTATAGAGGTGCTAATAAAGTTTTATTAGATGAATCAAAAATGATTATTAAAAAAAGATACAATACTGATTTCCCTAAAGATGATTGGTTATTCTTTGAAAAATTGTCAAAAATAATAATTTATTCTGAAAATATAAAATGTTTGAATGATACTTTTTTAGCTAAATATACTTTTTATCGCTCGTTATCTTTTATCTCTTTTTTACAAATATTTTTGATAGTAGTATTATTTTTTCTAGATTTCTTTCTAAAAGATTTATTAAATGATTATTCTAATTTATTGAAGATCCCTATATTCCTGATAATAATAAATATAATTTTTTGGTATTCTTTTCATGAGAAATATAAGAGATATTTTAGATATTGCGGAAATGAAACTTTAGTAACAGTTTATTACCATTTAAAGAAAACTGAACAAACCCCTGATTCGAATAAGGATAAAACTTTAATTCTTAAATAAATGTAGAATGTTATGGAATAAGCCATCATTTTAATATGATGGCTTATGGCTTATTCTAGTTTTTATTTATTATTATGCTTATTTAATTTTTAATAGTCGAATAGCTTGTTCATTGATGACATTACCATCAAGATACATATCAGCAACGATCAATTGAGAACCACGAAGTGCTTGTTGAGTATCTCCACTAATATGTTTTACTTCAATGCCTTTCTTAACAAGAGTTCCATATGCTCGACCCAAGTTAACTAGAGCAATTGCTTTATTTCCACCTGCGATATCAGGCATAGCATCGGAAATTTGTACTGGTAATCCAAGAACAGTGTAGTACTTGTATCCATTACCATTCTTCATATCTACCAAGTAATAGTTGTTATTACCATCTTTCAATTTAGATACAGTACTAAAAGTGCTACGATTCATAATAAATGCTGCACCTTCTATTAGCTGTGGATTCATAGAGTTAAACAATCCTAAAATATCATCAGTGCCAATCGCACCAACAGCAGCAGTTGTAACATATGAGTCAGATGGTAATGTTGCTGTTAAGAAACCTTGTGGTTGTTTTACACCATTACCATTTATAATTGCACGGTTAAGTGCATTAGCAATACGTCGAGCAACTAAATCTACAACATAAGCAACAATATCAAATCCGGCATCGTTAATCATATTCTGTGATAGTTCAACAGCAGCAGTTAGACGCTTTTGTTCTAATGTTACTTTTTCCATTGCGAAATCTTGAACTGTAGCGTTCTCCATTTCATCTAGCCATTGAGCTCCACCAATATCTGTCTCTTTTAACACATCAAGTCGTCCGCTTACTGATGGGAATTTTTTAGATAGGCTAAACAATGGAGCAACTTCTTCTAACTTCTTTACAATTTCATCAGCAATACTTGTTGGAACTACTAGTTGTCCTGGAACTGCACTTGTTGTAATTGCACGAACTTCTTCAGAATTAAAATGTGATTTTAAAAATGCTTCAAAACCACGTTTTTCTACAGTTGTGTCACTTGCACCTAATACTTCAATCATATTTATTTCCTCTTTTCCATCAATTTTTTTATTTAGAATTTCAATATCAAACTTTAATTTTGAAGTCCGAGTTTCTTCATCATTTGTTAGACCTCGTGCTTCAACTTCAATGGTTTCAGCAATTCCTTCTAACTCGCTAAGCAAATCATTTTTCTTTTCAATGAGTGCCTTTTTATTCATATCTTTTACCTCTTTTACTTCTTGAATATTTGGTATTTCAATATCTTCAACTAAATCAATTCCTCGAGCAGATATTGTAGAGCTTGAATAAGCTGGATCTCGAACAACTGAAACCTCGAATAAATCAAGTTCATTAACAGTACGTTCAAAGTGCGTTCCCATATTACGCCAAGAATCCTTGACTGAACGAAATCCAAATGACATGTTTTGTAGAATGCCATCTTTAATTAGTTGATAATAGTCTTTACCATAAGATGTTGGAGAGATTGTTGCAGTCATGTGTAAACCTTGGTCATCTTCAGAAAGTTTCAGTGAATCATTCCTTGTAGAAGCAAGAATTTTTGAATTATCATGCTCTGCTAAAAAATGAATCTCTTTTGCATTTTCTATAGCTTTTTGCCATGCACCACGTTTAATTACTTCTTTAAACTTTTGGTTTCGACCAAGCATTTTGCTCTTAGTTTCAGTTTTATTTACATATCCTCTGACAGTCATTGAACCATCTTCATTCGTTTGAATATCAGTTTTGTTGAACCTAAGTTCCATTTTCATTATTCATATCACCTACCTTACCTAGCATATTAGGCACTATAATTTCATTTTTTTTAGCGTCATAAAGTACGTGTCCTAGAGACCACATAAAATAATCTTTTTGAATCTTATTTTTATCAAGAATTGCTCGACCTTCGTTAACGCTATACAATCCTTTTTCAACTGCAAGACCTACTGTTTCAACTCGTTCCTTTTCAGTGGACCGTAAGATTTCAGAAGTATCGAAGCGGAAGTAATACCCATTATCCTTTTCATTTTCTAATAACAATGATTTATCCAAGGCCGATTCAATTGAAGTAATGATCGGTGATAAAGTGTATTGTAAGTAAGCTAAATTTTGTTGAGAGTTTGCACTGTACTTATTGAACTCTGCATTAATTAATGACTCGTCAATACCGAACAGCTTACAAATATCGGAATTAGTAACTTTTCTTGAGTTTGCTAATTGTAATTGTTCTGGATTTAATGCAATTGGTTTATACTCTATACCTTCTTCTAGAATGACAGTTTTTCCAGCATTCTTTGCACCACCATATAAACTTTCCCATCCTTCACGCAATCTTTTGATAGCAGCTTCTGATAGCCGATTCATAGATTGGATAACACCAATTGGTAAAGCACCATTCTTTAATAGATTCTTAGAATAAGCATTTTGTTCAAGCGCTAATTCTAAAATATCTACACCATGTTTCAAGATACCTTCATTACCTGAATCAATGATTATGATATCTTCGTAGTTAATTGGAACGTCTCCTGCAAAACCGTTGTAAATTACTTCGATATTTGAAAGAGTAATTCCATTTGTTGTGTACTGTTTGAATTGAATGTCTTTAGTTTTCAGTGCGTTGAGTGAAAGAATTTTGTTACCTTTCCGCTCCACATAAATAATGGACTTACCATAAAATAAGTAGTCCTTAACAATTTGCCTTTTAAAGTTTTGACTATCAGTGAAATAGTTTGCTTCGCCATTTAAAAACCTTGTCCTTTTATCAGGTACCTTCACAACATCTTGTCCATTTTCTTGATACAAATAGATTGGAAGTTGAGAAATTGTTCCCTCAATCAAATTTAAACAAGCAACTAACGAAGGAATTTTCATGGCTTGTTCCTCTGTTATATTTGAACCGCCTAGCAATGAAATAATGGCTAAACCCTGTCCATTACTTCTATAAATGGATCGTTCTTCAACTTCATTTTTCTTGTTGAATAATTCAAAAAGTCCCATTTTTAACCTTACACCTCCTACTTTGATATTTTAGATAATATTGCTAAGTATTTTTTTGCATCAGGTTTGGTCCATCTATTTTGGAATACGGCATCCTTGCCATACTCGTTGAGATAATCACCAATGTACTTCACATTGTTTTGAAGTTCTTCCTTATCAGCAAAGAATCGTTTATCACCTTGAACTAAATTATCCAAACCACCGAAAATCATCCAAACAAACATGTTATCAATCCCATATTCTTTGCCGTTCTCACTGAAGTTAAGCATTGTTCTCAATTTAGTCCCTCCTCATTTGCCGATTCAAAAAGTTTATCTAATCCGTCTGTTAATCCATTTAGATTAATGCCTTCAATAAAAACTGATTCACTAGCATTTTGTGCTAGCGCTGCTCTACTAGATGGAGTCAATCCAAATTCAGTAGCGATCGAATAAAATGTTTTAAGTGATTGTCTTCGCTCATTTAATGCAGGATTTGGTTTTTTTGCAGAACCTACAGCAGTATCAATAAACATTCCGTATTTCTTAATTTCTTTATCACATTCATCAGTCATATATAGAGCCTTTGCCATTTGGTACAAAGAAATAGTGTCGATACTTGATAGAATAGAATATAAACCTGCATCTTTTAACCATTGCAAAATGAAGTAATAATATTGCTTTGTCTTAGCATCCATTTTGTACAATACTGATGGATTATCAAGAGCGTCTTTACATTTTGCCATCACAATTTCTTGGTCTTTAGCTTTTTGCTTTTCTTCTTGTGTTAAACTTGTTTTATTTCCTTTTCTTAAATGAACGGGCATATGTTTTCTTGACAATTTTCAGACCTCCTCTACAAAATACTAAAACTACTAGCCCAAAAGATAAGCCTAGAGAGAGCGACGGTGCATAAGTTATACTGTAACGTTCCATCCTTTTTTCTAAGAATAGACGGGCGTATATTAGCTAAAATCTCTTCAATATATTTAATAAAATATTTTTTTCTCTATCATCTAACTTGTTGCTCACTATATACTTGTTCATCAGCACAAACATTATTCTATTATTCTTTAACTGTTGTATCTGTTGCTCTAATTGTTTCAACACTTGTGCATCCTCTGTCTGTTCTTCCAACTCATTGAGTGATTGGTTCTGTAAATCAATTAACTTTAATGTGTTATTAGCATTCATTAGTATTAATTCATCTATGTTACTCAATCGTTTATTTATTACATCTATTAACTCATCAATAACCAATGTTATTGCACCACCTTCTATCTGTTGTTTAATTTTATGTAAGTAATTAATTTAGTCTAAAAAAATAATGCTCCATCAAACTCTGAATAGTTTAATGGAGCACAAAGTAGTAACGGAAAAGGAGTTAACCGTTAATGAAGAATTAAAAGCACTAATTGAAAACGTAATAATATTATTTCCGTAATATCGTTACATAATATATTGGAGAATAATATCCTAATCGTGGACAGTTTTAAATTAATTTTTCTAGTTTATTTACCATTTTTTCAAAGCGTCTGCGATTGGTTTTATAGTTGTTGTCAGCCTTTAAACAAGCAATCAGATCCCCATGATAATAGTTCTTCAATAACTCAATTATTTGGATATCACCATTATTTAAATCTCCATTCTTTATACCTTTTTCAATAGCTTGTTCAACGTCAACGATCATAATTATTTCAGTTGGATTAGTTATTGAGCCTTTATCAGTAACAAGTAATTTAAAAATTTGATGGTGTTTATTTGTTGCAATATCCTCCGAAAATTCTAATACTTGGTTTTTATTTGCCTTTACACCACTTCTTTTTTGAAATGGCTCAAGTTTTGTATATGAACGAACAATTGAGGAAATATCACCAAACAACAATTCCTTAATTTTGCGTCTAGTCACCTTGATTCCTTTTACAGAACGTGTATTTTTCATTTCCGATAAATAATATTTAATTAAATTAAAACAGTCCTCTACGGGCCTTCTAGCACCCTCATTTGGTAACGTTTGATAGAACCACATATCTTCTATTGCTGCTCCTTCATTTATTAACTCATAATCGCCTTTTAGCAACTGATAAACTGTATCTTCATATTTAAGAAGACGTTCATTATTTATCAGCGCACTTGTAAGTTCGCCTTCTGCACTTGTTTCTTCATTATCATATGAATAGCTTGGTAATGCTTGTTCATTTAATTCAACATCTTTTAATCTTTTTTCATCTAAAATATTATACTCAGTTTTCTTTGTTGTAATATTCTCGGCTTGAAGAATATAAGTAGCTGATTGCTTTAAATACTGATAAATCTCTTTAGTGGTTCTAGAATCCTTATTAGCCTTCATTTCATTTGCACTGTAAAATTTATCGGTAAAATGTTTATCAGTAATAATATCTTCAATCTCTGCAATTCTATTTTCTGTCCCTTTTAAGTATTTAAAGTTCAATTTCTCCATTTTCTTATCCTTTTCCTTTTCTTTAACCAAAACAAAAAGAGCAGCACAATTTAGTCTGCTCCCATTTAAATTCATCTCTTCCTTGGTATATTGATGACAATGACTTATTTTTATCACTGAATTTATAATGAACCGTAGAATTACATAAAGTTAAATTCAATTCTTCTTTTCCAAATCTTGAACATTCGTGGATAGTGGTAAGTGTAAAATATTTAATACCACCATAAACATAAAGATAAAATCATAATTAAATTTCTTAATGCTTCTCTATAATAAAGATGTTTCACTACACACTCTCTCCTTTGCTTCATGAAAATAAAATAGCACTATCGGATTATGATAGTGCCTGATTAAATTTGATTCTTCATCATATTCCAGTATTTGTAAACATAAGATACAGAAACGGATTTAATACCAAGTACCTTAAGTTTTTCATTTAATTGAACCCAAGTTTGCTCATGAGTATAACCTGCACTTTTAAGTTCAAAAATTATTTGCTTTTTTAAAGCTACCTCTTTTTGTTTTTCAGTTATAACTTTTTCATTCATAATATTCTTACCCCCAGTTTATATTTTTAAAGGTAATACCTTTACAAAATATATGTGTACTAGAAGGCGATTTGTAAACCCAAATAACAATACTATTTTTAGATAATTTTAGATAACTGAACCCAACATTGCTTCTAACGCCGAGCTTTTACTACTTCTTTTTAATAGTGGTGAATTTGGAACAATATAAATTTTGGGTTCAACCTTTACACCATTAGCCCATTCAGCTTCAACATATTTTTCCCACTGTTGTGTTTTTTCATTGAACACTTCCAATCGTCCAGTAAATGGATCTTTAACAATTTGTAATTCCACTTCTTCATCCTCTTCCTCATTACTTTCTGTAACTTCTTGGACTTTCATAAATTCATGAGCTTTAATTAATTCTTTAAATGGCATTTTATTTTTTGTTTCCTCTTTAACTAATAAATTTTCTTTTTTGCTATTTTCCATTGCCGTTTCATTCTGTGACAAATTAGCACATGGTTGTATATATACAACGGTGTTGTTTTTTGTCACACTCCAGTAACGTGTTTGTTTTCCATTAATCCTAGTCCGTGGATTTTCAATTTTAAATCGGATGTCTTTGTCATTCAAAATATCATTAATACGTTTAAGACCTAACTTTTTTCTTTTATCTTTTGACCTAAATTTATAGTCTTCCATTAAAGTAACAATGAAATGTTTTTGCTCCTCATCAAACATTTTCACACCAGATAAACATTCTAAATATTCTATTAATTTTGTGTTTGTTAATTGCTTGTCCACATCAACAACTTTTACACCTTTGTAATACTGGCTTAATAGTTTTAGATAACCATGTTCTATAATGAATTCACACTGCCAAATTGTATCTTTTAACTTCATAATATAAAGCTCATTAATTTCAAAAGAGAAAGTTACGAAAGCTTCATTAAAATCGATCTTCGCAGTTATCCAAGCTGGGCAATTTTCTGAGTTAAAATTCAACCTGTTTATTTTCATATATTCAGAAACACCACAACTATTTTTAATATGATTAATGAGCTCTAATTCTTTTTCTGCGTCTGCTTTCCAACTTGTAATAGCTTGGTAATGCGGCTCCACAACTGCTCCAATAATTTTACTATTACGAATACGAGCGAACTGTTGGACAATTCCATGAACGCTGTACGGTCTTATTGATGCAACTAACTTCACATTATCATCCTCAATATTTATTCCTGCTTCAAGAGTGGAAGTGGTACAAAGAACTTTAGAGTTAAATTTCGTATTTTCTACTATATGATTTAATTCCTCCTTATTTCTGTGTTCCCCTAATTCATGAGTTTCAGAGCAAATAAAAGCACTATTTTTATATTTGTTTTCAACATCGTTCCAAGCATGGTTACCATTCCCGTAAAAAAATAATGCTTTATTATTTTTACTTTTCAATAAAGAATCAAAATGTTTGTCAAAAGTTTCAATGTTCTTGAAGAATAAAAGCTCGTCCAAGTTATGAATGGCCCTGTTTGGTGTATCAAAAATACCAATATCTAACATTTTATTCAGATTTTCTAATGGTTTTGGAGTACCTGTTAAAAAAAGTTTTATAGCGCTGCTATAACGTAAAAATGAAATAGACAAATGACTTTGTTTATTCCAAGCATCTGAAACAAAGTAATGAGCTTCATCACAAATAATAAATTGATAGTTAAGATATTTTTTTACTGCTTCTACATCTAGTTTTCTAACAAGACTTTCAATCGCTTGATAGTTCATTACTGTAATTGTATCTGGATTTTCTTTTATAAAATCCTCTAAATCGTACTTTATCTGAGCCTTCAAAGTATTTCTATGTGTTAAGAATAAAACCTTCCAACCTTGTTCCTTGCAGTATGGCAAGATTAAATTCCTTGCTGTATAAGTTTTACCTGCACCTGGCTCACGATAAATTGCATAGAACTTGTTAAACTCCATATCCTTTAATTGTTTTTTTGTAAGTAACATAATTTGTAAATCCCCTTTGTAAAATATTATTATTTATATGATTCTTTTTTTAAAGCCAAAACCGCAGTTTCAATAGACTTATTATGTTCAAAGTAGAACATTAGATAACCCGGTGTTTTGGCGTTCGGCTTTACTCTTTTCATCTTAAATCCTTTTGCCATAAGCCAATTAGCAACATCAATTGAGAACACTGGAAAATCATTCATTTTATATCCTCCGTTTATAAAAAACTAGTAATACCTTCAATATATATGTCGACTAGTATTCATTTTGTAAACCAAAAAAGTAATACTTTTTTAAAAAAAGAACAATAAATAAAAGACCCACTATTAGTGAGTCCACATTAAAAATATAATGATCGATATATTTAGAGATTAGACTCGCTATTTAAACCGAGTGATGTAAGTAACTTATACCATAATAATAGTCATTTAATTTTTGTTCCATTTCATATCTTTTTTCACCTTCAATAATATTTGTTATATTCCTCTCCATATCTTCAAATTTTAAAATTGTAGCTGTACTAACAAAGAGGCCAGGGGTTTGAATACGATAACCTTCAGATTTAATAAACCAATAATCTTTATCAATATTCAGCTTACGAATTTCATCATCTAATTCTTTTACTTTACTTTCTAATACTAATACCTCTTGCTCCAACATTGCTTTCGTTTTTCTTGCCATCTTCAATCACGCTCCATTTATTTTTTTGTTTTTTTGAAATACATTCACATTGTAGGTAGTTCATTTAAAAACGTAAACCAAACTTGAAAAAAGTATAAAAAAAGCTCACTAATAAATAGTGAGTTTTTTAAGAACGAAATAAATAAAAGAATGTATATATTAAATTAATTAGAAATAGAAATGATACAACAATAAATTTCCAATTGGTTTGCTTAAAATGTTGCTCATATTTTGTAATCTCATCTTTTAATATTATGTTTACTTTTTCAGTCAAAATTAATAATTCTTTTAAATTGTCTAGTATGGTATCTATATCGTTATGTCCTATGTAATGATTATTCATAGCTTTAAAGTGTCTTCTTACTTCTCCTATTAATTTATATCTATTTGCGGGTATGTAAGGAGCTACCATATTTACTGTTTGGTTAAAAAACTGTCTTGATGATTCTAGACTTTCTAATAATTCTTCTTCATCATAAGAATTATATAATTCAATTGAAAATCTTAAATCGCTTAATTTTAATGTAAGTTCTTCAAGTTTTACTATAGTATCATGCAAGCTTTCCAATTTTTTTTCTAAGTATGCATCTTCTCCTTTTCTTTTTAGATTTTCTTTCCACCTTATATGTTCTAATACTTGATTGATAGTTATGCCTAATAATGCAAAAGAACCTCCAATTAAAGCTGCAATTAATTCTTTACTCATTTACTGAATCTCCTTATCTATTAATAGATTATGTTAAGTATATAAAAACCAAGAAAAAATTTACATAAAAATCAAAAAGACCCACCTAATAAATGATGAGTCACATTTAAAATATTTATCGGTTTGAAAATATGATTTTCTTAAAATAGTTTTCCATATAAAAATGAGTTAAACTAAACTGAGCTTTCATACTTCTTCTAAATTAAACCTTATAAAGTCACAAAACTGATGGTCTGAAAAATATTGTTTCGCCCAACGACTAGCACGAGTATTATTGGATATTACTTCACCAATAATCATTATATGATTATTATTTGTTACTTTAGAAATTTCTTCTCCAAAGATTCTTGCAATATAAAATCGGTTATGTCTATGTGCTAATATTAAAACACTCTCAATAGCCTTTTCGTACAAATCCAAATTACCCTCTATTTGTTTTATTAAATCATAAAAAACAAAATTTGCAATTTTGTCTGTAAAATTAAATTCGTGATCTCCTTGTATTAATGACAAATAATTTTCAACAACTTCAAAAAATTCTTCTTCATAAAAAGTAAGCAACATTGCAAAGTCATACTCATCCATATTCATAAAATTTTCTGTATAAAGAATATAATCATTATGATATTTATTCAATAAATCGGCTATCTCTTTTAAATATATATGCTCTAATGAGTTATTATATTTTTCATAAATTATACTAAATTGACTTGTAGAAGTTTTTAAAGAGTCGTTTAACCCCATTATCATATTAATTCGATCTTTCATTTCTTGAATGGATCTAAATCTTTTATCCTTATTGCTATAAGTAGCTTTCCTTACAATAAATTTTAGTTTTGAATTGTTTATTTTATCAAGATCAATTGTAACAGGTAAATCATATGAAATTAATTCATACAGAATCTTTCCTAGAGAGAAAATGTCTGCCCTTTCATCCACTTCTCGTGAATCTGCATATTGTTCTGGTGCCGCATAAACGTCAGAGCCAAGTCCAACCTGAGTCCTAGTTAAATTGGTTTTTCCATTTAAAAATTTACCGAGTCCAAAATCTGAAATTTTAAGAATATCATGTCCATCTTCATTGTATACCAAAATATTTTCCGGTTTTAAATCACGATGAATTATTTCCCTCTCATGAGCATATTCTATTCCGTCCAATATCTGGTTAAAATAAAATACCGCTGTTTCATCATCCATTTTCCCAACGTTATTTTGTCTGTATTCATTCATAAAAGCTCTAAAATTAGATTTACCTAGGGGCATTGTATAGTACGCTACTCCTTTTTCTTTATCCCCAACGATACTGTCATCTAATGAAAAGTCAATGATTGAAACTATATTTTTATGTTTTAACTTGGAATGTATTCTTATTTCTCTATTGAATCTATCAATAGCTTCTTGATTTAGTTGCTCCGGTTTCAGAACTTTTATTGCTATTAATTCATTCTCATCAAATATGTGATTGCCTTTATATACATCACCAAAGCCACCATCACCCAAATGTTCTTCAAAAATATAAAGATATGGCTCTCTCCTTGGACTTTTTTCCATATTTATATCCTCCTACAGGCTGCTTTAAAACCCTTATTATTACAAATGGTAGTATAAATGAATTAAGTTATATTCTATGTAAATAATACCATATAATTCTAATTAACAACTTACTTTTGTGATACTTCAGAATAATCAAATGATAGAATTATTAAACACAATGTGTTCCAGATTTACGTGATACAAATAAAATTTCTTTAAAATAACCATCAAACTTTGCCAAATAAATGAAATAACATGAATTTAAAGCTAAATTACTTAGCTACACTTGGTCAAATACCTGATGCTGGTTATTTCAATCTAGAAATTTATCAAAGTTAAAATCTATGTGAAAATTATTTTTAGATTTACTGTGAGGACAGGCAATAATTTCAAACAAAATCATACGTATTAAAAATGGAATAAAAACAAAGGGGAGTTAAATATGGATAATGAATTTACGGAATTTCGACAGCACCCACTGCCTCAGCCAACACAACAACAAATCGATTATGTTGACTATTTAAACAATAATAAAAGTGAGATGCAAAGAGTGGTAAATGAGTACCAAAACCAAGGAGGGAATCCTGGTTATTATCAAGATTTCCGTACTTTACCAAATCCTCTTGTACTTTATAATTATACAGATAAATGGTCAATTATTATTGTAGGCCAATCTATTACAGGACCCTTTACAACCTACCTAGTTTGGATTCCTAATGGTAATATATTTCAACCAAATACCACTCAGCCTCCTTACCCTTTCTACACATATAATGCTTTTTTATTTCCTACTTTACAATTTAGATATTTATTCGAATTTAATACATGGTATATTTCATAATATTTTATAGTAAGGTAATGCTCTTACTTAATACTTAACAAAATAAATATTGTAGACAGTGTTATAAAATATCCTAAGACTTATATTTTGTAACACTTTTGTTTTATTTTATGTATTCCAGTATTACATGCCATAAAAGGCCTGATGGATATATCCTTTTACAAAGACAAAAAAGCCCAAGCCATGCCGGCAAGGACTTTCCCTTAAAGCGCATTCCCCAACCCGCCTTAGGAGCTGCATCTTTCAGCAAAGGATGATCAGTCATTCAATTGAATTCTTTCAGGGCAGGTATAGATATTCAGTGAATCATTACGAATGAACCCGACCGTGGTGATCCCCAATCCTTCAGCCAACTCCAAAGCCAATTCGGTTGGAGCGGATTTCGAGAGTATCAGTTCACAGCCGATCTTCGCCACTTTCAAAAGAATTTCCGATGAAATCCGGCCGCTGAACACGATGGCTTTCCCTTCTATCGAAATACCATTTTTCAAGCAATGGCCGTATATTTTGTCCAAGGCGTTATGCCTTCCAATGTCCATCCTGCTTAATACGAGGCCATCGACATCACATAATGCGGCATTGTGAACTCCGCCTGTATTCTGGAAGGTGACAGCAGAATTTTGTAAATCCTTCATCAAGCGGAAGCAGTCATCAGGAGTCAATTTTACCGAAACATGATCCATTTTCTTGGCAGTCAACGCATCATTCACAAAGACGAATCCCTGTCTGCTCATCCCGCAGCAAGATGTGATATACCGCTTATTTTGAAAGTCCTGGTAGTAAGGGTTCACTTTATCAGTCTTCACATGGACAAAGCCTTCTTTTTCCTGGACCCAGATTTCTTTTATCTCTTCATATTTTTTGATGATGCCTTCCGAAGCCAAATAACCAATCACCATATCTTCGATGTATTCAGGTGTACAAACCATCGTGACAAATTCCTGGCCATTTATTTTCACAGTAACGGGAAACTCCGTTACGACCGTATCTTCCGTTCGCTCCATGTTACCTTTGGTTATCCGGATGATGCCCCTCTTCATTTCAATCGCTTTCATGTTCCCACTCCTTTTAATATCCAGGAGCCAATTGACCAATATGTAAGGAACATGGTCAATGCCCGTTGAGTTTGTCAGCAATATTCTTATCAAATACAAATACGGAAATCGCTATGTTCTCTTTGATTTTGATGTCTGAAAACAAATGGACCAGTTTTGCTCCAACCAGTTCTTCCATTCCATCAGGAGGACTCTCTGAATACACATCCTGTATCATTTTGGTTCGTGCTGAATGGACCATGTCCCTTCCTTCCTCTGATCTTGATATGAACATTTCCGTAGGAGTCAAATTCCCATATAGTGTAGTAACGGCCATATTATCGACGAAAACCGTGTGTATGCGGTCTGGTCCTTTACCGAAGAGTTCCTTGCGCAGCTTACGAATCATATCATTAAATTCATGGATAACTTTTGACACCCTTACGTCACTCCAATTCAAGGAAATTAAGTTCTCAATTGTTTTATCATAAAACAACGCGAAGAAAAACGAAAGGCATTTGGGAATGATAACCTCCATCAAGGATTGTTTCTCCTTAAAATTAAAGTTATAATATCAAAGAGGAAAGTTGGGAGTATAATAGTGTACTGTTGTGTCCCCATCTTTTTTAAAATTATCCATTATGGTATGGATTGGTATATTGGCAAGCATTGCTATTAAACTATTCCACCATGACCTACACTTCCGTTCAGAGCCGGAGGTGTGATCATGGTGGTTTTTTGCGTGTTTTTGGCTATAAAAGGGGGATATATAATGAGCGATTCAAACATCACCATCAAAATCAATGGGATGGATTATACCGCTAAAAACGGTGCGACAATACTGGAAGTCATCAATCAAAACGAGATAGCCCATCCACAGATTTGTTATGTACCTGAAGTGGATCCGATCCAAACATGCGACACATGCATCGTCGAGGTTAACGGGAAACTCGTCCGATCATGTTCGACAACGGCAATGAACGGCATGGATATTGCCTTGGACTCAAACAAGGCAAAAGAAGTCCAAACCGAAGCCATGGACCGTATCCTGGAAAATCATTCTTTATACTGTACTGTATGTGATAATAATAACGGAAATTGTAAACTGCATAACACAGCAGAATTAATGGAAATTGAGCACCAAAAATATCCTTACACACCGAAAGTGGAATTGGGTGCCGTCGATATGTCCCATCCATTTTACCGCTATGATGCCAATCAATGCATCGCATGCGGGCAGTGTGTTGAAGTCTGCCAAAACCTTCAGGTCAATGAGACTCTGTCCATCGACTGGGAAGCAGAACGCCCTCGGGTAATCTGGGATGAAGGAACGGAAATCAATAACTCATCTTGTGTAGGCTGCGGACAGTGTGTAACCATTTGTCCTTGTAATGCTTTAATGGAAAAATCGATGCTTGGTGAGGCTGGTTTCATGTCAGGTTTGAAAAACGATATGCTTGAACCAATGATTGACCTTGTTAAAGAAGTGGAACCTGGATACAGCGGGATTTTTGCCATTTCGGAAATTGAAGCGGCTATGCGTGAAACACGGACGAAGAAGACAAAAACGGTCTGTACGTTCTGTGGGGTAGGATGTACATTCGAAGTCTGGACCAAAGGCCGTAAAATCCTTAAAGTCGAACCTACTCATGAAGGCCCCGTTAATGCGATTTCCACTTGTGTTAAAGGGAAATTCGGTTGGGACTTCGTAAACTCGGAAAAACGTTTGACCAAGCCCCTGATTCGTAAAAATGGAAGATTCGTTGAATCAAGCTGGGATGAAGCACTTGATTTGGTTGCATCCAGACTCGGTTCGATCAAACAGCAATACGGCGGAAATTCAGTAGGCTTCATTTCCTCATCCAAGATCACGAATGAAGAAAACTATGTAATTCAAAAACTCGCACGGCAAATGTTCGAAACGAATAACGTCGACAATTGCTCTCGTTATTGCCAATCCCCGGCAACAGACGGATTGTTCCGTACAGTCGGCATGGGTGGAGATGCTGGTACGATTAAAGATATCGCCGCCGCAGGTCTCGTCATCATCGTTGGGGCTAACCCCGCAGAAGGACATCCGGTTCTGGCGACTCGCGTTAAACGGGCCCAAAAGCTTCACGGACAGAAACTGATCGTTGCGGACATTCGTAAAAATGAAATGGCCGAGCGTTCTGACATCCATATCAGTCCAAAACAAGGAACAGACCAAGTTTGGCTGATGGCCGTTACAAAATATATGATCGATCAAGGCTGGCATGATCAAGAATTCATCAATGAAAATGTTAACTTCTTCGATGATTATAAAGAAGTACTTGAGAAATATACCCTGGAATATGCAGAACTGAACACAGGTATTTCAAAAAAAACATTGACCCAAATAGCTGAAAGCATTCGCGATGCAGATGGTACATGCATTCTCTGGGGAATGGGCGTAACACAAAACACTGGTGCTTCCGATACGTCGGCTGCAATTTCCAACCTGCTTTTAGCTACAGGTAACTACCGTCGCCCAGGAGCGGGAGCTTATCCGCTTCGCGGCCACAACAATGTACAGGGCGCTTGCGATATGGGCACCCTTCCAACATGGCTTCCAGGATATCAGCATGTTACCGATGATGCGGCACGCGCTAAATTCGAAAAAACTTATGGGGTTAAAATCGACAGCAAACCAGGCATGAACAATATCGAAATGCTCGAAGCGATTGATAAAGGCGACATGAAAGCCATGTATCTTGTAGGCGAAGATATGGCACTCGTTGATGCGGATGCAAACCATGTCGATAAAGTGTTATCCGGATTGGATTTCTTTGTTGTCCAGGATATTTTCCTTTCAAGGACAGCCCAATATGCTGACGTGGTATTACCCGGAGCTCCATCTCTTGAAAAAGACGGAACGTTCACCAATACGGAGCGCCGTGTACAGCGTTTATATAAAGCCCTTCCAACTTTGGGAGATTCTAAAGCGGACTGGGAGATCACTCAAGAGATCGCCAACCGCTTAGGTGCGAATTGGGACTACACCCACCCCAGTGAAATCTATGATGAAATGGCAAGCCTGTCACCAATATTCAGCCAAGCCAATTACGAGGTGCTGGAAGGATGGAACAGCTTCCTATGGGGAAGCCATGATGGATCAAACACGCCGCTTCTTTATGTGGATGGCTTCAATTTCCCTGATAAGAAAGCACGCTTTGCACTGGCTGACTGGGTGGAACCGCATAAATTTCCAGAAGAATATGACCTTCATATCAATAATGGACGCATGCTCGAGCATTTCCATGAAGGAAATATGACGAACAAATCCAATGGCATCCAATCGAAAGTACCTGATATTTTCGTTGAGGTTTCACCAGAACTTGCTAAAGAACGTAAAGTCAGTGATGGCGGACTCGTTCGCTTAGTGTCGCCATTCGGTGCCGTTAAATTAAAAGTCCTGATCACAGACCGTGTAAAAAATAATGAGCTATTTTTACCGATGAACTCAGTTGATAAAGACTCAGCCATTAACTTCCTGACTGG
Source organism: Peribacillus sp. ACCC06369 (assembly GCF_030348945.1). Lineage (NCBI taxonomy): Bacteria > Bacillati > Bacillota > Bacilli > Caryophanales > Bacillaceae > Peribacillus > Peribacillus sp. ACCC06369. The sequence continues at coordinate 5,071,182 of NZ_JAUCEN010000002.1, forward strand.
TCCCATCTATGATCAACGCACAAGCACGCCCGCTTACAAACAGACGATGGTCCGCATGGAAGTATTAAGTGCAAGCGGAGATATCCCATTACCGGGTACCAACCCACGGAATAAAAAACGTCATCCTCAAAACGGTGTCGAGGTTGAACTTAAGTGGGCTCGTCCAGGGTATGTTCACTTAACGGATAAATAAACGAGGAGGGTGAAGATCATGGCAGCTCCCATTACGGAAATCCATAATCCCATTACTGAGGAAGAAATAAAACTTCAAAAACTAGAAGAACTGAAAACGCTGATCACCAACAATGAAGATGCATTAAACAATATGTTTAAAATTGTCAATGAACTGAATGACTCCGGAGTATTCGAAGCTGCGACCTCCATGCTTCAAGGAAAAGAACAAATTGCCAAAATCGCACTTCACCAAGTCACTAGACAACCTGTAACAAACCTGATCAATACCCTTATGGGGGCAACAGGAGCCTTGATGAATGCCGATGCCGCACAATCCACGAAACTGCTTAACAGTGCACTGGCAGGAATCGATGAAGGAAACAAATTCCTTCAGGCCGATAAAAAAATCGGCGTTTTGGATTTAATGAAAACGTTAAATGATCCAGACATAAACCGGGCAATCGGCTTTGGCGTCCACTTCCTAAAGGGAATGGGCAAGGAATTAAAAGAATAGTATCAGAAAAAAGACTTAAGAGAAGTTCATGCTTCTTTTGAGTCTTTTTCTATCATGTAGGACGATATTGTCTAAAACAAAAGGATGGACTCTGGCAGCAATTAAGATCGATGGAATAATGTCCATGGATCTATTACTCCTATTGAATCCAACCAGCGCATAGGTAGTAAAAGAAGCTCTTAATAATAGTTAATACTGCCAGAGTATGGATTGTAATGATGCTATCTAGGTATTATGAGTTATTATCACATGGCTTTACAGAGCAAGAGGTTAATGAGTTAGATAGATTTTTCATGTGGGTTTACGGCACAAAAAATCACCCCACAAAGGAAGAAATGAGAAAAAAAATGGCAGATATAAAAAATATGGAGATTGAAGAATTACATCTTGCCTCAGTAAAAAAAATCTTATTAGCTTATCAAGCTGATGGGGTTTTTCCAGTAATAGATATTATTTTGGGGGATTTCCAAAATGTTGATGTGAATATAGAGAAATGATTTTTACTATTAAGGAATGGTATAGAAACTATTCCTTTTTTAATAATTAAGGCAAGATCACTCAGAAATCACTCATCAAAATTCAGGCTGAACACCCTCCCTTTATTCGCACCTTTGCTTGTCAATTTCAATGATTGCAAGATTCTCGTTGTACTGGATGCAGAGGAAATGTTTAAAAAATCCCTCAACTGCCGATTCGTTATAGTCGATCCTAATAGATGAAAATAATCTCGAAAAGCCTGAATATGTGCATCCTTATTGGATAGCTGGCATTGATTGCAAAACCAGGTGCCATGCCTTCTAATTAACGGAAACCCCTTACAATTTTCACATATCACTCCTTTTATTAGGTCCTCTTCGGTAAGGTTGTATCGTTCCAGAATGGAAGAGGCCGCTTCGATATGATACTTATTTAAAATACGAACTACTTTCTTCAAATCCTTTTCACCTAAAATGGAATCTGTGATGGAATGCTCCATCAGATTGATTCTTGAGGGAAGCCCATCGGGATGGATGACTTTGTAGTGGAGCTTACGGTTTTCAGGAGACGTACGGATGATTGTTTGGGGATTACTGATGACAATCAATGAAAGGATGGGAAATGAAAGGATGGGAAGTGAGGGAAAGCCATTTTTCAAGAACCAATTCCTCAACTGTGATTCCTGGCGGTTGACTTGAACGATGGGATCTGGAAATGCCGTCTCTTTTCCATCTTTCGTTCGAATGAGCTGATTGAAATGCGGATCAAAATAGATCGAACCAGCTATATTCTTCACTTCAATGATAAGGGCGAATTTCTTCGACACTAATAAGGTATCCATTTGAAAAAAACGGGACTGATCCTGCAGCCTTAAATCGTGGAAGATGAAATAGCTTTTCGATTGAAGAAAGCTTAATGGAAAATCAATGGAACATTCCCCTTTATAGCCCGCTTCCCTTTTTTTGAGATCTTTGATGATTAAGGGGATTTTAGGATGATTCGGAGAAAGCCTGCGCGTTAAAGCACGTAATTTACATATAGTAAGAGGAACTTTTCGCCTTTTTACAATCAATTTCATCGCTCCAATCTTGGTTTCTCCCAAAGGATTCTACAGCAGTAGGGAATATTCCTTTAAATGATAGCGATTATACAATTTATCAGCGAAATCGGGAATATATCTCCGAAAATGGAGATATATCAGCGAAAACTCATGATATATCTACGAATTATACGATTTATCGATTTTTCGACAAATCGATTAAAAAAACGCAAATAAAAAACCACCAATATATGTATTGGTGGAGACGGTGGGAGTCGAACCCACGTCCAGACATAACGGCACTTAAGCTTCTACGAGTGTAGTCGATATATTCGCATTTCGCGAACTCATTAGCCTATCGACAGGCGGCAGAGCAGCTAGTCTGATTGGTCTCTTCCTTCATCCTCAGACGGTGGATTCCGGTGTATCCCACTTAGAGTGAGTCCCTTACCCTACCACGTGGGCCATGGAGGGAGGAACAGCTAACGACTGTTGTTACGCAGCGAAAGCTAGGTTGTTGTTTTGTTTGCCAGTTATAGGCGTTGACGTTTTAACGAGGCCGATCCCCTCGACTCGCAACTTAAGCTCGAACTATCCCTGTCGAATCCGTAACGTCCCCATGATTGAAATGGAGCGTACGAGAGAAGAATAGTCAGCAAGTTGGCTGATATTCAATTGTCATCGGTACAGGTTTAATTATAACAGATTGGTTCAAAAAATCAATTGTAAGGTCTTGGCAGTTCTACATCTTTTGACGATCACGGAAAGCACGTTCAATATCACGCTTCGCTTCCTTCTTCTTCAGGTCATCACGCTTGTCATATTGTTTCTTCCCTTTTCCAAGTCCGATTAAAACTTTGGCAAAGCCATTCTTTAAATACATTTTCAACGGGACGATGGTGTAACCTGTTTCCTTTGTTTCACCGATCAGTTTACTGATTTCTTTCTTATGCAAAAGAAGCTTCCGTGTCCGCAACGGGTCATGGTTAAACTGGTTTCCCTGCTCATAAGGACTTACATGCATATTATGAAGATAGATTTCACCATTTTCTATTTTAGCGAAGGCATCCTTCAAATTCACTCGGGCTGCACGGATTGCCTTGATTTCCGTCCCTTTCAAAACGATACCTGCTTCAAATGTTTGTTCAATAAAGAAATCATGATAAGCTTTTTTATTTTGTGCTAGTTGTTTACCTGAGCCTTTTGGCATCTAACTCTCCCCTTTTTTACATCCAATCGCGGAGAGAGGATGAAATGATCATCCCCCCGCCTCAATCTTTATCTCTTTTTTGGTTTTCTCTTGCGCTTGGCAGCCGGCGCATTTTCAAAGAATTTTTTCTTCTTTTTCGATTTTTTCTCGGAAGAAGGCGCATTTCCATTACGGCCGCCGCCTTTTCCCTCGTTACGTCCCCCATTGCCACCACGGCTACGTTTACGTTCACCTGAATTGGCTTTGAATATTTTCTTCTCGCCAGATGGACGCGGACGGCTTACCTTCATGCCGATAATTTCAAAATCGATGGCGCGTTCCTCTTTATTGACGTTGGAAACTCGGACGTCGATCTCATCGCCAATCCGGAACACATTACCGGTACGTTCCCCGATCATTGCAAGCTGACGCTCATCAAAGCGGTAATAATCATCCGTCATGAAGCTGACATGGACAAGACCTTCAATGGTATTCGGCAACTCGACGAACATCCCGAAATTCGTAACGGAACCAATGATCCCGGTATATTCTTCGCCGATTTTATCAAGCATATATTCCGCTTTCTTCAAATCATCCGTTTCCCGTTCGGCATCGACTGAGCGACGTTCACGTTTCGATGTATGATCGGCAATCTCAGGTAAAATGGCATTCCATTTCTCCTTCGTGGCTTCATCGAGTTTACCTTCCACCAAGTAGGTCCTGATCAACCTGTGTACGATCAAATCCGGGTACCGGCGAATCGGTGATGTGAAATGTGTATAAAACTCAGCTGATAAACCAAAGTGGCCTAGGCTCTCCGGGTCATATTTCGCTTGTTGCATGGAACGAAGCATGACGGTGGATATGACCGTTTCTTCCGGTTTACCGGCAACTGCCTCAATGATTTCCTGTAGCGCCTTAGGATGAACGTCATTTGCCGATCCCCGAACAATATATCCGAAGTTCGTAATGAATTCAAAGAAACGCTGCAGTTTTTCTGGCTTGGGATCTTCATGGATACGGTAAATGAACGGTACATCAAGTCGGTGGAAATGCTCTGCAACGGTTTCGTTAGCCGCAAGCATGAACTCTTCAATCAGCTTTTCCGCAACCGACCTTTCACGTAAAACCACATCAGTCGGATGTCCCTCTTCATCAACGATAACTTTCGCTTCATTAAAATCAAAGTCGATTGCACCGCGATTCATCCGGTTTTTACGAAGGATGGCCGCTAACTTCTCCATGTCCTGGAACATCGGAACCAAAGCTTCATAGCGTTCGAGTTGTTCTTCATCTTTATCCACAAGGATTTTGTTCACATTGCCATATGTCATACGTTCCGTCGTCTTAATGACACTTTCAAAAATTTCATGGTTGACGACTTCACCATTTGGCGTGATTTCCATTTCACAAGAGAGTGTAAAACGATCCACTTGCGGGTTCAAGGAACAAATGCCATTCGATAAACGATGCGGGATCATCGGAATTACCCTGTCCACCAAATAAACGCTCGTCCCTCTTTCTAAGGCTTCCTTATCGATTGGAGAGCCTTCCGTTACATAATGGCTGACATCAGCAATATGCACACCCAGCTTATAGTTGCCATTTTCAAGTTTGGAAACAGTGACGGCATCATCCAGGTCCTTTGCATCCGCCCCATCAATCGTGACCAAAACATCATTCCGCAAATCCCTGCGGCTGCCAATTTCACTTTCTTGAATGGTATCCGAAACGGCATTGGCTTGCTCCATGACGTCATCCGGGAATTCCATCGGCAAACCATACTTATGGATCACTGAAAGAATATCTACACCAGGGTCATTCTTATGCCCAAGAATCTCAATGACTTCGCCTTCAGCACTTACGCGTCCTTCAGGATAAGAAGTCAGCTTGACGACAACCTTATGGCCCTCTACCGCTCCATGGGAAGCATGTTGTGGAATGAAGATATCGTTTGCGATCTTTTTATCATCTGGGATGACGAAACCAAAACTTTTACTTTCAGAGTATGTACCGACCACTTGTGTAATGCCGCGTTCAAGTATTCTGATGACCGTGCCTTCTTGTCTTGAGCCGGATGTTTCCGAAGATACGCGTACCATGACGACATCTCCATGCATCGCTGTACCCGTTTCATTCGGCGGAATGAAAATATCATCCATGCCTGGGTTATCTTCTGGTGTCACAAAAGCGAATCCCTTTGCATGCCCCGTTAATTTACCGCGGAACAAATTCATTTTTTGCGGCAGGCCGTAACGATTGCTTCTCGTTCTGACCACCAGTCCCTTTTCTTCCATTTTAACTAGAGCCTTAACGAAATTCTTGAAATCTGCCGAGTCTTCAATTTTCAAAGCCTCTTCAAGTTCCTGTACGGTTAATGGCTTATATGCTTCATCCGTCATGTACGTAAGAAGCTTATTAATATGTTCTTGAATGTTATCTTCCATGAAAACCCTCCTATTCAGGGTATGATAAATTTGTTATTCGGACCAATCCAGACTTTCTAAAAATTCAAATACATCTTCATGCAACTGGTTTCGTTCTTTATCAAGAGTTATGACGTGACCGGATTCTTCATACCACTTGATTTTTTTTACTGGTGATTCAATGGCATCAATAATAATATCGGCACTTTTTGGATTGATAACATCATCATGACGACCCTGCACGACAAATGTCGGCGCGTAAATAAGATCGACGTGCTCGCGTACATCAGTTATCAATTCCTGAAGGGCTTTCAATGTATTCATTGGTTTATCGGCAAGGAGGTCCATTTCAAGCTCAATTTGCTCTTGAGTTTTCCCTTCGTACTTCTTAAATTCTCTGGCGTACTCCAAAACTCCTTTATACATCATTTCTTCACTTTTGATATACATAGGCGCACACATTGATACGATACCCTTTATAGGTACAGTGTAACCTAATTTAAGAGAAAATACGCCTCCTAATGAGAGTCCAGCAACAGCAATTTCTTCATGGCCCTCACTTTTAAGAAAATCATAGCCCATCATGACATCTTTCCACCAATCTGAAGGACCCGTTTTCACTAACTCCTCCGGCGGAACGCCATGTCCTTTATAGTGCGGGGCATGGCAGGTGTATCCCTGTTTCTCCAAGTAACGGCCAAGCATCCGCACATCTGCGGAATTCCCCGTAAATCCATGTAAAAGTAAGACAGCTCTTTTTCCGCCTTTAAAAGTAAAGGGCTGCTGCAGTTTGATTTTCATGATTTTAACTCCTTTATCGGTAAATAGAATCCAAAAAAATTCCCTATCCTATAATTAAGTACTAAAATCACTATATCTATTCATGCAACTATTGTGCAAAGAAAAAAGCCTAGCTATTTAGCTAGACTCATTTTTGATCCATTACACATCAAAGAATGCAACAAGTAAAGTTAAAGCAAAGAATAAAATGGCTAATACTACCGTTGCGCGATGTAAAACAAGGTCCAAACCGCGTGCCTTTTGCTTTCCGAATAGCTGCTCGGCACCGCCGGCAATCGCACCTGATAAACCTGCACTTTTACCTGATTGAAGCAATACCGTCACAATGAGGGCGATACTGACAATCACTAAAAGCGTTATGAGAAATGCATGCATGCAATGACACCTCCTGAAGAACCAATAAACAATTACTTTAACTTTACCACACCCACTAAATATCCACAATCTTTGTTATACTATAATGGAAAGAATTCCTAAACACCCATAGTCATTTATTTCTTTTTGATACAAAGTTTGAGATAATTTGCATAAAGAGAGAAAGAGGTGTCACCATGTTTAAGTCCATACTTCGGATTCTTGATCTCCTGACCATCCTATTCTCGGCAGTTGCCGGCTATTCTTTATGGGCAGGCGGAAGCAATCTTTTGAGTATCCTATTAATCATCCTATCACCGCTTTTATTGCTGCTGGCAAAGTATCACGGAAATCGATACTTATTATTTGCTGCATATATCACGACAACCGTTTATTTTACTGCTATTATTTATAATGGACTTTCCAATAGCGGTATCGACTTTTTCCAATCAAGCTTCAATGTCCTCCTGATAGGGGCGGCAGCCGTCTTGCTGAGCATCATAGCAGCTGTCATTGGGTTTGGAACCAATACCCTTACGATCCTATGGTTATCGCTGCATGCCCTTGTCACATTCGAGACAATCAGGATGTCATCCGGTTTCCTTTCACACTTTTGGTCCGATCCCGTCGTGGAAACCGCAGTCCGTAATGATTATCCTTTTTTGTTGATGGTCGTCTGGATTGGCTTATTTCTTGATAAATATCAAAGTGAGTTAACAAGGGATTACTTATCACGATAATCTTTCAAAACTATTTTTATTGGAAATCTTATATTAAAAGCAAGGGGCCTTTCACATGTTAAAACCTATATTTGCAGCAACTGCTCTATCATCTTTCATTCTGATGGCTGGCTGTTCATTCGATCTGACCAGCAATGATGAAAAAGAGCAAAAAGAAGAACAACCGAGCTCCCCGGAGACGGAGACAGAAACTGACAAGAATAATGATGAAAAAGAATCGGCCCAACGCCAGGTGGAAGTTGATGAAACAGCTAAACCCGGACAGGCTGGCCTTCAGACATTAGCCCATCCGGAAGGCATTCCTGTACTTGTCAATAAACAATACAGCCTACCTGAAGATTACAAACCTGCAGACCTTATCTACCCAAAAGTGGATTTCATCTTTCAAGATAAAATTGAAAAAAGAATGATGCGCGAGGAAGCGGGAAAGGCACTTGAAGTAATGTTCCAGGCTGCCGAAAAAGAAAACATGCACTTTGCCGGAGTTTCCGCTTATCGCTCACACCAAAGACAGATCGCGGTCTTTAATAACTATGTGGCTAAAGATGGGGAAGAAAAAGCGAAAACCTACAGTGCAATGCCTGGGACAAGCGAGCATGAAACGGGACTCGCGATTGATGTCACGACCCAAGATGGTGCATGTGCCGCCCAAGACTGCTTCGGTGATACGAATGAAGCCGCCTGGCTTGCTGAACATGCACATGAATACGGATTTATCATCCGCTACCCTGAAGGCAAGGAAAACATCACAGGTTATAAATACGAACCATGGCACATCCGCTATGTCGGTGTCGATGCCGCAACTGAAATCTATGAAACGAAGAGTACATTAGAAGAATACTATAATGCCATACCAGTGGAAGCTGTATCGGATAAATGAAAAAAAGGTGCCCGGATGCGGCACTTTTTTTTTTGAATTGGTATTAATCAAACGTTTGATTAAATACGTTAATCAGCCCTCCCAGTCCCTTTCGCCAACTTCATGAATATAAAAAACCTCCTATTCGAATGTGGATTGCCACATTGAATAGGAGGTGAAAAGAAATTACGATACTGAATCCGCAAGCTTCTCGTCAGAAGCCGAATTCAAAATAATTACTTTTTCAAGTTATAGAAAGATTTCAAGCCGCCATATACAGCCAAGTCACCAAGCTGGTCTTCGATGCGAAGAAGTTGGTTGTATTTAGCGATACGGTCTGTACGGGACATGGAACCGGTTTTGATTTGTCCAGCGTTTGTTGCAACGGCGATATCAGCGATCGTTGCATCTTCCGTTTCACCTGAACGGTGGGAAACGACTGCAGTGTAGCCTGCGCGTTTAGCCATTTCGATTGCATCAAATGTTTCAGTCAGTGTACCAATTTGGTTCACTTTGATCAGGATGGAGTTACCGATCCCTTTTTCGATTCCTTCAGCCAATTTTTTCGTGTTCGTTACGAATAAATCGTCACCCACTAATTGAACTTTAGAACCAATGCGTTCCGTTAGAAGTTTGTGGCCATCCCAGTCATTTTCGTCCAAGCCGTCTTCGATGGAAAGAATAGGGAATTCATTCACTAGCTCTTCATAGAAAGCAACCATTTCTTCGGATGTAACGCCATTGCGACCTTCGCCTGCAAGGTCATATTTGCCTGTTTCTTTGTTATAGAATTCAGATGATGCTACGTCCATACCAAGGTAGATATCTTCGCCTGCTTTATAGCCTGCTTTTTCAATTGCTTCGATGATGACTTGCAGCGCTTCACGGTTTGAACCAAGGTTTGGCGCAAAGCCACCTTCATCGCCAACTGCCGTATTCAAGCCTTTAGCAGAAAGGACTGATTTCAATGCATGGAATACTTCAGCACCCATACGGACCGCTTCTTTAAAGCTTGGAGCACCTACAGGAAGGATCATGAATTCCTGGAAGTCAACATTGTTATCGGCATGTGATCCGCCGTTAATAATGTTCATCATTGGAGTTGGAAGTTGTTTCGCATTGAAGCCTCCAAGGTAACGATACAATGGTAAACCTGAAAATTCCGCAGCGGCATGGGCAGCAGCCATTGACACACCAAGGATTGCATTAGCTCCCAAGTTCCCTTTGTTTTCAGTACCATCCAATTCAATCATAGTTAGGTCTAGGCCAGCTTGGTTCGTTACATCCAAACCAATGACAGCATCAGCAATGATATCATTTACATTATCAACTGCTTTTTGTACCCCTTTACCCAGGTAACGAGATTTATCTCCGTCACGAAGCTCAACCGCTTCGTGTTCACCTGTGGAAGCACCTGATGGTACGATTGCACGTCCGAAGTAACCGGACTCTGTTTGGATTTCTACTTCTATTGTTGGATTACCACGGGAATCTAGCACTTCACGTGCATATACATGTTCGATGTACGGCATTATAAATCTCTCCTTTTCCAATTCACAATTTTATTTAGATAATAGGGATTTCCCTGTCATTTCAACAGGTTTTTCGACTCCAAGCAAATCAAGCATCGTTGGAGCTAAATCGCCTAGGATTCCACCTGTTCTTAATGTTACCTGATTTTTAGTGATAATGACAGGCACAGGATTCGTTGTATGGGCTGTCATTGGGTTGCCTTCGAGCGTTACGACTTCATCAGCATTCCCATGGTCAGCTGTAATGATGGCCGTACCGCCTTTTGAGACGATTAAATCGACTATCCTGCCTAGGCATTCGTCAACGGTTTCAATCGCTTTAATGGTAGGCTCAAGCATCCCTGAATGACCAACCATGTCCGGATTGGCAAAATTCAAGAGGATCGCATCGAAGCGGTCAGCCTCAATTTGTTCCATCAATGCATCAGTCAATTCATAAGCACTCATTTCCGGCTGTAAATCATATGTAGCTACTTTCGGAGAATTAATCAAAATCCTCTCTTCACCAGGAAACTTCTCTTCACGTCCGCCGCTCATGAAAAACGTCACATGCGGATATTTTTCAGTTTCAGCGATACGAAGCTGGGTAAGCTGGTTTTGGGAAAGTACTTCCCCTAATGTATTATCAAGATTTGTCGGCTTAAAAGCAACATATCCGTCAACTGTTTCCGAAAAATGTGTCAAGCAGACAAAATGAAGATGCTTCGGATGTCCAGGACCGCGGTCAAATGAGCGAAAGTCCTCGTTCGTGAACGTATTCGAAATCTGGATCGCCCGGTCTGGACGGAAGTTATAAAAGATGACGGCATCATCATCTTTAATCGTCGCCACCGGTTTACCATCTTCCGCCGTTATGACTGAAGGTATCACGAATTCGTCAAAAATACCATGTTCATAGGAATCCTCGACACATTCCATGGCAGAAGGGTAAGAAGGTCCATCACCATACACCATAGAACGGTAGGACTTCTCCACACGCTCCCAGCGTTTATCACGGTCCATCGAATAATACCTTCCTGAAATGGTCGCGAACTGACCAACACCGATTTCCTTCATTTTCGCTTCCGCTTCCTTAATATAACCTTGCGCCGTTTTAGGTCCGACATCACGTCCATCTAAAAATGCATGTACATATACATTTTTAACTCCTTCTTTAGCGGCCAATTTCAGCAGGGCATACATATGTTCAATATGACTGTGAACGCCGCCATCTGAAAGAAGACCGAAAAGATGAAGGTCCGTCCCTTTTTTCTTGGTATGGCTCATGCCATCGACCAAAGTTGGGTTTTCTGCAAACTCCCCTTCACGGATTGCCAGGTTAACACGGGTCAGACTTTGATAAACGATCCGTCCTGCCCCGATATTCAAATGGCCCACTTCCGAGTTACCCATTTGACCGGCAGGCAAGCCGACCGCTTCCCCGCTTGCAGTTAAATGGGAATGCGGATACTGTTCCCAATAACGGTCAAAGTTCGGTTTTTTCGCATGAAAAACAGCATTTCCTTCTTCTTCGTTACGGCAGCCAAAACCGTCCAAGATGATAAGTGCCACAGGCGACTTACTCATAGTGACCAGCCTCCAGCAATTGTAAAAAGGAATCGGTTTTCAAGCTAGCCCCGCCTACCAACGCACCGTCAATGTCAGGTTGTGCCATGTACTCTTTAATATTCTCAGGTTTTACACTGCCACCGTACTGGATGCGGATGGCAGCGGCTGCTTCATTTGAAAATTTGTCAGCAACCACAGAACGGATATGTGCACAAACTTCATTTGCATCTTGAGCAGATGACGATTTTCCTGTTCCAATCGCCCAAATCGGCTCATATGCAATGACGGCTTGTTTCAATTGTTCGTCTGATAATCCAGCTAAGCCTTTTTCAATCTGGCTTCCAACGAAATCATTCGTTTCGCCAGCTTCCCTTTGCTCAAGTGTTTCACCGCAACAAACGATAGGGGTCATCCGGTGGGCAAAAGCGGCATGCGCTTTTTTATTAACGGCTTCATCCGTTTCGTTGAACATTTCCCGGCGTTCGGAATGACCAAGTATGACGTAGGATACACCAAGATCAGCTAAAGCGATCGGGCTGATTTCTCCCGTGAAAGCACCACTTTCTTCAAAGTGCATGTTCTGCGCCCCGATTTTCACATCGGTTCCTTTTGCTGCTTGAACCAGTTGATCCAAAAACAAGGCTGGAGCACATACAACCGTATCGATTAAATCTTGCTTTGGAATCAAATTGCTCACTTCTTCTAAAAAGGCAGTCGCCTCAGATAGTGTTTTATTCATTTTCCAGTTTCCTGCAATAATCGGTTTACGCATTTGGTTTATCATCCCTTCTAAAGTTGAAATATGTAACGGTTTACGCTTATTTATCGTTCAAGGCCACAACACCAGGCAATTCCTTGCCTTCCATGAACTCAAGAGATGCACCGCCGCCTGTTGAAATATGGGACATCTTTTCTGCTAAGCCAAACTTTTCAGCAGCTGCGGCCGAATCCCCTCCGCCTACAATGCTGTAAGTATCTTTTGCTTCCGCCAATGCTTCAGCAACCGTTCTCGTTCCATTAGCAAATTTATCGAACTCGAATACTCCCATTGGTCCATTCCATATGACAAGCTTGGATCCTTTGATTACATCCGCAAATAATTCACTTGTTTTCGGACCGATATCCAGAGCCATTTTATCACTTGGAATAGCATCGATATCGACATTCTCTGTCTCTGCATCAGGTGAAAATTCAGCTGTTACGACCGCATCGATAGGCAAATGCAATTTTACGCCTTTTTCTTTTGCGCTTTCGATGAAAGACTTGGCCAATTCTATTTTGTCTTCTTCCAATAAAGAATTACCGATTTCATGACCTTGCGCTTTAATAAATGTATAACCCAGTCCACCACCAATGATCAAGTGATCGACATTTTCCAAAAGGTTTTCGATAACGCCTATCTTATCCTTTACTTTTGCTCCGCCAATTATAGCTGTAAAAGGACGTTCCGGGTTGAATAACGCTTTTCCTAGCACAGAAAGTTCTTTTTCCATCAGCAATCCGGCAACAGCTGGGAGATGGTGTGCTATTCCTTCAGTTGAAGCATGTGCACGATGCGCAGCTCCGAATGCATCATTTACATATACATCCGCCAGTGCAGCGAATGACTTCGCCAATTCTTGATCATTCTTCTCTTCTCCTGGATAGAAACGAACGTTTTCCAACAACAGGATCTCGCCATTTTGCATGTTATCAATGATTGATTGAACGGAATCACCGTAAGCTTCCTCAGCCTTTTGCACATCTTTTCCACTAAGTTCGCTTAGTCTTTCCGCAACAGGAGCTAAACGCAATTCTTCAACGACTTGTCCTTTAGGGCGGCCAAGGTGACTAGCTAAAATGACTTTAGCGCCTTGTTCCGTCAGATAGGAAATCGTCGGAAGTGCAGCTTTGATTCTCGTATCATCCGAGATCTTCCCGTCCTGCATCGGCACGTTGAAATCAACACGGCAAAATACGCGTTTCCCCTTTAATTCAATGTCTCTAATCGACTTTTTATTCATAATCCAAGAACCCCCTTAGATATTGTTATCATATTTTTGATTCTTTTAGTCAAAAAGGGAGAGGGTAAATATCCCAACTCCCCTTTTCTCTTTTTCATTATAGTCGGTTTCCAGGAAATTATCCAAAAACAAGAAATGTAAACGCTTGACCGATTAATGACTTACTAATAATATCATCTTCTGCCAAGTTTTTTTAGAGGTGTGATTAAAAAAACCTCACCTTGGTGAGGTTTTTTTAATTATTCTAATTACAATCCTTTTTTAGCCAAATAGTCGATCAAATCAACAACACGGCTAGAATATCCAGTTTCATTATCATACCAAGATAATACTTTAACCATGTTTCCTTCCATTACCATTGTTGAAAGGGCATCGATTGTAGAAGAAGATGGGTTACCGTTATAGTCAGTTGATACTAGCGGAAGTTCGCTGTACTCAAGAATTCCTTTTAGTTCGCCTTCAGAAGCCTTTTTAAATGCTGCATTCACTTCTTCAACTGTTGTGTCTTTTTCAAGTTCTGCAACAAGGTCGACAACAGAGACGTTTGGAGTAGGTACGCGCATTGCCATACCATTCAATTTCCCTTTAAGTTCAGGAAGGACAAGTGCAACAGCTTTTGCTGCCCCAGTTGTTGTAGGAATGATATTCTCAGCAGCTGCACGTGCACGACGGTAATCTTTATGAGGCAAATCAAGGATTTGCTGATCATTTGTATATGAGTGAACAGTAGTCATCATACCGCGTTTGATTCCGAATTGTTCATGAAGCACTTTTGCAAATGGAGCTAAGCAGTTCGTTGTACAAGAAGCATTAGAGATAACATGGTGGTTTGCTGCATCATATTTGTCTTCGTTTACACCCATGACGATTGTGATATCTTCATCAGATGCAGGAGCAGAGATGATTACTTTTTTCGCACCAGCTTCTAAATGCTTAGCTGCATCTGCACGTTTTGTGAAACGTCCTGTAGATTCTACAACTACTTCTACTCCTAGTTCACCCCATGCTAATTGTGCAGGATCACGTTCAGCCAATACTTTGACTTTAAGACCATCAACAACAAGATAATCCCCATCAACTGTTACTTTTTCATTAAGAGATCCATGAATTGTATCGTATTGAAGAAGATGCGCTAGCATATTAGCATCCGTTAAGTCGTTAATAGCAACGATCTCCACCTCAGGATTACTCAATGCTGCACGAAATACATTACGTCCTATACGTCCAAAACCATTAATTCCAACTTTTACTGCCATGAAAAATTCCTCCTTTAAAGTTCACAAATATATTAAGGGGTGTAATTCCCCTGAATTAACTCTTGTGCCGCTGCTTCATCCGTGATCAAAACGGTTGATGAAGGCGCGCCTTTCATGTAAGAACGGATAGCCTTAGCTTTAGTTTTCCCACCTGCCACAGTTATCACTCGCTTTTCAGGGCTAAGATCATCTAACTGGATGCCGACCGTCAAAACTTTATGAACGACTTTTCCGTTTTCATCGTAATAATAACCGAATGCTTCTCCTACAGCATTTCCATCTAACAGCTTCTTTAACATTTCTGGCGGAGAATTTCTTCTCTCTGCCATCGCCATGGCGTCACCAATTCCATGAATGATCATATCAGCAGATTTGATTTGGGAAATCACTTCTTTGATTGCAGGTTCCTTCATAAAGGAAGCATAAACCTCACCGCTTAATTGATCGGGTACATATAACACTCTGTATGAGGCCTGCGCCTTATGTGCCATTTTTTCGACAATCGTATTGGCCTGATTCTGCACTGCTTCACCAATTCCCCCGCGTGCTGGGACAAATGTCAATTTCTTCGATGCTTCATCAGGTGACAGCGAATCAGCCACTTCGGCCATTGTCGATCCACCAGTGACCGCTATGATATTCTTTGAATTCCATTCTCGTTTCATACGGTTTGCACAAGCTTTACCCAATTCTTTTTTCACCCATGGGGTCTCGTCACAATTTCCTGAGACAATAATGACCTCGTCCACTTGCAACAAATCCTGCAATTGCCGTTCCATTATGTCTATACCCATTACTTCACGCATTATTCCTTCTAACTTATCCAGGATTTCAATCCCTTCATCAGTCAGCGTCATGCCAGAACTGAATATGTTAACCAGGTTCTGACTTTTCAGAAAATCAACCTCGCTCCTAAGCGTCCGCTCTGTCAAATTAAGGCTCACGGCCAGACTTCGCCTTCCAACTGGCTGCATCATTTTGATATAACGCAGGATATCATATCTTTTTTGCATAACCATAAGGAAATCAGGTAATAATTTTCTTTGTACCTCGAGTAATGTACGCATATTTTAAAACTCCTAAAAAAGGTTGGGTTGGACACACAATGTCCCACGTAGTCATTTTCTGTCCCACTTAAAACAAAAAAATATTCCTGCTACATATTTTATTCTAGCAGGAACGGAATGTTTCTTCAAATGATTTGAAAAATTATTTTTCCAAAAGCCTATTTAGAGCTGATTTATCAACATTTCCGAATTGAACGATATCATCTTTCCATTCTACAACAGGGATCATCAAGCCGAATTTCTCAAGCAAATCATCATCGGTATGGATATCGATTTCCTTATATCCTATGCCTGACTCAAATTTCACTTCTTCAAGTATCTGCTTGGCCTTATCACATAATGGACATTTATCCCGACTATATAAAACAAACGCATTTGATTCCAAACCACTCATCCTTTTCAATCATATCTTTTTCGTTTAGATGAAGAAGGGATCCCTAATTGTTCCCGGTATTTGGCAACGGTTCGACGTGCGAGGATAATTCCATGCTCCTCTTTCAATCGTTCCGCCAAGTCTTGATCCGAAAGCGGCTTTTGTTTATTTTCACCATTGATGGCTGCCTGGAGGCTCTTTTTTGCTTGCATGCCCGACATATCCTCATCAAGGCCGACTGACTGTAAAGAAGTAGTGAAAAATATCCGCATCTCTATCGTGCCAAATGGCGTCTGCACGTATTTCCCTTTAACGGCCCGGCTTACTGTGGACTCATGTATACCAAGCTCATCGGCGACTTCCTTCATCGTCATCGGCTTCAAATAGTTCAAGCCATGATGAAAGCACGCCGGCTGTTTTTCGACGATGCATTGAATAACCTTCAGTATCGTTTCTTTTCTCTGTTGAATCCCTCTAGAGATCCATTGATACTCCTGCCACTTATCCTGGATAAACTTTTGCACTCCCTGGTCCTTATGGCTCTTCATTTGGTTTAAATACCCTTTATCCACATTAAGATTGGGAGAGTTGCCGTCATAATTCCCGACAAGCAGTATCCCATCACGAACTTCCACGACCACGTCCGGCACTATATAAGAAGGTTTTTCCTGAAAAAATAGTGAAGCTGGACGCGGGTTCAACGTCTGGACATAATCAAATACTTCTTGAATCTCCTTCATTGTAACACCGATTTTCTTACTTAAGTCTTTCCAACGCTTTTCAGCAAAATCGAGGAAATGGTTTTCTATGATCGATTCTGCCAGCTGATTCACCCCTTCTGCTTTTACCTGAAGCAAAAGGCACTCTTGGAGATTTCTTGCTGCAATTCCATGTGGCTCGAGTTGCTGTAAAATCGAAAGGCTCTCTTCCAACACGACTGAAGAAATTCCTGGAACACATATATCCTCCAGCTGAGTCCTTAAGTAACCGTTTTCATCAAGATTATGAATTAATAGCAGCATTGCCTTCTGCTGCTCACCGGAAAGTTGCTGGTGATTCACCTGGGACATGACATGCTGTTCAAGCGATAGAGTATCCTCACTGATCTGTTCAATCCAATAGTTGGCATCATACGTATTTTTAAGAGTACGTTTACCCTTTTTCCGGTCAAAGGTTGGCTGAAATAAAGCCGATGTTGGCTGATCTAGGGACAGTAATGGATTTTCCACCATTTTATTTTCTAAGAAAGCCGATAGCTCCTGTGAGGAGTATTGCAGCAATGTAATAGCCTGCATTAGCTCCTGGGTCATTGCCATCTTTAATGTTTGCTGTTGAAAAAGTCCTGCTTTCATATTCATACTCATCGATTCATCCCTCCCCCACTCCATTTTACATTATCAGGAGAAAATTCTACACAAAAACCCATGAAAACGCTTACGTTTTTTTCTGAATAGTGTATTTGTTTTAAATACTATATGTTAGAAATGCAATTTTCACAACTACTTTTATTGAAAAATCACCATTTTTCAAAGGTGTGGGCGAATTTTTTCCAAAGAAAGCTGACATAGCAAGATTCGATGGAATTTTACGGAAATCGAGTAAATCCATCAAAAACCGCAAGAACCCAATTGATGCGATCTTTTAAAAATGGCCAATAAAAAATCCCCCACTTTATTAAGCAGAAGATTGGTAATGCCCTCGGCAGGAATCGAACCTGCATTTCAAGCTTCGGAGGCTTGCGTTCTATCCGTTGCACTACGAGGGCGTAATAGAAAATATTTTTTCGACAGACTTCATTATATGATAGAATCCCATCCTTTGCAAGGGTTATCAGGTTTAAAACTTCGCCTTTTGGGTATTATGGGTAATGTGGAAATTCATCCCTGTGCGGCATAATATATAAAGCAATCTATCAGGAAGGAGCCTTGGCCAGAAAATTGTCGAACAAATTATCCATTATAGGGTTTGTTTTGTTTGACCTAAATTGACCAAAAAGTGTATCATACATACATAAAGAATTTAAATGATTCTCTTAATCGAAGGAGGAAATGAACATGAATTTAATTCCTACAGTTATCGAACAAACAAGTCGTGGGGAGCGTGCCTACGATATTTACTCCCGTTTATTAAAAGACCGGATCATTATGCTAGGAAGTGCAATTGACGATAATGTTTCCAACTCAATTGTAGCTCAATTACTATTTTTAGAAGCAGAAAATCCTGAAAAAGATATCACTCTATATATCAACAGCCCCGGTGGAAGCATCACTTCCGGTATGGCCATTTACGATACTATGCAATATATCAAACCTAATGTATCCACTGTATGCATCGGTATGGCTGCTTCCATGGGTGCATTCCTATTGGCAGCTGGTGAAAAAGGCAAACGTTATGCGTTGCCAAACAGTGAAGTCATGATTCACCAACCACTTGGAGGAGCTCAAGGTCAAGCTACTGAAATTGAAATTGCAGCCCGCCGTATCCTTCACTTGAAAGATAAACTGAACCAAATATTAGCAGAACGTACTGGTCAACCTATTGAAGTCCTTCAAAGAGATACGGAGCGTGATAACTTCATGACTTCCGAAAGGGCTCTTGAATATGGATTGATTGACAAAGTAATCACACGCAGCGCTCTTGATGATAAAAAAGACTCTAAATAATAATTATTATACAAAAAGGCTCCGGAAGTCGTCTTAAGCGACTTTCGGAGCTTTTTTCTTAATCTGAAGAATACAAAAGAAAAGGATGCACTTTTAGGCATCCTCTTCTTTTAACCCTCTTGCTGAACGAACTCTTCCAATGCCTCTAATGCTTCTTTTTCATCGCGTCCTTCGACGATTAACTTCACGGACACGCCAGAACTGATGGCAAGGCTCATTAATCCCATTATACTTTTTGCATTCACTTTCTTTCCTTCTTTTTCAAGAAAAACATCTGAATGAAAGCGGTTAGCTTCTTGTACAAAAAGAGCCGCCGGCCGGGCTTGTAAACCCGTTTTCAATTTTACCTCAACTTGTTTTTCCACCATCTTGATCTCCCCTGTTAGCTTTATTTTTTCGCAGAAATAGCCTCTCCCCCACGGAGCCTGTCAGCTATTTCATCAATCTTTCGCAATCTGTGATTAATTCCGGACTTACTGATGTTTCCTCCGGATACCATTTCTCCAAGTTCCTTTAAGGTTATATCCTGAAATGCTATCCTAAGCTCCGCAATTTCCCGAAGCTTATCCGGTAAAATGCTTAGTCCCACCGTATCCTCAATGTAATGGATATTTTCAACCTGGCGCAATGAGGCACCAATCGTTTTGTTCAAATTGGCTGTTTCACAATTCACAAGTCGATTCACTGAATTACGCATATCACGGACAATCCGTACATCCTCGAACCTTAATAAAGCTGAGTGGGCACCAACTATACTTAAAAACTCGGCAATCTTTTCGGCTTCTTTCAAATAAATGATGTACCCTTTTTTGCGTTCAAGTGTCTTGGCCTTCAAGCCAAACTTATTCATTAGCTCACAAAGGGCATCATTGTGCTCTTTATAAAGTGAGAAAATCTCAAGGTGATAGGAAGACGTTTCCGGATTGTTTACCGAACCCCCCGCAAGAAATGCACCTCTTAGGTATGAACGCTTACAGCATTTCTTCCCAACAATAGTATCGGATATGGCATGGAGAATTTCAAAGCCATCGCCTAAAATTTCCAAATCGGTTAAAATCCGCTGCCCTCCTGATGACATCCTGACAATATAAACATTATTCTTTTTAAGCTTCATCTTTTTACGGACCAAAAGCTCGACCTGGACCTCATAACTTTTTTTCAGCAGCGTATATATCCTTCTGGCAATCGCAGCATTTTCAGTTTGAATATCCACAACAAGCTTCCGATTAGAAAATGAAAGGGATCCGTTCATCCGGATAAGCGCACACAATTCCGCTTTTCCGCAGCAATCCTTTCCCTCTAATGTAGTAAGCTCTTTTTTAGTTTCTGAAGCAAAAGACATCCATTTCACCCCCAATCGAACGCAGGTAATCTATTTTTATCAATCAAAAAACCGTCCCCGCTTATATCTACGGAACTATGTGGCTTTTTGTTTCATTTACAAGCATATTATAAAGCAAATCCGCCACTTTTTTCGTGTCATGGCGTATTACATTCCCTTCATAGCTGAAAATGCGTTCTTGTATGATCTCAAGACCCATTCTTTTCAAACTTTCCACATCATACATAACCGGTTTAGCATATTCAGCTTGATAACGTTGCTGAATTTCGGTTGGTATTTCTTCATTATTAACAAGTATCCTGTCAATATATGCATTCCCCATATGGTCATATATAGCTTTTATATGATCGCTCGCACTATAATCCAGCGTCTCGCCGGCTTGTGTCATCAAATTGCAAATGTACACCTTCTTAGCCTTGGAACGGGCAACTTCTTCTCCTAGACCCGGGACAAGTAAGTTAGGCAGAATGCTAGTATATAAGCTTCCTGGACCGATGACAATTAGATCTGCCTGCTTGATTTCCTGGAGAGTTTCACTGAGCGGCTTTATATGTTGAGGAGACAGAAATACTTTTTTTATTTTCTTTCCTGAAAAGGGAATCTTGGATTCTCCAGTAACAACCGTTCCGTCATCCATCTTCGCATGAAGAACCACGCTTTGGTTGGCAGCCGGAAGCACTTTACCGCGGACATTAAGGAATTTACTCATTTCCTGGATTGCATGGACAAAATCCCCAGTCAACGAGGTCATAGCCGCAAGTATCAAATTCCCCAGCGAATGCCCGGACAGCTCATTTTTACTTTGAAAGCGATGTTGAAACATTTGTTCAACAAGAGGCTCTACATCCGATAACGCAGCCAGCACGTTACGGATATCACCTGGCGCGGGGATATCCATATCCTCGCGAAGGCGACCTGAACTTCCACCATCATCAGCTACCGTAACGATTGCCGTTATATCAACTGGATGTTTCTTTAAACCCCTCAACAAAACAGGAAGGCCAGTTCCCCCTCCGATGATTACAACCTTAGGTTGTTTCTTATTATCTAACATCTGCTTTCCCCTTACTTTTTTCGATATCGCGATGTGATACTTGAACCCTGTAATCTTTTTTGAAGTGGTTTGAAATATACTCCGTCAATGCTACAGAACGATGCTGACCGCCTGTACAACCAATCGCAACAACAAGCTGTGCTTTTCCTTCACGTTTATAATATGGAAGCATGAAGGCAAGCAGATCTGTCACCTTTTCCAAGAACTTTTGAGTCTCACTCCATTTTAAAACGTAACTCGACACTTCCTGTTCCAAACCAGTCTTTGGCCTCATATGGTCAATATAATATGGATTTGGCAGGAAACGTACATCAAACACAAGGTCAGCATCTATGGGCAGACCATGCTTGAATCCGAAGGACATGACATTGACTGTAAAACCTACACTTTTATCCGCAGAAAATTCAGAAGCGATTTTCTCCCTCAATTCGCGCGGTTTAAGTTGTGAAGTATTAAAAATCAACTGAGCCCTTCCCTTCAATTCGTCCAAAAGTTCCCGTTCCATTTTAATGCCTTCCAATGGCCGACCTAATGGAGCAAGAGGATGGGTCCTTCTCGTTTCCTTATATCTGCGTACCAAGGAATCATCATCCGCTTCAAGAAAAAGGATTCTTGGTGATACTGCAGCTGTATCCGTTAAATTATCCAGTGCAAGAAATAAGGAATCAAAAAACTCCCTCCCCCTCAAATCCATGACAAGGGCCACTTTATTCATCTTATTCCCAGAGTCCTTCATTAACTCCAAAAACTTTGGCAATAGTGTGGGCGGCAAATTATCGACGCAAAAAAAGCCGAGGTCTTCAAAACTTTGAACCGCCACTGTCTTACCTGCTCCTGACATTCCGGTAATGATGACCAATTGCGTTTCACTCATCTGCCCTGTACTCATAGTTCTCCGCCCCCATGTATAACAATCTTTTTTATAAGTGAATATTAACCTGGATCCAATCGATAAGAGAGTAACTTAAACTCAGGCGTATAGGTAAACGTTCCATAAATGATTCCTCTTCCATGAACCATATAGTCCAGAATGTGAAAATCACCTTCAGCCATCATCAGGTTTTTAACATCTTCAACCGGATGCCAGCTTAGTTCCCCTTCTTCACAAACATCCACATTGACACCATCGGAATCCGTTGCAAAGAAAGTGAACATCATCCATTCTGACAAAACTTTATCCCCGTCCTTCATAATGAAGGTGAAAATACCTTTGATGGAAGGGTTTTTTAAATAAACGCCTGTTTCTTCGCGATATTCTCTAATACAGGCATCACGTACAGATTCTCCAGGTTCCATCTTGCCGCCTGGAGCTACCCACCATCCGCGTCTAGGTTTTTTCAATAAGAGGATTTGATCATCCTTAATCAATACACAGTTTGTGACACGTTGCACGTTCTTCACCTCAATTGGCCTCTGCTCGACTATAGAAACCTTCACCCTCCGTGTTGAAGAGATTCAGTTCATATCCTTAAACCGCCGCAAGATTTCCATTTGGCGATTTACAAATGCTAATAGTTCAAACAAGTTGTATTTTACATCTTCTTACCTTTATGAAAGATATATATGTTTAGTATATCTTATCATTATACTATCTTTGAAATGAGCTAACAATAAAGTAAACTTCCTGCATTGGCCGAATATTCATTCGCAAGGAAGTACGGAGTAAGTCTTCATCTCCTGCTTAACTCCTATTCTTCTCCACTTTCCCTCCCTAAATGCAAAAGGCTGGCTTACTTCACATTAAAAGTTATCACCTAAAAATTGGTACGAAATATACAGGTCTTAAAGCAGGACAAAAAAAAGGACACAGATACTTAATCTGTGTCCTCAAACGTTTATAATTAAAGGGGGTCAACTTCTACCCATACTATACCCAATCATTATTTCACGCGTGTTACAACCTCGTTAAAAGCGAATTACGATTCTTATGAAATTAAGCTTTTGGCTGCAACTTTTCTTGAAGTTCCTCAACATAATGCTGAGCGGCTTGAGCGGCTATGCTTCCATCACCTGTAGCTGTAACGATTTGGCGCAAAGTTTTTTCCCGAACGTCACCCGCAGCAAAAATACCCGGAATCCGTGTCTCCATCCGATCATTCGTTTCAATATAGCCTGCAGCATTCAAGATGCCCAAGTTCTCAAATGGTTTAGTCAGCGGAAGCATTCCGATATAAATGAATACGCCGTCAGCGTCCATCACTGTCTCTTCTCCATTTTCGGTGGAAACTAGAGTGACACCGCCCACTTTGCCGCCTTTTTCATTAATTTCCTTCAAAGTATGATTCCAGATGAAGCTAATTTTCTCATTGGCAAATGCACGATCTTGAAGAATCTTTTGAGCACGAAGTTCATCACGTCTGTGAACGATCGTCACTTTTGAAGCAAAGCGTGTTAAGTAAACGCCCTCTTCAACAGCAGAGTCTCCGCCGCCGATGACGAACAGTTCCTTTTGCTTGAAAAATGCACCATCACAAACTGCACAATACGATACACCGCGGCCGCCCAATTCTTTTTCGCCAGGAACGCCGATTTTCTTGTATTCGGCACCCGATGAAACAATGATTGAACGTGCTTTGAATTCCTTGGAACCGGCTTTGATCGTTTTATACTCTTCACCGTCAATGATTTCCTTAACATCACCATAAGCATATTCCGCACCGAATTTCTTTGCATGGTCAAACATTTTCGTCGAAAGTTCAGGTCCGAGGATTGTGTCGAATCCAGGGTAATTTTCTACTTCCTCTGTATTGGCCATTTGCCCGCCTGGCACTCCGCGTTCTAACATCAATGTTGAAAGGTTCGCACGTGATGTATAGACAGCCGCCGTCATCCCTGCAGGACCAGCTCCAATAATAACAACGTCATAAATTTTTTCAGACATGTTCTCACTCCTCCATATTCCATTACAAATGGAACCTTCACTACCGTTAGTGTTCCCTACCTATTATCCTATATAACAAATAATTTTTCGTCCAAATATCTGCTCATCCCAGAAGTGTTTGAACCAACTTTACGTACTTCGATAAGGTGGACACCGATATGAAATGTTTGTCTGCGATTGCCTGTTTGCTCGCCTTTTCATTTTTAAGCTGATTCCACACATACTCCACCGCAGATGCCCAGCCTGCTGGATTATTTAACTTCTGCTCGGATTTCACCGCTTCGATAAAGACGGAAAACCACATTAAATAGAGTCCGGCTTCATCTAATTGTATCGGTTGGAAATGCTGATATAATAGCTCAGCTGTGCGATCGGCAAAATCAATCGGTGTTAATTGGCGATCTTTGGCGGGAGTCTGCACAAGGTCTGCATAATCACGTTCCAAATCAGTGAAATTCTGATTTAGGTTGAGGACCTGGTTTTTCAATAGCTTCTGTTTATGGACCGAATGTTTCAGAAGGAAAATGGCAAACAGCCTTTCTTCGATGAATTCGCTTTCCAGCCTTTTTATAATAGAAGGAAAATGATGTTCAAAACCATCTGAAGTCGCATTCATATCTCCCCAAGGCTCCATGCCTTCCTTTTCCGGGTTCATTTCCACGACCTTTTTCCATGCCTTTCTGGCAGCCTGTTCATGACCTAAGTGGAAAGCGGAAATGGTAAGCCAATAGTAGAAGGTTCCATCTCCCTCGAACCCTTGCTTTTGCAATACTTTCAGCCATTTATATGCAGATGCATAGTTTCCGATCAAAGCGAATGTCGCTCCAAGCTTGAAACGATGTTCGGATAGCATCGGACGAATTTTCTCCAGCATCTGTATGAGCTCTTCAACCTTTTCTTCATCCTGTTGATAATGATGAAAAACAACAAGGTTACAAAGTGCATGCAGATTTCCAGGACTTTTTTCCAGTACCTCTTCCAGTGTTTCAAAAGCTTCATTTACTTGACCGAGATAGAAATAGGCAAGTGCCAGGTTATTATAAGCGGACCAGTAATCCTCGTATTCGGCAATCGTTTCTTTCAGGACTTCGATTGCCTTCGGGAAATTCCCCGATTCCAGATACTCACGGGCTTTTTCCTGTTTGGTAATGAGTCCATCATGCTTAAAGGGGTTTTCTTCTGACTCATCGGACTCAAAAGTTATCAGTTCAAGCAGATCCTCTGCGTCATCGCTGAACTCCCCGTCTTCTTCTTTATCAAGATAAGCACTGGCGTGACGGTAAGCCTCCTTGAACATGCCTAAGTGGGCATAATTATTCGCCAGGAAGTAATGGCATTCCGACATATAGGGATCCATCACATCCAAGATGTTTTCCAAGAGGTTGTTTGAATAATTATATTCACCGATTTCCGAGCATGTGATTGCCAATTGACAGGCTATCATCGGTTCTGCAGGTTCAAGTTCCAGCGCACGTTCCAGGTATTTTTTTGATTTAGGTAGTTCTCTTCTATGATAAGCTTTTAAACCCTTGGTGAAATAATACTCACCTGTTGGGTGAAAAGTTAGAATTTTTGCCTGTTGGCCAAATTTAGAGTCTTTACTCATGTAATCCTCCATCTACAAGTTGATTAACCATAGTATTATAACATATTGGAGTAAATTTGCCGAACAATTCAAGAAAATGGAAAATGATAATCATCATTCAATCTTCAAGAAAAAATTTGGCAAAGCCTACATGAATTTTAACCATCGGTTGGTTAATATTGGGGCAGGATACTATTGGACCGGTTTGGATGAAATGCTTTTCAAAAGGATATTGACGAGCTATGTTCTGTTTGAAAATCCATTTAATTACAGTGAATCCCTCCACTACCCAAGGGTTACCGAAGCGTCCCATTCCTCTTATTTTCTTTCCTCCAAACGCGACATCCGGACACCATTTACAGTTTGGTCATTGATTTGTGTATCCCCCTTATTGTAAATCCATAGAGAAAAGCAAAACATTTCAACTTTTGAATTGAAGTATATTCCTGGTTAAATGGGGAGTCAAGATTGTTGCTCATAGTCTTAATTACATGAATAAAATCCTTTTTAAGTAAAAAAAGCCCTCCTATTGACGGAGGGCAGTCACCATTCATTCGGTTTCTTTGGGTTCGTCCTTATCGGAATGTCTAGCCTTCAAAACATCAAGCACCGCTTGGAAAGGCAATTCCTGTTCCTGAAGTAGAACGAATAAGTGATAGAGGAGGTCGGCACTTTCCATGGAAAGTTCCTCTGCATCACGGTTCTTAGCAGCAATGATCACTTCAGCCGCTTCTTCTCCGACTTTTTTCAGGATTTTATCAACGCCCTTTTCGAATAAATAGGTTGTATATGAACCTTCAGGCATTTCCGATTTTCTTTTTTCAATCAATTTTTCTAATTCCGTCAAGAAAGTCACATTCACCTTCACGGCTTGCCGGGCTTCACTGTTTAGGTAAATCGATTCGCTAAAACAGCTTGTTGCCCCAGTATGGCACGCAGGACCTGCAGGAATGACTCGAACGACCAATGCATCTTGATCGCAGTCATACTTCATTTCGACGATTTTCTGTGTATTACCGCTGGTTGCTCCTTTATGCCATAATTCATTGCGCGAACGGCTGAAGAAAACCGTTTCGCCCGTTTCAATGGACAATTTTAGAGATTCTTCATTCATGTAAGCAAGTGTCAGCACTTCTCCGGTTCCGGCATCTTGGATAATTGCCGGTATCAGACCTTTTTCGTCGTATTTAATAGTTTCAAGATTCATCTTACAACCACTCCTTGTTGTTTGAGAAACGCTTTGACTTCTTTGACGGATGTTTCTTTATAATGAAAAATCGATGCGGCTAGTGCTGCGTCCGCTTTACCTTCTTCAAAGGCTTCCTGGAAATGCCCAGCGTTACCTGCACCCCCTGAGGCGATGACCGGCACCGAAACAGCTTCAGATACCGCTTTTGTTAAAGCGATATTAAATCCTTGTTTCTCCCCGTCACAATCCATGCTAGTCAATAAAATTTCACCTGCACCACGGCTGACTGCTTCCTTCGCCCAATCGATCACTTCCCATTCAGTCGGTTTTCGACCGCCGTGGGTGTATACGCGCCATGATCCAATCTCTTCCTCATATCTGGCGTCTATAGCGACCACGATACATTGGGCACCAAAATAATCTGAACCCTCATTAATTAAATCCGGCCGCAGAATGGCTGCTGTATTTAAGGATACCTTATCTGCACCAGCGCGTAAGATCTTCTTCATATCCGCTAATGAATTGATACCGCCACCCACTGTGAATGGGATGGCCAAGCTGCCTGCAACGGCTTGAACGACGTCGACAATCGTTTCCCTGCCTTCATGTGAAGCGGAAATATCAAGGAAGACAAGCTCATCGGCACCCTCTTGGTCATAAAAGGCAGCAAGTTCGACCGGATCTCCAGCATCCCTAAGGGAAACAAATTGTATGCCTTTAACTACACGCCCATCTTTAACATCAAGACAAGGAATAATTCGTTTAGTGAGCATTTAACCACGCACCTTTTCTAGTGCTTCTTCCACAGTAAAGCGATTCGTATAAAGCGCCTTGCCAATGATTGCCCCTGCAATTCCTTGAGCTTCATACTCTTTGAGAGTGATAAGGTCTTCCAGGGAACTAATGCCTCCCGAAGCAATCACGGTTTTCCCAGTTGCCTCCGCCATAGCCAATATACCTTTCACGTTTGGACCCGAAAGCATCCCATCTGTCGCGATATCAGTCACGATAAAGGTCTCTGCACCAGCATCCGCCAGTATTTTACCAAGATCTATCGCAAGCGTTCCAGACGTTTGAAGCCAACCATGTGTGGCAACCATGCCATCCTTCGCATCTATTCCGATTGCGATATGCCTTCCATATTTCCTTATCATATCTTTAGTGAAATCAGGGTCTGAAACGGCCGTGCTGCCCAGAATGACCCGTTCCACTCCATTATCCAGATAATGGGATATATCCCGTTCCGTACGGATACCGCCGCCGATTTGAATTCGTGCCCCTAACTCCTTTGCAGCTTTAATCACATATGAATCATTGATGCGAACTCCCTCTTTAGCTCCGTCAAGATCGACCATATGTATCCAATCGGCTCCTTGTTCGGCAAAGTTTTTAGCCATATCGAAGGGGGAATCGCCATAAACGGTTTCCTGATTGTAATCTCCCTGGATTAAGCGGACGCATTTGCCACCGCGCATATCAATCGCCGGGTAAATAGTAAAGTTGCTCATGTTCTTTCCTTCCCTTCTACTAATGACAAATAATTTCTCAAAAGTGACATGCCCATCTTCCCGCTTTTTTCCGGGTGGAACTGCATGCCGAATACATTCCCTTTACCGACAATTGCCGGTACATCCACATCATACGTCGCTGAAGCAGTAATAAATGATTCATCCGTATCTGCGTAATAAGAATGGACGAAATAAACATGTTCCTCTTCCAGACCCTGATTCACTGGTGACTCGTGTTTAAATTCAAGGCGGTTCCAGCCCATGTGCGGCACTTTATAAACCTGGTCATCCGCATCCACTCCCTTAAAACGAACCACTTTACCCGGGATGAGAGATAATCCTTTTGCCGGTCCATTTTCCTCACTTTCATCAAATAGAAGCTGCATACCAAGGCAAATGCCCAATAGATACCCACCGCCGGCTACATATTCCTTCAGGAATTCATCCAGCTTTTGTTTTTCCAAAAGACTCATGGCATCCCTGAAAGAGCCCACGCCAGGAAGAATGATCCCTTTCGACTTTGAAAGTTCTTCAGGGTCATCGGAAATGAATGAATCAGCACCAAGCCGCTCAAGCCCTTTACTTACAGA
Source organism: Peribacillus sp. ACCC06369 (assembly GCF_030348945.1). Taxonomy (NCBI): domain Bacteria; kingdom Bacillati; phylum Bacillota; class Bacilli; order Caryophanales; family Bacillaceae; genus Peribacillus; species Peribacillus sp. ACCC06369. The sequence continues at coordinate 5,100,346 of NZ_JAUCEN010000002.1, forward strand.
AAATAAATTCCCCATGCCGTAATCGACGATCCCGATCATTTACAACATTCCTTTCGTTGAAGGGATGCCTTTGACCCGGGGATCGATCGTCGTAGCTTCATCCAATGCCCGTCCTAGCGCTTTGAATATTGCCTCGATCATATGATGTGTGTTGTGCCCGTAATGAACGACTACATGAAGGTTCATCCTGGCTTCAAGAGCGAATTTCCAAAGAAACTCGTGCACCAGTTCAGTATCGAAAGTACCAACCTTTTGTGAAGGAAACTCAGCCCTGAACTCAAGATGCGGACGGTTGCTTAAATCGATGACAACCTGGGCTAGTGCTTCATCCATCGGTACGAAAGCATTTCCATAACGTTTTATCCCGCGCTTGTCTCCAAGGGCCTCCAATAACGTTTGACCCAAGCAAATGCCAATATCTTCAGTTGTATGGTGATCATCCACCTCTGTATCGCCGTTTGCATCTACAGATAAATCAAACTTCCCATGCTTCGTGAACAAATCAAGCATATGCGTCATAAACGGAACGCCCGTCTTAATGGTGGAATTACCTTCCCCGTCCACACCAAACTTCAAACTGATTTCCGTTTCATTCGTCTTTCTCTCCACACTGGCAAAACGTTCCATTACAACTCCTCCTAATCGGGGCAAGACCCCTTTTCCCAAGATGTAAAAAGCTTTTCAAAAGTCTTATATAAGTATTTCCCTTATTTCGTAAGGATTCAGGAACTATTTCCCGGATTCATTCACACCACGTGATTCTATGGCACGGGCGTGAGCCTCAAGTCCTTCCATGCGGGCAAATGCCGCGATTTTTTCTGCATTTTTACGGAAGGCCGTTTCACTATACATGATGATGCTCGATTTCTTTTGGAAATCATCAACATTAAGCGGGCTGGAAAAACGGGCGGTTCCATTTGTAGGCAACACATGATTGGGACCTGCAAAGTAATCCCCAACAGGCTCCGAACTAAAGCGGCCAATGAAGATTGCCCCGGCATGCCTGATTTTAGCCATGACTTCAAGTGCATCATTGGTCACAATCTCCAAATGTTCCGGTGCAAGTTCATTAATGGCTTCAACAGCTTCTGCCATATTTCCACATACAATGATTCTTCCATAATCCTTTATGGATGCTGCAGCAATATCATGGCGTGGAAGCACCGCCACCTGCTTGGCCACTTCCGCAGCCACATCTTCTGCAAGAGACGCTGACGTCGTCACCAAAACACTGCAAGCACGGGCATCATGCTCTGCCTGTGATAGCAAGTCTGCCGCGACTTCTTTGGCGATGGCGGACTCGTCCGCCAATACCGCTATTTCACTTGGTCCTGCAATCATATCAATGGCGACATCCCCGAATACTTCCCGCTTCGCTAACGCCACATAAATATTTCCCGGCCCCACTATTTTATCCACTTTCTTTATTGTTTCCGTCCCATAAGCGAGTGCCGCTATGGCCTGTGCCCCGCCAACTTTATATATTTCCGTAATACCGGCAATTTTGGCAGCAGCCAAAACCGCTGGCGATAATTTCCCATCTTTCCCTGGAGGAGATACCATAACGATCCGTTCCACTCCCGCAGCCTTTGCAGGCATCGTATTCATCAGTACAGATGAAGGGTATGCCGCTGTGCCTCCAGGTACATAAACACCCACAGCATCAAGAGGTGTTAATTTTTGTCCTAGCATCGTTCCCGTATCGTCAGTAGTAAACCATGAATTTCTAATTTGTTTCTCGTGAAACAATCGAATATTATTCGCAGCTTCTTTAAGAATATTAAGCTGCTCCGTGGCTAAGGACGCTATCGCTTCTTCCATTTCCTGTTCCGATACAAGTAATTCCCCCGGACTGACACCATCGAATCTTTCGGTATAACTATGTAAAGCGGCGTTTCCACTTTTCCTGACATCATAAATGATATCCTGAACCGCTTTTCTTTGATCGGCAGTACCTGCATCGACCGAGCGTTTCAGTGAAATCCCTTCTGCAAACCGTTCTATTTTCATACGCTCACCTCATTAGCGATTCTTTACTGTTCAATTATTTCTGCTAGCCGATCCACAATTTCAGTAATCCTTGCTTCTTTAATTCGATAGCTGACAGGGTTTGCCACAAGCCTCGAAGTCACATCGGCAATTTTTGCATATTCCACGAGACCATTTTCCTTCAATGTCCGCCCCGTTGAAACGATATCCACAATTCGTTCAGCTAAACCAATTAACGGCGCTAACTCAATAGACCCATTCAACTTAATAATCTCGACTTGCTCTCCCTGCTCGCGAAAATAACTGGAGGCAACATTCGGATATTTGCTGGCTATTTTGGGGGCGATGTCACTTATTTTCGTACCAGGCAGACCAGCTACAGCTAAATAGCAAGCACTGATTTTCAAATCAAGTAACTCATATACATCACGTTCTTCCTCTAACATGACATCCTTCCCTGCAATTCCAATGTCAGCGACACCGTGTTCCACATAGGTTACGACATCCATCGGTTTAGCTAAAATGAAACGCAGATTCTCTTCTTCCACTTCAAGGATCAATTTCCGGGAATCATCAAACTCAGGAGGGAGACGAAAACCGGCCCTTCTTAATAGCTCTGCCGCTTCTTCAAATATTCTCCCTTTCGGCATCGCAATCGTCAAAAAGCTATTATTCATCTTTTCCATTCCCTCCATTCCCTACAAATAAATGCACTTCTGAAAATGTTCTTGTAAAAGCATCGACATTTTGAACGACTGTAATATCTTGAATCGTTACCAAATTTCCTTCGGATCGTTTTATTCTTGCAAATTCAATGGCTTCCAATCTCCGTTCGGGACTGAATAAAATACATTCTGGTGCGACAGGCTGCATCGGCTCCCCAAGAGCTTCTGCAAGACGATCCACCCGGATTGCAAAACCAGTGGCAGAAGCATTCCAACCGAACTTTTCAAGCAGATTATCATACCGGCCGCCATTGCCGATTGGCGAACCCACGTGTCCCGCATACACTTCAAATAAAGTTCCCGTGTAATAACTCATATGACTGACCAATGTTAAGTCGAAGCTCACATATTGATCAACGCCAAATTCTTTCAACTGCGCAGACAATTCCTTCAGTTCAGCCAAAGAATCTTGCCCTTCATTATTTTCAATCAGCCCTAGAGCCTTTTTCAGGGTGCCTTCACTGCCTCTTAAGGAGGTAAATTCGATAAGCCGCTGTTTATCAATGGATGAAAGCGGCAGCGATTTTACATGCTCCCGAAAACCAACATAATTCTTTTCATATAAAAACTTCCTTAATTTAGAGGCTCTTTCCTCCGTACCTAAAATGCTTAAGAAAAATTCTTGTAAAAATCCTATATGTCCAATCGAAATCTTAAAATCCTGAAGACCCGCAGCCTTTAGAACATCAGCAAGCAGGGCAATCATTTCAGCATCGGCACTTATTGACTTATTCCCGATACACTCAATACCAATCTGTTCAAATTCTGCCGGCCGGCCTCCTTCACGCTGCTGTGCTCGATATACATTCGCAGAATAGGCCAGGCGAAGCGGAATTTGCTGTTTTAACAGTTTGGATGCTGCGACTCGTGCAATGGGGGCTGTCATCTCGGGACGCAGTACGAGCGTATGTCCCTGGGAATCAAGAAGTTTAAACAATTGTTGATCTAAAATTGCCGAAGCCTCGCCAATCGTTTCATAATATTCCAATGCAGGAGTTTCAATAAATTGGTAACCCCACTTCTTGATTTCATCACTCATTTTATTTCTGGCCGACACTTTCGTTTCATATAGCACCGGCAATGTATCTCTCATGCCTAACGGTTTCTCAAACATAAATGGCTTTGTCACGACTGCACATCCTTTTGAAATATTGAAAACTATATATATCCAATCGGTCTGCCTTATAGGCAAAAACCGATGTCATTGCCACTATTCCTTTTTTGTTTATACCTTTATCTTTCCAAGGTTGCACGCTTAAATCCAAATTTCAGATAACATATAAAAATAGTATCAAATAAAATGTCATAATCATATAAGTAATCTCAATAATCTATTAAATCACTTTAGTTCGCTAATATGGTAGCGGGATGAAGTTATTAATAGTTTACTCCTGCCCCTTCCTCACGTCAAGAAAAAAGTGCCTCCAATCCCACGACGCTCTTTGATATTTCTTCATGATCGTTTTAAGGTCAAACGGAAGGGTTCATACCTTTTTCCCCGGATATTTATTCCTATCTTTAGCCATTCATTGTTATTAATGTATACCTTTTGGTTTAGCTGTTTTATAATAATTCAGGTGTTTGGATATATTAGAAAATTTTAGGGGGAAATGGAATTGAAGAGATATCTTTCATTTTTTTTGGCGCTTATTGTTCTTTTTTCGCTTAGTTTAAGCGGAACAAAGGGTTTTGCGGCCACTAAGATCAACCAGGATGAGCTTAATGCATACCTTTCTGAAGTTAGGATGACACAAGAAGAATTGGAAGAATATTTAGGCTATTACGACCTAACATTGAATGAACTGGAATCGGTAGAAGAGTTGCGTGATACATTAGGGCCTGCCGTCACTCCCGAGACTTTATTGAATCTACTTAAAGAATATGAAATGACAGAAGCAGAACTCACGGAATTATTGGTAGAATACGGCGAACTGGAAGAGGGAGATTCCATCGTCGATACCTTCCACTTCATTTACGACATAGAAGATATCATCGATTTAGAAATGGGTTATGAAGATGAAGAGACGGAATATGATGATGAAGAGATCATCGATTTAATGGACGGGCTCTTTACTGAGATCGGTCTTACGGACGAAGAGCTCGACAGATTCATGAACCATCTTTTACCTATCGTCGAGGACCCTTCCTTTGAAGATCGCTTAATGGCCATTTCCGATAGGATGGATCAACTCGAATATTTCGAAACAATTGATGAATTGTCTGCAGAGCAAGTGGCTGAATTGCTTTCGATATATAATGATCTGCAAAGTTTGCTGCAAATTCAATTCAAATTCGCCTTGATACATGATGGTGTAACTACTAACCTATCCCTTGAGGCTTTATTCCAGCTTAAGGATTTGACGAATGCTAGTTTACTAGTTTCCATTTATGATCTAAACGGCAATCTTTTGCTCGATTTTAAATTGACAGGTGAAATGATCGGTTCCGATTTAGTGAAAGAAACAGGTAATGACATTAAACAGTCAACTGAGGTCATTTCTAAAGTGGTTGATGTAAAAAAGGAAAAGAAGAAACCCGTAAAAACCGTACATAAAACGGAAAAAGGCGGAGTGCTTCCTAAAACGGCTGGTAATTACCTATTCGGTGCTTTAATCGGTTTAGTGATGATGGGCATCGCTTTCGGATTAATTAGAAAAGCGAGACTTGCTAATTAAGATGAGAGAAAATAGGCAATCCAGGCATAAGAGAAAATGGTTACTCATCACTGCTGTTTGCTTTTTAATCATAGGTTTTTATTTTACAACGACAAACGCCTATACACTGTTAAAAGGCTATGCCATATATAAATGGAATAAGTCTGATACAAACGAGGTAACTTCTAAGCTCTCAGAACCGGAGGCGACGGCTAAGCTCCCAGAACCGGAGGCAACGGCTAAACTACCCGAAATGAAGACGAATGCAGATATTCCCGATGGGCGCGAACTTTATGATGAACGACCGGAGACAGGTGATTTGATGGGTGAGCTTTATATTCCAAAAATCGAGGCAACTCTCCCAATTTACCACGGAACGGACGAGGATGAACTCGAAAAGGGCGTCGGCCATTATGCAGGGTCTGTCCTCCCTGGTGAAAAGGATAATTCCGTTTTATCCGGTCATCGAGATACTATTTTCAGAGATCTGGGTGAAGTCGGTCAAGGTGACTTGCTGATTGCCAAGACAGAAGCAGGTACGTTTACATATAAAGTGAGGAAGGTACGTATCGTCGATGCAGATGACCGTACCGTGATCGTTCCCAAACCTAAAGCCACACTTACAGTAACAACCTGCTATCCTTTTTCATATATCGGCAGTGCACCAGAACGGTACGTATTGGTTGCCGATTTATTGAAAACGGAAATGAACAAATGAGATATGGGGGCTGAAGTTATTCAGCCCCCTATTCATAAATCTTAAATGGATAGTAGATCACCTAAAAATGAACTGAGTCCGTTATATCCAAAATGCCATTAAAAAGGACCTGCCGCATAAATGGGCAAGTCCTTTTTCATAAGGAAGTTTGCTGATCCCGCTCAAGCATTTCCTCTTTGGTATATATGATTTTCATTGGATTTCCGCCGACGAAAGCTCCCTCTGGAACATCCTTATGGACAAGCGTCCCCGCAGAGACAATCGCCCCATTTCCAATTGAAAGGCCTGGAAGGATGGTCGAATTGGCTCCGATCAATACCTCATCCCCGATAACTACATCTCCTAAACGATATTCATGAATCAAATATTCATGAGCAAGAATCGTCGTATTATAGCCAATGACTGTATTTATTCCCACTGATATTTTTTCCGGAAACATCACATCCGGCATGACCATCAAGGCAAACGAAGTATGCTTTCCGACTTTCATATGTAAAAAAGTCCTGTAAAGCCAATTTTTCATACCGAGAAAAGGCGTATAACGCGCTAGCTGTATCACCACAAAGTTCTTTACGACTTTCCAGAAAGGAACGGTCTTATACACATGCCATAGTGAATTAGCCCCGTCAACTGGATAGCGGGACGTACGTCTCATCTTCTAGCCTCCGTGAGCTTTTCAACCTCAACGATATTCAATAAATCTGCCATTTTCTCCAGCATATAGTCTGGGTGATAACTTTCCAAAAATTCACGGCCTTTAATGGACCATGAGACACCTGCCGTTTTTGTACCTGTGTTTTTCCCGCCAAGAATATCATGATAACTGTCGCCAATCATGATCGCTTCTTCAGGAACCGAACCGAGTTGATTTAAAGCTTTTACCAAAGGCTCTGGATCCGGCTTTGCATTTTGCACATCATCAAGTGTGACCACCACTTCAAAGAATTGATCCAGTTTGCTTAAACGCAGGCCCTTTTCGACGACATCACGTTTCTTTGTCGTAACGACTGCCAATTTATAGCCGCTCTGCTTCAATGCTTGAACGGTTTCGTATACCCCGTCAAATTGTGTGACAAGCAAATCATGGTTTTTCCAATTATGCTCCCGATAGAAAGCGATCATTTCATCCACTCGCTTTGGATCGATGGAAGAAAAAGTATCAACCAAAGTCGGACCGATAAATGGAATGATATCTTCCCGATTGAACTTTCCAGGACAAAAATGGTTTAAAGTTTCTGTAAAAGAGGCGATGATCAATTCATTTGTATTGATCAACGTACCATCAAGATCAAATAATAATGTAGTTATGTTACTGTTCATATACAGCTTCCTTTCTCTGTACACTGTCAGTCCGATTCCAAATATACGCAACGACCATCGTTAGAACAATAGCAGTGAGTAACCGAATAAGTAACAACGGCAAGACCGGAATCCCCAGTGGAATAAAAATCAGTGTGTCTTCTACAACAGCATGGCAGGCAACTAAAAAGATGAATGCAATCGTCATATCCTTCTTCGAGACATTATCTTCCTTTGCTGCTTGAATCATTACGCCAGCCCCATATGCCAATCCAAGAGTCAGACCTGTAACGAACGGCATGGAAGCATTCGGTTTCATCCCAAGGACCTTCATAAAGGGAGCAAGGGCTTTTGAGAAGGCTTCCAGCCATTTTAAATCTTTCATGATTTGAACCACTACCATAAGCGGTATAACGATGACCGCCAGCTGGGCGATTCCGGAAAGGGCCTGGATTACACCATGTATAAGGATTGCACCCGCTCCGTTAATCTCTGCCGTCTCCCCGATAGCCACTCCTTGTGCCATTTCAGATCCGCCTTGCCAAACAAGATTGATGACGACCGCTGACAAAAGTGCAAGCCCGATCCGTACTGTTAAAATGATCCACAGCTTGACGCCGGTTTTCATCGCCACACCAGACTCGATCAATAGATTATGTGAAAAAGATAGCATCGTAGCGATAATAAAAACCTCTTTCACAGTCAAATCAAGCGTTAATATGCCTGCTATCGCTGCGTATAAATTCAGGAAATTCCCTAACACGAGCGGAATTGCCGCATCCCCTGGAAGACCGATGAGATTCATCAAAGGCGCTATCAAGTTAATGATAAATGGCAGTACAGGCGTATATTGAAGCACAGTGACGATCAGAGTAACTGGAAATATCACTTTACCCAAAGACCAAGTTGTATTCAAGCCGGAAAGAAGTCCCCTTTTAACCGAATCCACTATCACTATGCCCTCTCCCTTTACACATATTCCCTATGCATCTAAGTATCTTTTGTCTGCATGCCCACGGACCCTTCTATAGACCACTAAAGCAATGGCCACAGCTACCAGGACAATCGAGATCACTTGTGCGATACGCAGCGACTCCGTCAGCATCAAACTATCCGTCCGCAAACCTTCAATGTAAAAACGGCCGATGGAATACCATAATACATAAGTTAAAAATAGTTCACCCCTGCGCAAGTTCACTTTCCGTAAACTTAAGAGGATGATTACACCGACGATATTCCAAATCGATTCATACAAAAAGGTTGGGTGATAATACGTACCGTTTATGTACATTTGATTAATGATGAATTCAGGCAAATGCATATTTTCCAGGAAGGACCTTGTTATTTCTCCCCCATGTGCTTCCTGATTCATGAAATTACCCCAACGGCCAATTGCCTGCCCCAACAATAAACTCGGTGCAGCAATATCCGCCAGCTTCCAAAATGAGACTTTCTTGACCTTGGCAAAAACTATGGCAGTCAATACCGCTCCAATCAGCGCACCGTGTATGGCAATTCCGCCATTCCATATTTTTATGATATCCCCCGGGTTTTGTGAATAGTACTCCCATTGGAAGATGACATAATAAATACGGGCACTAATGATCGCAATTGGGACAGCAAACAAAATCATATCGGTAAAAACTTCCTTATCGAGACCTCTTCGCTCAGATTCCCTTAAAGCGATAATAAGACCCAGTAACACACCGAAACCGATGATCAGTCCATACCAATGAACCTGAATAGGGCCAAGATCAATCGCTATTGGATTCAGCGGTTGTATTCCTTGTTCCATATTGTCCCCTCTTTTCCTATATACCTTTTAAAATTCATCATGTTCAGGATCTGCAATTGCATGATTCAAGCGATCTGAAAACTGTTCTGCAGCATTTACTCCCATTCGTTTCAGGCGGTAATTCATGGCTGCCACCTCAATGATAACAGCTAAATTTCGACCTGGGCGCACAGGTACGGTAATTTTCGTCACTTCCGTATCAATGATTTTCATTTTTTCTTCATCAAGACCCACCCGGTCATACTGCTTGTTTTTTTCCCATAGTTCCAGATTGATGACGATTGAGATCTTTTTATTGCTCCGGACTGCACCAGCTCCAAAAAGCGTCATTACATTAATGATTCCCAACCCTCTTATTTCAAGAAGATGTTCGATTAAATCCGGGGCATTCCCGACTAGCGTATCTTGGTCTTCCTGCCTGATTTCGACGCAATCATCGGCTACGAGACGATGACCCCGTTTCACTAATTCCAAGGCTGTCTCACTTTTACCGACACCGCTTTTACCTGTGATCAACACACCCAGCCCATAGATATCCACCAATACACCATGAACAGCAGTAGTTGGTGCCAACCTACTTTCAAGGAAATTCGTCAAACGGCTGTATAAGCGCGTTGACTTCATATTAGATCTCATCACAGGAACGGATTCCCGCTCAGAAGCTTCTATCAACTCTATCGGCACTTCCTGACCACGCGTAATGATGATGCCTGGAGTAAAGTCCCTGCATAACTCTTCCATCCTCTGTATTCGATCCGGTTCATTCAACCGATTAAAAAAGGACATTTCCGTCATGCCTAAAAGCTGTACTCGATCGGCGGGATAATAATCAAAAAAACCGGCTATTTCAAGTCCTGGACGAGATAAATCACTCGTGACAATTGGACGGTTAATTCCTTCTTCCCCACTGATAAGTTCTAGACCGAACGCTTCAACTATATCTTTTGTACGGACTTTTGCCATATATCTTTCCTCCTTTTGGAGCGATGCTATTTTTAGAGATACTTTTTCTATTTTAGCATTTTTCTGTTAATAACCAAACAAAGCATTATCGATTTATTGTTTTTTTATTCACTCCGCCCGGATGATGGCGCGGGATGGCCCCATAACCAGTAAAGAGATGAGAGGAACATACATGAATCCTTACACCAAAATAAAAGCAAGCCCGCCAGTTTATATTGGCGGGCTTTCAGACTGTGGACAACTCGATGACAATCGATTTTGTCTACAGTTTTTTAAGGTCTTGCACAATTTAACGTTGATTTTCACTCCAGGAACTCGCTTTCCGCGGGCGGTTCACCTTTGCGCCTGCGGGGTCTCCCTAGACACGCTTTACCCGCAGGAGTCTCGTACCTTACGTTCCAATAAACTTTGTTTTGAAATTTAGATAGAACCCCTTTTGTCTACGAACAGAAAGCCCGTCTGGCAGGCTTTCTGCTTCTTCAGGAAACTGTTATCGCGGCAGTCTTTGTTTCTGCAAAAACATGAAGCACAGGAACCTCTTCTTTAACCGTCTTAAACTTAAGGACTTTCTGAACCACATCACTTTTCTCTTCGATGATGGTCATCCCTTCTAAAGTTACATTAAAGCTTCCTAAATTAGATTTCAACTCTCCCTCAATCGCCTTACCTGGTGGCAGGATCAGCTGGACTTTCCCAGTAATAGACTTAGCATGGATTGAATCGCAATCCATCCCTGAATTCGTACAGACGATTTCCCCATTGAAAGTCTGGACATCCAGTTTCTTGAAGTATCCATCGGCATTAATCGCCCCATTCAAGGTCTCAGCTTCCAAGTCATTAAAGTTGGTATCTGATATGGTGATCATCCCGTTACCCGTTTCAAGCTCACAAGAATCACCCGTACCCTGCATGATATGAATGGCACCATTCGCTGTCTTCGCTTTAAGGTTCTCCGATTTCAAAGATTCAGTCGTGATTGCACCATTGAACATCCTTACATGAATGACTTCATATTCCTTCCTTGGAATGTACATGATCGTATCGACCTTTATGGATTTCTCACGAACCTTGAACATCATCTTTCCATCTTCAATCGAAAAATCGACTTCTTCCAAAAAGTTTTTCCTAGCTTCTTCTATATCTTCCACCCGGTATACCTTTGCCTGGCATTCAACCCTGACATCATTATGGTCCCATGCAGCGATTTTTATTTTCCCATTTGCTATATCTACATCAACTTCATTGAGGAAATCAAAATCATGCTGAAAAATATGACTGACCTCCACAGATTTCCCGAAATTGAAATCAAGGTCCGTTTCTTTGATTTTCTTAAAAGCACTTTCAACGAAATCAATAATCTTTTCTTTCGATGACTGGATATTCTTCTTAAACGTATCCTGAGTGCTTCCTTCGCTTTTCTTATCCACGACTACCGTCGATAATTCATTCTGCAATTTCTGCTCTTTAGCTTCACTTTCCTGACTGGCTTTATCCAATTCTTCCAAAAGACCCATCGCTTCTTCCGCTGATAACTTTCCATCCTGAATCATTTCTAAAATTTTCTTTCTTTCCTCCTGCATGAACATTCCTCGCTTTCTTCTATCATTTTATTCATACATACGCCTAGATATCTAAAAAGTTTCATAAATACCCTTTTTCCCATCATTCGACAAAGGAAAATGACAATTTCCGAAAAGGAAAGATGTATCATTTCCCCGGAAATATCCTGTTTTCCTATTGTTTAATCAAATGATTGATTAAATGCACACCGTCATTTTTCTACAAAAAAACAAGCCGGATGGCTTGTTCTTTTAAGCATGTTCATGCTCTTGTTCTTTTTCTTCAATCCAATTTTCCATGCGAATTTGATCACGGGTCAGTACAGGTTTTAAGTATTTTCCCGTATATGATTCGGAAACTTCACATATTTTTTCAGGTGTTCCATAAGTGACGATCGTTCCGCCCTTATCTCCGCCTTCCGGTCCTAGGTCAATAATATGGTCCGCCGTCTTGATGACATCCAGATTATGCTCAATCACCAAAACTGTATCCCCATTGTCAACCAGCCGCTGCAGGACCTCGAGCAACCTTGCTATATCGTGGACATGAAGTCCGGTAGTTGGTTCATCCAAGATATAAAAGGATCTCCCAGTGGAACGGCGATGCAATTCAGATGCAAGTTTCACCCTTTGCGCTTCACCGCCTGATAAAGTGGTAGCAGGCTGTCCAAGCTTGATATAACCCAAACCAACGTCAAAAATGGTTTGTAGCTTCCGTTTGATTTTCGGGATATTTTCAAAGAAACTAACGCCTTCCTCAACTGTCATATCGAGAATGTCGGAAATGTTTTTCCCTTTATATTTCACTTCAAGCGTTTCCCTGTTATAACGTTTTCCATGACAGATTTCACATGGGACATAGACATCCGGGAGAAAATGCATTTCTATCTTGATAATCCCATCACCACGGCATGCTTCACAGCGGCCGCCCTTCACATTGAAGCTGAACCGTCCTTTTTTATAACCGCGAATCTTCGCTTCATTAGTCGAGGCAAAAACGTCACGAACATCATCAAATACACCTGTATAGGTAGCTGGATTTGATCGTGGGGTTCTACCGATCGGTGACTGGTCAATATCAATGACTTTATCTAAATGCTCAATTCCCTTGATCTCACGAAAATCGCCTGGTCTAGCTTTTGCCCGGTTCAGCTTTTGAGCCAATGACTTATGGAGGATCTCATTCACTAATGTACTTTTCCCTGATCCCGAGACTCCTGTAACGGCTGTAAAGACTCCAAGAGGGAATTTAACATTAACGTTTTTTAAATTATTTTCCTTGGCACCTTTTATTTCAATGACGCGGCCATCATTTTTCCGGCGTTCCAATGGCAATGGAATGAATTTCTTCCCTGCTAAATATTGGCCCGTTAAGGATTTAGGATTATTCATGACCTCTTCCGGAGTTCCAGCGGCCACTATTTCTCCTCCATGTGCTCCTGCGCCCGGACCAACATCGATCAAATAATCCGCAGCAAGCATCGTATCTTCATCGTGCTCGACAACAATCAGGGTGTTCCCGATTTCGCGCATATTCTTCAATGTTTCAATTAATCGATCGTTATCCCTCTGATGCAGCCCTATTGAAGGTTCATCTAAAATGTACAGGACTCCCGTCAAACGGGAACCGATCTGCGTCGCCAATCGTATACGCTGCGCTTCGCCACCTGATAATGTCCCTGCTGCCCTGCTCAAAGTCAAATATTCCAAACCTACATTAGCCAGGAATCCGAGCCGCTCACGAATCTCACGTAAAATCAATCTCGCAATGGCAGCTTCCTTTTCCGTCAAATCCAGCTCATCAAAAAATACTAACGCATCTTCCACTGATAAAGCTGTTGTTTCACTTATATGGACCCCTTGAATGAGCACGGAAAGACTCTCTTTTTTCAATCGATGACCCTTACAGGTTGGACAGTGATGTTCTGACATATATTTCTGCATTTGCTCACGAATATAGTCTGAACTCGTCTCCTTGAAGCGCCTTTCGATATTTCTTAAAACTCCTTCAAAAGGAATATATCCTTCTTGCACTCTTCCAAAATCATTTTTATAACGGAAATATATCTTATGTTTACCTGAACCAAGCAAGACCTTCTCCAATTTATCTTCCGGTAAATCTTTAACGGGGATATCCATATCTATCCCATAATGGTTGGCCACCGCTTCAAGAAGCTGAGGATAATATTGAGAACTCGTCGGCTCCCATGGCGCGATAGCATGTTGACGGAGGCTTAATTCCTTATTGGGTATGACCAGATCACGGTCCACCTCAAGCCTCGCCCCCAAACCATCACAATCCGGGCAGGCTCCAAACGGGCTATTGAAGGAGAACATCCTCGGCTCTAACTCTTCAATCGAAAACCCGCAGTATGGACAAGCATGATGTTCACTGAACAGCAGCTCTTCTTCACCCATGACGTCAATGATGACTTTGCCTTCACCGAGCTTCAAAGCACTTTCCAATGAATCTGCAAGCCGCGCCATGACACCCTCTTTAATGACGATCCGGTCTATAATGACTTCAATCGAATGTTTTTTATTTTTTTCGAGAGTGATCTCATCACTAAGATCATGCATTTCCCCGTTCACACGAATGCGGACATATCCTTGTTTCTTAACTTCCTCCAAAACTTTTGCATGTGTCCCTTTTCTGCCTGAGACAAGCGGTGCCAATACCTGAAGCTTGGTACGCTCAGGGTAATCAAGAATGCGGTCCACCATTTGCTCAATCGTTTGTGAGGTAATTTCAATATTATGGATCGGACAGGTCGGCCTGCCGACCCGTGCAAATAACAGCCTTAAATAATCATAGATTTCAGTCACAGTCCCTACGGTTGAACGCGGATTTCGACTGGTCGTTTTCTGGTCTATGGAAATGGCTGGCGACAAGCCTTCGATCGCATCGACATCCGGTTTATCCACTTGGCCTAAGAATTGACGGGCATAAGCGGACAGTGATTCTACATAACGCCTTTGCCCTTCTGCATAAATCGTGTCAAAAGCCAAGGAAGACTTTCCAGATCCGGATAAGCCGGTCAGCACGACAAGTTTGTCTCTCGGTATCGTGATATCAATATTCTTTAAATTATTGGCCCTGGCCCCTTTAATCACAATTTTATCCATTGCCATGTTTCGTCACCCTTCCGCTTTTAACTCTAGTAATAAATCACGCAGCTCGGCAGCTCGCTCGAAGTCCAGTGCCTTTGCCGCTTCCTTCATTTCTTTTTCCATGCTTGCCATCACTTTTACGCGCTCCTTTTTAGGAAGCTTCGCGAGACTTGGTGCAAGATCTTCTTTATACGCTTCTCCTTCTTCCGCTACGTGAGTGGCCCTGATGGAGTCCCGGATATCCTTTTGAATGGTCTGCGGCATTATTCCATGCTCTTTGTTATAATTTTCCTGAATTTCACGGCGCCGCTTCGTTTCATTGATGGCAAGTTCCATCGAATTCGTGATGCGGTCCGCATACATGATGACGTGGCCGTTGGCATTACGGGCTGCACGGCCCATCGTTTGAATAAGCGAGCGCTCCGAGCGAAGGAACCCTTCTTTATCGGCATCCAGAATTGTCACTAATGACACTTCCGGAATATCCAGGCCTTCCCTTAAAAGATTGATTCCAACGAGTACATCATATTTGCCCATTCGCAGTTCCCGGATGATTTCTATCCTGTCCAAGGTCTTCACTTCCGAATGAAGGTATTGGACCTTGATGCCAATTTCCTTTAAATAATCGGTTAAATCCTCAGACATCTTTTTCGTTAAGGTCGTAATGAGGACTCGCTCGTTCTTTTTGACGCGCTCTTGTATTTCACCGATCAAGTCATCTATCTGTCCTTCAATCGGCCGCACTTCTATCGTTGGATCCAGCAAGCCGGTAGGACGGATGATCTGCTGAACCATTTCTGGCGTATGTTCGAGTTCATATGGTCCCGGAGTTGCCGAAACGAATATGGATTGATGGACCTTTTTTTCAAATTCTTCAAATCTTAGCGGGCGGTTATCCTTTGCAGACGGCAGACGGAAGCCATGATCGACGAGTACTTGCTTACGTGCCTGATCCCCATTGAACATTCCCCGGATTTGCGAAAGGGTCACGTGTGATTCATCCACGACCAAAAGGAAATCCTCTGGAAAGTAATCCATTAAAGTGTAAGGTGTCGCACCTGAGGGGCGAAGCGTTAAATGGCGGGAATAGTTCTCGATCCCTGAACAAAAGCCCATTTCCCGCATCATTTCCAAATCATAACGGGTCCTCTGCTCCAAGCGCTGGGCTTCAAGGAGCTTTTCATCTTCCCTTAATTCCTTCAATCGCTCTTCCAGTTCCGTTTCGATATTTTGAACGGCTATCCTCATTTTCTCTTCGCGAGTAACGAAATGGGAAGCCGGGAAAATGGCGATATGTTCACGTTCGCCGGTGATTTCACCAGTCAAGGCATCCACTTCACGGATACGGTCAATCTCATCTCCGAAAAACTCGACCCTTACGCAATGTTCATCACGTGAGGCAGGGAAAATTTCGACCACGTCGCCACGAACGCGGAAAGTCCCCCGTTGGAAAGCAATATCATTCCGCTCATATTGAATATCCACGAGTCTGTGCAGCAAGGCATTCCGGTCTATTTCCATGCCTGTTCGGAGAGAAACGACCATCTCGCGGTACTCTTCCGGGGAACCGAGTCCATATATGCACGAAACGCTGGCGATGATGATGACATCTTTCCTTTCGAACAATGAAGTGGTAGCCGAGTGACGCAGTTTATCGATTTCATCATTGATGCTTGCATCTTTTTCGATGAATGTATCCGTGGATGGAACATAAGCTTCTGGCTGGTAGTAATCATAATAGCTGACGAAGTATTCAACGGCATTATTTGGGAAAAACTCTTTGAATTCACTGTAAAGCTGTCCTGCCAACGTTTTATTGTGGGCAATGACAAGAGTCGGTTTATTTATTTGTTGAATCACATTGGAAACGGTGAACGTCTTCCCTGTCCCCGTTGCCCCCAATAATGTCTGCATTTCCTTGCCTTCTTTAATGCCTTCGACAAGCATTTCAATTGCTGCAGGTTGATCTCCTTCAGGAGAGTATTTTGAGACTAACTCAAACTTATCCTTCACCAAGCATAGCCTCCTATTGAAATATTTTTATATGAAAACGGGACATGGCTATATCCCTTCTATTTATTCCGGTTTAAGAATGTATATATACACATTCTACCACAATCGCCTCAAAACAAACCAGCGATAAGCGAACATCCATTCTATTTTTTGTTTATAGACTCGATGGGTATTGAGGGGAATGACAAGTTGAGTACAAAAAAAGCACCTTTGATGTCAGGCGCTCTTGGATGTTTGTTTCATCATTCTTTTTGATAACCAAAATCCCACAGTCAGGGATAAGGCATCCACGATGATCAATAAGTTTGTATGCGTATAACCTTTATATGCGGAAGCTGTAATCAAGGCAACCGTTAAAACAAGGCCAACGACATTGTTATAGGTGACTCTTGAAAATAGCATGACAAGTAGACAAGGAAGGAAAAGGGCAGAAAGAATTTTAATCATTTTTTCATCTCCTTTATAAGAGAAAAATAGAGTAGTTTCAGTTTAAATGATTATGAAGTTTTTTGCCAATCTATTTCCTGCTTGATTTTAGACGGCATCCCCTGAAGACCATTCCACCCATCCATAAATTATGCCCATTAAAAAAAGAAGCAAACCCTTTAAAGGGAAGTTTGCTTCCTTTCAGACCAATCAATATGGATCTGCTTCATGTCCTTTTCTGACTGCATCCTCTGGGTTATCCGTTCCACCCATAGGTTTTGAAGATTCCGTATGTTCAGAAGCCGAGGCTAATCCCTCTTTTAATCTGCGGCCATACTCTTCATCAGCCTCTTCGGCAAGGGCTATCATTTTTTCCTGAATGCGCTTGTCGGCAGGAGCCAATGCCGACACTAAATTGGAGATTAAATCGTCTTTTTCCCAATCTTCGAATTCACGGAATGTTTCACCAGCCTGCTTCGTATTGTTTTGGCGATCGATTGTCTCACGAACAAGTTTTCCTTCTACCAAAGGTGTATGCTCCTTGCCCGTCTGCTTGGCTTCTTTCAAACCTCCTACAGTTGATGGTTCGTAGTTGATGTGGGGGCTTTGGTTACCTCTGCCAACTTCATATTGCATCTGTCCGCCCGTCTGATTCGTGGCTGTTGGCTTCTTTGGAGCATTGATCGGCAATTGCAGATAATTCGCGCCAACACGGTGACGCTGTGTATCGGAATAAGAGAATGTACGTCCCTGTAACATCTTGTCATCAGAGAAGTCCAGTCCATCCACTAGGACACCCGTGCCGAATGCAGCCTGTTCCACTTCAGTGAAGTAGTCTTCCGGGTTTTTATCCAATACCATCGTACCGACATGCAGCCATGGGAACTCATCTTTCGGCCAGATCTTTGTGTCATCAAGAGGATCAAAATCCAACTCGGGATGATCATCATCACTCATGATCTGTACGTTGAGATCCCATTCCGGGTAGTCCCCGCGTTCGATCGCTTCATATAAATCCTGTGTGGCATGATTGAAATTCGTAGCTTGAATTTCATTAGCCTCTTGCTGCGTCAGGTTCTTGATCCCTTGTTTCGGTTCCCAGTGATATTTAACAAGTACGGCTTTGCCTTCCTCATTCACCCATTTATAAGTATTGACCCCTGACCCTTGCATCATGCGGTAGTTAGCTGGAATGCCCCAAGGGGAAAACACAAAGGTAATCATATGGAATGTTTCCGGGGAACTCGAGCAAAAATCGAAAATCCTTCTGCCGTCCTGAATATTCGTGACCGGATCCGGTTTGAAGGCATGAATTAAATCCGGGAATTTCATGGCATCACGGATAAAGAAAATTTTCAGGTTATTGCCTACAAGATCCCAATTTCCATCTTCCGTATAAAATTTAACGGCAAATCCCCTGGGGTCACGTAACGTTTCCGGGGAAGTCCCTCCATGAATAACAGAAGAAAACCTCACGAATACCGGTGTTTTTTTACCTTCTTCCTGAAAAACCTTCGCTCTCGTATATTTTGAAATCGGCTCGTCCCCCGCTTTACCAGTTGGAACAAAATAACCATGTGCACCTGCACCACGGGCATGCACCACCCGTTCAGGAATACGCTCCCTATCGAAGTGGCTGATCTTTTCCAGGAAATCGTAGTTCTCAAGTGTACTAGGACCTCTGTTTCCTACAGTTCTAAGACTCTGGTTATTCGTTACGGGGTGCCCTTGCCTGTTCGTTAATGTTTCTTTCGATTCATCATTTGTTTTTTTTGATTTATCAGACAAAAAAATCCCTCCTATGTTAATTAATTCCACAATACAACTATACTTTTCCCTATTCCCTATATTTCACTCTTCAATCTTCAAACTTTATTGAAATTGGATAAATGAGTGCTTTTCTCATATATGAATAAGTTCATTTTCACAACACCAACACATATCTTCATAACATCGAATTAAAAACGGGCTGACTATTCATTAATGTTTCAAGAAACTTCACTATATTTTTTCTAGTAATAATGACAAGGAGCGAGCTTTATGAAAGAAAGAATAATTACCTTTTAGTAGCAATCCTGATATTTGTGTCCTTCCCGCGATCATCGAATGGCCCGCACCGATTCAACAACGGTTAACGTTACAGCAAGCTCCTATGGATTTAAAAGAAATCTTCGTCTGTTCTAAACTCATAAAATGATATGAAAGCCTTGAATGGCAATCATCCATTCAAGGCTTTTTAGAGGCAGCATACCCATTTTTGAATAAGTCAACAGCACTCCATTATAATGAAATAAGGATAAAAAATTCAAAAAGCGAGGTGCCTTCATTGGGCGAATCAATAATAGGAAGACTTGGCAGGATGATGACAGGAAAAACCAGTCGTTGGGTTGTCATTGCTTTATGGATAATTGTAGCAATTCTCTTAACCTTCACATTGCCTGCCGTAAATGATCGAACAACAAATAATGCCGCTGACTTGCCCGAAGACTCAGCTTCCGTCGTGGCTGATGAACTTATTAAAAAAGAATTCCCGAAATCTTCTGGATTACCTGCCCTGCTTACATGGCATCGGGAAGGTGGACTGACAGAAGCCGACTTGGCTGAAATCCAGTACCTTTCCAAAGAACTTACAGATAACCCACTGTCCCAGCAATCTTTTCTACCACCGCTACATGAAATTCCGTTGCCTGCTCTGCAAGGGTCGGTTTCGGAAGATGGAACGACTTTCGTACAGCCGCTTTTCTTTAAAGAAAAGACCGAAACTGCCATTCTGGAAAAAAATCTTGAAAGCATTAATGAAACAGTATCTGAACGCATTGGATCGGACCCATTCAAGGTACCAACAGATTCAGGTGAATTATCCCTTCGAGTGACAGGACCTGTAGGGATATCCGTCGATGCAACGGGATTATTTTCAGGTGCGGATTTCAAATTGCTATTAGCAACCGTAATTCTTGTACTTGTTGTCTTATTACTCATTTACCGCTCCCCGCTTTTAGCCATTATTCCTTTAATCGGAGTAGGCTTCGCCTATATTGTCACAAGCCCGATCCTTGGATTCATGGCAGACCATGGTTGGATTACAGTCGATTCACAGGCCATTTCAATCATGACCGTATTATTATTCGGTGCCGGAACGGATTATTGTCTATTTTTAATTTCTCACTACAGAAGTGAATTAAGGAATCATGAAAGTAAACGGAAAGCCATGATTGCAGCATTTAAAGATTCATCAGGTGCCATTGCAATGAGCGGCCTTACGATCGTCATTTCCCTGCTAACATTGCTTGTAGCCAAATACGGAGCCTATCACCGTTTCGCTGTACCATTCAGCTTGTCCATTTTAATCATGATGCTGGCAGCTTTAACCCTTGTACCGGCATTGCTTTCTGTATTCGGCAGGGCTTCCTTCTTCCCAATCGTTCCGCGTACTCCAGAAATGGAAGAAGCACGGGCCAAGAAAAAGGGAAAAGAAGTCAAAAAGCATAAAGAATCAGGTCGTATCGGTAATTGGATTGGTACTATCGTCACAACCAAGCCATGGACCGTCATTCTTACATGCCTGATTATCTTCAGTGTTTTAGCTGGATATTCTTCGCAAATAAAATATTCATATGATATTCTCTCTTCTTTCCCTGAAGATATGAACTCACGTGAAGGCTATTCCGTCATTTCCGACTCGTATTCACCAGGCGAACTGGCACCAGCCACAGTGGTTGTCGATACGGATGGTGAAGATATCGATTTAGCGTCGGCATTAAAAGGGATGAATATCGTTGAAAATGTTGCTGATCCCGTCACAAGTAAATCTAATAAAGATCTGAAGTCCTATGAAGTCACATTCAACATAAACCCATACGATATTGAAGCCATTGATTCAATTCCAGAAATCCGCACCATGGCAGAGAAAGAATTGAAGGCCGCCAATATCTCTTCTGTTGATGAAAAGGTTTGGATTGGCGGGCAAACTGCGACACAATTTGATAAAAGGGATACCGTAAAAGCCGATGAATTCATGATCATCCCGATCATCATCGTCCTGATTTCATTGCTCCTTTTAGCCTACTTGCGATCTGTGACAGCCATGGTGTATTTAATGGGAACTGTCATTCTCTCTTTCTTTGCAGCTATGGGCTTAGGTTGGATAATCTTGCATTATTTCATGGGTGTGGATGCCATAGAGGGGACAATTCCGCTTTATTCATTCGTATTCCTGGTTGCACTTGGAGAAGATTATAACATTTTCATGGTTTCAAGCATTTGGCGTAAGAAAAAAACGATGCCAATCAAGCAGGCCATTAGAAAAGGCGTTGCCGAAACTAGCGGTGTCATCACTTCAGCCGGCATAATCTTGGCAGCCACTTTTTCCGTTCTTGCCACACTTCCGATTCAAGTATTGGTTCAATTCGGGCTCATTACTGCTCTTGGTGTGTTAATGGACACATTCATCGTGCGCCCGTTCCTGGTCCCAGCAATCACCTCCCTTCTTGGCCGCCATGCCTTTTGGCCGAGTAAGGTGACTAATCAAAAAGAGAATGAACATGCCAATTAATAAAGAAAGTTAGCTTTTACCCTTCTTAAAAAGAAAAACCCTGTGCTCCTTAAATGCACAGGGTTTTTACACGTTTTCTAAAATAAGGAAAACTTTCAGTTGACACTTCTACTTTCACCTCTTATAATTACATTAAGTTAAGATATCTCAAATTAAAGATATATATATTCGAGATTAATAATCAGGAGGAATAACCATGACAAATACAAAGTGGACAGTCGACCCGACTCACAGTGCTATTGAATTTTCTGTAAAACATATGATGATCGCCAAAGTAAAAGGAAGTTTTAATAAGTTCGAGGCAAACATTTCAGCAGATCCACTGGACCTAACAACTGCAGATATTGATTTTACCGTAGATGTGGCCAGTATAGACACACGGAATGCAGACCGGGATAACCACTTGCGTTCCGCTGACTTTTTTAATGTAGAAAAAAACCCTACATTAACATTCCAATCAACTAAAATCGTGAAAACGAATGAAGATGAATACGATGTAACAGGTAATGTGACTCTTAACGGAATCACACAAGAAGAAACTTTCGCCATCACCTTCGAAGGCCAAGGAAAAGATCCATGGGGAAATGAAAAAGCGGGATTTAGTGGAAAAGGGAAAGTTAAACGCAGTGATTATGGTTTGACCTATAACGCAGCATTAGAAACAGGCGGCGTACTAATCGGCGATCAAATCACTCTTACCATCGAAATCGAAGTTGCTAAAGTAGCTTAATGAATAAGAAAGAAGCAGCCATCCCCAGGATGGCTGCTTCTTTCTTATTCAAAGTATTCATTTTATCGGAATTACGAATTCCTCGTTTTATAAAGTAAGTAAATGAAGTATGGTGCACCGATGCTCGCTGTAAAGACACCAGCAGGTATTTCCAAAGGTGAGAATAAGGTCCGTCCAATCAAATCCGCTACCATAACAAGGATGCCGCCAAGCAAAGCTGAAGTAGGCAACAACACCCCAAAACTCGAACCAACCAGCCTTCTAGCCATATGAGGCGCCATTAGTCCCACAAAGCCAATTCCTCCAGCAAAAGCGGTAGAACCACCAATCAATGCCGTACTGATCATCAATAATGTAAACCGCTGTTTTTGGACATGTCCTCCAAGCCCCGTTGCAAGGTCATCGCCTAACTCCTGTAAATTAATATTCCTGGCATATAGAAAGGCAAGTAAAAGGAATAGAATCGTCCATGGAGCCAGCACCGCGATATTACTCCAGGTGGAGTTAGATACTGAACCCGTGATCCAAAGGTTTGCCTGGCTCGCTTGAAAGACGGGCCCAAGAATCATCATCATTGTAGTGAGTGCCTTCATTAAAGCCATCACCCCGATCCCAATCAACACAAGCCTTATCGGGGGAACTCCATTTTTCCAGGCTAAAGAATAAACAAGCAATGCCACGACTGTCGCCCCAATGAATGCAGCTAACGGAAGCCAATTGATGCTTACCGTTAACGAATGGTTCTTATCGCTAAAAAAGGCCATGAATCCAACGACCGCTACAGTCGCCCCTCCTGTTATCCCCAAGATATCCGGGGAGGCAAGTGGATTTCGAATCATCCCTTGAAGGATACCTCCAGCTACCGCAAGACCCATCCCTACCAAGAGAGCAACAATTATTCTGGGCAGGCGGAAAGATTGGATAATAAGCCGATCGCTTTCCGTCCCCCCTCCAATAAAGACCTGAAGTACGCTCAACGGATGGATATTCATTTCACCCACAGCAGTACTGATCACAAACACTAATGAAGTGACTAAAAATAATGCGAAAATCACGATCATTGCTTTTTTATCCATTAAGAATGATATTTTTTCATTAAACAAACGAAAGCTCTTATATGACTTCATCGACCGCTGAACCCCTTTCTAGCTATATAAATAAAGAATGGGGTCCCGATTATGGCTGTCATGACTCCAACAGGAACTTCTCGGGGCATCAGGATATACCTGGATATGATATCGGCTACGATTAAAAGCACCGCCCCGAAAAGTCCAGAGAAAGGAATCAACCAGCGATGATCGATGCCTATTATAGAACGGGTAAGATGCGGAACGACGATTCCAATAAAACCAATCGGACCCGCAACCGCTACTGATCCTCCAGCTAGCAGGATGACTGCCAGTCCCAGAACCAGTTTAAGGAAAACTATGTTCAGTCCTAGACCTTTTGCAACATCTTCACCCATGGATAACACATTCATTTTACCGGACACAATCAAGGCAATGCCCCAACCAACAACAAGATACGGCAGGACGGCAATTAAATTGTCCAGACTTCTCCCGGAAACTGATCCAGCAAGCCAGAACAGCACTTGCTCTAAAAGGGCCTCATTAGAAACGAGAAGACCCTGTGTGAGTGAAGATACCATGGCAGTCATGGCTGCACCGGCCAATGTCAGCTTCATCGGTGTCAAGCCGCCCCGTCCCATGCTTCCAATCATATATATGCTTATCGCGGCTATGGCGGCCCCTATAAAAGACAACCATGTGAATACTTGAAGATTGCTTATCCCAAAAACGGTGACCCCAGTGACAACCGCCAATCCCGCGCCTGCGTTGACACCGAATATATCTGGAGAAGCGAGTGGATTTTTAGTTAGCGTTTGCATTAACACCCCTGAGATGGCCAAACTTGCACCAATTGCCGATGCAATCAGGGCTCGTGGCAGTCTTACTGATTGAATGACAATGTGTTCATTCGTCCCATTGAAATGGGTAAAAGCATCAATGGCCATTTGCCATGTTGTATTTGTATATCCGTATACTATGCTTGAGCACATTAAAAACAGCAGCAAAATAATGGTAATGAACAGCCCCATCCATTTCTGCCATGAATTTTTTAATAACATATCCAGTTACCTTTCCAATCACGTTTGTATATCTTATTTAATTCAATTGTACTGGCGTTAACAGGATTATGTCAACGAATTTGAGAATCATTTTCAATTATATATTGACAGAAAAGTATATTCATTTTATGATGATGCTGTTAAGTGCGAATGATTATCATTTGCCGAAAAATTGGGAGGGATACATAGATGTTTAGATTTAAGTCATTATTAACGATTTTTACAATATTTGCAGTCTTCCTTCTAGCAGCTTGCGGGAATTCGAATGATCAAGCCGAAGGAAATAAAGCTGAAGACAAGAAAGAAGAGAAAAGCTACACAATTGAGCATGCCATGGGCACTGCTGAATTGAAAGAAACGCCTAAAAGAGTGGTCGTTCTGACAAATGAAGGTACTGAAGCATTACTTGCTTTAGGAATCAAACCTGTTGGTGCCGTTCAATCATGGCTTGGCGACCCTTGGTACGACCATATTAAAGATGATATGGATGGAGTCGAAGTTGTTGGTGTAGAACATGAAGTTAACTTAGAGAAAATCGCATCACTGAAGCCTGACTTGATTATTGGAAGCAAGATTCGCCAAGAGGCTGTTTATGATAAATTAAATGCAATTGCCCCTACCGTATTATCTGAAACGCTAAGAGGAGATTGGAAAGAAAACTTTAAACTATATTCAAAAGCCTTGAACCTTGAAGAAAAAGGAAACGACGTAATTGCAGAATTCGATAAACACACAGAAGATCTTAAAGCTAAATTGGGTGATAAGGTAAATCAAGAAGTTTCCGTTGTTCGTTTCATGGCTGGAACTACTCGTATTTATTACACAGACTCATTCTCTGGAGTGATTTTCGATCAATTAGGATTTAAGCGTGCAGAACAACAAAAGGAACTGTTCACTGCAGATAATAAATTAGGTAACCTTGCCATCGAGGTAGGAAAAGAAGTCATCCCTAAAATGGATGGAGATCTTCTCTTTTACTTCACCTACGCTCCTGAAGGCGACAAACAAGCTCTAAGCACAGCAAAAGAATGGACAAATGATCCACTTTGGAAAAACCTTGATGCAGTCAAAAATGGAAATGCTCATGAAGTTAGCGACGCAACATGGAATACAGCTGGTGGAGTACTTGCAGCTAATAAAATGCTGGATGATATAGAAAAGATCATGCTTGAAAAGTAATAACACGTTTCTATTGAAAACGGCCTTTCTCGATATATTTCGAGAAAGGCCGTTTTATTTTATATGCATGTGCACCGCTTTTGCGGCATTAACCCACTTGTCCGCTTTCCTTCAATTGATCGTCAACGAACAAGATGCCCAATTCGTAATGCTCCCCGTCAAAAAGAGCTCTTTGCACAAAACGAATCTGTTCATTATTATCGATGACCTCAAGCTTGCAATGCGCCCGGTTTATTTGGAGAGCCCTGTATAACTCTTCTTCTTCCCTGACGACGACACCATTTATTTTCGAAATGACCTCGCCTTTTAGCAACCCCATTTTATCCGCCGGAGATTGAGGGATAACGCCTAAGATCTGGACACCAAGCTTACTTTTCGAAAAATAAAAAGGCAGCTTTTCATCCAATGCCTTTTGGGAATAATGAAGGAATTCACGACCCAAGATTGCTAAAACGGCCGTTATGATTGCCAATGGGAGGTACCAGTAACTACCCACTGCCAATGCCGTAATCACAAATCCCAATGCCCCTACCTTTTTGCCTTGCGCCCTTATGGCCTGTTCCGGGAGCGTCCCATGAACTTTTTGCTTGAAGCCGATTAAAATGGGAAGCAAGATTGGCGACAGGTATGTGTCCCCGATTGAAAAAACCGGATACCATTCGAAGGGAACTGGAAGTTGTCCTCCCGGAATCATGACGAACATGGGAATTAGCCAGATTCGTTGTGAAACATACACACCAATCGGCTGCCCCCTCTTGGATACCTCCAACTGAGGGGAGACCTTTTTGCTTCCATTGCCAACAATCAAAAACCCTTCAGCAATCAGTAATAACCCTATTAAAATAACAAGTGTCGGATACACGGACCGATCAAGCTGATTAAAAACATCCTGAAATACCGTCAGCTTGATATCTCTATCATATAGAAAAAAAAGGATGAAGAAGGTGAGTCCCACTGTATAAACGGGGGAAACAAACCGCTTTTTCATGGATAACATGGACAAGATCGTAACCCCAGCCATGATGTACAGTGCCGCCAAAGGAATGGTGATTCCCGAAGCCAACGTGAGGACAGAAAAGATCAATCCCCATATCAATCCTTGTGGTAGCATGGAACGTAGCTCCATGGAAACTCTGTAGATCTTCGTATTAAAATCATGTCGTTCCCGTTTAACTCGAAGATAGCCGATGAATAAACAATAGGCAATCGAAACATAAAGCAAAGGATGAAGGAAGAGTTTTCCTAATCCCATTAAGCATGCTATCAGCCAATCCGTTGTCAATTTCTTTCCACCATCCTCAAAGTATCAATATTTTGTCAAATTTCGTTCTGGTCAGTTACCTCCTATTCTATCAAAAATGTAACCTCCATGCCTATTAAGATGCAGAAAAAATAGCTTTATCTCATGTTTTCCCTATACTGCCTTCATGTTTGCAGACAGGCGTTGATCCAACGCAAAAAAGGCACCGCTCCAAGGGAACGGCGCACTACAGTTATTTAACTAAATAATTCAAAGCCGTGCGTAACTGAATATCATTATCTTCATCCTGGATCTTGTCCAGAATGGCGGATTCCAGATGTGCTGCGGTTTTTGCGTCCAGCTTACCTGTCACTTTCAGGCCAAATTGTTTTTGGAATGCTTTTACGGCGATTTCTGTATTCCAATCATAATATCCATCCTCACGACCAGGTTCAAATCCAAGTCCTTTCAGAATGCTTTGGGCATACTGGATTTGTTCATCATTCATATCCCGCTGCAAGACATTCTCAACAGCCAGCTGATGGGCATCAAAGTAATCGGGCTGTTTTACTTTGATGGTCGGTTCGATCCCTTTTTTATGGATCCAGTTCCCTGAAGGCGTCAGCCACTTATATAACGTAAGTTTAATCTTACTGCCATCACCCATTGGTACTGCTTGCTGTACTGTGCCTTTCCCGAAGGTCTTCTCGCCGACCAATGGATAGCCTCCCGCCTCTTGCATCGCGCCAGCCAGGATTTCAGAGGCCGAAGCGCTGCCTTTATCCGTCAAGACGGCAATTGGATAACTTTTCGCTTTCTTAAGGCTTGTAAAAAACGATTGTGTTTCTCCCGTTCTTTCTGCAATTTGCAAATAGGGCTTTTCTTTTGTGATAAACTCGCCAAGAATCGTTTCCACACTAGAAAGAAGGCCACCTGGGTTGCCGCGTACATCTATGACCAAGCCTCCGATCCCCCTCTTTTCCAGCTCCTTCATCTGCTTTTTGAAATCATTCGCAGTATTTTCCGAGAATGTGGTCAGCTCGATGTAACCGATTTGTTCCCCGGCGACTTCCTTAATTGATGAAAATACGGTATCCAATGGAATTTCGGCACGCACCATATTGAATTCAAGTGGGTTGGAAACCCCCGCCCGCTTGATTTCCATTTTGACGGGTGACCCTTTTTCACCACGGATTTTCAGGCGTGTTTCATACAGATCCAAACCTTCTACACTTTCACCATTCACCTTAAGGATTTGATCTTTCGGCTTTAATCCAGCTTTCTCAGCAGGCGAATCTTTGTAAGGAGATACGATTATGACCTTACCATCTTCCATACCAATTTCAGTACCTATCCCTTCAAAAGAGGAGTCCAAGGTTTCATTGAATTGCTTAGCGGTCTCCTTGTCCATATATACGGAATAAGGATCTTTCAATGCTGACAGCATGCCTTGGATGGCACCTTCCACCAGATTAGAACCGTCCACCTGTTCTACATACTGACTTACGATCAAACCGTAAGCTTGTTCCACTTTTGCCCATTCCTTATCCTTCAATATTGTTTGGCTTTCATCCTTTGCTTCATTCTTATCCGGAAGGCTTGTCCAATATATGCCCCCCACTGCTCCAATGGCTAGTGACATGATGATTGCTAGAGGAAGTACCCATTTTTTGACCATATTTATCCCCATTTCTGACCTGATATGTAATTCACTATATGAGGGGGTTGGTAAGAATATGCTTGAAGAAAATGGCGGCACCACAAAAAAAACAGATTAGGGAATTTATCCTAGTCTGTTTTTTCCGATGATATATTGGGTATTAAATATTTATATAGTTTAATGGATTAACAGCATTTGACTTGCTATAATTCCATGCGCCTTTATGTAGCTCAAAGTGTAAATGCTGACCGTATGAATGTCCTGTGTTACCCATGATGCCAATTTGTTGACCTTTGGCAACAACAGAACCTTCGCCTGCTTGTCTAGAACTTAAATGTGCATACACAGTAGTCCATTGCTGACCGCTGATTGAATGGGTAACAAAGACAACGTTACCGTATGTACTTGAGAAGTAAGAACGGCTTACGACTCCGTCGGCTGCCGCTACAACCGGAACCGTTCCACTTGCAGCAATATCGATGCCGGCATGCTGTTTATTCCAACGTTCACCCATTGTTGAAGATACATATCCTGCACTTGGTCTAGTGAAAGTACCTGATGATACAGCTGGCGCTTGACTTACATTAGACGAAACTTGTGAAGATGATGGTGCAGATGATGAACTGTTGCTTTTTGCACTAGATCCTGAAGAAGTGGATTGTTTTTTTGTTTCGGAAGCTTGTGAAGCTGCTTGTGCTGCAGCTTGTGCCGCTTCTTGCTCTGCACGTTTTTTCGCTTCGGCTGCCGCTTTTTTACGAGCTGCTTCCAATTCGGCAAGACGCTGATGCTCTAAGTTGATGGCTGATTTGATAGCTTTTTCTTGAGCAGCAAGATTCTCTTTTTCTTCCTCTAGGCCCATCTTCTCATGTTCATGCTTTTCAGTTTGTTGCTTTAATTTCTTAACCAATGCATCCTTTTCTTGCTTCTGCTGTTTTTGTTGCTTTTGAATTTCCAAAAGTTCAGCTTTTGCCACTTCTAAACTGGCAAGCTTCGCTTCAACGGCATTTTGTTTTTCTTCCAGTTCCTTTTTATCCAGCTCATGCTGCTTTAAAATATCACGGTCGGCTTCTGCAATTGTCGCTACAGCTCCAACACGGTCAACTAAATCTCCAAAACTGGATGATCCGAATAATACTTCAAGGTAGTTCACGTCCCCACCAGTCTCCTGGAAAGAAAGTGCCCTTTCCTTCAATACTTCATTACGTTTGGCTATCCGCTCTTTTAATACTTTAATCTCTTCTTTCAATGCCTCGATTTCTTTTTTCGTTTGTGTAATTTCAGCATTTTTAGCATCGATTTTTTTTGTTGACTCTGCAATTTTCGCTTCAATGGCCGCTATTTGTTCTTCTGCTGTCATTTGCTTATCCTGCAGGTTATCGATTTTCTTCTCCGTGTCTGAAATATTCGATTCAACACCAGAGCGTTTTTCCTGAATGGATTCTTTCTGTTTTTCTAAATCCGAAATCGACTCTGCATAAACCGATGGTGCCGCTAAAATGCTTCCCAACCCAATCATGATGGAGGCATTCATAGCAATGATATTTTTTTTCAACGTTTCATTTCCCCTTTCAATCCCGTTACATCCAGTGCCTTGTAACGTCTCTCTATTTGTATCCGGCTTCTTTTGGCATTCAAGTGTAAAGTTACATTTTTATACTTTCAAGAACTTCCTGACGGACATCAAGCTACCCCATATCCCGATAACGGCGCCAATTACAATGAGGATGGCCGAAACTTGATAAATAAACGGATTCGCAGGCAGAAAATCTATGAATTTGAACGTAATCTGTGGTGCTGCATATTTATAAAGATTGTAGTAGAGTACAGCTATCAGACCTATGGGAACGATGGAACCGAGGATTCCCAACCAGAGTCCCTCCAAGAAGAATGGCCAACGGATGAATGTATTCGTTGCTCCTACCAATCTCATGATCTCAATTTCTTTTCTTCTGGCTACAATGGTAATTTTAATCGTATTAGAAATCAGGAACATCGCAGTAAATAGTAAACCAACAATAAGAACGATTCCTATATTTCTCGCAATATTCACGAAGCTGAACAGTTTCTCGACGTAGCCTTGTCCATATTTAACACTTTGGATATACTCAAAGCCTTCAATTTCCTTTGCCACCTTGATGACATCTTGCGGTGATTTCGTTTTGATGATATAAACGTCCCTTAATGGGTTGTCCTGTTCAAATGGTTTAAAAGCATCACCATTATCACCTAAATCATCTATTAAATTCGTAAGCTCTTCATCTTTTGGAGAGAAGACCACTGATTCAATGCCGTTCATCTCCGTAATTTTCTTTCCGATAGCTTTTATATCGTCATCATTCGCTGCATTATCAATATGTGCACGAACTTCGACATCTTTCTCCACATTTCCCGCGATATGATTTAAATTCATCATGAGCACTAAAAAGACGCCAACCAATGTTAGAGTGACCGTTACTGCACTGACTGAAGCAAACGTCATCCATCCATTACGGCCAATATTTTTAAAACTTTCACGGAAGTGACGGAGCAATGTTCTAAATTTCATATCCGTAATCACCTCGATGTTCATCGCGAACTATTTTTCCACTTTCAATGGCAATGACACGTCGTTTGATATTGTTGACGATGTCCCTATTATGAGTGGCCATGACAAGTGTTGTTCCGCGTTTATTAATTTCTTCAAATATGTTCATGATTTCCCATGATGTTTCAGGATCAAGATTCCCTGTAGGCTCGTCGGCAATGACCACCTTGGGATCATTTACGATCGAACGGGCTATCGCAACCCTTTGCTGTTCCCCACCAGATAATTCGGAAGGCAGCATTCTAGCTTTATGTTTAATGCCAACCAGATCAAGAACTTCCATGACTCTCTTTTTGATTTCTTCTGGTTCCTTTTCGATAACTTCCATGGCAAATGCTACATTTTCATAAGCAGTGAATGTTTGAAGGAGTTTAAAATCTTGGAATACCATACCGATATTACGGCGGAATAGAGGAACTTTCGAATTGCGGATACTTGGAAGGCTAAGGCCATTGACCAAAATATTACCGCTTGTAGGCTTTTCTTCCCTATACATCATTTTGATGAAAGTCGATTTTCCGGCACCACTGGGACCCACTACATAAACGAACTCGCCTGGCTTTATTTTCACGTTGATTCCATTAATGGCAATTACGCCATTTGGATATGTCTTTTTCACATCTATCATTTCTATCATTCTAAAACCACCTAATTTGCTTGTATTATCATTATGTACTACAGCTTTTTCGACAATTTTCAATTAAATCTGACAGGAATTTCTCTTACTTGAGCACAGAAACATTATAACATCATATTTTGTCAAATTAAGCTTAAAAAATATTACAGTTTCATTTCAGTTAGACATATATCAACATCATATGTAATATTTCAAGGGTTTAATTGCTTGATAAGGGATTGAATGTGAGTTGTTTCGAGGTTTTAAAGGAGGCTAAAAAAACGTCCTGCTGACAACAGAACGTTTCGTTAATATTACCTATGTCCAGCAAGCCATTCTGCGACCATGCTCGCTTCCTTGCCCTGAAGTATACCTTTTGGCATACCACCTTGGCCATTCTCGATGACTTTTTCGATGTCTGCTTTTGATAGCTTCGAACCGACCTTCGTTAAATTCGGTCCTACGCCGCCTTCAAGATTCACTGCATGACAACTTGAACATTTGTTTTCGTAAATTTTCGCGGCATCACCAGCACCCGCCGTTGTCGTTTCATTATTTTCACTTGCAGGCTCTTTATCTGCAGCATCATCGTTCCCACCGCATGCAGCCAACGCCAAAGAAGTACCCAAAACTAAGGCTAACCATTTCATTTTCATTGAATTTACCCCCTCTGATTTATACCAGCACAAGAACATTATACCAATTTCAATCCAGTTTAAAACCCTCTCCAAGTACCTCAGATGCGTCCATTACAATTACAAACGCTTTAGGGTCAACGAGTTTCACCAATTGTTTCAATTTGGTGAATTCCGACTGATCTATTACGCACATTAAAATAGGACGAGTATCATCCGTATAGCCGCCATACCCGGATATCCCTGTTACTCCCCGGTCCAGCTCATGTATGATAGCATCCCTTACTTCCATTTCTTTATTCGTGATTATCAGTGACATCTTTGAACGGTTCAACCCAACCTGGACGAGGTCTATCGTCTTACTTGTCACATATAATCCTATTAATGCATAAAGCCCTTTTTCAATATCAAAAACAATGGCAGCACTTAAAACGATGATTCCATCAATGACAGCCACACAAGTCCCTAATGACAGGTGGGTATACTTATGGAAAATCTGTGCCGCTAAATCGGTCCCCCCTGTAGAACCCTTCCCGCGAAAGACAATCCCCAGCCCAAGTCCGACCATAATCCCTCCGCAAATCGAACCAAGCAATGCATCATTCGTCCATGCATCCCAATCCTTTGTCAGAAATACCACTAAAGGCAAGAACAAGGTTCCAATCAGGCTTTTGGCTCCGAAATGTCTTCCCAGGATGATAAGCCCCGCAATGAACAAAGGGATATTAAACCCCCACAGTACATAGGCCGGCTCCCAACCGAGAGTTGAATCCAGAATAGTGCTAATCCCGCTGACACCGCCAGATGCAATCTGGTTAGGCAACAGGAATACATTAAAACCAATGGCAATTATGGCCGAACCGACAATCACCAATCCATACTCCATTAACTTTTGCAGAAAAGGGTGCTTCGGCTCCCGGTATCTTTTCCTCATTCCATATTGTCTCCTCAAACCATCGTTATTATCTAGTATTGGCCGAACGAAGCATAGCATCCCTTTTCATATCCTGTTAATGTCAGCCAGAAGACATCATTCAGGGAGCCCCATGCATAAGAAATCACAAAAAAAGCCGGACCGGGAATCCGGTCCGACTTGCGCATCTTATAATTTTGAACGTAAATACGCATCAATGAACATATCGATATCTCCATCCATGACAGCTCCCAAGTTTCCGGTCTCCGCACTAGTACGGTGATCTTTAACCATGGAATACGGGTGGAAAACGTAAGAACGAATTTGACTTCCCCAGCCAATTTCCTTTTGCTCACCACGGATTTCATCCAAATCCGCTTGTTGCTGTTCAATTTCACGTTGATACAATTTGGCTTTCAGCATATTCATCGCTTGGGCCTTGTTTTTGATTTGAGATCTCTCATTTTGGCACGTTACCACGGTATTAGTAGGTAAATGTGTGATCCGGACTGCCGAGTCAGTTGTATTGATATGCTGTCCACCTGCACCACTTGCACGGTACGTATCGATTTTCAAATCTTCCGTGCGTATTTCAATATTAATCGTCTCATCGAATTCCGGCATGACTTCACATGAAACGAATGAAGTATGGCGTCGTCCTGAGGAATCGAAAGGAGAAATACGGACAAGACGGTGCACTCCTTTTTCCGCTTTCAAATAACCATAGGCGTTATGGCCTTTGAAAAGTAAAGTGACACTCTTGATACCAGCTTCATCACCTGGAAGGTAATCAAGGGTTTCCACTTTAAAGCCTCTTTTTTCACCCCATCTTGTATACATACGAAGCAGCATGGAACCCCAATCCTGGGACTCCGTTCCGCCTGCACCTGGATGCAGTTCAAGAATGGCATTTTTCGAGTCATATTCTTCACTTAGTAAAAGTTGAAGTTCAAAGTCATTCATCTTTTGTGAAAGGATCGTGATTTCTTCTTCCAGCTCTGCCAAAAGTTCTTCATCATTCTCCTCTTTCACTAGTTCATATGTCAAATCCAGATTTTCATATGATTCATTCAGATCGGACAATTGATTGACTTGTTCTTTCAGAGCATTCGTTTCATTGATGACAGTCTGTGCTTTTTGCTGATCATTCCAAAAATCGGGATGTGTCATCTCATTTTCAAGCTCTGCGATTCGTGCCTCTTTTTCATCTAAGTCAAAGAGACCCCCTAAAGTCCGTTAATCGTTGCGCTGTCCGTTCAAGTTCATTTCTTATTTCTGCTAATTCCATTTCTCTTCACCTCATTAGTATGTTAAAAAAATCCCTGTAGAGGGATTCACTTCATTACAAATAAACCTCTTCAAACTATATGCAAATATATTGCTTTATGCAAACTAAACATGAAAAGAGGCGGCAAGCCTTACACTTAACCGTCTCATAATCATTATACACCTAATTTCAGCCTAAATTGCCATGGCAATTCTTATATTTTTTACCGCTGCCGCAAGGACATAACGCGTTTCGGCCAACGTCTTCCTTTTTACGGGCATGGGCTTTTTTCACTTTTCCCCCGTCTTCTTCCTTCGGATTGACCGCTTGTCCTTTTATGACTTCCTTCCGCTCTAGATTGTTGCGGATTTCAGCCTTCATGATGTATTTTGCGACTTCATCTTCCATAGAAGCAATCATGGCTTCAAACATCGCAAATCCTTCTGATTGATATTCACGAAGTGGATCGATCTGGCCATAAGCACGAAGGTGGATCCCTTGGCGCAATTGCTCCATTGCATCAATATGGTCCATCCACTTACTATCGACTGCACGAAGAACGATTACTTTTTCGAATTCACGCATTTGTTCTTCAGATAGCTCTTCTTCTTTTTGGTCATAGTTTTCTTTCACTTTCGCTAAAATGAATTCAACCAATTCCGCTTCATTTTTTCCTTCTAGATCATCTACAGTGATGGAACCTTCATTGAATAGGTTACCATTCAGGTAATCGACAAGGCCTTGTAAATTCCAGCCTTCCTCATCGCCCATTGGTGCAAACGCGACAACATTGCGCTGGATGGATGCCGTAATCATCGTTTCGACGATTTCACGTAAGTTCTCACTTTCCATTACATCGAAACGCTGCTTATAGATGATTTCACGTTGTTGACGGAGAACATCATCATATTGCAGTAATTGCTTACGTGAATCGAAGTTATTGCCTTCGACTCGTTTCTGTGCGGATTCAACGGCCCTCGTCACCATTTTACTTTGAATTGGCTGGGAATCATCCATTCCAAGGCGTGCCATCATGCTTTTCATGTTATCGGAACCGAAGCGGCGCATCAATTCATCTTCCATTGATAAATAGAATTGAGTGACCCCTGGGTCCCCTTGACGGCCGGACCGACCACGCAACTGGTTATCTATACGCCTGCTTTCATGACGTTCCGTACCGATTACAGCAAGGCCACCAAGCTCCTTGACACCTTCACCAAGCTTGATATCCGTACCGCGTCCTGCCATGTTCGTAGCGATCGTGATTGAGCCTTGATTACCTGCATTCGCAATGATTTCCGCTTCACGTTCATGGTTCTTTGCATTCAAAACATCGTGAGGGATTCCTTTTTTGGATAAATAGGCAGAAATGACTTCCGATGTTTCGATGGCAACCGTACCGACAAGCACTGGCTGACCCTTTGTATATCGTTCGGCGATGTCTTCCACAACAGCCTTGAATTTCCCATCTGTTGACGCGTATATAAGATCTGCCCGGTCATCCCTGACGATATTCCTGTTTGTCGGGATCGCAATGACATTCATATTATAGATATTGCGGAATTCCTCTTCTTCCGTTTTGGCTGTACCAGTCATACCGGAAAGCTTTTCGTACATCCTGAAATAGTTCTGGAATGTAATCGTCGCAAGAGTCATGCTTTCATTTTGAATCTCAAGGCCTTCTTTCGCTTCGATCGCCTGGTGGAGACCTTCACTATAACGGCGGCCCTTCATCAAACGGCCAGTGAATTGGTCAACGATGACAATCTCGCCATCCTGGACTACATAATCCACATCCAAATGCATGGAAACATGCGCCTTCAACGCCTGATTGATATGATGATTCAATGTAACGTGACTAATATCGAACAAATTATCGATATTAAACGCTTTTTCAGCTCGGTTCATCCCATCTTCGGTCAGCTGAACGCCTTTTGTCTTTTCATCATACGTGTAGTCCGTATCTTTTTGTAACGTTCTCACAAACGCATTGGCTTGGATATAAAGCTGGGCCGATTTTTGTGCGGAACCGGAAATGATCAAAGGCGTTCTCGCTTCATCGATCAAAATCGAATCGACTTCATCAATGACAGCAAAGTGCAGTGGACGCTGTACCATTTGCTCTTTATATAACACCATATTGTCACGCAGGTAATCAAAACCTAACTCATTATTCGTGCTATACGTAATGTCGGCATTGTACGCCTCTTGTTTTTCTTCTTTAGAATGACTGTTCAAATTCAATCCGACGGTCAAACCAAGGAAATCATACAATATCCCCATTTCGGTGGCATCACGGTGTGCCAAGTATTCATTGACAGTAACGACATGTACACCTTTACCAGTAAGCGCGTTTAAATAAACCGGCATGGTGGATGTTAATGTTTTACCTTCCCCTGTTTTCATCTCGGAGATATTTCCGTCATGAAGGGATGCCCCACCCATGATTTGAACACGGTAAGGATATAACCCTAAAGCACGTTTTGCCCCTTCACGCGCAACCGCAAAAGCCTCAACGAGCAAATCATCCACGGTTTCCCCATTTTGATAACGCTCTTTAAACTCACCAGTTTTGGCACGCAACTGTTCATCCGATAACGCAGCCGTCTCATCGGCCAGCGCTTCGACCTGATCAGCGATTTTTTCCAAACGTTTGATTTCTCGCTTATTCGGATCAAAAACTTTATTTAATATATTAAGCATTCAATAACGCTCCTCTATTATGGTAATGATCGTTCAATGACAAAATTCATATAAATTAAGAAGAAACACACCTTCTATTATGACTAATCCACGCTTAATTTTACCACTTCTATCCTAGAGGTACAACTTCATGTCACTACCGTTCCTATCGACCCGAATTCAATTCTTGTGAAAAACAATGGATAAATGAGGAGTAAAACTGTTAAAATAGAAGGAAGTATATAAAATATATAGCAGACTCCCCTCTATTTCCAAATGCAAAAGAGAATTTCCCATAACCTTCCATCACTAGATGCTGTGTCATCCCTAGCGATAGCATGTCAAGGTAATCCAACCATACAGGCTTCATGTTTTGAATGATAAGGTGGGCTACTGAAACTTATTAGCAGAAGATAAATAGAACATGTTTCGAGGTGGTATTGATGATTGGTGAACGTGTAAAAAAACTGCGAGAAGAAAAGAAAATGTCGATGACCGAACTCGCCGATAAAGCAGGCGTGGCAAAGTCTTACTTAAGTTCCCTCGAGCGGAACTTACAAACGAATCCTTCCATTCAATTTCTTGAAAAAATCTCCACCGTACTCAACATTCCTGTCGATGCCCTACTTTACGATGCACCGAATAAGGAAATCTTGGACACTGATTGGATGAAAATTGTTGAAGAGGCTATGAATTCCGGTGTTTCAAAACAACAATTCAGGGAATTCATCGAGTTTAATAAATGGAGAAAAGATAAAGAAGAATAGAAGTGTACTAGTCTACCTACATAATCCTGAAGAATACAGCTTGAATAAGCAAGACTCGCTAGAATGGAAGAATAAACCCTATAAACAGCTAATGGGTTGAATCACTGTTTATAGGGATGTTCTCATCTTTTAGGTACTTATCTTCCATCGTTTTCCTCTAATGTAACCTCAAGGCTTTTCCGTTCAAAAAAAGCTATAATTTCCTCTTTTTTGAAACCCAAGCTCCTTGCTTCTGAAATCAACTTCACCCATTCTGGATCCATTTCCACATTAGCCACCTCTTCTACCTCCTAAAATACTCTTTGTATTTCAGGCAGACCAGCCATCATAGTCTTAAGGACCTTAGACCTGTGCCTTTGCGCCCTCATCTTTCAATAAGTTTGCCTTTGCCGTGGTACTTATTACCAAATACATTACTTATAATCATATTATAACGGATACCCACTCCATATATTGCTATTTTATGTCGGTAATCTACCAAAATGCAAAAACTTTCATCCGACAAAATATTACAATATTATGAAAATTAAAAACCCAATTCATTTTTTATCATATGCAATAGTCAATTTCGCTTTTTTATATAATAGTAAATATTTCTCTTCTTAATCAATCGATGGGGCGTATCAATTCTCTCTATTGTAAGTGCGTCCGTGCTTTTTGCACAGTTAAGTCCTTGCCGCAGGTCGGACAAAGCCACTTTCCATATTCCGCACTGCTAAAAGAAGCCCTATGGCATGTATGGCAATTCTTCCGATACAAAAAACCCCTCTGCACCTTTAGCCAATTGTTTTTCATAATAAACTAACCGTTCTTTTTAAAGAACTAACAAATTTAGTATAGCCCAAAAGATAGTGGTGATTTTATAGGTACAAATAATTATTTTATCTCATTAAAGAACGAATTTCGTTCTTTAAAATGAAACTCAAATTACTTTCTATTTTTTAAAGAACAAAACTTTTATACTTTCCAATTCATATAAATATAAAAAATGTTATCAACTGCCAACGAATATGTTGGTAATCTACCAAAATGCATTAAAAAAGCACAACCCAGAGGCTGTGCTTTTGATCTTAGATTCATAATTAACTAGGTTCAATTAATCCGTAGCGTCCATCTTTACGACGGTACACCACGTTCGTTGTGTTGGTATCCGCATTCGTATAAACGAAGAAACTGTGACCAAGCATATTCATTTGTAAAATCGCTTCTTCACTGTCCATCGGCTTTAAATCAAAGCGCTTATTGCGGACCACTTCAATATCGTTATCGTCTTCGAATTCATCCACCACTTCGTCAACTTCCGTATTGAAGGCGAATGCCTCGGGCGTCGTTGATATGTTGTTCCGGTATTTACGATTGACCTTCGTTTTATGTTTACGAATTTGGCGTTCAAGCTTATCATTGATCAAGTCAATGGCAGCATACATATCCGCATTTTCCTCTTCAGCGCGAAGAACCAAATTCTGCATAGGAATCGTCACTTCGACCTTTGATGTATTATTGTTCACTTTCAAATTCACTAACACATTTGCATCTGGTGTATTGTTAAAATATCGTTCTAACTTGCCAATTTTCTTTTCGACGTATTCTCGAATTGCTGGAGTTACCTCAATGTTTTCACCGCGTACGTTGTAATTCATAAAGTGAGTCCTCCTTAAATTAAGACTATACAGTTAGATTCTACAATACCCCTCCGGTTCCTTTTGGAAACACATCATGAAATATGTCGAAAAATTATGAAACAATTGTCGGAAGGTTTGGAAAGGGTTGATGTCTGCCCTAACTCCATTATAACAAATGTAATGCCATAAAGAAAAAATTAAGACCATATTATTTACAGAAAATTTAAAAATATTTAACATAAAAACCGTTTGGGATCCAAACGGTTGGGTAATCAATTTCTTTTATCGTAGAACATGCCATCTACTGATAGACTCTCATACGGGTTCGTGTATTTATTAGATGATTTTTTCTTCTTATTTATTTCCTGGATATCCCGCTGTATTTCCTGCTTTTGGAGCTTCAGCAAGTGATCGACCTTTTGGTTAAGCAATATGGTTGCACGGCCTAGCTGTTGCTCTTCACCAGTAAAAGGCGGTTTGACTTCTGAAAGAAGTTCATCTCGCTGATCAATCAGCTGTGTGACCCTTTCTATTTTATCATCACGTTCTGCAATCGTCCGGTCTTCCAGAACACCAAGTAATTCAGCAGTCAAATCATGAAAGGTTTGAATCAGCATTACACTTGACCGCTTTGCGTAAATTGTTTTTTCCGGTTCATCTGAATAACTTCCTTCCAAGTATTCCGGAATTCAGTAACAAGTCCCTCCACCTCTTCCAAGGCAGCAACATCATTTTTCAAATTCGCATCTATCAGACGGCGATTCATGAAATCATACAGACTCATCATTTCTTTGGATACTTCCACATCCATATTCAACGTCACCATCAATTCGTGGATAATGTTTTGCGCCTTGATGATGTTCGTATTCCTCGCTTCAATATTACCAGCTTCAATGGCTTTTTTCCCAAGCACGATGAACTTCAAACAGCCATTATACAGCATTAATGTAAGCTCGCCAGGAGATGCTGTATTGACTGAATTTTGTTGGTACGATTGATATGGATTATTTATCGCCATATTTAACTTCCTTTCCGACTTACCTTAACTAAAATAAGAAGCTAACGATGCACTTTGGCTGTTTGCCTTTTGAATCGCTTTTTCCATAGCCGTGAACTGGCTGTAGTAACGTGATTCCAATTTCGTTAACTTTGCTTCAAATGTTGAAATTCGGGTATCCAATCCGTTAACCAATTTCCCAATGGTAAACGAGTTATTAACATAGCCGGCCTTCCCTGCTTTTTCAGTTATCACCTTCATGGATGATTGTATATCATCCCTTAATCGGCGGGCGAGGCCTTTGTTGATCTTTTCCGATCCATTGGCCATGAACATATCATAAATCGCATTGGGATCCTCACTAATGGCTGCCCGGAGCTTGTCCTCATCAATCGTTAATTTACCGCCCTCGAGGTAATTCTTTGTTGTGGTAATTCCCAAACTGCTAAGACTGTTTTTTTCTGTGATCCCATCGACCGAGGTGTACAGAGATGATCTCATCGTAGTTAAAAGACTTTTTAATGTCGAATCGCTTTTTAACGTTCCGCTCTTCGCTTTTTCCTCCCACAGCTTCACTTCATCTTCCGTCATTGCCTTCTTTTGCTCGGTTGTTAGTGGGGTAAAGGAGCGATATTTCGCTTCACCCGTTTTATCCTGAACCTTTTTAATGATTTCATTATATTTATTCACAAACTGAGTGATCGTGTCCAAGATGGCATCAACATCAGCTGTTGATGAGAATGTAACGGTATCCGTCGTTTTCTGCTTTACCGTTATTTCCGCTCCATTAACCTGAAACGTATTCGAAGGTCGGGAAATTTCCAGGCCATTATAAACAATGGATGCATTTTCCCCTATTGAGCCGCCAGCCCCCTCATTGTTACTGCTCATTTTTAACATATTGAAAAAATCTCCGGTGCCCCCCAATTCAATTTCAGGGCGGTCTTTAACATCGCCGGTATTTTTAGCAGTGATGGAAAACTGCTGGGAATTTTCATCAAAAAATAAAGTCACTCCCGAGTTAGCATTGATTTTATTGATGACACTCTCTAACGTGTCGTCCGCATTAAGGGTAAGCGTATACGGTTTTTCCACTGTTACTCCATCTTTTACTTCCGTATCAAAACCGCCATCTTTATTGATGGCCAGTATCGTAATTTCTTGAGGTGTCTTGAAGCCCAATTCCGATAGTTTCTTTTTGGAGTCAGTAACAGCTGATTTCTCCGTACTGGTCATGCTTGCTGATTTGGCAAGCCCGATCACCTTTATATTGCCAGTAAAATCACTGGCCGAGTTCACATTTTTCACGGATATTGCATCTGGATTCGATACCGACACCTTCTTTTTAATGAAGGATGACTGCTTCCCGATTCCATCACGAATGAGAGTATCCAATTCTGATAAAGATGTATTCATCGAGCGGTAATCATCCCGCTGCCACTCGGAAGACTGCTTTTTCTGTGTTAATTTATCCAATGGCACCCGTTCTGCCTGCATCATGCTCTTAACTAGTTCATCAATGTCCATTCCACTTGCTAAACCACTGATTCGTACCAAAATTGTTCACCGCCTATATGTTTTCATCCACCATGATCCCGACAAACTCCGTCATTGCCGCGTAGAAATCCAGCAACTTCTTAGGAGGGATCTCCCGAATCGTCTCATCCGTTACGTCATCCACAACCTTGACATAATACTCATTCAGCTTCTCATGATACTCAAAACGAACAGCCGTATGTGTTGGATCCAGGAAAGTGTTCAAACTATCCACCACTTCCTGAACCTTTTACTTTGTAGGCTCATCAGTAGATTCCGCACTTTGCTCTGAATAGGCAAGCGTATTCATTTCCCGCTGATAATATGAACTGATTCCCTCTGAGATGGCTATTCTAAGTTGTGAGGAAAGAATATTCATGGACAAATTATCCAACATCTAAATAGCCTCCAATATGATATCTTTACTTTTTATATCGGTAATTACAGTCTTATATTTAGTCCCTCTAGGATTTGTTTGCGACTAAAGATGTTCATGAACATCTTTACATTCCCTATGAAAAGGGATTCTACCATATTCATATCTGTTTCTATTACTCTTATAATACAAAAAAGACCCCAGAAACAATCTGGAGTCTTATTGAATAACGAATAAAAATTAACGCAGTAATTGAAGAACACCCTGCGGTTGCTGATTTGCTTGAGCTAACATTGCTTGAGAAGCTTGAGACAAAATAGAATTCTTAGTTTGAGTCATCATTTCTTTTGCCATATCCACATCACGAATACGAGATTCAGAAGCAGTTAAATTTTCTGACGAAGTGCTTAAGTTATTAATAGTATGTTCTAAACGATTTTGAGTAGCCCCTAATTTAGAACGTTGTGTTGAAACTGTTTCGATTGCTGTATTAATTAATGCAATCGCATCATTAGCGCCAGTTTGAGTTTTAATATCAAGTCCAACAGTACTAGCTTCATCTGTCCCAGTAGCAACTCCAAGTTTAGTTGCGTCCATTGCATCGATAGTTACTGTTAAGCTTTGATCTTTGTTAGCACCGATTTGGAAAGTGAAATCGCCACTTCCATCAAGTAGTTTTTGAGTATTGAATTCTGTAGTCGAAGAAATTCGAGTGATTTCTTTTGCTAATTGATCAAATTCATCTTGTACTGATTGACGATCAGCTTCAACGTTTGTATCATTGCCAGATTGAACAGCTAATTCACGCATGCGTTGAAGAATATCATGAGTTTCGTTTAAAGCGCCTTCTGCAGTTTGGATAAGTGAAATACCATCTTGAGAGTTACGAGTAGCTTGATCCAAACCGCGAATCTGCCCACGCATTTTTTCCGAAATTGCAAGACCTGCTGCGTCATCTGCTGCTGAGTTAATACGAAGACCAGAAGATAATTTTTCCATAGATTTAGATTGTGCATTGGTTGCAC
This sequence comes from Peribacillus sp. ACCC06369, assembly GCF_030348945.1. Taxonomy (NCBI): domain Bacteria; kingdom Bacillati; phylum Bacillota; class Bacilli; order Caryophanales; family Bacillaceae; genus Peribacillus; species Peribacillus sp. ACCC06369. Next base: position 5,144,107 of record NZ_JAUCEN010000002.1, read on the forward strand.
TTGATAATTGACGGTGCGTGTTTAGAGCTGAGATATTGTGATTGATGATCATTTATGTTTCCTCCTTGAGTTTTAAGTTCCCACATCCATGTGGTTGTTTACGATGGGAAGTGTATAAGTCGGCCGCCTATTTCACTGCCCTTCGTTGTATTTTATATCGACCTGCTTGGAAACATATTTAGCGGATATTAATACTTTTTGTTGAAAAATTCATTTATATTTTTCAGTAGATTGGTTTCAGTTTTGGAGGCTTCGCTATTTTCCTGCTGGATCGATAGGTAGATTTCTTTCCTATGGATATCGACGTTTTTAGGGGCATTGATACCCAGTTTGATCTGTTCTCCCTCAACGGACAGAATCGTAATTTCGATATCATCGCCAATCATGATCGATTCATTTAGTTTTCTGGTCAATACGAGCATCATTCTCCCCCCTGTTCTTCTAGAGGTCCAATCAGTCTGTGCTTTGTACGGTACTCACTGCCGCTCATGATAAATTGCTTTCCCATTTTTTTAGAGCTATTTATGATGATGGGTGCCTGGAGATTCGCCGTCGTATCATTGAAAGGGTCCTGGATCGTTAATATAACGAAAGTCAGGACTTCCAGTTCCGTTTCTATTTGCAAAGAAGATAATACCTCATCCGTAAGCTTCACTTCGTAATCGCGGTACACTTCAAAAGGATTCGTCACAATGAAGGAAACCTCTTTTGTTTCTAAGGATTGCAGGACGAAAAAGGGCGTGTCATCCAAAGTTAGCAAGCAAAACTGCTTTTCTTCTAAAAACCCTGGTATCCCGCTTTCAAATCTATAAATCTTTTCTTCTGCAATTTCCATTTCGCCATGAAATTTTGTCTGTATGATCATCTATGTTTTCACTTCCCTATCTCATCCGGAAATAAATTAATGAAATCTATATCCAGCGCATTTTTTTGTAGAATTTCCACATTCACACTGCCTGGTGTGTACGCATGGTTCACCTTATGGATTTGAGCATCAATGATCGGTTTTTGAGCGGTTGCTTCAAGCTTCACTTGGGCCGGCTGGTAGTCAAGCTTCACGCTGAAATGAGAGGGAATCCATCCGAGATTGAATTGCTTCTCGGGCCCTTTGCTGTTTTGCCTGGCCTGATCAGCGAGTGCATTACCGCCTTTTTCAATATGCCTCAGCTCCGTCCCCTGCTGGGCACGTCTTGCCATACCCGCCATCCATTCTTGATATCCCTGCTGCGCAAATTCTTCCACTCGCTTGGAGAGGCTTTTCAAATCCATATCTTCCCTGGCTTGTGACTGATCGATCGTCAGCTTGCCTGGGGTCGTTTGAATTTCCAGGATTGCTTGCGGTTGTTCGATTGACTGGACCGCTGCCTTCTGTTCGATTTTCTGTACAGGCTGCTCTATATTCAATCCAATCTTCATTGAGGTGGATTGCAATCTAATTTGTGGAATCTGCATCATCAACACTCCTTATAGAAAAAAGCTATCCATTTAAGAATAGCTTAGCGAAGAAAATCCAATAAACTCGGTTGCATGATTTTTGCTCCGATACTTAATGCAGCACTATGGACACTTTCCTGGGTCGTCAAATCCATGATCGCTTTTTCGATATCGACATCCTCATTTTTCGAAAGGATTTCAGTGGCAAAAACCTCCTGCTGTTTGAGACGGTCCGTCATCAGCTCAATCCGATTCTGCCTTGCGCCAACCTGTGCCTGCATGCCTAAGAACGTATTTATCGTTGCATCAAGCCCTTCGAGCGCGCCACTCACGTCGCCGCCGTTTTCCAGTGCATCGATTGTCTGGTCGATGCTTCCGCCAGTGGCAAGTGCATCACCAAATATCTTGGAACCGTCCGTATTGATTTTAAGGGAAATCCCGGAAAACACTTCAAGGTTTATGCCCCCTGCGCCATATACCGTATTCCCATCCGCGTCTTTAACGGATGACGGTCTCACATTCGTATCCTGGCCGTTGAAAATATACTTCCCGGCTATCTGTGTGTCGCCAAGAGTTATGAGATGTTCTTTTAATTGCTTAATTTCCTCTGAAACATTTTTCAGCTGTTCCCCTTCATACGTACCATTGCTGCCTTGAACCGTTAACTCTCGAATTCGCTGCATGGCGGAAACCGCATCAGTAATGGCATCATCCGTGCTGTCGATCCAATTGGCCGCCTCGGCAATGTTACTTTGATATTGCCCAATTTGATTGAGATTTGTCCGGTACCCCATTCCCATCATGGCCGCAACAGGGTTATCCGATGGTTTGGAGAATTTCTTTTGAGAGGAAACCTGTTCTTGCAGCTTGGCCATCTTTTCATAACTGCTGCTTAAATTGCTTAACATATTATTGGTTAGCATCGATTGCGTTACCCGCATTTCCGTTCACTCCTATCGGCCTACTGTACCCATTCCGTTTATGATTTTATCGAGCATTTCATCCATCATCGTCATCATTCGTGCAGAAGCGTTGTATGCCTGCTGGAATTTGATCATGTCCGTCATTTCTTCATCAAGGGATACGGAACTGACGGACTCCCTATTTTGATTAACGGATTCAGCAAGCACGACAGAGTTGGAAAGGTTCTTTTGGGCGCTTTGGGAATCCACGCCAAGCTTCCCGATGATACCGGAATAATAGGTGTCGAAGCTTCCTGTCAATTCCTTTGAATTTTGGTCTTTAGTCGAGTACTCACTAAACGCCTTCTTCTTGAGGTCAGCCAGGAGTTTTGCATTTTCATTATCCCCGGATGCCCCTCCACTTTTACCGCCTGCGGCAATTTTTGTCGGGTCCTTTACGATCTCACGATTCACCTTGATGCTTTGGGCGGCACTCTTACCTGGTTCGAGTTCAAAGAAGTTCAATGTCGAAGTGCTGCCATCACTTAACGCATATCCTTGTTTATGGATGGCATTAAACTCATTCACAAAAGCTGTCGTCATATTATCGAGCTTTTTCAGCATATCAGGATAAGCTCCCCCGATCGTGCCATCAGCCTTTTTATAACCGAAGCTGTTGATCAAACCGGATAGTTCTCCAGTGAATTTGTAATCCGTCAATGATTTCGAACCAAATTTCACTCCGTCCACCATACCTGTCGTCTTATCATGGCTAACTTCAACTTTCGAAATCCCCACCATCCCGGTTTGGTTAACACTTACCAGATTGATGGGCGGCTTATAGGAGGAACCGTCTTCTTGCATCAATTCGATGTTATACAGCCCAGTTGCCACATCGCTGGCTCTGCCATAATCCGTCGGAATGACGTTATTCACTTTAATGCTGACAAGTTGAGAGAGATTGTCTACGAGTACATCACGTTTATCATAAAGGTCATTGGGGATATAACCATGCGGCTCCACTTTACTGATCTGTTGATTAAGCTGATCAATACTGCTAATGAGCCTATTGATATCGTTCGCTTTGACGTATATCTGATTACCGATATCCGTTTGAACGCTCGTTAGCGAGTTGTAGTAGTAGTTTAGGGTATCCGCGACCATGACGCCTATTGAGGCAACTACTTCACGCGCCCCGGAGTTTTCCGTATTGGCCGTCAACCCTTGCAGCGAATTCCAGAACTTCTCCATCATGGCAGCCAATCCGCTGTCGGTTGGTTCATTCATGACCCCTTCCATTTTGGTCAAGGACTCGCTTATGGCCCCGTAATAACCGATTTTATTACTTTGTGTCCTGTATTGCGCGTCCAGGAAACTGTCCCGTATCCGCTGAACCGTTTCTGCCGCTACCCCTGTCCCGATCTGCCCAGCTACGCGCGGGCTGTTCAACCCGACAGTAGGAAAGCCAGACGTCTGGACCAGGTTGACCCGCTGCCTTGAATAACCTAATGTATTGGCATTGGCCACGTTATTTCCTGTTGTGTACAAGGCCCCTTGAGAGGTGGATAATCCGCGCTTAGCCGTCTCAAGACCCATAAAGGTTGAAATCATTTACTCGAACCTCCATCTTTTTTCTGTTTCTTATGCTTTGGTATCAAACATTCCCATGGCGCTTTTTACCGGTATTTTAACCGAATCCCCGTAATTCAGGTTCTGATTTTGCGGCCTCAGCATATCCAAAGAGACATTGATGAATTGAAGGGACTGATAGATCAATTGCTGATTTAAATAGTTCCGCTCCTTCAGCTTAGCCACTTCATCACTCAATTCCGCTTTAAGCCGTTCAAGGATTTCCGTTTCTGCCGGTCCTGTCATTTCCGTTATTGCATGGATGGAGGCCGCCTGTCCCACCGATCCATTTGCTGTAAGAAATTCCTCGACTGCCCCTTCCCTTTCCTTATCCGTTTGACTGATTGCTTTAATATGCTTTTGTTCCTGAATCAGCAGGGCATTAATTGCCTCGGTATCACTTGCTTTCAAAATGACCGTTTTTCTTATCGCTAATTGATTGAAGCTTTTATGGAGCTTGATCAATTTTTCAAGCGATTCGATGATGTTCCGTGCAGACATTTTGCCTCCTCCTCTACTCATAAATGAAGGACGGAAAATGCTTCCGTCCACTTCATTCAAGCATTTTCAATGAAAATTCATTTCCGGTAAAAATCGATGAGACCCTTAGCCGTTGCCTGTGCATTCAATTTATAATTTCCGTTTTCAACTTGGATTTTCAATTCGTCCACTTTTGCTTGTCTTGCAGCAGGAATCGGAGATGATTGCTGCATTTCTTTTGCCGCTGAAGAAATTTCGACTTTATCCGAGGATTTGACCTTGGATTCTTTGATATTCCCCGTTTTATTGGCTTGAAGATTATAAGGGTTAACACCTGTCATACCGACGTTATTGATTTTCATATTCCAGATCCTCTCCTTCGGTCCATTTTTTAGATTCCATAATAGTACGTTTCCTTAACAGACCATGAAAATGGCTCTGGACTGTGTTAATCTCCCTATCGTTATTATCGACAAGGAATGGATTTCTTTAATTGTTTCTTTAATCTTTCCTTCGACAACCATTGTCGATTCTTGTTCTCAATATCGAATATTTTAACAAATCAAGCATCATGTTGCCATGATTTATCCTTATTGATCTTCCTTCATGTAGTACGTATTTTTTTTATCATTTCCTTGAATTCCAGTTAGGCGCTTTTCCTCATTTTCAAATGTCTCCAAATCCGTACGCAGTGAATCGCTGCATTCTCCGCATAACCTTCCGCTCTTGATGTGAGTACCGCACTTTTCACAAGGAATTCCCAGATTGGGAAACTGCGAAATCCTTAGCTTTCCTGTTTTCACGAATTTAATGATTAAAGTCTCTTCAACGCCAGTGTCCTTAACCACTTGCATCATGGACGCCGTTCTATTTATTTTCTTGCGAATATATGCATACACTTTATCATATTGGGCTTCTTCTTCTTTATAGCAGGCATCGCATACATCACGGAATTTCGTCATAACGATTAACGAATTACAGTTTGGACAGTTGAATATTTCCATTAGGGGCCCTCCTTCACCATCACAACGATTATTCTTCAGTACTTTATATATCGAATAATACCGGCGATACTTTAGGATGTTGTTTAAAATGAGCTGTTTCACCTAGCAAGGGTGATGGATGATACTTCTTTGGCCCCAGCTGTTTTCAATGACTTGGCTGCTTGCCTGAGAGTTGTGCCTGTCGTGTAAATGTCATCGATGATCAAAATTGATTTATGCTCCAGCAAATTGGGGTGTATGACCCGAAATACCTGCGGTAATGACAGTCTATCTTGACGTGATTTTTTTGATTGTTTTTCCGAATGGATTCTCGTTAAGGTCTCAACGGTTTGAAGTCCAAGAAGGTCTGCTAATGCCTGTCCCTGATTGAATCCCCGTTCCCTAAGCCGTTCATCACTAAGAGGGATGGCCGTTACCAGGTCAAACACCATGTCCTTTAACCTGTCTTTCATAAAAGGGACGAAAACCTCAGCTAATGCATAATCCCCTCGGTACTTATATTTGGCAATAATATCTTTTAGGTATTCATTATAATGAAATAGCGATATGTTCTTCGACAAATAGCCTCCCCATTCCCTATCCCTTTCCCATCTTGAACAATCCAGACAGAGGTCACCTGTGCTGTAATTACCGTCCAGCTCCCTTGAGCACATTTTACATGTTTCTCCGGTTATCCTATTAAGTTTCCCCTCACACCTTTCACAGATTGCCTTTGCCTCGGCCCTTACCAATAGGCTCCTCCAAGTCAATGCCTCCTTCATTCCTTCATCACAAACAAGACATCTACTCATCCAGCAGCCCCCTTTTCTTGGCATCTTCATTCATCATTTGTATATGATGAACCGTCTTGACCATCGCCTTACTTTTCCCGTAATGGAAAAAGGTGATCGTCCCGGCTGGGTTAGCAAAGCTCCTCCCTACCCGGCCTGCAATCTGAACGAGGGCGCTTTCTGAAAACACTTCATGTTCAGCACCAATCACGGCTACTTCCAACCGTTCAATTGTCACGCCCCGTTCCAATATGGTCGTGGTCAATAACCCTGGAACCATTCCATTTCTTAATGCCAGTACTCTTTCCCTTCGATCAGGGTGCTGTGAGTGGACAATCGTTAATTCAGGGGACAGCCTTTGAAACAGAGGAATGACTTGCTCCATCACTTGAATACTTGGAAAAAATAATAGGAAGGGGATATTCTGCCTAAGGCGTTCAGTTACCCATCCGTTGATTACGGGAGGAATCTTTTTTTGAAGAAATAGTTTTTGCCAGTTGCCGCTCCATTTCATTTCAGGGACAGGGATGGGCTGACGATGGTAACGGGCTGGGATTATAACGGCTTTCAATTTTCCGCTTCGATATAGCCGCTGCATCCGTTTCGTAGGTGTGGCGGTCAAGTAGATGGTTGCGGCAGAAAACTTTTTCGATTTATTAACCGCATAGTGGAGCGAATCATCAATTGAGTAGGGAAACGCATCGACTTCATCGACGATGATGACATCAAAGGCTTCAATAAAACGGAAAAGCTGATGTGTAGTGGAAACAGTTAGTGGCGAAAATCCATGTCGATCTGCACTGCCTCCATGGAGGGTCGTGACCTCAATGGCAGGAAAGGCTTTTTTTAACCTCGGTGAGAGTTCGAGAACGACATCGGTCCGCGGTGTTGCCAAACAGATCCGTTTCCCGGAATGCAAGGCTGCCCCAATTGCTGCAAATAGGACCTCCGTCTTACCGGCGCCACATACTGCCCATACCAGGAATTCACTTTTTCCGTGTATGGCCTCAACGACACAGTCAGAGGCATTTTGCTGACCTGCAGATAAAGTGCCTTCCCAACTCATCACATTGTCCGGAACCTCAAACTGAACACCCGGACCGGTCCATTTATATAACTTTGCACATTCACTGACCCGTCCCATCATGATGCAGGAGCGGCAGTAAGTGCAATCCCGATTGCACATCTTACATGGGAACGTATAAAACGAAGCTTGATCTTTGTTACCGCAGCGAACACAATTAAACAGGCCACTCTCGGATTGCACTCCGCAAGTTTCCGATACATACCCATTCTTGAGATGTCCTGCGATTAGTTCTTGAGAGAAGGGGATTTCGAAGGCCAAAAGGTGCCTTCCCATGAGATGGTTCTGTAGTTCCGGGGAAAAAGGAGGGGGAATGATCATATTTTCCAAGCTGCAACCTTCTTTCTTAATAAAATACACTCCACCATATCATTCGCTTTTTACTCTCAGATCCCTTTTTGCTCATATAAAAACGCCTTCCCCTTTTTCAAGGGAAAGGCGTACCAGCTTATATTTTATACCAGCCCATCCCCATCGAGCCTTCGCCCAGATGCGTTCCGATTACTGGACCGAAATAGCTAATGTCGAACTCGACATTAGGGAACCGAACTTCAAGTTCGGTTTTCCAACTTTCAGCTTCACTTTCTCGCTTTGCATGAATAATGACGGCTTTATACTTCTCGCCGCCTGCCGCGTCATCTCCAAGTAAATCAGCAATCCGTTTCATCGCTTTTTTTCTTGTACGGATTTTTTCAAAAGGAACAATGACTTTATCAACAAAATGGAGGACCGGCTTCACTTGAAGCAGACTGCCAATCAATGCTTGGGCACTGCTTAAGCGTCCACCGCGCTGTAGATGGGATAGATCGTCTGCCATGAAGTATGCCTTGACGGATGGTTTCATTTCTTCGAGCCTGGCGATGATCTCTCCTGCACCTTTACCATCGAGTGCCATCTTAGCCGCCTCAATCACGTAAAACCCCTGGACCATGCAGCTGATTTCCGAATCAAAGGCATGTACCCTAATCCCCTCGACCATTTCACCTGCCGATACCGCTCCTTGATACGTACCACTGATTCCGCTCGATAAATGAATCGAAATAACATCATCATATTCTTTTTGCAGCTCCTCGAATTTCTCGACAAACTGTCCGATTGGAGGCTGTGAAGTGGTCGGTAATTTCTCCTGCCTCTTTACTTCCTCATAAAACTCATCCGCAGTAATGTCCACTTCTTCCCGGTAAGCTTCATTGGAAAAAATGACATTAAGCGGCATCATATGTATATGTAGACGTTCACGAATTTCCTTGGGTATATATGCAGTGCTATCTGTTACGACTGAGGTTTTCATAAATAGTACCATCCTTATAAAAATTTACTCTGTATCTTATTCACCATACTATCTGACAATGCCTTTATTTGCATTAAATAGCTTTATTCATTACCATAAATATGTAAAATCCCAATTTTAAATCGAGACCGACAAAAAAGTCCGACCCTTCAGTACGCATTGCGGAAACTGAAGAGCCGGACTTATCGAAAGCTTTCATTACTTCACTTCTACCCAGCCATTTTTAATAGCTAGGACGACCGCTTGTGTACGGTCATTCACATTCATCTTCTGAAGAATGTTACTCACATGGTTCTTGACTGTTTTTTCACTGATATATAGAGTTTCGCCGATGGCACGGTTGCTTTTTCCGTCCGCTAAAAGTTGAAGTACTTCACATTCACGTCGAGTCAATAGGTGAAGCGGCCTCCTGATTTCTATTGTGTGAATGGAATCACGATCAGCACCCTCTTCAGCTGCTAAGCGGCGATATTCTTTAACTAAATTATGGGTAACCTTCGGATGAAGGTATGAGCCGCCTTCAGCGACTACACGAACGGCATCAATCAACGCATCTGCGTCCATTTCTTTCAACAGGTAACCTTGTGCTCCTGTTTTCAATGCATGCTGCACGTAATTTTCATCATCATGAATGGAAAGGATGATGACTTTTGTTTCAGGGTAACGGTTCACGAGCATTTTTGTCGCTTCGACCCCATTCATAGTCGGCATGTTGATATCCATGATGACAACATCAGGTTTATGTGTTTCAACGAGATCCATAGCTTCGCTTCCGTCATCGCCCTCGGCAACAACATCAAAGGATGATTCAAAATCTAATATGCGCTTTACGCCTTCACGGAAAAGCTGATGGTCATCGATAATGATGATACTAGTCTTCAACGGCTTCTTCCTCCTAGTTTCTATTTAAAATGTCTATTCTCTATATTTATAAATGATAGGGAATCTGTATAAACACCAAAGTGCCTGCCCCTGGTTGTGAATCGATCGTCATTTCACCTTCAAGCAACTCGACTCTTTCCCTCATGCCTACCAATCCAAATGAACCTTCTTTTTGGATTGAAGAGTCAAACCCTTTTCCATCATCTTTGACGACAACGGTCACCATCTCTTTGGAAATGGACAGTTTAACTTGAACCTGTTTTGGCTCCGCATGCTTCAAAGAATTTTGTACAGCCTCTTGAACTAGCCTGAATAAAGCGACCTCCATATCGGAAGGAAGCCTTTTGACCTGTCCAAGGTTGACGAAATTCAAATGCACGCCCTTATTATAGTCTTCGGTCGTTTGCAAATACTTTCTGAGGGTAGGAACTAGGCCTAAATCATCAAGTGCCATAGGGCGAAGATCATAGATGATTCTGCGCACTTCATATAAAGCATTCCTTACCATGACCTTTAAACTACGGATCTCCACTAGCGCTTCATCAGGACCTCTCTCACGTTGTACTCGTTCTATCAAATCTGAACGCATCATGACGTTTGCCAGCATTTGCGCCGGACCATCATGAATTTCCCGCGAGAGCTTTTTACGTTCCTGCTCCTGGGCTTCGATAATTTTCAAACCGAAGTCCTGTTTGCGTTTCGCTTCTTGAAGGGCTTCCCCCACAAATTTAAGATCCTGCGTCAAATAATTCTGTACCACCGATATTTGCGAAACGAGATGCACCGCTTTATCGATCGTCTGCTGTAAACCCCTTAACCTTAACTCAAGTTCATCCCGGCGATTACGGAGCTCTTTCTCCAATTGCCGGTTTATTTGTAAATCGACTTGCAGCTTATGTGCCCTTTCATAAGCATCGCGCACCTGTTCTTCAGAAAAATGGTTGAAGTGCATACTGACTTCGGAAAGCCTTTTTCGAGCAAACCTGGCTTTTGAATCCAGTGCATCGCTATCGGTTATCACAATGGCAACCCTAATTTTCACATCATCAAGCTCTTTTGTCAGTGACTCAAAATCCTTTCGGCATTGTTCGCCGATATCAAAGACCTCACCCTTACTTTCACTGACAGTGCTCACCATTGTTTCTAAGATCTTGTCCAATGCTTTAGCATCAACCTTTTTTATGGACATTAAGATCCCTCCACTTAAATCAAAAGACTTAAACAATTTATTGTCTTAAAGACTATGTATATGGAAAAAAGTTCTTTTCCTTTTTCATGAATGGTTAAATTTCAGGAAACTTTTGTGAAGTAACCTTCATGAACATATTGTACCAAAAAAAGAATAAAAATACGTTAATTTCCTTTTCGGATTTCCACAAAATGTACATATTTACTATACATCTCATTTTCCCGGCTATGAATAGCGTAATAGTCTACCTAATTAAAGGCAGAAAGCAATTTCTATTATCCTAATACAAATTATCCTTTTCAAACAAATGGGATATTCCGCTCCATTGATTATCATATGAAACAGATGCATTTATTAAATGGCAAAATCCTTGAAATGAGAGGACACGTTAAGGACAAGCCAGGATTATGGTACAGGACGCATGTTTTTCCTAGAATGTTATTCTTTTAAGCATATGTGACCAGCTAATAACAATAACAGGCAATAGAATTAATTATAACACGTACAAATTTTTCTTATATTAAAGTTTCTTTACACATGCCAGTATGAAAATGGATCGTCATTGCCACTTTTTCCGCAAAGCCTTATAATAAATCAACTAATAGGAAGTACGAAGGTGGAATAGTAATGCTCACTCAATATTTAACGGTGGCAGGTCGCGGCGAACACGAAATCATCATTGAAAAATCCCGTTTTATTTCCCACATCGCCCGAGTCGAAACCGAAGAAGCCGCACAGGCCTTTATCCAGGAGATCAAGAAAAAGCATAAAGATGCTACACATAATTGTTCTGCCTATATGATCGGGGAACAAAATCAAATCCAAAAAGCTCTCGACGATGGAGAACCGAGCGGTACAGCAGGCGTCCCTATCCTTGAAGTTCTTAAGAAAAAAGAACTGAAAGACACGGCGGTTGTGGTCACACGGTATTTTGGCGGCATCAAACTTGGTGCTGGCGGTCTCATTCGCGCTTACAGCAAAGCGACTTCAGAAGGAATAAATACCACCGGTGTAGTCATTAGAAAATTAATGCGGGTCATTTCGACAACCGTCGACTATACCTGGCTTGGAAAATTGGAAAACGAATTGCGATCTTCCATTTATCAAATAAAGGAAATTCAGTACCTCGATCAGGTCAATATCCTTGTATATGTCGGGGAAACACAAAAAGAGGCATATACCGCCTGGATTACAGAGCTGACAAATGGTCAAGGCCAAATCACTGAGGACGAAATGCTATATTTGGAACAGGAATTCACCTGATTTCTTCCTGCATATTTTTCCTTTTTTATGCTGTAATATAATTGAAAAGAAATATTTATTTTACGAAATTATTAAATCATTGTAAAATTAGGATTAATTGACGAAATATAAACTGCAGGATTCGAAAAATAGCGATTTATGTCTGATGTTCGTTATTTAAAAGGAGAAGAAAAGATGTCTAATACTAGGCGTGTCTATAAAATTAAAAAAACAAAGAAAAAAAGGCGAAAGAGACTTTGGTTATTGCTTGTTCCGCTGCTGGTACTTGGTCTGGGGGCTTCTACGTATGCTGCAACCCTGTATATGAAAGCCCAGAATGTATTCAATGATTCTTATGACCCTGTGGAAGCATCTGCAAAGCGGAGTGCAGCGATCGACCCGCTCGAAGATAATTTCTCCATTCTTTTCATAGGGATCGATGATAGTAAGGAACGTGACTTTAAAGGAAACTCACGCTCGGATGCTTTAATCTTGGCTACTTTCAATAAAGATCAAAAATCTATAAAACTATTAAGCATTCCCCGTGATTCATATGTGTACGTGCCAGCCAAAGGCGTAACCACGAAAATCAACGCGGCGCATGCTGCCGGTGGAGCAAAAGCAACGATGGACACCGTTGAGGAGTTATTCGATATCCCTGTCGATTATTATGTCCGCATGAACTTTAATGCTTTCATCGATGTCGTGGATTCATTGGACGGAATCGAAGTCGACGTACCATATGAATTGAATGAAATGGATTCAAAGGACAAGAGGAATGCCATCCATCTTGAAAAAGGATTACAGACAGTTAATGGTGAAGAAGCATTAGCGTTTGCACGGACACGTAAAAAGGACAGTGATATCCAACGTGGTGAGCGTCAGCAAGAAGTCCTAAAAGCCATCATTGCCAAAGCAACCTCTGCTGGATCACTAACTAAATATACAGGCGTAATGGAAGCTGTCGGTGACAATATGACAACGAACCTTCAATTCTCACAAATGAGAGGTTTCATAAAATATGTAACTACCGATAAAGGTCTCAATCTTGAAACAATCAAACTTGAAGGTCAGGATTCTACCATTGGCGGAACCTATTATTATCAGCTCAACGAAACATCAGTAGCCAACACTAAGCTGTTGCTTCAATCCCACTTGAACCTGGGACCGAATGAAGGCAATCAAACTGAATCCGTTCAATCACAAATACAAGAATAAAGTGAAACCCCCACTCAGTCATGAAGTGGGGGTTTCACTTTTTCTTGCTTCCTCTTCAATTCTCTCATGTCAAAAAAAGCCTCCATCCGTTTTAAAGTAACGGATGGAGGCCTTTCTAATCTAGTAATCTATTTGCAAAGCGGTCATGGCTTGTTTTTAAAGTTGAGCATCTTCAGCAACGGCTGATAGTTTGAATTGACCAAACCAATTTTCTCCACAAAAATCTCTATGATCAACAGGAGTCCAGTTACAAGGAACAAAGCTCCCCACATCGTTGCAAATGAAAAGATTATTGCCGCTAAGCCGAAGCAGGCAGCTAAAGCGTAAATGAGCAAGACAGTCTGCTTATGAGTGAATCCCAAGTTTATCAAGCAGTGATGTAAATGGGATTTATCAGCAGCCGAGATTGGCTGTTTATTGACGACCCTGCGGATAATCGCGAAAAATGTATCCGAAATGGGCACACCCAAGATGATGATCGGTACGATCAAGGAAATCATCGTAACGTTTTTAAATCCTAGCAGGGACAGGACGGCAATGATGTAACCTAAAAATAAGGCACCTGTATCTCCCATGAAAATCTTTGCCGGATGAAAGTTAAATTTCAAAAAGCCCAGAGTGCTTCCAATCACGATCAATGCGACCATAGCAACAAACAGATCATGTTTAATAAGGGCCATTGTTGCAATTGTCACTAATGCGATCGTTGAGACACCACCTGCGAGACCATCCAGTCCATCTATAAGGTTAATTGCATTAATGATGCCGACAATCCACAAAATGGTGATCGGTATACTTAAAACACCAAATTCAAGTGTATCGGTAAAGAACGGCAAATTGATGAATTCCACTTCAAGACCGCCCCATAATACGATAATGAGGGCAGCCAAAACCTGGCCCAGGAATTTGGGTGCAGCTCTTAATTCATATATATCATCAGCCATCCCGATTAGAATGATGACAAGTGCTCCCACCAGGAGCGGCAATTGTCCCCAAAAATCATTTGTAAAAAGTAAGAAGGTAATGAAAAAACTCAAAAATATAGCTAAACCGCCCATGCGCGGCATAATTTTACTATGCACTTTTCGCTCATTCGGTTTATCGGTAGCTCCTAATTTAAAGGCCAGTTTTCCGACAAAAGGAGTCAAAAAAATGGATAATAAAAAGGCTACCAACAAGGCCCCTATTAACATCAAGAACCACCTCATTTCAACTAAAAATCTAATACCCGTAACGATCTATAAGAAAACCTATATATAAATGCTTATTTTAATTTTTCATCCTCAAATAAACATTATATACGTTATTGGCTAAAATCTCTATAGAAAAGTTGTTTTTTGCAAATTTTTGTAAATCCAACCCTATCTTTGTCAGGTTTCCGGATTTTTTTGATTCTAAAGCGTTGCAGATGGCCAATTTCAGCTGATCGACATTGCCGATATCCGTAATCCAGCCCTTGCTCCCATCAGGAATCAATTGCTTTACACCGCCAACATCACTAGTGATTGCCGGCAGACCGGATCTTGCTCCTTCAAGTAGTACCAATGGAAAGCTTTCGCTTAAGGAAGTCAATAATGTGACGTCCCCCAATGGGTAGATTCTTTCCAAATCTTCACGATACCCTAAAAAGTGCACGTGATCGGATAATCCCTTTTCCGAGACCATATTTTCCAGAACAGTTCTCCTGCTCCCATCCCCAGCAAGCAACAGCTTTACATGGGGGAATTCTGATACCACTTCACTTAATGCCGCTAAGGCAAATTCATGACCTTTCACCGGTTCAAGCCTTGCAGGCATGATGATGATGAAATCATCTGCCCCAAACCCGAAAGCATCCCTTTGAAAGGGGAAAGGCAATTCCTTTTCAAAGTCAATTCCATTTAGGATCTTTGTAATTTTGGACGAATGGATTCCCTGGTCAATCAAGTCCTGCTTAAAGCGATCGGAAACTGCCAGTATATGATCGGCATATTGAAATGACCTTACATGTAGGCCCGTAAACAATTTTCCTTTTACACCCTGGCCTAAAAAATCATGTTGAGGTGAACTGTGAACAGTAAGAAGCCAAGGACGTTTAATGAGGCGCTTTAATAAAGCACCATATATATTCGCCCGCGGACCATGGGTATGGATGATGTCTATATTATTTAGACGGATAAAGTCCCGTAAAGGTTTCAAAATTGAAAGGTCATATTTCGAATGTTGCTTGAAAAGTTCAGTTTGTATCCCAGAGGACCTGGCCCTCCGGTAAAATTCACCATCTTCAAATAAACCAAGCAAGCACTCCTCTTTATTCAATTGGTTCAGTAAGGACATAATATGAAACATACCGCCGCCAGTTTCATTACCAGCGTTTAAATGCAAGATTCTCATCCAGTCCACTCCTTAAGTTCAGGAACGCTGCACCGTTTTCCTTAACCGTCTAACCTTGAATACGAATCTTGGCAGTGCAAGCATCCGTTTCCACCGTGAAGGTTGCTGGATCAATCGGTACAACCATTCAAGACGCATCTTCTGCCAGAAAACCGGAGCGCGGTTCACCTTTCCCGCAAGAACATCAAAGCTCCCCCCAACTCCCATGAACAACCCTTTATTAAATATCGAATAGTGTCTGGAAACCCATTTTTCCTGCCTAGGAAACCCTAATGCAGTCAAAATGATGTCAGGTTCAAGTTCCGCTATCGACTTAGCAAGCCCATCGTCCTTAATATCAATGTAACCATGGTTGTATCCCACCAACTCGAGACCCGGGTATAGCTCTTTTGCTTTACGGGCAGCTGCTTCAATAACATGTTCTTCCGCTCCAAGCAGGTATACCTTAAGCGCTTTTTCATCAGCGACCCTAAATAATTCATTCATCAAGTCGAATCCTGTAATCCGTTCTTGCAAAGGTTGATTTAGCCATTTAGAGGCCATAATAATACCAATGCCATCCGGAGTGATGTAATCAGCCGATTTTATGATGTCCTTATAATCCTGATGTTCATTTGCATACTCCACTATTTCTGGGTTTGCCGTAACGACAAACGTTTTTTCCTGATTCATTAATCTTGGATAGATCATTCCATTCACGAATTCATCCATATTGCTATCAATGAATGGTATGGATAGTATCTCAACAAACTTTTCTGTCATTTAACTTCAGCCTTTCATATGTACTATACATCTAAAGGGTGGGGTATTATTCAAGAAATTTTTTCATACACATAATAGAACGTGATTTTTCGATTCAAAGGTGGTTAATCAATTGAATTTTTTAGACAAACAATCATTACCCATTCTAGTCATGTGCCTGCTTGTCCCATTAGCAGTGCCTCACCCTATCGCCGGTTACATGGCAACGGCGTTGATGCTCTTTTTTATCGGTATAAATAAAAAAAACCTGTTATTAATTCTATTCATTTACTTCCCTGCCCGTCCCTTATTGATGGAACTGAATAGCGGCTTAACCTATACAGGTGACCTGATCATCCTCACCTTATTCGTTTCTTTGCTTATTGAAAGATTCAAGAAGAACGAATGGCATTTTTCGAACTATCATTTCACCTTGCCATTTTGGTTGTTTTGTTTAGTTGGTGCCGTAGCTGCACTCATTAACGGAGTGGGAATCCTCCCTATCGTATTTGAACTCCGGGCTTTGCTTGTTACATTCTTGCTTCTTTACATTATCGGTGAATTAAATCTAGAAAGAAAGGATATCTTTCGCTTTTTGAAGGTAATCCTAATATTTACAATCCTTCTTTGCCTGCATGGTATATTGGAGAAAATCTTTTCGCGTACGATCCTGCTTCCCCACGCATGGGAAATGTGGAATCTTTCTCCAACAAACCGGATGAGGATTTATGGTGCACCTGCCAACCCTAATGTATTTGCCTTATTCTTAAGCATCCAGTTATTCCTTAGTTTCTTTCTTTACCAGTCGCTGAAAAAATATAAATCCATCGTCTTTCTAGCGTCCATCATACTTTCTGGTACGTTACTGCTTACCTATTCACGGGGAACGATGATTGCATTCGGATTCGCGGCACTTGTCTTCATCATTTGGACTAGAAATAAACCATTTCTCAAATATGCTTCAGGAGCATTAGTTCTCGGCCTGCTTCTGATTTATTACCCAGTTTTATTCGCTTCAAGTAAAGTGGAGGTATCCGCATCTGTTCCCATGGAAAATATGGTAATTGGCAGCACACCCACTTCCGAACATGAACATGCCCTCTCCAATCGATTTTCTGAAATGTTCTCTGATAAGACTTTACACCAGAGTACGGAATGGGGCCGGTTATATGTCCTAATCAAGGGAATTGAAATTTTCAAAGATCATCCCATAATCGGTACAGGGATGGCAACCTTCGGAGATTCTGCCACGCTTACCTTTTCCTCACCAATCTATCAGGAATACCAAATTGGTGAAAGGATGTATTCCGATAATCAATATATCCAGATTCTCGTACAAACTGGGGTGCTTGGTTTTCTCGCGGTTCTAGCATTCATCCTTTTTACCTACCGTAAAATCATTAAATCGGGAAATGGCACTTTGACAGTGTTCACCATCTGCCTGATGTTGGCAGCTTTATTAGCAGGACTTTTTTACAATATTCTCGAAGATAAAACCTTTACACTATTTTTTTATAGTTGTTTGGGCTTCTGTATACAAAAGGACATCATTTTAAAGGATTGAAAATATGCCTACTCTTTCACATGTAATTAAATCGGTCGGGCTCGTCACCATTATTGCAGCCGTTGGAAAAGTCCTCGGATTCGGGCGGGAATCGATCATAGCCGCCTATTTCGGGGCATCCTCAATGGCGGATGTCTTTTTCGTGGCAAGCCTCATACCAACCATTCTATTTACGGCTCTCGGCAGCGGTCTTCAGGCCGGCGTCATCCCCATATACTTGGAAAAGAAGGCAGATAACCCTTTGAAAGCTGATGAATTCATCAGTGTTTTAGGTTCCTTTTTCATGCTGGTAGCCGGCATCATGACCATTGCCTGCATGATTTTCATAAAACCGCTCGTCATATTGGTAGCCCCCGGTTTCTCTGATTCAGAGCTTGCACTAACGGAGTCCCTGACCCGGATCATGCTGCCAAGTTTACTATTTTTCACGCTTTCATACATGGCGACGGGTGTCCTGAATGCGAATAAGCGTTTTATTCTGCCAGCACTAACTTCAACTGCACAAAACACGGTCATTATAGCAGCCACCGTATTGCTCGCTGCTCCCTTTGGGGTTGAAGGGTTAGCTTGGGGGTTTGTGTTCGGTGCAGCCTGCCAGTTCCTTATTCAATACCCATCATTAAAGAGATACGGAATCCGGCCAATCGTCACGTTCCTGCCTCATAAACGGCAGATCGCCCAAACACTGTACACCTTTTACCCAATCATCATCGCCGCTTTGGCGATTCAATTGAATAGTGTCGTCGATCGGATTATTGCCACCTCGCTTGAAACCGGAAGCGTATCAGCACTGAACTATGCGAATCGGCTGCTGTGGCTGCCATTGAGCATTGTCCTCACGCCGCTGATCACCGTATTGTATCCTTCAATCGTCGAGCGGGCACTTATAGGCTATCAATCTTTCCTTAATTTGACCTTAAAGGGGCTGAAGTCGCTTTTATTTCTAGCCATTCCTTTCATGATCGTCATGTTAATCAGCGGAAACAGCTTAATCACTCTGGCTTTCCAACGCGGGGCTTTCGATGCTTCAGCTACCGAAACGACCTATGCGGCATTTATCTTTTATTCAGCTTGCCTCCCGTTCTTTGCACTAAGGGATTATTTGATGAACGCCTTCTACGCCTTAAAAAAAACAAAAGTGGCCATGTATTCCTGCCTGATTGCCGTATTGCTTAATGTCCTGCTCAGTTGGATCCTATCACGTCATCTTGGAGTCGGTGGAATTGCCTTAGCCTCGGGCATTTCCATGCTCCTGCAATCACTTTACCTATTCGGCTTCCTATGGCTAAAGTCAAAAAGGGCGGACAAAGCCGCTTTCACGGATGTTTTTCAGGAAGGCAGCAAGCAGATCATCATCGGAAGCATCATTTACGGACTTGCTCTCTGGATCCATCCGCTTACCCTAACGTTACCCATCATTATGGAATTAGTGATCATCTCGCTTCTCGTATTCGGATTATATATCGCACTATCCTTACTTTTTAAAGTAAGCAGCCTACAGACAATGAAAAGGATTAGATCACCAAAGTAATACATTAGAAGAAGGAGTGCCTTTATGAACATTTTAATCACAACGATTTTCAACTACCCTCATGAAGGAGGGCTATCGAGTCATATCACTACGTTAAAAAAGGGTTTAATGTCGCGGGGCCATGATGTGGACATATTATCTTTCTCTCAATTGCCACCTTTCAAGAGGAAGATGCTCGCCCAGGCTCCGGGATTTTTATTAAATAAAGTAAAACAGGGGAGCGGCCAGCTTTTCAATGACAGACAACGCCAAAAATTATTGGCTTCATCTATTAAAGCCTTGAAAAAGAACTATGATGTCATTAATGCTCAAGATATTTTCGCAACGCTTGCCTCCATTGAATCCGGGATACCAACGGTGCAAACTGTCCATGGATATTATTCATTCGAGGCAGTCAGCAGGGGCGCTCTCCTTCCGGATAGTGAAGAAGATTTATTCATTCGGGAGCTTGAAAGAAAAGCCTATCGGTCTGCTGCAAAAGTTGTGACGGTCGATCAAAGGATCAAAGACTATATAAATCATTTAGCACATATAGAGGCGGACACGATTAAGAACTTCATTGATGTGTCTGCTTTCAAACCGGAAATGGCAAAGCGGGAGCAAACTCGCCAGGATTTTCAAATCCCCCTACATAAAAAGATGCTTTTCGTTCCTAGAAGAATGACTGAAAAGAACGGTGTCATCTATCCGCTCCTTGCTTTGCCGGAGGTACTGGAAAATCATCATGAAACGATATTGGTCTATGCAGGTACAGGAGAACAGCGAACCCGGCTTGAGGAAACGGCAGCAAGGCTCAAAATATCCGATTCCGTACTTTTCTTGGGTTCAGTGCCTTTCGAGAAAATGCATAACCTCTATGAAGCATCGGATATCGTACTCATCCCAAGCGTTCATTCCCACGGTGTGGAAGAAGCTACATCCATATCTGCATTAGAAGCGATGAGTTGCCGCTCACCCGTCATTGCAAGTGCAATCGGAGGTTTAAAGGAGATTCTCATTGATGGTGAAGACGGTCTGTTAGTTGAGGAAAAAAATACAGAAGCACTTGCACAAGCCATCTCCATTCTGCTTAATGACCCTACATATGCAGCAATGTTAGCTTCGAAAGCAAGATATAAAATGGAAAGCGAATACTCCCATATTACAGCTGCCGAGCGGTTTGAGAAAACGTACGGTGAAGTGCTTAACTAAAAAAAGCAGACCCGAAGCTTCGGGTCTGCTTTTCACTTTCATACCAGTGCAGAACTACGCCTTTTCATTTGTTCTTCACGATACTTTTTCTGTTCTTGTTTAGACATAGCGTTATATTCTTTTAAGAATGCTTCATATTGCGGCATTACTTCGTTCATGGCGCCGTATGCTTTTAACTCTCCATATTCAAGCCATAAAGCCTTTTGGCAAAATTTCTTCATCTGACCGATTGAATGGCTGACAAAGAACATCGTTTTGCCTTTTTCCTTAAATTCGTTCATTTTCTCCAAACACTTTTCAGCAAAGTTTTTATCCCCGACTGATAAGGCCTCATCAATAATCAGGATATCTGGATCAATATGCACAGAAATGGAAAAACCAAGCCTTGACTTCATACCGCTTGAGTAGGATTTCACCGGTTGGTCAATGAACTTGCCCAACTCTGAAAACTCGATGATCTCAGGCTCAAGTTCCTTGATTTTATTTTTATCGAATCCAAGCATCAACATTTTCAGCTCGATGTTTTCTCTGCCCGTCAACTGATTATTCAGGCCAGATGACACGGCAATCAAAGCCGTTTTCCCGTTAGTTTGGACATTTCCGTCCGTAGGCGGGATAATGCCTGCAATAATATTGGACAATGTGGATTTTCCGGATCCGTTGACCCCGACAAATCCTATTACATCGCCCTTTTCCGCTTCAAAACTTACATTCCGCAGAGCAAAATACTCTTCCCCATAGCTTTTAGGCAAAAGGAGATCCAATAATTTTTCCGAGTTTTTATTATATAATTTATATTTTTTCGTAATATCTTTGACTATTACCGATTTTTCCAACTTTTCTCACTTCCAGTTTACTTAAAGTCAACAAAGCGATCTCTAAACCTGACATGCAGCGAGGAACCTATCAAAAACAAGATGATAACGACTGCCCAGAAATAAAGCGTATATTCCCAATGCTCTATCAGATACCATGATTCCCCCAACAATGAAGCTCGATACCCATCGACAATATAATATAGTGGATTCAGCTTCATGATATTGACTATGATAGGGTGCTCCTTAGCATCCAATACCCAAAGGATTGGTGTTAAATAAAACAAGACTTTCATTAAGGACACGATTATATTGTGAACGTCACGAATAATGGTTGATAATGTTGAAGAGATTAAGCCAAATGAAAATAACAGCACAACCGTCGCAACAACATAATACGGCAGCTGTATGATATAAACTGTTGGGAGGTATCCAGTAAAACTCAATAATATGATAATGACTCCCAGCAGCATGAGATGCTGATACAACTTAGCAAAGATGACATACGAAGGAATGACACTCATCGGAAAACTCATCTTGGATACCATATTCAGTCGGGAATAGACGGATTTAGACGTTTGGGTTATGGCAGGATTCACAAAAAACCAGACAACGATCCCTGCCATAAGCCATGGAAGGAAATTATCACCGCGATTTAAGATTATAAATCCGAATACAAACCAATAAATCGCAATCTGTATCATCGGATTGATGATTTCCCATAGGATTCCCAGATAGTTATTGCTGTTGGCACTTTTCACCTCATAAACAGATAAACGCCTTACCAAATAAAAACTATTGATTTGTTCTTTTAAAACGGTCAAAGCTGAGCTCATAAATTACACAGACCTTCCTAAAAACACTTTTTCTACGACACGGCGTGAAGCCTGGCCATCCTCGAGTGCACAAAACCGATCGTGAAAATGATTGATTTCATTGGTATTTTCATATTTCATCGTCTTGATACTATCAATGACCGCATCAGATGTTTTTACTAACAAACCAGGTGCATTCTTTTCAAAATCAAAGTAAAACCCGCGAAGCTTGTCCCTGTATTTTTCAATATCATATACATAGAAAAGCATCGGACGCTGTAAATTTGCGTAATCAAAGAATACGGATGAATAGTCCGTTATTAATAAATCCGAAATAAGATACAAATGACTAATATCTTCGTAACTGGATAAATTGTAGGCGAATCCTTGATATGCCGATAAATCCAAGTTCTCAGAAATCAAATAATGAAGACGGAGTAAAATGACATACTCCTCCCCCAATTCCTGTTTCATTCGATCCAGATCCAGTTTTATTTCAAACTTATATTTTCCCTTGCTATAAAACTCATCATCCCTCCAAGTTGGTGCATAAAGGATGATCCTTTTCTCTATTGGTATACCCAACTTCTGTTTCAATGAGTCGATTGTATCACGATTATTCCCATTGTAAAGTATATCATTACGCGGATAACCGGTTTCCAGAATTTTAGAAGCATCGACATTGAAGGCCCTGGCAAAAATTTCACTTGAATAAGCGTTCGGGGAAATTAAATAATCCCATTTACTTGATTCGGCATGGAAATTTTCTTTATATTTATCCGTCGTTGTTCCAGGCATGTGAACTTCATTCATGTCCGCCGCAAGTTTCTTTAATGGCGTCCCATGCCACGTTTGCAAATAGATTGTGTGCTTCGGCTTCGGAATCCAAAGCGGGAGCCTGCTGTTCGTTACCCAATAACGGGCTCTAGTCATTTTAAGCAGCCAACTAAATGAAAAACGGTCGAGATAAGGAATGCCAGCCTCTTCGAAATGAGCTCTGTACCTTTTATCTACGCTCCAGTACATTTTATATTCAGGATGGTGACTCTGCAAGTATTCATAAATAGCTCGTGGATTACAGCTATACTGCTTTCCTAAAAAACTCTCAAATATAACAAGCTTTTGGTCCACTGGCAATAATTTTCCTGCCATTGCAAAAGCCATTTTATAGGCGCTTGTAAGCATAGCTTTTACTTTTGTCACTATTGAAGCCATAAGCCTCCCCTTTCAATAAAAGAACCGACTGTTAAACAGCCGGCATTTTCAGGATTTGAATGCCCATTCTAAACAGTAGTATTGCCCTTAGCAAACACTTCATCAACAACTCGTTTAGAAGATTGCCCGCATTCTAAATAGCAAAACTTTTGATAAAACTCTTCGAATCGTTCACTTAATTTGAAATTGCTTCTTTCGATATTTTTAACCTCTTCAATAAGTTCTTCCGTGGTTTTGGTTAAAAGACCAGGTGCCTTTTCTTCAAAATCAAAATAAAATCCCCTTAAGTTATCACGATAATCTTCTATATCATACGTAAAGAAAATCATAGGTCTTCTTAAGTTCGCATAATCGAAGAATACGGAAGAATAATCCGTCACTAGTAAATCAGATATCAAATATAGCTCACGAATGTCCTCTAAATGTGAGAAATCATAGGCGAAGCCTTCAAATTGGGAAAGATCCATATTTTGGGCCACTAAATAATGCATACGCATGATGACAATATAGGAATCGCCAAGCTCTTCCTGCATCTTCACTAAATCGAGTTCCAAATTAAACTTATACTTCCCTTTCCTGAAAAATTGATTATCCCTCCAGGTTGGGGCATACAAAATAAGTTTCTTATCGAGAGGTAGATTGAATTTTCTTTTGAGATTATTTATCGTTTCTTCATTATTCGAGTTATGCAGGAAATCATTACGGGGATAACCTGACTCAATCATCTTCCTGTCGAACTGGAACGCCCTTTGAAAAATCTTTGTGGAATATGCATTTGGCGAAACTAAATAATCCCAATTACTCGATTCCCTTAAGAAGTTCGCTTTATATTTTTCCGTATTGGTCCCAGGCATATGCACTGCATCCATATCCATCGCAAGTCGCTTAAGGGGCGTTCCATGCCATGTTTGTATATATATCGTGTGTTTAGGCTTTGGAATCCACAGCGGGAACCGTACATTGTTAACCCAATATTTCGCCCTTGTCATGATCCACAACCATCGTATGGAAAAACGTCTGACATACTCGACGTCTTTTTGTGCAAAATACTTAACTGAAGCGCGGTCGACGCTCCATACCAATTTATATTCTGGATTATTTTCTTTCATGTACTCATATATTGCCCTAGGACTGTCGCTATACTGCTTGCCATGATAGCTTTCGAATACTGCCAATTTTTTATTGGCTGGAATAAGCAAGCTCACTACCGCAAAAGCTGATTTATACCATTTTTTAAGCCGCTTACTTCTTCGAATTTTCACCCAGTTATTTTTTGCCTTTTTGAGGACCTGTGTTTTAAAGTTATATTTAGATGTAGATAAAGAAAGGTACTTCGAGAATTTTGTTGCTTTTATTTTAATTTGTATTTTTTTAGCCTGCACTTTAACAATTCGGTTTGCAGGCATATTCTTTAGATTACTGCATTTCATGCGAACGCTTCTTAACTCTTCCATTTCGCCATTCTTTTGATAGTGAAGAACTGTATAGAACATGAAATATTTAGGTTGTTCACCATTGATTTCAGATCTGAGGTCGACCTCACCTTGAAAACCGATATTTTCATGAAGCTTAACTCCAGGGAATTTTTCCGCGAGGTCTATACGGTCAATACCAGTTAACGGTATGATGACTTCTTCTTCATTTAAATTATTCCTGACGAGCAATTCAACTTTTTCAAATTTCAAATCATCAAATTGGAATAATGGTGGGTAATTAAAATGACCATTGAAATGAAGAGTCCCATCCTTTCGAAGCTCAATATCCTCAAAAAAGGAAAACATCTTATAATCGTTTGCATAAAAGGAAAGGTTTCCTTTTTTGGTCGCGAAAGGATAAAACATTTTCTTGCGATCTTCATTCAGCATCGAAAAGAAGTTCAACTGGCGATTATTACTTTTGATCCGTGTTGTTACAGGTGCACCTTCCATCTGCCGAAGGATATGCAAATCCCACATTTCACCATCAACAAGGCGATCTTGCATCGCTTGATAAGGCATCTTAACTTCGAATAAAAAATAATCATCCGTTTGATCTTTTACGTGAAAATCTAAACGGATTATATCATCAATGTTGTATCTATTCGTTAATATAAAAGAGTGATCTTCTATTCCCTCAAGAAAACTCTTTTTTATAGCTATTTCTATATAATATACTTCATCAATGAGACGAACATTCATCGTTTTTCTATTCTTAAAAATATAGTTCTCCATTTTGAAGAAACTCCCCTCTCGGCAGCATGCATATCATATGCTTCAAATAAGAATATTATAGGATTACAAACATCTAATTTCAAACTTACTTTTACCAAATATCATTTATTTTATAATAATGAAGCCATTTTTTTCTCGAATTCCCCAATAATCAAGTTAAGAATTTTTTTAATATAAGAAACCTAAACAAGTCTAGCAAAAAAATCGAATCTGGTCTATTTACCTATCACTTTTTAACATAAATGAAATATCCTTATCCTTTTAAGAATTTAGCTATGTGTTATACTTAAAATCTGATTATAACCATTTTAATATATTTATATATTCTTGATTAAGGATCAATTAAATTATAGAATAGGATCCAAAATTGTGAATCACATTACAATTTAAACAAGATTGTAAAATTTTTGTGGTTCAATTGTAAATCTTATTTGTTATAATTAAAAAGACTTCTACTTTATCATGAAGTAGTTATATGACTATGTATTCTTTTTGCGACCATCAAGATTAAATATATAAATACATTTTCTACAGGAGGAATAAAAATGAAGAAAGTAATCACTTATGGAACCTTTGATTTGCTTCATTGGGGGCATATTAATCTATTAAAACGCGCTAAAGATTTAGGGGATTACCTTATCGTTGCCATTTCCACGGATGAATTTAATGCTTTAAAAGATAAAAAGGCTTACCATAGCTTTGAAAATAGAAAAATGATTCTTGAATCGATCCGCTATGTGGATGAAGTTATACCTGAAGACAAATGGGAACAAAAAAGGGAAGACATCATTCGTGAAGGTGTAGATATCTTTGTAATGGGAGATGACTGGAAAGGCCAATTCGATGAATTATCTGAAGTTTGTGAAGTGGTCTACCTTCCAAGAACAATCGGCATTTCGACTTCCCAAATTAAAGATGACCTTTTACAAGTTACTAATGGCTAAAGAATTCGCGATAGGGATTTATCTTTTTTGTTTCAAAATTTTATTCTCTATCTTTAAACTTTTCCCTTTACATGGCAAAACGACCTTTGTCACATCATTCGGGGACAATTGCCAATATATCGCAGATGAAATGGACAAGCAGGACATTTCTGTTCAAAAAGTGTTTTTAATGAAACCGAGCAGTCATATAGAAGTGAAGGACGATGGGAAAACCATCGTCCTTCCGTTTGAATCTAAAAATATCATTGCCATGTTCCGATCCATTTATCATCTCGCTACATCAAAATGGATTATCATTGATAATTATTTTGGCTTTCTTTCAGCCATTTCATTCAAAAAGCAAGTGACATGTGTACAAGTCTGGCATGCGGCAGGTGCCGTTAAGCAATTCGGGGCAAAAGACCCTTCCATTCAAAACCGTTCTGCCGGTGCAAGGAAAAGATTTTTAGAGGTATATAAAAAATTTGATTATGTTACGGCAGGTTCAGAGAGAATGGCGGAAATTTTTCAAGAAAGCTTTCAACTACCGACATCCCATATCCTAAGGACCGGGATACCTCGGACCGATTTCTTTTTCAATGATGAAGCCAAAAAAACTGCACGCAGTGCATTGCTAGCCAAGTATCCAGAACTTGAGCATAAGAAAATCATGTTATATGCCCCTACATTCCGTAATGACGGCTTGAACAATGGAGAGATAGCACTCAATTTGGAATTGCTCTACAAGGAACTTCAGGGTGAAAATTATGCGTTACTACTTAAACTGCATCCTGCCGTAAAAGCAGAGCATGATTTACGACATAAATTCCCAGGGTTCGTTTATCCTGTCAATAGTGAATTTCACGTAAATCAACTGCTGATCAGTACGGATCTTTTGATAACGGATTACTCTTCGATTCCATTTGAATTCTCTTTTCTGGAAAGACCAATGATATTCTTTGCATATGACTTAGAAAATTATGTGCAGGAACGGGGATTCTGGGAGGATTACTCCTCTTCCATGCCCGGATCGGTAGTATCTACCACAGAAGAGCTCTTAAGGAAAATCCGCGCCGCCGATCACCCATTCATGAAAATCGCTCCCTTTAACCAAAAATGGAATCAATACTCTACAGGAAATTCGAGTAGAAATTTAGTTGATTTCCTTTTTAAATAAAACCGGGGCTATTCCAAAAGTCAGGAAAATAAATAGGGGCGACCCCCTTTTTGTGGTGTTCGTCGCTTTTCTTTTCTGGGCTTAACGAAGTCTCTAAACGGAGTTTAACATCGTAGCAACCGCGCCATAATCTACTGAAGATAGCTGGCTTCCTCCAGCTACTCTCAATGAAGAATTATAAAAATAGAAAAACAGGTGAAGAAAAACGAAATGTTTTTCTTCACCTGTTTTATTTTAGGAACTTATAAGACAGGTCTATTTAGTCATTTATTTGCATAAACTCCAAGCTTAGCTTTTTTATTTTTTACCGCTGTTTCGATAGTGTCCACCCATTTATCTATATATTGCTGCTTATTGAATCGTTCTTTCATATCCTTAACCGCATTCTTACCCATATTCAAAGCAGCTTTTTTGTTTTCAAACATCCAAATCATCTTCTCGGAGAGTTGATCGATATTGCCATTCTCTATTATAAATCCAGTTTCCTCATTAATAATGAGATCCCGTGGGCCGTAGTTTATATCATAACTAATCATGGGCGAACCATTTGACATGCTTTCCAGAATGCCCAATGAGAAGCCTTCACTTTTACTTGTTACTACAGAGAACAAGGCCTTTTGATAAAGCTTACCCGGATCATTCGTATATCCTTTAAGGAAGACATGATTTTGTAAGTCTAGTTCCTTAATCAGTTTTCTTAAATTCGGTTCTTCATCACCTAAGCCCCATATCTCCAATTTGGCTTTTGGTATACGATTGACTACTTTTTTGAAGGCTTTTATTGAATGGTCGATTCTTTTCAAAGTGGAGAATCGACTAATGATGACAGCTAAGTTATCAGCTTTCTTAAAAGAACTGAACCAGCCGGATTCGGCGAAATCTTTCATATAATGAGGAATCACTCGAATATTATCTTTTTTGCCAAAGCGTTCCTCCAAATCAACCTTTTGTGATTCCGTTAATAGCAAAGCTACATCCAGTTCATCGATGGCTTCCAAAGTAGGAGCGATTTTTACACCAATTTCACCGTCTACATTATATGGCGGTTTAACATGATTACTATGGAGTCTCCATATCTTAATTGCTTTTTCCAGCTTGATATTCATCATGACCGGATCGGATGTTCTGGCATCACAAACTAAAACAGGGTAATCATAGTCTTTTATGATGCTCTCCACCCATTTGGTTTTTAGATCCAACTCATTCGTATGAACGGATAGTAGCGCACCATTTGAATTGAAGTGGTTTACGCGGTTCGCTTTTCCATTCTTAGGGTTGGACCATACGGACAAGTAAGCTTGTCCTTTGTCATCAAAATAGATCATTTGCCTTGGCTTATTCAATTCGAAATCCATGTAGGCGACTTTCCTAAGATAACCGTATTCATCATACTCCTCACGTTTTGTACGATAACGTTGTTCATTAAAGTAATCAAGGAAACTTACTTTGTTTTCTTTATCATAATTTATATAAGTTGTATATAATCCATTCTCATATGCTCTATATGCATTAAAACCGGCACGTTTGTCCAATACTGCATTAAACTCTTCAATCCGTTTAATGGTTTCAATTTCCTTCTGCTGTAACGTACTTCTGTTTGTAAGGCTTAACGATTCAAACATATTCAAAAGTTTGATACGCTTGTCGATCTTACCCTGTTTAATTAGTTGTTGAATGATCGTGTTATATCGGGGATTGAAGTTAAAGGTAAGGATGTAGGTTTCATAACCTAATTCTGCAAATAAGTTAGCTTGCAGAAGTGCGGCCTTTGTCATTCCACCCCGATTAACGTCCAATGAGTTTAATAAGCAAAACATCGTCGCGCGACTTTCCATTTTAAAACCTCCTGAATTAATAACTATAGAATCATTGTCTGAATTTGCTAAGAGCTTTATACTTTAATGTTACTAAGTTTGATGATTAAAGTAATTTCTTAAGTAAAGTTTAGGAATAGGTCACCAACTGTTCGAATTCACTTAAATTTAATGCCCGTTGCCATCCTAACTTTATTATGCCCCTTTGATACTAAAAAAGCAGAACATTAGACCTAGCAATCCAAATAATATCAGAGAGGGAACAGAAAAACATCTAAAGAGTTTGATTTCTTTCACCCTTAACCGACTTTTCTGCCTCATTTAGATGGATAACTTTTTTAACGTAGGTGCTACCGAAAGAGTAAAAAAGGGGAACATGAATGATGGGGATCCCCCAAAAGTCAGGAAAATGACTTTAAGGAACAATCCCCTTTTTTCATGAAATTAATGCACAAAAAAATCGCCCTTTTTAGTAAATGAAGTTACCAACAAATACGAAAAGTCGATTTTTTATGCAAAGATTACTACAGAAAATTATAACATGGGAACAAACTTCACTACCAATCTCCAATCAAGAGGAAAGAAAAAACCACGATTAAAACTGGTATGGCTTTAGCCCATGAATTCACATGAGCGACCCCAAAAACGAACCTTCACACCAACTTTTATTCCCTACAACAATCAACAAGCCACTGTGATCTTTGATATTCAAAAACTCAGTCCAGTTAAAAAAACTTAGTAAAGTTAGTGCGGGAAGATTTTAGTCCACGATTAGTGAAATACTAACAAAATAACGCATTATTTCTGATAGAAATTGTTATTCGAAAACCAATAACCCATCATTAAAAGAAGGAATTACCTAGATGAAGATGGAAATGTACATTATAAAAACAGGACCATTTTTACAGGGAATGACAAATTAATCACACGAATCCAAATTGTGAAAAAAGACTCACAATATAGAAAATATTGTAGATTACATTACTCAAATCAAACCAATATAAACCAGTAAAATACTACTATTTTCCCCTTGTAACAAAAATGTAATATGTTTTAACCCTTTTGATTTGTTAGAATAGGGAAAAAGACATATTCGAGGTGGAAAACCGTGAAAAAAAGTGTAGTCGCATTTTCGACATTAGCCATTTTATCTTCGACTTTTGTTTCTCCTGCCCTTGCCAGTACATATACAGTCAAAAGCGGTGATAACTTAAGTAAAATCGCCCAGAAGCATAATACGACGGTAAAAGACTTAAAACAGCTTAATAACTTAAAAACAGACTTTTTGAGTATTAACCAAAAATTAATTATTTCCAACTCCAAAACGACATCAAATGCTTCTTCAGTCTCCTTGAAAAAAACAAAGAATACTACATATACCATTGTTTCAGGTGATACCTTAACCAGGATAGCAAACAAGCATAACCTTACACTTGCTGAATTGATGAAATTGAATAATTTAAAATCCGATAGAATTTATGCGGGTGCTAAACTTATCGTATCTAAATCAACCACTACCACCACCATTGATCTACCAAGCAGCTCCAAGCCATCCAATGTTACTCAGACCCCAGCCAATTCGTCTACATACATTGTGGTAAAAGGGGACACACTTTCCAAGATCTCCAGAAAAACCAACTTGACTGTAGCCCAGCTTAAATCAATCAACTCGTTAGAGTCTGATCTAATCAGAGTGGGCCAAAAACTAAAATTAGGTAAATCGGCAAGTACAGCCTCTCCAGGTAAACATGATGATGGAAAAGTGGAAGCTCCAAGTTCCGGGAACAAAGTAACCAAGCTCGTTTCTGAAGCAAAGAAATTAATTGGAACACCATATTCGTGGGCGGGCGCCTCTCCATCAGGTTTCGATTGCAGTGGATTTATTTACTATACGTTCAAAAAGGCTGGATATGAAGTTTCCAGGCTTTCATCTTCCACATATTATGATATGGGTAAAAGGGTTACTTCACCGAAAAGTGGCGACCTTATCTTCTTTGCAACGGGTTCCAACAAATCAGTGGTAAGCCATATGGGAATTTACTTGGGTGGCGGACAGTTCATTCATGCCTCATCAAGTAAGGGAGTAACAATCAGTTCTACTTCAAACTCTTATTTCAAAAGTAGAATCATAGGATATAGAAGTTTATAGGATTTACATGCCAGACTTTATCTTAAAGTCTGGCAATCTTATGTAGAGAGTCACACCTTCTTTTTATTCATGGTTATATAATTAAAAAATTCGATTGATAGGATAGCGAAGGAATTCAGTATCTGAGAATCCTTCGTTTTTTTACTGTTAATACAGGTAAATATGCACTCTAAGTACAAAAAGAAACTATTCTATTTTTGACAAAAAAAAGGTATAGTTAAAAACATACCAACTAGGTATTTTTTCGCACCTTCCATTTTATGGGATGGTTCAAGGGGGAATATTAGATGAGATCCGAACATAAAAAAAAGAAAAAGAAACGTAAAACGTTTAAAATAATCGGCTTCACCCTTCTTATCCTTATCATTGGCGCAGGTACTTATGGAGCTTCAGTTTATCAATCGTTAGCCGGAGCGATTCAAACTATGCAGGGTACAGAGCACAAAACGGATAAGCGTGTAGATGACATCAAGTTCAAAAGCAAAGATCCATTTTCATTACTCATTCTTGGCGTGGATGAAAGGAAAAATGACTCAGGTCGATCAGATACGATGATTGTCATGACGGTTAATCCTAAAAAAGAATCCATTGAATTATTGAGTTTACCCAGAGATACGCGTACAGAAATCATCGGTAAAGGCATAAATGATAAAATGAACCATGCCTATGCATATGGCGGAGTTTCCATGTCGATAAACACAGTGGAAAACTATATGGATATTCCGATTGATTATTACGTCAAAATGAATATGGAAGGCTTTCAGGATATTGTGAATGCTGTCGGTGGCATCACAGTTGATAATGATATGGACCTTGCCTATAAAGGGTTTAATTTTAATAAAGGCACAATCGACTTAAATGGTAAAGAGGCATTGATTTATTCCCGAATCCGCAAGGAAGATCCCCGCGGAGATTATGGACGGCAAATGCGGCAACGTCAGGTTATCCAAGCTGTCATGAAAAAAGGGTCAAGTCTCTCAACACTTACCAATTATGACGATATATTCGAAGCACTAGGTAAAAACGTTGAGACCAATTTAAGTTTCAATGAAATGTTGAGTATCCAAAATAACTATAAATCATCCCTAAAAAATATTGAACAATATACTCTTGAAGGTGACAATCAAAAGGTAGATGGCGTTTGGTACAACATCGTTCCGGAAGATACAAAACTTGAAGCCCAAAACCGTGTGAAAACACATCTGGGATTATAATGGGGGGAGGATGGCTTTAATAGCCATCCTCTTTTTTTACCTTTTGGTCAATCCTTCGTTTTTTTAAAATAATCGGAACGTATCACTTGGTCACTCAGATCAATCTCCTTTTGGTCTTCTGATGAAAATCCTTCGACCTTGCCCTCTTCATTAATTTTCATTTGAGAACCATAATCCCCTTTTAATATCAAAGCATCACCTTTTTCGTCATTAAGCATGCTCTCTCCAAAGTATGAAGAACTCTTAATATTGAACAGATCATATAGAGTTGGTAAAATATCGATTTGGCCCGCTACCTTATCAATCGTTCTTCCTTTCATATCCTCCTGATAAATGATCACGGGAATGGGCATATATTTTTCAATCCACTGCTCATCGCTAATTTTACTACCGTAATACGCTTCAACCTCGTGTTTATCTTTTAAAAATAGCCCATCATGATCTCCGTAAATGACAATCACGCTGTCTTTCAATTTCCCGTCATCCTTCAATTTCTTTACGAAATCCCCGATGGCTGAATCCGTATAATGAATTGCTTCAAAATATTTAGATAGATAACTGCCCTCTTTTCCAACTTCAGGCTTCAATGTTATCTGTTCCTTCGGTAGCGAAAAAGGTACATGGCTGGTCAATGTAACGAAAAAAGCATAATAGGGATTTTGTTTATCTTTTAATAAATCATAGCTTTGATTGAAGAAACTGCGGTCTCCCAAGCCCATCGAAATCATCTCATCTTGCTTCATGTCCTCTATGGAAAAATAGTCATCAAACCCTAGTGAGGGATATGCATGCTGCCTATTCCAAAAGTCTTCTTCATCCCCGTGGAAAGCATAACTTTGATAATCCGACTTCTTTAATTCTTTAGCAAGACCCGGGAAATCATTATAAGGGAACCGAAAAAAGGTCGCGCCTTGCTTTAAAGGAAATAAACCGGTATTCACGATCAGCTCTCCATCAGATGAATTTCCAAATACGGTCTGTGGATATACATGCGGGAAGTACAAACCCTCCTTCGCCAATTCATTCATGAATGGTGTGACCTCCTGTCCGGCACTACTTTGAAATAGCGGAAACGCCTGTAAAGATTCCACTTGGATGATAATGAGATTCTTCCCCTCCAATGAACCTGAAAAGGCATGATCCTTTATTTTCTTTTTATTAAAGTAATCAGAAACGGCCTTCTTTTCTTTCGAAGACATTCCATGCCCTCCCGAGTCAGTAAAGTAGGCATACGTGTCCAATAAGTGATGACCGATCGGGCCCCAGTTTCGCAAGAAGGTATTCGCCTCATAACGCCGGGTTATATCCACCTTGTCGATAAAAATATTCTTTACCGGCTTAAGCCCTGCTATCATCAGGAAAATCACGGCCGGTACAAGTGCCATATGCTTGAGGGGGTATTTTTTCTTCACGAATGATTCTGCAATTGGAATGCCTACCAGAAGAAAGATTGAATCTTTCATTTCCATCATACTGAATATACTTTCACCAAGCCCATTCAGATTGCTTTTTTGCATCCACATATAGGAAGTTATAGGTGTCGAGTAATAGCGATAAAACCAGATGTCCCCAAGGAAAAAGACCATGATCGAAAGAAGGAAGACAGAAAAAATGATGCCCTTTAGGATCCAATTCGGTATCCATTCCTTCAGATAAACAATAAAACCGGCAACACCGATGATTATCGTAATAATCCCGACAGAAAGATCATTACCCATCCTATCATTCGTATAAATGAAAAGTATGGCCACGATTGAAATGGACAAAATCTCAAATAGCCTCTCCTTCAATCGCTGATTTAGGTTATACTTCATGCTCCAGCCACTTTCCTCTTCATTATTTCCAGGCCATCGTTAAGCCTGATTACGGAAGATTACTTATAAATATTACTTAGCGTTACCATTTATGAGAAATTGCAGACAGAAAACAGCATTAATATTTGGCAGTTGCCAAACCAGTCTTAATGCCTTCCCTCATAAACAAGAGCCTTCATCTATAGATGAGGGCTCAGACTGTAGACAAACTTGAGAAAAGCAAGTTTGTTATTTAATAAACTTCAGTTGTTTTCAGAAATTGCTTCGTGAGGAGTGTCACAAATTTCTTCAATCTAGTGAGGGTTTCACCCATATAAACCAGGAAAAAATCAAGGAGCATAACCCCTTCTCGTTTTTATAATTCGGGTAATACTTCCCTCGATAAAATCGTGAAAGGGATTCGGGTGAGACCATTCCGCACCCTATTTTGTCGACAAACTGGTATAGATGAGGGCTTTTCAACATACTTAATCATTCCTTTTCATTCCGGTTGCCGCCAATTCATGTGAGTGTTTTTCCTACTATCTCTTCCATTCAAAAGCAATCTTCCAATCTTCATCAGGAATCGATTCTGCCAACATATCCCCTTCTTCGAATAAGAAACGCCATGGCATGCTTGAAAGTGCCGGTATCTCCCCCAGGTTTGATAGATCGAATGCCTTTTTTGCCAATAATTTTCCGTTCCCATCCACTATCAATAAATCCACGATATCAAACTGGACTGCTTTCTCCAATGAATTTCGGAGAAAAGCAACTATGATTACATCATCCTCCACCCTATTCAGCTTAACGCCGGATATTGAAATTTGATTCGGTTTTAATGCAGCCAGCCTTTGATGGTGGAATCTATATACATATTCCTCTTGCTTGGAAATTTCCCATTCCTTGTGAAACATCAGGGCAGTATGAACAGCGTCCTGATTGAGTACCTCACGTTCATCTATAGTTAAATGGTTTTTCTTTTCATTAACCCTTATATCCCTTTTTCCAAATAAACTCATCATTCTTCACTCTCCAAAGCAGCTTCATCTTCCTGATTGCTATTCATATATTCCATAAAACGGATGCTTATCTCCGACTCGATTATACTTAAGAGAAGGTTGAATTGGCTAAGTGCCACTTTTTCAAACAACATATATGGGTCCTGTTGACCATATCCGCTTAAACCAACGCCTTCCTTCATACTATTCATTTCGTCCAAATGATTCATCCAATTTGTATCAATATGCTGCAGCATGAAAGCACGTAACTGGTTTCCCCATTCTGCATCGTCTTGAAAAATTACTAGCATCGATTCCAATTCACCTAAAGCATCCAATGCTTTTGCTTCAACTAAATGACCTTCCAAATCCTTCAAATCACTTGCCTGCCAATCCAAAGACAGGAAAACAGGGGAAAGCTCATCAATAAAGGCGGAGGAATCAGGTTCTGCTAGATGTTCAGGGTAATGTTTCTCTATGAGTCGACGAACGTATTTTTCGATATATTCTAGTAATATGACCGACATCCGTCCAGAATCCCAATCAAGAATCCTATCTCTCATCGCATAGATGATTTTTCTTTGCTCATTTAATGCATGTTCTAACTTCAATAAATGGTAACGACTTGATTGATGCATCTGCTCTATCGTTTCCTGCACCCTTTTCATGAATTTATCGGGTGCAGGGCCCACCACCAATCCATTTTCGTCCGTTTTGATTTTATTTATATACCGTTCGATCTCTTCTTCATCATAGTAATCAAACAAATCATCTTCCAAGGAAATGATGAATTGTGTTGAACCTGGATCACCCTGCCGGCCGGAACGTCCCCTTAGCTGCATGTCAATCCGACTGCTCTCGTGTCGCTCCGTACCGATGATATGAAGGCCGCCCAATTCCTTGACAGCATCATCCAGCACTATATCCGTTCCTCTCCCAGCCATGTTCGTAGCCAGCATGACTTGATTTTTTTGCCCGGCATTGGCGATGATTTCCGCTTCATCCTCTTCCGTCTTCGCATTAAGGATTTGATGCTTAATTTTCCCCTTATCTAAATGAACCGAAATTTTTTCAGATTGCTCAATGGAGGTCGTCCCGATCAGAATAGGTCTGCCTTCTTCATGAATCCGTTTTACTTCCGTGACGATTTTGTTGATTTTGCTGATTTCATCCTTATAGATCAAATCAATCTCATCCACTCGAATAATAGGCTTATTAGTTGGAATTTCAATGACGGGGAGCTGATATGTTTCCCGGAATTCCGACTTTGATTGCACGGCACTGCCTGTCATCCCAGACATTGAATGATATAAACGAAAGTAATTTTGGATGGTTATCAACGCCTGTGTTTCATTCTCTTCGGAAATCTCCAAGCCCTCTTTTGCCTCAATTGCTTGATGAAGCCCATCACTGAAGCTTCGCCCTTCCATCACCCTGCCTGTGAATTTATCGATTAATGAAATCCTTCCATCCATGACAATGTAGTCCACATCCAATTTCATGATCGCGTGGGCTTTAAGCGCCTGTGTGACATTATGTAATAACTCTTGATGATCCAGATCATACAGATTGTCGATACCAAAAGCCTCTTCAATCTTGGAAGCCCCTTGATCCGTGAAAAAGGCCGCCTTTGACTCAGTGAAAATCTCGTAATCATCATTTTCTATATATGACTTCATGATTTGTGCAGTGATCTGGTGAAGCTCGGTTCCGTCGCTTGCCTTGCCCGCAATGATTAATGGTGTCCTCGCTTCATCAATCAAGATGCTGTCAATCTCATCGACAATGGCAAATCGGTGTCCTCTTTGAACCTTCTCTTCCCTTCGGAAAACCATATTGTCACGCAAATAATCAAAACCGAACTCTGTTGCCGTTCCATACGTGATATCTGCTTTATAAGCTTCACGTTTTGCAGTAGGCCCCATTTGGGAAATGTTCAAACCGACCGTCAACCCTAGAAATTCATGAATTTTTCCCATTAACTCTTTATCACGTCTGGCCAAATATTCATTGGCCGTAATAATATGGACACCATTCCCGCACAGTGCATGTAAATAGCTAGGCAAGGTAGCGACAAGTGTCTTCCCCTCTCCCGTATTCATTTGTGCAATGCCCCCTTCACTCAGGACAAAGCCACCTGCAAGCTGGACATCATGGTGCCTAAGGTTCAACACTCGTTTAGAAGCCTCCCTTACTACCGCAAAAGCTTCGGTTTGTATATCCGATATATTTTTACCAGCATCCAATAAGTTTTTAAATCTATCCTTCATTCCGCATAATTCTTGATCTGAATATCTTTCATACTTACCCTCTAGTCGATTCACATCTTCTACCAACTTATAAATTCTCTTTAAGTCTTTAGAGCTTTCTTTGAAGAACTTTTTCATACTGGATAGCATAGGGTTTTCTCTCCTATTATTTCAATTGAACTCTAGTGAAATTATATCAGTTATATATTTACTGTTTATAAATTATTACCTCTATATTGAAATTATATAGAAGGTTTTTTTTCACCCTTCCTTCTTTTATTCCGATATTGTAAAAGTTATAAAAGCTACAGTCATCCTAGTCCAGTCTGGATGAAATTCACATAGAAAATTAACGCTCCTTCCTGAATATCAGGAAGGGGTTTTTTTATCGATTTAAACAAATAATAGGAAGACTTTCACCCAATGGAGGATTCCAGATGAATAAGACATCCACAAGATTCATTCTTAAACTTACACAGCCTCATCACTTTGGATTACTCGTTCTTATCTGCATTATTTGCATGACCTCTCCTATTCAAGCAGAGATCAAAAACACCCCCAAGAATGTCATATTGCTGATTGGCGACGGCATGGGGTTAGGTGCAATAGAAATTGCCCGACAATTGGAATACGGAAAGACAGGCGTTTTGCATTTGGAAAAACTGGAGCACATTGCCCTGATGCGCACGTATTCCGCCAATAATTACGTCACTGACTCGGCAGCAGGAGGGTCCGCGATTGCCACTGGAATAAAAACCAACAATGAATCGATCGGTGTTGATGTCAATGGTTCCGAGGTAGATAGTGTATTGGATGCATTTCAGGCGAATGGAAAAAAAGTCGGGATCATTTCAACCAATATGGTAGTCGATGCCACTCCTGCTGCCTTTGGCGCAAGTGTGTCTAACCGGTGGACAGGCGGCGCAAATATCGCGAGGCAGCTCTTTGAGAACCGGATTGACGTCATTCTCGGCGGAGGTGCCAGCTATTTCGGGGCAGATAAGCAAAATGGCGAGGATTTAATCACTAAATTTAAAAAAGCAGGCTATGGGATTACGACCACTAAAGAAGAGCTTAGTTCCATTAATAAAACGGAAAAACTATTAGGGTTATTTCACCCTACCTATATGAATTTTAAGCTGGATAAAGAAGTATTACATTCACAAGAGCCATCTCTACCCGAAATGACATCCAAAGCGATTGATATTTTATCTCAGGGTGATAAAGGATTCTTCCTGATGGCTGAAGGTGCTCGTATTGACCACATGGAGCATGCGGCCGATATCACTGGAATATGGAAGGAAACGATCGAGTTTGACCAGACCGTCAAAGAGGTTGTGAATTGGGCAAAAAATAGAAATGATACTTTGATTGTTGTGCTTGCAGACCACGAAACAATGGGGACCTCCGCATCTGAGACCATGGATATCCCTGCATTGAAAAAAATCAGGGTTTCTTCTGAATATATGTCCAAACAGCTTACATTCAATAAAAATAACGAAATCAATCCAGAAAGTGTCGTTTCCACATTCAAGAAGTATGCACATATATCCCTTACGGATCAGGAAGTTCATCAATTCATCGCTAACGTTAGAAAGAATAGAACGCTTGTCTATCCACAGCATCAAATTGATTGGGAAATCGGAAGCACCATCGCCAAGCATCATAAGGCAGGTGTAGCTGATCGAAGCATAAGGGCTGCCAGTTCCACAGGAGGGCACACCGCCAATATGATACCCGTTTTTGCTTCGGGCCCAGGCAGTGAAGCCTTTGATGGGGTCATTGAAAATACGGATGTTTCGAAAATCATCACAAAAGCCGCCGGTGTTCCGTTCACACCCGGTCAGCATAAAACAAAAGAAGAATGAATTGATTCATTCTTCTTTTAAGATGATTCTCCTGTCTCATTAAACTGGATTTTTTCTGTATTCATTTCTATTGAGGTGCGTTAACTCAAGTTTGGGGGATTTCTCCGAAGTTTGGGGCAATTACTCACGAAATTGTGCGATATTCCTGAAGTTTTTTGGATTTACTCGTGAGTTTAGGGCGTTTACTCGTGAATTTGGGGCGTTTACTAGTGAGTTTGCGCTTTTTACTCGCGAATTCGTGCTGTTTCCTTATAAGTGTGATGAATTTACTCTTATGAGGTGCGTTAACTCAAGTTTCGGTGGATTTAGCCGAAGTTTGGGGCAATTACTCGCGAAATTGTGCGATATTCCTGAAGTTTTGTGCGTTTACTCGTGAATTTGCGGCGTTTACTCGTGAATTTGGGCTGTTTACTCGTGAGTTTGGGACGTTTACTCGCGAGTTTGCGCCTTTTACTCGTGAATTCGTGCTGTTTCCTTATAAGTGTGATGAATTTACTCTTATGAGGTGCGTTAACTCAAGTTTGGGGGATTTAGCCGAAGTTTGGGGCAATTACTCACGAAATTGTGCGATATTCCTGAAGTTTTGTGCGTTTACTCGTGAGTTTAGGGCGTTTACTCGTGAGTTTGGGGCAATTACTCGCGAAATTGTGCGATATTCCTGAAGTTTTGTGCGTTTACTCGTGAGTTTAGGGCGTTTACTCGTGAATTCGTGCTGTTTACTCGCGAGTTTGCGCTTTTTACTCGTGAATTCGTGCTGTTTCCTTATAAGTGTGATGAATTTACTCTTAGGAGGTGCGTTAACTCAATTTTCGGGGGATTTAGCCGAAGTTTGGGGCAATTACTCACGAAATTGTGCGATATTCCTGAAGTTTTGTGCGTTTACTCGTGAGTTTGCGCTTTTTACTCGTGAGTTTGGGGAGTTTACTCGTGAGTTTGGGGCGCTTACTCGTGAGTTTGCGCTTTTTACTCGTGAATTCGTGCTGTTTCCTTATAAGTGTGATGAATTTACTCTTAGGAGGTGCGTTAACTCAAGTTTGGGGGATTTAGCCGAAGTTTGGGGCAATTACTCACGAAATTGTGCGATATTCCTGAAGTTTTGTGCGTTTACTCGTGAGTTTGGGGCGTTTACTCGTGAGTTTGCGCTTTTTACTCGTGAATTCGTGCTGTTTACTCGTGAGTTTGCGCTTTTTACTCGTGAATTCGTGCTGTTTCCTTATAAGTGTGATGAATTTACTCTTTGGAGGTGCGTTAACTCAATTTTCGGGGGATTTCTCCGAAGTTTGGGGCAATTACTCACGAAATTGTGCGATATTCCTGAAGTTTGGGGCGTTTACTCGTGAATTTGCGCTTTTTACTCGTGAATTTGAGGCGTTTACTCGTGAGTTTGGGCTTTTTACTCGTGAGTTTGGGGCGTTTACTCGTGAGTTTGGGGCGCTTACTCGTGAGTTTGCGCTTTTTACTCGTGAATTCGTGCTGTTTCCTTATAAGTGTGATGAATTTACTCTTATGAGGTGCGTTAACTCAAGTTTGGGGGATTTCTCCGAAGTTTGGGGCAATTACTCACGAAATTGTGCGATATTCCTGAAGTTTTGTGCGTTTACTCGTGAGTTTAGGGCGTTTACTCGTGAATTCGTGCTGTTTACTCGTGAGTTTGCGCTTTTTACTCGTGAATTTGCGCTTTTTACTCGTGAGTTTGGGGCGTTTACTCGCGAGTTTGCGCCTTTTACTCGTGAGTTTGATGAAGAACCTTAACCATTTATAAAAGAACAAAAAAAGACGCCAATAAATGACGTCTTAATTATTCATTTTTTCACATGTTTCTTTACAAGATACCCAATCTGGCTTCCCTTTTTCACTTTATACCACTCATCTTGTTGAGCTAGGATCGTTACGGTTTGATCCCTGTATAGTTTCCCAACCGTTTCAGAAGAATCATTTCTATCTTCTTTAATAGATAATGCGTTTGCTGTCACGATTCCCGTCGTCTTCCTAATGGGGATTTTCGTTGAAACGCTTTTCTTATTGTCACTCCCATCCTTAGCGGTGATTGTCACCGTGAAAATCCCGTTGGTCATATTTTTGAAATCCCAGCTTGCCGATTGCCTGCCTTTAATGACCTGCCTTTCGGAAAGGGTGCCAACCGCTTTGCCCTTACTGTTCTTGATTTCCACTTTCACTTTAGAGTTTTCATTTATTGTATACGTTATGTTCGCTTTCTCGGTACTGTAATTACCCGATGTATTGACATCGGTGATTTTCGGTGCCGACGTATCCTTACTAATCTTAATCACCATTCTTGCCGAACCTTCATTACCGCTTCGGTCCATTGTTGATATTTCCGCTCCATATGTACCGTTACTTACCTCTTTCGTGTTCCAGATTACTGAATGGGTACCTTTTTTCATTGTTTGGTCACGAACTGGGGTAGTTAGGGCTTTCCCTTTACTATCTTTAATCGTGAGTGAAACTACAGCATCTTCTTTAAGGGAATAAGTGATTCCAACTTCATCCTTTTCATGATCCGTCTTCGCTTTCATGTTTATTGAATTCGGTGCCGCCTTCACGTCAAGATCCGTTTTAGCTCCAGCCCCTACTTTTCCATATTCCTTTTCTATATTAGTGTTAGGATAATAAAATGCCAAAATCACTTGATACGATTGACCTGCTTCCGCCCTGTTTTTCGCTCCAAACTGACTTAGCCCGACCCCATGTCCGTATCCTGACCCTTCAATAGCAATTCTGGAAGGATCGGAAGATGAATGGTCAACCAGATAGCTTTTCATCACACCTTGTCCCACCATGCCCCTGATTTTGGAAGCCGCTACATTGGTAAGGTTAATCTTTTGCTCCAAAAGGCTCCCCCTGTCATCAACAAGATCCCTTACATAGAATTTCAGTTGGATGGAGCCCTTCGTAACCCGGCCTCCCGTTTTTTTATCGGTAAATGTTAAAACGGGAATCTCCGTTATTTTAATATCTTTATTCGCATATCCATTATTATTCAGCCAAACCTTGAGCCTAGGTACCACCGCTTTATCTTTTTCCTGTACACTTGTCCACCATTCATCCGGATTCGATAAATCTTTTTTTGACAGGTCGATTTGCTGCTTGTCCAGCGTTATCTCCCAATTGGTTTTTGAATCATAGGAATCTTCTTTTATAGTTAAATATGAAAGAGGATTACCACTTGACCAAACATTTGAATTCGATTCGGTCATGCCTCCATTACTTGAGGAAAAGAACGCTTCGATTATTTCATCATCTTGTTTGATTACCATACCCGTTGTCTGATCAATGGCAGAATTAGTTTGGTAGTGACCGTCCGCCCCGCCATATACTTGGTAAGAAACCGTATCATCAATTAATGTGGATTGATGGCGAAGAGCATAAGTCCGGGCTGCAATCGCCTGTGCTTTTAAGGCTTCGGCATGCCATAGTGCAGGCATCTCCCGCGGCACAACGCCCTTTAGATAATCTTCAATGTAAACATGATTGATTGGCCGAATGTAACCGCCCTCCACTGTAA
This sequence comes from Peribacillus sp. ACCC06369, assembly GCF_030348945.1. Lineage (NCBI taxonomy): Bacteria > Bacillati > Bacillota > Bacilli > Caryophanales > Bacillaceae > Peribacillus > Peribacillus sp. ACCC06369. Next base: position 5,187,401 of record NZ_JAUCEN010000002.1, read on the forward strand.
ATGAAAATGAGCCTGGATACGGCCGGCCGTTTATGGACAATGAAGCATCTGGTTTAACAGGAATTATCTTGAAGGAAGCATAAGCTCCCGCTTTCTTAGAACCTTTGTAAACGGCAATTTTTGCTGACTCCACTTTCAAAGTCAGATCTTCACCCGCCTTGATGAATATCTCTCCCCCTGAAGTATGGTAGTCCCCGGTTGCCGTTAATTTGACACTGGTTTGATTCCCTAAGTAATTCTTCAGTTTCACTTCCATCGTTGTATTCTCTTCCGTTGCCGTTGCTTCAGGAGAAGGAAATGCAGAAAAAGTGATAAAGAAAGCAATAAACAAATATTTTAAACTCCTCATTCCTTTTCATCCTCATTCCAATTCTATTTGTCTTTCAAAGATTTCCGGATGCATTAATCCTGATACGTTCAATCCAATGGCATGGGGGAGTATATAATAATCCTGGATGATGTCACTGCTGCTGAACCATGTTCCATGATTTTCATTCCTTGTTTTTAACTCCTTTTTGAATGACAAACTTTTAAGGTTTACTGAACTCTCTTTTTTACATTCTGTATGTACGACTCATTATCCTTCAAATCCAACCTTTAATATTGAGGTTAAATAGCATAACGTTTTTTGATCATTTATGAAGGTACTGAACTCCTTAACCGTTAAAAAATAAAAAGCTGGACATGGAAGAAAACATGTCCAGCTTTTTATTTGGTAAATGCTCGATGCATCTAACCATTTTCTGATGGGTACTTATTTCTTTACTTTAAATACTTCTTCAAGACCGGTTTCATATGATCGATAGCGACATGGCTGCCGCCCCGTCCTTTTACATCCTCTACCATCCATGCCATGAGAAGTTCTGGGTCTTCTAAGTCCATTGCAACAAACCAGCCATTTTCTGTTCCGTCAGCGTTTTTGGATGCCTTGATTTCAGCAGTTCCCGTTTTGGCTGCGATTTTTATGCCAAGATCATTTATTCCATGTCCGCTTCCCTTAGGATGTTCCACTACTTGTGTCAGCATCTTGGTGATCTGATTTGCTTGGTCTGCTGATATGGCATTTTCCTTCCATATTTTCTTTTCTATTTTATCTCCTGTTATTAACGAAGGTGCCACGATGTTTCCTTCATTCAAGAAGGCTGAATAGGTCATAGCGAGATGAAGAGTGCTCATTTGGACTTGAGCTTGACCATATCCAGCGTCTGCCAAGCGTCCTTCACTGTCGATTTTACCAATGCTCGATGCTTTGATCGGATAATCGTAGTTCAAAGCTTCATCAAATCCGAATGCCTTGAGTCCATTTGAGAATTTTTCTTTTCCAAGCCCCAATGCTTTTTGGGCAAAATAAATATTGTCTGAATAAATTAATGCCTTTTCCATATCGATTGGAACACCGGGGTCAGAAACCCTTGTAATGGAATGATCTTTCCATGTCGATTTGGCCCACGTTTTTCCTTGGATATTTATTGTCTCATTCGGATCCACACCATTTTTCAAAGCGATTGCCGCAGTAATCGCCTTAATGGTTGAACCAGGTGCAAACGTCGAACTGAAACGGTTTAAGAGCGGTTTTTTTGGGTCTTCTTCAAGCGCTTTTTGTTCCGCTTTTGTTATACCGAATATATATTTATTAGGATCGAATGACGGACTTGAAACAAGTGCAAGCGTTTCACCGGTTTTCGGATCAAGTGCCGATGCTGATCCAACTTCGTTCTTATATTGCTTAAAGATATCCTTTTGAAGCTCGGCATCGATGGTCAATGTAATTGTTTCTCCCTCCTCAGCAGGTTTTTCAGCAATTACTTTTTCTTCGCCATCTTCTGATTTAATAAAGATTTTACCGCCAGGTTTCCCTTTAAGCCTTTTTTCTAAAACTTCCTCAAGGCCTCGCTTGCCAATAACGTCACTTGCGGTATAACCTTTCCCTTTCAATTTCTCCAAGTCTTCGGCTGATGCCTCGCCGACGTATCCAATTAGATGGGCAGTAGCCTCTTTATATGGATATATGCGTTCTTCCGTATTATTGACCGATACCCCAGCAATGCTTAATAGCTTTTCCAAGGTTGCGGTATTATCGTTTGACATTTTCTTGATGGGGACGAAATAGCTGGGCTTCACCCATGATTGTTTTAATTTCTGATTCACTTCGTCGGTGGTCATATTGAGGATTCCAGCGACCTTTTTAACTGTTTCGGATTCATTGGCCATTTTCTCTGGCACAATTCCTACTTCTGCTACCGTTCCATTCATGGCAAGACCGCGTTCATTTCGATCGACAATTTCCCCGCGAATGGCTGGATACGATTCAACAGATATCTTTTCACCAGCTTCCAATTTAGGGAATATATAACTTTCATCCCACTTGATGTACCAATTTTCTTCCTCACCTTCCCCTTCCTTGACAAGGGTCGCTTTATGGTCAGAGCTGACTGCACCTGCCATAGTGGACATATCAACGGTATAAGCAAGGTTCACCTTTTCTCCATCTTTATGATCTTTTTCTTCTTTTGGCTGTTTATAGTCCACCTTTAATTGGTCGACTTCTATGCCCGAATAGATTTTTTCATAACGTTTCGCAAATTCATCCGCACTGATTTCTTTCTTTGTCTCAGGTGACAGATATTCGTACATCTTCGTAAAATCCTGTTTATTCCAAAGCTTCGTATATGCTGCAAAGCGATCTTCTGGAGTTGGCTCATCCGAGCACCCGGCCAGGAACAATACGCTCATCAACAATAAGCTGGAAACTAAAGCTAGTTTCTTCATGATTTCCTCCTAATGAATAGTTAGAGTGATATACCTATAGTTTATCAAAATATTAGGGGAATGGGGGATTTTACATGACAGATTTCTTGATTTTGCTAATTAACCATGTTTTTTCTAAAGCAAAAGTCCTGTACATATTGTACAGGACTTCAGACTATAGACGACTTCGAAGAAAGCGAGTTTGCCTACAGTTTTTTAAACGTTTCAGTTGTTTTCAGAAATCCGTTCCCTTTCCGCCGACTGTCTGCCAAGCCGCATCAAAGCAAGCATCTGTGGGGTCCGGCTAGCCAGTTATTCGGCAGGAGTGTCGCAAATTCCTTCAATCCGGTGAAGATTTCATCTACTATAATAAAGTAAAAAAACATGAATGAAATTCAAGGTTTTTTTAAAATTCATGGTTCGAAATAAAACCAGCAGCTACAGTTTTTTCCTAATAAAAGGTCCATTTGTTTTCGGAAATCCGCAAATCCTTTCCGCCGACCGTCTACCAAGCCTTCTCACGCTAGCATCCTGCGTGGTCCAGGCTAGCCAGTTATTCGGCAGGAGTATCGAAATTCCATTAAACCAGTGGTTTCATCCACTATAATAAAGTAAAAAAACATGAACGATAATCGTTGGGTGAGGCAATTCCTAATTCCCCTTTTTCGACAAATTAAAGCATTCTTTTTTTTCGGCTTTTTTTCTCTTGCAACCATTTTTTCAAGAAGAAAAAGCCCAGGATGCTCGAAATGATGAGACCGCTCGTCGTCACCATGACAGCTACCCATTCGTATAGGGAGTAATTCATATATGCTTTCCACGGTAATTTCCCTTTCCAATCTTCAATATATAGATTCATTCCGAATATCCCGGAAATAACCGTATAAATCGTTAGTATTTGCAAGAGATAATTACTGCTTTTCCCAGCCAGTTTATCCTGGTTTTGATAAAGGTAGGAAAGTGTTTCCTTCACTTCTTTATAGAGAGGGGCGATCCTGAAGGTTTCATCCGTTTTTTTGAATAGCTCTTTACCGACAGCCGTACTATTGACTTCAGTAAATAAATATTTTGCAGAAAACTCAGTGATCATGAAAATCAGCTGTTCCGTATCCGATTGATCTTTTTCCACATCTATTCGGGAATGTTCATGAGCCAATTTGAGCAGTACGATTTTATAATAGAAGAAGAGCAACACCGTGTAAAAGTGCTGGCCGTACATTTCACTGGCCAGTTCCTGTTCCAGTTTACCTGTCGCTTTCGTGACACACGCGAAATGATACATGCTTGTTACATAATAGGTTTCCTTGCCCCACCTGTCATAAACCCTTTCTTGATAATACCTTTCAATATAATCAGGGTTTAATGCGCCTATATATGGCTCCCCATCATTGTCATACCCGTTCAGTTCACTGATCCGGAATAAGTCATTTTTAGAAATATCACGATTCTCAGGGAATGCAATGTAACTGATCACGTACATTCTTTCATCGATGAAGAAGGGTAAACTGCCAAAATATGTCGGGTCGGCTTGTTCTTCATCTATATATTCTTCCATTGGTGGCAATAGTTCATTGAAGATGAAATCCTTCACCTGTTCATACTGATTTTCCCGACAGCCGACTTTCGTTTTTTCTTCGTCATCAGCAATCGGTTCAAGGATCCGGAATGTATCCCCAAAATAGAGAACATCATTATATGAAAGTCCTTCAGGTAACGTAACACGGAGATTCATCATGCCAATATGAAATGGACATATGAAGATATCTATAGAGTTAATAATAAATGGGGTATTTAAATAGGGTGATTCGAAGGTACAATCAATATCCAGTTTTTTCGTAAAGCGCCGCAAGCCTTCCTTCTGTTTTGCGTTTCCTGGAAATAGTATCGGCTCGATGTAAGGCATGAAATACTTTTCCAATTTACGGTGTGAAACTTTATGGCCACCGTAAAATTGATTTTGTTGTTCCATATCTTTCAAGTTCAAAAAAACGAAATTGTCCCCCAACAACTTTTCCACAAACTTTTCAATCATATTTCCTTCAAGCGTAAACGGAAAAATGTACTGCTGGAAAGTTCGCTTCGTGGTATCATTCTTATCTTTCACATCCATAAATATATTCCTCCGATTAAACCTGCGACAAACAAGGGTTAATTCATTTATTTAATTATTATTTACCCATGTATATACAAACAAAACGAAACATATTATAGAAATAAATTGGACAAATTGTCCAAATAAAAAAAAGATCCCCCAAGCAAGTGCTCGGGGGCCATCGAAAAGAGTTCTTCAACCCTCTTCACTTTAGGGTACTAGAAACTGATGTTTCTAATGAAAAATCCGATAGTCGGACCATTTTAGCATTTATTTTCAGGATGATAAACCACGAAATTCCTCCATATTTGGGCTTTAGAACTAAGTTTTATCTAATTAATCCTTATATACAGGGATTCACAGATGAAAATATAACTTTAGGAATAATCATAAGATCTTCTTTAAACCATCCATAAATCATGAAAATCACGTTTTAAATAATGGAAAAAGGGTAAATAAAAAAATAAGCAAAGGAGAGACATCATGAAATCCGATAACTATAAACAACACTTTAAATTTTTCGAAAAAACAAATGACTCAAAACCAAGTGAAAGGAAACAAATGAGCGATTTCATCAAAAAAATGAAAATGAATTCTCAAAACTCTCATCTAAATGGTAAAAACTCATGACATGTATGGTGTCATGAGTTTTTATCGTTTAAAATGCGATTTCATTTCCGTGAAGGTTTTGCCTCACACATTTTTTGATACCGATTACATTCAAAAAATGTTGAATTTTCTTCATGGAGGTTGCCTGATATTCATCTACAATCGAAAACTCTTTAATATAAGCGATATTTTCTTGTACATCTGTATCTATATGATCTTGGCTGTATTCTTTTCCATCTGATTTTTTGCATGTGTACACCACAGCTTCACCAATATTCCTGGTTGCCTTATCAAAAGAAAAAGAAAACACAATGGCACATTCATCATCGTAAAAAGAGGGTTTAACTTTCATATTAATATCAATCATTAACCTTACACCTCTCTCCGTTTTATTATTTACACTATAACAAAATTAATAAAAGGAAATAGGCGTTCCAAACTACGCTCACGTTTCTTCCACACCTACCAAATGGACCTTTCACCCCCATTGCATGGATAATTATAACTAAAGGAATATGCGCAAAAGAATAATCTTCTAAAAAGAATAAAAAAAACACCTTCATATGAAGATGCTTGAATGAATAATAGGAAGCTTCATTACTTATTTATATAAACCTGGAAGTTCTGCGTAAAGGCCTGGTAATTCGCTTGGGACAATAACAAAAGCAGCGATGATAAGAAAAGATACGACTAATGCTTTAGTACTTTTTTTCATAGGTCATTCCTCCTTTTCTTTTAAAAAAATATTGGTTAAAATAGAAATTAATTCTATAGTTATATTTAACCACATTTCCTAAAACCATTAATTTCGACTAAAGAATCTATTTAAACCGTTCAGGACCTGTACATACAGCTTTCACCGATTTTTCATAACAAAATATAACTCTAGGCATATTTTAAGGAGAATCAAAATGGATTTTTTTGCAGTTGGACAAAAAATCAAAGAGCTACGTAAACAAATCGGACTTTCCCAGGAAGAGTTGGCATCCGGTATTTGTACACAAGCACAGATCAGTAAGATTGAAAAGGGCGATGTCTATCCATATGCATCCACTCTCTACTTAATTTCTCAACGTTTAGGCGTTGATGTAAACTATTTTTTCGATATTGGTATGACCCCTAGGCTGGATTATGTCGAAGAAGTGATTTATCAATTAAAAATAGCCAGAAGAACCCGAAATTATGAAGAAATGCAGCAAATTGTTAAGGCTGAGGAGAACAGTCCGCTCTTTCTTCAGAATAAAAAGAATCATCAATTGATTCTTTGGCACAAGGGAATATACGAATATGAAAAAAATAAAGATTTAGATAAAGCCATTGAGTTTATTAATCAGGCCATCGCCATCACTCATACGACTGATAAAATTTATTCGGAACGGGAGCTTGAAATCTTGAGTAGCCTTGGTGTGATGTATGTTGCCGAAGAACAATACGAAAATGCCTTTGCCTTGTTAAGGAAAGCTTTAGATCACTTGAAAGCCCTGCCCTTTTTGACCGATAAAACGCTAAAGACGCGCTTATCCTATAATTTTGGCAGAGTCTTAACACGCCTGGTCCGATATGAAGAATCCATTGCCTGCTGCCAAGATGCCATAAAGTGGTGCCTCGAACATGATCAATTATATGCGTTAGCGGATTTACATTACCATTTAGGTTACAATTTTGAACTCGTAGGTAACTTTAAAGAGGCAAAAGAGTACTTGGAAAAGTCAGCATTTCTCTTCACATTACAAAAAAATCATACCTTCGCTACATTCATCAACAAAAAGTTGGACAGTTGGAAGAATGAAATGAAAATAAACTAATTCTATATATAAAGCCATTCCCACGGGAATGGCTCTTCCCATACACCAAGAATATGTATAAGCTCTCGACTCATCATTTCCAAAACCTCTATTCTACATTTCAAATTCCAAGCCAAAATGAAGTATAATAAAGAGATGCTTCAAAAACCCACTTTTAAAAATGGTTCCTGCCCCTCATCACTTGGCTATTTGGCAATGTGAAGCGGATGAAGGATTTGTGGCATGGTTAGCATGAATGCTAGTTATTCCTGTTTGGAAGGCTATATATCCGAACCGCTTATATTCAAGGGGGTTTTTGACGATATTGACTTTTACAGGGGTTAAATGAAAAGACGGAAAGAGAATGGCCATGAAAAAAGTCAAGCATGGTACATATGCTGTGATAGCTTTTAAAATTGTCACTGTGGCAATTCCTTGGTTAACCCAGGCAAGACTACGATTGTTAAAGTACTGATGGTTCATGATCATACAAAAATATAATTTTGGTAAACAGGGCTTGACCCTGAAGGAGGAGAGTATGGAGCGGGAGTTGTTGTTAGTTGGGGAGCGGCTGGCGGAATTTTTGGAGGCCGGGAATCCGGAAGATTCGGACGTGGTGAATCAAGGGCTTCAGTTATACCGTCAGGGGCTTGTTGATATTAAAGAAGAAGCGGCAGATACGATTACGGCTGAAGTACAGGATGAAACGCGCTTTAAGGCCAGGCTGAACCTACTCTTCCCTCAGGATGGAAGCTGTACATGTGATTCAAGGTTCATTTGCCGGCATCAAATGGCCGTTTTCTTTTCTTCGTATTCAGAACATGCTAGTGTTTCCGACTGGCTGAGCGAATGGAAAGCACCAAAAAATACCTCAACCGCCCAAGCACTGCAGCAAGTAAAACGGGCGAGTGATTTACTTAAACAGGATGGGGAGAAATCCATCACCTTAGATAAAAGCTATCCATCATGGAAGCAATTCGTGAATGTTACCTTTGAGGAACATGTCGAGCCTCATATAGGCGAGCCTACTTATATGATTGAAAACCATATACAAACCTACTTTAAACGCCTTAGCACTAAAGCTCCAATGGAACGGGAATGGAAACTGCTTTACCATTTCGTTACACAATTTTGCTCGATGCAGCTGACACTGAGAATGATTCAGTTACATAAAAGTCAGACGCAAATGATCCGGGTCTTTTATGCACTTGCTGTCGACCTAGCAGAAGAGCTTCATGAAACGGTGCAGCCGCTTAGCCGGCAAGCTAGGCCATTCGCCTTTGATCCCTTCGTTTTCAGCATCAAGGAGGATGTAGCTAAGCTGCTCGATGGAGGAGATGGTCTGGAATATGAAAAGATCGACCTCTACCGGGAGATTTGGAGCTACTTATTCTCCAACTCCTCATGGCGTAAAGAGGAACTGGAACGAATCAAGAAAGAACTTCCTGAGAAATACATGGGCACGACTGAGAGGACGTCCTATTCCCTCGCAGCCATTCACCTATCCCTTCTGGATAATCATGATAAGCAAGCGATTGGACTACTCCATGAATTGAAGAAGGAAGCCTGTCCATACATTTTTTATTGGCTGAATCTCCTGTCTGAATCAGACAACCGGTCACGTGCCATCCCTTTCATTGAATTCATCAACGCTAATGTCCAGGAGTTTCTTGCGGATTTATCCGATTATTATCAGCGGGTAGATTTCGTACGGACCTTTACGACTTTAATTAACAGTTGCTGTTATAAGCTAAAACGAACCGATTTGCTTGAGAAATTTTACAGAGCCACACTTCCGCACAGCTATTGGAATTATGCAAATTTCCTTTTTGAACAAGGACAATATAAAAAATGGGTGGAGATGCATATTTACTCAGAAATCAGCATTGACTTAATCAGCAGTGAATCCATCAAAGAAGTGGTCTCAAAAGAACCGGAACTAATCTTGCCCCTATATTATCATGCGGTTCAGGAAAAAGTTTCCTTAAAAAACCGACCTGCATATAAGCAAGCTGTCCGTTATTTGAAAAGGATGCGCACCATCTACAAAAAGAGCAAAAAGGAAGACGTATTCGAACGCTATATACTTTATGTAGCTGATTCAACCAAACGGCTTCGCGCTTTCCAAGAAGAACTAAAAAGGGGTAAGCTTATCGATGTTTAATCCAGGGAAATTAAAAATCAAAATAGCGGCTCTCGAAAACTTATCCTACGCCCTTGGTGTAGTCAATGAAGAGAATACCTTCCTCAATACCAATTATATACGCAGGCTGTTATTCAATTGGGATGACGCAAGCTTTTATGGTACTAAAATGACCACGGATCTAGTTGATGGAAATCCTGTATTCATTCTTGACGCTTGGGGACTTCTCAACTTTTTTGCAAGGGAAAGCTTTAATTCCTTCATAGAATGGGAATGGTCCGAGATATCCTCCCTTTGCCTGTCGGCAGCGCCTGTGCTTCATGAATCCATTGAAGCCGGAATCCCCGTACCGGATTTCACTAATCTTCAGTTGGACTCCATCGGCTGGAAGCTGCCCGAAGAGGTGGAGGAGGAATTCGTCCCTTCGTTTTGGGAAGAAGAAATATCTTTGGACCTCCCTTCACCTGAACTGGAAACCAATCGTACATTTATCGAAAAGTGGTATAACGGTGCCGCTAATATGTATTTAAAAAACTATTCACCCATGCAGCATAAATGGAGTGAAGCCGTCGGGGCATTAAAGGATTCACGGCTTTCTCCCGAAGAATTGCAATCCTTTTTTGACAAAGACAGCTGGCAGGAATGGCTCGGGACCCAACCCGATCCCAAACCATTCACTATAGGCCTCCGTTTAACTGAGCCTCCTGATGGTAATGGGCCTTGGATACTCGATGTCACCCTTCGTTCCAAAAAGGATGAGAATATCATCGAAACATATACAGGAAAGAAACTGCCGCGCGGCTGGAATAAGTATGCAAGTGAAGTGGTGCGTGCTACGAAACGCTGGCAACTCGTCGTGCCATGGCTTGGAGAGAATGGACGTCTAAAAAGGGAGATTCCGGAAACGGATGCATGGGAGTTCTTGACCGACGCAAGCGAAAAACTCCTGTTTCTTGGCGTCGAAATTCTCCTTCCATCCTGGTGGCTTGCCTTGAAGGAGTCCTCTTTGAAGGTTAAGGCGAAAGTAAAGAGCCAATCAAATCGCGGCCCTTCTTATGTCGGGTTAAAGGCTTTAATGGACTTTGATTGGCGTTTCTCATTAAATGGCAAAGAGCTCACTGAGGCGGAGTTCGAGGAGCTCGTCAATGAAAAAAGGCGGCTTGTGTTCATCCGTGGCCAATGGGTCAAGCTTGATCCCGCTTTCATTAAACAAATTCAGGAGCTGATGGAAACGGCTAATGAAAAAGGAATCCAGCTGACTGATTTGCTGCAGCAGGAATTGTTGAATGGCGTAAATGAAGATAGCGATGACGATTCTGAAAACGACGAAATGCTCCGGATTCAATTTGAATTGAACCAGGAGCTTCGTAAAATGGTGGGAAGACTCAGGGAAACAAAAAACATATCCGTTTTGCCCGTCCCCAATACACTTCAAGGCGATTTACGACCTTATCAAAAACTGGGCATGAGCTGGCTCCTTTTTTTAAGGGAGCATGGTTTTGGTGCTTGTCTAGCCGACGATATGGGGCTTGGGAAGACTGTCCAGATGATTGCCTACCTCCTTCATGTGAAAGACAAAGAAGGAGCAAGTAAAGAGCTGCCCACTACTCCCTTGGACGAACAAAAGAGTGAAACGATCATCGTCGAAGAGGAAAGTAACGAAGAGAGCAGCGATGAGGCTGAGGTCAATACCTCTCCACCCGAAACCGTCTCTGTACAATCGGCGCTCATCGTTTGCCCAACATCAGTATTAGGCAACTGGCAAAAGGAATTGGAAAAATTCGCACCAACACTTAAAGTTCACCTTCACTACGGTTCAAATCGGGCTAAAGGTGAAGCATTTACTAAACTGGCAGCGGACCATGATATTGTCTTAACATCATACGGCCTGACCCACCAAGATGTAGCTGAACTGTCCTCCATCCATTGGAGCAGCGTAATCCTTGATGAGGCACAAAACATCAAGAATGCCCAAACAAAGCAATCTAAAGCGGTCCGCAAGCTAAATGGCAGGCATCATATTGCGTTATCGGGTACGCCAATGGAAAACCGTTTAAGTGAGCTATGGGCGATTTTCGACTTCATCAATAAAGGTTATCTTGGAACGCTAGGTCAGTTTCAGGAAAAATATGTGGCGACCATCGAACGTGATGAACAGAAGGATAAAGTCAAAGAATTACAGCGTTTGATACAGCCATTTTTACTCCGCCGTACAAAACGCGATAAAGAAGTCGCACTTAATCTCCCGGATAAGCAAGAACAAAAAGAATTCGTACCGCTTACCACAGAGCAAGCGTCGTTATATGAACAATTGATCAAAGATACATTCACTGATATCGAACAACTGTCGGCCTTTGAAAGAAAAGGCATCATCCTGCAGATGCTGAATAAGCTAAAGCAACTCTGCAATCACCCAGCTCTTTACTTAAAAGAGATGGACAAGGAAAACATCATGAAGGCACCTAACCGATCAGGCAAACTCGAGAAGCTGACTGAGCTTGTCGATGCTGTCCGCGAACAGGATGAAAGCTGTCTCATTTTTACACAATATATCGGGATGGGCAATATGATGAAAGAATTGTTGGAAAAACGGTATGGCTTTGAAGTGCCATTCCTGAACGGGAGTGCGAACAAGAAACAGCGTGATGAAATGATCACTCGATTCCAAGATGGGGAGTTTCCTATTTTTATTCTCTCGCTGAAAGCAGGTGGCACCGGGCTCAATTTAACAGAAGCAAACCACGTGATTCACTATGATCGCTGGTGGAACCCAGCTGTTGAAAATCAAGCCACCGACCGTGCATACCGAATTGGGCAACAGCGTTTCGTTCACGTTCATAAGCTAATATGCACAGGGACACTGGAAGAAAAAATCGACCAGATGCTTGATAAAAAGCAAGCCCTGAACGACGAAATCATCAGCAGTGACAACTGGATCACCGAACTTTCCACTGAGGAAATCAAGGACTTGGTTGCTCTCCAATAATGTTCTCATACTCAAACACCCGCTCTCTCGATAAGAAGATGAATGAGTGCGGGGTGTTGCTTATCAAGACACAAAAGGAGAATACATATAATATGTATTCTCCTTCATTTTTTTAAAAAGTGCCCATTAAGTGGTTAATGCTGCACAATATCATTTTTTCAAAAAAACGATTTCACCATATAGAGAGCCGTAATCCAGATGATGATTGCAGAGATTTTATTTAATATTCCAAGGAATTTGCCTGATGTATCAACCTTTTTCAGCAATCGTCCCGCAAGACATAATCCATGGAACCAGCACCATGACACAACGATGCATGTTCCCGTAAAAATCATTTTATCAGTTCCTGAGTAAACAAGTGAGCTAGAACCGATTACACCTATCGTATCTAAGATTGCATGTGGATTAAGTAATGATACCGATAAAGCAAATACAATTTGTTTTTTAACGGACATCTGCATAGTTTGAGCATCTGACTGTGTATTTGCTTTGGCAGACCAAATCTGAAAACCCATATACAATAGGAATATAACTCCGATTATGATTAACGTAAGACGCAACCAATCATATTGCATGACAATCAACGATACACCTAAAATGGCTAACAGAATGAGTACGGTATCACAAATGGCAGCTGTGATCGTTGCAGGCAATGCTTTTTTTAACGTAGGTTGGATTGCTCCCTGATTAAAAATAAATACATTTTGGACTCCTAATGGCAGTATCAGTCCTAATGCCAATAACAATCCATGAAAAAATGGTCCCATACGAATACCTCCCTCCCCCACATTCAGTATAATGAAAAAAACAAAGGAAATGACCATCCATTTGGTTGGTTTTCAACCCAACCAATTTATAATGAATATAGACCTGAAAGGAGTGATTTTTCGTATGATCATCGAATGGAGACCTAACCGGACATCCAACATATCACTTCACCGACAAATAGTGGATTGGATGAAACAACAAATAACAAGGGGGGAATGGCCCGTTGCGACCAAGCTTCCAGCACAACGTTCAATGGCCGATTCCTTTGGCGTTAACCGAAGTACCATCATTACAGCTATAGATGAGTTGATTGCAGATGGACTATTGGAAACCAAGGTAGGGTCCGGCACCTTCGTTTCGAATAATACATGGAATGTGCTCGTCTCCAGCAAACAGCCCGACTGGAGAAACTATGTCCGAAATGGCCTTCATGAACCTAATTTAAAAACGATTCAGGACATTAATCAGTATGAAACAGACACCACCATCATCAGATTAGGCACGGGCGAACTTTCACCGTCTCTCCTGCCGACAAAAAAAATCGAAAAGACGCTGCATTCCACTTCTTTCGATGCCCACTCATTGGGTTATTCTGAACCCAAGGGCGATAAAAGGCTCCGCCAATGTATAAGTGTTTATTTAGAAACAAAAGGGGTCAAGGTAAGCCCCAGCTCCCTCATGATCGTTTCTGGCGGGCTTCAAGCACTCCAATTGATTTCAGTCGGTTTACTTCAAAAGGGATCAATGATTTTACATGAATCCCCTTCCTATTTAAATTCTGTTCATCCTTTTCAATCTGCGGGCATGAACTTAGTAGGTATATCAAACCATGGCCGGGAAAGTATTCCCACACAAATAAAGCGAATCATTGAAAAGAAGAAAGCGTCACTGTTTTATACTGTTCCAACGTTCAACAATCCAACAAATACTACATGGACAAAAGAAGAAAGACAAAACCTCCTATCCATATGCAAAAAAGAACAGATTCCGATTATTGAAGATGACGTATATAGTGACTTGTGGTTTGATAAGGAACCACCGCTACCTATAAAATCACTTGATGCAGATGGCCTTGTATTGCACATTGGCAGTATGTCCAAAACGTTAAGCCCCGGATTGCGAATCGGATGGATTGCTGGTCCAATAACTGTGATTGAACGTTTAGCAGATATTAAAATGCAAATGGATTACGGTTCCAGTGCACTTTCCCAATACCTTGTGGCAGAATGGTTGGCAAGTGGTCAATATTCAAAGCATTTAGAGTGGCTAAGGCATGAGTTGATAGTACGTAGAGATTTTACATTATCTCTTCTCAATCAATATTTTAAGGGACTGGCAGAATGGGAAATACCTCAAGGCGGATTTTATATATGGTTAAAATTATGTAAACCCATCGTGAATCCAAATCTTTTCAAACAAGCGATAAAGGAGAACATACTCCTTAATCCGGGGTACATATATGAACCAAATAACACGACACATCTACGGCTTTCATATTCATACGCCTCGGAGGACCAATTAGCTTATGGCATTCAAACCCTTTCAAAAATCATTCGGCAGTTAGTTTGAATTCTTGATTGATCAAAAGCGCCTAATCGTATTGAGACATTAATGGAGCTGCTCGTGGCAGCCCCCATTCATATTGAACTGAACAATTTACATGTACCGGGTAACGAACCTTGTCGAATTACGTTCCACTTTTAACGAAAGTGACCAGCTTTAATGTCCTGCCTAAGAAAGGTAAAGAAAGTCACGGAGTGCCTGATTTCCTTTTTACGTTCCATTCTTTCAGTTGGATGATGAAAAAAGAATGGTGATTTCCATGATTGATCATGATATGATCGAGGATTTCGGTAAGCGCCTCCCCCTTATTCTGATGATATTGATCTGAACTTTCCTCAATGGTGATTTTTTCTTGTTGGGGGTCATAATTAATTGATGTTTTAGCACCCTTTTCAAAAAAAGAAAGGGCTACCTCCTCAAATAGCGGAAAATCCTGATAGGGTGAATCTGAGCGGGGCTCTTTTTCAAATGGAGAATTGACGTGCTGAAGTGCATCAAAGAAACTCGGTTTTGTAAGTGATGAGTCGCTTCCTTTTCTTTCAAATTTCACTGTAATTCCACGATTATATACCTTTTTGCTCGAATACTTCTTACGATACATAGATATCCTCCTTTTTTATCAGTTCTTTATACCTAATTCCTTCACCTTTCACTATTTACCTGCTAGATAATGAAAATACTTCCTCACTAATAGATTTCCATATTAGCACGGTGAAAACGCAGCAAACTACTCCAAAATCATCACGAAAGAATTCATACTCCAAATTCATAATCCGGAAATCTTTTTACGCAAAAACAGCCCTCTTGGATAAGAGGGCTCATACTGTAAACAAACTCGATAATAATTGATTTTACCAACAGTTTTTTTGAGGGTTTGTACACAATTCGAACGGTGATTTCCACTCCAGGCACTCGCTTTCCGCGGGCGGTCCGGGTGCCTCCTCGGCGCTCTTTGCGCCTGTGGGGTCTCCCTTGGACACGCTTTTCCCGCAGGAGTCTCGTACCTTCCGTTCCAATCAACTGGAATGTTTTTTTAAAGAATACTGTAGGTAAACTCGCTTTTCTTCGTCAAAAGGAGGTTCGGATTGGACTACCCCGAACCTTGATTAGAAAGGAAAACTTGGTAATCCTTCATGTTTTTTTACTTTTTTATGGAATGAAACCCTCATTAGATTGAAGAAATTTGCGACACTCCTGCCGAATAACTGGCTAGACGAGACCCCACAGACGCTTGCTTTGATGCGGCTTGGCAGACAGTCGGCGGAAAGGGAGCGGACTTCTGAAATAAGCTGGAACGTTTTTCAAAGAAAAAAACTGTAGGCAAACTCGCTTTCTGCGAATTTGTCTACAGTCTGAACCCATGGGTAAGAGGGCTGCCTTTCGTTATTTTTTTGCTTTATTGATGTTAAAGGATTTCTTCGATTCATTTCCTGCAAGATCGGTCACCTTAAATTCAAACTTGTTGTTGCCTGATTTAAGCGGCAGTTCCAGATCCTCTATCTTCTTCTTATAGGCACGCATTTTATATGGTTCCTTGAATTCATTATAGAATACTTCGCTTCCGTTCAGGTAAAGGCGGATTTCATCGAAATTATCTTCTACCGTCACATCCACTTTTGGATTTTTCCCTTTGAATCCTACAGTTGCCGGTACGCCTTTAACTTTTATACCTGGTTTTGTTGTATCGACCATAATCGTCCGTTTAAAGGAAACCGTGTTATCCCATTTGTCTGTCGCTTTAACCGTAAAGCTTTGGACGCCGTCCTCGAATTTCTTATCATATGAGAATTCATATTTATTATTCGTTTTGTTATACGTTACAGGGATCGTTTTATTATCTATTTTAAATTCCTTTATTTCCGACGCTTCTTCAATATCTCCTGTTATTTTGATTTTCTTTTTATTGTTCACGCTTAATGCTTCAGGACTTTTTATCTTTACAGCTGGTGCATGATTATCGATTGGAGCTGAATCACTGGCTAATTCAGTTTCAGCTGTTTTTTCATTACCTGCAAAGTCAATTGCCACTACTTGAACCTTCTCCCCTTTTACATCAGGTAGGGTGAATTGTTTCGAATTCGCCGGGAGCGGCTCCTCCATGATGGATGCTCCATCGACTTGCACATCGTAATAAGCAAGTCCTGAACCATTCAAATTATCCTTACCTTGGATGGTTAATACATTGCCTTTTTTCGAAATCTTGACTGTCGGCTTTACCGTATCGATTTTGATAGGCATTTTAAAAGTCTGCCATTTTGCACCCTCGTAATCTATCATCGCTTTGATTTCAAAATGATAGACCCCATCCTTAGCAAGTGCATTATTGATTTTACCGTCCCATTTACGGGCTGGATCAAGTGAGTATGCGGTCCCTTCCCCACCATCATAATAGTCCTTACGCACATTATTCTCTGTGCGAAGTTTCCGGACTGATTTGTTTTCACCATTCAATATATTATATTCTACCTTTTTCGCATTCCTTAAGAATGATAGGACAGGCACGAAGTCATCCTGCGCTCCATCGCCATTTGGGGAAATCGCAATATTTTTGCCATTAAATGTTTTCCCCGCAGGGTCGTAGCCAAGATAAGTGAAATCTTCACCTGCTGTCGATACTCCACCTGCCATGCCATAGAAAGACTCTTTATCATATTTAGTGCCATCAAGGATTGGGGCCTTGTCCCACTCCCCTTTAAACCCTACATAGGGTACATGCAGTTCCGGATTAGTGTCAGCTGGATCCTTCAATGAAATGAAGCCTTCAACAAAATATCCGTTTGGAAAGACCTTGTCAACGTCTACAAGAGTCTGAAGGTCATCGCCAAGTACCTTTGCATCGGTTATGTCCACCTTCACTTCGAATGTAACCGATTTTTTTGCAGGTACGGTAATCTTATTTGTATCTTTATTATTGATTTTAATCGAAGCGTCCTTAATTTCCTGTGCCTCTAACTGGTGCGCGGAATAACCCAGTTGTCCCTGGATTGCATAGTCTGTTTGGATATTTCCTTGTACATCATACTTGACTGCTTTGTTGCTGAAGTTTTCAACCTTTAAAGTAAAGGCGAACTTATTGCCGATCTCCTTCATTGCAACCTTCGCTTCTTTCGTGAACGCCTCCGTCACGACAGCAGGTGTGGACAATGCGGATTGCAGCTGCATGACTCCAGCTCCCTGCCTGCGAGGCGAGTATGGATTCTCCCATTCTAGGGCGTTATTGACGACCCCCTGATCCATTAATGGCTTTGAAGTATTCATCATCAGGTTCTTAGCCAAATTGGCCCGGGCAGATCCATCTAATTTAAAGTCTTTATCCACTCTTTCAAGAACAAGTGCAGAGCCTCCGGATACATGTGGCGCGGCCATCGAAGTACCGCTCATCATTCCATATTCATCGTTGTTCAACGTCGAATAAATCTGTCCGCCTGGAGCAGTGATTTCCGGTTTGAAATCCAGGTTCGGTGCGACTCCCCATGAACTGAATGCGCTCATTTTTCCTGCTTCTGGATTTACAGCTTTTGTTTTATCACCATTAAAGGTAATCTTCACCTTTTCTCCATCAGTTAAGGCCGCTTTCAGCTTTGCACCATCCGATTTCAACATAAACAGCTGAGGAATCGTGATATTTTGATCTGTAGCCATGGAAATATATCCATCAGCATTATTGTAAATAATGACTCCTGTCGCTCCTGCTGCCTGGGCATTTTGCGTCTTTTCAATAAAAGAAAGCGTGCCGCGCTCGATGAGGGCGAACTTGCCCTTTACATCCACTTTGGAAAGCTCCTCTGGCGTCCCAAGACCTGCGGCAACCAAGTCATGCGTTTTTTCTTTTAAAGCATTGGGATGTACGCTCGAAGCCGACATGAACGGCGCTTTTCCTACTTGCCCATTTATATCATAAGTCGCCGCATCCAAATCCATATAGTTATTCTCGACCGAGGCCACTTGTACCGAGTCATAAGCAAGTCCAGGTGAACCTGAAACGCCAATATCCGGGTTCGAGGCTGATGGGTTTGCAAATCCATTTCCAAAGTGAGCCGAATTTCCTGCTGAAATCGACATGAGGATTCCATTATCAACAGCTCTGGATACTGCCTGCTGCTCCGGATCTTCTGCTGATACAAAACCTGCAGTTGAGCCAAGGCTCATATTAAGCACATCCGCCCCAAGGATGATTGCATCGTCAATTGCCTTAATATATATATCTCCCCATGTTGTCTGCATGGCGGGATCATTCCCGAAGACCTTTAAAGCAAGCAGCTGGGCTTCAGGAGCGACCCCTTTAATGCCGCCATTCGCTTCATCTCCATTGGCACCAGCCGTCCCTGCTACATGCATTCCATGCATGGAGGCCCCTTCACCAAGGTCAAGGATTTCTTCATTTTCATCCATGTAATTATATCCATAAGGTACCTTCGCCGTATAATAGTTGCCTAATAGATGGCTAGATTCCTTCATTCCGCTAATTTCACTTTCAGTCAGTTCTGCCTTATTCTCGTCATTCAGGACCATATCACGGTGAGATGGGTCGATTCCAGTATCGATAATCCCGACGACCATCCCTTCCCCTTTATATCCATATTCCCTCCATGCTTCCTGGGCTTGGACAAGTTCTTTACTATAAAGCATCTCAGGTTTTTCTACAGGACGTTCATATTCATTCGCTATATGTACTTCAGCAACTTCAGGCATGGCTTCCACCTTTTTGATTTCACCATACTGAAGTTCACCACTGAACCCATTGACGACTGTGGTAAAACTTTCAAGTTCCTTGAAAGCTATTTTCTTCTCTTTCACCTTATTTTTCAATTTCTTCTGAACAGCTAATTTTTCGGACTTTAATTGTTGTTTCTTATTTTTCGATAGCTGTTTAAAAAGTTTCCCTTCTTTCGAAGCCGTTTCTATTGCCGGGGCTTCCTTCATCTCTACGATGACCCTGACCTTCTCGTTGCTTTTGTATTTCTTCCCCAAATCATTTTTCTTCAGCTTTATAATGCTTTCCTTATTCTTCTCACCTGCACTGCCCGAACCGGTCGGGGGATCTGGGAGCTTGGCTGCGGAAACGCTTGCAGTAAATACTAATAGAAAGATTGCTAGAATGGACAAGCTACGTTTAAACAATGAACTTTCCTCCTCTAAAATAATGTATTTTTGGAATATTCTTACTTAGTATAAAAATATCACAACTTTTGGGGTGAATTTAAGAGATAATAGTCACTATTTTCCTATTTCAAACTAGGATATTGTCATTATTTTTCATATTTTAATAGATTTACAAGATAGACGACAAAAAGATGGTGATGTTAAAACTAACATCACCTTTTACTTCTAGTTTTTCATTCTTGGATCCAGAGCATCACGCAGGCCATCGCCCATTAGGTTAAAGCCGAGTACCGTAAGCATGATCGCAAGCCCAGGAAAAAGAACCGTCCATGGTGCTTGAATGATGAATGCTCTGGAATCGGCAAGCATTTTTCCCCACTCTGGTGCTGGCGGCTGTGCACCGAGACCGAGAAAGCCAAGTGCTGCACACTCAATTATGGCAGTAGCAATCGCCAAGGTACCCTGGACGATAATCGGTGCAAGGCTATTCGGAAGGACGTGATGAAGGAGAATGCGGCCATCTCCCATTCCAATGGCCTTCGCGGCCGTTACATATTCCTCTTCTTTCACACTTAAGACCCGTGAACGTAGAAGCCGGCCAAATATCGGGACATTGACGATGGCAATGGCAATAAGTGCATTGCGAAGGGAAGGTCCCAAAACGGCCACGACAGCAATGGCCAGCAAGATACTTGGAAAGGCCAGAATGATGTCAAAGACCCTCGATATGATCGTATCTATCCACCTACCGTAATAACCGGCAATGATTCCTAAAAAAGATCCAACCACGACAGACCCGGCTACAGATAAGAAGCCGATCCCTATTGATATGCGCGAGCCATAAATGACCCTGCTCAAAATATCACGGCCAAATTCATCCGTTCCAAACCAATGTTCCGCAGATGGTGCCAAATGTTTATCACTTAGCTTTTGTCCCTCAAATGAATAGGGTGCTATTAGCGGTGCGAAGACGGCTATTAAGATGAAAAATAAAACAATCCCCAGACCAACAAGGGCTACTTTATTTTTCTTAAAGCTTTTCCATCCTTCCTTCCAGGGAGAGATGACTTTTTCCTCTGCCTCTTTGGGAGGAAGGATTGGCGATGTATTCGTTGCTATTTCAGGCATGAGTTTCCCTCCCTATTTATACTTAATCCTAGGATCGATTGCTGCATACAACAAGTCCACAACTAGATTAATCATGACGAACAGAAAGGCGATGACGAGAATTCCGGACTGTATGACCGGATAGTCCCGAGATAGTATTGCATCATAAATATATGTACCGATACCCGGCCACCCAAAAATGTTTTCCGTTAATATGGCGCCGCCTAAAAGTAATCCTGTCTGAAGGCCGATAACTGTAACCACTGGAATTAAGGCATTCTTAAAGGAATGCTTGTAAACAACCCAAAACATTCTCATTCCCTTGGCACGAGCCGTACGAATGAAATCCGATCTCATAACTTCCAGCATGGACGAACGTGTCATCCTTGCAATAATGGCCATTGGAATGGTCGCAAGCGCAATTCCCGGCAAAATGAGATGTTTGATCACTTCGAAAAACTGATCCACTCTGCCAGCAATGAGTGTATCTATCAAATACAGACCGGTTATGGCCTCAACAGGATCCCTGATATTGTCCCGCCCTGTCGTCGGTAGTAAATCCCATTGTATTGAAATGATGTATTGCTCCATTAATCCCAGCCAGAATATAGGCATGGACAAACCAATCAACGCAATAACCATTGCTACATAATCAAACCATGAGTTTTGGAACCAAGCTGATATTATCCCTGCATTCACACCTATGACTACTGCAATGATCATGGCGATCAATGCCAGTTCTATCGTGGCCATGAGGTATGGCCCAATTTCTTCAGAAACCGGACTATTCGTTTTTAACGATACACCCAGGTCACCCTTTAACAGGCCTGATAAGTAATCCCAAAATTGAATGAACCAAGGTTTATCCAAACCAAGTTCCTTTGTCATTGCAGCGACTGCCTCTTCTGTTGCTTGCTGCCCTAGAATCACCTGTGCTGGATTTCCAGGAATCGCCCGAATCATCATGAATACAATAAATGCCATTCCGAGTAACACTGGAATGAGAGATCCTAAACGTCGTACGGTATAGGAAAACAAAACAATCACCCGCCTTTTAAATAAGGGTCCTTCGAAGCGCCCTCGATCATTTTGAAATGCATTCCATAACAAAACCGGGAAGCATGCAAGATTCCATACTACCCGGTTCGTACGGTTAATTTTCTAGAGAAACATTCACAAGGGATTGAGAACCAGTTGGATGTGGAACAAACCCTTTGACTGTCTTAGATCCGGCTAGCTGCGGTAAAGAGTGGACAAGTGGAACCCATGGAGCTTCATCATGGATGATTTCCTGAGCTTTTCCATATAACTCATTACGCTTGGCTTCATCTGCCGTGGACTGGGCTTCAATCAGTAGCTCATGAACTTCATCGTTTGCATAACGGGCATAGTTGTTGGAGCCGATATTATCTTTATCCAATAATGTATAAAGGAAGTTATCCGCATCTCCATTATCGCCTGTCCAGCCCATCATGAAGGATTGAGCTTCACCAGCCTGCACTTTCTCTAAATATGCAGCCCATTCGTACGAAACGATATTAGCTTCGATGCCGACTTGTTTTAGGCTTGCTTGAATGGCTTCAGCCACTTTTTGACCATCTGGCATATATGGGCGCGGTACCGGCATTGCCCAAAGGTCCATTTTAAACCCGTCTTCAAGTCCAGCTTGTTTAAGCAGTTCTTTCGCTTTTTCTACATCGTAATCATAGTCTTCGACTTTGTCATTGTAGCCAGAAACGGATGGCGGCATAGGATTCTTGGCAGGCTCTGCAGTGCCTTCATAAAAATTATCAATGATTTCCTTTTTGTTGATCAAATGCGAGATTGCTTGACGTACTTCTTTCTTGTCGAATGGTGCTTTCTCAACATTGAAAGCAAAGTACCCGACGTTCATGGATGCACGTTCGAATATTTGCAGTTTGTCATCTCCTGTAACCTTACTGATATCACTTGGGTTCAACCCGTCCATCAGGTCGATTTCACCCTTGATTGCAGCATTTAAACGCGCAGAGTTATCTTTAATGACCTTAAACGTGATTCCATCAAGTTTTGGCAGTCCATCTTGCCAATAGTCATCGTTTTTCACCACTTCAATCGTATCGCCAGGTTTCCATGATTTGAATTTGAAAGGACCTGTACCAGATGGATTCTTGGTGAAGCTGTCTCCCTCTTTTTCAAATCCAGTCGGACTGGCTATTGCAAATGTAGGCATGGCAAGGTTTTTCAGGAATGGAGCCTGCGGACGGTTCAAAGTGAATTCCACCGTGCTTTCATCGATAGCTTTTACTT
Organism: Peribacillus sp. ACCC06369; assembly: GCF_030348945.1. Taxonomy (NCBI): domain Bacteria; kingdom Bacillati; phylum Bacillota; class Bacilli; order Caryophanales; family Bacillaceae; genus Peribacillus; species Peribacillus sp. ACCC06369. The sequence continues at coordinate 5,210,593 of NZ_JAUCEN010000002.1, forward strand.
CTTTGATCACATGGCCCTCATCACCTTCAAATCCTCCGAACATGGAAGCATAGTAAGCAAATTTACCTTCATCCTTACTTTGCGCCCAGCGTTGAAAGTTTTTTACGACCGCATCTGCATTGAAATCAGTACCATCATGGAACTTGATGCCGGTTTTCAATTTGAATGTGTATGTTTTTGCGTCATCGGACACTTCCCATGATTCTGCAAGACCCTGATTAATTTCCGTATCATCTTCCCCATATTTCACAAGCGTTTCAAAAATCTGCTGTGTGACGATGAATGATTCTCCATCGGTTACGATAGCTGGGTCAAGACCGACCGCATCTCCGCCTTTACCGTAAATCAATACGCCGCCTTTTGCATCACTCGATCCCCCTTTACCATCATCTTTCTCTTTTGATGTAGACGAGGAGCATCCCGCAAGCGCTAGTGAAAGAGCCAGGATACCAGTCAACAATAAAGCTAATGTTTTCTTCATATTCTTCCCCCTTATTTTTGCGAATATATGTATACGTCGTGTCAATTGTATAAATGACAAGCAACGTAGTGACCAGGTTTATGTTCATGCAGGATTGGCTTTTCCGTTTTGCACTCTACCATGGCTTTCGGACACCTCGTATGGAATGGACAGCCGCCAGGCGGGTTTGATGGGCTTGGAACATCTCCCTGCAGGATTACCCTATCCCCCTTGTATTCCACATCCGGGATCGGTACGGCCGATAATAAAGCCTGGGTATATGGGTGAAGGGGATCTTCATAAAGTCCCTCACTTTCCGTCAATTCAACTATATGTCCAAGATACATCACACCGACACGGTCGGAGATATGCCTTACCACTCCAAGATCATGGGCAATGAATAAGTAGGTCAAATCAAAATCTTCCTGCAAATCCTGCAGGAGATTCAAGACCTGGGCCTGAATCGAAACATCCAGTGCAGATACGGGCTCATCGGCGATGATCAGCTTGGGGTTTACGGCAAGTGCCCTCGCAATGCCAATACGCTGCCGCTGGCCACCACTGAATTGATGCGGATACCTTTTAGCATGGTAACTGCTTAAGCCAACAACCTTAAGGAGTTCCTGTACACGGGCCTTTCGCGTCTTTTTATCTTTAACCCCATGGACGATGAGCGGCTCTTCCAATATTTTTTCAATAGTATGCCTGGGATTGAGGGAAGCGAATGGGTCCTGGAAGACCATCTGCATTTCACGGCGCATCTTTCTCATTTCACGGGAAGATAAAGCCGTCAGGTCTTTTCCTTCGAAATAAACGTTCCCCTCACTCGGCTCAAGCAATCGAAGCAATAATCTTCCCGTTGTCGACTTTCCGCAACCGCTTTCTCCGACAAGGCCTAAAGTTTCCCCTTTATAAATGGAAAAAGACAAACCATCCACTGCCTTGACCTCTCCAATGGTCTTTCCTAGAACCCCTCCTTTAATTGGAAAATGTTTCTTTAGGTTTTCTACCTTAACCAATGTTTGATTCATGCAGGGCAGCTCCTTTCCCATCTTCATACAGCCAGCAACGAACATGCTGGCCCTCATCAAATTTCATAAGAGACGGTGTCTCATTCAAACATCGCTCCATGGCATGGGAGCACCGAGGGGCAAACTGGCAACCGAGGCTGCTTGTCCCAGGTTTTGGAACATTACCCGGTATCGAGTAAAGTCGCTCTTTCTTTATCCGCATATCCGGAATCGACTGAAGTAATCCGACCGTATAAGGATGCTTAGGATTTTGGAAAATCGTTTGCACATTTCCTTCCTCTATTACCTTGCCGGCATACATGACAATGACACGTTCACACATTTGCGCCACAACGCCAAGATCATGGGTAATCATCATGATTGCTGTATCTGTTTCTTTATTTAAATTCTTCATTAACTCTAGGATTTGTGCCTGGATCGTCACATCCAAAGCCGTTGTCGGTTCATCGGCTATAAGGAGTTTCGGCTCACAGATCATGGCCATTGCTATCATGACCCTTTGTCTCATTCCACCTGAAAGTTGATGCGGATATTCATCAATCAATTCCTCGGCACGACCAAGGCCAACCAGCTTCAACATTTCTACCACTCTTTGCCGAGCCTGCTTTTTGTTCCATTTTTTATGTATCCGAAGCGTCTCCACCAACTGCTCGCCAATAGTGAACACAGGATTCAAACTTGTCATCGGTTCCTGGAATATCATCGCTATATCATTCCCGCGAATTTTTCTCATTTTCGCTTCAGAGGCATTTGCGATATTCTCTCCTTTAAAAAGGATTTCTCCCTCCACCTTACCAGCAGGTGAAGAAACCAGACCCATGATGGACAAAGAAGTTACGCTTTTTCCGCATCCTGATTCTCCTACAATACCTAAAACTTCACCAGGATTGACGTGAAAATCGATTGAATTCACGACAGGGATCACCCCATCGTCAGTACGAAAACTGGTTCGCAGCCCACTCACCTTAATAATTGGTTCGTCCATCAAATCACTTCCTATATATAACTTTTTTTCCAATTATATTATTGGGTTTATTATTGCATCAAAATTAAAATATTACAATATATTTTCTAAAAATTCTAACTTGACAGAATAATTTTTTTATTTTATTTAAATTCACACATTTTGGCATAAAAAAAAAGACTGCTTGTTTGCAGTCATTAAAGGAAGGGAATCAGAAAACTTGATTCCATATGAGGGTAAATCGGAGTTCCCAGCGAGGAAAAAGCTATATTAGCCTTTGGGGAATGAAGGGGTGAAAATGAACTCTATATACTACAGTCAAGCTTAACGGAATTTTTCCCGTCATCGAAATATTTTACGCATTTGTTCAAGTGCTGAAATACGTTGCATTAATTTTTCATTATGTTCATATAAATACTTGTTTTGTTTATCCAATTGAGTATGCTTCAAATTAATCTGTACTAATTCATGATTCATTATTGGAAGTTTTCACATGGGTCTTCCCCAGATGATGGATTAAATCACTAATGAGTTCTTCCATCCGCTTTTTCTTTTGTATGGTCTTATAAAGCTTGCCTGCTCCTGCCCAGGCAAGCTTCATATCCTCACACATGATCAACCTCCACATAAGTCTATAAACCAATATGTTCAATCTCCTTGGGCTTAACATCTTTTTGTTTAGACCCAATGAATTGAACCCTCTCGGCGACTACTTCAGTTACATATACATATTTACCCTCCTGATTTTCATATCTCCTTGTTTGTATTCTGCCAGTTATGCCGATTATGGCACCTTTTTTACAATACTGAGCAGTATTTTCAGCCGACTTTTTCCATATGATACACTGTACGAAGTCCGCCTCATAGTCACCAACAGTATTACGGAAGTTCCGGTTGACTGCTAATGTGATATTGGAAACAGCCTTGCCGTCGGGTGTGTATCTTAATTCGGGATCCTTCGTAAGCCTGCCGACGAGGGTAACTTGGTTAATCATTTTTTCACTCCTTCCTCTCTAATATGCTTTTATCATACTCTTTCTTCCATCGATTAAAAAATGAAGAAAATGGGCTTATTACACCCTTTTTCTTCTTAAAAAACCGTTTGAACTGATGCAAAATCATTTTTTGTCGATCAAAATTTAATAAAAAACGAATAGTTAACAAAATTAAATATTTTGCAAATTTTTATTCAATCCTTCATAATTTAGACAATTGTTGGGTTTTCATTTCATTAAGGGACTGTTTTTTAGTATGATATAATTACCTTTAAAAGGATTAATCGATATGAACCATTCCGGAAGATTAAAATTTACGTTTAAGAGCGGTAATTACCACTCTTCTGGCAAGAAACGGAGGAATTAGATGAAATCATTTAAATTGATCTCGTTGCAAATTGTTACTGAGAATTTAAACTTGATTGATATTGCATTAACAGATGGACTGATTATAAATAAAGAAAACGACGCTAGATCATGGTTACTTGAGGCCTTTGTAGAAGAAAATCATTTCAAAGAGCTTGAACCCTCACTTCCAAATATAGACGGAGAGGTATATATCCAAGCCGTCATTACCAAAAAGGACAATGAACCGGCCCTGTTTCACACTGCTTTACGCACAATAAGAAAAGTAGGTAACCATTATAGCCTCTTATTCGTTGGTCACATCCAAAAAACGCGGAGCAAATATGCAGAACTCCTTCTAGAAGATTTGGTCCAAAAGGGTCTTGCCGGCGATGAATTAATAAAAGAGTTCAAGCAAAAAATCCGCTCAAAGCCTAAATTGGCAACAAATAAATAAAAATCCTTCCCATAATTCCCATCCCCTAATCGAATGGACATAAAAAAGACTGACTTAGACGAATAAGGATGTAAATCCTCTTCTTAACTAAGCCAGTCTTCTTTGTCAATCTAAGCTAATTACTTATTGTTGTCGCCCTTTTTTTCAGCGTCTTCAATCAAGTCATCGGCATCATTATCAACGTTATTATCAACGTCATTCTCGTCGTTATCAAGCACTCCATTATCATTATCATTATCATTCATGTCCTTATCATCCGTGCCGTTGTTATCATCTGTACCGTTGTTATCATCTTCAATGATGTTGTTATCTTCTTCTGGTGCGGGATTGTTGTTGTTGTCATCATTATCCGTTCCACATCCAGCAAGGAACATAATGGATAATAAAGATCCCCCAAGTAGTGCAAAAATTTTCTTCATCATTATTGGCAACCTCCCTTCTTTCTTTATCATTAGCTATTTTGCCCGAATGTGAAAATAACTTGCGTCCTATTTTAAATTTAAAAAGAAAATCCGCTTATTGGAATTTAATCATTAAAAAATGCCGGACATAAAAATGTCCGGCATTCAAAGGGAGAATAGAAAATTCTAAAAACCGCTCTTGCTTTAAAAAAGCAATGCAGTGCTATTTATATACACCGCTTCATGCTTCCATAAACCATTTTTTTGAAAAATATAGTTAAATTAGTCCCGTTCCCGGAAAATGAATGCATTACTTCTTATTTGTCACCAAAAGCAAACATGATATCGGCTTCACATGCTGTTTCCCCATCTACCGTTGCCACTGCTTTTCCTTTACCCATTGACCCTCTCATACGCACTATTTCCACTTCAAGACGTAGTTGATCACCTGGTTTTACTTGCTTTTTAAAACGGCAATTATCAATCCCAGCGAAAAATGCAAGCCGTCCTTTGTATTCTTCTTGTTTCAAAACGGCTACAGCGCCAACTTGCGCTAATGCCTCTACAATTAACACACCAGGCATAACTGGGTAATCGGGAAAATGACCATTAAAGAATTCTTCATTTGCCGAGACATTCTTCAATCCCACCGCTCTTTTCCCTTCATCTATTTCTATGATCCGGTCCACTAATAAAAACGGATAACGATGCGGAATAATTTCCTTTATTTGTGTGATATCAAGCATATTTGTTCCTCCTATGAATTCAAAATTTCAAATATAACGTAAACTCGCCCCTGTCATGAAGACAGAGGCGTAGTTGCCATGTAATATAAATCCGATAATGACAGCAACTACTCAAAAAACATGGAACTACGCGCCCTTGTTCACTATATCAATAATATGGGTCCATGTGGATTTTTGGAAAACATCCATTGCATGTCCTCCACCGATCACACTGTATCCCAATAGTGCCCCGGATAATACAGCAATGAAAATCAATCCGATAACAATGAGTAAACGAAGCCAAATTGGCAAAAGCCGGACCTTGATTCTACGATTCGGTTTCGTCTCAACTTCCTTTATCTCTTCTTCAATTTGTTGTCTCATTACACGATTTTGTTCCATATTGAATGTGAAAGCTCCTTTTAAGAAAACTCGCCGACTGATTTTAGAAATTCAGCAGCTATGCAAAAATGATAGGCACGAATGATTCTGTTATGAATTCATTATAACCGATTTGCTCTAATTCCGCAGGGAGACATTTTATTTACCAGATACCTTAACGGATTCCATTGACTAATCCGCTCATTTGATCAGCCATCGTTACTGCCCGGGATTGAAATTGGTAAGACCGCTGAACATTGATTAGATCCGTCATTTCTTTGGAAAGATCGACATTTGAGGACTCCAGAGTGCCTTGACGGACTGCTGCCTGGTTGCGGGAATCCCCTGTTAATTCAGTCATGATATCTTCTTCAGTAACACCCAAGGCAATGAAGTTTTCGGGCATGCCAAGTAAATTTCCCCCTAGCCGGTCAAGAAATTGTGGTTTCTTTACCGAGACGATTCCTAGCCCAAAACTACTTTCGCCATATTCTTCCGTATCCACTATCAATATGCCATTTTCCGAAATCTTAATGTCTTTAATATTTCCCTCCATGAGGACCGGTTCACCATTTTCATCAAGGACTTTATGTCCCGCAGAGGTAACGAGCATCATTTGATCGGGATCATTGGCATTAGGAGATAAATAAAGGGACCCATCCCTTGTAAGCCTTGTATTGACCCCATTATCGTCCTGAACGCTTACGGTGAAGAATTGGTCCTCCCTAGTGATTGCAGCATCAAGATTACGGTCCGTCGTCTTTAAGGCTCCCTGTGAAAGCACCAATTGAGATTGGCTTATCTTAGCACCTGTTCCCTGTCGAATGCCAGGTGTGGTCAACCTTCCTTTTTCCTTGGTATCACTCGGTTGATTATTGAAACTCTGTGTCAATAAGTCATTGAAACTCGTTTGGGTCTTTTTGTAGGCAGTCGTGTCCACATTAGCGATATTATTACTTATTTGATTGATTTTACTTTGAAGTTGGTTCAGCGTATTGGTCGCTGTCATCATGGTCCGATTCATGGATTTTCCCCTTACATGTTCAAATTCCCAAAGGCATTTTTCTTCTAATGTTCAATTAAAGCCTGCCAACTTCATTGACCGCTTTATCCAAACTTTTATCATAGGCTTGAAGAACCTTCTGACTCGCTTCAAAAGAGCGGTATGCCGACATCATTTCTGTCATCGATCTCGATTGGTCAACATTGGAGCCTTCAAGAAAGCCTTGCTTAGTAGAAAAACCAATATCTGCAGCCGCGTATGCGTTAGGTAATTCCCCATCATTCACTGCCTTATAAAGGCCTTCCCCATCCTTCATGAGCTGTGATGATGGATCATCTGAATAACCGATGCCCATACGTGCCGTTTGAACATTTCCTTCCAAAATAACACCGTTTTCCGTTACAGTGAACCGATCGCTATCAAGCTGGATCCGTTCATTATTTTCGTTCAATACATAATGACCGGCAGGTGTAGTCAGATAACCTTGCCCATCTAGAGTGAAATTGCCGTTACGCGTATAACGGACGTCGCCCTCACCATCCTGAACAGTAAAAAACACCGACCCTTGCCGGCCGGTTTCTTCATTGATCGGAAGGTTTTCATCAGCCAAGGATATATCCGTATTAAGCTGGGTTTCCTCCAATGTACCCTGGGTAAATAAAGGATTCGCCTCCTGTACGTAAACGCCCGTACTGAGCCCCCCAACCTGGGATAATTGAGACATACTGAATTTGTTCTCCGTAGGAATCGTTTTACCACCTATATTGCTGATAAGCATTTCAGGAAACGACCTTACACTCGTTTGATCCGCTTTATACCCTGTTGTATTCGCATTGGACATATTGTTTGTGAGCAATTCTGTGCGCCTTTGCTGTGTAAGCATCCCGGAAGCAGCCGTATAAAAACCTCTTAACATCTTCTTCACTCCTCATTCTACATAACTTATCCCGTTCAATTTCCCATATCTATCTTATCGGTCATGAACATCAGTATCTTAAGGAAAAAGAAAAAGCATTAGGCAGAAGAATTTGTCTTTTATCGTAGGCTAGGTCAGATTTAAAGGAATGGTGTTAAATTCTCGACTAAAAGAAGAGGGCCTATTGCTCATCAGTACTAGAACTGCACGCACTTTCTCTATGCCTCATGTTTGTCTGAACCTTAGACCCCTATCTTATGATGCAGATTCCCATCCGCTTTTTAGTTGAATTTGTGCCGTGGCAATTTATCCATATTATCAAGCATGATCCCTGTTCCGATTGCTACACAATCCATTGGGTGCTCGGCAACGAGTACTGGTACCTTAAGTTCTTCAGCAAGGAGTAAATCAATCCCGTGAAGCAATGCTCCACCACCTGTTAAAATGACACCGCGGTCGATGATATCAGCAGAAAGTTCAGGCGGCGTCCGCTCAAGTACGCTTTTTGCAGCTTGTACAATGATGGAAACCTGCTCGCGAAGAGCTTCCTCAATTTCTTTCGAATTGACCGAAATGGTCCTAGGTAATCCTGATACCATATCGCGTCCACGAATATCGATGACTTCATTACGTGAACCAGGGAAGACGGTTGCAACCTGGATTTTAATGTTTTCCGCTGTACGTTCACCAATCAGAAGCTTATACTTCCGCTTGATATAATGTAAAATTTCATTATCGAATTTGTCACCGGCCATTTTAATAGAAGAAGATGTAACGATATCCCCCATTGAAAGAACGGCAATATCCGTTGTACCCCCGCCAATGTCTACGACCATATTGCCGCTTGGTTGAAAAATATCCATGCCGGCACCAATTGCAGCCACTTTTGGTTCTTCTTCAAGGAATACTTTCTTCCCTCCGCTTTTTTCAGCAGCTTCTTTAATCGCCTTTTGTTCGACACTTGTTATGTTGGTCGGGCAGCAGATTAAAATTCTAGGCTTTGAAAGGAAACCTTTCACATTCAATGTATTGATAAAATGCTTAAGCATCGATTCTGTTACATCAAAATCCGCAATGACACCGTCTTTTAAAGGACGAATTGCGATGATGTTTCCTGGAGTACGGCCTACCATTTTACGAGCTTCTTCCCCGACAGCAAGAACACGGTTCGTATTCTTATCAATCGCTACTACCGAAGGCTCATTTAACACAATTCCTTTACCTTTGACATGTATAAGAACATTGGCTGTTCCAAGATCTATCCCAATATCTCTAGCAAACATTTCTTAAATCCTCCTTGAATATCCTCACATATAACCTACTTCTGTCCTAATTGTTTATTTTACCATATTGCATTGACACAAGTAAGTATGAATTATAAATAAACGCTAATACAGACTATTATTTCCTATTTTTCCAATATGTAAAAAAATTAGATGTCTTAAGCACTATTCCCCGTCTTTTCCCATAAAAAAATCCCGGCATGGAACCGCAATCAAGGTTAAGGAATAGGCTGACACACTTTCATGTCCCCTTATTCATTCCCTGATTTGCATAATTCACTTCCAATTGCCGGAATGGTATCAAAAATTATTTAACGATTTCTTCTTCTCTTTCAGATCGTTTATATTTTAATTTTGTCGCTTCTCCACCTCTTAGGTGACGGATGGATTTATGATAATCCAATATATCCTTCACTTCGTTAGCCAAATCAGGATTTATTTCTGGCAGCCTCTCTGTTAAGTCTTTATGCACTGTGCTTTTAGAGACTCCGAACTCTTTTGCAATGACGCGGACTGTTTTTCTAGTTTCCACGATATACTTTCCTATCTTGATAGTTCTTTCTTTGATGTAATCGTGCACACCACTCGACCTCCCCAGATTGGATGTGAGAAGTGTGAAATGAGATTCGTATTTTTCGAATCGAATACCGCTGCCCTATAAACAATGAAAGATAGAATTATTCACCTATTAGATAATTTGTAATAAACGATTCCTCACCTCAAACACTCTCTTTGCATGGTTTATAACATCTTATTAGCTTGGTTAAGAATATATGCCTAATGGGACAGGCGGTTTGCATTTATTTCTAATTTTCATTTATTTATTTTCCTTAAAATCAAATTATTTCCCGAGAAATTTGTCAGAAATTCAAATGTTTCAGCATATGGGCCAATATTTCCTCGAAAGAAAAAAAGAAGCCGTTCAAATTGAACGGCTTCTTTTTACCAAATTTTCAGTTGTTGTCATTCGTAACGCTCTAGGTTTTTGTTTTGATTTAATTAAAAATCTTAATCTTAATTAGATTGATTTAACGAATCTTTTAAGGAGTCACTTTCCTCAGTTGCATCTTTCTCTGGGACAGAGCCTTCCTCATCAGTGCCACTCTCTAAATCAGTGCTCTCGTCAGTTTCGTCAACGGCAGGCGTTTCATCCGTGCCAGTTTCAGATTCTTCGACTGCAGGTGTTTCTTCTTTATCAGTTTCAGATCCTTCGACTGCAGGTGTTTCTTCTTTATCAGTTGAATCGTTAAGTTCGCTGCCTTCTGCTTCAGTTGCCGATTGAATGGCAGAAGCTTGTTTATCAACAAAATCAAGTGGATTTAACGCAATGTTATCTTTTCTGATTTCGAAGTGGACATGCACGCCAGCTTCTTCGTTGATTTGGCTTTTTCCAGCTGTAGCAATTGCTTGTCCTTGTTTCACTTTGTCACCGACTGCAACCTTAATGTCTTTAACAGATTGATAACGAGTGACGACACCATCTTCATGCTGTACTTCAACTAAATTTCCAAGTAACGCGTCGTCTTGAACTTTCGTTACATTTCCACTTAAGGAAGCTTTTACATCGAAAGATTTTCCATCTTCCATTGCAATGTCTATACCTTTGTTTTGCTCATATCTATTGTTGTAGAAAACCAATGCTTCTTCTTGTGCCTTTTCATCCGCATTCACATCATAAAACTGTTTCTTGATAACCGATTTGTCTGCATCGGCTACAGGCATCTTGATTGTCTCAAGATTACTATTAACCTCGACAGAAGGCTGACCATAGTTTTTTCCTGTTTCAGCTGATTCCTCTTTGCCATCTTTAGCTGAATCATCAAAACTATTTTGTAATAAGAAGGCCGCGGCTAAGATTATGGCTGCACTTGCGATATAGATTGCTGATAATGCCCAACGTTGTTTTAGTATACGTCGGATTGTGGAAGTTGGTTTCTTTTCTTCCTCTCTCATATTAATCACCTCAGCAATCATTCTGAACATTTTGTTAAGATTATATACATTCAGGAAAAAATTTTTTTAGATTTATTTTGCGGAAATGAAACCGATTTTATTCGTAGAATGGTAAAATGTTTGGTATCTTACTGTTGAAGGATGTTTAATTCATGAAAAAAGCCTTTAAACTTGTGTTAACGTTATTGCCTTTTCTATATATGATTGCCATTTGGATAATGTCGAGCAACCCCGATGATATGATTCTTGATCTTCCCTCATCCTCAATTGACCGCTTTATCAAAGAGGCACTTCATCTGGTCGAATTTGCCCTTTTGTATATATTATTGGTTTCGGCCCTTGCTGCAAACCAAAAACTGAAACCTGGTTTAAGCCTGTTGGCGGCCCTTGTAGCTTGCCTTTACGGAGTTATTGATGAATACCACCAATCATTCATCCCATACCGCACCGCTGCCTTAATAGATGTAATTAAAGATATCATAGGAGTGGCTGCAGTCTATTTTCATGTCCAATATCATTATTTCAAGCGTGAACGCGGCTTTTTGACCATTATAGAAAAATTAAGCGCAAATAAATGAGAGATGGGAATCCCCATCTCTCATTTTTTTGCCGTCATCGTATTCAGCCACTTACTTGAAGACTGAACTTTGACGCCTTTATAATAATATTTTACGATGTCTTCATAGGTTTTCCCTTCCCTGGCCATCCCATTGGCACCGTATTGGCTCATTCCAACTCCGTGTCCAGAACCTTTTGTCGTGATGACAATCTGGTTGCCTTGACGCTCCCAGTTAAAATCGGATGATGTCAGCCCAAGCTTTTCACGAATCTGTTTTCCTGTCATTTTCTTTCCTCCGATTTCCACCACACCAACACGATTACCTGATGTTCTTTCAATGACGGTTCCTATTGATGTTCCAGATGAAAGGCTTACACCAAGTTTGTTTTCAAAATCTGCAGTATTCACTACAACTTTATTATAAAACTTTGGTGATTCTTCTTTATCCCATGGGCTGGATACACTTTTTAAATAGGGAAAATCAGCTTGCCAATAGTCCTCGGAATTCTCCGTGTAGCCATTGCTGGTCGAAAAAAATGTGGCAGTAATCGGTTTTCCTTCATAGGTTAGGATTTGACCCGCTGTTTCTTTTATAGCTTTGTTAATTTTCTTCATCTTCGATTTATAATCAGAGCCCCACTGTTTCTTCAGCTCATCATTATTCTTATAAACTTGGTGCATGACCGTATCGCTTACATCGGCACCATCCGGCAAGCCCAATCGACTTTCGCTTATGAGCTGATTGACGATATAAGTTCTCGCTGTCAATGCTTGTGCCTTCAGCGCCTCTTCCTCAAAATCTGCTGGCATCTCAGCTGCAACCACACCAGTCAAATACGATTCAATCGGCAGTTTTTCAATCTTTTTTGCAGAGGTACGGTAAACGGCAACTTCAACGGAACTCATTTCATTTGCACTTACCTCTTTCCCCTCATTCTTCACTTTCTTATCTAATTGTTCGGCTAACTCCCCACTTGTCTTATCATTTGAAAATGGAAGCACAAGCACTGCTGGAATCATGATAATTGCGAATGCTACTGCTATGAATAGTACGATCATCGGTTTGATTGCTTTCAAATTCCTGAGCCTCCCTACACTTGTTTTCTCTGCCGTATAATCTTTATCCAGCAGGATCTTTACATAACAAATGTATGTCGAAGGACAAGCTTTTATGAATAGAAAAACGATAACTATTTAACCGGAGGCGATGAATGCTGGAACAAAACAAAAAAAACCATTCACGTTTCCATGTATCGAACGTGAATGGTTTTATAAGCTATCTTATGCGTTTAAATCTGCAATTTTTTTTGTTTCTGCAGGTACATCTTCGTTAATACGTTCCACATCAGCACCTAGAGATGCCAATTTACCATGGAAGTTAACGTATCCTCTGTCAAGATGCTTTAATTCTGTAACGCGAGTAATGCCATCTGCAACCAATCCAGTCAGGATGAGCGCTGCTGCGGCACGTAAATCTGTTGCAGCTACTTCAGCACCTTGAATGTTAGTTGGTCCATTAACGATAACAGAACGACCTTCTATTTTAATATTGGCATTCATGCGACGGAATTCCTCAACATGCATGAAACGGTTTTCGAAAACGGTCTCCGTAATCATACTTGTTCCTTCAGCACGCAATAATAATGCCATCATTTGCGATTGCATATCAGTCGGGAAACCAGGATGTGGCATTGTTTTGATATCAATGGCCTTCAAGGTTTTTGGACCGATAACGCGTAATCCATCTTCTTCTTCAAGAATTTTAACGCCCATTTCCTCCATTTTAGCAATAAGGGAAGTAAGGTGTTCAGGTACAGCTCCTTGAACAAGAACATTACCGCCAGTAAGAGCAGCTGCTGTCATAAATGTACCAGCTTCGATACGGTCAGGTATAATCGCATGTTCAGTGCCATATAATTTATCGACACCTTCGATTCTCATCGTACCAGTACCAGCACCTCTGACTTTGGCACCCATTTTATTAAGGAAATTCGCAAGATCTACAATTTCAGGCTCTTTGGCCACATTTTCAAGAACAGTTATACCTTCAGCAAGTGTTGCTGCCATCATGATGTTTTCAGTGGCACCCACACTCGGGAAGTCAAGATACACTCTTGCACCCTTAAGTCTTCCTTCTACCTCGGCATCAATGAAACCATTGCCGACCTTCACTTTTGCTCCCATCGCTTCAAAACCCTTTAAATGCTGGTCGATAGGACGTGATCCGATGGCACAGCCACCAGGAAGAGCAACGCGGGCCCGGCCATTCCTTGCTAGTAATGAGCCCATTACTAAAACGGAAGCTCTCATTTTACGTACATATTCAAATGGTGCTTCTTCTAATAACTCTCTTGATGCATCTACAGTTACTTGATTGTCATGAAAGGCAACATCTGCATTTAAGTTGCGCAATACTTCATTGATTGTATATACATCGGAGAGCGTAGGAACATCTTTAATGATACTTTTCCCATCACTTGCTAATAATGTTGCAGCGATAACTGGCAAAACGGCGTTTTTAGCACCTTCTACTTTAACTGTCCCGCTAAGCCTTTTTCCGCCGCGGACGATGATTTTTTCCAAAAGTATTCCCCTCCGCGTCCATTTTCTCTATATTAATATTCAAACGTTATGATTGGTGTGCCAACTACAAAGTTCGTTTGGTCACCCAATCCTTCTGTCCGTAGCCCAAACTGCAAATTTAATTTTTCTTTTGTCAAAGGTTGTTTAAACAATGTTGAATGTGCAGATATTGATGTAAAGTTCGTTTCATGCACACTCTCAATTTCCCTTGCTTGGAACATATCTAACAGGTCTTCAGTTTTAGAGTTTAAAACCGAATCCATATTATCATTGATAGACCCTTTAATACAAGAAAAAATTGAAGGAGTCCCTATAAATAGGTCATTCACCCTGTTCTGGAATGTAGCCGTAAAAAATGCCGAATTAGCTTTTCTCCACTTTTTTCCCTTCACTTCGTAAATAACATAGGTAACTTTATCAAATTTCTCTTCCGTTGTCATTATTTTGATAGACTCGGTTAGACCTGAATCGACATTGTAAGTTAACGCCTCAGCCTTCCAGCCGGAAGCATCATCTTTCCGGTGCCATTGAAATTGAGGGTATTTTCGTTTTAAAGCCGCAACTTCGCTTTCAAACTCTCGTTTAGTTGTAATCTCTTTATTTATTTCTCTAGTGAGTACAGACCAATCTTCTATGTCTAAATCCTTATCCTTTTGTAACAGTCCCACCAATTTAACTATATCTGGTTTACTTTCTGCCACAATCGTACTATTCCCAATTAAAATCACCATCAAACCAAGAAATACTATGTATGTTAACATTTTTTTGTTTAAAATATACATGTTAAATCCCTCCCCTTTTACACATTCTTTCCATAAGGAGAGAGATCATACTTCGAGTTTTCCGACAATTGGTGACACATTCCGCCTTAAAATGGCAGTAAGCATGGCGAATACAAGAGTAGAATCATATTTTGCTATAAGAAAAGTCTTACAGCTTATCAGTCATCACTAAACATATACGGGAGTTGGTTTGCAAATCCCAGGTAGTCAAGGAAGAAGTTACTAACAACTGAACCTATGGCAACCGTTAATAAAATGTATAAAACCCTGGCCTTGATGACCGAATTGGATCTTAAGATTTTATCGAAATGTAATGCCTGTAAAGCCCACCAGGTAACTGCAATGAAAAACAAATGTGCAATTATTCCTGTTAAAGCCTGCTGTCCCATTGCTGAAAACATGTACATACCTCCTAAATGACACCCGAACTCTATTCTAACACAAAACTCCTTCGAATTTGGAATATAAAAGGAAGAATTGCAAAATATCTTTTTAAAACTGTAAATAGAGGCTTGATCCAATGGAACAAGCCTCTGATACAGGCATTATATCATTTACTCGAAATAAAGTCTGTAAATTCACCAAATTGATCATGAATAAAATCAAAGGCAATATTTGGCGCCACCCCGAAAAGTATGGTGCCTATTACGCAAATGATCAACACTGTGTAAAGACCCCAACGAATTTTAATGACCTTCTCTGAATGAATGGGTCGGAAAAAGACCTGAACCAATAATCCGAAATAGTATACATAGGACACAATGGTACCTGCGATCATGATTCCCGCAAGGACAAAATGTCCAGGCTCCGTAATGAATGTTCCAAGGAAAATATTGAGTTTGCCAATGAATCCTGTCGTCCCGGGAATTCCAGCAAGCGACAGGATAAATACAGTAAATGATATGGCAAGATACGGGGATTTCCTCCCCAGTCCTGCAAGAATGCTAATGTCTTCCGATCCGCTTTGACTGGAGAGCAGCTGAATGACTGCAAATACACCGATATTCATCAATACATAAGCCAGTAGGTAAAACCAGACTGTATCCAACAGGAAATATCCCCCACCCAATGTGGCAACCGCTACAAGGAGATAACCCGCATGGGCGATGCTTGAATAGGCGAACAACCGTTTTAAATTTTGCTGCCTTAACGCAATCACATTTCCAATGATGATTGTCAGACCTGCCAATGAAGCTATATAGATATTGTTTTTTTCCAAAAAGTCGAGCGCTCCGAATGTATCACCGGATGCCGTTAGGAACAACGAAAGAAAAATTCGCAGAATGATGACGAAACCCGCTATTTTCGAAATTACACTTAAGAAGGCTACTACCGGTGTCGGTGCCCCCTCATAGACATCCGGCGCCCACATATGAAAGGGAGCGGCAGCTATCTTGAAGGATAAACCGACAAATACCATGAAGAAAGCGAGGCCCATGATGTATTGCAGCTGACCATCGGTCATCGCAGCCATCGTCCGGCTCATTTCGCCTAGATTGACAGAACCAGTCACACCATATAAATAGCTCATCCCGAATAAAGTGATCGCCGTGGAAATGCCTCCGTTTATCACATACTTCATGGACGCTTCGTTAGACTTCTGATCATGTTTACGCATTCCGACTAGTATATAAGATGAAAGGGAAAGAAGTTCCAGTCCAACGAACAGGGTTATCAAATCCCCGCTTGAGGACATGACCATCGCTCCAAGCAAAGCGGTCAGGAAAAGATAATAAAATTCCCCCCGATGTTCCCGCAGCCCCTCTTTAGGTTCATATTCTTCAGCCAGAAGGATGATTAGGCCCGCTCCGAATAATAAGAGTAGCTTAAATGCTTTTGCAAATGAATCTAAACGAAACGTATCGGATAAGATACTGACTGTATCAAAGGATAGTAAGCTAATCAGTGACAAACATGCCAAAATGATACCGGTTAGCGCGAGCCATGCCAATTTTCTCCGATTAAAGTGCTTCGGCCAGAATAAATCCAATATCGAAAGAATCATGGCCGTTCCCAGGATGATGAATTCCGGCATCATCGCTCCCCAATCATAAGAAAGCATCGTGTTCAAATCCATCCTTCATCGCCCCCCTAAAGCTAGCATCATGGCTTCAATCGTTCCTTGAAGAGGCCTGCCTAACAAATTTGGGTATACCCCAACAGATATTATCAAACCGAGAAGAACCAATGCCGGTACAAGCTCCCAGCCTCTAAGGTCCCGTTTCTCTTTCTCTACCAAGCTATCATTTTTCCCGAAGGTCATCAACATAACCGCCCTCAGGATATAGACAGCGGTTAATACCAGCCCGATCACCCCAATTGCTGCAAGCAATGGCTGACTCTTGAATAAGCCAAGAAATACCATGAATTCACTGATGAAGCCAGACATGCCAGGCAAACCGAGTGAAGCCATCCCGCACGCTAACATAAACCCTGAAAAAACCGGCATCGACTTGGCCAATCCACCAAGCTTAGGAAGCATGGTGGTTCCCGTCCGCTCATACAACACACCCACCAAGAAAAATAACAAAGCAGCAATTAGCCCATGTGAGATGACTTGAAAGATAGCTCCCTGAATGCCCGCTTCATTCAAGGCTCCCAGACCCATCATGACGATTCCCATATGCGAGATTGATGAGTATGCTAAAACGAGCTTGAAATCCGTTTGTACCAATGCTAGAAATGCACCATATAAAAAACTGAGGACCCCAATCAGGACAACGGTAAAGGCTAAGCTTTTATATTGTTCAGGAAATATCCCCATTCCAAACCGGATGATTCCATAAGCCCCTATTTTCAATAGGACACCAGCATGAATCATGACTATGGATGGAGGTGCTTCAGCATGGACCCGCACCATCCAGCTGTGAAATGGAAATACGGGCAGCTTTATCGCAAATGCAGCGAGAAAGGCCAGGCATAAACCAAACTTCATCGAACCGGATATGGGCGCAAAAAGCGAAACACCACCCATTGTCATCATCTGTGTCAATGCCGCAATATTGGTCGTACCTGTCCTGGCAAACAAAATCAAAATGACCACCAATAAAACTGCAGAACCGATGCCATTATAAATCAGAAAACTATAAGACGCTTTCTCCCTCTCCAGAAAGCCCCACCTACCAATCAAAAAGAAAGCGGGGATCAAGGTCATTTCAAAAAAGATGAAAAAAAGGATCAAATTTTCTGCGGTGAAGACACCGAGCATCCCGATCTCCAAAATCAAAAATAACAAATAATACCCTTTCCATTCTTGTTTTATATATATGGAGGCGATTGCGGCAAGTGAAGAAATGATTGTCGTCAATAATATGAAGATGAGACTTAACCCATCCAGGCCCAACTCAAAGTCAACTGTGAAGAGTTTGGGATCATACATCTCCAAATTCCCAAATCTGATCCAATTCAACTTAATGTCAAAGACGGATAGGGCCACTCCCGAATAATATTGACTGCATAGAAAGAACGATAGGAAAAGGGGAGGCAGTGTTCCGAAAAAGCCAAATTGTTTAATCGTCCTTTCCTCTTTCTTCGGCATTAGGGCAACCATCACAATGCCCAGCAGCGGTGAGAACACTAGAAGCGAGAGCAAATAGACATTCATCTTAGATACCCCCCAGTTACTGCAAAAATCACCAATAGTACCGCAAGTCCCAGAAAGGCTATCATGCCATATTGCTGTACCTGTCCCGTTTGCAGTTTAGACCCTAATTTCCCCAATCCCTCTATTGAACTTGTTACGGTGGATACCAAGCCACCGACAACGAACCTTTCAAAATAAGATAGGAAAATACTAAAGCCTTTGATTGCATAGCCTGCTGTGAAATGGTAAATCTCATCAATATAATACTTATTTTCCAAAACTCTATATAACTCGGAGTTTTCCTTGACAAGCCATACCCGAGGTAACTTCTTTTTAGCGTATATCATATATGCAAGGAATATTCCGGCAAGTGATACAAGCACAGCCATGAACATTATCCAAACTGGTCCCTCACTATGGCTGGCTCCTAGAAGAGTTTCATTTCCCTCCACAAGCCACTCTCCCAGGAAAGTCCCAAACCATGGTGTTTGGATATACCCACTGATTACAGCAAGCAATGCCAATACAAGCATGGGAATTAACATGATGGAAGGTGAGTCCTTAACCTGTTTTACTTGACTGCGTGAATCTCCTGCAAACATCATGAAAAACAGCCGGAACATATAAAACGCGGTTAAAAAGGAAGTAATCACCGCAAGTCCAAACAACACATAATTGCCGTTCTCCCAGGCTGCCATTAGAATTTCATCTTTACTGAAAAAACCCGAGAGCAAGGGGAACCCTGATATCGCCAAAGTTCCAGTCAAGAACAGCGGCCCTGTCCAATTCAATTTCCCCCATAATCCACCCATCTCTTCTATATCCTGTGTATGTATAGCATGAATAACACTGCCTGCTGCCAAAAACAGCAATGCTTTAAAAAAGGCATGGGTCATTAAATGAAACACACCCGCCACATATCCAGCAGTCCCCAAAGCAAGCATCATAAAACCAAGCTGAGAGATTGTCGAATAGGCCAATACCCGCTTAACATCCTTTTGCACAATAGCGATGCTTGCGGCAAATATGGCTGTAAATCCACCTGTTATTGCTACGACTTGCATCGCCGCTTCACTAGCGACGAATAACGGAAACATGGTCGCCACCAGGTATACCCCTGCAGCAACCATGGTTGCTGCGTGAATCAATGCGGAAACCGGAGTCGGTCCCTCCATTGCATCCGGAAGCCATGTGTGTAGTGGAAATTGTCCAGACTTCCCAACCGCACCGATAAAAATCAAAATAGCGATCAAAGTCAGTCTTTCATTTGATATCACGCCTGATTGAATGGCTTGAAAGATCTCTCCAAATTCAAAGCTTCCCGTTTCCCAGAATAGTAGAATGATGCCGATTAAGAGCCCTACATCCCCAATCCTGGTCATGATGAATGCCTTCTTCGCTGCATTCTTGGCTTCCAGTTTATAAAAGTAAAACCCAATAAGCAGGAAAGATCCCACCCCGACCAATTCCCAGAAGATATAAAGCTGTAGCAAATTTGGTGCCATGACAAGTCCAAGCATGGCAAAGGTGAAGAAGCCCAGATAAGCATAAAAAATGGAGAATCGCACTTCACCCTTCATATACCCCTTCGAATATATCTGGACAAGCAGGCTGACAAGTGAAACGATCACGAGCATCAAGGCATTAAGCTGGTTGATTTCAAACCCCGCTGTAAGTTGCGTCCCCCCAAAGGAAAGCCAATCTATCGATATTTTATAAGTAGGTTCTTTAAATCGTTCCACCAAGGTAAGCAGCGATAGAACCAACGAAGCCATTGTACATATTATTCCTATAAAGGCCCCTCGTTCCCGCAACCGCCCACCCGATAGAAGCAGAACCAGAAACGTGACGAGTGGAAAGATCGGTATGAGCCAAGCGTTCTCCATCATCGTATCAAATCCCCTTCTTCATTTATATAAACCTTCAATGCTTCATAATATCCATTTCATCGACATTGACCGTCTTCCGATTCCGATAAAGGGACATTAATATAGCCAGCCCTACAGCTGCCTCGGCCGCAGCGATCGTAATCGTGAATAATGAAAACACTTGACCCGTAATGGATGGCGTTACACCGAATTTACTGAAGGCAACTAAATTGATATTAGCAGCGTTCAGCATCAGCTCGATTGAAATCAAAACAATGACCGCATTTCTCTTCGTCAAAGCGCCATACAGTCCTATACAAAATAAAACGAGTGCCAATACAAGATAAGCCGACAAGGGAACTCCCGTCATGATCGATCTCCCTCCCCATCATCTTTTTTAGCCAATACAATGGCGCCGACAAGAGCAACAAGCAGTAGTACCGACATTGCTTCAAATGGAATGACATATTTTGAAAAAAGTTCGATTCCTATTTGTTTTGTATTATCCTCATGCAAGGCGGTTGGCTGTACAGGGATATCCAGATTATAAATACCCAGGTAAACCGCCACGGCGAATCCAGCAATAGCTGCCAGCAATGAGAATCTCCCCCAGCCCCCTTTAACGGGTTCATCACTTTCTTGGTGTTTAGTGAGCATAATTCCAAATAACATCACGATCGTTATTGCCCCTGAATAAATAAGGATCTGGACAATGGCGACGAACTCAGCCGAAAGCAACATATAAATTCCAGCAATGCTCAAGAAAGTAAAAACGAGTGCAATTACCATGTGGACCACTTTTGTTAAGGTAATTAACAGCACCCCGCCTAATATGGCGACGAGTGCCAAACCAAAAAAGGCAATTAATTCACCGGACAAACTCATACTTTATTCACCTTCCGGATATTTTCATCATTTTCATCAAGCCACTCCAGATTTTTAAATAAATGATCACGGCTATACTCCGCCAGCTCAAATTGATTCGTCATCACGATTGCTTCTGTCGGGCATACCTCCGTACATAAATCACACAAAATGCAAATCTCGAAATTAATGTCATACGTATCAATGATTTTACCTTTTTTTGACGGGTCCGGATGTTTTTTACCAGTTAATTGAATACAATCCGTTGGACAAATCGTCACGCATTGATTGCATACAATACACTTTTCAGGATAAAACTTTTGGATTCCGCGGAATCGGTCAGGGAGCGGCAGCGGCTCATTCGGGTAGTCATAGGTCACTTTTTTCCTCGTCAAGTTCTTTAATGTATAGGTTAAACCTTTTGCTAAACCAAGCATATAAATCCCTCGCTTTCTGACCAGCTTAAGTTTTTAAAAAAGGTTAATTAATTCTTTTATAAGTGCCGTCAAAAATATATTTGCCAATGCAACCGGAAGCAGCACTTTCCATCCGAACTCCATCAATTGATCTGCCCTTATACGAGGAAAAGTCACACGGATCCAGACCAATACATAGAAAACAACACTAAACTTGAGACCGAACCAGATGGCCGCCGGAATAAAATCCAAAAACGGAATAGAATTCCATCCCCCTAAAAATAATACAGTGGTTAGCGTGGCCATTGCAAACATATACACATATTCGGATAACATAAAGAAGGCCCAACGAAATCCAGAGTATTCAACATGATAGCCTGCAACAAGTTCGGATTCCGCTTCCGGCAGGTCAAAAGGAACCCTGTTCAACTCGGCAACCGATGCAATAAAAAACACGATAAA
This sequence comes from Peribacillus sp. ACCC06369, assembly GCF_030348945.1. Lineage (NCBI taxonomy): Bacteria > Bacillati > Bacillota > Bacilli > Caryophanales > Bacillaceae > Peribacillus > Peribacillus sp. ACCC06369. Next base: position 5,232,624 of record NZ_JAUCEN010000002.1, read on the forward strand.
CGCAATCGGCTGAAGAAAAATGAACCAAACCTTCTCCTGGGCTGCAACTATTTCATTCAAGTTTAAACTGCCTGTTAAGAGGACGATTCCCACTAGTGACATCACCAACGGGATTTCATAAGATATCATTTGCGCGGCTGCCCTCATTCCGCCAATCAAAGAATATTTATTATTGGATGCCCAACCCGCAGTGACGATGCCGATGGTCGATATGCCGGAAATGGCAATATAATATAGCAGTCCAATACCTATATCAGCAAATTGGAAGGCATCGGTGAACGGCAAGGTGGCAAGGACCATGAAAGCCGGAGCAAAAGCAATTACTGGAGCTAATATATATAGCGGCTTATCGGCTTTTTTTGGTATTGTATCTTCCTTGATCAGAAGTTTCAAAACATCGGCAACGGTCTGTAAGAGACCCCATTTCCCCCCAATTTGGTTGGGACCGACACGCATCTGCATAAACCCCATGATTTTTCGCTCTGATAGGATTCCATAGGTTACGAACCCTAATACAACGAATAGCAGCAGGACTGCCAAACCAAAAAAGATGCCAAAATTCAGTAGGCTAGGAGTGGATTGGAGCAAATCCTTGATCATTTATCCATCCACCTCCCCTAGAACGATATCGATTGCACCTAATATCGTTATCAAGTTCGCCATATTTTCCCCTTCCAATAATTTCGGAAGAATCTGCAGATTATAAAATGAAGGTCTGCGAAATTTCAAACGATATGGCTCCTTTTTCCCTTCACTCGCGATATAACAGCCGATTTCCCCTCTTGGTGATTCAATACGGACAAATGCTTCACCCTTAGGAACCTTTATTATTTTTGGGACCTTAGCAAGAACCGGCCCTTCTGGAAATTGCTCAACCGCCTGCTCAATGATTTTCAGTGATTCTTCGATTTCCTCCATTCTACAGTGATAGCGAGAAAAGGCATCACCCTCTTCCCTTGTAGGAACATCAAAGGTGAACCTGTCATAAATGGAATATGGTTCATTTTTCCGTAAATCCCATTTCACGCCTGTACACCTTAAGTTGGCACCGCTAAGCGAATACTGCAAAGCTTCTTCTTTCGTATAGATGCCCACCCCTCTAACCCGGTTAACAAAGATTTCATTCCCTGTTACTAACTCATGGTAACCGGCAAGCTGCTCCCTCATATAAGGAACAAACTCGGCCACCTTCGCAATCCAGTCATCAGGAGCATCCCATTTCACACCTCCGACACGCATATAATTGAATGTAAGACGTGCTCCTGACAATTCAGTCAATAAGTTAACGATCATTTCACGTTCTCGAAAAGCGTATAGGAAAGGGCTCGTCGCACCTATATCAAGCAAGTATGTACCCCACCAGACAAGGTGGCTTGCGACTCTGCCCAATTCCATGGCAATTACGCGCAAATATTCTGCCCTTTCGGGGATTTCCACCCCCATCATTGTTTCAACAGCATGGCAAAGCACATAATTATTTGTCATTGCGGCTAGATAATCGAGTCGATCGGTGTATGGAATTATTTGTGTATATTGCAGATTTTCCGCTAGTTTTTCAGTACCGCGATGCAGATACCCAATGACTGGGGTAGCCTCTTTTATAATTTCACCGTCAATCTTGATGACAAGCCGAAAAACACCATGTGTACTCGGATGCTGCGGCCCGACATTGAGAAGCATTTCTTCGGTCCTTAACATTGGGCTTACACCTCCACATCATAAGGCTGATAATCTTTTCTAAGGGGATACCCTTTCCAATCATCACCAAGTAAAATCCGCTTTAAGTCAGGATGTTCTTGAAAATTAATACCTAATAAATCGTAAGCCTCACATTCCGGCCAATTTGCACCTGGCCATAATGGTGCCAATGATGGAATAACGGGAGAATCCCTATCCAGCTTCACCTTTAAGGCAACCGACTGGTTCATATTGAACGAATGCAAATGTACATAAATTTCCATATGGGATTCAAAATCCGTTCCATGAAGTTCCGATAAATATGAAAAGTTAAGCTGTTCATCATACCGCAGAAATTTTGCTATTGAGAAATATGTATCCGGATTAGCCACTAAAGTGGGTACATCTTTTGATAGTCTATTAATATAGTGGTCTATTAATGCCTCTTGCCCTACATGCCTTTCAATAGCATGAATAATTTGATCGAGTTTGGACTGGTTTGGAGAAAGATCATCTGGGGTGATAACTTCCTTGCTTTCCTTTACAGCAGTTCTGGCCTTCGCAACAGCAGCGGCTTTCGCCTTGGCCGCTGCAATAGCCTTTGCCTTCGCAGTTTCAAGATCATCACCATTATCCCTTGATTCCTTTCGGGCCAATGCTGCCGCCTTCGCTTTGGCCGCTGCCGCTGCCTTTTGCTTCGCTACGTCCATTTCTCCTTCCGGTTTTTCCATCCCTTCCTCTTTCGCCTGTTTTCGGGCCAATGCTGCTGCCTTCGCCTTGGCTGCTGCCGCTTCCTTTTGCTTCGCTAAATCGGTTTCTCCTTCCGGATTCTCCGTCCCTTCTTCTTTCGCCTGTTTTCGGGCCAATGCTGCCGCCTTCGCTTTGGCCGCTGCCGCTGCCTTTTGCTTCGCTACGTCCATTTCTCCTTCCGGTTTTTCCGTCCCTTCCTCTTTCGCCTGTTTTCGGGCCAGTGCTACAGCCTTCGCCGCTGCCGCTGCCTTTTGCTTCGCTAAATCGGTTTCTCCTTCCGGATTCTCCGTCCCTTCTTCTTTCGCCTGTTTTCGGGCCAGTGCTGCTGCCTTCGCCTTGGCTGCTGCCGCTGCCTTTTGCTTCGCTAAATCGGTTTCTCCTTCCGGATTCTCCGTCCCTTCCACTTTCGCCTGTTTTCGGGCCAGTGCTACAGCCTTCGCCTTCGCCGCTGCCGCTGCCTTTTGTTTCGCTAAGTCTTGCTTTTCACTCATCTATATCACCCGCTTTCCGGTTTTCGCCTCGTAACGGATTTTTTCTTTTAATTTATTGATTCCATAAATAAGTGCTGCTGGGTTTGGGGGACACCCAGGTATATATACATCGACAGGTACTATTTGATCTACTCCTTTGACCACCGAGTAGGAGTGAACATACGGCCCTCCTGCAGTTGCACAGGATCCCATTGCAATAACCCATTTCGGTTCCGGCATTTGTTCGTATAATCTACTAATTATTGGAGCCATTTTTTTCGTTACCGTGCCTGAGACAATCATGACATCCGATTGTCTGGGTGATGTCCGAAAAAACGAACCAAACCGGTCCAAATCATAATGAGAGGAGCCTACGCCCATCATTTCAATTGCACAACATGCTAATCCGAAAGTCATCGGCCAGAGTGAGTTACTTCTAGCCCAGCCTTTTATTTGTTCAAGTGTGGATAAAAAAATACTGTGACGCATTTCTTCCATTTCTTTAGGGGTAAGTTCATCTAACTTCAATTCCACTTCAACACCTTCTTTTTCCAAGCGTAGATTAGCCCTAGCATAAGGATAAGGACAAAAAATAGCATTTCGATCAGAGCAAACAGCCCGAGTTCATCGTAGGCAACCGCCCATGGATAAAGAAAAACAGTTTCTACGTCAAATATGACGAACATCAGTCCGAATAGATAATACCTGACATTGAATTGAACCCTTGAATCCTGAAAAGGCTCGATTCCACTTTCATAAGTCGTATATTTCATATCAGTCGGTTTATAAGGCCTTAGCAGTTTACCAAGAAATAATGCGACCACAGGTAATAAAATGCCGAGACAAAGAAAAACAAATACAATTAAATAATTATTTTGGTAAATATGCAGCTGTCCCATGTTCATCTCCCTTTATGGATAAATCATGTTAAATGGATGCATTTAAAATTTGCTTGTCTTCTTTTTTGGTGGATACCATTTTAAATACTATGCAGGGTGACATTCTTTTAGAAGCAACGTGACAGGAGGAGGTATGAAGCAATTAATGTAAGCGTGTACATTATATCATCAGGATAATCGCATGTCGATGAGTTAAGGTTTAATATGGAAAATACTTTATCCTATAATTCGATTATTTTTTCAAATGCACAACAGTTTTTTCCAAATTTCGCTATTAAATGATAAATATCTTGAAAAACCATTTAAAAAAACACCTGATCTTACCAGGAATGGTTAGATCAGGTGTTTTCGTCATTTAAAGTTATCGCATTTCTGCAATTTGGATCCGGTTGATGGCACGTTTAAGCGCTAAATTAGCTCTTTTGTCATCATTTGATCCATCATTGTTCTGCAATCTTTGTTCAGCACGAGCTTTTGCTGCTTGAGCACGTGCAAGATCGATAGTTTCAGCTCTTTCAGCAGATTGAGCTAAAATGGTTACCACATCAGGGCGAACTTCTAAGAAGCCACCATTTACAGCTACATAGTCTGTGTTGCTTCCATTTTTAAGACGGACAGCACCAATGGTAAGCGGGGCTACAGTTGGAACGTGTCCAGCCATGATTCCCAGCTCACCGCTTTTAGCTTTAGTGCTTACCATTTCAACTTCTGCATCATATACTGGGCCATCGGGAGTAACAACATTGACTTTAATGGTCTTCATTTCATTCCCTCCTAGGTCCCTTTAATTAAGCCATTTCTTTTGCTTTGGCAATAACTTCTTCGATGCGACCAACTAGACGGAAAGCATCTTCTGGAAGTTCGTCATATTTTCCAGCTAGGATATCTTTGAATCCTTGGACTGTTTCTTTAACTGGTACATAAGATCCTTTTTGACCAGTGAATTGTTCAGCCACGTGGAAGTTTTGCGACAAGAAGTTTTGAATTCTACGAGCACGTCCAACGATTATTTTTTCGTCTTCGCTTAATTCGTCCATACCCAAGATGGCAATAATATCTTGAAGTTCTTTATATTTCTGTAAAGTCGATTGCACTTGACGAGCCACTTTATAGTGCTCAGCCCCAACGACTTCTGGGCTAAGGGCACGAGAAGAAGATGCCAATGGATCAACTGCTGGGTATATACCCATTTCAGAAAGTTTACGCTCAAGGTTAGTTGTTGCATCCAAGTGAGCAAAAGTTGTAGCTGGAGCCGGATCCGTATAGTCATCGGCAGGTACATAGATCGCTTGAATGGATGTAACAGAACCTTTATTTGTTGAAGTGATACGTTCTTGTAATTGGCCCATTTCAGTAGCAAGAGTTGGTTGGTAACCAACCGCTGATGGCATACGGCCTAGTAGGGCAGAAACCTCAGAACCTGCTTGTGTGAAACGGAAAATGTTATCGATGAAGAAAAGAACGTCTTGTCCTTGTTCGTCACGGAAATATTCAGCCATTGTCAAACCGCTTAGAGCAACACGCATACGTGCGCCTGGTGGCTCGTTCATTTGTCCGAATACCATCGCCGTTTTCTTAATAACACCAGAATCAGTCATCTCGTAGAAAAGGTCATTCCCTTCACGAGTACGCTCACCTACACCAGCGAATACCGAGATACCGCCGTGCTCTTGTGCGATGTTATTAATAAGTTCTTGGATAAGTACAGTTTTACCAACACCGGCACCACCGAAGAGACCGATCTTACCACCTTTGATGTAAGGTGCAAGTAAATCTACTACTTTAATACCCGTTTCAAGAATTTCAACTGATGTTGATAATTCCTCGAATGTTGGTGCTTGCCTGTGAATTGGATCACGACGCACCTCTGCTGTAAGTGGTTCAAATAGGTCAATGTTTTCCCCTAATACGTTGAAAACGCGACCTAGAGTAACTTCACCTACAGGTACTGAAATTGGAGCTCCTGTATCAACAGTCTCTGCACCACGAGTTAAACCATCAGTGGAAGACATTGCTACAGTACGAACTGTATTATCACCTAGTTGAAGGGCCACTTCAAGAGTTAGTCCTGTACCAGACGCTGTATTTTCGATTCTTAACGCGTTATAGATCTTAGGAAGTTGTCCGTCTTCGAATTTCACGTCAACAACCGGACCCATAACTTGAGTAACGCGTCCTATATTCATCGTTTTCCCTCCTAACGTTGCTTATAACGACTATCGAGTTTATGGAACGGCCAGCATATCGTCCGGGCCGACCGCCCCTTTAATGATTTTATTCTAAAGCTGCTGCACCGCCGACAATCTCTGTAATTTCTTGAGTGATCGCTGCCTGACGTGCACGGTTATATTGTAATGAAAGTGAGTCAATCAACTCTTTTGCATTATCGGTCGCATTTTTCATTGCAGTCATACGTGCAGAGTGCTCACTTGCTTTACCATCTAACAAAGCACCATAAATCAAACTTTCTGCGTACTGAGGCAGTAATACCTCAAGAATTTCTTCTGCATTCGGTTCAAATTCATAAGAAGTCAATGTTGCATTGGAAGTATTAAAGTCAGCTAACGGAAGGACTTGCTTTTCCGTTACCTCCTGTTGGATTGGGCTGACATAATGGTTATAGTACATATAAAGCTCATCACACAGCTCATTCAGATATAAATTCACTGTCGATTTTGCAAGGGAGCTAATGTCAGCGAAAGACGGCTGATCAGGAACCCCAATTACTTCAAGCTCTACGTGCATGTTACGGCTGACAAAGAAATCACGGCCAACCCTTCCGATTGCGATAATGACGAACTCATCATTGGATTTATGGCGTTCAAGAATAGTTTTATGAACGTGGCGAAGGATGCTACTATTGTAAGCCCCAGCCAATCCACGGTCCGATGTGATTACCAAGTAACCGGTTTTCTTAACGGGACGTGAAGTAAGCATTGGATGAGATGCATCCGTGCTTCCGTTCGCAATACTAGATACCACTTCTTGAATTTTTTCCATATATGGAACATATGCTTTAGCATTAGCTTCCGCACGGTTCATTTTAGAAGCAGATACCATCTGCATCGCTTTTGTAATTTGACTCGTCTTTTTCGTTGAAGTAATCCGAGACTTAATATCGCGTAAAGAGGCCATTCATTCTCACCACCCTTTATAAATTAGTTAGACCTTATTATTCAGAAATAACGAAGTTCTTTTTGAATTCGTTAATTGCAGCAACGATAGCAGCGTCTTCAGGAAGACCTTTTGTTGTGCGAATGTGATCTAATAATTCCGGATGAGAACGATCTAGGAACACATAGTATTCTTCTTCAAAACGAAGGATATCCGATACTGGAATATCATCTAAATGACCTTTAGTCAATGCATAGAAAATCATTACTTGTTTTTCAACTTTGATCGGTTTGTTTAGATCTTGCTTAAGGACTTCAACTGTACGAGCACCACGGTTAAGTTTTGATTGTGTTGCAGCATCCAGATCAGAACCGAATTGAGAGAATGCTTCCAATTCACGGTATGAAGCCAAGTCAAGACGTAATGTACCGGCAACTTTCTTCATCGCTTTAATTTGTGCAGATCCACCAACACGTGATACGGAAAGACCAGCGTTAATCGCAGGACGTACACCTGAGAAGAACAAATCGGATTGCAAGAAGATTTGTCCATCAGTTATGGAAATGACGTTTGTTGGGATGTAAGCAGAGATGTCGCCTGCTTGCGTTTCAACAAATGGAAGCGCAGTGATTGAACCGGCACCTAAAGTGTCATTCAATTTTGCTGCACGCTCAAGTAAACGGGAGTGCAAGTAGAATACATCCCCTGGGAATGCTTCACGACCTGGAGGACGGCGAAGTAGCAAGGAAAGTTCACGGTATGCAGATGCTTGTTTAGAAAGATCATCATAAACCACAAGAACGTGCTTGCCAGAGAACATGAACTCTTCAGCCATTGTCACACCAGCATATGGAGCTAGGTATAAAAGTGGCGCTGGTTGAGAAGCAGATGCAGATACAACGATCGTGTAATCCAATGCACCATTTTTACGTAGTGTTTCAACTGTTCCACGAACCGTTGATTCTTTTTGACCGATAGCAACATAGATACAGATCATATCTTGGTCAGCTTGGTTAAGGATTGTATCGATCGCAACTGATGTTTTACCAGTTTGACGGTCACCAATGATTAACTCACGTTGTCCACGACCGATTGGAACTAATGCATCGATTGCTTTAATACCTGTTTGTAAAGGTTCATGAACTGATTTACGGTCCATTACACCTGTTGCAGGGCTTTCGATTGGACGAGTTTTTGTCGTAGCGATCGGGCCAAGACCATCTAATGGTTGTCCAAGCGGATTCACGACACGTCCGATTAATTCTTCTCCAACTGGCACTTCCATGATTCTGCCAGTACGGCGAACTTCACTGCCTTCTTTAATGTCTCTGAATGGTCCAAGAATAACAACACCCACGTTATTTTGCTCAAGGTTTTGTGCTAATCCCATTGAACCATTGGAAAATTCTAAGAGCTCCCCAGACATTGCATTATCTAAACCATGAACGCGTGCGATACCATCACCAACAGTGATAACCGTACCAACATCGCTTACTTTAATTTCCGACTGATAGTTTTCAATCTGCTTTTTAATCAGCGCACTGATTTCTTCAGCTTTGATGCTCATGAATTTCACCCCTATCTGTGAATATTAACCTAATAGTTGTTTGCTAAGGCGATCTAGCTTACCGCTAATCGTCCCGTCATATATGCGGTTACCGATTTGTAGTTTGATGCCGCCAAGGATATTGCTATCCGTAATATTAGTAATGCGTAAATTTCTTTTGCCGATTTTTGCAGCAAAAGATGTAGACACAGCTTCCACTTCCGTTTCAGTCAATGGACGAACTGTATAGACCGTTGCATCAGCTACTGAGTTTTCTTCATTCGCAAGTTCGATGAACTCTTGTGCCATTGCTGTCACATCATCTGTACGATGACGTTCCACCATTAACATCACAGTGTTTTGAACGGAAGAAGAAAGGCTTGCAAAAGCATTTGCAATCAAAGCGCCTTTTGCATCTTTAGTCATTTTAGGATGAGCCAGGAAGCTTAATAGCTCATTATCATTTGTGAAAACTTCATTCACTATGCGAAGCTCTTCTTCAAGTTGGTTAATGAGATTTTGCTCTTTCGCAATTTGGAAAAGGGCAACGGCATAACGCTTTGCTACTGTTATATCGCTCATTTCCCTTCTCCTGCCTCTTGAATGTAGTCATTAATCAATTGCTCTTGATCTGCTTCGGATAGTTCTTTTTCTATTACTTTAGAAGCAATAAGTACGGATAAAGATGCCACTTGCTCGCGTAATGCCGTAATGGCTTTTTCTTTTTCCTGTACGATTTCACGCTTAGCTGATTCTTTGACGCGGTCAGCTTCAAGACGTGCTTGATTCACGATCTCTTCACGCTGTGCTTCACCTTGAAGTTTCGCGTTTTCTATAAGTTGTCCCGCTTCAGTGCGAGATTGTTTTACGATTTCACGTTGTTCTTCTAAATATTTAAGTGCTTCTTGTCTGCTAGCTTCCGCTGCTTGAATTTCATTTGCAACATGTTCTTCACGTTGAGTCATGATGCCCATTAGAGGACCCCATGCAAATTTCTTCAGCAACGCTAACAAAATGATAAACATTACTAATTGGTATAACATGTCTCCGCCATTAAAGCCATGAGACGTTGACCCAAGTACAAAGCTGCTTGTTAACACGCTTGGTTCACTCCCTTCACGAGTTTCACTTCTTAAAGCGTTCATTCATATGAACTTTAGAAAACTATGCTCTTAAACTGTATAAAAACAGGATTGTGGACATAAAGGAAAGGCGAAGGTTCACATGGAACGAACTTCGCCATTTTTGAACTTTTTGAAGGTTCTATTAACCACCATATACCATAAACGCAATTACTACTGCGATGATAGGCATCGCCTCAACTAAACCTACCCCGATGAACATTGTTGTTTGAAGCATACCGCGAGCTTCTGGTTGACGAGCGATACCTTCTACTGTTCTTGAAACGATAAGACCATTACCAATACCTGCACCTAGTGCTGCTAAACCAATTGCAATTGCTGCTGCAAGAAGACCTACTGAACCTGTCATTATAAATATCCTCCTTAGATTGTATCAAAATTTATTATTTTTTTAGTTCTAAATGAACTTATAATTAATGGTCGTCACTGACTTTATGAGACAGATAGACCATTGTTAACGTGACAAAGATAAACGCTTGGATACTGCCGACGAAAATACTATAGCCTTGCCATACTAGAGTAGGGATGATTGCACCAATAAATCCGGCAAATCCACTCGCAGCCAGCGAACCGGCTAACAAACTTAGCAAAACTTCACCAGCATAAATGTTACCATATAGACGCAGACCAAGTGTCAAGGAGTTTGTAAATTCCTCCACAAGTGTCATTGGGTTTTTATAAGCTTTAAAGTAACCCTTGGCGCCTTTCATTTTTATTGCATAGTAATGCGTTAAACCTAAAACCATGACTGCAAGAGTCAATGTGATAACTGGGTCGGCTGTTGGTGATTTCCACCAAAGCACTCCATCGTAACTAATTGCAAACGGAAGACCTAGCATATTGGACACAAAAATGTACATTAGCAAAGTCATACCAAGCAGTTGAAACTGACCACCTGTTCTCCAGTCCATGTTACTATTAATAATACCCTTAACGAAATCCATAATCCATTCCATGAAATTCTGCATGCCAGTTGGCTTCATTGCAAGCTTACGTGTACCAAGCACAGCAAGTATGAACACAACTAGACTAGCAACTGTAATCATTAGGACGTTACTCAAGTTAAAGGTCAGACCCATAAAATTTTCTAAGGGTGCTTCATGATTCAACTATATTCACCTCTCTTCCCCGCTATCGACGTATTAATTGGATGAAAAAATCTATAAAAATGACAATATAAGCTGTCATCAATCCCCATACAACACTTATCAGATGAAAATGCTCCGGAAATTCCAATGCAATGAGTACCGCTAGACCTGCGGATGCCATTCGAGTCATTGTCCCAAGAGATTTTGTTTTCTTTCCTTCATCGAGCGCCTGACTGAACTTTTTCATTTTCTGATTGATCAGCCATAAATTGTATAAACTCAAACTCGTACCCAGTATAAGCCCAGCAAAAACGGCTTGATAACTCGTAAGTCCCCATCCAACAACATAAACCGCCAGAAGAAAAATTATATATTTACTCTGCCTGTTGAACATGATTTTCATTTCTGGCATTTTTCATTTAATCTCCTGAGAAATATTTTCGTACTGAATGAAGCATTGCTTGTAAACCTAGCAAGTCCACAAAGAAGGCCAATTACTAATAGCAGCGGTTCGAATCTTAGGTTCTGACAAGTCATCTTTCCAAAGAGAAGATACCGAACAAAACTGATCCGACTATTTGAGAAAGAATCGCTGACATCAAAGTCATAGCCATTTTTAGAAGGCAATTATTTGACGCAAGTTGCATCCTCGCGGTTGAATTTGGTGGAGGATAGAAGACATTTCATGCTGTAAAAATCTGCATGCAGGGCTACTGAAAACCCTCTCATTTTACATCCTTTGTTAGCATACAATAGGCTAGAATCAATGTCAATGAGTGGTTAGTGAAATTTGTCACAGGTTTGAAATTATTAACGAATTGTTCACAAATTATCTTTTTTATACTATTGACATCCATTTTATTTTACATATTGTCCTGTGTTCACTCAATAAGTAACGTCTTTTCTATCCGATCTTCCCTTCCACCTCTTCTCGCAAAGATTATCGCTTTATACACTCCTTTAGGCGGCAGGTTCTTTTTCAATACATCTTTTTTGATCAAACCGGAAGGTGCCGGTCTCGACCAATCCAAATAACCAACGAATTTCAAGCTGTCTTCCTCATAAAGTGCAATCCCGAATTCTTCAGCCCCCCGGGGAAGGTACATTTCGTATCGGTATGTGCCTGCCTGGTCTCCTTGACCGAAATCAAAGCCCATTACCCTTGGATAATCCGGTTCTTCCTTTACATATAAATAAGGAAGGGATATTTTTTTGGTTCCTTCCATTATAAGAAGGTATCCATCAAAGACTCCCTTTTTCAGCTTGGCTGGGTTGACCTGCAGTCCCACTTTAATCTTTTTCTTTTCCCTCGGATTCAAAGTAAGGGATTTCGGCAATTCCCAAGTGAGGCCCATCTCTTTTAATGGGACCATAAAAGAGTACTTCCTCCTTTCCTTTCCGGTATTTTCAATGATTATCGTTTCATGATGCTCTTCAATTCCTTCTTTTTTGGTATACATCCCAAACGACAATGAGCTTGGATTCAAGAGAGTGTCCACTTTTAATGCTTCGTCGATCTGGATGCGTCCAGCCCCCTGTTCATATGTGTGATACAACTGATTAGCAGACTTCCTCAATGGCTTGGAAGTGCTCATCAATGCAGATTTCACTTGATCAGGAGTCCATTCCGGATGTTTTTGCAGGATTAAGGCGCATGCTCCTGCAACATGCGGTGCTGACATACTTGTTCCATCCAGGGACATATATCCTTTAGGAATGGTGCTCTCAATTTCCACTCCCGGTGCCAATACGTCAGGCTTTATTCCCCATGATACGGTTACCGGCCCCCTAGAGCTAAAATCAGCGAGCCTATCTTGCTCGTTCTTATAAATAAAATTAACGGTTTTGCTGTGCTCTTGCTCCATGATTCGCTTAAGTCGCAATCCATCTCTTCTACTAATAGAAGCAGCAGGGATGTTCATTTCTTTTTCCAAGCTTCCAGTAAAGGTCCCGCTCGTATTATTATAAACAATGACCCCTTTTGCACCTGCCTTTTCTGCATTGGATATTTTTTGCTGGAAGGTAAGTGTGCCGCGCTCCATCAACACTATCTTATCGCGAACATGCTTCAGGTCTTCTTCATTTCCCAGTCCCCCGTATATGACATCCTCAGAAAATGTCAGCTTCCATTTCTCAGAGCCTTGAAACAAGGTTAAATGAGATTGATACTTTTTCGAACCAAGTCCGTAGACCATATAGGGAACCCTTAATGGTGGGGTCGACGCTCCAACGGAAATCGCTTTTTCTGCTGTTCCAGGGGAGCCGACAGTCCATACAGCCGGACCGGAATTCCCGTTTGATGTCACGGCAACGATGCCGCTTTCCACAGCCTTATTCAATGCAAGAGAGATAGGTAAATCAGGGCCATTAACGTTATTCCCAAGAGAGAGGTTCAATACATCCACCTTATCCTTCATAGCTGACTCAATAGCCGTTAGGACTTGCTCTGTATCCCCTGCTCCACCTGGTCCCAAAGCTCGATATGCATATATCTCCGCTTCTGGTGCAACACCTTTCATTTTTCCATTGGCCGCAATGATACCTGCCACATGAGTTCCGTGTATTGTATCCAGCTCGCCTTGATTTTTGGTTTCCATCGGATCTTCATCACCATCAACCAGATCCTGCCCTCCTTTATAAGCACGTTGTAAATCTGGATGTGTATAATCGATCCCGGTATCGATAATTCCCACTTTTACCCCTTTCCCGGTGATTCGGTGATTCTCCTTATCGAAAAAACCCCTCACCCTGCCTCCTCCTATGTATGGGACACTTTCATCCAACACGGCATGATACATGGATACTTCCGTTACTGCCTGAATTTCATTCTCCTTTTTGAGTTGTTCTATTTCATTCATTTTCCCATGTAGGGAAAATCCATTCAGGGCAACCGAATAAACATTCCTTAATTGAAGGGATGGATATTTTTCAAGCAGTTCTTTGATCTTTTTTTGCTGAAACGCCTTATCCATCGTGACAACTGCCGTTACTTCCTTAGATTCAGATAGTTTTGGTAAAGGAGGCAGAATGACAGATGCCAATCCCTTTTCATTTGAATAAATACATATAAAAAGGAAAACAAACAATATCAACGTTTTCTTTCCCAATATAATCATCCCCTTAGCAGTTATCTTTTCTCAACAACCTTGGAGTATGCAAATAAAAAAGGAAAAGCCGCATGGCTTTTCCTTTTTATGATTCAAATCTAGTTGGTGGTACATTTACTTGCTTAAAATAGTAACGGATGGCTTCAGCTATGCGGACCGAAGCATTTCCGTCCCCATATGGATTTGAAGCCTTGGACATCTTTTCATGCTCCCCTTTATTGGTGAGCAATTCATGTGCCATATTAAATATGGTTTGTTCATCAGTACCCGCCAACCTTAAGGTTCCGGCTGCAATCCCCTCTGGGCGTTCAGTCGTATCCCTTAAAACAAGAACAGGTACACCTAGTGACGGTGCCTCTTCTTGAATTCCTCCAGAATCAGTCAAAATCAGATAGGCTCTAGAAGCGAAGTTGTGGAAATCCAATACGTCCAGGGGTTCGATTAAATGAACCCGCGGATCGTCCCCGAGAATTTCGTTTGCCAGCTCTTGAACAACAGGATTTAAATGGACAGGGTAAACCACTTGAACGTCATCATGCTCAGCAATGATTCTCTTGACGGCCCTGAAGATATTCCTCATTGGTTCCCCTAGATTTTCTCTGCGATGGGCGGTTAGTAAAATGAGCCTGTCTTCCCCTAGTCCATTTAAAACCGGGTGGGAATACGTGGACCGTACAGTTGTTTTCAAAGCATCGGTTGCCGTATTTCCCGTCACGAAGATACTGTCTCTCTTGTTTTCGTTCAGCAGATTCTCTTCTGCTTTTGAAGTCGGCGCAAAATGCAAATCCGCCATCGTACCGGTGAGCTGTCGATTCATCTCTTCCGGATAGGGGGAATACTTATTCCATGTGCGCAGCCCCGCTTCTACATGTCCAATGACGATCTGATTATAAAAAGCAGCCAGACTTGCGACAAACGTTGTGGTTGTATCACCGTGGACAAGAACAATATCAGGCTTGGCTTCCTTCATTACTGAATCAAGACCATTTAAGGCTCTTGTTGTAATATCAGCAAGCGTTTGCCTTTCTTTCATTATGTTCAAATCATAATCTGGCTGAATGGAAAATAATTCGAGAACTTGATCTAACATTTGTCGATGCTGAGCCGTAACAGCAACGATTGGGTTGAAATATTCTGGGTGTTTTTGAAATTCGAGTACTAAAGGAGCCATTTTGACAGCTTCTGGTCTCGTCCCGAAAATTGTCATGACCTTTATCGGTTTGTTCATTCGTGACACCTCAGTTTCTTTCCTTATTTTGTGCCGAATAAACGATCTCCTGCGTCTCCCAGACCTGGAACGATATAACCATGTTCATTCAGTTTTTCGTCAAGTCCTGCAATATAAATATCAACATCAGGATGGGCTTCTTTCAATGCTTCCACACCTTCTGGAGCTGCAATCAAGCACATGAATTTAATATTGACTGCACCGCGCTTTTTAATAGAATTGATCGCTTCGATGGCTGAACCGCCAGTTGCTAACATCGGGTCAACGACAATGCATTCTCTTTCTGCCAAATCACTTGGCATTTTCGCATAATATTCAACCGGTTTCAATGTTTCGGGATCACGGTAAAGACCAACATGTCCGACCTTTGCAGCAGGAATCAGCTTAATGATTCCGTCCACCATCCCTATGCCTGCACGTAAAATCGGGACGATCCCCACTTTTTTACCAGAAAGCATTTTCACTTTCGCTGTGCTTACAGGTGTTTGGATTTCCACTTCTTCAAGCGGCATATCCCTTGTGATTTCAAATGCCATCAATGATGCAACTTCATCCACTAGTTCGCGGAATTCTTTTGTTCCTGTATTTATATCACGTATATAGGCTAATTTGTGTTGAATTAACGGGTGATCGAAAACATAAACTTTTCCCATTTAGCATCTCTCCAATTCCATTGCATAGTTTTGCGCTTTTTTATGATTTCCCTAATCGAATAGAAAAATTTTTCGTGTCCTTTTAAAATTCACTTCAACCTATTTTACAGAAAAACGTTTCAATCTTCAATAAAGGTTTAGATGTCAGACCTATTTTCACTATTCGGACTCTTCTAACATACTAACCTCTATAAGGTGCAAAAAAACCGCCCCCTTTAAAAGGGAGCGGCTCCGTTATTACAATGAAGGATATAATTCAAATTTGTTCGATAATGATTCAACACGCTGTTTTGCTTCTTCAAGCTTAGCAGTGTCTTCATTATTTTTCAAAACAAGTCCGATGATTGCAGCTATTTCATCCATGTCTTCCAGTCCGAAGCCACGTGATGTCACTGCCGCAGTCCCAATACGAATACCACTCGTAACGAATGGTTTTTCCGGATCATATGGAATCGCATTTTTGTTAACGGTAATACCAATTTCATCCAAAACATGTTCAGCGATTTTTCCCGTTAATCCAGTAGAGCGCACATCAAGAAGAATCAAGTGATTGTCCGTTCCATCAGAAACTAGGGTGAATCCTTCTTTCTTTAAACCTTCGCCCAAGCGTTTAGCATTGTCGATGATTTGTTGTGCATACACTTTAAATTCATCTTGAAGCGCTTCTCCGAATGCAACAGCCTTAGCGGATATTACATGCATCAATGGACCGCCTTGAATTCCAGGGAAGATGGATTTATCGATCTTCTTACCGAATTCTTCTTTACAGATGATCATCCCCCCGCGTGGTCCGCGAAGTGTTTTATGAGTGGTTGTCGTTACAAAGTCAGCATAAGGAATTGGGCTTTGATGTAATCCAGCCGCAACTAAACCTGCGATATGAGCCATATCGACCATTAAATAAGCACCGACTTCATCTGCAATTTCACGGAATCGCTTGAAATCAATTTCCCGTGGATATGCACTTGCACCCGCTACGATCAATTTCGGTTTGTGCTGACGCGCTTTTTCCAATACATCATTGTAATCGATACGGTGATCTTTTTCGTCGACACCATATTCAACAAAATTGTAGTTAACACCACTGAAGTTAACTGGACTTCCGTGTGTTAAGTGACCTCCATGTGAAAGGTTCATCCCAAGCACTGTGTCGCCAGTTTGAAGCACTGTAAAGTAAACGGCCATATTGGCTTGAGCTCCAGAGTGAGGCTGTACGTTCACATACTCTCCGCCGAAAATTTCTTTCGCACGCTCACGTGCAAGATCTTCAACGATGTCGACATACTCACATCCGCCATAGTAACGTTTTCCAGGGTATCCTTCTGCATACTTATTAGTCAGGACCGACCCTTGAGCTTCCATGACAGCTTCACTCACGAAGTTTTCAGAAGCAATAAGCTCAATTTTACTTCTTTGACGCCCTAATTCCAGTTGAATTGCGTTAAACACTTGCTCATCTTGCTTTGCTAAACGATTCATTCCGTAATTCCTCCTCAAATTGTGCGTGATTCGCTTTTTAGTTTTTATGTGCAACATGCCTTCAGGAAAGCATGAAAAAGCCTTACCAATAATTATTAGAAAATTCTACTCCATTTTAACATGTCTAATTTAGAAGCGATAGTCTATTTTTATCGAACATTAAATGTTTTTTCATTTAAAAATGTTCGTATTTAACATCTAAAACATGTTAAATAGCTCTTTAACCCTATATTTAATGAGTAAAATCACCATTCTATTAGCACCACAAAATAAAGTTTTTTTTGTGAACCCTACTTGAGCTTTACGATTTTGCCCACATTCAATTAGAAAACAGCATTCCCCATTCGAGAAATGCTGTCTCACCCATTAAATGCAACTCTTGTTTTCAGGGATGTCCTGATAAACGGCCCGCTCCCCGCCAATTAGTTTCGGGCGGGTTTTTGCCATGGTCACATGTGCATGTCCTATTTCTTTAATTGCAGATCGAACTGGAACCGCCACATGCTTCAAATGCATGCCAATGAAGGTGTCCCCAATGTCTATCCCTGCGTCCGCTTTAATGCGCTCAACGACGACAGCATCTTTCCATTGTTGATAGGCGAACGTCGCCATCGATCCCCCAGCTGTTCTGACAGGTACAACCGAAACTTCTTCATAATTGTTTCGAACCGCGATTTCCCTTTGCAAAACCAATGCCCTATTTAGATGCTCACAACATTGATATGCAACCTGGATACCCGTTTTTTCTTGAAAATCGTTCACTACGGAAAAAATCATCCCCGCAACATCGAGGGTCCCTTCAGTACCGATCCGTTTTCCGATCACTTCACTTGTACTGCAACCGATTACCAGTAGCTGTTTCTCTTTTAAAGCTGCCTCTTCTTGAAACTCAAATAATAGTTTCCGAAACTGGTTTTCCCATATCTCAAGCTCATTTGAAAATGTAGCATCACTTGTCATGAAAACGCATCCTTTCAATAAGAAAACTTGCTATCGGAAGAAAAGGGAGATCCCTCTAGATCCTTTTTTCCAAAACCTTAACGATTAGCTGTGTTTACCTTCATACTCCGCTATCTTTCCGATCCTGTTTTGATGACGCCCGCCTTCAAATTCCGAAGTCAGCCATGTTTGTGCAATTTCCCTGGCAAGACCCGGGCCAATGACACGTTCACCCATCGCTAACATATTGGTATCATTATGCTGACGGGTCAATTTCGCACTATAGACATCATGAACCAATGCACATCGTATCCCTTTAACCTTATTGGCTGCAATGCTCATTCCAATTCCAGTGCCACAGATTAAAATACCCCGATCGAACTCACCCTGTGCCACTTTTTCAGCAACCGGCAAGGCATAATCAGGATAATCCACTGAAGTACTGCATTCACAGCCAAAATCTTCAAATGGAATCTGTAACTCATTCATTAAATTCTTTATTTCTTCACGGATATGTATACCACCATGATCCGAAGCAATCGCAACTTTCATCAAAATCCTCCTCTAACTTTTATTTGATTTTATTGTGTCACAAAATTATGAAAAGATAAAGGATGGCCAGCCTTTTTCTGACCTCAAAGAAGCAGGAAACCAACTCAGGTTTCCTGCAGAAAAAGTGCCAAGTGTGAAAGCGTATAATCGTCCTGTTCAACTTTCCGCTAGCACTTTAAGATCAATGCCGATTTTTCGACTTTTTCCATGACAATTGCTTGTTCGCTTGCCTAGCCGTTACTTCTTCCGCTCCAGCAGATATTTCTTCTGCAATGGCAACCACTTCTTGGGACTGCCTTGATTCTACACTTTCGATTAGATGGTCAACAAGCTCAGTAATATCTTTTACTGCAGCGACCACATTATGTACCGTTTTTGTCATTCCTTCTATCGCTATATCCGTACCCGTTCCTTTTTGGGCTTCTTCATTTGGCCGATATGACTTGATCGTGTTTTACAACGTCTGGACCTCAACTTGAATAGTTTGAACCAAATTTGAAGTACTCCTGAACAACAGCAGCAAAAAACGCAAGAACCCCCGATCCCAATATGCCTAATATAAGCGTCCCTACACTAAAACTTAGCGAACTCACCTTTTCAAATAAAATTGGAGGGAGCACGAAATTGGAACACTGAAAGGATGAATAGACAATCAGAGCTTGGGCTGTGATGAAGAAAACTAAATTTTTTCGCAAGCCAAACTATTATAATGTGTTCTTTCTTCCATTCTTTTTCCCCTGTAAGTCGTTTACTCTTTGAGCCTTATGACTAATTCTTCTATTAGTTCCTGCAGTTCCTTGAACGTCTCTTGATAAATGCCTTCAGAACCGCCAAACGGATCCATTATATCCCTGTCATATTTATCGTCAATAACGAATTCTTTCAAAGTAAAAGTCTTACCGATCATCTTGGGGTATGTACGGATGATGACCGCTTTATGCCCTTCCGTCATGGTGAAAATATGAGAAGCCCACTCCATTTCCTTCTCGGATAAAGGCGTTGAATGATGATTATGCACTATTTCATTTTCAATCAATACATTTTTAGCATGCAATGAAGCATCCTGGCCGGCTGAAGCATAAACGCCAGCGGACTTCACTTCAATACCCTCAATATTCTTGTTTTTTAATATCGCTTCTGCCATGGGACTTCTGCATGTGTTGCCCGTACATACAAATAATACTCGTATCATTTTAACGCCTCCTTTTTATACATTATAAGCTATAGCCCGTTCTTTATAGTCAAAAAAATAAGCACTCTTGATGTCATAAGAAAAAATAAAAACCGCCCCGGTAATCGGAACAGTTGAGGAAGGAAAGATATGAAGTCAAGTGAATTAAAAAGAGAATAATAATTTCAATCCAAATGCACACAGGATGCTTCCGCCAAGAATCTCACTATACACCCCGAGCAACCCTTGCATTTTTTTACCCAGTAAAAGGCCTGCCCACGTTAAAAAAGTGGCAGCCACCCCAAAACAAAGAATGGTTAAAATCGTTTTTGCACCGTAAATACCCAAGGTTAACCCTACTGAGAAGCTATCCAGGCTTACACCTAAAGCAAAAATGAATAGACCTTTCCCGACCGGAGCCAGCATCTTATTTTCCCTGATACCAGCTTCTCCCTTTTTACCCGGGATAAACATCTGGATACCAAGAATGATCAACAATAGACCGCCGGCATACGTAGCAAAGGTCCCGAATTTTTCTGAAATGAAACGGCCTGCCCCCATACCAAGCAAGGGCATCCAAATATGAAAAATACCTACTATCAGCCCTATAAAAAATATTTGCCTCAACCTTAGCTTAAACATTCCCATTCCAAGGCCGACAGAAAAGGCATCCATTCCCAATGCGAATGCCATGAGCAATAAGGTGATGATTTCCCCAGCAAATGTATTCATTCCAATCCTCCCTCGGACGTGCCTACTACATGTTATGCATGTCCGAAAAGAATTAGAAGAATAAATCAGTCCTTATTACACATGTTCCTCGATGATTTGATGACCTGCTGCCTTCTCAAGACGGTTCATGACAGCGGCTCCGATCCCACATTCAGGAAACATTTCACTAAAAATGATATCGACCTCCAGCTCATCAAACTGTCGTAAAGTATCATATAAGCCTGTGGCAACTGTATGTAAATCCGCTAATGAACCTGGGACAACCACATAATCCGCTTGATAGTACTGTTGATGCTCTAAAGCCGTTATGATGCCTACCTTTAACCCGTCACTTCTTTTTTCATCCACAAGTTTCTGAAGGAAATCTTGATTACCCTTGACTAAGTATAGAGGGGCCTTCGGAGCATAGTGGGTATATTTCATGCCCGGAGCTTTTGGCGCCGTTTCCTGATTCTTCAAAGCGACATCTTGCCTGACTTCTCCAATGACAGCTTCCAGCTGTTCCAGAGTCACCCCGCCAGGCCTTAAAATAACAGGGACTTCAACTGTACAATCAAGCACTGTTGATTCTACACCCACACCCGTAGTCCCGCCATCGACTATACCTGCAATCCGGCCCATCAAGTCATCTTCAACATGTTTAGCTGAAGTGGGACTTGGTTTTCCTGAAGTATTTGCACTTGGAGCTGCAATGGGCAAATCACTCGCACGAATTAGCCCGAGTGCAACCTGATGATCCGGCATCCTGACAGCCACCGTCTCCAATCCAGCTGTCACAAGATTCGATAGCTGGCCCGGTTTTCGTTTCATGATCAAAGTCAAAGGACCCGGCCAAAACTCAGCCATCAGCTTCCGTGCTTGATCAGGAATCTCCTCTACAATACCTGACAACTGATCAGCTGAGGCTATATGAACGATTAATGGATTATCACTCGGACGCCCCTTTGCTTCAAACACTTTTTTGACTGCCTCGTCACTTTTGGCATTCGCTCCAAGTCCATAAACGGTCTCTGTAGGAAAAGCAACCACTTGATTATCCTTTAATAATTCAGCTGATTGTGTAATCTGGGGATAACTTTGTAAATTATCCACATCTTTATCCACTGACCAAACTTTCGTTTTCATCTTAAACACCATCGCCTTTTAACATTTCTTATTTTATATAATCGCTTTTATATGAACGGTATTATCAACTTATCGTCCTAATTTTACTTGAAAGATACTTTGAAAGTATAAAAGAAGTATACACATAATTCAAGTGTTATCCACAAAATGTGGATAACCATACCGAAACCGTGGATAAGTTTGTGGATATTAATGATTAATGACAGACTTTTTTGATTTTTTGTTAATAACCCTGTGGATATGTTTTCAAAATTATCTGATCATAAAAAAAGAGGGCCCCCCCTCTTTTTAAAAAAGATCATTTAGGATTTCTGCAAATAAGGACTTCACTTCCACCTCTGGCTCCTTTTCCCCTTCATATAATTGTTGACCTTGTTCAGTGGATGCCGCAAGTTTAACCTTGTTTTCACCTACATTCCCATCAATCACTTCCTCCGTTACTTCATCCATACCTTTTTCTTCTGTCACTTCTCCTTTTACTTCTGGCTCTATAACCTCTTCTTTTACCTCTTCTTGTGGTATTTCCACACTTTCCTCAATTGCTTCTTCTTCAACTACTGCCTCTGGCCCTTTTACCTTTTCATCCGGTACTTCTTCTTCAACCGCTTCCTCTGGAACAGGTTCTTTCTCCTCATTCGTTGCAGCATAAACCTTCCCTTCCGAAGTTACAGATTCTTCATCTTCATCCTCGACAATCGGACTTTGACTTACAGCCGTTCCATTTGAAAAATCCAAGAAACATAGTGGAGGAAATAACACACACCACCAATTAGCCCCTTCCCCTTCACCAAGTGTGATGATCACAGCTTCATAATCCCCTGCAGGATATAAATACTGCCCGTAAAGTTTTGTCGGAAATTCGGCTTGTCCAAAATCCACTTTTACTGACTGTTCCAAACCATGTTCCTTTATAACTGCTTCAGCCGTGGCTTGAATATCCGGTAGATGCGAGGTGATCACATCCCTCGCTTCATCCAATGAAGTAAGCTCCTCGACCCATTTTGTGATATCTTCATTTACCTGATCCCTAATCAGCCGTTTAACCGCTTGATCCTTTTCTGTATCACTATTAGCAAGTATCCTCAGACGAATCGCCTCATCCGGAATTACCATCGTTTCTTCTGCACCGACCATCTCCGCTTTAGGCATATATATACTTACAATCGTTCCTATTGTTAAGATTAATAGATAAATAATGGCTAAATGTTTAGTTTTCATCGCCTTCGCCCCCTCACATGAATTAGTCTCACCATTTTCCAGCTATCTTAAACTAGTAAAAATAAAAAAATTGATGCTGGAAATATAGATTCCAAATCGATAATGAGGGATGTCCATATAAAAAAATCCGTCTCACATAGGGAGACGAATCATTTTAATTCAGCAAAGACCATTCGATCTTTTTCATTAATGTCATTTACAACGGATACTTCTGCGGCAGGAAAAGTCCGCTTTAATAAATCGGCAACTGCCTGGCCCTGCCCAGCGCCCACTTCAAAACCGATCAGCCCAGGCACCTCCATAATCAGAGGTAACTGTTCCATAAAGCGGCGGTAAAAGTCCAGACCATCGATACCCGCAAATAATGCACGATGGGGTTCATGACCCGTTACGACTACAGACATGGATTTTTGATCATCATTTGGTATATATGGCGGATTAGATAAAAGGATGTCCACTTTCTGGTTTATGTTAATCAACGGCTGAAGTAAATCACCTTGCACGAACTGCACTTCGGCACCAAGTGATTCGGCATTTTTCTTCGCCACCTCAAGTGAAGGATCTGCTATGTCCGTGGCCGTCACCGACAAGTTTGATTTTTCAAGCTTCATCGTAATGGCGATTGCACCGCTGCCTGTCCCAATATCCGCTAAACGGAGCTTCTGTCCCTCCATAAAAACGGCCGGAAGCTTACGTAATGTATAATAAATCAATTCTTCTGTTTCAGGTCTCGGTATCAGCACTTCTTCATTCACAAAGAAGGTCCGTCCATAAAATTCTTCACTGCCTATTATATATTGGATGGGCGTTCCATCAGCATGAAGCTCAACTGCTGCCTTAAATTGTCCAAAATCCGCTTCACTGAGCTCATCATGAAGGTTGGCCAGTAACTGGGAGCGCGTTAGTTTTAAAAAATGCTGTAACAGGATCTCCCCTGCATTGGCGTCACGATCATTTTCCTTTAAAAAAGAAGAAGCCCATTTAAGGGCTTCAAACACTTTCAAGGCAGAATTATTCATCTGCATTTTCCAGCCTGGAAGATTGGTCTTCCATGATTAAAGCATCCACGACATCATCCAGTTTACCTTCCATGATTTGATCCAGCTTTTGAATCGTTAAACCAATACGGTGGTCGGTAACGCGGTTTTGCGGGAAGTTATACGTGCGAATCCTTTCGGATCGATCGCCCGTTCCAACAGCAAGCTTTCGATTTTGGTCATATTCAGCCTGCACTTCGCGATGAATTTTATCATACACCCTGGCACGCAAAACCTTCATTGCTTTTTCTTTGTTCTTGATTTGTGATTTTTCATCTTGACAAGATACAACCGTATTCGTCGGAATATGTGTCAATCGTACCGCTGACATGGTCGTGTTGACACTTTGCCCTCCAGGACCGCTTGACGCAAAGGTATCGACACGAACATCCTTATCATGGATTTCGACTTCCACTTCCTCAGCTTCCGGTAAAACGGCAACCGTGGCTGTAGAAGTATGAATCCGTCCACCTGATTCAGTTTCAGGTACTCGCTGAACGCGATGGGCTCCATTTTCGAATTTCAATTTTGAATAAGCGCCATTTCCATTAATCATGAATATGATTTCCTTGTAGCCTCCAAGCCCTGTAGGACTTGCTTCAATGACTTCAGTCCGCCAACCCTGAACCTCAGCAAAACGGCTATACATTCGGTATAGGCTACCTGCAAATAAGGCCGCCTCGTCTCCGCCTGCCGCTCCGCGGATCTCCATGATTACGTTCTTATCATCGTTAGGGTCTTTAGGAATGAGCAATATTTTCAGTTTATCCTCAAGGCCTTGTATGGTCTCTTCAAGTTCATTGATCTCTTCTTTAACCATTTCGCGCATATCCGCATCAAGTTTGTCCTCCAGCATCGCCTTGGCTTCCTGGAGTTGCTCACGAACCGCTTTATATTCTTTATAAGCCGATGCCGTCTCTTGAATACTGGATTGCTCCTTGGAATATTCCCTTAGCTTCTTAGAGTCATTAATGATCTCCGGGTCACTTAATAGTTCATTCAATCTTTCATATCTATCTTCTACTGCTTGCAATCGATCAAACAAATTATTCACCTCATAAATTTTCCAAAACATCTCCATGAAACGTATTGGAAGTAATCCATCTTTTCTAACTATAAATAAGTAGTTCAGTGCCCCAGCTTAGTTCACTTCTAGGTTAATTATAGTATAGGTGAATAATCAACGTCAAAGAGGATTCAAAATTGTGGTTATTTCTTTAATTCAACATCTATATTATATTGGGGCACAACCTTGGTTATCATGCCTTGAATTCGCTGCTTTTCCTTATTTCTTTCTTTTTCCGTCTTGATTTCGCCGTTATCATGGACCGTAACATGTATGGTATTGCCATTAAACCAAACGGAGCCTGCCTCATAATTAGTTTCCGATTTAATGATCCCTCTGATTTCATCAATTTCCTGCCCCATGGATGGAGAATTATTGGATGTATGATGCGGTGTGTTGAGGACTTGATCCGATGGACGTTCCGCTTCATTATCCCAATCATTATTGGACACACGACTTAAACCATTGCCAACAAAATCCTGGCCATCCCGGGATTGATCACCATATTCCGAATCATTATTTATTGCATTGTCATTCTGACCGCATGCCGTTAGTGCAGCAAGAAGAAAGGCCGTCATAAAAAACAGTTTTGATTTCATATTTTTTCCCTCCATTTTGACTAGTTAAGAAGAACATTTCCTTGTTAGCCTTCCCAAAATGGGGCAGTATTTATCTTTTATTTCCCTTCCATGTATTGGTCTTACCACCTGAATACCTTCAGCAGTTTTTTTACGTAGATCTTACCGCCTTTAGAATAAACACACTTTCCGCTATGATTTAACCATTTCTTCAAAAAAAAGTACCCTAAGATCTCATCGGATCATAGGGCACCATCATTCAAATATGTTCTTTAATCCCAACAGCTTGCTTACCTGGAACTTCGTGATGATGGCGGCAGCGGGGCTCGTATGATTCCGATGCACCCACAAGGATGATCGGCTCATCATAGGAGGCCGGCGCCCCATCTATCAACCGCTGTGTCCTGCTCGCAGGAGATCCGCACACTTCACACACAGCCTGTAGCTTAGTCACTGATTCTGCCAGCGATAATAGAACGGGCATAGGACCGAATGGTTCACCTCTGAAATCTTGATCGAGTCCAGCCATAATCACTCGATAACCGCTGTCCGCAAGATGCTGGGCAACCCCGATAATTTCATGATCAAAAAATTGAACTTCATCTATTGCAATGATATCCAAGGGCTTGTCCAAACACTTAAAAATATCCGTTGAATGGGCAATCGGTTTTGCCATCACAGAAGAGCCATTGTGTGATACGACAGCCTCTTCCGCATAGCGATTATCTATAGCTGGTTTAAATACAGCTATTTGCTCTTTAGCAAATTGAGCACGGCTGACTCGTTTAATCAATTCCTCAGACTTACCTGAAAACATGCTTCCGCAAATAAGCTCGATCCAGCCTGTTTGTTTCATTACATACATGGAAACAGCTACTCCCTTCCACCTGTCGATCCCTTGGCCATAATTGAAGTGGACCCGGCTTTATATAAATTCTTACTTGTTTACAGAAAAGAAAAAACAGGCAAGAAAAATACTTGCCTGTTTTTAAAAAGTCCGGCTTATTTAATACCGTATTTTTTGTTGAAACGATCAACACGTCCGCCAGCTTCAGCGAATTTTTGACGACCAGTATAGAATGGATGGCACTCTGAACAAGTCTCAACTTTGATCTCTTCTTTAACTGAACCAGTTTCAAAAGTGTTTCCGCAAGAGCAAGATACTTTTGAAAGTTTATAATTTGGATGAATTCCAGTTTTCATTCTTTTCAGCTCCTTCTGCCCTGAATCATTCGAAACAGAGTTATATACTTCAAGGTGAGGGAAAAACACTCTCACATTTATTGTAAAAACACATGAACTCATTATAGCAACTTAAGACTAGTTGTGCAACAGTTTGTTTCTTTCACTGTTTAAGAACGTTTTACGCTCGCTGGTCCCTTTTTCATTTCTGTCATTTCTTCATCCAACTTACTGAAAAATTCTTCATTGCCTTTTGTCTGTTTTAGACGGCGAAGGAATTTCTCTGAGAAATCAGGTGAATCCGACATCGTTTTCCTAATGGCCCATAGTTTATCCAGGCGATCTTTCGGAATTAACAATTCTTCTTTACGAGTGCCTGAGCGACGAATGTCGATTGCAGGGAAGATACGTCTTTCGGCAAGTGCACGATCTAAATGCAGTTCCATATTACCCGTACCTTTAAACTCTTCATAAATGACATCGTCCATTCTTGAACCCGTATCTACCAATGCTGTAGCAAGGATCGTCAGGCTGCCGCCTTCCTCGATATTCCTTGCCGCACCGAAGAAACGTTTTGGACGATGGAATGCAGCAGGGTCAATCCCTCCGGATAATGTACGCCCGCTCGGCGGAATGACAAGGTTGTAAGCACGGGCAAGTCGAGTGATGCTGTCCATTAAAATGATTACATCCCGCTTATGCTCCACAAGTCGCATAGCCCGTTCTAACACTAGCTCAGCTACCTTAATATGGTTCTCCGGCACTTCATCGAACGTTGAACTTACCACGTCTCCAGCAACGGAACGTTCAATGTCCGTCACTTCTTCCGGGCGTTCATCGATCAACAGCACAATCAATTCGGATTCAGGATGGTTCGTGGTTATCGCATTGGCAATTTCTTTGATGAGCATCGTTTTACCAGCTTTTGGCGGTGCGACAATCAACCCACGCTGTCCAAAACCGACCGGCGCCAGGACATCCATAATTCTAGTTGATATGTTCTTCGGTGTCGTTTCCAGTTTGATTTGCCTGTTTGGATACAACGGTGTTAAACCTGGAAAATGAACACGCTCTTTAGCTGATTCCGGATTATCGCCATTGACGGCTTCAACATGCAGCAATCCATAATAGCGCTCATTTTCTTTTGGAGGCCTTACCTTACCGGACACTTTATCTCCATTTCGCAAATCGAATCTGCGGATCTGTGAAGCGGAAATATAAATATCCTCCGAGCTTGGAGAATAATTAATTGGACGCAGGAATCCAAAGCCTTCAGAAGGGATGATCTCTAAAACGCCCTCCATGAATAGGAGACCATCCTGCTCAGCTTGTGCTTTCAGGATAGCGAAAATAAGTTCCTTTTTTGAAAGTTTGCTGTAATAGGAAACTTTATATTCACGCGCGTGCTCATAGAGATCCTTTAGTTTCATGTTTTCTAAATTAGAAATAGTTAAATTCATTATGACACCACACTTTTATTAATTAAACGTTTTCACCCATACTGAAAAAGAAATGGTTTGTTAGATGGAAGAAAAACCGCAATCCATGTACCCGACCAGAGTTTTCTTAGAAAGGATGATACATTTTTACATGTAAAGAAGAAAATTATTTGAAGGCTTCTTGAAGTTTGGAGTGAAAGGGCAGATTTTATATATCTAAATCAATTAATAGTAGACCAAGCTTTATTTTACTTTTTTTATTTTAATTATTCAACTTAAATTTTTTAAAAGAGAAAGCGAGCGATGAAACCGCTCGCTTTTTATCGGTGATACTTTCTAAAAAACGTTCTCAGTCAATCAAACCATTCGGTTTAATTTTAAGACTGTGGCGTCCATCAATGAAACGAACGGTACCAGATTTAGCACGCATGACTACGGATTGTGTTTCGCCGTAATGCCCTTTAAATTGTACACCGCGTAAAAGTTCTCCATCAGTCACACCTGTCGCAGCAAAAATCGCGTCATCTCCGCGAACAAGGTCTTCCATTCTCAGGACTCTTCCTACATCAAGGCCCATTTTTAAACAGCGTTCAACTTCTTCATCACTTTGAGGAAGAAGCTTACCTTGAATTTCCCCTCCGAGGCATTTTAAGGCAACAGCTGCAATAACTCCCTCTGGAGCTCCGCCAGATCCGAATAAGATGTCAACACCGGTAAGATCGAAAGCCGTATTGATGGCACCGGCTACATCTCCATCGTTGATCAACTTGATACGTGCCCCAGCCTCACGAAGTTCGTGAATGATTTTCGAATGGCGGTCGCGGTTCAATACTGTTGCGACTACGTCTTGGATATCTTTATTTTTTGCCTTGGCTACCGCTTTCAGGTTGTCCAACACAGAAGCATTGATATCAATCTGACCAACAGCCTCGGGACCGACAGCTATTTTATCCATATACATATCCGGGGCATGAAGCAAGTTCCCCTTATCGGCTATCGCCAATACAGCCAATGCATTCCAGCCGCCAGATGCAACGATGTTCGTTCCTTCCAAAGGATCAACTGCAACATCCACTAGTGGCCCAAGACCAGTACCAAGCTTCTCACCAATATAAAGCATTGGCGCTTCATCCATTTCCCCTTCACCGATTACAACCGTCCCTTGCATGGGAATAGTATTGAAAACATCCCGCATTGCAGTTGTTGCTGCATCATCTGCTTCGTCTTTCTTTCCTCTTCCCATCCAACGAGCAGAATTTAGTGCCGCCGCCTCTGTTACGCGAACAAGCTCCATCGATAAACTTCTTTCCATTTCCGGTTCCCCCTCATGTACACTAGCATGATTTATTTATATTAGTATAACACATTATATCATATATAGTAACACAATGAGGTAACAAGAAAAGGGATCAGCTTTTAAGCTGCTCCACCTCTTCTTGCGTCATTTCTTCACGCCAAATCGTTGCTCCCAAACCTGAAAGTTTCTCAACCAGATGGCTATATCCGCGATCTATATGTTCAAGCCCGGTCACTTCTGTAATCCCTTCAGCCATTAAACCGGCAATTACCAGAGCTGCTCCGGCACGTAAATCGCTTGCCTTCACTTTTGCCCCATGAAGTTGGACAGGACCATCAATGATGCCCGCTCTGCCCTCGACTTTGATCTTCGCATTCATGCGTCGCAGTTCATCAATATGCTTGAATCGTGCCCCGTATATCGTATCGGTCACCATGCTAGAACCGCTGGCTTTCGTTAAAAGAGAAGTGAAAGGCTGCTGAAGATCTGTTGGAAATCCAGGGTAAACCAACGTCTTGATATCAACGGATTTATATTTTTCTCCCGGTGAAACAAATATCTGATCATCACCGGCTTCAATATTAATCCCCATTTCCCTCATTTTGGAAGTCAATGACTCCAAATGCTGGGGAATGACATTGTCGATCAAGATTCCTTCACCGACAGCAGCTGCTAAAATCATGAAAGTACCGGCTTCAATCCGATCCGGTATGATTGTATGTTTGCACCCATGCAAACTTTCCACACCATCAATACGGATGATATCCGTTCCTGCCCCCTTGATTTTCGCTCCCATATTGGTCAACAAAGTGGCAACATCGATGATTTCCGGTTCTTTCGCAGCATTTTCAATCACAGTGCGGCCTTTGGCCAAAACGGCGGCAAGCATAATATTGATCGTTGCCCCTACACTAACGACATCCAAATAAATGCGTGCTCCCCGTAGCTCGTCCGCCCTAAGGTAAATGGCTCCTTGTTCATTCGTCACTTGTGCGCCTAGTGCTTCGAACCCCTTAATATGTTGATCTATTGGGCGAGGTCCTAAATGGCAGCCTCCAGGCAAACCAATCACTGCCTTTTTGAATTTACCAAGCATTGCCCCCATTAAATAATAAGAGGCGCGTAACTTCTTAACTCTTCCATTTGGAAGAGGCATTGAAATCATCCTGCTGGGATTCACTGTCATTTCCCCATCATCAAAGGATACCTCACCGCCAATTTCCTCCATTAACTCTTTCAGCATCTGAACATCCGAGATATCAGGCAGGCCTTCAATCGTTACGGGAGAGTCCGCTAAAATTGTTGCAGGGATAAGGGCGACCGCACTATTTTTTGCTCCGCTGACACGAATGCTTCCCTTTAAAGGATAGCCACCGGCAATTTTAAGTTTTTCCATAATAAACTCCCTTCCACGCTAAGCACTTAGATGCTACTTTCAAAAAAAGTAATATTTTACCACAGGAGAATTTCATAATCCGACAACATTCACTATCTAGTTCTTTAGTTTACACAAAAGTAGAAAATTCATGTAAAAAAAAGATAAAAATTTCTAATTTATGTTAATTTTATTTAAACGGTGCAATCTATAGTGACTTAGCGGCAAGGCATTATGCTTCAGTACGTGAATTCCAATCCTTCAAGAAAGCTTCAATCCCTTTGTCCGTTAATGGGTGGTGGAATAATTGAATTAAAACTTTATAAGGGATCGTTGCAATATGTGCCCCTTTAAGAGCCGCTTCTGTAATATGCATCGGATGGCGGATAGAAGCTGCAATGATTTCAGCATTGATATCATGGATCGCGAATATGTCAGCAATATCCGAAATTAAATCCAAACCATTTTGGCCGATGTCATCCAAGCGTCCTAAAAATGGCGATACATAAGTCGCTCCTGCCCTAGCTGCCAATAATGCTTGGTTAGCACTGAAAATAAGGGTGACATTTGTTTTGACACCTTGTTTTGTAAGAGCTGCAACAGCCTTCAAACCGTCTGGAGTCATTGGTACTTTAATCGTGATATTAGGTGCAATCGCAACAAGTTCTTTGGCTTCAGCCATCATTCCTTCAAAATCAAGCGCAATGACTTCTGCAGAAACGGATTCCTTAACAAGGCTTGTGATTTCTTTTAGCCGGTCATGGAAAGAAACTCCCTTTTCTCTTGCAACAAGGGACGGGTTAGTCGTAACTCCAGCTAAAACGCCCAGTTCGTGCGCTTGTTTGATTTCTTCCATGTTTGCTGTATCTATAAAGAATTTCATAAAATAGCCTCCGTATGTAATCGATTTTTTCTTTCCCTATATGCATCTGAATTCTAATTCTTCAAAAAATAGAGCTTGGATTCAGCCCTGCATCTAAAAGAAACCATTAGGGGAGGTGCCCCCCCCAATGGAAACATTACCTATGGCATCTTACATGCAAAGGGATGGAACCCTTATGCTGCAGTTGAAAAATTATGCTTTGCCGTTTGAACCAAATTCACGTATTTTGCCGATGACAGTTTCTTTAATAGCTTCACGGCCAGGAACCATGAATTTACGAGGATCGTATACTTCAGCATCGTTATTCAAAACTTCACGAACAGCTTTTGTGAACACAATTTGATTTTCCGTATTCACATTGATTTTTGATGTTCCAAGAGAAATCGCTTTTTGGATATCTTTCGTAGGAATGCCTGTACCGCCATGAAGAACAAGAGGTTTGTTCGTTAAATCTCGTACTTCTTCCATTTCTTTATAGCCTAGGTCAGGTTCACCTTTGTACGGTCCGTGAACGGATCCCAATGCTGGAGCAAAACAGTCGACATTCGTTTCTTTAACTAACTGTTCACATTCTTGAGGATCTGCATATACGACTCCATCAGCAATTACATCATCTTCTTGTCCGCCAACCGTGCCCACTTCCGCTTCAACCGAAACATTTCGTGCGTGAGCGAATTCGACAACCTTCTTGGTTGTTTCGATATTTTCTTCGATTGGATGGTGTGAAGCATCAATCATTACTGAAGTGAATCCAGCTTCGATAGCTTCTTTACATTTATCAAAACTTGAACCATGGTCAAGGTGAATGGCCACAGGAACAGTGATTTTCATGTCTTCCAACAATCCTTGAACCATCATGACAGTCGTTTTAAAACCACCCATGTGACGGGCAGCCCCTTCGGAAACACCAAGGATGACTGGAGATTTTTCTTGTTCTGCAGCAGCTAGGATAGCTTGGGTCCATTCCAGGTTATTGATATTGAATTGACCTACTGCATATTTTTCATCAAGAGCTTTATTCAGCATATCTTTCATAGAAACTAAAGGCATTTGATTTCCTCCTACTAGTGGATGTTATTATTTTTAAAGTTAATTCTTTCTAGATATTCCCTAAAACTAAAGTAGCATACGCTTATAAATCAGAATATCTCTCCTCTTTTAGCATATCAATACATCAAAAAAACAGCAACAAATACACTATGCCAAGCCTCAAATTTTATTCCAAAAAAAACACGGCCCTCTTAAAAAGATAGCCGCGGCAATTCTTTCGTCAATAATATTGAATTTTCAAGACCGTTAACTAGATTGAATCGGTAAGTATTCACGAACGGCTTTTCTAATATCATCAATATCAAACGGCTTTGCAAAGTGGGTCATTGCACCCAAATCCTTTGCTTCTTGGATCATATCAAGTTCACCATATGCGGTCATGATTATGACCCGGATGTCCGGCTCGACCACTTTCATCCTTTTCAGGATCTCAATTCCATCCATTCCCGGAATCTTCATATCCAGTAATACAAGATCAGGTGAATGGTTATTTAGCACTTCCAAGGCTTGAATGCCATTTGCAGCTTGAAATGTTTCATACCCTTCTTTATGTAAAACCTCGTTCAATAAAATACGAATCCCAAATTGATCATCAACAATCAATATTTTCCCTGGCATTTTATCACCTCTCCCCTTCCTGATTTATAAAATTAAATGTATTAGCCTAATCGGCCATATTACCCGAAAAAGGGTAGTTACATAGATTGCGTCAAATCACATGTAGTCCAACGCATTGATTTCATTCATGATTTCTATGTTCATATTCGATAATTGTAACAAAATTCCTGCTATATGGCTAAAAGGATTTTTAATTTTTTTGTTTTTTCGACCGATTTTGTAAATTCAGCCCTTTGGATCAAAAGCCCTGAAACCTGTCAATGAAAGGGAAAGTCCTTTATAATTAAGTATATTATTTTTTAAAGGAGTCCCTACTCATGTTAAAAATTTTCTCGACACAGATAAGCGGTTTATTTAAAAAAATGATTGATAATGAAGCCTTTGAAATGGAGGATGCCGGACGCTTGCTGGCTCAGGCTGTAGTTGGGGATGGCACTGTGTTCATTCACGGTATTGGTGAAATGCAGGGCGTCACTGCCGAGGCTTTAGATGGGGCAGAACCCTTCCCTAAGGCACAAAGATATGAATCAGTAGAAACTATTTCCGGGGAAGATCGATTCCTTATATTCAGTCGCCATTCGGATGATTTTGAAGCTTTGATGCTGGCAAAACAACTAAAGGAAAAAGATATACCATTTGTTGCGGTTTCTACATCCGTTCCTTCTAAAGAAGATTCACTTTTAGAGTTGGCTGACGTACATATAGATTTACGTATCCAACGAGGATTGATTCCCGATGAAACTGGAAATCGATATGGGTACCCTACCCTCATTGCCGCTCTTTTCGCTTATTATGGGATTAAATTCACTCTTGAAGAAATCATAAAAGAATATGAAGATGAAGAATGATAAATTCATCATCTAAAAAAGGGTTCGGGAAATATAACTTCCTTCAAATGATGTTCCCGAGCCAACTGACCCATAGCAACACCTTCAACTCCTCAAGTATGATTGCTATCTAAATGTTGTAACAAAGTTGATTGGAGCGGGTGTGCGAGACTGCTGCGGGGAAAGCGCGTCTAAGGGAGACCCCGCAGGCGCAAGCCGAGGAGGCTCCATGACTGCCCATGGAAAGCGAGTGCCTGGAATGGAAATCAACGTCCAAATTGTACAAGCCATAAAAAAACTGTAGGCAAACTCGATTTCCTTCAAGTTTGCCTACAGTCTGAAACAGCCATGGGCTGTTTTTTTGTTTATTAAAGTTTTGCGCTGCGCTTTAAAGACATACCCACAAAGTCACGGAATAGCGGCTGTGGACGGTTAGGGCGTGACGTGAATTCCGGATGGAATTGAGAAGCCACAAACCAAGGATGATCTTTCAATTCAATGATTTCAACCAGACGACCATCTGGACTTGTACCGGAAAAGACGAATCCTGCCTCTTCCATAGCCTGACGGTAGTGGTTATTGAATTCATAACGGTGACGGTGACGTTCATAAACAACCTCATCATTATAAGCTTCGAATGCTTTAGTTCCTTCGATAAGCTTACATGGATACAGACCAAGACGCAGTGTACCACCCAAATCTTCAACATCCTTTTGCTCAGGAAGAAGATCGATGATTGGATCTGGAGTATCCTCTTTGATTTCAGCTGAATGTGCTTCTGGCAATCCTAAGACGTTACGTGCATATTCAATGGATGCCAACTGCATGCCTAAACAAATTCCGAAGAACGGTGTTTTTGTCGTGCGGGCAAATTCGGTGGCTGCAATTTTCCCTTCGATTCCACGATCTCCAAAACCACCAGGAACAAGGATTCCATCTGCACCTTGAAGAAGTTCGGCAACATTTTCTTTTGTTACATCTTCAGAATTCACCCAGTCGATTTCAACATCTGCATCAAATGCGTAACCTGCATGCTTAAGTGCTTCCACTACAGAAAGATAAGCATCTTGCAATTCAACATATTTTCCGACTAGGGCGATTTTCGTTTTCTTTGATAAAGAAGTAACCTTTTTGACCAATTCTTTCCAATCTTCCATATCCGCTTCGCCACAGTCCAATTTCAAGTGATCACAAACGATTTGATCCATATTTTGTGCTTGAAGCGCAAGAGGGATGGAGTAAAGTGTATCCGCATCAAGACACTCGATAACAGAATTTTTATCAATATCGCAGAATAAAGCGATTTTATCCTTCATATCTTGTGAAATTGGGCTTTCTGTACGTGCAACGATGATATTTGGCTGAATGCCAAGACTGCGTAATTCTTTTACACTATGCTGTGTCGGTTTTGTTTTCATTTCACCAGCAGCTTTGATGTAAGGTACAAGTGTACAATGGATATACATAACATTATTGATTCCGATATCACTTTTAATTTGACGAATCGCTTCAAGGAATGGAAGTGACTCGATATCCCCAACAGTACCACCAATTTCGGTGATGACTATATCTGCATTCGTTTCATTACCTGAACGGAAAACCCGTTCTTTAATTTCATTCGTGATATGGGGAATGACTTGAACTGTTCCACCTAAATAATCGCCACGGCGTTCTTTTCTCAGGACAGTCGAATAAATTTTACCTGTAGTCACATTGCTGTGTTTACCAAGGTTGATATCAATAAAACGCTCATAGTGACCCAAATCCAAATCCGTTTCAGCACCATCATCCGTTACAAACACTTCACCATGTTGATATGGACTCATCGTACCTGGATCCAAGTTGATATAAGGGTCAAACTTCTGGATGGTAACATTCAATCCCCTATTTTTTAAAAGTCTACCTAAAGAAGCGGCCGTTATCCCTTTTCCCAAGGAAGAAACTACTCCACCTGTCACAAAAATATATTTTGTCATCTTATATCCTCCTATAGAATGTTTTCTTCCAATGCTGTTCTTCACATTTCAATCAGAACCTGCATCAAATCTTCCGCCACACAAGCGGTTAAAAGCTAAAAACCGAAATCGGTACAAACCATTAATCACTTAAAGGTCTTTAGTGAGAGTCATGCAGGATACATGAACAAGAATAAATTTCCTTAAATGACAGTAAACAAAATATGTTCTCTATAGTTTTTACAATTCTACGAGAAATCATTTTTAAAAATAAAAAAATGATGTCATTTATTCATTCCATCATTAAAAACAAAAACGCTCCGCTTACAATAAAAGTAAGGGAGCGATATAATTTAATCATTGTGTCCTTTTTTAAGGAGCCCAAAAATGATTCTACAAATTTCGCCTCAAAAAGTCAAGGGCGATTATTTATTTCTCTTTATCTTCATCCAACTCTTCTTCGTCTTCATCTTCGTCCTCATCATCATCCAGGACAAATGCATCATCTTCAATTATTTCTTCTTCCAGATCGTCATCATCATCCACGTCATCATCCAAAAGCACTTCGTCGATAACTGGAGTACCTAGGATATCATCATCGTCGTCATCTTCATCTTCGTCCAGATCATCGACATCTTCTTCAAAGTCAAGATCTTCGTCTTCAAGTTCATCGAAATCGTCGATAACGACAGCAGCCTTTTTAGCTTTCTTTTTCTTTTTAGGTTTAACAACATGTACAACTTCTTCTTCGATTTGGTCAACTGGGTACCATGTTTTCAATCCCCAGCGGTTGTCTCCAAGTGAAGTGAAGCGGCCATCCACATTTAAATCCGTGTAGAATTGTGCGATTCTTTTTGCCACTTCCGCTTTAGATAAATGGTGCAGCGAAGCTAATTCACTTATTAATTCTTTAAATGGAATCGGTTCATTTCTTTCCACTAACAAATCATATGCCATCTCAATTAAGGACATTTCCAATAATTGCTCTTTTGAGTGTTGTTTTAAACTCAAATTCCGCACTTCCCTTCTCTATTCAAACACTGAAATCCGTGTTTTTTCACATAAAAAAATAATCTAAAACAGTATTTCGATAAAATAACGACAATTCCTGCTAGACATATACTCCATTATAAACAATCTAAATGGGTTTATGCTAGTTCTATCTGATACTTTCACAGATTTACCTTAAGGTCTCTCGTTCACAGGACTGAAAAATCATTCATTTTCTTTTTTCGATTTCTGACGATAGGCTGCCGTAAAAAAGACAACAGTCAGGATAAAAAAAGAGATGGCACCCAATTGGTGCTCATACAGCTCAAATAAAATAATGATGGCAAGAATGTAACCTATGATCAACCCAATCATTTTCAGGTTCATTTTCTCAACTCCAATAGGGCTGATTCTTCATTTTTGCCCCTTTTCCAAATAATTATAAGGTAAAATCTTCATTTTGTTAAAAAAGACGGAAATTATTTAAAAAAAGAGGCTCCTAAACGTCGGAGCCCCCCTTCTTACACTACATATTTCTTCGATATTGACCGCCTACATCGTATAGCGCCCTGGTTATCTGGCCCAAACTGGCCACTCTCACGCAATTCATGAGTTCAGCAAAGATATTTTCCCCATTCATGGCAGCCACTTTCAGTTTTGTCAGGGCTTCATCAGTGAACTCCTTATTTCTTTCCTGAAATGCCTGAAGGTTGATGATTTGCCCTTCCTTCTCTTCTTTTGTTGCACGGGCAATCTCCATGCTGTTCACAGCTTCTTCAGAAGGAGGATTTGGGTTCAAATACGTATTGACCCCAATGATAGGCAATTCGCCCGTATGCTTTTTCATTTCATAATGCATCGATTCATCCTGGATTTTCCCGCGCTGATACTGTGTCTCCATTGCACCCAACACACCGCCTCGATCATTGATGCGATCGAACTCTTGCAGTACAGCCTCTTCAACCAGATCCGTCAATTCCTCTACGATGAAGGAACCTTGCATCGGGTTTTCATTTTTTGAGAGCCCATGCTCCTTTGTAATGATCATTTGTATGGCCATTGCCCGGCGAACGGATTCTTCTGTAGGCGTCGTGATGGCTTCATCGTACGCATTGGTATGCAGGGAGTTACAGTTGTCCTGCAGTGCCATTAAAGCCTGAAGTGTCGTTCTGATATCATTAAAATCAATTTCTTGCGCATGAAGGGAGCGCCCTGAAGTCTGTATATGATATTTCAGCTTCTGGCTACGTTCATTCGCACCATATTTATCCCGCATGACTGTAGCCCAAATCCTTCTTGCCACCCTGCCGATAACCGTATATTCCGGATCCAGTCCATTCGAGAAGAAGAACGACAGATTCGGGGCAAAGTCATCAATATTCATTCCGCGGCTTAAATAATATTCAATGTAAGTAAAGCCATTCGCTAATGTAAAAGCCAGCTGTGAAATGGGATTGGCACCCGCTTCTGCAATGTGATAGCCAGAAATGGATACAGAGTAATAGTTCCTGACTTTCCGATCGATGAAATAAGCTTGAATATCCCCCATTAACCTTAAAGCAAATTCCGTAGAGAAGATGCATGTATTCTGGCCTTGGTCTTCTTTCAGAATATCCGCTTGAACAGTTCCGCGTACTGTTTGAAGAGTATAAGCCTGCACTTCTTCAAGTTCGGCTTCCGTAAGAGAACGGCCTAACTCTTCTTCTTTCCGTTGAACCTGCTGATCGACTGCAGTATTCATATACATGGCCAAAATGATTGGTGCCGGTCCATTGATGGTCATGGATACAGAGGTCGAGGGGTGGCATAGGTCAAAGCCTGCATACAGCTTTTTCATGTCATCCAACGTACAGATACTGACTCCGCTTTCCCCTACCTTTCCATAGATATCAGGCCGGTGATCAGGATCCTCTCCATATAGAGTTACAGAATCGAAAGCCGTACTTAGCCGTTTAGCATTATCATCCTTTGACAAATAATGAAAACGCCTGTTGGTTCGGTCGGGCGATCCTTCGCCGGCAAATTGCCGCTTCGGGTCTTCCCCTTCACGCTTGAATGGAAAGACTCCCGCTGTGTAAGGAAAGAAGCCCGGAACGTTCTCACGGAATACCCATCCTAAGATCTCTCCATAATCAACATATTTAGGCAGTGATACTCTCGGAATCATTAAACCTGATAAACTTTTAGTTTTCAGCTTCGTGATGATTTCTTTATCCCTGACTTTCGTTACAAACTGTTCCCCCGCATACTTTTCCTTTAAATCCATCCATCCAGAAAGGATTTTTTTAGATTCAGGTGATAAATTCGAAGCGGTTTCCTTTTTCAATTTTTCTAAAGAAGCCACCATGTCTTCGTTGTTCTCATTTTCCTTAACTGCTTCAATTGCTCCTTCAATCTGGAAAAGCCTGCGGGCAATACGCACTTGTTCAGCCGCACGTTTATGATACGATCTGACCGAATCACTGATTTCACGTAAATAATAACGACGATCAGTTGGAATTATGACATTTTGCTTGTAAACATCCGCTTCTTTCGAAAAGGCGGTACTCCAATCCGTCCCTGATTTTTCATTAAGCTTTTCAATCAGTGCAGCGAATAAAGCATTTGTGCCTGGGTCGTTGAATTGGGAAGCGATCGTTCCATATACTGGCATTTCAGATGGATCTTGATCAAAAAGCGTACGGCTTCTTTGGTATTGTTTTTGAACTTGGTTTTTAGCATCTTCAGAGCCTTTGCGCTCATATTTGTTAATGACTATCAAGTCTGCGTAATCAATCATATCGATTTTTTCAAGTTGGGAAGGCGCACCGAATTCACTCGTCATTACATACATGGATACATCGCATATCTCGGCAATTTCTGCATCTCCCTGACCAATTCCACTCGTTTCAACGATGATTAAATCGAAGCCAGCTGCCTTCACGACTGAAATGGCATCCCTTATCGCCAAAGACAACTCACTTTTTGAATGACGCGTGGCCAAGCTTCGCATATAAACACGCTCTGAAAAGATCGCATTCATTCTAATCCTGTCACCAAGCAAGGCACCGCCTGTTTTTTGTTTGGTCGGGTCGACAGAAAGAATGGCGACTTTCTCGTCTGGAACTTCGTTAATGAACCTTCGTATCAATTCATCAGTCAATGAACTTTTTCCGGCGCCCCCCGTCCCTGTAATCCCAAGGACCGGAACCTTCTTTTCCGAAGTCTTGATCTGCTCAAAAAGACTCTCCACCGCTGCCGCCGATTCCTGTGAAGCATCGAGTCTATTTTCAGCAAAGGTAATGAATTGGGCAATGGCATTTGTCCCCCCTGCGATCAATTCATCAAAACGTTCCTGTAAAGATGGTTTGACAGTCGAGAAATCACACTCCTCCATCAATACATTTATCATGCCTTGAAGCCCATATTCCCGACCTTCATCGGGAGAAAAGATACGGGCAATCCCATAATCATGGAGTTCCTTAATTTCCCTCGGGATGATGACCCCGCCTCCGCCGGCAAAAATCCGAATGTGCTCGGCTCCCTTTTCCTTCAGTAGGTCATACATATATTTAAAATATTCCACATGCCCGCCTTGGTATGATGACATGGCTATGCCTTGAACATCTTCCTGGATGGCCGCATTCACGATCTCCTCCACCGAACGATTATGACCTAGGTGAATGACTTCTGCCCCGCTGGACTGAAGGATTCTCCTCATTATGTTGATTGATGCATCATGTCCATCAAATAAACTCGAAGCTGTAACGAATCTGATATGGTTCTTGGGTTTATACACTTTGACTGTACTCATTTGGCTCCTCCTTATTGAAACATATTTATATCAGTGCTTTTCTGAAGCGATACATTTTGAATCAATAATTGCGTCTGCAGTTCAACATACTCTTGAAGCGTATACTGTTTATGCAAAGCCCATCTTCTAAAACTCCACATCTGTCCCTGAACGAAAATGTTATGTGAAACAAGGCTTATTTGTTTTTCAGTCAAAAACAGCTCCCCATTCTCAACACATTTCGTTATCACCTTTTCGAACATGCCTACCATCCGAAGTTCCTTGTTCAGAACATAAGGTAAGGCATCTTTCGTCAAAGCTTTCACTTCCTGATACATCACCAGCACTTCGTCCTGCATATCATCCATCACTTTATAAAAATAGGCGATCGTCAGCTTCAAACTTTCAAGTGTCCCATCACTCTGTTCTATTTCTTTCTGAAGCTTTTCCTGGACTTCATCATAGATAAAGTCACAGACGAGATATAATATATCTTCCTTGGTTCGGATATACTCGTATAACGTGCCGATAC
Source organism: Peribacillus sp. ACCC06369 (assembly GCF_030348945.1). Taxonomy (NCBI): domain Bacteria; kingdom Bacillati; phylum Bacillota; class Bacilli; order Caryophanales; family Bacillaceae; genus Peribacillus; species Peribacillus sp. ACCC06369. Next base: position 5,274,115 of record NZ_JAUCEN010000002.1, read on the forward strand.
TAAAGCCGGCCGCTTTGGCGATTTCCCTGGTAGTCGTACGATGAAATCCCTTTTCCTTAAAAAGGGTCACCGCTCCTTTAATCATTTGTGTACGCCTTTTTTCAACCAGCCGCTCATCCTTTACAGATGCAAGAACCTCTCTTTTTTCCATTTTCAAACTCCTTTTAGAAAGCCCATCATTTAATTACCAAAGACATTCTTCCGAATAAATTGAAAAGGGAATTCCGGTAAGGGCAGTGCCTTATCGGAAAACCTCAGTTTCAATCCTATTTAGTAACCATCCGTGAGATGACCAGCTTTTGAATTTCCTGTGTACCTTCGTAAATCTGGGTTATTTTCGCATCGCGCATATACCGCTCTACTGGATAATCTTTTGTATATCCATAACCCCCGAAAACTTGGACGGCTTCTGTCGTCACTTTCATTGCTGTATCCCCGGCAAAAAGTTTGGACATGGCCGACTCTTTTCCATAAGGAAAGCCCTCTGATTCCAACCAGGCAGCCTGATAGGTTAATAGCCTGGAAGCTTCAACACCTGTTGCCATATCCGCCAATTTAAAACCGATTCCTTGCTGTGCAGAAATTGGCTTGCCGAATTGGACGCGCTCTTTTGCATAATCAACTGCGGCATCCAATGCACCTTGGGCTATGCCTACTGCCTGGGCAGCAATTCCATTCCGTCCGCCATCAAGCGTCATCATTGCAATTTTAAAGCCTTCCCCTTCTTTTCCAAGGAGATTTTCTTTAGGAACTCGGCACTCATCAAAGATGATTTCCGTGGTCGGTGATGAACGGATTCCCAGCTTCTTCTCTTTTTTACCAACACTAAAACCAGGGAAGTCCTTTTCAACGATAAAGGCACTCGTTCCTTTTTGTTTGGATTTTGGATCTGTCAATGCAAACACGACATATGTATCCGCAATCCCGCCATTCGTAATGAAGATTTTTGAACCGCTGATAATATATTCATCACCTACAAGCTTTGCAGTCGTTCTCATACCGCCTGCATCTGAGCCTGAGCTGGGTTCAGTCAGGCCGTATGCACCGATTTTTTCACCCTGTGCCATCGGGCGAAGGTATTTTTGTTTTTGTTCTTCAGACCCAAATTTATATATTGGCCATCCTGCGAGCGAAGTATGGGCTGATAAAGTCACCCCAGTAGAAGCGCAAACGCGGGAAAGTTCCTCAATCGCTATGCAATACGCTAAGTAATCACTTCCAATTCCGCCGTATTCCTCAGGCCACGGAATCCCAGTCAATCCAAGTTCAGCCATTTTATCGAAGATCTCACGGTCAAACCGTTCTTCTTCATCCCTCTCGGCAGCTGTCGGAGCCACTTCATTCTGGGCAAAGTCGCGGACCATTTTTCTGATCATTTCATGTTCTTCCGTTAATTTAAATTGCATGGCTATGCCCTCCAAAAATTTATCGTAATTATAGATTCTTACTGATGACCATTCTCTGTATTTCGCTGGTACCCTCATAAATTTCAGTTACCTTTGCATCCCTGAAATAGCGTTCGACCGGATATTCCGTTGTATAACCATAGCCTCCGAAAACTTGGACTGCTTCTATCGCCACCTCGACAGCCGTCCTCGAAGCGAATAGCTTAGCCATGGCCGCCTCTTTACCGCACTTCAATCCATGCGAGCGTAAATAAGCCGCCCGATAGACCAGTAGCCTTGAAGCTTCTATGCCCGTTGCCATTTCAGCCAGTTTGAAACCAATCCCTTGCTGTTTGGCAATAGGTTTGCCGAATTGCACCCTGCTTTTTGCATATTGGACGGCATGTTCCATGGCACCCTCAGCAATTCCCAGCGCTTGGGCAGCAATCCCGATCCTTCCCACATCCAAGTTGGCCATTGCGATCTTAAAGCCTTCACCTTCTTCGCCAAGGAGATTGGCTGCAGGGACTTTCATATCCTCGAACGTTACCTGCACGGTGCTCGAGCCATGAAGGCCCATTTTACGTTCATCTTTACCGATGATTAAGCCTGGGGTTCCTTTTTCCACGATAAAAGCTGATATTCCCTTGCTTCCCATCTGCGGATCGGTTGAGGCAAAAACAATGAACACATCAGCTTCCCCGCCATTTGTGATGAATACCTTTGATCCATTTATTCGATATACTCCGTCTTCCTTTACCGCCTTTGATTTCAAACTCGCAGCATCCGAACCTGAGCTTTGCTCAGTTAAGCAAAAGGCGCCAAGAAATTTACCAGCAGCTAACTTAGGCACATATTTTTGCTTCTGCTCATCCGTTCCAAAATAAACGATTGGATTTGTGCCAACAGAAGTATGAACGGACAGTATGACACCGAGAGTGGGACTTACTTTGGAAATCTCATTGATGGCGATGATATAAGACATAAAGTCCATACCCGTGCCACCGTATTGTTCCGGGATAGGGATTCCCATCAAACCAAGCACACCCATTTTTTGCAGTATCGTTTTTGGAAATTCGCCTCTTTCCATTGCCTCGATATGAGGGGTAATCTCATTCACCGCAAAGTCGCTTACCATCTTCCGTATCATTTCCTGTTCTTCGGTAAACTTGAAATCCATTCCTTCACTCCTTCCTAGGTGCAAATTCTTTCTATGATTAGTTATATTCGTAAAAGCCGCGTCCTGATTTCTTGCCTAGCCACCCAGCTTTTACATATTTCCTTAACAGCGGACACGGTCGATATTTATCGTCACCCAGTCCTTGGTGAAGGGTTTCCATTATGTATAAGCATGTGTCGAGCCCAATGAAGTCAGCTAGTGTAAGCGGGCCCATCGGATGGTTCATTCCCAGCTTCATTACATCATCGATCGCCTCTTTAGTAGCGACGCCCTCGTAAAGTGTATAGATGGCCTCATTGATCATCGGCATTAAAATCCTATTCGCTACGAAACCTGGAAAATCATTGACTTCCACCGGTACCTTGTTCAAGGTTTCTGCCATCTTTTCAACTTCTTTATAAACTTCATCCGATGTAGCAAGGCCACGAATGATTTCAACCAGCTTCATGACTGGAACGGGGTTCATGAAATGCATGCCAATTACCTTTTCAGGCCTTTTCGTGGCTGCGGCTATCTCGGTAATCGGAAGCGAAGAAGTGTTGGATGCAAGAATGACGTGCTGTGGTGTGATTTCATCCAACTCGGCGAATATTTTTGTTTTAATTTCCATATTTTCCACTGCAGCTTCAATTACTAAATCCACCGCTGCTGCATTTTTCAAATCCGTCGATGACGTCAAGCGGGAAAGGATTGAATCTTTCTCCTCGGATTCCATTTTCCCTTTTTCAACTTGCCGGGAAAGGTTCTTGGTGATTGTCCCTAATCCCTTTTCTACATACTCATCTTTTAAATCGTGTAAAAGAACTTCATAACCGCTCATTGCACAAACCTGGGCAATGCCAGCTCCCATCTGTCCCGCACCAATGACCATCACTTTTTGAATGCTCATGAAAACCCCTCCTCAATAATCTATGAAACTATCATCCTTGTTTCGGCACTTCGATTAAAATGGCATCTCCCTGACCGCCGCCACTACAGATCGCTGCGATGCCCAAACCTCCTCCGCGACGTTTCAATTCATGCATCAGTGTAATGATGATGCGGGCACCACTTGCACCGATTGGGTGACCTAATGCTACAGCCCCTCCGTTAACATTCACTTTTCCCGGCTCGATGTTGGCAATTTTCCCACTTGCCAGTGCAACCGCTGCAAATGCTTCGTTCACTTCAAACAAATCAATTTCCTCTATCGATTTACCTGTCTTCTTCAGGAGTTCATTTATGACCAAACCTGGCGTTTTAGGGAAGTCCTTTGCTTCCACTGCAACTTCTGCATGAGCTAAAATATAGGCAAAAGGCGTTTTCCCTTCTTTTTCCGCACGTTCCTCACTCATCAATACGAGTGCACCTGCCCCATCATTGACACCCGGAGCATTACCAGCCGTAATGGTCCCCTCATTATTGAAAGCTGGACCTAATTTAGCTAACTTCCCGGCAGATGTATCTTTTCTTGGGGCTTCATCATGTTCGATGGTAATTGGTTCGCCTTTTCGCACAGGCACCTGTACGGAAATGATTTCTTCTGCAAGAATACCGCCATCGATTGCTTTTATCGCCTTTTGATGACTCTCGTAAGCCCAGCTATCTTGTTCCTCACGGGTGATTTCAAGATCCTCGGCAGTACTGTTTCCGTAAGTCCCCATATGAGCGCCTGTAAAGCTGCAGCTAAGTCCATCCGAAATCATGGTATCCTTCAGTTCGCCATCACCCATCCTTAGTCCCCACCTTGCTTTCGGAAGGATATAAGGCGCATTGCTCATCGATTCCATTCCGCCGGCAACAATGATTTCTTCTTCACCAAGGCGAATGATCTGATCAGCAAATGTGACACTGCGAAGTCCTGATGCGCATACTTTATTAATGGTTTCCGTTTTCACTTCCCAAGGCAACCCAGCATGACGTGCTGCCTGGCGGGAAGGTATTTGTCCTTGGCCCGCTTGAAGCACATTCCCCATGATGACCTCGTCTACTTCGCTGCCTTCAATCCCTGCCCGAACAAGTGCCTCTTTGATTGCAATTCCACCAAGTTGTGATGCCGTCAAACTGCTAAGACCACCGCCAAATTTACCAAAAGGTGTTCTCACACCGCTAATAATCACTGTTTTTGCCATCATTATTTCCCCCTATAAGTAACATTGATTGAACGCTCGCTCAATATGGAGTTAAAAAAATAGTGTTGTAAGCGCTTAATATCATACTATATTATACAATTTTCCCAAAAATGAAAATATTTAGTTTGTAAATATTGAAAAAAATTACCTGCTTCCATTTATTTCATCCCATATAGAAGAAGCAGGCAATTCCATTTTAAATTAGGATGCAATCGATTTATTTTCACCAATGACCGCTTTTTCGAGTAGTTCTGCTACATCATACGTTTTAACATTTTCCTCAACTTCTTTTGCTTTCGTCCCATCAGATAGCATGGTCAGGCAATAAGGACATCCGGAACTGATCACTGTTGGACTGACGGCTAGTGCTTGTTCAGTACGGGCCACATTAATGCGGTTACCCGTTTCCTCTTCCATCCACATCAAACCGCCTCCAGCTCCACAGCACATACCCTTTTCACGGTTACGCTCCATCTCGATAAGCTTCACACCATCAATGGATTGTAAAATTTCACGCGGCGGGCTGTAAACTTCATTGTACCTTCCCAAGTAACAGGAATCGTGGAATGTAATGGTCTCATTCACCGGATACTGTGGCACCAACCTGCCTTCACTAACAAGTTTGGCTAACAATTCAGTATGATGGTACACTTCCGCTTCCAATCCGAAATCCGGATACTCATTCTTAAAGATATTGTATGCATGCGGATCGATCGTAACGATTTTCTTTATTTCATTCTTTTGGAATTCTTCTATATTTTTCATTGCAAGTTCCTGAAAAACAAACTCATTACCCAATCGACGAGGAGTATCCCCTGAGTTTTTCTCCTTATTTCCGAGAATCGCAAACTTGACGCCCGCTTCATTCATTAATTTAGCAAAGGAAAGGGCAATTTTCTGGCTTCGGTTATCGTACGACCCCATTGAACCCACCCAGAATAAATACTCGAATTCTTCTTCTGCCTTTTGTAATTCCTTCACGGTAGGGACGCTAACATCTTCCCGAAGGCTGCGCCAATCTTCTCTCTCTTTACGGTTCAGTCCCCACGGGTTTCCTTGACGTTCAATATTTGTCATGGCACGTTGAGCATCAGGATCAAGCCTGCCCTCTGTCAACACTAGATAACGGCGCATATCGATGATTTTGTCGACATGTTCATTCATTACCGGGCATTGATCTTCACAGTTCCGGCATGTGGTACAAGCCCAAAGTTCTTCTTCCGTAATGACTTCACCAATCAAGCTCGGGCTGTAAGCTTCCGTTGCTGCAGCTGATTCCTGCGCCCCCTGCGCGGCACCAGCCAAAGCTATCTTATTTCCCTTGTTATTTCCAAAAACAAAAGATGGTACCCATGGCTGCTTCGTTGTAACAGCCGCGCCTGTATTTGTTAAATGGTCACGCATCTTGATGATGATATCCATTGGTGACAGCATTTTACCGGTACCTGTAGCCGGGCACATATTCGTACAGCGCCCGCACTCCACACAGGCATAGAGGTCCACCATTTGATACTGCGTCAAGTCTTCGATATATTTGGCACCGTAATATTGATTGCCTTCTTTGTCGAGGACCTCTTCTTCCAAATCAACCGGTTTCAATTTCCCTGGATTGTCCAGGCGATTCAGGAATACATTTATCGGACCGGCAATCAAGTGAGCATGCTTAGATTGCGGGATATAAACAAGGAAAGATAGTATGATCAGTAAATGCAGCCACCAAGCTACATAAAAAACTACTGTTGCTGCTGTTGTTCCCATCCAGCCGAATAGGAAAGCGATGCTTGATGCGACTGGCTCTGACCAAGTTGCATCGTGACCATGCCAGATCATTCCCATTCCATTCCCCAGTAATACGGTAATCATGATACCGGTAATGAAGATGACAACCAAACCTGCTTTGAAATCCCTTTTCAAGCGAACGAGCTTCTCGACATAACGACGGTAAGCCGCCCATAGGATTGCAACAAGAACGGTAAGCGTCACAATTTCCTGGAAGAAAGTAAAGGCTGGATAAACAGGGCCAAACGGTAAATGCCACCCCGGTCTTAAACCTTTGACGAAAAAGTCAATTGCGCCAAATTGCACTAAGATGAAACCATAAAATAACAAGGCATGAATGATTCCGCTCTTTTTATCCTTAAAGAGCTTCTTCTGTCCAAATACATAAACCCCTATTTTCACAAGACGATCTTTCACACGGTTATCGAATTCCACTTTTTTGCCAAGTTTTATATAAGCTATACGAGTTTTTATCAAATAGACAAATAAACCGGCGGCGTAAGCGATTACAAGCAGGAATGCAACTAAGTTGATCCATAGTAAGCCATTCATTTCCATGCAGTCTTTCCCCCCTCTAAGTAAATTGTAAATGCCAGGTAACCATTTAAATAAAATAGAAAAATGGCATTTTTCTGAAATTTGATTAATTCCATTATATAATGAATGAGCATTCAGTCAACTTTTTTCTTTCTAAAAAAAATTTAGTTTTATGCACTTTAATGTATAATTCGACAATTCCGTAAATTCCCCTTCTGTATTCTAAAAAAAATGAGGACCTTTTCCCCCGCTTTTTAATGGTTACTAACAGGGAATTTGAGCCAAACTAAAATGAAATCATTTAGGGGGGATTTTTTTTGAAAATAATCACTAAGCTTGCCTCTATATTTTTATTGATCTTCACTTGGTGCTGGGTTGATCTTAAGTTAGGGCATAAGCGTTATATGAAACAGGCAACCACCGTTAAATATCCGCCTCGGAACAGTGACATGACTGTATTCACTTCAGGGAAAATCCTGTTTGATGATTTTATGAAAGAGGTCAAGCAAGCTAAGGATTCCATCCATATCCTTTTTTATATTGTAAAAAATGATAAATTCAGCAAGGACTTTTTGAATTTACTGCAATCAAAAGCGGAAGAGGGCGTGGAAGTGCGGCTTTTAGTCGATTGGGTAGGAGGTAAAAAGATGTCCCGTAAATCCATTCAGGAACTAACTAAAAGCGGCGTTCATTTTTCTTTTAGCTTTAAACCGAAACTCCCCTTCCTTTTCTATACAATACAAAAAAGAAACCACCGTAAAATTACAGTGATAGACGGCAAAATCGGCTATCTTGGCGGCTTTAATATCGGTAAGGAATATATAAACCAAGGGGAGAAGCTGAACCCTTGGAGAGATTATCATTTGAAAATGACCGGAGAGGGGGTCAAGGACCTTCAGGAAGTCTTCCTCACGGATTGGTTCCATGATACAAACGAGGATTACAGGGGAACACCTGCCTATTTCCCGACACTGAATCCTGGGTCGCAGGCAAATCAGGTTGTCGTCATGAATGGAAGTGATCTTGAATTGTCCATGACACGATTGATACAGCAAGCCAATAAAAAGATCATTATCGGGACTCCATACTTCATTCCCAGTGAAACTTTATTTCACGAATTAAGGGAAGCCCTTGCACGCAATGTTTCCGTTACGGTCATCGTGCCCGAAAATTCAGACCATGCCCTTGTCAAGGAAGCTTCCTTTCCCTACTTTCGGGTACTATTAAAAGAAGGGGCAGAAATCATGCAATTTCAAAAAGGGTTCTACCATTCCAAAGTGATACTGATTGATGATACAATCTGTGATATCGGTACGGCTAATTTTGATAAACGCAGTTGTTTTTTAAATAGTGAAATCAATTGTCTGGTATTTGACCCGACATTCATAAGAGATGTAGAAAAGGAATTGGCGGTCGACCTAGCTGAATCCAAGCCATTAAGCGGGGACGCGCTATCCTCCATGAATGTAGTCCGTTCAGTAAAAGAATCGTTGGCTTCCATCCTTTCCCCTTTTCTTTGAAATCCCGTTGTTCAAGGAGAAAAATATAATGAAAATAAGATTTGGTTTCGTATCCAACGCCACCTGTTTATGGGAAGCTTCTCCAGCTAAAACACTTACTTTCAAGCGATATAGCACACTTGGCACGGAAAAAGGGATGGAAAAACTCCTGAGTGTGACACGGCAGAACATTGAAAATACCTTAAGGGTCCTTCAATATAACACCGCCCACCAAGTAGAAATATACCGGATGTCCAGTTCCATTGTGCCTTTAGCCACACATCCCGAAATAGAATGGGATTTCGTGACTCCTTTTAAAAAAGAGTGGAAACAGCTTGGGGATTGGGTTACTGCACACAAGATGAGGGTCAGTTTTCACCCCAATCAGTTTACGCTGTTTACCAGCCCTAAACCCGAGATTACACAAAATGCCGTAAAAGATATGGAGTTCCATTATAAAATGCTGGAAGCAATGGGCATTGCGGACACCTCTTTCATCAATATCCATGTCGGTGGGGCCTATGGTGATAAAGAGTCCGCCATAGTAAGGGTTCATGACAACCTTAAATCGCTTCCTATGCATGTCAAGGAAAGAATGACTTTGGAGAATGATGATAAAACGTATACAGCATCTGAAACACTGAGCGTATGTACAAGGGAAGGCATCCCACTTGTATTCGATTACCACCATCATCTCGCAAACCTTTCAGATGAGCCGCTTAACGAGCTGCTCACCGAGGTGTTCACCACTTGGAGTCAGGCAGGGGCGGTACCAAAGATTCATATTTCATCCCCAAAATCGGCAGGTGAATTTCGCTCGCATGCAGATTATATCGATTTGGACTTTATCATGCCCCTTTTTAAAGTTCTTAAAGAGCTTGGACAGGACGTGGATTTCATGATCGAGGCCAAGATGAAGGACCGGGCAATGCTGCAGCTGATTGAAGATATATCTAAGGTTCGTAGTGTAAAAAGGGTGAGCGGCGGTGCAGTCGAGTGCTAATTAACCTAAAAAAAAAAAGCGGCTGTTTCGCTAGAAACAGCCGCTTTTTCCATTACATTTTTTCCGGTGCCGAAACCCCGATTATAGCTAATGCATTCTTTAAAGTAATTTGGACGGATTTAACCAGTCCTAGACGTGCCTTACTTCTCTCCAACTTTTCAACATCCAAAACCTTATCGGCATTGTAGAAGCTGTGGAATGTGGAAGCGAGGTCGAATATATAATTCGTCATGCGGTGAGGCATACGTTTTTCGGCTGCTTCCGCTATTGCCTGCGGGAATTCACCTAACTTCTTCAAAAGCTCCACTTCTTTTTCAGTAGAAAGGGAAGAGAAATCAGTGATTCCTTCATAGCTGATCCCTTGTTCCACACCTTGGCGTAAAATGCTGGAAATGCGGGCGTGAGCATATTGTGCATAATAAACCGGGTTATCATTGGATTGTGATACCGCAAGATCCAAATCGAAGTCCATATGAGTATCCGCACTTCTCATCGCAAAGAAATAACGTGTTGCATCCAGTCCTACTTCCTCAATAAGATCACGCATCGTAACTGCTTTACCAGTACGCTTACTCATCTTCATTTTCTCGCCATCCTTGTACAGGTGAACAAGCTGGATGATTTCCACTTCAAGCTGCTCACGTTTGTACCCTAACGCTTCGATCGCTGCTTTCATACGCGGGATATAGCCGTGGTGGTCCGCACCCCAGATATTGATCAACGTTTCAAAGCCGCGCTCCAATTTATTCCGGTGATAGGCAATATCAGGTGTCAGATATGTGTAAGACCCATCCTGTTTAATAAGCACCCGGTCCTTATCATCGCCTAATTCCGTAGAGCGGAACCATGTAGCCCCTTCTTCCTCATAGACATGGCCCCTTTCCCTCAACACTTTGAGGGCTTCATCAATTTTACCGTCTTCATATAGGGATGTTTCCGAGTACCATACATCAAATCCGACACGGAAATTTCCCAAGTCCGTTTTCAATTTTTCCATTTCATATTTCAAGCCGTACTCACGGAAAAATTCAAAACGTTCCTTTTCATCCGCATTTACATATTTATCCCCATATTCACTTGCGAGCGTTTTACCGATTCCAATGATATCTTCGCCATGATAACCGCCCTCAGGCATATCCTTTTCGAGGCCAAGTGCCTGGAAATAACGGGCTTCTATGGAAATGGCCAAATTATTGATTTGATTACCTGCATCATTGATGTAGTATTCACGTGAAACATCATAACCTGCTTTAGACAGGATATTACATAACGTATCACCTACTGCTGCACCACGGGCATGACCTAGATGGAGATCACCGGTCGGGTTCGCGGAAACGAACTCCACTTGGATTTTTTCACCTTTTCCAAAGTCACTTTCCCCATATGCTCCATCCACTTTCAAAATGACAGGAATCAATTCTGTCAAATAAGAATTATTCATGTAGAAGTTTATGAAACCTGGTCCTGCAATTTCTATTTTTTCAATGGACGCTTTTGAATTGTCAAAGTTTTCGATGATTGCTTCTGCTATCATTTTGGGTGCTTTCTTTGCAACCTTCGTTAATTGCATGGCCATATTCGTGGAGTAATCTCCGTGTGTTTTATCTCTTGGAAGTTCCAATACAACATTTGGAATCTGCTCTTCCGTTGCTAAACCAGCTTTAATGACCGCCGCTTTAATTTCTTCTTTCAGTTTTTCCTGTACCTCTTTTACTATATTCATGTGCTATGCTTCCTCCTTATAGGAAATCGTCATCTCATATTGACCGGGTTCGCTTCCCTGCATATGTAACGTATATTTAAGAACAAGTTTCCCTTGTTTGGACTGCTCATCCCATTGATGATGAATTTTCTTCGTGGTCGTCCGTAACCCTAACCTGCCATATATACTTTCATAATGTCCATTTGTCGCTTCCTGTAGGCGGAAAAGCTGCCTCATTTTAATGGCACCATTTCTAAGCAGGATCGTTTCATCCTTTTTGTGCTTGATGGTCGTTTGTGTTTGACCGACTTCACTTTCCTCTTTATATTGCAAATATAAATCTGAACCTTTATACATTTTTGTACCAAATGTGACCAGCTCATACGTTTCGGTTTCTGAGCCATGCTTGATTTTTGTCTGTAAAGTCACTTTAATAGCATGCTTATCTATATCATGAAGAGTCAAAGCTACACTTCCTTCATCATGTCGTTCTTAACTTTATAAGTATAAATACTCTTCAAGGAAGTTTCAACTTGGAGCGGAAAATAAAATGTAATTCCAAAAAATTGAGGATAAACTGTCGAAATCATCTTGTTGCAATTCATTTGATTTTAACGCAATAATGACTCCATTGGGTGGAATTAAAAAAGAGTCAATCAGGTGTAAATTCTTTTCAGGGATGGATAAAAAAAGACCATTCCTGCTAAAAAACAGGAACAGTCAAGTCTTCCATCCATTAACCTTTTTGAACCCAACCTAAAATCATTTCGCGAATCAGCTTGCTCGCCGTGTTCGCTGTCTGCTCGGATGGGTCATAAATCGGTGCAACTTCAACTAAATCGCAGCCGACTACATTAATTTCAGATCGGGCTATCTCATGAATCGAAGCTAAAAGCTCTTTTGAAGTGATGCCCCCACAATCTACGGTGCCCGTTCCTGGCGCATGCGCTGGATCAAGAACATCGATGTCGATCGTTACATATACAGGACGCCCTGCTAACTGCGGCAGTACTTCTTTAAGAGGTTCAAGAACTTCAAATTTAGAGATGTGCATGCCGTTTTCTTTTGCCCATTGGAATTCTTCCTTCAAACCGGAACGGATGCCGAAAGAGTATACATTTTTCGGACCGATAAGCTCCGCGGATTTGCGGATGATGGAAGCATGGGAAAGTGGTTCTCCCTCATAATCCTCACGTAAATCTGTATGGGCATCCATATGGATGATGGCCATATCGGGATACTTTTTGTACATGGCTTTGATGACAGGCCATGTGACAAGGTGTTCGCCTCCCATCCCCATTGGGAACTTACCTGCATCCAACAAGCTGTCGACAAATTTTTCAATCATATCGATGCTGCGCTGCGGATTACCAAATGGTAATGGGATATCTCCGGCATCAAAGAATTTAACTTCTTCTAATTCACGATCTAAATATGGGCTGTACTCTTCCAAACCAATCGAAACTTCTCGAATCCGGGTAGGGCCGAAGCGGGAACCAGGACGGAAACTTACGGTCCAGTCCATCGGCATACCGTATAGCACAGCTTCAGATTCTTCAAAAACTGGGTGGCTTTTAATGAATACATTGCCTGAATAGGCTTCATCGAATTTCATGGTCCACGCCTCCCTTATTTCACTAAATCTTGAACGAATTTAGGCAGAACGAAAGCTGCTTTATGAAGTTCTTTTGTATAATATTTCGTTTCGATTTCATGAAAACGGTCTTCCGTCACTTCTAATGGATTATATTTTTTCGACCCGATCGTGAACGCCCAAAGGCCGCTTGGATACGTCGGGATATTCGCTAAATAAAGGCTAGTGATTGGGAATATTTCTTTTACATCACGTTGTACATCACGAATTAAGTCTGCTTTAAACCAAGGATTGTCTGATTGTGCCACAAAAATCCCATCTTCTTTCAAAGCTTTGGAAATCCCGGCATAAAAACCTTTAGTGAATAAATTGACAGCAGGTCCAACAGGTTCAGTTGAGTCGACCATGATCACGTCATATTCATTTTCACTTTTGGCGATGTGCATGAAGCCATCCCCCACTTGTACGTCTACACGCGGATCTTCAAGCATGCCTGCAATTTCAGGCAAGAATTTCTTTGAGTATTCGATGACTTTCCCATCGATATCCACCAATGTAGCTTTTTTTACGCTTGGATGCTTCAGGATTTCACGGATAACTCCTCCGTCCCCTCCGCCAACAACCAAAACGTTTTCTGGATTAGGATGAGTGAATAAAGGAACATGGGCTACCATTTCATGGTAAACGAATTCATCGCGCTGTGAAGTCATTACCATGTCATCCAACAATAGCATATTGCCCCACTCTTCCGTTTCAATCATATCCAGCTTTTGAAACTCAGTTTGCTCCGTATGTAAAGTACGATTCACTTTCATCGTAATACCAAAATTCTCTGTTTGTTTTTCAGTAAACCAAATGCTCATTTATTAACGCTCCTTTTCCATTTCATATTGTCAGTCACCTAATAGGTTCCCCAAAATCGGTATAGTCATTAGCTAGAAAAATTATAGACGAATCTAGCAGAAATGCAAGATAAATTTCGTAAATGCAGTTCTTATGTTTAAAAATTTCTTTTTTTTCCATAATAGTAATAGATAATAGATTCTTTTTCTGATAAGAGAGGTGAAAGCAATGGAATTGATTCCAAGCGAACGATTTAAAAGGACAACTAAATATGTACGGGCCTTCATTATCCTTGCCACAATCGGGCTCACTATACTCTTTGTATTGCTTCTCTCCTTACTGATTTATGCAAAAATATTAGGTCCGCCTCCTTTGGTCGTGCCGCAGTCCACTCTCTATTATAGTGATAGCGGAAATGTGATCGGGGAAACCGATAATGGCCAGAAACGTTATTGGGCCGGAATGGATTCGATTTCACCACAGCTCATCAAAGCAACTGTCGCTGTTGAGGACCGTCAATTTTACACTCATAATGGATTTGATATAAAACGGATCGGCGGTGCCATCCTTGCGGATATCAAAGCAATGTCCAAAGTCCAGGGTGCAAGCACCATTACCCAGCAGTATGCCAGGAACCTTTTTCTGGGTCATGACAAAACGTGGTCGCGGAAACTCAATGAAGCCTTCTATACTGTACGTTTAGAAATGAACTACTCAAAAAAGGAAATTCTAGAAGGCTATTTAAATACGATTTACTATGGCCATGGCGCATATGGAGCCCAAGCTGCAAGTCAATATTACTTTGGCAAGGATGCCAAGGATTTGACTCTTCCTGAAGCGAGCATGCTGGCCGGAATACCAAAAGGTCCGTCAAATTATTCTCCATTGGATAACTTTGAAAAAGCGAAATCAAGGCAGAAAGTTGTCCTGCAAGCCATGAAAAACAAAAGCTACATTTCAGGAAAAAACATCGCGGAAGCATTGCAAACATCCCTTACATTAAAGGGCGAGCACGGAACGGTCACCAATAAAACCGCTCCTTATTTCCAGGATGCGGTCAAGCAGGCTTTAAAATCACAGCTTCATTTAGATGACCGGACGATCGAGCTAGGCGGACTTAAGGTCTATACCACACTGGATGAAACCCAGCAGGATGTTGCCGAAGAGGTCCTTTCCACTACCATACCCAAGTCTTCAGGGATTCAAGCTTCGATAGTGGCAATGGATCCGGACACCGGGGAAGTCCGTGCACTGGTCGGTGGTAAAGATTATGCGGAGTCGCCATTCAATCGAGCTACACAGGCAGTTCGCCAGCCCGGTTCCACGATGAAGCCATTGCTATACTACTCAGCGCTGGAGAATGGTTTCACACCATCTACCACTTTAAAAAGTGAGATTACTACATTTTCTTTCGATGATGGTCACTCGTCATATACACCGCATAATTACAACCATCAATATGCGGAAGGCGAAATAACGATGGCTCAGGCCATTGCTCTTTCCGATAACATCTTCGCCGTAAAAACGCACCTGTTCCTTGGGGAACAGACCCTGGTTGATACAGCGCATCGTTTCGGCATCACGGCGAAAATGGATGCCGTTCCATCCCTTGCACTTGGTACGTCAGGTGTAAGGGCGATTGAAATGGTGAATGCGTACAGCATTCTGGCTAACGGCGGCAAGAAGGTTGAACCCGTGTTCATCAAAAAGGTTGAAAATCAAAAAGGTGAAGTGATTTTTGATGGAAATAAGAAACCGGAACAGATTTTGGATGAGGATAAGGCATTTGTCATGACTCAGATGCTTACCGGGGTTTTTGATGAAACCTTAAATGGCTATACGAAAGTGACCGGCAGCACCATCAGCTCCCAGCTGACCCGCCCATATGCCGGCAAATCAGGTTCCACCCCGACGGATAGCTGGATGATTGGTTACACACCGGAGCTTGTAGCTGGAGTATGGACTGGATATGATCAAGGTAAAAAGATCGAGAACCCTGCTGAAAAAGGCTATGCAAAGAAAATCTGGGCTTCTTATATGGAAAAGGGCCTACAAGGTAAACCAGCAAAATCGTTTAAGGAAACGGAAAACGTAATCGGGGTAAACGTGAATCCCGTCAGTGGAAAATTGGCAACAAAGGATTGTCCTGCCTCAAGACTTACTTATTATGTTAAAGGCTCCGAACCTGTCGAATACTGTGCCGAGCACTTTAAGGGTGAAAGCCCGAAACATGCCCCAAAAGGAGAAGAACAAAAGAAGGCACCGTGGTACAAAAAAGTCTTAAAACCATGGGGATAACGAAAAACCCCGAAGCCGGTAGCGGCTTCGGGGTTTTTCTGTCCTAGTTCCACAGTGTCTAAACTGCTGTCTTTAAGTTTACTTATTTTATCCGTTTCCTACAAGTGAATTTTTCACTAAACCTAACATTTCATCGATTAAATCAGATTCAAACCGTCAATGACTCCTTGAGCAGTGCAGAAGAGCGCTCCCACATTCCTGCATCATGGTTTTTCAGGAAGTCTGCAAGTATACGTTTGGATTTATCATCCATGTCCTCGACGATGATTTGCCGTTTCAGTGATTTATCCATCCGGTTAACATGCTCCGGAAGCGATTTATAACCGCGTCTAATTGAGCGGTCGACCGTCATTTCACAAGCTGTCACACCTGCATAGTGCGGACCATTTTGAGTGGCTTCAATGGTCACCCAAACAAGCCAGTAAGGTTTGGCATTCGGGACCTCTTCTTTAGTCTTTAAAAATTTAATTCCTTTTTCCACTGCACTCCTTGCATGCATCGCGCCGATATCGACCTCGGCTTCACCTGCATCCACATCGATTATGACCGGAGAAATATTATCGAGCGTTAAAACACCTGCTCCATATCCGCCATGACCTTCTGTAGGGTCGTTTTTTATAATATTGAAGCCTACCTTTTTCTTTGGTTGTTCTTCCATGTTTATATCCCCCTTTATGGTTTGTCATTTCCTATCGTTTAAAAAAGAAAAAGTGTAAAGAACCGACTCAGGACGTCGCCTACCAATGGTACAACATTGTTCAAAATCGGGCCAATTGTATACTTGCTCAGCGGTGTGATGATCAGAATCAAAAAAATCAGTGAGCCATATTGTTCATACTGGGTCATTTTTGCCCGCAAGTCAGCTGAAACAAGATCCTGTACGATCCTATAACCATCGAGCGGCGGCAGCGGTAACAGATTAAATACAAACAAAAGGATATTTAAGTTGATGAGCACCTCGAAGAATGGCTGAACGAAGAACGGTAAATCAGGTCCAACGCCTGCCGCCAGCAACCCATAAAAAATCAAATACCCCAAAATTGCAACAAGCAAATTACTGAACGGACCGGCAAAAGAGACAAGCACCCCTGCCAATTTTGGATTCTTGAAATGAAAACGATTAACCGGTACAGGTCTCGCCCAACCAAATCCGGCTATCAATATCAACAGAGTTCCGATCGGATCCAAATGCGAAATCGGATTCAATGTGACTCTTCCTTCATTCTTTGCAGTCGGGTCACCGAACTTATAGGCTACATAAGCATGTGAAAATTCATGAACCGTAAATGCGATTAACAGTGACACAATAACATATGGAAGCTGTTCCAAAGGATAAAACAAAAACCGTTCTATTTGCTCCAAGAATTGCATTGATAGCTTCTCCCCCAATATTTATTACCGTTAGTATACATCAAAAGAGCAAGAAGTGAAAAAACTCTGACTTCCGTGTCTTGCAATTATTTTTCCATTGTGAAACACTACAAGATGAGAGAGGAAGGGGGGAATGAGAGATGCCATATGTAACAGTCAAAATGCTTGAAGGCCGTACAGACGAACAAAAGAAAGCTTTAGTTGAAAAGGTGACTGCAGCCGTTACGGAAACAACTGGAGCACCAGCTGAAGCCGTTACGATTTTCATTGAAGAAATGTCAAAAAATCACTTGGCAGTAGCCGGTGTCCGTAAAAGCGATCAATGAGCTTTACATAATGGGGAAAAGCTAAGCCATCAATTCGGCTTAGCTTTTGTTTTTAACTGCTCAATATATTCATATGCCTCATCAATTTCTTCAAGCGTATATTTTTGTTTGCTTTTCAGCGTGAAAATTTTCTCGGTGACTTCTTCTTTTTCAAGCGTGTCAAAGTATAACACCGTTGAAACAAGCTCCAAAAACCGGGCATTCTGTTCGTTCATATCCAGTAAGCATGCCTCAAGAGCTGGCATCTCCACTTCCTGGATGGATAGGAAATCCTGGCCGGCGTCCGTAATCGAATAACAATACTGATAATACCCTGCTTTTTTTTCCCTTACTTCATTCAAGTAACCCATTTCGCAGAGCTCTTCAATCCGCAAGGTCAACTCCTCCGAATATGGTCCGTAAAAGTGAAACTGAAACTTTTCATGAAATGGGAAGGACAGCTTCTTCGCGATATAAACGATTTTTTGTAATTTTTTCCGACCCGAGATTTCACCGGCAGTAGAAATTGCATTGATAATGTTTGCATGATCCTTAAACAAGGCTCGTCACTCCTCACCAAAAATGTACCACTTTAATCCGATAGCTCCAAAAGCTTACGAATCTGTTTTTTTATATTTTTCTTCGTAGATTCATCACGCAATAAATCTGCTGGATAATACAACTTATGATCCGTTCTTCTTTTTCCTGAAATTGCATCGACAATTTCGGATTCACGCGATAATTCCCGAATTTCGCCATTATTTTTCAGCAAGTGAATCGGCAGTCTCTCCTCTTCCTCACCTGGCCGGTAAAAATCATACGGCAGATCCGATGAAGAATCTACGACGAGATAATAATCCGGATCGATGCCCGCCTTCTTGAATAAAGTCCTTAATTCCATCAATCTGTTCATTTGACTGTTCGATGGATGGAATTCCACATATTTAAATAGTTTACGGTTAACGAAGCGAGTGCATAAATCTTTTAAAATCGCATCGTTTTCCTCTTCCCATGCTTCGAAATAATAGAGCATCACCGCTTCATCCATTTTCAAATAGTCCGTTAAAGTCACTTCTCCCTTGAACAATGAATAAAAATGGTGCGGTTCTTGAGCAAACTCATAACCGGATTCATATAAATGTTTCGCCCTATGTAGAATCTTGGTAAGTATGACCTCCGCACTTCTCGTAACTGGATGGAAATAAACCTGCCAATACATTTGGTAGCGACTCATGATATAATCCTCAACCGCATGCATCCCGCTTTGTTTTATGACGGCATGTTCTTCCCTGGGCCTCATTACACGCAAAAGCCTTTCCATATCGAAATGTCCATAACTCACGCCAGTGAAGTAAGCATCACGCTGTAAATAGTCCATTCTATCAGCATCGATCTGACTTGAAATCAGGCTGACTACTAATTTGCCTTTATAGGTTTTCGCTATGACTTCTGCCACTTTTTTCGGGAAATCACGCCCTACTCGAAGGAGGATCTTATTCACTTCCGTATCGCCGACGATTATCTGCTGCGTGAATTGCTCATGATCCAGGTCAAACACCTTTTCAAAAGAATGAGAGAAGGGACCATGGCCCAAATCATGCAGAAGGGCTGCACATAGGGATAGTAACCGTTCCTCAGGTTTCCACTCCGGTCTGCCCTCGAAAACATCATCGACGATTCTCCGAACTATCTCATATACTCCAAGCGAATGGCTAAGCCGACTATGTTCCGCACCATGAAAGGTTAAATAAGTCGTTCCCAGCTGTTTGATCCTTCGAAGACGCTGGAATTCCTTCGTTCCTATTAAATCCCATATAACCCGATCACGAACATGTATATATCGGTGCACCGGGTCCTTGAATACTTTTTCTTCTTGTAATTTTTCGCCGGAATATTCCATGAACTACCCTCTTTTTCATAATCTCGATGCACTCATTATAGCGTGTTTTGACAAAAAACCCTAACTTTCCCCTTTCTAGTAAGAGGGGTCATTTTGTAAGAAAACGGAAGTTCCCGTCGGGTTTAGTCTCGAAAATAAGGAAATAAAAAATCACCGCAGTTTGTTGAATCTGGGTGATGAACAGCTTGTTCCATTTATCAAAAGCAAACAATCCACTCCAACTATATCTCATGGATCCTACTTTAGTTTTTTATTGATTTTATCTAGTAACTCGTCTTCTGTCGGTGCAGCAACTGGACGGTTATTGACGAAGGCAAATGATTTCTTTCTGCCAGGACCGCAATAGGATTGACAGCCCACTTCAATTTTCGCGTCGGGATCAAGCTTTTCAAGACGGGGGATCAATGTTTTGATGTTTACCGCCAAGCAGTCATCACACACTCTGAATTCATTGGACATCCTCCGGTACCATCCTTTCCATGACAAACTATTTTTCTTTCCATTTATATGACTAAAAGGTATTTTACCGTTTCTACTTATGAATATCAAGAGGGCTGGATGATGTGAAAAGGAAAGGGCAGCCGCTAGCAAATGATGTAATTAATCAAAAAACTAGTATCCTTTCAACCTTTTTGTATAAAAAATCCAAATTTTGTCCAAAATGCTAGTAGAACACTCCATAAATCACTGCCACACGATATTTTATATAGTTATTTATTTTAAAAGTTACCAGAAAGGGAGTATGTAGAAATGAAGGTTCGTCAAGACGCCTGGACAGAAGAAGATGATTTGCTTTTGGCAGAAACGGTATTGCGCCATGTGCGAGAAGGCAGCACTCAGCTAAATGCATTTGAAGAGGTAGGAGATAAGTTGAATCGCACCTCTGCCGCATGCGGATTCCGCTGGAATGCAGTTGTCCGCCATAATTATGATAAAGCGCTATCCCTTGCCAAGAAACAGCGTAAGCAACGGCAAAGGATTCTTGGAAAAGATCAAGGAGGGAAAAAACGGCTTCTTTATACACCGCCGTCCCCAACGATTTCGGACATAGTGGTTTCTCAAGTACAAGAAGAGGAACTAGACTTGCAATCCGAAGTCGATACCACCAATTATGAAGCAGCAGAAGAATTCGTTGTGGCTGAAGCTCTCGCTCCTAAGCCACAGAACACTCCAGTAACTTTGGAAAAAGCCATGAACCTAGATACCGTCATCGCGTATTTGGAATCTATGAATGGCCGTATGCTTCAAGCCGAAGTATTAAAAACCGAAAATGAAAGATTGAAGCTCGAAATTAAAGGACTGAAAAAGCGAAACGAAGATTTGGAGAATAAAATCAGCCACTTAGAACAAAACAGCGGCTTGATGCAGGAAGATTATGAAACTTTGATGAATATCATGAACCGAGCAAGAAAGCTGGTCTTGTTAGAAGAAGAGGAACGTCCGGCAACTAAGTTCAAGATGGACCGGAATGGAAATTTGGAAAAAATGGCTGAGTAATTTGATAATGTGGGGTTCAGTTACATAGATCAACCACATGCTAAAGGCCATTCACCCATGTTTATCCGAAAAAGGGAGCCAACAAGGCTCTTTTTTTCATGGCCAAGAAAAAAGGATAAAATCGTCCAAGGATGTTCGGTGATTATACCTCTGCTGCCTATCATACAGTCCCTTTTACAGTTTCAGTGAATGCTAAAGTCGTATTACATGCAAAAGGCCGTCCCTGACACAGGAACAGCCTTTTGCATATCAATCCTTTATTGAATCGAATACTTTATCATTGCGTTCCACCACTCTTGTCAAGTATGCCTCATATAACGGCCATTCCTGAACAGAAAGAGTGTCAGAGAATATCTTTCCGCTATGTTCCTTCAAGACATGAAGGAATCTGAGCATCACATCCTGAACACTCAATTGCACGCCCAATAATTCTGTAAGGGATGCCATTACCGAAGGGACGATATCAGGATAAACGAATTTGGTTTCTGCATTTCCTTTAGCTGCATCATAAAAACCCTTAACGAGACTGGCACGTTCAGCCCCGCTTCCATTAACACACAAATAGATTTGCACCGCTACGCCATTACGAATCCTGCGTTGGGATATGCCCGCAAACTTCTGCCCATTTATACTTAAATCATAACTTCCAGGACAATAGGAACCGACGATTTCCCTTGCCTCCATCGTGACTGGGAAATCGGAAAACATCAATTGGACAAGCTCCCACATCGCATCATATCCACGATTGATTTCAATTTTTCGCTCATTTTCAGGAAAAATGAGCGAAAAATTCAGGACCCCCTCATCCAGCACGACTGCCAGCCCTCCGGAATTCCTTACAATGGCCTGATGATCATGTTCTTTTAAATGATCCAAACCCTTTTTAAGGAAGGGCAACTTCGTATCCTGTATACCCAGGACGATGGTTCGATGGTGTACCCACGCTCTTGCTACGGCTGCTGATTTACCTGACCCTACGGAAGCGCAAAATGTATCATCCATCGCAAAGGACTCTAGAGCAGGAAACTGAGGTCCAACGGAGGATTGATCAATAACCCGCCACTCTTGTTGCATTAATAATGAATCTGTTTCACTCATACGAATCTCCCTCTACTTTTTATCCTCAAGCGGCCTATTGATACTGCGCCACAATCCCCTGTGCCGCTGTAATGACTGCCAGCTTATATACATCCTCTTCGCTGCATCCCCTCGAAAGGTCATTTACAGGACGGTTCAGCCCCTGAAGGATCGGGCCGACCGCTTCGAAGCCACCCAAGCGCTGTACCATCTTGTAGCTAATGTTCCCTGCTTCGAGGCTTGGGAAAATAAAAACATTCGCATCCCCCTGAATAAGGGAATCCGGTGCTTTTTTTCTTGCTACCGAAGGAACAAAAGCCGCGTCAAACTGAAATTCCCCATCCAAAATGATTTCAGGATCCATTTCTTTTGCCAATTCGACGGCATCGACTACTTTTAGCGTCTCGGGTGATTTTGCCGACCCCTTCGTAGAAAAGCTCAACATAGCCACACGCGGTTCGATATCGAACATTAGTGCAGTCTTCGCACTTTCGATTGCGATTTCGGCCAGGTCCTGGGAATCAGGGTTTATATTTATCGCACAATCCGCGAAGACATATTTTTCTTCTTCCCGGACCATGATGAATACACCCGATGTTTTTTGGACGCCTGGCTTTGTCTTGATGATCCTTAGGGCGGGGCGAACCGTATCGGCAGTCGAATGCGTTGCACCACTCACCATTCCATGTGCCAGTTTCATATGGACGAGCATGGTTCCAAAATAGTTCTCATCCTTTAAGATTTCACGTGCTTGTATATCAGTCTCTTTACCTTCACGGACCTTCACAAACGCTTCAACCATTTCATCCATCATGATATAATTCTTCGGATCATATATTTCGATTGCATCAAGGGAGATTTTCAAATCCTTTGCCTTCTCTTGAATCAACCCGATATCCCCGATCAATACAGGTGTCACCAGTTTAGCTTTGGCAAGCCTGCCTGCCGCTCCCAAAATCCGTTCATCCAACCCTTCTGGAAAAACGATCTTTAAATTATGCCCCATAACTTTCGATTCCAAAATTTCAAATAAATCACTCACTGGCTCTTCCTCCTTTTTTAGATACGTTTCCCCTGTTTTTCCTATATTTAACCATTCGGCAAGAATTCCATAGTCGTCTTCTTTTAAGAATACTCTAGCAGCTAGGTAAATTCCAGCCACTTTGGTC
This sequence comes from Peribacillus sp. ACCC06369, assembly GCF_030348945.1. NCBI lineage: Bacteria > Bacillati > Bacillota > Bacilli > Caryophanales > Bacillaceae > Peribacillus > Peribacillus sp. ACCC06369. The sequence continues at coordinate 5,297,365 of NZ_JAUCEN010000002.1, forward strand.
ACCAACCATTCCGTAAATTTGAAATTTGTTTGAACACCGAAAAACAGTGATGGTGTTTGCGGGTTGATATAAATTTCCTTATACTGAAACTATGATATATTAAAGTTATAATAAGACTTAGGAGTGATCGTAATGAGTGAAGCAGCACAAACACTGGATGGCTGGTATTGTTTACATGACTTCCGTCTGATCGACTGGGCTTCTTGGAAAACCTTATCAAGTGACGAACGCCAATTGGCTATCTCAGAATTCCAAGGTTTACTGGATAAATGGAATATGACACAAAGCGACAACGAAGGCAGCCATGCCCTATATTCCATCGTTGGTCAAAAAGCGGACTTCATGCTAATGTTTGCCCGCCCAACCATGGAAGAATTGAATATAATTGAAAATGAATTCAACAAAACGAAGCTTGCCGAGTATACAATCCCCGCTTATTCATACGTTTCCGTCGTGGAATTAAGCAATTACTTGGCAAGTGGAGATGGTGAGGACCCTTATCAGAACCCTCATGTTCGTTCTAGACTTTATCCGATACTTCCAAAAGCGAAACATGTATGCTTCTATCCAATGGACAAGCGTCGTGATGGAGATGATAACTGGTATATGCTTTCCATGGAAGAACGCAAAGGCTTAATGCGTTCCCACGGCTTGATTGGCCGCAGTTATGCCGGTAAAGTAAAACAAATCATTTCCGGTTCTGTCGGTTTTGACGATTATGAATGGGGCGTTACACTATTCGCGGATGATGTCCTTCAATTTAAAAAATTGATCTATGAAATGCGTTTTGATGAAGTGAGTGCACGATACGCTGCATTTGGTTCTTTCTTTGTAGGCAATATCCTGCCGGAAGAAAACGTACCTTCTTTCTTATACGTATAAGACGATGAGCTTCCGGTTTCCGGAAGCTTTTTCCTTTTGCGTCCACTCCTTTTTATTTTTCCCCATCTTTGGAATAAAACCAATGCATATCCCATACATTTTCAATAGTGATGAATTTATTTTTTCACAGTCCCATTCAGCTTCAGGAAAATTTCCTGACTTCAGCGAGGTGAAGGAACGTTACTTCCATTCATTAGCAGACAAGAGGGTTCGACTTAAATCATGAACGGCAACCGTTACGTATCACTCAAATTCATTGTGGTTTTTTAAGCCACCCGGGGATTATCCAGAACTACCGGTCGCTATAAATCGCACTGTTTCTCCCATTCCACACTCTCGGATTGTCCAAATTCCACAAAATCAAATAAACCTTTTAGGAGGGAATGCAATGTCACAAAATAATCCTTATGGTAATTACCCGTACGGAGGAAGCCCCTATTACCCCTATGAAAATAATGAGCCTAACCTGCGGCAGCAGAATCCTAACCCGCAACAGGGTTACCAGCAGCAAGCATACCAACAGCCACAAATGCCCACTAATGGAGGCACGCAACAACAAGTGCCCATGACGATGAATGGAGGCACGCAACAACAAGTGCCCATGATGATGAACGGAGGCACTTCCGGACCACAGATACCTGGCATGCTACCGGTCGAAGCGTCGTACATCGAGAACATTTTGCGTTTGAATAAAGGGAAATTAGCCACTGTTTATACCACGTTTGAAAACAACACGGAATGGAATGCAGTGATCTTCAAAGGAATCATCGAGGCTGCAGGACGCGATCATTTGATCATAAGCGACCCTGAAACGGGAAAACGATACTTAATTCCGATGGTATACTTAGATTATGTAACGTTTGATGAGGAAATCGAATATGACTATCCATTTGGAGGCGCTGGGCTTGCCACCTATCCGCCAAGGTGAAGAAACTTCCATAAAGAAGAGCCTCAGAATCTATTTGATTTTGAGGCTCTTCTTTATTGGGGGGACTTTTCTAATTAAGCTGACCTAAGAAGATCAGCTGTCTTCATTACAAGTATTTATATGCAGCAATGATCATTAGGACCCAAGCAACCAAGAATGAGACTCCGCCAAGCGGTGTGATTGCTCCCAGGACCTTGATTTGCGTAACGCTAAGAACGAATAGACTACCGGAAAAAAGGATGATTCCTATTAGCATGAGCCAGCCGGACCAGTTGATTAGCGGACTTGAAATCTTCCCAGCCAATAAACCAAGCACTAATAAACCCACCGCATGGAACATTTGATATTGAACAGCGGTTTGCCATGTTTCTAAATATTTATCAGGAATTTTCCCTTCCAGTCCGTGTGCACCGAATGCACCTAGTGCTACAGCAATAAACCCATTCAATGCACCTAAAATGATGAACAGTTTCACTATGATTTCGCTCCCCTACTCTAATTTAAAAATCAAACAAGGATTCCCCATTGGCTTCTTCCATTTTAACCGGTTCTACATTCGATGTAGCCGACATAACGGGCTGGCTCAATGTGATTGGCTTCGGGATGCTGATGTTCCCAGCCTTTTCATCAACCATTACTTCACAAAGGGACTTAATGGCAATTACATACCCCTGCACCTTATCTTCTGAATTTGCCTGTTTCGCTTTCAAAACAAGCTCTTCGATTTTATCTAACATTTGTCTTGATGAAATATCCACCTTTACCACCTCGTCTATTTACAGGTCAAAACTTTCATAACTAGCATAGCAAAAATCAGAGAAGAAAACACCTTGCATATCCCTACTTTTTAATTGGCTTGGAGTGAAATTTCAAGCATGGTTGTCCTGAAGAACGAAAGACCTCAAGAGAGGGCAGGTTTGATGTTTTGAATTGAAACGCACGGCAGCCCTTTGGAAACCTGGGATCCCAAGTTATATAGAAATGACAGCACGCCATACAATTCACCCGTTCCTTTTTCTTGCCCATATCATCGCTTCGAGATTTTCCAATCAATTGGGGATTCCCCCATTTCCACCAGCAACTGATTTGTTTTGGAAAAAGGTTTGCTGCCAAAGAAACCACGGGAGGCAGACAGCGGACTAGGATGGACGGACTTAATGATTCTATGACGGGTTTCATCAATCAAAGGGATTTTGGATTGAGCAGGTTTCCCCCACAGGATGAATACAACCGGTTTCGGACGTTCATTCAATAGGCGAATAACTTGATTCGTGAAATTTTCCCATCCTTTTCCTCGGTGTGAATGAGCCTCTCCCTCGCGGACAGTCAAGACTGTGTTCAATAGAAGCACCCCCTGTCCCGCCCATTCAACAAGGTAACCATTATCAGGAGCCTCATATCCTAGATCAGTGTGTAACTCTTTAAAGATATTTCTTAAAGAAGGCGGGATGCGAACCTCCGGCTTAACTGAAAAACTAAGGCCATGCGCTTGATCCTGGCCATGATAAGGGTCCTGTCCAAGGATGACAACCTTTACGTCTTCATAAGAGGTATAGTGAAGCGCATTGAAGATATCATCTTGTTCCGGGTGAATGACTTGCTGACTGTACTCCTGCTTTATAAATTCCCTTAGCTCCTGGTAATATGTTTTTTTGAATTCCTCTTCCAATAGAGGCCACCAATCATTTGTTAATAACTGCTTTTCCATGTGCCACAGCCCCTTTCAACCTTTTGAAACTATATTATATCAAACTAATCGCCTTACCTTTTTCCATAGATTAAGATTTATGTTTCTATATACCCCTATGTGGGAAAATAGATAGTTAGCAAGCAATTTATCCATGTTGGAGGATTCCCTATGAAAAAATGGTATAAAAGAAAACTGTTTTATCTGCTTGTCTGCATTTTGATCGTCATTACGGCCGTAATCGTCTATAACAGCTACAAGCCTCTCCCTGATGGCATTTCTTATGAAGGGAAGGTTCATCATGTCGAGGATATTGATTTCATCTATGACCTTTCCTATCACGATGAACAAGGGAATCTGCAACATGAGCAGCGAATTTTCCAAACCATAAATCAAGCCATAGAAGACGCTGATTCTTTTATCGTAATCGATATGTTTTTGTTTAATGCTTTTTATGATGAAAAGATGAACTTCCCGAAGTTAACCGAGAATCTGAAGGATAAACTGGTTGAACAGAAGAAAAAGAAACCTGACCTCCAGGTTATCTTCATTACTGATGAAGTGAATACTTCCTATAATGCCTACCAGTTAGAGGCATTGGAAACGATGAAGAAAAATGGCATTGATGTCATCGTTACCAACTTAGACCGGCTTCGGGATCCGAATCCCCTCTATTCAGGTGTGTATCGGACCTTTTTCCAATGGTTCGGTGAAAGCGGGAAAGGATGGATTGTGAATCCAATGGCTAAAAGCGCACCAAAGGTCACCTTTCGTTCTTATCTTAGACTGATGAATATTAAGGCCAATCATAGAAAAGTGGTCGCTACCGAAAAAACGGCCATCATCTCTTCTGCCAATCCTCATGACGCAAGTGGATTCCATTCCAATATTGCGTTTCAGATGGATGGGAATATCATCGGCGACTTTGTTAAAGCCGAAGAAGCAGCTTCGAAATTCTCGGGAGGTCCAAAGTCATTTCCTGAGTTCAAAGGGGCATCAGCAGATAAAGGACCGATATCGGTACAATTGCTAACGGAAGGAAAAATCAATAAACATGTCCTTAAAGTAATAAAGGATGCAGAAAAAGGCGACAAGATCCATCTTGCCATGTTCTACATTGCCGATCGTGATGTTGTCGAAGCATTAACCGATGCAGCTAAACGTGGTGTAAAGATCCAAATGATATTGGATCCGAATCAAAATGCTTTCGGAAGTGAGAAAATCGGGCTTCCTAATCTTCCAGTTGCCGCTGAATTCGAAAAACTTGGGGATGAAAATATCTCGATCCGCTGGTACAAAACAGATAAAGAACAGTTCCATACAAAGTTGATGATGATCCAAAAGGCTAATGAAACGATTATTCTTGGAGGATCGGCTAATTATACATCACGTAATCTAGATGACTATAACCTTGAAGCCAATGTTGAAATCCATGCTCCAAATGATGCGGACGTTTCTAATGATGTCGATAGCTATTTTCAAAGACTATGGACAAATCAAAATGGAACATACACCGTTGATTACAGTGAATATCAGAAGAAACTGCCTGTCTTCAAATACTTGACCTACCGCATCCAGAAGGTGTTCCGCTTCACCACTTACTGAATAAATTCGGTATAAATGTTTATCGGTAACCAAATAAGGTTATATACTACTATAGCCATTCAAGAACTGTAATAAGCAAGATTCCATTTACCTATATCCAAGAGAATCTTACACTGAAATTCAAGGAGGAGTTTATATGTATCAAGTACATGTAGTAGAAAACGGTTTACAAGCAAAGGAAAAAATCGATGAACTAGTCACATCAGGTTATACGAAGGACGATGTATATTTGTTTGCCCATGATAAAACCCGTTCAAAACACCTTACCGAGAATACAAATACAGAAGATGTAGGCATGAAGGAACAGGGTTTCCTTGATTCCGTTGGAAATCTATTTAAATCACGCGGAGATGAACTTCGTAATCGAATGAGCAACCTTGGCCTTAGTGATATGGAGGCAGAACGTTACGAGGAAGTGCTTGACGAAGGAAAAGTCGTCATCGTTGCTTCCAAATAAGAAAAAAGCGGGGTTACACACTAATACCCGAAAACCATTACCCTATTATGATTCATAAAAAACGAGGCTCCTTAATCGGCAGCCTCGTTTTTTATATTCATTAACCCAGAATTCTTTGGTACGTGGCCTTTGCATGGACCATGTCCTTCGTGCCGTGAATCAACGCCCGGCCATCCTTGAAAATGACAATACGTTCCCCGGCTTTTTCACAAGAGAGTAGAAATGGATTGAATTTTACCAAATAGCCGCTGCCATTCAGTTCCTTGGCTAATTTATCGAGTTGAAGTTTCAAAGGTTTTGGCGGTCTTACCTGTACAGTATCCCTTCCGCAAAGAACCGCAGTTTTCGTTGCGTTTTCCATAGTTAAAAAGGGATATGTCCTCTGATCTCCGCAAGAGAGACAATCTTTCTTTTTAGCTTTTGATAATCGAACGGTTTGGTATTGATTCCTCCACAGATCAAAAGTAACAAGTGCAGGTCGAACCGATTTCCAGTCTTCAACAAGGATTTTCAAAGCTTCGGCAGTTTGGTGTGCCACTACCATCGTTACAGCTGGCGATATGATTCCTCCTGTGTCACAGGTCATTCCTTGAATGGGGATAGATTTAAGTAAACAGTGCAAACATGGCGTCTGTCCGGGAAGAATGGTCAAAGTCATGCCCACACTCCCCACACATGCCCCATAAATCCAAGGTATTTGAAGCTTTTGTGACAAATCATTTATAATCATCCGTGTCTCAAAATTATCGGTCGCATCCAATATCAAATCAACATCACCAAGCAGCTGTTCAAGGTTCTGGGCGGTTGCATCCATGATGATGGCATTCACTTCAACTTCATGATTGATTTCAAATAAATGACGCTTTGCCGCTTCTGCTTTTGGCAGATTCTCCTCGACATCCCGTTCCGTATACATTTGTTGGCGCTGTAAATTACTAGTCTCCACATAATCCCTGTCGACAATCGTAAGCTTCCCTACTCCCGCACGAGTAAGGGCCTCGGCGTTAGCAGATCCCAAAGCCCCTGCCCCTAGAAGTAAGACATGCTTCTTCAAGATTTTCAATTGGCCGCCTTCACCAATGGGGGCGAATAAAGTCTGTCTTGAATAACGCTCTTTCACTGTAAACCCTCCCCTCCAATTCGATCCGATTCTCTCAGCCTCCGCTGACAGGTGGAATGAAAGCTACTGTATCTCCATCAGATAGAACCGTGTCATCGTCGGCAAATTCTTCATTGACCGCTGTCATCACGGATTCAAGACCTTCCAATTGAAATTCCACCCTCATCTTTCCTTTTAGCTGGGCCACACTCATTCCATTTCCTTCTATAGAAAGAGTCTCTTTGCCTAACGCATCTTTCAATTGGGCAAATAAAAGTACATTAATCATCGATATCCACCTCTTCCGGTTTTCCTTTTGGATATGAAACGGTTTCCAACTGGTTTCCGACCCATGTCTCCCCATCCTCCCAATGTTCTTTTTTCCAAATCGGGACGATTTCTTTAATTCTTTCAATTGCATACCTGTTTGACTCATATGCATCATTTCGATGTGGCGTACTAACGGCAATTACGACTGCGATATCCGTGATTTCAAGTTTACCTACACGATGGGTGATCGCCGTTTCCGCATCAGGCCAACGCTCCTTGATCTCAGATCCGATTTGCTCTAATTTCTTGATGGCCATCGGTTCATATGCTTCGTAAATTAAGAAGAGGGTCTTTTTTCCTTTCGTCATTTCCCTCACTGTACCAATAAAGGTCGTGACGGCACCTGCATTCCTCTCTACTACTTTATCAATCACTTCCTGGATGACAATCGGCTCTTTTGAAATTTTATAATTCATCTCTACCATCCTTTATATATAATTCGGTTTGGCTAATATAACCTGCCTCTTGATAATCTTCCCTCGTATTCATATTGAAAAAAAGGTATTGAAAATGTTCAGGATTTTCATGATATATCTTAAAATCGCTTTCCTTCATGATTTTCACCGAAATCTTTTCCAAAAATAGACTCATTTTTAATTCGTTTTTCAATAAACATTCTGTCAGTACAGGAAGACATCTTTTATGATAAACAGCAAAAAGCGGCTGAATCCTGCCATTTATCTCCGGAATGACAGCATCGAATTCGGGTTCATAATAGGATATGATATCATTTATGGCAGCTGCACTCACAAACGGCATATCACAGGCTGTAAGGAATTGGAGCTCCGTTTTCGAGGAGGCCATCCCTGCATGCAATCCCCCAAGTGGTCCTTGATCTTTATGTAAATCCGGTATTAACGGAAGTTGCAGAAAACGATAATCTTCAAATGTATTCGTAATGACCAGAATGTTTTCTGATACCTTTTTCAATACGGATGCCACTCTTGAAATGTTCACAACGCCACCTATGGTCAACAGGGCCTTATTCACTCCCATACGGCTTGATTTCCCACCAGCTAACAGCAACATTGTCCACTCCATACGAATCACCCTCCCTTTTTGGGGTTTAATCTAGCATCCAACGGTAAAGCTATAATAAATATGTCCACTATATTTAAATATTTTAAATCAATTTTCAAAATAATGACACTTTCACAAACTTTGCTTTGTATATCAAAAGATGGAAAATAGGATTCAAAGCTTAAAAGCAGGCGGCCCATCTATCCAATTTCCTGAAATCCATGTATTATTTCAATTTTAAAAATGGCTTATGCGAGGCCATTCCATCTCCTTCTTATAGGCACTCATTTTAGGGTGAAAACTAAGTTTTACATAAAAGAAATTTTGGTATATTCTAAAAATAGCATATTATCTGGTATGCTGATAATATCGAAATCCAATTCTCCTGAGGAGGTCACATAATGACTATGAAAAGAGCTATGACAGTTGCCGGATCGGATTCGAGCGGCGGCGCGGGTCTTCAAGCAGATTTAAAGACATTTCAAGAATTCGGCGTTTACGGTATGTCCGCCTTAACGACAATCGTTACGATGGATCCCAAGAACGGCTGGTCACATAATGTATTCCCTACACCGGTCGAGGTTTTGGAAGCCCAAATCGAAACGATTCTATCAATCGGCATTGATGCCATGAAAACGGGAATGCTTGGATCAGTGGAGATCATTGAACTTGTTGCCCGTAAAATAGACGAGTTGAAACTGGACAAAGTCGTAATCGATCCAGTTATGGTATGTAAAGGTGAAGATGAAGTATTGCACCCTGAAACGGCTGTAGCCCTGCGTGAACTACTTGTTCCACGTGCAACTGTAGTTACGCCTAACCTGTTCGAGGCTGCTCAGTTAGCAGGAACAGCGCCTATCAAAACGATCGATGATATGAAGGGTGCAGCCGAAAAGATTCATGCACTTGGTGCAAAATATGTCTTGATCAAAGGCGGTAATAAACTGGATTATGACAAAGCAATCGACCTTTTATATGATGGAAAAGAATTTGAGATCCTTGAATCCGAGAAAATCGAAACAACCAATACACACGGTGCCGGCTGTTCATCGTCAGCAGCCATTGCAGCTCAATTGGCTGAAGGGAAAAGTCCGCGTGAGGCTGTCCTCATTTCAAAAGACTTCATTACCGAGGCGGTTCGCCATTCTTGGAAGATGAATGACTATGTTGGACCTGTCAATCATGGTGCATACCATAAATATGGAAATGCTGAAAACACAAAATAATAGACCAAAGTTTAATGGCTGCTCAAATTCATCGAGCGGCCTTTTTCGCTTTTTTTGTTTTTATTTAGTAGAATGAAAAGAAGGAAAAGCTTATCTAGCCGCCCAGTTAAGGAGGAAATTATAGAATGAAACCTATAGACCGTACAGAGGTGCAAAATGCTATTGATTCTTTCGCCGGACAAGATGTATATCTTCACCTTGAAACGACAAATGGCGCCTATGCCACTCATGTAGATGAAGCTTTCTTTTCGGCAGGTGCTTATATTCGTAATGCTTTTATCCAGTATGAACATGGGAAGATAGTTGGGGATGGACCCTACCGCATCGGCTTGAAGCTCAATATTGGCTGGGTATATGCTGAAGGCGTCAACCACTTCGAAATGGATGAACAAGGGAGATTGCTGTTGGCAGGCCTTGATTTTTCCGGAAAACTTGCTGTCTCCATGCAGCTCAGCCCTACTCCCTTTGAATGATCACGACTAGCTTGATATGTATAATATAATTCCGATGAAAACTCCCATTCACCGATAACCATACTTACTGTAAGTAGAACGGAAGGAGAAATATACCTTGGAAAAAGAACGTCATGTATTAGTTATATTCCCACATCCCGATGATGAAGCCTTTTCGGTCTCCGGAACGCTGGCACTCCATAGAGAAGCTGGCACTCCTGTCACCTATTTATGTTTAACTTTAGGAGAAATGGGACGTAATTTAGGCAATCCTCCATTTGCAACAAGGGAATCGCTCCCTAAAATTCGCAAAAAAGAATTAATCGATGCAGCAAATTCGATGGGCATCCAAGATTTGCGCATGCTTGGATTGCGTGATAAGACAATTGAATTCGAAGATGATGAAAAGCTGACTTCATTATTTACCGAAGCCATCAATGAATTGAATCCTTCATTGATCATAACGTTTTATCCAGGATACAGTGTCCATCCAGACCATGAAGCGACAGCACGGGCTGTGGTTCGGGCCGTGGAAAGAATGGAAGAGAAAGAGAGACCTAAACTTCATTGTGTCGCGTTCTCCAATAACTGCATCGATGAGTTAGGGCAGCCTGACATCATCCATGATATCTCCGCCGTCGAAGAAAAAAAGGTAGCTACATTCACTGCCCACCGTTCGCAAACGCAGGCAATGGTGATCGATTGGAAAGAGAAATTCGAAAATCAGGATGCTGATTTTCTCGACTGGATCCGCAAAGAACGATTATGGACCTATAAATTTTAAAGAAACCGCCAATTAGGCGGTTTTTTTGTTTATGGCATAAAAAAAACGCCTGTGGATTACAGGCGGAGAAAAGGGGGATACTTTGGAAAATCAATCATAATATAAGCATCCCCATTTTTGATTATTTCATACATGCATATTCAAAAAATTAAGCAGACAAGCGTTCTTCCCGCTGCATTTTCTTTCTTGCCGCGGCTTTTCTACCATGTGCGAAAAAGTAAATCCCTATAAGAGCGAATGCCAAGACAGACATTCCTATGAACAACCCTTTGAAGCCGGTAAATGGAATAAGGAATCCCAAAAGGAATGGGCCAACACCGATTCCAAAATCGTACATTGTATAAAACGTGGATGTGGCTAATCCCATCCGATTTGATGGTGCTTCCTTAATGGAAATGGCTTGACAACTTGATTGGAACGTACCATATCCCACTCCGATAAAGGCACCGGCAATCAGAAGCGTAATACCATGATGGGATTGGCTGAGAATGACCATACCCACGGCAAATAGTAAGAGCGAAGGATAAATGACTGCATTCTCCCCCTTCACATCAAACATTCTTCCTGTAAACGGACGGGACGCCAAAAGGAATACAGCAAATACGACAAAGAAAAAACTTGCCGCATCCATTAAATCCATTTCCTTTGCAAAAGATGTTAAATACGACAAAATGCTCGAATAGGTAAATCCGGCAAATCCGATAAAAATGGAAATGGGCAGAGCTTTTTTTTCAAAGTAATCACTAATTTTAAATCCTTCTTGTTGTGAAGCTCTGCCTTTTTCTCCTTCAGGAACATTCATGAATAACGATGCCACTAAAGAAAACGCGGCAAATAAAGAGGCAGCATAGAAAATGATGGAATAACTAAAATGCTGTGTGATCAGCAATCCAATAAACGGACCGAACGCCATTGCCAAATTAGTACTCATGGCAAAGTAACCTGTCCCTTCCCCACGTCTCTCATTTGGAATGATATCTGCAGCAATTGTTCCAGTTGCCGTAGTGGCAAGGCCAAAAGCAAAACCGTGAATAAGCCGATCGATCAATAAGAGGGATAAACTATTAACCAGGAAATAGCCAATGGATGCGATCAGGAATAGAATCAAGGATCCAAGCAACATTTTTCTGCGGCCGATCTTGTCAATTTTTTTCCCTGCAATCGGTCTGACAAGCACAGCCCCGAGGACAAAAATACTTGAGGCAAGTCCCGCTTGTGCTTGCGACGCATGAAAGTTATCAATCGTGTAAATGGTCAATGTCACCATCAAGACATAAAAAGTTAAAAATAGAAAAAAGTTCGCAGACGAGACAATCAGAAAGTCTTTCGTCCACAATTTCGGTTTGTGATTCATTTCAATCCTTCTTCCTTACTATTGTTTTAATTTTTCCTTCAGGAAAATCAACGTTCGTAACGTTGCCTCTCGATCCTCTTCAGCCAAACCGCTCATTAATTGAAGTTCAAATTCTTCAACTACCTTTTTGGCCTTTTGATAAGTCCTTACACCTGACTCCGTTAACTGTATTCTCCGCTCCCGCTTATCTTTTCCTGGGATTTGTTCAATCAAACCAAGTTCCTCCAACCGGTTTACCGTCCTCGTTACGGTCGGTTTCTCCACATCTAGATAATTGCTTATTTCAACAAGCGTAGAACAACCAAACTCATTCAGATAATATACAATCGACCATTGGGAATGAAAAAGATCAACCTTGGCCAATTGTTCATTTAATTTTTTAGTAAATGACCTTGAAAATTGTAAGTTATGATGAAAAAAACCATTATTAAAGGACAAAGGTATTCCTCCTGTAAATTAGTTACCTAGGTAACTATACACCTATTCATTAGAAATGTCTAGCCTTCTGATGAACGAAAATAATTGTATGCATACTGTTTCATCAGCTTCTTTATTGCTTCCGGGACAAAATTCAGGAGGTTCATGCTTTTACTTGGAAGTATGGAGCGAATACTCGTGAATTTGGGCGTTACTCGTGAATTTCACGCTTTTACTCGTGAATTTCGTGCGAATACTCGTGAATTTCGCGCTTTTACTCGTGAGGTTCCGGCTTTCACTCATGAATTTCGCGCTTTTACTTGTGAGGTTCACGCTTTTACTCGTGAATTTGGGCGTTACTCGTGAATTTCGCGCTTTTACTCGTGAGTTTCACGCTTTTACTCGTGAATTTCACGCTTTTACTCGTGAGTTTCACGCTTTTACTCGTGAATTTCACGCTTTTACTCGTGAATTTGGAGTTTTTACTCGTGAGTTTCACGCTTTTACTCGTGAGTTTGGGCGTTACTCGTGAATTTCGCGCTTTTACTCGTGAGTTTCCGGCTTTTACTCGTGAATTTCACGCTTTTACTCGTGAGTTTCACGCTTTTACTCGTGAATTTCACGCTTTTACTCGTGAATTTCACGCTTTTACTCGTGAATTTCACGCTTTTACTCGTGAATTTGGAGTTTTTACTCGTGAGGTTTACGCTTTTACTCGTGAGTTTGGGCGTTACTCGTGAATTTCGCGCTTTTACTCGTGAGTTTGGGCGTTACTCGTGAATTTGGGCGTTACTCGTGAATTTCGCGCTTTTACTCGTGAGGTTCCGGATTTCACTCGTGAATTTCGCGCTTTTACTTGTGAGGTTCACGCTTTTACTCGTGAATTTCGCGCTTTTACTCGTGAATTTGGGCGTCACTCGTGAATTTCGCGCTTTTACTTGTGAGGTTCACGCTTTTACTCGTGAATTTCGCGCTTTTACTCGTGAGGTTCACGCTTTTACTCGTGAATTTCGCGCTTTTACTCGTGAGGTTCACGCTTTTACTCGTGAGGTTGGGTCAAATGGGGGCCATGCTCTTTGTGGTCGATGCTTCGAGGCCATATAAAAAATGAAACCCCGCTATTAAAAGCGAGGCTTCCGGGAGAGATTGAAGAATCATCTTTAATATTAAATATAATGCAATGGATCTTGGACAACCTCATTCGAAACGGTGTTATCATGATTCACAAACACCTCGTCTCCGACTTGTAGCGCCTTCGCATTGATAACTTCAGGGCATATTTCCTTTTAACCGAGATAGTGGCAAACGATATAGCTTATCGTCTTTTTCATCAGGATTTCCTCGGCCATCCGTATTGTTGCTTATGAAATAAAGGGATTCTCCATCTACGAAAACATCACGTATCCTTCCTGAGCCCGTAATGATATTAGTCAGTTTTCCGCTCTGTACATCATAACCCTTAAGCGCTTCGCCCCTTAATGCTGCAAAATAAAGCTTTCCGTCAAAATAGGCCATTCCAGAAGGAGCCCATGTATTTTCACCGGAATGAATCAATGGATTTACCATACCAGGTTTTTGCTCATCGCCTTCTATTTCTGGCCAGCCGTAGTTTTTACCTGGATCGATCTTATTTAATTCATCGTGAGCCGAATCGCCGTGCTCACTTTCATACAATTGTCCGACTTCATCCCACGCCAGACCTTGTGGATTGCGGTGACCGTATGAATAGACGTATGAGTTCCCAAAAGGATTATCTTTCGGAATGGTGCCATCCAGATTCATGCGCAAAATCTTCCCGCCTAAAGAATCTATGTCCTGTGCGATCTCCGGCTTTCTTGCATCACCTGTTGTTGCATATAGCTTATCGTCCGGTCCAACCTTGATTCGGCCACCATGGTGGAATTCCCCGCTTGGTATGCCATCGATCAAGGTCTCCATCTCCTGCCATTTATCATCATCTTTTTGTAAAATGACGATTCGATTGATGGATTCCCTGCCTTCTTCATACGTATAATAGGCGAAAGCTTGCCTGCTCTTAGCGAAATCGGGAGTTAACGAAAATCCAAGTAACCCAGCTTCCGCTTTTGTAGACAATGTCTTTTTAAGGTTGACCTTTTGCCGTGTCATCTTACCCTTGTCCCATTCTACGATGGTTCCTGTCCGCTCTGAGACATACATTGTGTCCCCTTCCTTCTGAATCGACCATGGGATATGCAGGTTCGTTACTAGCACATCCGGATCTTCTCCTAAAGTGCCCGTCACTTCTTTATCAGGATTCGGCTGGGTTTTGCTGTCCTCTTCATTCATGTTACAACCAGTTAAAGTCATTGTTGCCATAAGGAAAAATAAGAGCCATTTTTTCAAAACTTTTCCCCTTCCGATTCATGAGTTTAATAGGCTGACTGTTTAAGTACCTTTAAAATGGCCTCCGCTACACCGGACTCATCATTCTTGCCTGTTACTTCATCACACAGTTTTTGAATATCAAGCGGGGCATTTCCCATTGCGACAGACAAACCTACCCGTTCAAACATGGATACATCATTATAATTATCCCCAATGGCCATGGTTTCCTGCATCGAACCGGATTTTTCATTCACATATGTTTCAAGTGCCGTACCTTTTTGAGCTGTCCCACTCATGATTTCCACATTTTCACGTCCTGATGAAGTGACTGTAACTCCCTGTCCTTTCAATTTCGTTGCAATTTGATTCAATAAACTTAAATCTTTTGAGAAGCTGAGAATTTTATAATATTCCACATTCGAATGGCTGAATAACTCGGAATAATCGGAAATGGAAGTTACCTGTCCAAGCTGTAAACGCTCCTCCGCATATTTCCGCATATTCTCAGGGTCAATGTCCGGATTGGCTGTAACGAATACATCAACCAAAGCGGATATTGCGTTTTCATAGTCTTTAGAATAAATCCCCTGACTCGTATATATTTCGAAATAAATCCCTTGTTCTTCGAGGAATCCAGCGACCATTTTAGCAGTGGCAGCTGACATTGGATTGGAAGCAGCAATCTTTCCATCCTCCGTGAAGAGGGCAGCACCATTTACACAGATTACAGGGCAAACGATTCCTGCTTCATCTAAAGCGAACCTTGCTTCAACATAAGATCTTCCAGTAGCAATGATCACTTCCACTCCCTCACTTTGCGCCCTCTGGATTGCATGTTTATTTTCCTCACTGACCTTTTGCATTTTGTTTAACAATGTTCCGTCCATATCAATCGCAATCGTCTTTATCAATTCAACCGGCTCCTTCTTTTCAATATAATCCCTATTTTAACCGAATCGGCGTGGATAAACACGTTTAACAAACCCATATCGATTCTTGGTGTGACTTAATCCAATTATGTACATAAATAAACTGCACCTAATTAAGTTAGGTGCAGTTTGTTTTTTTAATGCAGGATCGTTTGGCTATCAACTTCCTGTGCCCGTTCAATAATCTGTTCGTGGATGTCTCTTTGAATGTCATCGATGGCTGTAAAGTCCATCGCTTTTACATAAATCTTTTCAAGTTCGTCATGCAACTCTTTTGCTTTAGCCAGACTGGCTGTCGCTTCATTCATTTTCGTCCGGTACCTGGAGGAAACATCCTTTAACTGATCAGCATAAATTTCGTCCGTTCCTGGCAGGATGGCCGTTTTATATATATCAATGATTTCATCACCTTCACAACTCGGGAAATATTCATGAGGGGATGTGCTGTCAAAAATGGCGATCCCTACCTCCCGGACAATTACCATGTCCAAGCTATGCGGATCGAAACCGCAATGATATACTTCCACATCAAAGCCTCTTTGTTCCGCAGCCTTTGCAATCTTCTTCAGCATCGTTGATTTCCCTGAACCTGGGCGTCCCTTTAAAAAGTACCGTTTTTGTATTCCCTCAGTAATATTGGGGATGAAATCAACTGCACCCTTTGGTGTAGCGGCCCCTAAGAATCGGTGACGAACATCCGACTTCTTATTGAGGATGATATCTCTATAAAAGCCTTCTATCAATTTATTGGTCAACCCGTTCAATTTTGCGAAATCAATATTTGCTTTATAAATGTCTTCCCATTCATCATGTATCTTCAATGCTTCAGCGAATAGGGCATATGCCTTCTCGAAACTCTTGCTTCTCGCATTCGTCAATCTTATGATGGCGGCTCTTTCAGAAGCCAGCTGCTGGGAATTCCAGGCAGCTCCTAGATTGACATATTCCTCAATGGCCCCAGGTGCCTTCGGCTCAATCACATGCGGCGCGGTCCCATCCACGAGTCCGATTTTCAAAGCCGGTATGATCACGCCATCAATGGAATCATTATCGGACGAACAATGTAAATACTCGATGTCATAGTCTTTATCCAGCCATTCTTGGCCGATTTTTTTCATTATGGTCGATTTACCGGAACCAGGTCCGCCTTTTAATATGAATAATCTTTCCAGGCCTGCTAAATTGGAATCATATAAACTATAAAAACCTTTAGCCGTATTGCCTCCAGCGAAATAATGCATCACTTTTCCTGTCACTTTCACACTCTCCCTCACAATACAGATGTGAACTTCAAGACAGCGTATGCAGAAAAGACCTAATAGGTGAATGCCTAAAGGTCAACAGTCTATTTTATTAGGCCTACAGATTCCGCTTGTGTGACCTCCAGGAATTCTGACGGTTTTAAAACGATCTGTGTACCGATCTTCCCTCCGCTTACGATGATTTCAGGCAGGTTTGCTGCACTTTCATCGATAAAGGTCGGGTATTGCTTTTTCATTCCAATCGGGGAACAGCCTCCCCGAATGTACCCTGTGTATTTTTGCAGGTCTTTAACTGCAAGCATTTCTATTTTTTTTGCCCCTGCCGCCTTCGCTGCTTTTTTCAAATCCAGTTCGGTGGCTACAGGAATGACGAATACATAAAGCTGCTGTGGTCCGTTATGGGTAACAAGCGTTTTAAAAACGGTTTCTGGCGCTTTTCCAATTTTGTCCGCAACAGTGATCCCGTCGATTTTTCCATCGGTGGCATCATAACTCATCATGCCATACTCTATACGTTTGTTATCTAGAATTCGCATTGCATTCGTTTTACTTGCTCCCATATTATAAATCCCCTTATCGTTTTCTATCATCTTACCATTTTTAAATACAGGCAAAAAGAAAAGCACAGTGCTCATGCATCTGTGCTTTCCTTATATTCATTCTAAATGACGTCTTTGGAAATCAGCGATCCTCTTATAGTCGTCTTCTAAATTCCTGCTCACGGATAAATAAATCGACATTAATTCTTCATACACTTTAACGTTCTCTTCGATTGGGACAAGTTCATTCGTTTCACCAATCATACCCTCAACCTCATCGAGGCTCTCGATTTCCCCTAAAGCGTACAACCCCAGAACGGCGGCACCTAAGCTCGAACTCTCAAAGCTTTCTGGAATTGTCACGTTCTGATTAAATATATCAGCCATGATTTGACGCCAGAGCTTCGAGCGGACAAACCCACCGCTTGCATGAATTTTCTCGGGAGCACCAGTCAGTTCCCTAACAGCAAGAAGGACACTGTATAAGTTATACATCACACCCTCCAGCACTGCCCGGACCATATGGTCACGAGTGTGATGAAGAGCCAGTCCAAAGAAGGAGCCCCTTGCATCGGCACTCCATAATGGCGCCCGTTCCCCTGCCATATACGGATGGAATATCAACCCATCCGATCCAGGTGCAATATTGGAAGCCATATCCGTCAGTATCTCATAGGAGTCCTGTCCAGAAGCCTTCGCTTTTTCGATTTCCACACGTCCTAATTGATCCCGTGCCCATCGGAAGGTGATTCCCCCATTGTTGACCGGTCCACCGATTACCCAATGATTCTCAGTAAGGGCATAGCAGAATGTCCTGCCTTTCGGGTCGGTAAGCGGTCGGTCACTAACGGTTCTTACTGCACCGCTCGTTCCGATTGTCACTGCCAGAACGCCTGGCTTGATGGCGTTTTGCCCTAAGTTCGCAAGCACGCCATCACTCGCGCCAATAACAAACGGGGTACCTGCCTGAATGTTCATTTTTGCAGCTAATTCCTCACTTAAACCTGAGAGAATATGCGTTGTGGGGACAAGCGTTGGCA
Source organism: Peribacillus sp. ACCC06369 (assembly GCF_030348945.1). Lineage (NCBI taxonomy): Bacteria > Bacillati > Bacillota > Bacilli > Caryophanales > Bacillaceae > Peribacillus > Peribacillus sp. ACCC06369. The sequence goes on from NZ_JAUCEN010000002.1 coordinate 5,315,722, forward strand.
GCTTGTCAGCCCCAATTCCAGCAATGGTGAGTGCCTCTTCATCCCAATTCAAGTCATTCAAGTTGAACATGCCCGTTGCAGAAGCGAGCGAATAATCCATCACATACTCATTGAAAAATTTATAGATGATGTATTCTTTAATCCCTATAAATTTGTCCGTTTCGTTAAAAGTCCCGGGATGCTCACTTCTTAACCACATTACTTTCGTGATTGGGGACATTGGATGAATGGGCGTCCCCGTCCTGTGATACAATTGCATCCCCTGTTCCGAAGCCTTCAATTTCCCCGCATAGGCAGCACTTCGATTATCCGCCCATGTAATGCTATTCGTAAGCGGATTACCGTCTTTACCCATGGCGATCAAGCTATGCATCGCCGAACTGAACGATATGAAACCCAGTTCATCCTTCTTTATTCCGCTTGTAATCATAACCTCGCCTATTGCAATGATGACCGCTTTATAAATTTCTTCTGGATCTTGTTCCGCAACCGAAGGCGTTGGACTGTGAAGAGGGTATCCCTTCGAACAGGATTGGACAACCTCCCCCCTTTTTGAAAAAAGAACAACCTTCGTACTCGTCGTACCAATATCGATCCCCATCATATAACCTGAATGTCCCATACTAACATCATGCTCCTCTCTCTTAAACAATTGAATTCAATAGTAAGATTAGGATAAGTGAAACGACTGATACAATCGTTTCCATAACCGTCCAAGATTTTAGCGTTTGTGCGACTGTAAATTAAAGAACTCTTTGATCATCCAAAATCCGGCATCATTCACGTGGGATAGAATGAATGAACCTGAACCGATTGCAAGGACCGGCAATTCAATATTAACACCTGGTACAGAAGATGATCGGCAGCACAATACCTACCGCAGTTGTCATCGCGACAATTGCTGAACCTGTGGCCACACGAATCATAGCTGCAACGCAGCCAAACAGAATTAGTGAAATATCAAAGAATGTCGTTAAACTTGCAACGGCTTCACCCACTCCGCCCGTGTTCAATACATTTTTAAATGCACCGCCCGCTCCGATAATCAAGATAATGGACGCAGGTGGAGCAAGGCAGGCTGACATGAATTGGTTTAGTGCTACTTTATTAATACCCCTAGCGTAACCTAATGTAAAGAATGAAACCACCACAGAGGACCATGAGGGCGATGATCAGTTCTCCAATGAGATATGTAGGAACTAAAAACAGGACCAGCTAAAATGTGCTGCGGGAATACCGATGATCAAATCTCCCTGTCTGAACAGCATCTGCAACATCCGGAACATCCATACCTGCTAATCCCTAAAGGACGGAAGCGAGAAGTAACGCAATAAATGGGCTTTGATAACGATCAAGAAAATGGTGGAAACAAGCGCATAAATCAACAAACTATTGTTCTGGCTCTATCCAAATAAACTAAACGTCTTATTCAATCATTCACTCTAAATCAGGATAAGGAATCCATATAGGTAAGATTTCAATGAAAAAAGCATCGAACCTGTTCAACGTGAACTAAACTCGATACCTGATTCAGTCATGAAATGATCATTCACCAATAAAAAGAGGACCGGATCGGTGCTTGATTTCTTTCTCCAGTTGTTCAGGATAAGCAATGAGGAAGCAGGTGGATGGCCCTGACGATTTTTCAATATCGACTTCATTGCTTATATGCACAGAAACACCTTCACCACTTTGATCCAGATGCTCCCATTCATATGCTATCCCTTTTGAGCCGACTGGAAGTGCCTGAACGTCTTCCATTTCACATAGGCTTTTATATAAAGATAATGGCGCGACCCAATCTTGCTGATCCATTACTTCTTCTCCAACGAGCGGCCTGCCGATCAGTGCGATTTTTCGTAAAGGATGTTGCTTTTTAATACATTCATTCACTCGTTTACCGATCACCATAAGTCCAACCGCGGATTGAAGAAGCGGCATGTTACTTTCTGTGCTGCCAGTAATGGGAAGGTCCTCCATTCCCAATTCTTTCAGCCCCTTCCTGACACCCCTGGTCAAGTCCTCCCAGGCTTCATCACCGCAGAAATTATTTAGGACAACGGATACTGGACTTCCGCCAACGCCCAAACATTCCATGACGGCAACCCGAAAGGAATAATATCCAACGACCTCATAAGGAACATGGACAAGATCTTTTTCCTTCAGGCCGATTCCGCCGCTATTATCACTTGAAACAATCAATGAATCTGATTCAGAAAATGGTAAAATCAATGAATCACTCATTCTACGAGTCCATCTTTAAAGATCATTTTTTTCAAAACAGGCTCCAAGCGGGGCAGTAAAAGGACTGCCAATACTACATTTACCGCCGTCGCCACCGTTAATCCCGGAACCAACAACGCGTAAAAACCATAGCTGATCAGAAATGCGAAAGGCAAGGCTAAGATGAAAGCATTACCGATAAAGAAGAGGAAAAATGCGCCTACTTTTTTTCCTTGTATATATAAAATTCCAAACATCCATACGAGAACCGCCATTTCGACCATGATCAAAAAATGGAATGGCCCAAGTGTCATTCCGCCAATGAACGCTGAAATGATATGACCAAGCCCAGCTACAATAGCCCCCGATACCGGGCCAAGTACGATGGCAGCCAAAAGGGCCGGAAAACTATCCAAAGCGATACTCCCGATCGGGGAAGGGATTTTAATCATTGCCCCTACTGCCGATAAGGCAATGAATATAGCAATTGCACTAATTTTTCTTACATCCATGTTTACTCTTTTTCCTTTCTTTTCCCTCCACGGAACACATTTGCGCTACGGATATATTCCACATCTTTCACACCAAGACGGAAATTGATCACACGTGCAACAGCAAAGAAGTAATCCGACAAACGATTTAAATATTGAAGTGATAATGGTGAAACAGCCGCACCAGACTTGATCAATGAAACGACCAATCGTTCCGCCCTTCTTGTAACTGTACGGGCAATATGAATGGTTGCAGCAGCTTTTGTGCCGCCAGGCAGGATAAACTTTTCCAATTCCGGAGCTTCGATTATGAAGGCATCTATTCGTTCTTCCAAATAGGTAATGGCCTCATCCGTCAACTTTTGTGGGGCCTTCTCGGAAACGGTTGCCAAATCACCGCCACAGTCAAATAACTCATGCTGGATTTTCTCTAGATCGGCCAATACATCCGTAAATATCGCGGGGTCCAATTCAGTAACCGCAAGACCGATATAGCTATTCACTTCATCCACCGTTCCATAAGAATCAACACGGATGTCATCCTTGTCAAGCCGACCACCGATTACGCTTGTTTGTCCCTTATCCCCTGTACGTGTATAGATTTTCATCCCCATTACCTCCTCTATTTTATTCGCTGGTTTATTCCATACCAGATGATATCAACGCGCCTTGATATGGATGCTACATCTTGAAAGACCCATCCGCAGGCATCGCGCCATCTGCGATCTCTCGCTTCCATCGGGACAATGCCTTTGGAAATATCAGAACCGATCACAATGCAGTTGTGTTCATCCCTTTCTTTCTCCCATATTCGCCAATCAGCCATGATTTCCTTCCATCTTTTTCGAATCGAATCTGAATCCATTTTTTCTGCATCTTGCTGAATCCATGCATCCAACCCTTGCAATACAACAGTCTCGCCTTGAAAATCAATCAATTTCGGCTGTTCTTTTCGATAACCGGATAGCCAAAGGACATCATTTTCCAAACCATACAATTGCTTTACCCATTTAGTTTTCCCATTATAGGCGCCTCCTGTAACAAAGTGCAGCGTTCTCCCCTCCTTAAACTGTTCCGGTCTTCCCATATCAGCTCATATCCCCTGCCATGGGAAGTCCCCCAATCAAAAAAAGACTTTTCCATCGGGGCATAGCGGACCAATAAATCACGTATTACCCCTCCATGCGTCATTAGGGCAAATCGGTTCTCCTTACAGGCAATCAATTGATTCCAGCCATCATTGACACGTTCGGAAAATGCCGGATAACTTTCACCCCCAGGCACCATTGCCTCCATGGGACGTTCCAGCCAATTAATATAATCTTCATCGGTCTTCAACTCTTCATACGTTCGCCCTTCCCAACTCCCGAAGTTCATTTCACGAAACGAGGGGTTTTTGACCGGAACTACATCTGGAAACAACAGCCTTGCAGTTTCCACACAACGAGGCAAATCACTCGTGTGAATTTTTTCATACTGCGGGTAAGAGCCCCTTAAGCCCAGTATTTCCTTTTCTCCTTCGATACTTAATGGGGAATCCGTCCAGCCTAAATAGGCCTTTCGCTCATTCGCTTCTGTCAGCCCATGGCGAAGTAGTGTAATAGCCACAATATCAGCCATAACCAAAGCTCAACCCCTTCCACGGATGCACCCAGTACATCCCCAGTTATCCCACCGAACCAACTTACCACTTTACGTTTTATATAAAGCAGGAAAAACAGCGCAGCCAGACACATGATGAAAAATAGGGTGACAAGCTTAAAATCGATGATCCAGGCAATCGCCAGACTTACAAAGAGGTACAGCCAATAAATGGGCAAACTGCTTTTCCTTACTGCACTTTGAAAAAAAGCACCGAGTCCCTCATTTTTAGCCAGCGGCATCCGGATGAGCAAATAGCCCATCACACATTTGCTTAAGAGCGGAAGGGCAATGATCAAGAAGTATGTCCATTCATTTACCCTTTCGACAATTTCATAGATAAAAAGAAACCGTGCTGCCAATAGGACGATGACGGAGATGACACCGAATGCACCTGTCCTTGAATCCTTCATGATTTCCAATCTGCGCTCTTTATCCTGATAGGAAAAAAAAGCATCACTTGCATCGATCCACCCATCGAGGTGTAAACCTCCAGTTAATGCCATCGTCAAAAACCAAAGGAAAAAGGCAATCGCAAGGGAGGACAATGGGGTCCATTCCACTAGTGCATATAAAACACCACCCAATATCAAGCCTAGTAAAAGACCGACTAATGGAAAGGTTTGAATGGCACGGTGAATATATTTCTTCTCCATCGGAAGCTGTTTCTTTATTGGAAAAATCGTAAAGAACTGCAGGTTAATTAAAAATCCGATCGCTCCGTTCATTCCTGGATGCACCCTTTCTTCCGCAATGGTATTCCCGATTCAATGAGATAGGCTTCATCGGCCTGCCCGACAATCGTTTGATGAAGCAGACCTAGTGTTTTTCCGTATAGATGGAGGAATTCATTATGGAAAATCGGTTCTTGCACCAATTCATTGCTCACGACTATTAAACAACTGGATTGTTTTCTAATCTCATTGATCCCGTTTATTATTTTTGAAAAAACGCTATCTAAAAATTCTTTTTCGAGCGGAATGCCAGGGCCAAATAGTTCGTTATCAAGCAGGGTTGTCAGACAATCGACTAGGATTATAGAATCCTGATTAATGTCCGCTCCTATTCTTGTAATATCCGTTGCGTATTCCGAAGTCTGCCAGGCAATTGGGCTGCGTTCTCTATCTTTCTGGTGCCTATGGATGCGTTCACCCATTTCAACATCACTGACAAGCCCACAGGCGAGGTAATGCAAGTTCCCATCCTTTTGGAGTGCATACTCCAGGGCTTTTCTTTCTGCGAAACTGCTTTTTCCGGAACGGACACCCCCGGTTATAAAACAGAGCCTTGCTTTCTCCACTGTCTTACCCCCTCCATCAGTGCTTCGTTATCATGTTCACTCTTCACTGCAAACCGAAGCCACTTTCCATCCAAACCCGGGAAATTATAGGTATGGCGCGGTACGATTCCTTTTTTCAGCAAAAAGGGGAAAAGGGATAAGGTTTCATCTTTCACTAAATAAAAATTAACTGTGCTATTGGAGACAATCAATCCTTGCTCCTCATAAAACCGGAATAGTTTCTGCTTTTGCAATTGAATATAGTCTCTTGTTTCTCTCATATATTCTTCTTCTGCAAGACAGATTTCCCCTACTTCCAATGCCACATGGTTGACGCTCCAATGCGGTTTATAAGTTCTTACCTGAGTTATGATATCCGGTGCCGCAAGCAAATAGCCTAGTCTTAAACCCGGAATGGCAAAGATTTTGGTCATTGATCTTAGAATGAGTAAATGTGGAAATTCATTGATTAAAGTAGCATAAGTAAAGGCGTCTTCCGTAAAATCATAAAAAGCCTCATCCATGACAACCAGGCAATCCGCTTTTTGACATTCGAAGATCAATTCCCTAACTTCATCCCGCTTAAAAGAAACACCCGTCGGATTATTAGGGGTACACAAGAAAATTGCATCATATTCGGGTAACCGCGAAATCAATCGATCCAAGTCAAGTTGCCACTCAGGTGCATTAAGTTGATGAAAATCGACCTCACACCCTGCCGCCAAACATGCCTCTGCATATTCCGCAAATGCAGGCTGAATGATTAACACCCTTTGATTGGCTAATCTGTTCGCTACCAACATGATTATTTCTGCACCACCGTTACCCACCAAAACGGATTGCTCTGGAAGAGCTTCTTTTTTTGCGATCGATTTTGTCAGCTCAATGGCATGCGGATCTGGGTATTGAAGGATTCCTTCGAAAAAACCAGACCACTGTTCCTTTATGCGTAAAGGCGGACCCAATGGGTTGATGTTAGCACTGAAGTCGAGAACCGATTCAGGCATTTCGATTTTCAGCGCTTCGTAAAGATAATGAGGATTAGAGCCATGTGAAGGTAACGTCAAGAATAAGTCCCCCTAGCCATAGCATCAGTAGAAATAGAAAAGATGACCGATGCATGATGGTAATCGTTTTTGGTATATGTTTTGCTTCCAATCGAACAATCGAAACTCCCATCCTCGCACGGTCGGAAACAATTCCTTTGTACATATTCCGGCCTCCAAGCTGTATTCCCAAAATGGCAGCAACGCCTGCTTCACACCACCCGCTATTCGGGCTTGGATGTTTTTTGGCGTCATTGAATAATATCTTCCATCTAGCACCAAATCCATGATAGCCGGATTTCGAGCTCAGCAACATCAGAAACCCGGTGAGGCGGCTGGGAATCCAGTTGACGATATCATCGAGCTTGGCTGAAGCCCAGCCGAATTGCCCATATTTATCATTTTTGTACCCTACCATGGAATCGCAGGTATTAATCGCCCTGTACACCATCGCGAGCGGCGCACCGCCAATGGCTGCCCAAAACATCGGGGCTGTAATCCCATCACTGGTATTTTCCGCTACGGTTTCCACGGTGCCCCTGACTATTTCGGATTCATCAAGATCCGCAGTATCACGGCCCACGATATAGGCAAGCTTTAGCCTCGCTTCAGGAAAATCCCCTCGATTCAACGGATGGCAAACATCCATTCCAGCTTGCTTCAAGCCTTTCTGAGCTATCGTAGTGGAAATGACAACAGCTTCCCAAAGGATACCTGCAAGCGGATGGATACGATAAGCCAAATAGACGGTAAGACCAGTAATCAATAACACCACCGACAAGACGATGAACAACATGAAGAGTCCATTCCGCTTCTTATGTGTTCCTCTATTGAATGCCTGATCAAACTTGCTTATCATCGTTCCTATCCATTTGACTGGATGAGGCCAATTTGGCGGATCACCAATTATTAGATCAAGGAAAAACGCCAGCGTAACCGCAAAAAGATGATGGTAAATCATAAATCCTCAATCCGTTTCCGATTATTGTTTAATGCTTCCACTGTACAATCATATACACCGCGGCTGATCAGCTTCCCTAACGGAGTGATGGTGCCTGCATATTGAAGCTTTGCCCCTCTTTGAGTTGCCGCAATCAAAATGCTGTCTGTCGATGTTCCTGTTGCACATGTATTTGTCACCTTATCCAAGACATGCAAATCATGAAGCGCTTTTACTTTTGCCTCGGTCGCAGTAACTATGCTGTGGATGAAAGCCTCTTCTGCCAAATGCCCATTTACGAAGATCCATGTATTTATCGTTCCTGGAGCGGAACTCCAAGAATGTCGGTCAGCTAAAGATGCGTCGATGGCATTCCCTACACCAGCGGTCACGATGATAAAAACCGAGAAATTTTCAGCTCTTAATAACTTGAAGGCAACCGTATCGAGAAAGACAGCCGTCATCATCCCTACCGTTTGCTGCGGGTCAAATCCATGAGTTTTTAAATAATCAGCCATTTCAACATGATGATCCTCGCAAGCATATCCATGATGGACATGCCTATTCACGAAATATTTATGCCATCCCGTCCCCGAACCAGTCACTCCAGAAGACATCGTTCTAAGCGGGATCGGGGAATTCAATTGAATCATTTCAGATCCGACTGTCAGATAAGAATCATCAATTTCCAATGGGATAGTATCATAGCCATGCTTTTCCGGAACGATGAACATTTGCGGTTTCGGAAGGGCGGGATGTGGATGTTTTTCGATCGTCGTACGATATACCCCCTGAATCCGTTCCTGTCGGAGCACTTCATTCGGCACATCCACAACCAAAATTCTCCCTTTTTCAAGCAACATAAGCCGATCACAATATAACCCAGCCAAATTCAAGTCATGAAAAATTGAAATAACGGTCAACTTTTGCTCTTTTGCCATTTTCCTCATTAGATCAAGAAGATCCTTTTGATAGGAAAGATCCAAGTGGTTCGTAGGCTCATCCAAAAAAAGGATTTCCGGTTCTTGGGCAAGTGCCTGTGCCAATAAGACCCTTTGTCTCTCCCCGCCTGATAATCGTTCAAATTGAAGATCGTGAAAATCCGCTACTCCCGTTTGTTCCATAACCCGTTGGACAATCGTTTCATCTTCTGCGGACCAACTATGGAACCAACCTGTTTGATGGGCATATCGCCCAAGTGAGACCGTCTCTTTCACCGTATATGAGAAAGCTAATGAGGAATGCTGAGGGAGCACAGCAATGACCTGTGCAAGTTGTTTTGACGAATAATCCTTCAAATCCCTTCCTCTTATCCGTATGCTTCCGCCCGTATAATCGAGCACCCCGCTAAGCATACTTAAAAGCGTCGTTTTTCCGCTGCCATTTGGGCCAAGAATCCCGAATAATTCCCCTTTATGTACATCAAAAGTAACAGAGTCCAAAACAGCTTTGTTGTCATATCCACCTGTTAACCCTTTAACTTCAAGCATCCATCTTACCCTTCTCTCCGTCTCTTTAATAAAATCAGCGCGAATGCGGGTGCCCCGATAAGTGAAGTGATCACCCCGATTGGCAGTTCCGATGGGGCAATGATCGACCGTGCTACAAAGTCCGCCAATATTAGGAATCCGCTTCCTACCAGCAATGACAACGGAAGCAAATGTTTATGGTCAGGTCCCCAAATCTTTCGGACAAAATGAGGAATGACCAATCCTACAAAGCCAATCGCCCCTGAAACGGCAACGGCTGCCCCTGTCAACACCGAACCGGCTATCAAAATCCACATTTTCCGCCGCTTAACATTAACACCTAAGTGTTTTGCCCGGTCTTCCCCGAAAGTCATCGCATTCAATTCGCTCGTATTCATGATCAAGATCAACGAACCAATAATAAAAAACGGCAAAATGATTGCAATATAATTCCAGCCGCGCATTGAAACGCTTCCCATCAGCCAGCCGATGATTTGTCTTAATTCATCACCAGTCAGCGCAATCATCAATGAAATGAAGGCACTTAAAAACGAGCTGAAAATGATTCCCGTTAAAATGATCGTTTCCACTTTCATCGATCGATCCATTTTTTTTGCAAAAGCCAGTACGCAGAACATCGTGAGCACTGAGCACACGATGCTCAATGCCGGAAGAGTATATAAACCGATGAATGGTAGTGATATATTCAAGAATATTGTCAATACGGCACCGACTGATGCTCCTGATGAAATACCTAATGTGTAAGGGTCAGCGAGCGGATTCCGGAGCAGGCCCTGAAACCCCGCTCCCGAAATCGCAAGTGATGCCCCAACAAAACCCGCTAGCAACACACGCGGCAAGCGGATGTTCATCACAATATTCGTAAGCATTACATCCGGATCAGCTGAAATCGGTAAATGAAAAATCTCCTTGCCGATAATTTGTAATAGTACAGGAATCGGTACTGGCACCGAACCAAAGGAAATGCCTATCGTCATTGCGAATAACAAAAATAATAACGCAATCAAATAAGCAATCATCCATTTAGTTGTCAAATAGGTTCGGATAGACTGATTTGGCAAGTTCCTCTACTCCCTCTATTAAGCGTGGACCGGAACGGGTCACCAAGTCGGAATGGACATCAAAGACTTGGTCATCCTTCACAGCATTTACGTCTTGCCACCCTTTTCGGCCCTTCACTTGACTTACTGCATCTTTTGTATAATAACCATACGTTGTAATGATGACATCCGGATTTGCAGCAATCATAGACTCTTCATCAATTTTTGCCCATCCGTCCAGTTCAGCAGCTGCATTTTCCGCTGAAATAATTTGAAGCATTTCATTCATGAAGGTATTTTTTCCAGGTGTATATATCTCAGGTGACGGTGAAACCTCCACAAAAACGGTCTTCCTATCCGCTTCCTTTACGGATTTGGCTTTTTCCTGAATATCCTTGAGCTTCGTTTTCATGTCCGTAACGATTCCGTTTGCCTTATCATGTTCCCCTGTTGCCTGTCCAATCATATCAATAGAATCATAGACTTGGTCAAAGCTTTGTGCATCATTGACTACGAGGACAGCAATTCCAGCATCCTTAAGCTGCTGCAAACCCTCATTCGAATTATGGGCACTGGATGCATGGGCAAGAACAAGGTCGGGCTTCAAGGAGACAATCATCTCCGTGTTCATTTCCATTCCGCCAACTTTTTCAATTTCTTTCGTTTCTTCCGGATAATTATCATAGTCGGAAACACCAACAACCTTTTTACCCAAGCCAAGTGCAAAGACAACTTCCGTATTACTTGGTATCAACGAAACGATTTTCTTCGGTTTTTGTTCTATCGTCACCTTTTCGCCTGTTGCATCTTTAATCGTAATCGGGAAAACTTCCTGTTTGGCATGATTCGTTTCCTGCTTTTCTTTTCCTTCATTAGTAGCATCGCTACAGCCAACCATCATACCTGCAGTCAGCAACATCACCAGTATCAGACCAAAAATCTTCTTCATTTTCATTCCCCACAATCTTTTTTTCTTTTAATTTCTTCACACCTAATGAACAAAACGCATTATCGGAAGATGCACCCCAAAACAAAAGCACCTCCCGTTAAACGGAAGATGCTTGTATGGCAACAATATAATTACGGACTCTTTAGGGTCTGCCACACACCTTCCCATCCGCGTAGGTTACAGGTGTACGAATTTTGGCAGGTCTCCTGGCTCATGGTCATCGTCAACGGCACCTTCCCATATCTCATACAGTGGTAAACATCCGTTGGCTCCCATATACAGTGGCGGGACCGCGCTGGCATTTCACCAACTTCCCTTTTAAGTCATTAAGACACCAAATCGTTCATATGTATATAATTTTCACTGCCTTTCATTATACACCATGTAAGAATCGATTATTATATGATTTTTCTGACTTGCCTCGAAATGACCCGTCCATCTTCAATGATTAGAAGCATTTTCAATCAGGGACGCAAATCCCTCGACTGATAATCCCGGTGAAATCCGAACCCTATGCAGGGAATGCATCCCTTGGTCCCTTGAAGCTCCTCCAGGTTCGGTAGTGACTGCCATCTTGTATCCAGCTTCTTCTGACACCCATAGACTTTCTTCGTTATACCGGCCAACCGGATAGGAAATTACTGTCGTGTCCTGGTCGAGGATACGGTCGAATAGCTCCTTCGACTGAACCATTTCCGCTTCTTGCTGCTCTGCCGTCATCCGGTTCAACTCCAAATGGTTGATAGTATGACTTTCGATTGAAATCCCATTCCTGCTCATCTCCAACATTTGATTTTCAGTCAGGTGATGACCTTTATCAATGGACTTCCCGATCATGAAGATGGTTGCTTTCATATCATATTCTTTTAATATGGGGAAAGCCTCCGTGTAGTTATCTGTATAGCCATCATCAAAAGTAAGCCAGACGCACTTATCACTTGGCATCCGATTTTCGGTTAAAACGAGGAATGCTTCTTTAGGGGATAATGTATAGTAACCATTCTCCCGAAGCCAAGTCATTTGGGATTGGAATTCCTCTCTTGGAACCCGAAGGCCATTACCTTCAGAAATGCTATGATACATCAATATTGGAAACTGAACCGCGGAATCGGCCCTTATCCAGTTTCTCGTATCGATTTGTTCCGGTTCGTCCTTTGAATCCTGTCCGGTGCCATTCTCCGCTGCCTCAACCACTTCAATGTCATCTTCCGCAATCGGCGCAGCCCTCTTTGTGCCTATACCCTCTAAAATCCCTTGTGAGCATGCAGGTAAAATTAATATCCCCAGCAATGCCACAAACAGTAAAACTCTGTATTTTCCCACTATCATTCTCCTATTTTTTTCTAGTATAATAGTACCAGAAAACCAACCAATAATAAAGTATTCCATTTAACGAAAAAAAAGGAAAAAGCAGAAATAAGAGACCCGCTAAGCGTTTAGATGATTTTTTCATAATTATTATTGCTATTAACTTGAAAAGTTTGCCTATAAGAAATATAATAAATAGGTCGTCGACTTTTTTTATATGTCCCAGTAGCTCAGCAGGATAGAGCGACAGCCTCCTAAGCTGTAGGTCGTAGGTTCGATTCCTATCTGGGACGCTAATTTTAAAACCCTGTTACAATGCGGTATCTCCGCGTCGTAACAGGGTTTTTCTGTTGGTATGGCCTTACCTATTTAGGTTTTTGAGGGGCTTCCAATGTAAAGGTCGGATTTCTAGATACCGGTATGAGAAAAGTCGGAAGTATCGGCGAACATTACATTATGAGATTAACCATTTAATTTTCTTTCAACTTTTTGACTCTGTTTAAAGAGAAGTTTTAATTAATGATGTTTTTCGATATATATATCCGCAGAAAAGTAATATTTTTTTGAAATATATGTTTTAACCTGTCCCATCCGGGTAGATAAATACTGTAAGACATTCTCACCAAAGGAGATGATGTGCACGATGAGTACAATCAGAAGCCAATGGAACAAAGAGAATGACGCAGCGGTGTTTAGTCCCGGTGATCAGCGTTAGAGTCAATTGAAGAGTTAGTCGATAACCAAAATGGGAATTACTAGTCTTCTCGCCCAAAGGAGGAGGATACTGATCATGAGTATTTACAACCTATGGAATCCAGAGAATGATGAAGCAATTTTCAGTCCGGGTGATCAGCAGACATTTAGTACGCTTACACTAGCAGATACGGATAAATACACACATACAACTGACGAAACACTTGAATATGAATTACACGGCACCGTACTGAATGAAATTTAACCCTAAGCAGTGATATATGGAAAAGGATGGAGCGAATGCTCCATCCTTTTCTGCTGTCTTTTACTTTTATATGGATTTCGCCACTTCATCAAGCGGCAATCTTTTGTCTGGAAAGATGGACCTGCCCACAATGAACTTGCCCACCCCGCCCCATGCAAATACCCCCCAAAAAAAAGGCCCTTTCACTATTAAGCTTAAAGTGAAGGACCATTTTCTTTTATTTATCGAATTTCAGTTTGGCCAAAGCATCCGCTAAGGCAGTATTGATCGGCTCTTCTTTATTTTGCTTTTTCATATAATTGGAGACTTCATTTTTTGATACTTTTTGATTTTTATTTTGCCCTCTTCGTTTATTGTAAGAAGAAAGTTTTTCGTGAAAACCGCATTTACAGGTGAATGTCTGTGCTTCTCCTTGACCGCGCATTTCCATCTTTTTGTGACATTGTGGACATCTGGCATTTGTTACACGTGAAACACCTTTTTTGTGGCCACATTCACGATCCTGACAGACAAGCATTTTTCCCTTTTTACTATTCACTTCAAGCATCAGCTTGCCGCAATCAGGACATTTCGTTCCTGACACGTTATCATGCTTGAACTTTTGGTCACTATTTTTGATTTCTTGAACGATATTTTTGGCATAGGTGCGCATATCGCCGATGAATGCCTGTTTTGGTAGCTGTCCTTTGGCAATCGCTGTTAACTTTTGCTCCCATTGAGCTGTCAGTGCTGGAGATCGTAAGTCTTCAGGTGCCAATTGAAGGAGTTGTTTACCTTTCGAAGTTACATGAAGGCCCTTCCCTCTCTTTTCAATCAGGAAGCTATTGAACAATTTTTCAATAACGTCAGCACGTGTTGCAACAGTCCCAATCCCTCCAGTTTCACCCAGAGTCTTGATGAGTTCCTTGCTTTCCCCTGCCATGAAACGAGCAGGATTTTCCATTGCCGAAAGAAGCGACCCTTCATTGAACGGCTCCGGTGGTTTCGTTTCACCCTCTGTTTGTTTCACAGTCGAAATGGATAAACTGTCACCTTTTTGAACGTTCGGAAGCAGTTGCTCAGCAAGGCCATCTTTAGCTTCTTCCTCGTCGAATTGGTGATCATAGACTTCCTTCCAGCCAGATTTCAGGACGACCTTCCCTTTTGCCATGAACGTCTCCTGTCCCATTTTTGCGGTGACGGTCGTTTGCTCATATTCAAAAGGCGGCATTAATACGGCAAGAAACCTTTTAACGACCAAATCATAGATTTTAGATTCTTTGTCGCTCAGTTTTCCCGGTAGCGGAGTCTGCTCAGTGGGGATGATCGCATGGTGATCCGAGACCTTGCTATCATCCACGAACGATTTATTGGCCTTAATCGGGCTGCGCAGGATCCTTGATGCATACTGGGCATATGGTTTAATGCTGACAGCCTGTAATCTTTCTTTTAGCGTATCAACCAAATCCGTTGATAAAAAGCGTGAATCCGTCCTTGGATACGTCAAGACTTTATGGCTTTCATATAAGCGCTGCATGATCGATAACGTCTCTTTCGCCGAATAACCAAATTTCTTATTGGCGTCCCTTTGAAGTTCCGTTAAATCATATAAAGAAGGGGCAAAACTTTTCTTATGTGCTTTGTTCACTTCCACCACTTCTGCCTTTTTCCCCTTCACGGCTGAAAGAACCTTTTCTGCCTTGGCTTTGTCAAATGTGCGGATATCTTTAGATTGGGCATCTTGCCAGATTAGGCGCAAATTGGATTCTGCAGTTGCCGAAACGCCATAATATTTCTTAGGCTGGAATTGTTTTATTTCTTCTTCTTTTTTTGCAATCATCGCAAGTGTCGGCGTTTGGACGCGGCCGCAGGATAGCTGGGCATTGTGCTTCGTAGTAAGAGCCCGTGTCGCGTTCATCCCAACGATCCAGTCCGCTTCTGCCCTAGCAACAGCAGAGGCAAATAGGTTTTCATACTCCTTGCCATCCTTCAGCTTTTTAAATCCATCTTTGATCGCTTTATCCGTTACAGAGGAAATCCAAAGCCGTTTGATCGGCTTCTTTACATTCGCTTTTTCGAGAATCCAGCGTGCAACGAGCTCCCCTTCGCGGCCAGCATCTGTTGCAATGATGACATCCTTGACATCATTGCGGTTCAATTGTGTTTTAACCGATTGGAACTGTTTGCCTGATTGCTTGATCACGACCAATTTCAAAGACGGCGGCAACATGGGCAGGTCCTCAAGGCGCCAAGTTTTATATTTTTCATCATAAGTTTCCGGATCTGCATGTGTGACCAAATGACCCAGGGCCCAAGTGACGATATACTGATCGCCTTCAAAAAAACCATTTCCCTTTCTCCCGCAATTCAGCACTTTCGCTATATCTCTTCCGACCGAAGGTTTCTCGGCCAGTACGACTGTTTTACTCATAGTGACATCCTTTCCCTTTTAAACTGATTCCTCTATTATCTCATATAATTTATGACAGGGCGATAATGCACAGGCATGGCATCCCAAAAACAGATCCAACAGGTATCGATCCATTGAATTTCCCGCCTGGGCTCACTTGTACCCAAGGGGATAAATGTAAATTAATAGATTAGATAGCAATCCCGTGCAGTTTTTAGTATGATGAAACGTAGGGATTTTTTCAAATTAATTGGGAGGTTCAATATAAAATGAGCTTACTTTCTATAGATAAATTAGCACACAGCTTTGGCGACCGTACCTTATTCAAGGATGTTTCCTTCCGCCTGATGGCCGGTGAACATGTTGGTCTGGTCGGGGCAAATGGTGTCGGGAAATCAACGATGATGAATATCATTACAGGACAACTTATCCATGATGATGGCCGGGTGGAATGGACACCTGGTGTCGAATATGGCTATCTTGATCAACATACGATACTTTCAAAAGGTAAATCGATTCGCGACGTCTTAAGGGATGCATACTTACCTTTATTCGAGCAGGAAAAAGCACTGAATGAAGTAACAGAGAAAATGGGGACGGCCACTCCAGAAGAACTTGAAGAACTCTTGGAACAAATGGGTGAGATTCAGGACAAGCTGGAAGCCGGCGGTTTTTACAATCTGGATATTAAAATTGAAGAAGCGGCACGCGGTTTAGGGTTGGATGCAATCGGTTTGGACCGTGATGTCTCTGCCCTAAGCGGTGGACAACGGACAAAGGTTTTACTAGCAAAGTTACTTTTGGAACAGCCTGAAGTGCTGCTCCTTGATGAACCGACGAACTACTTGGATGTAGAGCATATCCGCTGGCTGAGCAGCTACTTAAAGGAATATCCTAATGCATTCTTATTAATTTCGCATGACACTGAGTTCATGAACGGCGTCGTCGACGTCATTTTCCATCTTGAATTTTCAAAACTGACCCGTTACACGGCAACTTATGAAAAATTCCTTGAGCTGGCTGAATTGAATAAAAACCAACATATTAACGCATATGAAAAACAGCGCGAATTCATTAAAAAGCAGGAAGACTTCATTGCAAAAAATAAAGCCCGCTACTCAACGACCGGTCGGGCAAAGAGCCGTCAAAAGCAATTGAACCGGATGGAACGCATCGATCGTCCAGAAACTGCAATGAAACCTACCTTTGATTTTAAAGAATCACGTGCGAGCAGCCGTTATGTATTTGAAGGTGAAGATTTGGAAATCGGATATGACCGCCCATTACTTCCGAAGTTGTCCATGACCATCGAACGGGGAGAAAAAATTGCCGTGGTCGGCTGTAATGGAGTTGGTAAATCCACTCTTTTAAAAACGATATTAGGTAAAATTGATCCTCTAGGCGGCAAAAGATCACTTGGCGATTTCCTTTTTTCTTCTTATTTTGAACAGGAAGTGAAAGCAGGCAATACGACGCCGATAGATGAAGTATGGAATGCATTTCCACATCTGGACCAACCGCAGGTACGTGCCATTCTTGCCCGTGTCGGTTTGAAAAACGAGCACATTACACGTCCGATGAGCCATTTAAGCGGTGGTGAACAATCTAAAGTACGCCTGTGCAAACTTATGCTTACCGAAAGCAATTGGCTGTTATTCGATGAGCCGACAAACCATTTGGATGTCGTTGCAAAAGAAGAACTGAAACGTGCATTGAAAGAGTATAAAGGAACGATTGTCCTCGTATGCCATGAACCTGATTTCTATGAAGATTGGGTTACCAAAGTATGGGATGTAGAAGAATGGTCTGCCCAAAATTAATTTTTTTAGGGGATGTCGCAGAACGCGGCATCCCCTTTATTATGAAATAAATAAAAAGCTAGATCATACTTTTAATTGTTCGGACAGGTCTCATCCCGAACCATGATTTAAAAAGATGGTCATTTACTGTTTTATCTGTAATCCCCATTGGATTGAGGAAATTTGCGACACTCCTGCCGAATAACTGGCTAGACGAGACACCAAAGAGCTTCGACGAGGTGACTTGGCAGACAGTCGCGGAAGGGAGCGGAGTCTGAAAACAACTGGAACGTTTATTAAAGAAAAAAACTGCAGGCAAACTCGCTTTTTTCGAATTTGTCTACAGTCTGAAAGTCAATTCTACATTTTTTTCTATATATTGATTTTTCCCTCTGTTATTTCACTGGACCGTTTTCATTTTGAATGAAACTGTGAAAAACTGTGCTATTAGATAATCAGAAAGATGTTCTATGTACGGTTATATTGGTAGTTACTCACCTTTTGTTTTTTGGGTTTTCCTCTATACCTTAGGAGGTAAAGGATCAGTGTCAATGTAACGGCTATAGACAATTGAATTATAAAGATTGTTTTAATAATAAATAACGATTCAATAAAGATGCCAATAACCATATACGAAACGATCATCAAGGCTTTTATCTTCTTTTGAATTTCATACTTATAAAAGCAATCTAAAATTAAGCTTAACATAAGAAAACAGTAGAATGCCTTATAACCATCAAGTATCAATAATAAGGGAAGACCCTCTACGAATACTTTTAATAGAAGAAGAATGGTGAACGTTACAAATAGAAAAAAACTGTTCGTAATGTCTACAGCAATTCGTTCCGTTTTTAATGAAACGGGTAATAAATCAAGTCTAAGCTTTTGATGTAATTTGTATTCAATTTTGATATTGGTTAAATTTAGGAAATTGACGAAGAAAGCAATATAAATGGTATCCACGAAAAAGTTAGTATGTATATCTTCCATTTTCATAAAAGGCAAATACATACTAAGTATATTAAAAACGATAACCGTAATATTTATCGTAATGAGTTTACTAATATAGTTAACATCTCTCAGTAGCCTGAAGAAATTGTACTTTATTAGACCATTTATAACTTTATTCCGTATGAGGATATTCACTATCCTTGTAGATATCCGGTTCGTGACGTGATTGAATTTCTGAGAATCTAGATTGGCACCTTTTTCTTTTATTAATCCACCAACAATGATTGGATAAGTGATAAACGTTATGACTAAAAACATGCAGAGAATAAGCAAAATGGTTGTTATCGTGAAATCCAATTTGGATAATAAAGGCGAAAGCTTACTTGAATTAATATATAAGATTAAAACGATGAGAAGGGTAATGGCTGGAAAATACGGGAATCGAACCTGATACTTCTTAAACCAAAGGATGAAAAACTCAGAATATGTCCGAAGAAACTTCAATGAGAAAACAAAGAATAATAGCAATAGGATATTTAACGTTGGTGCCCCGTAAAATAAAAGAAAAGAAATCACGATTGTAAGCTCTAGAACAATTTCTGCTGTTAGGTTCGATTTAATCAAATGATAAAAAAAGAGTTGGTTGGGCTTAATCGGAATGGTTTTGGAAAAGCTTATGATATAAGTGGTGCTTTCATATAACGCCATAAACACGAAAAGCAATAACAACTCGATTACAGTGAGCACAATAATATAATAGTGGATTACCGTACTCGTATGTACATCAAAAAAAGACAAAAGGATAAAGAGCAAAGAAACCCAAAAAAGAGCTGTGAATATTAATTTTACAGCTTTTTGCTTTTGGTTTAGACTCTTTTCTTCGGTATAGATATTGTATAGCTTGCTGTATGAATGAAAATTCATTCTACTACCCTCTCTGTCATTTCTTCATTTTTTTGACTATGAAGCTTTCCATTTTCCAATCGGTATATATAGTCTGAAATATCCCATGTATGGTCCATGATATGACTCGTGAATAAAGTAGCTTCTCCATTTGCTTTTCGTTTTAGGAAATATGCTTTCACCCAGTTAACAGCCTCATGGTCCAAGCCCTCGAAAATTTCGTCACAAACCAATACCTTAGGATCATAAAGAATGCTACCGATCAATTGGATTTTTTTCTTTGTTCCGAAAGATAAAGAACTAAATGTGGAATCTAATTGATTTATTACATTCAATTCCTCTGCATAGGATGTATATTTAGCAACAACTGATTCTTCTGGAAGGTTGTATATAGAAATTATAAGTTCAAAGAACTCTCTTCCGGTGACCTTCTCCAAATGCAGTTGATTATCTACCGAAACGAACGATGTAACTGTTCTCAGGAAGTTATGATTATTATGATTTTCATTCAAAATATTAATTTCACCTGAATCATAATCCATAAAGTTCAATAAGCAGTTTAAGAAAACACTTTTCCCAATTCCGTTACTTCCTACTATCGCTACTACTGAATCACGTTCAATAGTTAAATTTAAATTGTCTAATACTTTCTTGGAACCAAAACTCTTATTTAGATGATGGACCTCTATACTATTAATCGCAATCACATCCAATTAACTCTTAGTATTTATATCGTACCAGAAAATGACAGATAAAGTAATGACATTAGGATAAGTATTAGGTTTTGTTGCTTAAGTTAAATTAATAAATTAATCTATTAGTCCAGCAGCTTTTAATGCATCATAAATTGCATATAGTGCACTTGCATTTGATGCTAACCATTTAGTGAAAGCCCAGTATCCAGCTTCCCATGCAGCCTTTGCTGCATTGTATACTGATGCTGCGCCAGCTTTGATTGCGGCCCATGCCTTTGATCCGTATTTTGAGATTGCGTTATAAATTTTAATAGCGATACTTAACATTTTTAATCATCCACCTTTTGGTTTTTTTATAATTTCCTAATGTCATTACGATATCTTGCTTTAATAATACAAAAGAAAAAAAGAAAAAAAAGGTAAAAAAGGCAATGTTTCGGAAACCCGAAGACCCTTTGTCACAGATGGTTTCGTCTTTCCGCAGATCCTTTTACATTCATAGAATTTCCATGTAAATTATGGTAAAATTTCCTTTCATGGATTAGTAATTCAGTTTCTCCTGGATGGAGATGAGAGGCTTTCATTTATTTAACGCTATAAATTAAGAGCATAAAATCCATGTTATACATAATCAGCTTTTAAACTTAGAAAAGGAGTTTTTATAGTGAAGAAACTGACCGTATTTTTCGAAATTATCTTTGTATTAAGTTTCGTTGGTTTAACGCTCCGGTTTTTTGGAGTTGAAAAGGCAGAAGAATGGGGCATCATCTTTTACATAACGGGTGGATCTAGTTTCTTAATCAGTTACTTGCTTCGACAATCAACAAAGAAAAAAGATACCGTAAGTAGTGATAAATAAAGGTGCTTAATTCCATTCCCACTTCATGAAAAGGCGTACTCCATCCGGAGCAGCGCTTTTTATTTTGTTTATATTTGTTATTTAACAGGATAGAAAAGGATAAATGGGATCACTTCCTGCGGTTCATCGTACGGCTCCTCCATACTTATCTCCTTTTTTGGGATCCCACTATTAATTCCTGGCAGGGAGCACAGAATTCCCCTTACTAGGGGCTACACAGGCAGTTAAATTGGGTGTTACCTTTGGAGACGAGTCTATCAACTCCTTATCCTCCCTTTGGTCCGGTACAGTTGACAGACGCCAAATATAGGTAAAGGGTTCTTATCTAAAATTAGATAAGAACCCTTTACCTATTTCATTCCTATCCATATGATCAATAGAATTAACGCAATACTAACCCAAATTATTACTTGACCGTTTTTTTTCAAATTAACACCTTCTTTTAACAAGCTGATACCACTTACTTGGTTTATCCACATCCATTATCTTGTTTGATAATGTAAAACTCTGCAGAGCTTCTTTGTCGTGGAACGTGTCGGCAAAAGTTTGACTTGTTACTTGGCCAATCATCTCAAATTCTCACACAGCACTCGCTATTACTGTAGTTCTTGGCGGTTCTGGTTATTTAGGTACATATATCTTATGTTATTGAAGATGATTTAAAAAACGTAAAATGCCAAAGAAAGGTCATCCCTTCTTTGGCACTTAATAAAAAATTAAAAATGTCGTTCGATGAGATTTTTTAATGCCGTAAATTTGTGCCGGCTTAAGTTAATCTTGTGATTGCAGTGATGTAATTTCACATTATATGATTTCATATAATTGTCCGATTCTATGTATTCGATTTGGTCAATCGACACCAAATAGGATTGATGCGTTCGATAAAAATTACACTGATTAAGAATGTCTTCTAACTTATTTAAGCCTTCCGAGCATTCCACAGTCTCTGCATCTTTTAGGTGGATAAATGTTTTTCTCCCCTTTTTCTCTATATAGAGAATGTTGGCGGTATCGATTAAAGAGATTTTCCCATTCGCTTTTACGCCAATTCTTCTTATCTTTTTATGCGTATAACTAAGGCGATCAAGTGTCTGCTTTAGTCTTACGATATTAATTGGCTTAGTTAAAAAATCTTCTGGGTAATATTTGTAACCCTGCAAAGCGAAGTCTTGATGGGCACTCATGAAAATAATCTTGATTTGGGGATGATTCTCTTTCAGATAATGGGCAATGTCAAATCCATTGGACACAGGCATATTAATATCTAATAATATTACGTCAATGGTCAGCCCCTGATCGATAGAATTAAACAATTCACTCACATCAGTTGTACTTAATATCAAATTCACATTTGGGAATTTAGTTACAAACCCCTTAATCTCGTTAAGGATCGGTTCCTGATCATCAATAACAGCAAGACGTATAAATCCCATCATGACTCCTAGTTTTCTTCATCTGGTAGCTCTGGTTCGTAGGAAAACCAGAAACAACTACTCATCGAGGTGATGGAATTAAAAAATAACGATATCATTCCAATAGCAAAAGTTAGAAATTTCAACATAATCAATGTAACCCCTTTAAGGTAATTTTATATATAAAAGCATCTAAAATTAAGACGCTTTTCCCCCAAAAATCCGTTAAGGATAGTCCTTGGAAAATTAGAGCAGACCACACACAATACATTATGGTTTGAGGTAGAAAAACGCTCAATCCCGTGCATAGGATAAATGTGGTCACAGCCTTCATTTTCTGTTTTAAAATACTTTTTTGTGTGAAAAGGTGCTTTTTTTTATGTAATATTGGTGCTTTTTGAGCAGTAATCAAAAAACTTATCAGTAATAATAAGATAAATAGAATCTTATAGGATGAAAGAACGTCTGTATATTGTACGCAAATTAATGTCAGAAAAATAATTTGCAACGTGCTAAGAATAAGACATGAATAATACCCTTTGAAATGGGCACCTCCTGAAAACATTCGAAGGAGAGCCCCTGAAAGCAAGCCCATCATGGTTTCAGGTAAGATTCCTAAAGGCCAAACAAGTAAACTGACCAAAACGATTTGATTCATCCCCGATATCATCCATTCAAGTCCATAGCGAATTTTATCTTTACTTTTTACGAGTTGTGGATTCTCAGAGACAACTAGATTTGAGATGTTCGTTGCCAAAAGGTTCGGTAAGAAATGCTTAAACATATTGCCCTCCATGCGGTATTTTTACAATGAACGTAATCATGTCTTCTATGACTTCTGGGTATATATGTCCTCCGTACTGTATGACAAGACTTTCAACAATGGCCAATCCCTGTCCAGTGTTGCATGCATTTTTTTTAGTCGTAAAGCCTTGATCGAAGATGCTACCAATATTTTCTAAAGTTCCACCCTCTATAAAGTTGCTTACTTCTAAAATATAATGGACATCGTTTCTTTGGATTTTCATGTTGATATATCTCTTTTCCTCTTCTAATTGATCGACAGCTTCAATTGCATTAAGGATTAAATTTCCGAATATCTTATTTGTTTCATAAATCTTACAAGGAAAGGAAGATAAATCATCTGCAATGTAGTAGTACATGTTGATGCCTTTTTTGGCACCTTTCTCTTTGTAGGAAAGTAATAACCCCCCAACAGCTTCTGAAGCTATCGGTAATATATCGCTTACATAGGATATTTCTTCTAGCACTGAGTTAACATAGTCTACTGAGTCATGGTATTTTCCACTGTTCAGCATTTGTTTCAGCGCTAATATGTGATGAATAAAGTCGTGTCGCTGCGAACGCATTGTAGTGATATGTTTAGAAATGTCTTCTTCATATTGACCATCTAAGGAAACAGCCAGATCCTCAATTTTTTTCACCATATGATACCGAATTATATACAATAATGAAATTGTAATTAAAACTAATACTATAGCTGATGTTATGCTTAAAAACTTTAACTGTTTGAATTCAAAAACGAAAATGTAAAACAAAAAAAGAAGGCCAAATAAGAATACTAAAACAGATAAAATAGTATCGTTTTTATTTTGTTTTTTCTTGACTGGTATCGGAATATAATAATTTGCTTTTCTCAAGATTACATAAAATATTACCATTATCACAAGGTGCGGAATGGCCCTTACTAAAGGTAAAGCACTCAAAGAATGTATATATGGGAATTCCTTAAAGAGCGTGAATCCGATAACCTCTGAGACTAACAATAAAAGACATCCTAGCAACACAGCTATAATTGATGCAAAACTATTCAGGTTCGTGACAAAAGTCAACAGAAACCCAATCGCTAAAATCGTTACTAGAAGGTAAGTTATCGAAGGCAATGTTTCTTTTACCATTAACAGAATAATGCTTCCATAAAAACTTACGATGCATATCGGGATCATTTTATCTTTTAAAGAAATTCCAATTAGTCGATACCCCACTAGGATAATGACTAACGTTTCCAAAAACCCACCGAAAATCGACAATAACACGACAAACTTCCTCCTTAGCTTTACAAAAATACCATAAAAGGAGTAATTTTACATCTATTTTTAGGATAATTTATGCAAATATTGCAAATTAGGGCAAAATATTTGTTAATTGGGATAAATTAAACGTAGTTATGACCCATCTGGACCTTTATTACCAAATCAACTAATAACTCTGATAATATTTGTTTTATAAATAATGGAGGAGTGTTATCGTGAAGAATGAAAAAGTGGGGTTTAATAGTGTAGAAAGTCGTATTATTCAGCTAATTGCCAATGAAGTGCCCAATAAACAAATTGCGGTAGAATTAAACTATTCGCAGAGGATGGTAGAGTACTATATTAGTAATATTTCCAAGAAACTTGAAGTACATACACGAGTCGGCATTGTTGTGAAAGCTTTTCAAAGTAAAATTCTCCATTGAAAGTACTACTCCTTCTATGACGTTTCTTTTCTAATAGCCTGTAGAGAAAAATTGTCATTTCTCTCTACAAGCTTCTACTTTTCAACTTAGAACATTTTACATGAAAATATATATCCTGCTTAAAAAAAGGCTGAACTGGTGGCCAGTTCTTTCTTGGATCCTAAGTAGTGCAACATTTGCTGGTGTCCTAATTCGGGAAGAGGAGCGTAATCTTTGTCCCCTTATTTTCTTCAGTTTCGACTTCGATCATTCCATTATGGTATTCTACGAGTTGTTTTGTTATAGCAAGTCCTAACCCTGTTCCATCAGTATCTTCTTTTACAGATGTGCCACGATAATACCGATTAAATAAATTTTGCTTCGTATATTCGTCCATGCCTATTCCATTGTCCTGAACATGGATGCTGAAACAACCTTTCCCTTGTTTTACGATCACCCCAATTGAAGTTCCTTCAAGATTGTATTTTGCTGCATTACTTAGCAGATTCACAATAATTCTCTTGAAATACTTCTTATCAATTTTATAGAAAATGGGATTATCTTCAACGTCGACGGTATAAAAGTGATGTTTCTCAACATTCGTTTTAAAAAACTGATTTACAACTTCCTTAATAAAGTCATTAATATCAACTTCTTCTCTATACATCGGAAGCGCATTATTTTTTATGCGGTAGGTCAAGTTGATGTCCTCTATGAGATCTGACATATAAGAAGCGTTCTGTTCTATCGATAAGTAAAAGTCACGAACTTCATCCTCTGTCCAATTATAATCAGAAGAATTCAACATCACTGCATATCCGTAGATGGTACTTAGAGGAGTTTTCAGATCATGTGAAAGTCCCGAAATCCATTCTTCTCTCGTTTGCTGTATTTTTTTCTGCTGCAATTCACTTTCTTTTAGCATAATTGTCAGCTTTTTCAACGAATTTATGACCTCTTTAAACGGTTTAAAAGAAGATTTAAGATTTCCGTTTGTTTTCAGACTGTACGCCAAATCCTTACGTTTTCCCAGTGGTTCCTCATAGACACCTTTGGCTAACAATTGAAGCCAATGAATGATATGGATAATCGGCTTTCCAAACTTCTGGGCATACCACCAAGAAATCATAAATAGAATAAGCAGCATCACAATGAGGGTAATAACTAGGCCTCTTAGTACGGTTTGATTAATATTAATTGAACTAAACATGTGTTCTTCGTAGTTTTTATTAGGGGCTATTACGACATAAGATGTGTCTGACTCCTTATTATAGTAAGTGGCGATATTCTCTGTTTTTTCCCAGTAGCTATCTTGAAAATCAACTATCTGAAACAAGGAAGGTTCTGCTAGATTTTCATTCGTTACATGCTTTCTCAATAACTCACTCTGATCATCATAAATGTAAAGGTTAGCCTTTTCCTTGGATAACACTTTTTTGATTTGTTCGGTCACCAACTGTTTTGCGTCTGATTTCCCCATCTGTTCTCTAACCACTCTGATGATTTCATCCAAAGATCGCTTCGAACCAAATAGGGCAATGAATGATTGGTTTTCTATATCAAGGGACCAAAACGTCCTTTTATTCGTTTGATTTGATGTCATTTCAATTATTTGTTGTTTTGAATACGCCGATGGAAGGCCCTGAGGAGTATTCAGGGAAAACTGAACTTCACCTTTTTTATCAATGATCTGTAGCCATCCATCCTGTTTAAGAATGCTTTCCTTGATATTCTCATTTACGCTTACTTTTCCGTCATTTAGCTTTATGGATTGCTGCAGGAAATCACCTGGCGTTTTAGAAAAATCCTCCTTTGCATCTTGTTCAATGATGGAAAATGCTAGAATGAGAAGGCCAATTACTGAAAAGAAAATCAAAAAACTTAAAGCCATGACAATTTGAACAATAAATTTAATTATCAGATGCTGTGTAACACTCATTTGACCGATTTGCTCACAAATTTATACCCAATGCCGCGAACTGTAAGTAATAGCTTTGGATTACTTGGATCTTGTTCGATTTTTTCCCTTAGCTTTCGCATATGTACAATAACGGTATTTTCATCTCCGTAAGAGCCTGCCCCCCACACCCTATCATAAAGTTGTTGTTTTGAAAAAATCTGATTAGGAGACTTGGCGAAGAAAGTCAGAAGCTGGTAAAGCTGTGCTGACAAGTTTATTTCTTTCCCATTTACTTTAACAACAGCCTCATTATAGTTAATGAATAAGACGCCATTATCAAATCTATCATTAACTTGTGAAAAACTAAGATTCTTTTTATTTCTTTTCAATTGAGCTTTAATTCGGGCTACCAGTTCCAATGGGTTAAATGGCTTCGTTATATAATCATCAGCCCCATATGCAAATCCTGATACTTTATCAAAATCTGAACCTCTAGCAGTGAGAAAAAAAATCGGAACATCCGATCTTCTTCTTATGATGGAACAAATATCAAACCCTTCCATATCCGGAAGCATGACATCTAACAAAATTAAATCATATTCATTTTGTTCAATTAAGTCGAGTGCATCTCTCCCAACATATGAAGCATCGACGTTTGTAAAGCCTTCTTTTTTCAATAACACTTTGACCATCTTAACCAACGTCATTTCATCATCCACGATTAATATTCTTGATGCATGCATATTTATCACCCCTGATTAAAAATATATCACGAATAACATGTTGTAATTATCCAAAATTAACAATTTTAAGGTTCTGTTAATGTACCTTTATGTAAATGTTAATCTTGCGCTCTTATAATAAGTGGTGAAAGGAGCTGTCACGATGACAACGATATGTTTACGAGAATTCAAGAGTCTTTTCAAGAGTATTCGCTCAATTATTATTATTATTTTTATGCTTGGGGTTACATTAGGGTCAGCGAAGTTACTTAGTAAATGGAGCTCTGAGTTACAGGATGTAGGTCTTGATAATGCTTATATGGGCGGTCTTTATATTCTCCTGTTGCTCGCAGGTCCTATTTTTGTTACGAGCTTATCTCATGATGTGATAAATCGGGAGACCCATTCTCGAACCATGCGTTTTTTAGTAACAAAATTGTCGAGGGACAAAATTGTTATCGGAAAATTTTTAGGGGTTTCACTCTTCTGGTTTGTATGTATTTTACTTTCTTTAATCATGTTGATTCCTTTTGCAAAAACATTCTACTTTGCCGAATTGATTGAATCAGTTATTTTTATTACGTACTTTGTTGCCCTGTTCCTATTTATCTCAACCTTAATTAATAAACCTGGATTAAGTATATTTTTAGGTATCATTCTATCGATTACACTTCCAGTTTTGGGGATTTGGGGTATGGTTTCAAAAGAAATAATCTTCCTGAGGATATTTAGTTACTTGACCCCTTACTTTTATGTTGGGCAAGAACAGTCCTTTTATGTTTATTTCATCCCAATCTTGTCACTGGTCTTTCTTTTATCAAGCATAATAATTCTTAGAAAGAGGGATTTCTAATGTATGCTTTTGAAACAAATCAAATAACCAAAAAGTATGGAGATCATACCGTTGTCAATCAAGTTGATTTAAATGTTACCCAGGGTCATATATTCGGCTTCTTAGGGAAAAATGGAGCTGGAAAGTCAACCTTTATTAATATGGTAACGGGCATAACCACACCTACCTCCGGCGATTTTAAAATTCTCGGCTCAAGTGAGATTACGGAAGATAAAATCAAGCGAAGAATAGGCGTCCTTCCTGATTACTCCACTTTCTATGACGATCTAACCGGTATTGAACATTTAAAGTTCTTAGGAAATGTATTAGGTGTGAGACGTTCAAAAGCTGATTTAATTGCGTTATTAGAACGTGTTGAACTTGGAGATGCAATTAAAACGAAAACCAAGAAGTATTCGTTCGGGATGAAGAAAAAATTAGGTGTCGCCCAGGCGCTCATTAATGATCCGGATTTAATCTTTCTCGATGAACCAACTTCTGGTGTAGATGCAAACGCGGTTCTAAATATCCATTCCTTGATTAAAAATGTAGCTGCAGAGGGGAAAACGATATTTTTAACATCTCATAACTTAAATGAAGTTGAAAAGCTTTGTGATGAAATTGCAATAATGGATAAAGGCATTATTCAAGCTCAGGGAAGCATGGAACAATTAAGACATAAGTATCAATCCCAATTAACAGTTAAGGTGAAACATGGAAAGATTCCTATTGAGCACAAAGCTGGGTTACAACAAATTTTCGAGAAAATTGGAAAAGACATTGAGTGGGGAACAGAAAATACATCGTTAGTAGTAGCTGAAGAATCAAGTATTCCTGTCATTAATCGAGCCTTTTCTAATACAAAAGTGGATATCTATCGGCTTGAGGTCAATGAACCATCTCTGGAAGAAATATTTCGTAACCTTGGTTCTAGCCAGAAAGGAGCATGATATGAAGCCCACTGGAATTGTACGGAGACTAGATCCATTAGGAAGATTTTGCATACCTAGTGAAATAAGAAAGATGCTGAATTTGGAGATAAGTAACCCACTTGAATTGTTTATAGATGACGAACATATCATCCTAAAAAAACATGAACCGCAAAATGAATGTATATTAACAGGAGAGGTATCAAGTCAAAATCTTATCCTGGGAGATGGTTCAATCATTCTGACTCCTAAAGCTGCTGAATTGCTTTTTGAAGAATTGCAACATTTAATGAAATCCTAAAATTTTGGAAACCATGTAGGCTAAATCCCATAAAGGCAGATATCACAATGAAATAAAAGAGAACAAAAACTTATTTAAATGCAGAAGAAAACCAGTATCGATAATTATACTGGTTCTTTTGATTTCTATTTATTTGTCGCTCCCATTTTAAAATGAAAAGCGTGGAAGGCTCCTTCAGCCAGCCATATTTCCTTAACCTGCGGCTTAAACTCTTTCCGCCACCAAGGTATAGGTTTTCGGAAGTCCAATATCGTGGATTTTATGATTTGGTTCTTCCTCGAGTACTTTAATGACAAGTCCTGATTGACCTATCGACGTTATAAGTTCCCCGATTGTCCATTTACGCTGTACAACTCTTGAAAGGCTCCCTTTTTCCTCATCTGGCATATGCTTCGAAAAAGCGACCTCATTGTTTTCGATGGCCGGGGCGAAATAGCTGCCTGAAATCTTATGTTTTTTACCATTGGAAGTAATGAGCTTTGTTGAAATAGGGTGAAATTCATGCAGTACGAATCGGCCTCCAGGTTTCAACATCATTTTAATTTTTTCAAATAACGGCTGCAGATCTATTAAATAGTGAAGCACACCGAGCTCCATTAAAACCAAATCCTGATTCCCTGATTCATGCTCTGTTGATAATGAAAGGACATCTGAAACGATATACTCGATGGTAACATTGGCCCCATTGGCCAGCTCATTTGCAAACGTTGCATTTTCCTGGGAAAAATCAACAACCTTCACTTCAGCTCCCAATATGGCCAGGGCAACTGCTTTAACACCGTTCGACCCCATCAAATGAGTTATCTTTTTACTTGTTACATCCCCCATATATTTATAAAAAGGATGCAGTCTCCATTTTGGATTTTGCTTGATTTTTGATGCCAATTCCACGGGATCTCCATAACGATTGACAAGCGCTAAATAATTATTCTGGTTCCACGCCTGTTCATTTTCCGCTGTGAATCCCTGCTGCTCGGCAGATAAATAAGCATGAATCTCGGCACTGTACCTGCTCATTTCTTCATCGTATAAATAACTGTACAACGACCTGCACCAAATCTCCATATCCCCCAGCTTTATAGATAACCGGTAAGGATCTGTTTTAATGGTCGTGTTAAACCGACAGCGGACAGTTACCGAAGCCCCCTCGACATCCATTAGAAAGGAGGCAGTCTCAGGACTTCTTTCAGGCTTTGTTGGGGAGTATTTGGAAAAAAGATCTAAAGCCTCAGTAAAGACATCCCATTGTACATCAATTTCGATGTTCTTATACTCATCAATTTCAACTCCTTGCACGAAAAGAGCAGATCGACCTGTATATTGGTAAGGTATATTAGCTTGATCCAGCATGTTCCCCATTAATGTGATTGAATGATAATAACTTGCCTTCATATGAACCTCCTAAACGTCAAAAAAGCATTACAATTATTCTTATTCTTCCTTAGCAAATTTCAAACCGGTACTCGTAATAACAATCAGCTCTTCATCATGGCGGTCAATGCCATAAACGAGTAATGTAACAAGCATATATATGGCTCTGAACCTGGCTAAGCTTTCTGTTTCCTTTTCGATTTCACCATAGATTTCAAAAAAATCACGGCGCACCTCTTTTGGAAAATAACTGTATAAAAAAGAAAAATCAATGGCTCGGTTTCCGATATGCACATCTCCCCAATCAATGATACCTGCGAGAACGCCTTCATCATCAAGTAAGACATTCCGGATATGAATGTCTCCGTGAACGAGTGAAATCGGATGCTGAACATCCAATTCGCCTAGCCCTTCAACAAATTCCTTAACCGCATTGGCCTGTTCCAAGTATCCCAGCCTTAATAGACTTGAGACATTTTCCATTAGCGATTTCTTGCGAAAGGAAACATCAAGCCTCATCATCCCATCAAGCTGTACACCTAAACGCCTAGCCTTTTCCACAGGGAAACTGTGAAGAACTTTCAAAAAACGGGCAAATCTTTTTGCCGATTCGACCTTATTTTCAACCGATCCTTCTACAGGCAAGTGTCCCTTTACCATTTTATAACCGGTAAAAGGATAAGGATATAGAGTACTTGGTTTCCCAAAAAAGATCGGTTCAGGGATATCAAGCGGAAAAGTGCCTGCAATTGAAGGCAAAAGCTGATTTTCCACCTGAATCAACGTAACTGCAATAGGGCGGCGGGGGAAACGGAATACAAATTGCCCATTGATCTGTATGACCGTGTTATCGAAACCCTCCCCAAGTTGCTTGATCTCTTTCAACTCAATTTCCGGAAACTGCAGCATGACCAATTTCCCTGCTAGCTCCAACGAAACTGGATATTCTGCCAACCAAGGCTTTTCCACTCCCGACTCCCCCTTTTACCGGTTTCTCCCTCTATTGGGGCTGCTGCCAGATCCACCCCTGCGATTACTTGGACCTTGTGTACTAGTAGATCTACGGCTATCTCTTTGATCTCCTCGTGGATTTTCACGTTTTGGTCCACGGCTATCTTCCGAGCGGGCCCCCCGCCGATTCTCTCGCCTTGGTTCGCGGCCGATTTCCGAACGGCCTCCCCGTGAATCCTCACGTATAGATCCACGACCGTTTTCCGAACGGCTTCCCCGTGAATCCTCACGTTTGGGTCCGCGGCTGTTTTCCATCCGGCCTCCCCGTGGTTTCTCCCTCTCGACTTCACGATTGTCCGCTTGATTTACAGAACGGTGACTGCCTCGATTCGGTCCTCTCGTATCTATCCGTTCCCGATGTTTCCTTCCTCCTCCCGAACGCGGTCGGCGGGTACCCTCATCAGAAGAGTCTTCATAACGCTTCCTGTTTTGCCTCACCTCATCAGGTTGGAACATTTTCACTCCTTCAATCGTCCTTCTCTCGATTTTCATGGAGATCCCTTTTTCAATATCGCTTAAAAGCTGAAGATCCTTCGTTGCTATGAAGGTTACAGCCAAGCCATTCTCACCCGCCCGGCCTGTACGGCCAATTCGGTGGATGTAACTTTCTGCATCCTCGGGAACATCATAATTAAACACATGGGTCACGCCTTCTACATCGAGCCCCCGGGCAGCAACGTCCGTTGCCACTAAATATTGAAGCTTTGCGTCTCTGAAGTTTTTCATGACACGCTCCCGCTTTGCCTGTGAAAGGTCACCGTGAAGTTCTTCAGAATTGAATCCAGCTGCCTTCAGGGCATCATTCAAAATCGAAACGCGACGTTTTGTACGACAAAATATGATCGCAAGGTATGGCTGTTCTTCTTTGATCATGTTAATTAGTGAAGACTGTTTGGCACGATCGGTCGTCTCAATGACAAGCTGCCTGATTTTCTCGACCGTTACTTGCTCAGCCTTCACAGCGGCAGTTAATGGTTTAGTCATGTATCGTTTAGCCAATTGATGCACCTGTTCAGGCATCGTCGCTGAAAAGAGCAACGTTTGGCGCTCCTCTGGAAGCTGTCCCATGATCTCTTCCACTTCTGGTAAAAATCCAATATGAAGCATTTGATCAGCTTCATCAAGCACGAGTGTTTGAGTTTGTGATAGATCGATGGTGCCTCTTCGTAAATGATCTAATAACCTGCCTGGCGTGGCGACCACCACGGAGATGTTTCTTGTCAGCTTTTTCATTTGCTGCTCGACATCCTGTCCGCCATAAACTGCAAGCACTTGAAGTCCTTCGATTTCATTAGCGAATTTTTTCAATTCAGCAGTGATTTGCAAAGCCAATTCCCTGGTTGGCGTGACGATCAGTGATTGTATGTGGGATGCGGAGGGATCGACTTTTTCGAGGATTGGCAACAAAAACGCCAAAGTCTTCCCCGTCCCCGTCTGCGCCTTCGCGATGACATCTCTTCCAGCAAGGATATCTGGAATCGATTTCTCCTGTATGGGGGTTGGCTGGGATATTCCTATTTGCTTTAATATCATGTTAATCGCCGGGCTGACGCCAAGGTCGATGAATTCTGTCATGTATGGGCCTACTTTCTGAATTTCTTCATTTAATTGACTGGTAAATCCACTTTAATGGTAACAGCTTCCTTCACTTTAAGTCATTTTCCTTAGTCTAAGCTATTTGTTAGTATATCATTATCTATTTTCGAGAAAACCTGTACCTTAAAATTTTTCATCCTATTGTACTTTAGTTATTTTTCTAATATAATTTATTAGATTTATTATCCATATATCGAGCTACTTACTTGAAAAAGGGTAAGCATCTCCTCCTTGTAGATTTTTACAAGGATTTTTTGTATATAAAAAAGGAGTGACCGCATGTTTAAATTAAAAGAACGGAATTCAAATATTAAGACGGAAGTACTTGCGGGGCTTACAACCTTTTTAACACTGGCTTATATCATCGTTGTAAACCCAATGATCCTTTCTGATGCCGGTGTTCCTTTCGACCAGGCATTCACAGCAACCATAATCGCAATAATAGTCGGTACCCTATGCATGGCCCTATTAGCCAATTACCCGATTGTCATAGCCCCGGCTATGGGATTGAATGCCTATTTTGCATACTCGGTACTGGGAACCCATGATATCTCATACACAGTTGCCTTTTCTGCAGTCTTTGTTACGGGTATCATCTTTATCCTTTTATCCCTTACCTCTTTCCGCTCAAAATTGATCGAGGCCATCCCCAATAACTTAAAGCATGCAATCAGTGCCGGAATCGGACTTTTCATCACCTTTATCGGACTTCGTTTGTCAGGTGTCGTAACACAGCATGAATCCAACCTGGTTACCCTTGGAAGCTTCAGGGATCCCAGTGTGGCACTTACATTGGTTGGTCTGGTCATAACGATTGTGCTGATCGTTCGTAATGTACAGGGCGCCATTTTCATCGGAATGATCGTGACCGCCATTATCGCTTTCTTTACAGGCCAATTGGAAATTAACGGTTTGGTTTCCACCCCCTCCTTACCTGAAGGAATAATAGTCGCCAATCCAATCACATCTTTCGCCGATGTCATTAACTACGGGCTTTATGGCGTTGTATTCTCCATTTTGCTTGTAATGCTATTCGATACGACCGGTGCTTTATTAGGAATTGTCCGCCAAGCTGGATTGCTGAAGGAGAATAAGCTTGAAAAATCCGGCAGTGCCTTCTTTGCAGATTCCGTCGGCACTACTGTTGGCGCCATGTTCGGTACAAGCCCGACCGCTGCCTCGGTTGAATCATCAGCTGGTGTAGGAGCGGGCGGCAAGACAGGTTTAACCGCTTTGGTAGTGGCCATCCTTTTCTTGATAACAGCCTTCTTCAGTCCATTGATAGGAGCTGTCTCAAATGTAGCGGCAATCACGGCACCTAGCTTGATCATCGTGGGAAGTATGATGATTAAAAGCATTAATGAAATTGACTGGACACACTTTGATGAATCATTCCCAGCCTTTTTGGTCATTGTCGCCATGCCGTTAACATCAAGCATCGCCAACGGGATAGCACTCGGATTCATCGCCTATCCCATTTTAAAAATGGCAAGAGGCAAATTCCGTGAAGTGCATCCGTTTGTGTATATGTTTGCTGTTCTATTCCTTTACCAACTGATTTTCCTGGCTTGATCATTTCATGAAGGGCACCATGGAATAATAAAAAGGAGTGTTCAATTCATGTTAATTGAACACTCCTTTATTTTGTTTACGTGCAATTACTTTATAACGTTTTCTTTCTGCTTACCTTTAATCACACTTGGTACTCCAACTGCCGTGCAATTATCGGGAACGGATGTCAAAACAACTGCATTTGCCCCCACTTTCGAATTCGTGCCAATTCTAATGCCACCGTGTATTTTAGCGCCATTTCCTATAATCGCATGATCACAAACGATAGGTGCTTTTTTACTTTCTTTATTTTGTCCGAGCGATACTTGATGCATAATCGTAACATGATCCCCTATTTTGCAATATGGGTTGATCAGAACGCCTTTAGCTCCATGAGGCAGACGTAAATCCTTTCCAATTTGACATTGCCCAGGAAACTCGCAATTCAGGAAAAGTCTTATGATTAACAAATCTACCATGCGGTACATAATCCATAATACTTGTTTTAAGATTGGAATGTTCACTTTATAGTAAATTATATTGCCTATCCGGTAAACAAACATGACGATTATTCCATGAATGCCGCCCAGTCTCCCCCAGGTATTAATAAATGCCAACTTATTGAACCATTTAAATAAACCCATGATATGCCTCCTAAGAACATTATATTAATTTATCGAACAGTGATCGCAGCTTCTCCTCTTCATTCTCCCAATTATATTCTTGTCTATATGCAGCTTTTCCTCGTTCCCCCATGTTCGCTGCCATTTCAGGGGATTCC
Source organism: Peribacillus sp. ACCC06369 (assembly GCF_030348945.1). Lineage (NCBI taxonomy): Bacteria > Bacillati > Bacillota > Bacilli > Caryophanales > Bacillaceae > Peribacillus > Peribacillus sp. ACCC06369. The sequence goes on from NZ_JAUCEN010000002.1 coordinate 5,351,547, forward strand.
AGTAAATAAACCGCTTTTTGAACCATTTCATCCATGTTTGCTACATCAGCCGACATTCCACAGCGCCATTTATCCAGTACATCTTGAATAAGAAAATCAGAAACCATAAATGGAATGCCAGCGGCCATATATTCAAAACACTTTGTTGTTTTACCACCCATGAAATTAGGATCAGGAACTAAAAACGCCATGCCTGCATGTGCTTTCTGGATGGATTGGAATGCTTTATCAAAGGCCACTACACCCTCTAGACTGATATAATCTTCTAAGCCGTTGTCAAGGATGAATGTTTTCAATTTTTCGATGTATACTTCTCTGCCCGTTCCAATGATCTTCATGTGAAATACTTTCTTTAATTCTACTAATCTTTTTGCAAGAAGCAGCATGGTTTCCCCGCCACGTATATCAGATATGCTTCCTAGGTAGATAAATGTAAACACATCTTCTTTTACTTTATTTTCTTTCATTACAGGAATTTTCGGGTAATTGTAAACATCCGTTGTTGGACAAGTTAAGAATTGATAGTCATCTTTATACGTCATTTCTGCAAACACGACCCCGCTGCATGCCCTTAGCAATTGTTTCTCCAAATAACGATACATACTCAATGCAATTTCGGGGATTTTTTTTCTCATAAGGACCTTTGGTACATTTTCATGCATGTCATAAACAATGACTGGATGATAACGGGGAATCCTTCTTATTATGTTCATTAAAATCAGCAGCTCCGGATCATGAAACTGAATCACATCAGGTTTATCTTTCTTAATCTTCAGGTAAAGAGCAATCCAATTTAACATACGCCCTTTCCTGGATTTCTTAGTCAACAGTTCAACTTCTATATTGACAGGGATATTATCAGGGATTAGGTTATTTTCAATCGCTATATGCTTCACCTTGTACATTCCTGTTTCTCCAAAAGAAAAGGCTTGCCGAAAATAAATCCTGGTATCATTCCATGGGTGCACCGAACTAATATTATAAAATAACTTCATCTCTTATCTCCCTTTTGTAAATCTGACCCTAACAATAAATACATGATAACGAAAGTAAAAACCATCCCGCCTGTCACAAACGTTGTTGTAAGCGCAGTATCCGCTAAACACCATGCAGGTACAACAAACAGGATTATGCCAACACCTTGCCACTTTTCATTTTCTGTCAGGCTATCATAAAGCCATAATATCGCTGCTAAGATCACTGTATAAACCAAGAATCCAATATAACCGAAATTAGCAAAAGCATCGGCGAACATATTGGCATTGGCTGCCATTTCAGGTCGCCCAAAGTACTCTGTACCGATAATGAAGGGCGGAGTCTGGTCATAAACAGGGTCTATGAATTTTTCAAAAATACTATACGATAGCAAGGCTTTTGGATTATTTGAAAAGAAGTCTACATAATAGGTTGTCAGCAAACCCGGTGTGATGATCATCCTTCTTGCAAACAAATTAGATAAATATGTCTGATCAAGGATAAAATCCAGAAAAATGCTGATGCCTAACAGCGAGCAAAGACTTACACAAAAAAGAATGGAGAAATTCCTTCCCTTCTTCCGAAAAGCAATGAATACAATGATTAATAATCCAGTCGATAAAAGGGTGGATTTCAAGCCATTGACGGTGTACAAAAGGTATTGCAGCCCTAGTCCGATAACCACATAGATATATTTTTTTTTGCATAAGCCAATGGTCACGATTAAAGGATTACATACTTTTGCAAGCCACTGTATAATATAGCCTGCAAGAGGGGTTAGTTTTGTTCGAAAAGTCATTCGCTTATCATAGATATCCTCAGAATTTATAGGAGGCTTTAGACTAATTCCGCCCGAAACCTTGAAGATGTAAAGAAAAAAAATCAATAATGTTATAACAAAAATGATTTTTAGTAGACCGAGATTAACATTAGGATGTATAAACTTCATGGCTGGCAATCTATTAACATTTCCAATGATAAGTAAACAAAAAAACAAAAGAACATTCGTATATATGAAATCAGGCTTTATCGTATCAAATAAATAATTTGGAACCCATACTACCGGTATATAGACAATAAAATACAAAATCCAGAAAACGAGTTCCGACGGCTTATCTAAATCCTTTTTTATGAATATGGCTGGCAATATAATGAAAAACATGGAAACACCTATCATGACTGCACTTGGATGTTGTTGATATATATATCCCATATAAGCATATTCAGGGGAAATAAAGTAAACGTAGGATATATCCAGTAACCAGACGTATATTCCTACCAGGCCCAGTTGAATCAGCTTCATTTTTTTAGGTTATCCTCTCGATCTATGGAATGTATCGCTCTATATCCAAGGAGAGCAAAAAAGTAGTAGCTCGCCCCCATACAAATGCTATAGTATAAAATGGCTGTTTCAGCTGAACCCCCTGAAATGAAAATGACCAGTACTCCAATAGATGACAGTAACAGCCTTGAAACATCCCATAGAAGCTGAGTCCGTTGTTTTTTTATTAAATACAATATTTGGGAAATCGGTATGACAATCACTTGACTTATAAACATAAATGACATCAACGTCACATATTCACCGGAAACACGCCACTCTTCACCAAAAACAAAGCTGAAGAGCCCTGGGGCGATCCAAGCAAGCAGTATCAGTGACGGTATACCTGCCATCGCTAACTTAGCAAGGATGCTTCTATATAATTTCAAAACTCTTCGAGGATCATTTGTAATGCTTTTTAACGCTTCGGTGTAGAATACTGGTGAAATACTCGCTCCCACCATCGTAATGGGCAGACCTACCGTTTTTGAAGCCATGGAAAAATAACCTGTCACTTCAGGTCCGTATAGGCGCATTAATAACAAAAATATGATTTGCATGGATAAAGAACTTAATAGTGTTGACCACGTGGAGTATTTAGCGAAATCCTCATACTTTTTGAACAGATACCGGATTCTTCTAAAGTTCACTTTCGGCCAATGCATCTGCTTTAAGAAAAATCGCCAAATATATACAAGGGTAATTCCTCTTCCAATCATATCTCCCGTAGCTAAACCTATTCCTGGAGTAAGATGATTAATGGACGTAAGCGAGAACTGGCTTATTACATTGCTAATCGATTGCAGTATTTTAGAATGAGTTATACCTTTAAACTTATCCTCTTTCACCAACCAGTAAAGCAACACTTGGTATATCCCTGCAAAAAATAGACCACTTGAAAGCAAAAGGTCATTTTTTATAGTCGTCTTAATCCCGTATATTTGAAATAACGATAGATTCAAAAGGCTTAAAATAATATTCAGCATACAAACAACGGCAATCGTAAACAAACTGATGTACATTAAGTGAACCGTATTCTTATGGTTTTTTTCTAAAGGAATCGCCTTTTCTAAACAAAGAGATGAAAATGACATGAGAATGGCCAAAAGGGAAGTATAGGTTGCAAACACACCAAAATCTTCTGGTGTATATATTCTTGTCAGTATGGGAGAACTTGCGAATAGAATAAGCTGTGCAATTGAATTCCCTGTTAATAATAAAAGTATTTTATTCATAAAATCATTTTTCATTTTCATATTCTCATACCACGCCACATCTTTATTTTATATACTAAATTTTGCTTTTCAGATTAGCCTAATCTATCGTCCATTAACGTTTCTTTTATTTGATCCGCTGGATAGTGCATGATCCAGTCAAGAATTGATAAATTTTTTACACATTCTTTCTCATTTTTCACATAATAGACAGGATGAATGAAATTTTGATATACGACTTCAATATCTTCTTTATGAAACAATTCTTCTTCCAAGTAATCCTTTCCGCTTTTTCCGCTTAAATAGCATGCACCGCCAGCTTGCTTAATTAAGCTGACTAATCTCTCAGTTTTTCCAAACGACGTTTTAAACTCAGTGGAAAGTTGTGTTTCTCCTTCATAGTTTAAATAATGTAAGATCAATTCAATTAAGTGAATATTTAAATCTACTAACAAAGCGTGTTCTTTTTGATATGCTTCTTCCAGCAGTGGGAAGAAATCTTGAAAGTGCCGAGTTTTTTTATAAACTTCCGAGATTTGCTTCAAATGGTTCCTTTTCCATTTTTGATTTGGGGAGTGATAACTGATTACTTTTTCATGTAACATTTCAGGTTTTTTTTGAAGTGGCACAGTTAGCCTTGACTCTTTTCCGTCAGCACCTAAAATATATGTTTTATTTTGAAAATTACTTGAAGAGTATTTCACATCCAATAGATATATAAATACATCCGATTGAAAAATCTTGTGAATCAATCCGATCCAAGGCAGGAAATTAGGCTGGTGAATTGTGACTATCTTCTGTTTTTCCACCTACAGAACCTCTATTGAAAAGATTAGTAGGAATGTTTCCGCGTATTTACAATTCACTTGGGAGCCCCTCCAACTACCGATATGCTCGGCATTAACTAAGTAATGCCCCATATAACCGGATAACTGTGATTGGAACAAGGTAATCATACGTTTTTTATCTTCCATAAACTCTGTAATATCACTATAAATATTCGGGTGAAATTGATTGGCGGCGATGTTATTATTTTGGTTAATTTGTTCAAATTCATATAGAGTAAACTGTTTTTTCCTAAAACAGCTTCTTACGACCTTAGATAATTTTTGATGATCTTGATGACTGTCATTCATCCAATGTGTGTAGACTTCGTCAGGATTGATCTTTTCAATGATTTCATCGAGCTCTTTTATTAATATATGCATAGGAATATCCTCAACGTTTTTACCCTCGCTATATTTAGAGAACTGTACCTCATATCCAAAATTCCTTGATGACTCCATAGCCTCTTGTTTTCTGACCTTGATATTCGAAGGGATGGAAAATATGATGTTGATAATGTAATGTCCTTGATTCAGTAGCTTACGAATGGTACCGCCCATACTGATTTCCGCATCATCTGGGTGCGCTGTTACTAGCAATATTTTTTTCATCATGTTCCTCCATTTAGTGCTTGTTCAATGATAGATATCACTTGAAGTGTTATGTTCTTTCGTTCTCTGTACGCTGTTTTATTTTTCATTAAAATATGTTCCGAAAATTCAGTAATTTCATAAAGCAAACTATTATCACTAATGGGGTTGCTTATTGTTTCTCTAATGTTATTACTGATACTGTGGTAACTAATTTTTCGAATATCGTATAATGAATGAAAACGCAACGTTCCGTTCTCTCCGTAAATTTCCGATATTGAATCATTCGTAAAATTAATTTTTGAAATCAACATGGTTATCTTATAATCTTTATATTCAAAAATGAGCGTACCGCCCAAATCAATATTTTTTACGATCATTTGTTTAAAATAAAAGCTGTTAACGGGAACACCGAATAATTGAATGGCTGCATAAATAGGATAAATGCCAATTGTCCTTAATGTGCCGCCACCATGATTTTTATCAAAAAGTGGAGCTTTTTCTCCTTTTAGTAAAGCCAAATACTGCTTGGAGTAGTTTTGATACTTTAGAGTTGCCCCATGAATTTTCCCTAACTTTTTAATGGCATTCTTTAAACTATGAAAGTTAGGTTCATAAATGGATCTTACTGCCTCAAACACAAAAACATTTTGTTTATCTGCAGCATCGAAAACTCGATTTGCTTGATCGGTTGTCATGAATGCCGTTTTTTCCACAATGACGTTCTTTCCATGCTCAATGGCCGCCATAGCTTGTTCATAATGGGAGGCATTTGGCGTAGCAATATAAACAGTATCCAGCTCCTCATCTTCAAAGACTTCATTCAGGGATCCATAAACTTTAGAAACTCCTTTTTCTTTTGCAAGCTCCTTGGCGAAATGGAATCTTCTCCCCCAAATTCCAATTACCTCTCCATTTGAACTTTCATTAATGGCATCGATCATTGCACAACTTATGGGACCTGAACCTACCACTCCAATCCTATTTTTAATTGCCATGTTCCACTGCCTGTTTACATTTCGCTACAATGTATTTCAGATCCTCATCGGATAAATCCAAGTGACATGGTAACGTGAAATGAGATTCACGAAATCTATCGGCATTCGGGAGAGAGGCAAGGGGATATTCCTCTAGCAATGTGGGTTGTAAATGTAACGGGACCCCATAACAATGCCCCGTGCTTATATGACCCTCTTTTAAATGCCTTTTAAATGTTTCGCATTGCTCTTTGCTTTTAGACATGACGATAATTTTATAAAATGAAGATTCATTGTGGTCAGATGAAGCTTGGAAGTAAAGACCGTGTTCTTGAAAAATATCTTTTAAATTCTCTTTATAGAAACGGAAGATTTCCTGCCTGACCTGGATCATCCCATAAGCTTCCTGAACTTGCAGATAACCAAGCAATGCATTAAATTCACTAAGAAGCATGTCACCGGATAATACTTGATTGACTGCACCATTTTCATTCCCATGGTGCCTTAACAACTCACAGTATTTGATTAAATCTATATCATCCGATGTAATGACACCGCCTGTGGCACTTGTAACAATTTTAGTGGGGTACATTGAGAAAACCCCAGCAAATCCAATTGTACCGGCTTTATATCCATTTATAGTGGCACCAAAAGCATGTGAAGCATCTTCGATTAGATAAAGATCATTCTCATCACAAAACTCTTTAATCTCAAAGATGTTATCAGGGATCTTTCCAGCAATATATGTAATTAGGACAACTTTCGTTTTAGGAGTCACGGCGTTCTTCAGGCTATTTAAATCCAAATTGAAATCCTCTAAATTAATATCACAAAGAACGACTCTTCCTTTCGCATTTTTCACCGCATATACTGGAGAAATAAACGTATTGCTTGGCATGATCACTTCTTTGTCTTCAACATCCAGATACTTTAATATAATTTCAATGGCTGCCGTTGCACTAGAAAGTGCGACAGCATACTTAGAATCACTGTATTGTCTGACGCTTTCTTCAAATTTCCGGGTAAAATCACCTAGAATTAATCTGCCAGAATCCAAAATGTGCTCAATGTTTTTAAGGTATTCCCATTTTACCCAACCTGTTATCACTGGCTTTGTATTTACGATATTCTCCATAGAACTCCATCCTTTTTCCAAAATTAGATCTTCAAGTTAAGTGAGAAGCAGACAAATATAAAATTCTTACTAACCCAATGTTCAAGAAAAACACATTCTTGAATATTCAATGATTAATAACGACCAATTCCGATAATGTTCTTTCTATTTTAGAAATCAATTTGGTTTTCTCATAATTCAGGGCTAACAGCTTTACATTTTCTTGCATTTTCATATGCATTTGTTTGTCTCTCTTCATTGCTTTTACATACTCTATCATTTTTGATATATCACTATATTCAAAACCATGGCCTGCGTGGTATTTTGTCATAACCTCATGTTGCCAGCCCTTATAGTTTATTAATGTTGGTTTTCCGGCGGCCCAAAAATCAAAAAGTTTATTTTGACTATTCCTATCCAATATTTCATTATTTCGGACAAAACACAGACCCATATGACATACGGCCATTAATAAGTACGCCTCTTTTTTAGATACCTGATCAAGGAAAATAACGTTGTTTAATTTTTTGCTTTCTTTCACTTGAATTAATCGCTCTTTTTCCCTTCCATCCCCAACAATTAGATAGACAATATCAGGGTCATCCGTCTTTTCGGCAAGCTGTAAAATATAATCGATATTATTGATAAATCCTAATGTACCCGCATATAAACAGATAAACTTCGCTTTCAAGTCCAATTTTTCCAATGCTCCTTCTTTATCTTCGGAACAAATCCGAGAAAAATAGTCTATATCCGCAAAGTTAGTAACCGTTGAAATCTTTTCCTGTTTAACTCCTTTTTTCAATAAATCTTCTTTCATTCCAGGCGAAAGCACGATGATTTTATCAGCTGCGGAATAAATCATGCTTTCTAGCTTCAATAACACTCTCTTTAACCATTTATTTCTTATGATTCCCAGCTCAATAGGTATATCTGGCCATAAATCCCTTACTTCAAACACAAATTTGCTGCGCTTTACCTTAGCAAGAAGCATACCTATTAACCCAATCGTCAATGGAGTCGAGGAAGCATAAACAACGTCTACCCCTTTTTCCTTCACCCCAATAAAGAAACTCTTATACATATAATGAATGAACGATAGTAATCTTTTCAGGTAACCATATTCTTGTTTATATTTAGTTTTGGTTGATATTATCTTTATTCCCCCACACGAATCTGTGGCATTTCCGGTGATGATGGTGACTTTATTATTTTTAGAAACTAAAAATTTGGCTATTTCATAAGATCGAGTACTTCCTTTATCGGTATTAAAATATTGATGCAAATAAAGAATTTTCACTTTATCACTTCCTTATACCCAGTGTGAATCAGTTGATTTACTGATGATTGCTTTCACCCAGATATCAAATGTAACATCGAATATAGTTGAACCCTGTCCCTTTTTTAGAATGGGTCGTTTTAATTTTGAAACCTACTAGATAGATAAACCTTATCGCCAATAAGCTAAAAAGGGCTTCACCATCTTGCATCATTGTTTTTTCCTCTCTTTAGGTTGGTTCCAGTCTAGGAGGGCTGAGATCGCAATCCAATTATCCAGGCGGTTGTGAACCGTTTTGTCTTGTACATGGATTTCACGTCCAACTTCGGTAAATATGTTATTCCTTTCAATCACGTTATTTTCCATGTTCAAAGTGGTAATGGCATAGTCATTTGTAGGGCTGCCATTATTATGGGACCCCCTGATACCAATGCCCGCTTGAATAAACTTTTCGTCGGATTTGTTAATGTGGTTAATGATGTTTCCTTGGAGTTTGGTGAACTTATTGGAACTAAGAATCGCAATCCCATTGTTGAAGCTATTTTCAATGGTATTGCCCTCAATAAGTGCATTTTTGGTCACATGGATACTGATGCCTCCCCATTCCTCGACATTAGCCTGGACATTATTCACATAATTGCCTTTAATCACGACCGTTTGCAGGAATCCCATTTCCGTTTCAGATATTCCCTACAATCTTGATGTTGCTGGGTGGATAAGCTGAGACACTTCCTCCCTTGTAATCCAATCCTCCGACAATGATTGGAAAACGCGTATTTAAGATGACATTATTCGTGAAGGAAACATTATGGCCTGAATGGGTGTCAATCCCTTCCCATGATGGGTTATTCGCCACCACATTCCCATCAATTACGATCGTGTCACTTCGCGGAAACTTTGATTGAGTCATGACATCTCCCGCTTTGTCTTTCCGGTGGCTAAAGGCCATGCCATAGCTTTGCTTGGTATTTCCCACTGTCTCCCCAGGTCCAAGATCTCTCACCGTCGTATGCCTTACAGTCACGTTACTAGCAGAATACCCTCCGATGCCTGCATATCCAATATCTTTTATGATCATTTTGTTTCTTTTTCTTGAATCAGACCCTTTGACAGTGACTCCATTTACGTGTTCTAAATAAATGCCATATCCCTCATACCCGGTGATTTGAACATCTTCGATCAGGATATTTTGAAGCCTCTCCAAATCGTTCGTAACCGAATAGACAGACACCAAATCAGCCGTGGATTTGGATTGATCGATTGCAGTTACCTCGATCCCCCTGTTCCGTGCCGAATAATGGTTCCTCGGTTCACCAGTTCGGGGATCTTCCGTCCGTCTTTTCCCATCGAGTATCAGGTTCTTGACACCAGTATGACTCACCATGATTTTTATGGTGACAGCATCGCTTGTGGGCTGGGTACACATTGTCGTGACGGGCCTATCATTCTCTACCGTCCCTTCTAAAGTTACCCCTTCCTTCATCACAATAAAGGCACTCGCCGTGAACTGGCCTTTTGACAAACGAACCGTTCCTCGTTTCCCATTCGATTCATCTTGCGGGTAGACTGAAACCCTCGTAATGGCCTTATTAAGGATTCTCCGGATCGTTGTGGTGGAAGAGTTTGCTTCTAGTGACAACGTTTGTTTTAACTTCCCGTTATTGTCCAATAACTGAATAGAAGTTCCCGTTGTGGGACCGCAGACCTCGTTTGCCCCGACGGTAGTTGACTGGAAGGAGAAGAACGCCATGATAAGCACGGTAAATATTCCTGTTATTTCATATAATTGTTTCATCTGAAAACTCCCATGTCTTTTATTCATTTTTCGACAGTTGTTTTACACATTCCATGAGCCGATATCAAGGAAACCATAGTCGGCCTAGAAAAAAGGGGGGGCATATCTAATGTTACATGGGAAGGAAGATGTCCATTTCTCAAAATCGACATAACATGTGCTAATCTTGGAACAGTTGCTTAAACGTACGGCTAATTCGACAATTTCCCCATACAAAAAAACCTTCAATCGAATATGGAATAAAGGGTTAAACCGGATTGTGATTGGGGAAAACAAACCTTCTTGCGTGGCTATTGAAAAGTGAATGGCCGGTTAATGCGTGCTTTATAAGGAATGTTCAGCGATTACGAGGGGGGACATCTGTCATTCAAAAGAAAAAGCCTTTCCCCGTTTGTTTACCGGGAAAAGGCTGCAGCTTAATATACTCTTTTTTATGTCTAGTTTAACGGGGTATGTATCATTCTTATAGCCCCCGCAAAAGAAAAAGGAGGATATCCAACTTATCGTCAAATATCCTCCTATAGTTCACTGGTTCATTTGATCAAGAAAATCACCCAGGAGATCGTCGAGATTTTCCTCTTCCTCTTTCGGTTCGGGTTCTTTCACTTGTTGTTCAGTTTCATCCAAACTATTCCAATCAAAGTCATCCAGGTCTTTCTTAGGCAGGTCTTCCTGGACCTCCCCAGCTTCCGTTTCTTCAGGCTCGGCCTGCATATACGATTCCTCATTCAATACATTGCCGTTCAAAGAGGCAAGCAAGGCCGTAGCGCGTAAAGGATCGGATAAAAGGTTGTACATAATCGTTCCGAGCATAGCTTCTGAGTGGGAATGCTTGAGCCAATCACGCTGAGATTTGCTTAGCTTGTTCGGCATGGGCAGGGCAATCATTTCCCGATCCTGATGGGTGGATTGCCCGACTCCATCGAGAACATACTCGGCAATTTTACTGGAAAAATTCCTTCTTTCCGTTTCCTTCAATTTCTGCAGCTGTCTTAACGTATAGTCTGATACATCCGAAGGGATACGAAAAGTGATGGCTTGCCCTCTTTTAATTTCAGAAGAAGCTGTTTTTTTCATTCTCTCACCTATTTAATGGAGCCCGATCTTTGTTCTTTCTTCTTTTGCTGGGACTGATTCTGTTCCTTTGCATTCCGGCGGTTAAAATCCGAAATCAATTTATAATAGGCGTTTGCCATCATCCAAACGCTTTCCCGCTCATCTTCGAAAAAGTCTATGTTATAGCCATCGAAATTTTGATTCAATGTTTTCAAGTAATCTTTCAGGACAATCGATCCCCCGCCTACAAAATAGCAGATTTCCGTTTGTGAATTTTTTTGCCATACGTTGCGCAGGTGGCGATATTGCTTTTTGGCCAGTTCTCCCAAAATACGGTCAACGATATCATGGACGCTTGTCCGGCTTCCGCGAACCATAATATGATTGCGATCATTTTTCTTCGTGATGATTTCAACGACATCGCGCCTGCTGTCCAACTCGACACCATGTTTCTTCCTGATTTCTTCGCGAATTGCTTCAAGAGCTTCAGCTACTCCTAAATTGAATCCTTGTGCCTTGTCATCGTCAACTTTACGATTTTTAATGACCGCGATATCTGTCGATAGACCACCGATATCCTGAATGAGGATTCTTCTATCTATTAATTCACGGTTAATGATATTCAAATCTTTATCCATGACCAAATTTATGTATGCTGCAAAGCCCTCTGGATAGACTTTTACTTCATCGAATTTGATATTAACTTTCAACCCTTGGTATTTAGGGGTAATTAAAAATTCCACCTGATGGACAGATCCGAGTAATTTCGACCGATACCCGACGTCTTTTCCTTCTTTAACCTCACGAAGAGGCAGGCCTGTTCCAAGTGTATAATTGGCTTCCACAACATTATTAACTTTTTTGAATGTATCATTGTTCCCCTGTTTGGCAGCGTCTAATGCCAGAGCCGCAAAAAGCATGACCAATGTTTGATCTTCTTCTGATTTGCTGCTTCCCAAATCCAATTCGGTAGGATTATCGCTTTTTGTCGCTAAGTTCCCAACGCGATAAATAGCATTATTATCTTGAAGGGCTGGTGAATGAACTCTGATATGAATCCCTTCCAATGGGTTTTTTTCATCAAGTTCCTCAATCCCGATAACTGGACGATCCTCTATGTCTTTTGCAATGACGTTCGGTATATAAAGTTCAGACTCTAGCTTTCCAAAAATAGCCTTGATAGCATCATTTCCTACGTCTATTGCTGCGATTCTAGAACTCATCTAAAAACATCCCCTTTTTAATAGAAAAAAATTTAAGTGAAGCCTTCCCTTTAAGAATAGGAAAAGTTTCCACGATAGTCAATCCTTCATAAGTTGTAGCTATATTTGTCGAATTGTTTTCAAATTGTTTACAATAGGAACAAATATGTATACACCTTATATATAGCAATGTGTACGTGGTTGCAAACATGTATACTCATTTGTGTACAATGTGTCTATTTTTGTTTACATGCATACGTATTTGTAAACAAACCAAATAATGTATTTTTTTCAATCTTTCTTCTTGCAAAAATTAGCGTATAAATAGCACTTTGGGTATGGTAATAAATGGACGATTCACTAACTGAACTGTATGGAGGTATTCAAATGAATGAAAAAATACAGATCTTCCCCGATTTCCGGACCCCTATTGGCGCAGTGCGTTAACTTTCCCTTCTTTTTCTAAACTAGATATAGATCTAACCACTGATATCTTAATAGTAGGCGGCGGAATTACTGTAATCACATCTGCTTATCTACTAGTTAAACAAGGTGTTAAAGTCACACTGATTGAAACAGGCGAAATCTTTACTGGAACGACAGGACACACTACAGCAAAAATCACGGTGCAGCACGGCTTGATTTACGACCAATTTATTACTGATCACAGTGAGGAATGGGCCAGACTATACTATATGAGGCCAACACTGAAGGAACGGAGCTATCAAAGGATTGATAGAAGAACATTCTATTGAATGTACAAGATGCTTATGTATACGCAAATACTAATGTTTGGTCCTCCTCTGATTTACTGCTCCCCAAATCTAGTTCTGTTGGGTTATCACTTTTTGTCGCTAAATTTCCGACACGATAAATGGCATTATCGTCTTGCAAGGCTGGTGAATGGACTCTAATATGTATCCCTTCCAAGGTTTTTTTACATCGAGTTCTTCGATTCCTATGACTGGCCGATTTTCATGTCTTTTGCAATGACATTTGGCATATATAGTTTTAGGCTCTAGCTTTCCATATATAGTTTTAATCGCATCATTTCCTACGTCTACTGCTGCGATTCTAGAACTCATCTAAAAACACCCCCTTTTTCATAGAAAAAATTAGGTGGAGCACTCTCGATAGAAGAGATTTCTATATTAGTCGATGCTTCATTAGCTGTAGCTTTATTTTCATTTGTCGAATTGTATTCATTTTTGTATACATTAGGAACAAGCATGTATACACCTTATATATAGCCATGTGTACGTATTTGTAAACATGTATACATATTTGTGTACAATGCATCTATTTTTGTTTACATGTATACATAATTGTAAACAAACCAAATAATGTAATTTTTTAATCTTTCTTCTTACAAAAATAAGCGTATAAATAGCGGATTTGGGTATGGTAATAAATGGACAATTCAACTAATGAACTGTATGGAGGTATTCAAATGACTGAAAAAAATACAGACCTTCCCCGATTTCCGGAACCGTATTGGCGCAGTGAGTTAACTTTCCCTTCTTTTTCTAAACTAGATACAGACTTAACAACTGATGTCTTAATAGTGGGCGGCGGAATTACCGGAATCACATCTGCTTATCTACTAGCTAAACAAGGGGTTAAAGTCACACTGATTGAAGCAGGCGAAATCCTTACTGGAACGACAGGACACACTACGGCAAAAATCACGGCTCAGCATGGCTTGATTTATGACCAGTTGATCACTGACCATGGTGTCGAGAAGGCCAAACTTTATTATGAAGCCAACGCAGATGGAATGAAGCTGATCAAAGACTTGGTAGAAGAACATTCGATTGATTGTAATTTGACTGAACAGGATGCCTATGTGTACGCAAATACGGAGGAATATAAAAGCAAAATTCAAAATGAATTGAAAGCCTATCAAAAACTCGGCATTCGCGGGGATTATGCGGAGAATATCCCTTTCTCCATTCCTTGTAAAGCTGCTGTGATAATGAAAGATCAAGCACAGTTTCATCCGTTAAAATACTTAACTGCCCTCATTTCAACCATTCTCGAGAGCGGTGGCACCATTTATGAACGGACAACGGCCATGAAGATCGAAGACGGCGATCCACCGACCGTTCAGACCGATACTGGACATACAATCAAAAGCAATCAGGTCATCGTTGCCTCCCACTTCCCCTTTAATGATGAAAAGGGCTTATACTTTGCCCGTGTTCATGTAAGTAGGTCCTATGTGCTTGGCATCAAGACTGAACAGGAGTATCCAGGCGGGATGTATTACAGTGCCGACAGCCCTAGCCGCTCCCTTCGCTATACCGAATTGGACAATGGGGAAAAACTTATACTTGTTGGCGGAGATGGCCATAAAACAGGCCAGGGAATCTCGACGATCGAGCATTATGAAGCACTGAAGGACTTCAGTGCCCAGTATTTCGATGTGAAAGACATTCCCTACCGCTGGTCGGCACAGGATATTGTGACACCAGATAATATCCCCTTCGTCGGTCCAGTGACATCCAATCAGCAAAACGTCCTGATAGCTACCGGCTATGCGAAATGGGGAATGACGAACGGATCGATTGCCGCCAAGATCTTAACTGACCGGATTTTACAAAGAGCTAACCGGTATGCAGAATTGTATGATCCTGCCCGTTTAAAAGGCGTGAAGAATATTCTTCAAGATAATGCTGATGTGGCGAAGCATCTGATCAAAGGCAAATTGGCTGTCAATCATAAAACGCCGGAAGACATAGGAATTGATGAAGGAGCAATCGTGAAGGTGAATGGAGACAAAGCTGGGTGTTACCGTGATCATGATGGCCAGCTTCATATCGTTGATTCCACATGTACACACATGGGGTGTGAAGTTGCCTGGAATAGCGGCGACCGTACTTGGGATTGCCCTTGCCATGGCTCCCGCTACTCCATCGCTGGTGAAGTGTTGAATGGCCCTGCTGTCGAACCATTGAAGAAAATTCGCTGACTGCCAATTTGTGATTTTATCTAATAGTCGACTGGGCCCGCCGTTTTCCTTATACTGAAGTTACTGCATAGTTGAATGGCTGCAAATAACTCTGAAAAGGATTGAATTGAACATGAACGGTAAAAACCGGAAAGATATTACCCCAGGTGCCTCTGTGGACATTGTACTTAAAGCAGATCAACGCACCGGAAAACTGACAAGCGGCACTGTAAAGGATATTTTAACCAACTCCAGCACCCACCCTCATGGTATTAAAGTAAGATTGACTGATGGCCAGGTGGGCAGGGTTCAAGTCATTCATAAGTAATGTGCACTCGGTCCAGGCCGAGTGTTTTTTTTGTGATTGTTCGATGAATTAATGACAAAGGGGATATTTCAATCATGTTTCCCGTTCATAATTCGTACAATAGGGGTGAGATTATCTCTTTAAAAAGGCTGGTGTCAAAATGAATCAAGAATACAATGCCCCCGAAAGGGATTATTACCGCAACGATGAACATACATTGAAGGTTTCCGGCTCAGATACGCTATCTGCCGCTCCGGATCAAGCCACAATCACCTTAGGAGTCATAACAGAGGATAAGGACCCGCAAAAGGCCCAGCAAGCCAATTCCCAAGCAATCGCAAATGTCATCGCATCACTTAAATCCGCAGGCATTCCCGAAGAGCAATTGAAAACGAGTGATTACAGAATCGATCCGCAATATGATTATATTGACGGAAAAGAATTATTCAAGAACTACAAAGTCCAGCACATCATACAAGCCCAAACGACCGACATCGAAAAAATAGGCAGCATAATCGACACGGCCGTCAGAAGCGGCGCCAATTCAATCACCAGCATCCGCTTCTCTTTATCCAATCCAGAAGCATACTATAACCAGGCACTTTCTCTCGCTTTAAAAAATGCATATGAAAAAGCACTCTCCATGGCTCGAACACTGGGAATCTCGTTGAACCCAGTCCCTAATAAGGTTGAAGAGCTATCCGAAACGGCAACCCCAATGCTTTATCAAACAAGTACCTTTTCAAAAATGGCGACTACCCCGATTCAGCCTGGTGAATTGAACATCACTGCCTCAGTAAGGGTGGAATACACATACTAGCACTCACTACATTCCATCCTAAAAACTCCCCTTGGCAAACCCAAAGGGGGATTCAGACTGTAGACGACAAATTAGAGAAAAACCAGTTTACTTTCAAAAAAGTTCCAGCTGATTTCAGAAATCCGCTCCCTTTCCGCCGACTGTCTGCCAAGCCTCCTCGCCGACAAGCGTCTCCTGGGTCTCGGCTAGCCAGTTATTCGGCAGGAGTGTCGCAAATTTCTTCAATCTATGAAGGTTTCATTCGTATAATCAAGTAAGAAGCATGACGGATAATTCAGTATTCTAATATAATCATGGTACAAGGATGGAGCATTCCGGCCCTCCTTTTGTCGCAAACGGAACCCCCCTTGGCAAACCAAAGGGGGCTCTTCACTTTAAAAGACTACCGTTTTATTTTCATGAACGAGGACGCGGTCCTCCAAATGCCATTTAACGGCACGTGCCAGCACTCTCCGTTCAGCTGAACGACCGATTTTCTTCATATCCCCTGCAGAATCACGATGACCCACACGTTCAATATCCTGCTCGATGATTGGACCTTCATCCAAATCATTCGTCACATAATGGGAAGTCGCCCCAATCAGCTTAACACCTCTGTCATAAGCTCTTTCATAAGGCCGGGCACCAATGAATGCAGGTAAAAATGAATGATGTATATTGATGATTTTGTTTGGATGGGCGGCAACAAAATCCGGCGTCAAAATCTGCATATACCTAGCCAGTACAATTAAGTCCACATTGAATTCTTCCAGAAGTCCAAGCTGTTTCGTCTCCACTTCCTTACGTATATCCTTATTTGCAGGAATATAATAAAACGGGATGCCCATCGATTCGACAATTTGCCTGGTATCTTCATGATTGCTGATGACTAGCGTAATATCAGCCAATAAATCCCCACTTTGCCACTCCCATAGCAATTCCAAAAGGCAATGCGGTTCCTTGGAAACGAAGATTGCCGTCCTCTTCAGATCACTCACATGGTTAAATGTCCATTGCATTGAAAATGCTGTCGAAACTTCCTGGAATGCCAGTTGCATATCGGCTGCCTTGTCCTTTAATCCTGGACAATCGAATTCAATCCTGGTGAAAAAGGTACCGCCCTCAGGATTCATCGAATATTGACTCAATTCAACAATATTTGCATCATATTCTTTTAGAAAGGCTGTAACTGTTGAAACAATTCCCGGCTGGTCCGGACATTTTATTATTAAACGGCCTCTATCTTGATTTTTCTCGCGAAACTCCTGTAACTGCTCTTGCACAAAGTTGCTCACCATTTTCCCAACTGCCCTTCTTCTATTTTGCTATATTATACTTCAATTCATGGCCAAAATTAAAGTCAGTCAATCAAATCGGGATTTTGTTGGTAGCCACGACGATCTGAAACATTCCACTATTATTACAACATACACAGATTACACAGTAGAAATAATTCAACGTATCTTATACAACACATTTGAAAATTTTTGCTTACAAGGATTTGTACCTTAATATCCTATCTATAACATCTTTCTCCTGTAAAAAAATTGGTGTTTATATTTAATAGAAATTAATAAAGGTTCCAATAATGAAATAAATTATTTATATATTGAAACTCTAAAAATCATTTCTTATGTTACGTTTGGGATGATTTTAGACAATATTAAAAAACTATCCAACCACTTGCTGGCAGCATTATTACAACATCTCTTATTCTGAGCTATACCTATTCCGGAAGCACAGTCGATATTATTCTTTCCAATTTAAACTGATTCGTATTTGACGTTAAAACAAAACAATGATGGAGTGGGGAAAATAAGATATGGCTACTTTAAAATTAAAAACTAAATGGCTGTATTCGTAAGAGATTCGAAATCACGTAATCTTTTGGTTGTTTCAGTATTAAAACATTTGATTTCAATTTTGAGAAATGCTTGTCTCTCTTTTCATTTAACATAGAATACACAAACTAAATGGAGGGAGAAATAACAATGATACAAAAAATGAAATCTTTACTATTTTTATCCTTGATTCTAGTTTTAGGACCCGCTCTACTTCCATCTCATGTATTTGCAGCTGAAGGTAACTCACCTGTAACGGAGGAAAAGCCAGTTGAAAGACAACCAACATCATTAGACCCGATTGAAATAAAGGAAATTAAATTTAAAATTAATAAAAATTTATCAGACGAACAAATCATTGATAGATTTGAAAAAATTAATTCAAAATATAATATAAATGAACCCTTTTCTTTGGAAGATACAGAGTTTATAAGAGCTTATGCTTCAAGTACAAACGAAACAGAGGACATTGCCGTCCAACCAACTAACTTAATTCAACCAATTTCACTGAAATTTGGTAATACAAATAGCCAATCTTTTAGTAAATCAAAATCAAAATATGGTGTTACTGTTAAATTCACTGGAAAAGTTTATACAAATATAAATGTATTAAATCATAGTTATCGAGGGAACCTTAAAGCTACGATTCCTGCTGGAAGTTCAAAAGTTAAAGGAATAAAAACTGCTGTAACAAATGTTGCTTATGGCGTACTGGGAAAAAGCGGAACTTACGTAGGCATAGTTTATAGTGGTTCCGCTCAAAGTAGCACAACCACAAAAAAAACATCGTGGGCAATGGATAAGACTGTAAAATATAGTGCAATTGCTGTAGTATACACATACACTGATGCTAATGTAGAAGTTAAAACAACTAGTGGGTCCTTCAACTTATATGCATTCTAAGGAGAAATAATATGAAAACCTTTAGTCCAATAGGAGCTTTAATAGCACTAGTTATAATATTTATAATTGGCTTTCTTCTTTTTAAAATTGTAAGAAAATTCAAAAAATAAGACAAAGTTTTAAATGCGACAAATTGGGATAAGCCGCTAGAGATTAAAAACTTTAATAGGGTAGGGTGAAATTAAAATGGATGTATCGTCTTCTTACTTTATATTTGGTTTAATAAACATGATTTTAATGGTTGTATCTATACCAGCCATCATATACGCTTTGTATTTATTACGTAAAATATCAAAAAAATAAAGAGAAAAAAGGAAGAGGCGTTTTTGCAGTTACTTTTCCTTTTTTGTTCACTTGTTTCCACAACCTGGACTTTTCTGGATTACTTATTTAGAAGTCAAATAGGGTAAACGTTTATGTAAATCAAACTCATCCCTTGGTTTTTATGCGTCGAACTCATCTAAGATCTATCCCTTAATTCATAGTTTAACCCCTAAAGAATATAGTACTGGAATAACTGTAAATAGACTATAAATCTAGAAAACGCTTAAATCGCCTACTCATTTGTTTCTTGGCTACGGCAAATGCAGTGGAGATCCAAATGATAAGGCAAGTTATTATGATATCGAAACAGTTAGGTTATTGAAAAGGATTGAGAGGGCAATACATGAATGAAACAATTGTGAATTGGTTTGATGTAGGATATCAAATTACCATATTCATATTATTGGTTGCTTTAATTTCTTTCATTGTCTATTTGGTAAAAAGAAAAAAGCGTAATAAAAAATCCAACTTTTAATATCCAAGTTTAGAGATGTAGTGGCGGAAATTTCGTAAATCAAAGTGAATGAAGGTCTAAAAGCCCCCCTTCTCTAACAGGGGGAGTAATCGTAAAAAGAACTAATATGATATTGAAACGAGGTATCTCAGTTTAGAGATGCTTTTTTATTTATTATTTATTTTTTTTCACCTAGACTTGCCGCTAGAGATAAAAAGATATAAGGGAACGCCAATAAAATTAAATCCGTAAATCCATAGCCAATAAACACTAAGTTATAATCTGGATGTTCATCCATATAATAACCGGTTCCCGCCATATAAAATCCAACAATCAAATAAGTAATGAAAGATATAGTTAAAGTACTTATAGTTAGAGCGTTTAATTTTATAGTAACTACAATTAACGTAAAGTAAACTAAATAGACAATCCCTAAAATAATTAACAGTAAAAAAATATAACCTGGATCAAATATCGCTTGATTCGAACTGCTAAACATATGAAATCACCTCTTATTTCAAATAAAAATTAATGTAGCCCTACTACTTTGGGTTACATTTGTTTTTATAGGTTAATACTAGCGATAAATCTGGACGCCAAGGTTCTAAGTTCCAAGGTGACTTGTAAATTGTTAATGGATTTACAGCATGACAAATGAATTGATCTTTAATTCTTCCTTCTTTTGAACTTGATACATGGGATTTAAATGAAGCATCAGCTTTTAATTCAGCCCACATATCTTTTATTAATGAAGATTGAATTGTAATAATTTAATCGTATATAAAAGTAAATTGTTTAAAGTTCCAACATTGGAACAATGGGTTTCATTTTTGAGTAAATAAAGAGAAAGTGATGATATGAAATGAGGGTCTTTTATTTCAAGAGTCACTAGTTCTACTTTAGTAACTCTTGCAAAATCAAATGGAGTTTCCATTTTATAAAGCTATCCTCTATTCATATTTCATAGGTTTTACTCGCGGAAAAGTCGGCCTGATCACGGTCGACTTTTTTATATGGAAATGGAAGTGACCTAGTTATGAGGATGAAAAGATACCAGTAGTTCTCATCCTCTATTAATAGGCACTATCATTCTTCCAATAAATAACTGGGGAATTTAAAGGAAATGAAGGCAAAGGCCGAGAACCTTTATGAAACGCATAGTGAAGGGGGATTCTTGAATGAAATGTCGGTATGATCTGGACTACCTTTTTTATTTCAGTTTTATTTTCCCTAGTTAATAAGGTTATTCACTGCCTCATAAGGGTATAGACCATTCTATTAGTTTTTTTTCAAAGGGGGAAATGAAATTATCATGAAATCATCAGTTACATTCATTGTATCCATTCTGGCTGTTCTTGGTCTTCTGTCCGGCTGTGCTGAAAAGGACCAGCTGGAGGACGGGAGTAAGCTGATCAATGAGGACCAGTTTGTTTTCGCTGCCTCAGGTGAATTCAAGCCATTCAGTTATGTCAATGATGACATGACCGTAACCGGGTTCGATATTGAAGTTGGCGATGCCATTGCAAAGGAACTCGACCTAGAGCCAGTGCCTAAACGGATAAAGTTCAAAGGTATCGTGGAAGGTGTTAAAACCGGTCGGGCAGATGCCGCGGTTGCCAGTCATACAATCAATGAACAACGAAGTAAACATGTTGCCTTCTCGACCCCATATTACTACTCAGGTCCTCAAATTTTCGTCCGTTCGGATAGTGATATTAAAACGGTTGAAGATTTAAAAGGTAAGGAAGTTGCGGCTTCTAAAGGCTCTACGTACGCAACCACAGCAGAAAAATATACAACCAATGTAAAAACCTACGATAGTGATATCACCGCCCTGAAAGCATTGAGCGGAGGACGTCATGATGCCGTCATCACCGACTTCGTAACCGGCAAGGAAGCGACCAAGGAAGGTTTCGACATCGAAGGAAGGCAATTGATCGAACGAAGCGAGCAGGCCATCGTACTGCCTAACGACAACCCTCAGCTGCTTGCACGCATCAACGAAGCTCTTGAAAACCTCCGTGAAGATGGAACGCTTGCTGAAATCAGCAAAAAATACTTTGGTGAGGACATCACAACTAAGCCTGAATAAAGATTGATAGAAAGGGAGTCATTACATTGCCAAGTTTTTCACATTTTTTTGATACATTATTTAGCTCATCGGACGTATTCATCCGAGCCATGCTCCTCACATTGGAACTGACGGTAGTCTCCATATTGGTAGGTATCGTCATCGGTTTGCTATTTGCACTTTTAAAAATATCCAATATAAAAATTCTTGCATGGATTTCAGATACATATGTATTCCTGGTACGTGGAACACCTTTAATCGTACAGATATTCATACTCTATTTCGGTATCAGCAACCTCTTCTTACTGCCTGACTTCTGGGCGGCGTCACTTGCCCTAGCCTTCCATAATGGGGCTTATATCTCAGAAATCCTACGTGGTACGATTCAATCCATCGACAAAGGCCAAATGGAGGCCGGACGCTCCCTTGGCATGAGCAATTCGCTCACATTAAGAAGAATCATCTTACCTCAAGCCTTCCGTCGTGCATTGCCGCCGCTAGGCAACCAATTCATCATCGGACTGAAAGATTCATCACTGGCAGCCTTCATATCCATGAATGAGCTGTTTAATGTTGCCACCACGTTAGGCTCTAATAATTTCGATGAGATGACTTATTTATTGATTGTAGCGGTCTACTACTTGATTCTTGTGGCATTCCTGACCATTATCGTCAATTTATTCGAAAAGAAACTGTCCATTAGTGATCGATAGGGGGAATTGAAATGGAACAAAAAGAAATGATTCGCATTAGGAACTTAAATAAATCGTATGGAGACCTACATGTACTCAAAGATATTGATATGAAGGTATTGGATAGCGATGTTGTCTGTCTGATTGGACCAAGCGGTTCCGGAAAAAGCACACTTCTCCGCTGTTTGAATTATTTGGAGAAGAAAGACAGCGGGCAAATCCTTATTGAAGGAACGGAAGTCAATCCGGGTACCCATGATATTAATAAAATCCGTGAGAAAGTCGGAATGGTTTTTCAGCATTTCTATCTCTTCCCTCATATGACCGTACTTGAAAATGTCATTGAAGCACCTACTCACGTCAAAAAGATCCCAAAGGCCCAGGCGATTGAAGAAGCAAAAGCATTGCTTGCCAAAGTCGGCTTATCAGATAAAGCGGATGTTTATCCAAGCAAGCTCTCAGGTGGGCAGAAACAGCGTGTTGCCATAGCCCGCGCCCTTGCCATGAAACCTGATATCCTACTCTTTGATGAGCCAACCTCGGCTCTTGATCCCGAACTTGTCGGGGAGGTTCTTGCTACGATGAAGGAACTTGCCTTGGAAGGGATGACAATGGTAGTCGTTACACATGAAATGAGCTTTGCACGTGAGGTTGGGGATTGGATTGTCTTCATGCACAATGGGAGGGTTGTCGAAAGCGGCCCGCCAAAAGAATTCTTCACCAATCCAAAAGAAGAGCGTACAAAAGAATTCTTGCAAACGACAGTCTTTTGATTTGAATTCTAAAATCTATCTAATAGCGAGAGCAATTCGTCGTCTTCACGGATAATCTGTCCTAGAGCGTGGACAATCATTATAAGCAATACAGGCATGATTCCTGTATTGCTTATTTTGCATATAAAAACCGTTCTTGTTTTCTATAATTGCCAGTTAGGTAGTTTGCCCATTTATATGTTCAAGGTTTCTGGGATATTTTCGATCTGACTGTACAAACTATATACTTGATGAATTGTTTCAGAACGTATCCCAAAAACCCTGATTCCGGCTCGAACATGGAAAAATATCTGTATTTATGGTATATATACAGGTAAAATTAAAAGAAGTATATAAATGAAAGAGGTCGAATTCAGTTGGAAAATAACTCTTCGAATTTTATTAAAAATATTATAAAAGATGATCTAGAGTCCGGAAAACATGATCATGTCATCACCCGCTTCCCTCCTGAACCAAATGGGTATTTACATATCGGGCACGCCAAATCAATCATTTTGAATTTTGGGGTGGCTGATGATTTCAATGGGAAAACAAACCTTCGTTTTGATGATACGAATCCATTGAAAGAGGATATTGAGTTTGTCAATTCCATTAAGGAAGATGTAAAATGGCTCGGTTATGACTGGGATAACCTGTTCTTCGCTTCCGACTATTTCGATGAAATGTATAAAAGAGCAGTGCTGCTCATCAATAAAGGACTGGCATATGTGGACGACCTTAATGCCGACCAAATTCGTGAATATCGCGGAACGCTTACCGAGCCGGGGAAGGATAGCCCCTACCGCAATAGAACCGTCGAGGAAAACCTTGAACTATTTGAAAAGATGCGCAGCGGTGAATTCGGGAACGGCACAAAAGTATTGCGTGCAAAAATCGATATGAGCTCGCCTAACATTAATTTGCGCGATCCCGTCATATACCGTATTTCCCATACGGAACACCATAATACCGGCAACAAATGGTGCATCTATCCGATGTATGCCTTTGCCCACCCAATTGAAGATGCCATCGAGGGAGTCACCCACTCCATTTGTACGCTTGAGTTCGAAGATCAACGCCCTCTTTATGACTGGATCGTTGAAAACTGTGAAATGGACAGCAAACCAAAACAATATGAATTTGGCCGTCTTAACCTGACCAATACAGTAATGAGCAAGCGAAAACTGAAGCAGCTTGTGGATGAGGGCTTCGTGGACGGCTGGGACGACCCACGGATGCCTACCGTTTCAGGCCTACGTAGACGCGGGTATACACCCGAAGCGATTCGTGCGTTCTGCCAAGAGATAGGTGTCGCAAAAACAAGCGGTGTCGTAGACTCTCAAATGCTGGACCATTTCGTACGGGAAGACTTAAAGTTGAAGGCTCCACGGACCATGGCTATCCTAAACCCGCTTAAAGTGGTCATCACCAACTATCCGGAAGGTGAGATTGAATGGCTGGATGCTGAGGTCAATCCGGAAGTTCCGGAAATGGGTACACGACAAATTCCGTTTTCACGTGAAATATATATCGAACAGGACGATTTCATGGAAAACCCGCCGAAAAAGTATTTCCGTCTTTTCCCGGGCAATGAAGTCCGTTTGAAACATGCTTATTTCATTAAATGTGAAGAAGTGATAAAAGACGAAGCCGGTAACGTTATTGAACTTCGCTGCACATATGACATTGAAACGAAGAGCGGATCGGGTTTCACTGGCCGTAAAGTAAAAGGGACATTGCACTGGGTCGAAGCTTCACAAGCCGTTTCAGCAGAATTCCGCAACTTCCAGCCTTTAATTTTGGATAAGGAAACTGATGAAGAAGAAGAAAAATCATTCTTGGAGCGGGTAAACCCTGATTCCATGGGAATTTTACAAGGATTTGTCGAGCCCAACATGAAAGATGTTAAGCCTCAGGAAAAATTCCAATTCTTCAGGCATGGCTATTACAATGTTGATTCAAAACTCACTACTGCCAATCACTTGGTTTTCAACCAAATTGTTGGTTTGAAAAGTTCCTTCAAGTTATAGAATCACTGAAAAGAACCAGATTCCTAGCGGGATCTGGTTCTTTTTCACTCTCTGCACCTTTATATCATTTTCTCTCGTAAAGTTTGATCCCTTGCTTGGAAAGAGCTTGTTTAAGAGTACTATGTGTCGAAACCTGACTAAAATCAAGACCTAACTGAATCGATGTCTGGGCCACTTCAGGACGAATGCCGGAAATGGTCGATTGAATGCCTAATAGGTTCAGGGTGCTTATCAATTGATAGATCTGTTGGGCAACCATCGTATCTAAAATGGAGACTCCCGATAAATCGATGAATAAGTGAGAAATATTTTTGATAATGCATTTGCTTGGAGTCGTATCCAATATTCCCTTTGCCCGGTAGGTATCGATATCACCGATTAACGGCAATACCGCAATGGCATCAATAATGGGAATGACAGGTGCGCCCAGTTCATTAATCAGATCCTGTTGAGCTAATAATCGTTCTTTTGTCAAAAGATAATACTGCTCAGTGAACTCACGGTTCAATTGATCGAATGCACGATTAATAAGCCGGCTCCAACGGATGATCGTCGCCTTCGTGATTCCCGTATCATCCTTTAGCATATAATCAGTGATAAAGCCCCAATATGCTTCCCGCACCTTATTAAGTGCTTCCAACACTTCGTAAATGGGTGTGTCCGATTCAACCCTGCTTTTCGCAACAAGTGTGGCCCACTGTTCCATTGTTTCGATGAAAACAGTTTTATCTTCATGTAAAGCACTGGTCACTGTTTTGATGGTCAATGTATTCTGTTCCCTAAGAAGCTTTTCGATTTCCTCATTAGAGTCCATTGAATAGATGGAACCAAACTGCTTTTCCCTTAAAGCTAGCCAGTTTTCTGTAATATTGGAAGAATTATCAAGGATGTATCGATATAACTTTTCATCTATTTTATCCATTTGCGTTCCCCTCAACTAGTTATTTCATTTTAAAGAGTAATAATAAGTCTCCATATCCCTCTCTCTCCATATCATTTCTAGAAATGAAGCGGAGGGCGGAAGAGTTTATGCAATATCTCGTGCCTTTAGAACCGGGGCCATCAGGAAAAACATGTCCAAGGTGTGAATCTGCGTCCCTGCTGCGCACCTCGGTCCGGGTCATTCGGTGGCTGAGATCCATTTTTTCATTGACACTTGCCGACATGATTGGCTTCGTGAAGCTCGGCCATCCACAACCGCTATCATACTTATCCCGCGAACTGAATAGGGGCTCCCCAGAAACGACATCCACATAAATCCCTTCTTCAAAGTGATCCCAATAGGCATTATCGAAAGGCGGCTCCGTGCCATTTACCTGGGTGACATGAAACTGAATTTCGGTTAAGGTCTTTCTAAGGTGTGCATTATCCTTAGGCCAATTTTCTTTTATGAAAGTATCCCGTCCCGAGCCTTTACGATACAATGCATAGCGAAATTGATTTTTCCGATAGAATTCTTGATGGTATTCCTCAGCCGCGTAAAATTTCCCCGAGGGTAGAATACCCGTTACAATAGGTTCCTTAAACCGCCCACTCATCATTAAATCTTCCTTCGATTGCTCTGCTTCCTGTTTCTGACGTTCATTAAGATAGAAAATGGCTGCCTTGTATTGCTTTCCCCTATCCGAGAACTGTCCTCCGTCATCCGTTGGATCGATTTGCTGCCAAAATAGCTCCAATAACGCTTTATAGGGAATGATCGATGGATCGAATTCCACTTGAACCGCTTCAACATGATCAGTCGAACCGGTAATCACTTGTTTATAACTAGGCGCGGCAAAATTACCGCCCGTATAACCCGATGTCACTTTAATTATCCCATCCATTTCATCAAAGGGAGCGACCATGCACCAAAAACAACCTCCTGCAAAGATAGCTGTTTCTATTCCACCAATCGTCATCCTAAAACTCCCCTTTCTCATTTGTCATTTTATGTATTATATACCAGTAAGCCAAACACCTTCAAATTCAAAAACCATTGTTTTAATCTTTGCTACATAAATATAAAAGAGGCACTTAGGAGTAAACCCAAGTGCCTCTTTTATATTAGATCCGTTAATTAAAGTATCACACTTACGATGATCGCTGATAGGATGCTGACAAGTGTCGCACCGTATAGCAGCTTCAAGCCGAAACGGGCCACAACATTTCCTTGTTTTTCATGAAGTCCTTTGACTGCACCTGCAATGATTCCAATAGATGAAAAATTAGCGAATGAAACCAAGAAAACTGAAACGATCCCTATTGTCCTATCGCTCAAGGCTGCTGATGCGTCCCCTAAGCTCAGCATGGCAACGAATTCATTTGTTACTAACTTCGTCGCCATGATTCCGCCTGCAGTAACTGTTTCTGAAATTGGTATCCCCATGATAAAGGCAAACGGGGCAAAAATATACCCCAAGATGTCTTGGAAGCTGATGCCGAAGATCATGTCGAATACACTGTTGATTCCTGCAATTAATGCAACGAAACCAATTAACATCGCGGCTACAGTGATAGCAACCTTAAATCCATCCATGATATATTCCCCAAGCATTTCGAAAAACGACTGCTTCTCTGCCCCTTCTTCAATAGGGAGAATATCATCTTCATCCGTTACCGTATAAGGATTGATAATGGATGCAATGATAAATCCACCAAACATGTTAATAACAATAGCCGTCACAACATACTTTGGTTCAATCATCGTCATATAAGCACCGACTATCGACATCGATACGGTTGACATGGCTGACGCACAAAGCGTATACATGCGAGATGGCGGAATGGCACCAAGTTGTTTTTTCAAGGTTATGAAAACCTCGGATTGGCCCACTATTGCTGACGCTACCGCATTGTAAGATTCCAATTTACCCATCCCATTCACTTTACTTAGCAAAAATCCAATCCACTTCATGATGAACGGAAGGATCTTGAAGTGCTGTAAAATCCCAATTAATGCCGAGATGAATACGATAGGAAGAAGGACATTTAAAAAGAAGGGCGATGCTCCTTCGTTTACAATCCCGCCAAATACAAAGGTGATCCCTTCATTTGCCCATTCTAAAAGTTTTCCGAACCCATCGGCAATCGAATTGATGATCACTAAACCGAACTTCGTATTTAATAATAGATAAGTTAAAATAAGCTGCATGATCACCATGAGGATGATCGGTTTAATTTTAACTTTCTTCCTGTCACTGCTGGCTAAGATAGCTAGTCCAAAAACAATAAGCAGTCCTAAAATTGCAATCAGAAATTTCATATATTCTGCCTCCACTAAGGGTGAATTTAATGTTCGTGCATTAATAGTAGGATACCCTCAAAAAATTTATGCAAACGTTTTCTCTTTTATCCAAAATACATGTACGTACCTCTCCAGAAGTCTATATTAAACTAATATTTTTTTTTGTGCAATTATTATTTCCCTTTTTAAAATAACAATTAGTGACAGTAATGGGTTTCGTGAATTAAAAAAGAAGGCTCCCCTTCGAAAGGAACCTTCTCTTTCCTAAAATAATATCGATTTTTTAGGCTGCTGTTTTTCTGGACATCATCGATGTAACCAATCCTGTGCTTCCAATTACAAAGATGATGATTGATGCAGCAAGCCCGCCTACCCCTTGATAAAAATTGATGAATTTACCTGCAAAAGAATCTCTGCCTTGGAAACCGCCACCACTTGGCATCTCCCCCGGAGTTCCAGAACCATTAGGCCCGTCCGCCATACTGCTCTGTGTATCATTTGGTGTTGTTTCCGCAGTTGAATCATCGGTTGCAGCAGTACTGCTCTTCGATGATTCTCCCGTTGCATCAGATTCAGTTGTGTTGCGGTCAACAGGCCGATCCATCATCGCTTGACCATTCATGGGTTCATTGCCGCTGCCATTCACATACATCATGATCCCGATGACTGCTTGAGCCATCAAAAGGACCGAAGCCAATATTCCTACCAAAAAGTGTAACTTACCAAGTCTATTCATCATGAATTCTCCTCCGAAAATAAATCTAATTCTCATAAGGATTATCTAAAAAGACCCTTAATTTTTCCTTAAGCAACAAGAAAAAATTAAGAGTCTATTAGCTTATTAATTTTTCTTTTGATTTTTTGGAAAAGTGATTTCAAAACGGGTGCGTTCATTCTGTTCACTTGTAACCTTGATGGTCCCTTGATGTGTGTTTACAATCCATTTGGCTATGGATAGACCTAAACCGGAGCCTTCATTTGCTGAACGGGATTGCTCCACTTGATAAAAACGGTTAAAAATCAAGGGGAGGTCTTCCTGCGGAATGCCTTTTCCATTATCCTCTACAGTAAGAATGATGGATGAAGCATTCTTTATGCAGGATAGGGAAATCTCCCCGCCTTCCTCGGTGAATTTCATAGCATTATCTACCAAGATTACCAATAGCTGATGAATTCTCTCTTTATCCCCATGAAACACCACCTGTTCGGGAGCATGGCTAATGATTGATTTCTCTTGAAAAGAAGCTATATCCGTATACTGTTCCACGATATCGATAAGTAAGTCATCAAGGAAAAAGTTCGATTTCTTAACCTCCATTTGATTCGAATCCGTTCTGGTTAAGGTCAATAGTCCGTTAACAAGCTTATTCAATCGGCGGACTTCTTTCGAAATGATGGATATATCAACGGCTTTTTCCTCGATTGTCGCGTTCGGTGATTGAAATAGCAAATCAGCCCGCGATTGAATGACAGCAAGCGGCGTTCGAATTTCATGCGAAGCATCCGAGACAAACTGCTGCTGCTGATCCCAGGATTTCTTGACTGGTATAAGGGCCCGTCCTGCTAGAAGATAGCCTGCCCCTACCGCCACTAGACTTCCAATTCCTCCACCAACAAACAATATGAGCAGCAAGCGATCGAGCATTTCTTTTTCTGTATCCACATTCCTGATGAATTGTACGGCCATCTCACCATACTTCGTATCGACCTTGGTGGAAAGGGCCCGATACGTGTATCCATTCACCGATATTTCTTCAATCCCATCAAAAGTTTCAGGGAAAAATTGTTGTTCATTGACCTTAAAAAAATGGTCTACACTCAGTCTTGGCTCAATGATCGTATCATCTGGTCCCCAAACGATGACACTCGGTCCCGGTCCTAAGAGAAATTCACCTTGCGGACGTCCGCCTGGCATGCCTCCATTATTGAAGTCCCTGTAATCCTTTTTAAGTGAATCATTGACATCCTTATAGATCTGATTTTCCGTATAGAAATAAATTGTTCTGCTTAAGATGGCTATTAAGACAATAAAGACGATAGAATTCAATAATGTTAGTTGAAGCCGTGTTTTTTGGAACATAATGATCCCCTTATGGTTGTTTTAGCATATAACCAATACCCCGAACGGTTTGAATATCTTTATGATAATTGAAAGGTTCCAATTTTTTTCTAAGGTGATGGATGAACACTTCCACAATGGCAATCGTCGTATCTGAATCAAACCCCCAAATGCGGTCGAAAATCTGCTCACGCGTCAATATTTTTCCATTATTTTGAATTAAATACTCCAGTAACTCAAACTGTTTCAAGGTCATTTTAATGACCTTTCCATCAACCAAAATATCCTTTTCTTTTTCCAACAGTTCAATATCACGGTATTTCACATGCTGCTCAAGCGATATAATGCCACTCCTTCGAAGCAGGGCACGAATCCTGGCCTTAAGTTCCGGTGCCTGGAACGGCTTGACTAAATAATCATCGCCACCCATTTCCAATCCTCTGACACGATCCTCAAGTGCATCTTTTGCCGTCAAAAACAAGACACTTGTATCTATTCTTGCTTCCCTGATTTTCCGGACGATTTCAAATCCATCGATTCCCGGAAGCATTACATCCAAAATGATGATATCGTATATACTTTGCTGAGCCATGAATAGCCCATCTTCCCCATTATCCGCTGTATCCACTTCGTATTCATCCGTCAAAATTTGTCGGATCGATTCTAATAATGAAACATTATCTTCTACCACCAAAACCTTCATGTAGGGTACCTCCCAACCGCCTCAATTGTGATATATGTTGATTTTATCCTTTTTCATATGCAAAAGAAAGCGGGCTTTTAATCGCCTGCTTTCTTTCAAATTGAATGTTCATTCGTGACGCAGTGCTTGGATTGGATTTAACCTGGATGCCTTATTGGCAGGAAATACGCCAAAGATTATCCCGATTAAAATGGAGAATAAGAAGGCAAACAATGTCACCGACCATGAATAACTAATCGTTAAACTTGAAAAAACTGAAATCAATTTTGCAATTCCCAATCCAATTCCAACTCCCAGCAATCCCCCTAAGCAGCTCAAGACCATCGCTTCAATTAAAAACTGGAGAAGAATCGATTTCCGATTTGCCCCAATTGCTTTTCTGATCCCGATTTCCTTCGTCCTCTCTGAGACGGAAACCAACATGATATTCATGATTCCAATTCCGCCTACTAGTAACGAAATACTGGCAATACCGCCAAGCATGAGTGTGAACGTATCCGACACAGAGCTCATTGTATCCATCAGATCTTCTTGATTGGACACAGAATAGTTATCACTCTGATCTGGGAATGATGTGGTCATCGTACCTTGTACCTGGTACATCGCCCTATCAATGATATTCTCGTTATCCGCTTTTAAATATACCGTTCCGATTGTCGTGCTGCCTGAAGCCCTTTCGGCAGTGGTAATCGGTGCAATGATTACATCATCCCCGCTCGATCCCATTGAGGTGCCTACCGATTTCAGCACACCGATCACTCGATAGGAAACGCCGCCGATAAGAACGTTCTGGTCCACAGCTTTTTGATTTTCAAAAAGCGTGTTGGCTGTATCCGATCCCAGGACAACGACCTTGGAGCGTAATTCCGTTTCCATATCCGACAAAAACCGGCCTTGACTGAGCTCTAGATCCCTAACTGATAAGTAGGATGAAGTTGCACCGGTCATTGAAACCTGTGCCGATGCTTCTCCGTTTTTAGCATAAACGCGGCCAGTGACCACGGGTGCAACTTCCGATATCCCGCCCAGATCTTTAAACTGTTCAATTGTGTCATCCGTCAACTCCACGGAGTCGGTATCCGTGACACTTACCGTTATCAGGTTCGTTCCCAGGCTATTGATCTCATCCTGAACGGACTGTGAGGAACCCTGCCCAATCGAAACCAGAACGATTACAGAGGCAACTCCAATTATGATCCCAAGCATGGTTAAAAATGCTCGGACTTTATTGGTTTTGATACTGCGTATAGCCATCTTCATTGATTCGCTCAGGTTCAATCCAATCACCTCCGTTTTCAAATAGCTGACCATCCTGTATCCGAACGACACGAGTTGCTTCTTTTGCCACTTCCAAGTCATGGGTTATAAGAATGATTGTTTGTCCCTTTTCATTCAACTCTTTCAGCATTTGCAGCACTTCTTTACTCGTTTTGCTATCAAGAGCACCCGTCGGCTCATCCGCCAATAAGACGGGAGGATTACCGGCAAGTGCCCTTGCAACCGCAACCCTTTGCTGCTGTCCACCCGAAAGTTGGGTCGGCAAATGATTCTTCCGGTCACTCAGTCCTACCATATCAAGGCACGCATTGGCCACTTCTCTTCTTTCCTTCAAACTTGCCCCTCTATAAACCAGGGGAAGTTCGACATTCTCCAACGCTGTCAGTTTTGCCAATAGGTTGAAATTTTGAAAGATGAATCCTATTTTGATGTTTCGAATGGCAGCTAACTCATTATCCTTCATCTTTTCCACTTCTTTTCCATCAAGAAGATATTCACCCATGTCAGGCTTGTCAAGGCAGCCAATCATATTCATGAAGGTCGATTTCCCTGATCCGGAAGGTCCGATGATGGAAATGAAATCACCTTTATCGATTGTAAGACAGACATCTTGAAGAGCCTTAACCGTTTCGCCGCCTAATTCATACGATTTGGACATGTTGTTTATTTTTATGATAGGGTTCGCCATATTACTGACCTCCCTTGCCACTTGGCATTCCGCCACCGTTTAGCATCCCGCCGCTCGGCATTCCGCTGCCACTCTGCATTCGTATTTCGCCACCTTGGCCTCCCCTCATTCCATCGCCGCCACTGCCAGTGGAACTTTCATTGATGGTAATGGGCAAGGAAACATACTGACCCTCTTCAAGGCCTGAAGTTATTTCAATATACCTATCGTTACTGATCCCAGTCTCAACCGTTGCCTTTGTACTGGTAGCCCCTTCAGTTGCACCGGATTGTTGTATATTCACATATTTCTCTTCACCGTCCATTTGGACTGCTTCAATCGGAACATATAAAACATCTTTTACACTATTCGTCACAATGCTCACTTCAGTCGACATCCCAATTTTTATATCGCCAGGTTTGTCAATCTTGATAGTGACATCGAATGAAGAAACACCATTCTCATATGTACCTTCCTTTGCTACACTCGTCACTTCACCCGTGAACGTTTCATCTTCAAAAGCACTGGCTTTAATTTCAACTTTTTGTCCTTTTTTAACACTTGGAACATCCAATTCATCAACACTGATCGTGGTTTTCAATTTTTTATAATCCGTAACATGTGCCACCACTTCACTGCTTGATACACGATCCCCTTCTTCTACATCCAATGTTGTCACGGTACCATCGAATGGGGCCGTTATCGGATCACTTCCATCCGTGAAGGTAATGAGTTCATCACCTTTCTCAACCAACTCATTCTTCGCTACAAGGACTTCATCCACTTCATCCGTTACCGAGGAAGTGATGTCCTCACTATTGATTGCGGCGACCGATCCGGAACCGCTTATTTGAACTTCAAGATCTCCCTTTTCTACCGTAGCCGTCACCGACTTTGCAATTACAGGCTCAGCATTATCCTTCATGAAAAACCAAACGCATCCCCCGATCGCCAGCACTAAAACCGTACCTATCAATATCAACTTTTTCATCATTTTTCTCCTTTCAGATTTCCTTCGTTGAAACCAGTATCGTGAAAGAAGCTTAACTTTTCCTTAATGGCAGCCGGTTTGATTTCCTTGATGTTCGTTCAAGCCAGCCTTTATTTTTGCTTGTACCCATTTCTCTCAAGTAATGATTAAAACTATGTCGAACGAAAAAAGAGTTAATTTTAGCATTTAAATTTACAATATATTCTGAAAAATATATACTGATACTGTTATCAGAAAAATTGGTAATGAAAACCAAATTAATAGAGATGAAGGGGGAACCAACTTGGCATCAAACGATTCAATCGCAAAGGAAACCGAGGTAAGCGCTTCCACTGACTACACCAAGATTGTCCAATCACAATCATTTCAAGAACTCCTAAGGAAAAAACGCAATTTCATCGTCCCACTATCCATCTTTTTCATGGTCTTTTATTTCACCTTACCCATACTAACTTCCTATTCTAAAGTCCTTAACTCCTATGCTTTCGGGGCAATCAGCTGGGCCTGGGTTTTTGCCTTCGCTCAATTTATCATGACCTGGACATTATGCATCCTCTATTCCAAAAAAGCTGCGAAATTTGACCAATTAGTAGAAAAAATCGTTAAAGAAGCGAAAGGATAAAGGTGAATTTACCATGAATATACTTGCTTTCATATTATTTCTAATCATTGTCGGGCTAACATTGGTCATTACCTATTTTGCTTCACGGCGCACTAAAACGACCGCGGACTTTTATACGGCGGATAGCAGCCTGACTGGCTGGCAGAATGGCTGGGCCATTGCGGGTGATTATATGTCCGCAGCCTCATTTTTGGGGATAGCCGGCATGGTCGCACTCTCTGGATTTGATGGTTTTTTCTATAGCATAGGTTTTCTGGTTGCATATCTGGTCGTTCTCTATATCGTGGCCGAACCGCTCCGTAACCTTGGTAAATATACACTGGCGGACATGATCGCTGCCCGTTTCAATGAAAAGAAGGTACGCGGGGTCGCTGCCCTTAACACCATTTCCATTTCAACCTTTTATATGATTGCCCAACTGGTCGGTGCAGGTGCCCTTATAAAACTCTTACTTGGAATTGATTATCTATACTCCGTCATCATTGTTGGTATTTTAATGACCGTCTATGTCGTATTTGGCGGTATGACGGCCACCAGTTGGGTCCAAATCGTAAAAGCCGTTTTATTGATGGCAGGTACATTCATCATCTCCATTATCGTGTTGGCGAAATTCGACTTTAGCGTGATCGAGATGTTCAAGCAGATGAAAACAGCCACCCCTTTAGGCGGGGATTTCCTCAACCCAGGTAACAAATTCAAGGATCCTTTGGATACTTTATCCCTTAATTTGGCGCTGGTACTCGGTACAGCTGGACTTCCTCACATTCTCATACGTTTCTTTACGGTAAAAGACGCCATCACAGCCCGCAAGTCCGTAGTATATGCCACTTGGATCATTGGCATCTTTTATATAATGACCATTTTCCTGGGCTTTGGAGCGGCAGCTTTTGTTGGATATGACAAAATCATAGCCGCGAATGCTGCCGGCAATATGGCCGCTCCGCTGCTTGCCGAAGCCATTGGAGGTGACTTCCTGTTCGCCTTTGTTTCTGCAGTTGCTTTCGCAACCATTTTAGCGGTTGTAGCAGGTCTCGTTCTATCGGCAGCTTCTGCTTTTGCCCATGACTTTTATGGCCACATCATCCGTAAAGGTCAGGCCACTGACAAAGAACAAGTCGTTGCAGCCCGTTGGGCATCCATCGGAGTATCCATTCTCTCCATCATCCTTGCTTTATTTGCCCAAAACATGAATGTCGCCTTCCTTGTTTCACTTGCCTTTGCCGTCGCTGCCAGTGCCAATCTGCCCATCATCATCTTCACGGTATTCTGGAAACGTTTTAACACAGCCGGGGCTGTTACGGGCATGATAGTTGGACTGGTCAGTTCTTTATTGCTTGTGTTCCTAAGTCCCAATGTCTGGTCACCGATAGAGGGAGCGGCAATATTCGTTGGGGAACCATTATTCCCGCTTGCCAATCCAGGCATCGTCTCGATCCCGATTGGCTTTATCGCAGCCATCGTCGGAACTCTGCTGTCAAGCAAGAAAGCTGATGCCAAAAAATTCGATGAAATATTGGTTACAGCTAACACTGGAATGAAAGATCCTATATAAGCTAGATTACTTATTATTTTAAAATATAAAAAAGAGAAAGGAGATCCAGGTATTCCGCCTGCTCTCCTTTCTCTTTATTTAGAAACATATTATCAGGAAGATTAATTGGATTCCTTTACCCTAACTTCCCAACCTTAACTTTCTTCTATTGTATTTAGTTACCAACTGGTTCATGACTTCTGCAAAGATCAGCCCCATTGCAATGGCACCAGCCAGCATGAAGACCTTGGCGGCCAATTGAACGGCGACATAAAAATCATTTCCGACAAAATGCTTCATCGCATCATACGACAAACCTCCAGGCACGAGGGGGATGATTCCCGATACATTGAAAATCGTGATTGGCGTTTTATACCTTTTAGCAAAATACTGGCTGATGACCGCAACGATGAATGCAGACGCTAATGTTGCAATGATGCTGTTTATCTCATTTTCAACCAAAGAATAATATAGAAGCCACCCTAACATCCCCACGAAACCACATTGAAACAATGAATTTTTCGGTACATTGAAGATGACTCCAAAGGCGGCTGAGGCAATGAAACTTGTAATAAGCTGTGCAAACATCATTCTTCCTCCCCTAAAATCATAAGAAAACAAACGCTGCAGATATTCCTGCCCCAATTGCTAAAGCAGTCAAACCTGCATCCGCACCCTTGGATAGACCCGAAACTAAATGGCCTG
Organism: Peribacillus sp. ACCC06369; assembly: GCF_030348945.1. Taxonomy (NCBI): domain Bacteria; kingdom Bacillati; phylum Bacillota; class Bacilli; order Caryophanales; family Bacillaceae; genus Peribacillus; species Peribacillus sp. ACCC06369. Next base: position 5,388,800 of record NZ_JAUCEN010000002.1, read on the forward strand.
CAATTAAATCCCTGGCTGCATTCGTAATTAACAGACCTGGCACAAGGGGCATCACCGCTCCAATGATTATCGTATCCAAATGACCTCCAACACCAATCTGGACAAAGAACATAGCTACTAAACCCACAACCAAAGAGGCTATAAATTCAGCAAAAAAACGAACTTCCAGTAACCTGTGCAAATAAAGCAGGCAGGAGAATCCCATTCCCCCAGCTATACAGGACCAGATGAAATCATTCCACTGTCCTTGGAACATGATTAAAAAACAGCCGCTCGCTATAAAAGCTGCAAAAACCTGACCCCACATGGGATACCCCATCCCAGCCTTTTCGATTTGTTTTAATCGTAAATAAGCTTCCTCCGGTGTCATTTCCTTGCTGGAAATGCTTCGGGATATACTGTTAACAAGCGTTACCTTATGTAAATCTGTAGATCGTTGGGAAACTCGAATCAATTTTGAAGCTGGGTGCATACCATCCAGCGAAAAAATGATTCCTGTAGGTGTTGAAAAACTGTGTGAGTCACCGCATCCAAAAGCTGCAGCAATTCTCACCATCGTATCTTCCACCCGCGAAGTTTCCGCTCCGTTCTGAAGCATGATTTTTCCCGCAAGCAAACATACATCTATAATTTCATTGTATGGTAACTGATCATCCATTTTATCCTCTCCATCACTTTCTGCATGAGTTTCTCTCAATAACAGATAACGATCTTACCAGTTTAAATCCACCTCATAATAGCCCAATTCCTGTGAAAAGGATATAAAATATTCCTATTTAAATTATTAACACCATCTAATTGCAGTGCTGACGTCCATAGTACCAGTATTCCCTTTATTTCTTGCTGAAACCTCTTAGAAAGCAGAAAAAAACCAGTGGGAAACTATTAATGAGTGTTGTTACTACAATAAAAAAAGAATGCGAGGCACTACCCGCCCGCATCCTTTCTTCATCATCTCGTTAGTGTTTTGCTTACTTTATCATCCTTTATCCATTTCACCAGATTTTTTACGAACTGAAATATATACTAAAGGGTAACACCTGTTTTAAAAATAGCGAGTTCCCTAAAGTCATTTTTCTCATTGTTTACAAATTCGCCATTAGCTATTTGAATGATATAATTAATAAATTTCCGTAAAATGTATTCAGAGGAAATGTCATCATCCAACAAGATACCTGCATTAAAATCAATCCAATGTGGTTTAGATTTATATAATGATGTATTGGTGGACACCTTCATCGTAGGAACGAATGTCCCAAACGGTGTTCCTCGTCCAGTGGTGAATAATACCATCTGACAGCCAGTGGCAGCGAGTGCTGAAGAAGCAATCAAGTCATTTCCTGGGGCACTCAGTAGGTTTAAGCCCTTCGCTTTCAGCACTTCCCCATACTTCAATACATCGACAATTGGAGATGATCCCGCCTTTTGTGTGCACCCCAAAGATTTATCTTCAAGCGTTGTAATACCCCCTTTTTTATTTCCAGGGGAAGGATTTTCATAGACTGGCTGGTCGAACTTTAAAAAGTACTCTTTAAAATCATTGATTACGGCAACAATTTTATGGAAGATATCCTCGTTCTTCGCTCGTTCCATTAAGATGGTTTCCGCCCCGAACATTTCAGGTACTTCTGTTAAGACGGTCGTTCCACCTTGTGCTATCAGAAAATCTGAAAACCTACCTAAAAGGGGGTTAGCCGTTATTCCTGAGAATCCATCCGAACCCCCACATTTTAAGCCTATTTTCAATTCCGATAATGGAACGTCTTCCCTTTTATCACCCTGAACATAGGCATGGATTTCTTTAACTAACTTTACTCCAGCCTCTATTTCGTCCGTCACGTCTTGTGATACAAGAAATTTAATTCGGTTTTCATCCACATTTCCCAGATCTTCTTTGAATTTGACCATTTCATTATTTTCACATCCCAGCCCCAGTACGAGAACGCCTGACGCATTTGGATGGTTCACTGCATTCAACAGGATTTGCTTTGTATTTTCATGGTCATCCCCTAATTGCGAGCAGCCATAATTGTGTTTAAAGACAAGCATATTATCAAAAGGTGTAATATTCCCTACCTCTTTTTCAAATCTTTTGATGATTTTCTCGGCAATGCCATTAACACATCCTACTGTGGGAACAATCCAGAGCTCATTTCTGATTCCCACGGATCCATTTCCCCTTTTATATCCTTTAAATGTTAAATTTTCATCATGGAAAGGATTATCTATAAGCTTCCGTTCATAGCTATATTCCTGAGTACCTGATAAATTGGTTATTGTATTATGCGTATGGACCCACTCGCCAATTTCCACCTCTTGCAAAACATGACCAATTGGAAAACCGTACTTAATTACATGATCATCTTTTTGAAGATTTTTTAATGCCACTTTATGTCCTCTTTCAACCTCTTCCTTTATCACTAATTCTGTTCCATTTATAATGAAGCGTTCATCTTTTGATAATTTTCTTAAGGCTAATGCTATATTGTCATTTTCATGTATTTGAAAAATATCCTTCATGATAAAGGACCTCCCTATTTTACGGATTGTTCCTTCATCATTGCTTCCAACGAAGGTTTAATACCTGACTCTTCAATTTGATGTACATATTCTGCCACCAATTTCGTAAGTCCGCTTATTCCATTCAAATCCATCCCCCAAATATCTTGGTTCCCAAGAATCGTCTCGACAAGCTCCTCGACTTTCATGGTATCCTCAGCCACCGATTTCCACGACGCCTTAAATAATTCAAGAACACTTGAGTCATCCTCAAGCGGAATCATTTCTCCTCCCCTTTTACCTTTATAAAAAATGAGTAAAGCACTCAAGGAAAAAACCATTCGACGGGGCAACTCTTGTTTCTTTTCCACATAATCGAGTAATGCCGGGAGATTCCTTGTTTTAAATTTTGATAAGGAATTCAAGCTAATGCTCAAAAAATAATGCTTAATATAAGGGTTTTTAAAACGGTTAAGAACATCATTTGCAAAGGCTCTCAATTCTTCAGTCGGCATGTTAAGCGTCGGTATGATTTCTTCAAAAGTCAATTCTTTTATAAATTGTCCAGTAGTATCATCTTCCATCGCCTCTGCCACTGTTTCCACTCCTGATAGATAGGCAACAGGGGTCATCGCTGTATGGACACCATTCAGAATTCGCACTTTCTGTACGCGATATGGTGTTAAGTCATCGACAAAAAAGGTATTTAGACCCACTTGATCGATTGGAAATTCCGTTTTGATCCACTGAGGGCCCTCGATGACCCACTGATGGTATTGTTCACCTACTACTAATAAATCATCTTGATACCCTAACTCTGCTGTGATTTCATCTATCGTATCTTTTGGAAAACCAGGTACGATTCGATCAACTAAACTGTTGCAGAATGTATTGGCGTGGAGAATCCACTCGACAAACGCCTCCCCAAGATTCCAAATACTAGCAAACTGAAGAACAATGTCTCTAAGCTTAGCTCCATTCTCTTCTATTAATTCACACGGGATGATAACACAACCTTTTTGGTAATCCCCCTTAAATGCTTGGAAGCGGTGAAATAAAAAAGCGGTTAATTTACCTGGAAAACTTTTTTGAGGACGGTCTTCCAATCTGTCAGTCGTTTCTAAGTAAACTCCTGCTTCCGTGGCATTTGAAATAATAAACCTTAGCTCTTCACTACCTGCTAAATCCACATATTTATCATAGTCCTTAACTAGATCAATGCCTCTGCTTATCGAATTGACAATCATATGCTCATTAACAGCTTTTCCCTCTTTAATCCCTTGCAAATATAAAGTGAATAATCCATCTTGTTCGTTCAAACGCTCAATTTTTTCAGAACCTCTTGGCTGGACAACCACTACACTGCCTTTGAAATCCGTTTTTTTATTCAGTACATCAATTTGCCAATCAACAAATGCCCTTAAGAAATTCCCCTCTCCAAATTGAAGGATTTTTTCCTGGTATAAGGGATGTTCCCCACTGATTTTCTTACTTATTTTTTCCATTAAACATTCCTCCTCCTCAAATGCACACGTGAACATTTATTTTTAAAAAAAATAAGACTTATTTTACTGCCCATTTATTAGTTACATTCAAAATAAATGGGCATATTTTTTATGACTTCAATTTTTTCACAGAATCTCGCACCTTTAATTCTGTATTCACAAAAATTCGCTTCCCGTGTTTCCCAGGGTTTCCAATTAGAGATAATAAGTTCTCTGCCCCCTTTATACTTATCTGCTCGATCGGTCTTTTTACAGTTGTTAACCGCGGAGTTGTATATTGGGCAAATCCAATATCGTCAAATCCAATAATGGATATATCCTCTGGAACCTTCAAACCATATGCAAAAACAGCATTCATCGCCCCTATGGCCATATCGTCATTGGAACAGAAGACAGCAGTCGGTGGCGTCTTGACGGTAAGCAATTTTTCCATAGCCTGGTACCCACTATGCATATCATAATTCCCTTTGACAGCATATTCACTTTTGATTGGGATTTCGTAATCAATCAATGCCTTTATAAAGCCATCTTTCCGCTTTTTAGTCGATTTAAATCCTTCTTTACCTTCAATAATCGCGATATTCTGATGACCATTTTGAATCAAATGTTCAATCGCTTGATAGGATCCCTCTGAATCATTTGATAAAATATTAATCAGTTTCTTTTCATCAACTTGTCTATTTAACACGACAAGAGGTATCTTTTTTTCCAATACATAATAGATAAAAACATTATCCACATCACTTTGGCTCATCAAAATAATCCCATCGAACCTACCACTATTAATAGCTGAAAAATCCTCATAATCATCTATACCGCGTACAAATAAATTGAAATTCTCATTAATGACACTGTTGACTCCCTTGATTGTATCTGTAAAGAAGCTGGGTGATGTACCATTTGAGATGCTTGTAAAAAACAATCCGATTGTGTGTGATTTCTTCATTACCAAGCTTTTAGCATTATAATTTGGGGTATAATTTAGCTGAGAGGCTAGATCCAGTATTTTCTTCCTTGTATCCTCTTTAATCAAAGGACTATTATTCAAGGCCCTTGATACTGTCGTATGAGATACATTCGCTATCTTAGCAATATCTTTTATCGTCACCATTCCACTCATCCTTTAAAATCACAAAGTATACTTTCTACTAGCATACCATGTTTATCTGGCAATTCCAGATTGCAATCCCCCTAATAGAAAATCCATGAGACGGTAAGGACCTGCAATCTGCAAAATGGTTCTTTGCCAAAACTACACCTTTCATTTTATATCCCTATTACCTGGTTTCAAGTTTTTGAATGATTTCTGCATGTTTCTCGTCTGTTAATTTATACAAAATTCCAATTATCAGCATGGCTATTGTCAGCGCAATTGCAGGGTAAAGGGTTAGTAGGCCCTTGATCCCAAGCAGGGTCCCTGCTGTTTGAGCCACATTGGGTACATAACCAATTAAACTTAACCCAAGTCCTGAAAGAAAGCCGGCTAAAGACTGAGCTAATTTCCTTGAAAAATTGAACAGTGAATATGTCGTTGCCTCTTTACGCTCTCCTGAAACCCACTCACCATAATCAATGATATCGGATACAAGTGCCCATGTTATGCCATTTGGAATACTGATCCCGATGAAAGCAATTGCAGATAAAATTGTAAATGAATAGATATTGGTTGGAATAAAGAAATTAATTAAATCAGCAACAATGCAAATAGCGAATCCTAGCATCGCCGTATGCTTTTTTCCGAATTTCTTGACAAGTTTAGGCATTAGGATAACCCCTATGAAAGAGGAACCGATAATGACAAAACTCATATTAGCCACTAGGGTTACGTTACCTAAATTATATTGTGCAAAATAGATTAATAATGCTGACTTGATATTATAAGCTGAGATTGAAAAAATCGTCATCAGTACCAGTGTTAATAAGGGCTTATTTGTTACAAATGTTTTAATAATAGATTTAAAAGATAATTTTTCTCTTGGCGCCTCTTTAACCAAAACTCTTTCTTTTGTATTTCGATAACAAATATAGAAACCAATGATTCCGACAATACACATTATTCCCATTACAACCGGGTAACCTACTTTAGGATTTTCAAATTTCACAATCAATGGCATAACAATGACACTAGTGATCAACAATGCTCCCAATGAACCTATTTGCCTGAAAGTGGCAAGGGAAGTCCGATCTTCAGCATTTTGTGTCATTGCGGCTCCAAGTGAACCATAAGGAATATTGGTAAAGGAATAAGCAATGCCCCAAATCATATATAAAGCATAGGCATATATAAGTTTTCCTGTAATTGATATCTCAGGTGAAATAAACAGTAGCACAGTAAATATAGCTAATACTAAACTTCCAATAATTAAATATGGTTTGAACTTACCGCGCTTACCAATGTTCTTACGATAATCTATTGAGGAGCCAACAATCGGATCCATAATGGCTGCAAAAAGTTTACTGACCAAGAAAATTGTACCTGCAGCTGCTGCAGGTATACCAGCAATATCAGTAAGAAACTTAAGCAGGTAAAGTTGACCGAGATCGAACATGAAACCGTTTCCAAAATCACCAAAACCATAAGATATCTTCTCTTTCAAACTCAATTTCTCTTTTTTCACTTCTATCGGATCTTTTTCTTGAGCAAGGACTGTACTCATATTATCCTCCTGATAATCTACATTTTGTTCCAAAGTTAAACTAAGTTATACTTATACTGATATACCTTTCAACAGAACCCTCCATTCCACCTAGGGAGAAGGAAGAATAGAGAGCTAAATTTATTCTTTTATATCAAATTCAAAGTAATTTTTCGCATTATAATATGAAATTCCTTGCACAATATTTCCTAATAAATCCATATCATTTGGAACCTCTCCATTTTCAACCCATTCTCCTACTAGTTGGCATACAAGCCTTCTGAAGTACTCATGCCTTGTATATGAGAGAAAGCTTCTTGAATCCGTCAGCATACCAAGAAATCGACTAAAGAGTCCTACATTCGCTAATGCTTTCATTTGTTCTAGCATGCCATCCTTATTATCATTGAACCACCATGCAGTTCCAAACTGAATTTTCCCTGGTTTCTTTCCATCTTGAAAACTATTAATAATGCTGGCAATGACATGATTATCATTTGGATTTAATGAATATAGAATCGTCTTTGGTAGAGCATCTTCTTTGTCCATTGCATCCAATATTTTCACAAGCGGCTTAGCTATTCCATCATCATTCATTGAATCATAACCGGTGTCCGGACCTAGCCGATTATACATTTTTGAATTATTATTGCGCAGGGCATTTATATGGAATTGCATCGTCCAACCTAACTTGGCATATATGCCGCCAAAAAAATTAAGTGTATATGTTTTGTATTTCTTCTCATCTTCTTGAGAGACTTCGACGCCTTGCATTCTTTTCGAGAATATTTCGGCAATCTCTTCTTTAGTCGCTTCTTCGTAAACCATTACATCTAAAGCATGATCGGATACCCTGCCTCCAATTGAATGGAAAAAGTGGATTCTTGACTCCAAGGCATTAAGGAAGTCATCGTAGTCTACAATTTTTTGACCTGCTGCCTGCTCCAATTTACTTACCCACTCGAGATAACCATTACGATTAATTTCTAAAGCTTTATCTGGCCGGAAGCTCGGTAAAACGCTTACATTAAAATCATGATCTTCCATCAGCAGCTTGTGGTACTTAAGCGAATCGACTGGATCATCCGTCGTACAGATCACTTTTACATTCGACTTCAAGATTAAATCCCTTGCACCAAAACCCCTGCCATTTAACAAATTATTAACTTTTTCCCAAATGGTTGAGGCCGTTTCTTCATTTAAAATATCATATACATCGAAAAAACGTTGTAATTCTAAGTGAGTCCAATTATACAAGGGATTTCCAATTGTCATTGGTACCGTTTTCGCCCATGCTACAAACTTGTCATAATCATCAGCCTGCCCTGTAATATAATCCTCTGAGATACCATTTGCCCGCATTACCCGCCATTTATAATGGTCCCCATATAACCATGCTTCAGTAATATTTTTGAATGTCTTATTTTCATAAATTTCTTGAGGACTTAAATGGCAATGATAGTCAATAATCGGCATATCCTTTGCGTAATTTTGGTAAATATGCACCGCAGTTTCATTTGTTAATAAAAAGTCTTCTCCCATAAATTTTTTCATCATTTCACCACTTTCTTTTCGTTTGTATTTGCTATAAAACGTCATAAACTCAATAATGTTATCGTTAACATTTTTACACATGAATAGTTTATAGAAGTTTAATTTGTTTTATGTTAACGTTAACAATAATAGATTCATTTTACTGACTATTCACTAAAATTACAATATTTTTTTATTTCAGAACAAAGTTGTTGTAAAACAAGAAAAGACATGCATTACTGCCATGTCCTTTCTTACTTTTCTATTTACCCTTTTAATTTTCGAATAAAGCAATCAACGGTTTCATTAAACAAATCGCTTTCTTCCATAAATGGACAATGGCAACTATCTTCAAAGATTACAAGTTGGGAATGCGGAATGTTTTTATGCAAATGCTCCCCTGCAGCTACAGGAATCACTTTTTCATGCCTTCCAAAACAGAGAAGTGTGGGAATATTAATTTTTGGCAAGAATTCACGATAGTCAACAATCGATTGGTCAAAGAGAATGGCACTAGCAATGGATTCCGGCATTTTGGTCACTTCCTTAAGCATCCAGCTTGCATCCGCTACAGATAATTCATTTTTAAACATGGAGGCAAGGAAACTTTGTAAAAATGGGGAACGATTCGTTTGAATTTCAGTCATGAAGGCAATCAATGTATCCATATCAAATGCACCAATGTTAAAATCGGGCCACTTAAAATCAGAGGCCAATTCATCCACAATCACAGTTGAATGAATATTTCCTTCACCGAATTGCTTCAGATAATCCCAAACGACAAAAGCCCCCATGGACCAGCCTACGAGTATGACATCCTTTAATCCCAGTTTAGCAATGAACGCATGAAGATCTTTTGCATAAACGGAGACTGTATTTCCGTAATGAACATGATTTGACTGGCCATGGCTTCTTAAATCAAGTAAGATCGTTCTATATTTTTCTGAGAAGGACGGAAGCTGCCTTCTAAAGAACCGGCTGCTCATCCATACACCATGGATAAAAATAATTGGTCTTCCCTGGCCCTTTTCTTCATAAAACAACCGAACGCCTTCTTCCACCTCAATATATGCCATTCCATCCCTCCTTCATGGTATTTTCACAATCCATTCCCTATTATTATTTATTGCGTTTCATCTTTTAACATTCCTTCCTATAAAAAAATATTGTCAAACCTCATTTTAGAGTTGATAATGAAGTATATTTTTATTGATATATTCATCCTGAAAGGACGGAATTTTCATGAAGAGCTTTATCAAAAACTATCGTTCCTCTTTAATACTACTCACTGCCATTATTATCGGTGGGATAGCGGGCGTCGTTTTCGGGGAGAAAACCTCGGTCATACAGCCGCTAGGGGACTTATTCCTAAATCTGATGTTCACGATCATCGTACCATTGGTATTTTTCAGCATTGCTTCAGCGATTGCCAATATGAGCGGAATGAAGCGTCTCGGGAAAATCATGGGCAGTATCGTCGTCGTTTTCCTGACTACAGCCGCTTTAGCTGCCGTCATTGGATTTATTGGGACAACCATCATCAATCCATTGGAAGGCACAGATACAACAGCCATTAAAGAACTGATGGAAAACAGTTCCTCTGAAGAGACCATTGAGGAAGTTCCTTTCTTCAGTCAATTGGTCAACACAGTAACGGTGTCCGATTTTCCAGAACTGTTCTCCAGAAGCAATATGCTTCAACTTATCGTTTTCTCTGTTCTAATCGGACTTTCCACTGCACTGGTCGGTGAGAAAGCAAAACCGATTACCGAGTTTTTGACAGCGGGTACAGCTGTCATGATGAAAGTCGTCAAAATCGTCATGTACTATGCTCCAATTGGACTTGGTGCTTATTTTGCGGCGATTATCGGCCAGCTTGGGCCGCAGATTTTAGAAGGGTATGCTCGCACTTTCATTCTTTATCTAGTCTTAGCCTTAATTTATTATTTCGGCTTCTTCACTTTGTATGCCTTTATCGCAGGTGGGAAAGATGGAGTTAAACTATTTTGGAAAAATGCGCTGACACCATCCATTACAGCCATTGCCACTTGTTCCAGTGCCGCGTCAATTCCAGTCAATCTGGAATCGGTCAAGAAAATGGGCGTGCCAAAGGATATAGCGGAGACTGTCATCCCACTCGGAGCCAACACTCATAAAGATGGTTCTGTATTCGGCGGGGTATTGAAAATCGTTTTCCTATTCAGCTTATTTGGAAAGGATATGACAAGCATTTCAAGCATTTTAAGTATACTTGCCGTTGCCTTTTTGGTTGGAGCTGTTATGGGTGCCATTCCTGGAGGCGGTATGATTGGGGAAATGCTCATCCTTAGTGTATTCGGCTTTCCTGTTGAAGTCCTGCCGATCATTGCCGTTATATCCACCATCATCGATGCTCCCGCTACACTGCTTAACTCAACAGGAAACACGGTTTGTGCCATGCTTGTCACAAGGCTTGTTGAGGGTAAAAACTGGCTAAAACAAGCATTCGTTAAAGAAGCCGTATGATTCTATAACATCAAACTGACTCCTGGTTAACCAGGAGTCAGTTTTTTAATTTTTACGTCTTTCTTTCAAACAGTTCTTTAATTGACAAGGGGTTCCTTCCCCTTACATAGAATTAAAGATTGAAGGAGGGAATTAAATGCTAATGAAATGCTTACCGACTGCCATCCTTTTCACGGGACTATTATATATTTTTTTTATACCGGAAGAGCCTTTAACCATAAAAATCATGTTCAAGGTCATTCCCATGTTATTGATTTTGCTTTATGCATGCACAACAGGGGGAACGCATGATCGTTACCAATCCTTAATACTTCTTGGTTTATTTTTTTGCATGCTTGGTGATGGTTTGTTAATCTGGTTCGTCATCGGGCTTTCCGCCTTCTTGATCGGCCACCTTTTCTATATTTCGGCATTCTTTAAGCTATGGACCTTTTCTTGGCTTCGATTTGCGACGATTCTTCCAATTATTATTTACTCCACTTGGATTGGTCGTGAAATTGTACTTGCTTTAATTGAAAAAGGTGAAAATAGCCTCATCATCCCTGTAATCTGTTATGTAACGGTCATCTCCCTCATGGGTTGGGCGGCTTTTATGACCGGAAATGCAGCCGCAATCATCGGCGGGGTTCTGTTCGTGATTTCCGACTCCATTTTATCTTGGAACAAATTTATCGAAGATGTTGCCTTTTCAGATCCACTGATCATGCTTACCTATTATACAGCTCAGTTTTTCATGGCTAGAAGCATTCGCATGAGTCCTTCTTTCCATTTATCGAAAGGTTCGAAAAGAGAACTGCCTATCAAGTGAATCCGAATAATCGTACGTTCCACATGAAACAATTTCATGAAAAAAGGCATTCACAGCTCTGCTTGAACTGTGGACGCCTTTTTTTATCCTTTAATTTTCTTAATGAAGACTACTTTTAAATAGTTCCCTTCCTTATATTCCGTACTTGTTTTAAAATCAGCCGGCAATGAAAATTCTTCCATAAGCTCGTATTTTCCGTTCATTTCCTTGAAGGCAATATCAATGAAGCTCTTGAACTTTTTCATGTCGAACGTACTGCAATTAGTTGATGCGATAATGACCCCATTGTCTTCCGTAATGGATATGGTATCCTTCAATAGATTCGTATAGTCTTTTCCGGCGCTGAAAGTAAACTTCTTCGATTTGGCAAAGCTGGGTGGATCGAGGATGACCATTTCAAATTTCAAAGCCTTCTTCACTGCATATTTAAAATACTTAAATACATCCATCACCACGATATTTTGAGCTTCAGGATCTATTCCATTTACACTGAACTGTTCGATCGTCTTTGGTAAGCTGCGATTCGCCAGGTCGACACTAGTTGTTTTAACAGCACCGCCTAAAGCGGCAAACACGGAAAATGCCCCAGTGTAGGAGAACATATTCAAGACGGTTTTCCCTTTTGCGTATTCATCCCGGATTTTCCTTCTGACATCGCGTTGATCAAGGAAGACACCGACCATTGCCCCATCATTCAGGTAAACAGCGAAATTTACTCCATTCTCCTTTACAAGAAGCGGAAATTCCGGTTGTTCACCCATGACAAAATCGTCTTCATCCACGTATTGCCCCTTTGTATCAAAGCGTTTCTTCTGATAAATCGATTTGACTTCAACCGTATCCTGCAATGCCTTAATGATGTAGTCTTTAAAGGAATATATCCCTTTGCTATACCAGCTAATCACATAGTGACCATCATAATGATCAATGATTAAACCGCCAATTCCATCACCTTCCCCATTAAACAAGCGGAAAGCCGTAGTCTCTGTATCTTCAAAAAAAGACTTTCGGAATTCATATGCTGCCTGGATTTTGCCGTTAAAGAAGGTTTGATCGATCTTTTCATTTTCTCTTCGGGTCAATACCCAGCCATAGCCCTTGTTCTGTTTACCATAATATCCTTTTGCTAGAAAACGGTTGTTTTCATCCACCAACCGCACTAAAGATCCCTCTTCCTGAAGGTCATTAAGGTTGGCTATCGACTCTTTAACAATCAAGGGAAAACCCTTGCCGATTTTACTCACGAACTTAGCTTTCACTTTTATATCTATTTCATTTCCCATATATATCATCCTATCTATGCAAATGCTTACCTTCCCATTTTACCCTAATCCCTTTATAAATAAAAACCAGCCTGGTTCCTTAACCAGGCTGGTTTCCCGAAAACTTGATCATGATACTTCTAAATGGAGATCGCCTGGCTTAACTTTGCCCATCATCTTCAATACCCGATGTAAGGCAAGTGTGATTACAGCTGGCAATACCATACCCACTGCCACATAAACCAAGAACGTGTACAGCCCTTGACCAGTTATGATGGCAATCGGGGCAATCATTGAACTTAAACCCATGCCTCCAAGTTCATACGGTACTTGAAAATCGAATGCCAAGGTAGCGATTGGGGCACAAATGATTGCCGCTACAAAAGGCGGGACGACATATAATGGTTTTTTGATTAAGTTAGGAAATTGAACTTTTGGCGTAACGACCATCTGGGCAAGGAACCCACCCATATCATTATCTTTATAAGACATGACAGTGAACCCAACAAACTGAACGGTACATCCGATCAAAGCTGCCGCACTGGAAACGGGATCTAATTGCAAGGCGATTGCCAGTGCAGCGGAAGACGCTGGTGTCATCAATAAAATGCTCCATACCAAGGCGATGACCATGGACCCGATTAAGGGAGAACCCTCGACCGCAGCGGTGGTTTGACTGCTTATCCATGTTAGGAGCGGAGTGGTGACAAGAGCCAGGCCATATCCTGAAACTCCACCGACAAGAACTGCTCCCATTGGGATGGCCATGATGTCCAACTTTGTTTTGCCAATTATACGCTTACCTACATATGTTGCAATTACAGCTGCCAATACAGCACTTAGTGGCTGTCCTGTAACAATCGTGAAGGCACCCTCAGCAGTTCTGTTAATGGCGGCACCGCCAACTGCACTTGAAGCCATGGCGCTAAAGATAATTAATGAATTTCCTCCTAGCTGATAAGCGATTCCTGCTCCTAAAGCTGGGGCTAGCAAGACCTTTGCGGCCCCGCCTATTGCCAGGAAGACCTCCCAACCTAAATAACCTCCTATGGATTCAAACAATAACCCGATCCCTAATGTAACCAAAACTGCGTTGGCTATCCCTGTTGATGCCTTGTACATTCTATTACTGATGTATTCTTTCCTGCTCACTTTATCTCCACTCCTTATTAATTATCAGAATATTCAATTTCAAAAAAATCGAAAAAAAATAAATATCTTTAATTTAAAAGCCTATTAACTATATCACCGCTACATATAATGTCTGCCCGTATAATAACATGAATTTTCTGATAATGTAAGTAGTATTTTTATACTAATAAAATAAAAGCGTTTTCATAAATATGAGTTTAACGCACTTTCATCCAATAAAAACTAGGATTGTATTATTTCAAAATAAAATATCCCTTTTAAGGAGGTGCTACATGGAGATATTTCGATACATTTGCGACAAAAAAAGAACCCGATTAAGGATTCTCTCACTAGCTGGATTTATGACTATTCTAATAGATACCCATCCTATTTTTGAAATCCTTCCAATTTTGCAAAAGTGTCCTTCAAATATTGGTAAAACAATTTCTCCGTTGGCATCAGTTCCCTATCAGTCGGAACGATGACCCCTACAGCCCTGGTTACAGATGGATCCTCCAGCGGCAATTTAACCGTAAAGCGAGGCAAGCTATCAATCAAGGAAATCTCAGGAATCAAGGTTATACCCAGACCTGCTGCCACTAGGCCTTTTATAGCATCAGTATCTTTTCCTTCAAATGCCACTTCCGGTTCGAAACCATGCAGTCTGCATGCTTTCATAACGAGATCCCTTAAAACATAGCCCTTTGGATATACGATGAACGGGTTTCCTTGAAGCTCATTTAATGATAATGACTTCTTCAAGGCCAAAGGATGGCTTTCTGGTAAAAGGGCAACTAAGTTCTCAATAAATAGCGTTTCTCCTTTGATTTTCTTTTCATTCACCGGCAGGGGGCCAATCAAGGCCATGTTTATGTTACCTTTTATCACCGAATCTATCAGGTAGCGATATGAACCTTGTTTCAATGTGAATTTCGCCAGCGGATAACTTTCCCTGAAGTCGGAAATGACCCTTGGCAATATATAAGAAGCTAAACTGCTGGGAAAGCCAATGCGGATTGTCCCTTTTTCTGGATCCAGACTTTCAGCCATCTCACGCTTAGCACGATTGATTATATCCATAGCTTGTTCCATATGGGCTAAAAATGTATATCCAATAGGCGTCAATCTAATCTTTCGGCCTTCCCGGATAAATAGGGGCACGCCCAATTCTTCTTCTAAATTATAAATTTGGCGACTGACAGCAGACTGGGCAACATGCAAGTCCACT
The DNA here is from genome assembly GCF_030348945.1 of Peribacillus sp. ACCC06369. Taxonomy (NCBI): domain Bacteria; kingdom Bacillati; phylum Bacillota; class Bacilli; order Caryophanales; family Bacillaceae; genus Peribacillus; species Peribacillus sp. ACCC06369. The sequence goes on from NZ_JAUCEN010000002.1 coordinate 5,403,907, forward strand.
GCTGCTTCCGTCATATGTTCACGCTTTGCCACTTCAATGAAATATTCGATTTGCCTTAATTCCAATCTAAGCTCCCTCTTTCATATCAAAACAGCATGTTATTTATCTAATATTCAGATTGTTTATTTCACTTTTAAATTATATCATGAAAGTATTATATAAAACCGATAAGCTTACCCTAATTAATATTTTTTGACTTTACTAAAGGAGAGAGAACAATGACCACTTCACAAGAAGTCGAGCATGAGGATTTACAAGTTGCTAGAGAGTTCGTAAGTCAAGTATACGCACAGGTAAAGGAGCGTAATCCTCACGAAAGTGAGTTCCATCAAGCCGTAAAGGAGATATTCCTTTCATTGGTCCCCGTTTTTGCAAAACATCCAAATTATATGAAAAGCGGGATATTGGAAAGGCTGGTTGAGCCCGAAAGAATGATCACCTTCCGAGTCTCTTGGGTTGATGACCTGGGAAATGTTCAAGTCAACCGTGGTTTTCGTGTACAATTCAATAGTGCAATCGGGCCATTCAAAGGCGGTCTTCGATTCCATCCCACTGTCAATTCCAGCATCATAAAGTTTCTTGGTTTCGAGCAAATCTTTAAAAATTCTCTTACAGGCCAGCCGATTGGTGGGGGAAAAGGCGGTTCAGACTTCGATCCAAAAGGAAAATCGGACGCGGAAATCATGCGTTTTTGCCAAAGCTTCATGTCGGAACTATCTCGCTATATCGGCCCTGATACAGACGTACCAGCTGGTGATATCGGAGTCGGTGCAAGGGAGATCGGTTACCTGTTCGGTCAATATAAAAAGATTCAAGGTAGCTACCATGCCGGTGTTTTAACTGGTAAAGGAATAAGTTATGGCGGAAGCTTGGCCCGTACAGAAGCAACTGGATATGGAACGGTTTACTTCGTCGAGGAGATGCTTAATGACAAAGGGTTACAATTCCGTGGCAGCACTGTCGTTATTTCCGGATCTGGCAATGTATCGATTCATGCCATTGAGAAAGCTACACAATTGGGAGCTAAAGTTGTTGCTTGCAGCGACTCCAATGGCTACATATATGATGAAAACGGTCTGAACCTGGATACAGTTCGACGTTTAAAAGAAGTGGAACGAAAACGATTGAGCGAATATGTCGATGCACACCCCGAAGCTGTATACCATGAAGGAAGCTATGGCATTTGGTCTGTACCATGCGACATCGCACTTCCTTGTGCCACACAAAATGAAATCGATGAAGAAGCAGCAAAATTACTGATCAAAAATAATGTGAAGGCAGTCGGTGAGGGTGCTAATATGCCTTCAACCCTTGAGGCCATTGAAGTATTCATTAATAATGGCATCCTTTTTGGACCAGCAAAAGCGGCCAATGCAGGCGGCGTAGCCGTGTCTGCACTCGAAATGGCCCAAAACAGCGCAAGAATGCCTTGGACTTTTGAAGATGTCGATGCCAAGCTGCATCAAATCATGAAAAACATCTATAAAAACAGTGTAGAAGCTGCAGAAGCATATGGTGAGCCTGGTAACTTAGTTATAGGGGCCAATATTGCCGGATTCCTTAAAGTGGCGGATGCAATGCTGACTCAAGGTATACTCTAGCAATCGGTTGATTTAGGAGGCGGTTCCAACAGGGGCCGCCTTACTTTTGTAAAAGAGTGATCTCACTTTTTTTTACCCTCTTATTCATCTCAATTCAAGCTGAATATCCACACTCAGATAACATCAATGAGATTAAAACATTTCTTTCTTACTATAAAAAAAAAGAGTGCCGGAAAAGTTCTGGCACTCTCATGGTTTGCAGACAATTATTCTTTGGTGACCAATTTCAATGGAACGGATATTGTGCCATCCACTTTATCGCCTTTTAAGATTTTCTCAGCCGCATTAACCGCTTCTTCACCGATAAGTGCCGGTTGTTGGGCGATTGTAGCTTTTAGTTCACCGGTTTCAACTGCTTTCAATGCATCATCATTTCCGTCAAAACCAACCACGATGATGTCTTTTCCTGCTGCCTTGATTGCTTCAATGGCCCCAAGTGCCATTTCATCATTATGGGCGAATACCGCTTGGATGTCATTATTGCCTTGGAGGATATTTTCCATGACGTTAAGCCCTTTTGTCCGGTCGAATTCCGCCGTTTGGCTTGTCAGGACATCTAACTGCTTGTCCGCAATATTGTGGAAACCTTTCCCACGTTCACGAGTTGCAGATGCTCCGGATACCCCTTCAAGTTCCACTACTTTCGCTTTTTCGCCAAGCTCTTTAACTAGATATTCTGCAGCCATTTCACCGCCAGCCACATTATCGGAAGCGATGAACGTTTCAATGTCACCTTCGTCTGAAGAGCGGTCAATCGTGATAACGGGAATGCCCGCATCATTTGCATCTTGAACGGCTGAAGTTATTGCCGCAGAGTCAGTTGGATTCACAAGAAGGACATCAACCTCTTGAAGAATTAAATCTTCAATTCCGCTAATCTGTTTTGCTGTATCATCCTGGGCGTCAACAACTGTAACTTTCATGCCTTTTTCTTTTGCTTCTTTTTCAATACCATCTTTTAAGGAAACGAAGAATGGATTGTTTAAAGTTGAGATGCTGACTCCGACTTTCACGTCTTTCATGGAGTCTTTCTTTTCTTTTTTATCATCTTTTAGACCAGAATCCATTGAACAGGCAGCTAAGACCATTAAAGAAAGAACCATGATGATCGATACTATTTTTTTCATTGATTACACCTCTTCTTATGATTTTTTACGGTCAAGTAAGACCGCGATTAATATAACTGCACCTTTTACCACTTGCTGGTAAAAAGAGGATACACCAAGTAAATTCATGCCGTTATTCAAGGTACCGATGATCAGGACACCCACCAGCGTACCGAACAACCGCCCTTTACCGCCTGAAAGGCTCGTTCCACCCAGGACCACGGCTGCGATGGCATCCATTTCATAGGATTGGCCTGCCGTCGGCTGTGCCGAATTCAGACGGGATGTTAAAATGGCACCGGCAATTGCTGCCATCGTACCGGCCAGACCATATATGGCCACCTTGACTCGGTCAACTTTAATTCCCGAAATGCGGGAAGCCCTTTCATTTCCGCCAATTGCATATGTTTTACGGCCAAAGGATGTTTTATGAAGCAGGAACCATAGGATTAAGAAAGCGATGACCATCACAACAGCCGGTACTGGCAGTCCCAGGAAGTATCCTCTCCCAAGCATCTGGAACATTTCAGAATCGCCAATTCCAGTAATCGGCTTTCCATCCGTATACACAAGCGTTAATCCCCGGAATATCGTCATGGTGGCCAATGTCACGATGAAAGGGGCCATTTTTCCTTTTGAAACGAGAATCCCATTGATTATACCCATTATTGCACCTAGCAGAATGCCTACTAATATTGCTAAAATAGGATCCATTCCCGAGACCATCATGCCAGCCATAAGTGCGCTGGATAGAGCTAAAATGGAACCGACGGACAAGTCGATGCCACCTGTCAATATGATAAAGGTCATTCCAAATGCAATAAGTGCATTGATGGAGGTTTGACGCAATAAATTCAAAATATTATTCGGTTCCATGAATGATGGATTTAAAACGGTTATTACGATAAATAATAGTACCAGGGCAAGTAACGGACCAAATTTCTGCCAAATCCCGCTTTTCCCTGTAGCCTCAAGTTTCATCCTAGTTCCCTCCTGTCGCCAATGCCATAATTTTTTCTTGCGTCGCTTCCTGCTTTAACAATTCCCCAGCAATCTCACCTTCGTGAACCACAAGGATTCTATCACTCATTCCAATGATTTCCGGAAGTTCTGACGAAACCATGATGATGGCGATGCCTCGCTCCGTCAATTCATTCATCAATTCGTAAATTTCACGTTTTGCACCAACATCTATGCCTCGGGTTGGCTCATCCATAATTAAAACTTTAGGGGAAGTGCCGATCCATTTGGCAATTACCACCTTTTGTTGATTCCCTCCGGAAAGATTGCCGATGATCGTTTCAGCCGAAGATGTCTTTACGTGAAGTCGCTTAATCATCATTTCGGCAAAGTTTTTCTCATCCTCCGTTTTTACGAGTCCATTAGGAGCAAAGCTTTTCAGATTCGGCAAGCCGATATTTTCCCTTACTGAAAAGTCCAGTATCAGCCCCTCTTCTTTACGATTTTCCGTAATGAAGGCCAGGCCGTGTCGAACTGCATCCGTTGGTTTTCGTATGGAAACTTTCTTGCCTTCAATGGTAATTTCACCGCTGTCTATTTGGTCGACACCAAAAAGGGCGCGCATTATTTCTGTTCTGCCAGCTCCCATCAATCCGGCTACACCCACAATCTCGCCTTGCCGTACTGCGAAATGGATATCTTCAAAAAGCCCTTTTTTAGTTAATCCTTTTACATCGAGGACTACGTCGCCAGGGTTTGCTTCACGATGAGGAAAACGATCCTCCAACTCCCGCCCGACCATTTTTTGAACGACTTCATCGAAATTTGTATCTGCAATTTTTTTCGTATCGACTGTTTTTCCGTCACGCATTACGGTGATCCTATCACAAATGGCAAAAATTTCTTCCATTCGGTGAGAGATATAAACTAGTGATACACCCTTTTTAGTAAGTCCTTTCATCACTTCAAAGAGCTTCTCTATTTCTCTATCGGTCAGAGCTGCTGTGGGCTCGTCCATGATGATGACTTCGGCATCCGTCATAAGCGCCTTGGCAATTTCAATCATTTGCTGTTCCCCGACAGAACAAAGGCCGGCTTCCTTATCAAAAGGAAGGGAAATATTAAGTGTTTTAAAAATCTCGTTTGCACGCGCTTTCATTTGTTTCGTCTTTAGGACACCGAAGGTATTTACCATTTCCCTGCCGATAAATAGATTCTCCAGCACGGTCATCTCTGGCCAAATATTCAATTCCTGACGGATAAAGGCCATTCCCGCCTCTTCCGCTTCCTTTGAATCCTTGAATGAGGTTTCTTTACCGTTAATCTCGATCGTTCCTTGGTCTTGTTTATGCAGCCCGGTCAAAATGTTCATCAAGGTTGACTTCCCCGCTCCATTCTCCCCCATTAGTGCATGTACTTCTCCTGCCTCTAAAGAAAAATGAACACCTTCCAATACCTTGTTTTGTCCAAATGCTTTATAAATATTGTGCATTTCGATTTGCATGCTCATCATCTCTTTTCTTTAAAAGAATACTCCAGACTGCAATATGCAATTTGAATACGGCGTCGTCTCCCCAGTCCGGATTATTGCTTTCGCGTTACTTGTCAGCCTTTTAAAATCCTCATGGGAAACATATTCAATCCCTTCCCCGAATTGCTGCTCCAAATATTGATGCTGTTCTGGGTTTTTATCCTTCACTTCAGTGGCAGCGATAACTTTTTCAACAACCATATCTTCGTGAACGGCTCGAACGACATCTTGAAAAGATGGTGTTCCAGGAGTCAAAGCTAAATCTATCTTCCAGACTCCCGATGGTACCGGCAGCCCCGCATCACCCACGACAATATAATCCGTATGACCAAGGTCAACCAGGACCTTGGCTATTGAACTATTGATGATTCCTTGACGTTTCATGCTTCAAGGCCCCTTTCGACTTCTTTCCTTTGCGGCATGCCGCCTTGAGCGCCTAACTTCGTCACGGAAATGGAGGCTGCCCGGTTCGCGAATAACAAGCATTCGTCAAAACTTTTTCCTTCTGCAACGGCCACCGCAAAGGCAGCATTGAATGTATCGCCTGCCCCTGTTGTATCCACTGCTTCCACTACAAAGCTTGGAACGACCTTTTCTTCATGCCCGTCAAAATAACGGACGCCATTTTTCCCTTCGGTAATGAATAATTTATTTGGATACTCAGTCAAGACTTTCGTTCGATCCCGGCCATTAAAAAGTATTTCGAACTCATGTTCATTCGGCGTAAGGAATGATGCCTGTTGAATGACAGCCTCGCTTAGCTTGCGGGCTGGAGCTGGGTTCAAAAGTAATTTCTTTTGAAGCGTGTTGCACAATTCAGCCAGAAATTCCACTGTTTCCTCAGGAATTTCCTGCTGAACCATCACGATATCCGACTCCTCAATGACCTTTTTCGCCTTTTGTACATATTCAGGAGTAATGAAATCATTTGCACCTTTTACGACAATAATACTGTTATCACCTTCTGAAAGGGTAATGTGTGCTGTACCGGAGGCTGTACCTGTAACCGGTTCCACATACTCCGTGTTTATATGATTTTTTTTCAGGTTTTCTAAAATGATCTCACCATAGACATCATCACCTACACATCCAACCATGGATACTTCAGCACCAAGTCGGGCAGCAGCCACAGCCTGATTGGCTCCTTTTCCTCCAGGAACCGTGATGAACGACTCTCCTAAAACCGTTTCCCCTGCTATTGGCCGCTTAGCTGATGTCACCACTAAGTCCATTGAGGAACTTCCCACTACTGTAATTCTAATCATGCCTTCTCCGCCTTTCTTCTCGTTGTTTGTCTCTCCACAAAAGAAACAGGGAGCTTTTTGTGCGGCACTTCCAATTTTTCCTGATTGATCTTTTTAATTAGCATTTCCGCGGCTTGTGCCCCCATCTCGTAGGCTGGCTGCCGAATTGTCGATAACGGTGGGTGCAATAACGCAGTGAAGGCGATATCATCATAGCCTATCAATTGTATGTCTTCCGGAATCCGTATTCCCCGTTTTAAAATCTCTTGAAGTGCGGCAGCTGCAACAATATCATTGCAAGCAATGATTCCATCCGTTTTTGGATATTGCTCGAACAGCTGTCTCACGCAAATTTGGCCGCCCTGAAGAGTGAGGGATGAATCCATGACTTGCACATTCACTTCGGCTTGTTTCAATTCTTCCAATGCTGCCATGTACCGTTCATATACAGGTTTTATTTCGACTGGTCCCCTGATGAGGACGATATTTGTACTGCCTCTATCAAGCAATACGCGTGCTGCGAGCTTACCGCCTGTCTTTTGATCGGAATAAACAGCTGGTAATTTTTCTGCTGTACGGTCAAGAAGGACAACTGGAATTTCCAGGTTATCAAAATTTTCATTGGCTTCTTCACTGGTTGAAGCAATCATGCCCACTACATTATTCTGAAGAAAAGTGTCAATATATTCTATTTCTTTATCTCTCTTTTCATCGCTATTCCCAAAGATTAATCGATACCCGAATTGCTGCAGATAATCCTCGACACCTCTTGCCATTTCAGGGAAGAAGGGATTCGTAATGTCTGGCAAAATCAAACCAACCAATTTGGATTTACGATTATAAAGGGATCTTGCCACTTCATTCGGTTTATAATTTAATTTTTCAACAGCTGCCATGACCACCTTTTTTGTGTCCTCATGTGCATAACCACTGCCATTCATAACTCTGGAAACCGTTGCCACAGAAACCCCAGCTTCCTTTGCAACATCCCGAATAGTTGCCAATATATCCACCTCAATAATTTTGTGTAACCGTTTACACAATAGCTTATCACCAATTTATATGAACGGCAAGCCCTATTCCAAAGAAAAATTTTAGGTAGTTTGAATCAAGCCGGATAACACAATCCTTTTTAATGCGTACATTTTTAATACTTATCGGACTCTACCGTCTCTTTCCGTTTTGCATATATAGGTTTTACATCCTCATTACCTCTAGATTTATTTAATACTTCTATTTGGTAGGCAATAGGAGTTCTACCTAACTGTTGGAACGGAAGGTACGAGGCCCCTGCGGGGGAATACGCGTCCAAGGGGGACCTCCGAGGGCGGACCGCCCGCGGAAAGCGAGTACCTGAAGCGGAAATCAACGGTCAAAATTTAAAAATCCAAAAAAACTGTAGACGTACTCAATTCTTATTGAGTTCGTCTACAGTCTGAAATTAGCTCAAAAGTCTGAGCCAGTTTAACTTTATTGCGTTTTTGCAGGTAACTTTTCATAAAGGGCATTATTCACATGCCCAAACTCAGATGCATGCGGACGGTCTTCACCATCGCTATATCCATATTGAAGCATCCGATTTCTATTCAGGCAAAGTTTTGTTAATTTTGGCGCAAAGAAATTGAATATATCGAAACGATCCTGTAACCTAGGGAATTTTTTCTGATGTGTAAGGATTGTTTGAGCGACGCCTTCCCAAAAGACATTCTCATCCAAAAGGGACCTCTTCATCAGGAGTGTTGACAAGTAACGGAAATGACAGATGAATAGTCCCGTGAAAATGAATTGAACCAGTCCTTCAGGGGTTTCACTTCTTAATACTTTTCTTAAATCATCAGGAAGTTTACTCAATTCAGGAAGCGGCTGATCACTGACGTTTACATCATCCACAAAATCCTTGATGGCCAAACGATGAGGCTTGTAATCCTTCAAAACTAAAATGGTATTTTGACCATGCGGCGAGAAGACCAATCCATATTGATAGATAAAATGTAGCAGTGGTGATAGAATGACATCGAATAATAGAGCTGTCCAGGCTTCCGCAGTCAATCCAGATTTTTCAATAAGGCTCTCCACATATGGCTTCCCTTTGTAGTCCACATGTAAAAGGGAAGCAAGTGTAATGGGCTTTTCGCCTTCTTCCATATAACTGTATATGCTTTCTCTCCAAATACCGCCTAGCATCTCCAAATATTGATAGGGTACATTCTCCAGCTTGGAAAAATACGGGTGGTCAACGTTTAAACTGGCCACTTCACCTGGAAGCACTACTTTGCATTCTTCCTTCAAGAATGAATCATTTTCATAAATGTTCTTAATATACGCTGTGATTTTTGGAGCAATGACTGTGCGCTCCGCTGGTAATCCACGGTAGACTAGCGTATTTAAAATGCTCATCGGCAGCTTGACGTGGTGTTTATTCTTATTCGACACATTAACAAATGTCCGAATTGATTGTTGCGGAAGATACTCATCAGGACCATTTCCCAAAGCTACAATCAACCCTTTAGCCAAGTCATCGGTAAAATTCTGGATGATTACATTTTTCCACTGCCATTCATGGACTGGGAGGTAGAAATAGTTTTCTGACTTCAGGCCTTTCTCTGTCAATCTTTTTGCAAATGATTTTTGGGTTTCTTCATCCAGTTCATTCTCCATCAATTGCTTATAAGACAACTTTTCAATAGAATTGAACTCACCCCTCGTTTTATGGACCGCAATCCATGATAACTGAACTTCCTTCTGGTTTTCTGGAGCAAACTTCAAATAATCATCAAAACCGAAACCGATTCTTCCCTTGTTATAAGCAATCCAAGGGTGACCGCTCATTTCCCCTTCAAGTAAAGCATAGTCCAGTTCGACCAAATCATCCGCGTCTTGTTCAGGTTTGGATAGCAATTGGAGGTCCGCAAGCAGCGTATGATGGAATTCCTTGATTAAATGTCCTGTTGTTTCTGCAGTCATCCCAATTACCGGCTGGATGTCCAAAATGAATTGAATAGCATCATTGGCCTGTGTAAAACCTTCCGTTTCATATACCTGGATCGACTCGGCCTGTACTTCATAGCTGTCAAAAAGACGGGGTGAAGCCAAAAATTGATAAGATCTCCCCTCATTTATCTTTAACTCATATAGGTTTCCTGCTGCATTTTCGTTCAAGACAGCTGGTTTGATCATATCTTCATACATATACTCAGAAATCATCTTGGCCAGCAGGTTTTGGTTTACTATCGACCAATTTTTTTCTGAAACCGCCTGTTCCACTTCATTTATGAACTGCATATAATGCTTCCCTTCCCTTCTCTTAGTAAGCCATGACAGGTGATTTTACACGGAATGACTGAAAAGCACCCTTTGGCTCTGATGGATAAATCTCTTTACCTGCCAATTGATTGATAATGATGGAGTTTCGGAAGGCCCCTAAGCCTAGATCCGGAGCACCCACACCATGTGTATGTATCTCGCCATTTTGAATAAAAAGGTGATTCTGCGTAGTGATGGCCGTTCCTACTCTATAATCTTTCGTTATTGTAAGCCGCCCCAAATCATCGCGGACTAAAAGGTCTTCCATGGTGTCAAGGAATGCCGGAAGGGTTGATTTATAGCCCGTTCCAAAAACAATCGCCTCTGTGTCCACATCAAATTCTCTATCTTCTACCCACTGTCGGCATTTCAATCCCCAGCCATTTTCGGTGGGAGTTACCGCCGAAACTTCCGTCATGGCCCTAAGTTCAATGGAAAGTTCGGCATTTCCAATCGATTTTTCATACATCTTGTCAAAAATTGCTGCAATTGTCGTGGCGCTGATCCCTTTATACAATAGATCCTGTTTAGGCAGAATTTCATCCTTCTTTTCCTGTGGCAGCCGATAAAAGAAATCAAGGTAATCCGGAGTGAAGTATTCCAACCCAAGTTTTGAATATTCCATAGGGAAAAACCCCTTGGATCTTGTATACCAGTTAAGCTGATAGCCATATTGCTCCTGCTCATTCAGTAGATCCAGAAAGACCTCGGCTGCACTCTGTCCAGATCCGACAACCGTTACGGATTTTTTCTTTAAGACATTTTCTTTGTTCCGTAAATAATCGGCCGAATGCAGGATGCTCTCCCCCATATATGGGTGAAATGCCGACGGGACAGTCGGGGCGGTGCCAATTCCCATGACAACATGACGGCTATAATAGACTTCGATCTTTTGTGTTTGTGCATCCCTTACACTGATTTGATAGAAGGGTTCACCTTGATCACCTATATACTCCACCGCCTCCACCGCCTTTCCAAAACAGCAGCTTTTAAGTTGATGGGCAGTCCAGCGGCAATAGTCGTTATATTCTTTTCGTGGAATCAAGAATTTTTCAAGAAAGTAGAAATGATAGAGACGATCATGCTGCTGTAAATAACTCAAGTAACTATATGGGCTAGTCACATCAGCCATGCTAACTAGATCGGCAAAGAACGGTACCTGCAGTGTTGTCCCTTCCAGCAGCATTCCTTCATGCCAATTAAATTCCTGCTTTTTCTCAAAAAAGACGGCATTCAACTCCGGGGTTTTCTCCAAAAGGGCCGCAAGTCCAAGGTTAAAGGGGCCTATCCCTATCCCTACCAGGTCATAGATAGATTGTTGCTTCTCCATACTTCCACTTCCTCTCAAAATTCTCCCGTGTACATGACATTAGCAATGCCGTTTTGTCAGGGAGCTCAATTTCTTTAATTGGGGTGAAACCGCACTTTTCAAATAAGTAAATCATCTTTGCATTTCGAATGTCCGGTTCCGCCATCACCTTTTTTGTTCTAGAAGAAAGCAGTTGGTATTTCACCATTGCACGTAAAAACGGCAAAGCCAGTCCTTTTCCAAGGTAATCTGAATCACCAATGAGTAAATGAATGCCTTGATCTCCCTCTTCGGACTCATAATAATCTTCGATGATATCGCCTTTTACCCAATACGATTCCCAATAGCTCATGGGGATTGCATCAAGGCAGCCAAGATAGAGTGTTTGGTGTGTGTCAGCCAACGCCTTTTGCAAATGAACAGCAAACTTTTCTTTTGTGAAATTTAAATTCCAGTAGGGTATCACATGTTCTTCATGCATCCATTTATGCAGTGTATCTACATCCCTCTCAAATTCAACTTTGACAAATGAAAGCTGTTGATTACAGTCCTTCAGATTTTCTTCATAACTATTTTTCATAGGCGGTTAAAACCCCCTGCGCGAATGGATTATCAATCGTTGTATAAACGGATTGTGTCTCAAGTGAACCGACAAGCTCATCCATATCATGAAATCGCGTCAGTAAATTAGCCTTACAAGATAATTCCCGGGCATGAAGCAGCCTTGAAACAACTCGATTCAACCCTTCATCCTCGCTTTCCCTGCTGCTTGTTTCCAATTGTTCCTGAACGAGCTGTAACAGGGTTTTCTCTGATACTAATCCTTCCGTACCAAAATTATTGATTAAGCCTAATAAGTGATTGAAAAAGAAGTAGTATTGAAGTCTTTCTTCAGCGACTTCATCAGAACAAGTCGTGAAGCTTTTTTCACTTAGTTCAGGCAGGATATTCAACAACCTGTCTACTTTGGACTCGCAATAGTAATACCCTTGATTATCACGATAATAAAAAGTGGATGGATAGCCATCTTGAAGTTGAATGATTGAATTTTGCTGGTGGGCTTCTAAAACAATTCCATACTCTTCAAATAGCCAAAGCATCGGTTTTAATGTCATTGAAAGATAAATTTTGAACCATTCCTTACTTACTTCTTCGGTACTGCGGTTTTCATCAGCTGCCAATTTGCGGATGATCGCTCCAAGCCTTGATGGTGCACCATAGGCATTATCCTGACATAAGCCTGCAATCAGGCTTGCTTGTTTATCATTTTCATAAAAAGGGTTTTCCCGAATATCAACATCGAAACCTGATTCTTGTTCAGTTGTTTTGATCGTTAGATAAGCAGGGTCCTTAATAACACGGAAGGCGGGATGCTGTTCTTTTAGATCATCGCCCACTTTTGAATCTATTAATTTAGCAATTTCCACACCACGATCTAGTTCTTTTTGCAAATTCGCACGTAATGAATTCGTGATCTTAACCGGAACGGAAAATTTGTACATATATCTCGATGTGGCACTATATACCGTTCTAAATGAAGAGGTAGCCGTGAATTTTTTTCCAAGCGGTCCTGCATAAACTAGTGTTCCTTGCTCGATTAGCCTCTTAACCTCTTCTTTTTCGATAAGCACTTTTGCCTGGAGCGGATGTGCCGGGATAATGCTGTATCGGCTTTCCTTTTGGCAATACGTGTCACGAAATTCACTGGAAATCTCCAAGTCACCAGCTAATTCCTGTTTAATGATCTCACTTGCCGATCGGACTTCACTAGAATCCTGGATGACGATCGAAGGCTCTGCCAGGAAATAGTGCAGCTGAAACTCCCCTTTTAATTCGGGTGAATAGATCCATTCATCTTTTTCTGAAATGCCCTGCTTACTTTTCGGTGTCGGGTGGAACAGGTGGCCGAATAAAAGCGACTGCTCTGCTTCGATGTATGTAAAATCAGGACTTTGAAGTGCATCAGCGTCTTCTGTCCTCGCTTCCACATAACGTTGAATATTTTGGCTGCTAAGGATAACACGCAGCATCAATTCATCTTCACTATCCGTCCGGCCCTGCTCATTCAATAACTCTTTAGAAACAATCGAGACCATTGTCACATAATCTAATTCACGTACTTGTTTGGATGCTGTTTGGTAGTAAATCGGGAAGGTAAAAATATGACGCCCCGTTACCGACCAATATTTAAGTGGAACAAGCAATGCAATATCTTGGGATCTGAGATTACTGACTAATAATGAATCCGGAATGGAACCCTCCAAATCTGGCCAGTTTCTCGTTTCTTCTAAACTGCAATTCCCGGTTTCCCGGAAATAACAGTTCAGAAAGCTTTGCATCGTTGCCCTTTCAGCTATTTGCTTACCATTCATCTTCATTCCTCCATCATCTTGAACATTTCACCTAAAACTCGAATTTCGTCTAAAATTTCCTCTATGTGTTCAAGCCTTGTCATTGGATTCAATAGTGTCATTTTTAAATATACCTGTCCGTCAAAACGCGTTTTTGCTAAAAATGCCCGTCCGCTTTTCAGTAATTCCTGCTGAATCTGTTTATTTAATAGATTTACTAGCTGATCACTTTCTCCCGAGGGATCATAACGGAATACAACTGCATTCAATTCAGGATCTTTATTTAATACTGTGAATCCATCCGCTTTTTCGATCTTCACAGCCACTTCACGTGCAAGATGACAAGTATAGTCGATCATTTCAGCAAAGGTGTCCAGTCCAACGACCTTCAATGACATCCAGAGTTTCAGTGCATCGAACCTTCTCGTCGTTTGAACCGATTTATTGACTAAATGAACCATGCCCTCCGCTTCATCTTCCTGTGGATTCAAGTAATCGGCGTGATGCTGGATATATTGAAATGAGTTGCTGTCCGAGACAAGAAAAGCACCACAACTGATGGGTTGATAGAATAATTTGTGAAAATCAACCGTAATCGAGTCGGCCCGTTCAATTCCGCTGATTAACTCTTTGTAATCCTTGCTTAAAATCATCGCACCGCCATATGCAGCGTCCACATGCAGCCATATCCGATTCTTCCTAGCAGCTTCGGACAATTCATGTAATGGATCGATTGAACCAAAATCCGTCGTTCCACAAGTTGCAACGATAGCAAATGGAAGTAAATCCTGTTCCTCTAAAAGCAGCAACTGATGATTCAAATCATCCATGGACAGACGATGATTTGAATCTGTTTTAATCGTGATCACTGCCTGTTCACCAAGCCCCAGCTGTGCCGCTGATTTACGAACCGTAAAGTGGGCAGCCTCGGAGCATAGGATCCGCAGTTTTTTCGCCTCGACTGGCAAGCCGTGCTGTTGAACGTCCACATCCCAGAAACGCTTACAATAGGCGTCCCTTGCCAATAGCAGTCCCATGTAATTAGATTGGGTACCACCGCTTGTGAAAATCCCATCGGCTTGTTCCGGTAACCCTACCTGACTGCACAGCCAATCTATTAAACGCTCTTCAACGAAAGTTGCCGTCGAGCTTTGGTCCCATGAATCCATGGATTGATTCAACGTACCGATAATCATTTCGGCTGCCACGGCTGGAATTAGTGTCGGGCAATGCAAATGCCCGATACAAGTAGGACTGTGTACATTGATGCTGTCATCAATAATAAACTCTGCCAGCTCAGCCGCAACTGCTTCAATCGTCTCCCCTTTTAGAGAAGCGAGGGTCAGTCCGTTTAATCTTGCTTCTATTTCATACGGATTTTTCCCAGAGTATGGTGAATTGTTCCCTTTTAAAAAGGCCATCAGCTTCTTTTCCATGATTTTTAATGACTGGCTGTAGTTATTGAAACCTTCTTCGTTATTCAAGAACAATGGAGAATAAGCAAAATCCGTTTTATTTATCATTTCAATCATTGATAATTCACCCTCTAGCTACAGCTGCACGAACAGCCTGTTCAAAAATGGCAGTGGCTTCGCGAAGCTGGGATTCCGTTACGATCAATGGTGGCAGGAACCTCACTACACTTCCATGTCTGCCGCCCACTTCCAGAATCAATCCTCTTTGAAAACATTCCTGTTGAATGGTACTGGCAAGTTCCGAATCAGCTGGATTGCTTCCATTCGGATTTTGAGGTTCTTCATGCTTGACCATTTCGACACCGACCATCAATCCACGGCCTCTAACATCCCCGATCTGCTGAATATCTTTTTGCAAATCTTTAAGAATATCCTTTAAGATTTCACCCATTTTAGCGGAATGCTCCACAAGATTCGTCTCTTTCATATACTTTAAAGTCGCTGTTCCTGCTGCCATCGCCAATTGATTTCCCCGGAACGTACCGATATGTGCACCTGGAGACCATAGGTCCAACTCTTTGTTATAAATTACCACCGATAATGGAAGACTTCCGCCAATTGCTTTAGATAAGACAAGAACATCCGGAATGATTCCTGCATGTTCGAAGGCAAACATTTTTCCTGTACGGCCGATACCGGATTGAACTTCATCGATAATTAGCGGAATGCCCTTCTCTTTTGTAATTCTTCTGATTTCCTTAAGCCAAGGAATTGGAGCGGGAATGGAACCTCCTTCACCTTGTACTGCCTCTAATATCATTCCTGCAGGTGCCAATAATCCAGATTCAGGATCGTTCAGTAGATTTTCGATATACTGGCTACTGATTTTATGACTTTCTTCTCCGCCTATTCCAAAAGGACAGCGATATTGATAGGGATACGGAAGGAAATGTACGTCTGGCATTAACCCTTGTATCTTTTCCTTTGGTTTTGTATTGCCGCTGATTGACATGGTTGCATGGGTTGCCCCGTGATAAGCTCCTTGGAAGGATAAAATGCTTCTGTTGCCTGTGGCTGTTTTTACTAATTTAAGTGCTGCCTCAATGGCATCCCCGCCAGTAGGACCACAGAATTGAATTTTTGCATTTTTCCTGAATTCTTCAGGCAGGCTTTCAAAAATTTCATCAACGAACTGCTCTTTGATTGGCGTCGTAAAATCCAATGTATGTAACGGCCGTTTATCCTTAAGAACTTTTTCCATTGCTTCAAGCACAGCCGGATGATTGTGACCGAGCGCTAATGTTCCAGCCCCGGCAAGAAAATCAATATATCGTTTTCCATCCATGTCTGTTAGGTAAATTCCCTCCGCTTGATCGATGGCTATCGGTAATCTTCTAGGATAAGATCGGGCATTTGATTCCCTTGTATTTTGTTGTTCCAGTAATTGATCATTTTTTGTAAGAGTATTCGTTACCATAGTGAGCCTCCATGTATTGAATTAATTGAGAATAATTATCATTATCATGAGATTCATTTTACTGATAATGATAATTATTCTCAATGAGTAAATCCACTCATTTTTCTTCTAATAAATTCCAATAAAATTAAGAAAAGGTTAAAACTGGGGCCTATTCTCTATTTATCTATTAAACAGAAAATTGTTATTAAGGTTTTATTAAGATTGTGTTTATAAGCTGAACCTAGTAAAAACATGAAAAAGGAGGAACAACAATGAATGATTTAAAGGGCAGGCGGGAACTCAAGCATGCAATCACCAGAGCAGATTGTTATTTATTAAGAAATAATCTGAAAAACTTCATGAGGCTTGATCCCCATGGGCTGGATGGGAAGTATTTAATTCGAAGTGTCTATTTCGATAACTTTGACAATAAAATCCTGCGGCAAAAAACGGAGGGGTTCTATCACAGGGATAAGTTCAGGGCTAGACTTTATGATCATAATACTGATTTCATCAATCTAGAAAAAAAGAGTAAGCGGGATAACCTTACCTATAAACAGAAGTGCAGGCTGTCTGCCGAAGAATACGAACGAATTCGTTCAGGGGATATAAATTGGATGTCCGAAGATTCAAGGGATATCCTTAGGGACTTATACATTCAAATGACCCTTTTCCAAATCAAGCCGACAACAGTCGTCGACTATGAAAGGGAGGTATTTATCTATGAGTATGGAAATGTGCGGGTCACCTTCGACAGCAATGTGAAAACCAGCTATCGGGATACGGACTTCCTGAATCCCGAATTAATCGTCGTCGATGCACTAGACCCGGATTGGGTCATCCTGGAAATAAAGTTTGATGAGTTTCTTCCGGATATCATCAAACAATTGTTATCCATCATCGATACTAGAAAAACGGCTTTTTCAAAATATCAACTAAGCAGAAGATACGGCTGATTTCAGCTAAACACATAATATTTGGAGGAATGGCACATGGATACGACGACTACTAGCACTTTTAATGATATTTTCAAATCAAGCTTTTTAGACAAGACAGAGAGCTTTTCAATCATTGACTCCCTAATTGGGTTATTGTTGGCATTTGCCATCGGTTTGTTTATTTACGTCATTTATAAGAAGACCTTTTCCGGTGTGATGTACTCACACAATTTCAATATTTCCCTCATCATCATGACAATGGCAACGGCTTTGATCATCATGGGTATTTCAACTAATATCGTTATCTCCCTTGGTATGGTCGGTGCCCTCTCCATCGTTCGATTCAGAACGCCAATTAAAGATCCCATGGACTTGATCTTCCTATTCTGGGCAGCCGCTTCCGGGATTTTATGCGGGGCAGGACTAATTCCACTGGTTATCATCGGTGCTATTTTAATAGGTATTGTCATGCTCACATTTGCGAACCGGATCACTGTAGAAAATCCTTATTTATTTATCGTTAAATATACAGATGCCTCAATTGAAAAAACGTTAGACGAAATGATATCCAATAAAGTGAAAAAGCATTCCATCAAATCAAAGTCGGTCATGCCGGATAATAATCTTGAAGTGACATATGAAATTCGATTAAAAGATAATAATGCGGAATTCATTAATCAAGTCAAGGACATGAATAGCGTTCATTCTGCCATCATGTTGAGTTATGATGGCAACTTCACTGCTTAAGATAGATGGCGGACATAAGATTCCATGGCTTGTCCGCCATATAAGAATGCAGAAGAAAGGAGCCTGGCATGTTAAAGACAAGATACGTCGTAGCGTCGATTGGGTTACTTATCGCCATCTTTATAGCAGTGATGTCTTTCCTTCCCAATCTGACAATTGAAAAGGCCACTAAAGGAAATACATATACGGGGTCCGTGTTTGACCAAAGCAAGGTGACAACCGTTGATATAACATTGGCTGATGATGATTTGGATTCAATCCTGGATAACCCCTCTGAAAAGGAAGTTGTTGCATCAGATGTGACCATTAATGGGGAAAAAGTTGAAAATGTAGGGTTTCGAACCAAAGGGAACCTTTCCTTAAACTCTGTTGTCCAAATGGAAGATTCGGAACGCTACAGCTGGAATATAGATTTTAATTACTATCAGTCAGATCAAAATTTACATGGCCTGAAAGAATTTGATTTAAATAATAATTATAGTGACCCCACGTATATGAGGGAGTACCTTTCATATGAGCTAATGGAAAAGATGGGCATAGCAACTCCCGGACATTCCTATATGTACGTGACCATCAATGGAAAAGAATGGGGCTTATATTTAGGCGTTGAATCTATTAATGAAACATTTTTGAATAATAACTTTCCATCTGGCAATGGTGACCTTTATTATCCTGATGGCACCGGAAGTGATTTAAAATGGATTGGTGAAGATATTGATGATTATACAGGGTTGAACTTAAAAACAAATGAAAGTTCTGATCAATCTGCGATGATCAAGATGCTTGATGCCATCAATAATGGCGGGGATTTAGAAGAAGTTTTGGATGTAGATGAAACATTGCGCTACTTTGCAGCCAATACAGCCCTCGTCAACCTCGATCACTATCAAGGCACATTAAAGCATAACTACTATCTATATGAGGAAAATGGCGTCTTTTCCATGCTGCCCTGGGACTATAATATGTCATTTGGAGGCTTTTCCGGAGGCGGGGGACGCCAGGAAGGCGCATCCGATAAAGAAAATGAAGTGGCTGCTGAGAGTAACGATACTGCTAACAAGGATGACACGGAGCCCCTTGGAGAAGCACCGAATAAGAACGGTGGCCGAATGATGGATATGAGTTCAAATTTCATGAATGAAAGTAATATCAACTTCAGCATTACCGAACCTGTATCAGGTACAACCCTTGAAGATCGTCCTTTATTGAATGCCCTGCTTTCCAACGACGGGTACCGTGAAAAATATTATGATTATCTAGACGGCATTGCCACAGATTTTTTCTCTGAAGAAAATATGACAGCAATGACAACTGATATTTCTACATTAATCACACCATATGTGAAAAAGGACCCGACTAAATTCTATACAATTGAAGAGTATACAGAAGCGACGTCAGGCGAGGAAACCCTGGTTGACTTCGCTGCCCAACGAGCTGAGTCTATCTTAGCACAGCTTTCTGGAGATCTGGTTGTGGAGGCTGAAACAGAAAGCAGTATGGGCGGCAGAGCTCCTAATAGGGGCGATAACGCAAATGCAGGCCAGCCACCACCAAACATGGGCGGCGGCGAGAATGGGGCTGCCTTGCAGTCCCCTAACATGGTGAATGACGAGAATGGAGCAACTCCTGGTATGAACGGGAACATGGGGCAACAAGGGACAGATAACAGCAGCTCATCCAAAAATACGATCATTCTATCTTCCGTGCTCCTACTCTTATTATTTGGTGCAATGGTCTTTGCCCACTTCTTTAAACGGAGAGGTAAAAAAGGATAGACCATGCCCTTCCAATACGAAAAAGGTATCCCAAAATATTCGGGATACCTTTTTTATTGCTTTGGCGTAAAGCCATCCATTATTTTCGTCGATGACTTTAGACCAAGAACTTAAACTATATCGTTTTTCCGCCTTCCTAATACTTTAACCGGGTTATTCCTCCACCTTTTAATAATTTTTAATTGCTAATCAATATAAAATACCCTTATTTGGTATAAAATAGTAAAATAGAGAGGTAAATGAAACTCTATTCAGAGGGATTTGTTTACTTGTTTATCATTTGAAATTAGAGGGTAAAGATTTCCACTATTACTTTATCCGATCGTTCTGCTTCAATTTTATCAAAACGTGTCGGTGTCAGGGGGGGAACGGATGAAAAGAAATCATACGATGATGCAATTTTTCGAGTGGCATCTTGAGGCAGATGGTTCTCATTGGGAAAGATTGAAATATGCAGCCTCCAAGTTGAAGGATATAGGAATTGATTGCGTCTGGCTTCCGCCGGTTACCAAAGGGCAATCCATTGGGGATAACGGGTATGGAATATATGATGGATACGATTTGGGGGAATTTGACCAAAAAGGAACCGTTCGTACCAAATACGGAACCAAAGATGAATTGCTTCAAGCAATAGCCACCTGTCATAACTACGGACTTTGCGTTTATATCGATTTAGTCATGAATCACAAGGCAGGAGCAGATGGAACCGAAAAAATAGAAGTCATTGAAGTCAATCCAGACAATCGTATGGAAGATATTTCAGAACCTTTTGAAATTGAAGGCTGGACAACATTCGATTTTCCAGGCCGTAAAAATAAATACTCTGATTTTAAGTGGAACCATACTCATTTTAATGGGACTGACTACGATGCCGAAAACGACAAAATGGGTGTATATCGAATCACAGGCGAAAATAAACACTGGAGTAAGCATGTCATCGATGAATTCGGAAACTATGATTATTTAATGTTTGCCAACATCGATTACAGTCTGCCAGAAGTTCGGCGGGAAATGATTAACTGGGGAAAATGGATGGTTGATACGTTAAAGTGTGATGGTTTTCGTTTGGACGCCGTTAAACATATTGATTATGAATTCATCAATGAGTTTCTACAAGAACTCATTCCTTATACAAAGGAACATTTCTTCATGGTCGGCGAATTTTGGAAGGCGGATGTTAAAGCTTGTCAAACTTACTTAGAGCAAACCAATCATGACCTCAACTTGTTCGATGTTTCCCTGCATTATAAATTTCATGAGGCTTCAAAAGCAGGAACTGACTTCGACCTCTCAACCATCTTTGATGATACCCTCGTCCAAACCAATCCGGCGCAGGCTGTCACTTTTGTCGACAATCATGACTCCCAACCTCATGAATCACTGGAATCCTGGGTAAAGGACTGGTTTAAACCATCGGCATATGCTCTTATCCTGCTTAGACTTTGCGGTTATCCCTGTGTCTTTTACGGGGACTATTATGGAATCGGCGGGCCTTCTCCGGTACCTGGTAAACAGGATATTCTCGATCGCCTCTTATATGCAAGGCATGAAAAAGCTTACGGGGAACAGACGGACTATTTTGATGATCATAATACGATTGGCTGGGTCCGGCTCGGGGTTGAAGAGCTAGAAGGCTCGGGGTGTGCGGTCGTTATCTCCAATGGTGATCACAACAGTGAAAAAAGGATGTTCGTCGGTAAACATCGGGCTGGTGAAATCTGGAGTGATTTAACCTGTCATCGAGATGACCACATTACCATTGAAGAAGATGGTTACGCGACCTTTCCCGTTCATGGGAAAAGCGTATCCGTATGGGCCTTGAATGATGCACCGCTTAAAGCAACACCACTCTAAAATGAGATAGCACCGGAACAGCATGTCGATTGGAGATATGCTGTTCTTTGCTGATGACAAAGATCTGAAATTCCTCCACCATCCTAGTGAAAGATAATTTTTCCATCACGACCAATCATGGTAAGATAAGGGAAAAAGGAGTTGAAGGAAAGTGAAAAATGAAATCATTGAAAGATTCACTTCTTATGTGAAAGTGGATACCCAATCGAATGAGGCAAATCCATCATGCCCCTCTACACCCGGACAGTTGACCTTGGCAAATACATTGGTCCAGGAACTTCAATCCATTGGGATGAAGGAAGTGACAATTGATCAGAATGGCTATGTCATGGCAACCTTGCCAGCCAATTCAAAAAAGGATATTCCGACAGTTGGATTTTTGGCTCATGTCGATACAGCAACGGATTTCACCGGGAAAGATGTAAAACCACAGATCGTTGACAACTATGATGGCAAAGATCTTACTTTACATGAAAAATTGGGTGTCATCCTCTCACCTAATGATTTCCCTTCGCTCAAGAACTACAAAGGGCATACCTTGATTACAACGGATGGAACAACCCTGTTGGGAGCAGATAATAAGGCTGGCATTGCCGAAATCATGACTGCCATGGATTATTTGATACAGCATCCGGAAATCAAGCATGGAAAAATTCGTGTTGCCTTCACTCCCGATGAGGAAATCGGCAGGGGACCACATAAGTTTGATGTAGATGCTTTTGATGCCCAATTTGCCTACACCGTGGACGGCGGCCCACTTGGGGAACTTGAATATGAGAGCTTCAATGCTGCATCGGCCAGGATCCTGATCAAAGGTACGAATATTCACCCTGGTACGGCTAAAGGAAAAATGGTGAACTCGGCTAAAATCGCCATGGAACTCCATAATAAGCTCCCAGTGGCAGAAGCACCGGAATATACGGAGGGTTACGAAGGATTTTATCATCTTCTTTCTTTTCACGGCGATGTGGAAGAGACCAAGCTCTCTTACATCATCAGGGATTTCGACCGCCAAAAATTTAATGAACGTAAGGTATATATAACGAAAGTCATCGAAGATTTAAAAGAAAAATACGGGCAGAATCGTATCCAACTTGAATTACAGGACCAATATTACAACATGAAGGAAAAAATTGAACCCGTGAAGGAAATCGTGGATATTGCCCATGAAGCAATGGAGAAACTCGGTATAAAACCAAAAATCTCGCCAATACGCGGTGGTACGGACGGATCTCAATTATCGTATATGGGACTGCCAACACCCAACATTTTTACGGGCGGAGAGAACTTTCATGGCAAATATGAATTTATTTCCGTCGATAATATGGTCCTGGCCACAAAGGTGATTGTTGGCATTGCATCGCTTCTTGAAGAAAAAGCGAAGTAGCTTGATACGAACTGTCTTTATTGAAAAAAACCCCAGACTCCAAGTCTGGGGTTTTTTTCAAAATTAAGCGCGTGTCCAGTGACGGTGCTTGGCAATTGCCTCGATAAAGGCAGCTACACCATTTTTCTCCGAAACAGCTACAATGCCTCCGGCTGGCTCAATGGAACCTATGCCTGCCTTCGTTAAAATCTCGGCTCCTTCTTTTCCTGCACCAATCGCCTTGAAATGATTGTAAGCTTCATCAACAAAGTAAATTGGTTCCTTGGATGCCTTTAGCGTATCGACACTCTCCTGGCCTCCTGCCACATATACAGCATCGAAAAGTACCGAATCGGCTGTCAGGAATGTCTGATTCACCTCAACTTGCTGTCCTTTTGAACTTGTAATCACTCCACGATTATTACTGATGATTTCAGCAGTTATACCTGTTGATTTAAAGGATTCCAAAACTTGATTAACCTCTGATCCGTTGAAACCATCGGCAGCCAAGATCGCCACTTTTCTTGTTGCGGCCGTGTTTACTTTCATTTGCTCTTGGCTTAAAGCCGGGGAAGCCCAATCCAATTTGACATCACTCTTGTTTGTAGGAGGATTCACCCCCACTCCAATAGCGATTGTTTCTGCCAGTTCTACATCAACATTACTGAACATCTCGACAATTTGCTGCTGAACGTCCTTACTTTTCACTTTTCCCACTTCAAAATGGAAAGCTTGAATAATATGCTCCTTCTCCACTTCCGTCATGCTATTCCAGAATAGTTTTGCTTGGCTGTAATGATCCTTGAAACTTTCACTGCGTTGACGGACCTTTCTGCCATCGACTTTTTCCTGGTAATGTGCATAGCCGCCTTCCTCCTCTGAAGCAGGTTCAGGAGAGTTACCTGCAAGGGAGTTTTTATGATAACTGACAGGCCCTGGATTTATTGACATTCGGTGCATGCCATCGCGTTGATTATTATGAACGGGGGCAACCGTCCTATTAATGGGAAGCTCGTGGAAGTTCGGGCCTCCCAATCGGGATAGCTGGGTATCGGTGTATGAGAATAAACGACCCTGAAGCAGCGGATCATTTGAAAAATCAATACCCGGTACAACATGCCCCGGATGGAAAGCTATCTGTTCCGTCTCTGCAAAAAAGTTATCCGTATTTTGGTTCAAAACCATTTTCCCGATTATTTTCACCGGGATTTGTTCTTCCGGCCATAGTTTAGTGGGATCGAGGATATCAAAATCGAATTTGAATTCATCTTCTTCCTTAATCATTTGCACGCCAAATTCAAATTCAGGATAATTTCCAGTATCTATTGCTTCCCACAGATCTTGGCGGTGAAAATCAGGATTTTTCCCTGCAATTTTCTGCGCTTCATCCCAAACAAGGGATTTAACTCCCAGTACAGGCTTCCAATGGAATTTAACGAAATGGGCCACACCTTCTTCATTCACAAATCGGAATGTGTGGACACCAAACCCTTCCATCATCCGGAAACTTCTTGGTATGGCCCTATCTGAAAGGTGCCACATGACCATATGTGCCGTTTCTTCATTGTTGGCGACGAAATCCCAAAAAGTATCATGGGCAGACGCAGCCTGAGGTATTTCGTTATGAGGTTCAGGTTTAACGGCATGAATTAAATCAGGGAACTTAATGGCATCCTGGATAAAAAATACCGGAATATTATTTCCAACCAAATCGTAGTTTCCTTCCTCGGTATAAAACTTTGTCGAGAATCCCCTGACATCACGAACCGAGTCTGCCGATCCGCGGGAACCCGCTACCGTGGAGTAACGAACGAATACTGGCGTCTTGACTGTAGGGTCTTGTAGAAACTTGGCCTTTGTATATTCGGTCATCGGCTCATATACCTGAAAATATCCATGTGCTCCAGACCCACGTGCATGCACAATCCGCTCAGGAATACGCTCATGGTCAAAATGAGTCATTTTTTCACGAAAATGAAAGTCCTCCATCAAAGTGGGACCGCGGGTTCCCGCTTTCAAAGAATGTTCATCCTCGGAAATACGCAAACCTTGGTTAGTCGTCATCTTTTTCCCATTATCGTCCACTCGATATTGTTCCAACTGCCGTTGCTTACTTTGTTCATCGATTCTTCCGCTTTCATTTGCTTTTGTCATCCCTGTTCATTCCCCTCCATGTTCAAAAATTTCAGTTTAATTCGTGTGGTATGTATTTACTTTAAATTCGTATAATTGCGTTATCCTTCCTCATATACCACTCTATTTTGACGGGTAAACAGAATTCAGAAAAAGAATCTTCCCGTCATCATAAAACAAAAAAATGATTCCAGTGAGGACGGTTTAGGTCGAATTATTCCCGTCGAAACACTGGGGAAGAGAAGAATACATATAAAAAAGAAGCGGAAAGACCAATTTTGGGTCTTCCCGCTTCTTTTCCATTCAACACCTTTAGTTCTTAAAGGCCTCTGAAACCTTCAAAAGTTTGCCTTTTACTTTCGTATTTTTCATCACTTTCAAGACAAGCGGTCCCTTTTCATTCAATATTTCCACATAAGAAACATTATCCTGTATTGTAATGATCCCGATGTCCTCAGCATTCACACCATCAATTTTTGCGATAGTTCCGACAAAATCAACAGCCCTGATTTTCTTTTTCTTTCCGCCATTGAAATACAACTTCATGATTTGTTTATTCAATTTTTCACTTTTATCTTTTTTTATCTTTGGACGAGCTTCCAGTTTCGCTTCGAAATCCATTTTTTTATTGGAGACATCCTCTTTTGTTGGAACGGGCATCTTAGGGATTTCAAAACCGATATAGCCTTGAATCTCAGTAAGGAATTTGTCTTCATACGGCGTCACAAAAGTAATGGCTTTTCCTTTTTTCCCGGCACGGCCCGTTCTTCCAGTTCGATGTACGTAACTTTCCTTTTCCAATGGCAGGTCATAGTTAATCACGTGGGTTATATTATCGATGTCAATTCCACGTGCAGCAACATCCGTCGCAACCAAATAGCGGAATTCCCCTCTTCTGAATTCATTCATCACTGCAAGGCGATCTTCCTGAAGCATGCCGCCGTGAATCATATCACAAGGATATTCCAGATCCATTAGCTGTTCGCATACTTGGTCCACCCGATCTTTCGTCCGACAGAAAATGATGCAGCTATCGGGGTTTTCCGTGATGGTGACGTCTCTAAGCAGGGAAAACTTATCATCCTCTTTCACTTCAATAAGTGCATGTTCTATTTTCTCCGTCGTTAAACCCTTTGCTTTGATTTCAATATCCAAAGGATCTTTCATATATTGCTTACAAAGCTTTTTTATACTCTCAGGTAATGTGGCAGAGAACAGCATGGTTACCCTATTTTTCGGAAGCTCTTTAATAATGGCTTCCACTTGTTCAATGAAGCCCATATTCAGCATTTCATCCGCTTCATCAATAACTAAATGAGTTAAGCGTTCCAAGGCGAATGTCCCTTTCTCGATATGATCCAGAACCCGCCCCGGTGTTCCAACGACTACATGGCTTTTTTGTTTCAATTCCGCTTTTTGCAGTGCGAATGGATGTTTTCCATAAACCGCAGTAGCCTTTATCCTTTTGAATCTTCCTATATTCGTGATATCCTCTTTTACCTGTACAGCAAGCTCACGTGTCGGTGTTAAAATAAGCGCTTGAGGCTTATTCTCCTCCCAATCGACCATTTCGCAAATCGGTATGCCGAATGAAGCGGTCTTGCCACTTCCCGTTTGGGATTTAACAACAAGATCCCGCTTTTTCAGCGCCACTGGAATCACTTCACGCTGTACTTCGGTTGGATGTTGATATCCCAAGCTTTCTAATGCCCTTACAATTTCATCGCTTAATGTATAATCAGTAAAACCTAATTCATTCATATAACAGCCTCTTTTGTTGTTTAGTATGTTGCTTTATTGTTTCCATAATCGTAATTTCCTTATACAAGGTTCTATTATACGCGATATACATCGATAAACCTTGTAATAACCAAATTCAATTGCCTTATTTCAATATAATGAAACTTCATTATCAGTAAAAAGGATGCTAATGATCTTGATTAATCAAAATGGACCATGCTTCTTTCAATATGCTAAAATATGTATGAGATTAAAGCGGAAACAGGGTGTAGATTAAAAACCGATGTCCAAAAGGAGTGCTGATTTATGATAATCGTAACGAATAGAATCAGAGTCAAAAAAGGGATGGGGGCAGCCATGGCCCCAGGATTTACTGCACCAGGTCCACTTGATACAACGGAAGGCTTCGTAAAAGTTGAAGTATTATTAACGCAGAACTTATCGGATCACGATGAATTGAGCGTTAATATGTATTGGGAAAACCTTGATAACTTTACTGCTTGGAGAAATAGCGATGCATTCAAAGCTGCACATAAACGTCCTGAACCTAGTTCCGGTGAAGCTAAAAAAGAATCTCCAATTCTAGGCAGCGAGCTTACTACGTATGAAGTCGCCTCAGTAAAAGAAATAGCTAAATAATAAAATTACACCAAAAGAGGCCGCAAAATATGCGGCCTCTTTTTGATGGAGTTTATGGCTTGGGTCTCTTTTAGTAAATTATTGGGCTTCAGCTTTCTTGATTTGTTTGCTTCTAAGCTGGCCGCAAGCAGCATCAATATCCGTTCCATGTTCTTGCCGGATTTTGCAATTTACGCCTCTCTTTTTCAACGTATCATAGAACGAGAGAACGGACTCTTTTTCACTTCTTTGGTACTGACTATGTTCATCTACAGGATTATATGGAATCAGGTTGACATAGAGACGATGTTTTTTGTCATCAAGAAGCTCGGCAAGTTGCTCGGCTTCTTCTTGATGATCATTGACATCTTTCAATAGGATATATTCAATCGTAATTCTCCTATTCGTTTTCTCTAAATAATAATCGAGTGATTTCATAAGTTTTTCAATTGGAATACCTCGGTTTATTTTCATGATCCGTGTCCTGAGCTCATTATTCGGAGCATGTAATGAGATTGCCAGATTCACCTGTAATTGAGTATCAGTGAATTCATAAATCTTATTCGCAAGACCGCTCGTCGAGACAGTAATACGCCTTGCAGCGATAGCAAGACCCTTATGGTCCATGATCACCTTCAAAAAGTCTATCATATTTTCAAAGTTATCGAACGGTTCGCCAATCCCCATT
This sequence comes from Peribacillus sp. ACCC06369, assembly GCF_030348945.1. Classification (NCBI taxonomy): domain Bacteria; kingdom Bacillati; phylum Bacillota; class Bacilli; order Caryophanales; family Bacillaceae; genus Peribacillus; species Peribacillus sp. ACCC06369. Next base: position 5,432,045 of record NZ_JAUCEN010000002.1, read on the forward strand.
ACAACAACATGGCTTACAGCATCTTCTTGTTCCAATTTATCCAGATGCAGTTGTACGTTCATGATTTGTTCCACTATTTCCCCGCTGGATAAATCACGGCTTTTGGCCAATAATCCACTTGCACAGAAACTGCAGCCAATATTGCAGCCCACTTGGGTGGTGACACAAACCGAAATCCCGTATTTATGCCTCATCATAACCGTTTCGATAAGGTTTCCATCCTGTAATTTAAACAAGAACTTAATCGTACCATCAGCCGATTCTTGCTTAACGTGCTCAGTCAAAGTCTGGATGACAAAGTGATCTTCAAGTAGTTGTAGGCACTCTTTATTAACATCAGTCATTTCAGAGAAACTCGTCACACGTGTCCTATAAAGCCACTCCCAGACTTGTGAAGCTCTGAATTTTTTATGGCCATGGTCCAAAAGCCATGCTGTCAATTGTTCGAATGTTAAACCATAAATGGACTCTTTACTCATTCGTTACCCTCTTTTCATTACATTAAGATTTAATATGTTAACCTTACGGGGAATTTCCCCAGAATCAGTTCTTTCATTTATGATATGGTTCATTTCTATTTATCCGAAAAGCCCGATATATTTGCTCAACTAGAACCAGTTTCATCAATTGATGCGGAAAAGTCATTTTCGAGAAGGAAAGGGCATAATCACTTCTTGATAACACCTCGTTGCCAAGCCCAAGCGACCCGCCAATAATAAAGGCAATTTTACTCTTTCCATAAGTGGCGAGCTGATCTATATGAGTGGCCAGCTGCTCTGAAGTAAGTTGTTTTCCATTGATCTCAAGCGTTATCACGTAGGTGTCCGGGCTGATTTTGGCCAGGATCCGTTCACCCTCCTTTTGCTTTACAATGTCCATGTCCGCTGCACTCAGGTTCTCCGGAGCTTTTTCATCAGGTACTTCAACAAGTTCTATATTAGCATAGGCACTTAACCTTTTTGTATATTCAGCAATACCTTGCTTTAAGTATTTTTCCTTTAGCTTGCCAACAGTAATAATCGTTATTTTCATATATATCCTCTAACTTTCATTATGGTTTTACTATCAGTCGGATTTGCCTACCTATTATCATACCTTAGAGTGACCTATAAGCAAAACAAGCATATCCTTTCCAATTTTTAATGAAGGGGTTCCATGACCCTTCAAATAAAAACCGCTGCCCCTGAAAGCGGCAACGGTAAAAAATTTGGATCGATCAAGTTCAGATCCGATAAAGAATAATGTTGGATTTCCAAGGATCCACTTTCCAACAGAGCTATTATTTTGAACAACAAAAAGCTTGAATCTAAACAATTCCACCCTCAGGTTTATTGTTCGAAAAATGTTAAGAACAAGTTAAGAACAGGTTACAAACATGTTATCCACAATAGTTATCCACATATCCACAAAATCTATCCACATCTTGTATGGGAATATTAGTTCCCTACTAGATATATTGCCACGTTTCGACAATATTCACAGGTTGTTGATAACTGATTTTCTTCAGGAACCAGCGTTAAAACAGGATAGGTTTCACATTCGTATACCACTTCATCCAGCGCCATGTCAACATGCTCCTGACAGCAATATAATTTCATCTTTCATATCTCCTTTCTCTCTCATTATTCCAAGTACTTCTGTTCCCAATTATCCACAGGTTGGGTGAACTCAATTAATTTCATTATATATCCACAGGTAATCGTAACAAAAAATAAGAAAATCGCAAGGAAATATAAAGGACAGGAAGCATTGCCCGCCCCCTGTCCGTTTGCGTTTTAGATTTCGCTGCTTGAAAGCGTGACTTCCGTAGTTGCCTTCTTTCCGTCACGGTAATAAATGATTTTAACTTTATCACCGATTTTCTTTTCATTGTAAAGGTATTTTCTTAATTCGACGACATCATGGATTTTTTCATTATCCATTCCAACAACGACATCAAATTCCTTCAATCCTGCTTTTGATGCTGGAGAGTTGCTTTGAACGCCTGTAATTGCAACGCCTGCAGTAACTTTCCTTGGCAACTTTAATGTATTTTGCTGATGGTATTGTGAAATTTCTTCTACAGATGCCAAGTTTACACCCAAGAAGGCACGTTTCACTTCACCAAATTCTTCTATATCATTAATGATTGGAATAACTGAATCAATTGGGATGGAAAGACCGATTCCTTCCACTGCATTTTCTGCAATCTTCATGGAATTTATTCCAATGACCTGCCCTGACATATTAACGAGTGCTCCCCCGCTGTTACCTGGGTTAATCGCCGCATCGGTCTGGATGACCTCCGCATTCCAATCGACTTGTCCGTCCTCATTGATATCCACCTCTATCGTACGCTCCAAACCAGAGATGATCCCTTGTGTGATGGATCCAGAGAATTGGAGGCCTAATGGGTTACCAATGGCAATCACAGGCTCACCAGGTTTCAATTTGTCGGATTTCCCGAATTCTGCAATGGTTTTGATTTTATCACCACTAACGACAATGACGGCTAAATCTGTCCATGGGTCACTGCCTTGTAGTTCTGCTGGCAATTTAGTGCCATCACTTAATGTCACTTCCAGTTCATTGGCACCTTCAATGACGTGATTATTCGTGACAATATAGGCCTTGCCACCATCTTTTTTGTAGACAACACCAGAACCAGTGCCAGCTTCAGCTGAACTGTCCTCGGCATTGCTCCCTTGACCCCAGAAGTTCGTTTCCTGAATGTTCGTGATGCCTACCACTGCGTCGCTGGCTTTATCAACGGCATTGGTGACGGCACTTGTTACATCAACTGTAAGGTTTTGCTGGGACTGCTCCGTGGACTCACCTCCCGTTGATTTTTCCGTTTTAATTTCGTTATCCTCGTTAGTTAAAAGTCCACTTCCTGGAAAGGCTAATAAAATTAGTAAGGCCCCGATGATGGCTCCTCCCAAGCCAGCTAGAAAATAGCTCGTATGGCTCTTTTTCCGTTTATTTTGGTTCTCCTCATTCTGATCATAATAACCCAAGACCGCTCCATCCTCTCATTTTAGGAATGAATTATAGCAATTCTATTGTTTGGTATCCTCCCTCAATTATACTCAATTACCGAAATTTTTCTAAAAAAAAGCATGCCTTTATTTTAGGGAAAACTTAAAATACTTTTCTTTTTCCTATACAGTTCTAACCAAACGATACCCCTTTTAATCCGAATAGTAACTTACGAATCGAAATTTTAAAAATAAAAAAGGAATGAACAAGGTATCCCTCATCCATTCCTTTTTTTTATAAGGTAACAAGTTCAGTTGGTCTTTTCGGGTCAGTATCATATAAGGAAAATTGATCACCAACGATGATCCCCTTTGTCTTTAACGTCTGTTCTACCGACATTCTCGCTAGATCCTTCATATTGTTATCAAGGCTTAAGTGGGCCAAGTAGATCCGCTTGGTCTTATCACCGGCCACTTCACTCATTGCAAGGGCGGCATCTTCATTACAAACATGTCCGACATCACTTAAAATCCGGCGCTTAATGCTCCATGGATATTTTCCCATCCTGAGCATGGACACATCATGGTTACTTTCGAATACATATGCATCGGCATTCGAGATGATTCCTTTCATGCGATCACTTACGTACCCTGTATCAGTAATGACCACGAGTTTCTTATCTTCATGATGAAAGACGTAAAACATCGGCTCTGCCGCATCATGTGAAACGCCGAAAGATTCTATATTAAGACTGCCGAATGTTTTGACCTGTTCCATTTCAAATGTGAACTTTTGATCAGTTGCAATTTCACCGATTGATCGATCCATGGCATTCCATGTCTTTGCATTAGCATATATCGGGAGTTTATGTTTTCTGGCAACCACGCCAAGTCCTTTAATATGGTCGCTGTGTTCATGGGTAACAAGGATACCGGATAACTTCGACATATCACGGCCTATATCCTGAAACAATGCTTCCAAGGCCTTACCGCTTAAACCGGCGTCGACAAGGAATGATTGATCCTCCGTTTCCACGAATAAGGCATTTCCTGTACTCCCGCTTGCGAGAACACTAAAATGCATAGTCATCTATACTCACTCCAGTATTTTTTCTTCTGTATTCAATTCAATGACCTCTCCATCAAAAGCATTCACGAAGAGATCTGTTTCATCATCAATGACCACCCACCATGTTGGCACAAGTAAATGTGACACAGATGTCGTCTGCAGCGAATTATAAAAACCCAGTTCTACATTCGTGACTGTGTTTTTGGGATTAATATCACCATTTCTATACAATGCTCCAATAGCATTTAAGGCAGATACCAATTCTTTAGGTTTATTGAATTTTTCAATTCCCTCTAAATACATCTGTTCATAGGAAACGATTTCACCCTTCTTGTTCAGATATAGAGTGACCTTCCCCTTACTATTATTATAAAACATCTTTTTATCTGCCACCTGATAGCAGGTGATGGTCTGGTTGATCTGATCATAGCTCCAAAAACGATACTCATTTCCATTTAATATATACTCCTTCAGGAATATATCAACGTCTGCTGCATGAATTTCCGCTTTCATGCCAACTGGTGTTTTAAATGTACCTACAAGCTTCTTATCATCTATGATTTTTGCTTTTTGATTTTTTAGGTACTGTATATCTTTCTTCTCGAAAGTCTTGCTGTTGGCAATCAGGAATTGATCCTTCTTTTGTTTCGGAAGTGGGGTTTCTATTGAAATCTCATCTTCCTTCAAGAGTTCTTCCGTTGTGGACTCTGTGAAATTTTCAATTTGGTAGTCATTTATCTTTTCCAGAAATTGATAAAGAAGAAAAATATTCAAAACGAAGAAAACCATGATGAATATTGATTTTGTATTATTCCAATCCACTTTGATCGCCTCCCGCATCTTCTTCAAAAGGCACAATAAACCATTTATCGCCGATACGATAATACCAAGTGGGTTCAAGCGTAACTAGTGTGACAAGTTTGGAATCAAGGGATTTATGCAGTTTATAGCCAATCGAGATGTCCTCCACGCTCTTGAAGTCGATATTATCTTTCGATTTCAACTGATTCAAGACTTCTCTACCACTTTTTAAAGTCATTTCCGACCCTTCAGACGGAAGGACTGAGGCAAGTGAAAAGTATGGGCGCTCGTAGCTATAAATTTCTTCTTTCCCCCAAATTTGCTCGATTTCGGTCATCCCGGATTCATTGAAGGCCGGATAACCATTTACGAATAAGCGGAATACCACTCGTTGCTCATTCTCCGACATATAGGCAAAGCGGTAATTGTTATCTTCCCAACCAGTATGATCATTGATGAACTCTATTCCTTTTTGGAGAAGGTCACTGGAACTGTCAAATAACTTGCTCTTTTGTGCCGGATTGATATAAGAAATTAGGTAATTCTCTTTATTGACCGTCATGAGTCTTGTTCCATCCGTGTATTCCTCACCGACCGAAACGGAGTCCTGTCGTACATACTTCGGATTATTAAATAGAGCGTTTTTAAGGTCTCCAATATCCAAAGAGTCGATATAATATTGAAATTTGCTGATCGTCACTGGTTTTTCAGGAACGAACAATGTCCTTTTGCTGTTTATGGTTTCGGCCGTATATTCAGGGTGCCTATCGTAAGAACCCGTATAAAACAAATCCATAAAACGCCTTAGTCTTTTAGAGTCGACCATACCTTGATAGATCTTCCCTTGATCGTAGGAAACAAAATAAACGGCAGATTCATTACCACTGATATCCTTTTGTTTAATGATGATTCTATCGAATGAAAATCCAGGCACTTCCGTATCCGTAATACCCAATACCGTTTTATAGAGGGAGATGGGAACCTCATCGGAATATTCGATTTCAATCGACCCATCTTCGTGGACAAAATCATCAAATTTCCTTTGCAGCCTTTTTACGGATATCTCTTTTACGCCGGTAAAATTCCATTGCGAAAATTCTTTTTCCATTCTATTTATCTCTACCGGATTGGAAGTCTGGAAATGTCGACCATTTCCATGAAAAAGGATACTGACAGGTTTAATGACATCACTAACAATCTGGACATCGCTTTTAATCTTTATATAATTCGATTGGTCACCAAATTTATCATATTCAGGCTCGTACGTCCAAATGCTCCAAGTCAAAAAAATGCTTGTCCCAACCAAAATAATCAGTATGATGCTTTTTGCACGTTCAAAATTCATGACCAATCATCCTCTTCTTCCTGTTCGTAAGGAAGTGTAAAGAACACGGTAGTTCCTTTTCCATCCACACTTTCCGCCCATATTTTCCCGCCATGCGCCACGACCATTTCTTTTGCGATCGCTAAACCAAGCCCGGTCCCACCTAAGTTCCGCGACCTTGCTTTATCCACACGGTAGAAGCGGTCGAATATTTTATCAATGACGTTTTTCGGGATACCCACTCCTTGATCTGTAATGCTCACAATGATAAAGCCATCCGATGCCCTGACACGGAAAGTCACTTGACCCCCTTCAGGTGAGTACTTTAATGAGTTGGAGATTACATTATAGAGAACCTGGGTGATTTTATCCTCATCAATATCCACAAAATAAGCTTCCTTAGGCAAATCACGCTTAAACGTGATATCATCATTTTTCGTCATTTCAAAACGATCGATGATATGGTCATAGAATTTATTGAAATTCACCCAGCCTGTTTTAAGCCTGTAATCTTTACTGTCCATTTTCGAAAGCTGTAACAGATCATTAACAAGCCTGATCATTCGCTCTGTTTCATTTTGGGTCACACTTAAAAAGGATGGAGCGATTTCCTCGTCCTTCCATGCCCCTTCAGCCAATGCCTCCAGGTAACTTCTCATCGTTGTAAGCGGAGTTCGCAGTTCATGTGAAACGTTGGCAACAAATTCCCTGCGTTCACCCTCGATCTTTTCCTGCTCTGTAATATCATGCAAAACAGTAATCAAGCCATTAACGAATCCCGTTTCCTTTTGAATGACCGAAAAGTTTCCCCTTAAAATGAATGGCCGATTTTTTTTGCTGTAATCAAGGATCACGGACTCTCGCTCTTCCAGTAAATCCTCGAATTTATATTCTTCTTCAAGACCCAAAACCTCAATGATTGGTTGATTCATGACGGTTTCACGCGAGACATTCAATAATTGTGCCGCCGGTTCATTAATCAAGTTCACCCGACCGCGTCTGTCCGTTGAAATTACGCCATCCGTCATATTGGCAAGGACAGATGAAAGCTTACGCCGCTCTCCTTCTGTACTTGATTGCGATTCTTGAAGCTTTTTGGTCAAATTATTGAAAGTGACGGCAAGCTGACCAATTTCATCATCGCCATATACCCTAACTTTTCTGGAGAAATTCCCTTTCGCCATCACCAGGGCCTGTTTTCTCATATCAGACATGGGCCTGGTGATCGTTCGTGCGAGCAGGATCCCTAAGATGGCCGTAATCACTAGGGCAATGGCTGTGCCCGTCATGAAGATACTATTGATTTCATCCATCTGCTCAAAGACATTTTCCATCTCTGCAATTACATAAACGGCACCAATGACCTCCTCATTTGCTTCAATGGGTGTCGAAAGGACCCAGAGCCGCCTGCCGGTTTTCTGATCTCGAAAAACATCACTATCTTCTTTTCCATAAATCAGCGTATTTTTAATAAGGGCTTCCGTTGTCTTCTTTCCTACGATACCTTGGTTACTTGGGACTGAAGTTCCGATCACACGCCTGCTGCGGGTGTCGATGACACGTACTTCCGAAATATCATTCGATGAGTTATCCCGGTCTTTCAATATCGTATAAATCGCTTCTTCGAGGGTTGGATCTTCCTCTCCCCTCTCTTTTTCCATTTCTTCACCAATACTGTAGGTAAGAAGGTTAACGTGACCTTTTATTGATTTCGTGAAGTTCCCGACAAGATTTTCTTCCAATTCCCCAACAAAATATACCCCGATTATTTGCATCGCTACGAAAATGAGCAAAACATAAATCAGAACAAATTTAAAATGAATTGAGCGAAAAAAACCAACCTTTTTCATAAGGACTACTCCTGTTCAGGGTTACGCAGGTAATAACCGACCCCTCTTCTAGTTACAATCCAACCAGGATGGCTTGGATTGTCTTCAATCTTCTCACGAAGACGCCTGACCGTTACATCGACTGTCCGTACATCACCAAAATAATCATAGCCCCACACGGTTTGTAATAAGTGCTCCCTTGTCATGACCTGACCGATATGCTTCGCCAAGTAATGAAGCAATTCAAATTCGCGATGCGTTAATTCAATCGTATCGCCCCGCTTGGATACCACATAGGCATCCGGATGGATAGTGAGCGTTCCTATCGTAATTTCCTTCGGTTCATTTTCTTGATCTGGGACCGGGACAGCTTGCTGACGTCTTAAGTTCGCCTTAACGCGGGCAATTATTTCCCGGGTACTAAATGGCTTTGTCACATAGTCATCTGCTCCAAGCTCTAAGCCTAAGACCTTATCTATCTCTGAATCCTTAGCCGTTAACATGATGATTGGCGTTTCATACTTCTTCCTTACTTCCCTGCAAACTTCCATCCCATCGCGCTGCGGTAGCATGATATCAAGTAAAATCAAATCAGGTTGCCGTTCTTCTACCATCTTGAGGGCTTCATTGCCGTCATAAGCACAAAAAACTTCATAGCCTTCCTTTTTTAGATTGAATTGTAATATGTCAGCAATTGGCTTTTCGTCATCCACTACCAGAATCTTCTTATCCATGTACTTATCTCCTTTTTAATAACTAAACTGAATCTATTAAAAACCGTGTCCTTATCCGGGACCTTATTCACTTTTCCTTCTGTTTGCACCAATCTAACAACCTGATTCAACAAAATTATATATATATACCCAATAAAAGGGGCTGAACACCGGAATGAAAGCAAATTGTATCTATTCTACTTTATCATTTTATAGGCATTAAATCACCTTTTTCCTATTATTCTCATCTATATATGAAGCAGAAGAAGTCTTCGAATATTTTTCGAAGACTTCCATCGATTACTGACTTATATAGTTTAGCGGATTTACAAGAGACCCATTTTTATATATTTCAAAATGGAGATGGACACCGGTTGAGTGCCCTGTTGAACCCATCATGCCAATTTTCATGCCTTTTTCAATCTTTTGTCCTGCTTTTACATCTATTGAATCCAAATGGGCATACACTGTCTTATACCCATTATTATGATTGATCGTTATCTTATTTCCATACCCTCCGGAGTTTCCGGCAGTTTCGATTATTCCATGATCTGCTGCCGTTATGGTTCTGGTGGTTGGCCGGGCGATATCAATACCTTTATGAAGTTTCCCCCAACGCTGGCCCTGCTTACTGGAAATATAACCACCGTCTGCAGGCCATGAATATGTACCGCTTCCCTGTGAAGGAATGACCTTCGTGCCTTTTCTGGTGATTTCTGTTTTGGCTTTTTCCGTGACTTCCTTTTTTACGATCGTTTCGCTGATTTTCTTACCGTTTGTTTCAGATACTGCGTAGGTGTATGCCCGAATCCCCTCATTGCCTATTTGTTCAGTAATGAGTTCGCCCTTTGGAAGTTCGTCATCCTCCTTCACTTTCTTTTCAAAAGGAATCCTCTCTTCCTTAAAAACTTCTCTTTCTACCATTACGTTCACATAGGGCGTACGCTGGGTCACATAGAGACGCTCTCCCTCTTTAATACCTTTGTCCTCTTCCTGTCCTGGATTTAGCTCCAACAGTTGATCCAGGTCCATATCATGCCTAATGGCAATTGATTCAAGATCCTCATCTTCCTTAGCCTCATAAATCGTCTTTTCTTCCTTTCCTTCTTCAATCATGGAAAGGGTTTTATCGACGGTCTTGATTTCATCTGGATCGACCATTGTTTCTTTAAACGTGACGGGAACTGAAAATTTGATGTCCAGAATTCTGCTTCCCGGTTCTTTTAACGCTCCCGCGTCCGTTTCGCTTTCTTTTTTAACTGATTCATATTCGGAGAATTCCTCTTCATTTACATATAATAAAGTGATTTTCTCCAAAACGTCCTCAGCATCATCCTTTGACGCAACATAGGCTACCGCCTGATTATCTATATCGATTTCATACGCCTCTGCCTTCACATTCAACTGATCTTGAATACCCTTTACAGCCTGATCCTCTTTAACCTCTACATCGAATACCTCTTCAGGTACAAACGTCAGCTGTGTCTCCCTATCGAATGTAAAGTCAGGATAATCTTCCTGTGCTTCTTCTACCTTTTCGGCTACGACCTTCTCTATTTCCGTTTCATCCGTCACACTTCCGACGAACTCATCGTTAAGGTAAACATGCTGAATGGTGTTAGTTTCCGATATCCCTGCAGCCGTTGCCCGATTTCCTGCAAGCAATAAAATGACGGAAACCATCAACAGGATGATCCCCTTACCTTTTGAGCTAAACATATATTGTCCTCCTTAACGGCTCAGTCACCAATTAAGAAACTAATCAAATTTATTTTGAGATTTATTAGTCCATTTTAAATATCTACATACATATGACTGATTTAATGATTTTTCCACTCATAACTCTACCATAATAAGAAAAAAAACAAGAAATAGACTTCATAATGTAATAGAACTGTATAAATGGTGACAACAAGTACCAATAAATATGTTAATGAGGATAGTTCGGTAAATTACGAAAAAAGGAGTGGATATAAGCCCCGTATGGGTAAAAGCGAGTTATATGACAAATTGGCCAAAATTGGTATGTTACAAATCGTTAACAATCTATTAACAAGATTTCATTTAAAATACTTCTGATGTAAAACAAAAAAACGCCTTAAAGGAAAGGCGTTTTTAAAAAGGATGGCTCAGGACGGAATCGAACCGCCGACACAAGGATTTTCAGTCCTTTGCTCTACCGACTGAGCTACTGAGCCAAATATTCTATTTTAGAACAAAAAAACAAAATGGCGGTCCCGACGGGAATCGAACCCGCGATCTCCTGCGTGACAGGCAGGCATGTTAACCGCTACACCACGGGACCAGTAAAGAATTTATATAAAGAAGTGACCCATACGGGATTCGAACCCGTGTTACCGCCGTGAAAGGGCGGTGTCTTAACCGCTTGACCAATGGGCCGAAAAAAATGGTGAGCCATGAAGGATTCGAACCTTCGACCCTCTGATTAAAAGTCAGATGCTCTACCAACTGAGCTAATGGCTCGTTCTAATGAAATGTAACTTCGCCGGATGTAAACTTAACATCTCCAATGCAGCTACTCGCTTGCTGTTGTTAATGGCTTGTTCTATTGTGACGACGCTTTTGATAATATCATGATTAATATAGTTTAGGCAATAGTTTTTTGAAATAAAATTAAAATTTTCTTATCTTTTTCCTTTTTCACTACTGTTTCACTCCATTAATTCTGTATCCCATGCCTCACGAACGTGACATCAGAATGCATGCACCCTATAAAAAAAGAAGAAGCTGGCAAAAAAGCCAGCTCTTTTTTCATGAATTACGCTAGACGCCAAGGGCTTCTCACGACATTTGTTTGGTTACGGTCAGGACCGACAGAGAAAGTAGTCAAAGGAATGCCTACCAATTGAGATACCCGCTCTACATAGTGGCGTGCGTTCTCTGGAAGCTCATCCAATGATTTGCACCCTGTGATGTCTTCTGGCCAGCCTGGTAGCTCTTCATAGACTGGTTTACATTCGCCAATCGCTTTCAAGGTCGCTGGTACCTCATGAATAATCTCGCCTTTGTATTCATAAGCTACACAAATTTTGACCGTATCAAGACCTGATAATACGTCAATCGAGTTCAATGATAAATCGGTAATCCCGCTGACACGGCGAGCATGACGGACGACAACAGCGTCAAACCAGCCGACACGGCGCGGTCTGCCTGTAGTTGTACCATATTCACGGCCAACTTCACGGATTTGGTTACCGATTTCATCATGCAATTCTGTAGGGAAAGGACCATCACCCACACGGCTTGTATATGCTTTACATACTCCAACTACATGGTTGATTTTAGTAGGGCCTACGCCAGAACCGATGGTAACCCCACCTGCAACCGGGTTAGATGAAGTGACGAATGGGTATGTTCCTTGATCGATATCAAGCATGACACCTTGTGCCCCTTCGAATAATACCCGTTTTCCTTCATCAAGTGCGTCATTCAATACAACGGATGTATCACAAACATATTTCTGAATTTGTTGTCCGTACTCATAGTATTCTTCCATGATATCTTCAATCTTGAAACCTTCCGTTTCATAGAAACGTTCAAACATACGGTTTTTTTCAACAAGATTTTGAGACAATTTTTCCTCGAAAATCTCACGATCCAAAAGATCTGCCATGCGGATTCCGTTACGAGCAGCCTTGTCCATATAAGCAGGGCCGATACCCTTTTTTGTCGTTCCGATTTTGTTGGCGCCTTTACGGTCTTCTTCGACTTCATCCAATTTGATATGGTAAGGAAGAATGACATGTGCACGGTTTGAGATACGAAGATTATCCGTACTTACACCGTGACTATGTAAATAAGCAAGCTCCTCTACAAGAGCTTTTGGATCAACCACCATACCATTTCCAATGACACAAATTTTATCACTATAAAAAATCCCTGACGGAATTAAATGCAGTTTATAGGTAACGCCGTTAAATTTTATTGTATGCCCTGCATTATTCCCACCTTGATAACGAGCGATGGCTTCCGCATTCTGGGATAGAAAATCTGTTATTTTACCTTTACCTTCGTCTCCCCATTGTGTACCGACTACTACAACTGATGACATCTGAATAAAGCACCTCCAAAGGTTCACGTAATACCGATTTTTAACCGGTTCTTATCAAACAAACCTATTTTATCAATAATCCAAACTGGAAGTCAATACAAAATCCGAACAATACACATTTTAATAAATTATTTGTTCGTAAATATGAAAAATCCTTTCCGTTTTAAAATTGGTTTTGGATTGTCAATCATTATTCTGCCCTTTAATTTCTTTAATTATTATCACCAGCCCCTTTCTTTTTCCCAAAATAAAAACAGCCTGCCATTCCATGAATGGCAGGCTGTTCTCTACGCCCCGGGAGACATCGAATCATCATCGAAGCGACGTTCGAGGTTAACGAATTTATTGTATTCTTTTACGAATGCAAGCGAAACCGTTCCTACTGGACCATTACGCTGTTTCGCTATAATGATTTCAATGATGTTTTTATTCTCGGATTCCTTGTCATAATAATCATCACGGTATAAGAATGCCACGATATCAGCATCTTGCTCGATACTCCCTGATTCCCGGATATCGGACATCATCGGGCGCTTATCCTGGCGCTGCTCCACTCCCCGCGATAGCTGGGAAAGGGCGATGACGGGCACTTGAAGTTCACGGGCGAGCGCTTTGAGTGAACGTGAAATCTCGGATACCTCTTGCTGACGATTGTCGCCTGAGCGACCATCGCCTTGAATCAACTGCAAGTAATCGATCAATATCATGCCAAGGCCATGTTCCTGCTTCAAACGACGGCATTTTGAACGGATTTCGCCAATCCTCACACCCGGCGTATCATCGATATAAATGCCGGCATTCGACAAGCTTCCCATCGCCATCGTCAATTTACGCCAATCCTCATCAGTTAAGGAACCTGTCCGTAAATTCTGGGCGTTGATATTTCCTTCAGCACAGAGCATACGCATAACGAGCTGCTCTGCACCCATTTCAAGACTGAAAATCGCTACATTCTCATCCGTTTTGGTTGCAACGTTTTGTGCGATATTCAATGCAAAGGCGGTTTTACCAACCGAAGGACGGGCGCCCACTATGATGAGGTCATTACGTTGGAACCCGGCTGTCATTCGATCCAGTTCAGCAAACCCGGTCGGTATTCCCGTGACATCCCCTTTACGGGTAGTCAAAACTTCAATGTTATCGTACGTCCGCACCAATACATCCTTAATATTTTGAAAAGACCCGGAATTCTTGCGCTGGGCCACTTCCATGATCGTTTTTTCTGCTTCCCCGAGCAGCTCCTCGACCTCGTCCTCGCGACTGTAGCCTTCCTGGGCGATGTTGGTCGCTGTCCTGATCAAACGGCGAAGCAATGACTTCTCCTCGACGATGCGGGCATAATATTCAATATTGGCCGCGGTAGGTACCGATCCGGCCAATTCACTTAAATAAGAAACTCCGCCAACTTCTTCAAGGTTTTTGGTCGCAGCCAGTTCCTCTGTCACCGTAATCAAATCGACAGCTTTTCCTTCGTCATTCAATTTAAGCATCACATTAAAGATTTTTTGATGAGAGCTTCTGTAAAAATCCTCCGGAATCAAAACTTCCGATGTAACGGTCAATGAAGAGGGCTCAAGAAAAATGGCTCCTAGTACAGCCTGTTCGGCTTCTATATTTTGAGGGGGAATCCTATCCTGAAATTGTTCTATCATATCTTAAAACCTCCCATTCTAAGAGGATACCTTTTATATGTTTCTAGTGAAAAAGAAAAAAGTGAAAGGACAACATGCCCAATCACATTTTTCGTCTACCTCTATTTTATCAATTTTTCACAGATATGAAACAACTAAAATTAGTTAATTTCTTTCACATGCACAGTAAGTGTCGCTGTGACTTCAGGATGAAGCTTGACTGGAAGCTTGGTGTGTCCTAAAGAACGGATACCGTCAGCAAGCTCCATTTTGCGTTTATCAATCTTGATACCATGTTTCTTCTGAAGCTCTGATGCAATTTGTTTAGTCGTGATGGAACCGAATAAACGCCCGCCCTCACCGGCTTTGGCAGATAGCTCAACCGTTAATTTCTCCAGTTGGACTTTCAATTCTTCAGCATGTTGCAGTTCCTCGGCAGCAAGTGATTCTTCTTTATTCTTCTGTGCTTCCAAAGTTTTCACATTTGTATTATTTGCTTCAACAGCCAATCCTTGTTTAAGTAGGAAATTATGTGCATATCCATCTGCAACATTTTTAACTTCCCCTTTTTTCCCTTTACCTTTAACGTCTTTTAAAAATATTACTTTCATTCTTTTTGTCCCCCTTCTAAATATTCATCAATAGCTACTTTCAATCGACTTTCGGCTTCATCAATGGAGCATACCTGTTGAGTAGCGGCATTTGTCAAATGGCCGCCCCCATTCAACATTTCCATGATCACCTGTACATTGATATCACCAAGAGAACGCGCACTTATGCCTACTGTATCATCAGATCGCTTAGCCATTACAAAGGAAGCAACAACGCCATCCATGGTCAATAGGGTGTCAGCAGCCTGAGCTATGAGCACCTGATTATGGACCTGATCGGTTTTTGCCGAGGCAATGGCAATTCCCTTTTTATAAAAGATTACCTCTTCAATGAGCTTTGACCGTTTAATATAGGTGTCCACGTCTTCTTTTAAGAACTTCTGGACAAGTACCGTATCAGCTCCATGTGCCCTAAGATAGGAGGCTGCATCGAAAGTACGTGACCCCGTCCTTAAGGTGAAGCTTTTCGTATCGACGATGATACCCGCAAGAAGCGCCGTCGATTCCAGCATATCAATCTTGCTGCGTTTCGGCTGATATTCAAGCAGTTCGGTTACAAGTTCAGCTGTTGAAGACGCATATGGCTCCATATAGACGAGCAACGAGTTTTTGATGAACTCTTCACCCCGGCGATGATGGTCGATGACTACAACTTTATCGATCCTATTCAATAACCGCTCTTCAATTACCATGGAAGGTTTATGTGTATCGACCACAACCAGTAATGTCTCATCCGTAATCATTTCAAATGCATCATCAGGAGTTATAAACCGGGCATAAAGCTCTTTTTTATTTTTGATTTCCTCCATTAAACGGAGGACACTGCTATCAAGCTGCTGGGTGTTTATAACAATATAGCCTTCACGTTCATTCATTTGGGCAACTTTCAAGATGCCTATCGCTGAACCGATTGCGTCCATATCCGGGTTTTTATGGCCCATGACAATGACTTTATCGCTATCAAGGACTATATCCTTCAATGCATGGGAAATCACACGTGCACGGACCCTTGTGCGTTTTTCCATCGGATTGGTTTTACCGCCATAGAATTTCACTTTACCATTCGCTTGCTTTATTGCTACCTGATCACCGCCCCGACCTAGAGCGAGATCCAAGCTGGACTGTGCAAGCGTACCTAGTTCCGGTAAGGATGACACGGCCGAGCCGACCCCGATGCTCAAGGTCAATGGTACATTTTGCTTGGCTGTCGTTTCCCTGATTTCATCCAAAATCGAGAATTTCCCCTTCTCAAGCTGCTGAAGGATATGCTCATTAAAGACAGCGATGAATCGTTCAGAGGAAACCCGTTTAAAGAAAACGCCATTATCCCTTGCCCATTTATCAAGAAGTGAGGTGACCAGGCTATTAATGCTGCTTTTACGCTGATCATCCATACCCTGTGTCAAATCATCATAGTTATCAAGGAGAATGATCGCAATTGCCGTTCGCTCATCTTCATATAATTTCTCAATTTCAACTTGCTCCGTCACATCAAAAAAGTAAAGAAGCCTTTCCTCACGCTTATGGACCACTTTGAATTTCCTATCGTGGAGCGTAAGTGTCTCTGTCTCGATCTCTTGCTTAATTAATGGAACGATCGAGTCCGCGACATCATAGAGCGATCTTCCTGCCAAGGAGTCTTCACTAAAACATGAAGCCAGGAATGGATTGGTCCATTCAATGTAATAATCCTCATTAAAGAGCATGATCCCAATTGGCATTTCCAATAACGCTTCCTCGCCGACCTTCTTTAATCGGTAAGATAAAGTCGTTATATACTCTTCTGTCTTACGTTGCTTTTTTTCTACCATTCTTAATGTTAAATAAAATAAACCAGCAAGAATCAATAGTCCAACAAGTGCAATAACCCAATTATAATAAGCCAGTACGCCCAAAAGTAAAACGCCCGCGGCCAGCATCCCATACAACGGGGACTTAATCGAGTATTCTTTCAAATAAGATGGCATAGTTTCAGCTCCTAAAAGCATCTGTTTTACAAAAAAGTCTATTCCTTTTTCTTGATTGTCTCCCTAAAAGGAAAGCCTAAATCTATTATACCTAAAAATCGTACGGCTGTTGTAATAATCGGAATCGGCAGCAGCAAAGAAAAAACCACGATTATAACAGGTATGGCTTTAGCCCATGACTTCACATGAGCGATATAAAATATCAGGGAATATCCTTGTAATAAAATGAAGAACTGCAAGATGAAAAATATGTTCGTTATGGCCATATATACAAAACTGTTCTTGTCCGTATTCACAAAAAGAGCAAGAAGCATCGTAATTAAATAATACCATAAAAGACTTTTCGGGAGTCGCAGATCTCGAAAATGGGGCCATTTTAACGTTTTATCACTGAACCTCTTCACAATTGGATGCGCAGCGAAGAAAATCAATAAAACCATGATGACTGACATCAGAACGAACAAACTTGGCATCAGTGTGTTTAACATATCGACAGTTTCATACACCTGCTTTTTGACTTGTTCCGTCGGTGCCTGGCCAAAAGAATCCATGATGCCCACTGTATTTTCAACGGACTCTTCAACCATATCCATCGATTCTTCTATGTAATTAACATCCATGATCAACACTGAAGCTGCATATATTAATAAAATGCCTCCCAGGAAGACAAGTACTGCACTTATGAACATAGTTGCCATCGATTTGTCCCTTTTCAAAAAATAACCGATCGCAATTCCGGTTGCCCCCATAAGTAAGGTAAGCGGAACAGACAATAGCGTCCCAATGAGGATTGACAACAGCGAGGCTATAAATAAGTAACCCAGACTCCACGATAACTTTTGTTTGGCTGTGAACAGTATGAATGGAATGGGTAAAAAGAAAGTGGTGAAGATATTCACTAATGGTACTTGAATGGTGATGAACAATAAAATGCAATATAGTGCCAAAAGGGCTCCACCCTCCGCAATTCGTCTTCCGCTATTCATCTTTGTTTTCACCCCCCTGTTATGATTAAAAATGTCTTATCTCCATCTTTATATTGTATCCGTTACGGCTAGGATATTTCAAACATCACATTCTTTTTTAGGATATGATTACTTTTTCTAAGGAAAATGGCCATATGAATTACTTTTGAAAATAAAAAAACCGCAATTCAGCGGTTTTCAGGCATAAGAGCCGATTTTATAAAAAAGGCACATTAAGGAAAACTCCTCAATGTGCCAATTTATTATTCACCAGATACATATGGAAGTAATGCCATAGTACGTGAGCGTTTAATAGCAATCGTTAATCTACGTTGATATTTAGCGCTAGTGCCAGTTACACGACGTGGTAAAATTTTACCGCGTTCTGAGACGAATTTTTTAAGAAGATCTACATCTTTGTAATCAATTTTAGTGATTCCGTTAGATGTGAAATAACAAACCTTTTTACGCTTACCGCGTCCTTTACGTCCACCCATTGCCATAATAAATTTCCCTCCCTGCTTTTTCAATTTTCATTTTAAACGGCTGTTTAAAACGGAAGATCGTCATCTGAAATGTCGATTGTTTTACCGTCATTTGCAAATGGATCATCATCTACACGAGTGTAGTTGTTATTGCTCCGTTGATTCTGATTAGGATTTTGTCCATACGAATTGTTGTCATTTCCGTTATGATTATTGCTATAACTTTTTTGACCTCCACCGTAAGAACCGCCTTCATTTCTTTCACCCGCTGAACTGCTTCGTGGTTCAAGGAATTGAACGCTCTCAGCCAGAATCTCCGTCACATATACGCGTTTGCCGTCTTGTCCTTCATAATTACGTGTTTGGACACGTCCATCCACGCCAGCTAAACTGCCCTTTTTCAAGAAGTTAGCTACATTTTCTGCCGGTTTACGCCAAACAACACAGTTAATGAAATCCGCTTCACGGTCACCCTGCTGATTCGTAAAACTACGGTTCACAGCTAAAGTAAAGGTAGCTACGGGAACTCCATTAGGTGTATATCGTAATTCAGGATCTTTAGTTAAGCGTCCTACCAAAACTACGCGATTCATCATCAGAATCAACCCCTAGGTTTCAAGCCTGTTTCATGTGAAACAAGATTAGAATTTATATTAAATATGTGATTATACTTCTTCTCTAGTAGCCATGTGGCGAATAATGTCTTCACTGATTTTAGCAAGACGATCGAATTCTTGAATCGCAGCACTTTCAGCGTTAACTTTAAGAAGCATGTAGTAACCGTCACGGAAATCATTGATTTCGTATGCAAGACGGCGTTTACCCCATTCTTTTGCTTCTACTTCCGCACCATTATCAGAAAGGATTGTGTTGAAACGTTCAACTAAAGCTTTTTTAGCTTCTTCCTCAATGTTTGGACGGATGATATACATAATTTCGTATTTTCTCATCACTGTCACCTCCTTTTGGTCTAAGCGGCCCAATTGGGCAAGGAGCAATTATTTATAATTACTCACAAGATAAAATTATAGCATAGTTAAAGAGGCTTTGCAACGAGCGGTTCGACTTATTACAATTAATTGAAATCTAATGATTAAAGGCTCAAAAAAGACCCTACATATGGAGCTGTAGGATCTTTCAGACTGGAGTTGAATCTTAAACGTTAAAACGGAAATGGATTACATCGCCATCGTTAACGATGTATTCTTTTCCTTCCAAACGAACTTTTCCTGCTTCTTTTGCAGCACCATGACTACCCGCTTCAAGCAAATCGGTATAAGAAACGATTTCGGCACGGATGAAACCACGTTCGAAGTCCGTGTGAATGACGCCTGCACATTGAGGGGCCTTCATACCTTTCCGGAATGTCCATGCACGCACTTCCTGTACACCAGCCGTAAAGTATGTTGCCAATCCAAGCAGATTATATGAAGCACGGATCAACTGGTCAAGACCTGACTCCTCAATGCCAAGTTCAGATAGGAACATTTCCTTTTCTTCACCTTCAAGCTCTGCAATTTCTTCTTCGATTTTGGCACAAATTACGATTACTTCGGCATTTTCCTTAGCAGCATATTCACGAACTTGCTGAACATATTCATTATCGTCAGCATTAGCCACTTCATCTTCGCTCACATTCGCCACATAAAGCGTCGGCTTCGCTGTAAGTAAATGCATGCCCTTCACGATTTTTTGCTGTTCTTCAGTGAATTCAACTGAACGGGCTGGTTTTTCATCTTCCAATGCCTCTTTTAAAGCCACAAGAATTTCATGTTCTGCCACTGCGCCTTTATCTTTTTGCTTGGCCATTTTTCCGACACGGTCGATGCGTTTGTCAACGGATTCCAAATCGGCAAGGATCAATTCAAGGTTGATGACTTCGATATCATCGATTGGATTTACTTTTCCGGAAACATGAGTAATGTTATCGTCTGCGAAACATCGGACGACCTGACAAATGGCATCCACTTGACGGATATGGGAAAGGAATTTATTACCCAGTCCTTCTCCTTTACTTGCTCCTTTTACAATCCCGGCGATATCCGTGAATTCAAATGCTGTCGGAACCGTCTTTTTCGGTTTAACCAATTCAGTCAATTTTTGCAGACGGTGATCCGGCACTTCCACAATCCCGACGTTTGGATCAATCGTACAGAAAGGATAGTTGGCAGATTCCGCACCTGCCTGAGTAATTGCATTAAATAAAGTGGATTTACCTACGTTAGGCAAACCAACTATACCAGCTGTTAAAGCCATTTATATTTCACTCCTTCAAGATAATTCGTACATATGGAAAAAGACTGATCTTCTATAAAGACCATCCAATTACCTAAACCTTTCCCAATTATAGATTTCGCTCCCTAAAAAGACAAGTAAATCATTGAGATGGCAGGACTACTTTCATTCCAAAAAAAAAAGCATGATCACTCCTCATGCTTTTGCAGAACTTTTTTCATTTTCTTCGCGAATTCACGTCGAGGCAGCATTACGCTATGACCGCAACCTTCACATTTTATCCGGATATCCATACCAAGCCTAATGATTTTCCACTTGTTTATTCCACAGGGATGCGGCTTTTTCATTTCCACAACATCCTTAAGCCCAAATTCTTTCTCCTCCATAACCATGAGCCCCCCTAATTCCTATGACTCGCTGCCATTGTACGTAGATTTAATCCCACTTAAATCAAGCGCAGCACTTATTTCTTTTCTTAATATCCTACTGATTTCGATGTGATGCATTGGCTTTGTTTCCGCTGTAATCCGAAGGACGATTTCTTCAGCACTTATTGTTTCGATTCCCAAAAATTCAGGTGCTTTAATCAAGGCTTCATATTTGCCTTCCATACTGCTTAAGAGTTCAATCAGCACCTTCTCAGCAAGCTCGACCGACCCATCGTTAGGTATGGTCACATCAACCACAGCCATACTGTTTAAAATGGAATAATTCGTAACCTGGATGATGCTGCCGTTGGGTATGAAGTGCAATTCCCCTGCACCACTTTTAATTTTCGTAGTACGAAGCCCGATTTCAATGACTTCCCCTTCAAAATTATTTATTTTAATATAATCCCCAACCGAGAAATGATCTTCAAAAATGACGAAAAACCCTGTAATTATATCCTTGACCAAACTTTGAGCACCAAACCCAACTGCCAAACCAAGAATACCAGCTCCAGCCAGTAAGGCCTTTACATCGAATGAGAAAATTTCAAGAATCATTATCAAGGCAATGAAATTGATAACGTAAGTTACAATATTTTCCAGCAACTTAATGAGTGTCGTTTCTCTACGCTCTGAAACACGAATAGGACTTCTTAAGCGAACCGCGAAAAATTTATTTATAACCGTCTTTCCTATTGAAATAATAATACGCGATAATAACAGAACAAGGAAGATTTTAATAATGCCCTCGCCCATCAGCAGCCATACCTTTTCATCCAATATCTCTTTTGTAACGTTATCATAAATGCGATCCATCTTTTCCTCCTGCCTAATGCAAACTGCAAAACTTTTATATCTTCTCTATGACTTTTCCATATAGACGTAGTCCTCTACCCCTACTGCTGTGAGATAACCCTGAATAAGAGAAGTTTTCTCTATTTTATCAATAAATAAGGGTTTCTGTACAAAAAAAATATGGGTATATAGGTAAAGGAATTAGAAGTTTTTTCCGAATTAATCAAGTATTTTTCTAATAGAATGTATTAATGAAAGCAATTGGTAGAGGAAGGACGTCAATCCATTTCCCCTTCACCTGTTTGCATGTTCTACAAAAAATTCCCTCATCCATTACGTTAAATACCGTATATTTTTCCCTTATTATCCGTATACTGTAATACCAAATAAAGTAAAGGAGTGGAGCCGATGAATCTGAATTCTAGTCTATTTAATAATAATAAAAATAGATTGAGTCGCATCCTGCATGAAGATACGGATGCATCCAAACAAATTTCCCAGGAATTAATCAACCTTCTACCAACTGGAAAGCTTCAACCAATCGTCATCGTCTGTATAGGCACAGACCGTTCTACAGGCGATTCCCTCGGACCACTTGTCGGCACTCTGCTTAGTGAAAAAGCTGGAAGCGGTTCTTCTACATTCCATGTGTACGGTACTCTGGATGACCCTATTCATGCGATGAATTTACAGGAAAAATTAAATGAAATAAAAAAGATTCATACCAATCCCTTTATTGTCGGAATCGACGCTTGTTTAGGCAAAATGAAAAGTGTGGGTATTGTTCAAATCGGTCAAGGACCAGTGAAACCAGGTGCTGGAGTCAATAAAGAACTTCCTTCCGTTGGAAATGCCCATATTACAGGAATCGTGAATGTAAGTGGATTCATGGAGTTCATGGTTTTACAAAACACTCGTCTTAATCTGGTTCTGAAGATGGCCAAAACCATCGCCGAAGGAATTTCCGAAGCACAAGATCATTATCCAGTAAAACCTTCCATCACTCCTTTCACATGGTCATTCAAGCAAGAAAAATCCCTTTGATTGGTATTTCTGATCATAAAAAAGAAGGAAGGGTTTACCCCTTCCTTCTTTTTTATACATAATACATGATAGTAACCAGAATGACGGTAATCATTATGCCTGGAAGCAGATTGGCCACCCTTATTTTGGTGACACCGATAATATTCAAACCAATGGCTAAAATCATGACTCCTCCAGTTGCCGTCATCTCCAATATGAAGGAATCCATTAAAGCGGTTGGGATCATCGTATTGATTTGTCTTGAAAAAATTGCTAAAAATCCCTCATAAAGAATGATTGGAAATGCTGAAAAAAGTACACCTATGCCAAGCGTACTGGCGAGGACCAGCGCTGTAAATCCATCGATGATCGCTTTTGTTATCAAAACGTCATGATCATTCCGGATACCACTATCCAGGGCACCGATAATGGCCATCGCCCCAATGCCAAATATGAGTGTAGCCGTTACAAACCCCTGAGATATCGAAGTTCCTTCAGTCGCTTTCATCCTGCGTTCAATCCAATTGCCTAAAGAATTAAGCCTTGCCTCAAGATCCATCCATTCGCCAAGGACTGCCCCTCCAACAATACTTAAAATGACAATGAGGAACTGATCACTTTTCAGCCCCATCTGCAAGCCTAAGACCATGACGGCTAAACCGATCCCGCTCATGACCGTTTCTTTTATCTTTTCAGGTATATGTTGTAAAAACCTTCCCAAAATCGAACCGATTAAAATGCAGGCACCATTCACCAAAGCCCCTAATAATACCATCTCATCCACCTAATTTTCTACAGTGAAAAATAGATCTAACTTCTGTTGCCACTATCTTTTCATAAAGGCAATCTAAGAGGAAAGGTTCTCTTGATCGATCAAGTCCAAAATTCTCTCTAGATCTTCTTTTGAGAAGAATTCGATTTCTATTTTCCCTTTTTTCTTACTTTGTTTTATCGTTACACTCGTTCCTAGTCTTTCACGCAGACTTGACTCCCGCTGCTTTATGAATATATCCTTTTTCTCTTGTTTCTTAGTTTTGGTTTCACGTGAAACGGTATCATTCAATTGATGTATATATTGCTCTAGCTGTCTGACATTCATTCCTTCTTTAAGGATTTTATCCACTACTGGCTTTAGCATCTCTTTTTTCTTTAAACCCAGTAATGCTCGGCCATGCCCCATGGAAATTTCCCCATCGGAGATATAACTCCTAATCCCTTCAGGCAAAGACAGTAATCTGACATAATTCGCGATATGGGGTCGGCTTTTACCCAAGCGATTGGCCAACTGCTCCTGGGTAAATTCCAATTTTTCAAGAAGTGTTTGATAAGCAGCCGCTTCCTCAATCGGATTTAAATCTTCCCGTTGCAGGTTTTCCAAAATCGCCAGTTCCATCATCTGCTGTTCATTCAATTCCCTCACAACAACCGGAACTGTCTTTAAACCCGCTTCCTTAGCAGCACGATAACGCCTTTCCCCTGCCACGATTTCATATCCCTTAATGCTTTTCCGGGCAATAATCGGCTGTAATATCCCGTGTTCCATGATAGATTGCTTTAATTCCTCTATAGCTTCAAGTCGGAAGCTCTTTCGGGGCTGATAAGGATTTGGCCTTAATTCCCTTAATTTGATTTCGCGCACGATTTCATCTTTACTGATTTCCCCATTGTTGAAAAGTGCGTTAAGTCCTTTAGCCATTTGATACCACTTCCTTTGCCAGTTCTAGATAGACCTCCGCTCCTCGTGACTTTGGATCATATATAATTATTGGTTCCCCATGGCTCGGTGCTTCACTCAAACGGACATTGCGGGGGATGATGGTTTGATAGACTTTATCCTGAAAGTATTTTTTGACTTCTTCTATAACCTGGATACCTAAGTTTGTTCTGGCATCCAACATCGTCAATAGCACACCCTCGATTTTCAAATCATGGTTCAAATGCTTTTGGACGAGACGGACCGTATTCAAAAGTTGGCTCAAGCCCTCCAGTGCATAATATTCACATTGTACAGGAATCAAAACGGCATCAGCTGCCGTTAATGCATTAAGCGTGAGCAAACCCAATGATGGAGGACAGTCAATCACAATGTAATCATATTGGCTTTGCACCTCTTCCAATGCCCTTTTTAATCGGACTTCCCTTGAGATGGTTGGAACAAGTTCAATTTCAGCACCTGCAAGTTGAATGGTCGCAGGTATAGCATATAAATTTTCTACCTTTGTTTCCATGATGACGGTACTGGCCTCGACATCATCAACCAATACATCATAAATACATTGTTCCACATCTGCTTTATCGATACCTGCCCCGCTTGTAGCATTTCCCTGCGGATCGATATCGACCATTAAGACTTTCTGTCCAATGTATGCAAGACAAGCACTCAGACTGACAGAAGTTGTCGTTTTTCCAACACCGCCTTTTTGATTGGCAATGGCGAGAATCTTACCCACGAATTCACCTGCTTTCAACTATCTTCATCACGCTATATCTATTAACTTTTACCGTAAATCCATTTATTTCTTTCTATTTTATCATGAATGTTACTGGAAGAAATCGTTTTCTTAAATTCCTCTTAAAAATTGAAATATATCTAAACAGCATTAAATACCGGGAAAATTGAAACCTTTTTGAGATGGCAAATGCCAGTGTTGGCGACAAAATAAAAAAAGCTTGGTAATCAGAGACTACCAAGCAGGGTTAAGGATAGGGAATCAAGTTTTTTTCTTAGGTATTTTAATCGTGAATTGATAATACTCCTCGAATTCTTCTTCCTCTGCATCCAAATTTATTCCATTGTCTGTAACCATACTGAGTGATTGGCGTATAGTATTCACGGCAATCCTCATGTCTTTACTAAACGCTTTCCGCTTAGGTTTCGGCTTTTGCACAGTACCCGTTAAGAGCTTGACGACCTGCTCTTCGGTCTGCTTGACGTTTAACCCCTTTTCGATGATTTCCAAAAGCAGTTTAAGCTGCTTTTCTGGACTTTTTAACGGTATCAACGAGCGGGCATGGCGTTCCGTAATTTGCTTTTGAAGAAGTGCATCTTGAACCTCTTGGGGCAGCTTAAGCAACCGAAGCTTATTCGCCACGGTAGATTGTCCTATTCCCAGTCTTTGTGCCAGAGCTTCTTGGGTTAAACTATGCAGCTCCAATAGTTTACCGTAAGCCAAAGCTTCTTCAATCGGTGTCAGTTCTTCACGCTGAAGGTTTTCTATCAGCGCAACGGAAGCCGTTTCTGTATCGGTGAAATCTTTGATTATTGCAGGTGCCAATTCCCAGCCAAGCTTTTGCATGGCTCGAAAACGACGCTCACCAGCAATGATTTCATATTTCCCCTGTCCATAAGCCCTTACTACAATTGGTTGAATGATTCCATGTGTATGAATCGTTTGAGCCAATTCAGCAATTTTATCGTCATTAAAAACTGTCCTTGGTTGAAATCGATTAGGCACAATATCAGAAATGGAAATTTTTCTTATCTCTTCATTATTATTGCTAGGTGTCTCCATCTCTAGTTGCTGTTCTTCTTTTTCGCCAAACCCAAAGAACCGCGAAAAAGGATGCTTCATCTTCCTACACCACCTTTTAAAACTCCCAAATAACATATTCTCTATTTAAAGGACAAGTCCTGCATACATTTCCCGACATGGTTATACATATGGCCCTTCACTGTGAAAA
The DNA here is from genome assembly GCF_030348945.1 of Peribacillus sp. ACCC06369. Taxonomy (NCBI): domain Bacteria; kingdom Bacillati; phylum Bacillota; class Bacilli; order Caryophanales; family Bacillaceae; genus Peribacillus; species Peribacillus sp. ACCC06369. Next base: position 5,458,631 of record NZ_JAUCEN010000002.1, read on the forward strand.
ACATGTCGACTGGCGTCATCAAGGCAATAATGAGGAATTGACGGCCAGTTATTATAAATATCGCCGGCTTGCCCAAGATTATTTCCCTGAATCAAAAAGAAAAATCGCCGACTTTCTAGCCCAACTGTAAAATCTGGCACACGTTTGACATTGTACCGAAAAATTGCCTTCTTGTTGGCAAATACAATATTGATAATAAGCTCGTACATTTATAGTAAAAGAAAATTAGGGCAAGTACCAGCCATATATCCGAATCATTTACGCTTAATATGAAACCATCTCCATATAATAGAGGTTATTCAATAGGCTGCTTATTCGGTGTCCCTGGTTTTCTTGGGTATTTTTTAGGAGTCTTCTTCACTTTTTTTACTGTAATGATGTTTCTTTCACTATTTTCCTCTGGCAATGTGAAAGGATGAATTTCTTCGATTTCTCCGCCTAATGTAAAAATGGCCTTTTTCCCTGTGTCCATTTCATCCTGTGCACTAGCCGCTTTCATGGCAATGAACGTCCCGTTTGGCTTAACAAGCGGCAAACATAGTTCACTTAAAACGGACATCCTGGCTACCGCTCTTGCCATGACAATATCATAGGATTCGCGTTGCTCCAGTTTTTGGGCGAAGGTTTCCGCCCGGTCATGATAGAAGGAAACTCCCTTTAATTGTAAGGACTCAGCAAGGTGATTCAAAAAAGAGATTCGCTTATTCAAAGAATCCACAATCGATACGTGGATATCAGGGAAACAAATCTTCAATGGAATACTCGGAAATCCGGCTCCAGCCCCAACATCGCAAATTCGATATGACTTGTTAAAGTCGAAATAGAAGGCTGCGCTGATTGAATCATAAAAATGCTTTAGATAAACTTCTTCCTTATTAGTGATGGCTGTTAAGTTCATCTTTTCGTTCCATTCCACCAATAATCGATAATAAGTGTCAAACTGATCAAGCTGGTGAGGAGAAAGCTCAATCCCTTTCTCCTGCAGTGCTTGTTGGAACTGTTCAATATTCATGTTTTCTTCAATCCTTTTCGGGTATTTCCATTACTGAGATACTCTGGCAATTTTACCTTGTTCCAAATAAACAAGCAAAATGGAAACATCAGCGGGATTCACACCGGAAATTCTTGAAGCCTGAGCTACTGATAGCGGGTGGACCTGCTTTAATTTTTGACGTGCTTCCGTTGCTAGACCAGAAATTGCATCATAATCGATATTCTCTGGAATCTTTTTATTCTCCATTTTTTTCAGGCGATCGACTTGCTGTAGAGATTTTTCGATATAACCTTCATACTTGATCTGGATTTCGACCTGTTCCGTCACTTCATCGCTCAGTTCGACATCACTTGGCGCCAACTTCTGAATATGGGAATAATCCATCTCAGGCCGTTTCAATAAATCAGAGGCACGGATTCCATCCTTCAACTCACTGCCGCCACTTGCTGTAATGATTTCTTGTACCTCTTTAGTCGGTTTGATGAAATTTGATTTTAGTCGTTCTTTTTCCATTTCAACCGCTTCTTTTTTCAAAAGGAAACGATTATAACGTTCTTCTTGGATCATTCCGATATTGAATCCAATTTCCGTTAAGCGCAAATCGGCATTATCATGACGCAACAATAAACGATATTCTGCTCGTGAAGTAAGCAATCGGTATGGTTCATTCGTACCTTTCGTTACAAGGTCATCAATGAGAACACCAATATAGGCATCCGAACGGCTTAAAATCAGTTCTTCTTTACCTATTGCATTCAATCCCGCATTAATACCGGCCATCAATCCTTGTCCTGCTGCTTCCTCGTAACCGGATGTCCCGTTAATTTGGCCAGCAGTATACAGATTTTTGATTTTTTTCGTTTCCAGTGTAGGCCAAAGCTGCGTAGGAACGATAGCATCATATTCTATTGCATATCCAGCACGCATCATTTCCGCCTTTTCGAGGCCTGGAATGGTTTGTAGGATTTTCACTTGTACATCTTCAGGCAAACTGGTAGATAAACCTTGCACATAAACTTCCTTTGTATTGCGACCTTCAGGTTCCAGGAAGATTTGATGCCGTGGTTTATCATTAAAACGGACGACTTTATCTTCTATCGAAGGACAATAACGAGGTCCAGTTCCCTTTATCATTCCGGAATACATTGGTGAACGGTGTAGATTATCATCAATGAGCTGATGTGTTCCCTCATTCGTATACGTTAACCAGCAAGGTAATTGATCAGTGATGAACTTTGTGGTTTCATAAGAAAATGCACGTGGCACTTCATCACCAGGCTGAATTTCCGTTTTGCTGTAATCTATGGAAGAACTATTCACACGTGGTGGTGTCCCCGTTTTAAAACGGACCAAATCAAATCCTAACTGCTCTAAATGTTCAGATAGCCTGATGGAAGGCTGTTGATTATTAGGACCGCTTGAATATTTCAGTTCCCCTAATATGATTTCACCGCGTAAATATGTTCCCGTCGTTATTACGACAGTTTTCGCACGATACACCGCACCAGTTTTAGTGATTACACCCGTACAAACGTCATTTTCAACAATTAATTCTTCTACCATTCCCTGAATCAATGTCAAATTTTCTTGGTCTTCTATCGTCTTTTTCATTTCTTGTTGATAGAGAAATTTATCTGCCTGCGCCCGCAACGCTCGAACAGCCGGACCTTTAGCAGTATTCAGCATCCTCATTTGGATATGGGTCTTATCGATATTTTTCCCCATTTCACCGCCTAAAGCGTCAATTTCCCTAACAACTATACCTTTTGCCGGCCCACCAACGGACGGATTGCATGGCATAAAGGCGACCATATCCAAGTTAATGGTGATCATCAACGTTTTAGCTCCGACTCTTGCAGCCGCAAGGCCAGCTTCACTACCAGCATGACCAGCACCAATAACAATGACATCATAGCTACCTGCTTCGTATTGCATATCCTTTTCCTCCTTTTACGCTTATTTTCCTAAACAAAATTGTGAGAACAATTGGTTGATTAAATTATCCTGAACGCTTTCACCAATGATTTCCCCAAGAAGCTCCCATGCTTTCGTGAAATCAATTTGAACCAAATCAACCGGCGTACCCATTTCAATAGCTTCGATTGCGTCTTCGATTGACTGTAATGCCTGTCCTAGCAAAGCTATATGCCTGGCATTGGAAACATAGGTCAGGTCTCCCGTTTCTAAAGATCCCTCAAAAAATAGTGAAGCGATGGCTTCTTCCAATTCATCGACCCCTTTATCCTCAAGTAAAGAAGTGGAAACAACCTTATGGGATGCCGCCTTTTCCTTAACCTTTGCCAAATCGATTTTCTGTGGAAGGTCGGTTTTATTGATGATAACGATAACATCCATTCCATCAACCGCTTGGAATAGTTTTTCATCTTCCGTTGTAAAATCATCGGAATAGTTCAATACAAGTAATATTAGATCCGCCTCTTTTAATACTGCACGGGACCGTTCAACTCCAATTCGTTCAACGATATCTTCCGTTTCGCGTATTCCTGCTGTATCGACAAGTTTAAGCGGTACACCGCGAACATTGACATACTCTTCAATTACATCACGTGTTGTACCTGGGATATCAGTGACAATCGCTTTATTTTCATGAACCAAGCTGTTAAGCAAAGAAGATTTTCCGACATTGGGGCGCCCTATGATAACCGTCGCAAGCCCATCTCGCAAGATTTTCCCTTGTTGGGCCGTGTGAAGCAGTTTCTCTATTTCAGTCTTCACATAAATGCCTTTTTCCAAAAATAAACGATGCGTCATTTCTTCGACATCATCATATTCCGGATAATCTATATTTACCTCGACTTGAGCGAGGGTCTGTAAAATTTCTTGACGTAGGTTTTGGATTAATTTCGAAAGCCGGCCTTCCATTTGACCTAAAGCAACATTCATGGCTTTATCCGTTTTAGCACGGATTAAATCCATAACGGCCTCAGCTTGAGAAAGATCGATCCTGCCATTCAAAAAAGCCCGTTTCGTAAATTCACCAGGTTCTGCTAAACGAGCACCTTGTGAGAGAATGAGCTGTAATACCCGATTGACCGAAACTATTCCACCGTGACAATTTATTTCAACTACATCTTCTCTTGTAAATGTCTTTGGACCCTTCATGACCGAAACCATGACTTCCTCTATGATTTCACCTGTTTTAGGCTGGATTAGGTGGCCATAATGAATCGTATGTGATTTCACTTCAAGCAATCCTTTTCCACCTGGTCCTTTAAAGATCCTATCGGCTATTTCTATGGCCTCATCACCGCTGATTCTAACGATGGCGATTGCCCCTTCCCCTAAGGGAGTAGAGATAGCGGTGATTGTATCGAATTCCATGCTTTCACCTCTTATATATTGATGTTTCTATTTTTTTCTGATAATAAAATCGTCGAATCCCTAAATTACTACAATACCACAGTATATTCATGAAAAAAAGTAGATACTCCTTCCTTTCAAGGGTTATCCACATGCAATGAATCCATATTCTGTAACATTCATTTTAACTTATCCACATGTGAATAACAAATATCGCCAGCCTCCCTTTATTCCATTCCCTTTTCTTTATCATGGGAATATAAAAAGAGTTGTCAGTAATTGTTGAATTATCCTTTTATAAAAAGATATTCGACACACATCGATATTATGTCCTAAAAAAAAAGAACCCCTGCTTTAAAGCAGAAGGTTCATTTGAGTGGAGTAATGACCAAATGGCGATATGGTTCCGTCCCACTTGAAGTTGTTTTTATTTTTGGATAATGCAGGAGAGCATTATGGATGACCTTCCGTTCATAGGAAGGCATCGGCTCCAGTGAAACAGCCTTACCTGTTTTCTTGGCTTTAATTGCCATTCTATCAGCCAATTGGATTAAAGTTTCATTGCGGCGATTTCGATAATCTTCTGCATCCACAGTAATATTCAAAAACTGCTTCGAATATCGATTTGCAACCAGCTGCGCTAAATACTGAAGAGAATTTAGTGTTTGACCCCTTTTTCCAATTAATAATGCTATTTTCTCACCTGATAAATGGAATGTTACGTTCTTACCTTTACGGTGGACATCAATTTCTGCATTGACTCCCATTTCCACGCTGACATTCTTCAAAAATTCAAGTGTCTCTTCAATGGGATCGGCAGGCAATGTCACATGGACAATCGCCTTCCTTGCACCAAATAAACCAAAAAATCCTTTTTTGCCTTCATCTTCTATTTCTATCTCCACGCGATCCTTAGTGCTGTTCAGTTGAGCTAAAGCTAAATTTACTGCTTCTTCGACAGATTGTCCTGTAGCAGTTACCTTTTTCACTTTTTCTTTGCCCCTCCCGCGTTTTCCGCAGCTGCTTTTCTAAGATCCGGACCTTTAATGAAATATGTTTGAACGATACCAAAAAGGTTACCTACTACCCAGTAAAGAGAAAGAGCAGCGGGGAAATTAATAGCAAAAACAACAATCATAATTGGCATGATGTAAAGCATCATCGTCATTTGTGCCGCCATTTGTGGATTGGAGTTCATTCCAGCCATGGACATCTTCTGCTGGATAAAAGTCGTAATACCAGCAACCACCGGTAAAACATAAAAAGGATCCGGGGAACCTAAATCAAACCAAAGAAAACTATGTAAAGAAATTTCTTCCGTACGGCTGATGGCATGGTAAAATCCGATCAAAATCGGCATTTGCACCACTATCGGCAAACATCCCGCCAATGGATTCACATTATATTTTGAAAATAAAGCCATTGTTTCTTGCTGTAGTTTTTGTTGTGTGGCAGCATCTTTTGAGCTGTATTTTGCTTGAAGTTCTTTCATCTCAGGCTGAATGGCCTGCATTGCTTTCGAGCTTTTCACCTGTTTGATCATTAGTGGAAGTAATGCTAAGCGTATGATTAATGTAACACCGATGATTCCCAAACCATAATTCTCGCCAAATGCTTCAGAAAGCCAAATGATCAGGGCTGATAATGGATAGACAATGTATGAATTCCAAAAACCTTCACTATCCGCAGTAATAGGTTCTTTAATTTCCGTACACCCTGCTAACAGCATCATTATCGAGGCTAGTCCAATAATGAGTAATATTCGTTTTTTCAACCGTAATTTCCTCCTAACTGCAATCAATCTTTTTTGAAACAATTGTGAACTGTTTATTAGCAGATTTCACATAAGTAATCCACATTTTTCTACAGTTCCAATAGGAATTTTCTATATTATCTTTTCTCAAGTAACTACATGATCCGAGGAATGCTTAGTATTCGATATAAAGGGGACTTTATTGTTTTTTCATTTTAAAGTTTAGTGATTTAGAACGTTTCAGGACGTGGATCAAGCTGCTTTTCACCTGGAAAAAGTCCATCTCCGCCGCTGGTTTTCGAGCAATCACAATATAATCCTTACCCTCTTCTATATCTTCTTTCAATTCCAAAAACGCTTGCCGTATGTATCTTTTAATTTGGTTCCTTACAACGGCGTTCCCGATTTTTTTACTGACTGAAAGGCCGATCCGAAAATAATCCTGATCTGGCTTTTCAAGGACATAGACAACAAATTGCCGATTAGCAGAAGATTCACCTTTTTTAAAAACAAGCTGAAATTCATCCTCTTTCTTAATCCTTAACTTTTTTTTCATTTTTACACCTTCATTACATGAATTGAGTCTCAGTAAATCCCTTATTTTGCGAAAAAAGACCACTGAGACTTTTCAGTGGTCTATGCAGATAATACTTTTCTGCCCTTACGGCGACGTGCTGCGATTACTCTACGTCCGTTTTTCGTGCTCATACGTGCACGGAAACCGTGAACTTTACTATGTTTGCGGTTATTCGGTTGATAAGTTCTTTTCATTATATGACACCTCCCTGAGGAATAACAGTTAAAGACAGTCTTTACAATTATATAGATGGAGGTTTCTACTTGTCAACCTCATCCAAAAAAATATTTCTTTTTAATGCTCAATGTCCAGTAGGTCTTTTTTTACTACCTAGCCTATTGTAAATGATTTTGCTCCGAACTGATATAGAAATTTTTGGGGAGAGGAAAATTTCATCGATTCCTCCACGAATAAATATATGAGATTCCCGAGGTATCTTCAATTGATCGACTAGCATCCGACATAATTTGGACGAACCTAAACCATCTTCAATATGTATCATTCGATTTTTATCAATGTAGGTTTTCCAGCTTGAACAACTTGGTTTATCCAAAAATAAAATTAAATTAATCCAATTCATAATCATGGTCTGTGGATAAAATTCGACATGTTTTTTTCTATCCACAACCCAATTTATAGACTTTTGCACATAACAATAGCCTGTGGAAAAGTTTTTCCCACAAGCTCGGTAAGTTGTGGATAAAGTTTTCTAACCCATTGCAAGACGCCTGAATTTCTGATATTATATTTGTGTTTTCACTCTGAATAACTTTATCAACAGGTAATGGTTATCCACAGACTGTGTATAACATGTGGATAGCTTATTCGACCTGTGTATATTAATTTGTCCACAGATGGTGGATATTGTCGAAAACCCTTTTTTCTTCTTTATTATATATTTCTCAAAATACCTGTTGATGAATAAACATCCAAATCTACACCGGCTTACCAGATGTAGTCTGTACAAAGGTTGTACAGCGCAAGATATAGTTTTAGGGACATCACATTACACAACACAAAAATCCCTTATACAGCTCACCGAACCTTTGCTGTCAAAATTTATATAAAGACGGCAATCGATGAGTTTATTTGTGCCTATACATTTTAGAAACTATTATTAAAAATATTTTGCAAAGGAGGGATAAGT